>NZ_JBWCCW010000001.1:4802500-7625000 GCF_056279665.1 Mesorhizobium sp. USDA 3734
GTCCATGGCAATCCGCATCGGATTCTCATGAACTGGCATCGCGTGCGTGTAGCGAGGCAGCGGCGCCAGCGACGAGCGGCATTACTGCACTGGGCACGCGCGCTCGGTGCCACGCCGGCAACACCGCGGCGGCTCGCCGCTCGCCGTGGCCGCCTCCTGTCAGGTACACGGACATGAACAACATGCAGGCCGGTTCCACGCTACACGACGACCGAACTGGCGTTTCCGCGCTCGGCGAATTAGGCGCGCAGGCGCGCGGCGCATCCGGCAGGCTGCTGCCACAGATCTGGATGCAGGACGGCGCAAAGCGGGTCGAACAGGCGTTGGCGCGCCTTCTCTGCGCCGAAGACGAAGGTGAGACCGAGCTGATGGCGGCGATGCGCTACGCCACCTTGCATGGCGGGAAGCGCACCCGCGCCTTGCTCTGTCTGGCTGCCGGCGCGCTGGCCGACACACCCGCGCACATGCTGGACGACGTCGGCGCCGCTATCGAGATGATTCACGCCTGTACCCTGGTCCATGACGACCTGCCCGCGATGGACAACGACGTGCTTCGCCGCGGCCTTCCGACCGTGCACGTCAAGTTCGGCGAAGCCACTGCGATCCTGGTCGGCGATGCGCTGCAGGCGCACGCCTTCCTGACCCTGGCGAGCCTGGATGCGCCGGGCGACAACCGTATCGCGCTCGTGCGCGAACTGGCGAAGGCGGTGTCCGCAAACGGTGCCGCAGGCGGGCAGGCCATCGATCTGTCGCTGGTTGGAAAGCACGTCGAGCTGGACAGGATCGTGGCGATGCACCGGATGAAGACCGGAGCGCTGGTGCGCGCGTCCGTTCGCATGGGCGCGCTATGCGCCATCCCGGGGGATGCCGCGCACGCTGCGCTGTACTGTGCGCTCGATCGCTACAGCGCCTGTTTCGGCCTGACGCTGCAGGTGGTCGACGACATTCTCGACGCGACAGCGGATACCGCGACGCTGGGTAAGACCCCCGGCAAGGACGCGGCGGCGCAGAAGCCGACCTGCGCGTCGATCATGGGGCTGCAGGCAGCGCGCCAGTTCGCGCTGGATCTGTTGCGCGACGCCGGGGAGGCCATCGCCCCGCTGGGGCCGCGTGCGGAACGGTTGGGGCAGATGCTGCAGCGGGCCAACGCGTATCTGTTCCAGCACGCGCCATGCGCATGAGAGCGCCCGTCCGCATCGAGTCGCCCCTGTGCCGCTGCGATCGGCCGGCGGCAGCGGTGCATGCTCCACTATGTCCGAGTCCGCGGCGCCGATCGCAGCGGTTGCCCAGCACGGTCGCGGCGGACGCGGCGCGCTGCGCGCAAGCCTATGCGGCGGACCGGCGCCAGCATCGGGGCGCGTCGCCGCGCCGGAGCAGGGCGGCCGTCCGGCGCTGCCCATGCGCCGGGCCGCGACGGGCCTGCGGCGACGTGCGCGGCGTCTGCTCCATCCTGTCAACCGTCTGCAGAAGGAACATTCCGCGTGAACGCGCTGTCCGAACAGATCCTTTCCGAATTGCGCCACCTGCTGAGCGAGATGAGCGACGGCGGCAGCGTCGGTCCGTCCGTCTACGACACGGCGCGAGCTCTGCAGTTCGGCAACGCCACCGGTCGGCAGGACGCATACGCGTGGCTCATCGCGCAGCAACAGGCCGATGGCGGGTGGGGAAGCGCGGACTTCCCGCTGTTCCGCCATGCGCCCACGTGGGCGGCGTTGCTGGCATTGCAGCGTGCCGATCCTCTTCCCGGCGCTGCCGACGCAGTCCAGGCTGCAACCCGGTTCCTCAAGCGCCAGCCCGATCCCTACGCTCATGCGGTGCCGGAAGACGCGCCGATCGGCGCGGAGCTGATCCTACCGCAGTTGTGCGGCGAGGCCGCATCCTTGCTGGGCGGGGTGGCGTTTCCGCGCCACCCGGCGCTGTTGCCGTTGCGGCAAGCGTGCCTGGTCAAGCTGGGGGCGGTGGGCAGGTTGCCGAGCGGCCATCCGTTGCTGCACTCCTGGGAAGCCTGGGGGACGTCGCCGACCACCGCATGCCCGGATGACGACGGCAGCATCGGCATCAGTCCGGCGGCCACCGTCGCGTGGCGTGCGCACGCCGTGACACAGGGGAGCACGCCGCAGGTCGGGCGCGCCGACGCGTATCTGCAGGCGGCATCGCGGGCGACGCGCAGCGGCATCGAAGGTGTCGTTCCCAACGTCTGGCCGATCAATGTGTTCGAGCCATGCTGGTCGCTGTACACCCTGCATCTGGCCGGGCTGTTCGCGCATCCCGCGCTCGCCGAGGCGGTGCGCGTGATCGTCGCGCAGCTCGACGCCCGCCTGGGCGTGCGCGGTCTGGGCCCGGCCTTGCACTTCGCGGCCGATGCGGACGACACCGCTGTCGCGATGTGCGTCCTGCGCCTTGCAGGCCGCGCCCCGACGGTCGATGCGTTGCGCCATTTCGAAGTCGGCGAGCTGTTCGCCACCTTCCCCGGCGAGCGCAATGCCTCGGTGTCGACCAACATCCATGCCCTGCATGCGTTGCGACTGTTGGGAAAGCCCGCCGCCGGTACCAGCGCCTACGTCGAGGCCAATCGCAACCCGCACGGTCTATGGGACAACGAAAAATGGCACGTTTCGTGGCTGTATCCCACCGCGCATGCGGTCGCTGCGCTGGCGCAAGGCAAGCCCCAGTGGCGCGACGAGCGAGCGCTGGCGGCGCTGCTGCAGGCGCAGCGCGACGACGGCGGCTGGGGCGCCGGTCGCGCACCCACATTCGAGGAAACCGCCTATGCGCTGTTCGCGTTGCACGTGATGGACGGGAGCGAAGAGCCGACAGGGCGCCGGCGCATCGCGCAGGCGGTGGCGCGTGCGCTGGAGTGGATGCTCGCCCGTCATGCGGCGCATGCATTGCCGCAGACGCCGCTGTGGATCGGCAAGGAACTGTATTGCCCCATCCGGGTCGTGCGCGTGGCCGAACTCGCCGGGTTGTGGCTGGCGCTTCGTTGGGGGCGGCGCGTTCTGGCCGAGGGAGCAGGAGCGGAGCCATGATCCAGACCGAACGCGCGCTGCAGAAGGTGCTGGAGTGGGGGCGTTCCCTGACCGGGTTCGCCGACGAGCATGCCGTGGAAGCGGTCAGGGGCGGCCAGTACATCCTGCGGCGCATCCACCCGAGCCTGCGCGACATCAGCGCCCGCACCGGCCGCGATCCGCAGGACGAAACGCTGATCGTGGCGTTCTATCGCGAACTGGCGCTGCTGTTCTGGCTCGACGATTGCAACGACCTTGGCCTGATCGCGCCGGAGCAACTCGCCGCGGTGGAGCAGGCGCTGGGGCACGGCGTGCCGTGCGTGCTCCCCGGATTCGAGGGCTGCGCTGTGCTGCGCGCTTCGCTGGCCGCGCTCGCCTACGATCGTCGCGACTATGCTCAGCTTCTCGACGATACCCGGTGCTACTGCGCGGCGCTGCGCGCGGGACACGCGCAGCCGGCAGGGGCGGAACGCTGGTCCTACGCCGAGTACCTGCACAACGGCATCGATTCGATCGCCTACGCGAACGTGTTCTGTTGCCTGTCGTTGCTGTGGGGGCTGGACATGGCGACCTTGCGCGCGCGTCCGGCGTTTCGCCAGGTCCTGCGGCTCATCTCCGCGATAGGGCGCCTGCAGAACGATCTGCATGGACGCGACAAGGACAGGTCGGCCGGCGAGGCCGACAACGCGGCGATCCTGCTGCTGCAGCGCTATCCGGCTATGGCTGTGATGGAATTCCTCAAAGACGAGCTGGCCGGCCATACGCGCATGCTGCACCGGGTGATGGCGGAAGAACGCTTTCCCGCGCCGTGGGGACCGTTGATCGAGGCCATGGCGGCCATCCGCGCGCAGTACTACCAGACTTCGACCAGCCGCTACCGCAGCGACGCTGCGGGGGAAGGCCAGCGTGCGCCGGCCTGAACGCGCCGGAGGCGGCGGCGTGCGCGCGCTGCCGTTGGTCCGATCCGACGCAACGCCGTCGCCCGATGCGACGGATGGAGCGAGCATGACCGACACCGCCCTGAGCGGGCGCAAGGACGACCATCTGGACATCGTGCTGGACCGGCGAACGGCGCCGGCCACGGTCGCCGCCGGCTGGGAGTACATCCGTTTCGAACACTGCGCATTGCCCGAGTTGGACCTGACGCAGATCGACCTGCGCGCCTCGCTGCTGGGCAAGACCATGCGCGCGCCGCTGCTGATCAGCTCCATGACCGGCGGCATGCCACGCGCCGAGGCCATTAACCGGCATCTGAGCGAGGCAGCGCAAGCATTAGGGATCGCCATGTGCGTCGGTTCGCAGCGCGTGAGCCTGCAATCCCGCAACTCCCAGGGGCTGACGCGCGCGCTGCGCCGCCTGGCCCCAGACATTCCCTTGCTGGCCAATATCGGCGCCGCGCAACTGCGCGAGGCCGACGGCCTGGACCTGGCGCGCCGGGCGGTTGATGCGCTGGAGGCCGATGGACTCATCGTCCACCTCAATCCGCTGCAGGAAGCGGTACAGCCGGAGGGCGACCGCGACTGGCGCGGCGTCCTGGCGCAGATCGCTCGCGCCGCGCGCAGCGTGGGCGTGCCGATCGTGGCCAAGGAAGTGGGGGCGGGCCTGTCCGCCTCGGTGGCCTGTGCGCTCGTCGAGGCGGGCGTGGCGGTGATCGATGTCGCCGGCGCCGGCGGCACCTGTTGGGCCGCGGTGGAGGGCGAGCGCGCCCGCGATGCCGCCGACCGTGCAGTGGCGATGGCGTTCGCAGATTGGGGGATTCCGACCCCGGCCAGCGTGCAGGCGGTACGTCGGGCGCTGCCGACGGTGAAGCTGATCGCGTCGGGCGGGATCCGCGACGGCGTCGACGTGGCCAAGGCCATCCGCCTGGGCGCGGACATCGCCGGGCAGGCGGCCGGCGTGCTGCGCGCGGGGACGGTGTCCACCGAGGCGGTTGTCGCGCATTTCGAGATCGTCATCCGCCAGTTGGCCGTCGCCTGCTTCTGCACCGGCTCGGCTGATCTGGCGGCGTTGCGTCAGGCGCGCTTGTTGCCCTCGGCGAATCTGCCCGCCGGTTGATGCCGGCATGGCCCGCACGTGGCGGCGGGGCGCCTAGCAGGCTGCTGAAATACCTACGCCAAAGATAGCTGCTGATCCACCTTGGCGAGGCGGTTCGATGCGCGGGGGCGATGTGTTCATGGGGCAGCTGTTCACGATGAAGCGGTTGGAGGATTTCGTTCCAGCCGATCATCCACTGCGCCCGATCCGGCTGATGGTCAATGAAGCGCGAATACGTGCACATCCAACTTAAGAGACGGCGGAAGCAGCCGCGTCGCAGGAACGGGCCGGGGAATCTTCGCCGCCCTCCCCTGTCCGCTCATGCAGCGGTGGCGGCGCAAACTGCGACCGGACCTCGGCCCACTGATCGGCCGCGCGGAAGCCGCCGTGAATGTGTAGCATTCGATCGGGGATTTCATCCGGCGCGGCAGCCAAGTCTCGAGTTTCTCGCGACCGTTCTCGCCGGATCGGAAGTCGCGAACGGCCGCGTGCTTTCTCCAAGTCGGCGACCGATGCTGCCTTGTTCCGGCTCAGAGTGCTCTGTCTCCGGACTGCAAATCGGCCTCTTTCAGTCGTATGCTGGCTCCCTTGCGGCTCGCTTTGGCACTGGCGAGGTTGGCTTGGGCGGCGAGTAGTTTGTGCTGCTCTTTTGTAGAGGCAATTTCGGCAATCAAGCCCGCCAGACTTGATCCCTTGACCTAGCTTTACATGCAGTGTTTTCAATCGGCTCGACACTTTGGGCCAACCCTACCGATACGGAGAGGTTCCAAAAACGCCGTTCGCAAGGAGACTCTCCTCGATCGAATCGAGTATCACGCATGCGTGAGGACAGGATCGCGCGTTTTGTGTTGGAATGCTCCGGTCGCGGAAGCGATAGGCAAACGCCACCGGGAAGATCCCCAGGCCACAGACAAGCACCCTTGTTTACCCTTCAGTAAACACTCAGCTCCTCTCAGAAGACATTGTTTTTGCCATTGGCGTGCCACGGAAGCGGCCTCATCGACCGGACCGAACGGAGATTGGCTCCGGCAGAGATTTTTCTGCTGAGAAGTGGCGACCGAAACGCGGAAGCATGATTGCGAACGACCGCACACGGCGGTGAAGATGATAGTGAAGCACCGGGCGAGCATTCATTGTCCCTTTCCGAGGCAGTTAGCAGAAGCAGCAGCCCCAGGGCTAAATGCGATGGGACCCAAGAGAAGGCACGCCGGAACAACGCTCCTTGCCATGCAATTGCGAATTTTGGACGTTTGCCTTGGCCGCATTCCGGGGACGGTTTCCTGTCAAGCGACGCACGCGTAGACGGCGCACGCGTACATTTGAATGGTCATGGCTCGAACGAAGTTCTCGCGTCGTGTCCGACCATTCGACCACTGGCTATCTCTTGCCCAAGACAGAGAATTGACGTGATGACACACCAGATCCGCAACATTGCACAAGCCTTGCTCTCTCCCGTTGTTCTAGGAGAGAGGGCCGCGCGCCTCGCCTCGTGGCCAGCCATCCTTCTCGTGTCCATTTTCTTCCTGATTTGGCCGGCTCTCACCGCCCACGCAGCGATGAACATCCAGGAGGTGAAATCTGAAAAGGGGATTACCGCCTGGTTGGTTGAAGACCATTCGACGCCGATCGTCACCATGGATTTGGTCTTCGACGGCGGCACAACCCAGGACCCGGCCGGTAAGGAAGGGCTTGCCAATTTGATGACCGGCTTGCTCGACGAGGGCGCCGGCCATTACGACAGCGACACCTTTCAGGTCCAGCTCGATGATGCCGGCGCCGAGATGAGCTTCGACGCGCGACGTGACGGCATCCATGGCTCGATGCGCTTGCTTTCCGAGCACCGGGACCCCGCTTTCGATCTCATCAGGCTCGCGTTGAACAGGCCCCGCTTCGATCAGGAGCCGGTCGAGCGCATACGCGCCCAGCTTCTCTCCGGAATCGTCGCCAACGAGCGCGAACCTCACGCGATCGCCGAGCTTGCATGGCGTCGCAGACTCTACGGCACGCATCCGTATTCCAGGCCGGACGAGGGTACCAAGCAAAGTCTCGCCCTCATAACGCCCGCCGATCTAAGCGCCTTCCACAAGTCCGCTTTCGCCCGCGACCGGCTCCACGTGGCGGTCGTCGGCGACATTGATGCCAAGGAGCTGAGTGCAAGGCTAGACCAGTTGTTCGGTGATTTGCCTCAGAAGCAGGCGCTCGCCCCCGTACCTGATGTCACCCCGAAGCTCGGGGAGCGGACGCAGGTCGCATACGCACTGCCCCAGACTTCGCTCCAGCTGGCTTTTCCCGGCATCGGACGCAGCGACCCGGAATTCTACGCGGGACAGCTGTTGAACGATATACTCGGAGGCTCGCCATTTACCTCACGTCTGTTCCAGGAAGTGCGCGAAAAGCGCGGCCTTGCCTACGGTGTCTCGTCTAGCTTGGAAGGCTACCAGCATTCCAACACGCTTGTCGTGACCACGTCGACGCGCGCCGACAGGGCGGCCGAGACGCTCGGCCTGATAAGACAAGTAATCAAGGAGCTGGTGGACACAGGCCCAACAGCGGCCGAGCTCGAAGCGAGCAAGAAGTATCTGATCGGCGCCTATGCTATCGACAATCTGGGTTCCTCGAGTTCGATTTCAGCCACGCTCGTCGAGTTGCAGCTCGACAAGCTCGGTATAGACTACATCCAGCGGCGCCCGGCCCTCATCGAGCAGGTGACGCTCGAACAGGTCAGGGCGGCGGCGAAGAGGCTGCTTTCGGCCGAGCCCGCCATTATGAGCGTTGGCCCGCGGCTCACGGGGGTCCCGTAACGACGAATAATCTCGCGCTCTACAATAGTTGCTGAAGGGACGTGTAGCTGATCGACTATGGTATGGCAGAATGAACGCCTTGATTTCAGCCTGCTCGCCCTCGCAGACCAGTTCTCGCCCGGCGGTTAGATTGCCTAGCCGGAGACTCCACCGTTCCGAGAAAGTGCTCTAGCTTCGCGTATAAGAAATACGCGAAGCTAACATCCTCTTGAATCTTGAAGTCTGATCGCCATCGTAGGGCGCGCCGGCTTCCAAGGCATCCACGCGTTCAGCAAGGCTGAGATCCACTATCGACACGAAAGCCTGTCGGCTGGCATCGCCCACGAGTGTCGCAAGATCGCGATTGCGCAGCGCCAGAGAACGCAGAGGCAAGTCGAGATAAATATCGGCCGTGTGTACGAACCGTCGAAATCCCATTCGGCCTCCGCCCACCGAATCGAGAGAGGGGATTGATCCCGGTTCGACAAACTTGCAACGAGGGGCTGAGAAAAGGTCCCGCTCACCCTCTAGCCTACCCTAAACCCCTCACTCGCTAATTCCGCTCACAACCAACAAGCCGTCTTGATGCCTTAACAATCCTTTGGCGACGCGATGCCTGGGACGAGCCTCTCAATGGTCGTTGGAAGAACGACATCCAGGCCAACCCCCCGCCAAGGATGGTGGATCGGCAAGCCGATCTCATCGATCCGCTGAGACACCTCATCGAGCAGCTTGCGCCGTTGCGAAACAGCATCATCCGTCCAAGTGGTGGCATCCTCAAGTTCAGGGTTTCTGACCGGCCTGCCTTAATCAGGCGGTGAGTTCGGAGGCCCCATATGGAACATGCATCCTGGTAGCATGTGCATTGAGTTTATCCCGAGCCTCCAGCACGCGTTCAGTCAAGGAAGAAGGAAGCTGTCCGCGAGGCGATCCGAGTTGCCAGGTGCGCCGCAGCTCCTCCAGCATCATACGCTTGTTCGCCTTATTGCTATGGAGCTCGAGGCAGGCGTCCCCCACCCAGCAGTACCAAGCCGTCGCTTCGCGACTTCCAGCGCGGCCATTTTCTCGGCCACGAAAAGCACAGTCTTTCCGTCGGCAACGGCCGACCCGATAATGTTTGCGATCGTCTGCGATTTTCCTGTCCCGGGTGGCCCCTGAATAACGGGATCGCGACCCTTCGCCAGCGTCAGCGAACTGTCGCTGTCGAAGAGCCGTCTGTTCATGTCCTCGTGCTGGCACGGTAAGGATTGTCCATATTGTGGGCGTCTTGCGCTTGCCGAGCTTGTCCGAAATCCAGCGCCGGATCAGGCGTGAACACTGTTGCGTAGTTCGTCAGCCAGAGCGCGGAGAACGTCGGCGCTCCCTTCCAGCGCCGTAAAAGCGTAGGGATTGAGGAACTGTCGGCCCCAGAACAGATTGCGATCTGTGCCGGATAGCGCAGCTTCCTCGCTGACACGCGGCCAATTCTCCGCGATGCATCGGAGCTGGCCTTCAACAATCGCAAGAGCTTCCGGCGCGTTGAGCAGGAAGTGATGCGCGGCTTCAAGGCAGGACGCGATCCGGCTCATGCGGTTATTGCCGCTGATGAGCATGGCCTGGCTGGCCTCCTGGCCACTGCGGGCCTGCGGACAAATATCGTAAGCAGGCGTGAGGGTGAGCTTAGCCCCGTCCCAGAACGCCGCATGGTTGCGGGCATGATCGTCGGTGTTGCCGCAAAGTATGTTGAAGACAATGCGGCTGAACAACTCGCGCAGAGTTTCCGACGGCGCAGTGAATCGGTGGCGAATGATCTCCGCCAAATCCTGGTAGCTGGCGTAACGCGCCATCATCTCATCGAGCGCGAGCATTGTCAGCGCTGAGACCATGGATTTCCGTTGCCAGCCGCCCGTGACCTTGATCCGGTCGAATCGCTCGACGAGCAACACGTCCTTGCCTGCGGCGCGGACGAGCGAGACGGATGCCGCTCTGATGCCGCACAAGGCGGCAAGCCGCATGGCCATGAATTCTCCTTTGACGACGCTGTAAAGGTCGGCAGACGAGGAAAATTTTGCGACATGCTTGACGGCGTCGTCCTCGATCAGCGCCTTGGGCCTTGCGCCGCCGATCGAGCTGCCGTGATGCAGCGCCTGATCTAATTCGGGGGTGAGCGGAATACCTTTCTCTACCCGCTCCGCCGATTGGACAAGCTCTTCGAGAGTGGCATTGGCCAGTGCGCGCGGCTCGTAATTCGTGGGCGAAAACTGAAAATCGAGCGCGCCGATGCGGTCCGAGCCTGATTCCAGCAGGAACGTCAGTTCTGAAATATCGAGCCGCGCTATTTCATCGCCCTTCACACCAAATTTGCGGTTGAGGATAACCCGTCGTCCCCAGGCATCGGGGGCAGCATCGCGGATGCATCCCGGCATGGTTAGGCCAGGAAGCAAAGGCAATTCGCCTGCCTTCAGGGGCAGTTCCGGGAGATAAAGCGGGATCGCCCTGCCCAGTTCACGAAAGCTCCTGCCATAGTTGAAGCTGACGAGTCCGTCATGGGCATATAGCCGCCCTGCGACAACCGGCGCGGTCTCGCCCGGCAGCCAGACCCAGACATAGGCTTCGTCGTATTTGGGGACCTTAGAACTCATCGACGACCTGCTTGCCGGCCTTGTAGACGTGCTTCGGCAGCAGCGCGATGCGATCGTCCATGCGGCCTGTGAGGGCTGTGATGCCCTTGCCGTCCGCATCGAACAGCTTCACACCGACAATGGCAGCAGCTTCGAACATCAGTCCGATTTCGACTTTGGGATCGCCCTTCTCGATGCGCTGCAGAGTGCTGCGTGAAACACCGATTCTCTCGGCTAATTCCTGTGCGGTTAACCGGTGCTGCATCCGGCCCAGCCGGATGCTCTTACCGAAAAGGCCAAGCGCCTCCATCGCGTAGCGCGAATAGGTCCGTCTATGCGTTGCCGTCATTCGGGTCTCCGTGACCTATCCATGAGCCATATCGCCTCCTTTCGACTTTTATATAGGTAATGTCGCAGAGCGACTGCCGAAGTCAAGCCTCCGTATCGTATATGGTCCGAATCCCCCTGATTCGACCTTTAAATGCAGCAAGAGTTCGCAGCACGGCTACGTTCCGAAAGCGAGGTAGAATGCGACGGGAGACGCAAGCGTTACCCATCCGAACAAGGACGGCGAATATTACCTACGCTCCTGCACAACCGGCCAGCTCTGCGCGCCTCGGGCGAGGCGGAGATCTGGCGCTGGATCGCGGACAGCCTTGAGACGCCTCGCACGAGTCATTCGATGGGCGGCCCCTGGTGCCACTACGCCAAGCGCGATGAAGCGTTGCGGTCTTCGTCGCGCAACGGCGAAAGCGTGCAGGAGGATGCCTCGGGTCAGGGCGGACAAGCATCTGCGTAACAATTGCTTTTCGAGGACGGTAAGAGTCCAGGTTGGCCACTGCTCAAGGCGCTGGCTCCGCAGCAGAGCGGAGTGAACTGGAGGGTCTGGTCCGGCGTCGAGGCACGGCGCAAGGCCTGCCGCGACGGGCGCAGATAGTGCTGCTGGCCAGTGAGAGGATGGAGAACAAGGAAATTGCCTTACGTCTTGGTGCAATGCCCAACACAGTGGGCACATTGCGTCGGCGCTTTGCCGAACAGAGGCTCGATAGCCTTTACGATGAACCGCGTCCCGGCGCGCCGCGACAGATCGGCGATGAGGAGATCGCCAAGACGATCCGGTTGACGCTGGAGACGACGACGCGGGACGCAACCCACTAGCCTGACTCTGCAATCTTGAGGAGCGCCAAGTTTATTCTGGCGTGCGGCGAGCCGCTTGGCATCGATGCACGATACGACGTGATGCGGCGGTGTCGCACGGGTTCTCACGGTTTGGGGCTTCAGGATCGCGCGGAAGGCCCACGCTTTTCTAGCGGCGCGAAGCACGGGCAGTGCGCGTCCAAAACCTGACAAAGGTAACACTTGTCGGGTTCATTACAACCGCCATCCGGCAGTGTGGAGGTTTTCCAAGGCATACTTCATGCGCTTACTGCGCGCTGAGCGCACTGGCACGGGCTTTGCAAAGTTGACGATGATTGCACGCAGTGGGGCAAGACGAGCAATGCTCTCTCCCCTAAACCATGTGCCGTCTCTGAGCGGGAACAAGCTCGCGCAGAAAGCAAGCTTTGGAGAGCAACATTGGCGGCATTACAGATCGAGTCCCCGGCTCCTTCGATTAAAGTCGAGAACTGGGTGCGTGGCGAGCCCCTCACGAGCTTTCAGCCCGGCAAAGTGTACATCGTCGAATTTTGGGCAACTTGGTGCAGAGCATGTGTGGTCGGGATACCCCATCTGATGGAGTTGCAGGAGAAATACAAGGACAGCGGAGTTGAGATCGTCGGAGTCGCGGCTTTTGAACAGGATCCAACGGCCGATGGCGCCCGAAGCAAGTTGGATGCTTGGCTGACCGAAAAGTTCACGGATCTGAACTTTCCGATGGCGTTCGACTCCACAGGCGAAATGAAAAAGCTTTGGATGGAGCCCAGCTTTTCTTTCGGGATTCCCACCTCGTTCGTGGTCGACCGAGATGGTCACATCGCCTTTATCGGTGATCCGATGCAACTCGATGAGGTTTTGCCGAAGGTGCTTAACGGCAGCTGGCGCACCAGCGATCAGGCAAAATCCGCCGATGCGGAGCGGATTGCGGAAGGCGAACCCATGGCGCGCGAACAAGCGCTGACCAAGCCCATATACGACAAACTTCGGCCGGCAATGGAGGTCGAGGATTGGAAGACGGCGCTCTCGGCGATTGAAGAAGGCATCACCTTGATACCGGACAAACTCGGTTTCCACCGGTTACATGTGAATCTGTTGCTTCACAGAATGCGCGACATGCAGGCCGGCTTGCCCGTAATGCGCCAATTCGTTCGCGACGCGATCGACAGAAAGTCCGAGGAATGGATGTATTCTGCGCTACAGCAACTCTTCGCGCGGGGCTTTGATTATTCCGGCTTTCCGTCTGCTGAGCGCTTCGCGATGGGCGAAGAGCTGTCCAAACACATCGTGGCACTGCCGCAAGGCGACGGCTCGAAGTTCCTGTCTTATCCGATGGTCGCTCAGTACTATCATGAGAGCGGCAACAAAGATCGCGCCATCGAGTTGGTCGAGCAGGCACTGAAAGCGCTAGAGGGTCCGGAGCCTATCTCGGACGACCTGAAACAGCACCTTCTACCGGCGTTGCTGCAGGCTCTGGCCAACTACAAGGGTGAGAAGGTTTGTTACGGCGCTCTCTGTGTGGCTCCGCAAAAGGATTCTCCCAAAAGGTGAAAGGGGCGGCCAAGGAGGAAACCAAAGAAGGGGCGATAGTCGGAATGGCTTACTGGCCAATTCGTCCATTTCCCTGACGTGGTTGTGCAAATAGGCCGGCCCAGGCGTCCAGCCCCGCCTCCCGTTATCCGCAAACACGTGACCGACCAAGGAGAAGACGTGCCTGATCACCTCACCAAAACATACTGCGGCCGCGGGTCTCCCGGAGCCATCAAAGATGGCACTGGAGTAAGACTTGGAACATGAAGAAGCTTACTAGCCAGCTCGACGCTGCCCACCGATCCACCTGCTCCCAGGGGAAGACGGGGAGGCAGCCAACCGCCTATCTCAGCGCCACGATAGCACTCGCACGCTCCGGCAACGGAGAACCGTTCAACATCCGCACCAGGACATCCAAAATGGCAAAATCCAATTTCCGGCCGCTGCATGACCGCGTGGTCGTTCGCCGCGTCGAGTCCGAAGCGAAGACCGCGGGCGGGATCATCATCCCCGATACGGCTAAGGAGAAGCCGCAGGAAGGCGAGATCATCGCCGTCGGTTCCGGCGCCCGCGACGAAGCCGGCAAGCTCGTCCCGCTCGACGTCAAGGCCGGCGATCGCATCCTGTTCGGCAAGTGGTCGGGCACCGAAGTCAAGCTCAATGGCGAAGACCTTCTGATCATGAAGGAATCCGACGTGATGGGCATCATCGGCTGACACGCCGCCACCTTTCATCACCATCCAATCTGGATTTAGGGCGAAATGCCCAGGAGTAGAAAATGACTGCGAAAGACGTAAAATTCTCCCGCGATGCCCGTGAGCGCATGCTGCGCGGCGTCAACATCCTCGCCGACGCAGTGAAGGTCACGCTCGGCCCCAAGGGCCGCAACGTCGTCATCGACAAGTCGTTCGGCGCCCCGCGCATCACCAAGGACGGCGTCACCGTCGCCAAGGAAATCGAGCTTGAAGACAAGTTCGAGAACATGGGCGCGCAGATGGTCCGCGAAGTTGCTTCGAAGACCAACGACATCGCCGGCGACGGTACCACGACCGCGACCGTTCTGGCGCAGTCGATCGTCCAGGAAGGCCACAAGGCGGTTGCCGCCGGCATGAACCCGATGGACCTGAAGCGCGGCATCGATCTCGCGGTTAGCGACGTCGTCGCGACGCTGATCAAGAACGCCAAGAAGATCAAGACCTCGGAAGAGGTTGCCCAGGTCGGCACCATCGCCGGCAATGGCGATGCTTCGGTCGGCTCGATGATCGCCGAAGCGATGCAGAAGGTCGGCAATGAGGGCGTCATCACGGTCGAGGAAGCCAAGACCGCCGAGACCGAACTCGAAGTCGTCGAAGGCATGCAGTTCGACCGCGGCTATCTCTCGCCCTACTTCGTCACCAACGCCGACAAGATGGTTGCGGATCTGGAAGACGCCTACATCCTTCTCCACGAGAAGAAGCTCTCCAATCTGCAGGCCATGCTGCCGATCCTCGAGGCTGTCGTGCAGACCTCGAAGCCGCTGGTCATCATCTCGGAAGACGTCGAAGGCGAGGCCCTGGCCACGCTGGTCGTCAACAAGCTGCGTGGCGGCCTGAAGATCGCCGCCGTCAAGGCGCCGGGCTTCGGTGATCGCCGCAAGGCCATGCTGGAAGACATCGCCATCCTCACCGGTGGCCAGGTCATTTCGGAAGACCTCGGCATCAAGCTCGAGAATGTCGGCCTCAACATGCTCGGCCGCGCCAAGAAGGTGTCGATCTCCAAGGAGAACACCACCATCGTCGACGGCGCCGGCAAGAAGGCCGAGATCCAGGGCCGCGTCGCCCAGATCAAGCAGCAGATCGAGGAGACCACCTCGGACTACGACAAGGAGAAGCTGCAGGAACGTCTCGCCAAGCTGGCGGGCGGCGTTGCCGTCATCCGCGTCGGCGGTGCGACCGAGATCGAAGTCAAGGAAAAGAAGGACCGCGTCGACGACGCCCTCAACGCGACCCGCGCGGCCGTCGAAGAAGGCATCGTTCCCGGCGGCGGCGTCGCACTGCTGCGCGCTTCGCTGAGCATCAAGGCTGTCGGCGCCAACTCCGACCAGACCGCTGGCATCGCCATCGTGCGTCGCGCGCTGCAGGCTCCGGCCCGTCAGATCGCGGCCAACGCCGGTGCGGAAGCATCGATCGTTGCCGGCAAGATCCTCGACAACAAGGGCCCGACCTTCGGCTTCAACGCCCAGACCGGCGAATATGGCGACATGATCGCCATGGGTATCGTCGATCCGGTCAAGGTCGTGCGCACGGCTCTCCAGGACGCGGCCTCGGTCGCCGGCCTGCTGGTCACCACCGAAGCCATGATCGCGGAGGCTCCGAAGAAGGAGTCGGCTGGCGGCGGCATGCCAGGCGGCATGGGCGGCGGCGGCATGGGCGGCATGGGCGGCATGGATTTCTAAGGTCCACGCAGCTCAACAAGCTCGGAAGGGCGGCAGTGATGCCGCCCTTTTCTCTGGCGCGGAGCCAAGCCGGATGCAAGAACGGAGGAAGGACGATGATGCACGTTTCACCTGTGAGGACGGAGCAGACCGCCCCCGCGCAGATGAAAGCCGTCGCCGTCAAACGCGCTGCTGAGCACGGCCTCTACAATCCGCGTAACGAACATGATGCCTGCGGCGTCGGCTTCATTGCGCAGATGAAAGGCGTGAAGTCGCACCAGATCGTCGAGGACGGCTTGGCTATGCTGCAGAACCTGACGCATCGCGGGGCCGTCGGCTCGGACCCGCTGATGGGCGACGGGGCTGGCGTGCTTGTGCAGATTCCCGACCGTTTCTTTCGCGAGGAAATGGCCAGGCAGGGTATCGAACTGCCGCCAGCCGGACAGTATGGCATCGGCCACTGGTTCATGCCGCAGGACGCCGCGTTGCGCGCGCATGTCGACGAGATCATCACTGAGTCGGCGCAATCGGAAGGCCTGCCGCTTATCGGCTTTCGCGATGTGCCGGTCGACAATTCGTCGCTGTCCAAGGCGCCCGACATTGCGGCCGCCGAGCCGTACCACCGCCAGGTCTTTATCGGGCGCACACCCGACATCGATGACGACGAAGATTATGAGGCGCGGCTTTATCTCCTGCGCAAGGTGATCTCCGGCCGCATCTACGCGGAGAACGACAATCGCGGCATCGGTTCCTACTGCGTCTCGCTGTCCGCGCGCACGATCGTCTACAAGGGCATGTTTTTGGCTTATCAGGTCGGCGCCTATTACAAGGATCTGAGCGATCCGCGTTTCGAAACGGCGCTGATCCTCGTCCACCAGCGTTTTTCGACCAACACCTTCCCGTCATGGAAGCTGGCGCATCCCTATCGCATGGTCGCCCACAATGGCGAGATCAACACGCTGCGCGGCAACGTCAACTGGATGGCGGCGCGGCAGGCGTCGGTCGATTCGGAGTTGTTCGGCAACAACATCTCCAAGCTGTGGCCGATCTCCTATGAGGGGCAGTCGGACACCGCCTGTTTCGACAATGCGCTCGAATTCCTGACGCAGGGCGGCTACTCGCTCGCTCACGCGATGATGATGCTGATCCCCGAGGCTTGGGCCGGCAACAAGCTGATGGATCAAGATCGCAAGGCCTTTTACGAATACCACGCCGCCCTGATGGAGCCGTGGGACGGGCCGGCGGCGGTGGCCTTCACCGACGGCCGCCAGATCGGCGCCACGCTCGACCGCAACGGGCTGCGCCCGGCGCGCTACATCGTTACCGACGACGATCGCGTCATCATGGCCTCGGAAGCCGGCGTGCTGCCGGTGCCGGAGGAAAGGATCGTCAAGAAGTGGCGGCTGCAGCCCGGCCGCATGCTTTTGATCGACCTGGAGAAGGGCCGCATCGTTTCCGACGAGGAGATCAAGTCGGAGATGGCGACCAGGCATCCCTACAAGAGCTGGCTCGCCAACACCCAGCTTATCCTCGAAGACCTGAAGCCGGTCGAGCCGCGGGCGCTGGGCAGGGACGTCAGCCTGCTCGATCGCCAGCAGGCGTTCGGCTTTACCCAGGAAGACACCAAGCTGTTGATGTCGCCGATGGCGACCACCGGCCAGGAAGCGGTCGGCTCGATGGGCACCGACACGCCGATTTCGGCGATGTCGGACAGATCGAAGCTGCTCTACACCTATTTCAAGCAGAACTTCGCCCAGGTCACCAATCCGCCGATCGACCCGATCCGCGAGGAACTGGTGATGAGCCTGGTGTCGTTCATCGGGCCGAGGCCGAACATCTTCGACCTCGTCGGCAATTCGCGTCGCAAGCGGCTCGAGGTGCGCCAGCCGATCCTGACCAATGGCGATCTTGAGAAGATCCGCTCCATCGGTCACACCGAGGACCGTTTCGACACCAAGACGATCGACATCACCTATGCTTCGAACGAAGGCGCGGCCGGCATGCAGGGCGCCATCGACCGGCTGTGCGAGCGCGCCGAGGCGGCGGTCGCCGGCGGCTACAACATCATCATCCTGTCCGACCGTCAGCTCGGGCCGGACCGCATCGCCATCCCGGCATTGCTGGCGACGGCGGCAGTCCACCATCATTTGATCCGCAAGGGATTGCGCACGTCGGTGGGGCTGGTGGTCGAGTCCGGCGAACCGCGCGAGGTGCATCATTTCTGCTGCCTTGCGGGCTATGGCGCCGAGGCGATCAATCCCTATCTCGCCTTCGACACGCTGCTCGACATGCACAAGCGCGGCGAGCTGCCGGCCGAAGTCGACGCCAATGAGGTCGTCTCCCGCTACATCAAGTCGATCGGCAAGGGCATTCTCAAGGTGATGTCGAAGATGGGCATCTCGACCTACCAGTCCTATTGCGGCGCGCAGATCTTCGACGCCATCGGGCTGAAGACCGACTTCGTGCAAAAATATTTCACCGGCACCGCGACGCTGATCGAAGGCGTCGGGCTGGAAGAGATCGCGGCCGAGACGGTCAGCCGCCACGCCGACGGCTTCGGCAACGACCCGGTGCTGCGCAACAGCCTCGAGGTCGGCGGCGAATACATGTTCCGCATGCGCGGCGAAGCGCATATCTGGTCGCCCGATGCGGTGGCCACCCTGCAGCACGCCGTGCGCCAGGGATCGTGGCAGACGTTCAAGGACTATTCCGCTCAGATCGACAGCGAGACGGCGCGGGCGCAGAGCATTCGCGGCCTGTTCAAGATCAGGCTGGCCGAAGAAACCGGGCGCAAGAAGGTCGCGCTCGACGAGGTCATGTCGGCGGCCGATATCGTCAAGCGGTTCTCGACCGGAGCGATGTCCTTCGGCTCGATCTCCAGGGAAGCGCACACCACGCTGGCCCGCGCCATGAACACGATCGGCGGCAAGTCTAACACCGGCGAGGGCGGCGAAGAGGCCGACCGTTACCTGCCGCTGCCGGACGGCGGCAAGAACCCCGAGCGTTCGGCGATCAAGCAGGTCGCTTCCGGGCGTTTTGGCGTCACGGCGGAGTATCTGGTGAACTCCGATGTGATGCAGATCAAGGTCGCCCAAGGCGCGAAGCCCGGCGAGGGCGGGCAGCTGCCCGGTCACAAGGTCGATGCCACCATTGCCAAGGTCAGGCATTCTACGCCCGGTGTCGGCCTGATCTCGCCGCCGCCGCATCACGACATCTACTCGATCGAGGATCTGGCGCAGCTCATCTACGACCTCAAGAACGTCAATCCGGCGGCTGATGTCTCGGTCAAGCTGGTCTCGGAAGTCGGTGTCGGCACGGTTGCGGCCGGTGTCGCCAAGGCGCGCGCCGATCACATCACCATTTCCGGCTATGACGGCGGCACCGGCGCATCGCCGCTGACCTCGCTCAAGCACGCCGGCAGCCCGGTCGCGCGTCGCGCTGCAGGTCGATGGCGGCCTGCGCACCGGGCGCGACGTCGTCATCGGCGCGCTGCTTGGCGCCGACGAATTCGGCTTCTCGACCGCGCCGCTGATCGCGGCCGGCTGCATCATGATGCGCAAGTGCCATCTCAACACCTGCCCGGTCGGCGTCGCGACGCAGGATCCGGTGTTGCGCAAGCGCTTCAAGGGCACGCCGGAACACGTCATCAACTTCTTCTTCTATGTGGCGGAAGAGGTCCGGGCGCTGCTCGCCGAGATGGGCTACACCCATCTCGACCAGATCATCGGCGACACCGAACTCCTGGAGAAGCGGGCGCTGATCCAGCACTGGAAGGCGCGCGGGCTCGATTTCAGCAAGATGTTCTTCAAGCCGGATGCGCCGCATGAGGCGGTGCACTGGACCGAGCGGCAGAAGCATCCGATCGACGACGTGCTCGACCGCAAGCTGATCGAGTTGGCCAAGCCGGCGCTCGAAGCCAGGCAGCCGGTCAGCATCGAGCTGCCGATCCGCAATGTCGACCGTTCGACCGGCGCCATGCTGTCGGGCGAAGTGGCAAAGCGCTTCAAGCACAAGGGCCTGCGCGAGGACACGATCTCGGTAAAACTCACCGGAACCGCCGGCCAGTCCTTCGGCGCCTTCCTGGCGCGTGGGGTTTCGTTCGAGCTGGTCGGTGCCGCCAATGACTACGTCGGCAAGGGCCTGTCGGGCGGACGCATCGTCATCCGCCCGCCTGAGAACACGAAGATCGTCGCAGCGGAGTCGATCATCGTCGGAAACACGGTGCTTTACGGCGCGACCGAGGGCGAGGCCTATTTCTGCGGCGTCGCCGGCGAGCGTTTTGCGGTTCGCAATTCGGGCGTCGCCGCCGTCGTCGAAGGTGTTGGCGACCATGGCTGCGAGTACATGACCGGCGGCATTGTCGTCGTCATCGGGCAGACCGGCCGCAACTTTGCCGCCGGTATGTCGGGCGGCGTCGCCTATGTGCTCGACGAGGTGGGTGATTTCGCCGAGCGCTGCAACATGGCGATGGTCGAACTGGAACCCGTTCCCGAAGAAGACGACCTGATGGAGAAACTGCTCCATCATGGCGGCGACCTCGACCACAAAGGCCGCGTCGACGTGTCCGGCGACATGACCAGCCATGATGAGGAGCGGCTCTATCAGCTGATCTCGAACCACGTCCATTACACGGGTTCGGTGCGCGGCCGCGAGATCCTCGACAACTGGGCGACTTTCCGGCCGAAATTCCGCAAAGTGATGCCGGTCGAGTATCGCCGCGCGCTCCAGGAGATGGAGCGCCTGAGGATGAGCGTCGCGGTAGAGTGATGCGCTGGCTGCCCGGGGGCCAGCTCCCGGCGCCCTCCAATCAACAGCAATTTCGAGACCGGCTCCCGATGGTTGCCATTGCGGCTTGTTCCGCTGGAAAATCGTCTCCGACTAGATTGGCTCGAAATGGCCATAGGCTTCCGGGTTCTCCCTTGCTAAGACGGCGCAGCTGATCCTCAAGGGACGCTGTGAACCCGAAACGGATTTGCGCCGGTTATCCAACTCGATTCGCCCAGCGCCTGACGGATTACCGACACGACGTCGAATTTGCGGATATCGAGGGGGCACGATTTGATGTCCTTTCGGCCGGGGCACATTTGCCGGAGAGGTCGAACGAAAGAGCCTGTCGGCAGATGGCTTTGTCGAGGCCATCCGATATTTCGGCCGCACTCGCTGCCAACCCAGAACCCTGGCCACCGACGAGACAAGCCAAGCCGAGCTGCCGCAATGCTGAGGCAAGCGAAACCAGCATGGAGCCAGATCTAATCTGGGGGTATCTAGTTTGACATAACTCCGCAAAATGCAGAAAACGCCGGCGTGTTCTGCAGGTAATTAACGTCAGTCGCCGGCGCCCGACCCAGCTGTTCCAGTTCGTGGAGAATATCGACGGAGGGCCGACCGTGACGTTCATGATGTCTGCGGTCCCGGCGGAGCTCGATAGAGAATGATCCGCCCGGTCGGCAGAATCTGGGTAAGGAAATCAAAATCGCGGACGTTGCCGGTCAGCACGCCCGCCCCCAACTGACGCGCCTGCAGGAATACGAGGGCGTCATTTACGAAGCGCCGCTCGTGCCCCTCCCCCTTGGGCAGATTGCTCAGCCGGAAGAGCAAGCCAGCCAACACACCGGCCTGTCCCCACATCGCTGCATCCGGGGCATGAAGACGGTGGTCCGGAATGTCCTCCACCGTGGCTTTGATTGTCTCGAGGACAGCTTTTGTGGAGGCATGCTTTCGGTCGAGCCGGCCAAAGGCGTGGGTCAGCTCAGAAAGGCAGACCGCGGAATGGTGGCATCGGCGATAGGTAAGCAGCGTATCGACTTCAACCGGTGATCGTCCTTGCAGGACATCCAGATAGACGCTCGTATCCAGAAACACCGGTCCCCCGATCGCGGGTTCGTTTGCAACCCATGGGAGATCATCGTCGGCCCTACGCTCCAGCGTTCCGGTGTACTTTTGCGGCTTGAGCGATCGGAGGGTCTCGGAAAGATCAAACCCCAAGATCTATGTCCGCCGGGATGCTGCCCTTGCGTCCGACCAAGCGGGCGCCAAAGTCATCTTCGAGAGCCAGGCACGACAGCGCCAGTTCCAACAGCTCCGTGTCCGAGGTGACATGAGCGCGCTTCTTGGCCGCCTCGATCAACTCCGAAGGCACTCGCCCCGAAAGACGGGTATTCTTCGCCGCGCCGAGCAGTCCGGCGGCTTTCGCTTGCTCGAGTACGAGCTTATTGCGGGTCGATGCGACCTTTGCTTCGCTTTCTGAAGCGGTCCGTGTTTGCGCGGCCATCAGAACCTCCTGTGTTCAACAGAATATAGATTGCGTTGAACGCATAAGCAAGGCTTAGTAGCCGCTGGCCTTCGGGACGTCAGGCACCTGAAGCACACTTATCATAGTGATCGATTGGGGGATCGATGGATTCTATGCAAACCGAAATTGCACGCTTCCTTGCGGAAAAAGCGGTGCGGCAAACGCGTGCGACATATCAGCAGGTGGGGGACGCCGTCGGTTGGAACCAACCGACAGATCGCGGTCTGGGCAAGAATCGGAGGTCGTCCTTCACGCCCTGAATGATCGTGGACTGCCGCCACTCACGACAATTCTAGTCAAACGCGGTGAGAGGCATCCGGCGCCTGATGCCAGGCGTACATTCGCGGATCCTTGGGCGATATTGACATCGAGGCCGCCCAGCGCGAAGTGTTCGCCTTCGATTGGGGCTCGGTTCCAGACCTGGCTCCGATGGAGACAGACTACCAACCAGCAGCGATCCTTGGCTGACCTCATTCTGGGGGTTTGACCCTGCAAGTTGGGGTTGCATTGGTTTTGCCCACGAGGCCACGCGAAATTCCCTGTCTGATCCCAATGCCTTGGTGGCGATCTACGTCACCAAGGGCAAAGGGCCCGAGCAGATGCGGGGTAAGGTCGTCGGTGTCCTCGAGGTATCGCACAATGCCGGGCACGCCAGTCAGTTCATCGCCGGCGACCGCTGGGCTGAAAAGGAGATGGACCCTGCCTCGAGAGGCAAGTGGAAGCCTTCACCGGTCAGGAGCCATTGTCGGTCATCACGCGCTAGACTCGGAGGCCCCGCTTGGCACAGTAGGCGACGGCGGCCTCGAGGAAGGCAACGGCGCTCGCCCTGCGCTCATCCGGCATGCCCTGCACGAAAGCGGCGCGAGAGGCGTCGTCAATGCAGACGCGGACGAACTCCCGGCCGATGCCGAGATGGCTGTCGACCGTGCCTGTCCGCCGTCCAGCGATGCCCCACCGAGCCGATGCGGCCAATGGGTTCGCCCGGATGCTCCCGTTCCTAGCGGCGCACGGGTTCGGGTTCCAAGGCTCAGCTTGTTAAGGTCCCACCGGTGTAGAACGGGCCTGACAGTTGCGGCGAGATGCCCGCCTCGGCAGCGATCTGCTTACCCTTCTAGCGCCGGCGACGTAGCCGCTCGATCGTCTGCACAATCGCTTCGGGCGTCGGCTGGCGCAGTCGATGCGGTCGAGATGAACGTCAACCAATCCGCTGAGACCTTCGCGGCACCCTCCTAAGCTTTAGGAGTCGCTTCGGGTATTTATGGGTCATTTATTGGGTAAAGTCGGTTCTTGATTTTTTGGGTATATTTGGGTATATTTTTGGGTATGGCGTTGAAGATCGACTCCCTGCAGATCACCCCCGAAATCCTCTCTCTCGTTTCGGAAATCGATGAGTTCAAAGGGGCTTGGCGCGCGTTGGGCACACTCGCGCCAGAGCGCCTATTGGCTCTGCGCCGCGTTGCGACCATCGAGAGCATCGGCTCCTCTACCCGTATCGAAGGCAGTAAGCTCACCGACGCTGAAGTCGAGCGGCTGCTCGCCAACGTCGACGTCAAATCCTTCGAATCCCGCGACGAGCAGGAAGTCGCCGGATATGCGCAGGTAATGGAAATGATCTTTGCGCATTTCGATGCAATTGATCTGACCGAAAACCACGTCATGCAGGTGCACCGTGACCTGCTGGCGTTCAGCAACAAGGATGAGCGTCATCGCGGCGCGTACAAGACACTGGCCAATAATGTCAGTGCTTTCGATCCGCACGGAAAAGAGATCGGCGTCATCTTCGAAACGGCGACGCCCTTCGATACGCCAAAACGGATGAAAGAGCTTGTCGAGTGGACGCGCAGCACGCTTAATGAGCAAAGCCTGCATCCTTTGCTCGTCGTGGCAATGTTCACGGTGGTGTTTTTGGAGATTCATCCATTCCAGGACGGCAATGGAAGGCTATCGCGCGTTCTGACGACGCTTCTGCTGATGCGCAGTGGCTATGCTTATGTGCCTTACTCTTCGCTCGAAAGCGTGATCGAGAACAGCAAGGAGGGCTACTATCTGGCGCTTCGGCAAACCCAAAAAACGATCCGCAGTCCGAAGCCTAATTGGCAGCCCTGGGCTGTTTATTTCCTGCGCGCTCTTCAGCAGCAAAAGCAGCGGCTTGAGAAGAAAATCGAGCGCGAGCGTCTCGTGCTCGGTACGCTTCCGGAACTCTCCCTTCAAATCGTTGAAGCCATCAAGGAGCGCGGGCGAATGACCATTGGCGAGATCGTCAACCTGACCGGTGCAAACCGAAACACCGTCAAAAAACATCTGGCAACCCTGGTCGAGATAAACCATCTAGCCCAACATGGAACCGGCAAGGGAACGTGGTACGGCAGACCTTAACACAGACTAATTTATGTGATTCAACCTAGGAAACGCACCACGTCCATTTACTTTGAACATCATATGATAAGGAACAATCTTTCGGAGCTTAAGCCCACGCAAAAGTTTTCAAGGGTCTGGTTGTCGCCGCCCTCAGTGCAATTAACCGGTATTCAGTTCCGGCTTGCTAGCAGCGGTTATCAGCGTGGAGTCGATGGCAAGTCCTCCTTTAAAGGCGGTCGCATTCGAGGGGAATGCTCTACAGGGACGACCTGCCGTAAGGACGTTCTTTCGAAAATCCCCGACTTCTTCCACCACAACGACCCCCCATCTCGTTTTTGGGTTCTGGGCGCAACCTGCACGGTCCCGAGCCCAGATGATCTGCGTGCCTACGGTCGTAAAGAAGGCATGACCGTGCTGATTCTCGATTGGGTCCCTTTTGATTTTCCACGCCCGTTTGTGGCGCTCGCGGGGGCGGCAAGATCAAGGACTTTTGAAAGCAATTTCAAATCCGATGATGCTCAAAAAAGGCATCTGGCTGCACCGCTGCTATTCGGACCGATGGCCGGTACCCGCGCGTTGGGGAAGCCGATGTCCATTGTTCAGTTTGCACCTGATGAGAACCGGCCATCGACCAGAAGAGTTCATGAATTCTACCCTTTCAAGTTGAGTGGAATGGTCTACCAGCCGTCTGGCCGAGGCCCTATAAGGAACCCGCAGGTGTGGAGTACACGCCGAGCCCCTGCCGACATATACATATCAGCTGCCTTTGAGAGGAACCCGGTATTGCCCCTGTGCCTACCGATGATCCGTCACCTGAAATCCCCCGACCTTTTTGGCGCCGTCGATCGGCTGCCGGCAGTCGGCACGCCGGTTAGCGAGCGGACATTTATGGTCCTCAACCCGTCGAGCGGCGAAGTGCTGGCAGAGCTTCCCGACATGGGCGTGGAGGAGACACGCGCTGCGATCGACAACGCCTATGTAGCTCAGCCTGGATGGGCGGCGCTGACCGCCCGAGAACGCAGCGACGTTCTGTGGCGATGGCATGAGTTGATCATCGACCACGCCGGGGATCTTGCCGCCATACTCACTGCAGAGATGGGCAAGCCGTTTGCCGAAGCCAAGTCGGAGGTTTCGCATGCGGCCGCGTATCTGCAATGGTACGCCGAAGAAGCCAATCGCATCTATGGTGAGACGATCCCCCCACCGTCCACAGACCGTCGCATGATGGTGATCAAGCAGCCGATCGGTGTCGTCGGCACCATTACGCCGTGGAATTTCCCAGCGTCGATGGTGGCGCGCAAGATTTCGCCGGCCCTGGCGGCGGGCTGCGCGATCGTGCTCAAACCTGCTGAACAGACGCCGCTCGTGGCAGGTGCAATGTTTGCCCTCGCGCACCAAGCCGGCTTTCCCGACGGCGTCGTCAACCTGATCTATGCGTCCGACGGTGATAGCGTTGGACGCGAACTCTGTTCCAATCCCAAGGTCCGAAAGATCAGCTTTACAGGCTCGACCGAAGTTGGGCGGCTGCTCATGCGCCAGTGCTCGGACCAGATCAAGAAGGTCAGCCTCGAGCTCGGTGGCAATGCCCCTTTCATCGTCTTCGAAGATGCCGACATCGACGCTGCGGTTCACGGCGCGATCCAGGCGAAGTTCCGCAATGCCGGCCAGACTTGCGTCTCAGCGAACCGTCTTTACGTCCAATCGAGCGTTCACGATGAGTTCGTCGAGAAGTTCGTGGAGAAAGTCCGGCACTTATCGGTTGGCGACGGCTTCGCTGCCGGAGTGGACGTCGGACCACTCATCGACAGGCATGCTTTGGCCAAGATCGAGTCCCACATCGCAGATGCCGTTGCCAAAGGTGGGACAATTCGATGCGGCGCGAAACGTATCGGCACGCATGGCACCTTCTTCGAACCCACAGTCCTCACTGAAATCTCCAGCATCATGGCGGTTGCGCAAGAGGAGACTTTCGGGCCCCTGGCGCCGATCATTCGCTTCCACGATGCGGATCAGGTTGTGCGTGAGGCCAACGACACGATCTACGGCCTCGCCGCCTATTTCTATGCCTCGAACCTGAGGCGTGTCTGGCGTGTGGCCGAGGCATTGGAATATGGCATGGTTGGCATCAACACGGGGCGTATGTCTTCGGAAGCGGCGCCCTTTGGCGGCATGAAGCAGTCCGGCATCGGACGGGAGGGTTCCCGCCATGGCCTCGAGGACTACCTCGAAATGAAATACCTCTGCATGGGTGGCATCTAAATGACCTTGCCCCCAGTTTTTATCCAGATTTGAGTTCGTTTCCGGCGTGGTTGTGCGCTGCTGGGCGGAGCGACGGGCGCTGGCGCGGAGCCTTTCGCAGCGCAGCGCGGGCGACCGCCGCGGATTGAAGGTGGTGGCGAACTCGGCCGGTGTCTGCCAGGCGATTTGGGAGTGCGTCCGCCCGGTGTTGTGGTCGGCGCGCCACAGGGCGATGGCGACGCGCGCCGTGCGCAATGTAATGCCATTCGACCGGTTCTGACCCGCCGGGAGGATGGCGTTCGAGATGCAACTCGCTGGCATTGCCGCTGACCACCGGTCCAATTCGCGGGCAACCAAGTGCCCTCGGCCGGACCTTACCTCGGCATGACGCGAGCAATTTCTGCACCAGGCGCGCAACGTATGCCACTCCCTCAGATCGCTCAGCGGTACCTCTAGGCCTGCATATATGCTGCCCTCTGCCATGGCTTGCGGCGACATTTTCGGCTCGCCGGGTGTGATGATCTTCCTGTGGGTCTTGACCCTCTCGGCGACATTGCCGTTCGGCCGTCCCGAACAAGGCCAAAACCTCGCATCGTTTTCCGCTCCCGGGTCGAGCTTGAACGTCTCGTCGATGATGTCCTGGCGTGCGGCGAGCTCAACGCCGAGGCGCTTGGTATCGGTGCATGGCACGCGTGATGCGGCGGTGTGGGACGGGTTCTCACGGTCTGGGGCTTCAGGATCGTGCGGATGGGCCACGCATTTCTGGCGGCGAAAGCACGGGCAATGCGTGTCCAAAACCTGACAGAGGCACAAAACTAGTCAGGTTCTTTACAACCGTCATCCGGGGCACTGTAAGCACATTCATGCGGTCACAGCGCGCTGAGCGCGCTGGCACGGCTTCTGCGCGCATGATGGTGACTGCAGGCGCTGCCGGCCGGTGCGATCCCGTCCTCTGGCCGCGAATGCCGCCTCTCACGCCGGGCCACTTATATGCGCCCGGCAATGCGGTAGTGGGCGGATCACGCGGTTCTGTGCAGCGCACAGACAAAGGGCAAGACCAAGCCGTCCTGACATCGCATGGGAGTTCAACGTCTTTGCACCAACGCCCAGGAATGGTCGTCGCGACAAACAACGCCTGCGAGCAATCGGCCCGGCCGTGAGGACGACTTCTTCACGGTGCCGTTCATCTCAGTCGGCGCCAAGATCGATTATCAGATGACCGGCCGCGCCAGCGTCTTCCTGGCCGGCAATATCGACAATATTTCGCAAGAAAGGCTACAACACGGCCTACGACTTCGCGACAGGCGAACAACTAAGCTACAAGGATAGCAATAGCGCCGGCATGGACTTCTACGCCTTCACCCTGTTGGCCGGCTTCAAGCTGACGTTTTGAGCGCAGTCATGTCTGGCGCTGAGCAGGTAAGGCGATGCGTGGAATAAGGACGCACAATGCATCTGTGCGCAATACCCAAGCGGCGCCGACGTCGGCCAGGATCTCAGGATTATCCGGGCGGTCCGCCAAGCATGATCCGGCCGGCGTGAAGGTGTTGTTCGCCGGTCATCCCGTCGAATTTAAGGTCCCGGGGGCCGTCTGGCACCGGTGCGCGAAGCCGGTTCGAAACGGGCAAAACCCGTAGCAGTTCCATAGCCCGCCTAACCAAAGGCGGGCATCGTAGCAGGCCCCAGTCCTCGGACCGAGGTCCAAAAGAGCGGCCAGGTGATTTCGCGATCCCGCAAACGCCTCACAGACTGAGGAGAAGTCATCCCGTGATCACCAACCAAAGAATGCCCTCACGCTGATTCACTCAAGATGACGCTCGAGTCAGGCCTGGCGATATGATGATGGCTCATATGGCCCTGCGCTGCCCACCAATCCAGTTTGTCCCGCTAAGGGCGTCGAGGACGCAGCATCAGCAAAATGAGGGACAACTCACTTCGCCTCGAACTTTGCCCATCGCGGCTCCTGGTCTAACCGGCATCCGCATCGAGCCGCAGCATCGAGCCGCAGCAGAACGCCAAGAGCACGATGACGCTGACCGTCGCGCGCATTTCAGTGCCGCGCTTTTCCACGTAATGGGTGGTGCCGTCCTGTCGTTTGGTCCAGAATCTTCGTACGGCAATCGAGGAACAGATGAGCCTTAGTGGCCGTGCTTCAGGAAGATCCATCCTGTCCGAGGACGCTATTGTCGACGCTGCGACACATCGCCGGCGTGCCCGTCTCGCGCATAGGCAGTCTCGCCAGGAGATATTCGAGATGCTCCACGCCTTACGCCAGGAGGGTCTATCCTACAGCGAGATCGCCCGACGGACCGGCTATGAGCGTCGCAGCGCAGCGAAGTGGCTCAAGTTCAAGGCTCCGTCAGATAGGCGGCGAGCAGCATTGAACCCCACATCACCATGGTGCTTTGAAACGTTCCTTGCCCAATGCTGGAAGGAAGGGAACCGCTGCGGACGGCATCTTTTTCATGATGTCAAGCAGCGCGGCTACACCGGCAGCTTCTCCAATCTGGAGCGACTGCTGGGAGCTTGGCGGCGGGCCGAAAGAGTGCGCGCCGATGATGTTCCTTCGATGGCGATCAGCTTGGGACCCGTTCGAGATCCGGATACCGGCCACGCGTTTCGCCAGTTGTTGCCGCGGCGCTGTGCATAAAGCCAAGAGGCCTGCTGACGCCTCGACAAGCAAGGAAAGTCGATGCCCTGAAGCAGGGATCTGACGCATTCGCCGAGATGCGACGCCTGGCAATGCGCTTCAACGGTATTCTTCGGAGCAAGAGGTCGGAAACACTGGACCCCTGGATCGACGATGCAATCGACTCCGACATCATTCCGATCATGCGATTCGCCCGCGTCTTGCGCAGAGACATCGATGCCGGCAACAACGCCATCGAGCTGCCCTGGAGCAACGGACAGGCCGAAGGTCAGATCAACCGCCTCAAGAGCCTCAAGCGCGCAATGTACGGCAGGGCAGGCGCCGAACTGCTGAGAGCACGAATGCTGCCACCGCGCCACACAAATTGAGGAAGAACCCGTTTAACTGCCAAGCGACATCTGGAAGCGGCGCTCTTGGCCGAGGTCCAGTCCGACTTCAACCGATGATTGCCGGGCCCTTCTAGTAGCCGCTAAAAGTTGCCGTGTCGGGAGGGGCGCTACCACCTTTTCAGCCATGAGGCCCCCGTTACCACACCTCCTCAATGCGGCGCCAGCGGCGGCTTCGTTCAATCCTCTCGCAAGACCCGGGTTTCGGCAACCTCGAAGTGTCAGAGGCCTTTTCTAGAAACCAAGTCAGCGCCTCCTCAGCCGGTCTTGCAGCGCCTGCCGATCGGCGACGAGGTTGTCGAGGGGCAGCGGCTCGCGGTCTGGCCGCTGCCCTTCCACCAATCGTCCAACCAGCGCCCACGTGCCGTCCAGCACAAAGACGCCGCAATCATAGTCGTTCGGCTGTCGGGCCATGGGGGCTGGCGCCAAGGTGGCGTTCAGCAGTCCTGCGAGCTGTGTTGCAGGCACGTCGTTGTATCCCTCTCGCTGGCGGGAGTCGTAGTGATAGGCGACCGATCTTTCCCGGTTGCGGCGATCAACGAGCAGCAGCGACCAATGGGTGCCGGGCCTATCAAGAGTGCCATTGTTCACGGGCAGGAACAGGAAGTCGGCCGGGGCGGTGTTTTGATTATAAATGGACTGCAATGTGTGTTGCGCGGTGTTCGACCCCACGTGACGCAGGAGATGGGATACCGACGGATCCACCAGCCGTGTCCGGGCGGCGAGCTCCGGATTGATCCCCTGCAGTTGCCCCTCCAGCAAATGGTAATCCCTCTGGATATGGGCGTCGCTCAGCCACTCGGTGGCGCCGAGCACCGATCCGTTGGCGACCTTGGACGAGGCTGTCGGATCGAACGCCCCGATCTGAGCATCGGAGGAGGTGGTCGTCAGCGTCGTCACATCAACCACTGGAAGACCGCGGTAGGTGCCTGGCAGGCTGGCGGTTGCTGGCGAGGCGGGTTGGGGAGCTCTTGGCGGTGCCGCTGGCGCAACTTCACCCATGGGCCGAGGTCGAGGGTGATGGATGAGCTGAACCTCATTGGGTTCTCCCGCCCCCGGAACGGCGGCGGACCCTGTCCCTTGCATCATGGTCTGCCACTCCGTATCGCGGAGCATCTGCCGCTGCGGACGCACCGGTCCAGAATGAGCATCGTCGCGCAAGTCGGACGGCGTGGGCGCATTCAGATCAACAAAAGACTGAAGACCGCCATAGGTGTCTGAGCGAGCCCTGATGGATTGCGCGGGCGCAAAGTAAGCATCGTCGCGCAGGTCGGACGGTGTGGGCGCATTCAGTTCAACAAAGGAATCAAGGCCGCCGAAAGTGTCTGAGCGCGCCCTGACGGAGTGCTCTGGCGCAAAGTGAGCATCGTCGCGCAAGTCGGACGGTGTGGGGGCATTCAGATCGACAAAAGACTGAAGACCGCCATAGGTGTCCGAGCGCGCCCTGACGGAGTGCTCTGGCGCAAAGTGAGCATCGTCGCGCAAGTCGGACGGTGTGGGGGCATTCAGATCAACAAAAGACTGAAGGCCGCCATAGGTGTCTGAGCGCGCCCTGACGGAGTGCTCTGGCGCAAAGTGAGCATCGTCGCGCAAGTCGGACGGTGTGGGGGCATTCAGATCAACAAAAGACTGAAGGCCGCCGAAAGTGTCTGAGCGAGCCCTGACGGCGTACGCTGGCGCAAAGTGAGCGTCGCGCAAGTCGGATGGTGTGGGGGCATTCAGATCGACAAAAGACTGAAGACCGCCATAGGTGTCTGAGCGAGCCCTGACGGAGTGCTCTGGCGCAAAGTGAGCATCGTCGCGCAAGTCGGACGGTGTGGGGGCATTCAGATCGACAAAAGACTGAAGACCGCCATAGGTGTCTGAGCGAGCCCTGACGGAGTGCTCTGGCGCAAAGTGAGCATCGTCGCGCAGGTCGGATGGTGTGGGGGCATTCAGATCAACAAGGGACTGAAGGCCGCCGAAAGTGTCTGAGCGAGCCCTGACGGCGTCAGCTGGCGCAAAGTGAGCGTCGCGCAAGTCGGATGGTGTGGGGGCATTCAGATCGACAAAAGACTGAAGACCGCCATAGGTGTCTGAGCGAGCCCTGACGGAGTGCTCTGGCGCAAAGTGAGCATCGTCGCGCAGGTCGGCAAGTCGTGCGGCTTCAGGGTGGACCCCAAAGGGTGCCTTCGCAGTTGATGGTGACGCGGATTCGTGCATCGGGTCGCTCAAGAAAGGCCCGGTCCCCTCGCTCTGGGCGGGGGGCGCGGCGAGCGCCTGCGGCGGGCTGACCCGCCCAGCATCCAGCAGCAAAGCCGGCTGCTCACGCGCTCGCAGCCCCAGCTCTTCGTTCGCCTCGACCAGTCTTAGGTAGTTCCGAAGATGCGCCACATCGGAAAAGACGACTTGCCTTCCAGTCCGTTGGAGCGCTACTACATCGTTCTCCAGCCTTAACTGCTCCTGCTTCGAGCCGTTAACTCGGCCAGCTATGCTCCCCTTGCCCTGTTTTTGAAGCCAATCACTCACCCCACGAAGACGTGTAGCTCGCTGCTGGGCGAACTGCCTCTGCTTCGCAGTCGGGACTCCAAAATCCATCAACGCTTGGCCGAGCGCACCATCGATGAGGGGGGCGTCTTCGGGATGAGGAATCAGGCGACGGGGCCGCCCGATGCCACGGGGTTCGGGTCCTTCGGCTTCTTCAGCCCCAGGCAAAAACCGCCGGAGATCAAGCAGAGCCGATTTAAGTCGGTTATGAGGGTCGCCACCCAGGGCCCTATACTCCGAAATCGCCTTATCTAGTGAACCGCCTTGCAGCTGAGCAGCTAAAGGCTCTTTGTTGTTTTCTTGGAGCCACCGAGCAAACAGTCGAAATCCGGAAAGAGTGTTATTGATGGCCCCTTTGATGGCGATGTCGCGCCGCCCGGCGTTTTCCCGGAACCTTGCCAAGAGACTCACGTCCTCGGCAGGGAGCTCCCCAGTTAGATGGCCTCGCGACGGGAGGCTACCGGGCGCAAGCTTGTTCAGCTGCCCAACGACAGCAATACGGCCACCATCCTTCAGATAGTCCTGCACATCGGCGACAAAAGAAGCATGGCTGGGCGATTCGGTGTTGAACCGGTCGGATATGGGCCTGCGATTTCCCTGGCGCAGCCACCGGCTGAGATGGTGTAGATCACCTACGAATCTCTTGACTGTCCTCTCGTGCATGTTCGCTTGGACGGCTACTTTCTTGAAGGTGGAAACAAGCGCCTTGTCCTCGGGAAAGGGTTCGGAGCGGTCGCGCTTTTCGCCCACGCGGGCCTCTTTATTCACCCCAAACTCAGGTCGTTGTCTCCCGCTGTTCGGTCCTGGGCGCGGTCCGTGCGTCGCCGCATCGGACGTGTGGCGCGCGCCAGCGGCAAAGTTGTCCCGCAGAGCGGTCGACGGCACCGGTTGCGGAGCGTGGAGGTCCGTGCGCCGGAGCCCTCCACCGCTTTCCCCGGACGAACTAGGCTGCAACTGGTTCAACTGCTGCTCAAAACTCGCTTGCAGACTGGCGGCCTCCTGTTGCCCTACCTGCATGCCGGTATTCTGCCGCGCCACGCCTGGCGCAAACGGGTTCAACTGCCGAGGATTAAACTGAGAACCATCCATATCATTTTCCGTTTGAAATAGAGGCTACTCGCAAGTGTCCGCAGACAAGCTCAGATCTGGTGTAAACGGACAGAAGCCGGTAACGCCTTGGTGGCGAATGGGTTGCGAGCCTCGGACCCTCCCGGCAAGCTATCGCAACCAGCTTTCGAGAAGCTGACCAACCGGAAAAAACCACGTCCACAGGCCTGCATTTCCTCACACGCCCGCTCAGCCCCGATCGCCGGGTAGGATAAAGCGGCCTCTGAATCTGCGGACGCCAAGCATTTTCGCATTCCAGTGACCACGTGTTCCAGGCGATTGTGATGACGAATTCCAGTGATTGCGATCAGGTTCGGAGGCGAAACGCTATGGCAAAGACGATGTCCACCGTGCCTGAGCGCATCAGTTCGAGGAACTCGTCGCGGTAGCGGTCGACACAGAAGGAATCCGACAGCGTCATCGAGACTTCACTCACCCTTCAGCGGCCTGATGTCGAAGGCGACGCCCTGCGCATGGATGTCGTGGCCATAGATTTCGCCGAGCGCATCGTTGGAGACCTTGCCGAAGAAAGCGGCGCCGCCGCCGAAGCTGGCGACGCCGGCCGCCGTGTTGTCGGCGCCTAGCGGGCAATGCCACGGCATGGTCTGCACGGCTTGCTCGATGTCTTCGCATGACCGGGCATAACACCGCGGACGAGCGGGACGAGCTCCCCCGTCGCCGATAATGCATTGCGCACGCCTCTTATCTATCGTCTCCCCGACCAGCAATATGGACACGGACTATCTCGCATTTCAGGTGCGCGAAAGTCCTTCAGAGGACGCCAAAATCAAGGACTTTCTCGCATCTGAATTGCGCGAAGCTCATGCCTGTCTACGGGCATGACGAGCCTGCTCGTCTTCGCTCTCGACGTGCTTCTTGCCGAATTTACTCCTTTGCGCTCGAGCAATGCTGACCTTCCCCCAATTTCTATCCCTTTGAGTTCGTTTCCGGCATTGGTGTGCCCTGCTGGGCGGGTGAAGCGACGGGCGCTGGCGCGGAGCCTTTCGCATAGCGCAGCGCGAGCGACCGTCGCGGACTGAAGGTGGAGGCGAACTCGGCCGGTGTCCGCCAGGCGATCTGGGATTGCGTCCGCGCGGTGTAATAGTCGGCGCGCTACAGGCGATGGCGACGCTTGCCGTGCGCACTGTAATGCCATTGGACGGGTTCTGATCCGCCCAGGAGAGCATGGCGTTCGAGATGAACTCGCTGGCATTGTCACTGATCAGTGATGAGCCGGTTCAATTCCCGGGTAAGCAAGTGCCCTCGACCGTTCTGAATAGCGCGCCTTTGCCATACCGGCGGATTAGGCGCGGCCGACTTTACTTCGGCATGATGCGAGCAATTTCTGCACCAAGCGCGCAACGTATGCCACTCCCTCAGATCGCCCAGCGATACGTCTAGGCTATGTATGCTGCGCTCTACGACGGCTTTCGGCGACACTTTCGGCTCGCCGGGTGTGATGATCGTCTTCTGCGTCTTGACCCTTTCGGCGACATTGCCGTTCGGCCGTCCCGACCAAGGCCAAAACGTCGCGCCGTTTTTCCGCTCCCGGGTCGAGCTTGAACGTCTCGTCGATGATGTTCTGGCGTGCGGCGAGCTCAACGCCGAGGCGCTTGGCATCGATGCACGACACGACGTGATGCGGCGGTGTCGCACGGGTTCTCACGGTTTGGGACTTCAGGATCGCGCGGATGGGCCACGCTTTTCTGGCGGCGCGAAGCACGGGCAATGCGCGTCCAAACCCTGACAAGGGCAGAAAGCTTGTCAGATTCTTTACGACCGCCATCCGGGCACTGTGGGAGGTTTTTCAAATCACATTCATGCGCTTACTGCGCGCTGAGCCCGCTGGCACGGCCTTTGCGCTCTTGATGGTGACTGCACGCAATGGGGCAAGACGAGCGATGCTCTCTCCCCTGAACCCGTGTGCCGTCTCTGAGCGGGAACGAGCTCGTGCAGAAAGCAAGCTTTGGAGAGCAACATTGGTGCTATTACGAATCGGGTCCCCGGCTCCTTCGATTCAAGCGGAAAACTGGCTGCGTGGCGAGCCCCTCACGAGCTTTCAGCCCGGCAAAGTGTACATCGTCGAATTCTGGGCAACTTGGTGCGGCCCATGTGTGGACGGGATGCCCCATCTGATGCAGCTGCAGGAGAAATACAAGGACTGCGGAGTTGAGATTGTCGGAGTCGCGGCTTCTGAAGACGCTCCAACGGCCGATCAGGCGCGAAGCAAGTTGGACGCTTGGTTGACCGAAAAGTTCCTGAATCTGAACTATCGGATCGCGTTCGACTCCACAGGCGAAATGAACACGCTTTGGATGGAGCCCAGCTTTTCTTTCGGGATTCCGACCTCGTTCGTGGTCGACCGAGATGGTCACATCGCCTTTATCGGTCATCCGATGCAACTCGACGAGGTTTTGCCGAAAGTGCTTAACGGCAGCTGGCGCGCCAGCGATAAAGCAAAGTCCGCCGATACGGAGCGGATCGCGGTAGGCGTAGGCGAAACCATAGCGCGCGAACAAGCGCTGAAGAAGCCGATCGATGACAGATTTTGGGCGGCAATGGAGGTCGAGGACTGGACGGCGGCGCTCTCGGCGATCGAAGAAGGTGTCGCGTTGATGCCGCACGATCTCGGCTTCCGCGGGTCTCATGTGAATCTGTTGCTTCACAAAATGCACGACGTGCGGGCCGGCTTGCCCGTCATGCGCCAATTCGTTCGCGACGCGATCGACAGAAACTCCGAGAATTGGATGGTTGCGGCGGCGGCATAACATGGAATGGCCTCGCTGGCGGCATGCCTGCGATCTGGTGCTGCAGCCCACGCTTGCCTTCACCGGCGGTTCGATGGGGCAGCCCAGCCCTATCGCACAGTTGATCCGGAACGGCGCCATTTCTCAATAACTCCATAGATGGGCGTCGCGCTCACGGTTGGCTGCTTGATCCAGGCAATTCAGGCCGCCGCCATCCTCGTGACACCTGGAGGACGCTTGAAGGCTTGGATCGTCGAAAGACACCTCTAAGCGACCATCTTCTGAATGTTTTCACTGAATGGGGTCGCTCGTTTGTTGGGATGCAATCCGAGCTCGGGCTGATCTTCGATCGGTTCGAAACACTTGGGGCGCTTGCTCATTTGGAAGAACATAGTGAAGATGAACTGAAGGCCACGCTTTCTGTCCACGATCGCAAGGAACGCATGTCCGTCGGACGCATCGGCTGGCGTGAAACTGCTCGACAGGCCGTGCAGCAAGATTTGATGGCACCGCCAATCCGCGCCGATTTACTGAAGTCAGGCTTTGCCCACGGAAGTGACGCCTATTTAGACTTGTTCGCCTTCAATCTCCGGCGGGTGGCCGGCTGGATGGATTGGCATAAAACTAACAGCTACTGTGGAGCCATTGCGAACAAAACGAGAAACGTGATTCAGTGAATCGTCCGCATCTCAAACGATTCGCATCCATAACCGTCCCCTGTCTGGGAACCCTGAATATCGAACAGCGGCGCGCCGTCGAGCCTGGCGTCGTCGACGCAAAGGCTGAAAGGCTATGATTGCTGCGCCACTTCTCATCATCGCAGGTCCCGGATCCGGAAAGACCAACACGCTCGCCCATCTGATCGTTGGCGGCGACGATCCGCGCCGTATCTGACGATGAAGGGATCACCACAGCGCACGTTGAAGAGGGTAGTCGATCTGCGGAGCATGCAGACGATCACAAGCGACCAACTCCTCCACGCGGACGCTGATCGATACCAAGACATACGTCGGACTTCGACACGAGCGAGAAATGATGGCGTCGACGTATTTGTGTGTGAGCGGTGTGGGTACGCCTGCTATGCACCGAGAGAGCCAACGACGCGGCTGCCATTCTGGCGGCATCGAAAGGGCGCGCCTCGTGATTGCCCATGGTGGACGGGAGATCCAGGATCGATTGACGGCGTCAGTGCCACGCAGTTTCAAGGAACACAGGAAAGTCCACTTCACCTTCGTCTAAAGCATGTCATAGCTGAGCTGCTCGAATTGGATCCGTTAACCGAGCCTGGCTCAGTTGTGGTGGACCGCTATCTTCTCAGCACATCCGGCCGGCGCCGGCCGGATGTGCGTGCGACGTATGATGGCAAGCCGATAGCAATAGAAATTCAGCTCGCCACGACTCAGATACCGATCATCGTTGCGCGAGAGAGTTTCTATGAGCGGGAGACGAGGCACCTGATTTGGCTGACTTGGCAGTTCGAACCGGTTGAGCGGTCGAAGATGCTGACGGCGTTCGAGGACATCTTCTATTCCCACAACAAGAATCTTTTCTCATTGGATGATCAGGTCATCGATCGGAGCCGATCCACCAGAGCGCTTAATCTACGTGCCTTCTGGGAAGGCGAAGGCGGTTGGCAATCAAGGCTAATTGAATTAGCAAAGCTGACCTGGCCGCCGAGTGGCCTTCCATTCGCAGTTGCACCTCGGCCAGCCTGGCATCTCGATTTTCGATCACGTTGGCTCGCTGCAACGACCGAAATCGGCACACCACGGCCGGACCGCATAGCGTTGCTCGATGAAGTTGCGGCGACGATCGGGCAGGATGGCCTCACAGGCGAGCTGCTCGTCGAGGCTGACTATGACGCTCTGCTCAACTGCATTCTTTCCTTCATTCAAAAGAAACCCGTCGGCTCGCGGCAGCACAACCTTGCCGAGTTGATCAACACATTCCTGGCGGTGGATCGGCGACGTGGTTTCGCACGCCTGCTCCGGAAGATAATCACCGTCACGGACGCCGGATATCTCTTCGAGAGAAAAAGCGTTCGTGACAAGTTCCTCACGGCAGAAGCGGAGATCCAAGATGGACCGGACACGCTCACCGGCCAATTTGCGCTGCTGCTTTTTCCCGAACTTTTCCCCAAAAAGTAAAGTCCATCGACTGTGCTCCGGCGTGGTGACACAGGGCTTGGCTGCGATCTATCGCATCCTGCTACTCAGAAGGCGTCCCACCTCCGCCTGGATGCGATTTGTGGTGAGACCAACAACGCCGAACCGTTCGTAGATGGCGGCCACCATAGGAAACAGAGTGTCGGCAAGGCGGGAACTGATATCGGCGGCGGGGACCTCCGTTTCGACCAGTACCTCGTCGCTGCGAGCAGGCCTGCCCTCAAACATAAGCTCACTGATCGGGTTCGCCCAGTTCCGCAAGAGCCGGCCGGTCAGTCCGGTATAGAGCGCACGAAACCGGACCGTGATCTGGCTTTCCGGGTCATTACGCATAAGACCAGCTAGTCGCTCGGCGTGAAGAAGCGCCTCGCCCATCCGCCACACAGGCAATGTCGTATCGAATACACTCGCCGGCGGAAAAGTCTCCTGACCGTCTTCCTGATAACCACGGATCAGGAACAATCGTCCCGAGGGTACGGCTCGCCAGAAGTCGCAATGCGCGGGGTCGCTAAAGATGTTACGCTTGATCCCGTCACTCTCTGGGGGTAGCCGTACCTCAATGGCTCCGCCGACCTCGCGCGGGGCAAGATCTTCGCGGGTCAACATCATGAAAACCGGCCAACCAGTGTGCCTGGTGACCGCTTTGTCCAGGACCTGCTCGAACTCCGTTAGAGAAAATGACTTCAGATCACCTTCCAGGCAGTAGTCGAACCGATACCAGCCGTTTGGAAACCTGGCATGGCTGTCGCTTGGCAGATCATTCGTGAGCGCGCGCCACCGCTCAAATGACTCCCGCACGAACCGGTCCTGCGCACCGCCTTCGGCAGGCTCGTCCAAAAGTCCGACGACACGAAGGATATCGAAGGCCTTTGCGAGCGTGAGGGTGTGCTCGCCTCGTTCGAAGGCCGCAATGGTCGGGATGCTGACACCAGCGAGCGCCGCATGCTCGCGCTGGGTCATACGTTCTTCTTTTCGGCGGGCGAGCGCTTCGTCGACGAGCGTGCGCCAACTCAGCGGGGCTATTCCCCGAGGATTCTCAGGCATTGGTTACTCACGATCTCAGAATATCTGGTGACAAAGCCGTCGGGCCCTTCGCCTGCAGGCGGTTGGATGATCGCTGAAGCTTTGGCGACCTGTCTTTTAAGTTCCTTCAGCGTCTGGTCGATGGCGCGATCCGGAAGACCGATATCGCGTCCGAAATCTCGGAACAGTTCGCCGTCGGCAGCGCCAAGGTTGACCTGTTTGCCGCGGATGGTCAGTGCCAGTGTTTGATCAAAACCGTCATAGATAGCGGTATTGAGGACGTCATAGGCGGGCGAGAGTCTAAGCCCGGTCGGCGTTTCCAATAGGGAGAAATTCTTGAGATGGGCGTCGCAGTTTCCGACAAGCGCAAAAGCAACCAAACGCTGAAAGAAGCGCTGAAGGTCGATGGCCGCGCGCGATGAGTGCTTTTTGATGATCGTGGCTACATCTTCGTAGGCGGCATCGTATTTGCCTCCATAGTCCTGACCGCGGGGCTTGGCGAGGATCTGCGCGCAATCTTCCAGTCGGAGCTTTTCTCCCTTCACTCCGCGGTCGAACCGGGTGACAATGAGGGCATATTCGTCACCCACGGGTGCGGATTGGAACTCGTTGACGTCTTTCGCGCCCAGCACCACGGCGGCCCACCGCAAGCTCAAGGCCTCGTTGCGGACGAGCGTCGGAATGCTTTCGGAGTTGAATTTAGCGATATAGGGAGCCGGTCCGGTTGCTCCAGCCGGGACAAAGCCATCCTTGCCGCGCACAACAAGGAGCTTCTTCTGTATCCCGGAAACCGTGCGGCCAGGACTAGTCATGGCTTCGGCGGCTGCCGCGGGAAGCTCGGAACCTTCCGGCGGGACAACGCTCACAGCACCAATGCAATCTGAGCCGTATCGCAACAGCAGGCCAAGATCGTCCTGACCGTCAACATGAGCCCCGCGTGCCTGTTGCTCGCGCAGCCAGCCCTCGGGTCCGAGATGTTGGAAAAATGGATGCAGGCCAGATCTCCAATCATACTCCTTCCGCGTGGCTGGAAAGCAGCAGGCAATATCCTCCGTCCAATCCCGCTCGTAGGCAAAGCGGGTCCCTCCGGCAGGTGTCTCTGACAACGTACCGGCAAGGTGGTCCTTGAAAAGGACCCTAGCAGAGCGTAATTCAGAAGCTATGGCTTTCCCTTTCCTTTTCCCGACTTAGGTAGCAGCCCATCTGAGCAGCTTTGACTTATTATATGGACATCGATATCGGAAAAGCAAACTATTATTTCATTTCTTTTTCACAGCGACATGGAATGAAGGCGTACTTTCTTATACGGCCACATTCCGCCCGAATCCCTGGTCAGAATAAAGTACAATTTCTCATGCGGCCACGGGTTGGTAAGGGTCTCATATCCGCTCGCTCCCTATGGCGCTGTGATGGCGCTCACTCGCGTCCTGCCACCAGGGGTCAGAATCGCGCGCTGGTGTGCGTCCCTGAGCGTGGACAGTGATCAGGCTGCTGTTTTGCCAGTCTGCCGGATGTGTTGACCCTCGAACTGTTGCGGGCTCAGATAGCCGAGCGCCGAATGGAGCCTGCGGTTGTTGTAGACGTCCTCGATGAAGCGGGGAAGGTGTTCAGTGACGTCGTCGAAGGTTTCGAAAGCCATCGGGTAGACGACTTCGACCTTTAGCGTCTTCATGAAGCTCTCGGCCTTGGCGTTGTCATTGCCTCTGCGGCCCATCGAGCCGATCAGACCTTGATCGGCAAGAAGCTGCCGGTAGATCTCGGCAGCATATTGCGAGCCGCGATCGGAATGGTGAATGCAGCCTGGCGGTGGACTTCTCCGATTGATGGCGGCCCTCAAGGCAGCGAGCATCAGGCGCGCATCGATGGAGCGGCCGATGGCGTAGCCGACGATCAAGCGCGACCAGGCCTCGAGGAGGACGGCGACAGTTCACCGACCGTTTGACGACGATCGCGCTTCCTTACGCGCGCTGGACGACTAGGCTCGATGAGATTGTCGGATTGCTGGGCCACAGCACTGGCGGTCGTCCTGGCGAACGCTTGATGCAACGGCTCGGCATGCCGATCAGCGACGACACCATCCTGGGCACCGCAATTCGGAGATTCGGTGGTTGGCATCGATGACTGGTTGGCGGCGTGCGACAAACTATGGGACCATCATGATTGATCTCGAGCGTCGCTCGGTTGTCGACATACTGGACGATCGCAGCGTCGAGAGTGCGGCCAAGTGGCTGCGTGACCATCCTTCCGTCGAGGTCGTCAGTCGGGACCGCTGCGGTCTCTATGCGCAGGCCGTCCGTGAAGGCGCACCGCAGGCCCGGCAGGTAGCCGATCGGTTTCATCTGATCCAGAACCTTCGCTTGGCAATTGAAGAACAGATAAGCCTTTCTGGACGTGCCACCGGCAGGGCCATCCTGTCGGAGGACGCAATTGTTGACGCTGCCACACATCGCCGGCGCGCCCGTCTCGCACATAGGCAATCTCGCCGGGAGATATTCGAAAAGCTCCGCGCTTTGCGCGAAGAGGGTCTGTCCTACAGCGAAATCGCGAGGCAGACCGGCTATGAACGTCGCAGCGTAGCGAATTGGCTCAAATTCAAGGTTCCGCCAGACAGGCGGCGAGCAGCACTGAATCCCACATCGCCATGGTACTTCGAAACCTTTCTTGCCGAATGTTGGAAGGATGGGAACCGCTGCGGACGGCATCTGTTTCATGACGTCAAACAGCGAGGCTACACCGGCAGTTTCGCCAATCTGGAGCGGCTTCTCGGAGCCTGGCGGCGGGCCGAAAGAGAGCAGGCTGCTGTTGATGTACCGCCCGCCACGTTGAAGTCGGAGCCGGTTCGAGATCCGGACACCGGTCATGCGATCTCGCCAGTGGTTGCCGCAGCGCTGTGCATCAAGCCGCGAGGCCTGCTAACGGACCAGCAGGCAAGGAAGGTCGATGCCCTGAAGCAGGAATCTGAGGCTTTCGCCGAGATGCGGTATCTGGCGATGCGCTTCAACGGCATCCTTCGCAGCAAGAGATCGGCACCACTGGATGCATCGATCGACGATGCGCTCGACACCGAACTCATTCCGATCATGCGGTTCGCCCGTGTCTTGCGCAGAGACATCGATGCCGTCAACAACGCCATCGAACTGCCTTGGCAGCAACGGACAGGCCGAAGGCCAGATCAATCGCCTCAAGACCCTCAAACGTGCAATGTACGGTCGGGCAGGTCCTGAACTGCTGAGAGCACGAATGCTGCCGCCGCTCCACACAAAGTGAGGAAGAACCCATTTAGGTGCAGTGCGACACCTGGCTCCCGATTCACTGCGATGGAAGCAGTGAATCACGCTTCGCCAGGCGGCGAAATCGCAAACCGGAATTGCAAGAAAACTATCCACAAACTGGCCGTTACCTGCAATTCGGAAGCCGGAAAAGTACACTATTCCTATGCGATATCAGCGGCTTCCGTATTCGTCGCCGAGCCACTCGGCGGCGCGGAGCGCCTACCCGTTGGTGCCCTTGGACGAGGCTGTCGGATTCGACGCGCCGATCTGAGCATCGGAGGAGGTGGTCGGAAACGCTGGCAGAGAATGAATAGCGTCGCGCAATTGGGGCTTCGAGGGGCTGTGGTCTGTGGCCGCTGTGGGGCACAAGTACGCGTGCAGTGCCATCAAACATGGACCCGCATTCTGTTTATCCGTTTTACTTGGTGGGACAAACCTGACGTTAGCTTGTTCATAGAACGGCTTGCGCTCCCTCATGAGCTGGGGAATCGTCTGATCCGGGTTGGAGCCCCGCAGCAGCGGGCGGGTGGTATCCTTCCTGAGGCGGCGGCGTAGCACCTCCGGGTCGGTATCGATCCAGATCGAGACCGCTTTCTCGGCGATGAGGCGCCGGGTCTGCTCATAATTCAACGAGCCGCCACCGGTTGCGATCACCGCCGGGCCTCGCTCGACCATACGCGCGATTGTCTCCGCCTCGAGCGCCCTAAAATAGTCCTCGCCATCCGTATCGAAGAGCTGCGTTATCGATTTCCCGGTCTGCGTCTGGATTTTTTTGTCGGTATCGATGAATTCCAGCCCCAGTTTCTTGGCGAGTCGGGGGCCAATCGTGGATTTCCCGGCGCTCGGCATCCCGACAAGCACGACCGGCCGCTCGCCGATGGCCGCGACGATTTCCCTTGCCTCTGGGCCCCTGGCGATCTTGGGTATTCTCGATGGACCGGCAGGACGCAGTCCGAATGCCGCAGCGGCGATACCACTTCGATCCTCTTCGGCAGCCCAGTTGAGTATGCTGACGACGTTGGGGGGAATCTCAACGGCCCTGCAGCTCTCTCTTACCTTCTGCTCGAGTTTTTCGACCTCCTGAAGAGCATCCCGGCCAGGTGTCCTGCGCAACTTATGCAGCCTTTTATAAGCCTCGTGATTGTCAATTTTGGCGCTGTAGCTGGCTGGCGTATGGAATTCCACCTGGAAGCGATAGCCATCTGCTGTGGCGAGCACCGTGTTGATGCCGAGATAAGTCGGACGCTGATATTTGAACCAGTTGGTTGTCTGGATTTCGGCGCAACCCTGCTCCTCGAAAGCCAGAATGGCTGCCTTGAAGGCTTTTGTAAAATCCTCGTCAGGAATTTCAAAGACGTGGCGGACGGCGTTGCTGATCAGCTGTGGGGCGCCGCTCGCCGGGACGGACGTGCCGGTGAGTTGGTCTGTGATGGAGCCTTCTGATTTCAGCCTACGCTCCAGGTTAGGAATTTTTACCTTGAAGTGCGCTTTCGTGAGGCTTGCGGCAACGTCGTGTGCGGCTGCGGTGATTTTCCCGTCCTCGGCCTTAGCGCGGGCAGCCTCAATCTGGGCACGCCCTGACGCTTCCTCGCGGGTCAGCATGATCATCCCCTCAGAATGCTGAGCGATGGGTCGGAGGCCGGAGAATTCGGGCAAGATGCGCTGCTTGATTGCGAGATCGACCGCGGCCTCCATGACTGAAGCCGTCAGCGTGGGGTTATCCTTCAGATCCTTCAACGTCGCATCAGCGTCAAACCTTCCTTGGTTGAGGGTAGCCGCGAGGCTCTTGACGTAAGGCACGGATCGCAAACCCGGTGTCGCATGCAGCAGCCGCTTAAGGTCATGGCTCCTCCTGAAGAAGAGCCGGGCACCAGTGTCGGATTTATACGCGTCGGTGCCGACCTTGATGCCGAGACTGAGGAGGTTGTTTGCGCTTTGCACGAGGTCGTCTGGGTCGTAACCATCCGGTCTTGGATCGATCCGCGCAGGATAGTGGTCGAATAAAACCCGGATACGGGCTTGTGGCTGAGGCGTTACCGCATAGGTCTCCGCCAGATCCGGGAAAAGCTCTGTGAGTGCTGCGCTGATCGTTGCGTTGGCGCCGTTCGCGCGTTCGACTGTTTCGGGCAGGAGTTGCTCCCGGGGCTTTGCTGCCCACGCCTTAAGGTCCGCGACGAGCAGCGCGGCGATTTCGCGAGCAACCGGATGTTTGGCGACCTCGATCTCGCGCCGCGCTCTGGCAAACATGGTCTCAAGATCCTTGCCACTCACCTCCTCTTCGCGGTCCATCAGCTGCCTGATGTCTGTCCTGAGCTCGTGCTGGACGCCCTCATAGATGCCAAAGATGGCACGCTCGGCAAACCAGCCTCGCGCTTCATGGGATTGAGCCAGAAAGTTTCGCTGCAGGGCGCTATAGGTTTCCAGGACATCCTGGGTGGCAGCAAGGATCTGGCTGGCGCGACCGAACTGGTAGTTGTCGCCGTCAAGCGCCGGCGTATGCGTCTTTGGCGGCTTCAAGGAGGAAACGCCGCGAGCTTGCTCCTTTTCATCGAACTGGCGCACGTGCTCATAAAGCTGCGGCCGGTCGCCGATGATGATGACGGTGTCGCCATCGAAGTCGCCGTCAAGTTTTTTCTGTTCACCGGTCGGGACGGCAACCAACGAGCCCGGGGCGAATACCTCGGTTGCCTGCAGGATGCCGAGGCAATCGAGCGGCGTGTCCTGCTTGACCCGGTCCTTGCCTGTCGTCCAGTGCGAATGGGACTTAACATCTTCGGCAGACAAAACCAGCCCTCGGTCGGCGTGGGCGGCCGGCCACATCTCATCGGGCACGACGATCATGAGGCCTTTGGCAAAGAAAGTCGGATCATCGGCCGCCAGTTCCTCCCCCGACTTCTGGGCGACATTAAAGCTGTATTGGATGGCCACACAGGTGTCCAGGAACGCTGCCGTCGGGTCCCCAACAATTGCTGACCTGACTTGCTCGGCGGCCAATGGGCGCAGGTTGGGCTTGTCGTAGGGCGAGCGACCGATCAGCACGCCGCTCGTCCCGGTCAACGTCTCGCTCTTGAGCGTCGGCACATGAAGACATTCATCACCGGAGGGTACCGCGACTGCGCCAGGACCCTCGATATGTCCGCCAGTGACGGTTCGAAACAGCTCCTCCTGCGTCAGCTCTTTCCCCTCTCTGCTCTCGAGCCAGGCCTTGGCCTGCTCGTGCGCCTCATCGGCTACTTGCTCGCTGCGCGGATAATGTTGCAGCGCCGAGGCAGGCAGGGACGATCGCCTTCCCTCGGCATACGCAGCCAGCCGATCAGGACCCTGTCCGCCGGCCCAGCGGACAGCCGTCATACGCGTGGCCAGCGAGGCCTTGATGAACCCGCAGCCGTCATGCGGTCGCAAGGCGATCAGGCCTTGCGGCCCGGTCAGCTTGAAGGGATGTTCCTTGCCCACAGGGCGGTCCGGCAGCAGCGACAGTTTGAAGTCGCCTTCCAGCGCGTAGTCACGAGGACCTAGGCCCTTGACATTCGGTGGCGCGGCAAACCCCCTGCGCTGTGTGTAATAATAGGCCTCCTTGAAAGGAGCCCAGGCGCGCGACAGCTGCTCGAACGCAGTGCCCGATGCGGTTTCGGCATAGGGAATCGCCAGCAGCTTCCCCCCCGGAGCTGCGGCCACCTCACCTGGAATGCGGGCGGCTATCTGGGAAAAGCTCTGTCTCGGCGGCTTTAACTTGCTGCCGCCGAACAGGTCCATGCGGTATGGCACGCCCTCGACGGTCAACGTGCGCGCCAGCATAAACGGGCTCGGCTTTCCTGGCAGCTGCACCGCGACTACTTTCACCGCACCTTCGGTCAGCCGATGAAAGATCGAATAGCGTGTCTCGGCATCCGTGGCCAATTGCCGGCCCTGTATGTCGACCACCGGCAAGCGCATCAGTCCCGCGTCGCCCTGCGGCGGTCTGGGCTCGTGGTCCATGGCTCGCAACACCTGATGGACATCGAACACGGCCGCCGGATGTTGGGCCTGGACCGTCTGAGCATTCTGCGCGATGAACGTGTCCAGCGCATCGACCGGGCTTTCCGCCTCAATCTCCGCGATCAGGTTCCAGCTCATGTTGGAAAGGTCGCTTTCGATGAGCTCGCGCGTGCTGTCCAGGATCTCCTTGGTCTTGGATTGCAGTTCGTCGCACCTTGCCCGCAACTCGGACTTTTTGCCCTCGACATACGGCCGCCGCAGCAATCCTGCCAGGTTCACGCGGGCCTTGAGCACTAGATAAATCGACAAAGCCGGACAACGGCTTGAGTTCGGTCCTCTGTCCCGTTCAGCATCGCTTGCTTCGAGATGCGCCTTGATCTTGTCCTCAATGACCGGTTGAATGTCGTTCAGCAAGTTTAGCGCCGGCCTCCGGTGATAGCGTATTTCCTTGCGCGGGCTGCGCGCCAGCGGCAGCAGAGCGGCGCAGAGGTTGCCCATGGTTTCGAGGTTATTCTCAAGCGCAAAGCCACGGGCACGATGCAATTGCGTGAGCCGACTTAAACCTGCTGCTGAGAGCGAACCGAGATCATCATACAATCGGGCCTTGGCCAACGCCTTCAGAATGTTCGTGACGGTCAAAACATCGGCATTTTCCAGACGGTCGCTGGAATAGTGAAAGTGATGGGCCAGCTGGTGTAGCCGATCTTTTAGCAGAGCCGCCTCGGCAATCTCTCCGGCGTCCTCTGCCCTCATGACTTGCCGCGCCAAATCGTTGGCGATACTCGAGAGCTCGAGCGTGGTAAAATGGCTGAACCGTTGGCCCGCCGCACCCAGTCTGCGTGCTATGTCCAAGAACGCTTGGCGGCATGCTTCTTCTTGTGGGCACTTGCCGAACCCATTCATCAGGTTCGCCAGATGCTGCGGAGTGAACTCAGAGAGCCGCTCGGCGCGGCGAAGCACCTCGCCGGCGATTACAGCGGTGGCCTGACGTGAGTTCTCCTCTTGCGGCCACTTGCTGAAGCCGTTCGCCAGGTTTGCCAGCCCCTGCGGGGTGAAGTCAGAGAGCCGGTCGGCGCGGCGAAGCACCTCACCGGCAATTGCCACGGCGGCCTGACGTAAGTCCTCCTCTTGCGGCCACTTGCTGAAGCCGTTCGCCAGGTTCGCCAGCGCCTGCGGATTGAACTCAGAGAGTCGCTCGGCGCGGCGAAGCAACTCGCCGGCGATCGCAACGGTGGCCTGAACTGAGTTCTCCTCTTGCGGCCATTTGCTGAAGCCGTTCACCAAGTTCGCCAGGTGCTGGTGAATAAAACGGGAGAGACGGTCCTCTCGGCCAGTTCGGTGACGGACCTCATCGGCGATTGCAACGACAGCGTCGCCACAGCCGGTCTCGCCAGGCCATTTGCTGAAGCCGTTCACCAAGTTTGCCAGATCCTGCGGTTCAAACCCAGACAGCTGGTCGGCGCGGCGACGGACCTCACCGGCGATCGCAACGGTGGCCTGACCTGAGCTCTCCTCTTGCGGCCATTTGCTGAAGCCGTTCACCAGGTTCGCCAGGTCCTGCACCCCAAAACCAAGCAACCGGTCGGCGTGGCCGGCACGGAGACGGACCTCATCGGCGATTGCAACCATAGCATCGCTACAGCCCGCCTCGTCAGGCCATTTGCTGAAGCCGTTCGCCAGGTTCGCCAGCGCCTGCGGATTGAACTCAGAGAGTCGCTCGGCGCGGCGAAGCAACTCGCCGGCGATCGCAACGGTGGCCTGACCTGAGTTCTCCTCTTGCGGCCATTTGCTGAAGCCGTTCACCAGGTTCGCCAGGTGCTGGTGAGTAAAACGGGAGAGACGGTCCTCCCGGCCGGCTCGGTGACGGACCTCATCGGCGATTGCAACGACAGCGTCGCCACAGCCCGTCTCGTCAGGCCATTTGCTGAAGCCGTTCACCAAGTTTGCCAGATCCTGCGGTTCAAACCCAGACAGCTGGTCGGCGCGGCGACGGACCTCACCCGCGATCGCAACGGTGGCCTGACCTGAGCTCTCCTCTTGCGGCCATTTGCTGAAGCCGTTCACCAGGTTCGCCAGGTCCTGCACCCTAAAACCAAGCAGCCGGTCGGCGCGGCCGGCACGGAGACGGACCTCATCGGCGATTGCAACCATAGCATCGCCACAGCCCGCCTCGTCAGGCCATTTGCTGAAACCGTTCACCAGGTTCGCCAGCTCCTGCTGACTAAACTCAGACAGCTGGGTGGCGCGGCGACGAATCTGACCGGCGATCGCAACGCTGGCCTCACGTGAGCTCTGCTCTTGCGGCCACTTGCTGAAGCCGTTCACCAGGTTTGCCAGCCCCTGCGGGGTGAAGTCAGAGAGCCGGTCGGCGCGGCGAAGCACCTCACCGGCAATTGCCACGGCGGCCTGACGTAAGTCCTCCTCTTGCGGCCACTTGCTGAAGCCGTTCGCCAGGTTCGCCAGCGCCTGCGGATTGAACTCAGAGAGTCGCTCGGCGCGGCGAAGCAACTCGCCGGCGATCGCAACGGTGGCCTGAACTGAGTTCTCCTCTTGCGGCCATTTGCTGAAGCCGTTCACCAAGTTCGCCAGGTGCTGGTGAATAAAACGGGAGAGACGGTCCTCTCCGCCAGTTCGGTGACGGACCTCATCGGCGATTGCAACGACAGCGTCGCCACAGCCGGTCTCGCCAGGCCATTTGCTGAAACCGTTCACCAGGTTCGCCAACTCCTGCTGCTTAAACCCAGACAGCTGGGCGGCGCGGCGACGGACCTCACCGGCGATCGCAACGGTGGCCTGACCTGAGCTCTCCTCTTGCGGCCATTTGCTGAAGCCGTTCACCAGGTTCGCCAGGTCCTGCGAGGAAAAATCAGAGAGCCGGTCGGCGCGGCGAAGCAACTCGCCGGCGACCGCAACGGTGGCCTGGCGTGAGCTCTGCTCTTGCGGCCACTTGCTGAAGCCGTTCACCAGGTTCGCCAGATTTTGAGCTTTGAGCTCCGAAAGCGCCCCGGGTTCCTCATGAAAAAGCTTGGCGATTCTCATCGTTCCATTGAGACATTCCGCCACTCGTGGGTAGCGACTGAACGACAACACGAAAAGGGAAAGCGTTTTGCTTTCGACATGGTCCAGCGCTCTGCCGAGCTTCGACACCTGAGCTGCCATGGCCCTGCAAGCCTCCATACCTGCCTGACCTCCAGGCTCCCGGCTCGTTGCGTTGCAAGCGGTGGCGTACCCCCAGGTATTGCCGGCGCGGACGTCGTCCTCCCATCTTGGAACAAAGTGACTGGTGAAGTTGGAAGCGGCTTTTTGTAGGAATGTTGCCCGATCCGCCTGACCCTGCAGCCTCTTGTCATACTCCACCACAACGTATGAGAATTCGGTGATGTCGGGAGCGAAGTAAATCCTGCGCAAAGCGTCGTTAAGTAGCGCGTCGTTGGACCTCTGTGCGGCTACATGGTCGTAATGCCGTCGTTCCGGTCCTGCAACCGGCCCGGACCGGCTTTGCTTCGGGCGTGCGAACGTGTCCGGTTGTGACCTACTCGGTTCTTGATCGTTGAGCCATGACTTCTGAAAACGCAGAGAGCTTTCTTGCCTAACCATTGCTTCGCCCTCTCGACCTTGGAGAGAACCATGCCGCGGCCCACTGGCTGCGCCTCGCGAACCCGCGAGGGCTCCGCGGGGACTTTCCGAGGAATCGGCAGATTTGTCGCCGAGGGCTTCGTCGGCCCCTCGCACAATGCGAGCATAGGACATTCTACCTTGGGGCGCGGAGTGCGTCCGCTCCACGCCAGCATGGGACGGTTGGCTGGGTTGCACTGGGGCATGACTTGATTGTGAAATCGGAGCTTTGCCCAGTTCCCGCGCGGGGTTCAATACCGCTTCGAGCGGCACTGTTTTGTCTTGCACTTCGGCCACCTGTGCAGGCGCAAGCAGGCCTGGTCGACGAGGCTCATCCGACGCGGCCGGACAGGCCGGCATCTCGGCGGCCTGTTTCTGCAGGCGCTGGTCCACGGTTTCCACGACGGAGCGGGCGTCCTCGGTTTTCAGCTGGCGCGCTTGCGTCAATGCTTCCATGGACGGCGGCGCCTGCTTTGCCGAATGTGCGCCCACCGACGCTCTCGCATGCACCTCATCCGCGCTCAGAAGCTTCGTGTCCTGATCCGAGCGCACTGGAACCTTGGCTGCTGGCAGCGTGTCGCTGACGTCCGCAGTGATTTGCGTCGACAGTCGCCCAGCCGCCGAACTGCTGGCGCCAGCAGCCGGGTTGCCCTTCCCCTTTCGTTTCCTGCGCGCAGTGCCTTCGGCCAATGCGGCTTTCCCGGCAGTGTCGGCGGGTATCGCAGCGCCAGCGTCGGCCGGCGATGCAATGAGCGATGGCGCCTTCGGCTGCAGTGCCTGATTGCCTTGTGCCACCACAGTCATGCCGGCAGTGTCGGCGGGTATCGCACCGCCAGCGTCGGCTCGCCGTTCAATGAGCCCTGGCGCCTTGGGCCGCAGTGCCTGATTGCCTTGGGCCACCGCAGTCACGCCGGCAGTGTCGGCCGGTATTCCAGCGCCCACCGGTAACGTTATGGTCACTGACCAGTTCGGCTGCAGCGCCAGTAGGCGCACAACATGGTCCGCAGTGATCGACGCGTCCTTTACGATCTGGTCTAACAGGTCTATTGGTAGGTTACCATCTGGTCGATGATCGCTTAGGTTGGCGCGTATGTCCTGCAACGCCAATCCAAATTCCCCAAGCCGCCTAACCACCCCCTCCAGGAGGGCGCGATGATGTGCGTCAAGTGGGGGTCCTGGGTCGTCCGTAACAGCAGGTATTGCCGACTGTAATGCCGGAGAAAGGTCCTCCAAGAAATTGTCCAGCAGAGGCACCCGCCCCTTTTCAAACCTGAGGAGTTCCTTCAAGGATGGATCGAACGTGCGCACCTGCGACTCAATTTTGACGTTCGCGAGATCGACCCGCGCCAACATCAGCGCGAACTGTGCAAACATTGGCTCGCCCGTGACCCGCCGCAGCACGATCTGGTCGGCCTGTCGCATCTCGGCCGTTTCATTAGGTAAGCTGGCAATGATGGCGCAGGCCAATAGCTGCCGTTCGCAGCCCCATGTCCTCTTTTCCCACACGTCCATGCAAGCCACATACGCCTTCACCACGATGGCGTACCTTTTGCTCAGCTCGTCCAGGCTAGCCGGGGGGCATTTAGTTTCCCTGACCAGTTTTAGCAAAGCGTCCCTGTTCGCTTCCAATTTGCTGAGAGTCGGCATTGTCAGGTTGTAGTATTTGTCCACCGCAAGAATCACGATGTCGCAGCATTGACGTAGCCTCCGGTCGGACTGAGCGCTCCGCGCCAAGGCCTGCGACAGGCTCGCGTAATAGTCTAGAACTGCTGAGCCCGTAACGGCGACCCGGTCCATCGCTTCTTTGTCCGTGGGGGTTTGCACGGCGGCATTACGGCTACGGGCCAATTCATCATAGAGATCGTTCATTCGTCGCTGTGGTGACAAGGAAATGGGGCCTACCACACCCGAAGTTGGCGGCTGGCTGGCATCCGGGGCCAGGGCTTCACCCTCAGGCATGGAGGGAGCACGGCGCCGCCGCGAACCGGCTGCACGCGGCGCGCCGGCCGGGTGCCGCCCGGCGTCCAGGGGCCGGTCTACGCCAGCGGAGGGGCCGGACGGACTGTCGTGCGGGGCGTCATCGGCACCGCGCGCCATTGGCGCGGCCGGCGTTCTTCTGGCTATCCCGACGGAGCGCATCTGCTCCACGACGGCATCGAACGACTGGCCGCCTTCCCCAGGCGCAAGACTTGATTGCCAGCGCGAACTGCTCGCCTCCCCCGCCCTGCCGGTTCTCCTTTCAGTCCGCGATCGCCCAGATCGGTCAATGCCGGTCATGTTCCGTCTCCGTTACAGGCGAGTGTGATGTCCATGGCGGATGTCGCTAACCCCTCGTGTATCAAGGCTTCACGCCTCATGGGCTTCGCCAACGCGTGACATCAGCATCGCTGCAACCAACTCACTATGCTGCGATTGCACCGCTATCTTTCGTTGCCGTCAGGCCGGTCGGACACGGCAGGTCAAGATAGATCGCTTGGCTGACGACCAGCTGACGGACAGTTTCTTCTGCCAACCGGATCCGATCTGCCTCAAGCGCTTAACCGCTCATGAAACAAGCTAGGCCTTCACCGGCCTGCCCGGCGGCCGATCAGCAGCCGTGGAGCGATTCCACCAATCGGGGTCGATGCGCAAAACGGGTCATGGCTATGAACTGGTTGTCACCGCACGTGGGTGAAAGGACGCCAGGAGCGTCCAAGTTCGAGTCTCGTCAATTGTCACACTGCACTAAATTAGGTTCTTCCTCACTTTGTGTGGAGCGGCGGCAGCATTCGTGCTCTCAGCAGTTCAGGACCTGCCCGACCGTACATGCACGTTTGAGGGTCTTGAGGCGATTGATCTGGCTTCGGCCTGTCCGTTGCTGCCAAGGCAGCTCGATGGCGTTGTTGACGGCATCGATGTCTCTGCGCAAGACACGGGCGGAGACCGGTAACTTCTCTGGGGTTAGGCGGCGCGCAGGAGAGGCGGTTTGGGCTTGAATAGTGGTGGCACGTTCGGCTCTGGCTGTCGGAACGGTGCCCGCAATCGATTGCGAAGCTCGCCGTTGAGATCTGCCGTCCTGACCTGCATAAGCATGTGAGCACCGTGGAGCGACCACCGCATCTGCTGTTTCTTGACCATCCTGCCGACAAGTGAATTCACCGCCGATTCAGCCAGAGTCGTTGCGACGCGAAGGCCGGCTTGGTAGCGCTTGCCATAGTTGACGATCGCGCCGCGGTTCGAACGGATATAGGTCAGGAGCTGCAAGCCGAGGCTTTGAAGTCGGGCGACGGAGAACTCGCTGTCTCCCTGCGAAGCCTTCACCCTCTCCAAGAGTTGCTCCAGATCGGTGATCGCGCGATCGACCCGCCCATGCCACAGGCGCCACTTCACCGCTCTGATGTCAGGTCGATTGCGGGAAGCGCTTCAGAGAGACCCGATCGGGATCGAGCCATATGATCGGCGATCTGCTGCATCGGCTGGACCTTCATGGCGATGTGGAACCAGTCGATGATGTGGGCCTCGGCTTCGGCATTGCGCGGGGTAGCCGCTTCAGGATTTCGGCGCCGTCCGAAATCACCGTCACATCGCCAAAGCCGCGGTAGCCTACTTCCCGAAGGGCATGAAGGGCGCGATCCCGGATTGCCCGTTGGTCGGTGCTGCCGGTCACGAAATAGCGACCGCCGCCTTCGCCCCGCCCGCCGCGGCCGCATCGGGCCACAACGAGCTCGAAGTCGCGCGCGGAATTGGAATCGGCGCTGCGAACATGCGCAGTATCGATGCTGATGACGAACTCTTTGCGTCGATCGCCGGGAAGCTGCATTTCAAGCTGGCGTCGTTCGTCCGTTTGCGCCCTTGCGTGCAATTCTTCCTCAGCAACTTGATCGTCGAGCCGTTCGCCAATCCTGATGGTTCGCTTGCGCACGGTGGCATGCGTCTCGGTCGGCTCAACGGGCAGGAATTCGGCAAGCACTCTCGCAGCCTGCCGGTACGGCGTCATGCTCTCCAGCCGCGCCGTCAGTTCCATCAGCTCGGATGTCGCTCGATCCGGGCAGATCTCCCGCAGCGGCGCAAAGGCATCGACCATGCCTGGGTAACAATCCCGACACAGCATCCAACGAGGATTGCGCACCTCCACGATGCCAAAGACAGTCCGGATCCGTCGCGTCGTGTAGTCCTTGACCGGCCGAAACCTGTGGCAATCCGGGCAGACCCGACGAAAGAGGGAATACGTCTCCGCCTCATGGTTCACGACCGCGCTCTGCAGCGCCGCCATGATGGTCTTGCTATCCTCGATCGACAGGCCGAGGTCGCCGTCAAACAGACGTTCCCAGCTCTTATCGATGCGGACCGCCTTCCGGCAAACGTCACCGAACTCGTTCCTGCCCTCGATCGTGATCGTCCATTCCACCGCCATCGCTCTCCCTCCGAACAAAGCGGCGCTCATAGACTACGCGGGCCTAACAACCTGTATTCGACCCCAGGTAAATTACCGGTCTCACGTAGGGTGGACGGCGCGTGGGCCGCCCATCCTGCGCTTGTCAGTTTCTCGAAAGCTTGCGCGAGTAACAGTCACTCTCGGGCATATCTGATGTCCTCGAGTTAGGAGACCGAAATGGACTTGAGCAAGTTAACTTCAAATGGGCATACGTACGAGGCAACGCTGCTAAAGCAAGGAGGGGCCAGGCCGGGGCAGGCTGCTAGCCGCGAGTTTGAGCAATATCTACATGCGGCATCCGCCGACCAGGCGGCACCGGCGACTCAGCAGCCTGGCGCCGCCCTTCCGCTGCCACACCCGCCTGGATCGGGCGCCGTCGCTATCGGGCGTGCCGTTCCGCTGCCACACCCGCCGGGATCGGGCGCCGTCGCTATCGGGCGTGCCGTTCCGCTGCCACACCCGCCGGGATCGGGCGCCGTCGCTATCGGGCGTGCCGTTCCGCTGCCACACCTGCCGGGATCGGGCGCTGTCGCTGCCGGGCGTGCCGTTCCGCTGCCACACCCGCCTGGATCGGGCGCCGTCGCTATCGGGCGTGCCGTTCCGCTGCCACACCCGCCGGGATCGGGCGCCGTCGCTATCGGGCGTGCCGTTCCGCTGCCACACCTGCCGGGATCGGGCGCTGTCGCTATCGGCCGTGCCGTTCCGCTGCCACACCTGCCGGGATCGGGCGCTGTCGCTGCCGGGCGTGCCGTTCCGCTGCCACACCTGCCGGGATCGGGCGCTGTCGCTGCCGGGCGTGCCGTTCCGCTGCCACACCTGCCGGGATCGGGCGCCGTCGCTAGCGGGCGTGCCGTTCCGCTGCCACACCTGCCGGGATCGGGCGCCGTCGCTAGCGGGCGTGCCGTTCCGCTGCCACACCCGCCTGGGTCGGGCGGTGTCGCTACCGGGCGTGCCCTTCCGCTGCCACACCCGGAATCGGGCGGCGCTGTCGCTGCCGGGCGTGCCGTTCCGCTGCCACACCTGCCGGGATCGGGCGCCGTCGCTAGCGGGCGTGCCGTTCCGCTGCCACACCCGCCTGGGTCGGGCGGTGTCGCTACCGGGCGTGCCGTTCCGCTGCCACACCCGCCTGGGTCGGGCGGTGTCGCTACCGGGCGTGCCCTTCCGCTGCCACACCCGGAATCGGGCGCCGTCGCTACCGGGCGTGCCGTTCCGCTGCCACACCCGCCTGGGTCGGGCGGTGTCGCTACCGGGCGTGCCGTTCCGCTGCCACACCCGCCTGGGTCGGGCGGTGTCGCTACCGGGCGTGCCCTTCCGCTGCCACACCCGGAATCGGGCGCCGTCGCTACCGGGCGTGCCGTTCCGCTGCCACACCCGCCTGGACCTGACGTCAGCGTTAAGGAGCCTGCCGTCGGGCGTGGTCTGCCACACATGCCAGCCCGGCATATTTAGGGGTTAGGCCAATAGAAGGGGTCGCATCTCGGCGGCCCCTTGCTGCTGATCTTGCGTCCAGCTTCTATCCAGCTTTGAGTTTGTTTTCCGGGGTGGGAGGCCCTGCGCAACCGCCGTTTCGAGTCGCTCGGTCTCCCCGTCTCTATGTGTCTGTTTAAGCCTAATCCGGTCGAACCGCCTTGCCCAGTGGTGTGGGGGTCGGCGCCGCGAGGCGTCCCCCTCCCGATCTACGGCCCCAAATGTAGCCGTTCAACACGCATCATTGGAGCGTCTGGTCGTCGCGCATCCTTCCTGTTCGCAAACCGTAGGGATTGATCCTTACGGCCACATCAATCAGATCGAGTTCAAGACGCAGGGTTTCAGGTAGGGTGGAGAACCTTCCGCGGCAGCGCAATGTTTCGGCTGTTGCGGGCGAACTAAAGTTGTGTGAAGCCGGCAAGGCGGTATTGGCGCGGGAGTGGTTCGCCAGTCGCGGCAGAGATGCCGCTTTAGCGAAAGGAGAGAATTCGGGTCGGGGCTCGCAGTCACTTCAGCGGCTGAACTTCAGGTCCGGCTTGTCGCCGTCCCAACCCTGCACACCTCCGGGGGTCTCGCTGAACCGAAGGCATTTGGTGCCCATCCTGCCGGTGATGCACACGGTTTCGCCCATCACGGTCCAATCGACAGTCAACGTGAACGGCATGGGGCCGCTTACGCTGCCGGTGCCGTCTTTCTTGAGAGTGAATTTGAGTGTCTTGCCGTCCGGTGTGTTGACCGACCAGGGGCGTCCGTCGGCAAGTACGGCCGCAGCCTTCCGTGCGGGCAGGAAAGCCTGGCTTTCAGCAGCAAATGAAGGACTTGCGACTAGAAGCGCAAGCAGTAGGGCTCGCAATCTCTTTCTCATTTCGATCTCCTATTTCCGCTCGATTTCCCGACTTGCGAATGACTGGCCAGCGACTGCCCGAAAGCAGACCGGCCGGACAATCTGACGATCCCAGCTATTGTTGCGAGGCAGCTGCCCCCTTGTCGGTCCAATCCGGCGGCAGGCCGAGTTGACCTGCAATCGCTCCCCTAATGCCGGGAGCCGATCCGAATGCCTTGCAGGCCTCATACTTCGGAGCGCCGCCAAGCGAGGCTTTGATCTTCTGCATCGATGGCATCAGCATCGTTTCCTTGAACGGGTCCTTGCCGCCGATCAGCGTGCGGCTGAAATCGGCTCCGAACGCCGAAGAGAGGGAATACGCATCTCCAACGGTGGAGACGCTGGCCTTCGTCGTCAGCATGTTGGCGCCGCGCGACCAGAGCATGGCCGCCTTCTGCGATCCATCGGCGCCGACGGCCTCGGCTTCGACCGCCAGCCCTCCAAGGCCGATCGGAAGCCTCGGCATCGGAATCTGCGCCACCAAGCCGCCAAGCGATGCGACGGTGGAGGTCGCCGCGGCTGCCCGGTTGGTTGCCACTATGTCGGTGACTGCCGCGTGGACGACGAGGTCTGCCGGTTCATTCGGAGCCGCGATCCTGAAGCGGTCGCTCAGGCCGGTGCATAGCGCCCGATCGATTGCGTTGGTTACGAGCGCCAGATCCTTGGGAGCGAATGCGCCGTCACCGCCAGTTCGTACCGTTGTCGGCACGATGCGCACGGTACGCGCGGCAAGAACCGGTGCTGGATCCACGCGCAGCTTCGCCTTTGTCAGGGTGCTTCCGGACGGAGTCATTCCCGTGTAGGAGCTGAGGGACAGACCCTCATGCAGAGGCACGTTCGTGCAGGAGGAAATGAACGAACATGTAATTGCGCAGAGCACCCGCAGGCGCATGTCATGTAGCTGAAACCTGGAGGCCATCTGCAACCTTCCGAACCGGGACCACAGTTCAGCTTCTAGCGACGCGAGAGTTAATGGCGGTAAAGGGAGTGTAAAGTTGGGTAAATCCGGAGACGGGCGACCAGCCGGCCGCTCAATCCTGAGGGCCGGTGTCGTCCGACTGGCGAAATGCCTCGGGTTTGCGCGGAATTTCCAGAGTGATCGACAGGCCGCCCGTATCCGGCAGCGACGCATAAACGCGCCCGCCGTGCCGCTCGATCGCCTGCCTGGTGATCGCGAGCCCCAGACCGTACCCGCCTCTCGGCACTGCATGGCCCCCGCGGGAGAACGGCTGGAAGATGCGCTCGAGTTCGTCGCGCCTGACACCTGGCCCCCGATCCATGACGGAGACCTTGAGCAGATCGGAAGTCGTCTCGCAGAACACGGATATCTGCGAATGCTCGGCGGTGAATTTGACGGCGTTGCGGACTACGTTTTCGAGCGCCCTGTAGATCAATTCGCCTTCGACCTCGGCGAGGAAAACGCCGTCGACGTTCGGCGTGATAGACACCTCTCTCGCCTGTGCTTCGAAGGCGGCATCGCCCAGAATTTCGTTAAGGAGGTTGATCACATCGAGCGCCTGCGTCTTCAAGGGAAGGCCGGATCTGACGGTTAGTCTCGCAAGCGTCAGGACCTCGCCGACCAGAAGATCCAGCCGTTCGACTTCCCGGTCGATTCGGTCAAGCATTGAGCCGAGTTTCGACGGGCTTTGCCTCAGAACTCCGACGACGGCCTGAAGACGCGACAAAGGCGAGCGCAGTTCGTGGGAGACGTCATGAAAGAGCCTCTGCTGTGCATCCTGAAGCTCCTGCAGTCGCGCGGCGGTCGAATCGAAATCATGCGCAAGCGCTGTCACCTCGTCCTTTCGACCCGCCATTTTATCGCCGATACGGACATCGAAGCGACCATGCGCAAGCGCGCTCAGACCATCGCGAAGATGGAGGACGGGGCGTATGAGATATCGGGCAAGCGCCGCCGCTGCGATCGTGCTCGAAATCAGTATGGCTATCCATGGCATGAACGGCGCAAAGCTGTCGAAAACGAAGTTCGGTTGGACTGCCAGGGCCATTGCGTAGCAAATCCCGTCCCTCTCGACGAACCTGGTGTCTGCTGTATCGGCTTCCGAACATGCGCCGGTTTGCGCGAGTTTCGAAATCGTCAGGCCAAGCGGCAATGTCTCTTCGCTCGTGCGAACGAGACGCGTGGCCGCTTGCTCGCCATCCTTTGCCAGCACGCTTGCAGTCAGGTTCAGAACGAGCGCGCGCCGCTCGTCATCCAGTTCCCGCGCGAAGGGAACGGTCTGAAAGAGATTGACGATGATGATTATGGTCGCGACGGTAGCCGCCATCGTCAGCCAGATGATCGTGAAAAACCTCCAGAAAAGCCGCGGCATCGTCAACCCAGAAGAAATTGATAGCCTTGGCCGCGGACGGACTGAATCCAGGACTGTCCGTCTTCCCGCAGTCCGAGCTTCTGGCGAACGCTGCTGATATGGACATCGATACGGCGATCGAACGGCGTCAGCGGCTTTCCGAAGGCACGCTTCGAAATGTCCTGCTTCGCCACGAGTTGTCCCGCGTTGCGGGCGAGGACCTCGAGCAGGCTGAACTCAGTGCCGGTAAGCTCCAGAGGCTGCCCGTCCCATTCGGCGGTTCTGCTGCCTGGATGAATCACCAGCCGTCCTGCTTTTATCGTGTCGTTGGATGGGCCGCTTGCGGGCTGGCTCGCCCGACGAAGGATCGCACGCAATCTGGCTGCAAGCTCTCCCGGTGAGCAGGGCTTCGGCACATAGTCATCGGCACCCAGATTGAGGCCCGATATGCGGTCGACATCATCGCCTCTTGCGGTCAGCATCAATACGGGAACCTGGCTCAGCTTCCTGATCCTCTGGAGCACCTCGATCCCGTTCATCCGGGGCATCATGATGTCGAGCACGATTATGTCGACGGAGTTGCCGGCGGCAGCGGCAATCGCGGCGCGGCCGTCGGAGTCGGTTGCCACCTCGTATCCTTCTTCTGTCAGGTATTCCTGCAGAAGTGTCGTCAGCTCGACATCGTCGTCGATGAGGAGAACCGTGTTCATCTGCCTCGTCCGCCGTTCATTCTTACACCCATACGACACAAACGCTGGTGTGCGACCGGATTTTACCCAGCTTAACACTAACTTGACCGCACTTAACGTTCGTCCGGCTATCTAAGTGCATGGTGTCATCGGCTGAGTTCCAGAGCGGCCTGAGCGCCGTCTGCGCGGCCGGCCGAATGAACGCTTTCGACCTGATGCGGCGTGGGGAGAAGGCGCCGATGACCTGACCCGCTAGGATGGTATCGTTGAGAATACAGGCCACCTCACTCGCCGCCGCCCTTTTCGGAGTGGCGCTCATGCTGCTGCCGTTTCCCAGCGTTGCCGCCGACGAACCCGAGGCGCCCGCCCTCACGGTCTCTCTGGCGGCGCCGGCGCAGCGGGAGTGGCCGGAAACGGCCCCTGCCGGCGGCTGGCTCAAGCCATGGCAGGAAGGGGTCATCGCATCCGAAACGAGCGGCCTTCGCATAACCGACGTTCTCGCCGATGTCGGCTCCGCCGTGAAAAAGGGACAGACGCTCGTCCGGCTCTCGCAGGACAGCGTGCTGGCCGATCTTCGCAAGCAGGAAGCAGCGGTCAGGACCGCCAAGGCAAATCTGGCAAAGGCTACGGCGGATGCCGACCGGGCGCGGCAACTGCGCCCGTCGGGCGCTCTTTCCGATCAGAATATCGTCGAGCGGCTGACCACCGAGGAGACGGCGAAGGCGAGCCTCGAATCGGAAGGAGCCGCCCTCGAAAGCCAGAAGATCAAGCTCGAACTGACGACCGTCACGGCCGTTGACGATGGGCTCATAACCTCGCGCTCCGCCGATCTCGGCACGGTTGTCGCCTCCGGCACCGAATTGTTCCGTATGATCCGGCAGCAGCGCATCGAATGGCAGGCGGAAGTTTCGGCGCGCTACCTTCCGCGTATCTCGGCAGGATTGAACGTCGACATCGACGGGCCGGATGGCCAGCTCATTCAAGGCAAGGTAAGGCTGGTCGGCCCCTCGGTCAGCACCGGCACCGGGCGCGCAATCGTCTACGTTGCCCTTCCGATAGACGTTCATCCGCGCGTCGGATTGTATGTGACCGGCAAAATCGAACTTAAAACCACGGCGGCCCTTACCGTACCCGAAACGGCAATCGTGTTCCGCGACGGGATCAACTACGTCTTCGTGGTCAACAAGAACAAGCGTGCGCAAAGGGTGCGCGTGGAGACGGGCCGCCGCAGTAACGGCGAAGTCGAGATCCTTTCCGGCGTAGATCGGTCGTCGCAGGTCGTGACCTCGGGCGGAGCGTTCCTGTCGGACAACGCTCTCGTGAAAATTGCGGGAGAAGGCTGATGAACTTCTCCACCTGGTCCATCCACAATCCCGTACCGGCGATACTGCTGTTTGCAATGTTGAGCGTCGGCGGGCTGCTGGCATTCAAGAATCTGCCGGTCCAGAACTTCCCCGACATGGACCTTCCAACCATCAGCGTTGTTGCCACGCTCGACGGCGCGGCGCCGACGCAGCTCGAAACGGAGGTTGCCCGTGTCATCGAGGACAATCTCGCGTCGCTGAGCCATCTCGACCACATCACGACGACCGTCACCGACGGGACGGTATCGATCAAGGTGTCCTTCAAGCTGGAAAAAAACAGCGAGGAGGCGCTGAACGAGGTTCGCAATGCCCTCGACAGCGTGAAGGCCGATCTGCCGGCCCAGATGGAATCGCCAAGCGTCACCAAGGTCACCGTGCAGAGCGCCGCGTTGGTGACCTATGCCATCCGTTCGGCCAACCTCAACGAAACCGAGCTTTCCTGGCTTGTCGACAACGACATGACCAACGCGTTGCTCTCGGTGTCCGGCGTAGGACAGCTCAACCGTGTGGGTGGGGTAGATCGCGAGGTTCATGTCGACCTCGATCCGGCGACGATGGCCTCGCTTGGGGTTACGGCAGCCACGGTGTCGGCGCAGTTGAAGTCGGTCCAGGCGGATACTTCAGGCGGTCGCGGCGAAGTCGGCAGCACCCGCCAGACGCTGCGCACGCTCGGCGCCGTGGCCTCGGTCGAAGATCTGAAAGGGCTTCGAATCCCTCTTGCCAATGGCCAGCAGGTTCGTCTCGACGATATCGCATCCGTCAAGGACAGCTATGCGGACCGATCCTCGATGGCCTATTTCGACGGCCAGCCCGTGATCGCAGTCGAGGTCAAGCGTTTCAACGGTTTCTCGGACACCAGCGTTGCCGCCAGCGTCGACGAGGCCATGAAGCAATTCGCGGCCGCGCATCCCAACGTACAGATCGATGAAGCCTACAGCACGGTCGGGCCGATCATCGAAAACTACAACGGTTCCATGCACATGCTGTACGAGGGAGCGATCCTCGCGGTCGTTGTTGTCTGGCTCTTCCTTCGGGACTGGCGTGCGACGATTCTGTCGGCAGTGGCATTGCCGTTGTCGGTCATCCCAACCTTCCTCGCCATGTACCTGGCCGATTTCAACCTCAATATCGTGACGCTGCTCGCCCTGTCGCTTGTTGTCGGCATCCTTGTCGATGACGCCATAGTCGAGATCGAGAACATCGCCCGCCACCTCAAGATGGGCAAGAAACCGGTCGAAGCCGCGCTCGAAGCCGCCAACGAAATCGGCCTGGCGGTTATCGCCACCACCTTTACGCTGGTGGCGGTCTTCCTGCCGACGGCGTTCATGAGCGGTATACCGGGGCTTCTGTTTCGTCAGTTCGGCATCACCGCTGCCGTTGCCGTCCTCGCCTCGCTCGTGGTCGCGCGTCTTCTGACGCCGATGATGGCCGCCTATTTCATGAAAGCGCATCCGGCAGAGGAGAAGGATGGCCGCATCATGCGCGCCTATATGGCGATCGTGAAGGCGGCCCTGAGCCACCGGAAAACCACCGTCGTCTTGACCGCTGTCGTCGTCGCGTTTTCGCTTTCGACTATTCCCTTCCTCAAGACAGGGTTCCTGCCTGCATCCGACAATGCGCGGACCCAGATCACGCTGACCCTGCAGCCCGGCGTGACCATCGGGCAGACGGAGGCAATGACCCGGAAGGCGGCGGACATCGTCGGCAAGCTGGGCGACGTCACCGACGTTTTCTCGTCGATCGGTTCGGCTTCCGTGGGCGGCGGCCCCGATGCCTCCACCACAAGCAGTGTCGGAAGTGCCACGCTGGTCGTGACGCTGACGCCCATCGAAGAGCGGAGCCGCAAGCAGTCCGAGATCGAAAACGACATCCGCCAGGCTTTATCGGTTCTCCCCGGCGTCCGTGTCGAAGTTGGCGGCGGCGGCAACGGAACGAAGCTCGATATCACCCTTGCCAGCGACGACCCGACAGCGCTCGACGGCGTCAGTACACCGCTTGAGGAACAGCTCCGCACGCTTAAAGGTATCGGAGCGGTCACGTCGAGCGCGTCGAGGCAGGCGCCCGAAATCCAGATCATTCCCGATTTCGCGCGTGCGGCCGCACTCGGGGTGACATCCAACGCTGTCGCCGAAGCCGTGCGCGTGGCGACAGGCGGAGACTATTCTTCCGCGCTGCCGAAGCTCAATCTGCCGCAGCGGCAGGTTCCCATCGTCGTCCAGTTCGCGCCAAAAACACGCACGACCCTCGACGACATCAGGAACATCAGGGTCGCGGGCGCCAATGGCAGTGTCGATCTCGGTTCGATCGCCGACCTACGCATCGGCGGCGGTCCCTCCCAGATCGACCGCATCGACAGAATGCGCAACGTGACCTTCTCCGTCGAACTCAACGGCCGCATCCTGGGTGACGTGAACCGCGAGGTAAAGGCGCTGCCGGCTCTCCAGAACCTGCCGGTGGGGGTGACGCTGGTCGACCAAGGCGAGCTTCAGCGCAGTTCGGAACTGTTCCAGAGCTTCAGCCTGGCCATGGCGATTGGCGTGTTCTGCATCTATGCGGTTCTGGTGCTGCTCTTCCACGACTTCCTGCAGCCCTTCACTATCCTGATGGCGCTTCCGCTCTCGCTCGGCGGCGCGTTGCTGCCGCTGGTGCTGACCGGAACCGCTTTCTCCATGTCGGTCGTCATCGGACTGCTGATGCTCATGGGCGTGGTGACGAAGAATTCCATCCTTCTCGTCGAATACGCGATCATGTCGCGCCGCCTGGGGATGTCCCGGTTCGACGCTCTCATCGATGCCTGCCACAAGCGGGCGCGGCCGATTGTCATGACCACCATAGCCATGGCGGCGGGAATGCTTCCGGTCGCGCTCAACCTCGTGGGCGGCGATTCAAGCTTCCGCCAGCCCATGGCCATCGTGGTGATCGGCGGGGTGATGATGTCGACCCTGCTGAGCCTCATCGTCATTCCGGTGATCTTCACCTTCGTCGACGATCTGCTCGAGACGCTCAAGCGGCTCTTAAATCGGCCCGGTCCGCACGACGAAACATCCGGCCAGGAACCCCATGCCTCCGACGGTCGCGAAGTGCTCGCCTTCGAGCGCAGCCCGGCAAAACGCGGGCACGGCTGAAGATGACCGGCTTCGAGGACAGTTCCCGAGGAACACCTCCGGCGGCCGGTCCGGGCGGTGTTTGAATCAATGAGAGGGACCATGCGCAGCGTTGTCGTCATCGTGCTTATCTTCGCGGCGATTGTCCTTGCGTTTTCGCAGGTATGGCTGCCGAAGCTGCTGGGTTGGGGCTCAGGCGTCGTCACCGTTTCGGGACTGTCACAGCCCATGCCCGTTGCGCGGTGACAAGCGGCGGGAAGGTCAGACATCGGCGGCTTTCGTAGAAGAAGTCGAGGGTCGAAGCGGGTTCTGCGTCGGCGATTGCGAGCGGATGCACACGACCGTTCCCGGCGTCGGCTGAAGCCGATGCGGATCCGCAGAAGTAAATACCTGAATAACCGGATCGCAGGACCATCGGCGCATCAAGCGCCGCATTCCTGTCAATGCTCGGCTTCAAATCACCGGCATCAGCCGCGATCATGAGCGCTCACGCTGGGCGCGACAAGTGTCTCGAAGCGTTAATAGCACAACACACGAAGACCAAATCCGTGTGGGTATACCTCGGTTGTTGCGTTGGAAAGCCGCCGAACCCTGCGGGACTCGGCGGCCTCTGCTCGCCTCGCGCTAATGTGATCCGTCCGATCGCCGGCTCAATAGGATATCTCACCATCGAGGATCCTCGCCCTGCGGTAAGGATTATCGCCGACGGCGGACACTGGAGCCGCTACGACTGCTCGCACTGCCGAACCGGCGAGATTGGCTGTCCCAATCGTCGCCATCCTCATTTGACCTGCGAAGGTGGCCTGCCCTGCTTCCAAAGACTGGCCGGCCAAGCCGCGCCCGAGAAGACGAATCATTTCGGGGCTGTCCGCAAACGCATTATGACCGAGCGGATCGCGTGGATCGACAGCGCTCGTGTTGATCACAGTGATGCCGAGCCGCTTGAGATCGGCCGAGTGAGGAGCGAGATCGGCGTCGCCGAGAGCTCCGACGCGATTGACGCCGCCCGAGATCAATCGTGAAATCCCTAGCGCCTTGTCCTCAGTCGAGGTGAAGATCGTGAAATGCGGCAGCTTTGGCCCCATCTCGATGACCTGGCGACGAAACACGTCCACATCGATGTCCGGTGACGCCAGGATGACATTGTTGATTTTGGCTGGAATTGTCCCGTTGCGCATGCCGACGCCACGCAGCGCCTCCGCCGTAAGCCAGGCTCCCATAGAATGGGCGAGTATCGTCACTTCGCCGACGTCGGGGCTTTCGGCGGCCTGAAGGATCATGTCTTCCAAAGCCCGACGCGAATAGTTGGTGCTGTCCTTGTCATAGAGATAGCCGGACACGCTGGCGCGCGAAGGCCAGGTGAAGAGTATAGGCGCTGCATCCGTTCCGGAATCATGAACGATCTGAGCAAAGCGGAAGACCGCATCAGAATAGCTGCTGTTGAAACCGTGGACGAAGATGACGGCCTGCCGTTTGGCGTTCCGGTTCTTGCGAAACCACCGCAGGACATTCTGTTCCGATGCGACTTTGCCGACCTTCAGGACCGCAAAATCCTTCTCGGGATTCGCCGGAACGTGCGAGGGCCACTGGACCTCGCCGACTTTGCGATTTCGATCTGGAGGAATGGAGATAACGATGCTGTTCAATGAGATCGCCGTTCCTCTGTCGCCAGAATAGAGCCGCCCGGGATCCTCGACCGGCTTGCGGGTCGTCGCGACCAGCATGTCGACCTGAGCGGCATCGCCGCCGGGGGCGAGCGCAAGCGGCTTGAGCACGCTCTCTGGCCGCGTCGCGCAGCCAGCCAGGACGCACAGGACAAGTGGCGGCAAAAGCAATGCACGGCACCAGCAGCGAAATGCCGTCACGTCATGCCTCCTCGGCATCGGGGCGAATCCGGAACCAGACGACGTAGAGCGAAGGCAGAAAGAGCAGGGTCAGCACTGTCCCGACGATGATGCCGCCCATCATTGAATAAGCCATCGGACCCCAGAAAATCTGCCGCGATATCGGGATCAGGGCAAGCGTGGCGGCTGCGGCCGTCAGCATGATCGGCCTCATGCGGTGCTCCGTTGCCTCCACGACTGCTTTCCATGGAGACATTCCAGATCCACGCAATTCCTCGATTTGCACGACCAGGATGACCGAATTGCGGATGAGGATGCCGATGAGGGCCAGCACACCCAAAAGGGCGACGAAGCCGAGCGGCGCGTTGCTGAGCAGCAGCGCTGCCACAACGCCAATCAGGGCTAGCGGCGCGACGGAGAAGACGAGGAACAGCCGATGGAAGCTCTGGAGCTGGATCATCAGGAGCGTTGCCATGGCAAACAGCATGACCGGCGCCACCGCCAGGATAGGACCCTGGGACTTGGCGCTTTCCTCCACAGACCCGCCGACCTCGACGGAGTAGCCGGCGGGCAATGTCGTCTTGAACGCCTCGACCTTTTCGGCAAGCGCCGCCACAATGGTTGCTGGCTGCGTCGCATCCTTGATGCCGGCCTTGATCGTGATGGTCGGGATCCGGTCGCGCCGCCAGATCGTCGGCTGTTCGAGTTCGTAACGGAACGTCGCCACGGATGACAGCGGGATGACCTTGCCACTGCTGCTCGACAGTTGAAGATCGAGCAACGTGTCGACGGATCCGCGCTCCTCTGCTTCGGCACGGCCGATCACGTTCACGAGATAGATGTCATCCCTGACCTGCGTCGCGGTTGCTCCCTCGACGATGCTGTTCAGCGCGGTGGCGATATCCTCCGAGGAAACGCCCAATTGTCGCGCCTTGTCCTGCAAGACATCGATCTTCACCACGCGCGCCGGTTCGTTCCAGTCGAAGGCAAGATTGGTCAGCGATGGCTGGGAATCGACGATCGAGCCCAGCTTGCCCGCGAGATCGCGAACCGTCTGGATATCCGGACCCGATACCCGATATTGAACCGGCTTGCCGACCGGAGGACCGATATCGAGCAGTTTCACGTAGGCGTCGGTGCCCGGAAACGTCTGATGCAGGTAATCTTGCAGGTCCTTTCTAAGCTTGTCGCGGACGTCCAGCCCCTTGGTCACAATGATGGTCTGCCCGAAGGTGATGTCGTTCGGCTGCGGATCGAAGGAGAGGATGAAGCGCGGTGCGCCCCTTCCGACATAGGTCGACCAATGATCGATATCGGGATTGCCGGCGAGCTTCTCCTGTTCGAACCGTGCCATCTGCCGGCTGGTTTCGCTGATCGAGCTGTTGTGCGGAAGGTTCCAGTCGACAATCAGTTCCGGCCGATCGGAACTGGGGAAGAACTGTTGCTGGACCAGCGACATGCCTGCAACCGACAAGGCGAAGGCCGCGACCGTCACGGCGATCGTCACCCATCGCCAGCGCAGGCAAAGATGAAGAATGCGGGCGAAGCCGGCTGCAAACCAGCCCTTGTGATCCGCATGCTTTTTCATCGTTTTCGGCAGTATCGTCACGCCGAGCAACGGCGTGAACAGAACCGCGACCACCCAGGAAACGATGAGCGACACGGCAATGACGACGAAAAGCGAGAAGATAAACTCGCCCGCGCTGCTGCTGTTGAAGCCGACCGGGACGAAACTCGCGACAGTGACAAGCGTACCGGTCAGCATCGGAAAGGCGGTCGATGTGTAGACGTGGGTGGCGGCTTTTTCGAGGCTGTCGCCGACCTCGAGCCGGGCTACCATCATCTCCACGGCGATCATGGCGTCGTCGACGAGAAGACCAAGGGCGATGATCAGCGCCCCCAGCGAGATTCGCTGCAGCGAAATGCCTGTGTATTGCATCACCAGGAACGTGATGGCGAGAACCAGCGGAATTGAAATCGCCACCACCAGTCCAGCCCTCATCCCGAGGCTGACGAAGCTGATGGCAAGCACGATGGCGATCGCTTCGAACAAGGCATGCGTGAAGCTCGATACCGCCTCATCGACGACTGCCGGCTGGTCGGACACACGCTCCACCGCCGCGCCGACCGGAAGATCCTGGGTAATTTCGGCGATCATCTTTTCCAGCGCCTTGCCGAAGTCGACGAGATTGCCGCCGGCTTTCATCCCGACAGTCAGGGCGATCGCCGGCTTGCCGTTGAAGCGAAACAGGGTGGTCGGCGGATCGACATAGCCGCGGGTGATGGTTGCGACGTCGGTCAGCGGAAAGAACCTGTCGTTGACCCGCAGGTTGATCGCTCGCAGGCTCTCCTCGGAGATGAAGCGGCCGCCGACACGCAGCGCGATACGTTCCGGTCCCGCCTCGATGAATCCTGATTGGGTGACGGCGTTCTGCGCCTGTAGAGTGGAAATGATCGAAGACCGGTCGATGCCGAGGGCAGCGATCTTGCGGGTCGAGAATTCGAGAAAGATCGCTTCATCCTGCGCCCCTGCGATCTCGACCTTGCCGACATCTGGAACCGCCAGAATCTTCGTGCGGGCGCCCTCGACGAGATCGCGCAATTGCCTCTGGCTCAGCCCATCACCCGTGAAGGCGAAGATGTTGCCGTAGACATCGCCGAAGCGGTCGTTGAAGAAAGGCCCGACGACACCCGAAGGAAATTCAGCCTGGATATCGGCGATCATGTTGCGGACGCGCAGCCAGGTTGGCTCGACATCCCGGGCCTTCGTCGATGGCAGGAGATCGACGAAGACGATCGTCTGGCCGGCCGTGGTCAGGCTGCGGGTATGCTCGACGGATTCGAGTTCCTGCAGCTTCTTTTCGATACGGTCGCTAACCTGCTGCGTAACTTCCTGTGCCGATGCACCCGGCCATTGCGCCTGGATCACCATGGTCTTGATGGTGAAAGATGGATCCTCCTCGCGGCCGAGCCCGACATAGGCAAAGATGCCCGCCAAGGCAAAGGCAATCATGAAATACCAGACAAGGGAGCGATGCTCGAGCGCCCAGTCAGAAAGGTTGAATTTGTTCACTGGGGCAGCTCCTGTGCAGGTCTTATGCTTTGGCCGTCCGCGAGTTCATTGGCGCCGGCGACGGCAACTTCTTCTCCGTTCTGCAGCCCCGACAGGACCCGGACACGAGCAGCCCCGGCGGGCCGGGCTTCGAGCCGGACCGGTCTCAGCGAGATTGTGAGTTTGGCCCGATCGATCACCCAGACATGGTCGGCGCCATCCTGCTCAAGGATTGCGGAGGCCGGCAGCACGATCGCGCTGGTCGTCGCTTCGCTTGCCGCCGTCGCCGTGACGACGGAGCCGAGACGGAAAACCTCGGGTGCCTCGTTCAAGGCGATCTTCAACCTGTGGGTGCGGGTATTGGCGTCGGCTTCCGGGCCGATCTCTCGCAGAACGCCCGCCGTCCGAACCGTGTCGTCAAGCTGAAGAGCGATGTCGAAGCGCGCCCCAGGGCGTAGCGAACCGACCTGGGCTTCGGGCACATCGACGACAACATCACGCCGATCCAGGCCGGCTAACCTCAGGACCGTCTGACCGGCCGTGACCGTCTGACCGACCTGGACCGAAGTGGCGGTCACCACGCCGTCGAATTCGGCTTTCAACCGCGAATATCCAAGCTGCTCGCGTGCCTTGTCGAGACGAGCCTGCGCCTGTCCCACATCTGCCTCGGCCGATTTGAGGCCCTGCTCCGCAACTTCGGAATCGGCAACGCTGCCGGTATTTGCAGACGCGAGATTGCGCTTGCGCTTTTCGGTGGCTGTGGCGTTCTCGAGCTGCGCCTCGGCATTGCGCAGATCAGCCTCGGCGCTCGTGACGGCAAGCTGCAGCGCCAAGGGATCGAGCTCGGCCACAACATCGCCCCTGTGCACCAGATCGCCGACCTCGACGCTGCGCGATATGACGCGGCCCAATGCCCGGAATGCCAGATCTGTTTCAACCCGCGCCTGCACGACGCCGGCGAAACTCAAAACAGCGGGCTGCTCCGGTTTCGCCGTGACGACGTTGACCGCTCGTGGTGGGGCCGCTTTCGCGGCTGGGCTTTGCTCGCAGCCCGAAAGAAGCAACAGCACCAGAACGGCCTGAAGCAAGATAAGGATCGTTATCACCTGAACGAACCGGCTTGAGATGCGTGAACGGAAGCTGGTCATGTCACTTCTCCTGCCAGGCCACAGCCTGGCCTTGCTTGAGAAATTTTCCGCCGTCGGTGACGATCAGATCTTTTGGCGCAATCCCACCGGTCACGATGAAATCGGCTGTTCGATAGCGGGCGACCGCGACCTTGCGAAGCGAGACCGATTTGCTTGCCGCGTCGATGACCCATACGGCCGGCTCACCCCCGGCGGAGGCCATGGCGCTCCACGGCAGGATCACACCTTCCCGAGACGGTGAATGGAATTCACCCACCACCGACGTTCCGAGCGACCATTGCGCCTCTTGCGGCAGCGCCACCTTGACGCGGATGGTCCCGGTGCTCGTATCGATGACTGGAGAGACTTCCCGGATTTTGCCCCGTGCCGTGCGCGCCCGATCACCTACCGGAGCAACCTCGACTTCACTCGTCGGTCGGCCTGGGAGGAAGAAGGCTTCGAACACCTCGAAAGAAGCGTCCCGCGGGCCATCGCGCGCAAGCGTCAGCGCCGGCTGCGCCGCAGAGACCACCTGGCCTGCTTCGACGCTGCGTGAGGTGATGACGCCATCTGCGTCGGCTTTGAGCTCCGTATGGGAAAGAGCATCCTGCGCCGTCGCTAAACTCGCCTGGTCGACCTCCAGAGAGCCCTGCGCTGTCGTCAGCGCCTCTCGCGCCGCATCATAGGTGGACTGAGCGATTGCTCGCGATTTCAGCAACGTCTTGTAGCGTTCGAAGGCAAGCGCCTTCTGCTTGACGGTGGCTTGTGCCGACTGCAGGCCCGCCCGGGCGGAATCGACATCGGCGCGTTGCTCGGTGTCGTCGATGCGCATCAGGACGTCGCCCGCACGCACCCGTGATCCGACATCGACGCGGCGTTCTCTCACCCGGCCGCCGGTCCGGAAAGACAACTCGGATTGAACCCGAGCCTTCACTTCCCCGGTGACCGCGGCGCCCGGCTGGTATTGAGTCAGCGAGGCGGCAATTGCTTGCACCGGCTGCGGTGCCGTTTGGCTTGAGGTATGGTCTTCGCAGCCGACCAGGGCGGCACAGGCGAGACCCAGAATGAGTGCGCGAAATGTGTTCATTGCTCCAGGCACCGTTGCATCAGAGGAAACGGTGGGCTAGATATCGCTGACTGACTAGTTAGTCAATGGATGTTTTGGCCAAAATCGTGTGAGCAGTTCAACGAAGGATGTCAGCTATGGAAAAGAAACTTTCTCGAGCAGAACAGAAAGCGAGGCGCCCGCACGAGATCCTCGATGCGGCGTTCGAGGAGTTTGTCGAAAAGGGATATGCAGCCACGCGCGTCGAAGACGTCGCCGCGCGCCTGGGCGTCACAAAAGGCACGGTCTATCTGTATTTTCCGACGAAGGACGCTTTGTTCGAGGCAACGATGGGACATGTCTCGGCGCCGTTCGAAGACGTCAGAGCTTCTATCGATGCGCTGCGAGGCTCTCAATCCGACCGTTTGCGCCAATTGCTTCTCCTGGGATACGACAAACTCGCCGGCGACAGGAAGACGAGGGAGTTGTTGCGCCTCCAATTGGCTGAGGGATCACGCTTCCCCAACATCATCGACCGGCATTACGGCGAGTTTATCGCACCCCTGCTCGACGCAGTTCGCGCGTTTATCGAGCAAGGCGTGGCTTCGGGCGAGTTTCACCAGAGCGCCGCTGCAAATATGCCGGAAGTGGTGATCAGCTCGGCTGTTCACCTCACGATCTGGAAACTGATCTTCGCAGACAGAAATCCTATCGATGAGGCGGCCTTTATCGAGGCACATATCGATCTCGTCCTAAACGGTTTGCTGCAGCGGAACAGTTGAGGTTTGTGCCAGCTTCAAAGGCTGGGTGATTCCGCTTGAATGGCGACCAGTCCAGTGCAATTACGCAATGGTGTACTTTTTCGTGCGGGTCCGGCACGCCGGCCTGTTATCGAGTCCCGTGGTTGGCTGCGCAATGACTGCCCCAGTTCGTCACGGACGCATTGTCAAAGAACTGAGCGTAGCCAGGAAGCGCCTAAAGGCACAGCATTCCTCCTAGCAGCGACGAGATCGGTCGCAGGCTATCTTTCGAGACCGGTAATTTCCCTGGGGTCGAATACAGGTTGTTAGGCCCGCGTAGTCCATGAGCGCCGCTTTGTTCGGAGGGAAAGCGATGGCGGTGGAATGGACGATCACGATCGAGGGCAGGAACGAGTTCGGTGACGTTTGCCGGAAGGCGGTCCGCATCGACAAGAGCTGGGAACGTCTGTTTGACGGCGACCTCGACCTGTCGATCGAGGACAGCAAAACCATCATGGCGGCGCTGCAGAGCGCGGTCGTGAACCATGAGGCGGAGACGTATTCCCTCTTTCGTCGGGTCTGCCCGGATTGCCACAGGTTTCGGCCGGTCAAGGACTACACGACGCGACGGATCCGGACTGTCTTTGGCATCGTGGAGGTGCGCAATCCTCGTTGGATGCTGTGTCGGGATTGTTACCCAGGCATGGTCGATGCCTTTGCGCCGCTGCGGGAGATCTGCCCGGATCGAGCGACATCCGAGCTGATGGAACTGACGGCGCGGCTGGGGAGCATGACGCCGTACCGGCAGGCTGCGAGAGTGCTTGCCGAATTCCTGCCCGTTGAGCCGACCGAGACGCATGCCACCGTGCGCAAGCGAACCATCAGGATTGGCGAACGGCTCGACGATCAAGTTGCTGAGGAAGAATTGCACGCAAGGGCGCAAACGGACGAACGACGCCAGCTTGAAATGCAGCTTCCCGGCGATCGACGCAAAGAGTTCGTCATTAGCATCGATACTGCGCATGTTCGCAGCGCCGATTCCAATTCCGCGCGCAACTTCGAGCTCGTTGTGGCCCGATGCGGCCGCGGCGGGCGGGGCGAAGGCGGCGGTCGCTATTTCGTGACCGGCAGCACCGACCAACGGGCAATCCGGGATCGCGCCCTTCATGCCCTTCGGGAAGTAGGCTACCGCGGCTTTGGCGATGTGACGGTGATTTCGGACGGCGCCGAAATCCTGAAGCGGCTACCCCGCGCAATGCCGAAGCCGAGGCCCACATCATCGACTGGTTCCACATCGCCATGAAGGTCCAGCCGATGCAGCAGATCGCCGATCATATGGCTCGATCCCGATCGGGTCTCTCTGAAGCGCTTCCCGCAATCGACCTGACATCAGAGCGGTGAAGTGGCGCCTGTGGCATGGGCGGGTCGATCGCGCGATCACCGATCTGGAGCAACTCTTGGAGAGGGTGAAGGCTTCGCAGGGAGACAGCGAGTTCTCCGTCGCCCGACTTCAAAGCCTCGGCTTGCAGCTCCTGACCTATATCCGTTCGAACCGCGGCGCGATCGTCAACTATGGCAAGCGCTACCAAGCCGGCCTTCGCGTCGCAACGACTCTGGCTGAATCGGCGGTGAATTCACTTGTCGGCAGGATGGTCAAGAAACAGCAGATGCGGTGGTCGCTCCACGGTGCTCACATGCTTATGCAGGTCAGGACGGCAGATCTCAACGGCGAGCTTCGCAATCGATTGCGGGCACCGTTCCGACAGCCAGAGCCGAACGTGCCACCACTATTCAAGCCCAAACCGCCTCTCCTGCGCGCCGCCTAACCCCAGAGAAGTTACCGGTCTCTGATCTCCCGCTTCGCCGCACCGTAGGATCGAAGCTTGTCGGTGATCATCACACGCGGCGAACGGCCTTGGCCTTTCAGAAGCTTTCGCATCAAGCGCTTTGCCGCCTTGACATTGCGACGGCTTTGCACCGACGCGTCGAGAACAAACCCGTCCTGATCAACGGCGCGCCAAAGCCAGTGTTTCTTTCCACCGATGGTGATGACAACTTCATCGAGATGCCATGTGTCGCCGAGCTTGCCGGCCGATCGCTTCCGGATATCATTGGCAAAGTGTCTGCCAAATTTCTCAGCCCAAAGTCGCACGGTCTGGTGAGAGACGATGACGCCACGAGCTGCCGGCATATCCTCGACCATCCGCAGGCTGAGCGGAAACCGGAAATAGAGCCAAACGGCATGGGCAATCACCTGCGCCGGAAATCGGTGGCGACGATAATCACGGGAAAATCTGGTCATGCCGCCAGATCCCACATTTTGATCGATGCTGGTTAACGCTACGGTGCCCTCCCAGATCTTGTTTTCACAGCGTTAAGTTTACGGTGCCCGTCAGCTTGTCGAAAGCCAACCCGCCTAGCATGAGTCATCCAGATGACACTGACGGTTAAGCGCCGTCTCGCGTATCCCGTCCCTCGACGATCAGAAAACTCCACTACAGGTGAACGGCTATGGGAATTTGCTTCTCCAAATCCTCCGGATCGACTCGACATGCCACATATGACACGGAAGAGTCGCCGCGAGAATCCACGGCGTCGGCCTTTGAGAGCAGCATATCAGCGCTGAGGGTCTCCCTGGGCACGCCTGCCGACAAGTTGCGATGGGGCGGAGATGCGCCTCTGGAGCAACATCAGATCCAGCAGGCCGCCTACCATATGGGAGCGTGTCTCGTCCATGACGACGTCACGAGCCCGATAAGACTCGCGACAGCGGGGCAAACAGTTCACGACCTCCGCCTGCTGCTCAAGCATGGCCGGGGAAACGTTAAGGTGGACGACATTCCCTCGCACGGCCACAACGGCATCGGATCGTCGGTTGCAATGATGGCACCAGACGGCAACAACAAGGTTGCAGTGGCCGTAGTCATGGGAGCGGCGTGCTGCAATCAGACCGCTCCCCTTTCCGCTATCGTCCACGCCCCACACATGGCGGCCGACGAGCGGAGCATGACCTCTATTGCTTCCGTGTCAATGAAAGAGATAACCGAGGAAGGTGATGAGATCCCAGTCAAGACGGGTCACACCTGGAACGAACTGCGGCGCGGAAGCCGCGACCCGAGGTCGACCGTGGTCATGGATGCCTGGGCCAACGGTCCCGCTGTTCGGTTGAAAGACAGCGCATGGAGCGGAGAGCCGGCCGAGGAAGGTCCTTGGTCGATGGACAAAAGCACCGCCGAATTCCTGAAAAGCCGTCTTGAGGGGTTGATTCCGTTCGTGCATCCGGACACAAATGAATACACTGCCAACAATTTGCGCCGGAGGCAAAACGCACCCGTATCGTGGGAAAAATATGCAGAAGTACAAGTGATCTCACCCGAGTTCGCCGATAGTGTGCGCAACGCATTGTCCCGTGTTCCTGAAGACCAACAAAGGGAAATCGCATCACGGATGATTCAGGAAGCCTACGGAATGGATCCTTCCTCGTGCACGCACCAAGACGCAGTGGAATCAGTTCTAGTGGCCGCCAACCAACTGGACTCGCTGCCCCGGCCTCCTGTCGAGCCGCCGGAATACTGAACGGCAAGAGGATCGAATCGGGCACCGTAAACTTAACGCTGTGAAAACAAGATCTGGGAGTGAGGCTTTGGTTCATTCGGCGTGAGGGCGCGCGATTTGGCGCCATGCTTGCATGGCAGTTGCTCGCAGTTCTCGATGGTGGATGGATGGAATATCGTGGCGGGGAACGTTAAAGAGGTTGGGCGATCGGGTCGTGTACGGAAACGAAACGCTGAAGATGTCGCGCTGACTTGAAGCGCTTCATGATCCTCTCCCGCCGTCGGACGGGTTGATGAGAGTTCTCCGCCCGATTGTTCAGGCCCTTGTGCGAGCGATGCTCGACGCCTGGCATGATCTCCCGCTTCGCTGCACCGTAGGATCGAAGCTTGTCGGTGATCTTCCATGGTGTGTCCCCTTCTTGACGCCCACGCTTCGAGCACCAGCATAGTCATGTTCCGCGACGGCTCGGAGGGCCGTTCCACACCACCACTATTATTCGCGCTATTCAGCCCGGGCATCATCGGCACAGGGCTGGTCGCCGTGCCTGTGCTGGCAGGATCGGCAGCCTATGCCATACGCCACCCGCGGGTGGAAAACCGGACTGGAGCACAAGCCGCGCGAGGCGGTCGGGTTCTACACAGTTATCGGCCTTGCCGTTCTCGTCGGCCTCGCGGTCGGCTTTCGCCAATCGATCCGATACGGGCGCCGCGCCTGCTGATGGCGAGCTCCGCCTCGGAATCCCATGCCAGATGATGTCGGTCGCAGTGGGGAGGCCCGACATTCGCGAGGCGCCCGCACCAAGAACCAGGCGCACGCTTGCGGTCTCGACGCAAACAGGCCGGTGAGCTCGCCTTGATCTACTTTCGGCATGTTAGGCGGGCTCCATCCCGGCGGCAGTGCGACCTCCAGACATCGTGCGAATGTCTACCATATACAGACCAACCTCCACGTGAGGGCCTGTTGTATCGAACAGAGCGACCGCGGAGGCACGTGCGCAACTCTGACACTCATGTTGTCGGTGGCGCATGGCCGAGCTCCGCTGCCTTACGAGGTTGTGCCGTGGTTAGCGCGCTCCAGAAGCGGTGGACTCCGCGCGTCGGCATTTGACGCAAGTCTTCGATGTGCCGAGCGCGGCGAAGCTCGACCTGAAAGAAGGACGGGTGATGGTCGATTCGAAACGTCTGGAGCTTCCAGAAGATGACGGCAGCATATTTGGGCGTGAGCTTCGTGTTGCGCCGGTAGTAGTCGAGCGCGCCCGACAGTATGGGATTGATCTCCTTCGTGGCTAGCTGTTCCAGCGCACGGATGCAGGAATCCAGCTGCATCCGCTGGGTAAGCTTCGCGAGATGCCGCTTCGCCTCCTCCGGCGAAAGGCGCCGACCTTTCTCGAGGACGGCGACGTCGAATTGGAGTAAGCAGTGCGAGCCAACCCAGAGCGTCGCCTCGGTATATGATTGGGGATCTCGAAGTGGTAGCAGAGGTCCTGTTGGCCGCAGAGCTCGCAGGATTCAATCGGTGTCTCGTGGTCCGCCGTGTTTTCGGTGAAGGACCACTCGGTGAATGCGGCAGGCAGGATGTCAGCCAACGAGAGTGGCAGAATACTGTCGCGCACTTCGCTGGCTGTAGCCGCCCACCGCCCATCAGACCCCGTTATTTAAGCTCGCTTACCTTAGCCTATTTCCTAATTAAGCCAAGCTGGCATTGCTTAAATAAGGCCGTTGGCCATAATGGGGCGTACATGGCCGATCCCGAACCCAATCAGCGGCTGGGCCGCTTTGTCGAGACAACCGTTGCTGGCGAGATGGTGCGAGCTTTCGTGCCGCCGCCGCTGCCGCCGGCTCCGTCTATCGATGTGCTCGCGCTGCTGGACCGCCTGAGCATGGCCGAGCGCGCGCTGGGGCGTCTCGACGGCATCACCATGCTCCTGCCGCGCCAGGAGCTCTTCCTCTACATGTATGTAAGGAAGGAGGCGGTTCTCTCTTCCCAGATCGAGGGAACCCAATCCACCCTTTCAGACCTCCTCCGCTTCGAGACCGAGGCGCAGGCGGGCCGTCCGCTCGACGACATCCGCGAAGTCTCGAACTACGTCGATGCGATGATGTATGGACTGGAGCGGCTTGAAGACCTGCCTCTCTCGCTCCGCCTCATCCGCGAAATGCACGCCCGGCTCCTGCAAAGCGGGCGGGGCGGCACGAAAAGCCCTGGCGAGTTTAGGCGTTCGCAGAACTGGATCGGCGGCACCCGCCCGGGCAACGCGCTGTTCGTCCCGCCCCCAACGACGGAATTGGACGCGTGCCTCGACGCCCTTGAGTGCTTCATGCACGAGGAAGGATCTCGGCTGCCGGCGCTGATCAAGGCGGGCCTCCTGCACGTGCAGTTCGAGACGATCCATCCGTTCCTGGACGGCAATGGCCGAATTGGTCGTTTGCTGGTGACACTCTACCTCTGCGTCCACGGCGTGCTGCGGAAGCCGCTGCTCTATCTAAGCCTCTATCTTAAGACCCATCGTGCCGATTATTATCGGTTGCTTCAGGAGGTCCGCGAACACGGCGCCTGGGAGGCCTGGCTCGACTTCTTTCTCACCGGCGTTGCTGACACGGCAAACCAGGCCTTCGACGCGGCAACCCGGATCGTCGAACTGTTCAAGCAAGACCGCGAACGCATAACAGGCGAAAGCGAACGCGCTGGCTCGGCACTACGCATTCACGATCTCCTTCAGCAGAACCCTTATCTCACCGCCAACCTGCTCGTCGAACGAACGGGACTGTCAGCGCCCACGGTCAACGCCGCGCTTGCCGATCTTGAGCGCCTCGGCGTCGTCGAGGAGGTCACCGGCCGGCGGCGCGGCCGGGTCTTCGGCTATCGACGCTACCTCGCCATCCTCAGTGAGGGTACAGATCCTCTGCCTGCGGCGGGCTGACCAGACAATGCCCGACTACGATTTTCATCAGCTCTCGCCGTATGACCTAGAGATAATGGCGCGCGACCTTCTGCAAGCGCACTGGGGTGTGACCATCGAAAGTTTCAAGACCGGAAAAGATGGCGGCATCAATCTTCGGTACGCGCTTGGAACTGCCAAAATCGTTGTCCAGGTTAAGCATCTCCTGAGGACCGGACTCGCCGGGCTGCTGCGCGAGTTGAAAAAGGAAGCTGTCAACGTCAGGCGGCTTCAACCGAGTCGTTATGTCCTCGTGACGTCGGTTCCTCTCGGCGGTCAACAAGGATGCGATTGTCGCGCTCATTGGAGCCGACGTTCTGAAACCAATCGATGTTTCTCGGCCAGGAAGACCCCAACAATCTGCTGGGCCAGCATCCCACGATCGAGGGCAACCACTACAAGCTGTGGCTGACAAGCCGGGCTGTTCCGACCGCGTCTTGCATAACGCCGCCGTGACGCAAAGCGAGTTCAAGGTCCGCCAGGTTCACGACGAGGCGCGCCGCTATTTACAGAGCGGGGCCTATCCCCAGGCGCTGATGATGCTGAACGACCATCGAGTCGTGATCGTCGCCGGACCACCTGGAGTCGGCAAATCGACGCTCGCGAACCTGCTCCTCTACGAGCACCTTGAGCAGGGCTATCAGGCCATTCTGATCCAGCGCGACATCGAGGAGGGCAAGTCCCTCTTGCTCGCTTCCCCAGTTTCTTTTTCTTCAAAGGCCCGGGCATCCATTTCGCCTAAGTAGGTTAGCCTAGTCGGTAGCCGGCTAAATTTCTTTTGTGTATAGCGCACGCAGGCTTCCCAGACGAGTCCGAGTCGGCTTTGGTCCAAAATCCGTCAATCTGTGGACAGCAACCACGCTTCGCAATTTCATACGCAGTAGGCCCTCCCTTTCGATTTATTTTGCCAAGCGTCGGTGATTTTCTCCGCAGCGCAAATTGCTTATGAAGCGCTCTCATTGGGCTTAATCCCACCCAGCTCGCTGTCCTCCTGCAATTGTGCGATTTCTGGTGGGACAAGGAGCGGAAACCTTTTCCAAGCAAGGAGACCCTCGCACAGCGGTTGAGCCTGAGTGAACGCCAGGTCCAACGGTACATTGCGGAACTGGAGCAGGCCGGATTGGTCCAGCGGATCGAGCGCCGTAGCAGCAATGGGGGCAAGCTCAGCAATACCTATGATTTGAGCGGACTTGTGAAGCGCCTTCAGGAACTAGAACCTGAATTCCGCGAAATCGAAGAGTCGGCCAAGGCAGCCCGCAAGGCGGTGACGAAGCGTGGTTACAAGGCGTCGGCGAAACCGAGCGTCGGGGCCGCACGATGATCCCCTGGAGCCCGATGGATAAAAAGAACAAGAGCGAGGGACTGCATGAGTTGGGCGCTATTTATTGACGAGTCAGGCCAAGATCGCCGGAATTCGCCATATGAAGTGCTGGCAGGCGTTGCGATCGAGGACCGAAAGATATGGCCCCTCATCCGGCAACTTTCCGACGCTCAGCAGCATATCTTCGGGATGCGTCTTTATCAGGCCTACGGCCAGGAGGCGAAAGCCAAGGAGCTGCTCAAACCAAAAACTTTCAGACACGCTGCACAATTGCCAGCCTTCGAGCAGAACACCCGCAGTCGCCTTGCGCGGGAAATCCTTCTTGATGGGACAGCAGTGACGCGCGATCGGTTGACTGCGCTCGGCCAGGCGAAGATCGCCTATTGCGAGTTTGCGCTCAACCTTGCTCGTAGCCACGGAGCACAGGTCTTCGCAACTATGGTCCCGCAATCAGCACCGCGACCACCAAGCGATGAAGCGATGCGCAAGGACTACGCCTTCCTATTCGAGCGCTTCTATTACTTTTTGAATGGAATGCCAGACGATCCGATGGGATATCTCGTGTTCGACGAGCTCGATAAGGCACAGAGCCATGTCTTGCTTGGACAGGTGTCGAACTATTTCATAAGGACACGAAACGGCAGGGTGCGCGCCCGACTCATTATCCCGGAACCCTTCTTCGTACACAGCGATCTAACGACGCTAATTCAGCTGACGGACATCGTCGCGTATGTGATCAGTTGGGGTTTGCGATTGAATGGCATGACGCTGCCGGCCAGACCCGAATTGGCGGGACTAGCTGATCGCGTAAAGCGAATCCGATTCAGTCGCGAGACCGAAGGAGGTGAAAAAATCTGGGGGATTAAGCACATTCGGGATCTGAGGCCCATCGCTGTCAACCCGGCATAAAAAAAGGCAATGCCCACGTTTCCGCGTACAAAGCCTCCGAGGAGACATCTATGTCATGGGGGGGCGAATGTCAACTTTATAGCAGATCGCCCAGAGTACCGGCGGCGAGACGACATAACGTCGGCGACGGTCCGGCAGGTCAAATCACGCCTCAATTGTATGCGCAACCACAAAGGCCGCAATATGATCGTTTTCAACGATCTCAAACATGATTTGCTCGAACCGAGCGGAGGCATCCTGATGGCGCCTACGACGTTCGCGGCGACGTTGGAAGCCCATGGTCTCTACAGCACCAAACAATTCGTGCTGCGCTTGAGCCCGCGTGTTCATGAGCTGGTCGACGCCCTCTCCTCAGGCGACTTTGGGAGTCACGATCCTGCAGACCTCATCCAAGCCTACTCGACCTACATCCACGAGACTGTCCACTGGTGGCAGCATGTAGGCTCGACCGCTGGCCTTATTTTCAGCCTCTGCTACCCAGCACAATTTTCAAGCAGTCTCGAACATCTTCAAAAGGCGATCGCGGAAATTGGGCCGAAGAAATCATTAAAGCGATGGGCTGATGATGCGCTACGCCATGGCACGGCGCCCTCGCCCGAGGCGCTCGCGGAAGCGAACATTGCCGTCAACAATGCGCTGGACATCGAGTTCTACAAATTCTTCGCGCACAGCCCACACCGGTCATCCGAGCTTAGGCAGAACCAGCATTTTGAGAACGTCGGTCATTCGTACCGTATCGCCTAACCCCAGAGAAGTTACCGGTCTCAACCGAAAGCAGGCTGGGCAGCATACGCCGGTAATGATTGGCCCAGGATGTTGTCGAGCGATGCCTGGCCAGCATCACCCCTCATCGTATTGAAGCCGGTCTGGCCGTCTGCCTCGGCAATAGAAGCTTCCAGCAATGCGAGCGTGCTTGATGAAAGACGAGCGCTCACCCCGGTCAACCAGTCGTCGAGATAATGTTGCCGTTGCGAACGCACCAGGCGTTCCAGTTCCTTGTGCGACGGGCCGTATATACTACGGTCCCGGCACCACAGACAAACCTGCTCGAGCATGGCGCCAACCGATTGCCCGGTCGGACACAGTTCGCCAGCGACCATAATGTCAGCTCTTCCCGATCGGACCGTTTCAGGCGTCGAAAGCCGAGATACTGCAGAATCTCGGGACAATGCCGGCGCGAAGTCCGGCCGGAGAAATCATACTGGTTCACTGCGTCACATTCGACGCCAAGCTGCTCGGCCAACCAGGAAACGCCGTCGGTCGGGATCGAGGCAGGGTCCTGTACAAAGAAGCCGTGTGCGGCGAAGAACTTAAGCTGAACCGCCAATCCCAGTCGCGCCGGGGTCGGCTTGCCGTTCACAAAATCCATGTCGGAAAAGCTCAGGCTCCAACGCCCGGAAAAATCCTCATTCGAAATACTCAAACCCATCAGCCTACTCCATAATTCGGAGCAGACTGTCATTCCCCGCAAATCACTCGTCAATTAGCGAGACAATGTTCCCACAACGTTCTTCAACTTGGCCAAAATCCCAGCTTCGAGCCGACAGGGCCAAGAATGGATGTCAGATCGTCCCGCTTCGGGAAAGAACGAACGCGCCCTGCCCGAAATAGTTAAGCAGCAGGCACGGAAATGCGATCGCCAGCCAAGCCAGCACAATCTGCCGGCGGCCAAAATGACCGAGATCAGCGTAGAGCGCTTCAGCCCCTGTTACGGAAAGGCTCCGCGGGCGGCATACTGCCTTGCCGAAGGAGCCACAAATGCTGCGCATCTACACGGGCCAGAACGGCCATCTGACAGCAATTGACGGCTTGCCGGAGGCCGAAGCTCTCGGTGCTCTCTGGCTCGACCTCCTCAACCCGACTGTTGAGGAAGTGAAGCTTGTTAAGGCGCATCTGGCCATTGATATCCCGACGCGCGACGAGATGGCGGAAATCGAGTTGTCGGACCGTCTTTATCATGAAGACGGCGCCGAGTTCATGACGATCACCGCGGTCGCGAATATCGAGGGCGAGGACCCTGTCAAAGCGCCGGTTACGTTCATCATCAAGGGCCAGACGCTCGTCAGCGTTCGCCATGCCGACCCGAAGCCGTTCTTGAACTATGCGGCGAAAGCACAGCGCAGTAGCGGCCCTCCCTGCACATCCGGCGAATTGGTGATGCTGGGTCTGATCGAAGCGATCATCGACCGCTCGGCCGACACGCTTGAGCGCATCGGCGACGAGATTGATGCACTCTCACGCGAAATTTTTCGCAATAAATCCTCGAGCGCATCAAAAAACACGCGCAACCTTCAATCCCTTGTCGAGCGAATCGGCCGGAAGGGTGAGCTGCTGACGAAAATTCAGGAGAGTCTCGTGAGCATCGCGCGGCTCGTCGCCTACCATAGCGCGAGTGACTCGACCAGCTCGGCAGTCGCGTCGTCCGGTCGCAAGTTGCAGAAGGAAATCCGGCAACGTATCAAGCTCGTCCAGCGCGATGCCACGTTCCTCAGCGACCATGCGACCTTCCTGTCCAACAAGATCAACTTCCTGCTGGACGCGACGCTGGGTCTCATCAATCTGGAGCAGAACCAGATCATCAAGATTTTCTCGGTCGCTGCCGTCGTGTTTTTGCCGCCGACGCTGGTTGCCTCGATCTACGGCATGAACTTCGATGCCATGCCCGAGCTAAAATGGCTTCTGGGCTACCCTTTTGCGCTGGGTCTGATGGTGCTCTCCGCCGTGGTTCCGTATCTCTTTTTCAAGCGGCGCGGCTGGCTGTGAAAGGAAATAGGCTGGTTCGGGGGCGCTTACTGAAAGTCCCACCTCCCGGAGCGGTCGCGCCAGAGCTTAGCCGACGAGGCAATCATAGGGCGCGCTTTGCGCGGCGAGGACGGGAGGGTTGGCCGCTTCTTCCGCTGTCCGCTCTGGCGACGCCGGCGGCCGCAAGTTCAAGCACGAGCTTGCGGCGAACGGCTTCAGGAAGCTGCGACCAGTCGTTCACCGGGATCATGAAGGCTCCGGGCCCGCCGATCGTCACTCTGAGAAACGTGCAAACTTCCCGCCTTGTCAGAAGCCCAACTCCGCCGCGGGGCTCCGAAAAGTCATAGAGGACGTCCTGCGGCGGGAAGTCCCCGAAAGCGGCCGGACGACCCACCTCCGGGACGGGGCCGGAAAGGTCAGGCGAATACGGAGAAGGCGCCGGTCATGGCCATGGTGCAGCGGCCGACCGACGTCACGCCCGGCGCTCCGGCCGGTGACGCGCGTGCCGCGGTCGTGACCGGTCTCTCAGCGCGAGCAAGCGAACGCGTCATTGAAGCGCAGATCGATCGAGAGCTCATTTGATGAGCGACGAGTGGAAAGCATTCATGGCCATTGGTCAGAGCTTTGCCAAGCACGAGACCGTGAAACATTCCAGTGGTGAGTATGTTCGCGACGCCGTCCACGTCAATTCGGTGGAGGGCTTCAACTCCCGCGTCCGCCGTACCATCGCCGGCGTCTTTCATCATATCAGCCCGCAGCATGCCGACCTGTATTTCCACGAGATTGGCTTCCGATCGTCGCGGCGCGTGGTGTCTGGGAGCGCCCTTCGGAAAACCCGGCATGGTCGAGAAGTCTTGAGAACCATCTGGTCGCGCGTGCCGCCGGCGCTGCAACTCCTGAGCGTCTTTCGCGCCGCCACGGGGCGTCAGATGCGCCGAAGCCCGGACGGCGGAATCATCATCAAATCAACCGTAGCTGCCTTTGGTTGATAAAGGCCGCGCAGGATTTTGAACTGCTCTTGTCCTGACCCCAGAAAGTTGGAGCAGTGGTTCCAGGTTGACAGCCTTCAATTCGATGATCTCGGCCTCGAGGCGGTCCACGGCAAGGTGTTCGACCGCTATCCGGCGCTGTACTACAAGTGTCATTCCCGACTGCACTATCGTCCAACCCTGCATAATGGGTAGCCGGCAACCTCCTGAAGAGGCGGAAGAGCCGCGGCAATCGCATCGAGACCGTCCCTAAAAGGAGCCGGCCCTGACTGCAGGATAAGCGGCGACTTGATCTCGACGATGCGGTTGTTGTCTGACCACTGGAATCGCTGCCCGACCGGGCGGCTCCTGATCCTGTCCGGCACGACCTTCTTGACGCACAAGGAGGCAAGAATGATATCTGGGTGCGGCCGCGATGAGGCGCGATTTCGACGGTGACCAGATCGGCTCGCATGAGGCCTGATCGACAAGATTGCCTGAAGACAGGGGGGCCGCCGAAAGGTCAGCGGCCAGCGCCGAGCCGTTCCATCTCGTCTTGAACCCTGCTGATCAGGTGACCGGTTTCGGCGTGGAGCAGTTTGAGCCGGCGTAGCTTGGAATTCAAAGATTCAGCCATTTCACCCCTTTCCGGTTCGGACGGCTGTGCCGACGCCGTGGAGGATCCACGAAATGCTGACATTGAGAATCCCGGACAAATTTGCAAGCCGATGCGATCCGGGCTGTGATCGATCGCTTTCCCATGCGTTGATAGTCGCCATTTTCACGCCGAGCCGCCACGCAAGCTGTTTGACGCTCAAGCCGCTTGCCTCCCGCGCTCGGGAAAGGCGACCGCCGCTCGTATCAAGATCCGGCATTTCCTCGTAAATAGTCGTGGTGTCGGTCACCCGATTTGCCTCCAATTTTCATTGAATCCACCGCCGTCGGCTGGCGCGCGACTTCTACGACAATGAAGCAGCGCGGACGGTATCACATGGCGATGCGGGCTATACCCTATTGAGACAGTTAGGCTGAATTCTTCAAAACCGGAACATCAGAGCTGCGATCTTTCCGGTAGCGCCGTTGCTGAGCTTCTGGGTAGGTATCCGCTGCTGCAAAGCGCCGCTTGCCAGCAATGCCACTATTTTCTGTGCCGCGACGAGGAATTTTTCTCCCGTACGGGTTCAATTCTCGAATCTTATGGGCTAAATAATACCTTCCATTCGAAAAATAACGTCTTTGCGCACATTTTGTGCGGAGGCGTGAATTTATGATATGAAAAACGGAGTCGATATATTGGAAAATATTAGCTACGACGTGACTGGCAAGATAAACTTAAACAATATTTATAATAATTCGGAGCCGACAGCTTACTTTTCCACTTTGTCTCGCCTTGGCTATCGGATTCCTCAGGAAGCAAAACCTCAATTCCAACGATTGATCGAAGCACGGCGGAGCGCCACCGAATCCGAACCGGCCAAGGTGATCGATCTTGGTTGCTCTTATGGGATCAACGGCGCGCTTCTTAAGCACGGACGTTCGTTGGATGAACTCTACCGGCTCTACGGAGTGGCGGCCGACGATCTCGAGGCGCTTCTTCAGCGGGACCGTGACCTCTATGCCAAACCGACGGATGCCGCGCTCGAAATTGTCGGTGTCGACCCAGCAGATCGCGCGATATCCTATGCGGTCGATGTGGGCATGCTCGACGCAGGTGTTGCGACCGATCTCGAAAAAAGAGACCCGACGCCAGAAGACACGGCCGCGATCGAAAACGCCGACCTCATCATTTCGACCGGCTGCGTCGGCTACGTTACTGAGACTTCGTTGGAACGGCTCCTGGAGACGAGCCTCGACAGTCGTCCGTGGATGGCGCATTTCGTGCTGCGCATGTTCGATTTCGGAGGCCCGGAAGAAATGTTGGGCCGGCACGGCTATGTCACGGAGAAGCTGGAAGGACTGTTTCGACAGCGGCGTTTTGCTTCCGTCGAGGAACGGCAGCATGTGCTCGACAATCTCCGCCAGCTGGGGGTCGATGCCGCCGGCGCGGAGGAGAACGGTTGGTACCTCGCCGAACTGCATGTCGCACGACCGGAAGAGGTCGCGAAATCTATGCCCCTCGGCGAGATTCTAAACGGCAGTGCAAGACAGATTCTGTAAATTTAGGAGTCGCGAGACATCGTCACAAACTTGGGTTGAATTGCACGGCCGAGTTTTAGAAGGCAGAGGCAAGAGGTTGAGGAAGACAAGCGTCATTGACGTCTCAGGGCGATGGCTAGATTGCCTTCGCGCGGGTGAAGATTGCCCGCCTTAAACGCTTGGTTGCTGTGTTGGCGTAGATCAAGAACGCAACGGCACGCGCCTATTGCTGTGTGCCTGATTTTTGAGTTTGAATTCTTCCTCAGCCCGCCACGCAGATCCGGGCCAATGCAACCTTGAGCCTGGCATTTTGTCCTTCCAGTTCGCCAAGACGCTCACGTTCGGCGGCGACCACATCTGGATTCGCGTTGGCAACGAACTTTTCGTTCGAAAGCTTGCCGGCTATACGAGCGATCTCCTGCTCGGTTTTTGCAATCGCCTTCTCCAGGCGAGCCTTTTCGGCAGACAAGTCGATAAGACTGCCGAGAGGCAGGCAGACCGTTGCCTTGCCGACGACGATTTGGGCGGCTCCCTTGGCGCGGTATCGAGGAGCGAAATCGCCTCGACGCGCGCCACTTTGCCAAAACGCCCGACGGGATCGCACGCCCAAAACTCTGCTCAGGGAGTGCCGGCATTGGACGGACGGACCTCATTTCTTCAGTCAACGTGGCCCTTTCAAGCCTAGGGCAGCCGACCGTCGTTGACATGCCGGCGCAAAAACCAGCCATCAACCCATAATGTTCCAAATTAAACTGGCTCGACGAAAGAGCCGTCTCCGTTGCTCCGGTCTCGGTGTTGAGTTCTCTCTGGGCAAGGAAACGGCGCGAGATGGGGGTTTGATGGTGCAAGATCCAGCGCCGGATCAGGAAGGCCATCGCGGAAGCAACGGATCGCCTTGCTAGTGGACGCCTGGACCAATCTGCTGCTGAGGAGCGCGGGGGCTGCCGCCCATTCTCCATTATCCCGCGAACAATTCTTTGTACCCTGTCGTCACCATCCAGTTCGCCCGATCGAGATGGCTTCGCGCGGCTTTGCGGGCGCGCTCCGGTTCCTGTACCGGATCGATGCCGAGGATGACTCCTGCGCCATCTCCTCATAGCTGGCATCATCAGCGGCCGCATCCAGGAACCTCAGGTACAGCGTGTGGTGCTGCTTATCGTACGTGGTCAGGCTGTCGGACCATGGCACTTCTTCCTGGATTGCCGGTTTCGTTCCGACTTTCATGGCAGTTCGGTACTCCATCATTATTTCAGTGGGATATTCCTTCGACAGGTTAGCCAAAGCAGACAGCAATCATAGTCCTAAATGACAATCCCTGACCTCTCCGCAAATGTCCCGCCGCGGCCGTGCTTCGGGACAGCTTCAATGTTCTGCCGCCCTGCCCAGGCTCAACGGCGGCAGATCCTCGAGTTCCCTCCGTGTGGACGGCGTGCGCGCGAGGCGCGGCAAACTTGCAGCGATGCCGAGATGCACGGAATTCATGAGCGCGGGTCCAAGCTCTCAATCGCTGCGCAGAATCTTTGCTTCGAGCGCGGCTGCCACAAAAGCACGCCGTGCGACTGGTGGATGAGCCTCACCTCGCAACACCTGCAGACAGGCGTCCATTGCTGCCTTGCGCTTCGCGGTCTGACGATGGAGGTGCCGCAGCAGGATGTTGGACGCGTCATTGACATCGAACACGACACGCTCCGAACTGTGACGGCTGAATTGAACAACGACTGGCCTTTCAAATCTGCTCGAGCCGGTCATCACTCCCCCCTCTACACCCAGCGGCGACAGCCTCGCTCGCATTTATTCCTTAGCCGAAAGATTCGGCTGCACCCTCGCAGCTAAACTTGGCCGCTGGCGTCCAAGAGATCGTCATGAGCGCTGTCTGGTTCATGTCGGGGTGGCGCGGATTGGCTAGCTCAATCTCGACAATGTCGCCTTGCGCCAGTGTCGCACAGTTTGTGCAAGCCTACGCCTGCACCTTTCCGCTGCCCGCCTTGCACGCCGCGATCCACTGCATGGCGGAGGTTGGGTCTTCCAATATCGCAACTCGCTTTGCAAAGCCGACAAAGGCATTGCTGGCAGCGTCTACCGGTATGTGCCCGGCATATGCATCACAACATGCCCTCAGGGCGGTCTCGTAGGTCAGGTCTCTGCGATCCTCGGGCCACTCATTGAGAAAATCGATAGCGTCCGCAAGACTGGCAATCTCTTGCACGATATAGCTGGCTCGCTTCACGAAAATGGGGCTGCTAAAAGCCTCAGCGTTCATTCGTTCTCCTCCACCTGTTGCACGACCCGGGCCGCATCAACGCCCGCCGACCATTGCAGAAATGTGCTGTCAGGGCGATGACGATTCAAGAGGAAGAAGATGCGTGATCTGCATCCTCGGTAAGCAGTTCGGCTGCGCATCACCGCGAAGTCCGGCGAAGCCTGCTCAGGCATCTATCTTCCTTCCTGGCCTGATCTGAGGAGAACATTACCCCCCGGGTGTCGTCATTCTCTAACGGCGGATGAACCACACAAATTGAAAGCCCCGTTTAACTGCCGAGCCACGATATGACCGCCTGCGAAGTAAGGCCCGCATGAACTCCCCCGATGACCGCCGACGCAACCTCGCGGCTTCGTGGGATCTGGCTGGCTGACACTATTTGCCAAGACATTCCTGATGCGGCGGCTATGCACGGAACTGAGCATCTGTTCAGGGCCATGGGTGTGCTATACGGCTTTGATGGCTATTGGTTCGATGTTGCGCCGGCGCTGGCTGCCGGAAAAGAGCTTTCCATCCTATGCCTATCTGCCGGGCAGGCAACCGCATCCCGTGCGCGATCCCGCGGGACATAGCTACAATAGCGAAGCCATGCCGTTGGCGGCAGAGGCGTCGCTGGACTCAGACATTTTCCTTTGGGGTCTCGACCTCTTCAACCATGGTTATTACTGGGAAGCCCATGAGGCGTGGGAGGGTCTGTGGCAAGTTGCAGACCGAGGCGCTCCGCTTCGGACGCTCTTCAAGGGACTGATCCTGTTATCGGCGGCCGGCGTGAAGATCCGCGAGGGCAAGCAGGCGGCGGCGATGCGTCATGCCGGACGCGCCGCGGCGCTCCTTCGTCGGCTGAACACGGCGGATCATACCATCGAGCGTGCGCTCGGCATGTCACCCGCAGCGCTCGCCGAATACGCAGAAGCCGCGGCACGGATTCCGGCAGCCTTGCAGGCGACAGCGCTCGGTCAGCCCCAACCCGTGTTTGACTTCATTCTCGGACCAAGCTCCGGCGAAAGGCCGAATCAGCTCGCAAAAAAACAGTCATCCGTAGAAGTCGCCGGGAATAGACCGGACCCGTTGGGCCAACGTCACTGACGAACGACGAATGCCAGGTTCCACTCACCTGAGTGTATTTTCGTGGAGCGCGGAATTTCGTCACGTTGTTTTCGGAATTACAAAAGCTCAAGATGGCATGGCTGCATATCGGTTCCGGCGCCTGGCAGCCGAAACGATTTCTGGGGCGAACGCCTATTAGCAATGGCTTATGGCGATACTTATGCTGCCGAGACATTTATTGCCTTCAGCCACAACCATCACTATGTAGCGAGGCTTCGCCTGCTGTCTTCAAGCCAACCGGAGAAATTCATGACAGAAGAAGCCGACCACAGCCTCTACGCCCTCATCGAGCTTACCGCCGATGTCGTCTCAGCCTATGTCTCGAACAATCCGGTCCCAGTGGGCGATCTCCCCGCCCTGATCGGCCAAGTACATGCGGCACTGAATGGAACGGCCGGCAGCGTTTCCGCAGAACAGCCGCAGGCTCTCAAGCCTGCTGTTCCGATCAAGAAGTCGGTGATGGCGGACTACATCATCTGCCTTGATGATGGGAAGAAGTTCAAATCGCTAAAGCGCCATCTGTCGACCCACTACGGCCTCACGCCGGACCAATATCGCGCCAAATGGGGCCTGCCGGCGGACTATCCCATGGTCGCGCCGAATTACGCCGCTGCGCGCTCGGCCTTGGCCAAGACCATGGGTCTCGGCCGCAAACCAAAAGAGTCGGAAACGCCGGCGCCGGCGAAGCGGACCGGCAAGAAGGTCGCAGCTTGACTTTATCTCTCGAGGGTCGTTCTGGAGCGCGCAGCTGCTATCGGCATGATCCGCGCAGAATAGGAAAAGGCGGGGGACCTAACCACGCCTTACCTCGCGTTCATTCGCTCTTGCCGGGACGCAGGAGAAAATTTCAGCCAGTCTTCGCACAACCCACGCATCTACAAGGATCGCATCGTTGGCGACTACGCCGTCAATGGCACGCACCACCATATCAGTGGCGGATCGGCCGCAGCCCGGCATGAAGCTGCAAGCAAGGCTAATCGGTTCCGTCACCGCGTACTCCAGCTGAACATCGACATCATGTGCGCCAACAGCCCGCAGGCCAAGGGCTGCCTCGAACGCGCTAACCTGGCGCTGCCGTCTTGTGAAGAAGCTACGCCTGGCGACATCAGCACAATCGACGCGGCGAACGCCTACGCGGCCGAGTTCGCGCCAGTACGCCAGCCAGCATGGCCGAGACGTTCCTCGGAGTGTCACCCGTGCGACCATGAGTGAAGCAATCCGCAAAGCCGGTCCATTCATGCACCTCCCTCAAGAGATCTGGCACCTCGATTAACGGATAGAGCTCAGCTGATCTCGGCATTCAGGCCCTCGGCTGCTGCGGGAACTTCGCCAGCTGCTGACGCGACGATAAGCGTTCCCCCTTCGAGACGAACACCGTCGAGCTTTCCGGATCGTGCCCTATGCGCCAAGGCGCTTCAGGTTGAAGTCGAGCATCTGTCGCGCTTCGGTAAACCACGCGCGCCGTCTTCTTGGAGACCAAGCCCGAGGCGATCTTCATCTTTCAGGATGGTGAACGCTGACCGCGGCATCAGGTGCGCTCGTCGATCGGTGGGAAGGATCGGCTGCCATCGACCCAAATGTCCGCAGATCTAAGCCGGTCTCGCAAAGCCGCGAGCGTTGCAATCTCATAGAGACGGCGGTCGGGCTTCTCCTGCCCGAGAATTAGCCGTCGATCAGCTTGGCTGAGTTCGGTGACAGGGAGCCGAGGGCACGACCTTGGTTGCGGTTCGAAAGATCGAAACCGTCCTCGAGGTACTCGCGCAGCTTCTCATAAAATCGCCGCTCCTCATGTCGCGCCGAACCATACGGCAATATCGGGGACCGACTTGCCTTCGTCCGCCAGATCGCAGAACGTCTCGTACTGGTCGACCGAGTGCATCCGCTTTGTTGTCGGCCTTCAGACATGGACGTCTTCAACCGGACACGTTTGAACGCCACGGCGGGTTGTCTCATAACAAACCACGATCCCGCGCTCCAGCAGCATTTCTCTTACCAGGCGCAGGCTGAAGGGGCCGGGAAACGATGGCGCTTGTAGCTGACAGTCGCGGTGTTCATGCCGTCGTCTATGCCGCAAACCCGTCGATTCTGCGAAGAGTCCTAAGCTCGCGTCTGATGAGGACAGCGTATCGCAAGTCCCACGATCCGGGTCAGGGCCGCTTGATCACATCCCGTATTGTCGGGCGCGCAGCCGATGTGGCGCATCATCAGGCGTGCGCCAGAGACCTTGGCACGAGCCTTGCTGCACCTTGCTTAAGTGGAAACAAAACCACGAGCTCGCGCTGAGCCGCATTGATGGAGAGGTTGCATGTCCGGTATTGCGGGCGCTTTTGTGTTGCCTTCAAGTCATTCACAGGAGACGGTTTATAATCGGCTCAAGCACATGGTTCCGAAGCTTGACAATCGTGGACAAGCTGGGTTCGGTCTTGCAGCGTTCATGCATACAAAAGGAATTCGATATGTAAGGTCGTGTCGGCCAGCACGCGAATTGGTAACCATCGATTGCGATGGGCAGGACGCGAACTTCAGGCCTCATGTAGCGATTGCACATATTCGCAATCCATCTTCCCAGGAAAACGGTGGCAGCGTCGCCCAGCCCGTTGATAACCATAAAGCCGGCTGCCGCCATTTGGCCCTTTCCTCAAATGGGGCTTTGGTCAACGCTGATGAACTTCGGAAAGAATTGCTCGCGCAAGGGCATAGCTTCGATAGCACAACGGATGCAGAGCTTCTGCTCAAGTTGATTGAGCACCTTTGCCAAAGAGCTTATTGGAAGCATGCTCTCCCGGTCAATTACGAAAGTGTATGTCGTGATATCGATGACCGAATTGATGGGGCCGTCAGTGCGCTTGTGTTGGATGGCGAAGGAAATCTGATCGCTTTCCGCAATAGTAGTGGTTTACGTCCTTTGGAATTCATGCAAACCGAAGATGGATCTATACTTTTTGCTTCTGAAAATTCAGCTTTTGCCGGACTACAAGGCAAAACGGAGGAAATTTCCCCAGGCCACATCAAGTATTTGGATGGAAAAACAGGAGAATGCATTGATAGCTTCGTGGGCCATGCCCGACACAGCCCTAAGCTTTGCGTCTACGAAACGCTTTACATCGGAAATCTCGAAACGTCGATACGGGGCCAATCTCACCTGGCCACGCGGCACAATATAGGCGTGACTCTGGGTAAAACTATTTCGCCGAAAGTGGCAGCAGAGATGGGCTCTGCCCCTATTGTCGTTTCCTCCATGCCGCATACCGGGGGCCCGTACGCCGACGGCTTGTTCGCATCTCTGGCAGAGAAACACGGTGCTTTCGTCCAGCGACGTGAAGTAATCGCAACACAACTCCAGCAGCGGACACTTATAGGTATCGTTGGCACGCGCTGTGGCGCTGATCGAGCCTTGCGAGAAAGTGGTCACCATTCATGGTCTGCACTGAGATGCACAATCCCTGCAGGTGGGCGGACGAGACGCGGCACTGCGCGGCCGTGTCCATCAAGCCCTGCAAGGTGCCGGCTTCGACAGCAAAGTCGTGACAGACGGCGCATACGGCGGCATGGAACCCGAGAATATCTGCAACCGCGGAAGCACCCGCGCGGGCGTGCAGCTCGAAATCCATGCCGGGCTTCGACTGATGATGAAAGGGGATGCGGCCGCCTACAACAAATTTGTCGCGGCGGTTCGATCAGCGTTGTAGAAGCCACTTTCCGAGTTCTTTCTTCGGACTCGAAAATTGTTTCCCCTCTCTACGGTCGCGCCGATCTCGAAATTCCTCCGAGCGATCCTGAGCTGCTTTCGTGCCCAATTTCCGTGGGAGACAGCATATCTGACGCTACTTTTCGCCCGCGCCAGGTTGTAAACTTAAGCCCAAAAGAGGTGCGGGGTGGAATACCAAGAGTCAAAAGGGTATCCGACGGCAGCAGTCAAGAATCTGAGGCACGAACTCGCGTCGGCCATCTCAGATTCAGTGCCAACGATGTTCCGGCACTTTGCGCTCGCCTCGGACTTCGACATGGGGATCGCGAGGAATCGTTCAAGAGCAAGTATAAATACGCGGAGCGACGGCTTCTGGAGAAATCTGCAGCGGAATTGATCCCTGTGGCCGCGCGGCTGCTCGAAGAGTCCGAGTCCTACAGTTTGCCAGAAGCGCTTGTAAAACTCGAAGAGTCCAGCCAGGCTACCGTATCCGAACTCACGCGCCGGCGGGTGATGTCGATATTCGACAGGAGATCACTTTCATCGGAAATGGAGGAAATCGAATTTATAAGGCGGGTTTGGCCAACGGAGAAAATGCCTTCCACTCTGTACGTCGCGGGCTCCGGCAAGACGTTCGATGACGACTTGTTCAATGCAATCGTGCGGAATAACGATTGGGACAATCGCGAGATTTTCAACGCGGCTGGTTTCCTGATGTGCTCCCAAAAGCAGTTCTTTCGCTTCGTCGAGGAGGTCGCCAGTCCGCTGGTGCAATCGCCGGAGGTTCAAGCGGAAATCGCAGCAGCGATCAACGATCACCTCAGACACGATGGGTATCGCTTGACGATCGTCCGACGGCTATCAGGTAGCCCGGTCTACCAAGTCCAACCCGCGGCTATTGGTAGCCCCTCCGACAAGGCGATTTCGGAAGCGCTAGCAGCGTTCGATCCCGGATACCGTACATGCGAGGTGGGAGCAGGCGCTTGATCGTCGAGGCACCGATCCCGAGGGCGCGATCACGCTGTCCAGGACCCTTCTCGAAGATGTCTGTAAATGGGTCATTGTCGAGGCTGGCGAATCCTACGACGAGAAGGATGACCTCCCCATCCTGTATCGAAAGCTGGCCAAGATTCTGAAGCTCGCCCCTGACGACCACACCGAGACAGTGTTCAAACAGATTTTAGGCAACTGCCAGTCCGTTGTCGAATCCCTCGGATCTCTCAGGAACAAAATTTCAGACGCACATAGCCGCGGGCCTAAACGCGTGAAACCTGCACCGCGTCACGCACAGCTAGCCGTCAACCTGTCGGGTACGATGGCAACATTTCTGGTGTCGACGTGGGACGCCATGAAAGCCAAGAACGAAGGGAAATAGATGCCCGGTTTTGACGAGGAAGCAATCAAGGATGACATCGCCCACGGCCGCATAGGCGCGATATCCCTCGATACTACGGTTTTCGACAGGCACGAGTGCAATCTCGATGCGAAAGCCTTCGAGGGATTGGAGCAGGTCAAATCCACCAAGGTGTCCGTGCTGCTGTCGGAGGTGAAGAAGTCCGAGTTTCCGGATGCGCTCACTCTGATGAGCTTGGAAGCGTGGGCGGCCTCCAAGGATACGAAGGTCTTGGTCGTCAGCAATGACAAGGGATGGCAGTCTTTCGCGGATGCCTCTGAGAGACTGGTCTGTGTGAAGGACCTGAGCACCGCACTCGAGTTGTTCAGCCCACAAGTTGCGCAGGAAATCTCCAACCAGGTTTTGAAGCTGCTCAGCGATGGCCAAGCTCCAGCGATGCAGGGTGCTATCGAACGCGAGCTGTATTGGTATTTCGAATCTTTCCCACCCGAAATCGACCGGGATGCGTCCCACGAATACGAGATTGAGAGTGTCGAAGCTGTTCCTCAGTATTGGAAAGTTGCAGATCCGGCCGATCTTAAAGTCTTGAATTCCGACGACGAATTCATCACGATGTCGATCAATATCTCGGCTCGTATAAATATCTCGGTTTCAGTGCGATTTTACGCTCCTGACTATGCGGATAGAGACTACATTGACTTCGGTGACCACAATGTCGAGCAAGAGGACACGTTGATCTTTCCCATCGCCGTCAAGTTTCATCGCAATTTCGAGGGCGAACCTGAGGCGGATTCCGTCGAGGTGCTGCCCTTTCCTTACACAACCCGCTTTCACTGCCTCTGATCCCGATTGGGACTATGAAGAGTAGGCGCAAGTTCTCAGTACTCGCACGGCAGGAAAATCACATCTGGAAAACGAAATGAGCTCGATAGTTATGGCGTCAAGAATGTCATGCCGATCAACGAGGCGAAGCGGCTTTGCCCGGAGCTCGTTCTGGTTCCGCAAAAGCCGGATTTGTATCGGCGGGCCCATAATGCGCTCTTATCGGAAATTGAAACGGTCATTCCGATCGACACGGCGAAGTCGATCGATGAGCTGACGTGCCGCCTCGACGAAGCGCGCCGATCTGACCCGCTCGCTCTGGCGGCGAAGATCAAAGCGACAATTGCCGAAAATGTCGGACCATGGATCACTTGCACGATCGGGTTTGCAGCCAACCGGCAGCTCGCGAAAATTGCATGCAAGGCTGGCAAGCGCGATGGCGGCCGGAAGACCTTCCGGCTGCGCTGCTCGCCGTCACAATGGAAGACATTCCAGGTGTCGGCGGCAACATGGCGAAGCGCCTCTATCGCGCCGGCATCTTCACGACGGACCAGCTTTACAATGTCCAGGCGAAGCATATGCGCAAGCTATGTTACTGGAGAGCGCCTTTGGTACGCCCTGCACGGTTATGACATCCAAGCACCCGCCTCGAGCCGTGGCATGTTCGGACATGGCCGCGTGCTGCCGCCGGAGTCGCGGACGATCCCGGGGTCGGCTCCGGTAGGGGGCGAAATGACACTTTAAGCATGCACAGGGACTTCGACCTCAGTCGGATGGACCGTCGCCGACGGGAAGTGAATGTGTTTCCCATTCGCTCTTAGGGATTTCCGTGCCCAGCGAGAATTCGAAGGCAACCACCCTTTCCAAATCCTGGGTTACCTCGCATTTGAATTTAATGTCGTACCAATGGCGTTTGCTTCTGAGCGCCGCGCCATCCGCCTGGAGTGTAAGACCGGAAAGCTTTGTGTCGGCCATGGCGTAGGCAACGACGAAATCCGGCTGGAAGTCGGCCTTCCATATATGGACCTGTTCCATAGCTTCGACGTTGCAGAGTTGGATAATACGATCATCAGTGCCCAGTTGTCTTAGCGCAACCAAAGCTTCCTTGCTTCGCGGGTCTGCCAGCACTTTCGCTGAGAATAACTCCTTGGCCCGAACCATACCATTTCCCTGAGGAGCCAACTCGTTGGCTATCGCTGGTTTTGTATCTTGCTCAGGTGCCCGGTCAATCGGTGTGGGCAACGAGATAGGCTTGCTGTCGCTTTGAGTAACAGCAGGCTGTGCGGTTGCTGCAGCTTGCGGTTCACTCAGGATTTCGACGGTGATGCTTTGTTCGGTTGGCGGAGGCGGCGATTTCCTGGTTGGCAAGAATCCAACGGCTAAGACGGCGATCAGGTGCAACGTCACGGAGATTGCAAGGCTCAGCGCTATTGCGTTAGGGGCATACCGGCCATTTTTTTCCTGTATCGGCAAGGTTACAGCTCTGATGGCCGTGGACCTGGACCAAGCTCAGATCGGCTAAAATGCTCTTTTCCACTTCCGAATAAAGCCGAGAAGAATGCCCTCCGAAGCTTCGCGTTCGCCATCGGCCTCTTCCGCAACATGCAGCGACTGTTCTGTCGCCCGATATCGCTGCACGACGTCTGCGACGGTGTTCTTGCTGATACCAAGGTCGCGGGCGATCCAGCGGTAGCTTCGCCCTTCATCAATAAGTGCCAGGACCTTGGGTGCTAATCGGTCGGATTTTGGTCGGACTCCGATCTGTCTTCCGAGTTGCCGCCCTCGCGCCTTTGCTGCGGCAAGCCCGGATTTGATTCGTTCGCTGATGAGATCACGCTCGAATTCGGCAATGCCGGAAAGCAATGTCGCCAGCATCCGGCCATGTGGGGACGCTAGGTCGAAGGCCATGCCGTTCATGGCGATAACGGAAACTTTCCAGCTTTCGAGTTCACGCAGCGTGTTGAGGAGGTCGATCGTCGAGCGACCCCATCGAGAAAGTTCGGTCACGAGGATGACATCGATCTGCCGCGACTGGGCCAGGGCCATGATTTTGCGTCGCTCAGCGCAATCGAGCTTCGCACCAGAACCAGTTTCCTTGAAGATTCCAGCGATATCGTAACCGGCGGGACCGGCAAAAGCCGTCAGGTCCCGCTCTTGCCGTTCACAAGACTGATCGGCCGTTGAAACTCGGCAGTAGATGGCGGCGCGCTGTCCCAATTGAACCCTCGTAAATTTTGGTGCCGGAAGGCCTTGATTTGCATGGGCTGAGTGTTGTCCAAAACAGACTATACTTCAATAGGGACAATTGCGGCATGCCAAGGCGACATATTCTCAGCGAGCGACAGCGCTCGGCACTCTTCGATCTGCCAACCGATGAATTGTCCCTGCTTCGGCATTACACACTGGGCGACGACGATCTTGGACACATCCAGGAACGCCGCAGGCCGGAGAACAGGCTGGGGTTCGCCCTGCAGCTTTGCGCGTTGCGATATCCAGGGCGCGCGCTGGCTCCGGGCGAGGCGATCCCGCATGAGGTCTTGTCGTTCATCGGGGCTCAGCTTGGCGTCCCGGCCGATGCGCTGCTCACCTATGCCGCACGACGGCAGACCCGCCAGGAGCATATGGAGGCGTTGCGTGAGATCTACGGCTACAAGACTTTCGCGGGTCGTGGTGCCCGTGATCTGCGGGACTGGCTTTTCGATCAGGCGGAAGAGGCCCGTTCGAACGAGGATCTTGCGCAGCGGCTGGTTGCGTTGTCGTGAAACTCTGACGATCTTGCCAGCGGTATCGACAATCGAGCGACTATGTGCAGACGCGCTGGTCGCCGCCGAGCGGCGGATCGAGACGCGGATCGCGGAAAAGCTCGACAATAACGCACGCGAACGGCTTGATGGGCTGCTGACCGAACTGCTCGATGCCAATGTCAGCCGGTTCATCTGGCTTCGCCAGTTCGAGGTCGGCAACAATTCCGCAGCGGCGAACCGGCTGCTCGACAGGCTGGAGTTGCTGCGTGGCCTGACTCTTGATCCGCAGCTTCTCGCCGGTATCCCGCCGCACCGTGTCGCACGCCTGCGTCGGCAGGGCGAGCGCTATTTTACCGATGGCTTGCGGGACATCAGCTCTGATCGGCGCTGGGCGATCCTTGCCGTCTGCGCCGTGGAATGGGAGGCGGCGATCGCCGATACGGTGGTCGAGACCCATGACCGGATCGTCGGAAAGACCTGGCGCGAGGCGAAACGGCTGCATGAAGAACGGATTGCCGATTCCAAGGCAACTGTCACCGATACGCTACGCGCCTTCACCACACTCGGAGCTTCCCTGCTCGAAGCCCGCAATGATGGTCTGCCGCTGGAAATGGCGGTCGCCAAATCGGTGGAATGGGGTCGGCTCGAACAACTGGTCGCGACCGGTGCCCAGCTCAGTACCCTGGCGGACGATCCATTGGCTCATGTCGGACAAGGATATCATCGCTTCCGCCGCTACGCGCCGCGCATGTTGCGGTGCCTGAAGCTCAAGGCAGCATCGGTAGCCCAGCCCTTGATTGCGGCGGCAAAAGCCATCGGCGAAAAGCAAGCGTCACCATCGGCGACCGACAGCTTCTTGCGGCCGAATTCGAAATGGCACCGCCATTTGAGAGCACAAGACCAGGGCGACAATCGCCTTCGGGAGATGGCGGTCCTGTTTCACCTGCGGGATGCCTTCCGATCCGGTGACATCTGGCTCGACCATTCGCGCCGCTATGGCGATCTCAAACAGGTGTTGGTGCCGATGATTGCGGCACAAGCTAACACAAGACTGGCAGTGCCCCTCGATCCGCAAGTATGGCTGACTGATCGGAAGGCTCGGCTCGCCGATGGCCTGAAGAGACTTGCACGAGCAGCGCGCGACGGAACCATCCCTCGTGGCAGCATCGAGGATGGAACGTTGCGCAAAGCTGCCAATGTCCCGGTTCTGGGGCATGGGAACGACCGCATCGAGCGATGGCCAGTTCTTCCCTTCGGCCCGGCAGGGCGAGGCGATGAACATGGTCAACGCCAAGTATGGAAACGAACCCGGCCTCAACGCTTACACTCACGTCAACGACCAGTTCGCGCCGATCGCGTCACAGACTTTTCCCGCGACAGTCAGCGAGGCCCCATACATCCTTGACGGCCTGCTGATGAATGAGGCCGGTCGTCAGGTTGGAGAGCAATATGCCGATACGGCCGGCTTTACCGATCACTTGTTCGGGACCAGCAGCATGCTCGGATACCGTCTTGTCCTGCGCATCCGCGATTTGCCTTCGAAGCGCCTTTACGTGTTCAATCCCGCAGGGACACCCAAGGATTTGCGCAAACTGGTCGGCGGCAAGATCCGCGAGGAATTGATCATCGCGAACTGGCCCGACCTGTTCCGCTGCGCCGCTACCATGGCTTCCGGCAAGATCAAGCCGAGCCAGTTGCTCCGCAAGCTTGCCTCCTATCCACGCCAGAACGATCTGGCGGTTGCGCTGCGAGAGGTTGGCCGCGTGGATCGGACACCTTTATTATAGAGTGGATCCTCGACACGGACATGCAGCGGCGTGCCCAGATCGGCCTCAATAAGGGCGAGGCCCACCATGCTCTCAAGAATGCGCTGCGCATCGGTCGCCAGGGTGAAATCCGTGACCGAACCACCGAGGGCCAACATTACCGGATCGCCGGACTCAACCTGCTCACCGCAATCATCATCTACTGGAACACCCTCCATCTCGGCCATGCGGTCGCAGAGCGCCGGAATGAAGGACTTGATGTGCCGCCCGAACTTCTGGCGCATATCTCTCCGCTGGGTTGGGCATTACTGACCGGCGAATATCTCTGGCCCAGGAAGCAACGGCTTAGAGTGTCATTCCGCCCCCAGCCGGAGCCGACCCCTGTTTACTGCGGGCGCTGGAGGCGGGGTTGTCGTGCTGGCCCTGCATGCGGGCGTTGAAACAGCGTCTGTTGCACCGAATCGGCCGTCAACCACACGTTGTCGTCGTCAGGTTCTCGACAGCTTCCCGGTGTCAAATCCAAGCCGTGGTCGGCGCTCCCAACCAAGGTGGTGGCAAGGCAGCGCACATAGCCGAACGTCGATCAAGTCACGATCTACGATTGCCTCATGCTGCATGCCCTGCGGGATTGAAAAACGGAGAAGAATATGTGCGATGCAAAACTGAAAACCGTGCTTTCGCTTCTTTCGCAGGTGCCCAGACAGTTAGATGCTCTCTCGTCCAACGGACCAGCGACGGATGCAAATTGCGTTAAGCTAAATACGAACGAGAACCCGTTTCCGTTGCCGAAGAGCGTGATGCAAAGTGCGATTGCTGCGATCGAACACCAGTATCTTTATCCGGAAGACGACAACCTCAGCTTAAGGGAAGCTGCCTCCGACGCTTACGGACTTTCCAAAGATCAGGTGATTGCCGGCAACGGTTCGTCGGAACTGCTCGGCCTCATCTACAGAGCTTTCCTCGTCCCAGGAGATAGAGTGGCGATGCTGTCGCCCGGATTTTCGTTCAACCGAAAACTTGCCATGTTGCAGGGTGCTGAGTTTCTCGAAATCGCATCGAGCGAAGCTCATTCTTTGCCGATAGAAAAACTGCTGTTCGGCCCCGCAAAAGACGCGAAGTTCATTCTGTTGGCTAATCCGAACAATCCGACCGGAACATTCGTGCCGGTGGCCGAAATCGAACGCCTTGTGGAGCTAGCAGATCGCTTGATCGTCTTGGACGAGGCCTACGTCGACTTTGCACCCGACCATGCCCTGCGCCTCGTCGATAGACATTCGAATCTTTTGATCTTGAGGACTTTTTCGAAGAGCTATGCTGCCGCTGGCGTGCGAGTCGGCTTCGGTTTCGGTCATCCAGAAATCATTGGCAGGCTGCGCAACATCCAGAACGTCTTCAACATGAACGTGATCGGGCAGGCGGTCGGGAAAAGCATCCTTGCGCATCGCCACGCCTACGAAGAGAACCACAAGCACATCAAGCATGAACGACAGCGAGTGACCCTGGCGCTGTTGCAACTTGGCTTTTCCGTAACACCCTCCCACGCAAACTTTTTGCTGGCCCGTGTGCCGGCGGGACAGGAGGGCTCATGCTGGCAAGCAGCATTGAAAGAGCAGAAGATACTTATCGCCAGCTTTCCTGACAGATATTTGAAGAACTGCATTCGCATCAGCATTGGCACCAAAGAGCAGATGGATAAATTCCTTGCTGCCGCCAAACACATCTGTGTGAGCTTTAGGAGGAAATTGCGGTGCGTATAAGCATAAAGGTGTCTGAATTCGCTTTGCATGGGGGATGCATAAGGTATTACGCACCGATGTGTTATGAATCCTGGTGTTCACGAGTAGTATATATTTTGTCTAATTTGGAGAAGAAGCAATTGAATAAAATTTTCCCTTCGGGCTTGACCTTCGGCATCTTCGATCATCTGGACGAAAACGGCGATGATATCGCCCAACAATATGCAGATCGGCTGAGCCTAGCAGAGGCGTGCGATGGCTATGGCTTTTATGCGTATCATCTCGCAGAGCACCACTGTACGCCGCATGGCAGAGGTCCATCACCGAATTTGTTCTTAGCGAGCGTCGCCCAGCGAACCCGCCGCCTTCGTGTTGGTCCCATGGTAATGCTACTTGCGCTCTATCATCCGCTGCGTGCGTTCGAGGAGATCTGCATGCTTGATCAGTTGAGCGGCGGCAGGCTCGAACTCGGCATAGGGCGCGGCTCTGCCCCGACTGAATTGGGATACTTCGGGGTTGCTGTAGAAGCAGCACCAGAACAGTATGCGGAGGCCAGCGAGATTCTCATCAATGCGATGAAAGGCGGGACGCTTTCTTATCAGGGCCGCCACTTTGAGTTGAAGGACGTTCCGTTGACGTTGAGACCTCACCAATATCCCCATCCGCCGACATGGATCGCCACCAATCGACCCGAGCCGGCTAGCTGGGCCGCCGCGAATGGGGCAAACATCGCCTGCGTTGGACCTTGCACATCTGTTCGCAGCGTTACCGACGCATTCCGCGCCGCTCGAATGCACGATGCTGACGTTGGCCACCAAGCGCCATTTCTTGGATTGCTCCGAATGGTGGTGATAGAGCGTTCTGAAACAGATGCGTATTTGCTCGCAGCACCTGCCTATGGACGATGGCTCAAGAGCTTCAAATTTCTATACGAACTTAATGCCATTCCCACTCCACCAAACTTGCCGCTGGACTTCGATGCAGCAATTGAAAGTGAATTGTGCGTCGTGGGAACGGCAGCTTCTGTCCGACAAGCTCTCCTTGATCAGCTGGAAGAGGCAGGTGCTAATTATCTTCTGTGTCAACTGGCATTTGGGGATTTGCCGCTGGATGCGTCGCTATACACCGCATCGACCATTCGATCCGAAATCATGGCTCGAGTTGGCGCATCGTGAAATCCGTTGCGATGCGCGATAACAAGGGCAGTGCGGCCCCGCTGTTCTCAGGCCACGGCCTTGAGCTCGGGCTTGTTGACGTAGGCCCAGGGCAGGAGATCGTCGATCTGGCTGTTGGGGCGACCCCAGTCGGCGAGCGTGGAGCGAATCATTCGAGGGACTGATGTGGCGCAAGGATCGGTTCGACGCGATCCTGGTCGAGACCACCGGTTTCGCCGATCCCGCGCCCGTCGCCCAGACCTTTTTCGTAGACGACGATGTTCGCCAGAAAACCAAGCTGGACGCCATCGTCACCGTGGTTGACGCGAAACACCTGCGGGGCGTGGTCTGCGGTTGAAGCGACCACTTGGGTTTCCGGTATTCTTTCCGGTCGGGGGTGCCATATCCAATGCAGCGGAAGCGATCGAAGAGGTTTTTCGAGAGACGCTGTTTCATTTTCAGTTGGCGACGGAGTTTTCTGCGGGTGAGATTTCACCGTTGGGTTTGGAGCAGCTGATGCCTGTGCAGGAGATGGCACTTATGGCGTGTGAAAAGGTCCCGCACTACTTTTCATCGTGATGGCTATGACAGTGTGTGGGTGTTAAGGTTTTCTGCCACACGGTGGACTTTCGCGGCGGGTCGGCAGCGTCTGCTCCCGGGGGAAAAGCGATGACATTGCCTGAGTCTCAGGAAAAACATTGCCCCAAATGCCAAATTGTCATTCCGCTGACAGCCGTGGTCTGTCCCGTTTGCCGTTCCGATATCGGAAAAGTGACGCGGGGCCAAACGCTCGCCGGGTTTGCCAAATTTACCAGGGACTGGATCGGCTTTCCTGCCGCCATGTTGACCACGATCATCGCACTGGTTGGCGCCGCGAGGGACAATGCGCTTGCCTCGTCCAGGCGGATGGAGCGCGGTTAACTCTGGACTTTGTACGGGGAGGCACCCTCAACGTGGGTTCGGACGACACGCCTGTGCCGCAGCGAGCCAGCGAAATTTTCATCCATATCCGCTTCGTGCGCTACACCTTGGTCAACGACGGACTGTCTCCTGCCACAGTCAGACCGGAGCTGACGTGCTCGAGCATTGAAAATGGATGCGGGACGCAAAGCCGACAAACTAGGGGTCAGAACAAGAGCTGCTCAAAATCGTACGCTAAGAGCGAACGAAGCATAAACTGAGCTTGCTTGTGTCTCACGATTGGCGGCGTGCGACGTCTGATCCCAGTGGATAACCGTCGCAGCAGAATAGCTGCTATTTCCACATCCAGTCTGCTCGGCAACATTCAGCGGCAGTTGGTGTTGTGTGCGGAGTTGAGCAGTGGCCAGGCGCAAGATTCTCAAAGCTCAGGATCGACGGGAGCTTTTCGATATCCCGGCTGATGAGGATCCGACACTATTCATTGTCCGCGGCTGATCGCCTCGAGATTGACCTGCGGAGGCGCGAGCACAATAAGCTCGGCTTCGCTATTCAGCTTTGCGTTATGCGACACCCAGGTCGGGTGCTCGCGGCAGGCGAAATTCCGCCCCGCGCGATGCTGAAATATGTCGCCGACCAGATCGGCGCCGATCCCACTGTGTTCACAACCTATGCCCGCAGGGAAGAGACGCGTCGCGATCACATTGCGCGCCTGATGATCTGTCTCGGCGTCAGAAGCGCGACAGCTCAGGATCGTCGCGCCGCGCTGTTGTCGGCAATGGAGGCGGCCGCAATGTCCGACAGCGGCGCTTCGATTGTGAATGCCATCGTTGCCACGCTGCGAGAACGCGGAGCACTGTTGCCCGCGGCAGAGATCATCGAGCGAATGGGGCTTGCGGCTCGTGCCATAGCTCGCCGCCGCGCGGAGGGGGCGCTTATCGAAGGTCTGGCCCCTGAGAAGCTGCGGGCGCTCGACAAGCTGCTCGAGGTTGATGCGGCGATCGGCCAGACCCGCTTCCATTGGTTGCGGTCGGCGCCGGAAGCGCCCGCGGCTCAAATCTGATAGGACTGACCGAGCGGATTGCATTCCTGCGCACGCTCGGAATCGATCCCGGTTTACGGGCGCGCGTGCCTTCCGGGCGGTGGGACCAGATGGTCCGTGAGGGCAATTCCACGCCGGCGTGGCTGGCCAATGACTTCAATGCGAGCCGTCGTCACGCCCTGATTGTCGCGCAGGTGATCAAGCTCGGCGAGAAGTTAACCGATGACGCCTGACGATGTTCATCAAGCTGATCGAACGGCTGTTCTCCCTGGCGCACAGCCGCAAGAAACGGCGGCACATGGACCATCGGACAGACACCTCCAAGGCCCTGCGTCTTTTCCTCGATACGATATCGGCGCTGCAATCGGCCAACGATCGGGGTCAGGACGCACTTGAGGTGGTCGACCAGAAGGTCGGCTGGCACCGGCTGCTTCGGATGAAGCCGGAGCTTGCAGCAATGGTCGAGGAAAATGAGGCATCCCCGCTGGTCGTGGCGGCCGAGCAGCATAGTGGCGTCATCAAATACGCGACGGCGTTCCTGACAACCTTTACGTTCCGTTCAGCGCGCCGCCACGACTCCTTGCTCACAGCCATTGCGATGCTCCGAAGGCTTCATTCGGAGGGACGGCGTGCCCTGCCCGAGCGTGTTCCGACCAGCCATCTCAGTCCAACCGATCGGAAACTGATCTTTGGGCAGCAGAAGCCTGATCGCCGGCTCTATGAGATAGCCACGCTCGCCGCATTGCGCGAGCGCCTTCGCTCGGCGGATATATGGGTAGAGGGCAGCCGCTCGTTCCGCCCGATCAACGAGCACCTCATGCCGCGATCTACGTTCACCACGATGAAGGAAGATGATCGGCTTGGCCTTGGTGTGGGCAGTGACGTCGCCGCCTGGCTGAGCGAAGTAAAGCAGGTGCTGGACTTCAATCTGAAGCGCCTGGCCTATCGCGCTCGCGCTGGTAAGCTCGAGGGTGTTCGCCTCGAAGCGGGAACGCTGATCGTGACGCCGACCGTCGGCGACGTTCCTGCGGCAGCCGAAGAACTGAACGCAGAGATCAGCGAGATGTATCCGCTGGTCGAAGTTCCTGATCTCCTGAGGGAAGTGCATGATTGGACGGGCTTTGCCGATCACTTCACACATGTCCGCACAGGCGACGCCCCACGGAATGTCTCTGCCATGCTGGCCGGCATCCTGGCCGATGCAACCAATCTCGGTCCGAAGCGAATGGCCGGCGCATCCAAGGGCATCAGCGCCCATCAGATTGGCTGGATGCGCACCTTCCATGCCCGATCAGAAACCTATCGCGCCGCTCAGGCCTGCATCACCGACGCACATACCGATCACTCGCATTCCCGCCTGTGGGGCAACGGAACGACCGCGTCGTCCGACGGACAGTTCTTCCGTGCGAGCGACCGAGCGGCAAAACGCGGTGACGTCAATCTGCACTATGGCAGCGAACCGGGATCGAAATTCTACAGCCATTTGTCGGACCAGTACGGCTATTTCAGTATCTTGCCCATCAGCCCCACTGAAAGCGAAGCAGCCTACGTGCTCGATGGCCTGTTTGACCAGGATACGATCCTGGATATCCAGGAGCATTTTACTGATACTGGCGGCGCGAGCGATCACGTCTTCGGGCTGTTCGCCCTTATCGGCAAACGCTTCGCGCCTCGGCTACGCAACCTCAAAGATCGAAAGTTCCACACATTCGAGAAAGGCGACGCCTACCCGGCGCTGACGAACCACGTCGGCGCACCGATCAACACCGCATTGATCCTTGACCATTGGGATGACCTGCTACATCTGGCAGCGTCGATCACGACGCGCGCCGTCGTCCCCTCGACAATCCTGAAGAAGCTCTCGGCATCTCCGAAGGAAAGCCAGTTGGCCAAGGCGCTGCGGGAACTCGGCCGGATCGAGCGATCACTGTTCATGATCAAATGGTATTCGAGCCCGGCCTTGCGCCGACGGTGCCAAGCCGGCCTCAACAAGGGTGAGGCAGCGCATAAGCTCAAGCGTGCGGTGTTCTTCCACGAGCGCGGAGAAATCCGTGACCGGTCATTCGAGAGCCAGGCATTCCGCGCTTCCGGTCTCAATCTCGTCGTCAGCGCCATCGTCCATTGGAACACCGTCTATCTTGACCGCGCAGCCACGCACCTGCGCATGGCGGATCGGACTATCCCGAATGACCTGCTCAAACACGTCTCGCCGCTCAGTTGGGAACACATCAATCTCACAGGCATCTACACCTGGGATTCTGAGCACCAGATGCCCGAAGGCTTCAGATCGCTTCGCTTGCCAGCACCGATCCGACGGGCGGCATGATGTTCATGCTCCGTTCGACCTTAGCGTACGATTTTGAGCAGCTATCGCGGTAGGGATGCCCATTGCTGGGCACCCCCCGCACAGATCCGGACGAGCGGAATTCCCGCATCCGGCTCCTACCTCGGGTGTTTGACGGCAAAGCGTACACGCGGCCAAGGGTGAAGGATACGCGGTCGCGGGAGCCAATCATTGGCTAGCCGTATCATTCGCTCCCAGATCAAGCGATGTCTCTGGCTCCTCCGCCGAAGCGTCTGGGCCCAGAGCCGGATGGTGTGGTCGCGAAAGGCACCGAGCGACCGGAAGTTGGTCGGTACGGCGTGATACGCATAATAGCCGGTAAGCACCTGCTTTAGCCATCGTCCCTGCTCGGGAATGGGCCAATGCATGCGCCGTCGCAACTCGTTCTTGATTTCCTTCAGTTTCGCCACCCTGCGGTCCCTCCGGCTTTTCCGAAGAATCTGGAACCGGCCCTGCCGGGTCCTCCCGCAAATGTGGGTGAAACCAAGGAAGTTGAACGTTTCCGGTTTGCCAAGTCCCCTCCTGCGGCGGGCTTGGGCCGCATAGCGGCCAAACTCGATCAGTCGGGTCTTGTCCGGATGGAGTTGCAACGCAAACTCCTGCAACCGTTCCCGCATCATGTCCCAGAAGCGCCGGGCATCGGCTTCGTATTGGAAGCCAACCACGATATCGTCCGCGTAACGCACGATGATCATGTCGCCGGTGGCCTCACGTCGTCGCCAGCGATCGGCCCAAAGATCGAAGACGTAGTGCAGGTAGATATTGGCAAGCAGCGGCGAAATCACCGAACCCTGCCCGGTTCCCCTTTCACTAACCGTGACGATCCCCTCTTCCAGGACACCCGCCCTGAGCCATTTGCGGATCAGGCGGATGATGCGCTTGTCGCCGATGCGATGCTCCACGAAACGGATAAGCCAATCCTGACTAACCCCGTCGAAAAAGCTCGCAATGTCGGCGTCTAGAATGTAGCTCACCTTCCGCGTTTCGATCCCGACAAACAGTGCGTCCAGCGCATCATGCTGGCCGCGCTCCGGTCGGAACCCATAGCTGAACCCGAGGAAGTCCTCCTCGTAGATTTGGTTCAGCACCGCCGCCGTCGCCCTCTGGACGATCTTGTCTTCAAGGGCGGCAATCGCGAGCGGCCGCTGCCGTCCGTCTGGCTTCGGTATATACGTCCGCCGTGACGGTAGGGCACGATACGCTCCCCGTTGAACCCGACCGTGCAGGTCCGCGATCCTTTGATCGAGGTCTACCTCGTAGGTTCGCCACGTTTGTCCGTCCACGCCGGGGGCCGCGTTACGCTTGAGTGCGTAGAACGCTGTCCTCAGCATCTCTGGATTGACGTGGTGGAAGAGCGCGGTGAACTTCTCCTTCTTCCTTTGCCTCGCGGCTTGCCGTATGCGGTCCAGCGCATGGGACACACTTTCCCGGTCCTGTGTCCGGCGCGTGCTTTGCTGATCCGCATTCCCCTTGGTTCCTGCCCTTGGCTCCCCTCGCTCCGCCATCGGTACTCCGACTTTGTTCGCAAGGTTCGTAGCTACTATGGCAAGATCTGACTCCTCGAGATCGTTCATCATCGGCTTCGGCTCCTCGCCTTCCCGATGCGGACCAGGCATGGTATCCCACTCTGGCCAATCCCGAGGCCTCCCGGTTCCCGCGCAAGGAGCGTCCGTGCATGCCAGGGTCTCAGACCACGTCGGGTTGAGCCGGCACTCGCGCTGTCGCGCCGACTCATATTGCCTTCCGCACACAAGACGAACGTCGGCACCCGAGAAGCGTCAATTTCGTGGTTCAATGGCTGGCCTACACGCTCCCCTGTCAACGCTTCACGGGCGGCCTCACGACCGACCGCGCATGACTCGGGGTCAATGTGGATCGCTACTCCTTCATTGCAATGGACTTGCACCATCTACTCCTTGCCGGTCTCCCGGCGCACCTTGTTCTGACCCCTATAAGCATCGGCGTCGAACCGTCAGCGCGCCATCAGTCTGGCGTGTGCATGTGGGTTCGGCAGCCTCAGTGCCATCGCCAAGGAGATACGCTTTGCCAAGATGATGATCAGAAAGCGGCTAAGCCCCGAAGTGGAAGCGATCGCCGACCCTGGGATCAGCCTGAAATCCTTGATGGCTTGGCAAAGGCACATTCGCCGACCCAGCCGTGTGCATTCGCATGTCCGATCTCCGGCAACTGCCATGCGTCCGCGCCAAAGAAATGCGTGTACGATCATCGACGTCAGGATTGCGTTCAGTCCCATCGCAATTCCCGCAAACAGCCCAGCCACGGGGTTCACGGAATAGGCGCGAGCCGTCCCGATCCCATGGGAAGCCAGGCCCACCGCGAATCCCCTTGCGGTGAAATCCTTCACGCGCATCGCATTCATGAGCGGCGTTACAATCACGGCGCCGCAGCTTCCGGTGAGGACGACGACAGCCGCGGTCAGGGCAGGATTTCCTCCCAGGCCGGAGGAAATTGCCATTGCAATCGGCGTCAGGCAAGCGACTTCCGAGCGGTTCACCGCTTCCTTCGACCCATGGAGCAGAAGCCTGAGCCTGACAGTGGAACGGATTCCGAAGGTCAATTTCGACTAAAGTTTTTCGAAGTCCCGGAGGGTCGTTCCTAGCTACGGCGAACTGCGTCTAGGCGGTCGATTTGCTCTTTAAGTTGATAGAGCGTCGTATAGCCAAGCTCGCCTAGACTGACAATTTCTATTATCATCCAAGCGACCCACTGGCTAAACTGAGCTACGTCTTTCTCAGTGATATGCTTATGAGCTCCACGATGAACAGCCTGAGATCTAAGGTCATAAAGGTCAGCAATTTGCTTTTTGAGCGATCCATATTCAGAAACGCCAACAAACCGAAATCCTCCGTAGACCAGTATGCTTGCAAGGCCGGACGAAACGGACTGCGTCACCCGTTCCTTCTCTAGAGAGAAAAACGCCTCCACGCAGCTCCAATATTTGACAATCCTCATAACTAGGGACGAGTCGCGGTGCGCATCTGAGAACCAGTAAATCGCCCTTTCGGTCGCTTCCTCGATCTCTGTCTTCTTGTTTTTCTGCAAGGTCGCCAATGCGAGTTGGATCATACGCATGGCATCAGAGCCATCCGACAACTCGGTGTCTACAGAAAATGGTTGCCCTCTTGGGGATGCATAATGCGTCGCAACATGATCATCGGTTTCGCTCCAGGACATCCAGATTGAGCGCCCCGGCGCGTCTTCTGGAGTCATGCCGGTCCCAATTCGGAAGGCTGCAGCACCATTCTCGTACTTGGCAGCGGCAGCGATCGCAACCAGACCAGCCGCCAAGATGGCCTGTTCGGAAAATAGACGTCGCGCTGTTTTTTCAGTTCCGGACGCCGAGCCGTTTAGCCACAACGTGCCCGGACGAACATCCAGTATAGATGGGTCTGGATGTTTGTCATAAGATATTCCTGCCAAATCTAAGACTGACGCCGGATTTCGCAATAATTTCATCGAGCCGAGTTCGAATGAGTTTGCCTCGTACAATTTCGCACCAAAAATTGGAACGATGAAGAAATGGCGGCGTATCTCTTTAGAGACCACTTCAGAAACAGCCATGAGAACTTCTTCAGGATTTTTCGGCTGAAGGGACCTAGATAACCAATCTCTAATTGCATTCCTCCACGCGCTCCAAATGTCAGAATAATCGGCCCGTCCGTCGAAATAATCATGCTCGTATATGATATCAACAACATTCCTAAAATTTTCCATCCCGAAGTCAGTCAGATACAAGCGCCGATTTTTATCCAAGCGAATCTCTCTGACCAGCGTTCGATCTTTTGGTATTTCGCTTATAGACTTGGGGAAGATAAACGACTTATCCGTGAATATTCTTTCGGCGCTCGAAAAAAAAATTCTAAGTTCTTTGGGCGTGAATGGTTTCACCATGCGATCCATCGTATTTTGCGGAGCACCGCATTCTTTATTACGCTGAAAAAGTACGAGGGCGTACAGATAGCAGCAGGGGTTCGGAAGCTCGGCGCCAGCTGAGCCTGAACTCATTCCCGCGGTCAATCCCAAGAGGTCGGTATTCCAGACCACATTATCTGTCTGGAACACGGCAAGAAATTCAAATCCCTCAAGCGACACCTCGGAGTCCACTACGGCCTAACGCCGGAGGACTATTGGGCCAAATGGGGGTTGGCGCGACTACCCGATGGTGGCACCAAACTATGCGGCTCAACGATCGGCCCTCGCAAGGTCCAGCGGGTGAGCGAACGACCGAGGCAGCCCGTAGCCGTGTCTCGACATTCGTTTCTCGTCCTCCGAGGTGACGTCATGATGAATTTGTTGGCCGATGAACAGGTGAGCACAAGGTTCGCGCCCCTCTGGGGAACAAATCTGTAGACCGACGTTCCTCACTGCATCTTATGCGACTTTGACCCTGTAGCAGCTAAGTTAAAATGTCCGGATCTGGCAAAGTAGGAATGTCGCCCCTGCATTTGCCTTGCCAATCTCCCCGCCTTCGAGCGCACAGGAGATTGCAGGTTGGGACTGGTTCTGATGAGCGAACGCGAGCTGCAGCGGATTGAGGTTCTGTCGAGGGTTAGTGAGCGAAGAATGACCAGCGCCACGGCTGCGGGTTTGCTTGGCGTCTCGGCCAGGCAAGTCCAGCGGCTAATGAAGACGTTTCAAGGCGCGCCGGCTCTTCGCCACAAGGCGCGTGGCCGTCCCTCCAACAACCGCATTCTTGATGGCGTTCGCGACTTTGCGCTGGAGCTGATTCGGGAGCATTACGGCGATTTCGGTCCAACGCTGGCGCGCGAGAAGCTGCTTGAGCGGCACCAGCTTGCGGTAAGCAAGGAGACGTTGCGCAAATGGATGACGGAGGCGGGCATCTGGACATTGCGCCGTGAGCGCAAGCGCCGGCTGCACCAGCCGCGCGGCCGGCGCGACTGTCTCGGCGAGATGGTGCAGATCGACGGCTCGCATCACTGGTGGTTCGAGGAGCGCGGGCCCAAATGCGCCCTGCTCGTCTTCATCGACGACGCGACCGGCCGGCTCCTACATCTGCCCTTTGCCGGGTCGGAGAACACGTTTGACTACTTTCACGCGGCGAAGTCCTATCTGCAGGCATGGGGCAAGCCGTTGGCCTTCTACAGCGACAAGCACGGTATCTTCCGGACGACGCATGGTTCCAAGTTGGACCGCGGCAGCGGCCTGACGCAGTTCGGCCGGGCGCTCTACGAGCTCAACATAGACATCATCTGCGCCAACTCCCCACAGGCGAAGGGCCGCGTCGAGCGCGCCAACCAGACGCTGCAGGACCGGCTTGTGAAGGAGCTGCGCCTGCGCGGCATCAGCACGATCGAGGCGGCCAACGCCTATGCGGCTGAGTTCATGGCGGACTTCAATGCGCGCTTTGCCAAGGAGCCACGCAACCCGAAGGACATGCACCGTCCCTTCGCCGATCACGAGAACCTGGACGGGGCCTTGTGCCGCAAGGAGGTCCGCACGCTGACGCAGGCTCTGACGCTGCGTTACGACAAGGTGATGTTCATTCTGCACCCGACCGAATTGGCGAAGAAGCTTGCCTGCAAGAAGGTGGTCGTCTGCGACTATCCTGATGGCCGTCTCGAGATCATGCATGAGGGTGTCGCCCTGCCCTACAGAGCCTTCGATGAACTGCGCTCGGTTCACCGTTCGGCGATCGTCGAGTACAAGCGGCTGGACGCTGCCCTGGAGATGGTTGCCGAGATGCAGGTCGGCCGCGATCTGCAGCGCAGCAAGCGCGGGCCGCGCCGCACCGGCCAGACCGACCACATGTTCGGAATCCCTGATGGCGCTGAGAGCAACGGTTATGTGAAACGCGGTCGCAAGCCCGGCAGGCCGCCTGGTTACACCCGGCGTGAGCAGGCGCCCACCGAGGCGCCCGTACCGAAAGTCGGGCGCGCATCCGTCGACGTCGATCTGCGGCTGACGGAGAGTGAGAAGAATCGTATCGCCGATGTCGTCACGATGCTGAGCGAGTATCGGATCCCGCTGCGGTCGATGCCGGCCAACAAAGCTAGTCCGTAGCGGCGGCTCTCTAATCTAAAGCCGAGGGGTGCCTGACTGAACCGCACCCGATCGGGCTGCGCAATCCCGACCAGCTGACGCCCGATCGGGCGCTCTCGTTGTGGCCGTCCCCACCGCCATGCGACATTTCTACTTTGCTGGCGCCGCGACATTCGAACTTGGTTGCAACATGACCCTAGGTTGGTTGCGATCCTGCCCAAGGTCGACCCGGTTCCGAAACGGCACAATGCGCCAAGAGCGGTTATCGCCGAACCACTACTCAGACGTCGCGTTTGTGGGACCGTTACTGCCGGACCGCTTTCGGATGAGCATACGGGTAAGCTGCCCTTCGCACTTCCGGCAAGTCGAGCCTGAGAAGATCCGCGACCGCTTCACACACTAGGCAGATCATGGTCAGAATTACAGCGGCCCTTCTACCGACAGAGTCAGACAGGGCTTGGAGTAGGCGCGACATCGGCCATAAACTGACCAGCACGTCAGCCATTCCGGCTAGTGCTCTTTGTAATACTCTTTGAACACGCAGCGCATCCACGGACCAGGATTTTCTGGGTCGAACGGCGCGGCAAGTTGAGCAATTTCGAGGGCTTCCAGAAGGCGCTGACCATCATATAGCTCGACCGGAAGCCCGCGCACGCGGGCTTTGCCCGCTACCTGCCTGGCACCGCGCCGAAAGCGCGAGGTGGTGACAAAAATCCCCGACGTGCAGTCGTTCACCAAGAGGGCGCCGGTGAGCGAATTGACCTTCGATTTCGATCGGGTTCTTAGTCCGCTTGACCTGGACCCCGACTAGGCCCTGGTCGCTGTCGAGATAGACGTCGATGCCGCCATCGGCGCGATACGCTGTTACCCGCGTTCGATAACCGAAATCTCGGAAGATGCTGCCGACGATGTCCTCGAGGCGCTGCGTGCAATTTGAGCGCGTCCTCAGGACGCAGCATGAGATGTGCGCGGCTCGCCTCGATCGGCGCTGCCACATCGGCGGGATCGAAGGCGCGGAGCGCGCCGTAACCGACCTCCGCCATTGTGGCCGCCAGTGTTCAAATATGGGCTTTTTGCGGCCCACCATCCGCAATAGGGACACCGCCAAACAGTGACCGCTTCCTCGTCCGCCTCCTGCGATGGTGGATGTCGAGCGCGATCGAGTAACGCATCTTCCGCGTCAGCTCGCCAAGGTTGCTGATCGCTCGCGAGCAGAAAAGGCAGGTTGAGAATCTTTCGATCCAACCGGTCACAGCCTTTGCATTGTCGCTGTTCAAAGCTTCATAAAGATAGGACATCGCGATCGCTCTTTGCTGGCAGCCTAACTGACGATCACGCTCGCGTTCGTTGCGAACATTTCCAAGCGTATCCCGGCCCTTAGATTCCGCTTCTTTACCATATTGAAGGGGGCAAACGAATCCGCCGCGAAAGAGCGCGATCCAACCATCACTGGTTAAACGGCCCGCCGAAATGGATCGGCCCTTTAGCCCCCAGTGCCTCGACGCCGTCTTCGCGCCTTCCGGCAGCTCGACAACCCTCGCGACCCAAGCGGGCCGCTTGACAAAACTGTATTGCCTTTCGCTGGTGGGAAGGTGATTAAGGATATCCAAGCTATCGTTGGTGGACTACCGCACAGCAGCGTTTCGCTTCGTTGATGGGGAGGACATTGACGTCGATGTCTTCAAAGACACCGACGGGCATCTAAATCGAAGTGGGGAGGCCTGCCTTTGCCTGATCCGGCGTTGCGTCCCATCGACGTGATCGATGGCGCCTCAATCAAGGGGCGCAAAGGTCTCTATGTCCTCGGCTGTTTCGACCAGCGAATTACCTTTTACTCCCAACAGGTCCGTGGACTTGCGTTGATCCATGCGCTGGCTGAGCAGGACTATCTGCGGGAAAAACCTCGCGTTGCGGTGATCGGCGGTGGTGCTGCTGGGCTTGCCGCCGCAGCGGCGGCTGCTCTCGCCTCGGACTCCGAAGTGGTCCTGTTCGAAGCGGCCGACGATCTGCTGAAGCTGCAGATGGCTACCGACCGCCGCAAGCTCGATCCGCATATCTATAACTGGCCCCGTAGCGGTGCGGACGATCCTGTTGCAGACCTGCCGATTTTGGATTGGGAAGCTGGGCCATCGAGCAATGTGCGCGATGATGTCGTGCGGCAATTCGAGGATGTCGCGGGACGACGCGGGAACCTGGTTGTGCTCAAGCGTCACCGGGTGACTGGGGCGCGCGAGCTTGATGCCGGCGGCTACGAGCTCACGGTTTTCGACAAGGCAGCAGGTCGTCTGCGTACCGAGGCCTTCCAGATCGTAATTCTCGCTTTCGGCTTCGGGCTTGAAGCCAGCGAGACCGTCCATGGCATCGGTGACAAGAGCTACTGGGACAATGCCGGCATTCCCGGCGCTGAATTCCGCGGCCGCGCCAATCCCCATTATTTCGTCAGCGGGAGCGGTGATGGCGGCCTCATCGATTTTGTGGCGGCAGCCTCTAAGGATTTCGATCATGCCGCGATGATCCAAGCTGTGACGAGCTATCCCAACATGGAGCCCGTAAAAACGGAACTGCTGGCGATCGAAACGGAAGCGCGTAACGCGAAGGGCCTGGGTGATCCTTTCAACCTATTTGAGGCTTTTTCGGATAGAATTGGTCCGCTCATCCAAGCAAACGGACTGGTCACACACCTTGCTCGGCAACTCCGACCGGGGGTGCAGATGACCTTGCAGACCAGGGACGAGAGCGTTTTCACCCTAGGCTCTTCGATTCTCAATCGTCTCGCGGTTGTCGCGACAATCATAGCCTGCCAGACGACTGAGGGGCATGGTTTCAATCACCTTACATGCGAGAATTTTTCGCGCGTCGCCGGCTATAAACCAGCTGCCGACGAGCCGACATACAAGCTAAACTGTGACGGCCAAATAGTGACGGCCGACGAGGTCATCGTACGTCGAGGCACCGACCGGGATAGCGTTCGCCAGCCCTTCTGGGATCTGATGACCGGCTATGAAGCGCAACATTGCGATTGGCTCGATCGGCTCGGCGAGGCAACGCTGATTCCGAAGCTGTCGAACGACGCGCAGGACTTCTTCCGTGAACTGGCCCGCAGTGCCCACGTAGCGGGTTCACGCCGTCGCATCGCGCTTGCCCAAGCGGCAATGCCGATGATCGTTCACCTCAGCGCCGTGGGTGAGGAGATCAGGTGGGCCGGCGCTCATAATCCGGACCGGATTGCCGAAGCATGGGATGACGGCAGCGCGTTCGATGCGACGCTTGCGCAGGGGCCGGAGGCACTCGGCAGCATTGCCGGCGCAATTTTGCGTGTCGCCGTACATGCGCCCCAAGCCACGGTGCACGCCACCCCTCTCGACTGGCTCGAGCCATGGCGCCAGTTGACCGCGATGTCGCCGTACGGCGGCGGCATTCTCATGCCCAAGCTCGTCGGAGACAATCCCGGCGGCGGCGCCCAGATCCGGATCGCCACTGGCGGGGCGAGGCTGGCAACCATGGTACACCGTGCACTCGACAAGTGGTTGTTGGCACGGATCGACGCGCATCTGACAAGCTTCTTTCTGACTGGGGAAGATCAAGGTGCCTACGTCGACCTCGAGATTCATTCCAGTTTGCGAAACTTGATGCGCGGCACCTGGACGACCTGGCGAGAGGCATTCACCGACGATTCGGCGCTGCTTGGTCGTTTCCTGCGGCTCGTCGTAAGCGCCTCGGATGACGATGGTGATGCGGTGCAGGTGTTGGTAGGACGCAGCAAGCTCAAGCAGATCATTGGGGGAACGGCGTTATCGCTCGCGATTGCCGCAGTTTGGGGCCAAACCTCGCCCCGAGGTATGCGGCCCGGCAACCTGCTGCGCCAGCTCGCCGGCAACGAACACACGGGCCATGGGTGCGCGCCGGATCGGATTCTCGGCAAACGGCCAAGTCTGTCTGCGGATACCCATAACTGGCAGACCAGCTTCGTCCTGCTCGCTCTGGAGGGCAGTCTTGACCTAGCGCGAAAGGCTGAAGCTCCGTTCGCCATTGTCGAAGCCTGGCAGCCTTCGCTTGCCGAGACCACGGGATCCGGTCCCATGATGATGTGGATAAGTCAGGAATTTATCGATGCACTTGCCGGCGGTGTCGGCGCGCTGAAGGCGCTTATCGAAGAAGTCGAGCGCCAGTACACTCTGCCAATGTTGGAGGCCATCGAAAGGCTGGGGGAGACCACATGAGCGAGGGCCCGGGACCGCTAGATGACATCGTGCGGCGCGTGAGCAGTGCCGCCGCAACTCTGAAGTTGCCCGTGAGCGAACAGGCGCAGCTCGTCGGTCGCAGTTTCAATGGCGGCAGCAGCGCTGCGACCACGCTAGAACCAGGGGAGCTGCCGCCCGAGGCGCGTGCGCTCAGGATCGGACGCTATACCGTGATCTTCGGCACGCTCCCCGATACGCCGACACTTCCGGGCGTCAGGGAAACCTTACGGCGTTACCGCAATCAGTGCGTCGTGGCACGTTCCTTCCTCAGTTCCAACGAGAGCCTCGACCTGCAACTGTTCCTGGTGGGTCCACGTGGGTCAGAATGGGAGCGCAAGTGGAAGTCGCTGGGCCTGTTTTTGGAGCGCGATGACCGGGTGGCGCGCAAGCTTGCTTGGTTGAGACCGCGCGATGCCGCGCGTGACGACGACAGCTTCGACGATTTCGTCCGACGGACTTTTCTTGCCCGACCATGGCAAGAGGACGATGGTGAATTGCACGACAACCAATCCCTCGACCTTGACGAGCCGGCCCCGACTGGGCTGGCCCGCAGCACGGCAGAAGATTTCGATAACATCGCACTCGATGGCGATGCACGTACCCCCGACGAGATCGTCGAATTTCTCGTACGGGCTTGGGAGCGGCGGGAAACATCATGAACGACGTTTACCTCTCCAGCATCAACATCGAGGATTTCCGCACTTTCGGCGAGTTCAGTGTCGAATTGCCGGCGGCTCCCGGGTTGCTGCTGCTCACTGGCACGAATGGCTTGGGCAAGAGCAGCTTTTTCGATGCGATCGAGTGGGCCCTGACCGGCAATATCCGCCGGTTCACCCCCTACGTCTCGCGTCAGGGTAAGACCGTTATTCCAGACAGGGACTACCTTACCCGCAATGGAGCCGACCCGGATAGCCATGCGGTAACGCTGCAGTTTTCCGAAGGTGAATCCATACGGCGCAGCGCGAGCCAAAAGCCATCGGCTGCCGAGGTGGCAGCTTTGCTCGCCCACCCAGGACGGGGTCAGATTACTGACCTGGGCACACATCTGGCCATGACGCATTTCCTCGGTCAGGCAGAGCGGCAGCGCTTCACCAGCCGCGAGTCTGATGACCAATGGGCAGCTCTCAAAGGTCCGAGCGGCGTCGACCGGCTCGAGCTGATCCGCACCCGACTTCGTGGCAGGTCAACCACCATTGCGTTTAACAACCGCGTAAAGGCCGAACAGGCGCGTATTGCGGACATCGAGAAGGAAATTGCCGACTGGCAGGGCTGGCAAGCTCGACTTGAGCGCTTGCGCACTGCAGTTCGGGCTGGCGGCGGCCTCAGCGAAGGAGACGTCCTTTCCGGCGCAAGGGTGATTGAAGCCGAAATCGAAAGCATCGCTGGACTGAAGCCAGCTGGAATATCGGGAGAAACAGCCAGCCAACTCCTCGCGCGGCTGGCGGGGTTGCTCGACACAGGTACCAAACAGGTGAGCGAGCGCGTCGCAAGGCTGACTGGTGCGTCCGCTCTGATCGAGCGTTACCAGTTGCAGGCCGGGCTGGCTCGGGAGGACAGTCCCAATCTTCTCGGTGCAAGGCAGCAACTAGACGATGCGCGGAAGGCGACTGCCGATGCACAGGCAAGGGTAACCAACTCGAATGGCGCAGTGACCGCGCAATCGGAGGTGCTCACGAGCGCCGGGGCCGAGATAGGTCGACTTGAGGCGGCTCGGGCCGATCTCGTCGGCCAAGACGAACTAACGACGATGATTGAGGCCGCTCGTGCCGAGCTTAACGCGCATACTACCGCCCTTGATGAACAGCGGCGCCTCTTGAGCGAAGCCGATGGCATCATTTCCGCGCATGCATCGGCAGCGGCCGAGGAGGCTCGGCTGCAGAGTATAGCGGCGCAGACCCGCGCGGATCTCGATATGTCGAGCCGCCTCGCCGAGCTCATTGCTTATGCCCGTGATCGACAGGCCGAGCTTAGCGAAGCAGTATCGGCCGCCGCGGAAGTCAAAGGTAATTATGACGATGCTGTTGATAGGCGCCAGCAGCTTTCTGTGTCCATTGGGGAGCAAAGGGCCGAGCTGGCGGAGGCAGAGCGACATGCCAGTGCCATCACGGCTGCCGTCGCTGCCATTGCAAGCCATATCCACGACGACGATGAAACGTGCCCGGTCTGCCAAGCGAATTATCCCGCCGGCGAGCTGAAACTACTCGCAAACGAAGCGGCGCGCTCGGGCAATGCCCGGGTCGCGGAAATCACCGGACGGGTAGAGGACCTCGCTGTACAGATCGCCGTCGTTACGCAACGCATAGCTGAAATATCGCCCACGCTTGCGCGTCCTACATCACTCGAACCCGATGCCAGCCGGGCTCGACAAGCAGCTTCCGATCTGGCGGCGGCACTGCGGCAATCCCTCAAGGCGGACGACCGTGACGATCTTGCCAGTCTTGCCGTATCACGCGACACCGCGGCCCAATCGCAGCTTGCCGATGCACGTGGGCGGGTCGTCGCGCAACTTCCGACCGCACTCGCGGCTGAGCAACGCCGTGCCACCGCCACGACTGAAATCGTTCAGCTTACCAATCGTGCCGCTGCCGCAACGACCCGGCTCAATGGCCTTGTTGCGGAGGGACGCGACGGGAGGGAGCGCATAGCGGCACGGGGGATTCCCACGCCAACTGTCGACGAGATCGGCAAGCTCCTTGCGACGCGGCGCGGCGAACTCGAGGCCGCCCGGAAACGGCTGGGCGAGCTTGAGGGAGATGCTGCGGCAGCCCTCGCGGCACTGAAGCCGTTAGAGTTGCAGCTGGTCGCACGCGAGACGGAGCTGGCGAATGCGGAAAGTGCGCAGAACAACGCCGTACAGGCTACTCAAGAACTCACCAGGCAGTGGATCACGCTGGGTCTCGCCGGCACGCCAAGCCGCGCCACCCTCGAAGCAGCGCAGAGTGCGGCCGAAAAAGTGGCAACCGATCTGGCGCTACTCGGCAATGCCCTCAAGGGACTTTCTAGCGTCACCCAAGATCTCCTTCTCGAAGAGGAGATGGCTACGGTTCTCGCACAGATGCTTGCGGCCGGGGGAGACGACGGGGTCAATGATTCAGATGCGTATCTCAAGACGCTGCAATCGAGATTGCAGCCAGCGAGGGTCGCCTTGAAGCTGTCGCAGGACGCTCAGGATGCGATCAATAAGTACACGGTCACGCTGGGTGAGCGGGCTCGCCTGCACAAGGGTGCTGCTGACGGCCCCGGCCGAGACCGGTGTGGTCTATGATCCCCCATCTTTCAATGTTGCCGCCGGCCGGGCACTTAGCGCCAGAACTGGCGCTGCCTCCGCAACTTCGGCCTAGTTAGCGTGGCGTACGCATTGGCTAGCCGAACATCCGGGACAAGATCGGCAATGCCTTTGGCAAATGACGATCACGATCTTTGGCTGAGCATTGTCTTCATCACGTGGAGCGGGCCGATTGATGCAGTTACGGGCCTCTAGTGCCGTCATGTCCGCTTTCGGGAAGGGACGAGGCCAATGTGAATGGCCGAAATTGGGCGCGAAGCAGCCATTCGCCGTGCGCAAGACATAGGTCGCCTTCGGGTCAAAGGCGTGAATTCGACGACATAACAGTTTCAATCAGCGCGGAAAGTTTCGAACAGAAACGGGAAGCTGAAATGGCTGGCAGAACTGCCGGTGCATGAAAGAATCAGTCCCGCGATCTTTCAGCTACGTCCAGGCGAAAAGACGGAATTCGGCATTGCTCGCGTTTTCGACGTTTCGGACATACACGTAGAGATAGTCGACCTGCTTGGCAATCGAGTCGAGGCTGATGCCGCCGCCGCTCGCGCAGGCGACCATTCCACAAAGAAGCGCCTCCCCTAGCTTTGCGGCAGGGGATAACCCATCAGTTCACTCTTTGTTCTTTCCCGAAAACGCCTGGCGCGATATAGTCTGGCGTCCTTCAACAGATTCCTCAGGGAGGCAGCGCGCAGATGACCGTCCAGCCCACTAATGCCATGCTGCAGGGGGACAGAATTCTCAATGAACCGACAATCAGCTGCCCAAGCTGCAAGACGGAAATCAAGCTCAATGAGTCACTCGCGGCCCCTTTGATTGCCGCCACGCGCGAAGAATACGAAACGCGCCTGGCGCAGAGCAACGCGTCGATGACGGCCAGAGAGGAGGAGCTTAGGCGCCAGCAGGCGGCAATCGCTGCCGCCAAAGAGGACATCGACAGCCAGGTGGCCGAGAAAGTTATGCTTGAGCGTGCCGGAATCGCGGTCGAGGAGGCTCGCAAGGCAAAATTGCTGCTTTCTGTAGACCTGGAGGACAAAGATAAGAAGCTTGCCGAGCTCGAGGCGACGTTGAAGGCGCGCGACGAAAAGCTCACCGAGGCCCAGCAGCAACAGGCGGAATTCCTGAAAAAGCAGCGCGCGCTTGACGACGAGAAGCGGGAGATGGCGCTGACTATCGAAAGGAAGATCCAGGAGGGATTGAATGCCGTTCGCGTCAAGGCGAGATCCGACGCCGAAGACGGCCTCAAAATGAAGGTTGCGGAAAAAGAAGAACAGATCGCCGGCATGCAGCGCCAGATTGAGGAGCTGAAGCGCCGTGCGGAACAGGGTTCCCAGCAGCTGCAGGGTGAAGTTCTGGAGCTCGAGCTGGAAGCCCTCATTGCCAGCCGGTTCCCGATGGACATCATTGAACCGGTTGCAAAGGGTGAGTTCGGCGGCGATGTCCTGCACCGGGTGGTCGGACCGGCTGGCCAGCCGTGCGGCGCCATTTTGTGGGAATCGAAACGCACCAAGAACTGGAGCCAGGGTTGGCTGGGGAAGCTCAGGGCGGATCAACGGGCCGCCAAAGCGGATATCGCGCTGATGATCTCGGAAGCTCTGCCTTCCGGTGTGGAAACCTTTGATCTTCTGGACGGGGTCTATGTCGCTCATCCCAAATGCGCGATGCCGATCGCCATTATGCTCCGGCAATCCCTCATCGAGCTGGCGAACTCCCGCCTCGCCCAGGACGGCCAGGCTACCAAGATGGAGCAGGTCTATGGCTATCTGACCGGTCCCCGGTTCCGCCATCGCGTCGAGGCCATCGTCGAAAAGTTCTCCGATATGCAGGAGGACCTAGCCCGGGAACGCAAGGCCACAACACGCCTGTGGGCCAAGCGGGAGGCTCAGATCCAAGGCGTCATCGTATCGACCGTCGGGATGTACGGCGACTTGCAAGGCATCGCCGGAAAGGTGATGCAGGAAATTGAATGCTTAGAGGTCCTGGCCATTGAAGGATCTCCGCCCGATGCCGAATAAGCAACCGGTATGCAGCTCAACAGGAAAACGAATGGCAATCTGGAGCGGCTTTCCCAGACGCGCTCAGAGGCACCGCAGGTGCAGGTCGACGTCGGCGGGAGGATGAGAGGCATGAGCCGGCAATCGAGGCAGACGCGCGTTCTACGCTTCGGTGAGCAGCGACAGACCGGAGCTGCGGGGCAAACCGGTCGGCGTCGGGCACGCCCTCGACCGTGGCGTGGTCGCAGCTGCGAGCTAGGAGGCTCGGAGGCTCGCAAGTTCGGCGTTCACCCGGCGATGCCCTCCGTGACTGCGAGGCGCAAATGCCCTGATTTGATTTTTCTCAAGCCCGGTTCGACGTCTACAAGACGGTCTCGCAGCAAATCCGGGAGATCTTCGCCGAGCACACGCCGCTGATCGAACCCACTTTCGCTGGACGAGGCCTATCTCGACGTGACCGAAAACATGCAGGGATGGCCACGGCGACTTAGCCTACTTTCAACGCCATGCCCTCAGTTCGTCAGTGTGGAATCGCAGTTCCGTCCCCGTCTCCCTTTGTGTCCTCTTCGTCCTCGGCTCCTTCCTCGACTAGGCTCTCGCCGCCGAGTTTCTCGAAGCGCCTTTCCGCCAGCCAGTTCATGCGCCTAGTCTGGGTCACGAGCACACGTCGAAGGCCCATCTTCACCTCGCGTTCGGAGATGACCTGCGACAGCTTGGACACGATGAGCGCCCGACGTGCCAAACGGGTGTCCGGATGGCCGCGCAACTCCTGGATCCGGTCGGAGACAATCGAACCACGCATGGAGGGCGGCTCGGTGATTTCTACAGTCGGCGCCGGCGGGTCCTTCTCATTCAGGATCGCCTTGAACTTGCTCTCGTTGCGTAGCCGAGTGAAGACAAGGTGCTCGAGCGCGTTTAGGTGCGCATTCGCCGTTTTAAAGTCAGGGTGCTTCGACCCCACGGCCTCGAACTGCGGCAGTGGCCAGACCTGTATCTCCGCCACCTCAAAAGGGTCCAACACCGACATCGCCACAGCGTCGGTGCGCTGGTTCGTCAGGTGGCGCCCGACGCGGCCGGAAACCTTTTCCTTGGTCTGGCCGACGTAGATCGGCTCACCGTCGTAGTCGTAGAACGCGTATACTCCCCAGCGATAGCTGCCGACGGGACGCTTCTCGCCCGAGGAGTCGTCGTAGAGCGTTTCGCGGAAGAACTTCCGAATGGCATTACGCAGCTCGTCTGTTTCGAGCGGCGGTGTTTTCGTGCTGTCTGTTGTGCTGTTCGGGAGTTTCGCCATGTTGTCCCTCGGTCGCTCGGAGGACCGGCTCGAACAGGTGCTGCGCCAGAAAGCGAACGACCGGAACTGCCACCCCGTCCCCTGTAAGGTGGTAGCCCTCATTGTATGCGCGAGGCAACTTGTAGTCGTCCGGAAGTCCCATGAGCCGTGCGGTCTCCCTCGCGCTGATCAAGCGCGACCGGACACGGGCGCCGTCCACGACCATGATCGTCTGCCGGGACGACCCTCCCGTCGGTGTGCGCAGGCAGCCCGCGATCTCGTCGAAGCGCACTTCCGCTCTTACAGCTTTGCCGTTAGGATTCTGCGGTCTCGTCCGCTTGTAGACGGTCCCCACCATGCGGCGCCCGGCCCGCTTCGCGGCCTCAAGCTTCGCGATATTCACCGGAGACATCTGGGCGATCAGCCGCGCGGTCTGTTCCGTGGTGTGCCATTCGACGCTCGAGGGATTTTCTTCGACGAGGTCGGCGAAGCATGTGTTGCGGACAGGCGGAGAAGGAAGATTCCACCACAGCCACCGCTTCCGCGCCTTTGCAGGAATCCTTGCGACCGCGTTTTGAAGGCCGCGGGAATGGAAGGGCGCCACCGGCTCCGGCGATAGCATGGCCTCGTCGACCTCGAAATCCCCCCGGACGCCGATGACGAAGAGCCTTGGGCGACTCTGCGGGACAAAAAGTTTTGCGTCGATGACCATGGCACCGTAGCGGTAGCCCGCTTTCGCAAAAGTCTCGGCGATCGCCACGAAGTCAGCGCCTCCGTGGCTGGTCAGAGTCCCGTTAACGTTTTCCAGCGCGACGATCTTCGGACCGCGGCCCTGTGCGATCAGGCCGTTCATAATCGTCCAGAACGGATAGAAGGTTCCCGAACGCTCGCCTTTCAATCCAGCGCCGCCTCCGGCAAGCGACAGATCCTGACAGGGGAATGACCCCCAAGCTAAGTCGGCAGTGCCGGGGAGCTTGTCGATCTTGACTTGCCGAATATCACCGATAGTCAGCTCGCCGCCGGTCCCCCAGTTGACCTGATACGTCAGGCCTTTTTTTACATCGAAATCGTTAGCGAAGCCACACTGCCAGTTTGGACCAAGTCCGGCACGCGCCATCCCTCCGCCGGCGAAAAACTCATAAAATGTCCGCATGATCTCCCCGTGATTCGCGCGTAATGCTAGCATACCCCACGCCGAAAATGGTTTACGGTTTGTTCTCATCCGTAACATGCTCACCATGAATTTTCCATGACTGCGAACGTTGATCCTGCCAGAAGCCGACAAATGTCCTTGGTCCGGTCAACCGGCACAAAACCGGAGATGGCCGTCCGCCGCCTCGCGCACGCGCTCGGCTATCGCTTCAGGCTGCACCGCAAGGACTTGCCCGGGAAGCCCGACTTGGTGTTCTCCCGGCGACAGGCCGTCATCTTCGTACATGGGTGCTTCTGGCACGGACATGGGTGCAAGCGCGGCGCGCGTATGCCGAAAAAGAACCGGGAATACTGGTCGGCGAAGATCGCGAGGAACGTCGAGCGCGATGCCGCGAGCGTCGCAGCGATCGAGGCCGACGGATGGCGGGTCCTAGTGATCTGGGAATGCGAGATGAAAGACGCGGACCGCCTTGCTCGCCGACTGGCCGACTTCCTGGGCAAGCATGCTTCTTAAAAATCCCGGAGTGGCTGACTGCCTTTCTTACCTCTTACTGCGTCATAAATATCGTTCAATTGATGAAAGGCTGCGTTTTCTATTGTGGCGTTTTTCGCCCAAACAATTCGACACAAATCGGGCATGGTGGCGCTTACTTTCCGCAGCGATCACAGCGCGGAATCGGATAATGCATCCGAAAGTTGGCGTAGAGCTCACGGTGACGGATGCCGAAAACTGCCTCATGGCAATATGAATGTGACAGATGCCCCTTTTCCTGACAGTCTTCGGCAAACCTTGGCCCAAAGCGAAAAAGGTCTTCATTCATCTGAGACGGTCTGATCATGGCCCATGCCGTGCCGCCAGCAAGGCAAAGCAAGAATTACTACGTTGCCACGTGACACTCGATCTTTCGCCCACGGAGACCAATGAAATCCGACCTGAATAGCCAAACGACCCCCACGCCCGATATCGCGCCCTCCCGTGATTTCGCGCAGGTTGACAGGGTGAACTCGGCAACGAAATTGGCACCCTGTCGCGTCAGCTTGAGCTCCTTCTGGATCATGGTGGTGGAGACCAGCGGGCCGCGACAACACCAACTCGATCAGCCGCGGCAGTTTGAACTCGATGCGTCGCTCCATCTGCTCCCGGGCTGTCACACTGCTAGGCACCGGGGCGTTTTATGAATGTGCGGTCTTTCCAGATGGATGGTCTTACAGTTCTCCGGAGGCGCAGCGACAACGAGGCGCGCACATCTTACCTACACTCCAATGAAAAGGTGTTATCCACGCGCAGTGCGCTTGGAATCCACATATCGGGGGTCGGGCGAAATTCAGCGGAATCGGTCCATTGGAACGTCGGCGATGGATCAGGAGCCAACGCTTGGAGCGCGCCGCTGCTAAGTTCACGGACCTCCTCTACATGAGCGGCTACGACGGTTCGTTCCACCATTACACTTGACGAAAATATCACCTGAATGAGCCGCCATTCGGACCCGAACTTTGCTGCTTTGTCGAATTCGTTGCGCGACACGAATACACGGTCTGCGGTGGCTCTTACGCACGCCTTCACCTCCAAGCGCTCGGTAGCAGAGGCCCGACGGTTCTCAATGTCATAGCCGTACCAATCAGAGAGGAGCGCCACATGCACCGGTGAGTATCTGTCATAACGAAGGGCCGACATGATTGCGAGTTCGCCAGCATTGCCGAGCATCTTTCTGCGCTCGTCAAAGGCCGCACGTGTTAGCCGATGATGTATCTCGACGAGCAGCGGTTCCAGGTCCGGCCCCAGCCAGGAAAGGGTTTCTAGGTCACTATCGGGAATGAATTCTGGGGCCAGACGCCCGTCGACAATTGCAGCTCCAATCCACGCCGGAGGGCATCTCTGCAGCAAGAGACGGGCAATGCCCAACAGACTATGTCGATCAGCCTTGCTGTCGAAAGCGGCAAGTACGGGATTGATCGCGACGACATCGGTTATGCTAGCGAGGTTGATATCTACGAGCAGCCTCGCGGTACCTAGGACGTCAGTTGAGGCGGCCATGATGGTCGACTTCCCGCTCGCGGATATCACCCAAGAGTTGAAGTCACCTGAAGGCCTCAGCCGCGCACTGTAGGCCAGCAGGAAGGCAGCATGACAGCGTCCGCGACTTGGCAACTCATACATCTATGGTTCCGACGTGTCCGGCTACGGCCTGCCAATCATCCTCGAACGCAGGTGCACCGCCTTCGCCCTCATCTGGAGAAGGTAGTGAGATCTGGACTAGGCCGGGATCATCCATCAAACGGGAAAGCGCCCTGACCTTGTCGTGAAGCCTTCCGTCAACCGTATTGTCGATGGTGTTCGAGCTGATGAGTAGCGTGAAGCGCGTTTTTACATCCGCCGACAGCCCAAGCCTGTGAATGCGATCCTGGCTCTGCAGGAAGTGGCCCGCATTGAACGTCCTATCCAGGAACACAGCGCTGTGACACCAGTGATGGAGGCTGATGCCCTCGCCGCAGGCTGCAGGATTTGCCAGGAGCGCAACGCAGTGGGCATCATGTCGGAACCGCCGAAATTCATTCTCGCGCGTTAGGTCGCCAGGGGGAGCACCGTCGTCGGAGGGAACTCCTCCATGCACTATTGCCGGCTGATATTGCGCAAGCATTCGAGCCAACACCTTCAGGTTGCGCACGAAATTGGACCAGATCAGGACCTTCTCGCCGCGTTCGGCTGCTGCCGCTACAATGGAAAGCACTTGTTGGTATTTCCACGGAGTCTCAAAGTTTTTGTAGCTTTGTAGCAGGTTGACGAGCGGCTCGCTGCTCGACAACTCGAGCGGCGGGTGAAGGAATCCTGGATCATCACTCTCATCCGAACCGGCCGTTAACAGCATGGGGTTTGTCGCGGCCTCGAGCAGGTACATTACTATGCGGCCAAGGCGCTGCATCTCGTGCCGACCCCGGTCGGGAAGCGAAAAAGTGGCGCGGTAGCGACCCACGAGCGCATCATAGATCGCGCTTTGAATGGGTCCCATTTGTCTGCGGATAACCTCGAATGTTGTGGGAGGCAGCTCCAGCTCGCTCTTGGGAGTTCGAACGAAGTACCGCGTAATCGCTGCGTGAGTCTCGCCGAGAACATTGGGATCGCGCCCCAGCCTTTCGATGTAAGCAGACCTCGGAAGAATCTGGCGGTCCTGGCCCGGGTATAGGAACTTCACCAGAGCCACGAGATCGTGCGCGCCTTGGGGGGCCGGCGTACCAGTTAGCACGTCTCGGCGATGAGCCGCATAGGCCAAATCCAACACAGCACGACCATGCACCCCCGAAGCGCCGCGCTTCACGCGATGGGCTTCGTCGAGCACAACCTTGGTAGCCCCATTCGCTACGAAGGCTCTGATGATGTCATAATCGCTTGCGACGCGATTATAATTTGAGAGCAGGATCTCCGTGTCTTGCGGGATAATTGTTTCGGGACCCCCAAAGATTACAACGCGCGGTGGCTTTTTGAAGCAAGCGACTGCATCCTCATCCCAGGCTCCGAAGGCGGCGATTGGCGCAACGACCATAAGACGGTCGATACTTCCTCGAGCGCGACCCAAAGCAAATGCCGCCAGCGCCACCGTCGTCTTACCCGCTCCAGGAACCGAAAAGTCCGCAGCATGCGGCAGACGCATGAGGCGGGCGAGATTTCTCAGTTGAAAGGGCTTCAAATTCCTTTTGAACCCGGCGGCCTCAAGCTCGGTCGCGAGGGCCTCAAGCTCGGTTTCGCTTGCCTCACCGGCTTCGATCGCCACGGAACGGGCACGGCGATCATCAGCCATTAATCGCAACTGTGATGTGAGGGTCGGTCCTAACTCAACCCGCTCTGCAAACACTGCCCGAATGTCGCGCAGGACATCGAGTTCCGCCATAAACACATCCGGGTGCACCACTGACTGCCGTGCCGATCCAGTGAGGATGCCGCGTGCAAAGGCTTCCTGCAGCCGGGCCCAGGCACCAGGATTCGTGTCGTCCAAACGATCGACGACGACCGTCGGACGGTCCTGCCGATAGAGCTCGGCACGGATCATCCGCGTGCCTCGAGCTTGCTCACTTCGGCCTTGAGCGCGGCCACCTTGGTTTGGAAGTCGGCTTCATTCCATCCGTCAAAGCTACGCGCCCGTTCAAGCGCAGCAGCTGCGCGGCCAACCTGCTCCTTGGCGGCGGCAAGACGGCTCAATGGAGCCACGAGCGCCTTTGCGTCCTTAGAATCCTCATCGGCTTCCTGTGCCGCGACGGCGACGGCAGCCCCTACGGAAGCAATTAGATCGGATACGACAGCGCTCTTGCCATCTGCGAGAGTCACTATCTCTTCGCTGCGCTTGCGCGCGAAGAAGGCGAGGATATCGGAAAGGTCCTCTTCCTGTGCTGCATCACCGAGGGCGTCATCGAGAACATCGCCGCCATTGTTGGGCACATCATGCCTGATGGCACAAAGCAGCGGTGCGATTGTCGGATCCGATTCCAATTCCTGCCTTACTAGTGCGGCGGCATCCGGCCGCTGAAGGTGGCGAAGATCGCGGTAGTTGACACCGGTCAGCGTGCCAAGGAAGTAGGCGCCGCGAACGGAATTGGCCTCAGCCTTAGGCTTAGTTCGGATGTGCCTAGTGAGTTCCTCAAAAGCCGACTCGTTCTCATCAAAGTCGGCGTGGTGGCGAGTGCCGTCTGACAGTGCCACCAGCTGATGCAGCTGCTGCAGCTTTTCATACTGCGCCCGAACCTTGGGTACATCCTTGTGCATCCTCGCCGCGACTCGATCCCAGTTCTGGGCTTCGCGGTTGAACAGTTCCTCGATCAAGAGCGCTTCATTGACCCACGAATAGTCTTCGCGGAAGTCACGTGCGATCTGCAGCTCAGTCTCGAGATCGACGAGTTCATCCATGGTCGCATCGGCCGGAAGGACGAGGCAGCGGACATATCGAGAAGGCGCATGCTGATCGTCTAAATAGAGGCTACGAAGCGCAGCGGACCTACGGTTGCCGTTTACAAGAACGCCCTCCGCAGTAGCTACGGCCGGCTCCTGCTGACCACGTTCTCTCAGATCAGCCTTGAGATCATCGAAGCCCGGCTGAGATTTCAGGATACGAAGCTGTGCCGCTTGTGCTTCCGACCCCATCGGGTCCGCCGAAAACAGGTCTGGGCGCCCCTTCGTCTCAATCTCTCGCATCTGCTCAGCCTTAGTCCGGTGGTTCAGAGTGGAGAGCCGCACCCACGTCACCTCCAGGTCCACCAGCGGCAGTTCGCGATCTGGCCGCGACCAGGCGGCCAGCAGCGCGCGTCGTTTCGACGAGCTCTGGCGCGCGACAAGGTGTTGGACTCGTTCCTGGTCTAACACAGGGTTCATCATTTTTAGCTCCTGAAGGTCGTCAACCGTCCCGGACCAAACCGGGAGGCGACTGTGGTCCTGATGCCGCGGACGCCTTGGTGAAACCCGATGTACCCGGTCAAAACACTTGCATTGCCTGCATCGACATTGAACGAAGAGAGCAGAACTGCCGGGAATCGCCGTTGGCGGCGACCGTCCCAGTTGAAGTCAGGTCCTTGGCCCCGCTCCGGCATGATCCAGATACACGGAGGAGGAATGCGGTTTCCGCCAATCTCCACTGCCCGGCCCATCTTCGGACACGGTCGAAGGTCTGACCCGCAGAGGTCATTGTGGAAGATGATGCCATCAAGCGTATCTGGTGCATCCGAGAAAAAGCGACGGCGGAGTCGGTTGACCCCTTTGAAAACATGTTCTCCGGGTTCCGAGGCCAGACTCGGGCACAACCACCAAAGGTAGGTCTCGACCGCCCATGAGGGAACAGACCATGCAACGCTGCTGTGAGCGCCGTCGGGACACCCCTTCTGGATGATGGCTACGTTACCAATGTCAGGCACGGCCAGTTGGTAAACCGTATCCTTTCCGTAGACTGGGCGAACCACACTGGCTATCGCGCCCACAGCCAACATATGATCGAAGATCATACCCAGAAAGTCACGCCGATCGGCATTGCTGGCGGCCGTGCTGCCGCGAAGCTTCTCGATCGCGGCAGGAAGGGCCAATCTAAACTCGCCCGCCGAAAGTCCTCGGTGATAAAGATACTGCGGGTCATCGGCGATGCCGCTGACGATTTCGGCAACGCGATTTACCACCTCCTCCGGCGGTGCCCCCCGATGGCGACATGGTGCAGCTTCTTCACCAGCCATTAATACCCCCCCATATCGCCGGTATTTAACGCGCCGGCCGACGCGATGTGTTCAAGCGTTATAATGATGTGAGGTCGGACTGCAAAGAGTCGGCCTCAACAAAACGATGTTCGCGGCTATTATTTGTCAGGAGTTCTGGCTTTCGCGCCCGCCTCTCTCATTGACAACGGGTACACTCTTAACCGATGCGGGAGAGAGCACTAAGTGCGGGCCGCAGCACTGTCGCTTTGCAGTTAATGATGAGAATGGCTTGCCAACGATTTCAGTATGTTAGCTATACACCTAATTTGAGAATGTGCACTTAATTTGATGCTCGAGCCCGGCCATTGGCATTTAATTTGAGAATCAACGTCAACACCTTATCGGCCTAGTATTTCTCGAAGACGGCTTATGGAATTCAATTGATTCACGGCCTTTCGGCAAATACGATTGCAATCTAATTTGAGAATCCGAACTTCAATATTCTCAAATTAGATGCCAATCCTGGTCGAAACGACTGCTTTCTTACAGTTAACTGCCAAGCGACAGATTTTGATGTGAACGCGGCAACTGAACTCATGGAGCGTCAGATACTATACCCTGCTTGCCGAGTCAATCTTACTCTTCAAATAATGTAATGATTTCAAGTCTATAACAGAATGCGATGTGGTTCTGGACTCAACGTTTACGCTTTTAGAAGCTCACCATTTTTGAGATGGCAGGCTTACAACGGGTGGTTTCTCGGTTAAGCGGAGATTGCAGAATGCGAGGCGGCTCTAAGCTGCCCATATGCACCGACTCCGCTACGACCCTGCGCCAATGCGGAGGCTGAGGCACTGAGATGGTTCATCTTAGGCTAATCGCAGCAACTACCATTTTGGAGGGATAATATGGAATACAAGCTACACAGGATCGCACCCAATTCAGAAGGCTGGGTTCGCCCGTCACGCGGCAGATTGAGCCAGAAGGGGGTCGGCAGCTACGTTTATGAACACGGGTTCGGGCACGAGGACTGGAATTTCAATATTGATTTCGTGATCGATGGACAGGTCCTCGGCTACACGGTAGCGCTTCCTGCCAAGAAATATGAGGGCCAGAGATTTGGCCTTGTCCTAGCGACCTTCGATGCTGGCGGCTGGCGAGCGGCAGGCTATTACGACGGAGCCATATTACTTGATAAACCCGCGCCGCTCCGTCAGCCTCAGCGGTGGAGCAGATGGCGATTGATGTTTTCGAACTCGCCAAAATCAATCAGGTTGCCCATCGATACATGAACCAAACACTTACCCAGATAGAGAACTCCATCCGAAGCGATTTTGTGTACTTTCGTTGGGCGGTCCCAAAAGATCGGATTGTCGTATTCCGGGAGTCGCTACCAATACCGCCAAACATTTTCGAGCCCGGCCGGCAAAGGATGGTAACTTCGTACAACTTGTCCGAAGAGCAGTTCAGGGCGATCACGAAGCTAGGAGCAGATGCTAGTGGAAGAGAGGGTGAACGTTCCGAAGAAGAAGGCGCACGCAGGCTCAGGCTTCATTGGGCCATTGAACGGAAGCCGCAACTGGTCGCCGCTTTCAAGGCGAGCCTGACTTCATTCGCATGCTCGGTTTGCGGCTTTGATTTCGAGAGAACTTATAAGGAGCGCGGCATTGGCTTCATCGAATGCCACCATACGAAGCCCGTGGCAGAAATACGGCCCGGCGAAAAGACGCGATTGAGCGACCTTCGTGCGGTCTGCTCAAACTGTCACCAGATGCTACACCGCAAACCCATGCTCACGGTGCAAGAACTCAGGGATGTAGTGGAAGGGAAATAAGCTGAACGTTCATCCTTTGCCCGACGGCTCAAAGACTATCACGTGGCAGTTGTGCAGGACTATGGCTAAGGCGAGCACCGGCATCGGCTGCCGCTCGATAACCGGGTGAAGTCGGCGCGAATCCGAGGCAGAGAAGGGGGGCGCCCAGAGTGTTACTTTTCAGCATGTCGCTTGGCCGCTCGGTCTGCACGTAAACGCGATTCGGGCCGAGAGGTGTTCGTTGACCGCGCTATCGACACCGCCATCACCAGAACGGCCAAGTTGGGCGACGCCGATGAGCGCCAGGCGCTTGTGGATGTCTCAGCCAGGATCCGTGTATCTTTGGGACAACAATCGCCAAGGTGAAGAAGATAGATCAAATGTCTCTTCCTGAAACGTGTCGGAGACTCTCAGCACATCGTTGGCGATTGTGAATGTCGCCGAATTGGACTGCATCATTGCACCGTCTCTGTTGACCCAATTCAGCGAAATCCGGCCATTGCCGACCGAGCAATTGTAGATTTGTCCCACCTCGCGTTTAAATGAGAACCATTGACCCTGCTGCTCCACGTATTCGGGCGGCAACTTTAAATAAAAATAGGTATGAACCCCGGCACTACATATGGCGTCATCCAGCCAACGCTGTAAGCGCCCAGCCGTGGCCGTTCAGTTTGCGTGATGATGCCAGGGCAGGAGTTGGTCGAGATCGCGGTTCGGCCAGCCGTTGGCGATGCGCTCAAGCGTTTTCGTGAGCCAAGCGAAGGGGTCGACGCCGTTCATTTTGGCGGTCTGCAGGAGTGTGGCGATCGTGGCCCATGTCTTCCCGCCACCGTCGCTGCCCGCGAACAATGCATTCTTTCTTGTAATTGTCTGGGGCCGGATTGCCCGCTCGACAGCGTTGGAGTCGATGTCGAGACGGCCGTCGTGCAGGAAGCGTTCGAGCGCCTCACGGCGGCTCCTGGTGTAGCGGATTGCCTCGGCGAGTTTCGATTTGCCGGAGATGCGGCCCAGTTCCTTTTCCCAGAACGGCCAGAGCTCGGCGACGATGGAGACCGACTGCTCCTGGCGTGCGGAACGGCGGACGTCGGGGTCCTGGCCGCGGATTTCTTCCTCGACCGCCCACAGCTCGGCCATCCGCTCGACGGTTTCGCTCGCCACATGCGAGACGCCGGACACGTGCAATTCATAGAACTTGCGCCTCAGATGCGCCCAACACGCCGCCAGCGTCAGCGGACCCCCGGCGCGCTTCGCTTCCGCGAGCCGGTTATAGGCACCCCATCCGTCGACCTGAAGCAATCCTGTGTAGCCGGAGAGATGGCGCTCCACGCAGTCGCCGCTGCGGCTGTCCTCGAAGAGGTAGGCGACCATGGGCGGCGCCGTGCCGCCAAAGGTTCGATCGTCCCGTGCGTAGGTCCATAGCCAGGCCGTCTTCGTCTTGCCGGAACCTGGCGACAAGGTCGGCAGCGTCGTCTCGTCGGCATAGACCCGCGCGCCCTCCTTGATCAGCGCCAGGATACGGTCGGCGAGCGGGGCGAGATGGAAGCCGACATGGCCCATCCAGTTGGCCATGGAGTTGCGGCTGATCTCGACGCCGTCGCGGGCATAGATGCCCTCCTGGCGATAGAGCGGCAGGCCATCGGCATATTTGGAGACGGCGACATGGGCGAGCAGCGCTTCGCTCGGCACACCGGCTTCGACGAGGTGACCCGGCGCCGGCGCCTGGCTGACGCCCTCCTTGCACTGCGCACAGCCATATTTGGGGCGACGGGTGACGATGACGCGGAACTTCGCCGGCGTCACGTCGAGCCGCTCGGAGACGTCTTCGCCGATCCTGACCGGTTGGCAAGCGCCGCAGGCGCAGGCGACAGTCTCCGGCTCGACGATGATCTCGACGCGCTCCAGATGCGCCGGGAACGCCTTGCGCGGGCGGGTCGCACGTCGCCGCTCGCCTGTCGACCTTGCCGCCTCGAGTTCGGCCTCGATCGCGCCAAGCCCGGTCTGGACCTCGTCGAAGGCGAAGGCCTGCTGGTCGGCATCGAGCTTCTCGGAACTACGGCCGAAGCGGGCGCGCTCCAACTGCTTGATGATCACATGAAGATTGGCGATCCGCTCTTCGGCGCGCTCGTTGAGCGTCGCCATCCGGACGATCTCGGCCTTGAGTTCCGCCGTTTCGCCCCGGAGTTGTCCCGCCTCGGTCTGCAGTTCGGCCTTTTCCGACGCCATGGCGACGAGCATCGCCTTGAGCGTGTCGACGTCGTCGGGAAGGGCCGAAGCGCTATTCGTCATAGGCCAACAGAAGCATATTCGACCCGCTTCCGGGACTGCTTTTGTGCCGCCTGAGTCACTTCGCCACGGTCTATCCGGCAGATGTCGGGCGTCGCCTCCGCTCGGCCCGAACACGCGTCCAATCCATGCCTTCAACGAGCGCCATCAATTGCGGCGCGGCAAGCCGGATCACCCCATTCTCCACCCTTGGCCAGCGGAACTTATCCTCGTCCAGCCGCTTGGCGAACAGGCATAGACCCGACCCGTCCCACCATACGATCTTCACGCGGTCCGCACGCTTGGCTCGGAACACGTAAAGCGCGCCGGAGAACGGATCAGCGCCTGTGTCGCGCACCAGCGCTGCCAGACCGTCCGGACCTTTTCTGAAGTCGACCGGCCGCGTCGCCACATAGACCTTGGCTCCGGTAGGGATCATGCCGATCGCAACGCACGGATCGCCTCGACCAGAAGGGTCGCTGCTATACCGCTGCCCACGCGGATCGTCGCATCGCCGATGACGATCTCCAGACCGCCCGCACGATCGCCATCCCCAGGCGCCACTTCCACTGGCGCGAAGCTCTGCGTCTGGATCTCCGGCTTTGCCGACAGGATCGCGAGGGCGCCGGAGCGGATCGCTTTCCGCCGCCAGGCAAACACCTGCTGCGGGCTTACTTGGTGCGATCGCGCTACCGCCGAGACATTCGCGCCAGGCGTCATCGCCTCTTCCAGAATCCGCGCCTTTGCTTCATCCGACCAGCGACGGCGCGGCACCGCCGGGCTCGCGTCGAGACGATCGGGAACCGCCTCGATGACTGTAAATGTTCCAGGTCTGGACTTGGGTGCAGACTGCAAACAAACCTCCCGTGAGAATCATCACGAGAGTGTCGCGTCCTTCATCGGTCCGCGAAACACGGGGCCTGCTTGGCGCTTACCCAACGCTGGCCATTCGTCAAGGATGATTTCCCTCTTGATGAGTTTGACGTCACAGCTACGGAGGTCATCGCAATACTCGCTGTGGCCGGCTGAGCTGAGATTGTCGATCCTCTAAACCAAATGAAGCAACACATCCCAACAAGCGCAACCATCAGCCAGCCGGTCAAGCCGCCGGGTTTCTTGGCCTGGAAAGGCCGTTCGCTGCCTCGAATTGTGATCTCAGGCACGGAGCGGTCCGGTGTTGTGTTGTGCAGCGACCCAAAGCGCAACACGTGGCCCTTTGCGAGATCGTATTCCTCGTCGGATAGTCTCCCAGCTTTGCGAAGTGCAGCCGATTCCTTAAGTTCTAGTTTCTGTCTGGCCAGCGCACTCAAGGGCAAGATGGGGCAGTAGCTGGCCGTGTCGAACGCTGCTCAATACGGCATATATACGTGGCAATTCCCCTACGGGTGTGTAGCGTCTATAAACCGCCGCCCCGATGCCAAAAGCAAATATGTTGTGTGGGTTCAGATCGGGTATCCGCGACGGCGTCTGCTACATCGGCCTCGTATTCAAGAGAACGAACAACCCCGCCGACAACAATGAGGCTTGCTGCGGGGCGCAGATTTTCCTGCATACCGGCGAAGGTATTGTGTTCAAGGGTGCTGTTGGGGCATTGGGGGTCTGATCGCATCGGTAGTTTCACCTCTCTAAGGAAAAGCTGCGGAGATCGTCAGCCGCTGCGCTGACAGCTACATCAGTGGGCACGGCAAGCCGCCGCAGGAGATTTTTATCCACGGCCGCACCCGGTTCAATGATGCGGAGAGTGAGGGCTTCCGCAGCGCGGTTCCGGCGGGAACGACTATTTCCGGCATCCAAATTACCAAGCCGAATGACCTCAAGCTTTTTCGCGAAGGCGGGCGTGCAGTTTTGCGGGGCCTGGCGCTTGAGATCGACCATCGCAACGCATTTTGAGAGGTTCCAACGCCCTTGAAGGTGCTCATTGTTTTTGGTGACACGCGGCTCCATCAGGTGCTGGCTGATGTTCTCGCTCTGACGAAGCTGAACTTCAATGCGTGCCTTTTCAGCGACGGTTAGCCGGACACTCTGCGATTTGCCGACGACATCGGGGAAATCTTGACCGCGATACCGGGCGTGGGGTCGAAACCGCTATCGTTTCGGCACTACATTTAGCCAGCAATGACGCCTGCAAAGGTTAGGCGGCACTGGGCGCAGCTTTCCATATAATATTTTACGGTTCTCGCTTCCGTATTTGGTTGCACATAGCAGCCCAATCAAAGAATAAGAACATCGGCAGGGAGATGGGAATGGTCACGAACTACCAGGATCAGATCGAACGGGTTTCGAGCGAAAGCCTCGACGTTTTCGAGAGAATTTCCAAGGACGCACGTTCGGCGCTTGGCGAGCCCTACTCCACCGGCCCGACGGCGCTCGCCAGCGTGAACACCTTTACGTCAGGCGAAGCCGTCAAGGCCCTGGGCAACGTCGACAGCGCAAACCGCCGTGCTCTCGAACTGCTCGCCAAAGAACCGGCCATCGCCAGGGTGGTAGCACGTCAGGACGATGGAAAGATCGTCATCTATTACATCTGCCGTGGAACGGCTTCAGGAAGCCCCGGCGGAGACAAACGCTTCGCTGGACGCAATTCGTTGATGGGCCGGCTGGCGTCCTTGGATGTGGGCGACGATTTCGATATCCGAACCCCTGGTGGCGTTCAGTCTGTCGAGATCATCGAGAAGGCGATCCTTCATCCTCATCAGCGCCAGGGCCAGTGGGACTCGCGTAACTCCATTCTGGAGGGCGAATACTACGGGCCCATTACCGTCATCTCCATGCTCGATGCACTCGCCGTGCATATTGCCGTCGGGGAAGATAGCTCCATCCTCGACAGTATTTTGGCTATCGATGAGCAAGCAACCAACATCATTGAAGGCATCCGGCGCAGTGTCATCACGAAGATGGGCCTGCGTGACCAACCGATCCTGGATCGCTATCAGGACGAGATTTTCCGGTTGCCCCTCAACAGTCAGTTGCTGATTATAGGACCGCCCGGCACGGGCAAGACCACGACCTTGATCCGGCGTTTGGGACAGAAGGTCGATCGTATCTATCTTGATGACGATGAACGGCGCTTGACCGACAAAAGCAGTGCCGACAATGCCGTGGATCACTCTCACAGTTGGCTGATGTTCACTCTCCCACGGACCTGCTCAAGCAGTATCTCAAGGAGGCCTTCGCGCGCGAAAACATTGCTGCGCCCGACCAGAAGATCGCGACATGGTCAAGCTTTCGGCAAGGCCTGGCGCGAAACAGGTTTCGCATCCTCAAAGCTTCTGACGGCGGCGGACCTTTCATCATGAAGGAAGGTGAATCCTATGTCCTTCCTGACGTGCTCAACAGGCAAACAGCTTGGTATGAGGATTTTGTAAGCTGGCAGGCCGGCGACTACTGGGAGGATTTAGGCGGTGCAGCCGACCTCCTTGAAAAGAATGGAAACTCGGAAGCCGCGCTCCTCGGGCGGAGGCTTAGAGAGGCCGTCGCGGAAGCGCCTACCATTTCGCTTCCTCGCGCCTTACTGGAACTGGTGAGCGTTTCCTCTGACGTTGAAGGTTTCCTCTCCAGCATGAGGGAAGAAACCGACACCGCGTTGCGGCGGCGCCTCAATACCCTGGTCAATCAGGACCGAAAATTTCTCGAAGGCCTGGCGGCATTTATCGACGGGCTCAATACGCCCGACGACGACAATGACGAGCAAGACGGCGACGAGGACGAAGATGTCCAGACCCAGGCACCTCGTCCGCGCATGGCGGCAACTGCGGCAGCCTTTATGCGAAATCTGCGCAGCCAGGCCCGGGCGCGCTCTGGTCGACGTGCATTGGGCCGAACCACGCGATCTGGCCGTATTGCGGAATGGATAGGCGACCGCACTTTATCCGAGGACGAGCTCCGTGCGATAGGCGAGAGCCTGCAAATCCAGACGGCGCTCCGAAAGTTCACCAATCCTATCCGGAGATACTTGAACGGCATACCGGCAAGGTATCGTCGGTTCCGACGTCTGCGCCAGTCGGAAGGTGCCTGGTATGTCGCAACTCCTATTCCCGTGAGTGATGTCGACCCTCAAGAGGTGGATATCCTGTTGTTGTGTACGATGCGTACGGCGTCGAGCCTGGTCCAGGACCGCACAGTTCGACGCAATATCGATCAGCCGGCTTACGGCATTCTAAAGGACTTTCAGAGCGTCGTTCGCAATCAGATCATGGTCGATGAGGCGACAGATTTTTCGCCGATAACGCTTGCCTGTATGGGCGCACTCAGCAATCCGGCTATTCAGTCATTTTTTGCCTGCGGCGATTTCAATCAGAGGATAACAAGTTGGGGAAGCAGGAGTGCCGACGAGATGCGTTGGGCTTTCCCCAAAATCGACCTCAAGCCGATCCAGGTTTCATACCGTCACACGCGGCAGCTCAATCGCTTGGCATCGGAGATTGTCCGTCTGTGTTCCGGCGAAACTGTCGAAGCTGTTCTCCCTAAAAACGTCGAGAACGACGGTTGGGCTCCAGTCCTGGGCGTTGACCTCACTGGGCGTGATGAGACCGTATCGTGGCTTGCCGCTCGCATCATTGAGATCGAGCGGTTGACGAACCCCCTCCCTTCCGTCGCAATCCTGGTGAATGACGAGGCGGAAGTTGGGCCACTTGCCGATAGATTGAAAACTGCGCTTGCAGATCAGAATCTCAACGTGATCGCGTGCTACAAAGGCCAGTCTGTTGGGCAGGACAGCGACATCAGGATTTTCGATGTTCAGCACATCAAAGGCCTGGAATTTGAAGCCGTGTTCTTTGTTGGCATCGACACCTTGGCGACACTGCGCCCCGAGCTGTTCGACAAATTTCTCTATGTGGGCGCAACCCGTGCCGCGACCTATCTCGGGCTTACATGCGTCGGAAGCGCGTTGCCTAAGAAGATCGGCTCCCTTCAAAGTGACTTTGTTCAAGGCTGGAGCACCTAGCGGTATCTCTATGGCGCATTCAACGCCCGATCGCGGCCAATCCTTCGCAGGTCGTTGCCTGTAAGCCTGCTTCGTCTGGAGCCGTCCGTCGCCTCACAGGAGGCGGGCTACGGCGCTCCAGCGAACACGCTGCCGGTCTGCTTTGGTGGTGTGTTCCCGAGCCTCTTCGCGCGAAAGATCGTCAGCCGCACGGGCCGAGACCCGGCGAAGCAGGATCTCGAGGCAACACCTAGAGCTTGGTCCCATCGGGACGCGCCCTACCTCTCCCTCTCAAAATCATCATCCCGCCTACTCCCCCGCTCGCTCCGCCGTTCCGCCCGCCATCGCTTGCGGGGGGTGTCATTGACATCGATCTGTAGGACCATACCCTCGCTGACCTGTATGTAATGAGCAGGAAGGGCGACTCCGCGATGGCGAAGCTCGGCGGATAAGCGGGCCGGGAAGGCAGGTCCGAGGAGCTTGGGTTGAGCAAGCTACGCGAATACGATTTGGAGAAGGGCCAAGGACGGCGCATCCCGTCACCGGGCGGATGTATCTATTGCCTGGGTGCCCATTCCTCTGGCCAAGCTGACCGACGGGCATGTGATCCCGTTTGCGATCGGGGCAAACGCCATTGCAGTCCTCTTTATGGCAGCGCCGTTTCCTCCGGGTGGACGACGCCTCCCGGAACGCTTATCGCAGCGCGCTGCTGACCCGGAGCCGCTACATCTGGGCCCGATCGACCCCGTCGACGCGCCGAGGGTATTTTCTGCCAGGCCTCGGCCTTGAAGCGGGCCACGCGCTCGACGCTGTCGCGCCGGAAGCCAACCCGTTCGCGCCCGATCCGGTTCCCGACAACTGGCGCGCCATCTTGCGTTGTTGGCTGCTAGGGCAACCACTCGCAGGTCTAGTTGCTGGGCAGGAGGGCGATGCGCTGGAGTTCATCGAGGGCGGCCTCGTCTATCGCCTTCCCTGGGCGATGAAAGCGCTCCGCGTTCGCGCGGCGGCGAACGGTGACGTCGTTGGGCAGTTCGGTCTGGCCCTGGACGATTATGAACTCGGCCTGGCGGTCCCGGCCGTCGAGACTGGCTCGATGAACCGCTCTGCGTCCATCTTAATCCAAGCCGGTTTCAACTCGCGACTCGCGGCCATCAATGCCGTGACTGATTCCGGTGCGACATTCACGACTGGCCAGGAGCTGCAAACGTGGCTGCGGTCGCCCGAGGTCGCCGCATGGTCAGCTCGACCGGACTGGCCAACTCCCGAAACCCGGGCAATGTGGGTTGAGTTCACCCAAGAGTACGCCCCACGCGACAATCGCACCTGGGCGGAAAGACGCTATCACGGCCAAGCTCATTGGTACGGCCCCCGCCGCCTCCCGGAGCCCCAGTTGCTCTCCACCACTGGAACGGCAATCCCTTGCTGCTTTCCGGTGAGGGACTCCCGCTGGGCCGCCTCAATCACTCGCTCAACCCGAACCAGCGCGGTCTTGTCCGCGCCACCGTTGCCACCGAACTTGGTCAGGTTGATTTGAGCTATCTCGGTCCGGACGATCTCTGGACCGCTTAGCCGAGCGGAGGACACTTCGCCGCAAGCCCTCGCAAATGACAGATATCAGCATCGCTTAGTCGGAACGGCCTCTACCCGTGCAGTTCGTCCCCCTCTATGAGCGGCGGCATAATGATCAGTCAGCCTCCGGATGGACACGAACTGGTTCGAAACCTCCGTCACAGAACTCATCGTTGCCGGCCAGCGCGCGATATCATAGCAACAAAAGGCGGGCGAGGATTGCTACAGGCAGAAGCTGCCTGCGCCATCATCATAACGATTTGTCCTTTTGCAGCTCGATCGGTGTGGTGTTCCAGTCGGGCGGGGTCTGACCGAGAATGTTCCGAACGAAGAAGTCCAGGAGTTTGCGCTGGGTATAGGTGCCTGGCGCACCGTGATCGGCACCAGGCACATAGACCATGTCGAAATCTTTTCCTGCCTTGATGAGCCGATCGGCAAGCTGGAACGAGGAGGACGGATCGACATCGTGGTCCAATTCGCCGACCACGATCATCAGCTTGCCCTGCAGCCTGTGAGCATTGTCGACGGCGGAGGATTGCGAATATTCAATGCCGACTGGCCACCCCATCCACTGTTCGTTCCACCATATGTTGTCTATCCGGTTGTCGTAGCAGCCGCTGTTGGCGACCGCGACCTTGTATAAATCGGGATTGAAGAGCAGCGCGCTCACCGCGCTTTGGCCGCCGGCGGACGTGCCGAAAATGCCGACATTGGAGATATCGTACCACGGATACCTCGCGGCCGCCGCCTTGTGCCACAGGATGCGATCGGGAAAGCCTGCGTCCTTCAGATTTTTCCAGGCAACATCATGGAAAGCGCGCGAGCGGTTGTTGGTACCCATGCCATCGATCTGCACGACGACGAAACCTAGCTGCGTGAGCGGCTCTATCCTGGTTGAGAAGGATTTTGGGACGAAGGAGCCCTGTGGCCCGGCATAGATATCCTCTACCACCGGGTATTTCTTCGTCGGATCGAAGTTGGCTGGCAGGTGGATCACGCCCCAGATATCAGTCTTGCCGTCGCGCCCCTTGACATGGAAGCTGAGCGGCGGCCGCCAGCCGGCGGCGACAAGCTCGGACATGTCGGCGGTCTCGACCTGCATGAGTTTGGCATTGTCGCTGGCCCGGTAGAGCACCATGCGCGGCGGCAGATCGATGCGCGACCAGAGATCGACATAATAGCGGCCGTCGGGCGAGAACTCGATATGGTGGTTGGCCGGTTCGGGTGTGAGTGCAGTCAGCCCCTTGCCGTCGAAGCCGATGCGGTAGGCATGGACGAAATAGGGGTCCTCCTCCGGGTTCACCCCGCTCGCCTCGAACCAGATCTGGCGCTTGACCGGATCGATATAGTTGACCCCCCGGACCACCCACTCACCTCGGGTGATCTGGTTCTCGAGTGCGCCCGTCCGGCCGTTGAAAAGATACAAATGCTCGTACCCGTCGCGCTCGGACGCCCAGATGATCTCCTTCCCGTCATCGACATCGTAACGAAAGGTTTTCCCGGTACCTTCCTGGTTCATCACCAGCGGCTGGTAATCAACGAAGGTCTTACTGGTCTCATCGATCAGCGAGCGCGCGCGGCCCGTGGCGGCATCTACCTCGACCAGACGATAGAGCTGATGCCCGCGCTGGTTATATTCGAAGGTGAAGCCGCGGCCGTCCTCCCACCATTGGAGAGAGGAAAGTTCGAAGGGATTCGAAAACAGGGCATTGTCGATCGCGATCTGGCGCCGGCCGGCAATGTCGAACAGCACCGGCTGGGGTAGCGGAAGGACATCACCCGGCTTGGGATAGGCCATTGTGGGATATTCAGGTTGAAGCTGGTCCGTCGTCGAAGAATTGACATAGTGGATCTCCCGCTCGTAGCCGGGGCGAATGCGGTAAGCCGCGAGGTGGCGCGAGTCCGGCGACCAGCTCAGCGTCGAAAAGACGTAGTAATTGCCTTCGGATCCGTCCCAGCTCAGCGGGACATCCTGCAATCCGTCCTTGCTGCGCAGGAAAACATTGTAGTTCCTGATATAGGCGATCCATTTGCCGTCGGGTGACACGCTCCTCTGGTCGGGGTTATTCTCAGCCGGTGGCGTGTAGTAGTGGCTGAGCTGCTGAAAGTGCGGGGCGTCCACATCCAATGTGGTGCTGGTGCAGGCATAGCTTGCAAGGTCGCAGCTCCACCGGACCTGCTCGATCAGGAAATCGAGCCTGCGACCATCGTCGGTCAGTTTGAAATGGTGGAAGGGAAGATCGCCGGCCTGATAGCTCTTATGGCTCGCCTTATTTAGCGCCGCCGCTAGGCGGGCCTGATCGAAGGCGGGCCGCTTCACACCCGTGGCAGCATCGACCAGCATGAACTGGTGCTCGCCGTGGGTAGTCCGGCGGTAGACGAACGCGTCGGCCCCGGTCACCCAGAACGGCACTTTGGGGACATTGACAGTGAGCCCGCCATAGCGACCGTTGATCGTGAGTGCCCGCTCGAAATCGGCCGGCGCTACCGGCGGCTGCACAACGATCGAACCGTTGGCCAGCGCCTGAGCGGTTGCCGATCCCGATGCCCCGTGAGTTGATAGCGCGAGCGTCAAAGCGCCGATCTTGTACATATCTGTTTATCTCTTTCGGTTTTCGGAATACGCATTTTTGGATTTGGCGTCTCATCGCCGGTCTGCAGCAGCGCCGAGCGTCTCCTTTGAAGGAGCCTCCACGCGGGTGCAGCCAGGGCCGGAGTCACCAGACAGGGCGCCCTTTGAGGACATCCAGGAACTAGGGGGGTGGACCGATTACAGAGTTGGCATCCGCGCCAACTCGGGAATTTTCGATGCTCACAATCAGGAAATATTCAACGCCTGAGACTTGGCGATCACGGTCCCTTCCTTCTTCTGCATCTGGAAGGTCCTGCTGTAGTATGGCCGGATAGGCCCCGGCAGAAAGCATTGGGCTACATTTCGACATTCTCAGCATGACTATCGTGGTCCGTGACGCGTTTGCGGATGACACCCTGCAATATGCGCGCCATAGGAAAACCCGTTTAAATACAAGGCAATCGATCGGACCGGCTATGTCGCATGTCCGACATTCGTCGGGCGTCGGACAATGCCAGGTGACTGACCTGTTGCACGCCGGGTTGCCAAAAGTGGGCCGCCGTCCAATCGGCGATGGCGGCGGCCGTCCCGGCATTGGACAGGAGGCCTTCCTGATCTGGGCGAACATCCGTATGATCGAAGTCCTCTGCGAAGATGGTCGGTTCCGTAAGGCCATACCCGTCGGCAACATGTCTGACGCGGGCTTCATCGGCCGTCTGGCGCGGTACGTCAGCAAGGTCGCGGATTTCAAGCACGCCGTTTCCGAAGGTGAACTGAATCCCGCCGAGCTGCAGAAGCGGGTCGAGGAGGCCAAGAGCTACGACAAAGAATTCTCGGGAACTAAGCGCGAGGGGCGCGGCGGAACGTACGCTTACGAGACATACCATAGCGAGATCGTCGATTTGGTCGTCGCCGAAAGGCATGCGCCGCGTAAGCTGGACGAAAAGGTCTACAACACCCAGCTGATCGACTGCTTCGTGCGTCGGGCCGGAGAGATCACCGAAGTCTATGCGATCAAAACGGGCGTCGGCAGGCAGCAACTCTACACCGCAATCGGGCAGTTGGTGACGCATGCTGCTGCCAGCGATTCCGCTAAGTTTCTCGTTATCCCGACTGACGAAGATATCCCCCAGGGTTTCGACAAGGCCATCAAAGCGCTCGACATCACGGTCCGCGGGTTCAGGCTGTCAGGGACGAAGCGGAAGCGGATCATCGAACTGGATCCGGTCCGCACCTGATGGCCACGAAAATGAATTGGCAGCGTACGCAGCCTGGCCGCGGAGCTCTCGACGAACGCACAGCAAGCGAGTGGCGCAGCGGTCCGAAGCTGACTGAATTGGACCTGACAACCATGCCGGATAGCCGGTCGGCGGACCTGTTGCTGCCGCCGAACATCTACTGGTCCGTCAATCTTGCACGAGCATTCCCTGAGGCGGACGAAGCCAGGCATCAGCGCTTGCGGCAGGCAGCGATCACAACGGCCGCAGCGGTCTACAAGTGTCTCACGGGATCAACAGGCTGCTCTCGCGGTCACTGGCGCTGTACGAGCGGGCTAGTGGATCGAAGCCATTTCCGAGCGCATACTTCGCTCTGTATTTCGATCTTGAAGCCATGAAGATCGCGTTCAATCGCCGCTTCACGCACGATCCGCTACCACGCCGCAACCTTCTACAGATAAGTGGAGGTCATGAACCGAAGCCGATGCTGGAGTTCGGAGTATGACGGTTTCAACGGGTCAATGGAGGGTATGTTAGGAGCACCGGGCAAGATCAGAGCGAATGGGTTCTCCGGTCCGTGACCATGACAACGATCATGTCGCCTTCCTGCCCTGCTGATGGGCCTCATCGCCTCGAACACCTTGTCCAGGCTAACCAGGCTGAACCCGTCCACCCTGAACTCCTATGATCCCCGCAGCCCGGCCGGCTCCGCCCATATGCCGCTTGCCGCCGTTCGGGCGACCGTCCTACAAAACAAGTTTTAAGAAGCGCCTCGGCCCAAGCTGCAAGACGGAAATCAAGCTCAATGAGTCTCTCGCGGCCCCTTTGATTGCCGCCACGCGCAAAGAATACGAAATGCGCCTAGCGCAGAGCAACGCGTCGATGACGGCCAGAGAGGAGGAGCTTAGGCTCGTTCTTTTCCGCTGCCCGACTTGCAGGCAGCGAGCCATTGCATGGCGGAGGTTGCATCCTCCAATATGGCGGCCCGCTTCGCAAAGCCGAAAAAAGCATTGCGCGCTGCACTTACAGGCTTTCGCCCGTCGTATGCATCATAGCACGCCTTGAGGGCGGCTTCGTGGATCAGGCCTCTGCGACCTTGTGGCCATTCATTGAGGAAATCGACAGCATCCGCGAGACTGGCAATCTCTTGCACTATGTACGCTGCACGTCTGACGAAGAGCGGGCTGAAAGCCTCAGGGTCCATTCGATCCTCCCGACCTGCTGAACAGCTAGTAGCGTGAACTGGCACCTCATCAACACCCGTTGACCATCGCAAAATGTCTTGTCAGGGCGATGACGATTTCAAGAGAAAGTAGCGGCGTGAAGTCCCCGGTAGGCGAGCAAGCCACTGCGGTGGCTCACCAGGGGGCATATCTTCATGGTCCCGACGAACAACCATTAGAACATCGTCCGGCTTTGACCCGCCACCAGAACACGGCTTCATCTTCTCCCTTGCTGCGCCGGCCAGATATGACGAGCGGCCGCCGCTGACCTGCATGGCCACGCACAGACGCATCGGCGCAGCGAATCTTCTGCCTGTACGAGGAGCGGAGTTTGACAATGAATAGACGTCAGCGGAAGCCTGCATTCCCGCAGGCCCGGATGTCATGCCGTTCTTGTGGCGGACGCCGTGATCAGGTCTGACAAGCAGAGTGTGTCGCCGCCCGTTCACCCTCATTTACGCCAACAACTCCTTGTAACCGGTTGTCATCATCCAGTTCGCCCGATCAAGATGGCTTCGCGCGGATGACCCGCGCCATCTCCTCATAAATGGCATCGTCGGCGGAGGCATCCAGGAACCTCAGGTAAGTCGTGACGTGCTGCTTGTCGTAAGCGGTGAGGCTGTCCGACCATGGAACTTCGTCTTTAAGGTCTGGTTCAACGTCTGCATATTTCATCACGATATCGGGCTCCGGAAATAAGGAATCGAAGATTTCGCTTCGATAGGCTACCCGAACCCGAGGGGAACATCGTCCTTAAGACGACATTCCGATCATGGTCTGCAAGTGCCTGCCGAAGCGATAAGCGCTCCTTTTAGCGATGCAACTTCAGGTTAGGGATGAATTGCAAAAAAGCTCAAGACTGTTCGGCTGGCCGTCGATTCTGGCCGACTGCTCGGCCATCAATTTCACATAATTTCACATTCCAAACAGAGACGAAAGTCGGCCCAAAGCTTAGTCGAAAGACGCGTAGCGGCTGACCGCACCTGTTGCGGAAATGCGCCACCCACCGCGGCAAGAACGCCGAAACCGCCGGATCGTGGACCCTCTCGCGGGCGATTTCCTACAAAACTGCTTGGCGCGCAGCATATTGATTCTAAAATATTTTGCTCTTCGCCCTCTCCTCGTCCGCCCCTCGCTCCGACCAGACCGCTGGCATCAGCATCGTGCGTCGCGCGCTGCAGGCCCCGGCCCGTCAGATCGCGGCCAACGCCGGTGCGGAAGCATCGATCGTTGCCGGCAAGATCCTTGAGAACACGGGCCCGACCTTCGGCTTCAACGCCCAGACCGGCGAATATGGCGACATGATCGCCATGGGTATCGTCGATCCGGTCAAGGTCGTGCGCACGGCTCTCCAGGACGCGGCCTCGGTCGCCGGCCTGCTGGTCACCACCGAAGCCATGATCGCGGAGGCTCCGAAGAAGGAATCGGCTGGCGGCGGCATGTCAGGCGGCATGGGCGGCGGCGGTATGGGCGGCATGGGCGGTATGGATTTCTAAGGTCCACGCATTTCGACAATTTGGAAAGGGCGGCAAGCAATGCCGCCCCTTCTTCGTGCCCATTCCGCCGGTTGTCAGTGACTCGCAAGACGGGGTATATGCCCGCCAAGGTTGGTGCTTATGCTTGAACGGATTCTGCCCTTTTTCGTGGGGCTGGCTTTACTGTTGGGTAGCGGCTGCGCGCGCAGCGATGATGGTACGGTGATTATTCCGAGACCGCTTGATGCCAGGCGATTCTTTGACAAAGAGCCGCCCCACCTGCAGCAGCCACAGATCGAAACCAGCGTGTTTCCGGTTGCGCCGCAGGAGGCGGAAAGGCTCGAACCGCGCCGTACGGCAAGTCACAAGACATCAAACAGACGCGCATCGCGGATCGCAAGTCCTCCGCTTTCCTCTTATGAGCCGCACAAGCCGCTTGTCTGCAAGAACTTCAGCGAGCCCGGCAAGCGATACCGTGTGGTTTGCGAATAGGGCGCTTGGTTTGGCCAGCGGTCTACCCTTCAGAGCCTCGCGGGCGCCTTTCCGGATCAGGTTGTGCCCGGCCCGCTCGCGGTCGTCCATCAGGGCGGTGTTGTGGATCGTGTGAAACAGCATCACCCGTACAAAGCGCCGGAACCACCAGTAGACCGTCTGCCACGCGGCATCAAATTGCCCCCCGGTGAATGAGGATAACCGACGCAATCACCGCGAAGAGCGTGATCGCCAGGTACATGGCCCTGTTCGGCGACGGCACGCGAACCGAGGCGACGTGGGAAGCGCTCAAAAGAGCGAAGACGATGTTCACGGCTGGCAGGAACGTCCCCGAGGACATGAAGGGTTGGACGAGGACCAATGCTGCCATCAAAGGAATGTCGTAGGAGAGCGTCACACCGAAAAACCGGCCATCATCGGACTTTCCGAAGTTCGCGAAATAGCCCAGGCGAATGGCGCCGGCGAGCAACAGCGCCGTGGCGACGAAGAAGGAGACGAGGGACGCGCCATTTAACTGCACGACGACGGTCGCGGGAAGGATGGCGCCATAGATGATGTCGCCGAAACCGTCGAGGCTCTTGCCCATTTTCGCCATGTCCGGCGAGCGGTTTCGGGTTCTCCTAGCGACTACCCCGTCCAGGTGATCCGCGAGGACGGCCCACAAAGCAGCGCCGACCGCCAGCTCGATCTGCCCCGCCAACGCAAAATAGAGAGCAATCGAGGAGCACAATAGCCCGACCGTGGTGATGGCATTGGGGGGATCAACGAGGTAGCGAAGCATTTTTTCACTCTCCCAGACTTGGTCGTCAGCATGCGATTTCCCGTGCCGTCATGAACATGGCCTTTCTGATGGAAGCACATGACGTCATTCCGCGGCGATCGCCGAACGCGCCGGGTTCAAGGCCTCTGGGCTTCCGGGCTTTCGATCTCCTCAGCTCTCGGTTACCGGGATGCCAACGAAGCGAGCTGGACGCAGGTCGTCGACGTCGTCTAACGCATGGTGGATGCGACCCATTCCGGTCCTCGTCGACGGCGAAGTGGATTAGCAAAGATGCATCTAGGCGCCAGGAAACTCCAGCAGCGTGGCGCCGCCGGCATTTGCCTCGAGGACAAGGGCTTCCCAAGATGAACTCCTTCCTCGGCAACAGACATCCGCTGGCCAATATTGACGAATTCTCCGGCCTTCTTAAGGCTGTCAGAGGCACGACCTGATCCGATTTTATCCTAGTTGCCCGTATCGAAGCTCTAATCGGCGGCCATGGCCTGGACGAATCGCTGCTTCGATATCGGATCGGAGTGCCAGGGGCCGCGAACCAGGCAGAATGTGACATTCCAGCGCTTGAGCGGCAATGTGCGTTCGAAAAGAGCGCAACACCGATGCCGCTTCCGACAAGATTGATGATCGAGGCCGGCCCTGTTCGCAGAATGGCAGTTTGAGAGAATTCATGAGCCGCAGCACAGGAATGAGGCTGCTGTTTCGCGGGACCGCAACTATTTAGAAAATTCTGTCTATGGATTTTGTAGATTGTTCTATTCCATAGCTCTGTCGACTTTTCGCCACGAGACTTTCAACGCCAGCGGACGTCGCGCTGGCGGATGCGACTTGCTGTCTTCTTCAAGATCACCCAGGAGAATCCCATGAGCAATCCAGTCCTTGTCAATCAGATCATCCCCGAGTCGGACGTTGTGCCGCTGACCGGTCGTGTCGGAGCCGAAATCAGAGGCATCCGCCTTGGTGGAGATCTGTCGGACGCGACCATAGCATCCATCAACCAGCTTCTTCTGAAGCACAAGGTCATCTTCTTCCGCAAACAGGAGCATCTCGACGATGAGGAACAGGAACTGTTCGCCCGCCGTCTGGGTGACCTTGTCCCTCATCCCACACAGGGTCCGATTGCTGGCACCGCCTCGATCCTCAATCTCGATTCCAGTCGCGGCGGCGGCAGGGCGGACCAGTGGCACACCGATGTGACCTTCGTCGATGCCTATCCGAAATTCTCGGTTCTGCGCGGCGTTGTCATTCCGCTAGCGGGAGGCGATACGATCTGGTCCAACACCCACGCCGCGTACAACAGCCTGCCGGCGCCATTGAAGCTATTGGCCGACAATCTTTGGGCGATCCACAGCAATGCCTACGACTACGCGGCCGTGCGCCCGCGCGCCACCGCTGAGGAGAAGAAGCACTTCGAGGAAGTCTTCACCTCGACGATCTACGAAACCGAGCATCCGGTCGTGCGCGTCCACCCGGAAACCGGAGAACGGACGCTGCTGCTCGGCAATTTCGTCCAGCGCCTCGTCGGATTGTCGAAGAGCGATTCTGTAAAGCTTTACGAGGTGTTCCAGTCCTACGTCACCGCCCCGGAAAACACCGTGCGGTGGCGCTGGCAGGCAGGTGATGTTGCCATATGGGACAACCGTGCCACCCAGCATTATGCGGTCAACGATTATGGCGACCAGCACCGGGTCGTGCGCCGCGCAACCGTTGACGGGGACGTTCCGGTCAGTGTCGACGGCCGCCGCAGCGTGATCCATGTCAAGGCAGCCAAACCAGCCGCGAAGGCCGCCTGAGCGGCCGAACAGGGGGAAAGACCATGAAACTTCACATCGTCGCGGCGCTTGCCGCACTTCTCACCTCCGTCGGCTCAGTCTCAGCCGAGGAATTGACGATCCGCTTCGGCCACCCCGGTGTTGGCCTTGATAACAGGCAGTATTCGCTGGGGGATGCGACATCCTATGCGCGGGCCCGGGAACTCATCGAGAAGGAATTCGCCGCAGACAAGGACATGAAGATTGAGTGGACATTCTTCCGCGGCGCCGGTCCGGCGGTCAACGAATCCGTTGCGGCAAAACAGCTCGATTTCTTCCTGCTCGGTGACCTGCCGGCGATTGTCGGCCGGTCACGCGGGCTAGATCACAAGTTCGTTTTCGCCACCAGCCGGCATGAGCCGATTTATCTCGCCGTACCGGCCGACAGCGATATCCAATCGATCGACGACGTGAAAGGCAAGAAGGTCGCGCTGTTCAAGGGGACCAATCTGCAACTCGCCACGGATCGCGTCTTGTCGGTCCACGGTCTCACGGAGAAGGACGTCCGCTTCATCAACCTCGACACCAACGCTGCCATACCGGCACTCACCTCCGGCAATGTCGATGCCGTGTTTGGCGGTCCGGAATATCTGGCGCTGGCGAAGAAGGGGATCGTCAAGATCGTCTACACGACCAAGGGAGACGATCCGACACTCGGGCGGAATACGTCCTATCTGGTCACCACCGCCTTCGAACAGGCCCATCCTGATGTGACGCAGCGCGTGGTCACCACTTTCGTGAAGGCCGCGGCCTTCGCCTCCGATCCGGCCAACAAGGATGAGGTCTTCGATGGTTGGGCTCTGTCGGGCTTCCCCAAGGACGCCTTCGAAGCGGATATCGAGGGCGATACGCTCGCAAACCGCCTCAACCCGCTGATCGATGACTTCGTCATCGCCCGCTACAAGGACCAGGTTGCGCGGGCAAGGGCCTATGGGTTGATCAAGGGCGACGTCGACGTTGATAACTGGCTGGAGCCGAAATACCTGCAACAGGCGCTCAAGGAGCTGAAGCTGGAGAATTATTGGTCAAGCTACGACGCCGACGGCAACATCGCCAAGCTCGGCGATCTCAACAAGAAGCAGACCAACTGAATCTCGATAGAGCCGCCCGCGCTACCGGCGCCGGCGGTCCTTTGTCAATGAGGGCGAGAGATGACCTTGACCGCTTCGGCCCCTCGGCCTGTAAAGCAAAGATTGACCAACCTGTTGCCGGCTTTGACCGACGTGGCCTACGCGATCTCGTTGCCACTTGTCCTGTTATTCGCGTGGGGAGTTTCCGCGCGACTCGGCTGGCTTCCAGAGCAGATCCTGCCTGCTCCCCAGGTGGTTTGGGCAATGGTCGTCGAGCTGTGGCGTGATGGGTCGCTCATCGAGCACACCGTTCAGAGCCTGCGGCGCGTCGCCGTCGGTTTCACAATCGGCGCGCTGTCGGGTCTCCTCGCCGGGGCGGCCCTCGGGCTCCTGCCCGGGATCAGAGCATTCGTCTGGCCGGTCTTCACCGCCGTTGCACAGGTCAACACGCTGGCTTGGCTGCCGCTCCTCGTTTTGTTCGTCGGCATCGACGAGGAGCTCAAATATGTCTGCATCGCGTGGTCGACGGCGATACCGGTGATATTGGCGACCACACGCAGTATCGCCACTATCTCCCCGAACCTTGTGGAACTCGGTCGCGTCCTCAATTTCACACCGTTGCAGCGGGTGTCGGCAATTGTCCTGCCGGCCGCGCTGCCGTCGCTGTTCACCGGCCTTCGCGAAGGATTGGCCGCCGCCTGGCAGAGCCTGGTGATTGTCGAGCTGTTCGCGTCGTTCGAAGGGCTTGGCTATCTGATGACTTGGGGCCGCCAGCTTTTCCAGCTGGAACTTGTCATCGTCGCCATGCTGGTCATCGCGGCGATCGGCCTGTCGCTGAACGCCATTCTCGAATACCTCGAACGCTTCGTCCAGCCTTGGAAGACGGAGGCACCCCATGGCCGCTGACACCTTGCCCGCCCGGCCGCTTCGAAACGTGGCACGCCACTGGCGCCCGTTTGCAGCTTTCGGGGCTGTCTTCTTGCTCTGGCTGGCGGCCGTCCGCTTCGGCTGGGTCGATCCTCGCTTCCTCCCCTCGCCGGAGGCTGTCGCCGCGCGCGCCGGAACGGAGTTCACCACCGGGACGCTCGCCTTCGATATCGGTGAAAGCCTGCGACGAAACCTCACCGGCTTCGCGATTGGCGCAACGGCAGGGCTCTTCCTCGGCCTGTTGCTCGGCTTTTCACGCACGGTGGAGAGGATCGTCGGCCCAACCTTGCTGGCTTTTCGCCAGATTGCGCTTTTCGCCTGGGTACCGCTCTTGTCCGTATGGTTCGGCGGCGCGGATGCGGGAAAGATCGCCTTCATCGCCGTCGCCGGATTCCAACCGGTCCTCATCAACACTTGGCAGGGCGTGAGAGGACTGCCGCCGGCCTATCGGGAGCTGTCGAACGTGCTGATCTTCAGCCGGATCGACTTTGTCCGTCTCGTTGCCCTGCCTGGCGCCCTTCCGGCCATTTTCACTGGCCTGCATGCCGGCCTGATCTACGCTTGGCTCGCCACGCTCGGCTCGGAACTGTTTCTCAATGTGACGCCCGGAATCGGCGGCCGGTTGAATGAGGCGAGCCAGCTCTTCGAGATGGATCTGCTCTTTCTCGGCATCATCCTCCTGGCCTTGATTGGCCTCTTCTACAACAGTTCGGCGCACTGGCTGGAAACGTGGTTACTCAGGAGAAGAACGAGATGATCCAGATATCCCCATCGTCCGCCTTCCAGGCCAACGTGGCGCCTGCCCTTGAAATTCGCGGGCTCGACAAAGGCTTCACCGTCGCCGGGCGACAGGTGAAGGTGCTGGCTGACGTCAACCTTTCCGTCGGGCATGGCGAATTCGTCACCATCGTGGGAGCCTCAGGCTGCGGGAAGTCCACCCTGCTGCGGCTTATTCTCGGCCTGGATCTTGACTACGGCGGGGATATTTTTCTCGACGGCACGCGCGTCCATCGGCCAGGTCTCGATCGCTCGATTGTCTTCCAGGATCACAGGCTGTTGCCCTGGCTCACAGTCGACGGAAATGTCGCAGCCGCTCTTCGCCGCAGTCCGCTGTCGCGGACCGAGAAGCAGGAAGCCGTGCGCCAGCATCTCGAACTCGTCGGCCTGACGCAATTTGCCAAGGTCTACCCCGCGCAGCTGTCGGGCGGAATGGCGCAGCGCGTTGCCATTGCGCGCGCGCTCGTCAACCGGCCGCGTTTCCTGCTCCTTGACGAGCCGCTTGGCGCGTTGGACGCCTTGACGCGTTTGAGGCTGCAGGGTGAACTCAAACGCATCGTTCAACAGGACGGCACGACGGCGCTGCTGGTCACTCATGATGTTGACGAGGCGGTTCATCTCGGGCATCGGATCGTGGTCATGCAGCCCCATCCCGGCCGCATTGCCACCATCCTTTCTATTCCCGAGCCAGCGCGGTTGGACCGCTCGAGCCCGGAGTTCATCCGTCTGCGGGACAAGGTTCTCGGACTTCTGGGCGTCGGTGCCGCGGCACGCCAGATGCCGAAACAAGCCGGAGGCGGCGGAGTAATCTCGGTGAAAAAGTGTAAGCCGACCGCGCCGGCGATTTACCGATCAGCTATGAGCTGAGCCGCTTCCTCATCGCCAACCACAAGGACAGACAATTCCTCTGCTCGAGACAAGATTTCTGGACGCGTCGGCGAAGGAAGGCGCGGCGAGCGAAGATCGAGGTCGAAGCAAACCGCTCCTCTTACCTGATTCAGGCCGCCGCCGAGTGCCACCGGTTTGAGAAATGCACAACTGGGATGGCGAAAATAATTTAGTAGTTGGAGCGAGGGGGAGAAGGAGCGGGTTGTCGCCGAGCGTAGCGGGGGTCCGCTGTCGGCCCGTGACCGAGGTGAAGAAGAGAGAAGTGCCAGCACACCATCGGAATGGCCCAACACTATCGAAGCGCGGCTGCGTTGTGCGACTGCCGCCTCTTCGCTTCCGGGCTGGACCTGTACGTGGAATCAGCTATCACAGCCGGGTCACCTTCGGGATCGGAGTCAATAAGGTCCATGATTATCTCACATCAGCACAACTTCGTGCTGCTCGCGCCGTGGAAAACGGCCAGCTCAACCGCGCATGCTCGTCTTGAGGCTCTCAATGAAAGCCCGTACAGCCGTTTTTTCCACTTTAACCCATTTCTCAACCGTGTAGTTCATCAACACATTACCTACGCCGAATTCGCATCGCTCCCTGAAAGTAGGTTAGGCTACAGGGTTGCCGCGTTTGTCAGAAATCCATACGACAGGGCTTACTCGGGGTTCTTGCAGTTACAGCGTGATATTAACCTTCAACCGTCGCTTGAATTCCCAGCCGAATGGATAAAAGCTTTAGTAATGAAACAGCTGTCCGAGAATCAAACTAAACTATTTGAGGCGCGCTATGACTTCGACCTTTGGATTCAGCTATTGCAGGATTACGAAGTTTTCGAGGTGGGGCGAAATACGAACCTGCCTATACACCCGGCGAACTACTGGACCCACTATAATGCCATGCAGGCAGTCGACTTCGTTGGGAAGGTCGAAGAATTCGAAGCTGATTTCGCTGCATTCTGCCGCCTCGTGGACATCGATGTTCCGGAACAGATCAACCAAAACGTATCTAAACAATTTCCCGTAGGAGATCGATATAGGTACGCAGCGCAGATGTCTGCGTCAAGTATTTCTAGAATAAACCAATTGTTCAAATCTGATTTCGATCTCTTTGGATATGCCAAAATTTGACTTTATGCAGCTTACGCCACGAGAGGCATCAAAGTAAAACGTGAATCGCCTGGGTGGTGCGCTACTGTGTCCGAGCAATAAGGTGGCCAAGCTCTGGCAGAGTCGACGAGATCGTGCTCGGTTAAATTCCAGACAAAGGTGTTTCGGCGTGTCACGCAAAGCGCCTGCTGCAGCGAGCAGGATCCAGTAACAATCACGCCGAGCCGTCCCCGGTCGAGTTCATTGCCAAGACAGTAGGGTCAGTGGAAAATGCTCTTGCCCCATGATTTCGCTTCGATAGGCTACCCGAACCCGAGGGGAATATCGTCTCAAGACGACATTCCGATCATGGTCTGCAAGTGCCTGCCGAAGCGATGAGCGCTCCTTTTGGCGATGCAACTACAGGTTAGGGATGAATTGCAAAAAGCTCAAGACTGTTCGGCTGGCCGTCGATTCCGGCCGACTGCTCGGCCGTTAACTTCACATAATTTCACATTCCAAATAAGACACAAAAGTCGGCCCAGAGCTTACGGCCGAAACGCGCTTAGGCATTGAGATGCGCCGTAATGGGGGCCAGCCTTCCGTGCCGATTTGCGCGGCCGTGGAAGAAGGCATCGTTGCCGGCGGCGGCGTTGCCCTGCTGCGCGCTTCAAGCGCTCTTAAGGCCACCAGCGCAAACTCCGACCAGGAGGCCGGTATCGCCATCGTTCGTCGCGCACTGCAGGCTCCGGCCCGCCAGATCGCGGCCAACGCCGGTGCCGAAGCTTCGATCGTTGCCGGCAAGATCCTTGAGAACAAGGGCGCGACCTTCGGCTTCAACGCCCAGACCGGCGACTATGGCGACATGATCGCCATGGGCATCGTTGACCCGGTCAAGGTCGTGCGCACCGCTCTCCAGGACGCGGCCTCGGTCGCCGGCCTGCTCGTCACCACCGAAGCCATGATCGCAGAGGCTCCGAAGAAGGAGTCGGCTGGCGGCGGCATGCCTGGCGGCATGGGCGGCGGCGGCATGGGCGGCATGGACTTCTAATCCAACCCAACCTCATACGCTTCCGGAAGGGCGGCAGCGATGCCGCCCTTTTCTTTGAAGTCGGATCCGGCCGAAAATATTTGGCGCGAACGCCGGCCGTATGGCCGTATTAGCGATAGTTGCGAAAGCAGGACAAGCGCGGGCCGGGGGCGCGGAGAGCCGCTGGCATCGTGGCTTATTCGAAAGCCGTTCAAGAGTATGTGGGAGCGGTGGCGAAAACCGTGCGATCGGCCTGGACCGCTTGTCGTCGATATCAAACAGAAGCGTAGGCTCGTGAGGCGGCCACAGTCAATCTGGACCGGCATCGACGTGTCTGCCATCCCGAACGATAACGGTCGCAGCGGTGCCAGAACGACCATCGGAATAGCGTCCGGCCTTCGTTCATCTCGAAGAAGGGATGACCGACCACTTCGCGCACGAATGCGTCAGCTCCATTGCGATCGCGGCAATTCGGATCGGCACGGGGCGCCATGTTGCTCCGACCCTCAGGGGCTGTCCCGGTCGGCACAAGCCATCGCTCAGCGGCGATCAAGCCATCGGCTTTCGGAATGACCGGCGACGCTTCGTCTCAACGACTATGCCGGTCGGGCTGTCGGCCGTATTCTTCGCCTTGAACACGGCGCTTCGCTTCGGTTTTGGTTTGGGTGGCGCTTGAGGCTCTGCCCTTGGCTCCGGCGTTTGCCTGGTCTCTTGCTTGTGCTTGCGGGAGCAAAGCAAAGCCTTGGCGGTCGCCGCGTCCGCATCCGAGACCACGCCGGCCGGCTTGCCATCGAGATCGATCCGTGCGGCGCCGGCATCCAGTCTCGCCAAGTATTTGGCCATCCTGGTATAGGCGAGCAGGGCTCTCCTCAATTCATCATCAGGCAGTTCGCCGTCAAGCACCCGAATGTCATGATGAATGCCGATCTTGAGCGGCCTGGGCGCTTTCGGATTGAACGCCGCAGGCCACTTGGACGATAGATAGCGGAAAAGCTGTGCAGGCGATTTGATTTGCCTCGGCTAGCGCTCAACATGATAAGCTTCGCCCGGTTGTTTTCGTTTTCGATTCGGACCTTCCTAGCACTGATATATGCATGATTGTGGAAAAAGGGCATTCGTCCCGCAGGGCGAAGCAGCAGGGCGCCTCCTCATTCGGGCAGACGACTTTGCTGGTGGACCGAGCAGGATCGGCACCAATCACGCCGAGCCGTCCCCGATCGAGTTCATAGCAGTAGGGTCAGCGGGTCTCTTGCCCTATATCTCCGCCAGCCCATTAGCCCTCGGCAGCGTATCTGAAACGCCGGTAGCGAAGACTCGATGGCCCTCCGACAAGCGCCCGTCGACGAGTAGGACGCCGAAAGCGTCGCGGCTCCCCCTCACCCGTCCGTTCCGTTCTACCAGGCGAGCGTCTCGTAGCGCGACAGCTGCTCACGCGACCGTTCGCGATCTCGGCCGGATCGATGCCGTCCTAGGACCAGAAACCATACGAATGGCAGGTAAAACGGTTCCGCCGCAGTCCGGCGTCGATCACGAGAACCCGGCGTCGGGCGTGGAGCAACCTGCAGTGCGGTGGCCATTCCGGAATAGCTGCCGCCGATGGACGATGAGGGAACCTTCAGCCGAGGCAGCTCAATTCGAATGGCTGTGAGCGACCCGCTTCGGGTCCCATTCGATTGCCCGACCCGGCTCATGCCTGGACGGGCAGTATTCTGAGGGTGTTTGCACACCATGTTCATGGTTGCCACAATGGAGATAGCCTCAGAAGCGGCGCTCAATCGGAAACGTTAGCACCTCCGCGTTTTGGCGCGGCTGCTTGAACTCTTCGACAGCAACCGCCTCGATCAGCAGATCCAAGGCTTCGCGCCCCCTCCGGCTCATCGGGTCATCGCCGCGAAGGTAATGATACGCTCGATCTAGATGCACTCGCGCGGCGGAAAAATCGCTTGTCATATGACCCTCTCAGTTGCCGCCCGCGTTAGCCGTCTACGAGGTGAGGGTCGCGCAATGGTCAATATCCACAGGCGCATTTGATTTAAATCGCAAATGATCCGGGAGAAACCAAACACCGGCTTGCTATACGAGAGCCCCTTGATTATGTCGCCGGCCGGGCCCAGTTGACTCTGCAATAGGGGTTTCGTTGTGTGCGCCGTCATGAAATGTCGCACGTTTTACGCGATGGTCGTTATTGAACCTCGCATCGGCCGCTACCGCTATGTTCGGTCGGCGGCCGATACCGGGAAGTGCTCCTCCGCGAATGACCTGACCACCGTGGAAGCATGGGTCCTACCTCGTGCGGGAGATTGTCGCAGGCGCGATCGAGTTTTTGGAATGGCCGCGGAAACGCCGCAGCTTGCATGAACCAGCCCCTTCGCACGTGCTACCAAGCACACGACAGCCGTCAGCCGATAAGCGTGGCGCGCAATGCCTTTGCCGTTAACGGCTCGTTAATCATGCGGGGCGTAGCCAAGAAGCGTCACAGCACCTGCCCAATCACATGTGACCTTAAAGACCCGGCACCCAGATTGTGCCGAGTCTTTTTGTGTCGTTAGGGTAGCCTGATCCAATTGAGCGGGTCAGGAATAATGTCCCAGTGCGGCGATCAGGAACCTTCTTAAGCCGGTCACCGATTTTATAAAGCCGACGGGAGCTGCAACGACTTGACTAGGAATGCCCTCCGAGCTTGACGGTGTCAGCCCCGAACGCGCCTTGTTGGCCGTGTGCCAGTCCTGACCGACAGCGGATTGCGACATGACAGCTTCTCCACATCGGAGGTAACCGTGGCGACGTTGCCGGCGCGCGAGCGCCAGGGTAGGCCGGTAAAGAGCCGACCCGCTTGCAGGCATCGAACCCAGGATGACTGAGGCCTCGGCATCCTCGACGCCCATTGCTTGGCAGGACGCCATTATGGCGTTTCTGCGTTCTGTCTTATCGCTGTGACATTTGCCGCACAGGATGACGTTAACGACATTCTTTCCCGCGTGAGGTAAGGCGATGCGAGCAGGGTAGAGTGACGCGCGGCAGGGGGGCAGGAGGCGATGGCAAAGGCTGAAACTCGGTAAGACGGCGCAGACCGTCACGCTCTCTAAAAGAGACTGTTCTTCAGAGAGTATCGTCATAAGCGATCCGGCGTCGGGAGGCTCGGCCGGCTGAAGGAGGACGATGGCAATGATGCGGTCAGGGGATGGATGGCAAGATCCCACGCCGGCACCTGCACGAATCACCCCGCAAAAGTGGCGGGTGGGACCTGGAATCGAGCCGCCATTGCGAGATGTTCGCGGCCATGGCGGCTTCGCTGTCTGCTGTCCCGCAGGGCGAAGCGCGCATTAGATGGGCCAGCGGCGGATGCACGCGAACCGCGGGGATGACGAACACGACCGTCGCTGGCTAGGACAGCGGCACCGCGAACCCAATGTTGGAGGCTCTACGCCGCTCGATCTGGCGGGGGCGCGGCGGTCGATGCGGCCGGCAGAACCCGCGCTACCGTGAGGCGCTGCCATCTCAATATAGGAGCTGTTGACTTGCAGAACACTGCACTGTCTGCGAACGCATCCCGACATGCCCCGACCCTGTGACCCGCTTCCGCGCGAGGCCGCGCTGGTCTTGACCAGGCGCAGTTCGACGCAGGGCGGCTAGCGCCGGCCGGTGTCCTAATGTCGGGGCGCCAGCAAAGTAGAATGTTATATGGCGGTGGGGACGGCCACAACGAGAGCGCCCGATCGGGCGTCAGCTGGTCGGGATTGCGCAGCCCGATCGGGTGCCGTTCAGTCAGGCATCCCTCGGCTTAGACTAGAGAGCCGCCGCTCGAACTAGCTTCGTTGGCCGGCGTCGGCCGCAGCGGGATCCGATACTCGCTCAGCCACGTGACGACATCGGCGATACGATTCTTGTCACTCTCCGTCAGCCGCAGATCGACGTCCACGAATGGCGCGCCCGACTTCCGGTAGGGGCGACTGAGTGGGCGCTTGCTCAAGCCGGGTGGAACCGGCGGCCTGCCGGGTTTGCGACCGCGTTTCACATAACCGTTGCTCTCATAGCCATCAGGACGACCGGGCCTGAGATCGCCGGCGCAATGCGGGACTCGAATAGCATTCGATCTTGGAGAGCGACCGCTCGATGCGGCCGAGTTCCCGAAGAGCTTTGGCCAGTTGGCTGAGGCACCAGGCGCATCCGGCGCCGATCGCAGCCAATGAAAGCGTGTCTGGCCAATGATCGGGTCACGGCGTTGAATTTCGGCTTTGACCGATATCCAACCCACGCCGACCGTCACAAGAGCTCGGGCGAATTCGTAGACGTGGTGGCAAAGCTCTGGGACAGTTGGAGGATGATGCGCTCATCGCGAACCCGGAGGCGCCCGTCTGCCAGACTAGTGGTCGTAGGGAACCGGCCCACGCTCTCAGTTAAATCAGGAGAAACATGATCCAAAAACCGAAGCTTTGGGAGCTCAGTTACTGCCCCGCTAGTGCCTATTTGTGTGCGCTATTCTGCCATACGCCGAATGAGATTGTCCCACCTGATGACCGTCCCTAACTTGAGACCGGTAATTTCTCTGGGGTCGAATACAGGTTGTTAGGCCCGCGTAGTCCATGAGCGCCGCTTTGTTCGGAGGGAAAGCGATGGCGGTGGAATGGACGATCACGATCGAGGGCAGGAACGAGTTTGGTGACGTTTGCCGGAAGAGGCGGTCCGCATCGACAAGAGCTGGGAACGTCTGTTTGACGGCGACCTCGGCCTGTCGATCGAGGACAGCAAGACCATCATGGCGGCGCTGCAGAGCGCGGTCGTGAACCATGAGGCGGAGACGTATTCCCTCTTTCGTCGGGTCTGCCCGGATTGCCACAGGTTACGGCCGGTCAAGGACTACACGACGCGACGGATCCGGACTGTCTTTGGCATCGTGGAGGTGCGCAATCCTCGTTGGATGCTGTGTCGGGATTGTTACCCAGGCATGGTCGATGCCTTTGCGCCGCTGCGGGAGATCTGCCCGGATCGAGCGACATCCGAGCTGATGGAACTGACGGCGCGGCTGGGGAGCATGATGCCGTACCGGCAGGCTGCGAGAGTGCTTGCCGAATTCCTGCCCGTTGAGCCGACCGAGACGCATGCCACCGTGCGCAAGCGAACCATCAGGATTGGCGAACGGCTCGACGATCAGGTTGCTGAGGAAGAATTGCACGCAAGGCGCAAACGGACGAACGACGCCAGCTTGAAATGCAGCTTCCCGGCGATCGACGCAAAGAGTTCGTCATCAGCATCGATACTGCGCATGTTCGCAGCGCCGATTCCAATTCCGCGCGCAACTTCGAGCTCGTTGTGGCCCGATGCGGCCGCGGCGGGCGGGGCGAAGGCGGCGGTCGCTATTTCGTGACCGGCAGCACCGACCAACGGGCAATCCGGGATCGCGCCCTTCATGCCCTTCGGGAAGTAGGCTATCGCGGCTTTGGCGATGTGACGGTGATTTCGGACGGCGCCGAAATCCTGAAGCGGCTACCCCGCGCAATGCCGAAGCCGAGGCCCACATCATCGACTGGTTCCACATCGCCATGAAGGTCCAGCCGATGCAGCAGATCGCCGATCATATGGCTCGATCCCGATCGGGTCTCTCTGAAGCGCTTCCCGCAATCGACCTGACATCAGAGCGGTGAAGTGGCGCCTGTGGCATGGGCGGGTCGATCGCGCGATCACCGATCTGGAGCAACTCTTGGAGAGGGTGAAGGCTTCGCAGGGAGACAGCGAGTTCTCCGTCGCCCGACTTCAAAGCCTCGGCTTGCAGCTCCTGACCTATATCCGTTCGAACCGCGGCGCGATCGTCAACTATGGCAAGCGCTACCAAGCCGGCCTTCGCGTCGCAACGACTCTGGCTGAATCGGCGGTGAATTCACTTGTCGGCAGGATGGTCAAGAAACAGCAGATGCGGTGGTCGCTCCACGGTGCTCACATGCTTATGCAGGTCAGGACGGCAGATCTCAACGGCGAGCTTCGCAATCGATTGCGGGCACCGTTCCGACAGCCAGAGCCGAACGTGCCACCACTATTCAAGCCCAAACCGCCTCTCCTGCGCGCCGCCTAACCCCAGAGAAGTTACCGGTCTCCCAGCAGATCTTCTACATGACGCAGGCTCAGCGGAAAGCGGAAGTAGAGCCACACCGCATGCGCTATGATCTCAGCGGGAAAACGATGACGCTTGTAGCGTTGCGTCGTAACATCGGTCGGCGGGTTCGAGCTCATGCCGGTAAATACCGCCGAAAATGTTAAGGCGACAGTACCGGAAAGCTGCATCGTCGTCGTCCGGTTGGGTTCGGTGCGATTGTCGCAGGATCAGCAGGAGTTGTTCAGACCTACCTTAAATTACTCCTCATACTTCTGTAATAATTTTTGACTACCATTTTTTTCTTGATTGACTGCAACACTAGTCATTTTATCTACGGCTTTGCTCCCACTTAGACGACTACTTGAGTACTTTGTACTCGGGTCGGTAGATCTGCGTATATCGTATAAGTGTGTTCGCGGCCTGACATTTTCATCAATATATTCAAGAAGATGCCCCGATGGCCGGCATCCAATTTTGAACGAGCATTTGATTGACTTCCGCAATACTCACTTGCTGAACATCGCTCAAAATATCAACTGCTTCCGAATCTGGAAGCGAGTTCAGTGGCCTTTGGGCTGCTATGTTCCCAGGTGAATATTGCATCCCCCCTGCTTCGGCAAGGGTTGTAGGGCTAGGAAATCGGACCCATGGGTCTACTACTACGGTATTGCGTTCACCATATCGGGAATCTCTTGGGTCGCCAATTAACGAATAGGCATGATCAACACCTGCATCGCTCACTTGCATGACGGGGGCATCAATTACGCGCGTCGAAAGTGCAGCGTAGGCAAGACTGGCATGCTCTTTGCAAGCACCGCCTTGTGCTTCCGCGCCTGCACGAGCGTATTCTAAAACAGTACTACTTCTGCCCTCGCTCGATCGCTGACGAGCAACAGAGGCGCGCGCCCAGGCTTCACCGTTTGACGCAATCACATTTGCCTCCTGATTTCCAGGGCCATATGGGATCATATGTCTCACTTCTCGTAATACTTGAGATGCTGTCTGAAGGTTCTTTAATGTGCTGCTTCTAACGTTTACTTTTCGATAGCCGTAACTACTAAGCCCTAATTCATCAGCATTGCATTCGCTATGAATTTTAACAACTGATTGCTCATTAAGGCCGCTTAGCGGGTTAGAGTAACGGCGTTCACCAGAACCCTGCTCAGGTGATCGTCTAGGAGGTTCGGAGGTGAGGGAATACGGCCGTGTCGCCGACGACGAACCAGTCCCCGCGCGTGCAAGCGATTCCGTAAACCTCTGATTATCTGCTGCCGGCTCCGATTCATCGGCATGGCCTGCGCTTGTAGATTGGCTGGATGAAATAGTGATTCTGCTATACACGCGATTCGCTCTCCTATCGACGGTACTGCACTGTAGTCAATATCGGTCTACTTAAGACCTGTTAGCAGGGTAAGCGAGCGAGCTGACAACAAGCTGACGTACAGAAGAGTGCATGGTCGATCAATCGGGAGCCTGCAACATTTTGTTTCGCTGTTCTCCGCCGTTCGCAATCTCTTCGTTCCAGATCACACAAAACTTTCTGCCAACCAAATTCGCAATCACCGACTGCAAGCCATGGCCCAGTTGAAAGCCGTCACCGGCCAGCCCGTCTGAAACTGTCCGCACGGCGATCTCACTTTGTCTGGCTATGAACGCGCTGAGAACTGCGGCGCTGTTGTAGCTCAGTCACGCCATATACAGACATATCGGTATTCATCGTTTTCTCCTTATAGAACATGCAGATCAGTCAAGGTCGACTGTCGGAAGGCAGATCGCCGCCGTGCAATGAGAACATCAAGACTCGTGCCAACTGCGCAGGAAGCTTCAGAAAAAATCTCTTTCAGCGGCTAAGGTGGTAGTGGCGCCGACCAGCGCTTCCGGCGAGCGCCAGGCCGTTGCGCCTTAACAACTCTTAACAATACACAACCCACCGCAATGAGAGATCGGGATTAATGCCGCCCAGGAGCGATTGCGAATAACGATCTCCATACGCGGTGCTGCCGATGGAGATCTAGATGTTTCCGCTGGGTGGCGGTCCCGCAACAAGGCGGCCGGAACCGCCTTCCGACGAGCCTGCCGCGACTTGAAAATCGAAGATCTGCATTTCCACGATCTCAGGCACGAAGCTGCAAGCCGCCTTTCGAGGCGGGCTTGGCGGCCATCGCCGCCGCGATCGGCTCCTGCAGCAGAGATATCCGATTGAGCCCTGCCATCGTTGCGGCCCTCATCGTGGCCTCTGATTGCATCTGTTGGATGCCGCTGGAATGGTGATAACCGCACCCTCGATTTCCATTTCCGGAAGATCGCGACGGGCCACACCAGAGTCTTGATGACCTCTGCACTGGCCGCGCTCTGTGCGCAAGACGCTTCAGGTTGAAGTCGAGCATCTGACGCGCTTCGGCAAGCCACTGCGCGCCGTCACCTTGGACGCCCAGTCCAAGGCGGTCCTCCTCCTTCATGGAGGTGAATGTTGACCGCGGCATAAGGTGCTCGTCGATCGCCGGAAGGATCGGCTGCCGTCGACCCAAATGTCCGCAGATCCAAGCCGGTCCCGCAAAGCCGCGAGCGTCGCAATATCATAGAGGCGATGATCAGGTTTGTCCTGGCCGAAGATGAGCTTTCGATCGGACTGGCTAAGGTGAGTGACCGGGACGCGATCCGGAAGTGTCCGACGCTTCTTGGCATAGAGGCATTTCAGGACCGAAATTGCCGCAAGAAGCGGGTCGTGGCGGCGCGCTGAGCGGAACGTGAACGCCCTGTAGGAACGCACCGGCGTATTTGTTGACGGTCGCATAATGGTCTGCCGCCAAGGTCAAGGGTGACGCCTCATTGTCTTCGACCATCGACTCAAGCTCAGGCTTGATGGTGCACTCCACAACTGTCCGGGAATTAGCGGAACCCCTGTCCGGCTTTTGCGAAATACGCACATCGACACTGCATCGTCTGTGAGCTTCTGGCCGAGCTTGATCATCTGCGCCACGATCAGGGCGTGTCGACGGCTGGTACTGAAGTCGTTGGCCAGCCATGCCGGTGTGGCGTTGCCCTCACGGATCATCTGATCCCACCGTCCGGAGGATATGCGCATCTGCAATTTCGGATCGATCTCCAGCGTGCGCAAAAAGGCGATCCGTTCGGTCAGCCCAATCAGGTTCGAAGCACGCGGTGCATCCGGCGCTCTTAGCCAATGAAAGCGCGTCTGGCCGAGGGCCGGGTCAACCTCCAACAGCCTGTCCAAAAATGTAAGCCGATCGGGCGGGATACCTTCGACGAGTTCTTTCTCAGCCCGTCGGCGAGCTATCGCACGACCGCCGAGGCCGATCTTCTCGATGGAATGCAGCGAGGGCAGGAGTGCGTTTCGTTTCCGGAACTCGGCAATGACTGCTGTCGCGATCGGCAACCCGTGATCGCCATTGGCCGCCGCACGATTGCAGCCACAAGTGCGGCGCGGCGATCGTCTCTAGATGCAGTCCGGAGACCAAGGTAAGCCACCAACGATCGGCTGTGATCGAAGCGCGTCTGTACTCGATGTGCATAGAAGGCGTAGAGGCGCGCGTCGATACCAAGCTGATCCGCAAGATAGTCGATCACAGCCGCGGGTGGCTGCTCGTTGTCCCACAAGAGCCGACCCGTTTGTCGCATCGTGCAGAGTTGAACGGCGAAGCCCAGCTTGTTCTGCGGTCGCCGGCGGAGTTCGCATTCCAATCTATCTGCCGGGTCCAGTGTAAAGTGACGGATCAGACTATCCTCGTCCGTCGCTATGCCCAGAAGTATCGCCGCTTCCTTTGAACTGACAAGCCGTCTTCTACCCACTCGCCTTCTCCCTCGGCACACTAAATTCCAAGGGGAAGTGGTTCGCCATCGGCCGGAGGCTTTCAACCAGCCCAGTGGCTTCATCTACAGATCTGCGTGTTCGCGCTTCGTTCGACCTTAGCGTGTCTGGCCTTTATCAACCAAAGACAGCAATAGGCTTGTGATCATGGCCTTCCCATGCGATTCTTGGAGCGTGATCTGGCGGAGATGAAAATGCCTGAAACGATGCTCGCAGCGCTTTCCAACATTCGGACCGTTGAAGAAATGATCGTGGCCTTCCGGGATGAAGAGCATTGCCGGCGATTGCTGGAAACCATGGTGTGGCCAGAAGGCAGAATCTGTCCGGCCTGCGGGTATAAACGCTCGATCGCGCTTGCCGGCCGCGATACAGGCAAGCGGCGTGCGCGACCGGGCCTTTATCAATGTTCCAATGGCGATTGCCGGTTCCAGTTCACAGTGACGACCCATACCCCTCTGCACTCGACCAAGTTGCCCTTGCGTGTTTGGCTGAAAGCCATGTGGCTGATGCTCCAGTCGGACAAAGGCTTGTCCTCGGTCCGGCTCGCCGAGATCCTTGGAGTGAGCCAACCGACGGCCTGGCGGATGGGTCACGCACTGCGGCTGATGGTGGCGCGGGAAAAACATGCTCGACGGCACGGTTGAGATCGACCATTTCCATCTCGGGGGAAGTCCCCGAAAGCGGCCGGATGACCCACCTCCGGGACGGGGCCGGAAAGGTCAGGCGAATACGGAGAAAGCGCCGGTCATGGCGATGGTGCAGCGGCCGACCGACGTCACGCCCGGCGCTCCGGCCGGTGACGCACGTGCCGCGGTCGTGACCGGTCTTTCATTGCGTGCGGCCGAACGTGCGATTGAAACACAGATCGAAACCCACGCGCATTTGATGAGTGATGAGGCGAAGGCATTCATGGCCATAGGCGAGAGTTTTGCCAAGCATGAGACCGTGAGGCATTCCAGCAACGAATATGTTCGCGACACGGTCCACGTCAATTCGGTGGAGGGTTTCAATTCCCGCGTCCGGCGGACGATCGCGGGCGTCTTTCACCATATCAGCCCGCAACATGCCGACCTGTATTTCCATGAAATCGGCTTCCGCTGGTCTCAGCGCGTCGTGTCTGGAAGCGCCATTCGGAAAACTCGGCACGGCCGGGAAATCATGCGAACTCTCTGGTCACGGGTGCCACCAGCGCTGCAACTGCCGACTGTCTTTCGCGCTGCCACGGGACGCCAGATGCGCCGAAGTCCCGACGGCGGCATCACCATCAAATCGGCCGTAGCTGTCTTTGGTTTATAAAAGCCGCGTGTCTGCGGGAACGGTTCTTGTTCCGACCCTTATTGGCGCAAGATTTTGAACTGTTCTTGTCCTGGCCCCCAGTTGGCTTCTGGATTAGATCAGCGGGGCAAGGTCACCGCACGTCGGCCATGAATACGCCAACCCGATTACATTGTTGGAAATAAGTAACTCGAGCGAAAATGTGCAATCTTTCTTCGGCACGTATCCTAATCGCGCAGGGAGATCAATTTCCACATCCTGAAATTCAAGAAAATCATTGTATAGTGGAAAATAGGCTTTATATACAGCCTCCTTCAAAACGAAGAGGTCCCGCCGTTCAAGCAGGCGTAGATCGTACATGCGTTGCTCGTTAGGGGTAGCAATCAATTCGATCAAGTTCTCCGGCAGAGGTTCATTAGGCTCAATGTCGATGCCGAGCGCTGCAATCCTTTTCGTCCCTGCAATAGCGGCGGCTGCTACTGTATCGTGGTGAGCCAAAGATCCGACGATGCCGGCTGGCCAGATCGGAACACCAGAGCGCGTCTTTAAGATCGGCAGTGGTGGGAATCCCAGTTGCCCAAAGAGTGTTCTGGCGACTACTCTTGCAGCACCGCTTTGGCGGCGAACTTTGGTGACAGCGCGTCCCAACGAGGTAACTTCGGAAGCGTACAAGGTGGAGTCGTCAGCCGGCTCTATTGGACGGATGCCGACGAGTATGTTCTGTTGATCAATGGTGATAATCTCCATTCTATCTGGTCCCTTTGAGCTTTTCGAATGAGAAGCTCGGCCAATGCAGCTTGGCCTTGGAATTGCTCGACTCGGTCGTCGACCAGCAGCGGCGGCAGACCAAATATGCTTCCCATCTTTGGATCACCAAGCGAGAACTCTCCGACATTTGGGAATTATCGCGATCCGAGACTGAACCTCGTCTGGGTGCCAGAACCTTCGGTGCAGTTCGCTAGGGATCTTTTTCAAGAACCCCGGTTAAAGGTGTAGAAATAGCTCGGGCCAGAGCCTTGCGGTTTTCCATAACACTCATCATCGTCACGTGGTCGCCTGCAATCGGTACGGCAGTAATAGCCTCCGGACTCAAGACCCGGTCCCAGCCGCGCATAGGCGAACGAACCTCTGGGCCTGTTGAGGCTTTATCAGGTGGTATCCGACGGCTGATGAGAGGCTCCATGGCATAAAACTGATGTATCTCGATTGGCAGGGACGGAACTTGATACGACTGCAATGCCCTATGAAATTGGGCGGTTCTTTCCGACATCAGAATGTCATCGTGGAGATCACGATCCGGAGGTATCGCCCCAATTCTCTTCGCCTTTTCAAACAGCTGAGCAATTGAACATTGTCCAGCAAAGCGTTTCAAAACTTCGAAGGTTTCATCATTCAACGATTCGAAACGCTCCAACACCCTGTTTCGGACGATCAGAGAGGGGGACATGCTCGATCGATTCGCAAATAACGTAACATCGATGAACGCCATGAAGGACACGGTTTCATCCAGGGCCAGTAAGCGCTGGGCTATGGCGTAGGCGAGGATGCCGCCCGACGAGTATCCTGCGAAGCGGTATGGACCGTGGGGCTGAATTTCTTTGATTTCCAAGATGACCGTGTCAGCAATCGCTTCAAGGGTCAGTAGACGAGCTTCATCGAAAGACGGCCATGGCAAAGCAAAGACGGGACAGTCTACATTCATTTCTTTAACCAAACTGACGACATAGGAACAATCGCCGAAACCTGTGGGAACAAAGAACAGCGGTGGCTGCGATCCGGTTGCTTGAACGGAAATCACTCCCGCAATGCTGGGCTGAGGCTCCAAATGAACCTTCGATGCAAGGTCCTTCAGAACTGGGGCCTGGAAGGCATCGGCAGCGCTAAAATTCAGTCCAAGATCTGATGCTCGGCTGAGTAGCTGCACAGCCAGGAGCGAATGGCCGCCCAGTTCGAAGAAGTTGTCGTGGCGTCCGATGCGCTCCAGCCCGAGAAGCTCCGCCCAGATCTGTGCCAGCGCCGTCTCGATCGCGCCGCGCGGCGCCTCATAGGCCGCCCGCGCATAGGCCTCGTCGGCCGGCGCCGGCAGTGCCTTGCGGTCGAGCTTGCCGTTCGGCGTCAGCGGCAGCGCCGCGAGCCGCACGAACGCCGCCGGCACCATGTAGTCCGGCAGCCGCCCGCTCACATGCGCGCGCAAGGCGCCGGCAAGCGCGCCGCCATCGTCGTCCGAGCCGGCCTCGGGTCCACACACCACATAGGCGACAAGGTGCTTGTCGCCGGCCCGGTCCTGGCGCGCCATCACCACCGCCTCGCGCACCCAGGGATGCTCGCAAAGCCGCGCCGCGATCTCGCCCGGCTCGATGCGGAAGCCGCGGATCTTCACCTGGTCGTCGTTGCGGCCCAGAAACTCCAGATTGCCGTCCGGCAGATAACGCCCCAGGTCGCCGGTCCGGTACAGCCGGTCGCCGTCCACAAAGGGGCTGGCGATGAACCGCTCCGCCGTCAGATCAGGGCGGTTCAGGTAGCCCCGCGCAACGCCTGCCCCGCCAATGCAAAGCTCACCCACCGCCCCGAACGGCACCGGCCCACCATGACCGTCCAGAAGATACACCCGCGTGTTGGCAATCGGGCGTCCGATCGGGACAACTGTTCCGCTAAATCCAACGGGATGCTCCCAAGCTGTCGTATCAATCGTTGCCTCAGTAGGCCCATAGAGATTGACAAGTGCCCGCGATGTCAATTGCAGCCATTTAGCGACGATCTCATTCCTGAGGGGCTCTCCACCACAAAACATGTATCGTAAGCTACCGATTGCATTTTGCTCAACGTCCATGAGATCAAGCAATGCTGAAAGAAGCGACGGGACTAATTGCAGGACCGTCACTCTGTACTTATCCAGGAGATCGACAATTGTTCGAGAATCGAATTGTCGGTCGAGGGGAAGGAGAATTACACGAGCCCCAAACAACAAGGCTGTCCATAGCTCCCACACCGCGGCATCAAAAGAGAGGGAAGTTCGCTGCAGGAAAATGTCGTGGGCAGCAAGCTGGAATCGATCCGCCTGCCAACTTGTATGATTCACCACTCCCCGATGCTCGACCATGACGCCCTTAGGGGTTCCGGTTGAGCCGGAGGTGTAGATGACATAGGCGAGATGGCGCGCGGTGAGACCAAGGGCGCGCGGGTCGGGATCGCAGGCCGGCAGCTCGGCCCAGGTGGGAGTGGCCGTCTCCAGATCGACCACGCTGACATCGGCCAGCGCCTCGGCGCCCAGTGCTGCGCGGCCGGCGGCATCGGCCAGCAGCAGCCGCGGCGCCGCATCCTCGAGAACCTGCCGCAGCCGCGCGCAGGGATAGGCCGGGTCCAGCGGCAGATAGGCGCCGCCCGCCTTGAGGATCGCCAAAACCCCCACCACCATCGCCAGGCTGCGCTCCAGGCAGATCGCCACCGGCTGGTCCGGCTTCACCCCGAGCCCGATCAGGTGATGCGCCAGCCGGTTGGCCCGCGCGTTGAGCTCGCCATAGCTCAGGCGCTCGTCCTCATGGACCACCGCCACCGCCTCCGGCGCTTGGCGCACCTGCGCCTCGAACAGCTCGTGGATGCACCGCTCCGACGGATAGGCCGCCGCCGTCCGGTTCAGATCCTCCAGCAGATAAGCGCGCTCGGCAGCCGGCAGGATGTCAATGCGGCCGACCGGCTGCCCGGCATCGGCAACCATCGCCCGCAGCAGCGCCAGCAGATAACCACGCTGCCGCTCGATCGTCGCCTCATCGAACAGCGCCGTGGCATAACCAAACGCTCCGGCGATCTCCTCGCCACGCTCACCCAGGCTCAGCTCCAGATCGAACTTGACCTGATCATACCCCTCCCCGGCAGCCTCCACACTCAGCCCGGGAAGGTCCAATGACCCGACGGCGTTGTTCTGCCAGGCCAACATCACCTGGAACAGCGGCGTGTGATCAAGATGCCGGGGCGGCTGCGCGATCTCGACGACCTGCTCGAACGGCAGGTCCTGATGCTCCTGGGCGGCCAGCGCCGTGCGCCGCGTCCGCTCCAGAAGCTCCGACACGCTCGGCTCGCCGGACAGGTCGAGCCGAAGCGCCAGGGTGTTGACGAAGAAGCCGATCAACTCTTCGACCTCGCCCCGGCCTCGATTGGCGCTCGGCACGCCGATCACAAGGTCGTCCTGCCCCGACAGACGCGAAAGCACCGCCGCCCAGGCCGCCAGCACCGTCATGAACAACGTCGTGCCATGCTGCCGGCTCAGCCGCTTCAGACCCAGCGTCAGATCCGCATCGATGACGATCGGAACCGTCGCCCCGGCAAACGACTGCTGGGCCGGCCGCGGCCGGTCCGTCGGCAAGGCAAGACGAGCCGGGGCGCCTGACAGGGCGTTGCGCCAATACTGCGCCTGGCTCTGTAACCGTTCCCCCGACAGCCACTGCCGTTGCCAGGCGGCATAATCCGGGTACTGGATCGCCAGCGGCGGCAAAGGATCGTCCCGTCCAGCTTCGAACGCCCGGTAAAGCTGACTGAGTTCACGCACCAGCACGCCCAGTGACCAGCCGTCCGAGACGATATGATGCTGGGTCAGCAGGAAGACATGTTGCTCATCCGACATCCGGATCAGACACCCGCGGATCAGCGGCCCGCGCGCAAGATCGAACGGTAGGTGCGCCTCTTCATGGCACAGTTCCAAAAGCGCCGCCTCAGCATCTGGCCTGTCCCGCAGATCGTGCTCCAGCACCGGCAGCCCTGCGTCCGGCGGCAGGACCTCAACCCGGGGCTTGCCCTCCGGAGCGACAAAGACACTGCGCAGCGCCTCATGGCGGGCAAACAGACGGTCGAGGCTGCGCTGCCAGGCACTGCGGTCGAGCACACCACGCAGTCGCAATGCCAGCGGCATGTGATAGTTGGTGCTGCCCTCGTCCAGCTGCGCCAAAAACCATAGCCGCTGCTGCGCAAACGACAGTACAAGCGGCTCATTGCGCGACACGGCGGCAATCGCCGGCAGGTCTTGCGGACCGGAGCGGCTCAACACCTCGACGATGCTTTCGGCCAGATCGGAAAGCACCGGCCTGGCGAACAGCCTCGTCAGCGGCAGTTCGACCCCAACAGCCCGCGACAGCCGGCTCAAGAGCTGCACGGCCAGGAGCGAGTGGCCGCCCAGTTCGAAGAAGTGGTCGTGGCGTCCGACCCGCTCGACACCGAGAAGCTCCGCCCAGATCTGTGCCAGCGCCGTCTCGACCGCGCCGCGCGGCGCCTCATAGGCCGCCCGCGCATAGGCCTCGTCGGCCGGCGCCGGCAGTGCCTTGCGGTCGAGCTTGCCGTTCGGCGTCAAAGGCAGCGCCGCGAGCCGCACGAACGCCGCCGGCACCATGTAGTCCGGCAGCCGCGCACCCAGATGCGCGCGCAAGGCGCCGGCAAGCGCGCCGCCATCGTCGTCCGAGCCGGCCTCGGGTCCACACACCACATAGGCGACAAGATGCTTGTCGCCGGCACGGTCCTGGCGCGCCACCACCACCGCCTCGCGCAGCCAGGCGTGCTCGCAAAGCCGCGCCGCGATCTCGCCCGGCTCGATGCGGAAGCCGCGGATCTTCACCTGGTCGTCGTTGCGGCCCAGAAACTCCAGATTGCCGTCCGGCAGATAACGCCCCAGGTCGCCGGTCCGGTACAGCCGGTCGCCGTCCACAAAGGGGCTGGCGATGAACCGCTCCGCCGTCAGATCAGGGCGGTTCAGGTAGCCCCGCGCAACGCCTGCCCCGCCAATGCAAAGCTCACCCACCGCCCCGAACGGCACCGGCCCACCATGACCGTCCAGAAGATACACCCGCGTGTTCGCAATCGGGCGTCCGATCGTCTCGACGACAGCCTCTCCCCTCGGCATGCAAAACCAGGTCGAGTACGTCGTCGTCTCGGAAGGAGCGTACAGATTACAGATCTTCTCTACGCCGCTGCTCTCGAAGACCCTCTCGATCAGATCTGCCTTCAGCCGCTCTCCCGCCAAATTGATGACGCTTGTCGAAGCCGGCACCGCTTTCTGGTCGACCAGAGCGGCGATCGCCGAGGGGACCGTGTTGATCAAGGAGACATCCAAGGGCGTCTGCGCCAGCGCCAGCGCATCCTCAACAAGATAAAGCGTGCTTCCTTGCGACAGCGGAACGAAGCACTCATAGACGGACAGATCAAAACTGATCGAGGTAGAAAACAGCGTGCGGCTGAGCTCGGATTTCGCAAACACGCCGCTGCTCCAATGCAGCAGGTTCACGGTGCTGGCATGCTCGATCATGACGCCCTTGGGCGTCCCGGTGGAGCCTGAGGTGTAGATGACATAGGCGAGATGGCGGGGGGTGAGCCCCAGCGCGCGCGGGTCGGGATCGCAGGCCGGCAGCTCGGCCCAGGTGGGAGTGGCCGTCTCCAGATCGACCACGCTGACATCGGCCAGCGCCTCGGCGCCCAGTGCTGCGCGGCCGGCGGCATCGGCCAGCAGCAGCCGCGGCGCCGCATCCTCGAGAACCTGCCGCAGCCGCGCGCAGGGATAGGCCGGGTCCAGCGGCAGATAGGCGCCGCCCGCCTTGAGGATCGCCAAAACCCCCACCACCATGGCCAGGCTGCGCTCCAGGCAGATCGCCACCGGCTGGTCCGGCTTGACCCCGAGCCCGATCAGATGATGCGCCAGCCGGTTGGCCCGGGCATTGAGTTCGGCATAGGAGAGCGCCTCGTCCTCATGCACCACCGCCACCGCCTCCGGCGCCTGGCGCACCTGCGCCTCGAACAGCTCGTGGATGCACCGCTCCGACGGATAGTCCGCGTCCGTCCGGTTCAGCTCCTCAAAAAGGTAGGTCCGCTCCTCGGGCGGAAGAATGTCCAGCTCCCGCACCGGCCTGTCAGGCGCCCGCTCCAGCGCCTCCGCCAATTGCTCGAGCACGTGCTGCATGTAGCCGCAGACCCGATCGGCAGACACCGGCTCCACCACCTGCGCCGTCAGGCCCAGCGCCTCGCCAAAATCCTCCACCGACAGGGTCAGCGGATAGTTGGTGCGCTCCTCCCCGCCCAGCCATTCCATGCCGGACAGACCATCATCCGTCCCGGAGCCGGCCATGGCCGCCGGCGTGTTGTGACGGTAGTTCAACAGCGCGCCGAACAGCGGCGCCGGCGCCGCAACGCCGCTGCAGCGTTGCGCCAGCGCCAGCGAGGCATGCTCGTGCGCCAGCAGCTCGGAAAGCCGCGCATGCGTGGTCCGCAGGCTCGCCTCGACCCCGGTCCCGTCCAGGTCAAGCCGCACAGGCAGGGTGTTGATGAACAGGCCCAGCGCCCGGTCGGCGCCCCCACCCGCATGCATGCGGCCGAACAGCACCGTGCCGAACACCACCTGCTCTCGCCCGCTGCTGCGCGCCACCACCTGACCCCAGGCCAGATGGCACAGGCTGGCCAGGCTTACCCCCAGCCGCCGCGCCTGCTCCCGCAGCCGATCGTTGAGCGCCTGCGGCAGCATCCGCCGCGCCTCGCCGACCCCGCTGCCGTCGCCGTAGACCTCGCTCAGCCCGAACGGCATGGTCGGCTCGTCGATGTCGGCCAGCAACGCCTGGAAGAACTGCTCATGCGCCTTGGCATCAACACCCAGGCGCGCCTGCGCCACCAGATTGCGGAACGGCTGCGGTGCCGCCAGCTCATGCCCGCGTCCCTCCAGCACCGCCCGCACCTCGGCATGCATGATCTCCAGCGTCGTGTGATCGCCGATCAGATGGTGCAGCAGCTCCAACAGCAGCCAGCGCCCGCTGCCCGGCTCGCGCGCGATCACGATGCGCATCAAGGGCGCCCGGCCAAGGTCGATGCGGTACTGGCGCGGATCGAACCGCCGCTTCAGCTGCTCGGAACCGGGACCGCCATCCTCATCCAGCTCGACCTCGCGCACCTCCAGGGCCGCCTTGCGCCAGACCACCTGCGCCGGGCTCGACAGACCCTCCCAGACAAAGGCCGTGCGCAGAATGTCGTGACGATCCACCACCTTTTGGACCGCAGCAAGATAGCGCTCCAACAGGCCGCGCTCGGCAAAGGCCATCTGCGAGACCAGTAGGTAGGGATCGCCCTTCGTCGCCAGCAGATGATGGAACAGGATGCCGTCCTGCAGCGGCGACAGGCCATGGATATCCTGGATGTTGGCGACCCCGCCCGGCACCGTGGCGACGATCCGGTCGATCTCCTGTTGGGTAAGATCGATCAGCGGCAGCATCTGCGGCGTGATCGCCGTGCTCTGCTCGCCGATCAGGTTGGCCGGCACCGCCACCTCGCGATGGCTGCCAAGGCTTGCGGCCAGATCGCAAAGCACCGGCCGGACGAACAGGGTGCGCACCTCCACCCCCAGCGACAGCCGTCGCAGCCGCTCCATCAGCTGCACGGCCAGCAGCGAATGGCCGCCGAGTTCGAAGAAGTGGTCGTGGCGTCCGATGCGCTCGAGGCCGAGCAGCTCTTGCCAGATCGCCGCCAGCGCCGTCTCGACCGCGCCGCGCGGCGCTTCATAGGCGGTGCGCGCATAGGCCTCGTCGGCCGGCGCCGGCAGTGCCTTGCGGTCGAGCTTGCCGTTCGGCGTCAAAGGCAGCGCCGATAGCCGCACGAACGCCGCCGGCACCATGTAGTCCGGCAGCCGCGCACCCAGATGCACGCGCAAGGCGCCGGCAAGCGCGCCGCCATCGTCGTCCGAGCCGGCCTCGGGTCCACACACCACATAGGCGACAAGGTGCTTGTCGCCGGCCCGGTCCTGGCGCGCCATCACCACCGCATTGCCGACAAGCTCGTGCTCGCAAAGCCGCGCCGCGATCTCGCCCGGCTCGATGCGGAAGCCGCGGATCTTCACCTGGTCGTCGTTGCGGCCCAGAAACTCCAGATTGCCGTCCGGCAGATAACGCCCCAGGTCGCCGGTCCGGTACAGCCGGTCGCCGTCCACAAAGGGGCTGGCGATGAACCGCTCCGCCGTCAGATCAGGGCGGTTCAGGTAGCCCCGCGCAACGCCTGCCCCGCCAATGCAAAGCTCACCCACCGCCCCGAACGGCACCGGCCCACCATGACCGTCCAGAAGATACACCCGCGTGTTCGCAATCGGACGCCCGATCGGGACAACTGACCCATCAAAATCAGCCGGGCAATTCCAGGCTGTAACGTCGATAGCAGCTTCCGTGGGACCGTATAGATTGTGCAGGCCAGTCCAAGGCAATACGCGCCGAACCTTCTGCGCAAGGGAAGCAGGAAGCGCCTCACCACTGCACACGAGACGCTGCAGCGATGTGCAGCGATCAACACCATTCGTCTCCATAAAGCTGACCAGCATGGATGGTACAAAGTGCGCAGTGGTGATGCTTTGGCTGAGGATCACTTTTACAAGCGCTTCTGGGTCTTTGTGTGCAGCCGGTGGGGCCAGCACCAGGGTCGCCCCTTCAAGCAACGTCCAGAAGAGTTCCCAGGCCGAGACATCGAAGCCAAATGGCGTCTTCTGCAAGACGACATCAGTCGCATTGAGAGCGTAGGCTTTCTGCATCCAGATCAGGCGATTGATAATAGCCCGATGCTCATTCTGTGCCCCCTTTGGGGCTCCAGTAGAGCCTGAAGTGTAGATGACATAGGCGAGATGGCGGGGGGTGAGCCCCAGCGCGCGCGGGTCGGGATCGCAGGCCGGCAGCTCGGCCCAGGTGGGAGTGGCCGTCTCCAGATCGACCACGCTGACATCGGCCAGCGCCTCGGCGCCCAGTGCTGCGCGGCCGGCGGCATCGGCCAGCAGCAGCCGCGGCGCCGCATCCTCGAGAACCTGCCGCAGCCGCGCGCAGGGATAGGCCGGGTCCAGCGGCAGATAGGCGCCGCCCGCCTTGAGGATCGCCAAAACCCCCACCACCATGGCCAGGCTGCGCTCCAGGCAGATCGCCACCGGCTGGTCCGGCTTGACCCCGAGCCCGATCAGATGATGCGCCAGCCGGTTGGCCCGGGCATTGAGTTCGGCATAGGAGAGCGCCTCGTCCTCATGCACCACCGCCACCGCCTCCGGCGCCTGGCGCACCTGCGCCTCGAACAGCTCGTGGATGCACCGCTCCGACGGATAGTCCGCGTCCGTCCGGTTCAGCTCCTCCAAAAGGTAGGTCCGCTCCTCGGGCGGAAGAATGTCCAGCTCCCGCACCGGCCTGTCAGGCGCCCGCTCCAGCGCCTCCGCCAATTGCTCGAGCACGTGCTGCATGTAGCCGCAGACCCGATCGGCAGACACCGGCTCCACCACCTGCGCCGTCAGGCCCAGCGCCTCGCCAAAATCCTCCACCGACAGGGTCAGCGGATAGTTGGTGCGCTCCTCCCCGCCCAGCCATTCCATGCCGGACAGACCATCATCCGTCCCGGAGCCGGCCATGGCCGCCGGCGTGTTGTGACGGTAGTTCAACAGCGCGCCGAACAGCGGCGCCGGCGCCGCAACGCCGCTGCAGCGTTGCGCCAGCGCCAGCGAGGCATGCTCGTGCGCCAGCAGCTCGGAAAGCCGCGCATGCGTGGTCCGCAGGCTCGCCTCGACCCCGGTCCCGTCCAGGTCAAGCCGCACAGGCAGGGTGTTGATGAACAGGCCCAGCGCCCGGTCGGCGCCCCCACCCGCATGCATGCGGCCGAACAGCACCGTGCCGAACACCACCTGCTCTCGCCCGCTGCTGCGCGCCACCACCTGACCCCAGGCCAGATGGCACAGGCTGGCCAGGCTTACCCCCAGCCGCCGCGCCTGCTCCCGCAGCCGATCGTTGAGCGCCTGCGGCAGCATCCGCCGCGCCTCGCCGACCCCGCTGCCGTCGCCGTAGACCTCGCTCAGCCCGAACGGCATGGTCGGCTCGTCGATGTCGGCCAGCAACGCCTGGAAGAACTGCTCATGCGCCTTGGCATCAACACCCAGGCGCGCCTGCGCCACCAGATTGCGGAACGGCTGCGGTGCCGCCAGCTCATGCCCGCGTCCCTCCAGCACCGCCCGCACCTCGGCATGCATGATCTCCAGCGTCGTGTGATCGCCGATCAGATGGTGCAGCAGCTCCAACAGCAGCCAGCGCCCGCTGCCCGGCTCGCGCGCGATCACGATGCGCATCAAGGGCGCCCGGCCAAGGTCGATGCGGTACTGGCGCGGATCGAACCGCCGCTTCAGCTGCTCGGAACCGGGACCGCCATCCTCATCCAGCTCGACCTCGCGCACCTCCAGGGCCGCCTTGCGCCAGACCACCTGCGCCGGGCTCGACAGACCCTCCCAGACAAAGGCCGTGCGCAGAATGTCGTGACGATCCACCACCTTTTGGACCGCAGCAAGATAGCGCTCCAACAGGCCGCGCTCGGCAAAGGCCATCTGCGAGACCAGTAGGTAGGGATCGCCCTTCGTCGCCAGCAGATGATGGAACAGGATGCCGTCCTGCAGCGGCGACAGGCCATGGATATCCTGGATGTTGGCGACCCCGCCCGGCACCGTGGCGACGATCCGGTCGATCTCCTGTTGGGTAAGATCGATCAGCGGCAGCATCTGCGGCGTGATCGCCGTGCTCTGCTCGCCGATCAGGTTGGCCGGCGCCGCCACCTCGTTATGGCTGCCAAGGCTTGCGGCCAGATCGCAAAGCACCGGCCGGACGAACAGGGTGCGCACCTCCACCCCCAGCGACAGCCGTCGCAGCCGCTCCATCAGCTGCACGGCCAGCAGCGAATGGCCGCCGAGTTCGAAGAAGTGGTCGTGGCGTCCGATGCGCTCGAGGCCGAGCAGCTCTTGCCAGATCGCCGCCAGCGCCGTCTCGACCGCGCCGCGCGGCGCTTCATAGGCGGTGCGCGCATAGGCCTCGTCGGCCGGCGCCGGCAGTGCCTTGCGGTCGAGCTTGCCGTTCGGCGTCAAAGGCAGCGCCGATAGCCGCACGAACGCCGCCGGCACCATGTAGTCCGGCAGCCGCGCACCCAGATGCACGCGCAAGGCGCCGGCAAGCGCGCCGCCATCGTCGTCCGAGCCGGCCTCGGGTCCACACACCACATAGGCGACAAGGTGCTTGTCGCCGGCCCGGTCCTGGCGCGCCATCACCACCGCATTGCCGACAAGCTCGTGCTCGCAAAGCCGCGCCGCGATCTCGCCCGGCTCGATGCGGAAGCCGCGGATCTTCACCTGGTCGTCGTTGCGGCCCAGAAACTCCAGATTGCCGTCCGGCAGATAACGCCCCAGGTCGCCGGTCCGGTACAGCCGGTCGCCGTCCACAAAGGGGCTGGCGATGAACCGCTCCGCCGTCAGATCAGGGCGGTTCAGGTAGCCCCGCGCAACGCCTGCCCCGCCAATGCAAAGCTCACCCACCGCCCCGAACGGCACCGGCCCACCATGACCGTCCAGAAGATACACCCGCGTGTTCGCAATCGGGCGTCCGATCGTCTCGACGACAGCCTCTCCCCTCGGCATGCAAAACCAGGTCGAGTACGTCGTCGTCTCGGAAGGAGCGTACAGATTACAGATCTTCTCTACGCCGCTGCTCTCGAAGACCCTCTCGATCAGATCTGCCTTCAGCCGCTCTCCGCATGAATTGATAACGCTTGTCGAAGCCAGCACGGCTTTCTGGTCGACCAGAGCGGCGATCGCCGAGGGGACCGTGTTGATCAAAGAGACATCCAAGGGCGTCTGCGCCAGCGCCAGCGCATCCTCGACAAGATAAAGCGTGCTTCCTTGCGACAGCGGAACGAAGCACTCATAGACGGACAAATCAAAACTGATCGAGGTAGAAAACAGCGTGCGGCTGAGCTCGGATTCCGCAAACACGCCGCTGCTCCAATGCAGCAGGTTCACGGTGCTGGCATGCTCGATCATGACGCCCTTGGGCGTCCCGGTGGAGCCTGAGGTGTAGATGACATAGGCGAGATGGCGGGGGGTGAGCCCCAGCGCGCGCGGGTCGGGATCGTCAGCGCACTGGTCGGCCCATGGACGCGCGCCGTCCGAAAGGTCGACCGCCGTCAGGCTGGCGAGCGCCTCGGGGGCGAGGGCGGCGCGTCCGGCGGCATCGGCCAGCAGCAGCTTGGGGGCGGCATCGGCGAGCACCTGGTTGAGCCGTGGGCCCGGATAGGCCGGATCGAGCGGCACATAGGCGCCGCCCGCCTTCAGGATCGCCAGCAGCCCCACCACCATCGCCGGGCTGCGCTCGACGCAGAGCGCCACCGGCTGATCCGGCTTGACCCCAAGGGCGATCAGATGATGCGCCAGCCGGTTGGCCCGGGCGTTGAGTTCGCCATAGGAGAGCGCCTCGTCCTCATGCACCAAGGCCATCGCCTCGGGCGTGCGGCGCACCTGTTGCTCGAACAGCTCGTGGATGCAAAGATCCGACGGATAGTCCGCGTCCGTCCGGTTCAGCTCCTCCAAAAGGTAGGTCCGCTCCTCGGGCGACAGCAGCTCGATGCGGCCGACCGGCTGCCCGGCATCAGCAACCATCGCCCGCAGCAATGCCAAAAGATAGCCGCGCTGCCGCTCGATCGTCGCTTCGTCGAACAGCGCCGTCGCATAACCCAGAGTCCCGGCGATCTGATCGCCATCTTCGCCAAGGTCGAGCTCCAGATCGAACTTGACCTGGCTGAGCCCCTCCCCCGCAGCCTCCACACTCAGCCCGGGAAGGTCCAATGACCCGACGGCGTTGTTCTGCCAGGCCAACATCACCTGGAACAGCGGCGTGTGATCAAGATGCCGGGGCGGCTGCGCGATCTCGACGACCTGCTCGAACGGCAGGTCCTGATGCTCCTGGGCGGCCAGCGCCGTGCGCCGCGTCCGCTCCAGAAGCTCCGACACGCTCGGCTCGCCGGACAGGTCGAGCCGAAGCGCCAGGGTGTTGACGAAGAAGCCGATCAACTCTTCGACCTCGCCCCGGCCTCGATTGGCGCTCGGCACGCCGATCACAAGGTCGTCCTGCCCCGACAGACGCGAAAGCACCGCCGCCCAGGCCGCCAGCACCGTCATGAACAACGTCGTGCCATGCTGCCGGCTCAGCCGCTTCAGACCCCGCGTCAGATCCGCATCGATGACGATCGGCACACTGGCCCCGGCAAACGACTGCTGGGCCGGCCGCGGCCGGTCCGTCGGCAGCGCAAGACGGGCCGGGGCGCCTGACAGGGCGTTGCGCCAATACTGCGTCTGGGTCTGCAGCCGTTCCCCCGACAGCCATTGCCGTTGCCAGGCGGCATAATCCGGGTACTGGATCGCCAGCGGCGGCAAAGGATCGTCCCGTCCAGCTTCGAACGCCCGGTAAAGGCTGTTCAGTTCACGCATCAAGACGCCCATCGACCAGCCGTCGGAGACGATGTGATGCTGGGTCAGCAGGAAGACGTGCTCCTCATCCGCCAGCCGGATCAGACGCGCGCGCATCAGCGGCCCGCGCGACAGATCGAACGGCGTGTGCGCCTCTTCACGGCACAGATCCGAAAGCGCCGCCTTAGCATCGGCCCGGCCGGATAGATCGTGCTCCAGCACCGGCAGCCCTGCGTCCGGCGGCAGCACCTCGACCCGGGGCTGGCCCTCCGGTGCGACAAAGACACTGCGCAGCGCCTCGTGACGGGCAAACAGACGGTCAAGGCTGCGCTGCCAGGCGACGCGGTCGAGCGCCCCCCGCAGCCGCAAGGCCAATGGAATATGATAGTTGGTGCTGCCCTCGTCGAGCTGCGCCAGGAACCACAGCCGCTGCTGCGCGAACGACAGCGCAAGCGGCTCGTCGCGCGACACGGCAACAATCGCCGGCAGGTCTTGCGGACCGCAGCGGTTCGACTGGTCGACGATGCTTTCGGCCAGATCGGCAATAACCGGCCTGGCGAACAGCGTGGCCAGCGGCAGCTCGAAACCGACGGCCTGCGGCAAACGGCTCATCAGCTGCACGGCCAGCAGCGAATGGCCGCCGAGTTCGAAGAAGTTGTCGTGGCGTCCGATGCGCTCGAGGCCGAGCAGCTCTTGCCAGATCGCCGCCAGCGCCGTCTCGACCGCGCCGCGCGGCGCCTCATAGGCCGCCCGCGCATAGGCCTCGTCGGCCGGCGCCGGCAGTGCCTTGCGGTCGAGCTTGCCGTTCGGCGTCAGCGGCAGTGCGTCCAGCCGCACGAAGGCCGACGGCACCATGTAGTCGGGCAGCAGGCCACCCAGGTGGGTCCGCAACGACGCAGCAAGCTGCGCGCCATCGGCGTCCTCCGACCCGTCCGCCGGCTTCGCCACCACATAGGCGACAAGCCGCTGGTCGCCGGTGCGATCGGCGCGCGCCACCACCACCGCATCGCCGACAAGCTCATGCTCGCAAAGCCGGGCGGCGATCTCGCCCGGTTCGATGCGGAAGCCGCGGATCTTCAGCTGCTCGTCGTTGCGGCCCAGGAACTCGAGATTGCCATCCGGCCGGTAGCGGGCCAGATCGCCGGTCCGGTACAGCCGGGCGCCTGCCTCATCGCTGAACGGATCGGCCAAAAACCGCTCCGCCGTCAGCTCGGGACGGTTCAGATAGCCACGCGCAACGCTTGCACCGCCAATATAAAGCTCGCCCACCGCCCCGAACGGCACCGGCCCACCATGCCCGTCCAGAAGATACACCCGCGTGTTCGCAATCGGACGCCCGATCGGGACAACTGACCCATCAAAATCAGCCGGGCAATTCCAGGCTGTAACGTCGATAGCAGCTTCCGTGGGACCGTATAGATTGTGCAGGCCAGTCCAAGGCAATACGCGCCGAACCTTCTGCGCAAGGGAAGCAGGAAGCGCCTCACCACTGCACACGAGACGCTGCAGCGATGTGCAGCGATCAACACCATTCGTCTCCATAAAGCTGACCAGCATGGATGGTACAAAGTGCGCAGTGGTGATGCTTTGGCTGAGGATCACTTTTACAAGCGCTTCTGGGTCTTTGTGTGCAGCCGGTGGGGTCAGCACCAGGGTCGCCCCTTCAAGCAACGTCCAGAAGAGTTCCCAGGCCGAGACATCGAAGCCAAATGGCGTCTTCTGCAAGACGACATCAGTCGCATTGAGAGCGTAGGCTTTCTGCATCCAGATCAGGCGATTGATAATAGCCCGATGCTCATTCTGTGCCCCCTTTGGGGCTCCAGTAGAGCCTGAAGTGTAGATGACATAGGCGAGATGGCGTGAGGTCAGGCCAAGGGCGCGCGGGTCGGGATCGCAGGCGGGCAGCTCGGCCGCGGGGGTGCCCTCCAGATCGACCACGCTCACATCGGCCAGCGCCTCGGCGCCGAGCGCGGCGCGGCCGGCGGCATCGGCCAGCAGCAGCCGCGGCGCCGCATCCTCGAGAACCTGCCGCAGCCGCGCGCAGGGATAGGCCGGGTCCAGCGGCAGATAGGCGCCGCCCGCCTTGAGGATCGCCAAGACACCCACCACCATCGCTGGGCTGCGCTCGACACAGATCGCCACCGGCTGGTCCGGCTTGACCCCGAGCCCGATCAGGTGATGCGCCAGCCGGTTGGCCCGGGCGTTGAGCTCGCCATAGGAGAGCGCCTCGCCCTCATGCACCAATGCCACCGCCTCGGGCGTGCGGCGCACCTGTTGCTCGAACAGTTCGTGGATGCACCGCTCCGACGGATAGTCCGCGTCCGTCCGGTTCAGCTCCTCCAAAAGGTAGGTCCGCTCCTCGGGCGGAAGAATGTCGAGCGCGCGCACCGGCGTATTGGGGGCATGCTCCAATGCCTCAGCCAGCTGCTCGAGCGCCCGCTGCATGTAGCCGCAGACCCGGTCCGCAGACACCGGCTCCACCACCTGTGCGGTGAGGCCGAGCGCCTCGCCAAAATCCTCCACCGACAGGGTCAGCGGATAGTTGGTGCGTTCCTCCCCGCCCAGCCATTCCATGCCCGCCAGGACATCATCCGTCCCACCGCCGGCCATGGCCGCCGGCGTGTTGTGACGGTAGTTCAACAGCGCGCTGAACAGCGGCGCCGGCGCCGCAACGCCGCTGCAGCGTTGCGCCAGCGCCAGCGAGGCATGCTCGTGCGCCAGCAGCTCGGAAAGCCGCGCATGCGTGGTCCGCAGGCTCGCCTCGACCCCGGTCCCGTCCAGGTCAAGCCGCACAGGCAGGGTGTTGATGAACAGGCCCAGCGCCCGGTCGGCGCCCCCACCCGCATGCATGCGGCCGAACAGCACCGTGCCGAACACCACCTGCTGGCGCCCGCTGCTCAGCGCCACCACCTGACCCCAGGCCAGATGGCACAGGCTGGCCAGGCTTACCCCCAGCCGCCGCGCCTGCTCCCGCAGCCGATCGTTGAGCGCCTGCGGCAGCATCCGATGCGCCTCGCCAACCCCGCTGCCGTCGCCATGCACTTGGCTTAGCCCGAACGGCAGCGTCGGCTCGTCGATGTCGGCCAGCATCGAGCGGAAGAACTCCTCATGCGCCAAGGCATCGACATCCAGCCGCGCCTGCGCCACCAGATTGCGGAACGGCTGCGGCGCGGCAAGCTCATGCCCGCGACGTTCGAGCACGGCCCGCACCTCGGCATGCATGATCTCCAGCGTCGTGTGATCGCCGATCAGATGGTGCAGCAGCTCCAACAGCAGCCAGCGCCCGCTGCCCGGCTCGCGCGCGATCACGATGCGCATCAAGGGCGCCCGGCCAAGGTCGATGCGGTACTGGCGCGGATCGAACCGCCGCTTCAGCTGCTCGGAACCGGGACCGCCATCCTCATCCAGCTCGACCTCGCGCACCTCCAGGGCCGCCTTGCGCCAGACCACCTGCGCCGGGCTCGACAGACCCTCCCAGACAAAGGCCGTGCGCAGAATGTCGTGACGATCCACCACCTTTTGGACCGCAGCAAGATAGCGCTCCAACAGGCCGCGCTCGGCAAAGGCCATCTGCGAGACCAGTAGGTAGGGATCGCCCTTCGTCGCCAGCAGATGATGGAACAGGATGCCGTCCTGCAGCGGCGACAGGCCATGGATATCCTGGATGTTGGCGACCCCGCCCGGCACCGTGGCGACGATCCGGTCGATCTCCTGTTGGGTAAGATCGATCAGCGGCAGCATCTGCGGCGTGATCGCCGTGCTCTGCTCGCCGATCAGGTTGGCCGGCGCTGCCACCTCGTTATGGCTGCCAAGGCTTGCGGCCAGATCGCAAAGCACCGGCCGGGCGAACAGGGTGCGCACCTCCACCCCCAGCGACAGCTGCCGCAGCCGCTCCATCAGCTGCACGGCCAGCAGCGAATGGCCGCCGAGTTCGAAGAAGTTGTCGTGGCGTCCGATGCGCTCGAGGCCGAGCAGCTCCGCCCAGATCTCTGCCAGCGCCGTCTCGACCGCGCCTTGCGGCGCCTCATAGGCCGCCCGCGCATAGGCGTCGTCGGCCGGCGCCGGCAGTGCCTTGCGGTCGAGCTTGCCGTTCGGCGTCAAAGGCAGCGCCGATAGCCGCACGAACGCAGCCGGCACCATGTAGTCCGGCAGCCGCCCGCTCACATGCGCGCGCAAGGAGGCAGCAAGCTGCGCGCCATCGGCGCCCTCCGAGCCGGCCTCGGGTCCGCACACGACATAGGCGACAAGGTGCTTGTCGCCGGCGCGGTCCTGGCGCGCCACCACCACCGCATTGCCGACAAGCTCGTGCTCGCAAAGCCGCGCCGCGATCTCGCCCGGCTCGATGCGGAAGCCGCGGATCTTCACCTGGTCGTCGTTGCGGCCCAAAAACTCCAGATTGCCGTCCGGCAGATAACGCGCCAGATCGCCGGTCCGGTACAGCCGGGCGCCTGCCTCATCGCTGAACGGATCGGCCAAAAACCGCTCCGCCGTCAGATCAGGGCGGTTCAGGTAGCCCCGCGCAACGCCTGCCCCGCCAATGCAAAGCTCACCCACCGCCCCGAACGGCACCGGCCCACCATGACCGTCCAGAAGATACACCCGCGTGTTCGCAATCGGACGCCCGATCGGGACAACTGACCCATCAAAATCATCGGGGCGATTCCAAATCGTCGCGCAGACTGTTGCTTCGGTAGGTCCATAAGCGTTGACAATTGATGCCGGGACCAGACTTCGGACGAGTTCGGCTTTCGGCAGTTCTCCAGCCAGAATGAGGACGTGCGATGCCAAACATCCCGGATCCCTGCTTGCCTGAAGCAAGGCTGGAGGCAACGTCGCATGGGTGATGGCTTCGCTTCGCAGGTAATCCGATAGCTTGTTACTCGCCTGGCGGAGCTCGTCCGCAGGCAGGTGCAATGCGGCGCCTGAGCCAAACGCCATGACAAACTCCGAAGCACTCGCATCAAAACCGAAGGAGGCGAACTGCACAACACGGCTATTCGAACAGACGCCAAAAAGCCCGATCTGAGCCAACCCGAGATTGACCAGACTTCCATGCTCGACCATGACGCCCTTTGGGGTTCCGGTGGAGCCTGAGGTGTAGATGACATAGGCGAGATGGCGCGCGGTGAGACCAAGGGCGCGCGTGTCGGGATCGCAGGCCGGCAGCTCGGCCCAGGTGGGAGTGGCCGTCTCCAGATCGACCACGCTGACATCGGCCAGCGCCTCGGCACCGAGCGCGGCGCGGCCGGCCGCATCCGCCAGCAGCAGCCGCGGCGCCGCATCCGCGAGGACCTGCCGCAGCCGCGCGCAGGGATAGGCCGGGTCCAGCGGCAGATAGGCGCCGCCCGCCTTGAGGATCGCCAAGACACCCACCACCATCGCCAGGCTGCGCTCCAGGCAGATCGCCACCGGCTGGTCCGGCTTCACCCCAAGGGCGATCAGATGATGCGCCAGCCGGTTGGCCCGGGCGTTGAGTTCGCCATAGCTCAGGCGCTCGTCCTCATAGACCACCGCCACCGCCTCCGGCGCCTGGCGCACCTGCGCCTCGAACAGCTCATGGATGCACCGCTGCGATGGATAGGCCGCAGCCGTCCGGTTCAGATCCTCCAGCAGATACGTGCGTTCGGCGGCCGGCAGGATATCGATGCGGCCGACCGGCTGGCCTGCATCGGCCATCACGCCACACAACAGTGTTTGCAAATGCTGCGTCATGCGGTCGATCTGCTCCGGTGCCAATCGACTTGCATCAAAATGCCAGCGAAAGCTCCCATCCAGAGCGCAAACCTCAAGGGCCAGCAATTTGCCGCATAGGGCTGCCCCAGGACTTTGGCTCGATGTCAGACCGGCGACAGAACAGCTGTCTGTCGTGATTGTGGTGCCAATCGGCCAAGGCCGGTGTGATCGTAGCGCCTCCACACCTCGCAATGTCGGGGAGCGTGCGATAAGATCCCACGCAAAGCTGCCGTGCTCCGTCAGCCGAGCGAATTCGGCGGCCACCGCCCTGCGCACTTCTTCAAAATGATGTGCAAGATCAATGGTAACTTCCATCGGCACGACAGAGGCGATAAGCACCTCCGCCGCTTTCAAATCGGCTTGCGATCCATCCGATGCAGGCTTCCATCCCAGTTGAAGCTCTGTTTCTCCCGTGATGCGGGCGAGATAGATCAGCCAAGCCGTTACCAAGTATCCCGTGCGATCGAGTGGCGACAGTTTAGCCAAAGCACTTGGAACGCCCCCCGAACTCGACTGCCATCTGGGCGGCGGTTCAGCCACGGGCGACGACAGGAAAGGAAACTGCAATGTTTTAAACCGATCAAGCCGCCGTCGCCAAAAACCCTCTGAAGGCGCCAGCAATTCATGGGTGGAAGTTATGCTCTGCGCCTGTTCATCGCTCAAAATTGGCAGGCGATCACCTTCATTCAGATTGGAATGCCTGGCGAGGTCTCGCGCGTCCAGCGCCTGACCATCGGAGCTGCCAAAGCAAACCCCAACATCCTGCGTACCCGTCGCCACCCGCCAGTGGCTGGAGTGGATTTCAAGCAGGCAACCTGCCGCAAAGCCCGAGCGTCGAGGCAGCACCTCCAGGCGTCTGACTGTGACAACCCCATCGCCTACGAGCGCCTTGGGCAGACACAATGGATTGGGATGATATGGCCCAAAGTCTAGGGCACGCGTCATCGCTGACAGGTCTTGCGCGGATCGATCCCACCGCAGACAGCCTGCCGCATCTGGGCGTCGACGTCTCGGAAAATAGCTTCTGTTCACCAGCGCCTGCGGATAGGCAGTAAGCTTCCCGCTCTTGAGGTCAGCGAAAAGCTCGCGGAAACCCTCGACTGCAGCCTCAAAACATTTGAGGTTCAAGCTAAACGCCGTATCGGTGGGCGCAATCAGCACTTGGCGCTGAACCACGACGTCACCCGTATCAACACCATCATCGATACGATGCCAGGTGACGGCGTATTCGGTCTCTTGTGCCAGCAGCGCCCAGGACGTCGCGTGCGTTCCCGCATATCGTGGCAATGGACCGTCGTGGTAGTTGAAAGCACCTTGACGCACCCGCCCGAACACATCCACCGGCAATATGAACGGATTGGCAACGGAGAAAATCCAATCCACCGGCTCGGTGTTCAGGAACGTCGAGAGCTCTTCAACAGTCGCAACGCACAAGATGTTGGCGCGAGCCGCCCAATCCGCGAATATGGCATCGCCACACAGGGCCGCGCCAATGACGTGGCCCATCTCCATTGCCAGCTGTGCGCACGCGATAGCTAGCGTACCACTGCCAACAACGATGCTGGAAAAGATTGGCCGGGCTGCAGGATCCATGCCCTGCTCGCCTAGTCGGCAGTCATGGCCGCGCACCGGAGAAGACCGATATGCCATTTTCATCCCTCAGCCAGTCCCAATCTGGGCCGTTCCCGCCCTAACCGCCGCGCCGCATAGCGGTCTAAACCCGTGACACTGGTTCGGATCTGCTCGGGGGAAAGCGCGCTTAATACCAATCGAACTCGGCGCTCTGAGGGATCAACCAACACAAAGAAGGTCATCGGCATAACGATGACAATGTCACGCCTTGCACACCTGTCTGCGCTCTCCGCGGCGGCCCCCTCATCGGATCGCACCTATTGCAACGGGTTCGCTGATGATGCCGGCCGTATACTGCAACAACTGAGACTGTACTTGCCTACCTCGTTAGTTTCGAAGCTGAGCCGCCTCTCAAAGCGCGGTAGAATTCGGATCCTGTGTCGAACGCCGCTGATCTGGGTGGATTAGGTTTGGAACCTGCGTCCACGGAGACCTTGAGCTAGCTGGCATGCCGATGGGCGTGATCATGAGACGATTTCTCCTCAACCGCGGCCCGTATACATATTAACAAGCATGTGCCGTGCCAGAGGAAAAAACCATGTTAAAACAAGCGCCTGGCGCTAATAACACCATGACAAATGTCCGACAATGTCGGACACTGGACGTACCCTCCGCGAATAGAGACGGCCGAAGTGACCTGAGCTACGGAGCTTCTCCAGCAGGATGCTCGCCGTTCCGCAGTGGTCAACCCTCGCTTGCTCCCTCAGCGGAGACGCATTCCAGGCAGCCAATTCTGCCACCAACGGAGCGGTGTCTCGGTTTAGGGATGCGCATCTGAGTTGTCCGCTCTTCCTCCATCACGATTATTGCTGTGCCGGTCACGCCATATCCGATCTCAGCCATCCGCTGGACGCAGCGTCAGCGTCCGCCACGATACGATCTACCGCTTTGCCTTTTCGGCGGACGGTCAGGAGATGAGCTTTGGCGCGCTATCCTCCGGAGAGCCGCGCCCGACCCCGAGGCACGTCAGGCGGCGACATGGCCGTCGGTTCATCCCGGAGCTAAGCATTTCGAGGACATCGTTCGGGACAGAACTCAGCTCGGCCACTGGGGAGTGCGATGTGATCCAGTTCCGCAAGAAGTTTGGCAAGGCGAGCGTCACTTCGCCTGGTCGAACGATCGCGCCCGCGATTACCCCATGTTGTGCGATCCGCAGGCGTATAGCCTGATCCGACCCTCCGGAACGGTTTGATTTAGCGTTGCTGCATGGGCCTGCTCAGGAACGCTTCTATCCGCGAACCTTTTTTGCTTCGGAAGCTCGGCAAGAAATGTCGGAAGGGGTCGGAACAAGAACCATTCCCGCAGCCACGCGGCGTTTATCAACTAAAGACAGCTAAAGGCTTGTGGTCGTGGCCTTCCCATGCGATTCTACCGGGGTGCCTTTCTCGCCGTTGCGGACGCTGGCGCCCTTCTCCGACCACTGCCTGAACGTCGCCCAGGCATTTTCCGAATAACCTGCCTCTTTGGCGGCGATCCACAGCATGACCACGTTGGTGCCGCGATATTCGTGGCCGGATATCTCACGCTGAGACGACTCGACTGGATCGAGGGCAAGAGACATGTCCGCTGAGTGAGCCGAAGCGCACGAATCCGGCCAAAGCCGGGGGCAGTTCGGCTGCATGGACCCAGTCCATAGAGTTCTCGTGCTTTCGGTTTTTACGTGCGGATGATCAGAGCGTGGTCCGCTTCCCCGTGGACAAGCTTTCACAAAAAGGTCTCTCGCAACTCCGAAGTGTCCCCCGCTTTCATGAACTCGTCAAACGCTGCAATCGCATTGTCATCCGGGATTTCGGAGCGGTCAGCGAAAGCTCGGATCCCATCCGCAATCTGGCGGTGGTTCAGCGTACCGAGAATGACTTGACCGCATTCGAGTTGGTAATCGAGCGAACCCGTCCACATGTTCACTCGGCCATAACCCGGCGAGAACGCAACGGATTTGGCTTTGCCACTGACTTCATGTTTGGCCATCGACACCCGCAGAAACTCAATTTGCCCGAACAGAATATGAGTCAGGCGGAGATCTTCGCGCACGCGGTCGACGAGGGCAGGATTCTTCAGCACCCTCTCAAGCTGACCGGCGCGCGACAGCTTGTTGGTGTGGATGAAGCCCTTTTCCAGTCTCAATGCGTCAATCTTAAGTTTCAGTCCCCCGTTTTCATAAAGCTTGATCGCTTCCTTTACTCGCGCGCGCCACGTCCGAAGAAGTTCGTAAACGCTGAAAATCCACATCTGGGTTTGCGCATTCAAGAACATCAGGCGACCATAGTCTAGGCCTTCGATATCCTCCTCTAGAACCTCTTGCTCTATTTCGGAAATAAATTGGTCGACCATTGCCAGGTTGTTCGCTTGCATTGTCAGCAACATGTCATCGAATAGGCCGAGGGAGCCTAACGCTTGCCGAAAGGCGCTCCAATCGATGTCATCGAATGCTGGGTATTCCGGGCGTTCGTCGGGTTCATTTTCGAACTCCTCGTCGTGCTCGTTGGCCATCTTGCTTATCCTCTCGCCGGATCGAAGTCTCTGTAGAATACGCTCGGTAATTCGGCAGGCTGGAAATAGCCATGACGCTCAAGCATTCGCTCGGCAAAGTGCTCCCTATCGGACGCAAGATGGCACGAGCGACAACCGTCTCGCTCACCAATCGTAGCGGCCACGCCCATGAGTGCCTTGCAGAGCCTTTGACACTACCTTTAATGTCTTGGTCTACCTGGTGAGTTCGAGGTAAAAGGCCAGCTGAACAGGTCATCTTAGTTGTGTTGTTTGCGGGGAGCGGCGATGGTGTGGGCAGATCGCCGCGAGGCATGGTTACAACGATCATTCGACGCGCGCACGCCAGGCGATGTCGATTATGCGCGCGTCATTCATTCAGCTTCATTTCGGCGCCTCCAAGGCAAAACTCAGATCTTGAACCTGGGCGACAGTGACTTTTACAGAACACGTCTCACGCACTCGCTAGAGGTTGCGCAGATAGCTGTCGGGCTGACGATCCAACTCCGGCACAACCTGCCCAGCCACGAAGCAATTCATTATCTGCCCGAGCGAAGCATGATGCAGGCGATCGCCTGCACTCACGATCTCGGACACCCGCCGTTCGGTCATGGCGGCGAGGTCGCGCTAAACTACTGCATGCGCGATGCCGGCGGCTTTGAGGGTAACGGGCAAACGCTTCGTATCCTCTCGAAGCTTGAGAAGATGTCGAAAGCGGCTGGCTCCAACCTGACGCGCGAAACGATGCTCGGCGTGCTCAAATACCCTGTGGCGTACAAACAAGCGGCAAACACAAGCAGGAGGCCGAAGCTCCTGGAAAATACTAGTGGTACGCCAATCCTCGATCGAAAGGCGTCGAAACCACCGAAATGCTACCTCGATTGCGAACAGGGCGTCGCCGACTGGCTTCTCGAGCCACTCGCGCCATCCGATCGAGATGAGTTTCAAGCGTTCAACGAGGTGCCCGGTAAGCATCATGAAGCTCGGTATAAATCGTTCGCTTGCAGTCTCATGGATCTAGCAGACGACATCAGCTTCGGTATTCACGATCTCGAAGATGTACTGGCGATGCACCTTATTTCGCGGGCGAATTTCGAGAAGCACGTAAGGCCTCAGCGGTGCGCCGCGCTATTGGACTACCTAAATTCGGAGTACCCGGGCCAATACGGCAATGACGTCTATGCAGGGTTTGCTGACCGGCTCTTTGGCGACGGGAACGAGAGGAAACATCAGATCAATCGCGTTCTGAATATGGTGATCCCTTCCGTCGATATTCATGAGAAAGCGGAGTTCGACGAACCGCGGATAAAGTATCAGGCCGTGCTCCCGGCGCCGGTGATGGCATTTGTGGTGGCGATCAAGGACCTCGTACGGGAGGAGGTTATCTGCAGCCCAAGCGTTCAACACCTCGAGTTCAAAGGCCAGATGATGGTCATCGCAGTCTTTGAGGTAATGCGTTCAGATCCGGAAAAATTTCTGCCAGCCGACGTGTTTGAACGATATAAGGAGGCTTCCGATCCCTTGCGCCACATCTGCGACTATGTCGCCGGCATGACGGATGGGTATTTGCTGAGGACCTATGACCGACTGTTCAGCCCTAGGACGGGCTCCATATTCGATAGACTATAAGCGATGTGCCATTGCGTTGTTACAAGGAATACGCCGCCGAGCAATTTATAGTATTCACGAAGTGTGCAACAATCCTTGGTCATTAACTCTGGCATTGTCGCCCGCCAGCAGCAGCATCAGCGGCAGGTGATAGGTGCGCGTCGTCGGATTGGCATCGAGGCGGAACAGGTTCTCTTCGCCCGGCTTGCGCAGCAGGTCGAACAGGTACTGTCGCGCGGGACGGCCGGGATCGGTGGTGGCGTCCTTGGCTGCCGCGGCGAGTGCGCGGTCGAGCAACTGGCCGGAGCGGTATTCGAATGCCAGCCGCCGCAGCGCGGTCTCGATCGGCTCGTCCGGATCGGTGGTGCGGTCGGCTTCGCCCGGCTCCTGCCTTGACGAAGAGCGCGCCAGCTCCAACATCAGCTTCGGCGGCGGCGCAACAGCCGCAGCGATGCGCTCGATCACGCCGCTGACACCGGCGTGGAAGGCGCTACGTGCCGCGGCATAGCCAGGGTCGGCCACCGTATCGTTGTCGGCGAACATTTTTTGCCAGCGCGCGGAATAGGCCCGTGGCGCCTCACCATCTTTAGGCGGGGAAACCGCGCCGGTAAAAGCCGCCGCTGCTGTCTTGAGCGTGGCTCCGGCGTCGCCAACCACGACGTCTTTCGCCGCGCCTGGCGCCCGCGTTCCTGCGTTCCTGCGTTGCGTGCGCCTAGCCTTAGAAATCGGGTAGGAGGGAGCCTTGCGGCATCCCCCCTCCCACACCACCGTGCGTACGGTTCCGTACACGGCGGTTCATGAAGCGTGGTTTAGGCGTCGAAGCTCGTTTTGGAGCGAGATCAGCCCGAGCGCGTTGAAGAAGGCCTTGCGGAAGGCATCGTTCATGTGACTGGCCCCGGCGTTCCACCATGGGCCGCGGCCATTGCTGGCCGAGTCACGTGCGCGTTGCTCTGTCAGACCTCGTTGCACCAGTTGTGTTCGCCGGGTGGCTGGTCGTTTCCATTGCCGCCATAGCACGCAGCGCAGTTTGCGCCGCAGCCAGCCGTCCAGTTCCTCGAGAATCCCCTTGCCGTCGGTCAGCCGGAAATAAGCAATCCAGCCACGCAGGATCGGGGCGAGGTGTTTGACGGTGGCGGCAAGGGCGCAACCGCGCCCAGCCCGAAACGCGGTCCTCAGCTTGTCCCGCAGCCTCGCCACGCTCGACCGCGCAATCAACAGGCGCGGTGCTTTGTGGGCGGTCATGGTGTAGCCGAGGAAGGTGCGCTTCCACGGTCGGTCCACGGCGCTCTTGTCGCCGTTGACTTTTAGCTTCAGCCGCTCGGCCAGGAACCGGGTGAGCGAGGCCATGATGCGCTCGCCGGCACGCTGCGACCGTACATAGACGTTGCAGTCGTCGGCGTAACGGCAGAAGGCATGACCACGCCGCTCCAGTTCCTTGTCGAGATCGTCGAGCAGGATGTTCGACAGCAGCGGCGAGAGCGGCCCGCCTTGCGGCGTCCCTTCGCTGCGCACCGTCTCGACCCCGCCCGTCATCAACCCTGCCTGCAGGTAGCTGCGGATCAACCGCAGCACCCGCTTGTCTTTGACCTTGCGCGCCACGCGTGCCATCAGCACATCGTGGTTCACCCGGTCGAAGAACTTCTCCAGATCAAGATCGACCACGAAGCGGCGACCGCCGGCCACATGCGACCGGGCGGCACGAACCGCATCATGGGCGCTCCGCCCCGGCCGAAAGCCGTAGGAGGAGTCGGAGAAGCCCGGATCGAAGACCGGCATCAGCACCTGATGCATCGCCTGCTGAATGAGCCGGTCCAGCACGGTTGGGATGCCCAGTTGGCGCATTCCCTTGCCGCCGGGCTTGGGGATTTTCACCCCGCGCACCGGCGCCGGTCTGTAACGGCCCGCCAGCAGCTCTTCTCTGATGCGCGGCCAGTGCTCCGTGAGGTGGGGCTTCAGCTGTTCCACCGTCATCTCGTCGATGCCCGGTGCGCCCTTTTTTCTCACCACCCGGTGGTAAGCCACCATCATGTTCTCGCGGCTGAGGATCATTTCCATCAGTCGCTCGTCTGCCTCCGGTCGAGAGGGTGACGGTCCTGCCGTGTGGCTCGATGCAACCGATGCCTGCTTTCGCGGCTTCCGGCCGCTGCTCCAGGTTTCGGTACGGGGGTTTTCGGTCCCGTTTTCTGCATCTTGTCAAACCATCGAAAGACCGTTCTCCGTCCGGCACTTCATGTTCAGCCCTTCGCCGTTTGGTCCGGCTACTACGGCTCGCGAAAGCACCTGTCGCTTGGCAGTTAATTGGGTTCTTCCTCACTTTGTGTGGAGCGGTGGCAGCATTCGTGCCCTCATCAGTTCAGGACCTGCCCGACCGTACATTGCGCGCTTGAGGGTCTTGAGGCGGTTGACCTGGCCTTCGGCCTGTCCGTTGCTCCAGGGCAGCTCGATGGCATTATTGACGGCATCGAGGTCTCTGCGCAGGACACGGGCAAACCGCATGATCGGGATGAGTTCAGATCGCATCGTCGATCCACGCATCCAGTGGTGCGGATTTCTTGCCGCGGAGGATGCCGCTGAACCGCATCGCCAGGCGTCGCATCTCGGCGAAAGCCTCAGAACCCTGCTTCAGGGCATCGACCTTCCTTGCCTGCCGGTCCGTCAGCAGGCCTCGCGGCTTGATGCACAGCGCCGCGGCAATCACCGGAGAGATAGCATGGCCGGTGTCCGGATCTCGAACCGGCTCCGACTTCAAAGCCATGGACAGTACATCATCGGCCTGCTCTCTTTCGGCCCGCCGCCAGGCTCCGAGAAGCCGCTCCAGATTGGCGAAGCTGCCGGTGTAACCGCGCTGCTTGACGTCATGAAACAGATGCCGGCCGCACCGGTTCCCATCCTTCCAGCATTCGGCAAGGAAGGCTTCGAAGTACCATGGTGATGTGGGATTCAATGCTGCGCGCCGCCTGTCTGGCGGAGCCTTGAACTTGAGCCAAGTCGCCACGCTGCGACGTTCATAGCCGGTCCGTCGGGCAATCTCGCTGTAGGACAGACCCTCCTGGCGTAAGGCGTGAAGCATCTCGAATATCTCGTGACGAGATTGCCTATGCGCGAGACGAGCGCGCCGGCGATGTGTCGCAGCGTCAACAATTGCGTCCTCCGACAGTATGGCCCTGCCGGTGGCACGGCCAGAAAGGCTCATCTGTTCCTCGATTGCCGTACGAAGATTCTGGACCAGATGAAACCGATCGGGGACCTGCTGGGCCTGCGGTGCGCCTTCACGGGTGGCCTGCGCGTACAGGCCGCAGCGGTCCCGGCTGACGATCTCGATCGAAGGATGACTCCGAAGCCACTGGGCCGCACTCTCGACGCTGCGGTTGTCCAGTATGTCGACGACCGAGCGGCGCTCGAGATCAACCATGATGGTCCCATAGCTTGTCGCCCGCCGCCAACTCCAGTCATCGATACCAACCACCCGAATCTCGAAATTGCGTTGAGCACCCGCAGCATTCCGCTTCAACTGCCGCAGGATGGTATCGTCGCTGACCGGCATGCCGAGCCGCTGCATCAACCGCTCGCCAGGACGGCCGCCAGTGCTGTGGCCGAGCAAGCCGACAATCTCCCCAACCCTTCTCGTCCGGCGCGCATACGGAGCAGCGATCATCGGCAGCTGGTCGGTGAACGTTCGTCGTTCGCATTCCAGATTTGTACATCGCCAGCGGCTCAGCAGGAGCTTCACTGTCACCGGCTTGCCCTGGACCGGCAGATCCTGAAGGCTGCGGTTGGACCAGCCATGCCGATTTCGGCTACGCCGTCCACAATCGGGGCAGACGCCGATCGCGGACCCGGTAGCGGACACAACCCAGCCGTCATCAACGGTGAGCGCGACACCCAGTATCTTGACCCCCGGGCCGGGCGACCATTTCGATTTCCTTTGCATGCCTGCCCATAGCGACCCCGTCGCTAACGGCAGATGAACCACACAAAGTGAGGAAGAACCCGGTTAAGTGCCAAGCGACACACGCAGAACAAGCGCATACAATTTGCCGGAAATCGCAGCCTCTAGCCACGAAATTCGGCAATCTGAAACCTGAAATCAGGGGAAATTATTAAACGGAATCAAAGCATTCCGAGTTCTTCACTGACCACTATATACAATGGTTCGGTCCCGTTCAATCCAACGGGTGAGTACGCAATTTCGACCGTGCACGAGGTGTCGATTCTCTCTGGCGCTGAAGGCATGAAAATGTTGCCTCTACATGGGGGGCAAGTCGGGACCTTCCAACCAGGCTGGTATATCGCGTTTGGCATGCAGGACGCGCCAGACGTCTATGTGCGCGGCCAACTCGACATAAAAAATCAGATAAGGAAAGCCTTTGATCCGAACGTGGCGCAGATTGGGGACGCCGAGTTCGTAAGCGAAGCGCGGCGACCCGGCAGCCGGATAACTAGCAATTTGAGTGTAGGCCCGTTCGAGTTGCTCGACCAGGTTGGTCGTAACCCGTGGACCAGCTGTTTCGAGATAGTTTTCAACGGCCTTGTCAACGTCCTCTCGCGCTTGCTCGCGCGGAATAACCAGCTTCGCCGTCACGCTTTGGAGCGGCTTTGAATGCGATCGCGCAGGTTTTCGAAGTAGCGGTCGTTGATCGGCTCGGTCGGCGGCGATGATGCACCGTCCATGAGCAGGCCGCGCAACTGTTCGCGATCCCGATCACGCCGGATCAATTCGCGAACGTACTCGCTGCTTGTGCCGTACCCTCGTTCGGAGACCTGTTGGTCGACGAAGGTTTTGAGGTTGTCGGGCAATGATATGTTCATGGTGCTCATGCGCCCAAGGTAGGCGTTATGGCAAAAAATGGCAAGAATGACGTAGCCGCTACACCTTCACCACGTATTCCGGCTTGAGCGGCGGGATGTCGCCTTCGACGTTTTTCGAGGTTCGTAGAGCCTGCTGCTCGGGCGGAAGAACCCTTGTCCGTACGGCGAAAGGGATGGCCGAGTTCATCGAAGGCGGCCAAGTCGAGCTAAGTACGGGATAGAACCGTTTTGTGCAGAGAAAACAAGGGTTATTAGTGAGTCTTCATTCAACGATCGCATGGCAATTAAATAGAAGGCCCGCAATTAGACGCCGGCAAAAGAACCAATATGTGATAAGGCGCTTATATACATCTTCTTCCAGAAGTTATTTTTGCTTTTACCACGTTGCGAGCTAGACATACCCTTGATTCTGGATCACCATGTTGTCGGAAGCTATATTTGAATCAATGTCTTTGGGAGGGGCGCCATGTCATGCGGTACGCGACTGCTGATGATTTTTGTTGGTGGTTTGGGATTGGTCGCGACGCGGCCCGCGGCCGCGCAGATCGTCAATCCGCCGATACTGCAGGACGAGGGCACGCAGACCGTCAAGCCTGATCTAAAGGCAGCGCCCGGCGCGCCGAAGCCCGGCAACCTGCTCCCGCTACGCGGCGACCGGCTGCTCGATCTCAAAATCGTCTATACAGACAGCCAGCTCTACAACCCGTCGACCGGCGGATACGACAAGGTCCATCTGCGCAGCTACACGGGCAAAGGCGTCGACCCCAAGGCTCCCTATGTCTCGCCAACGATCGAGGCGGTTCCTGGCGACACCGTGCGGGTGACGCTGGACAACCAACTGCCAGCGGGACCCCAACCCGGCGATCCCGGCTGCATAGCCGCCGGTACGATGCCCGACACGCCGCACTGCTTCAACGGCACCAATCTCCACACCCACGGCCTGTGGGTGAACCCCTCGGGCAATGGCGACAACGTGCTTTTGTCGATCAACCCCCAGACGCAGTTCACCTACGAATACAACATCCCGTCCGACCACCCATCCGGCACCTTCTGGTACCATACCCACCGGCACGGCTCGACCGCCTTGCAGGTGTCGAGCGGGATGGCCGGTGCGCTTATCATCCGCGGCAATCGCTTCCCTAGCCCAACCGCGCATGGGGACATCGACACGCTGATCCCTACCTCGGCCATCCCTGAGCGCATACTGGTGATGCAGCAGATCCAGTATGCCTGCCGCGCGCCCGCGACTACGCCCGGACAGCTTGGGCCGATCAAGCAGGACGTCAACGGCCGCTATATCTGCGATCCTGGCGATGTCGGCGGGATCGAGGGTTATGACCAGTTCGGGCCTGGTACCTGGCCAGCATCGGGGCGCTACACCTCACTCAATGGCAAGGTGTTTAATCCCAACGATACCCTCAAGGCGACGCAGGGCCAGATCGAGCGCTGGCGCATGATCCATGCCGGCGTGCGCGACACGATCAGCTTGCAGTTCGTCAAGGTGCGCGAGGGTAAGCTCGAACCCGGAACGAAGACGCTGCTCAGCGCCGAAGCCACCGCGGGGTTCATCAAGGACACGTGTGGCGATAGCCCAGTGCCGTATACGCTGATCGCGGCCGACGGGCTCACCTTGGCCGCGGCGCAACCGACAACGCTTGCGACCTTCCAGCCCGGCTATCGCTTCGACGCGCTGGTCGTGTTTCCCGATGCCGGCCGCTACTGCGTGATCGACGCCTCGGCACCCAAAGCGGGCTCGGTCAACGCCCTGGACGCGGGGCCGCAGCTGCTCGCAGTCGTCGACGTTGCGGCGGGAACGCCGGTCGATGACGTTCAGGCCTATATCAACGAAAATCTGATCGCGTCGGCAGAGGCCAACATGCCGGACGAGATCAAGTCCGTGGTCGTTGCCGATCTCAAGGCGGGGACGAAATTTACCAGCTTCACGCCGCACCCCGACGTCACTGACGAGGAAGTGAAAGGCAACGGCACGCAGGAACTGACCTTCTTCATCGACACCTCCACCGCAGACACCAAGTTCGAAGTCGGCAACACGCTCAACACGGCCGACGTGAAGCCCTATGACCCCACCCGCATCGACCGCTTGCTGCCGCTGGGCAAGGCGCAGGAATGGACGCTCCAGTCGCATTTCGTCAGCCATCCATTCCACATCCACGTCAATCCGTTCCAGATCGTCTCGATCATCGATCCCAACGGCAAGGATGTCAGCGCGCCGGGAGCGATAGACGACGCTGGCGGTGCGCCCTACGATCCGCAATATGCCGGGCTCAAGGGCGTGTGGAAGGATACGCTGTGGATCAAGAGCCTGATCCCGCAGTCTCTGCCCGCAGGCTTCTCCGGCATCTACACGGTCAAAGTCCGGACCCGCTACGAGCGCTACATCGGCGAGTACGTGCTTCACTGCCACATCCTCGACCATGAGGACCAGGGCATGATGCAGAACGTTGCCGTGGTGCTGCCTGACCAGGTGGGCAACACAACCCAGAGCACCGCGATGCAGATGGGTGGTCACGATGGCCACAAATGAGGCGCAGCCAGTGCCCGTCGGGCCGCTCACCTGGAGCGAGGTAGAGGCGATCCTCGCCGCGGCGGGCGGCAGCGAGGGAACCGGCAGCCTGACGGGACTGACGCTGGCGGAATTCCTGGCGCTCCAATTACAAGGGATGCCGCTGATCGCGCCGCTCTCGACCACTTGCTGCGGCAAGAGCGATGCCAAGGGGCGAGGCGCGCGCTCAGCCCTGATCCGCGGGCTGCGCGGACTGCCGCCATTCGACGGCAAGCAGTTCCCCCGCCTGCCCTGGGGCGGCAAACCGGTCGCCGGTGAGGACATCGACCGGATCGAGACCTGGATCGACGAGGGCTGCCCCGGCGCGTTGATCGGATCGATCGAACTCGCCGGCGACGTGAGCGTAACGACCGAGGCGCGCATCGAGGTGAGAGGGATTGCCGGCCCCGTCTTCGGCCCGGCGTCCGATCCGGCGGCGTGGCGCTACGCCAAGGGCGAACTGCGTCAGCGAATGGATGTCGATGTGCTGGACGACGCGCAGAAGGAGCGGCTGCGCCATGCATTTCGCGAGCTCTACAACCTCAACAAATGGGTCGGCGACAAACGCAGCTACAACAATCTGGCCTTGATCCACCAGAACCACTGTCAGCATGGCTGGGAGCGTTTCCTGCCGTGGCATCGCGTGTATCTTTATGAATTCGAACAGGCTTTGCAGGATTTCTGCCCTGATGTGACCATGCCGTGGTGGGATTTCCCGGCTTTGCGCTACAAGCCGGAGGATCCGGCCAGCGGCGCAATCCTGCCCGATGCATTCAAGGGCTATCTGACCGAGGCTTCGGTCCGTTTCCTGCGCGATCAAGGGTTCCCGGCCAAGATAGGCACGCTGGTCGGCAAGCTGTGGGCCAATCCGACGCAGGCCTACGACGCGGTCAGCAGCGCCTGCGGCAAGGGCTATGTGGAAGGTGAAAACCGCAAGCGGCTGATCGACGCGCTGCTCGAGGCCAATTCGCTATGGTACCCGCTGCGCTATTCCGGCCAATTCGGCAGCGGCACGATCAACAACGTCATCCACTACCATTACCCGGCACAGGAGGACATCGACGAAATCCTCAGCTTGCGCACCTTCCGCGATTTCGGCGGCGGCAGTCTCTATGTCGACAGCTTCGGTTTCCTCGACCAGAACCCGCACAATACAATGCACATCTGGACCGGCGGCATGAATCCCGCGTTCAAGACTGACGCGCCAGCCAATCGCAACACGGCGGTGCGGGTTGCCGGGCGCAAGTTCCACCAGCGCGACGATCTCTACTCCGAGCCGCAGTTCGGCGACATGTTCTCGAACCTGACCGCGTCCTACGATCCGATCTTCTGGCCGGTGCACGCCAATATCGACCGGCTCTGGTGGCGATGGCAGCAGGACCATCCCGACGGGCTGCCCGCCGATCTCGATTCCGCGCTGACGCCATGGAGCTACGCGGTGCGCGATACGCTCGACATGAATCGCTTCGGCTATGAGTATGTTCGCGGCGGATGCCTGATGCCGGTGGAGCTCACCAACCCAGTCGGGCGCTTCGTCTCGGCGCCGATTGCAGTGCCGGAAGCAACGAAGAGCTTCCGCTCGGCAGAGGTGCGGCTGCACCGCGTGCCGCAGCTGCCGCGCTCCTGCTTCATCCGCGTGTTTCTCAACACGCCGGATGCCGACGCCAGCACGCCGCTCAACGTGGCAGGCTATGCCGGTTACGCCGCGATATTCGGCCATGGCGAATGTTTCGGCGGGCCCGGACATTGCGAAATTCCGCCGGCGGAGAACCGCAAGTTCGATCTGCGCGAGCGCAGCATGAACACGCCGCGCAACCACCGCATCGACGTGACACGCGCGGCGCGGCGGCTGATCGCGGCCGGCGCCACCAGCCTCACGGTGAGCCTGGTGGTGATCGGCGCCTCCTATGAGGAAGACCGTGAGCTGCTGCGGCTCGATGGGGTCTCGCTCAACTTTCTCGACTGACCAGAAGATACGGCCGGCGCAGGCGCAGGGGGAAATCACATGGCCGACCCATCGATCTATCGCATCCACCCGGCGGTCGGCATCGCCCGGCTCGGCGACAGCCCCGAGGGTTTCTGCATCTCGCCGGAAAAGCCGGCGCAGCTGCCGATCGAATGCGACGCCGACGGCAATGCCGCCAAAGGCGACGCGCCGATCAAACACTTCAAGGACAGCAAGGGCCGCATCAAACGCCAGGCGGCGCGTTTCCAGATCTTCGCCTATGACGATGCCAACCCTGAAGGCATTCCGCTGAAGATCGGCGACCATGTCGAGGGCGGCGGCAATCGCGGCAAGCTGGTCGACATCCAGTGGCGCGTCCAGCTCGCCAACAAGAAGGCGGCATGGTTCACCTTCGACGGATTGCGCGGCGAGGCGGGCTATCCATCCGACGCGCCGCTGCGCAACGCCGGCATCACCGATCCGGTCGAACGGCAGAAGCTGATCATCGACGCCGGACCGCAGGCGGTGGATTGCACGGCGCGGCGCAAAGCGAGCTTCGGCCGGGACAGCAACCCAGCCTATGCCGTCACCTTCCCGCCGACCGGAATGGCGCCGCACGACATCGACACGCTCGGCGGCATGATGACGGACGACAGCGGATGGCTGCTGGTGCTTGGCGGGCACGGCAACAGCGGCTCGTTCCTCAGCGGCTTCGGGCATCCGCGCATCGAGACCTACGCCAACAGCGACGGCTGGTTCGACGACATCTCGGACGGGCCGGTGATGGCGCGGCTGGTGATGATGGAGGAGCGCGTCCAGGCGCTGCGCTACGTCGATGTCGAATACCCGGCCTGGGTGCTGGTCGGCTATCCGCGTTATGCGCCGGAAGTGCTCGACATGATCACGCTGGAAGACGTGGTCGAGGACATGTCGATCCGCGAATTCGCCTATCGCACCGACATGTACGGCACAGCCGGGACGTTCAACGCGCCGCAGAAGATCGATCCGACCGACACGCCGGCCTTGCTTCACTGGAAGGCCGGACCGGTGGAATGGAACCCGGCCTATCGCCCCTGGTTCTGGCGCGACATCTGGCCGATCCTCTTCCGCGCCGACGAATTCTCCTATTTCGCCAACATCCTCCAGCAGTCGAATTTTCCGCACAATCAGTCGAGCCGGGGCACGTTCGATCCCTATCGCTTGTGCATCCCGCCGCGCATCGCGCCGCGTGCGCTGGCGCGAAAGGAAGGTCGCGCGAAGGACGATCATGTCGGTGGACGGCTACTCGAGGCAGCGGTGGAACCGAGCCTGATGCTGCTCGACGCAACGCAGGCGCCGGGCGCGGCGAAAGATGCCGTGGTTGGCGATGCCGCTGTAGCGCTCAAGGCGGCAGCGGCGGCGTTCACCGCCGCGATCTGCCCGCCTGACGACGGTGAGGCGCCGCGCTCCTATGCCGCGCGCTGGCAAAAAATGTTCGCCGACAACGACACGGTGGCCGACCCCGCCTATGCCGAGGCACGCAGCGCCTTCGACGCTGATGTCACCGGCGTGATCGAGCGCATCGCCGCGGCCACCGCGCCACCGCCGAAGCGGATGCTGACGCTCGCCCGGGCCTCGTCGCGGCAGGAGCCGGGCGAACCCGATCGCACCACCGATCCGGACGAGCCGATCGAAGCTGCGCTGCGCCGCCTGGCGTTCGAATATCGTTCCGGTCAATTGCTCGACCGCGCGCTAGCAGCGGCGGCGAAGGACGCGACCACCGATCCCGGCCGGCCCGCGCGGCAATATCTGTTCGATCTGCTGCGCAAGCCGGGAGAGGAGAACCTGTTCCAGCTCGAGGCCAATCCGGCGACGCGGACCTACCATCTGCCGCTGATGCCGTTGCTTGCGGGCGACAATCCGATCACCAACAAGACAGTGAGCAAGTTCCTGCGGCTGACCGACACGCAGCTGTTCCTGCTCCGGCAATGGGCGGCGGGTATCTTCATCGACGAAGTGGATGCCGGCTTTGCGCCTGCGATCGATCCATGGCAGCCCTACAAGGACTGGAACGTGCCGGGCGGCCGGGGGCTCGACCAGGGCGTGCTCTCGAACGGGCTCGGCGGCGCCTTCTGCCCGGGCGGTGAGGTGACCTGGATCATCCGCAATCCGGCGATCTGGCGCGAGCCCTACCGGATTAAGGCCGATCCCGAATGGTACAGCTTCGCGCTGACAGCCGCGCAGGAGAATGCCAATCGCTGGGGATTCGGCGTCAGCGAGGAAGGCTATATCGCCTATGCATCCGACCCGCTGTCGCTGGGCAGCGACTTCGATGTGGGGTTGCAGCCGGGCGACCTGACCAAACTCAGCGGATTGCCGTGGCAGGCCGACTTCAACGAATGCTCCACCCAGACGATCGACGTCACCTATGAGGAGTGGAACGTCCTTTACCCCGACAGCGTTGGCAACTCGCTGATGGAGCGCGAGCAGCGGGTGTGGGAAACCCTGTGGTGGCCAGCACACCGGCCGATGCAGGTCTATTACCCCGTCGGCAAGGACCTTCAGTTCCGCAACTGGGCGCGGGGCATTCCGCAGACACTGGCGGGCGACCTCAAGATGGTGACCGAGTGGTCGAAGCTCGCCTTCGTGGTTCGCAACCCCGAAGGCGGGCTCGATCAGCCCTCGCCGGGGGCCAAATATATCTGCGTCGAAGATTCGGGAGAAGGAGAAGCATGACCAATCCGTTTGTCGGCAATTGGAGCTATCGCAGTTTCAACAACGATCCTGACCTGTCCAGGGCAGCCAACGACTTGCTGTTTGGCGAAGGCACGCTGGCCATTTCGGAGGCGTCCGAGACCGAGCTGTCGGGAACCATTGGCGGGCCGGGCTGGTCGCTCGATCTGCGTGGAAGCTTCGGTTACGGCTCGCCGATGCAGGTCCGCTTCCAGGGCAAAGGCGTGGTCGGCGGCGAGCAGTGGATCTACGATTATATCGGCTGGCTCGTGCCCGTCTGGCCAAACAGCACCGACAAGCTTGAGGTAACCGCAATCGTCGGCTCGGTGGTACGCACGATCCCGCATTCAGGCGAGAGCGGCGTTACGAATCCGGCCGGGGTGGTGGCGTCGTTCTATGCGGCCCGCGCGAGTTGATTTTGCTGTGGTCGGAGGCGGCCCGGCAGGAGCCGCCGCCGCACTGACGCTGCAGCGCCACGCACCCGGACGACGCGTGGTGCTGCTCGAGGCAGGGCGGCATGATCGGGTGAAACCGGGTGAGATATTGGCGGCAGTGGCGCAAGGGCTGCTGCGCCAGATCGGAGTTTGGCCGCCGTTCCTTGCCGCAGCTTTCGTCGAGAGCCGCGCGGTTGGCTCTGCATGGGCCGGCGAGGCACTCGAAGAGCGGCACAGCATCTTCTCCGCCCAGGGCGCGGGGTGGCAACTCGACCGAGCACAGTTCGACCGGCTGCTCGTGAAGGCTGCCGCAATGGCAGGCGTATGGGTGCGAATGGGCACCGCAGTGCGTTCGGCGGTGCGTGATGGCCAGGGCTGGCAGCTCAAGCTGACGGACGGGGAACTAGCCGCCGACATGGTGATCTGGGCGACCGGGCGGAATTGGAAGCTGGCGCGACCTTTCGGTGCGAAGCTACGGGCGCACGGCCACCTCTCAGCCTACACCCGGTTCTTCGACCGCGCGCCAGGCGATTGTCGGATTGTTGTCGAGGCACGCCCGGAAGGCTGGTGGTATACCGCCGACCTGTCCGACCGGCAACGAGTTGTGGCCTGCTTTACTGATCCCGATCTGGGTAGGGAACTGCGTGATCCGCAATCCTGGTATCGCACTCTAGCGATGACGCGGCATATCGCTCCCCTTCTGCCTCCTTCGGCACGCGAAACCGCCACATTCGTAAAATCGGCGGGGACTGCCACAATCGATCCAGCCGCTGGTGAGCGCTGGGTCGCGGCTGGCGACACTCTGTTTGCTGCCGATCCGCTATCGTCGCGCGGGATCGTGCATGCGTTGCGCTCTGGCATGCTGGCCGCCTATGCTGCGTCCGACATGCATGATGGTCACCATGAGCGCGCCCGGGTTCGGTACGCCATGATCGCAGCGCAGGGATTTGCCTGCTACGCCTCCGCGCTTGCTGCGCATTATGCCGCCGCCGCCCCGCGGTGGGATACGGCTTTTTGGCAGCGGCGCTTGCCGCAGCCCGAAGGCGAACGTGGCGCTATGACCGCGACGGCTATTCCAGTCTACAATCCGGATGCTGGACGCAAATCCTGATCCAGTCGGATGTGGTCAAGGCCCAAGAGGCCTGATCTCTGACCAGGAAACGCTGGCTGGCGCTTTTCTCGTCAGATCGCCTCAGCGACTGGAACACGAGTGTGTCGCCGCCATCTGGTGCTCAGACTTGCGCGATCAATTTTGCCATGGTTCAAGGAACTTGCCTTCGCGAATGTATTCAAGAGCCGTGCGTAGTCGCATTTCGCTCCGTCGATATTTGACGCGGCGCCCGCGTCGAGTGCCGGGAATGCTCGAGCACCCAATATAGCAGCCGCTTGCCGGTTTCTTCGGCGGTTGCCTGGGAAATATAGCCGGCTGGATTTCGAAGACAGGCCCGATCTCGCGCATGCGAGGGAGCGTTTTTTCCTTCGCAGCCTTGTATTCGTCAGTGTCCATGCCGAAGGCCTCGACGATAAGGTTGACAGGCTCGTAGTTGCCGTAGGTTGTCTCGAGCACGAAGTCGGGACGGCAGAGTCCCGAAGGCGTTACCCATGCAAAGAGCGGTTTGGTGGGGTCGGAACAGGATCTGCTTCCTCAGACACGCTAAGGTCGAACGAAGCATGAACCACTGGTGAAAGCTGCCGGTCGATTGCGATCGATCCGGCGACGAACCATAGGCTCGGCTCTTCGCAGCGAGGAGACCATTCCCCACGCCCGATAACGGCCCCGCCCGGTCACCTCCCGGAATGCCGAGCTCGGCGACGAGGTCGAGCGCGGCGCGCTGGCTGACTTTGAGCTCGGCCGCGATCAGGCCCGCCGACACCACCCGCCGTGCCAGCATCAGCTCGATCAGCGCCGGCAGGCTCGAATTCTTTCGCCGGTTCCTGAGCCGGCGTTCCATCTGGCCTTTGGCCAGCGCCAGCCTGTCGAGTTCCTTCAGTCCGGCCGCCTCGGCCTCCGCAAAAGCGTCGAGCGCGGCCAGCAGCCGCGTGGTCGTCTCGCGGCGCACTAACTTGAGCTCGTCGGTGGTGGCGGCGCGCGCCGTTTCAACCTGCCAGCCAGCGATATTGGCGTGCGGTGCCAGGGAAACACCGGACACGAAGCGGCGGACCTCGCGCTGGATTCGATTGGTAGAGTTCTCATTGTCCCTCGCATGAAAAAACGGCGCGCCCGCCTGGGACTCCCGCTGCTCGGATTAGAGACAGAAGCCGCCAGCACCGGAAGATGCGCCGATCGTCGGATCGGAAAAGCCGCAATAGCCGAGCCGCGGATGATCGCAGCGTTCGTCGAATGGTGCCGAGCGGCTTGGCGCGCTTGCAGTTCGGATCGGTCTTGTAGGGATGACCGGCGTCCTGCACGGCGGTTTGGGTTGTGGAGGTCGTCGCGGAGCAGTTCGCCACGAAGAGCGACGGCGCCAGGACGGCGAAAATTCTGAGCATTTCCATTTTCTCCAGGTCAGAGTTCGGAGATCAAGGCGGGCGACTGCTCCTGGCGCTCGGAGTGGCGGACGTGGGCATCCTGACCGCGGAGGCTCTCCTCGACCGCCCAGAGCTCGGCCATCTGCTCGACGGTTTCGCTCGCCACATGCGAGACGCCAGACACGTGCAATCGTAGAACTGGTGCCTAACTGCAATGCATCTGGATGCTATTCGCGCACCTTTCGTGCCAAAGGTGAAAATTGTTCGCCATCAAAATAGCTTCATGAACGCTGGGTCTCATACCCGAGATTGTTAGATTGCAGACAAAGCGAAATTCGGGGTCGTCCCGCTGAGTGGCGAGGCCGGCGGTGACGAAGCCGCTCGCGAGCGCGCCCTCAACAGCGCTGAAGCGAGCGAGCGGCGTAGGTGGTCATCGATGTTCCCCGGTAAAGGCCGGGTTGCTGCACCTACCTAATTCGAAGGGACCACCAATGACTGACCACTGAAGCAGAGCACGCTCGTCGAGAAGACCCCGACACTAAAATTCGAGCTTTGATAAACAGCACCTGCTACGGCGGCAATTCGTTCAGCTTAAGCGGCTCCGGCCAATTGCCGAAGATGGGGTGAGCGGTCATTCATCTGCTCGAGCGGAATGCTCGGTGCAGCGCACTTCCACTCCCAGTCGCCTGGCGGCCGGTTCCCGTTCCCTAACGGCCACGCTCCTGACTCCTCTGCTCGGTGCGAGCAGCCTGGCCTGCCTGTAGCGGAAGCGTTCCACGGTACCACCATCGTCTCCAGGCCTGCACCAACTTCGCCACTTAATTGCAACACTCTCAAGTGCCCGCGGCCCAGTTCGAGGCGCGTCCTATCGCGCTTGCGCGGCAGCACGCTCAATCCTCGTCCGCACGAGCGAGATATCGTCCCTACCGGCAAGCGCTTCGCGTGCGCGCTGTCCAATGTCCGACAATATCGGGTAGGCAACGTAGCAGAGGCAAAGCTATCACGGTTGCCTTTGAATGGTTTTCTCATTTGGCACGGTACATGCGCGGTCATCCGCAACATGTCAGGGACCAAGGAGAAGACGTTCCATGATCACCTCACCGAAAGCTACCGCCGCCGCGGGTCTTCCGATCCATCCAAGGGTGACGCTCGAGTGAGGCCTCGCGACATGAAGACGGTTTGCTCATCCGGCTCGGCGCTGCCCGCCCATCCACCTTCTCCGACAATCGGGTACGACTGGGCCGCAGCGCCTTCAAACTAAGGAACAAATCACTTTGCCTCGAACCTCGCCTCTCGTCCCCACCACAACCGGAGCCATCGATGAAACTTCCGTCTGACGGGCTATCATCACCACGCACTTCGTCTTCGATGGCGGCACCACGCAGGATCCGGTCGGCCAGGAGGGACTCGCCAATCTGACGAGCGGCTTGTTCGTCGAGGGCGCCGGCGATCTCGACAGCGATGCCTTCCAGGTAAAACTCGACGATGCCGGGGCCGAGATGGGCTTTATGGCGCGGCGCGACGGCATTTATGGCTGGATGCGCATGCTGTCCGAACAGCAGAACGCCGCTTTCGAGCTGCTTCGGCTCGCCGTCAACAGGCCGCGCTTCGACCAGGAGCCGATCGACCGCACCCGCGCCCGGATTCTTTCCGGCATCATCGCCAATGAGCGCGACCCCAAGGCGATCGCCGAGCGCAAATGGCTGCGCGCGATCTATGGCGCGCATCCCTATTCGAGGCCGGCCGAAGGTACCAAAGAGAGCCTCGCTGGCATCACACCGGCCGATCTCAACGCCTTCCACAAGGCCACTTTTGCCCGCGACGGATTGCATTTGGCGGTGGTCGGCGACATCGATGCGAAGACGCTGCGTACAAAGCTCGACCAGGTGTTCGGCGATTTGCTTGAGAAGCAGACGCTCGCCCCCGTCGCCGATGTCGATCCCAAGCTCGGCCAGCTGGTGGAGGTCGACTACGACCTGCCGCAGACGTCGCTGCAGCTCGCCTTTCCTGGCGTGAAGCGTAGCGCGCCGGATTTCTATGCCGCGGAGTTGCTGAACGAAATCCTCGGCGGCGCGCCCTTTAATACCTCCCGGCTGTTCGAGGAGGTGCGCGAAAAGCGCGGCTTGACCTATGGCGCCTATTCCAGCTTGGTCGACTACCAGCATTCCAACGCGATCATCATCAAGACGGCGACGCGCTCGGACTGTGCAGCCGAGACGCTCAGCCTGGTGCGCAAGGTGGTGAGGCAGATTGCGCAAGAGGGTCCGACGGAGGCCGAGCTCGATGCGAGCAAGAAATATCTGATCGGCGCCTATCCCATACGCAATCTGCGTTCCTCCCGCTCGATTGCAGCCACGCTCCTCGGGTGGCAGCTCGACGGTCTCGGCATAGACTACATTCAGCGCCGCGCCGCCCTCATCGATCAGGTGACGCTTGACCAGGTCAAGGCAGCGGCGAAGAAGCTGCTTTCCGCCGAGCCCGCCATTATGGTCGTCGGCCCGCCGCTATGATCGCCGCCACGGCCGCTCCAAAGCCATTGTCTGCGGCGGGGTCTCCCCGGGGATCGCAGTACGAGACAGTGGATCAAAGGGCGCTGGCTCTTGGCCGAAAGGCCAGCTTCCGAGACGCCCCCAATCAGGATCGCGTTCGCTTCTCCAGGAATGCAGTCGTCGAACTGCGCGACCTGCCGCGGAAGCTGGTCGTAGCCGCCGGCTTGATAAACATTGAGCTCGAGCCCAAGGCGTTCCGCTTCGTTCCCCATGCCATAGTTTGCAGCGACCCGGTAGATGGCGCCCATTTATCGGCGGCGAAGCTGGTCGAGGAGGACAGGAAGGCGACCGCTGCTACAGCCGCGCACGAAATCTTACGCATGATATTCTCCCAGTTGATAATATTTTACAGAAAAACGGGGACAACCAAAGTTTCTACACTTTAGCGCCTTGGCAGCAGTTCAACACGGGCCGCTGGTAAATTACGCCAGCGACCCGATTGTATTGGCAGCGATCTGTTATTCCGCCGCGTCAATCAACAGTTGAGGAAAAGCGCCAGCGGCCGGTTGCTCACCCGTTTCCTGCGCAACCGCTTGCTGCGCCTTTCTTGGCGCGAGCGAAACTTCGTCATGCCAGATCTGATTTTGATTGACCTGCATCTTTAATATTTCAGGCCGCGCATAGTGCCCTTTCGCGTCTAGCCACACTTTGACGGCCTTAAGGTCGTCTAGATTGATCTCGCCTATTACAAGCTTCTCCTCAAGGCCTGTATGCGGTCCACCGAGATACGCGTTGAACGGGTGGATGACGGCGCTCCACCCGCCGCCCTCGGTGACGTAGTTCTGCGGCCCGAGGTTCTCCTCCATCCAGTCAAGGCAGGAACGGTCAACCGGATTCCCGGCGGAAAGGACCCAGCACTGGGCCGTGAGTGCGTGCGTTTTCATCATGGCGTCGATTTGTGTATCCGCCACAGCTTCGAAGCCTTTCATGGTAGACAGGCCTGGCCAAGCAGCGGCATGAATCTGCTCATTCTGCAAGATGAGAGCTTGGCGCGCGAGGTTCATCGTGTGCTCCCAGCAGGCAAGCCCGCCAAGCACACCGAGCGAACTCTTGTAGGTGCGCAGTGTGTAGCCGCCGCCTTGAGCCCAAACCGTGCGTTCGGCATAGGTTGGCTGCAGCTTGCGATGGACACCGAGTAAGGTGCCGTCGGCGTCAATGAATGCCTGGGAATTGAAACAAGTCCGCGTATCAGCCATTCGCTCGCTGATGCCGATGATGATTGCGACGCCCGCGACCTTGGCGGCGTGCTGAAGGCGGGCGATCTCCGGACCGTCGATCTCGACCGAAGCATCCGCATATTGGGCCAGCGCACCGATCTGCGTCAGGGGCGGATAGCATTCGACGAAATACGGATAGCCTGGGATAAAGGTTTCAGGAAACACAAGGAGTTCAATCCCTTCCTGCTTTGCCTGATTGATGAAATCGACAGCCTTCTCCGTCGTTGCAGTTTTGTCCATAAAAACCGGAGCCGCGTGCACGGCTGCTGCTTTGAATGCCATTTTTACCTCCACTGTCGAAGATGTTGAAACGCTAAGACAGGGGGATCGTACGGGTCAAGGCGCCAGTAGACTGCGCCAACGACGACTCGTTCGTCGGGCGTAAGTGGTCCGCTAGTTCTCTGACTTGCGACGCGTCTTCATCCCCTCTGGTTTATTGGGAGCGTTAGCTCCAACGCTGATGATACAGTGTCTGCACTATAACTCAATCCAAATTTGCCAGGCTGCTTACATCTTTTTGAAGTGTCTAGGCTTCGTTCTTGGAAAAGATAAGGCCGAACTCACCGGCCTCCAGGGGAGTTTTGATTCACCGTGTCATGTTGCTCCCGGACATGACGCAGCCCCTGGCCGAAGCCCGAACCGCGCCTCGCCTGCGACCTCGGTTCGGCATCAGCCTCCTGACATCCGATCCCGACCGCACACGCCGGTCCGAGGCTGATGTTCCTTCCGCCCTACAGCCCCGACTTCAACCCCATCGAAAACGCCTTCGCAATCGCAGCCCTATGGGACACCGTCGGCACGCTAGCTGCCGAACTCAAGTCCGGCCGCCTTCGTTTTCGACGATTAAATACCTATAACGTTGCAGGTTGTCGGACGGCCAGATGGCCATCGAGCCAAGCAATGACTTCATCTAAAGAAGCGACCCATCCGAACTTGCGATGAATATTTTCCAATGCACAGGAAGCGAGTTCTAATGACGACGACGAGACGGCGTCCGATACAACGACCGCGTTGAATCCGTACTGGAATGCCTCTCGGGCCGTCTGGTCGACGCAGATCTGCGTTACGGTTCCGGTCACAACGACGGAACCTACATCGAGCGCGTAGAGGAGCTTCAAAAGATCGGTTTCGTGGAATGCACCGTAATAGTTCGTGTCGATGATGTAATCGCTTTCTTCCGGAGCCAAATCGTCGATTACGGCGACGCAGTCTTTCGGCTCCGCTTGTCCCTGGTAGACCCGAGTGTGTCCGAGCCAGCAGCAACGTACCCTCGGATCGCCTTCAGGCGACCACCGCCAGAAGTGCTTGTCGGTCGGACGGCTAACGAACCGCGTAAAGATCACTGGTAATTCCGTTTGCCCGAAAATACCTGATCAGCTTTCGATTGACCGCAAGGGTCGCGCGAGCTTCAGGCACCTTGCGGCGCACCCGGAACTACGAAGTCGTTCTGAAGATCAACGACAATCAAGGCCGGACGGCTGATCCGCTCCGCAGGAGCGACGTCCGCCGAGGTGAATCCGAGAGGATAGTCATCTTCCAGTTCGGACACGCGTAGGACCTTCTTTCGCAGTATAGCAGGTTACACATTTTACCTCCCTACTCCCTCCGCAAGGCTAACCGGATCTGAAGCGACTACGCTGAAGATCTGAAGAGGTCACTGCTGATGAATCGCATCGAACGAGCTCATTGGGGCATCACTCGTCAATCACTTTGCGCAGTAGGTAACTGAAGGCGATACGTTCGGCGGGGTTGAGGTTCTTGACGGTCAGTTCGGATATTTTGTGGGCGCTCGCATACATCTCGTCGACCAAGGCGTCGCCTTCGGGCCGGAGCGACATTATGACCTTGCGTCCGTCGCTGTCGTCCCGCCCTACACTTATGAGCTTTCGAGCCTTCAACCGATCGATAATGCCCCTGATCGTCGCCTGATCAATTGCGGTTAGCTTGACCAGTTCAGCCTGGGAGCTAGGCCCCTGCTCCCGCAAGACGCATAGCGTGACAAATTGGACAGAGGTGAGGTTTGGATCAATCGCGTTTTCTTGAAATATCGCCAGATGCCGCTGGTAGGCCTTGCGGAGCAGATGTCCGACCTGTTCGGTCACCACGTAGGCGTCCTTGTTTTGCTGTATTGCGGACATTTGACTCCCCTCAGTACTAGCCGCTGCAACGGCGAGGAAACTTGCATCCCCGCGGCCGCTTCTGCGACGTGATCGAAATAGCGGCTTCACTCACCGCAAAGAGCAGAACCCCGCTTCGCTCAGCCAAAACAGAGCATTCCGGCGCACACAATCCACATTTGTCGTAAAAAGAAAAGCGCCCTCGCTACTCTTTCGGCAATATAATGGAAAGAATTTGCGACGATCCGGCTATACGGTGCGAGAGCCAATGCACTTTCGGCGCTTCCCCGCGGGAAGTCTGGGACGCGAAGTGTATAATTCAGGAATGGTGTCGACAACGTCGAGCCACCTCGCAAAAAAGCGGCCCCGAAGGGCCGCAGTTGGAGAACTAGGCTCGCTGGAGCTGGAATTCTTTTACGACAATGTCTCCGTTGATGACGATGGCTTCGTCATCCAGGAAGAGCGAGCAATTGCGCATCGGGATATCAAGATGGCAGGCGGTGTCGTTGGGACCTCCGAGTTCGTTGTTGGGCCCGGTCGAAAACATCACGTTGCCGTAGAAGCTGCGCGGCTCCATGCCCATACCACCTGGGAACTCGCCGGGAACCAGGCGATGCCACTTGGCATGGGGGTTCATCCCCCAACCGACGTGGCTCATCCCAAGGCCGCGCTTGTCATTGAAGCTTTCCATGTAACCCTTCACGAGCTCGCAATCGAGACCACCGCGAATATCTTCAATCCAGCCGTTCTTGATCGTGTAAATGATAGGCTCACGAACATAGATGTTTTGCGGCAGCAGAATATCGCCCGGCGCTACAACGATCTGGCCATCAACGCCGTCGTCGTCGCCGCCGGTGAACACAAAGCCTGACGGCCAATGATCCCAGCGCCCAGGCTCGTCCGTGCAGGCGTATTCGGTAACCGCGGGATATGTGTTGAGCTTGTAGGTCACTTCGGTTCCATGTGGGGACGTGATCCGCATGACCTTGGCTTTGCCGAGTCGCTCGCCGGCGACTTCGACTTTTTCGCGCAGTTCCTTGTAGGGGAGCATGCGCGCGAGAAGCTCCGGCGGCTCAACGGCCGTCAGGACACGCGTTCCAGCGGCCTGGATCGCCATCTGCTCGGGCGAGAAGAGGAGGAAAATGCAGTCGATCAGCATGTCACAATTCTTCAACGCCTCGACCGCCTCTGGCATCGCCGCCAGCCCCGTCTGCCCGACATTCCAGCCGCCGGTCGGGAGGGGAGCGGGAAGACGCATATGATACATGTTCGCCCGCAGCCTTTGGCCGGCGGCGAGAAATGCGTCAGCATAGTCGAGCCGCTCATTGCCCTGAGTAAGGACAACAAGCTTCTCACCCTCGTGCACACCCGACATCTTCAACTGATGCAGGCAAATCTCGGTGAAACTCGTATGGTCCATGACAGACGTCTCCTCTCTTGTTGCTTCAAGAATTTCTCATGGTAACGCCGAAAACTGGCCTTTGGCGACAGATTGGCCGATTGCTTGGGACAGCCTGAGCGGCGGGACTACTAGGCGCGTGTGCTCGTCGTTTCTTTCCGACAATCATCAGTGGCCCACCTCGGTTTCGGCCCTGGCAAACGCCGCAAGGGTCTCATTGATGGAGATAACATCACCGTATTTGCTATCGATATCGAAGAGGTTCGCCTCATGCGGGTCAGGGTGACGGTCACCCACACAGTCACGAACAACGATGGTGTGAAATCCGTGCTGCACGGCATCGACGGCAGTCGCTCGGATGCACCCACTCGTCGAGCATCCCGCCAGGACGACCGTGTCGACACCTGCGGCGTGGAGATAGGATGCCAAACTCGTTCCGAAGAACGCGCTCGCATACTGTTTTGTGATGACAAGTTCGCCGCCAGTCGGCTGGACCTCGTCACAAAATTCAGCGACCATGTTGCCCTCGATCATCGCCTTCATGACGGGCGCTTTTTTCACCCAGGCGCCCCCATCGGCGCAATTCTCGGCAAAGTAGAGAATGCGTGTATGGATGACCGGGACGCCATGGTTCCTCGCAGCCGAGATCAAACCCGGTGCCTTCCGGACGGCCTCCACCACACCGGGTGCGTAAAGCGGGGCGCCCGGGGTCGTGTAGGCTTTCAGAAAGTCAATCACGAGAAGCGCAGGCTTCTTTCCAAATCCTATGCGATTTCCCCAGACACCCTGGTAGTTCGTGGAAGCGTCTTGCATCGTCCTGTCCTCAATACGCGCCCGACAGAAGGGCCCCCGCGCCGGGAACGATTGGCTCGAGATTAAGTGTCTTCAGCATGCAGTAGGTCGTTGCCACGGCCGCCGTGACCACCGGCTTGCCTGTTAGCGCCTCCACCTTGGCGATGACCGGCAGTGACGGCATCTGCACACACGCAGAAAGCACGATCACGTCGACATCGCTCAGATCCATGGACTGGACGATCGCCGGCAGGTTGTTTGGATCGTGCCGAGCCACATCGAGATTATCGGGAATTTCGAGAGCTCGCCAATCCCTGACCTCAAAATCTTCCTCGCGAATGTAGTTCACGACGAGGTCAGTAAGCGGTTTCATGTAGGGCGCAACGATAGCCAGACGCTTCGCCTTAATAACCTTTAAGCCTTCGATCAGGGCGCCGGCGCTTGTCACCACCGGAATGTTCTCGCCGTTTTCGATGGTGCGATTTTTCAGGCGCTCTTCCGATTTGCGGTGATAGCCTAGCCCCATTGCCATGATCGCGACCAGGCAGGCGTAGCCGAGAACATCGACCCGGGCATCCGACAGTTCAATGGCGCAGCGATCCGACTCGCCGTCCATCGCGGCGAGCTCTTCCTTCTTGACCGTCTTCATGCGCATCCGGCTCGAATGGAAGGTGAAGCGCTCCGGCCGGATCGTCTGACGCAAGGTCAGCATGGCGGGAATTTCGGTTTCCATCGTCGTATTCGAGCTCGGGACAATCTGCCCGACGCGGTACAAATTTTTCACAGGGGCGTTTCCTCCCAATTTTGACCGCCGTGGCGCTGGCCGTCTAGCGAATTTGTCGTGACCTTCAACTGGCTCCGTCCGATAGCCTGGAAGAACCCTTCGAAATCGTCCCAAGGGATCATGTGGCCCGCGTTCGGAACACGTACGATCTCGATGGCGGAGTTCAACGATAGGATCTCTTCCTCGTCCTTTTCCTGAATGACGCCGCCCTTTCCGGCGACGATCAGAAGCGTTGGAAGAGTGAGCTTCGGCAGATCGGGGAAGATGTCGTCTTCGTGAAAGCCATTGAACGCGTCCACGATCGCGGGCTCATAGCAAGTGTGCAGCCATTCGGCGCGGAGCCTCAGTTGCTCTTCCGTCCAGCTCGGACAGAACTTCCGCATTTCTTCCAGAGATATGCCTTTTTCGGCAAGCCGGATCGAGTCGACGTACCAAGGCAACTGACTAGGGTAGCTTCTGCGGCCTGGACCCGAAACCGGCGGATCGACCAGAATGATCCTTGCAAAGTTACTTTCGCCCAAGGTCGTCGCGCGAATTGCAATCCGGGCACCCATGGAATGTCCCAACACGATGGGATTGCCGAGGTCCAGCGCGGCTACAAAGGCGCGCAGGTCCCGAGCCATCGTGTCGAGATCATATTTGAGGTCCGGACCGGTCGAGGACAGGCCCCGACCGCGCACGTCCACAACGAACACGTCGTAGTCCTGAGAAAGCCGTTCCGCGACGAACTCCCAGGTTATCGCCGGACTGGTAATCCCGGGAATAAGGACGAGCTGTGGACCTCGGCCGCCGTAACGCAGATAGTGCTGCCGGATGCCATTCGCCCGGACGTTTCCACCGTAAAGGAATCGCCTACTCATGCTGCCGACTCAATCTTCAACGGTTCGGCATAAACATCGTAGCCGTAGACCCAGGATGGATCTTCCTGCTTGAGGAGCCAGGTGTTTGCATTGGATACTGTCTGCACACGCGTAGCACGGTCGCGACGGCTGGCCTCATAGAGCGCGAACGCGGTGCGATAGTCCGTGGGTCCGACTTCCGAAAGGCAGCGTGTAAGGACGGCAGCATCCTCGATTGCCATCGCGGCACCTTGTGCCATGTGCGGCTTCATCGGGTGACATGCGTCGCCGAGAAGCACCAATCGCCCTCTGCTCCAAAGCGGGAGCGGGTTCCGGTTGAAAAGCGGCCACTTCGTGACCGTGTCGGTGCTCTCAATGAGCGCTTGAACGACCGGATGGTAGCCGGCGAAAGTTTCAAACATCTCCTCGCGGGAGCTGCCAGTGAAGGCACCGTCGAAATCCCAGGCTGGATGCGGTACGCCAGTAACGTAATAATACTCGCTGCGGTTGGTGTAGTACACCATCATGTGCCGATCCGGTCCCCACCACTTCACGCAGTCTTCGAAATGCAAATCGTATTTCTTCAGCTTTTCACCCGAGATCAGGGCTCTGTGACCAACCCATCCGCTGTAATTGGGCTTTTCCGCACCCAACAGAACTTCGCGCACGCGCGAATTGATCCCGTCGGCGCCCACCACGATATCAGCGTCGGCCGATGTGCCGTCCTCGAATTCCAGATGGACGTTGCTTCCGTTGTCATCGAGGGACTTGAGGCGCTTGCCGAAATGTAGGCCGACCCGATCGATAGCCGAGATTTGGAGCGCATGAAGGTCACCACGGTGCACCGTGCAATAGGTTGCGCCATAGCCCGTCAACGGAATTCGGGACAGATACTCACCAGTCAAGCCGTCGCGGCTGTACCAATGTGACGGCTTGTTGCTGATCGCCTCGAGCTGTTTCGCAATCCCGATCTTTTCGAAGATTTTGAGGATGTTCGGCCCCATGTGGATGCCGGCGCCGAGCCGCGTAAACACAGGAGCCTGTTCATATACATCGACCTGAAAACCAGCGCGCTGCAGCAACGCGCCTGCTGCCGCGCCTCCGAGCCCGGCCCCGATGACGGCGATTTTTGTTTGTTTCTTAGTCACGGCACACTCCTTAGATCAAGATGCTCATAACAATAGCGTATAGACTGAAAATTGGCCCGGTTTTTTTCGTGTCCGCCATTCCATACTGTGGATTCCAGCGGTTGCGCCGGGAAAGAGTGAGGCAATTTGCTCGCCGGCGTATCACGCCAATCCTTCGGTCCCGCTGACGCTGTGGGACTGTCCTCTGCCGACGGCAGCCACCCGCATAGTTTTTCGTCCAGAACTGAAAAAGGAGTGTACACTCTTTTCTTTTTAATACAAGACCGAAAGATCATTTTCGACAGGCACCGATATTCAGTTTTCAGGGCGGACTAGCGGTGGCAGGTTCAGGCCGCACGCTCAATCTGCAATCACACGCCCAGTCATCTTGCCACACTTGCCGTTGCGCTTCAGTCGACAAGGTTCCTGACGGCACTGCCAGAAGGTCACTCCCGAGCACCATCACCGACCTGCCTTCCAAGAGTTCCAGATGGTGCCGCGGCAGACTTTCTCGTCCTTTGCAGGAGAAGCGTTCACTCTTTAGGTCGCCTCACCGCCGGCCTCTCTTTCTTGCCGCGGGGATCAATGAAGCTTCCGCCGTGGGGGGGGGGAAAGATCGGCCCGACGTGCACGCGGCAATTCAGGCGATGAAGTCGGCGCGAATTTCTACGGCCTCATTGCGTGCGGCCGACGGCCATTTCGCACAATTGAGCCCCGCCGACGCGCGACAGGGCTTCTTGTCGTTTTCGCTGAAAAACAGTCGAGTTCACAGCGGTCCTATTCCAGGGCCATGTTTTTCGTCTCGACGTCTATGAGCGACACGCAGACCGCGGCCACTGCAAGAAGGGCCGAGATCATGAACAGGGCAACGGTGAAGTTTGTCGTGATCATCGGTGCGATCAATGAAGGAGCAAGCAAACCTCCGACCCGCGCCATGGCGCCGGCGCTGCCCATACCGCTCGCCCTCAAGGATGTCGGATAGATCTCTGGGGTGAAGGCGTAAACGCCCGCCCATGTGCCCAGAAGCGCAAAACTCATAAGAAGGGTCGCGCCGACCACGATAAACGCGTCCTGGCCCAAGCTGTAGATAAGGCACCCGACGGCGCTGAGCAGCAAGAACCCGATAAGGGTCGGTTTTCGGCCCCATTTCTCGACGCCGTAAGCGGCGAGAGCGAAGCCTGGGATCTGAACCAATGCAATCAGTACGAGAAAGTATTGGCCTCGCATAAAGCCAAACCCTTCAATGGACAATCGGATGGGTAAGTATACGAACACGCCGTAGTAGCAAAGCGAGATCGTAAACCAAGCGGCGAACAGAAGTATCGTGCGACGCAACAACTGCCGAGAAAAAAGTGCGAGCACCGATTTCTTTTCCACCCGGCCCGGTGTCAGCTGGCCGATCTCGGCTTTAGAGCCGTTTTTCCTGGCCATCTTTTGGAGCACGGCGCGCGCTTCTCCGGAACGTCCTTGTTGATTCAAGTAGAAGGGCGATTCCGGAACATAGAAGCGTACGAAAATGCCGATGAGAGCGGGGATTCCCGTAACGAAGAAAATCGTGCGCCAGGCTTCTCCGCCCTGAGATCCGGCGAGCAGCGCCAGGATCGCGAGGATAATGGTACCGACGGCCCAGAATGATTCCAGCCAGACGAGCCAGCGACCACGGCGGTTGGCCGGCAAGAATTCCGCCATCATGGCGTAGTCGACGGGAAGCGTTCCGCCGACCCCTATACCTGTGAGCAGTCGGAGGATGAGCAGCCATTGCAGGTCAGGAGCAAACGCGGAAGCGACCCCGAAGACGGCGTCGATCAAAACCGCCGTCAAAAGCACGGGACGGCGACCGATCCGGTCCGCCAGTCGGCCAAAGAAGAATGCGCCCAGCAGCATTCCGACAAAGAACATCGTGCCGGTTTGAAGTGCCTGGGGTACCGTCACGCCAAAGCTCGCCGCGATGGATGGTGCGCTGAACCCGATTGCAAGGACCTGCATTGCATCGGCGGCCCATACAAGGCCGAATATGAGGAACAATCGTCGCTGGAATTTTCCGACCCCGGCGGATCGGATTCCCTGTTCGACTGAGATGAGTGCCTGTGTCATTTTCTTTATCCCTCTGGGTAGGTGGTTCGACCGCCGCGCTTCGTAGACGCTAGTCTCGACGACCCGGATGAACGGATCACACTTGAGTTGGTGTCGCTTGACGTCCTCTTTGCCGAGGCTTCTTGTCCGGGCGCTTGTTGTGCCGCTTCCTGCAAGATTCCGACCCTGTGCAGCGGAGCGATGTGATGGCCAGGCGCGTTTCAAAAAAACGTCGAGAAATAGCGTAGGCACTTTAATGTTGAGAAGGCAAGAAAAAAACATCTTGCAGTGCAGCAATGCCGGGGGCGAATTGGAAGCGGAAAACTGGGCTTCAGAGCTACACCTCTTCCTTGTTGACAAATGCTGTCTTTGAGAGATTAATAGCTTATACGCTTTTGTGAACCTTGTCGGGGTCTGCGCGATTGTAATGGTGGCTCCTCATTGACGTGGTAGCCAAATGATAAAAAAGTCGGTCGAAGTCACGTTCGAAGTCAACGGTCGCGAACATCAGTTCGTCGGCGATCCCTGCACCCCGCTGCTTTACATCCTGCGGAACGACCTGCGCCTGAACGGTCCCAAGTATGGTTGCGGGCGCGGCGAGTGCGGCGCCTGCGCGGTCCTGGTCGGAAGCTCTGCCGTCCGCTCGTGCACCGTGCCGCTCGGGTCCATGAACGGCCGACAGGTTACGACTCTGGAAGGTCTAGGCTCGGATGCTGCTCTTCATCCGGTTCAGGCGGCCTTCGTTGAACATCAAGCTGCGCAGTGCGGCTATTGCATGAACGGCATGATAATCGCCGCTGTGGCTCTCTTGAAAAGAAATGCTTATCCTGATGAGTCCGCCATCCGAGAGGCGCTGCGCCATCATCTATGCCGCTGCGGCACGCACATAGAAATCATCAACGCAGTGCGGGCTGTTTCGAGCTGTCCGATGGCTTCGCGAGGCGAAAGCTCCAAAAGGAAAGCCCGATGAATCCGCTATATAGCCGCTCGCCAGAACAGTATAGTGCGGATCCTGACTCACTTCTTGTCTTCCGCCTCACCGACAGCGGTGAAAGAGAACTTTTCCTCGCCGTTGACCATGATGGATCTGTCACCGCCTTCAGTGGCAAGGTTGATCTGGGCACCGGTATTCGCACAGCTCTTGCCCAGATTGTCGCGGAAGAGCTGGGAGTTCCCTTTGAAGCGGTCTCGATGGTGCTCGGTTCAACGGCTAGCGCGCCAAACCAGGGCGCCACGATTGCCAGCGAAACCATTCAGGTTTCGGCGATCCCCCTTCGACAGGCAGCAGCAACAGCTCGCCAGTTCCTGATGTCTCAGGCATCGGCGCGACTCGGTGTCCTACAGGATCAGCTTGTTGCCGATAATGGTGCGGTCCGTGTTACTCGCGCCGCAAGTGGCGGTACTGACAACCTTTTCGTGTCATACCAGGACCTGATTGCCGGACAATCCGCACGCCTGACGATCGACCCCAATGTCTCGCTCAAAGCCACCGGTGACTATACGATCGTCGGGCGGCAGAGAGCACGGACGGATATACCTCTGAAGGCCACGGGAGCCTTCAATTACGTCCATGATGTTCGTCTCCCTGGGATGGTTCACGGGCGCGTCGTTCGTCCGCCCTATACGGGTTTCGATGCCGGGCCGCACGTCGGCACCAGTCTCGTTCGCGTAGATGAAACATCGGTGGAAGACGTCCCCGGGCTTATCTCAGTAGTCGTCATCGGGGATTTCGTGGGCGTCGTGGCGGATCGTGAAGAACACGCCGCCGAAGCCATGAACAAGCTAAAGGTGGTCTGGGCTGCACCACCCCTCATTCCTAATCTCAACGCTCCCGAGCGGCCGCTGCGGGACCATAAAGCAACCCCGCGCCTGCTTATCGACAAAGGAGATGTCGAACGATCCTTGAAGCATGCCGGCGATCCGCTCGAAAGGACCTACGTTTGGCCTTATCAAATGCACGGCTCGATTGGTCCGTCATGTGCTGTGGCTGATTGGCGCGACGACGCCATTGCTGTCTGGTCTGGAACGCAAAACCCATTCACCATGCGCGGTGATCTGGCGCGACTTCTTGACATTCCGGAACAAAGGGTAACCGTCGAACGATTCGAGGCCGCGGGCTGTTATGGGCGGAATTGCTCGGATGACGTAACAGCTGATGCTGCCCTTCTGTCGCGAGCAGTCAACCGTCCGGTACGCGTCCAACTTACGCGGGAGCAGGAGCATGCATGGGAGCCCAAGGGGGCCGCGCAGGTCATCGACGTTCGCGGGGCACTCGACGCCGAAGGGGGGCCGGCTGCGTATGATTTTGAGACGCGGTACCCGTCCAATCTTGCGCCGACGCTTGCGTTGATTCTGACTGGAAAGGTGTCTCCCGTCGCCGACGTTGGTCAGATGGGTGACCGAACCGCCATTCCGCCTTACCTGTTTTCGAACTTACGCGTGGCCGTGCACGACATGCCGCCCATTGCCCGCGCGTCCTGGTTGAGGGGCGTTTCTGCTCTACCCAACACTTTTGCGCATGAGTCGTTCATCGACGAACTGGCGGTAAGTGCGGCAGTGGATCCGATCGAGTATCGCCTGAGATATCTGACCGACACACGCGCCATCGATCTTATCCGGGCAGTTGCTGAACGCGCAGAGTGGAAGCCTCATACAGGTCCGTTCTCCCATGGCGGCAGCGGAGATATCCTTTATGGCCGGGGCTTCGCCTATGCTGTCTATGTTCACGGACCGTTTCCCGGAAAGGCGGCGGCATGGGCAGCGTGGGTCGCCGATGTCGCGGTCAACAAGGTCACCGGGGAAGTGGTCGTCGCCCGCGTCGTCTGCGGCCAGGATAGCGGCCAAGTCATCAATCCCGATGGAGTCAAACATCAGATTCACGGGAACGTCATCCAGTCCACGAGCCGGGTACTCAAAGAGCAGGTCCAGTTTTCCGACACCGGAGTGGCGAGCCTCGAATGGGGGACATACCCCATCCTGAAATTCCCTGACATTCCGGATATTGACGTTTTGATGATCCCCCGTCCCGACGAGCCGCCGCTCGGCTCCGGAGAGTCTGCCTCGGTCCCAAGTGCTGCGGCGATAACAAATGCTATTTTTGATGCGACAGGCATTCGGTTCAGGGAACTGCCGCTGACACCGGAGCGCGTGCGGGCCGCCTTGAACTCTAATAAGCTGCCCGAACCCGAACGCCCGATTAAGGCGTTGCGCAAACGTTGGATCTGGCCTCTTGCCGGCTCCTTGGCTGGAGCCATCGCAACAGGCGCTTCCATTCTTCCCTGGCGCGTTCCAATCCCTCCGATCCCGGGTCCGGCGCACAACGTATTTTCTCAGGCTACGCTTGAACGCGGGAGGATCGCTGCAGCTGTCGGCGCGTGCAACGTATGCCACGTTGGCGAAGACGGGCTGCCATTCGGTGGGGGTCGTGCTCTCGAGACCCCCTTTGGAGTTGTCTACGCTACCAATATCACGCCAGACCCTGATGCCGGGATCGGAGCCTGGAGCTATCCAGCCTTCGAGCGGGCGATGCGCAGAGGGGTAGCTCGGGACGGCCGTCACCTCTATCCTGCACACCCCTACACCTCCTTTTCCAGAGCAAACGAAGCGGACTTGCAGGCGCTCTACGCCTACCTCATGGCGCAAAAGTCTTCCAGCAAAGCTACTCCGGCAACCAAACTCCGATTCCCGTACAACATGCGTCCTCTGATGGCCGGCTGGAACGCCCTGTTCCTCTCAAAAGCGGCTGTCGCTTATAAACCGAATGAAAGCGCTATGTGGAACCGAGGCGCAGAACTCGTCGAAGGACTTGGCCACTGTTCGGCCTGCCATTCCCCGCGCAACGCGCTCGGTGCCGAGGCCAAAGGTGGCGCTCATCTTTCGGGCGGAAGCGCGGACGGTTGGGACGCGCCCGCTCTCAATCGATCATCCTACTCTCCAATCGGCTGGTCCGAGCAGGCGTTTTACGACTATCTTCGAACAGGACGCTCACATGAACACGGCTCAGCTGCGGGCCCGATGGCACATGTTATCGAAGCGTTTGCTCCACTTCCTGACGCTGATATCCGAGCGATGGCGGTATATCTTGCTAGTTTGGCTGCTACTCCAGAAACCGCGACGGCCCGGAATGCGGTAGATGTCGTTGCCGAATCGAAGCCTTCGGCGGATTACGCGGCACAAATAGAGCCGATCGGGGCGCGGGTATTCGAAGGCGCGTGCTCTGTCTGCCATGAGGCCGATACTGGGTTGGCTTCACTCGCGCTTAACAGCAACCTTCACGGATTGTCGCCCACAAACCTCATCGAGGTGATCAAGCATGGCATTCCTCTGCCCGTTGGCAACAGTGATCAGGTGATGGGCATGCCAATGTTTGGCGACGTCCTGGATGACGCGACGGTCTCTTCCCTCGTCCGATATTTGCGTGCCCGGTATGCGCCGGATAAGGCTCCTTGGGAAAACGTCGAGGACGCCGCGAGCCAAGCATCCAAGGGCGGTCATTGACTAGCCACCTCGCGTCCGGCGCTGTCTGCCATCGTCCCAACAAATGGGCACCTACACCTCACGCCAGCGCAATGAGGCTCTCCATCGTCGACGCGTCCGTAGTGCCGCCATCCCGCGCGCTAACACAAACCTGCCGACGCTGATGATCGCGGAAAGATTTGCGACCTAATCAACGTGACTGATCGCCGGCGCCAGCCATATTGCTACCCTCAGCAATACCCCCTTGGTTCCGCTGCGCCGGGTGGTGCCGCCGGGCCATGCGCGTGTGCTGGTCAAAGTGGAATCGGCCAATCCCACCGGCAGCATGAAAGACCGGGCCGCGCTGGCGATCGTGCGTCGCGCCGCGCAGGCCGCAAAGCTGCAACCCGGCGATACGATCGTCGAATGCACCAGCGGCAGCACCGGAACCTCGCTGGCCAGTGTGGCGGTCGCATTGGGCTACCAATGTCTGCTGGTCTCCTCCGATGCGTTCAGCGCAGAGAAGCTGGCGCATATGCAGGCCCTTGGGGCCGACCTCGGACTTCTGCGCAGCGACAACAAGAAGATCACGGCGGATCTTGTGACAGCCCTGATCGAGACATCGCGGCAGCTCAGCCAGCAGCCAGGCCATTTCTGGGCGGATCAGTTCAACAACGCCGATGTTCTGACCGGCTATGCGGATCTGGGCGATGAGATATGGGCTCAGACCGACTGGCGCATCGACGCCTTTGTTCAGGGTGGGGACCGGCGGATCAACGCGCGGCACCGCCGAAGCGCTGCACCTGCATAATCCGGCCATTCGCATCGTCGCGGTCGAACCCGCCGAATCGCCGGTGCTGTCGGGTGGTACTCCCGGTGCCAACCTGATCGAGGGCATCGGGATGGGCTATGTCGTCCCGCTGTGGAAACCCGGTCTGGCCGATGAGATCATCCCGATCCCGGCTGCCGATGCGATAGCGATGTCGCGTCGGCTGGCCCGCGAAGAGGGACTGTTCGGGGGCGCATCTTGGCCGGCATATTGCGCGCTTCCGGGGTATAGCGAAGTCGGGTGAAAAGCGAGATGCGAAGGTCAAGCCGGCAAGAGCCGACGACGAGGCGCTCGTGGCCAGTTTCGCACGCGCTTTCTCGATGCCCAAGGTTGGGGTTCCCAAAATCCCTCACTTTGCGAAACGTGCAAACTTCCCGCCTTCTCAGAAACCCAACTCCGCCGCGGGGATACGAAAAGTCATAGAGGATGCCCTGCGATCGGCAGGCTTGATGCACTAGCGTCTTGCCGAAACAACACCACTTTAGGACCACCGTACGGTGAGCAAAAATGTCATTATCGGGCCAACGCTGTAGGCCTGGCGTGGATTCGTCCCGGTTCGGCAGGGACTCGCATGGGCATGAGCCAACTTGCTGTTGGCATCGCGAGACGCGAATGTTCGCGGACTGGCCAGTCGTCCCACGAGCCGGCCTGGTCGGCGCCCATGGCGCCAGCAGACTATCGTGGGCTTACTCCATTGATTTATTCCCACACCAATCCCTACGGCGCCTTGAATGTCGATCTGGAGCGCCGGCTCATTTCGAGGTGAGCGCGGCGGCTTAACACCTCAGCTTAATGCGTTTCGCGGAGTCGATCTGTAAGCATTCCGCGACGCGCTTGGGACGCATTGACGACCGGCATTCAACTGATTGTAGAGGCCCTGCCAGCTAAATCATGACTCAGTTAGTCAAGAAAGCCAGCCCTGACATTTTGCGAGAACAGGCTGGCCAAGATGCAATATTGCCTCCTATCCCCGGCGCGTTTAACCCCCACTGAGGAGGTAAATCCTTCCAGGGTTGCTGAGCTGCAGGCGCAGATCCTGCAGGCGGGCTGCTGGACTGTCCCGATCACGGCACAGAAAGATGCGCTGTTCGTGATGGACGGCCATCACCGGCTGACCGTCGCCTATCGCCTGGGATTTGCGGCGGTGCCGGTGATCCTTTTGGACTATGGCACGGTTCGGGTGGAGAGCTGGCGTGCAGGCGAGATAATCACTCCCGCGTGCATTTTCGCAATGGCCCGAAGCGGCCGAAAATTTCCCTGCAAGACGACGCGGCATATTTTTGGCCAAAGCCTTCCCGGTTGCAATATCCCGCTGCAAAGCTTGCGCCGCGTCGATCGGGTAGACCATATGCGGGCAGGCGCGCCAAGGGCGTGGTCATGACGCTGCATTGCCACAAGCTTGGCGCGGGTCTGCCCCCGGTTCTGCGGCCCTCGACGGCTGAACTGTTGGCCCGCGATGCACAGCATCTTGCGGAATGGGTCGCGCGACACGGCTCGCCGCTCAATCTGATCTGGCCCGATGAGCTGCAGAAGAACCTCGCGGCAATGAGGGGCGTGTTGACATATAGCGATGTGGCGCATGCGGTTTATTACGGGGCGAAAGTCAACAAATCGCCGGGGCTGATGGAGGCGGCGCTCCGCGCCGGCGCCGGTATTGACGTCTCGAGCCTTTACGAATTGCGCGACGCCAAGCGGCTTGGCGCCGATGGCGCACGGCTTGTGGCGACAGGCCCGGCAAAGACGGCGGCATTCCATAGCGAGCTCGTTGGCTGCAGCGCTCTGATATCGGTGGACTCGCCGGAAGAGCTTGAGGACCTTGTGAGCTGCTTGTCAGTGGGCCAAGTGGTGCAGCCGATCCTGCTCCGCTTGCGCCCGACGGAACAGGGCATGAGCCGCTTCGGCATGCCAGCGGACGCTATACAGCATTGTCTGTCGCGCATCTCTGGTGAAGGCAGGCTGCGCTTCGACGGGCTGCATTTTCACGTCAGCGGCTATCGCTGGGAGTCCCGCGCGGCAGCGTTGAGGGAAGCCGCCAGCTTGATTACCGAAAGCCGGGCGAGGGGATTTGCTCCGCGCGTGATCAACATCGGCGGCGGGTTGCCAGTTCAGTATGTCGATCACCTGGCCAATCAGGCGCATCTGAAGGCACAGGTCCCCGGGGACTACCGGACCGGAAAGGTCCCGGGCTCCTTCTACACCTATGGCGGCGCTTTCGGCGACTGACTGGCTGCGCCAGTTCTTGCATGCGCCGATGCCCAAAGGCCGCAGCATCGCCGGGTATTTTGCGGATGAGGGATTGGTTTTGGGACTGGAGCCGGGGCGTGCATTGGCAGATCAGACGGCCATTTCCATCTTCCGGGTCTCAAGAGTGAAGGCCCTCAGTTCCGACACTTGCGTCATTTTTGTCAAAGGCAGCAGTTTTAGCGCCTGCGAAACCTGGTTCGCATCCGAATTCCTGGTCGACCCCATCCTGGTGCCGGTCACACCGCCGTCCGCCATGTCAAAACCCGTGCGGGCCTATCTGGCCGGCCACAGCTGCCTGGACGAGGATGTGCTTTGCAATCGGTGGCTCACATTTCCCGTGGCCCCGCGAAGACCGAGGCGCTCCGCTGTTTGGCCGGATGCGGCGCCGCGTTTACTGATCCGGCTTGGCACGCGTCGGTCGGCGACATCCTGCGAAAACGCGAGGTTCCGGCCGCGGTGACGCTGATCTCGGTCGGCTACAACGCGGTGCGAAGCATCGGTCCGGCGCTCGGCGGCATCATTATCGCGTCCTCAGGACCTTTGACAGCATTCGCTCTGGCGACGCTGACCTACCTCTCGATGCTGTGGGCCATAGGGCGCTGCAAATGGAGTGTTGGCTCTTCGCCTCTTCCCGGTGAGCCATTGACCACTGCCATTCATGACGAGGCGCGCTTCACGGCATTGTCGGGGGAGATCAAGGCGGCAATCGCGCGGGGAGCGCTTTTCGGTTTGGCCAGCATCTCGATACTGGCGCTGCTGCCTCTGGTCGCCCGCGATCAGCTTGGGGGAGGGCCAATCGCTTATGGTATCCTGATGGCCGGCTATGGGGCGGGCGCTTTGTGCGCCGGCATCTGCAACAACGTGCTGAGGCGGTCGCTGTCACAGGAGCGACTGACAACACTGGCGTGCATAGCCTGCGCGGCGTGCTGCCTGGCTCTTACTTTCACTCCTTCACTCGCGGTGGTGACTATGGCTTTGGCGCTCGGCGGCGCGGGCTGGGTCGTCACCTGGACGGGGCTTGACGTGAGCGTGCAGTTGTCGGGCCCGCGGTGGGTCGTTGGTCGCACGCTCTCGATTTACTCTGCCCTCTCGGCAGGCGGCATCGCGGCCGGCAGCTGGCAGTTGGGTATGGTGGCTGAGAACTATTCGCTCACATTGGCGCTGGAAAGCTCGGCTGGCGCTCTCCTGTTGGTTGCCGCCACCGGGTTCCTGCTCCCCATTCGGCAATGGAAAGAGTCTGACCTAGACCCTTCTGCCTTCGAAACGCCAGAGCTCGCCCTGGACTCGAAGTGGAGAAGCGGCCCGATCGTCGTCAAAATCGAGTACTCAATACCGGAGAACAATGTCGAAGCTTTCCTGGACCAGATGCGGGAACGACGCCGAGTGCAGAGCCGCGTCGGTGCCCGGCATTGGAACCTACAGCGCGATCTGCAGGAGCCGTTGCATGGACAGAGACATTCCGCACGCCGACCTGGATGGACTACCTTCGCCTGAACCATCGCCTCACAGCGGCGGACAAGAAACTGGATCAGCGTCTCCTCGAGTTGCATGTGGGAGAGCTTCCACCTCGCACCAAGCTTTCGATTGAGCGGCCGAGCGACCCGCAAGCGGGATCAATCGACAAGTCGGCGTCGATCCCATGCAAGCGTAAACGAGATCCAAGACGTCCGCCGCGTCGCACCGAGTGGTTTGCCAACGGTGTGGTGAAATATCATCGCAGGATCGGAACCACACTTAACGCGCTGGTCAGTGCCGGATTTGCCAATAGACAGACAGCGACGGACGATGCCTCGTCGGCTGCCCGAAACGGCAGCTGTAAAAAGGCCCCGGCGCTGGGTCGGTCGCCGGGGCCTTGGCCATGTACGAGATACCATCATGTCCGTTCATGAGCGTGACGCAATATACTCAACAAACAGTAAAGGGGACAGAGAAGGCCTTCCTAGACTAAGGGCCAGCCTATTACGAGGGTATCAAAGAAGCTTTGGGCAATGAGCGCCGCATAGCTAAGTGCCCGACGCAGAGCCCAGGCTTTCCACGGCAAGCAGGACCATCGCGGTTTCAACAGCATGCTGGCCGCAGGCAATTTATTGCGTGTCCATGTTTCGCTAGTTTCTAAGATGCGGCGAACCATCGGGGGACGCCGTGATACCTCTTGAACTCAAGATCACTGCCACGCGCAGCCTTCTTTCCGTTACATGGGATGACGGTGCGGTTTCGCTCATCCCCGCGTCCATGCTGCGGGCGCGCAGCCGGGCGGCACAGCAGGTGCGGGCTGACATCGAGGGCAACGAACATTCGTTCGAGACCGTCACCGTGACGAGCGCAGAGGCGATCGGTTCATATGCCGTACGTCTGATTTTCTCCGATGGGCACGACCGGGGCATCTATCCCTGGAGCTATTTGCGCGAAATCGCGGATTCTGATGCTTGAGGAACGAGAATGGATAATTTTGTCGAAGGGTTATCGGAAGTCACCTGCGACGTGCTGGTGATCGGCGGCGGCACGGCGGGACCAATGGCGGCGCTCAAGGCGAAGCAGAAAAATCCCGCTCTGAAAGTCGTCCTGCTCGAAAAGGCCAATGTGAAGCGTTCCGGAGCTATCTGCATGGGCATGGACGGGCTGAACAACGCCGTCGTCCCAGGCTATGCGACGCCCGAGCAATACACCAAGGAGATCACCATCGCCAACGACGGCGTTGTCGATCAGGCGCCGGTCTTCAAATATGCCTCGCGCTGCTATGACGTCATCCAGGAACTTGACGGTTTCGGCATCCGTTTCCAGAAGAACGCCAATGGCGATTTCGATCTGAAGAAGGTCCACCATCTCGGAACCTATGTGCTGCCAATGCCGAATGGCGACACCGTCAAGAAGGCGCTCTATCGGCAGATCAGGCGCGAAAGGATATTGGTCTCCAACCGCTTCATGGCAACGCGCCTGTTGACCGCCAACGACGGCAGGATCGCGGGCGCCACTGCTGTGAACACGCGCACGGCTGAATTCCTGGTGCTGCGTGCCAAGACCGTGATCCTGTGCATGGGCGCGGCGGGCCGGCTCGGATTGCCGCATTCCGGCTATCTCTTCGGAACCTATGAGAATCCGACCAATTCCGGGGACGGTTATGCCATGGCCTACCATGCGGGTGCCGCGCTCGCGAATCTCGAATGCTATCAGATCAATCCGCTGATCAAGGACTATAACGGCCCGGCTTGCGCTTACGTTGCCGGTCCGTTCGGAGCCTATACAGCCAACAGTCAAGGCAATCGCTTCATCGAAAGCGACTACTGGTCGGGACAGATGATGCAGGAGTTCTACAACGAACTACAGTCTGGCAAGGGGCCAGTGTTCCTGAAGCTCAACCACCTTCATGCCGACACGGTCGGCGAGATCGAAGAGATCCTGCACAAGGTCGAGCGCCCGTCACGCGGCAGGTTCCACCAGGCGCGGGGCACCGACTACCGCGAAAATATGATCGAAATGCACATTTCCGAAATCGGCTTCTGTGCGGGTCACAGCGCGTCGGGCGTTTTCGTCGATGAATTCGCCCGGACCACGGTGCCGGGGCTCTACGCCGCGGGCGACATGGCGAGCGTGCCGCACAACTATATGCTCGGCGCCTTCACGAATGGCGGGATTGCGGGCGAACACGCAGCCCAAGTCGCACTCGAAAGTGATCTGCCGCACTTCGACAGCGATCTGGTCAGGCTGGAGCGAGAACGCGTGCTTGCGCCGACACGACGCGAGGACGGCATCCCGCCCAACCAGCTGGAATACAAGGCCCGGCGGCTGGTCAACGACTATCTACAGCCGCCCAAGGTGACGGCCAGGATGCGGATCGGCCAGGCGCGGCTCGCGGAGCTCAGGGATGATCTCGAATCCGCCCTAATCACACGCGACGCGCATGAGCTGATGCGTTCGCTCGAAGTGTCGTCCATTCTCGACTGCGCCGACATGGCGGCCCATGCCTCGCTCTTCCGCACGGAGAGCCGCTGGGGGCTCTATCACAACCGCGTCGATTATCCGGAGAAGGACGACGCCAACTGGTTCTGCCATACACTTCTGCGCAAGGTCGACTGCCGAATGGTTTCTGAGAAGCGGGCCATTCAACCCTACATCGTTCCGATCGAGAACGAGGAGCGGACGGCCTATGACCGGCTGCGCGTTTCCAATCACGCCTGACGAGGAAAAACATGCCGCTTGCGCTTTCACCCACCACCGTTCCCGTCGTCGTGGACGAGGCAAAATGCATCGCCGACAAGGGTTGCACGGTCTGCGTCGAGGTCTGCCCGCTGGATGTCCTGCGCATCAGCGATCTCACTGGCAAAGCCTATATGAAATTCGACGAGTGCTGGTACTGTATGCCGTGCGAGAAGGATTGCCCGACCGGCGCTGTAACCGTCAACATCCCCTATCTGTTGCGCTGACATGACGGCATTCGATCCCTTCGAAGATTTTGGCGACATCGACGAAATTGGCGAGCGTCTGAACGATGCAGACGCGGCCGTGCGACGGCTTGCCGTGATCGACCTTGCCGAGACGGCGAGCGCGGATGTGCTGCCGCATCTCCTGACCGCAGTTGCCGACCCCGACGCGACAGTGCGTTTGCAGCTGGCGATTGCACTGTCCGAGTTCGACGCCGTTGAGGCGGCTGCTGGCCTTGCCCGTCTGGCGGCGGATCAGGATTTGACGGTGGCCCAGGCGGCAGCCGATAGCCTTGCTGAACTGAAGGATCCAGCGGCGGCTGAACCCATTCTGCCGCTCGTCGTTCATGGACGCGCCTTCGTCCGGGCTGCGGGTTTTCGCGGGCTGAAAGCGTTGCGTTCGCGTGGGGCACTCGGCCCCGCTCTGGCAGCAATGCGGGATGAAGATGCCAATGTGCGCGCGCAGGCGCTCGGCGTCGTTGCCTATCTCAAGCTGGAAGAGACCTTGCCTTCCCTGATCGCCACGACGCGCGATGCCGATGTCACCGTTCGGTCCGTTGCGGTCAACGCCTTGTCGTTCACGAGCCAGCCCGCCGCAGCGGCTGCCGTGACGGCTGCTCTCGACGATGAGAACTGGCAGGTGCGGGCCGCGGCGGCCGAATCGCTCGGCCGCATCGGTCAGACCTCAGCCGTTGACGGGCTGACGGACGGCCTTTCCGATGAATACTGGCAGGTTCGGCAAAAATGCCTGAATGCGCTCGGCAAGCTCAAGGCACAATCAGCGATATGGCAGATTTCCGAGCTGTTGACGAGCGACATGGCCTCACTGCGCAAAGAGTCTGCGGCGGCGCTCGGTGAAATCGCCGATCCATCGTCGCGGGATGCTCTCATGGCGCATATCGGCGACGCCGATCCCGACGTGCGCAAGACCGTTCGCTGGGCGCTAACGCGGCTCGGTTAGTTAGGGGAAGCCGAAGCGCGGCCTCACCCCGCCGCGCGCTTCGAAACCATTTCCATCAGCGTGTGAGGGCGTTCGATACGGATATGGCGCGGCGTCACCGTCACCAGCCCTTCCTTTTGGAAGCGCTTCATCATCATCGTCACCCATTGGCGTGTGGAGCCGACCATGGCCGCAATCTGGTCATGCGTCACCTTGGCATTGATGACGATTGCCCGTCCGTCGCGCACGCCATGAAGGTTGCCGAGATTCATCAGGAACTGCGCCAGTCGTTCGATCACCGAACGCGTGCCGAGCATCTGAGCCATCGCCGAATAGCATCTGCCCTTCGCTGCAAGCCCCTGCAGAAGACAGAGCGCGAAATTCGGGAGCTCGACGACGAGCTTTTTCAACGCATTGGCCGGGATGAACAGCATCCGGCATTCAAAATGCTTCTCCGGACCAGATATGGATTCCACCGCCGGTCATTTCGGGACCGCCAATGAAATGCCCCGCTGTCCAGTAGGCGAGAGTGATTTCGCGTCCTGACGGTGCCGTGTAGAAGACGTGAACCTTGCCGCTTTCGATGATGAAAATGCCACCGTGTCTGTCGCCCTGGATGAAGATCGCCTGACCGGTTGCAAAAGCGAGACGTCGGCCATGCGCCCTGAGTTTCGCCCACTCTTCTAATGTCAGGGCATCGAGAAAATGCGCGCCGTCGTCGAGCCCTTCCACGCTTTCGCTGAGAAAAAGTGCCCGATCGCCAGGAAGAACGACCCGCTCGGGCAATTCGAGCGCCGGCTCATGTTGCTTACGCTTGGCTTCGAGATCGGTTGAAAGCATTTCGAGGCTCATCTCCGGCTCCTCCTCGTGGTGAAAACGTGAAAGTATATGAATCCTATAGACGAAGAAGGAATATGATTGCGCCTTTCACGCTTGGCTTAGATGATTTTTGTCCCCCAAGTTCGACGGCGCCAGCATAACCCATTGTTTTAGACCAGGTATTTAGCACGTGCGGACTGCGGGAGACCGAGATCGGCTCGGAAGCCGCGCAACTAATTGCTTATGGCTTCAGCCCGGCGGTCACATAAATTCGCGGGACAGCGGTTTGGCAAGCGCCTCCGAGTCAGCAAATAACGCCGAATGCCGGCGATCAGATCACGAGGTAGGACCATGAATGTTCGCATACGTTTGGCTGCCACTGCCCTTATGGCGGCCGGATTCGCTTCTACCGCGAATGCCGAAACCATCCGCGTCGCCATCGGAACGCAGGACACCACCATCAATACCGCCACGGGCGGATTGCTGATCCGTGAGTTGAAGCTGCTCGACAAATACCTGCCGCACGACGGCAATTATAAGGACGTCACCTATGATATTCAGTGGAAGAACTTTACGAGTGGCGCGCCGATCACCAATGAGCAGATCGCCGGCAAGCTTGACTTCGGGGTGATGGCGGATTTCCCCGGCTCTTTCAACGGTCTCGCCCATATCAAGGCCGGAAGAAGGAGCTTGTTCATCACAGTGCTGTCCGGCAGCGTGAACGGCAGCGGCAACGGCGTTGTGGTGCCGACCGCTTCGCCCATCCAGTCCCTCTCGGAGCTCAAAGGCAAGACCATCTCCGTTCCATTCGCATCGACCTCGCACGGCATGCTGCTGCGGGCCGTCAAGGCTCAGGGCTGGGATGCCGAAAGCGACGTGAAGATCGTCACCCAGGCGCCTGAAGTCGCCGGCGCGGCCCTCCAGGCAAACCAGATCGAGGCGCACGCCGATTTTGTCCCATTTGCCGAACTCTTCCCCTGGCGCGGCTTCGCCCGCAAGATCTATGACGGATTCCAGGCAAAGACGCCCACTTTCCACGGTGCCCTGGTCGAGGCCAACTATGCTGAAAAATATCCCGAGATCGTTGTTGCCTATCTTCGAGCTTTAATCGAGGCCGATCAGTTGATCGCTAGGGAGCCGGAGAAGTACAGTGAGCTGATCGCCAAGGTGACGGGCGTCGAAGCCGAGGTCGAATACCTGTTCCATGGACCGCTCGGGCTTCAGACCCGTGATCTCACATGGAAACCGGAATACCGCCAGGCTGTCGACACTGCGATAGACACCCTGAGGCTCCTGAAAAAGACCGACCAGTCGCTCGACGTGAACAGCTTTGTCGATGACCGGTTCATAAAGGCGGCATTCAAGGCGTCTGGGCTCGACTATGATGCCGCGCTCAAGAACTATGCCCAGCTGCCTTTGAATGCCAACGATGCCGCCACCGGTGAAGTGATCAGCGACCCCAAACGCGTTGCTGAGATCTGGGTCCAGGGTGAGCCGCTCGTCCGACACTATGCGTCGCCGCAGAACGCATTCAAGGCGCTTAAGGCCGTTGAAAGTGAGGGGAAGCCGGTCCGGGTGTTTTATGCGCAGGACCGTGACAGCGGCATCAAGCTGCTCGGCAATCAGGCCTGGTTCGTGCGTGCCGACGGCGGCGAAGTCAGCGCCTTCCTGCTGAAGGAAAACGCCGAGAAATGGGCCAAGGATCATGGTGGCAAGGTGCTGGATTTCGCTGCCGCCAAGGCCTCGATCATGGCCAGCAACTGAGCCTGGCCATGACCCCTGTCCACCTTGGGCGCTGGTTGCGCCGGGCCGGATCCCTCGCCATCTGCCTCATTCTTTGGCAGATGGCATCGAGCCTCAAGCTGAATCTCGGCATTATCACGTTCGAGAATGTGCCATTGCCCTTGGATGTCGTGTCGGCGGCGTTGGATTTCCTGCGCTCGCCCAAGTTCTTTGCCCATATTTCGAGCAGCCTGGAAAGGGTTCTGGCTGGCTATGGCATCGCCGCCGTGATCGGTATCGGGCTTGGCCTCGTCATCGGTCGCTCACGGTGGCTCGCGGATATCCTACAAGCCCCGCTTGAGCTCCTGCGGCCGATCCCGGCCGTCGCCTGGATTCCGCTTGCGGTTCTGATGTTTTCGTCCTCGGAACTGTCGATGATTTTCATCACCTTTACGGGCGCATTGTTTCCGATCTTGCTCAACACCGTCCATGGCGTGGAAAACGTCGATCCAAGGCTGATCGCCTCCGCGCGCAGCCTGGGGAGCACCCGGACCGCGATGCTGTTGGAAGTCATTATTCCAGGCGCGGCGCCGAACATCGTCACGGGCCTGGTCATCGGCATGGGCACGTCGTGGTTTTGTCTCGTCACCGCCGAGATGATCTCCGGCCAGTTCGGTATCGGTTACTATACCTGGGAATCCTACACACTGCAAAACTATCCTGAAATCATCGTCGGCATGATCCTGATCGGGCTGTTCGGCATGGGAAGCAGCGCCCTCTTGCGAGCGGCAGGGGCGGTGCTTCTTCCATGGCACACGAAGGACGGCAAATGATGAACACCCATCAGTGCAGCTTTCGCGCGGCAACGGGCCGTATCGAGGCCAATCATGTTTCGATCCGGCTCGGTCACGGCAGCAGTGCGTTCGAAGCCGTCACTGATGCGAGCTTCGAAGTCTCTCCCGGCGAATTCGTCTGTCTTCTAGGGCCATCCGGCTGCGGGAAGTCCACCCTGCTCGGCGCCTTGGCGGGACATATCAAGCCAGCTGCCGGCGTCCTTTCGGTCGACGGACACCCCGTAAAAGACCCCCATCCGGAACGCGGTATCGTTTTCCAGCACCACACGCTGTTTCCATGGAAGAATGCGCGTGACAACGTCGCTTTCGGCCTCAAGATGCGCGGCGTCAAGCGCGGGCAGCGGCGTCTCGAGGCGGAGAAAATGCTCGATCTCGTCGGCCTGAACGGCTTTGCTGGTCGCTATCCGGGTCAGCTGTCCGGCGGCATGCAGCAACGCGTCGAGCTCGCCCGCGTTCTCGTCAACCAGCCACGGTTGCTGCTGATGGACGAGCCCTTCGGGGCGCTCGATGCCCTGACACGGTTGCGAATGCAGGAATTGCTGCTCGACATCTGGGAGCAATTCCGCAAGACGATTCTATTTGTCACCCACGACATCGACGAAGCCCTGCTGCTTGCCGACCGGATTATCGTCATGCAGGCGCAGCCCGGCCGGATCTACGAGGAAATCACCGTACCTTTCGAGAGACCGCGCATGACTGAGATCATCGCCTCGGGCGAGTTCATGCGCCTGAAACAGCATTGCCTGCAACTTCTTCACAGCGACAGGCGAGGGGATACTTTGCCCCGGCTTTCTCCCTTGGGATTATGAGTGAGTGTCGAGGGAGTCTCGACAGCCCCACCCGCGCTGGAAGACCTCAACGGTTCATGAACTCGGGAATCTATAGCCTACGGCTTGGGACGGTTCAAACCAGGGCGGCTGCTGGCCAGGACTGCGACACCCCCATTAATGAGGCTGAGATGCCGCTTCGAAGTCACGACGACGGGCGACAGGCGGTGCGCCAGGCGCTCGTCTTTGAAATCGGCCTCGAAGCTGTCGACCGGCAGGCCGGCCTTCGACCAGAGCTCGAAGACTGCCTGGCGATTGGCCTCGTCGGAGCCGAAGTGCGCGCCCTTGACGAAGGCGCGCACGACCTTGGCAGATGGGGTGGTTGCCGTCCTCCCCTAACGGCATCGCAATGTGCCAAAGTGATGTGGCGCAAGCCACAGAACACAGAGAGGACGGCGGATGAAGGATATGTTGATCGGAGTGGATCTGGCAAAGAATGTTTTCCAGCTACACGGGGCGCCGATGACAGGCGATGTGAAGTATCGCAAGAAACTGTCTCGCGGGCAGTTCTTCAGGTTCATGTCAGAGCAGCCATCGGCCCTTGTTGTTATGGAAGCCTGCGGCAGCGCCCATTACTGGGCGCGCGAGTTGGTGAAGCTGGGCCATGCAGTCAAGCTGATCGCGCCGCAATATGTGCGCCCGTTCGTGAAGCGGCAGAAGAACGACGCGACCGATGCCGAGGCAATCGTCATTGCGGCCCGTCAGCCTGAAATGCGCTTTGTCGAGCCTAAGACCGCTGATCAGCAAGCGCGGGCGGTTCTGTTTCGGGCGCGCGAGCGTATTGTTCATCAGCGAACGGAATTGGTGAACGCTCTGCGCGCCGTTCTCTACGAATATGGGCAGGTCATTCCGCAGGGGATTGGTCACATCGAGCGCATTGAGGCGATTGTCGAGAATGCTGAGATCGGCCTGCCCGAGCTTGTGCAGGAGGAATGCCGCGACCTTCTGGCTCAGATCGGCGAGAAGACGGCCCGGATCGAAGAAAAGGCCAAGAAGCTCGCGGAACTGTCCCGGCAGAGTGAAACCGCGCGCCGGCTTCAGACCATGCCAGGTGTGGGGCCGCTGATCGCACTGGCCGTCGAAGCTTTCGCGCCAGCGATGCAGAGCTTCCGATGCGGTCGGGAATTTGCCGCTTGGCTCGGCCTCGTTCCACGACAGTTCTCTTCTGGCGGGAAAGAAAGGCTCGGCCGGGTGTCGAAGGCTGGTCAGGCCGACATCCGCAGGCTCCTGATTCTCGGGGCAATGGCCCGCGTGAGTTGGGCGGGTCGCAAACCGCCAGCGCAAGGATCGTGGCTTTCGCGGATGCTCGCGAAGAAGCCGCGCATGCTGGTGGCGATCGCACTGGCGAACAAGATGGCTCGGAAAATATGGGCCATGCTGACGAAGCAGGAAGATTATCGAGACCCGGCTCTGGCTGTGGCGGCGTGACAAGAAACCACGCGGATAACCAGGACTGGCAAGCAGGTGTGAGAAGTCGATGACCTGAATGGGCGCATGATCAAACAATCTGGACCGGGAAAACCAGAAGTTAACTGAGGGCATAGAGCTCGTTTGGCAGATTTGGACCCGATCCGCAGATCACCATACCGGCCAGCGGCTTCTGAAAGTGCCGCAACTAAGGCCTGACAGAAGACCGCACTCGATCACACGTCAAAAAGGGTCAGACACTACTTGCGCCCCGGAGCGATGCCCCGCCAAGGTTCATAAACTGGTCATTCACGCGATACTTTTGATGCGAAGAACGCTGGACCAGATATCTCGCAGCTTGTGTTCGAGTTCCGTTTTTGGTTCTTCGAACAGAGTCAGCAGCTGAGGCCGAATGGTCGTCGGGTCCGGCAAAGCGGCAAAGTCTACTTTCCCGTTTCTGGTAACTGGAATTGCATCGATATGAATGATTCGCTCTGGGACCATGTATGCAGGAAGCGTTTGGGCAACAAAGCTTCGGAGTCCACTTTCCAAGACGTCGGGAGGGGCTACTATCCGTCTTGGCCTGAACCCTCCGTCGTCCTTGGCTATTTCTCTTGCTGTGAGCTTCACGCCTTCATTGACGGGTGCTACGGCGACGGCGCCACTTATCGAAGGATGGGTGCAGAGCCGGGCTCAATCTCTCCAAGCTCGATTCGGTGCCCCCGGATTCTGACCTGACGGTCTCGCCTGCCACGACATTCCAGCAAGCCGTCAGCTCTGAAGCGTCCGAGATCGCCTGTCTTGTATAGGCGCCGATGGGATGGATGGTTGGAGAACGGGTTTGCAAAAAAAGCATCTTTGGTACGCGAGCTATCATTGATATAGCCAGCAGCGACACCGACTCCGCTGACACAGATCTCGCCGACTTCACCCGTCGTGCACAGCCGCCATCCATCGCCGACATAGACCTCGGCCGGCCGATCGGCACATAGGCTTCAGATGCACTAGGCGGGACAGAAATCACATGGTGGGTAACCCCATCCGCACATTCTGTCGGGCCATAGTGATTGAGAATCGGGACTTGGGGGTACAGTGCCAGCCAGGCGCGCGCCAAGGCAGGCGTCAGCGGCTCGCCGACCGTGGAGATCATGCGCAAGGCGATGAGAAGCCGCTCATCGGCCGCGAGTGTCTGCAGATATTCTGGCAAGTACGGATGGGACGGATTGGACAATTGTGACGCCTTGTCCCTGCAGCGCCTTAAGAAGAGCTATCGGAGACTTAAGCGTGGCATCGTCTGTAATCGCGACGCCGCTTCCAACGCATAGCCCTGCCAAGAGCTGCCACAGCGAGATGTCAAAGCAATGCGATGCAGTTTGAGCGATGCAGTCCTTCTCGGTCAACTCGAGCGCATCGATCTTGGCTATCAAATGGTTGTTTAGTCCGGCATACTCGACCATCGCCCCCTTAGGCCACCCTGTCGACCCGGACGTAAACAAGATGTAAGCGGGACCGCACTCAGCCGAAGAGGGCATCGCAGGAGAGGCAAGGTCCCTAATTAACGCGGTCTGCACCGTCATGAATTCACGATTGCCATGGCTGTTTTCTTGAAGCAGACCTAAAGCTTCCGGTCGCTCTTGCCCGATAATCAGAGTGCATCCACTCTGCTCGACCATGAATGAAATGCATGAGGCCGGTAAAAATGGATCAAGCGGCAAATACGTTGCGCCGCCTTTCAGAATTGCGATTACCGTGGCAGCCCAATTGGGGTCACGTTGCCCACAATAGCCCACGATCGTTCCCACCGCGCAGCGCTCTCGTGGAGTGCTCGCGATTCTAGCCGACATGATCGCAGCTCACCATATGTGAGTTCCGTCGTGCCATGCGTAATCGCGGTTCTGTCTGGAAACGATGCCCCGATTTCATCGATAGCCGCGATCACATCGGTGAGCCGACGTCCGACCAGCTTGTGCTTCTCACGTGAATCTTCGTTAAACACCATCAGATGGGGCATGGCCGCTACACATGGTCCGCACAAAGTTGCCCAAAATTCACGATGCCAGGCTGGAAGATCGTGGGGGCTCGCCAGGCAGCAAGATCTCCACTTTAATCGAAGGAACCGGGGCCTCCATCTGCCAGACCATGTTGCTCTTCAAAGCTCTTGCTAAAGGTTGCGCGACTCTATGCGCGAGCTTGTTTCCCTCTTCGAGACGGGGCAGCCCTCACCCAATGTTGCCGGATCTCAATCAGCAAAGGCCGTGCCAGCGCGCTCAGCACGCGGGAAGCGCATGATTACGCGTTGAAAAACCCAAGGTGCCCAAGGTGGCAGGTTGTAATGAACCTGACATGTTTTCTGATGCTGTCAGGTTTTGGACACGCATCACGCGCTTCGCGCCGGCCAGAAAAGCGTGGCCAGCTCGACGTCGTTCGGCGGTATGCGCGAACAGGGTCGAAGAACCGCGGCGCGGCGACGGCAGAAACCTATGTCCCGCTCTATTACGCACCGGCGGGGACGTCCTCACTTTGTGTGGTGATCGAGGACATGGACGGCAGCATCCTGTCTCAGTCTGGGGGTGCGCTCCATACCTGTCCGGCTTCAGATTGGAATAGCCGTCCGGCATCACCGGAATACGCAGAGATGGCCGAGATGCGGGTCGCGAAAGCCTGGCCTGATGACCAGCATGACGGCCGGCGAAACGGTGACCACCGCCAGTCAGCGCCAGAGCCGCCCCTTTCTTTGAGGATTACCGTGGAAGGATGGTAACGTAGAGCGGCGCCGGGAAAATCGGCGCATAGGCTTCGGCCCGCGGAATGGTGTGAAGGCATAGACGCGGTGCACGCCCGACGCGATGCCGGCAAGGCGCGGGCCTGCACCGCCTTTTAACAACGGCATGGTTGTTGCGTGAACAGCTTGCATAGGCGGTCAGAGCGAGCAGGGGTCCGTTCAGCACTTTTTACCAATTCTGGGGAGAGGAAAATGAAGATACTGGCCCTGGGGGCGCATCCGGACGACATCGAGATATTCATGTTCGGTACGATGGCCGCGTATGCCGCGGCCGGCGCAGAGCTGATTTTTGCTATAGCTACGGACGGCGCGAGAGGCGGCAAGGGCGACCCGGCAGCACTTGCCAGCGCACGTCGCGAGGAAGCGACCGCGGCGGCGGTTCTGCTCGGTGTAGCGCCGCGCTTCCTCGATTTTCCCGACGGCGCGCTCGTCGCCGACGCCGCCTTGATCGTGGCGCTGAAGGCGCTGATCGGCGAGGTGAAGCCGGATGTCGCCATCACCCATGCGCCGAACGACTATCACGGCGACCACCGCGCGCTGTCGGATGGCGCGCGCATCGCGGCCTCGTTCGCCGTGCCGGTGCTGCATGCCGACACGCTCGGTGGCACGGGTTTTTGGCCGACGCATTATGTCGACATTACCGGCTATGCCAGCCTAAAAACGCAAGCCATCCGGGCACACCGCTCGCAGGCCCCCGAACGCTTCGTAGAGGCGGCGCGGACAATGAACAGTTTCCGGGCCGGCCAGTGCAACGGTGCTGTGGGCGCGCTCGCCGAGGCATTCCGCTTCGAGCCGGTCTTCCCCTTCGCCGATATCCGCTCCCTGCTGCCGCCCGCGCCACCGATCCGGCCGGTTACCGTCAGCGCCAGGACGGATCAAATAGGCTGGGCGCCGACGACGTGTCTGCCGACCTGAGCGCTGAAATTGTTCCCCAGCGGAGTCGAGATCGTATTCTCGGATGCGGTGGCCCGGTATGTTCTCGAACGGCGGAATTTCTCCCCAGAAGCTGATTCGCGCGCCGTTCAACCACGTTCGGTATGTTATTGTCCGAAGTCCGACGATGTCGGATAGGCAACGTAGGCAAAGCCAAAATTACCAGTTGTTTTCAATAGTTTTCTTCCTTGGCATGGGGCATGCATTGCGATCCGCAAATGCACTCACGACTGAGGAGAATGGTCCATGATCGTGCTCACCGAAAATAGCCCCCGCGGTCTCCCGGTTGCGGAACATCCAAAGGCGACGCTCGAGCCTTGGAACCACGATGGCGTCGCGTAGCCCAAAGCTGGTGCTTGAGGTGACAAAAGTGAACACATCCAAACCTCTCCTAGGAAACGTGGGCATAGACAAATACGTGGCCCCTCCTCTCGCCCTGCCCTCTAACCCTGTCCTGCTCGGCGGCGAGAACCGCTCCGGCACTACTCTGCTCAGTGTCCTGCTCGACTCGCACCCCGATTTGGTCGTCGGCCCGGAGATCGATTTTACCGAACCCATTAACCTCGGCCCGCACATCCTCGCAGTGTGCGACCTGATGGACCTCTGCGACTCGCGGGTCGCCGTTACGACGAAGGACGCCTTTGATCCTGAGTGGTACGACGGCGGGCACTTCGTTGTGCAGTGCGAGCGTTTTGGTCTGGACCGCGACAATGTACGGAGCCTGGTGACAAGCCAGATGGCCGAAAGCGGTACCGATCTGTCCGCCTTGGATGACCGCTGCCTGCTCATCAACTCCATCGGCGAATTTCGGCGTGAACAGACGGGAGCTCGACGATGGGGCCTGAAGCTTCAGCGGAGGATCCAGGACATCGGCACGTACGCCGCGATCTGGCCACAAGCACATTTCATCCACATCATCCGCGACGGCCGCGACCTGACGGCCTCCCACTTCAAGACCGTCCCTGACTGGGGCTACCGGACTGTCGCGGAGGCCGCGCGCGGCTGGCTGGAGGTCGTCACCCGACCCCGCCGGGCTGCGCCTGGCAGCCGCTATCTGGAAGTGCGGTATGAGGACCTTGTCGATCGCCCCCGCGACACTGTCGAGCGGATGCTGGAGCACCTCGGCCTGTCATGGGACGAGGCGGTCCTCCACCACGCGGAGCACGAACACGCGTTGTTCGACAACCCTTGGGGCCATCCAGCAGCGGAGGCCGCGGGTAAGCCGCTGTATACCGGGCGTAAAGGGCGGTACCTGCAGGACCTCACGCCTGGGGAGATCGAGGAATTCGAGCGGATCGCCGGGAAGGAACTGCAACAACTCGGCTACGACTTGTCGATGCCGAATCCGGGGAGCGCGGGATGACGCCGTCGGCGCACGAAGCGCTCCGATGACGCCTGCCCCGCAGCTTTCACCTTCTTCTTCTCGCGGGCCAGGCGGCGCTCCTCGTCGCACCCGTCGTTTCCGCTCCTCGCAGATAAGGCGCGCGATCATGAAGTTCACTGACATACGATCGTTCGGTCTGTCTCCGGGCGGTCTCATCGTCTGGCGGGCTTACGCTACGCGCATGTCCAGCACCGCCTGGGCAGCCGACGTACGGCGGGCTTCTCACGTGCAGGAAGCACACATCACATCCGTGCTCGAAGCGGCCGGTGATGGTCCCCTGCCGCCGTCCTGGCTGGGCTGCGCCTTCGATCTACCCGCCGAACTCGATGAGGACGCCTTCGCCACTGCGCTGCGCGGCTGGACAGACCGCCACGAAACCCTGCGCAGCCAACTCACTCTCGCTCCTCGTTCGACACCGGGCGGCCGTTTGCAACGCATGACGCTACCGGCCGGAGCCGTGAGCATCCGCCCCAGTGCGGCGGGGGACTTCACCGACGGCCGGAAGCTGGCGCGGTATCTGGAGGAACTGTTCGATAGCGAAGCCGGCCCCCTCGGCTGGCCCGGATATATCTGTGCCACCATAAGCCGCGCAGAAGCGACAACTGTCTGTTTCGCCGCCGATCACACCCTGACGGATTATTACTCCTTTCTTCTAACCGCCTATGAAATCCACATTCTGTACACCGCAGCACTCGCCGCCGCCAACGGCAAACCCGCCCCACCTCCCCTTCCCACCACCGCCAGTTACCTCGATTTCGCGGAGGCCGAACGGACGGCCGCCGACGCGCTGACTGCGGACCACAAATCCATCGTTCACTGGCGGCAGTTCCTAATTGAAACCGGCGGCCGCCTGCCGGAGTTTCCTGTACCGGTAAGCGACGTGAGCGGCAGCCCCGCCGCCCAGCCAGGTGGATACACCGAGCTTCTCGATGCACCCACCACGCTCGTCTTCGATAGAGTCTGCCGCGCGGCCGGGGGCCACTCCTTCTCCGGACTGCTCGCCTGTTTGGCCAAGGTCGGCCACGAAATCACGGGCTCGGGCGAATTCCGTACCATGGCGCCCTTCCACACCCGGACGGGTCCGTCGAAGTTTTCCATCGGCTGGTACGTAGGTATGGGGCCCATCACCTTTCCCTTAAGCGCGACCGACTCCTTCGCTGAGGCGGTGCGCTCCGCGGTCTCAGGCATCGAGGGAGTGAAGGACCTGGCCCAGATACCCATACCCCGAGTGGAGAAGCTCCTCGGCCGACGCCTCCGCGACCCCTTCATGGTTTCGTACAGTGACCTTCGTCGCACCCGCGGCGCCCGCCAATGGAACACTTGGCGGATTGTAACCCTCCGCGGCCGCAGCACCGACCCGGACGACGTGTACTTCTGGATCGTGCGTACCCACGACGGTCTCTTCGTCAACTACCGTCACCCTGCCACCGGCCCGGCAATCGTGGCGGTTCCCCACTACGTAGCCCGTTTAAAGCACCTACTGGCCTCCATCGCGGGCACCGCCTGCTGGTCCGCTACCTTACACCCACAGGAGACTGTTGCCCGTGACGGACATTAGACACATTTCAGCGGGCTCCTGTAACTTCACAAACTTCGATGCGGTTATCGTCGGCTCCGGACCATCTGGATCGATAGTCGCCCGAACACTTGCGGAAAAGGGCTGCCATGTGGCCGTCCTGGAATATGGAGGCGTGGTTTCCCCTGGCGCCATGCTCGGTCCCCACCAAGCGGCCTACAGCAAGGCACTCACCTCCAACCGCTCTGCCGATGGTAACCCTTGGACAGCGTGCTGCGTTGGCGGCGGGATGCCCTTCTACAACGCGATTACCTTCAGATACCGACAAACAGATTTGTCAGCCTCTCGCTATCTAACGACTGACATGGAGATTGATTGGCCCATCACCCTCCAGGATCTTGAACCCTACTATTCGGAGATCGAGGATCTCCTGGAGATCAGTGGCGCAAGCGGGTTTCCATCTTATCCAGCCAGCCCGCGCGGGTTAATGTTAACTAACGCAATGCAGGAACTGAGTATAACATCAAAGAGCATCCCCCTGGCAATCAGGCCGCCAGGGACCAACCTGGGATGCATAAACTGTTCGGCTTGCGATGAACTGGTGTGCCCTACCGATGCGAGAGCATCGGCGCTCGCAAGAAATATTTTGGATGACTCCGCGCTGCCAGGAACGATCTCGGTTCTATTCGGCTGTTTCGTCAACCGGATCGAAATGGGGATTCACGGTCGGGCTGAAGCCCTAGAGTGCTATGTGCCGCTCTCATCGGAACTGATCCGTATCCCAGTTGAAAGGGTCATCGTCTGCGCAAACGCGGTACAATCAGCGGCATTGATGCTTCGGTCGAAGAGTGGGCATGCACCGAAGGGAATAGGAAACAAATCTGGCCTCGTTGGGCGGGGCCTTTCATTCAAGATCAACGGCTACTCCGTCGGCTACATGGAACCGGTCGATCGCGGCTCCGGTGCATTTGCTCCGCACTGGGGACCTCATGCGACGGTTTATACCGATGAGTTCTACGAGCATAACGACGCGCCATGCAGATTTGGCGGCCTCATTTATGAAGCGAATTTCCCCTCGCCGGATGAGAACGTCGGCCTTGTCCGTCTGCACTACATGGCCGGAGAAGAGCCATGGTCGCACAATCGAGTCGTGCTTGACGAGGCCGTTGACCAATACGGTATCCCTTACATCCGTTTCGACTACCGAAGCTCCAAAAATGATCGCGATCGCATGAATTTTCTCGCCGACCGCGCTGATGACATTCTGCGCCACCTTGGCGCGTCCCGCATCCAGCGAGAGCCACCCTTCCATGGAAAAGGCAGCTCCCACCTGCACGGCACGACGCGCGCTGGATGCGACCCGAGGACCTCGGTCGTAGCCAGCTGCGGCAGGGTCCATGGGTTCACTAACATCCATGTCATGGATGGCTCCGTCATGAATTTCGCAGGGAACAGCAATCCGACACACACGATAATGGCCAACGCCAGGCGAATGGCTATGTCACTCGAGTAAAAGGGCAATTTAGATGCTCGATCCTGGAGCTACCGGACATTTGGCTGAATGGGAGCGTGACACCCGGTCATCCATCATATTCCGCTCCGCCACTGGCGCGACGGCGGAAGACATCAACGGCAAGATCTATCTGGATATGACGTCCTGCAGCGGGGCTTCGCCCTTGGGCAGCAACGACCCAGTGTTCAAGGCTAGGCTTGCGCAGGCGATGGAGCAAGAAACCGATATTCTGCCGTCGCCGGTGAGTGTGCAACGCCAGAGACTCGCCGGGAAGATCTCGGAAATGTTCCCAAACAATCCCAGAGTGTTCTTTCTGAGGACCGGATCTTGTGCAACGCAAGCTGCGGTTCGGATCGCCCGGCACCGAACAGGCCGGCCGCTCATCCTGACGGCTGGCTTCCACGGATGGCACGACATCTTTCAACAGCACCCCTGGTCGGACAATCCGCCGGCCAAGGATCAAAACATCCAGGATTTCCAATATGACCTCGATATCCTGGATCAGCAGCTGGTCGGGAACGAGGGGAGAGTCGCGGCCGTTTTCGTCACGCCTGAGCCTTCAGTCTTTCCTCCGGAATTGCTCCTGGAAATCTCCAGGATGACAAACCAGCATGGAGTATTGCTGATCGTTGATGAGGTTCTTTGCGGATTTCGCTACGCCAAGGGTGGCTACTGCCGAAAACACAGTGTGAAAGCCGACCTCATCACATTGGCCAAGGGGATCGCACAGGGCATTGGCCTTTCCGCGGTCGTCGGCACGGCCGATGCCATGGTGGGAGCCGATGGGGTCTTTCTGGGCAATACGTATCTGCGCGAGAACCGGGCCTTTGTGGCCGGCAACCTGACACAGGAAATCCTTGAAGAAGTAGAAATTGTGGCTCGCCTCGCCGAGAGCGGCTTGGCGCTCAAGAGGCAGTTCCAGACCTCCTTCGAACGTCGCGAAATACCTGCGCGCGTGCTCGGAAGCGATACCATGTTCAGAATCGTTCTGCCCTCGCAAAAGCATGGAAGGGCCTTCGCTCAGAGGTGTCTGCAGCACGGTATCTACACGGGCTACCCGGGGACATACATGAGCAATGCGTCCATGGACGGTGCATTTTTCGCAGCTTTGCAGCCGGCACTGCAGCGAGCACTCGCAGACTACCGCAAGGACGAGGACATGACTGCACAGGTCACTGACGCATCCATGGTCGAATACTGCGCCGAGGCGTTCCACACCACAGAGAGAGCATGTCTCTCCAACAAGCGTCATTGGGCCTGATACTGGGAGTAGATCAAACGAAAACCGCATCCCTCAATGTTCAGCTCGAAGATTATGATCACGTAGCCTTCGATCTGGACGGAACCCTTGTAGATTCGAAGGCTGTGGTCGAAAGCGCACTCCGTCGATGGGCACGGGAGGAACGGATCTCTCCGGATTATGCAATGCGGATGTCGGCCGCCCGCAGGGACGTCGACCTGGTGGCGACGATTACGCCCGGTCTCTCGCCAGAACGCGAAGCAGCTCGCATAGCAAATTATGAGATTCAAGAGATGCGACTGTTGCTGCCGATCCAAGGCGCCGTAGAGTTCTATAGCTCGATCCCTGCCGAACGCAGATCTATTGTCACCTCTTCAGCAAGAGTTTCGGCCCTCGCCCGCCTCGAGGCGGCTGGACTCTCCTACCCGAGGATCATGATTGCGGCCGAGGACGTCAGTCAGGGAAAGCCGCATCCGCTACCCTACCAAATGCTAATGCGGATACTGCGCATCACTCCCAAAAAATGCTTGGTTTTTGAGGATTCCGGCACCGGAATTGAAGCGGCGATCGCTGCAGGTTGCGACTGCGTAGGTGTCGGCCTCAATGCCAGGGGTCACCCTGACACCAGGGGCTGGGTAGAGAACTTTTGCGAGGCCTCCATCCTTTCTAACCGGCCGCGCTGAACCTGCTTCTCAGATTTTAACGAGGTCCACGGAATGAAAGTATCAACGATATTCCACACACCACTATTTGATGAGGTGCTGGTGGAAGGCTCGGTACTCGAGCTTTACGAAGCAGAGCGAAACGACTATGGTGAACTTCTCGATGAACTATTTCGTTCGTCCAGCGCAATTCGTGACAAGATTGGCCCCCGTTGCATTTGGCACATAAATTCCACCGCGTTCGGCGGCGGGGTGGCCGAAATGCTTCCACACCACATATGCCTCCTTCGGGAACTTGGTTTTGATGCGCGTTGGCTCATCTTTAAACCGAAGGAAGAGCAATTCTTTCAGTTCACCAAAGGACTTCACAATTCTCTTCACGACGCCACCGTGGCAGGCTTGAACGATCTTCTGCCACATTATCTTGAGGTATCGAAGCAAGGCGCCGCGCAGCTGGAAAGGATCATCAGACCTGATGGCTTTCTGGTCGTTCATGACCCGCAGCCACTTGGTGCGGCCGCGAAGTTCCTGGAATCTAACCCGCACCCGGCTATCTGGCGATGCCACATCGGCTATCCAAAGCGCACCCCGACAGTCGACGAAATCTGGGGGTTTTTGGGGGAATACATCCGCCAATTCCAGCGCATTGTCCTGAGCGTGAAGGAATATGCCTTTGATACCGGTCTCCCCATAGATATCATCCAGCCATCGATCAGCCCATTTTCGAGCAAGAATCGTAACTATAAAGGGCCCGCAGACCAGACGCTGGAGAATTCGGTTTCCTTCAGTAGCCAAGAATTCGACCCCACTCCGTCCCTCCAGGACATTCTCGGCTCGCGGTATTTCTTGCATGTGTCCAGGTGGGATGCACTGAAAGGTATTGACCGGATCATCGCCGCTTTCGATCGTTTTGTGAAAATGACGCTCGACCAGCCGTACGATATATGCCTGGTGGTCGCGGGACCGGATTCTTTGGATGTTGCCGACGATCCAGAAGGACGCGAGTATTTCGAGAAATGCGTCGTATTATGCTCTCAATTGCCCAAGGAAGTGCGGCGGCGTGTCCATCTGGCCTGTATCTCGATGAAGAACCACGATGCAAATGCCGAAATTGTTGGCCGGCTGCAACAGAACGCCTATGGAGTATTTGCGCTCTCTCGCGAAGAGGGCTTCGGCCTGACAGCAACAGAAGCTCTGTTTCGAGGCAAACCCATCGTAGTGTCGTCTGCCTTTGGTCTGAAAAGGCAGGTCGTAAATGGACTGAATGGGGTTGTCCTCGACGAGCCGGACATCGAGGATAAAGCTGCAAAAATGATGCATCACCTTGCGGTCAGTCATAGTGATTTCGAGGAGATGGCCAGAACCGCGCGCGAAAACTGCCTTCGCTCGAGTACGCAAATCTCGCAAATTCCAAAGTGGTACGAATCGATTCAATCGGCTCTATCCAGTTTTCATCTGAGCCAGGCAGCGGACGTCTCCGCGCCGAGGTCGCAACAGGGAGGCATAGGCTCCAGCTCCACCTCGCAACCGAAATACGAAAGAAGCACTGCGTAGGCCAGAGTGCTGATGATTGTCGTCCAGGTGGATTGGTGAGGACGCGGAAAAAAACCCTAGGAACGTCCGACTCCGGTGATCTGTCAGGTGTATTGCGAAACGTTACTAACAGGCCAGTTCGTTGCCATCGAGTGTCATGAATTAGGAGAGCGCTTGACATAGATGAGCTTGTTGAGCCGCTTTCTTTTCTTCTCTATGCGATGAGTTCGGCGGAGGCCGTCTTGCGTGATTGAGGGGTCGTCCCTCTGTCTTGGCAAGGTCGGTGCGGTCGCGGCGCGGGAAGTGTCGCGCTTCGCCCGCAACAGCCCTGACTGGCAGCAGCTCATCGAGATGTGCCGCGTCGTCGATACCGTGCTGGTCGCAGGAGACGGTCTATGCGCCGCGCAGGGTAATGACCGGCTGCTGCTGGGATTGACGGGCAGCCTCAACGAGTACGAACTTGATCTTCTGGGTCAGCGTTCCCTGTCGGCACGCTACGAGAAGGGGAGCATGAGGAACTGTGGGGCGGTCGGTGATGGAGGCTCTCTGAACGGGCCGGAACCGCGCCACAGAAAGTGCCCGTTTGGTAGGTCGCAACGTGACTGCCCCACAGTTCCTCATGCTCCCCATGTCTGCGGGGCCTCGCACCGCACCAGCCGACGCGCCCGTAACCGGTAGCCCACGCCAAGCCGAGGCGGGAGCCCTCGGTTCCATGGTCGGGTGTGACGAAAAGGAGTTTGCGCGGACTGAGCGTATCATCTCGGCCTATTCGACCGTGATTCGCCGCATGGGCGGGGTGGGGGCGGTACACATCGCCAAGCTCCTTAACAATTTCGTGACCCAGGGAACCGTCGCACTACTCGCCGAAGCCTACGGAAGGGCCCGCGAGTTCGGGGTGGAGTGGCGAGACCTCTACGCAGTGATGGAGGCCGGAGCGGCCCGGTCCGGGACGCTGGAGAAAATGCTCAAGCCTGCCCTGGACGGCGACTTCGACGGAAGCAACTTTTCCATGCGGAACGCGATGAAGGATCTTGGCTATTTCTGCAATCTCGCAGCCGATTCGAAAGCTGGCGCCAGCGAACTGGCGAAGCACATCCAGGCGGTCTTTGCGGGGGCGGTCGCAGCTGGCTTCGGCGAACGGAACGTCAGCGTCCTACTGGATCCAGTGGTCCAGGCCGACCTCTCCGTTGTGCCTTTAACAAGTTCGGCCGCGGCTGAAGGAGAGTGACAGGTGCGCTTAGGTACGTTGCCAGACGCGTGTCTAATGACCTGATCGGCCGCGGATCTCGCGCCGCTCACGCCCACACGCTCCCAGCGCGCAAGCCCGACGGCCATTCTGTGGAGATGTCATCGAACGCGCTGGCGTCCTTTGCCATCATTCACTGGCTGCGCAGCGCCTATCCCGCACCCACCGGAGGATTTGCCCGATGAACCTCATTCGTCTCGCCGTCAAGGAACTCGTCGGCATGTTCATCGACGACGGTAATCTGGCGCTGCTCCTGATCGCGGCGATCACGGCGGCGGTAAAGCTTCTGGCCCTGCCGCCATTGCTTGGCGGTATCCTGCTGCTGGTAGGCTGCCTCGCGATCCTGGTGCACAGCTTGCGCCGCGCGGCGCGACACTGATCAATAGAGGATGAAAAACGTCGGCAGAAAGCCGCTGACCCTGAAATACTCGATCACTTCGATCGCCGGGAAGACGGCGAGGAAATAGAGCCCGTCATAGAACGTCCGCTTCAACGCGTGCGTTGAGAACCGCCATTCAGCCTGGTCGCGGAACAGAAACGGGTTCGGCCAGAATCGCGGCGTCCGCTCTGCATAGGTACTGTAGACGGGGCCGAATTTGCCCAGGAGATACTCGGCTTCCTTGCGCGCCGTCACCTGGAAAACGATGAAGCTGGCCAAGCCCAATGCGACGGCCGCCAGCACGGATCCAAACATCAATCCGATGCCCACCGCGCCGATCGTGGAGAAGAAATAGAGCGGGTTCTGGGTCATCGAAAATGGCCCCATGGAAATCAGCTCGTCGTTCTTCTTGCCGCCGACATAGAGAATGCTCCAGAGGCGGCCGCCGACGCAGATCAGTATGAGGATGAAACCGAGCTGTTCGATGAGCTCGTGTCCCTCCGCCCCCTCGGTCAGGCCCGGCTTTGCAAACAGCAGCAGGGCGATGGCCGCGATCGCGGCGATCCGAAACGACGATCAGGCGTTTGCGTTGGTCGAATGCCTTCGGGTTGAGAGGAACATAGGCCATTAGCGTTTTCCCTCACTCCGACAAGCCTGTCGAATTGGGCAAGACCGTTGTTGCCCATCATCAGCCACCACTCTTTCTGCCGATTCATGGCGAGTTCATGGCGAGGCATCCCTCGGGATTTTGTCGCCCCACGCCCATTCTTACGAATTTGCCCATTCTTACAAAGATGTAAGACACCGGACAGATGCCGGTGAAATCGCATCCCTATGGTCCTGATGCCGGTCGACTTGGCCGGAGCTTGATCGAAGCTGCCGGCAGACCGGCGCCACACAGGGAAACATCACATTAAAAAACTGGTCCTCGCCCTCGAGTTCTGCACCATTGCCATCGGCAACCCGATTTCATCCACGTTCGCCGCCACCGCTCCCTGCGAAGACACGCTCAACAGCCTGCGGGCGGCGGAGGCCGCGGCAAAGCTCAGCAACGCGGACAAGACAAAGGTTGCCGAGCTGGAGACCAAGGGCGTCGAGCGCTGCAACGCCGACGACGACAAGCGCGCCGACGACTCTTTCGCTCAAGCCATGACGGTCATGGGCAAATAGTCCGCCACACGCCGTCAACGACAGGATATCGCCATGCTCTCGCCAACCGCCCAACGCGCCGCGCCGGCTCTCGACCGGGTTGCGCCAGCTCTCAACAGGGTTCCCAATGTCACCGTCGATTTCTGGCTGATCAAGCTCATGGCGGTGACCATGGGCGAAACGGCGGCCGACTATCTCGCCGTCAATCTCGGCCTCGGCTTGACGGTGACGTCGCTGATCATGACCGGCATCCTGGTCGTCGCCCTTATCCTGCAGTTTGCGCAGAAACGGTACGTGCCGTGGGCCTACTGGCTTGCAGTGCTGCTCATCAGTGTGGTCGGCACGCTGATCTCCGACAATCTCGTCGACAATTTCGGCGTGCGGCTGGAGACGACGACGATCGCGTTCAGCGTCGCGCTGGCTGCGACGTTCGCGGTCTGGTACGCCAGCGAGAGAACCCTGTCGATCCACACCATCTTCACGACGAAGCGTGAGATCTTCTACTGGCTGGCCATCCTCTTCACCTTCTCGCTGGGCACCGCGGCAGGGGACCTGGTTGCCGAAACCTTCAACATGGGCTACCTCACCACCGGCCTGTTGTTTGGCGGTGTGATCGCGCTCATCGCCTTTGCCTACTATGCTCTCAAGCTTGACGGCATCCTTGCCTTCTGGCTCGCCTATATCCTGACGCGGCCGCTTGGCGCCTCATTCGGCGACCTGCTGTCGCAACCGGTCGAATATGGCGGGCTGGGCTTCGGCACCACTTTGACCAGCATCATCTTCCTTGGCTGCATTGTTGCCCTTGTCCTCTACATGACCCTGAAGAAGGACGCCGATGAGGCCGAGGAAATCCTGCTTGAATCGGATTAGGAATCAAGCAGCTGCACGCCCGCCGGACGCGACGAGAACGCGCCAAAACGCCAACAGATCCCTGCCTTGGCTTCGCCATCGGCAGCTATCGCGCTCACCTCATGGACAGAACAGTGAACTCCAAAAAATCCGGTTATAGCGGCCTCCAGATTGGCCTGCATTGGACGATAGCGGTGCTTGTCCTGTTCCAGCTCCTGTTCGGGGAAAGCATGACAACCTACGTCGATGCGGCAGCGGACGGACGCCAACTGTCATCCTACGAGCAGACCATGGGGTCCGCCCACTACTGGGTCGGCCTGGCGGTCCTGTTGCTGGTGTTCGTGCGTCTGGCCGTCCGCCTCTTTGCCGGTGCGCCCAAGCCGCAATCGACAATGCCGAAATGGATGGCTTTCGCCTCACGCGCAACGCATGCGCTGTTCTATGGCCTTCTCGTCGCCGTTCCTGTTTCCGGGCTTCTGGCCTTTTATGTCTGGGGCTGGATGGGCGATATCCATGCCTGGGCAAAATCGGTGTTTATCGTCCTGATCTGCGTTCATGCCGGCGCCGCACTCTTCCATCATTTCGTTCTGAAAGACGCCGTGCTGCGCAAGATGCTTGTCCCCGCGCGCGATGCGGCCAGATGATTTTCGGACCATATTCGAAGGCATCAAGCCGTGACGGAAAAGGCAGCCAATGACAAGTTCGCGGCGAGTTTCGATCAAAGCCTGGGTGGTAGCCTCGATTTCCGTGCTTGCTTTTGCCGGCTGCGCCCTGGCGGCGTCTCACCTGAACAACAATTTTCACACGATCGTCGCCGGTGAGGCCTATCGATCGGCTCAGCCGTCGGCAGACGAGATCAGGGCCTACCGCGACGAATACCACATTGCCACGATCATCAATCTACGCGGCAAGGCGACTGGTCGGTCATGGTATGACGCGGAGGTCCGGACCGCGAAGGATCTCGGCATCCGGCATATCGACTTCGGCATGTCGGCCCGCACGAAACTGACGCAGGATCAGTCGCTCGCGTTGATCGCATTGATGAAGTCCGCCCCGAAACCGGTCCTCATCCATTGCAAGGCCGGCTCCGACAGGAGCGGCCTGGCGGCAGCGCTCTATCTGGCCGCGATAGCAAAGGTCGGTGAGGACAAATCCGAGGCGGAGCTCTCCATCCGCTTCGGCCACATCGCGATCCCGGTTCTGGGGACCTATGAAATGGATCAGACTTTCGAAACCATGGAGCCGCTGCTGGGGTTTTTCGGCTCGTGATCCCATATTTTCCAGGAACGGGCATTCGAGACCCTGATCCCGAAAAGTGGGTGCCTGTATTTGGAAAGATCATGGTCAAACAAGAGGATAGAGCCCCATCCCGGTTCCATTGGGATGGAACGGGCTCTAGCTAGGAACGAGCGGCTGCCGATGCTAGCATTCCGCTTTGACAAAGCCTCGGCAACGGACCGGAACGACGATGCGACTTCTCCTTGTTGAGGATGACCCGCGGACGGCCGACTATATCGTCAAGGGATTGACCGAAGCCGGGCATGTTTGCGATCTGTTGCGCGATGGCCATGACGCGCTTTTTGCGGCAACTCGCGGCGCCTATGACGTGATCGTGGCGGACCGGACGGCCTGTCGATGGTCAAGGCGGTTCGTGCGGCCGGCGTGCGGACGCCGGCGATCTTTCTCACCTCGGTCGGCGGCGTCGACGACCGCGTCGAAGGACTTGAGGCGGGCGGCGACGACTACCTCGTCAAGCCGTTCGCCTTTTCCGAGCTGCTCGCCCGCATCAACGCCCTTGGCCGCCGGCCGGCGGCGCAGGTGCAGAAGACCACTTTGCGGATCGCCGATCTCGAAATGGATCTGATCATGCGCCGTGTCACGCGGCAGGGCCAGGCGATAGATCTCCAGCCAAGGGAATTCAGTCTGCTGGAAGTGCTGATGCGCGGCGAAGGGCGCGTCATCACCCGGACCATGCTGCTGGAGCGCGTCTGGGACTTCCACTTCGACCCCAAGACCAGCGTCGTCGAGACCCATATCAGCCGGCTGCGGGCCAAGATCGACAAGCCGTTCGCAACCCAGCTCATCCATACCGTGCGCAACACCGGCTACAGCCTGCATGCGCCGCTTTAGCCTGCTTCGCAGCACGCCTTTCCGGCTCGCATTGACCTTCGCCTTCCTGTTCGTGCTTGCCTTCATCCTGACGGGCGCCATCGTCTATCAGCTGATGAGCGCCGACCTTGCCGAACGGCTCGATGAATCCGTCAAGGACACTTTTTCGGTCGTGGCGGCGACGTACGCCGCACACGATCTAGAGGATCTAATTGCCGCAGTCGACAGCCATTCCAAGCTCAGCACGAAAAAGGAGCAGCTGTTCTCGCTGACCGCGCCGGGCGGCAATCATCTGGCCGGAAATTTTACCGCGGCAGGTCTTCCCGACGGCTTCTCGATGTTCGATGCGGCGTTGCCGGGGGTACCTGCCGATACCATGTATCGAGCCTATTCCGGTTCGGTTGGAGGAAACAATCTGACGGTTGCATTCAGCCTTTCCGAGACCGAGGAGCTGGAGACCATCATCCTGATGAGTTTCGGCTGGGGAACTCTCATCATCACCGGCCTGGCAGTGGCCGGCGGCGCCTTGCTCGCGTCCCGCGTCCAGCGCCGCCTCGACGGTATTGCCGCCACGATGGTCGGGTTTTGTTGCAACGGCTGAATAGGGGCACAGAGAGGCCCTGATGCGAGGTCAATCAGGCGGCGAGGATTTCGAACTGCTCGGCCAAGGACGGATTCGGATTGAAGGCGTACCTCGCCTGTCGCTTGCGCATCATGTGAATCATTTCGATGCCGGTCAGGATGGTGGCTGCGGTGGCCGTCGATTTGAAGCCGAGCATCGGCCGGATACGGCGCTTGATGCGCCGATGGTCCTGTTCGATCCGGTTATTCAGGTATCTACTCTTGCGGATCCGGATCGGCTTCAGCCGGCGCCGGGAGCGATCCTGCAAGCGATTTGTGGTGTCGCAGGAAACGATCGCCTCCCGATTGGTCTGGCTACCGTCGATGACGACGCGATCCGGTCGGCCATGACGCTCCAGCGCCTTTCTGAAGAAGCGTTTGGCCGACGGCAGGTCGCGCTGCTCGCTGAAATAGAATTCGACGGTGTCGCCGACACTGTCGATGGCGCGATAGAGATACATCCACTGGCCACGGACCTTGATGTAGGTCTCGTCGACAGGCCATTTGCCGGTCACGCTACGCTTGCGCCGGTTGAAGCGCTCCAGCAACAAGGGCGCGAAACGGACCGTCCAGCGGTGGATGGTCGCGTGATCGACCGTAATGCCGCGCTCGGCCATCATCTCCTCAAGATCACGCAGGCTCAGATTGTAGGCCAGGTACCAGCGCACGCAAAGCAGGATCACAGATTGGTCGAACTGGCGGCCTTTGAACATCGCAATCCTCCGAAATGGTTGAAGGATCCCTTGCCACTCGCGAGTAACAAAAACGTTGCAACACATCCTTCCTTCATCGTAACGGACTTCCACCGTCTACTCCTTGCCGGTCTCCCGGCGCTCCAACTGTAATGCTAGTCATCCAAGACGCTTGCCTCCGCAAGTGTCGCCGGACTGCGGCTGGTTGAAGAAAAGGCATGACGATGGAAGACCGCCTGTAATGCTTTCGCAGTTGCTTGAGCCTCATTTAATACCCACTCGCGAAACTCTGTGACCAAGGCTGTGTCAGCGCCTTCTGGTGACGTGATATAATAGGCATATTGACGAGGCCCGGGGATTGCGAAGTCGAACGCATTCACGAGACGGCCTGCTATAATATCGTCGACGACCATGGCGCCGTCGCCGAGGGCTATGCCTAAACCGTCCACTGCTGCCTGTATTGCAGGACCGGATTCGAAAAAATGCAATCCGGGGCGGTGATCGGTTTCAGCAACCCCTAATGCAGAAAACCAAGTCTCCCAATTCGGCCAAGATACCCCCGGCCTGCTCCAGTCGAGATGAATTCGATTGAAACGCATCATGTCAGCAGGGACTTTGATGTCCTGATGCGCGCGGATCAGTTTTGGACTGCAAACAGGAAATATCGAATGCTCGAATAGGCGGTCGGCGCGTAGGCCTGGATAATTGCCATTGCCCCAGTGAAAAGCGACATCGACATTCTCTCGCGTGAAATCCCGAACTCTCGGAGAGATGGTTAGCCCCACGTCAATGTCAGGCCGAATGCGTATAAATCGCTCGATGCGTGGCAACAGCCACTGCGTCGCTATTGAACCAGGAGCGCTGACCCTAATTCTCGGATTGCCAGTGGTTCGGCGCATTTGCGACAAGGAATTCGTTAGAGTCTCCAGAGCGTCCTTCACGGCGGCTAAAATAACTTCTCCGGAAGATGTGAGATGCATTGATCGGCCAGACTTATGAAACAGCTCAATTCCAAGCTGATATTCGAACTCCCTTATTTGGTGGCTGACGGCGGCTGGTGTGAGTCCCAGTTCCGTGGCGGCTCGTGTGAAGTTGAGATGTCGCGCTGCAGCCTCAAAGGTGCGCAGACCTCTTGTTTTGGGAAAATAAGCAGCCATGGAGCCCCATAAATGTGGCGCGACAATTCTGATGAGAAGCGCGCGACAATCTGGATGAGAATCTGGTGTCGCGGCGGAGGTGATGATCGTGGCATTGATTGTCTCGCGCAAGAGGGTTTGTCGGTTTGATTGTCGCGGCGCGTCAATCAGCGAGGCTGTTGGCGGGTGTGGCATAGGACGCGGGGCGTCCCGGGTCACGCTTTCGCTCCATGGCCTCGCGGCGCTTGTAGCTCTCGACCTTCATCTCGAAGATGGTGGCGTGATGGACGAGGCGGTCGATCGCGGCAAGTGCCTCTCGGCTTGCTCGCAACAACCGCGATTGGCATCAGCTCCTTGATTTGTGTTCGCTCTTCGGCGTCATCATTGCCGATGGTGAACGTCTCTACGAACACACATCTTAATGCCCCAATTAGATTGGGGATGATCAACGGATAACTGTTACCGATCCGACGCACCCACTTTATGGGCGCGATTTCATTTTGGCGGGCAGACCGAGCGGCGCCGACCCGTATCGTCAGCTTCTTGTCGTTTACCGCGATGATGTTTTCCTGAAGATTCCGATCTCGGCCACCAATCTGTATCCATCGGCACCAGATCTGCCGTCAGCCAAGCTTTCAGCGTAAGCGCCCAGCCGTGGCCGTTCAGTTTGCGTGATGATGCCAGGGCAGGAGTTGGTCGAGATCGCGGTTCGGCCAGCCGTTGGCGATGCGCTCAAGCGTTTTCGTGAGCCAAGCGAAGGGGTCGACGCCGTTCATTTTGGCGGTCTGCAGGAGTGTGGCGATCGTGGCCCATGTCTTCCCGCCACCGTCGCTGCCCGCGAACAATGCATTCTTTCTTGTAATTGTCTGGGGCCGGATTGCCCGCTCGACAGCGTTGGAGTCGATGTCGAGACGGCCGTCGTGCAGGAAGCGTTCGAGCGCCTCACGGCGGCTCCTGGTGTAGCGGATTGCCTCGGCGAGTTTCGATTTGCCGGAGATGCGGCCCAGTTCCTTTTCCCAGAACGGCCAGAGCTCGGCGACGATGGAGACCGACTGCGCCTGGCGTGCGGACGGCGGACGTCGGGGTCCTGGCCGCGGATTTCTTCCTCGACCGCCCACAGCTCGGCCATCCGCTCGACGGTTTCGCTCGCCACATGCGAGACGCCGGACACGTGCAATTCATAGAACTTGCGCCTCAGATGCGCCCAACACGCCGCCAGCGTCAGCGGACCCCCGGCGCGCTTCGCTTCCGCGAGCCGGTTATAGGCACCCCATCCGTCGACCTGAAGCAATCCTGTGTAGCCGGAGAGATGGCGCTCCACGCAGTCGCCGCTGCGGCTGTCCTCGAAGAGGTAGGCGACCATGGGCGGCGCCGTGCCGCCAAAGGTTCGATCGTCCCGTGCGTAGGTCCATAGCCAGGCCGTCTTCGTCTTGCCGGAACCTGGCGACAAGGTCGGCAGCGTCGTCTCGTCGGCATAGACCCGCGCGCCCTCCTTGATCAGCGCCAGGATACGGTCGGCGAGCGGGGCGAGATGGAAGCCGACATGGCCCATCCAGTTGGCCATGGAGTTGCGGCTGATCTCGACGCCGTCGCGGGCATAGATGCCCTCCTGGCGATAGAGCGGCAGGCCATCGGCATATTTGGAGACGGCGACATGGGCGAGCAGCGCTTCGCTCGGCACACCGGCTTCGACGAGGTGACCCGGCGCCGGCGCCTGGCTGACGCCCTCCTTGCACTGCGCACAGCCATATTTGGGGCGACGGGTGACGATGACGCGGAACTTCGCCGGCGTCACGTCGAGCCGCTCGGAGACGTCTTCGCCGATCCTGACCGGTTGGCAAGCGCCGCAGGCGCAGGCGACAGTCTCCGGCTCGACGATGATCTCGACGCGCTCCAGATGCGCCGGGAACGCCTTGCGCGGGCGGCTCGCACGTCGCCGCTCGCCTGTCGACCTTGCCGCCTCGAGTTCGGCCTCGATCGCGCCAAGCCCGGTCTGGACCTCGTCGAAGGCGAAGGCCTGCTGGTCGGCATCGAGCTTCTCGGAACTACGGCCGAAGCGGGCGCGCTCCAACTGCTTGATGATCACATGAAGATTGGCGATCCGCTCTTCGGCGCGCTCGTTGAGCGTCGCCATCCGGACGATCTCGGCCTTGAGTTCCGCCGTTTCGCCCCGGAGTTGTCCCGCCTCGGTCTGCAGTTCGGCCTTTTCCGACGCCATGGCGACGAGCATCGCCTTGAGCGTGTCGACGTCGTCGGGAAGGGCCGAAGCGCTATTCGTCATAGGCCAACAGAAGCATATTCGACCCGCTTCCGGGACTGCTTTTGTGCCGCCTGAGTCACTTCGCCACGGTCTATCCGGCAGATGTCGGGCGTCGCCTCCGCTCGGCCCGAACACGCGTCCAATCCATGCCTTCAACGAGCGCCATCAATTGCGGCGCGGCAAGCCGGATCACCCCATTCTCCACCCTTGGCCAGCGGAACTTATCCTCGTCCAGCCGCTTGGCGAACAGGCATAGACCCGACCCGTCCCACCATACGATCTTCACGCGGTCCGCACGCTTGGCTCGGAACACGTAAAGCGCGCCGGAGAACGGATCAGCGCCTGTGTCGCGCACCAGCGCTGCCAGACCGTCCGGACCTTTTCTGAAGTCGACCGGCCGCGTCGCCACATAGACCTTGGCTCCGGTAGGGATCATGCCGATCGCAACGCACGGATCGCCTCGACCAGAAGGGTCGCTGCTATACCGCTGCCCACGCGGATCGTCGCATCGCCGATGACGATCTCCAGACCGCCCGCACGATCGCCCTCCCCAGGCGCCACTTCCACTGGCGCGAAGCTCTGCGTCTGGATCTCCGGCTTTGCCGACAGGATCGCGAGGGCGCCGGAGCGGATCGCTTTCCGCCGCCAGGCAAACACCTGCTGCGGGCTTACTTGGTGCGATCGCGCTACCACCGAGACATTCGCGCCCGGCGTCATCGCCTCTTCCAGAATCCGCGCCTTTGCTTCATCCGACCAGCGACGGCGCGGCACCGCCGGGCTCGCGTCGAGACGATCGGGAACCGCCTCGATGACTGTAAATGTTCCAGGTCTGGACTTGGGTGCAGACTGCAAACAAACCTCCCGTGAGAATCATCACGAGAGTGTCGCGTCCTTCATCGGTCCGCGAAACACGGGGCCTGCTTGGCGCTTACCTTTCAACTACGAGCGTTCGCGATTTTATTCGCCTTGTCTGCTCTGCAAAGGCGCAGGCGCCGCAAAGTTCCGTCGATATACCTGAGCATGATAGCCTGACGTCAGAAACCGAATCACCCCTATCGGACCCGCATGGTTCTCTGGAGGGCGAGCCATGATGTCGGATCTGATAACGACCCAGCATTTGTGCCGAAAAGCCGTGATTTACATCCGGCAATCGACACCACATCAGATGGTCAACAACCAGGAAAGCCTGCGGCTGCAATATGCATTGCATCAGCGTGCGGGAGATCTCGGCTGGGACGAAAACAATATCGAAGTGATCGACGCGGACCTTGGCCAGAGTGGAGCTGCGGCGGCTCACCGGGCCGGCTTCAAAGATCTCCTTGGACGCGTCACATTGGGTGAAGTTGGCATCGTTCTCTCGTACGAAGTGACACGCCTTGCCCGCAATTGTTCCGATTGGTACCCACTCCTCGATTTATGCGGCTATCGGCAATGCCTCATCGGCGACCGCGACGGAATTTACGACCCGGGCTCGGCCAACGGGCGCTTGTTGCTTGGCCTGAAGGGTACGATCTCGGAAGTGGAATTGCACACGCTTCGTGGCCGCCTGACAGCCGGTTTGCTCAGCAAGGCTGAGCGGGGCGAGCTGGCATTGCTGTTACCAGCCGGGTTGGAGCGGGACGCCAATGGTGTCGTGATGAAGGATTCAAACCAGGAAGTGCAGGACCGGATTGCCCTGATATTCTATGCATTTTGGGAGTTGGGCACCGTCGGAAAAGTGATCCGTTCCTTGCGGGATCGTGCGCTCACCATACCGCGGCGAAATCGATTTGGCGACGTTGTCTGGCGCGTCCCAACCGCCAGCATGCTTGCCGGGATGTTGAAGAACCCGGCCTATGCCGGCGCCTTCGTCTATGGCCGCACCCAGTCCTGTCACGCCAGATATCAAAGTGGTAAGATCATCTCGCGACGCCGGCCAATGGCAGAGTGGAAAATCGTAGTGAAAGACCGCTATCCTGCTTATCTCGATTGGGAGCGTTACGAGCGGATCCAGACCATGCTGACTGACAATCATGCTGAATACCGACGAAACCAGACACGCGGTGCGCCGCGTGATGGCGCGGCGGTGTTGCAAGGCATTGTCTGGTGCGGGCGATGCGGCCATAAAATGGGCGTTGAATACAAGAACGGCAACCGTTACGTCTGCAACTTCCTGGCACGCAGCCAGGGCGGAGCCTTATGCCAGCATTTGCCAGCCGATCCCATCGACGCCCGCGTCGTTGAGGCCTTCTTCGCGGTGGCCAGTCCGGCTGAGTTGGCCGAGTTGATGCACGCCAAAGATGCTCGTCAGCAGGCAGACGAGGCTTTTGAGCGCGCTGAAGAGCAGCAGATCAAACGGCTGCGTTATCAAGCGCTGCTCGCAGAACGGCAATACGATCGGGTTGACCCAGACAATCGGCTGATCGCGGCAGAGTTGGAGCGCCGTTGGGAGAGGGCTCTGCGTGAGCTTCGTCAAGCGGAGGATGCACTTGAGCGCCGTCGCGCGATGCAAAGTCAATCTGACGATCTGACGCCGACAGAACAGAATGATTTTATCGCGCCAGTTCGCAACTTCCTGAATTTTGGCAGAGACCTGACATAGAGTGGGGACGCAAGAAAGCCTTAGTACGCAGCTTGATCGACAAAGTGATCCTGCAACGGGTGGTCCGAGATCGGATTACGATCCGCATCGTTTGGCGAGGCGGTGAAGTTACCAAACGCGAGGTCGAGCCGAGAGTTCATGCCTTGAGCGCCTTGTCTCGCGGCGCCGAGATGGAGGTCCGGCTGCTCGAACTGGCTCATCAAGGGCTCGACGACACGGCAATAGCGGCCAGACTGACTAAGGAAGGTTTCCGCTCACCGCGCCGCAGCTACGTTCCTGTGCGCACCGTCCAGGTCGTCCGACAAGGCCATCGCGTATTGAGGCAGTCTACACCAGCCCGCTCTCACCACATTCCCGGGTGGCTATCGGTGTCTGAATTAGCGATGGCGGCGGACGTTTCTCGATCCTGGATCCGGCATCGAATCCGCAATGGCGTGATCATTATCCACGAAAGCGCCACTCACAAACGCGTTCTGTTTCCAGATGCCGCCGCAACAATCGCCGCAATAAAAGAGCTCAAATCCGGCGTGCGGCAACACCTCGACTTTACTCAATCCGCTACCGAATGAGGGTATCAACATGATAGATCGTACGATCCTTGCGCTTACCATGACCGCCTGCTCCTCGGTTTGTCCGGCAATCGAGCGCCGCCCGTAGCGGGCGCTGATGAGCTCGAACAGCACGCTGGTCTCGGCCTGGTCCTTGGTGACGTAGGCGAAAGTATCGAGGGTCTTTCCCGGCAGCAGGCGGGCTTCGGCGAGATGCCGCTCAATGCGGCGTCGATCGCGTTCGGCCAGCTCGTGCTCGGTGATCGCGGCGAGAAAGCGGGCGGCGGGCCAGCCTTCCTTGTCGGCCTGTTCGGCAAACTGCGGCCACATGACTTTGATGACCGGCAGGCGCAGCTCGTTGAGGAGCAAGCTCAGCCTGGCGGAATCGACAGCCGGGCGGGATCCGGCGCGAACCGTTCCCGCAAAACAGCCATGTCGGGCAATCGCCGTGCCTGTAGCGAGGCGGTCAATTGATCAGCCAGTTCGCTCTCGCAGCCGCGCTCGTGCGCCATGGCGAGAAGCTCGACCATAATGCGGCAGGCCTGCCGCTCAGGCAGCCGCTTTATGAGCACGTCGAAGGTTCGCCGGTAGGCCTCGCGGGGGAAGAGCTGGTCACGATAGACGAGGTTGAGCAGCGCCATCGGCTTGCGGCGCAGCGAATGGATGACATGCCGATAATTGACGACCTGGTCGTGCTTACCGTTTGAAGAGGCGCGCCCGCGGGGCAGCGTCATGAGCTGCGTGCCGCCGATGAAGATATCCAGCCGATCATCAAAGAGCCGCACTCTGAGGCGGTGGCCGATCAGGCGTGAGGGCACGGTGTAGAACACCTTGCGCAGCGTGAACCCGCCCGATGACGTGATGCGCACGGTGACCTCCTCGTAGTCGGAAGTGCGCCGGACGGGCAGTTCCTGGAGTTCGGCCCGCTCGATGTCGATGCGCTTGGAGTTGCGAGCATTCACGCGGCTGACGATCTCGTTGACAAAGCGACGGTAGGCTGCCAGGTCGTCGAAATCGCTCGATCCCCGCATCAGCAGCGCGTTATTGATCGCCCGCTTGAGATGGCCGTGCGGGCCTTCGACGGAGCCGTTCTCATGCGCAATGCCGCGATTGTTGCGGGGAAGGGATCATGCCGTAGTGGCCGCACAGTTCGTCGTAGCGGCGCGTCAGGTCCTCCCGGGCGTCCTTGTCAAGGTTGCGGAACGCCGCCGAGAGGCTGTCGCTGCGATGCTCGCGGGGAGCCCCGCCAAGCGACCACAGCACGTTCTGTAGGCCTTCCGCCAGAGCGACGAAACTCTCGCCGCCGAAACACGACATGCCCATGCTCGAAGCCCGAATAGGCGAGCCGGAAATGGTAGAGCCGGTGATCGAGTGGCTGGCCCGCGATCGTGACGCCGGCGGCGGCCATGTCGGTGAAATCCGACAATCCCATGCGCCCGGGTACGTGAACCTGCCGGAAGATGACCTCCTGTTCCTCGCCATGGACGGCGCGCCAGGCTCGGACCCGGCGCTCGATCGTGCGGCGAATGCCGGCTCCAAGCTCGGGATGACGCCGGATCATCTCATCGAAGATGGCGACCGACCGGATTCCCGGCGCGGCCCGCAGCAGCGGCACGATCTCGGCGTCGAAAATGGCGGCGAGCGGATCGGGGCGGCGCCGTTGTCGCGCAACCTTCCCCTGCGAGGGTAGCCTCGAATCCTTCTCGATGCGATAGGCCGTGGCTATGCTGATCGACGCCTTCGCCGCCGCGACGACCGTCGTATTGGTCTGCCGGAACTTCGAAAGCCCATCTGGTGATCGGTTACGTGGCGGCCGGGCACAAAGTGATTCCTCCAAATGGGAAAAACCACCGGCATACCCGGTAGATCGCGATCACCAGACAAACGCCCCCGAAAAGGGAGCGGCGCTGGCGGATTGAAACTCCAGTCGGGCTACGCCCTTCCTGCGTTCCAACCCGCCCGCATTCTCAACCTGATTGATTGGCGCAACGCTCGCAGCTTCATTGTCGCGCCGCACCATAAAAAAATTTACAGTTTGTAAAGAATAACTCGTTGGTCCCGAGAAGATCAAGCCTCTAACGTTGAATTTCGAGATATCCGGGTGCCGAGTCCGATCAGTGTCAAGATTGCCCTTGGCTTAAGTCAGCCACATTCGCCGCTTGTTGAATTTGCGTTAGGACTTTCTAAGGAGGGGAAACTTGTCGGAGACAATCATATTAGATGGAAAAAATATTCCAGACGTATACAGAGATATCGAGTCTGAGGTTAGAAGCTATTGCCGTGCTTATCCGGTGGAATTCGGGCGGGCGAAAGGTTCCTATCTGTATGATCGTCTGGGCCGCCCCTATCTTGATTTCTTATCGGGCTGTGGATCGCTTAACTACGGGCATAATTGCGAGCCAATTCGCGCGTCGCTCATGGAGTACATACTCAGCGACGGAGTTGCTTTGAGCATGGATATGTACTCCGTAGCAAAGACAAGTTTTCTCACGGCGCTGCGAGATACGATCCTTGTTCCCCGTCAACTGGATTTTCATGTTCAATTTCCCGGGCCTACTGGAACTAATGCTGTCGAAGCGGCGATAAAGCTCGCACGAAAATTCACCGGTCGAGCGAATGTGATCGCCTTTACCAACGGCTTCCACGGGTGTTCATTGGGTGCTTTGGGGCTGACCGGGAATTCATCGCATCGTGCATCGTCAAAGCCTCTTCTAACGCACGTTACTCATCTACCCTACTGCGACTATTTTGGACCAACCGTTGACACTGCGGCTCAAATAGAAAAACTCCTATTGGATTCTTCGAGTGGTGTCGATGCTCCGGCCGCATTTGTATTTGAGACAGTCCAAGGCGAGGGTGGTGCCAATGTGTGCTCACCGATCTGGGCTCAGAGAATGCAACGACTAGCCCATGAGATCGGCGCCCTCACGATTGTCGACGACATACAGGCTGGGTGCGGGCGAACCGGAAACTTCTTCTCCTTTGAAGATCTCGGTATTGTTCCTGATATCGTGATCATGGCGAAATCTATTTCGGGTTTTGGCCTCCCGATGTCTATCGCGTTCATTCGCCCCAAATATGACATTTGGAATCCAGGCGAGCACAACGGAACATTCCGCGGTAACAACCACGCTTTTATAACCGCCGCCGCGGCGCTTAAGCGATATTGGTCTAATGATCGCTTTGCAACGGAGGTCAAGGAAAAAGCCACGCTAGAAAGAGGGGTCCTTGAAACCATAGCGGAGCAGTATGGGCTGTCCGCGAAGGGAAAAGGCCTTTTGCTTGGTCTTGAGTTTTCAAACACTCAAGATTGTGCAGCGGTCAAAGAGGCGTGCTTCCAAGACGGTTTGATCATCGAAACCTGCGGACCAAAAGACGAAGTTCTTAAAATACTGCCGCCGCTCACGATTAGCAGATCCGAGTTTGATGACGGTTTGCAGATTGTTCGGAGGGCATTGAATAAGGTGCATTCCTCATCAAGGCGACTGGCAACGGTTGCGCGGGCGGCAACTGCAGCATGAACAGTCGAGGTACAATACACTCGTGGCAGACCAGCGGCCGACTTTCCGTCGCTACGGTAATAGTCGGTTACGGACATGCTGGCCGCGACCTTCACGAGCAATGCATCCAAAAACTATGGGCTTCACGACCGGGATCGCTGTCGACCACTGTTGACATTCTCGCGGTTGATCTATCAAGCGATCGCAGAAATCTCGCAGAGAAAGACGGACATCGGGCAACTGATGTGTTGCCTCCGGTAAATCTGCTGCATCCAACCGTTTGTCATATCTGCATTCCCCCAAAAGATAGAGTCGCTGCTGTAAGGGCCGTACTCGACAGAGGCTATCGCTCCATCTTGGTAGAAAAGCCGGCTGCGCTTTCGGAGCACGAATACCATCAGTTGCTCTCTTTGGAAGAGCAGTTTGGCGCACGAATCCTGGTTGTTTCAAACTGGCCTTGCAGCGCCCTGACGGCTTGCATCGGAGGCTTCCTTCGAAGCAAGGAGTTCGGAGACGCGATCTCAGCTGTGTTAGTTCAAACAAAATCTAGGATAGACCGTAGTCAAAATCACGTTGATGAACATATTGCTGAGGTGGAGTTACCCCATCAGCTTGCATTGGCACTACATTTATTAGGAGATTGGCATGTCGATGAATGTAGAATAACGGATATGATCTTGCCAAACGGCTCAAGGATAGCATCAATGGGCTCTGCTCGTTTGGTGCTTCGCCACTTTGGTAACGTGCACTCCACGGTGTTCTCTAGCCTCGCGCATCCAGTTCGCCAACGCAGCATCTCAATAGAAATGAGCACCGGGGTCACGATTGAAGGGTGGTTCCCGGCCAGTGCGGACGACAGCATATCTAGTCTGCAGTTGCGGAAAGGCAGCGAACTGTTGTTTGCCACCTCAATGTTTGATGATCCGCTGACGCGTTCTATCGAGCTTGCATACAATCATTTCCACCCCGCGTTAGGGCCGAGCGACGAAAGTCTCGTACGCGCCATGTCGCTGCCGGCGCATAAGAAAATAGCGAGTGTCATTGGGCTTGCAATGACCCGAAAAAGCGTCGAGCAGATTGGTTCGTTCGAATATCTTGATAGCAATTTTTCAAACGAGCGGCCGCATGCTAGTGCCATTCTATAGCAATACTCAGGAATTGCTGAGTCTTACTCCCGATCTCAGACGTGAGTTCGCGCTTCTGGTTGAGCAGGACACTCTTGTTAGTGGTCCTATGGTCAAGCGCTTTGAGAAAGAACTGTCAGATTATACCGGAGCAAAATATGTAATTGCGACGTCCAATGCTTCGGACGCCCTAGAGCTGGTTCTTCGCTCGCTTGGGATCGGACCGGGCGATGAAGTTATTGTTCCGTGCTATTCCTTTTTTTCTTCCGTGTCCTGCATTCGAAAAGTTGGCGCGACTCCAGTTTTCGTCGATATCGATGCCGCGTCTTACGCCTTGAACCAGCTTGCTCTCGAGGCGGCAATCACGCGGGACACGAAAGCGATCATGGTCGTCCATCTTTTCTGTCAGATGGCCGACATGCAGGCGTTGAATGAGTTTGCCACGCGACATCAAGTTCTCATTGTTGAAGATAGTGCCGAAGCAATCGGGATGACTCAGAATGGCGTGCACGCAGGCAGGTTTGGATCAGCTGGCGTACTGTCGTTTTTCCCGACAAAAACATTAGGCGCATTAGGAGACGCTGGAGCGATTATCACGGACGATCCTAAATTGGCGGTCGCGATGCGTCAGACGGGAGATCTCGGGCGGGACGGGTCAGGACTTGCTGTTAGACATGGCATTTGCAGCCGCATGGACGACTGGCATGCCATCGTACTTTCTCACAGGTTACGAACACTCCAAGCAAATATCGAGCGTCGTCAAGAAGTGGCGGCACTTTACTCACGACTACTCGCGCAAGTCCCCGACGTTCAGTTGCCTCGTCTGACCTCATACGTGAAGAGCGGCGAGGAAGTGTTCTACGTCTATTTGATCGAAGTGGAACTAAGGGACGAACTGGCAAAGTTTCTACTTGCACAGGGGATCTTCACAGAAACCTATTATCCCATGCCTCTTCATTTGCAGCCTGCCATGTCGGACTTGGGGTATCGCGTCGGCCGCTTTCCCGTCGCAGAGACGGCTGCATCCAAGGCACTCGCACTTCCTATCCATCCCGAGATTCAAAAGGCTCAGATCGAATATACGGTTGAAGCCATCGCCACATTCTACTCATCCCGATGAACGTTTCCTTCTTCAATTACGCAAGAACGGCCGCTCTTCTGCCCATGGTCCTGCCCGATCTTCTGCTCACTCACTGCGAGAAGGGTGAGTTCATTTTGAAATCATCAGTCGACTTCTTTGAGAGGCAGGTGGCATCGTTTGCTGGGTCTGAGGATCTTAAAACGGTGGCCGTTGGTTCTGCGTCTGCGGGCATGCAAATAGCCCTCGAGGCCTTGAGCATTGGCCAAGGGGATGAGGTTATTACCCCCGCATATTCATACTCATCCACAGCAAGTGCGATCGTAGCGGCCGGCGCGACACCGATCTTTGTCGATATCCAGGCGAACGATTGGTCAATTGACGTTGATGCAGTTGTGGCAGCGCAATCGATACGCACCAAGGCCGTCATCGCAGTGCATCTTTATAGTGGTGTTTGCGACATTCCTCTGCTGCGATCGAGATTGCCGGACCATATCCATATTCTTGAAGATAGCGCGACCAGTTTTGGTGGAAAGCTTCGAGGTCACCCGTTGGGGACTCTCGGTGACATTGGCGTGTACTCGTTTTATCCGGCCAAGCCGCTTGGCGGCTTGGGCGATGGCGGGATGATTGTCACAGACCGAGAAGAGGTTGCCAGTCTCTGCCGGATGCGCAGGAATCATGGGCAGGATGGAAAGACGCGTTTTGTCCACCACGTAAGCGGCCACAATAGCCGTATGGACGAAGTGAATGCTGCCTACCTCGCGATACAGATGGGATTTCTTGTGGAGAGGATCGAGCGCCGTCGGGCGATCGCAAAACGATACGACGCGGCTTTCACCGTCGCCGGAGTTGGCCTTCAGCATTGCAATGAACCAGAGCGAGTCCCGTATCGATATGTCGTTCGGCATCCAGATGCCAGTTGTTTGCGGCAGTTTCTTTCCGATCTCAAAATAGAAACCCAAACAGGGTTCCAGGCACCCCTGCCCCACCAGCCGGCTTTCGCGCACTTCGTGGAGAAAGGCGCGTCGTTGCCTGTGGCCCTTCAGATGAGCCAGCAGGCTGTCTGTTTGCCACTGTATCCGGAGCTGACGGATGCCGAGGTAAACCATGTGATCAACGGTGTGCTTGAGTTCGGAAACGCCTCCAGATGAAGTCACCCTACTCCATGTCGGGAATTGCCGATGAAGCTGCGTCGTCGATCGCAGTACAGATTGCCACTCACAAAGCCATTGGCCTCTCGCACATTGAACTCAGGTCCGTCGACGGCTCCCCGATTGACGCATTGGGAAAATCTGAGGTCAGTGCCCTGATAGCCTGCATTAAACAGGCCGATTTCGTCGTTGACTGCTTCGACTCGAGAATCGGTAACTGGTCGAGAACAGTTGAGTATCCACTCGATGATGAACTAGCCGAAATCGACCGACTTGCTGTTATTTGTCATGCATTGGGCTGCAGGTCAGTGCGGATCATGTCGTATTCGCGTGGCACTTTGTCGGCGCATGATTGGCAGGAACGCGCTATCGAGCGGTTGTTCGTTTTTGTAAATCGCGCCAAGGAGCACGGGATCAAGCTTCTTCACGAAAATTGTGCTGGTTTTGCCGGTAGATCGCCATCCGATACTCTTCGGATGCTTCGGCTCCTCGACAGCACCAATCTTCGTTTGCTATTTGATACGGGTAACGGGCTCGCCTACGGATATGATGCCCTCGCGTTCTTACGGCCCATCGTCGACTTCGTCGATCACGTCCACATCAAGGATGGTATGAAGTCTGGAGGCGAAGTCACTTATTGTCGCGCTGGCTGTGGACATGTCGGCGTCGCGGCATGTTTGGCGCTACTTTTCTCAAGCGGATACAGAGGAGTTTTCTCTGTCGAACCCCATCTAGCAGTGCTCCCGCACGCCGGTAGAGCAGACCCAGAGAACGATCGACGCATAGGCCTTTATACGGAATGTGCCGTAAGCGCTGGCGACCTAGTGCAAGATGTCTGGCATGGCATCACGCAGCATGTTTAGTCAGCATCATAAAGATCTGCTGAGCGAACTCGTCTCGGTGGATACGGTCACGCCGATGGAGTCAGGCAGATGCTGCGATCTTCCTCGAGCTCTGGATTTGTACGCTGCGGCAGCTCAGAGAATTGGGTTCACAACGCTGTATCGGCATGTGCCAACACTGGACTGTGAAGCCCCCGTTTCGGTGAAGCGTAGAGCGGAAGAAATGGGGCCAGAGTTCTTTGCCCACCAGGCCTCGATTGTGTTGGGATCACAGGACATCCATGGCTGCGCGGATGTAATGTTCAATTTTCATATTGATACGGTCGGCCCTTTTTTCCCCGCGAGAATCCTCCAAGGCGGTATCCATGGGCGGGGTGCTGCAGACAACAAGGGGCCTGGCGTAGCAATCCTGGAAGGAATCGAACGCTGGGCAGCCAACCACCCACCAGAGAAACGTCGCCCTCGCCTGTTCATCCAATGTGTTGCCGGCGAAGAGGGAGGCGCCATGGGCGTCTATGGCACCAAGCAACTTATGGAGTTGGGCTATCACGGCTCGCTCAACATTTTCGCTATTCCATCTGGCGGCGCGTATTTTGACTCCTCGACATGTTCGATGACCCTGGAATTATCTGTCGACGGAAAAGGAGCCACCGACGACGCACCCCACCGAGGGGACAATGCGAGTCTGATTCTTTCTTACTTATGCGCAGAACTGGCGAGACAAATGGGGCCGATTTGCTCTCGGACCGATGTGCGCATGACACTCGCCGGTGTTGCTACAGGTGACATGCATAACCGGGTGTACGGAACCGGCAGAGCGCAGTTCAACTTCTCGTATCGCGCGACACGATCAGGCGAGCTTGTGAAGTCCGCGGTAACTAGCGCGATTGAAACCGCGGGCTTCCGCTTCGCAGATATTTTCGGCGGCATTGATGTCTTCACTCGTACGGCAATGCGACTTGATCAGATTCTCACCGTTCGCTGGCTCAAGAGCGGATTGCCAGTCCTCACCAATCGTAACGCAGACTGGGAAAGAAAACTCGCGGACGCAGGAATAAAACGTCACGCCGACGATGCGGAGACTTTCACGTGCGATGCAATGTGGGGTCAAGGGCGAGGATATTCAATTATGTGGGGACCCGGTTCGCTGTCAACGAACGGGGCACACACCTCATCCGAACATATCGACTTCGCCGATCTCGACCAGTTCGCGGATCAAGTTGCAGCGCTCTTGTTTATTGCATCAAACGAAGTGACTGGGGCTGCAGCATGTCAAACGTGATTAGAATCGATGCAGAGTCTCTCAGAAGGCTAACTGAAGTGACCTTCGTGAGATATGGGTTCTCGTCTGAGCAAGCCGCCGCCGCCGCCGATGTACTGCTTTATGCTGACCTTCATGGCCTGGATTCGCATGGGATCTATAATCTTCTCCCGATCTACGTGAAAGCGTTAAGTGATAGATCCATTCTTCCATCATCCACGCTCCGAAGGGTGAGGAAGAAAGGGGCAATTTCGACGTTCGATGCGTCAGGCATGCTTGGACTTCTCGCAGCCAAAGGCGCGATGGAAGCGGCCATCGAACTTGCTGCCGAACATAGTGTCGGGGCCGTGACAGTTATGAATAGTAGTCATTTCGGGGCAGCCGGATACTTCGCGCGCATGGCAGCCCAATCGGGAATGATCGGGTTGGCACTGACGAACTTGGGAAATCGTCCTGTCGGGTACGCACAGGGTTCACGCCGAGCAATCATCGGCACCAATCCTTTGGGATTTGCGTCGCCCGCAGGGGACTTGCCATCTTTCGTACTTGACATGAGCACGACGGTAGTCGCCAGCGGAAAAATCAAACTCGCAAAGGACCTCGGAGAAGAGGCTCCAGTGGGTTGGATGGTCAATCAGAGCGGTCAACCCGTGACCGATCCCAGATCATATTTGGAAGGTTCTGGATTCCTGGTTGCGTTGGGTGGATGGCAACGATCTACGGGTGGCCACAAGGGGCTTGGACTCTCGCTTTTGGTGGAAGTGCTCTCTGGTGTGCTCTCGGGGGCGAGTGTCTCCTTGGGGTGCGAGGATGAGCAAAACAGCATTGGACACTTCCTGTTTGCGCTCGATGTGAGTGCATTTCTCGAGGGCCCCATATTTGCCGCGCGAATGGAGAGGTTTCTTTCCTCCTTATTGGGAGAACCTGTCTTTGAGGGGCATGAGGCACTCACCTATCCAGGACATTCCGACGCGAAAATTGCACTCGAACGAGGCGTCCACGGTATTCCTCTTCCGGCTCCGACGGTCGCCGCGCTCAATTGGCATGCGTCGACGTTAGGAGCTGTTTCTCTAGCGGAGATCGGACAATGATCCGTGTTGGCATTGCAGGCCTAGGAGTGATTTCTCACTACTACCTCGCTGCATTAACTAGATCGAACTCTCTGAGACTAACTGCTGTCTGCGATAGCTCGGAAGCCAAGCTGGATGCGTTTGATCGGCGGCATGAGGTCGAACAGTTCGCGGACTACACAGCCTTGATGCGAGCAGAATGCGTCGACGCTGTCATAGTGAATCTTCCGAACAATCTTCATTTCGATGCATGCAAGCTCGCCCTCGCTGCGAGCAAGCACGTTTGCTGCGAGAAGCCGCTAGTTATGGGCGAGCTTGAATCGAGACAGCTTATCTCCCTGGCTGTGCGACAGCAGCGAATTCTCTTCACTGCTTTTCATCGTCGATACAACCGAAACGTCAAAGATGTCGGGAGCCTTCGGACAACCGACAATGGAGGCATCGCAGCCGTTTCGATCTACTACAAGGAGGATATTCGGCAGCACGCAGGAAATGACAATTGGTACCTTGACCCCGCTGTGTGCGGAGGCGGCTGCATTGCTGACAATGGCCCGAACGCTTTCGATCTAGCGATGCATATCGTAGGCGAGATCGATCTCTTCGCAGCCTCCGCCGAGTTCGATGATTGCGGTATTGATATAGCCGCCACAATTGAATTACGCAGCCAAACTGGACTGCCGGTTCATATTTATTTGGATTGGGCTTACCCCAACGGGGAAGACAAGCGAATTGTGCTGTCAAACGCGGATGGAACGTCGCGAGAAATCGATCTTCTCAACGGGTTCCCCAAGTTCAAATCCTCTCTCTATCACGAATACGTAGGCATCCTGGACACTTTTTCTCATCATGTCGCCAACAGAAGCAAGGTGAACTACAGCGCTGCCGCATGCGTTCGGTTGGTTAGCAAAACGTATCAGAAACTATCTGCTTCCGGGCCAAGGAATTGAAGCAGAATTGAGTAGGTTGGAGCATGCGGAGCACATCATGATTCAGGATCTGTTGGACGGTCTGTCGAATGCGACAAAATCAATTCCGTGCCGTTACTACTATGACGACCTTGGGTCGCGTCTGTTTGAGGAGCAATGCAAGCAACCAGAATACTATCTGTATCGTACCGAAAAAGAGATTCTCGAAAGGCAATCTGAGCAAATACTGAAAGCATGTAGCGTTGAGACTTTCGTCGATCTCGGATGTGGGAATTGCGGGAAAACCGAAATATTTCTGCGTACCTCGATCTCCGAGATGCGGTACCCGCTGCTCAATATGATCGACATAAATGGCCTCATTGTAGAAGAAGCAAGCCAACGGCTGAGTCAGACGCTGCCGACTTTGAACACAGTGAAGCTTGTTGGTGACTATGCTGCAACTATTCCTATGCATGCTCATCGCGTAGAGCCCAGCCTTTTTTTCTTCCTCGGCAGCAACATCGGCAATATGACTGACGATGAAATTCTTGGGTTCATGACCATGTGCCGAACCGGGATGCGTGATGGCGACTACATCTTGATCGGGCATGATCTCGATAAGGACCCTGCATTACTGTCTGCAGCATATAACGACAAGAACGGGGTGGCTGCGAAGACAACCCTGAACGTGCTGTCGAACCTTAATAATCAATTCTCTGGAAACATCGATATCTCCGCCTTTCGTCACGAAGCTGCCTACTATCCGGAGGGGTTCACGATGAAATCCCATCTCGTGGCCTTAAGAGACACGACGTTCACATTACCAAAGCTCAAGCTCACTGTTTCGGTGAAGGCCGGAGAGCGTATTCTGACCGAAATCGAGAGGAAGTTCCCGATGAGGTACCTTGAGCAACTTTTGGAACTTGCAAATTTAAAGTTGGTTGAAGAATTTCACGATGACAACGCGTGGTTTGCCGTGAGCCTTTTTCGTCATGTTTGCCGTAACGACAGAACGGTCAGCGGCTCGTCCGGGCTCGATGGCTAGTATCAGCCGTATAGCGCAAGCTGAGTGGTTGCGCACTGTCTTGTCGCCACTGCGAGTTGGCAGCTTCCGACTGTATGTGTGTGCCAACTTCTTTCAACTTGTGAGCAGTTGGTCGCAACGGTTCGCATTGCTCTGGATTGTTTGGGACTCATCGCACTCAACGCGTATGCTTTCTTTCGTTCCAATTGGAGAAATGGCCCCTACCATTTGTTTTGGCTACATAGCCGGAATCGTAGCCGACAAGACGAACCGGTTTCACATCGTCATTGGCGTCCAGCGATGTCTTGCCGTTGTCGCATTTTTGCTATCAGCCGTTGCTGCATCCGATATGGGACCGACCCCAGCGATAATCCTGTGGTGCCTAAACGGGACCCTTATAGCATTTCTGACGCCGGCCGCATTCTCGCTTACGCCAATGATGGTAGGCAGAGAGTTGCTACCGAAAGCGATTGCCATTAACAGCGTGTCTTACTCCATTGCGGTCGTTATTGCGCCAGTATCAGTATATGTTCTGATAGAATCTATCGGTCCATGGATAATATTCTCACTCAACGGGATCGTGCTGCTCATTTACACTACGGTAATCTCAAGAATATCACAGAATTTCCGATCCGACGTGGGTGTCAAGAGAGGCAGTGTCGGAGGCCAGCGACGTACTTGGTCCCCTCAAGTGACTGCGCCCATCGTTGGGGCGCTTGCGTCGCTTGCAATCGTTTGCATGCTCTTCAGACCCATAGGTGAGTTGCTTCCCGGTATCGTCGCATCTCTTCATGGAATGACCGATCTTGCGCTCATCGCCACATTGACCTCTGCCTTTACCTTCGGCGGCCTCTTCTCCAGCCTCATACTTCTCGGGTGGATTTCGCCCACCAACGCAAGTCGGATCAACGGTCCCTTCGCTCTTGGTCTCAGTGTGTCTGCCATCGCGATGATCTGGGCGGAGTCGAATGCCCTCCTGACACTCATAATGTTCGCCTTTGGGCTGACACTAGCGATGAACGCAACACTTGCACTCGTTTTGGTGCAGCTTGAGTCTGATGAACAATCGCGGGGAAAATTGGTTAGCATCTACTTCTATGTTTATAGCGGTGGCACAGCATTGGGCTCTGCCCTGTATGGGATTGGCGAGGCATTCCCGCGTTCAATCATCGTCTCTGCTTCAATCGTATTCACAGTGTTTAGTGCTTGCCGATTTGTCGGCGAGAGCAGGAGGAAACTATGGGGGAATCGACTATGAGCGCTTCCAAACATCTTGTCGTTTTTGGTGCTGCCGAATGGCTTCTCGCGTCTGAAAATAGAAGGTTAGCTCGCTTTACAGTGGTGGACAGAGCCTACTGTTACGACAACTATGTAACTGACAGGCCAGAGCGCCTTCTTTTGATGGAATATGCGGACCCGTCACTTCCGGACATGATTGCTGCAATCCACCGCGAAGATCCCTTCCATGGCGTGCTTCTGATGTCCGATGACGCACTTATCGCTGGCGCCACGATTGCAGCAGCCTTGGGATTGGAGTGCGTAAGTGCGGAGGCAACCGCGCAGCTAAAGGACAAATCCTTGATGAGGACTGCCCTCCAATCCGAGAAGTCCGATGCCGTAGAATTCGAACGCGTGAATTCACTTGACGGCATCGCCGCATTTGCGGCCAGAGTAGAATATCCAATTATAGTTAAGCCGACAAATTCTGTTGGAAGTTATTTGGTGAAGAAGATAGAGAAGTTTCACGATGCAAGGCGCTATTGGGAAGAAAATTGGCAAGGCAAAGAGCAATCGAGTCTGGCAGAGAAGTTCATTGAGGGTACGCATTTTGGAATTCTTACGTTCTCAATAAAGGGCAGACTTTTAATCATTGGAATTGTGCGAATATTCCACGATCCGGCGATAGCTCATGGTAGCTGGGTTTCAATTGGGCAGTATGTGCCTGGCGAAGTAACGCAAGCGCAAAGAAGCGCAATCGGTGCGACCCTCAGTCGTGCTTTATCGACGCTTGGGATCGAAGATGGGCCATGCTGGACGGAAATACGCATCAACGGCGAGTCAATCAAAATAGTCGAATCTCAGAACCGTCTGCCGGGTGGATTTATTCCTCAGCTCATTCGTCACTCGACAGGCATCGACGTCCACAACCTCTTGATCGAATGGGGTGTGCGAGAGCGTGGGTCTGGTGACGAAAAAGTCGTAAGGGCGGCCGAAGCGTTGGAGAGCATGCACGGTACTGGCAGCGGAGCGGCGATTCGGTTCTACACGCCGCAGCCTGGGCGCGTGTTGAGGGTTACGTTTCCCGAACCCCGCCCGGACGCGATCCTGCGGTCTGAAATCTATATACAAACGCCCGGAGTCGCCCCTGTGGTCACGCGGGACATCGACAGGATCGGCTATGCGATCGCGATCTCCGACATTGGGAAGGACGCGTATGAGGCCGCAAGCAATTTTGTTGAGTCCACCAAGTTCGAATACGAAGCGATGGTCTGACGCTATGAGCATGCACCATGACGTCGACGCAGCTGAAATGGGACAACCGGATCAAAACCTTCCGGCGTGGCTGCTTGAACAAAAGCTGTCGTCAAAAACGGCGACAATTGGAGTAATTGGTCTCGGATATGTCGGTTTGCCGATGTTGACGGCCTGTTGTGCGTCTGGATACCAAGTGGTTGGGTTCGATGCCGACCCCGCCAAGATACGTCAATTGGAGAAGGGAGAGTCCTACATTGATGCTGTTCTCAGCGAGGATCTCGTCCGCCATGCCTCACGAAGCACCTTCAAACATGGGGGAGATGGCGCATCGTTAGACGGCTGCGACGTCATCGTTATCTGTGTTCCAACGCCGCTCTCGCCCAACAGAGAGCCAGACCTGCAATATGTTGAGGCGGTGGTTCAGTTGATCGCGTCTCGCCTGCGCCTTGGCCAACTTGTCATCCTCGAATCGACAACATATCCGGGCACAACGGAAGATGTCGTCAAACCCCTGTTGCAGCGAGCGGGCCTTATTAGTGGTGAAGATTTCTTTCTTGGATTTTCACCAGAGAGGGAGGATCCGGGAAACAAAGCATTTTCAACCGTGACGATTCCAAAAATCGTCTCGGGCGACGGTCCAATGGCCGCGTTTCTCGTTGAAAAATTTTACAAATCGGTCGTCTCTCGGGTTGTACCTGTCAGTTCTCCGCGCATCGCCGAGGCGGTGAAGATTTCGGAAAACATCTTTCGGTCCGTGAATATCGCTCTCGCAAATGAGTTGAAAGTGATCTTCACGGCGATGGGCATCGACATTTGGGAGGTCATCGAAGCTGCGGCCACCAAACCGTTTGGGTACATGCCATTCTACCCAGGACCTGGCCTCGGCGGACACTGCATACCGATCGACCCATTCTATCTTTCTTGGAAGGCTCGAGAGTACGGGCTTACTAGCCGCTTCATAGAACTTTCGGGAGAAATAAACGTCGGAATGCCCAACTACGTTGTCTCTAAGTTAAGCGAGGCATTGGATCGACGATATGGAATCGGTTTGAGTCGGGCACGTTTGTTGGTGGTGGGTGTCGCATATAAGCGTGATGTCAAAGACTGTCGCGAAAGCCCCGCTCTAGAGCTCATGACAATGCTGCGGGCGCGGGGGGCAATCGTCGACTTCCATGACCCCTATATTCCTCAAATCCCCGCGACGCGGAAGCATCCGGCGTTGGCGAGCCTGCAGTCGGTCAATTTGAACGACCCGTCTGGCGGAGAGTATGATGCAGCCATAATTACGACAGATCACACGTCCGTCGACTATGCGCAGATCGCGAGTAAATCTAAATGCATTGTTGACACTCGCAATGTATACCGCCAGCGTAAAATTGCTTTAGAGAAAATAATACAGGCTTAGTTGCAGAATATTCATAGACATGGCTACTTTGTATCAATTAAATATTTTGGGAGCGTGGAATGTCGGTGAGGCATGAATTCTTTTCGAGCGAGCACCGGAACAATAGGATTACTCCTAGGATTGCAACGTTAGCGCGTCCAGACGGCTCTCCAAAAGACAATGATCGTGTGGAGATCGGTCCGACTGAGGTTGCATTTGACGCTTGGGCGAAGGCTGGCTTAGAAGCTCCGAATCTAGCTCGAATGCGAGAATATCGACTATCACGTCTCGTACATCAGGTATGTGATCGGGACTACGCTGCGATCTTGATGTTCGATCCGCTGAACATCCGTTACGCGACAGATTCATCGAATATGCACGTATGGGTCATGCATAACCCTTCGCGGGCATGCCTTGTCACCAGTGACGGTTATGTTGTCCTTTGGGATTACGCTGGATGTGCACATTTGTCTAGTCACCTTCCTGCGGTGCGAGAAGTACGAAGTGGAGCTTCGTTTTTCTTTTCTTCCGCTGGAGAACAGATCGCGGAACGGGCGAACAAATTTGCGGCTGAAATTCGCGAACTGCTTCAGACGCGGTGCGGTTCGAACAAGCGCCTGGCAGTGGACAGGATCGATCCCGCAGGTGTTGTTGCATTGCAGGCCATCGGTTTGGAACTTTTCGATGGGCAAGAGGTAGCGGAAAAAGCTCGTTGCATAAAAGGGGTCGACGAAATCAAAGCGATGAAGTGCGCCCTGCATTCATGCGAGACTGCAGTGGCAAAGATGGAGCAATCACTTCGCCCCGGCATGACAGAAAGCGAACTTTGGTCGATCCTGCATGCGGAAAACATTCGCTTTGGTGGTGAATGGATTGAAACGCGTCTTCTGTCATCTGGGCCACGCACCAATCCCTGGTACCAAGAGGCCGGGCCGAGAATCATTGCCGAAGGAGACTTGGTGGCCTTTGATACCGACCTGATCGGTGTTTATGGTATGTGTTGCGACATTTCTAGAACGTGGATTTGTGGCGATGTTGAACCTTCACCAGAGCAAAAAGAATTGTACGTTTCAGCGTACGAACAGGTTAAGAGAAACATCACTGTCGTCCGCCCTGGACAGACATTTAGAGAGTTGGCCGGCGCCGCTCATCAGCCTCAAGGCAAATATCAAAGCCAACGATACAGTGAAATCGCTCACGGCGTTGGGTTATGCGATGAGTACCCCACAATCTACCATCCAGAGGATTTCCCATCACACGGCTATGACGGGGTCATCGTGCCCGGAATGATTCTCTGTCTTGAAAGTTATTGCGGAGTTGTCGGCGGTCGCGAGGGCGTCAAGCTTGAGCAACAGATTTTAGTCACTGAAGAAAGCGTCGAAGATCTAACCCACTATCCGTTTGATCGACGTTTTCTCTGACGAAGCGGCGACCAGCGGCGTTGATGCAGCGATCAAGAATCGACGCGCCTCGGTCTTTGACAGGGGTTAACTATGTCTGCCTAACCTGGCAGCGAACAGAATCCGAGCGTCCACATGCCAGCAGTATCCATCCGGTCTGGGCCGCGGCGGGTGCGGTCTGTGTTAAGCTGCAGCGATGGAGATCGACACCGACAAGATCGATGGTAAGCGCCCACGTGCCCCCATGTTTCGATGAGCGATGATAGGCGCGACACTCCTCGGGATGATTCTCACGGGAGGTTTGTTTGCAGTCTGCACCCAAGTCCAGACCTGGAACATTTGCAGTCATAGAGGCGACACCTGATCGTCTGGACGAGAGCCCGGGAGTGCTGCGCCGTCGCTGGTCGGGTGAGGCGAAAGCGCGGATACTGGAAGATGCGATAATGCCGGGTGCTAATATTTCGGCGGTGGCGCGGGCGCATGGAGTGAGCCCGCAGCAGGTGTTTGCCTGGCGGCGCAAGGCGATCCGCTCCGGCGCCATCGCGATCCTGCCGACAAGATCGGATGGCCAGACGCAGAGCTTTGCGCCGGTGGAAGTAGCGCCCGGGGAGCATGAGGAACTGTGGGGCGGTCGGTGATGGAGGCTCTCTGAACGGGCCGGAACCGCGCCACAGAAAGTGCCCGTTTGGTAGGTCGCAACGTGACTGCCCCACAGTTCCTCATGCTCCCCAGCGTGAGAAAATACGGGAAGATTCGGGAATCGCAATGGACAGCGCACACTCACTGTTGGCTTTCACCAAGTTTCCCCTTCCGGCAGCGCAGAGAGGTGAGCGTGGACGAAGCGTTCACGTAGCGACGCTGTCGTCGACATGTTCCGAGCTGAGATTCGAAGACTGCTGTTCGAGCTCTGGAAATATCCGCGTTAGCTGATCCAGGGCAGCAGTGGCGATGCTTTGGGATGTGATATGCACCCCAATCTCGGCGTCGGGAAAGTCCACTTCCGATGAAGCCGACGCCCAATTCATGCTGGTTACGACAAGATCGTCATTGTCCCAAGCGAGGAACTTCCCATGGAGAGGAATCTTGCCTGCCTCGATCAGGCGGAAACCGTTCGCGGCCGCTTCCGCCTTTAACTCACGGGCATGGCGATTTCGCATAGGCTTAGAGACCATCGTGTAGAGCACACTCACCGCCATCCCGGGCCGAGAGGCGGCCACCTGGCCTTGCAACAAAGCCCCGGGACGCGCGGTGGATCCCAGCTTGTGACATCCAAGCACGAGCCTCTGTGATGCTGTGCCACTGGCTTCTCTCAGCAACGCATCATGCGCATCGCCAGAAATTACCGCAATACGCGTTGATCCTCCATTTGGGGTCAGGCGCTTCAAATCGCGTTTCGTCAAATGCAATTCCGTGGCGACGGTATCCGAAAGGCCGCGCCTCCCGATGATCTGCTGGAGGGCACCCATCACATCAGCTACAACCGCTTGATCGCGAAGTATCGCCGTCAATTCGACGTTTCGAAATGGCGACTTCAACCAGTTGCAAGAGCTGACAGCTGCCAGCCACTCTCCCGAAGGAGTATCGACCAGCATCACCTTCGCATGAGAGCCTGTCGTCCGCATGTCGACGACGAAGCGGCCTGCGATATCCGCGTCCTTGCTCACCATCTCCATGATTTTAGCAGCTTCCGCCGCATTTCGAATCTCGGTCTCCTCATCATATTCTGCACCCCAGAACACGCTGAAGCGAACGCCGCGCCTGCATGCAGTGCGTATGATCTCGAACAGGGCTTCGACGTCTGACGCTTTGATGAACGTCGAATGGATGATCACCCGCTGGTGTGCCCCCCGAACAAGCTTCTCGAATTCCACACGCTGGGCTGAGCCCCCTATGATCAGGTCTTCCGGGCTGAACGAGCAATCGTGATACACCGGCTCCGTTTGCCGCGAGGATTGCGGTCCCGAATATTGGACCGTTAGGCCGGAGTTGCCGACGTCAAGCGCCGCCACCGCGTCGACAATCCGGCGCAGCTCATCACCAGCTGCCTCAGGCAATCCCCGAGGTACCCCGTCTACGACACGGACTACCATATATTCATCGTCCCGCACTGACGCCGTGCGGCCATCGATCGACGCGAGTTGTTCATCCCATCCCTGGGCCACCACCTCGCTAAGACGATTGAGATTGGCCTCTTGTGACATTGTCGGTCCATCGCCCTCCACGCGCAGGACCCGGACATCGGCACCAACCTTTCGCTCCGCTTCGATCTTTCGCGGAGACTTGATCAACACATCTCGTGTTGGAAAGAAGGTTCCCGTCGCTCTTTCGATGACGAAGCTTGCTTTCCGGACGAGCCGTTTCGGAAAAAAAGGCAAAGGATTGCCGCTGCTGATGGCTTCAAACCCATATGGACTCGCCATGAACGACGCGCCATTGGCGGATGCTTGAACTTCGACCAGGCGAAATCGCATTAGCCGCGCGATAGATGCGACTATGAGCTGGCGTGGTAGGTCGGCGTGATCCGCCAGTTCCTTGATCGTCCGGGGCACGCGGGCGATCGAAGCGAGGATTAGTTCATCGACAATGCTCCATGGCCGCCCTTTGTCGATCCCCACCCTGCAGGAAACTCGAAAAATGGGCAAAGCGACGAGAATACTCACCTGACGCCTCCCAGATTTTCCGGCCTGATAAGCTCAGCAAGTGCTTGCCCGTCGGCTCTCCGCTGTCCTCCCAGAGCTTCGACCGCTCCGAGGATATCGGTCAGGAACGTTAGGTCGTGTGTCTCTTCATCGGGATTGACACCCCTAACGGCCTCTCTCAAAAACTGAAGACTGCCGACGATCACAAGCTTGGATTTTGCCCTGCTCAACGCAACGTTCATCCGACGCCGGTCGCGCAGAAAGCCGATCGCTGAACCGCCGGAGCGCGGATTGTTCCGGACGAGAGAGATGATAACCAAATCGGCTTCACTTCCTTGGAAGGAATCGACCGTTCCGACGAAACTCCCGCCGCGCCGCACTGGCCGAAATCCATCAAGGTGCGCTAGGTCGCTACGAAGCAAGGCAGCGACCCGATCGGAGAGTTTTTCGACCTGGGCCTTATAAGGAGAAAGAATCGCAAGAGAGGGGGTGCCGCAGGACGGGTCTGCCCGCACGTGCTTAAGCACATTCATTACGGCATTGATCTCGGACGGATTGTTCCAACGCGGGCTCCCGAACTCCATCCGTTCACGCCGACCCGTCGAACTGACGTGGGGGAAGTCGACCACGACGACGGGGGAAGCGGGCAGCGGATCGATCGTAATAAAAGGAGGCGGCTCGCTCTGAGCCCGCTCTCGTCGCCCGCGCTCGGTCAGAAGCTTGCCTTGGTAGAACGCCTTGGAAACGATTTCAGCGATGGCCGGATCCATGCGCCTCTGTTCGGTCAGCGTTGCCGCGATGTGGCGATGATTTGGATTGGCCAGTGATCGTCGCTCGTCTTCGACCACGACACTCCGGAATGGCTCCAACAGCCGCAACGCGAGGTCGGTGATCTCCTTGAATTTCAGTGGATTGGTCCGCAGAGCTTGCATGGCTTCGAGTTCGCCGTCCCTCAAGACAGACGCGACAACCTGTTCTGCGATATCCAAGGTTTGCTCAACTAGGGTATGACTTCCCAAGATTCCGCCGATGCGTTCGGCTCCGAACGGCGGAAGCTGATGGTGATCGCCAATCAGCAGTCGCCGGCCAGACAGCATCAAAGGACCGACAAGTTCAGGACCGGTTGCCTTCGCTGCTTCCTCTACGATCACCCAATCGAATTGCTCGCGTGCGTCAACCATACGCTCAATGTCGGCGGAGTTCGCCGCCGAGATCACAATATTGGCTGCGTCGAGGACGAGATTGGACATCCCTCGGAGTCCTTTTCGTTCGTCGTCATGCAACTCATCCTCCTCTGACGACCGCTGAGCTCGCTTCGATTGAACGGACTTGGCCTCAAGTCGGTCGTACGCTGCGGCGAGCCGTTTGATCTGCTCGCGCTCACCGGAGATATTCTCGGCGACCATTTGGCTTCGGGCCAACGCCCGAAGATATTTTGCGGCAACATGCTGTACGTCGTCGTCGGTTTTCGCCCTCCGAAGCGATGACGAGCGCACGACAATGACGTCATGCGCATCGTGATCGGCTAGCACCTCTTTGACTTTCTCTTGCAAGTTATCGAGGGCATCGTGACCCTGTGCGCTTAGCAAGATGCGAGTCGATGGATCCTCGAAACGACGCCAGATCAATTCTGTGGCTAGCCTTGTCTTCCCCACGCCAGGCGGACCAACGACAAAGAATGATGGAAGATTGCTCCAGATAGCGCGCAGGGCCTTTTGCTTCGGCTGATCCAGTTCCGCGAATTCTGCGTCATCATCCCTCAGTGCCTCTTTGCTCGAGCGCTGAAGTCGCCAAGGATCGTCCAGCATGTCGACGAGATCGACGCGTGTATTGAGCGCTCGAATATTCGCCAGGTGCCGTCCTATAACCTTTTCGGTGCCAGTCTCTCCGTCGGCACGTAGGAACAGCGGACCTCCGTGAGGAACCTCGTCGTCAACCTCGAACCGGTACGCTTGTCCACCTCGCTTCTCGACAACGTCAACAAATGACGCCGTGATGTCGTGCGTTCTAGACCCGCCCAAGCTCGCGGAAAGGCTGATGCGCCACTGGCTTTCGGCATCCCGATGCTCCTCACCGAAGAGCCTGTTCAGCGCCGCAGATGTCTCAGGGAGGCCTATGCGCTTGGCAATACGATCACGATCATTGTTTGGAAGCCCGCGGATTGTCACATAGCGTCGACCGCGATCGCTGGTCGATTCAAGCACTTCGATTGGATAGATTTCAAACGCCTTGACGACGGATTCGACAATTTGAACCAGAACGAGCGCCGCCTGGATTTCCTCGGTGCGTCCGGTATCCGTGCCCTCCTTCGGATCTGCGAAGGCACTCCAATCCAGAACATCGGGCCCAAGTGCGGCACGGAGGTCTCGAGCCCCTCGGATGCCGGATACCGAGATCGGTTGAAGGATGGGGTGTTCAACGAAGTTGCCGACGCCGATTGGACCGCCACGTGGCTCCGCGTTGGCGCAAAACGCGATGTCCCAGACGGGGACACCGTCATCTTGGAATGCGGTCAACGTGTACGCCATCGCCTCGGTAACTAAGGTCAGGCGATCTCTCTTTGGATCAAACGATGTTGGCACAAGCAATGTGGCTCCCCCAGCCATATCTGCCTGGAGCCAATCCACCTGCTTCCGAAACTCGTCGATGGGTACTTGTCCACCGGTTGCGGCGAAAATCACGTCAGCCACGCGTGACGGAACCGGCAATGCCAGCAAGAAGGTTCCTACCCTTGCAGCGACAGATCGTGCGACGTTTGAGATAATGTCATCGATCGCCCGCGAAATCGTCCCTGCGTCCTGAACGTCAAGCCGAGAAGGGACGATGAGGCGGCGCAAAACGGCGCGCTCGGAAGGGCTCAATGCGAGGGCTTGGTCAGGCCCGTCGAGAGCTTCAACGTCTCCCGTTTGTCTCACGACTACACGAAAGGTCGCCGCGATCAGTCGACCGAGGGCCTGCCAATCTTCTTCAAACGAATATCGGTGCGCCCTTTTTGACTCGCTCTGAGGGCTGAGGCGCGCATGCGAGGCCGCAACGGAATCCGCACTTAGCCAGAGGCTCCATTCAAATCCAGCAAGGTAGAAGTCGGGGTCTTCCGATCCCTCCGTGAGCACGACATCTTCGCTCAGGCTTCCGTGCACGAGCCCTTGTGAATGGACGATGCCGAGCGCCTTCACAAGGCGGCCTACATTCCTCCAGAAGAGCACGCGCGACCTAATGGCGCCCAAGTTCTTTAGCCAATGCTGCCGGGGAAGACGTTTCAGTCGCTGGGCCAGTGGTTGGCCGAGCTGCGGTTGTAGTACTCCGAAATTCTCTTCGTCTTCGACGAATTCGATAACGTCCACGATCACTTCGCGGGCGCCGCCATATGACATCAGGCGTTGCATTTGCCGCATTTCGTGCAGCCATAGCTGCCGCAGATCATCGTCAACAGCGGTGTTGGTCTTTCGCCAGAGCTTTAGGTTGTAGCCCGCCCCAGTGTCCCGTTCCTCTACCTCGAAAATTGCGGATCTGAGTGCCGAGCGATCAATAGGGGCGATTGCGTCCCCGACGAATTCAAACCGCGCCTCCAGGGGCGGACGTTTGCGAGTCGGAGCTTTCTTTTTCGCCATCCGTGCCGTGCCCGAGGGATTCACTGATCCCTATATTCATCAACAGGCACGACGATTCGGATGACCAGCATCCAACATTCGTTTGCCCAACCCGCTTCCCAGACCCTTTTATAATACAGAATGTGGAGATTCGGACCAACGACTGCTTTGGCTGGCTTGTCCACTGGACCGGTATTTTCACACAATCCCCATGCTCGGCTGATCTTCAAATCGGGCCGGGACGCCAACCGAGTTTTCCGCTACGTGGAGAAATGTAATGTTCCCATACCGGAACGCTTTCAACTTTGCCTCGATCGTATAGCCTCAGCCATGTCGCAGAATTTTTCAGACCGCTACGGCTTCAAGCCGGCCGAACCGGAGATCACCATCCGGGAAGACGCGCCGGAAGACCTGCGCTTTGCCATCGCGCAGATCGCCGTCAACGCAGGAATGGGGCCGAGCGATATTCGAGATGTGGTCTGCACCGTTCTATTTGTGGCGCCCGACCGCAACAACTGGTCCGAATACCCGAACATCTGGGATGAGGTTCGGGGGCTGCTCGAAGATTGCGAATGGTTCAAGGTCTATGACATCGCTGAACGCCTTCATCGCAGCCTCCACTATCAGCAGGCGGATCAGTTTCGCGACGAGCTGAACAGATTTTTCCGCGAAAAGGGCATCGGCTGGGAGCTGAAGGACGACGAGGGCATCGTGTTTCGCGGCAGCGCCCCCTTTGCCGCAGCGACCATCAATGCAGTCGAGGCGCTAACAGCGACCGGACGCACAAATGCCGCCTCCGAAATTCGCGAGGCTTTGCGCGACATCTCCCGCCGGCCGGAGCCGGACAGGACGGGCGCTATCCAGCATTCCATTGCGGCGCTGGAAAGCGTTGCGCGCGACATCGCCAATGAGCCGGGACTGACGCTGGGACGACTGGTGCCGCGCCTCGGCCTTCCTCGCCCGCTCGACGAGGCCGTGGAAAAGCTCTGGGGTTTTGCCTCGGACAGGGCAAGACATATTCGGGAGGGACAGCAACTCGGCGATGACGAGGCAGAGCTGGTCGTCAGCGTCGCGTGCGCTGTTTCGATCTTCCTGGTCCATCGAACGCAGCAGGTTCGCTGAACGCTCGCCAAATCCTATTCCCAGCACCGGGAACAGCGACAAAGCCTATCGATTTCGACGCCTGGTCGAGACACGACCGCCGACCTAAACGATCCCCCAGGCGCGATAACGCGCCGTGCCGGCCACTACCCGTAAGGGGAACGCCGCAGTTCGGTCCCGCCATCGCGGACGAGCGAAGTCGCTACATGGTGTCGGCAGTGAATGGGACGCTGATATACGCTCTGCCATCCGGTTGAGCTATCGCATGCACGCCACAGACCCGGATGAGGGCGAACGCAGTCCGGCCCAGCACCAACATGTCGTCATGGGTCTCCCACTCGCAGCGTCGGTTCCACAGCAGGCGCATTTGCGATACGAGTTCCCCGATCGCGGCTACGAAGATAGGATCGGCGGCCTGCAATTCGGCGGCAACGTCACATTCTTCGTCGGAAGTGCCATCGAGATGGCCGAAGAGGTATGACGCCATCCGTAGCGGCTCCAGAGCCGCTCCGCCCACTTCCTGCAAAACGCGCTCGACATCTCCATGGGTCCGGTATGAACGGATGGCCTCACGGGCATGCGTACGCGCATCGTTCAGGCGGGAAGTCAGGTTCTCTCGGAAGCGCTGTTCCTCGTTCCGCGCGAGACGCGCCGAGATGCGACAAACGGCGTATTCACACCAGAAGGCTTCGGCGAATTGGCGCTCGAGGAGGCGGACGTACCCCGCAGGCGTCTGGTCGAGCAGGATGCCAGGAAATTGTCGTTCCCGAGCGGCATTCTCTTCCACATGCGCGCATTCATGCGCGACGATGGCGAGGGCCACCCGGAAGTCCTCCATATTGCGCTCGTCCTCGGCGAGAGCCAGAACACAGACGGGATCGGCCAATAACACGATATGGGTTTTGATCTCTTCTCCACGCTTGACCACGACCGCTTTGCCAACGCCGATCAACCCCTCATCATTGGTGCGTTCCTCCGGGCGCAGACCTTCGATGCCTCGATCGAGCTCACGCAACGCCGCATCGAAGTCAACGGCGATCGTGATGCCGTCGAGCGTACTGATGTCAATATAGCGCCCGATCTCGCGGACAAGCGCGATCATTCCCTGACCGAGGCACTCAGCGCCGTAGTGATTTTGGATACCGTGGACACTCACAGAAATCGCTGGGAGCGTTGATGGAATTTCGCCCTCGTTGGCATCATCGCTCGTGTCTATGGTGTCCCCCTGTTCATGATCTGCCCCGTCATTTAGTCACCGAATGGCTGTAAGTTAAGAGGACGGCGACAGGACGCCAGTCCGGCCCGATCCACGTCCGAGGTCGGTTACTGTGAAGCCTACGAGTTCGGCTGTGGTCGATGAAACCAGCTCATCGCGTTTGCGCAATCCATTGCAAAACGCCGAGCGCAGTCCGAAAGGTACTTTCATTCCGGCAATAGATCAGCGGCGGGCGCCCATCGAGCTTGCCATCCACCGTTTGCCTCACGACACGCGCAGCGCCATCTCCAAAGAGTTTCCTGGCCTCGTCCTCCAGCTTCGATCGCCACTCTGCGGCGACGCGTTCCAAACGTCGCGTCTGCGCAAACCTCCTCAAGGCCTCTTCAGCCAGCCCGAGCCCGGTATAGTTTGTCTCGGCGAGGTCGAGCGGAAGGATCCCGCTCTGATCGGCAAGCGGTGTACGAAAGAAATCGGCGCGATCCTGGTCATCCAAGGCCTGTTCACCGAGCCTGATCAGCGATTGCCGGCGACCATCCGCTTCGTCTGCCGCACGTTTTGCCTTGGCCTTCGCCTCGTTCGCGGCCCTTAAGGATGTCGCCTCCTTCACGGCGCGTTCAGCAGGTAGTCCGTGCAGATTGCGCGGCGATGCGCTGCTTCGCAGGTCCAAGACTTCGAGGAGCCTTTCCAGGTCGCTATCGATCGTGGTGTCGGTTTCGATTGTCTCCTTGCGCGGCCTTCCGCTTTCCGTTTCGGCCATCTGCCACCAGGAATCGACCGTCATCAATGCGCGATCTTCGTCTGGAATTAGGTCTAGGATGCGGGACACAAGGTTCGAGATGCTATTCTGTCGCTCGTTTTTCCTCTGCTCGGTTACTTCCCAATCGCGCCACCGTTCAGCCAGGCCGGTCTTCAGCGCGAACGAGAGGTGCTGTTGGTCCGCCAGGCCTGCCGTGGTCAAAGCCTGGAGATATCGATGCACGGCCTCCCAGGGTGTGAGGAACTCACGGTCAAGCTTGCGCATCGCATCGGCAAGGTCTTTTGTCAGCTGGACGAAGTCGCTGTGGACGTATCCCTCTTCGAGAAGGCGGGAGACGATATGGTCTGTAGCGAGGAAGCGATGATGATAGAGCCTTGGCCGCAGAATTGTCGCGAGGACAATCGATCGCCAGGTCTCGGACCGGACCGTGAAGCAACCACTTCCTCCGATCCGGATTCCGAGATGTTCGCGCAATCCCAGAGCACGCAGCGCGGCGAGGTCCTTGATTCGCAGCTTTTGCTCGTTGGCGTGCTGGCGAACTCGGCCATAAGCCTCGATCTTGCGCCTCGCACTTGATGCCAGCCGCTTGGCGGCGGCATCGACGTCTCGTCGTTCGCGCAGCCGCATGTCCTCGAGCGCACTCTCGATCTTCGCGTTGAACAGCCAGACGCGTGGCGCGGTCGAGACGACGGCCATCCGCACATCGTCGCGTGGGGTGTTGCGGGGCACGGAGGACATATCGATCTCGACGGCGGCCGTTCCCAGTCGCTTCAGGCGGGCAATCTTCTCCTCTCCGCAAGGGTGGGTCACGGCGATCTCGACAAAGAGATCCAGATCGTCAACCTGGAGACGGACGTCTGGTATCAACTCGACATGGTCGCGGAATTCGAGCGTTACATGTGCGAAAACGATTTCGCGCTCTTCGCCGATCAGCCTTTCGTAGCTGCCGTGTGCAGCGAACTCGCGCGGAACGGTGAGCCGCAACTCATCCCGGATGATTCCTTGCAAAGGATATGCAGCGCAGTTTCCGGACCGCCTCCGCATGCAGGCCCATGATGGGCGAAGTGCGCCGCCTTCAGGTCGTCCTTGAGGTGCGCGACCAGCACCCCCTTGCAGTGCGGGCAGATCAAGCCGCAGGCAAGGCCCCGACGCGCCTCTGAGATGTGGAAAAGCTTTTCCTTTTCAGAATCCCAGCCGTAAACGAGGCGCGCACTGTCATCGCCGTACTGGCGGCGGATTTCCGGGTTGTCGTGGCCCTGATGAATCGACATTGCCGGATAGTACCCGCCATCATGTGATGGCTGCTAGCTCGAAACAGGCAGCCACACGGTGGTCGGCGCGCCCTGCAGCAAAGCTTTCAGCACCGCTTCCGTCGAACAAGCGGTTGCAAAAGCACGAGGTCGCTCTGGGCGGACAGCTTCGAACTGGCGGGCCGCACCCGTGCTGAACCGCGCCGATATGGTCCACTACGCGGTTGATGACCCGGATTTCTATCCGGCGCTGAAATCTGACCTTGATCTGGCAGCCTGTCTGAAGCAGGCCGTTAGCCGTAAGTAGATATCGGGGAAAAAGGAGGATGGATGCGCAAAGTCCCGCAATGGGAATTTGATTTCTACGCCTTGTCGCTCCCGCGCGGCCACGACTTCGGTGCCGAACCGCCGGTCGCGGCCTGGGGCGGTTCGGACAGTCACAGCTGTGGTATCGTCACGCACAACGCTGCCGCCGACGCATTCAACACCATTCTCATGCGACGGCGGGTGGACTCGGTCTGGACCGTCACACGGCAGGAAAGCAGCTTCGCAAGTATCGACGCCGCGCGGGATGCTCTGGAGCCCTTTCTCGTTGAAGGTCAGCCGCCTGAGCCAATGCCCGCCGGAGCCATTCGTCGTCCGTCGCTGTTCGATTTGGCCGGACGGGAGCCGAGCGAGGTGTTTAGATTGCTTGCCACGACGGAGCGTCAGCCCGCTGCGTGGGCATTGAACCAGCTTTATCTCGCCATGCCGAAGCCTGACCGGAACTGGGCTAGTGACTGCCAGACCACCAATTTTCACACGCGCCTATGGGAAGCGCACCTTCTCGCGTCATTTCGGGAGCAAGGACTGCTTGTCGAACAGCCGTTTGAATCGCCGGATTTCCATATTGCGAATCGCCTAGGCGAGGAGGCCTGGGTCGAGGCCGTCACCGCTAATCCGCGCCATACAATCACGTTAACGCGCCCTTCGCGGATGTGCCCACCGAAAGAGAAGAGATATTCTTCGGCACGGCCGCACTACGATTCGCCAAAACCATCGGAAATAAGCTTGAACGACGATACGATCAGCTTCCTCATGTCATTGGAAAACCGTTCATGCTGGCAGTCGCGGATTTTCATGCATCCGGTTCGATGATGTGGAGCCGCGAAGGCTTGATTGGCTATTTGCAGGGCTCAGGCGCAACTGTGGCCGAGGTGGACGGTCGAAAACAAGCTGTGCCAATGCCGGCTGAGTATCTGCTCGGGCCAGCGCAGTTCCCGGCGGGGCTTTTCGCCAATGATCGCCACGCCGAACTATCGGCTGTCATCTCTTCTAATGCCTGCTCGATCTCCAAGCTCAATCGGGTCGCGATCTCCGGCGGCGGTGCGGCTGACGGTTATCGCTACACAAGACTAGGACATTTCTTCGACCGAACGCCCGGCTCCCTGCGGGGCATACCGTTCTGCCTCGACGTCACCGGCGACGAGTATCGAGGGCTCTGGCCGCACGGCTATGAGCCGTGGACGGCGGAGATTGAGGTTTTTCATAATCCCTTCGCGCGCCATCCAGTCTCCTTCGATTTGTTGCCTGAAGCGCAACATTGGTTCGAAGAGAACGGTGAATGGTTATGCAGCTCGGTTTATGAGACGCCGATCTTATGGTCGCAAACTCTAATCACGAACGCGAATAAGCCGGCACCAAAGCTGCAAGCTGAGGTTTCATGGGTAAGTTCCTTCTGCCGCTTAGCGAATACAACCGCATCTATCAGGTGACCCATGGCGTGCTTCTGGGCGTACCTGACGCGACTGCCGAGAGAGCATGCCTCTTCTTTGCGGCCGTCGGCGGCTATGTTCTCAACCAGTGCTATAAAATCAGAGCGCAGATTGTGGGCGGTGCGTTCTGCTTTTGCTTGGGTGACGGCGGCAGCGAGGTTGCCACCTTCGGGAAATTGGAGGATGGGCAGCTGGTGTCCGGGCACGATGCATTCCACGTGTGGCTCCAGACCGACACTCATATTATCGACTTCATGGCTCCGATCTATCGAGAGGCATTTGCTGATTACCCGAAATCAGCCGACCTGCCTCGCAAGATGATGCAACGGCGCCTGGATGAAGAAGCTCCCGACCTCAATGCCTTGGTGCACACCGGCGATTTTCGGTATTATCCGGATTCGGCTCTGACGGACAAATTGCTCGACGGTTTTCTCGCCAAGCGGTTCAACGAGGACCTGATCAAAGTTGCGATGGCCTGGTACGGAAAACGGCGCGCGAAACAGATGCCGACCTTCGCGATGCAAGACGAGAAAGGCCGTGTAACCCGGCTGTCACTTGCCGCGACCGTCGCCACCAGCTCTTGGTAATCGGCGCGGTGTCCAATCGGAGCATTGATCGGTGTGTTGGTGTGCACGGCCGATTCCCGCTTGTCCACTGTCCCGGGACTGAGGACAAGGCTGGAGAACGGCGGTTGCGAACGGCATGCCGAGCGGATGCCGTGGAAACGGTCGACTCGCCGCCGAGACCAACCAGTTTGCAGCCGTGATCGTTGACACTCAGCTCGTGTGATGATTAGGTGTCCTCTGTCCGAGGACAGAGGACATGATGAAGGGCCAGGATGTTGTCGTTCTGCTCAAGCTGGCGAGCTTGGAGGACGATGCAAAGGATATCGGTGACGAATCTACGCCGGTCGGGCTAGCCGCGGGCGAGGATCCCTATTCTGTGCGCGGCCTCGAGGCAGCCCTCGGAATCAGCAAGACGGAGATCGGCGCTTCGCTCAAGCGCAGCATTGCGGCCGGCCTCGCGATCAAGGACAGGAAGACAGAGCGGCCTAAACCGAGCCGGCGCGATCTGCGCGAGTTCATCGTCCACGGTCTGAAATTCGTCTTTCCGGCGAAACCAGGCGCCATGCAGCGCGGGTTGCCGACGGCGTTCGCCGCCCCCGTGCTACGTGAATCCCTGCACAGCGCAGGCAATCTCATCTGCGTTTGGCCCTACGCGCATGCAAAAGAAATGGGTCAGTCGGTCGACCCGCTGTTCAAAAGCGTGCCGGAGGCCTGCGAGAAAGACAAGCGGCTCTACGCCTATCTGGCGCTCATCGACGCGATCCGCGTCGGCAATCAGCGCGAAAGCAAGCTCGCCGCCGAACTGCTCGTACAGAGGCTGGGATGACAGTCCAGGGACAGTTAAAGGCCATGTTGAAGGCCGTCGCCGAGGCACTCGGCGAGGAGTTGCGCGCGCGCCTGGTCTTCGTCGGCGGCTGCACGACCGCGCTCTACATTACTGACCCCATCGTTCTCGAAGGGGTGAGAGCGACCGATGATGTCGACCTTATCGTCGATCTCGCTGGTTTCGCAGAATGGGTCGAGCTGACGGAGCGCTTGCGCGCACGCGGTTTCACCGAGGCGGCTGACGATTCCGTCATCTGCCGTATGAAACTCGGCGAGCTCAAGGTCGACTTCATGCCGGACGACGAGGCGATCCTGGGGTTCAGCAATCGCTGGTACGCAAAGGGGATCGCGACGGCCGTGCCAGAACAGCTGGAGGAGGCGCTCGAGATCCGGCGCCTCACGCCGCAGCTGTTTGTCGCGACCAAGTTGGAGGCATATCGCGGACGCGGCGAAGGCGATCTCATAGCCAGCCCCGATGCCGAGGACATTCTGCTTCTGGTCGACGGGCGGGAGGAGATCGTCGAGGAAATCGCAAACGGCGAGCCGGAGATCCGGGCCTACATCGCCGAACAGGTTGCTGCGCTGCTCGCTGATCCAAATTTCGACCATTTCCTGGAGGGAAACATTCGCGGACCAGCGGGACGTACCGACATCGTTTACGACCGGCTGGTCGCGATCAGCACGCTGGATACGCGCTGACATGACCTTGGTAATCCGATGGCACTGTCGGCAAGGCACGCGGACGGTTGACAACCGAGACCACGCCGGCATCGGTATCCGCGGTGATGCCGTCTTGGCCATCGTTCTCGATGGATCGACATCGGGTTCGGCCAGCGGCGATTTTGCTCGCGAAATTGCGCGCCGCATGGTCGACTGGTTCGTAACCGCGGCTGAACAGGTAACCGCCGACGCTCTGATCGCACAGCTTCGCATGACCCACGCGGTGCTCGCGATGGAATTTCGCACAGATTCGGCCAGCTATGCCCTTCTGCACTTTGAAGCGACGCGCCCGGCGCTGGTGCTGCATGCAGGCGATTGTCTGGTAGGCCGACACGCGGAGGATGGAAGGATCGCATGGCTGATACAGCCCCACACGCTCGCAAATCCGCTGTTGCCCGTGGCGATCGAGAGTCTCGCGAAAGACCCCGCGCGTCACAGGCTCACGCGCAGTTTCCGCTCGAAGCGCTTCATTGCTCCTGATCTGAATTCGTTCCAACTCGACGATCGGCCACTGCTGCTTGCGACCGACGGCTTCTGGGCGGAACTTGATCCGCACCAGCAGGTCGACTTCATCGAAAGGCGTGTTGGGATGGTCGAACATGACCGCGACGATTGCGGCGCTCTCTCGATTTTGCGCGGTAAGTCTGGATCTGGGATTGAGCTCATCGACGCCGAGGCGGCGCCCAACCTCTATGTGGCGGCGCACAAGCCAAGTTTACGTCGATAGCGCGCAGGAGAGCGGCAATGGTTAGCGATCTGCTCGGTATTTTCCGTGGAGAGGGTTGGTGCCGCGGCCGCCAGAATCGTTCCAATGACCAGCTTTGAGCTACATAATCCCCCACGCGCGAAACCTTCCCCTCCCCGTCATCTCGCGAAGGCCGAGCTCGCCGATAAGATTGAGCGCGCCCTGCTTCGAGACTTTTAGCACCTCTTGGATCATACCGGTCGAGACGATCGGCCGCGAGAGCACGAATTCGACCAGGTCGGCCAGTTTCGAGCTGGTGCGCCGTTGTTTGAGCCGCCGTTCCATCTGGCTTTTCGCCATCACCAGCCGATCGTGTTCCTTCAGGCCAGCCAGCGTCGCCTCATGGATTCCATCGAGTGAGGCCAGCAGCCGATCGCCGCGATTGTACGCTCGCCGCCGCTCCCGCGGAATGTTTTTGGCGCCGAGATGCAGGCAGGCGAGATGGTGGGCGGCAAGGCCTTCCTGCCGCAGCAGCGCGGCGACCAGCAGCGGTCCGAGCCAGGCACCATGCTGCAGCACTTCGATGTCCGACCAGGCTTCGAGCAGGATCGCCGCGCGCAACACCGCCGGCAACTCCCGCGTCTCAGCGAGGACGGCCTGCCATTCGGCGAGCCGTTCTTCTTCATTCCAGTCGAGATCGTAGATCAGGTCCGGCCGCTCGTCCGAACGCGGCGTCCTCGCCGGCACGTCGGCGCCGCTGAGGATCTTTGATGAGCGTGCCAGGATGGCATCGATCTCGGCAAATTCTTCAGCCAGAAGATCGTCCTCAGCGTCATCGTGAATATCGGCTTGAACGGGGCTGGCTTTAGCCCCCTCCCCTTCCCGGCCTTTTTGTCCCGATGCCGGCATCGCGCCACCCCGGCCGGTCAGGGCCAAAAACCCGTCGCGGCTTAGCGCCCAGTCCGGCTTCTGCGACAAAATTCGCCGGCGGACGCGTAAGACGGCATGCGCACGGGTGAGCTCGTGGGTCGGGGTGCGGACGTCCATGTGGGCGTCGTGCAGGACGAGGTCCTCGAGGTGGACGAGTTCGCCTTCGAGCCAGAGCGCGGCGGCCGCATCGGCAAATGCTGGCGCTCGACAAAACCGTCGCGGACGGGGGAACGAGCCAGCCGCTCGTCAAGGCGGGCCAAGGCTTCGGTCGCTGTCGCTTTTACTTCCCGATTTCAAACAGGGAAAAGTCAGGTGTTGTTTAGGTTTAGGCGCTACGACAGCCCCGATTTTTCGCTAACGATTTCACTGACTGCTCGATTTGCCGCACCGATTGCACAACCGCAAAGCCGCACCCGGCACGTCGCATTCCGACGAAGCATGGTCGGCGGCACGTCGTCTCGCTCGCGAGCTCGACAGGATTCTCGACGGTTCGGGGCCAAGACGCGCGGCAATCAACCGGGCCGCGGCCGAGGTGCGCCTCTCGACCCGCCAAGTCTACAATCTGCTGGCGCGCTACCGCAAAGATCGGACCGTGACGTCGCTGCTGCCCCAGTTGGATGGCAGCCGCAAGAAGCGCCTCGATCAAGGCATCGAGGCGATCATTGCGACGACGTTGCGAGAGCGGTGGCTCGTACTGGAGGCTCCGCCGCTCGCTCCCGTCGTGGCCGAGATTCGCGCTCGCTGCGAAGAGGCCGGCTTGGCCGCTCCGTCCTATCTCACGGTCGCCGGCCGGAGACCCGGGCTGTTCAGCCCCGAGGAGATCGCGAGGAAACGGTCCGCCAATCCGAAGCATCTCCAGCGGCTCAAACCGCGGCCAGGATATATCCATGCGGCGCGCCCGCTCGATGTCTGCCAGATCGATCACACGCCCACCGACATCAACTTCGTGGAGGTCGTCGACGGCGGCGGAACGTTCATCGGCCGGGCATATCTCACGATCGTCACCGACGTGGCCACCCGCTGCATTCTTGGCTTCTGCCTCACCCTCGAGAAGCCGTCGGCGCTGTCGGTCGCGCTCTGCCTGGCGCACGCCATGTGTCCAAGGGAGGCATGGTTAGCCGCGCGCGGCATCGAGCATGGATGGCCGATGTTCGGTCGACCACGGTCGCTCGTCACCGACTCAGCCAAGGAGTTCAAAGGGAATGCCTTCCAGCGCGGGTGCGAGGACTACGGCATTCGGATCCACTACCGGGATCGCGGCCGCGTCCACCAGGGCGGCGTGGTCGAAAGGCTGCTCGGGAAGCTCAACGCCGTTCTTGCGACGCAGCCCGGCTCTACCGGCAGATCCGTGGCGGACCGCGACGAATATCCCGCAGAGCGCCGAGCCCGTCTCTGCTTCGCCGATCTGGAGCGATGCGTCGTGCTCGCGGTGATCGACCATAACCTTCAGCAAAACGCGAGGACGTTGAAGGTGCCGGCGACACAATGGAACCGGCTGGCGCACGATTTGCCCCGCTTCGACGATGATCCTATACGGGTCTTGCTGGCATTCATGCCTGGGACGGAGAGGCGCATCTCGCCGCAGGGTGTCAGCATGTTCGCGTTGGACTATTTTTCACCGTGGCTGGGCAGCCTCGTCCCGCAGCGGGACCGGCTCGGCCGGCTCGAGGTGCGATACGACCCTCGCGACATCAGCCACATCTACATCCGGGATCCCGACACACGAGCGTTCCGGCCGGTGGCGAGAAGAGACGGGATCACCACACCGACGACGCTATGGGAGCACGAAGGTGACCGTGCTCATAGACGTGCCGCAAACGCCCGATCGGATGTAGAGAAGGTGACGCTTCGCCGCCGGATCGCGGAAATAGCGGGTGGGCAGAAGCCTTCAAAGGCGGACGTGCGCGATGCCGTCCGTCGAGCACACGCGGCCGAAGCGCCCAAACCCTATGATTCGATGCGTCCGGCGACGCCAGCGCCTGCCGAGCATCCGATACGCCAGAAACGCCGTCTGCCGGTCGAGGATTGGTGACGTGGTGGACCATCTGCTCGACCACGTTCGCCCGGTTCTTGACCGCAGCATGGAAGAGCGGATCGCCTATATCCAGGCGCCGCGATGGATCGGACATCAGGTGGCAGTCCAAGCGCATGAACGCCTTGCCGAGTTGCTGTCCCGGCCGCCGGCGTTGCGGACCCGAGGCGTGATGCTCGTCGGACCCTATGCCAACGGCAAGACGATGATCGCCGAACGGTTTGCTGTCGAACATCTGAGAACCGCCGAGCAGCAGCGGGTGTGGGTGGTCCAGACGCGTGAGGGTGCGGGCCTCGCCCATTTCTATGGAAGCATCCTCGAGGCATTGCGAGCGCCAACCGGCATGGGTCGTGGTGTCGGCCGCAAAGCCGAGCAAATCGATCGCCTGTTCGACAGCGTGAAGCCCAGGATGCTGATCTTCGACGAATTCCACAATGCGCTGCGGGGCCGATCGCGGGACGTCGAGGCGGTTTTTGCCTTCCTCAGAAGGATCGGCCGCCAGTTCGACATTTCACCGATTCTGATCGGTGAGGTCGCCGTGTACGACTTCATCAACCAGACCGCCGAAATGGCGACCCGATTCGACCTGCATGCGGTGCCGCGATGGCAATATGGCGAGGAGTTTCTCGCGCTGCTCGACAGCCTCGAAGCCTCCATGCCGCTCGCCCGCGCTTCCGATCTCTCGGATGAACCGATGGCGCGGATGATCTTCCAGATCTCCGAGGGCCTGATCCGCGAGATCGTGGCGATCGTCTCTGCGGCGGCCGTGGCGGCGGCAAGATTTGGCGCGGAGCGGATAACGAAAACGGGCATCGAGGCGCTGCGCTACATCCCCGTCTGGGGTCAGAACAAGAGCTGCTCAGAATCTTGCGCTAAGGTCGAACGGAGAGTGAACGCCCGGATGTTCGCTGTGGATACGCCATTTGCCTCCTGTACCGTTAGGCCGCTTTGGACGGAGGCTTTGCCACGACCTTTCTGGAGTGGAGTGGAAAGTGGCCCGACGAGCGCTTCTCAAAGAACACGAGCGAAAGACGATATTCGACATTCCGGTCGATGAAGACAGTCTGATCCGCCACTATTCTCTTTCGCCCGCCGATTTGCTGGAAATCCAGCTACGGCGCCGTGAACACAATCAGCTCGGCTTTGCGATCCAACTTTGCCTGATGCGCTACCCCGGCCGGCCACTGTTGCCTAACGAGGTTCCGCCGAAAGCGATGCTCGACTATGTTGCCGGGCAAGTAGGCGCAAGCTCGACCGCATTCAGGTTATATGCCCGTCGTGAGGAAACCCGCAGCAATCACATTGCTCACCTTCTGGGTTATCTGCAGAAGCGAAACGCAACAGCCGAAGATCGGCGTGCCGCATTGCTGTCGGCAATCGAGATGGCCTCAACAACAGACGCGGGTGCTTCGATGGCTGGCGCCATTGTAGCGGACTTCCGCAATCGAAATTCGCTACTCCCGGCAGCCACCATCATTGAGCGGATGGGGATCGCGGCGCGGGCTATTGCCCGGCGACGGGCAGAGAGGGCGCTGATCGAAGCGATACCAGCTGATCGGCTTGCATTATTGGACGGGCTGTTGGAGGTTGACCAGACGATCGGTCAAACGCGCTTTCATTGGCTGAGATCCGCGCCAGAAGCGCCTGGCGCGTCAAATCTAGTCGGACTGACCGAGCGGATCACGTTTCTGCGGGCGCTGGAGATCGACCCCGCACTACAGATCCGCATTTCTTCGGGACGTTGGGATCAGATGATCCGCGAAGGCAATGCCACGCCAGCGTGGCTGGCCAACGACTTCAACGCCAGTCGCCGTCACGCTTTGATCGTGGCTCAAGTCATCAAACTCGGCCAGAAGCTTACCGATGATGCCGTGACGATGTTTATCAAGTTGATGGGGAGGCTGTTCTCGCAAGCCAACAGCCGCAAGAAGCAGCGGCACATGGACAGTCGGCCGGACGCCACCAAGGCGCTACGGATGTTCCTCGACACCATCACAGCGCTGCAATCGGCGAACGATTATGGCCGGAATGCACTGGAGGTTCTCGACCAGAAAGTTGGCTGGCATCGACTGCTTCGGATGAAGCCGGAGCTCGAGTCCTTGGTCGAGGTCAGCGAGGCATCACCCTTGACCGTGGCAGCCGAACAATATCCGACCGTCAACAAGTACGCCGGCGTCTTCTCTGCAGGCATTCACGTTCCGCTCGGCGCGCCGCTACGACCCGCTTCTTGCAGCGGTCGGGGTGCTGAAGCGGCTCTATTCGGAGAAGCGTCGGACATTGCCGGAGACCGTCCCAGTCACTCACCTCAGCCAGACAGATCGCAAGCTGATATTCGGGCAAGATAAGCCCAATCGCCGCCTATATGAGATTGCGACGTTAGCGGCATTGCGAGACAGGCTTCGATCCGCTGACATCTGGGTCGACGGCAGCCGATCCTTCCGGCCGATCGACGAGCATTTGATGCCACGATCAACGTTCATCACAATGAAGGAGCAGGATCGTCTCGGACTGGGCGTACAAGGTGATGCCGCCGTGTGGCTAACGGAAGCGCGGCAGATGCTCGACTTCAACCTGAAGCGGCTGGCACACAGAACGCGTTCCGGAAAGCTTGAAGGTGTTCGTCTTGAAGGGGGAACGTTGATCGTCACGCCGAATGCCGGTGAGGTGCCGGCGGCGGCCGAAGAATGATGACTATGTGCCACCAGGCCAACAGGAAGGCGTCGCCGATGAAAGGCGCTAAGATGGGCTAAGGCCCTAACATAGGCCTCCTGCAAGATGTCCTCGGCCTCGGCGTCACTGCACAATAGGCCACGCGCAATGCGGTAGAGCGGTAAGCGACTGGTTATGAGTTTTGATAATGGGGTGGAAGGCATCCGCCTCGCGTCAAATGGCGCGCACCAGCGCGATGGTGGCGGCCATGCCATCATCGGTCCTAGCAAGGGCGACCGTGGGCATCGCGGACTTTCTCATCGCGACCCGGTCTCTACTTGAACAGTATTCATCCGAAGATTGGATGCGCCTGCCGGCAGAAGGGTCCGACCTGCGATGTTCGGATGGCCCCTATGCTGCTACTTTGAGCGGCGGCTCGTCTGCCGTTTGCAGGTGCATCGCCGCCGCCAGCAGGTCGGTCTGGGTGATCAGGCCGAGGATGCGCTGCTCGGCATTGACGATGACGACGGCATGGCTGCGGCCGTCAGTGAGCACGGAAAGGAGGCTCATCGCCGTTGTGTCGGGCGAGTCGTTGCCCGCTTTCGACATCACGCCCTTGACCGTGTCGGTCGCTCGCGTCAGCTCGCGCAGACCGACGGCGCCGACCAGCTTTGCCTCGGCATCGACCACTGGCAACGTGCGGGCGTTGTGGTCGAGAAGCTGCTTTCGGGCCTCGTCGGCGGTGGCATTTTCCGGCACCGAAATCACGTCGCGGGCCATGCTGTCCCGGCAAAGCAGCGGTCGGTGTGAGCGCACCATTGCCTGCAGCTCGACCTGCTGCAGCAACCTCTCGAGGTCCTCGCGTTCGATGTCGAATTTTGCGACAGAACCCTCGCGTTTCACCAAAACATCACCCCCATCCTGACGCCTTAGGGCGATCTCATCGACTCGCCTGAGCTGCCACACACGAGTTCGCCGGGAACGTTGTTGATTGAGGAATAGCAGGTCCATTTGGACATTGCCTGAACCGTCTTCTGCTCACACGGCATACACCACGACGATGCCGCTCGTGACCTGCCATGAGAGCCCCCCTCCCGAGACGGCCTGCCGGTGGGGCTTCCTTACGGGCAGCCGATGTCCTATTGCAGCAAATCGCCCCGAAGCTGCCCGCAGCCGCTCGTCGCCATCCACCGCGCCCGCGCCAAGTGCGACGCCCAGGCCCGACGTGCCCGTTCCGGCTGGCGCTCTGGGTCAATGTTCAAGGTGGCTCGTGCCACCTTGCCCCAGTCAGCGCCCTCGGCCTCCGCGAACAGCAGGACTGCGTAGGTCGGGAGGTGCGCCATGTCGTAAGGCGTGACCTCGTCCAAATCGGGTGCCTCACTATCGATCCACGTCCCTCGTCCGGTGGAGGCGCGTCGATATAGCGGCCAATCGAGGCCAGGTGTGCCACGATCTGGTAACGCAGGTGATCGCGGCTGCCGTAGCGCGCGTCGATGTCGGCGAGCTTCTTGTACAGCCCCCTCCGACTGCCGCGCGGAACATCGGAATCGCCCATGGTGTAGTAAGCCGGACCGACGGCACAGATATCGCAGCCGGTTGCGGCCACCTCCTGCACGAACGCCGGAATGTCCTTTTCTTGCATCCGCTTCATTCGAAAGCCTCTTCGTGTTACATGCCCTAGCACAACGTCCCGGATTTTGCAACCACACCGTGCATCCAGTGCATGACACACATTTGCGAGTGACTATCAGCTCGGCACCGGAAAGAACGCTATAGCCATGTCGCCGCAGGAATGGCAGTGGCCGCCAATCGGTTGGATTTGCGCCAGATTTGGGATGTGCCGCATAAACGCACCCCTGTTTGCCGCAACGGTTGCGGTGGCGCGGATTGGAGGGCCTCCTTCGCTGCCGTCAATACAAGGGCGTACAAGGCGGAAGCACCGAAATGCCCGCCAGCGAGACCAAGTCAGTTCGATGCCGGAGAAATTTCGTGGCCGTGAGACCGGTTCAACAGGGCGACCGTAGGAGCATCAGCATAGTCGCCGCCGTCACGCGGGATTGCGGGGCTATGCGCGCCAGCTTGCCCGCGTGTGTCGCTTGGCAGTTAATTATGAGAATGTAGAGCCAATGATTTCAGAGGCTTAGCTTTGCACCTAATTTGAGAATGGGTACTTAATTTGAGAATTCGAGGCGACGTATTGCACTTAATTTGAGAATGGAGCGCACGAGAATCGGCGGAGCCGTTTCTGCTGTGGCTTGGCACAGCGCCGAACGAATGCCCAAATCGCGCGGCCTGAGAGTTAATGCCTTAGCAGTTAATTTGAGAATCCTGGCCTTCGGCATTCTCAAATTAACTGCCTAAGTGATCGAAACCGCCGCATTCTCACGTTTAAGTGCCACGTGACAAGACCAATGCGCCGCAGCCTGCCCGAGGGCATCGCGTTGAAAGTACGCTAAACAACGCCAAGCCGAAAACCTAATGAAAGCAATGGTTCACGCAATCCGTATGGTTCCTGAGCAGGAGCAACCGGCGTCACGCTGACTGCGATGGACGCTCCAGCGGCGTCAACGAGAGTGACCTGTTCCGTGTTTGAGCTTATCGTTGCTGAGCGTAGCCATAGTTGACACACCAGCCACAGCAGCATCCCCGGTAGTGGTTGAAGCCAGTCACTCGAGTTTCACCTCCGCCATGCTATTCGTGCGCTAGCCGTGTTCTACGCGTAAGCGTCGCTTGAATACCCTCTCGATCAAGGAGACGCGCCTCAATTGTGGAGGCTGCGATTTTCTCGGAAAGGCATGTGTTGAATTTTAAGTCTCTGATCAGCTCTGTTGAAAATGATGGACGGATCGAGACTGCATCCAATTTTGAAAAAGCATCGATCGCCGCCGCAACGGTTCCGACCCTAATCGTAATACAAAAATCGTCCGAGTGCGCTTTGGGTCCCGGAATGGCCTGGGCCAGCGCTGCATTCGCGAGACCGCCCGCAAAGGTCCAAATACGGAAACTATCCTGTCCGTCGTGGACGATCGGAATCTTTGTCCCGTCGACAAACGGAAGTTGCTCCTGGACCTCTTCTAACTTGGACGCCGCCCTACGCGAAAGCCCGCACCCTGGCGAAGCTCCAGCGATAACCGACTCCGCAGCGCGACAAACGGCGAACGATGCAGGCCTTCCACCCCCCAGCCAGCGTGCTCGCCCCTCACCTTGAGCGGCTACGACGGATACCCGTCGACGTGGCCAATCAACCTCCACTACGCGCCAACTACGTCCGGCCAGGAGTATCACAATGGGCTCGTTGCTATGTGGCCCGAGCGCGAGCGGGTGAACGGCGCCGAGTTCGGTTCTTCCGAACATAACCGTGAGGAGCATTGGACTACTAAAGCTGACGACGAGATCGCCAAAGTGCCTCCGACCAAATTCGCGCTCGGCACGCGCTCCCAGCCCAACTACACCGGCATCCGAGTGCAGCATCCCGGTCGCAATCATGTGATCAATAATATCCGCTTGGTCGCCCGCCGACACGGCTTTGAACGTCGTTCCAAGCCAATCGTCCAGGTCACTACGCGCGATGCCTTTTTCTTGCAGCGCCAGAGCCATCACCTGCTGCGCGTAGAGGTGAGCGGGTTGAGCGAGAGGTTCCACGGGTTCAACGTACCCCTCTCGCCAGAGCCGGGCGATACCCAGCGCCAAAAGCAGTTCGGAGTCGTTTGTCGCCAGGAAAAGAAAATTGCGAACCGTGCCCGCCCTGCGGCCGCTTCGACCCATCCGCTGGAGAAAGCTAGCGACAGATGGTGGTGCGCCGACCTGTATCACTCGGTCGAGGTCGCCAACGTCGATCCCCAGCTCCAGCGTTGACGTAGCGACAATCGCGCAGTCAGGCTCGGCAGCGAAGGCGGCTTCGGCCTGGCGCCGCTCGTCGGCAGACAGAGAACCGTGAGAGACAAATGTCCTCACTCCAGCGCGGCGCAATCCTGACGCAAGTTGCTCAACCCGAGCTCGGCTGTCGGAAAATATGAGCCGTCGCTCACCCCGATGAACGCGAGACAGGACCGTCACTGCGTTTTCAACCGAGCCGACATAATCGGTCAGAACGTCGCCGGTGGGTGGCCCGGCGCCTGAGCCGACTATTCTGCCGCCTCTGTTCCGAGTGAGCCACGCCAATAAGTCGTCCGGATTTCCAACCGTCGCCGAAAGGCCAATGCGTTGAAGGCGGCGCCCAGCTAGTCGTTCGAGACGCTCAAGAATTGCGAGTAGGTGCCATCCCCGGTCGTCACCAGCGAAAGCATGCAGTTCGTCCACCACAACCGCTTGTAAACTGCTTAGCAGAGACCGGTGATCGACCCGAGCCGATACCAAAATTGCCTCAATCGATTCTGGCGTGGTGAGAAGAACGTCCGGCGCGTCCCTCAGCATCCGCTTGCGCGCGGACTCGCCGACATCGCCGTGCCATAGGCCCACTTTGCGCCCAACGAAGCCTCCGTACCGGTTGAGCCGAGGCTCAAGGTTGTTCAGCAGCGCCTTGAGCGGGCACAGATACAGAACCGAAAGACCGGTCCAGCTTTGGCTTGCCGCGCGTGAGAGCAGCGGCAAGAATGCTGCTTCGGTCTTTCCACCGGCTGTCGGCGCAAGGAGGAGTAAATCCTCACCGGCGTGGATCGGAGCAATTGCGTCCCTCTGGGTCGGGCGGAGGTCACCCCATCCCAACGTATTAACGATATGGTATCGAATGGCCGGATGAAGCTGCTCGAACGGGCTCACACCTCAAGCTCAACATTGTCGACCGAAGCTGCGCCTACGCTGGAACGCTCCGCGACCGACATCTCCAGTTCATCAATCGTCGGCGCGTAGTGTCGCCGCGGGTCGAAGTCCGCAAACTGATCCACCCTGTCGAGAACGTCAGCGACAAGCTTCTTAAGGAAAAGGCGAGGCGCTACACCAACTCGACCGCCAAACCTGCCAGCGACTGCGCGAGCAAGATATTCAAGGTAAGCGTTGTCGACGACCGCACGGACGCGGGCGCTCTGGGTCGCTTGCTCGGCAAAGAGATCGCGGACCCGAGCCCCTACTTGGACTAGGGCATCCAGATCAAATCCTGGAAGCCTTATTTGAACGGCTCGCGGATTGTCGAAACGCGCATCGGTGGCAAAGTCCGTGTGGATACGCTGCGCTAACGGAGGAAGGCGCTGAACGCCCTGCGGCCCATCGAAGAAAGCAGACGTTCCAGTCACGAGAAGGAACAACCCGGGATAGCGCCCGGAGTCCATCTCGTCCAAGAGCTGCCGGAGAGCGTTGAGCCCCTTCTCGCGTGTATCGGCGCGCATCCGCTGTAATGTCTCAACCTCGTCAAGCACGAGCACCAGCCCCGGCCGCCCAGAGTCTCGAAGGATGGTCAAAAGCCCAGCCAGAAAGTGCATAGCCCCGAATGGGTCGAGATCGCCCTTAACACCAGCAGCGCGCTTTACTGCGGCACCGACGTTCGGTTGACCACCTAGCCACGCGATCAAACCCTCGCCAAGCGCCGCGTCGTCAACCAGGAGTGCACGCCGATATGCACGCAAGACCGCGGAGAAGGCCGGCGCCGTACGCGAGATTGTCGAGAGCCTCTGCTCCACGAGAGCGTCCGTAGCAGCAACCAACCGGTCCGCGTCACGAGGATCGACGTTGCCTGACGCGAGTACATCTTCTTCAAGTGTGTAGAACCAAGCATCAACGACCGACCGTAGTGCGCCGTCCGGGGTATCGGCAGTTGCAAGGCGTTCTGCGAGGCGACGGTACACTGTCTCCCAGCGATGCAGGGGAGTTTCCGACTCCGAAACTTGGACTTCACTTGTTGCAAAGCCGCCTGCCGCGCGGGCGCGATCCTGAAGCCAGCGGGCAAAGAAGGTCTTGCCGCTCCCGTATTCGCCACGGACCGCCTTGAAGCCGCCCCGGCCCAAGGCAACAGCTGCGAGGTCGGCGTCAATCGCGGCTTCGAACCTTTCCATCCCCACCGCGAACGAGGCGAGGCCATCCCGCGGTACTGTACCTCGGCGAAGCGCATCGAGAATCTCGGCGCGTCGATGTGGGCCAGTCATGCCATTTCGCCGATCTCGAACTGCAACCGCAAAAGCCGGACATCGAGGAAGACCTCGTCTGTCTTCGAATCGAGAGAGAGAACCTGCGCCTGGTCAACATTGAGCACGCGTCTCGCCGCATTAACGAGGCCGGCGGCACGGAACGCAGGCAACTGAAGCGCCTGCGCCAGTGCCGTGCGTGAGAGCCGCCCACCTCGCGCTGAAAGAACCGAGACAAGCGCTCGTACAACCGGATCTTCGGGCGCACCACGTGCCGCAAGCCCTCGCTGGGCAATATAGGTGGTCGATGCCAGGAGTGCGTCAATCCAGGCATCCGCTGCTGGTGTGACGTCAAACAGGCCAATTTGCCTTTTATCAGTACGGCGGCCCGGCCGAAGTGGTGTGACGCTGGTCACCACTGGCGATGCTCCGTCCTCGCCCCACCAGGCGGGTTCAGAGGGAGGCGCCTCAACCCAGTCTGGGGGTGCGGCTCCACTGGTCAGGACTGCAAGCGGAACCAAAACTTCCTGAGGACTTCCACCCCCATGGTAGCCACTGCGCTTTGCGGCATAGCGAAGCCGTTCGCTCCAGGCCAGGACCGCCCGCAGTGTCCCATCAGGAGACATCACGCGGCCATCGCGCACTTCGATCTCTCCGTCCCGCGCAGGCCCGCCGGATCGCCAGCGGTCGCCGGGCCCAGCTTGGATGTGGGTGGTTCCAGTATCGAGAACGTGACCGTGGTCGCTGGTCAGAATAATGAGGCGGCTAGCTTCGCGTGCCGCTCTCAGCACAGGCAACAGTTGGCGTAGGACCTCCGTGGACCAGAGGACTTCGATCTGGTCCGATCCTGCAAGTTGCGCATCGACCGCGTTGTGGACGATGCCGACAACTCTTTGACCCGTATCGGTCAAAGCGGTTCGAACACGCTCATCCAACTCCGGTCCGACACCAAGATCGGCTTTGTGAAACAGAACCGGCGGCTTCCCTGCTCGCGATACCCCGCGGAGCCGTTGATGCACCCCAAACGCCGCGCGCTCCGCTGCGGCATTCCCGCGGACAAGGCGCCCAGAGAGGAGGCTTGTCCGCGAAACTTCGGTAACAGTGGGAAGGGCCGCCACAAGTGGAGGCGGCGAAGGTCGGCCTGCTGGGGAGAGCTCGGTCCAACCCTGACGCGCGATATCGGCGACCAGTGGACGCGCAACCGCGAAACTGAGCCCATCGAGAACCAGCAGCAGAACCGGCGCGTGTGCAGCAAGAGGTGCGACAATGCTATCGAGGGCGCGCTCGATTGGTAACGCCTCCTCGCCACCTGCACCGCCGGCGTTCCAATCGCGGAGTGAGTCCGCGAAGGTGCTGTTCTCTTCCTCGCGGCGAATACCGGCGAGTTCGCGCAGTCGCGCATAGGCGGCGGCTACAGCCGGAACACTGTCGCCCGCCCTGAGCGATGTGCGTGCCCAGTCCACGAAACCGCCCTCCTCGGCATAGGCCCTGGCTGCACTGCCAAACCCCAGCATCGACCTGCGCCTGCCCGAGATCCAGCGACAAAGCCTGGCGGCCATTTGCAGACGGTCGAGCCTGGCGCGATGATCGCCGGCGCGTTCGTGGTCAAGCGCCGAGCGCACCAACCGAGCGGCGCTTGCAAGGCCTTGTGTATCACCTGACTCCGCGGCCTGGGCAATCGCCTCCGCGGCCGCGACAAGCCGCGCCTCAAGCCCGGCGGTGAGCGCACGGCTCAGGCCAGCGTATTCCGTGGCGCGGACCGTATCCAACCAAATGGATGCCCGCGCTTGCTGCCTTTGTGCTGCGGGACCATCCAGCCGCGCAATGACGCGCCCCGCAGCGTCGGCCAACATGCTCCCTGCATCGGGTGCAATCCTGCTACTGCCGAACGCCGGCTCCAGCCGTACCGCTGCGTCTCGCAGGCTGTCGCTCGGTCCGCCCGGCGCGAAGATCACACCACACACCAACCCAATCGCGAGCGCGTCCGCCCCATGGCCAGCCGACACCGCCCTGGTCACCAGAGCAGCGGCGCTGCCGCCCTCGCTTGCAACTTTCTCTAGGATCTTGTCTCGAGTGGCCTGGGGCAGAGCTTCGAACCGATCAAGATTTCCTTCGCCAGCGGTCCACGCAAGCAGCGCCCCAACATCCGCTCGCGCTTCCGGCAAACCGACCGCATGCTCCAGACAAAAGCGCCAAGCGGTGTCGAGGTCCAGTACTCCGCCTGGGACTGGCGGGTATCCAGTCGCTGGGGGGCGCTCCAACAACAAATCAGAAAGCCAATCCTGACCACGCAACCGTGGGTCAAGATCACGCGCGGAGAATGCAGCACGAAGCGCGTCCCACCGGCTGGCCGCCATGAGCCGGCCACGCGGAAAACGGGCTACGACGTCTGCGCCAAGTAGACTTTCTTCGAGATGGGTGATCAGCAGAAGCCTCGCATCAGGAGCATCCTCGATCCCGGCAAGGGCTTCCCGGATCTCCAGCGGGCTCTCACACCATGCGATCCTAAACTGCTTCCCGCGACGCTCTATAAATTCGGGCCACGGCCGGCGTATCGGCGAACGCACTCCGAGAACACGTGCCTCAGGCTCGCGGTCCAGAAAGCCCTCAAGCTGTCGACGAGAAGGTGCGAGAAGTGGGCTCACTCTTTTCCACCGTCGCGTGTCAGCCGCCATGAAATCATCAGACGCGCGCCCGGTTCAGCGTCGAGAAGAGACTTAAGACGGTCAAGCTCTGCCTTTGCGTCATCAAGCGGAAGCACATCCCAAGATCTCTGCTCCAATACCTCTTGGCTCCGGCCAGCGCCAACGAACTCATCGCCTGGCTCTACACCGCCAACCGGAGGGCGATCCCGATCGTCCGCGGTGCCATTTCGCCCACCGGCACCAGCGGCGGACTCGCCGCCAGTTGGCGCCGCGGCAGCCAACACACGAAATGCATTCCGCTGTGCATCCCGCATCCGTGCCTCGAGTGGGACGACGTGTTCGTCCGCCTCCAGTGCCTCCCCGACAGCGCGGGCAATCTGTTCGGCCGCCACACGCCGATGGTCCGATAGGGTTGTGGCTGCGGCCAAGACATCCCATTCGAAGGATGTCAGGAACGACGAAAGGCCGCTCGCTGCCGATATCGATCGCCCGACGGCAGCTTCGCTAGTCTGAAGGTCCGACGTTGCTAGCGTCTGCACCACCGCCAATGGCTCGACACCGACGGTCAGTTCAGTCACGAGAACCGAAGCCGACAGCACTGTGATCATGCGCGGCGCGTTCTCAGGCGTCACGCCCGCAGCCGCCATTCTCGTCCGCAACACGCCGGTCAGCGTAGCCAGCGGTGCGCGCGCAGCCTGCGCCTTTTCCTGCACCTCGCTCGCCAGTCGTGCGATGGTCGCCCCCTTACGCACCTCTGACGGCACAAGGCCAAAGATCTCCGCCGCGCGCTCCCGCGCCTTCGTCCACGTCGTCTCGTCAGGTAGAGGTTGCGCGAGTAATTCGGCGTCGTCGTCTAGCCGTTCGATAGAGCCGCGGACCGGTGCGCCGCGCAGCGAAATCGTCCGATCTGCCTGAGCCGCACAGGCGAGAATGATTAGGTTCTCCACCTCTCGCGGCAGCCCCATCGGCCGCGGCTGGTCAATCAGCGACCGCAACCGCTTCACCGTCATGGCGCCGCCGCCCTGTTGCGCCGCCAAGCGTGCGAAGTGGTTGGCCCAATGATCCTCGAGAATAAAATGGGTCAGGCCTTGGTTCATCGTGCCTAGCTTGAGCGGGCCGGCGAACCCGCCGAGGATCTGGCGCATGGCCCGGTCCTCGATGAAGCGCCGCTGCTGCGGCTCCTCGGCCGCAGCTTCAATCTCCTTCAGCACCTTGTTGAGAGCGGCTGTCTTTACTTCTTGCTCGAAGATCGGATGGGCCGGGAAGCGATGAGCGAACGTAGAATCCAGCAGCGCGCCCAAGGCTTCCTTGAGTGCTGAGCCGACTGGCGGTTGCGGCCGGAACGTCCCGTCGAGCGAGACAAGATGATCCTCGGCTGAAACCTGGACTGCTAAGGCGCCGTCCTGATCTTGCCGGATCCCGTAGGCGGCTTCCAGCACCATGCGCATACGACCCTGAAGCTGGCTTTGCTGGTTCTGGAGCAGCGATCGCGCCTGCTGCCGATCGATCGCCGAAAGGTTGGGAGAGTTCTCCTCCAGGCGTGATCCGACCAGCAGATAGTCGATCCGCAGCAGCGTGCCGAGATCCCTCAGCGCCCGGTCGCCGAACGGTGAGGGCAACCATGCAATCGTCTCCGGTTCCTCGGTGAAGCGCGCCAGCCTCGCGCGATGGTCCGCTATCGTCCGGCCACTGGCATCGAACGGCAGACCAAGCAGCAGGGTCGGTGTTCCGACGCGTCCTCGCAGACGCTCGTCCGAAAGTTCCGCGATGCTTTCCAGCCAAACATCCACCTGGCGCCGCGTTCCGCGCCAGAGATGCGGTACCTCGATGAAGCCCTGCGCATTTAACAGTTCGCCGCCGTTGGGTTCGCCAATCCCAAGTGCTGCGAACAGCAGATCGCGCATCTTACGCCGACGATTCCCGTCATTGTCGTAGTGAGCTGCGTTAGCGAGAATCGGCTCGACATCTACGCCGGTGATCTGCAATGAGATGACCGGATTCGTGTCATCAGTCATTTTGATTTCGCCGACCTGAGCCGCCCAGGTACGAAGCTTACTCAGCACCGCCCCGCCTTCGCGCCCCGGAATGGGGGAAACCACGCTGCCGTGATTGAGCGCCGCCAGCCGCGCTGCCGTAAGCGCACGTAACGCTTCCACTTCCGGCACCAATGCGGCCAGCAACAAGGTCTTCAACAAGCGCGCATCGTTGCACAGGCTGGCCGCGGCCGGCACGTCTGCGCGTCCCTCGGCCATGTCTTGCCAGGTGACGCTGTGGGTCCGCTCCAGCAGAGGCAGCAGCTTCTGCGTCCACAGCTTTCGAGCATTCTCGAACTGAATCCGCATGCCGTCCGAAAAAGGCTGGTCGCTGGTCGAGATCGCGTCCCACAAATCGCCAACCGGAATCAGGCTGCCTAGCCGCAGCTCGTCCCTTCGTTCGACAAGCAGCGTCAGCATCAGCTTCAGCGCGGTACGCTCCCGCTGCAGCACGGAAGATGCAGCAATCAGCGCCTGCACAAGCGCTGGGCTAAACGGATAGACCTGCCGGAACATCGTCCGTTCACCGTCCGAACCGAGCAGCGTTTCAACAACCTCCTTACGGCGGTTGAAGAATTCGTCGAAAGCATTGTCGATCTGCATTTCGGCAACGTCATCCCGCGGCTTTAAGAGACGCCGTTGAGCGATAAGCGGCAGATTCCGGTCTTCAAGGTTGATGCGGTCGAACCGTGCCTCCCAGTAGCGCAGCGTGTCGGCAAACTGGAGCTGCAACGCGCCAGCCTGATTTGCGCCAACCAAGTCCCGCAGGTCGCGCTGACGCGCGACGAAGGAGATGATGGGAATGGGCCTGTCAGCCCGCTGAGCCTCAACCAGCTTCGACAACTTAGCACCCTCGGCCGAGACGAAATTCACGTCGGCGGCCCGAGTCGCCAACCACAAAATGAGCTCGTCAAGGAACAGTACCACCGCGTCGTAGCCAAGGCCGCGTGCGTGGCTGCTCATGATGGCAAGGCCGGTGTCGATATCAACGAAGGCCTCGCCTTTCGTGAGGGCCACGTCGGCATAGCCTGTGAACAGTCGGCTGATGAGATCACCGACCAAACGCTGGCGCTGATCGCCGCTCGGCGGCTCAAGCATGGCCGAGTCGAACGACCCCGCGTCCCATGCGTCTTCAAGATCTCCCCAGTCGCTTTCTGCGAAATCGCGCTGGTTCAGCCTGGCAAAGAAAGCGTCGTCACCGTAGTGCGACCGCTGACCCTTGGCGTCCTCGAACAATCGCTCGCCGAGATAGAAACCTGGCACCGGCGCCTCGGGATGGATGCGGCGAACATACTCCGCGTAGCCACCCAACACGGCGCTTTCGACATCCCGGGCGCCGATCATGTGAAAGGGCACCATCAGGAATCGGCGTTGCTGGGTCCAGGTGTTGTGCCGGTCCACTACCGGCGCCAACTCGGGGATCGCACGGGCGCGAGCGTTGCCGGCAAGCAGCAGGTTCAACACCGCCATGAAATGGCTCTTGCCTGAACCGAACGAGCCATGGAGGTAGCAGGCGGCGCTCTTGCGTTCCTCGGTCGCGCGCTGGATAAAGCCGAGCGCTTGGTCGAACGACCGCCGGAGCTGATCGGTGACAACGTAGTTCGCCACCGTCTCGGCGGCATGGGCGTCAGACACGCCTTCCGAGAGTTTCAGGACGAAATCGCCCTGATGCACCCGTTCCGGGATGGTGATCAGTTCGCGCAGTAGCGGGGCTTGAGTGTCGATCATGCGGCGATCCTCCGGCCGCGACGGGGTGTGGCGGGCGGTGTCCATGCGGCTACGGCGGCTTCGGTCATGCCGAGCGCCCTGGCCTCCGATTGCACAAAATCAACAAAGTAATCCCCCATCCGCGCGCCGAGATCGGGGTCGTAGTCGTTATGCCGCTGCAAGAGCCAGGGCACCAATTCGATTACGCCTGCCAGAAGAGGGATCAGCCGTTCGGTCGGCCAACCATCCTGGTCCTTGCGTTCCTGGTAATAGGCAGCGATCGCCAGGGCGCGCTTGAGATGGTTGTGGCCAGCCCAGGTGACGACCAGGCTGCCGTCCGCATCCCGCTGGCATTGCGGGAATGATACGAATCGCTCCTTAGGTACATCGAGGCCGCCTCGCAGGCGCCAGAAATCTGTGGTCTGGAAATCCTTGGCGACGTATTTCGGGGGCACGGGAATGTCGCCGACTTCCTCGCGCTTCCTGCGCCGTTGCTCTTCGGCGACCAGCTTGTCGATCGCGCGCTCCTCGGCTTCGATTGCGCCTGCATGCATGCGGATCGCGTAGGGCTCGGGTCCCTCCTCTGGGCGACGTGGATTGACAGCGCGCCATCCCTCCTGCGCCCACCGTTCGGCCTGAGCGCGGAAGTCTTCGCGGCGCCCGGCGACGACGGCGTCGATCGCGTCTTCGCGCCGCTGCTTTTCCCAGGTTGTTTGCCATTGTGCTCGTTTGCGCAGGCCGGCGTCCGCGTAACGGAGGGCGGCGAGAAACGGTACGGATTCTGTGGCCACGAGGTCCGCCACCAGAGCTTCGACATCCACGTCAGGCCGCCCTGCATAAAGCGTGGCGACCGAGAGAAACTCGGTGTCCCGGCGGAGGAGGTCAGCCAGCTGGTTGGTTGACAGAAGACGCGCATCGCCGCTGGTCCAGATAGACGGAGCCTCTAGACGGCCGAGCAGCCAAGTTTGCAATGCAGCTTGTTCCATTTCCTCCCAGGTTTCCATCGACCATCGACGCTTAAACTCGGGCCGTTCGATCAGGCCGACCGTAGCGTTTGTCTCGATCAGGGCGATGCGCTGTTCCACTATACGGCGATAATCGTCCGGCCAATGCCTGGGCAGCTCGGTTATTGGGGTAGAGCCGTGGCGGCTGAACCAGGTGGTTTCGACGGCGCCGGCCGCAATCTGGCGGGCCATAACAATTTCGAAGGCGCGTTCACCGAGACGCAAAGGCGGCGGCGCGGCATGCTCGGGAGGGGCCTTGCACAGGCCATAGAGACGATAGCAGCGCCAGTCGAGTTCCTCTTGCAGGGCAATCATTGAGCCGCGTACGGCATCTACGATTGCGCGGGACGTGTCGAGCGCGGTGCGGGTCGGAGCTGCCCGGCTAGCGACGACAGCAGGCAAATTTTCTCCCAGCTGTTGGGCCTGGGTATCTAGTGTACGGGCAAGGTCGATGGGAGCGTTTGCGGCGACAGGAAATTGTTGCAGCCCGGTGCCGGTAAATTCATAAAAATCCTCGAATGGCGCTGTTCGCTGTCTTGCTCCTTTGTCGTCAACGGTTGAACCTTTGTTGTGGAATACCTGCTTCAGCCAAAAGCAGGCCGTCGAGGAATTCAGAAGACCAAGCAACACCAGGTGATCGTCCACCGTTGCCGTAATAGGCAGCTTAATCACTGGCGCGGTCCGAGTGAAGACTCTGCCACCACGGTCGAGGACAAAGTGATTGTGGGTAGCAACAAAAGCGAAAACAATACTTAGCGGTATTCGTTGCTTTACTGGATTCACCTCGCCATACTCGAACCATTTTTTGCCAGTCTCTAGAATCGGTCGACTATAGAGTTTTCGGTTTGAAAGCACTGTCCGATACAGCCACATATGCTTCTGCATCGGACTGCCTGGGGCCGCCGATATTGGTCGATAGTCGTCGTCGTAAGGCCAAACGGACGCAAGGTTAGGGTTGATGCGATGATCGCGAACATCCTCTCCCGTACCGAACGGCCGTCCGCGCATTCCTGTGATCCGTTCCAGATCCGTAGGATTTCCAATGACAAAGACGTCGTCTGCGCCCGTGACGGCACTGAATCCGATCTGGAAAACTCTATCACCAAGGGTCGGCCAATCGCCTTCAATGAGCGCCTGCACTTCCGCTGCACCACCTCCGCCCATGTTCCACGGGTGCTGTTTCAACGCTATACGCGCCGTGTCCTCCGTGCTGATGAAATCACTCACTGATTCTGCCAAATCCGTCTGTGCCCGAATCGCCGTCCATACAAGACCCTGCGCTGGATCGTCCGGAGTCGAAGGTTCTCCGCGAATTCCTCGAACTGTTCGTACCACGATGTCCACTGGGAGCCTGTTGCGCCCGAATAGGATCACGGTCGGAGTACCGTGTCCTGGGATATAAGCCCCGGAGCAGTCCACGACGTGGGTTAGATCGAGGCGCGGCAAAACCGCCTCGATCAGCTTCGATCCAAACTCCCGTTTCATGAAGCTGTTTGCAACAATCAGCCCCACAAACCCTGCCGACTGTTCGCCGGTACCATCCTGAGCAAGGTCAAAAAATCGCTCGGTAAATGGGGCTCCGAGGCCGTATTTCATGTGGCAACTGTCATAGATTTCTCGATAGGCGTCCCGCATCGCCGCATCCTTCGGCGTGATGTAAGGCGGGTTGCCGACCACCGAATGATACTGCCGGCCGAGAATGCGATCGATCTCCGCTGTGTCCTCTGCGGCGTAGTGATGGCGAAGAGTGCGCCGAAAGCCTTCTTCGGTGCCGCCCAACTCACGACGAAAGAAGTGCCGCCCATGCAGCAAGCTATCTCCCGCCGCAAGATGCATCTCGAAGCTTGGTGCCGCCGTAAGCCGCCGCACATCCGCGGCCCGGAGTGCGGCCATCAGCAGTCGAAAACGGGCGATTTCCACAGCGAACGGATTGAGATCCACGCCGGCGATGGCATCCAAGGCCCGCTGCGCCTGTTCTGCGGGAGGCAGGCCCGGCGCAAATCGCCGCCACTCCCTCAACAGCCGATCAAACCCGCCGAGCAGAAAGTGACCAGAGCCGCACGCCGGATCGATCATCGTCACGCGCTCATGGCCGAACTCCTTGATCGCCGGTTCTAGTGCGCGGTCAAGAATCCAGGCCTCCACGAAATCGGGTGTCTGCAACAGGGCGTAGCGTTTGCGCGCCTCCTCCGAGAGGTCCTGATATAGATCGCCCAGAAAGCGCGTGTTCCAATCTCGATCAGTGAAATCGTGCGCCAGCTCGCCTGTCTCCGGCATTACCTCGCGGAAAAAACGGATCAGCGCCATCGATCCGTCGCCAGAAATTGGCAGGCGAAACAATGGATTGTGAGATGGGTCAAAAAGACCGGCGAGGCCAGGTAGTCGCGCCGCCGCCTCGAAGGTGGCGAGCAGATACTCAGTGTCAGAATCATGTGGCCGCGCCCGGAAGTGTGCCTCCTGCCGCTCTTTCGCCAAATCCAGGCGCTCGCCGGGTCCTGACAGGAATGGGCGATCGACCAACAGATTATCTTCCAGAAAACGCAGGAAAACACACCCGAGCACCCAGTGGACAACCGATTGGTCGAAGGCGCCATCGAGGAATACCTCGAAGGTATCTCGCGTCCGGCCGAGGTCGAAAGCCTCCCGCCACTCCGCCTGCACAGCGTCTCGCCGCGCCCCCGCGGCGTGGGTGACACGCAGGTCGGCGTCGAGCACCTTTCGGAGGCGCTTCAGGTCGGCGAGGAGTTTGGCGGCGTTGATCATGAATGAGGTGGTCCGAATTCAAATGTCCATGGAAATCAGGCGGCGCTTTGCGCGCCACCGGCCCGGTGAGCGTTGGCAAGCCAAGGATCGGTCAACCTGGCCCAGTTGGCGGCAGACATGACCGGAAGATATGCATCGTCGATCCGCGGCATCCCGCCATCCGCCTGCGGCACCAGCAGCCATAGGCTGGGAGGGCCGCCCCTGGTGCCAGAGGCTTGAGCGAGGTCTGATAGCATGGTCATCAGATCGTACCGCGCGAGCAGCCCGGGACTCACCAGCAGCGCCGGCCGGTCGAAGGCCAACAGGGTTGTGCGCACGCGTTCGGCCGCTTTGGTGGCCAGGCGGAGAAGGTTGCGGAAACCCTTCCCGTCGTGTCCTTCCGCATCTGCCGCCAGAACCACGGGCCATTTCACTTTTCGCGCATCGGCCTCGGCACGCATCTCGCGTAGCAATAGCAATTCCAGGCTGACCCGTTCCCGCGGCGCGAATCGGCGCAGCAATTCGGCCTCGGCGCGGGGGGCGCGGCGAACATCGACCGTCAGCGCGAGAAAGGCCCCTGTGCGGTCAGCGCCGACGATCTTTTCTTCCAGGGCCCGGGCATCCAACACCTCTGGCGTCGCCTGAGGTGCCGCTGCCAATGTGCCATAGCGCAGCGCACTGGAACGGCTGCCCCTGTCGGACGGAGTCACGAAGCGGCTGACATAACCACGCCCGTCGGGATCGTCGTCGCTCCAGATCCGTTCCGCGCCCACTTCGTCGAGGAGGCGGTCGAGCTCCGGCCGTGGTGGCAACTGGGCGGCGTCCGGGAAGCGTCCCTTGACCCTCTCCCGAACAGCTTCCTCGGACAGCAATCTGGGGCCGGCCAGCGAGCCGAGGGAGAGCCGCAGGGCCGTCGCTGGAGCCATTCCCTTCGGATACAGCTCGGCACGGGCTGAGAGAGACGCCCCCGTGGAGGCGGCAGCCGCGAGCCGAAGCGCGCGGCCGGGCGGTAGAACCTCGCCATCCGGTGGCCCCACTAGACTCAATTCCTCTTCAACCCTGCCAGGCGAGGGAAGCGGATCCTCATGCGCCATCCGGTCGGCAATAGCCCCAAGTGCAGCGGCATGCGCCGCCAGTTCAGGGCTGAGAGCCACTAGAATTGGGTTCTGGTCGGCATATGAAGCAAACCGCGGCGCGTCGCTGGCTGAGGCTTCTAGTTCGATAGCCGCACGGAGAACAGCGCGGGAAAGCCTACCGCGATCGGTCTCGGAGTCTTCGACCGAACCGCGGGCGGCGAGCAACAGCGCCGCCAGCTCATCCGCTGTGGCAACACGGCCGGCACTCGACAGCAGGGACACCAATTCAGTGCGCAGTTCATTGAGCTCCCGGCTCTTGTGCCAACGATCGCGCGCCTTGCCCAACACCGCGGCCACAGCGCTGCGAGCAACGCCTGCTTCGCGTGCCACCTCGCCGGCAGCCGGCCAGGATACGGGCCCATCCGCGGGTTCAAGCCCAAGGTAAAGCTCCAGTAACCGGTCTTCGGCCGTCTCGTCGCCTGCAGGGCGGCGCGGGATCAGAAGCTCGGCAAGCTGATCCACGCTTGCCCAGGCCTGCGCGTCCTCCGACCCACCACCTGGCTTCAGCTCGGGCCTTATTTCGGCAAGCCGCTTGGCGCGCTCGCGGATTTCCCGGCGAACCTTGTCGCTGACGCTGCGGAGGTAACGAAACCGGATTCGATCCACGGCTAGCAACTGCTGGACGGTGTGCACGCCCATGCGGTCGAGGACATCACGCGCCTCGAGGCTGTAGCCAAGCTCGGCGATGGTGCTGCGGCGGTCTAGACGGCGGGCAATGGTTTCGATGCTGTCTTCGGGGATAGCGCCACGGTCTAGTGGCTCGAACGCGCGCCGCCATTCGCGAAGCATGTCTTCGGCGTTGCCGAACCGCTCCTCAGCGTTCCGGCGCAGAGCCGTCGTAAAGAAATCTCGCAGTCCCTCGCGCAACATGGGATCGAAGCGGTCCGTCGCGATCGTGGCCTCGTCCTCTGTGACGAGGGGCTCGGTCGCGCCGTCGCCCCAGGTGGGCGGGACCCCCGCAACGAGCTCGTGTAGCGTAATAGCCGCTGCGTATCTTTCTGCATGAAGGTCCCAGCGACGCTGGGGCCTCAGTGCGAGGAATGGATCAAGGTAAGGACGCGTTCCAGCCTGGAGGTTCTCGGGCGGCGTGCGAGTGAGAGAGAAATCGAACAAGACAAGACGTAGACGGCCGCTTCCGCCCGCGGGTGCGATGCCAATGTTGTCGGGCTTTATGTCGCGATGGGCGACGCCCTGTTCCTCTAGGTGGTTGAGGGCTTGGAGGAGATCTTCCCCGAAGCGGCGCATCAGATCGAGAGAGGGCATGTCGTCGCCGCGAAGGCGCTCGGCCAGGGTGCGGTCGCCGGCCTTTTCCATCAGAATTGCGGCACGACCAGAGACGGTCAGCGTGTCAATGATACGAACGATGTTCTGATGATGCAGGCGGCGAAGAACGGCTGCTTCGGCCTGCAGACGGTCGCCGTGCGTCTCGTCTACCGCGACCTTGAGGACCAGCTCATCCTCCTCGCCATTGCGTCGGACCAGCAGCGCGTCTGCCGTGCCACCGCGTCCAAGTTTGCGGAGAACGACGAAGCCGCCGTCCAGCTGGTCGTCCCGCTTGGCGATGCTCGGATCAACCGTGGTTGTGGAGTCCTGTGCGCGCGCGTCTGTCTCGGCTAGGGCAAGATATTCGAGGAACTCGCCGGCGGAAGCGATCCGGTCACGAACAATCGGGGTAGTAGACGCGCGGACCAGGTCCTCAAGGAAGGTGCCGACGCCATCGACTGCCTCAGCAAGCCGCAACCCGCCCCCCTCCCGCAACTTCGCGGGCAGATCCAGCGGGCTCTCTGCCGGGGGTCGACCTGTGAACAGATGGTAGGCTATGGCGCCCAGCGAGAAGACATCTGCTTGTGCGCCCGCCTCACCGCCGATGAGCGCCTCAGGAGCAAGATAGATTTTTGCTGGATCAGAAAAATGATCGTCGATGTTGCGCGTGCCGGAGGTAACCGGAACGGCTGTTTGACTTCCCTCAGCACGGGATGCGACCTGCCAGTTCATTATCTGAAGGCGAGGTTGTCCCTCAGTTACTCCGTGGACGAGCACATTCTGAGGTGCCAGGCCGCGATGGTACAGACGCTTGCCGTGGGCATGGCCAAGCGCCTCGGCCAGCTGGCGGAGCAGCCCTAGGCGGGCTTCGGCCGTCAACTCTGACAGCTTCTCTCGGAGGAAACGATCAAGCCTGATGGAAATCGGGTCATGCTCGAACACCAGCGCTGGGCCAAGTTCTGTTTCACGGAAGTCGAGTACCCTGAGGATCCCGGGATGATCAATGCCCTCAAGAACGCGGAACTCGCGCATGGCCATGCGGCCAAGGCGCTCGCGCTCATCGGGGGACGCGGCACGGGCGTATGGATAAACCCTGACGCGGCGCGCCACTCCGAGACTCGCATGCCTAGCAACAAAATCCTGCCAGCCCTCGCCCTCGCCAAGCAGAGAGCCCAGGAGATAGTCGCCAACCCGCCGATCGCGGCCGGCTGGCCGGATACCTGCCTGTTCGATAGCTCTCGTGGTAGTGCGCGCTATATTCGCGTCCACCGATGCCGGTCGGCCGAGTTCGGTATCGAGCGCACCGGTTAGAGCCGCAATGATGCCACTGTCGGAGGAACTGCGCGGGTTGCCTCGCAGGAAGACCCTGCGCGCGGTCCCAGCATCGATACGTGGTGGCCGCAGGACTTTGGAGAGGAAGATGACCTCTGTGACCCACGGCACTCGGTTGGCACCGCGGCCGAACGCATCCTGTCGCTTTAGCAAGGATGCAAGACGCTTTGCCTTCCGGTTGGCCAGCAGGAGAGGGTTGTCGACAGTGTGGCGGCGTCCATCCGTCGTCCAAATCCAGCTATGCGCGTCGCCATCGATCGTCCCAGGTCGACTCTTGACTTCGACAAGCATCAAGCCGGCGGGGCTAAGGACGAGCAAATCGACCTCGTTGACACGACCCTCATCGTCCACGAATTCGAAGTTCGACCATGCCCGCCAGGGATCGTGATCTGGCAGGTGCTCGCGGAGGAACTCCAGGGCCTCACGTTCCCACTCGAATGCGGAGGGGCTAACGACTGTCCAACGAGGCAGCTTCATGCACTTCTCGTTCCTATGAGACCGAACCTACCGCCCGGCGGTGACCCCAAGTTCTGCGCCGCATGTGAACAGCAGCCCGTCGCGCCTGTGCCCGATCCAAGACGTCCTTCGGTTCGGCAAGAGCCAAAAGCGAGAATACTGGTGAGACGAAGTTCGCCCGGCGTCAGCCATTCGCGCAATTGGTCGATGCCTGGTCCCGTCCCGATCTTCCGAAAAAGCCTCATCGGTCTTGACCTCCGTGGCTGCTTGGCACCGGCCCCGGTGGGGGTGTAGGCTCGGGCGTCGTCTCGATGAACTGTCGGATGGCTTGGCGGATGACCCAAGAGATCGAAGCGTCTCGCGCCAACGCAATCTCATTGAGCGTCCGATAGTCCCGCTCTTCGAGGCTCACGGTCAGCCGCGTTGCCTTGCGAGGACGCTCGTTCATGCCACCCCTCCACTCCCTAGCCTGACCCTTACCCATTAGCGCATCAGATTTCAACGCAGTGATGCAGTTTTCATCAACGGAATCACATTAGAGTCGGGTTTCCTTGCGGGCGCTTTCAGCCGCTTGACGCGCAAGCTATTACTGCATGATTGCAACGTCGTTGAGCGGAGTCTTCGGTGTAAGCCCAAACGAGCGAATGGCGTGAAGCATAACTTTGGGAGCGCTTTCTCGTTGCTCCAGATCGTATTTACTTCGAAGCGATCTAGGCTCGAAAGGCGGCTACATGTGTCAGCATCGTCGATGCGCATGCGCGTCATCGTCAAAACAGTTCCCACCACTGGAATCGCTAGGCTGGAGCTGTCGAGGCGAATATATTGCCGCCCCCTCGTGAGCAGGGAGTCGGCGGCGATGGGGTCGATGGACTAGGCTCAGGTTCGGCGACCGACGTGAGGCCTTTGATACCGGAGTTTCAAGATGGCAATGAATTTTGATGGAGCGTCATTCCTTGGCTCGATATCGGAAGTGGTTGGCTACAAATGTGGAGTGGCTCTCAGCCACAGTGATCTTGCAACGCATTTCAGAAACAATGGCTACGATGAATACATTGAGATAGGCGACGATGACTGGATTCGGATACGTTCAGAGGTATACGAGGACATAATCGAGAGCTTCCTGTATTCACTCGGTCGACTTGAGCACAGATATAACAAATTTCCGACAATCTCATTTGCCCATAAGTACAAGGGAAACAAGAAAAAAAATCTTATCGCAAATAACATTCTGGCACTTTGGCTTGAATGGTTTAAGATCGAAGGTCGTAGCCAAATTGACTCCCGACAAAAGTCGCTTGACCCATCGAAGTTGATGATTCTCGTTTTTGACAATCACGGGAAAACAGGGCTTTCCATGCTCATGGAATTTATAGAGATGGTAAACGCCTCAACGATTGCAAATCCCTTGAGTACGCTGCGCAACTTCACATGGGACAACACAATAGAGTTGAAAGCCCTATTTGAAAGCGAGGGCCTTGATTCCTTCTACGGAACGTTCTTTGATCAAAGATTCATTGATTTCCTCCATCGGAACTTTGATGACATCGATCGAATGCATTGGCGCAAATTCGAACAAATGACCGCGGAATATTTCGACAGGCAGGGACTTGAAGTCCAACTAGGGCCTGGGCGGGGCGATGACGGCATTGATGTGCGAGCTTGGCTGCCATCAAGTAAGGGCATGGGTCCTCACATCGTGGTGCAGTGTAAGAGGCAGAAGGCTCTGGTAGAGAAGGTAGTCGTGAAAGCTCTCTACGCTGACGTCGTTCATGAACAAGCGACGTCAGGGCTTGTGGTGACCACATCCCGACTCTCGCCTGGCGCGATGAACATGAAAACCGTACGGCAGTACCCGATTGATGTAGCCGACCGGACGACTTTGGCTAGTTGGCTCGCGAACATGCGCCAGCCTGGGGCCGGCGTTATTCTTTAGATACGAGAGAGGCCCGCCACCGATCACAAGCAGCCGTTTCTGTTGTCGCGTGGCACTTAATGATGAGAATGCCAAGCCAATGATTCCAGTGGGTTAGATCTGCACTTAATTTGATAATTGGCACTTAACTTGAGAATATATCGCTATTCCTAGCAGTTAAATTGAGAATGAGCTGGCGGGATATTTTTCTGCATTTCAGTGATCAATCAAGGTATCTTACCTCAGACAAAGCCGATGACTTCTCAACGTTTTCAATGCCATAGCGCGCCGGCGTCAGACGTGGCCTGGTTCTCCCTTTTGCATCTTATTTGAGAACTGGCGCGCTGAGATTCTCAAAATTAAGTGCCACCGCCCGCACAAACTGCCGCATTCTTACGTTTAAGTGCCAAGCGACATCTGATGATGGCATCGGAAAAATCATCGGGAACGTCCACAAGCTCGCCCGAGTGCTCGTCGTAGATATGTGCATGCGTGGCGGTGTTCGTGTCATAGTAGGCTTGGGAGGAAAACTGCGGAAGCTGCCTGAGATCTCCTCTTTTCGTGAGGCGCAATAGCGTGTCGTTTACAGCCTCAAGCGATATGTTCGCGCGATCGGATTCCAATCTCCCGTGTATGTCGTTCGCGGTGAAGTGGCAGGCGCCACCCGCAAATACGGCTTCGGCAATCCGCTCATGAGAGTTTGGGTAATGAAATGCACAGTTGTCTTGGCAGGCGCGTTGTGTGCAGTTCTGGCATTGGGCGCTATTTGCCATAGCTCGCTCCTTTGTCTTGAATGCTAGCGTATGTCGAAGCTCGAAAGTTCACCGTCCGTCTGGATGACTGAGAGGTATACTCACTAAGATTCTCTCGCGTTTGCCGACAATGCAGATGCAAAGGAGTGCGGGGGTCGCTTTGGCACTTCGAAATTTGCATCCGCCGGCAGCGAGCGAATGAATCTTGGATAGCTGTCGAAATTCACACTGTCGGCGACAAACGGTCTCTGCTCACCGCGACGAACAAGCAGTGAATGGTCAATACCCAGCAGACGGCGGACGCTCACCAATGCTTCCTGTGTGACATCAGTGTAGGCGACGATACACCATTCGCCGCCGACTTCCTTTGCGAGTCCGCACGGCCGGACCTTCCATCTCAAGCGGCCATGATGGGCCATGAAGTACGTTTTCTGGATACCTCCGACCGCTGACAAACCTTCATCCAGCGCATACTCCACGACGGCATAGGAAAGTTGAGTAATAGTTCCCCTAATTCCGCGGTCAGCGACATCTCCTTTGACGAAGGTTCGCGTCCATTCCGCATAGTCCGGACGCCTAGGTACGCCGGTTAGTTCGCACATATCAGGGAAAACTTCGGATACCAGATGTGGATCGCTGGTTGGGATAAGCCTGGCGGATGTAACGACCTGGTCGTCCTGCATGCCAAGAATGTACGTTGCGACGTCCGTATCGAATTGATCAACCTCACGGCCATCGATGCTTTCCGGGCGCCACTGCTTCTGCCGCACAAAGGCGTCATGACGCCGACGAAGGAATTCGTCGAATTCCCTCTCATAGAGCAGCCTATTGCGTGACGTGACTACATGTGCATGGATCATGCATCAGCTCCTCTGGTTGGTTGGAGCTGAGCTTCGCAACGTTCTCATCCGTTGTCAGGTATCAGGGTTGATACCTTGACAAATTCACGGATGTATAGCCCGCAGCCTAATTGCTTCGACAACTGCTTGGATTGTGGTCGAAACGCCTAGCGCCTCGCGGGCCGCTTTTTCATGTTTGCGAACCGTCGCTTCGCTTATCCCAAGGATGACTGATACATCCCAGGCAGACTTGCCCTCTGCGGCCCAAAGTAGCACTTCCTTTTGACGCTCCGTCAGCGGGTCCACCTCCCTCTCGCCATATATAAAGGCTTCGATAGACATCCCAGCGTAAATGGCCATCGTGACCAGAAGAGACTTTTCATGTTCCGACATGTTGCAGCGTAGCTGCCCGGAAGCGAATGACAGGACAGACTGCCAATGTTTGAACGCATGCATCGGGACCGCAAATCCGCTGCGGATTCCAAACTCGGTCGCTTCGTCGTGAACAAGCTTGCTCTCAGGAGTGCCTGTCCAGCATTCCGGAATTTCATCCCAATTGAAGGGAAAGCGTGACTTGGCTGAGTAGATGCAGACAGCATCCGACCTTGAATGCTCTTTCTCACAATATCGCTCGAACCAGCCTTGGGGCCAGCCCATCAATTCAACCATCGGAGCGAGTTTCTGACCTCCCACGGGCACACCTGAGAAAATGAGATGCTCAAATCCGAGTGGTCTTGAGCTGGTAAGTATGTCCTTCAAGAGGTCCGTTGAGCAACGATGACCGCCGCATCTTTCAATGAAGCCAAAAGCAGCTGCTCCAATCACGACACTCGCCTCCTGCCACAACTTCTATTCATTGCTCGCCAATCATCATGAGCGGGGGCAATGGGCTTCCATATCGGTCCGCTGCCCCTCTATGCGCGATACAGCGCTTCGGTCGTCAGGGCGCACCCTGAATCGCGCCGCCCGCCGTCCGGTCGACCATGAGATGCGACAAGATCGAGGTTCAAAAAGTAATCCTCGGTGGCTCTTTGACGGAAATCCAAAATCTGCCCCACAGTTTGCCACTAAATCCTGTGGCGTAGCAAACATTTGCGCGGCAAGTGCTGATGCTGGCAGTGCTGCGATAAACAGGGTCTCCGCGCTCCCCGCCATCGGTCACACCTCATCCTGCCTGTTTGCGTGGTAAACTGGCTGCTGAACGAGATCACCGCCGAGCAGCTGGGCGCTGGGACCACTCTCGAGGTTTACATCGCCGTTCCGCCGGCGCTGGAGTGAAACGGGCTTCCGGCTCACGCCCGCCGGCCTCGAGGCAGAGCTCGTCGAGATGATCCGACCGTCTTGGAACTGTTTGGACTGGGGACATCGCGAACAGGTGTGCGAGGACATCGCGAACAGTTTGCCATCTTATCGAGCCAGGGCATTGAGGTCGATGGTTTCTATTTTCTGGTGTCTGAACCAGGCGTCGAAGACGCCGTCGGCAGCGGTTGGGCGAAAGGCGACGGATTTGCCGGCGAAGGCCCTGCACAGGCGCATGGTGTGGCCGAGGATGGAGACGAAGCCATGCTGCTGAACGCGGCGGACGAGATCGTCGTTGGCATAGTCGAACGGCTCGACGATTTCGCGATACTGGCGCTGCAGACGCGATAGCGGTCGAGCGGCACAGCGCCGCCAAGCGCGTCGTGCGGGCGCACGGTGTTGTAGTATCTGCGCCAATCCTCCAACTTTTCGGCGGCCTCGGCAAGGGTCAGGAACCAGTGGGCGTTCAGGCACTCCGCCCTGAAGCGGCCGTTGACTGGCCAGATTACATCTCCCCGGCACTGTCGACCAGAAGGCGCTGTACGGGTTCCTGCTCCTTACCACCATAGTTCAAGTCAGACCGGGCCTGCGCTGCCCCGTGATCCACATCCCCTCGTCCGCGGACGGCAGCGCTTACCCTTGAGAGCGAGGGGGCCACGGCGCCTGGGTTGGCTGATGAACACCGTCCATTCGCGCATGTCGGGTTGAATTAATTCGTGGCGAGGAGGAGGCGGGTTCATCATCCAACAGCTGCCGGAGTTCCGCTGGGTCGAATGCCATCATTGGTGGGGAGGCGGGCTCGTCCTCCAACAGTCGCCGCAGTTCCGCTGGGTCGAATGCCATCATTGGTGGGGAGGCGGGCTCGTCCTCCAACAGTCGCCACAGTTCCCCTGGCTCGAATGCCATCATTGGTGGGGAGGCGGGTTCATCATCCAACAGCTGCCGGGGCTCTTCCTCGTGCGGCAAGCGCCTCCTCAGCCGGTCTTGCAGCGCCTGCCGATCGGCGACGAGGTTGTCGAGGGGCAGCGGCTCGCGGCCTGGCCGCTGCCCTTCCACCAATCGTCCAACCAGCGCCCACGTGCCGTCCAGCACAAAGACGCCGCAATCATAATGGTTCGGCTGTCGGGCCATGGGGGCTGGCGCCAAGGTGGCGTTCAGCAGTCCTGCGAGCTGTGTTGCAGGCACGTCGTTGTAACCCTCTCGCTGGCGGGAGTCGTAGTGATAGGCGACCGGTCTTTCCGGCTCGCGGCGATCAACGAGCAGCAGCGACCAATGGGTGCCGAGCCTATCAAGAGTGCCATTGTTCACGGGCAGGAACAGGAAGTCGGCCGGGGCGGTGCTTTGATTATAGATGGACTGCAATGTGTGTTGCGCGGTGTTCGACCCCACATGACGCAGGAGATGGGATACCGACGGATCCACCAGCCGTGTCCGGGCGGCGAGCCTCGGATTGATCCCCTGCAGTTGCCCCTCCAGCAAATGGTAATCCCTCTGGATATGGGCGTCGCTCAGCCACTCGGTGGCGCCGAGCACCGACCCGTTGGCGACCTTGGACGAGGCTGTCGGACCGAACGCCCCGATCTGAGCATCGGAGGAACTGGTCGTTAGCGTCGTCACATCAACCAGTGGAAGACCGCGGTAGGTGTCTGGCAGCCTGGCGGTGACTGGCGAGGCGGGTTGAGGAGCTCTTGGCGGTGCCGCTGGCGCAACTTCACCCATGGGCCGAGGTCGAGGGTGATGGATGAGCTGAACCTCATTGGGTTCTCCCGCCCCCGGAACGGCGGCGGACCCTGTCCCTTGTATCACGGGCTGCCACTCCCTCTCGCGGAGCATCTGCCGCTGCGGACGCACAGGTGCAGAATGAGCATCGTCGCGCAAGTCGGACGGCGTGGGCGCATTCAGATCAACAAAAGACTGAAGACCGCCATAGGTGTCTGAGCGCACTCTGGCAGGGTGCGCTGGCGCAAAGTGAGCATCGTCGCGTAAGTCGGACGGCGTGGGCGCATTCAGATCAATAAAAGACTGAAGACCGGCGTAGGTGTCTGAGCGAGCCCCGGCAGGGGCGGGTGGCGCAAAATGAGCATCGTCGCGTAAGTCGGACGGTGTGGGCGCATTCAGATCGACAAAAGACTGAAGACCGCCGAAGGTGTCTGAGTGCACTCTGGCAGCACGGTTGTCGCCGCCCACGGTAACCGGTGTTGAATTTTGGGTCCGATCGGCAGGACGCTTGAAGCGGTCAAGATCTTTCTTCGGCGCATCATGTTTGTTGATGCGGCCCCGCCCGACCTGCCCTTCGTTGATAGCTTGCAGCGAGGTAATGGCCGGCATCTGCAGGCGACCGCCCGAATTAGCGATTTCGCTCGGCTGCCGCTCGGCGGCAAGGCCTTGCGAATCGTCCAGCGTCCTCTGCCTCTTCGCCGGCCTCAACAGCGCTTTGGAATGTTCGTTGTTGATGATGACCCACTCGGTTGGCAGGTGGTTGCCCCTGTCAACCGCGCCAGGCGAGCGCCGAATCTGCTGTTCGCTGACCGCTAACAACGGCCGGGCGGCAGCCTCAACCCCAGCCTGCCGAGAGCCGGCTGCTCCGAAAGCGCCCGCCCCGATGCTGTTGAGGTTATCCAGTCCAGCGGGCAACTTCCCTGGACCGGTGAAAACTGACGGCGCTGGTTGATTATCCTGCTGTGCCCGAAGCTCCTTTGGCCAACTGCCGACTTCCTGGGACGTGCTGCGCTGCGCAATCGCCTCGCCGACCCGCCTCGGGTCCAATAGCGCCGCGTGTTCGGCATCAGGAACGGAGGGAATATGGCGCTCGCGCTGCATCGCCTTAGCCCCGGCATGCGATTTTCGAAGACAAGCCAGTACGTAACCAGTCTTTCGATCACCACCGGCCTCCTTAAAGCCCTTGACATCTCCATCCAATGCCTTGCCGGAAAGCCGACCAGCAAGACCCTTCTTGTTGTTTTGACGCAGGTAGTCACTGAAGCCCCGAAGTGCAGTTGCATTCCTTTTGCCGGTCGATTTCCCTGCTTCGTTTTTGTACTCATCGATGAGGGCCACATCCTCGGGGTGAGGAGTCAACTCAGCGCGGGCTGTGATCGGCACGATGCCCCCCATCGACTGCGAGGTCCGGAGATGATTTATAGCAAGAGTGAGGGTCTTGGGATTACGCTCTCCGAGGAACGTACGCGCATCCTCGGTCAGTGACTTGGGGTCGAGCCGATCCTTCATGGGATCTTTGTTGTTTGCGAAGAGCCAGCGGCCAAAGCTGAGAAGAGAACCTACATACTCCTTGGCGGTGCTCTCGGCGGCATTGCCTTTGATGAGGGCCTTCCTAAGCCCCAAAATAAGTGAAGTATCCTCGGGATAGAGAGGCTGGTTCCTGCCAAACGGAGCTGACTGAGCCGGCTGCGGCGCCGAGAACGGGCCCGGTCGGTCCATCAACTCCAAAGGCCCGTCCTGATCGTGGGCCGCCGCAGCAAGTTCCTTTGGCCAACTGCCGACTTCCTGCGATGCGCTGTGCTGCACATCGGCGTCGCCGACTCGCCTCGACTCCATCAGTGCCGCGTCTTCGGGATCAGGACCGGGGGGAACATGGCGTTCGCGCTCCATCGTTTTAGCGCCGGCATGCGATTTTCGGAGACAAGCCAGCGCGTAGTCGATCTTTGGACCACCACCGGCGTCCTCTTTATAGCCCTTGACATCTCCATCCAACGTCTTGCCGGAAAGCCGACCAGCAATGCCCTTCTTGTTGTTTTGACGCAGATAGTCACTGAAGTTCCTGAGAGCCGTTGCATTCCTTTTGCCGGTCGGTGTCGCTGCTTCGTCTCTGTACTCTTTGATGAGAGCCGCGTCCTGGGGATACGGACTCAACTCAGAGCAGCCTGCGATCGGCACGATTCCGCCCGTCGACTGCGAAGTCCGGAGATGACCTATTGCCGTAAGGAATTTCGCGGGATTGCGATCTCCGATGAACTCGCGCGCATCATCGGTCAGCGACTGCTCGTCGACCCGGTCCTTCATGGGACCTTTGTTGTTTGCGAAGAGCCAGTGGCCAAAGCTGAGAAGAGAACTTACGTTGTTCCTGGCGGTGCCCTCGGCAGCGTTGCCCTTGATGAGGGCCGGCTGAAGCGCCAAAATAGACTCAGAATCCCCGGGATAAAGAGGGCGCCTGCTGAGCCGTTTCAAAAACTGAGCCGAGTGAGGCGCCGAGAACGGTCCCGGCATTGCTCCACGACCTCCATCTGATTTGGCGATTTCGCTCAGTTGCCGCTCAAAGGCGGCCGCACCTACGGACGGAGCCGCGGGTGAGCTCTCTTGCAGGCCGGCTCTGTTCGATTGTCCGCCCACCCGCTTGGTCGAGGTGAAATCCATCCGTTCTCACTTTCAGCAACAGGTCCGTTTTGGGTGGGCTTGAGTCTGCCATAGGGAAGCTGTCGAGAACCTGACGACTACGTGCCCGCCAAGACGGATGTGCTGCATAGTTTTCGGCAACCAGAGGCATGGCCTTGTGTTTCGCCGGAGAGTTCAGACGCTCAAGGCCGCCATTTCCTCCCCTGCCACACACGCCTGTAGGGGAGCATCGGTCGCTGCGATGATGGAGGCTGTATTTCTGTGGTGCCGGGATCGCAAGATTTTCGGTCCGTGGCGCAAGGAGATGGAGCGGATAGTGCGCTCCGAGCGGCAACGCTTTCTGGAATCCTTTCTTGGCGGTGTTGCGGATCGGCTTCGCCCGGAAACGGTCGCGCTGATGGAAACATCGCTGGCCGATCCAGATAGCCCGACCGGGTTGCATACGATCAAAGGAGATGCGGGTGCAGCCACGCTGGACAACATGCTTGCCCTGGCTGATCGGCTTGCCTTCATCAAGAAGCTGGATTTGCCGCGCGATCTTCTATCCGCTGCCGGCAAGACCTGGATCGATCAGATCGTTCGGCGGGTCGGCGCCGAAAAAGCGTCGGAGATGCGCCGCCACGCCTCGAGGCGGCAACTGGGACTCTATACCGTTTTCCTGATGATGCAGGAAGCACAGATCATCGACGGCATGATCGACCTGTTGGTGGAGACCATCCACAAGATCGGGGTGCGTTCGAAGCGCAAGGTGGTGGCCGGCATCGCGCGTGACATCGAGAGGGTTTACGGCAAGGAGCGGCTGCTGGTCGATATCGCGGGTGCCGCGATCGAGGCGCCGGGTGGCCGGGTCTGTGATGTGATCTTTCCGGTAGCGGGCAAGGAAAAGCTAGCGGCGATCGTCAAAGAGTATCGGGCGAAGGGCACGCTCGAACGGCGCATCTACCAGGTTATGCGTGGATCCGATGCCGGTCACTATCGAAGAATCCTGCCGAAGCTTCTTTCGGTTCTGGAGTTTCGTTCGAACAATGCCGTGCTTGGGGCGTTGGACTGGATCAGGCGGGCCTTCGAAACGGGTTGCCGCGTGGTGCCGCGGAACGGGGTGCCGATCGAAGGCGTCATTCCGCCGAAATGGCGCGGCGCGATCATCGGAAAGGATGGGCGAATCAATCGCATCAGCTATGAGCTTTGCGTCCTCAGCCAGTTGCGCGACCGCATCCGGGCCAAGGAAATCTGGGTGATCGGGGCGGACCGCTATCGCAATCCGGACGACGATCTGCCCAAGGATTTCGAGAGCCGACGGACGGCCTACTACAACGCGCTCAACCTGACGTCCGATGCGCGAGCTTTCACGCGCAAAATCCAGGCCGAGCTTGAGCGGGAACTGCGGCTGCTGAATGCCGAACTCCCCCGCAACGACGAGGTACGCATTCTCTGGCGCGGCGAGAACCGCATCTCGATCACGCCGTTCCAGCCGCTGCCGGAACCGCAGGGCCTCCGATCGGTCAAGGCCGAGATCGGCCGGCGTTGGCCGATGACGGAACTGCTGGACGTCTTGAAGGAGACGGCACTCGACACCGGCTTTCTGGACGCCTTTGAAACGTCGGCTTCCCGTGTGGCGCTTTCGCGCGGCGCGCTCGACCGGCGCTTGATATTGTGTCTCTACGGATTGGGCACGAATGCCGGCCTGAAACGCGTGGCGGCCGGATGCCCGGATGTCAGCTACGAGGAACTGCTTCATGTTGGCCGGCGCTTCATCCATCGGGATGCGCTGGGGCGGCCTGCGGACGTGTTGCCAATGCGACGCTGGCAATCCGCAACGCCGCCATCTGGGGCGAAGCCGGCACGGCCTGTGCCTCGGATTCCAAGAAATTCGGCGCCTGGGACGGCAACCTTATGACCGAATGGCATGTCCGCTATGGCGGTCGCGGCGTGATGATCTACTGGCACGTCGAAAAGGGTTCAACCTGCATCTTCTCGCAGCTCAAGCGCTGCTCGTCCTCGGAAGTCGCTTCGATGATCAAGGGCGTGCTGCGGCATTGCACCGACATGGAAATCCAGCGGCAGTATGTCGACAGCCACGGCCAGAGCTCGATCGGCTTTGCCTTCTGCCATCTGCTGGGGTTTGAACTGGCGCCGCGCCTGAAGGCGATCACCCGGCAGAAGCTGGCGCTGCCGCATGCAGGCCTGCGCGCAGAATTGCCCAACCTGCTTCCCGTTCTTTCAAGCGGCATCAACTGGGAGGAGATCGAGCAGCAATATGACGAGATGGTCAAATATGCCGCCGCCATGCACGGCGGAATAGCCGATCCGGAAGCGATCCTGCGCCGCTTCGCTCGCGCCGAGGTGATGCATCCGACCTACAAGGCTCTTGCCGAGCTCGGCCGGGCGATCAAGACGATCTTCCTGTGCCGGTATTTGCGCCACGAGAAATTCCGCCGCGAAAGCCACGAAGGCCTGAATGTGGTCGAGAACTGGAACAGCGCCAACAGCTTCGTCTTCTTCGGCAAGGGTGGCGAGATCGCCTCGAACCGGATCGATGAGCAGGAGATATCGGTGCTGGCCCTGCATCTGCTGCAGGCGTCGCTTGTCTATGTGAACACGCGCATGATGCAGTCCGTGTTGAGCGAGCCGAAATGGTTGGCGCGGCTGACGCCGGAGGATTATCGCGGCCTGACGCCGCTGATCTACGGGCACGTCAATCCTTATGGCCGCTTCAACCTCGACCTGAACACCCGGATCGATTTTGAGCAGAAACAAGCGGCCTGAAGCATCGAAGGGAATGGTAGAAATGCCTGTATCTAAGAAAGCCCCGAAAGAAGGCAGTGGCGAAGAAGCCGGAAAATGACAATGCTCTGCCTCCGATGCCAGACCGGCGCGGCATGGAGGGGTTCATGGCAGGTCTTTTCGGCGGAGGGCGTGGGAGCGACCCGACGGACGCTGCGCAAGACATCATGTATGAGGCTTGGGAAGCAACCAGTCGCAGCAAGCGTATTTCGCTGGCCAGGAAAGCGCTTAAAGTCTCGCCGTTGTGCGCCGACGCCTATGTGCTGTTGGCCGAAGAAGAGGCGGGGTCTGTCGAGGAAGTGCTGGACTGCTACCAGAAGGGCGTCGCGGCGGGTGAAGAGGCGCTGGGCCCTGACGGGTTTGAGGAATATGCCGGTCGCTTCTGGGGTTTTCTCGAGACGCGCCCCTACATGCGGGCGCGGGCAGGTCTTGCCGCCGTACTCTGGCGGCTTGGTCAGCATCAGGAGGCCATCGACCATTATCAGGCAATGCTCAAGCTAAATCCGAATGACAATCAGGGCATCCGCTATGTGCTGGCCGGGCGTTTGCTGGCGCGCGACGATATCAAGGCCCTGAGGAAGCTTCTCAAACAGCACGAAGACGATGGCGCTGCTGCATGGCTCTACACGCGGGCACTTCTTGCCTTTCGTGAAAACGATCCGGGCGCCGGCAAGCTTGCCGAGGAGGCCTGGCTCGCGAACAGCCGTGTGCCTGGCGTCCTTTCCGGCAAGCAGCCTTTGGTTGCTTCCATCGACGGCTATATCACCTTGGGGGGCGAGGACGAGGCAGCAGACTACGTCGAGGAAAACGGCCAGGCCTGGCAGGCCACGCCCGGTGCAGTCGCGTGGCTGGCGGAGGTGACCAGAAAGCTGAAACCACGACGACGACGATGGGCGTCGTCTCACGCCGTACTGTCTATCAGGTGAGGAAGGGCAAATGATGAAGGGCAGGCTCATAACCCATCTGACGCCAGCGACATGCGAAGAGATCCAGACCCGAATGCTCGAGGTCTGCCAGAAGATCGCTGAGGACCACGGCCTGGTCATCGAGGGCGCCGGATGGCGCGGCACGGATACCGGCTTCTCCTTCGAGCCCGTGTTCCGCGTCAGCATTCCCGCTTGCGACGGCACCGCGTTCAACCTCGAAAATGACAGGTTCGAGTTCTCGCAGAGCAATTCGGATTGGCCCCTTCGGACTTCGGACGCGAGTTCCGCACCGCAAGCGAACGGTTCCGGATCACGGCATCGATCCAAAGCGGCCACGCCACCCGATCTCCGCTGAGCGAATTCCCGACCGCAGAGGATTCAAATTTGCCGCCGAAAATGTCGCCATGCTCCTCCAACCCGAGGTGAGCAAGCCGTGAAGTTCTCCGATTGTTCCGCAAGTTGGCCAAAATCGCAGCTTCGGGCCGATTAGGCCTGGATAGATGTAGCTGCATGGCCAGAGCGTTCATCGCCTCTGAACTTTGTCCCGATCGACCCTCACTGCCGCGGGAAAATCGGGACGATTGGTGTCCTATCGATTTTTTGATTTTTTGCAGCGAGATGTTCGGTCATTCTCTGCGGATCAGAAACGCAGCCCAGTCGATTGCGGCAGTTCCGCCAGCGAGTGTAGGAGGGGCATCAGCACGAAAGTAATTTTCGCCCTCTCGAAAATCCAGCGCGAGCATTTCCTGATCCGCGAATATGCAATTCGAGAAATCACATCTCTCAAAAGCATATTTATAATTCGCATGATGATTCAGTGAATCAATCGAGTCGACACGAGCGACACCGCAATTCTTGAACATGGATCTCTCAAATCGACTGTCCACCGTTACGCCCTTCCATCGCGCTATTGTTACCCCGTTGAATGATGCATTTTTCAGGCTATCAATTTCGTATTCGTCATCGACTGGAAATTCCCCTCCGAAATATCTTACAGAGGCGAATCCTGGAATGTAATGCCAGTATACAGGATCATCGTCGTAATGGTGATCCTCTTCGGGTTCCACAACGTAGAAGGTGATGCTTCGACCGGTGTTAAAACCCGCCTCGTCTCCGGACCGCATGACTCCGGAAATCTCCTCTCGATGCCAGTTGCCGTGATAGTTACGCATGTGATCTTCGACAAAATCAGCGAGCAGGTTCATTGCGCTCCACGCGTAGTCCCCTTGCCCGCTATGAATGAGCACGCTTAGAGTAGCGACACCGGCAGACACATGGGATGGTTTGCTTGGCTCGCTCAAAAGTTTAGCTCCCTCTTGAAGGAGTCTTGCGCGCCCTTCGTTCTCAGCTTGATTGGCCTGCCGAACGCTAATGGAACCTCGCCAGCTAACCGTGCAAAAAGTTACCAGCGCGAACAGTGCAACGCCGAAGGGGGCGAGCGCTTGGGCCAAGCGGGTATCATGCTCGCCATCGAAGCCGTCTCCGAAAATGAACAGAAAAGCGGCTACGATAGCGACGGCCGTGAACGTCGCACTGACGATAGACAACACATACCAATGCTTTTCGGTAATAGTTGGCCACTCGCCGGTTGAATCCTTGCCCCTACGCTCGGTCACATAATCTCCCAGCCTCGACGTTTATTCGCAGCACATGTCAGCATGGCGTCAGTCTTGTAGCGCTACAGATTCAATCATGGCGCTCGACAGCAACGGGGAAGATCGACGCAAGGTCTTCCTCCACGTCTATCTCGAATTCCGCGGCGAGCGCCGAAAGCTGCAATCCGAAGATTGCCCGCAACTCCCCCAACGCCACGAAATAGCCGGGCGTCAACGGGCGCTCGCCGTGATCATGCGACCGGATCGGTGATCCATGATCGACGTCGTTGCGCAGGCGATAGGCGATGTTTCGGTAGTCCGGCGGCGCATCCTCCAGAAAACGCCGGGAGGCTGTGCGCAGATGCCGGACGCGCCGTGCAGTTGGCGAATTCTCGGGAAGGTCGTTCAAGATTTGCGTAAGCTCATTGCGAATCTGAATTACCGACTGATCAACTTGGTCCGGAAGCTCGAAATGCATCGGCGCGTAGAGCACACGCCGATTCTCCAAGAAATTGAACAGCCGCAAGATCACCGTCCGTTGTGCGACTGGCGGATCCCAGCTCGCGCTAATACTGAGGAACCCGATGCCGGTGAGCCTGCTTCGAATGGCGTCGAAGCTTCGCCGAACGATTGCCATCTACTGCCTCTCCACTCCAGATTCGCATCATTGGCGCGGTAGGACGTAAAAGGAAAGCCCGGCGTTTGGCCGGGTGTAGCTCGCCGCAACCATCTAAAGAGATCGTTGACGCGCCGACGCGGTTGCGTTGTTCCCGTGACGGGCGACGAAAGAGAGCCGCGACCTGCATCGCGGCCCGAGCAATGTCCGACCACGATGATTTGGAACATCTCAATCTGTTGCTGATATTCACTCTTGAGGAGCTCTTGCCTACCGAGCGTATTGAACGTGGCCTTGACCAAATTGCTATCTGCCCGCTCGCGGAACTACCGCCGGATGTTTCCAGCGGGAAAATGGAAGCTGACCCTAGACTCGAAAATCTCGGGACATTTCCGGCTGGCTCAAGATAGCGAGGTAGAGCTTAGCTGCCTTGATATCGTGTCGATTTCCGTCAGCAAGGCCCTCTTGTGGCACACAGTGGATATCCGCGCTGGTGGCAGAACAGATTCGCTATCGGCGCTGCCGGGCACGCTGGCGATGGCCCGGCCGAGATCGGCCTGCGCGAGATACTGTCTGTTGCCTTCGGTGATCTCCCGAAGTCTGGCATCGACATCGAGCAAATGATCCGTCTCTGTGCCGATGAGGTCGAAGAGATGGGTGTTGATGAACGCATGAAGGTCTGCGGCCAGTTGCTCGGACGCATCCCCCGACAGACTCGACAGATTGTCCGTTCTGCCGCGTGCGCGGATCTCGACGGTATGCCACAGCAGCGCCTTGCTGGTCGAAACCGACACGATATCGAGGCAGCTGAGATCAACATCGCCATCCTGGCTCAGCCGAATGCGCCCGGACAGCTTGGGGTCCAGGGTCAGCTTCCATTTTCCGGAAGGAAACATCCGCGCAAGGAAGCCAGGGCGGTATGTGCGCGCACGGCCAGATAGCAATTTACTCAGTGCCACATTCGATCTGTCCAGTAAATCAGGGCTCCCAAGGAGCTGATTATCATCAACGTATTGAGATGTTCCAAATCATCGCGGGCAATCGCAATGAAATGTTCGCAGCCAAAGCGCTGTCCCGGGATCTCGGGTCATCCTGGCATAGGCCAGTCAGTGAGCTGCTTTGATTGTGTGTCAGAACATCGTCAGGCTGCGGTCCCACGCGTCATATTGGTCGTATAGACGCCGCTTGGAAGTGAGCAAATGGTTCGAGATTGTTCACAAGCCCTTGCGAGCCCTGGTGCGTTATGCATGGGAAGCTGGCGGCTGAACGAGATCACCGCCGAGCAGGTGGGCACCGGGACCACTTTCGAGGTTTACATCGCTGTTCCGCTGGCGCTGGGGTGGAACGGGCTCCCGGCCAAGCCGCCGGCCCCGAGGCAGGGCTCATTGAGATGATCCGACCGCCTTGGAACAAGATGGGGGTAGAGCATGATGAAGCGTTGGCAGCGTGTCTCCATGGACGCGAGCGCCGAGGATGGGATCACGATCATTCGCATCACGCGCGGCCGCAAGGGCGACGCCATGGCTACCGTGGAATCGTTGGAGTGGTTTGAGCCGGACGGTCACGAATACACCGGCTACGCCGCGGCTCAGGAAACGGGGCGGCGTCCTGCCGTCGAGGTGCTCGCCGACTTTAAAAAGGTGCGGGCAGTCGTTGCGCTTGAGAGCGACGACATTTGGGATCCGGCATGGGTGACCTGCTGCCAATCGGCGGTTAACCGTGCCCGACAATAGCGGGCACAACATGCTGCTGAAGTGGCCGTCCGGAAGCGCTACCGGAAGTGCCGCGTCTTGACCTTGATATGGTCGATATGGTCATGGGCATCGACGATGTCGCGCCCCTTCGGCATGCCTTGGTGAGAAACATGAAGCCTTTGGCCGAGCCCGGCCGCTGCCGGACCAGCACCAGGCCGGCGGCCTCGAGCCAGCTTCTGTCTCGCGCCTGCATGGCTTCCTGACAGGTCACGATGCGGCGCCGGTTAGGCGGCACGCCGATTTTGGGAACGCTTGCCTGTGAACTGAAAAATTGAAGGTCGGACTTGCGGCACATCGATCACGTTCAAATAAATAAGTTGCTGCCCGGCGAGGTCGTTTCAGCGCATCTCGACTGGTGGTCGGCAAGACAATGGGGAACGGGAATGATCGCAGGCGTAAAGGGACGGCTTTGGGGCCGGAAGCTTCGGGCCTGGAACCGGACCCCAGTTGGGCGCAAGCATCGTGGCCTCCGCCCGGCCAGGCATTCACCGGCTCGGGAAATGCCAATTGATTCTGCTCAACCGGGCATGCCTAAACGGCCACCTGCGTTCCGATCTCAACCACACGTCCGGTCGGAATCTGGAAATACTCCGTCGCATCGGCTGCCGTGCGCGCTAGGCCGATGAACAGCTTGTCCTGCCACACCGGCATGCCGGAATTGGGTGACGCCTTGAGCGAGCGCCGCGACAGGAAGAAGGAGGTCGTCATAATGTCGAACTTCCAGCCCTGCTTGCGGCAGATCGCCAGCGCGCGCGGAATGTTGGGCTGCTCCATGTAGCCGAAGGTCAGCGTCACCCGCATGAACAGATCGTTGATGGTTTCCATCTTGACCCGGTCACTGTCGGGCACGACAGGCTGCTGCGCCGTCACCACCGAGAGGATGACGTTCTGTTCATGCAGCACCTTGTAGTGCTTCAGGCTGTGCATCAGCGCGGTCGGCGCGCTGACCGGATCGCTGGTCAGGAACACGGCCGTACCGGATACCAACTGCGGTTTCTTCTTCAACAAATTGGCGGCAAGGAAATCGAGCGGAATCTCGTTCCTGCGCGTCTTGTCGAACAGGTACCTGGTGCCTCTTATCCAAGTCCACATGGTCATCACGATCCCTGCGGCAATGGCAAGCGAGGCCCAGCCGCCTTCGAATACCTTGACGATGTTGGCTGCAAAGAAGCCGGTATCGATGAAGACGAACACCGCCATTAAGGCTATCGCGACGCCGAGCGGCCATTTCCAGATGCGCGTCATGACGACATAAAGCAGTATGTTCGTCACCAGCATGTTGCCGGTCACCGAAATACCGTAAGCCGAGGCCAGTCTGCTCGATTCGCCGAAGCCGACCACCAGCAGCATCACCACCAGCGCCAGCAGCAGGTTGACGCGCGGCAGGTAGATTTGGCCCGACTGTTTTTCCGACGTATGCAGGATCACGAAACGCGGCAGCATGTTGAGCTGTACCGCTTGCCTGGTCAGCGAGAAGGCGCCGGAGATCACCGCCTGGCTGGCGATCACGGTCGCCGCCGTCGCCAGCACCACCATCGGGATAAGCATCCAGCCTTCGTTCATCTCGAAGAAGGGATGACCGACGACACCGCCATTCGCCAACACGAAGGCGCCTTGCCCGACATAGTTGAGCAACAGGCAAGGAAACACTACCGCCAGCCAGGCAAGCACGATCGGCTTGCGCCCGAAATGGCCAAGGTCGGCATAGAGCGCCTCAGCGCCGGTGACGGCGAGAAAAACCGCACCAACCGTGACGAAGGCGACTTCGGGCGAATTGATCAGGAATGACACGATATAATGCGGGCTGATTGCCAGCAGGATTTCCGGGTCGTCCATGATGTGGTTGAGGCCGGAAAGGCCGATGGCCAGGAACCACAGCGCGGTAACGGGCCCGAACACCAATCCTACGCCGCCGGTGCCAAACCGCTGTACCGCAAACACGATCGCCAGGATGGCCACTGTCAGCGGCACCACATAGGGCTGGAATGTCGGCGTGACGACATTCATACCTTCGACCGCCGACAGTACCGAGATTGCCGGCGTAATGACTGCGTCGCCGAAAAAAAGCGCCGCGCCGACGATGCCGATGCCGAGGATCACCGCAGAGCGGGTCGGGAAACCGTTGCGCGCCAGCGCCATAAGCGACAGCACTCCGCCCTCGCCTCGATTGTCGGCGCGGAGCACGAACATGATGTATTTGATCGTCACGGTGATCGTCAGCGACCAGATGATCAGCGACAGTACGCCGAGGATGTCGCCACGGTTGGCGACGTTGCCACCGGCTGATGCATGCAACGCCTCGCGAAATGCATAGATCGGGCTGGTGCCGATATCGCCGTAAACGACACCGAGTGCGCCCAGCATCAGCACCTTGGTGCTGTGCTGCTCGACCTCAGAATGGCTCGATTGTTCGACAGGTTCTGCCTCGTTACCAGCATTGGTAAGGGCCATGGACGACACTCCGATAAGCGCGCGGTGCTCTACGCTTGCTGCACTGCAATATCAAGTGCCGTAACGTAATGTCTGCCGGCATCGCCTGTCGTTGCTCGCCTTGGCAGACTCGCCAGCCCCGAAGCCCTACCGACGAGCAATAGCGCACCGGCAGAACCCTCAAGCGCCCAGATCAATGAATGGTTCTCGGCCACAGTGCCCCCGCGATGCGACCGATGGCGACCAGGGTGTCGGGGCGCACAAGGATGGCGGTTTCCTGAGAGATGATGGGGGAGAACAAGTCCGCGCTTGGGAGGGCCACAAACGCCCGCTCAGCGGCTGCCTCGTCCTCCGCAACGCCGAGGAAGCCCGATCGACCATGACTGGCAACTGCAAGCGCTGCTACCGAACGATCAGTTCGGCAGGCCCGCTTCGGAATTCATGCTTGGCAAGGAACGACACGATCGCCGCGGCAATCTTTTTGCCGCCCTGTTCCGAAGGCTCGATGGCGTTGACAAAGTCGGCGTCCTCGCTGCAGACAATGCGAAGGTCGATAAGCGGAACGCCGCGCACGGCGGCTGCTCGTGTGATGCAATCGTTGAGGATCGACAGGGCCGTTACCGCAATGCGTCTCTGGTCGGGGTCGGCATACCGGACATCGTAGATCGAGCAAATCGCGGTCGGCAGCCCTACAGCCAGAACGGCATCCAGCGTCGACATATACTCCAAGCAAAACTGCTCTCTAATTTCGGCGAGCCTCAGCAGAGTGTCGGCAACGGACCGCGATGGAGCGTTCAAAACGGAGGAGACGCCGAGTGCGTCGTTCCCTCCCACGCTTACCACCAGATGAGTGGCGTCGGCTGGCAGGCGGTTCAGTTGCCGGCCCACATCCGCCATGACGCTGCCGTCAACGGCAAGCAGCATGGCCAACCAGCCGATCGGGAGCTGACGCAAAACGTGGGCCAATAGATCTGCTCCATCGGCCACATAGGCGCTGTTGTCGAACACCGAATCGCCTAGTAGCACAACCTTGTTCATCACAGCCACGTCCTCGGCGGAAACAGTTTGTACGGTGGAAACTGCTTGTCCCGCGGCGGCGGCCAGCAACAGGCTCCTGCGCGATATCCTTACCAGACCGGCGTCTCCCACGACTGTCGCTCGTGCGCACGCCTTCAGTGGCTGCTGTTCGAGTTCGCTCCGCTTTCCGGATTAATCGACCGCCGTCCTCTCCTGTTCCCGCCGCTGATACGCAAGAGCCATAGCAGCCGCTATGGCTACTCCCGCGGCCCCCAGCAAGAGTTTGTCTCGCGTCTCGGGGAGCATGAGGAACTGTGGGGCAGTCACGTTGCGACCTACCAAACGGGCACTTTCTGTGGCGCGGTTCCGGCCCGTTCAGAGAGCCTCCATCACCGACCGCCCCACAGTTCCTCATGCTCCCCTTGTAGCCGTAGATCTCACGCAACGCGCCGTCGTGCGGCATAGGTGAGCAGCGCATCGGCCGGGACGCCAAGCTGAGCCCCGATGAACGACAGGACCTCATGCGGGATCGCCTCGCCCGGAGCCAGCGCGCGCCCTGGATATCGCAACGCGCAAAGCTGCAGGGCGAACCCCAGCCTGTTCTCCGGCCTGCGGCGTTCCTGGATGTGTCCAAGATCGTCGTCGCCCAGTGTGTAATGCCGAAGCAGGGACAATTCATCGGTTGGCAGATCGAAGAGTGCCGAGCGCTGTCGCTCGCTGAGAATATGTCGCCTTGGCATGCCGCAATTGTCCCTATTGAAGTATAGTCTGTTTTGGACAACACTCAGCCCATGCAAATCAAGGCCTTCCGGCACCAAAATTTACGAGGGTTCAATTGGGACAGCGCGCCGCCATCTACTGCCGAGTTTCAACGGCCGATCAGTCTTGTGAACGGCAAGAGCGGGACCTGACGGCTTTTGCCGGCCGCGCCGGTTACGATATCGCTGGAATCTTCAAGGAAACTGGTTCTGGTGCGAAGCTCGATTGCGCTGAGCGACGCAAAATCATGGCCCTGGCCCAGTCGCGGCAGATCGATGTCATCCTCGTGACCGAACTTTCTCGATGGGGTCGCTCGACGATCGACCTCCTCAACACGCTGCGTGAACTCGAAAGCTGGAAAGTTTCCGTTATCGCCATGAACGGCATGGCCTTCGACCTAGCGTCCCCACATGGCCGGATGCTGGCGACATTGCTTTCCGGCATTGCCGAATTCGAGCGTGATCTCATCAGCGAACGAATCAAATCCGGGCTTGCCGCAGCAAAGGCGCGAGGGCGGCAACTCGGAAGACAGATCGGAGTCCGACCAAAATCCGACCGATTAGCACCCAAGGTCCTGGCACTTATTGATGAAGGGCGAAGCTACCGCTGGATCGCCCGCGACCTTGGTATCAGCAAGAACACCGTCGCAGACGTCGTGCAGCGATATCGGGCGACAGAACAGTCGCTGCATGTTGCGGAAGAGGCCGATGGCGAACGCGAAGCTTCGGAGGGCATTCTTCTCGGCTTTATTCGGAAGTGGAAAAGAGCATTTTAGCCGATCTGAGCTTGGTCCAGGTCCACGGCCATCAGAGCTGTAACCTTGCCGATACAGGAAAAAAATGGCCGGTATGCCCCTAACGCAATAGCGCTGAGCCTTGCAATCTCCGTGACGTTGCACCTGATCGCCGTCTTAGCCGTTGGATTCTTGCCAACCAGGAAATCGCCGCCTCCGCCAACCGAACAAAGCATCACCGTCGAAATCCTGAGTGAACCGCAAGCTGCAGCAACCGCACAGCCTGCTGTTACTCAAAGCGACAGCAAGCCTATCTCGTTGCCCACACCGATTGACCGGGCACCTGAGCAAGATACAAAACCAGCGATAGCCAACGAGTTGGCTCCTCAGGGAAATGGTATGGTTCGGGCCAAGGAGTTATTCTCAGCGAAAGTGCTGGCAGACCCGCGAAGCAAGGAAGCTTTGGTTGCGCTAAGACAACTGGGCACTGATGATCGTATTATCCAACTCTGCAACGTCGAAGCTATGGAACAGGTCCATATATGGAAGGCCGACTTCCAGCCGGATTTCGTCGTTGCCTACGCCATGGCCGACACAAAGCTTTCCGGTCTTACACTCCAGGCGGATGGCGCGGCGCTCAGAAGCAAACGCCATTGGTACGACATTAAATTCAAATGCGAGGTAACCCAGGATTTGGAAAGGGTGGTTGCCTTCGAATTCTCGCTGGGCACGGAAATCCCTAAGAGCGAATGGGAAACACATTCACTTCCCGTCGGCGACGGTCCATCCGACTGAGGTCGAAGTCCCTGTGCATGCTTAAAGTGTCATTTCGCCCCCTACCGGAGCCGACCCCGGGATCGTCCGCGACTCCGGCGGCAGCACGCGGCCATGTCCGAACATGCCACGGCTCGAGGCGGGTGCTTGGATGTCATAACCGTGCAGGGCGTACCAAAGGCGCTCTCCAGTAACATAGCTTGCGCATATGCTTCGCCTGGACATTGTAAAGCTGGTCCGTCGTGAAGATGCCGGCGCGATAGAGGCGCTTCGCCATGTTGCCGCCGACACCTGGAATGTCTTCCATTGTGACGGCGAGCAGCGCAGCCGGAAGGTCTTCCGGCCGCCATCGCGCTTGCCAGCCTTGCATGCAATTTTCGCGAGTTGCCGGTTGGCTGCAAACCCGATCGTGCAAGTGATCCATGGTCCGACATTTTCGGCAATTGTCGCTTTGATCTTCGCCGCCAGAGCGAGCGGGTCAGATCGGCGCGCTTCGTCGAGGCGGCACGTCAGCTCATCGATCGACTTCGCCGTGTCGATCGGAATGACCGTTTCAATTTCCGATAAGAGCGCATTATGGGCCGGCGATACAAATCCGGCTTTTGCGGAACCAGAACGAGCTCCGGCCAAAGCCGCTTCGCCTCGTTGATCGGCATGACATTCTTGACGCCATACGCTTTTGCTTCGCGGCTGCATGCGATCACGGCCGTTCTGTCCGTTCCCTCGAACGGAACGACACCGACCGGCCGACCGCGCAGGCGTCGGTCGCACTGCTGTTCGACCGACGCGAAAAAGTCGTCGAAATCCAAATAGAGCCGTTCGATGGTTTCCGGCTTGCGCATGGTTGCTCCTATCGTAGGAACAGAAGCAGAACACCCGCCGCGGCTCCCCGTCAAGAGGAATTTTTTCTTATGCGCAATTTGTCTGGCGCGCTCTTGCAGCATCCATGAATCGCAGCCCGCGATCCGTCAGGCCGAGAGACGTGCGGCTCCCCGCCGTCAAAACGGGATGCTGGACCACCGCAAGCTTATGATCGAGCAAAATCCGGACACGGCGCCACGGCAAATCGAGTTCTTCGCCGCACGCGATTAACTCCATGTCAGCCAGGGCATTGCGCCGTTGATCATCCCTCATAGGCGGCGCTGCATGCACGTCTATCGAGCTCATTTCGTTTTCCAGATGTGATTTTCCTGCCGTGCGAGTACTGAGAACTTGCGCCTACTCTTCATAGTCCCAATCGGGATCAGAGGCAGTGAAAGCGGGTTGTGTAAGGAAAGGGCAGCACCTCGACGGAATCCGCCTCAGGTTCGCCCTCGAAATTGCGATGAAACTTGACGGCGATGGGAAAGATCAACGTGTCCTCTTGCTCGACATTGTGGTCACCGAAGTCAATGTAGTCTCTATCCGCATAGTCAGGAGCGTAAAATCGCACTGAAACCGAGATATTTATACGAGCCGAGATATTGATCGACATCGTGATGAATTCGTCGTCGGAATTCAAGACTTTAAGATCGGCCGGATCTGCAACTTTCCAATACTGAGGAACAGCTTCGACACTCTCAATCTCGTATTCGTGGGACGCATCCCGGTCGATTTCGGGTGGGAAAGATTCGAAATACCAATACAGCTCGCGTTCGATAGCACCCTGCATCGCTGGAGCTTGGCCATCGCTGAGCAGCTTCAAAACCTGGTTGGAGATTTCCTGCGCAACTTGTGGGCTGAACAACTCGAGTGCGGTGCTCAGGTCCTTCACACAGACCAGTCTCTCAGAGGCATCCGCGAAAGACTGCCATCCCTTGTCATTGCTGACGACCAAGACCTTCGTATCCTTGGAGGCCGCCCACGCTTCCAAGCTCATCAGAGTGAGCGCATCCGGAAACTCGGACTTCTTCACCTCCGACAGCAGCACGGACACCTTGGTGGATTTGACCTGCTCCAATCCCTCGAAGGCTTTCGCATCGAGATTGCACTCGTGCCTGTCGAAAACCGTAGTATCGAGGGATATCGCGCCTATGCGGCCGTGGGCGATGTCATCCTTGATTGCTTCCTCGTCAAAACCGGGCATCTATTTCCCTTCGTTCTTGGCTTTCATGGCGTCCCACGTCGACACCAGAAATGTTGCCATCGTACCCGACAGGTTGACGGCTAGCTGTGCGTGACGCGGTGCAGGTTTCACGCGTTTAGGCCCGCGGCTATGTGCGTCTGAAATTTTGTTCCTGAGAGATCCGAGGGATTCGACAACGGACTGGCAGTTGCCTAAAATCTGTTTGAACACTGTCTCGGTGTGGTCGTCAGGGGCGAGCTTCAGAATCTTGGCCAGCTTTCGATACAGGATGGGGAGGTCATCCTTCTCGTCGTAGGATTCGCCAGCCTCGACAATGACCCATTTACAGACATCTTCGAGAAGGGTCCTGGACAGCGTGATCGCGCCCTCGGGATCGGTGCCTCGACGATCAAGCGCCTGCTCCCACCTCGCATGTACGGTATCCGGGATCGAACGCTGCTAGCGCTTCCGAAATCGCCTTGTCGGAGGGGCTACCAATAGCCGCGGGTTGGACTTGGTAGACCGGGCTACCTGATAGCCGTCGGACGATCGTCAAGCGATACCCATCGTGTCTGAGGTGATCGTTGATCGCTGCTGCGATTTCCGCTTGAACCTCCGGCGATTGCACCAGCGGACTGGCGACCTCCTCGACGAAGCGAAAGAACTGCTTTTGGGAGCACATCAGGAAACCAGCCGCGTTGAAAATCTCGCGATTGTCCCAATCGTTATTCCGCACGATTGCATTGAACAAGTCGTCATCGAACGTCTTGCCGGAGCCCGCGACGTACAGAGTGGAAGGCATTTTCTCCGTTGGCCAAACCCGCCTTATAAATTCGATTTCCTCCATTTCCGATGAAAGTGATCTCCTGTCGAATATCGACATCACCCGCCGGCGCGTGAGTTCGGATACGGTAGCCTGGCTGGACTCTTCGAGTTTTACAAGCGCTTCTGGCAAACTGTAGGACTCGGACTCTTCGAGCAGCCGCGCGGCCACAGGGATCAATTCCGCTGCAGATTTCTCCAGAAGCCGTCGCTCCGCGTATTTATACTTGCTCTTGAACGATTCCTCGCGATCCCCATGTCGAAGTCCGAGGCGAGCGCAAAGTGCCGGAACATCGTTGGCACTGAATCTGAGATGGCCGACGCGAGTTCGTGCCTCAGATTCTTGACTGCTGCCGTCGGATACCCTTTTGACTCTTGGTATTCCACCCCGCACCTCTTTTGGGCTTAAGTTTACAACCTGGCGCGGGCGAAAAGTAGCGTCAGATATGCTGTCTCCCACGGAAATTGGGCACGAAAGCAGCTCCTCTTCTGATAATCACTGAAACCGTCTTCTGAAATCGACGGCTCAAATGAGTGGCTCATAAGGGAGTGGTTAAATAGGATTGCTACTTTCAATTTTGAGCCAGGGCAGTAAGCTGGCCAATGCCATTCTATGCACCAAAGCTGGCGGCATCTGACCAGGCGCGCTGTCAGTCGGGTTCGCCGGTATGGTACAGGGCCTCGTAGTCGCGGCCGCCGTAAAACACGTTGGTGATCTCGACGTTGTCGGTCACGCGGTAGGCGATGATGGCCGTGCGTTCGAACGGCACGGTGCGCAACCCCGGCTCCAGGTCATCGCGGGGCCGGCCGCCGTTCGGCGCGTCACCGATTTTGCGGCACCGCGCCATGATCCGCTGCACAAACCCGGCCGCCACACCATCACTCTGGCTGGCCTCGGCAATGACACGGTAAATTCCCTGCAGGTCGGCAATGGCCTGCGGCCGGTAGGTGACGTTAGCGCGCCGCACTGCGCGGCGCTTTGCTTTCGTTCTTCATGAAGCGGGTCATTTCCGCTTCCGCCTCGTCCGCCGTAAGGCTGGGGCGGGGATCGTCAATGGACGCCCGGATGCGGGCACGTAGCACCTCGTTGACGGCCTGCTCTTCGCGATCGAGGGCGCGCAACGCGGCGCGCATGACTTCGCTGGCGGAATCGTAGGCGCCGGATGCCAACCGCGCGTCAACGCTCTGCTGCTGCTTGCCGAGGGTGACGGTGATGGGTTTGCTGGTTCTCATGGTCTGGCCTTTCCTTCCTCCCCTTATAGCACATGGCATGACAGTGTCATACAATTTTCCGACACCCGCTTTCCAAAGCAATTCTCTCTCGGCGGATTTGATCGGTTCCGCCTCCTTGGTAACGGCGGTGAAGGCTTCGCGAGCATCGCGCACGGCCTTGCGTTGCTCCACCTGAGGGCCAGGAACTGAATCGGTTTCAGTTCTGGAAATCGCGGCCGAGCGCCCCGCAAAGCAATGCAGCTAGATTGTCGAGTGCTCGCTTGTGGGTTGAACCGAGCGGCCGGCGCGCGAGGAAATCGTCGATTGTCATCCAATAGGCAGGATCTGTAGCCATGCTCGGTCTCAGAAATTCAATGTAAAGATGCAGGTCTTCGGGCACGAACACGATTGTCCATGCTCCGTCGCCGTCTTCGGCCAGTTGGTAGGTCAGGGCGCTCATTGAAGTTACTCCTTCACCCGTGAACTTGCCGATCGAGCGCGACATTTCCATCCCCAGAAATGAGTATTGACGCCTGATGAGCGTGCCATTCTGCGAGATGCTCGCCCTTTGAAAAAGGGTGCTACTGCACCCCCTGCCTGACCGGCGAGGGCCGGGGGATCCTACCTTCCTCGACCCAGTCCATGGGCGCGACCTTGGATGAGGAGAAGGATCTGAGCCGCAAGGTCCGCATCGAGGTCTGGCAGCCCGCTTCCCCAAGGTTGTGCCGCGCGGACATCGATGCCGCAGCCGGACAGATCGGTCAGGGCCGTCAAATAGAACTCCCGCTGCAGTTTCGAAAACGATTCCGCTGCTCTTTCGCGCGCAGCCTGCCGGCGTTTGGTTTCAAGCTCCTCTCGGAAAGCGCCCAGGCTGGGCGGCGCAACCTCCGCCCAGCCTGTGCGCGGGCCCAACAGCCGCGCGGAGGCTTCGGCACCTGCAGGCGCGGTTTTCCGATCGCCACATCTGACAGGCCAAGATCCCTGGCGATCTCGCGGGTCGGTTTCTCCCAAACCAGCGCAAACAATTCCTCTCGGGAGAGTTCTCGTCGTGCCATGCTATCTCTATCCGGCGACGGCGCGCGCTAGCCGGTAACGCGCATGTCTGCAACGAGCTGGTCGGCTGTCGCCCGCCATTTCAAGAAAGCTCGAGTTGTCAGATTGCAAGACTCATCTGAACCTCTTCCGAGACCATTTCAGCCTCAAGCGAGGAGATTGTCACGCCAAGCAGCCGAATTCCCTTCTCGACCGGGAAAACAGGATCGAGGAGGTCAAATACCATGGTCTGTAGCTCAGCTTGGCTGCGGATGATCTGGTGACTGGTTCGACGCCGCGTAATCTGGCGGAAGTCGGCATACTTGACCTTGAGCGTCACCGTGCGCCCATGGATTTCGTTGTTTTCGCAATACCGCCAGACCTTTTCTATGAGCGGACGCAGCCCTTCGTGCGCCTCCGCTATCGTGAACAGATCCCGCGCAAACGTATCCTCCGCTCCTACGGACTTGCGGACGCGATCAGGGTGCACCGGTCGCTCGTCGATGCCACGCGATATCCAGTAATAATATGGTCCGGCCTTGCCGAAATGTTCCTGCAGGAACGGCATTGTCTGCGCCCGCAGATCGGCGCCGGTATGGATTCTGAGTGCGTTCCATCTTCGAATTGGTGGCAGGACCGATGCCGTGGAATTTCTTCACCGGGAGCACTTCGACGAAGCTCGGCCCCATCTTCGGCGTGATAACGAATAGCCCATCAGGCTTGCCCTGATCGGAGGCCATCTTGGCGAGGAACTTGTTGTAGCTGACACCGGGTGAGGCGGTAAGGCCGGTCTTCGCCTTGATCTTCGCCCGGATCGCCTCGGCGATCTCGGTTGCCGTGGCGAACCCGTGCATGTTTTCGGTCACGTCGAGATAGGCCTCGTCCAGCGAAAGCGGTTCGATCAGCGGCGTGTGCTCGGCGAAGATCTCCCGGATTTGCTGCGAGACCGCCTTGTAGACGTCGAACCGGGGTTTGACGAAAATCAGATCAGGGCATTTGCGCCTCGCCGTCACGGAGGGCATCGCCGAGTGAACGCCGAACTTGCGAGCCTCATAGCTCGCAGCTGCGACCACGCCACGGTCGAGGGCGTGCCCGACGGCGACCGGTTTGCCCCGCAGCTCCGGTCTGTCGCGCTGCTCTACCGAAGCGTAGAACGCGTCCATATCTACATGGACGATCTTCCGCTGCAGCGCAGGCCTCTCAGCCCCAGCAGCTTCGCTTGTGACGGCGTCTTCCATGACTCGTCTGCCTCGATTGCCGGCTCACCTCCATATGCCTCTCATCCGCGCGCCGACGTCGACCTCTGAGCGGCCGGTCTGACAGGCCACAGCGATCGGCCGACGACGTTTGCCTTAGGTGCGGCGGGCTTCTTTTGCTTACGCCATCCGAAGGAGTCCGATAGTTACGTCGGGGGAAGCCGCTCCAGATTGCCAATCGTGTTCCTGTTGAGCTGCATGCTGGTCTATTCGGAATCTGGCCGGGATGCTTCTATTGCCAGCACATCCAAGGCCTCAATCTCCTGCATCACCTTTCCGGCGATGCCTTGCAAGTCGCCGTACATCTCGACGGTCGATTCGATGACGCCTTGGATCTGAGCCTCCCGCTTGGCCCACAGGCGTGTTGTGGCCTTGCGTTCCCGGGCTAGGTCCTCCTGCATATCAGGGGAGCATGAGGAACTGTGGGGCGGTCGGTGATGGAGGCTCTCTGAACGGGCCGGAACCGCGCCACAGAAAGTGCCCGTTTGGTAGGTCGCAACGTGACTGCCCCACAGTTCCTCATGCTCCCCAAGAAGCCCATGTGAGGCCTGGTACCAGCGCGCGCAAAGCAGGATCACAGATGGCTCGAACTGCGGCCTTTGAACATCACAACCCTCTGAAATGGTTGAAGCATCCGCCTTGCCTCTCGCGAGTAACAAAAACGTTGCAACACATCCCGATCAGCAGCTCACGCCAGCTCTGCACACTCTCCGCACGCCAATGGAAACCGATCAGATCCTTCTTGCCTGTCGTGCCGACAGTACCAGCACGCGTGCTGCGCCTTCTCGCAAGGGAAGTCCTCGCCGGCGATGGCGGGATCATCATCCGCCACGGCATCTCCTCCCACCCACCCGTCCGGGTGGAAAGGCGCCGACGCAACCGATAGTTCCGTGACCGCCCCCTCCTGCCCCTCCACCGCAAAGTCAACTTTTGCGTTCAGGGAGCCACGGCGCCTGGATTGGCTGATGAACACCGTCGGTCCGCGCATTTGGGGTCGAAATACCTCTTGGCGAAGAGGAGGCAGGCTCATCATCCAGCAGTCGCCGGAGTTCCTCTGGGTCGAAGGCCATCATTGCTGGGGAGGCGGGTTCAGCATCCAACAGCTGCCGGGGCTCTTGCTCGTGCGGCAAGCGCCCTCTCAGCCGGTCTTGCAGCGCCTGCCGATCGGCGACGAGGTTGTCGAGGTGCAGCGGCTCGTGGTCTGGCCGCTGCCCGTCGACCAATCGTCCAACCAGCGTTCGCGTGCCGTCCACTACAAAGACGCCGCAATCATAATCGTTCGGCTGTCGGGCCATGGGGGCTGGCGCCAAGGTGGCGTTCAGCAGTCGTGCGAGCTGTGTTGCAGGCGCGTGGTTGTATCCCTCTCGCTGGCGGGAGTCGTAGTGATAGGCGAACCGCCTTTCCGGGTTGCGGCGATCAACGAGCAGCAGCGACCAATGGGTGCCGGGGTGAGTAGGAGTGCCATTGTTCAGTGGCACGAACAGGAAGTCGGCTGGGGCGGTGTTTTGATTATAGATGGACTGCAATGTGTGTTGCGCGGTGTTCGACCCCACGTGACGCAGGAGATGGGATACCGACGGATCCACCAGCCGTGTCCGGGCGGCGAGCCTCGGATTGATCCCCTGCAGTTGCCCCTCCAGCAAATGGTAATCCCTCTGGATATGGGCGTCGCTCAGCCACTCGGTGGCGCCGAGCACCGATCCGTTGGCGACCTTGGACGAGGCTGTCGGATCGAACGCCCCGATCTGAGCATCGCAGGAACTGGTCGTTAGCGTCGTCACATCAACCACTGGAAGACCGCGGTAGGTGCCTGGCAGGCTGGCGGTTGCTGGCGAGGCGGGTTGGGGAGCTCTTGCCGCTGCCGCTGGCGCAGCTTCACTCATGGGCCGAGGTCGAGGGTGATGGATGAGCTGAACCTCATTGGGTTCTCCCGCCCCCGGAACGGCGGCGGACCCTGTCCCTTGCATCATGGACTGCCACTCCGTATCGCGGAGCATCTGCCGCCGTTCCAATTCCTCGCTCAACCACGCCATAGCTTCCTCGTCCGAGGAGTCTGGCAGTGGAGAAAGCGCCAGCGGCGAGCCGGGCTGTCGAGCGTCCTGGTGATGACCCGGTACTGGCCCGGGCGGATTGGGATCAACCGCTGCCTCAAAATCGCCGTAGGTCTCTGAGCGAGCCCTGACATAGTGCACTGGCGCTGGTTCCGAGGTTGGCCACATACTCCAATCAAAGTTGAGCGGCATCTGCAGCGACCAGGTTGACGTGGACCTGGCAGCTTCCTGCCATCCAGCTTGGACTATGTCCTGCGCCTGCTCAGGGGGAACTCCGGACCAGGGTGGGCCGTCTTCAACCATCAGATCCTGACCGTAACCTTCCGCGCCGACCGATGGCCAACTGACAGGTCCCTGCTGCGCAGCGGCGTCCCCGACGGACGTCGCGATCGCATGCGGCGCCGCGGCGTCTTCGTACCCGCTCCCCTGCATCATCGGCCGCGCCTCCCATGGCGATGCACCCAGTTGATGGGTGGCGGCCGGCGTCAGCAGGCGACCGCCTGAATTAGCGATCTCGCTCAGCTGCCGCTCGGCGGCAAGGCCTTGCAGATCGTCCAGGGTCCGCCGCCTCTTCGATGACCTCAACTCAGCTGTGTCAAGCTCATCCTCGATGAGGACCTCCTCGCTTGGCAGGAGGTTGCTCCAGGCAGGTGCACCCATCAGCTCGTCCGGGGACCGCTGGTGATTGGACACTCCGGGATCTGGTGCCTGGTCATGGCGCGCTGCGGGCTCGAGAGATGACGGCGGGCCGGCTGCGTCCATCAGCCCCAAACGCACATCCTGATCGTGCGCTGCCGCAGGAAGCTCCTGTGCCCAGTTGCCAGCTTGGTGCGACGCGCCGTGCTGCGCAGCGGCGACCCGCCTCGACTCCGTCGGCGCCGCGCCTTCGGAATTGATGAGCGTCACGTTCTGGGGGCGAGGATTGCGAGCGCGGCGTGTGCGCAGCACGACTCTGCCCGTCGACTGAAAGGTCCGGAGATGATCTAATGCCGCAACGAGTTTGCTGGGATCACCCTCTCCGATGAACTCGAGCACCCCACCGCCATCGGACAGTGACGTGCTGTTGAGCCGAGCAACAATGCTCGTTTTGTTCTTTTCGAAGAGCCAGCCGCCAAAGCGGCGAAGAATGCTTACATTATTCTTGACGGTGAGTTCGGCGGCATTACCCTTGATGAGAGCCTCCTCAAGGCCCAAAATAAGGGAAGCATCCTGGGGATAGAGAGGCTTCTGCTCCCGAGGCCGCTGCCTGCGAAGCCGAGTTGACTGAGCCGGCCGCAGCGCTGAGGACGACGGGCCCGGTTCGTCCATCAGCTCCAAACGCACATCTTGATCGTGGGCGGCCGCAGCAAGCTCCTTTGGCCAACTGCCAGTTTCCTGCGACGCGCTGTGCTGCGCAATCGCCTCGCCGACCGGCCTCGGCTCGATCAGTGCCGCGTCTTCGGGATCAGGAACCGGGGGAATATGGCGTTCGAGCTCCATCGCTTTAGCGCCGGCGTGCGATTTCCGGAGATGGGCCAGTGCGTAACCGATCCTTACGTCACCACCGGCGTCCTCCTTATAGCCCTTGACATCTCCATCCAACGCCCCGTCGGAAAGCCGACCAGCAATGCCCTTCTTGTTGTTTTGACGCAGGTAGTCACTGAAGCTCCTAAGAGCAGTTGCATTCCTTTTGCCGGTCTGTATCGCTGCTTCGTCTCTGTACTCTTGAATGAGAGCCGCGTCCTGAGGATACGGAGTCAACTTAGCGCGGCCTGCGATCGGCACGATTCCGCCCGTCGACTGCGAGGTCCGGAGATGATCTATTGCCGCAAGGAGTATCGTGGGATCACGCTTTCCGATGAACTCGCGCGCATCCTCGGTCAGGGACCCGTGGTCGAGCCGATCCTTAATGGGATCTTTGTTGTTTGCGAAGAGCCAGCGGCCAAAGCTGAGAAGAGAACCTACATAGGCCCTGACGGTGCGCTCGGAGGCGTTGATGAGGGCATCCTTAAGCCCTGAAATCAGCGGAGCATCCTCGGGATAAAGAGGCTGGTTCCTGCGAAGCCGAGCTGACTGAGCCGGCTGCGGCGCCGAAGACGACGGGCCGGGTTCGCGGCCAAAGCTGAGAAGAAGACCTACGTCGTTCCTGGCGGTGCGCTCGGAGGCACTGCCCTTGCTGAGGGCGTCCTTAAGCCCCGAAATCAGCGGAGCATCCTCGGGATAAAGAGGCTGATTCCTGCGAAGCTGAGCCGGCTGCGGCGTCGAAGACGACGGGCCGGGTTCGCGGCCAAAGCTGAGAAGAAGACCTACGTCGTTCCTGGCGGTGCGCTCGGAGGCACTGCCCTTGCTGAGGGCGTCCTTAAGCCCCGAAATCAGCGGAGCATCCTCGGGATAAAGAGGCTGATTCCTGGGAAGCCGAGCTGACTGAGCCGGCTGCGGCGTCGAAGACGACGGGCCGGGTTCGTCCATCAGCTCCAAACGCACATCCTGATCGTGGGCTGGCGCAGGAAGCTCCTTTGGCCAACTGCCAGCTTCCTGCGACGCGCTGTGTTGCGCAATCGCCTTGCCGACCCGCCTCGGCTCCATCAGTGCCGCGTCCTCGGGATCAGGAACGGGGGGAATATGGCGCTTGAGCGCCATCGCTTTAGCGCCGGCGTGCGATTTTCGGAGATGGGTGAGTGCGGAACCGATCCTTTGATTACCACCGGCGCCCTCTTTATAGGCCTTGACATCTCCATCCAATGCCCCGTCGGTAAGCCGACCAGCAATGCCCTTCTTGTTGTTTTGACGCAGGTAGTCACTGAAGCTCCTAAGAGCCGTTGCATTGCATCTGCCGTTACTTGTCTGGGCTTCGTCTCTGTACTGGTTGATGAGAGCCGCGTCTTCCGGATGCGGCGTCAACTCAGCGGGGCCTGCGATCGGCACGATCCCGCCGGTCGACTGCGCGGTCCGGAGATGGCCTATTGCCTTAAGGAGCCTCGCGAGGTCACCCTTTCCGATGAACTCGCGCGCATCATCGGTCAGCGACCCGTGATCGAGCCGATCCTTAATGGGATCTTTGTTGTGTGCGAAGAGCCAGCGGCCAAAGCGGAGAAGAGAACGGACATAATTCTTGACGGTGAGTTCGGCGGCATTACCGTTGATGAGGGCCTCCTCAAGCCCCAAAATAAGGGAAGCATCCTGGGGATGGAGAGGCGGTTGCTGCCTGCGAAGCCGGGCTGGCCGCAGCGCCGAGGACGACGGGCCGGGTTTCTCCATCAGCTCCAAACGCACATCCTGATCGTGGGCTGCCGCAGCAAGCTCCTTTGGGCAATCGTTAGCGCCGGCGTGCACTCTCCGGAGATGAGCTAGTGCGGCGCCGATGTTCAGATAACCACAGGCGTCCTCCTTATAGCCCTTGACATCTACATCCAACGCCTCGTCGGAAAGCCGACCAGCAATGCCCTTCTTGTTGTTTTGACGTAGGTAGTCACTGAAGCTCCTAAGAGCAGTTGCATTCGTATCGCCGGTATTTGTCGCTGCTTCGTTTTTGTACTCATCGATGAGGGCCACATCCTCGGGGTGAGGAGTCAACTCAGCGCGACCTGGGATCGGCACGATTCCGCCCGTCGACTGCGAGGTCCGGAGATGAGCTATTGCCGTAAGGAGTCTCGCGGGATCACCCTTTCCGATGAACTCGCGCGCATCATCCGTCACCGACTGCTTGTCGAGCCGACCCTTGATGGGATCTTTGTTGTTTGCGAAGAGCCAATGGCCAAAGCGGAGAAGAATACCTACATTGTTCTTGACGGTTCCCTCCCCGGCGTTGCCCTTGATGAGGGCCTCCTCAAGACTGAGGATAAAGTCTTCATCCCTGAAATGAAGAGGGCGCTTGCTGATCCTTCTCAAATACTTAGATGACTGAGCAGGCTGCGGCGCCGAGCCGGCCGGCATTGCTCCACCACCTCCACCTGAATTGGCGATCTCGCTCAGTTGCCGCTCAAACCCCTCCGCACCTACGGACGGAGCCGCACGTGAGCTATCTTGCAGGCCGGCCCTGTTCGATTGTCCGGGCACCCGCTTGGTCGAGGTGAAATCCATCCGTTCTCACTTTCAGCAATATAAGCTTGGATCTGACATAGGGAAGCTGTCGAGAACCTGACGACAACGTGCCCCGCCAAGACAGCATGTAAATCGGCGCAGGGCCTCCGCGCCGCTAGGCTAAGTCATTGAATATCAGTGGCGGGTGGGGTCACGTGGGGACGCTGATTCGCATTCATGGAATGGCGTCGACTTGCCCATTTCCCAGAGCGTTGCCCGATGTGGGAGTCTATCGATGAGAAGCTCGCTTTCGCGACGACGTGGCGGTGATACATAGTCCATCCCCGGATGACAGGGGTTCAGGTTCTGTATCAATGGCGCTGTAAAGTTATCAGCGGATTGATGCAGCGATAGCTGGCCGGGACGGCTGTCACGCTGCGGCGAGACACGCGATTTTGTTCCAGATCGGTGATCATGACCCGTGGTGTCCGCCCTTGAGCCTTCAGCAACTTGCGCATCAGACGCTTTGCCGCCTTGGCATTTCGGCGGCTTTGCACCAGCACTTCGAGGACGAAGCCGTCCTGATCGACGGCACGCCAGAGCCACTGCTTCTTGCCATTGATGGCCACCACACATTCGTCGAGATGCCATTTGTCGCCCAGGCAGCCGGCTGACCGTCGCTTGATCTCCCGGGCGAAATGCCGCCCGAATTTCTCCGCCCAGCTTCGAATGGTCTGATGCGTGACGATGATGCCGCGGGCCGCCAACATGTCCTCAACCATGCGCAGGCTGAGCGGAAAGCGAAAGTAGAGCCATACCGCGTGCGCAATGATCTCGGCGGGAAAGCGGTGGCGACGATAAAGCGGATCACGAGCAACTTCTGACATGGCCCATGTTCGCACATCTTCATCAGCCGTCGGTTAACTTTACGGTGCCAGTCTGACTTTGTGGCTGACACCAGATGCCCTGTCCGGATGGCAAGCACCAAGACGCAAGACCCGGGGCGGCCAGCACCGTTATTCCGATCTGGCGATCGAGACCGCCTTGACGCTGGGCCTGGTGTTTGGTCTGCGGCTGCGCCAAGTAGAGGGCTTGTTGGAATCTGTGCTGCAATTGATGGGGCTGGCGCTTGCCGTCCCCGATCATACCACCCTGAGCCGTCGGGGCGCGGACATGGCGATCGCCCAAGGAATGGCGTGATCACCAGGGCCTGCCGACCGGAGCGTTGCATGTTCTTATCGACAGCACTGGTCTACAGGTTTACGGCGCGGGCCAGTGGCTGGAGGAAAAGCATGGCGCCAGATCCCCTCGCGGCTGGCGCAAGTTGCATCTGGCGTTGGATGCCGATAGTGGCGAGATCGTTGCGCATACCCTGACTGATCAGGACACCGGCGATGTCTCTCAAGTTGCGCCACTGCTCGACCAGATTGACGGTCCGATCGGACAGTTTACTGCCGACGGTGCCTATGATGGAAAGCCAACCTATGATGCAGTCATCGATCACAGCGCGGCGGCGGCTATCGTCATTCCGCCTCGCGCCAACGCGGTCGAACCAACCGACGATAGACCTCCCGGCCAAAGGGACCAGCATATCGCCGCAATCGGCAGAGGCGGCCGGATGAAATGGCAGGTCTCTAACGGCTACGGCAAACGCTCGCTGGTCGAAACGGCAATCGGGCGATACAAGTCCATCATCGGGCGGCGTCTGCGGGCCAGGTCGCGGCCTGGTCAGCAGACCGAAGTCGCCATCGGCTGCGCCGTTCTCAACCGCATGCTTGACTGCGCACGCCCGAAATCCGTCCGCCGCAGCCACGGCATGATCAGCCGTTTCAAAGATCCCCATCCGTTCAATTCCAGATCCGTGCACCAACGCATGCCCGCGGCAGAGCCTACAATACCGAGCAATACAAAACTCGTCTCATCTCTAAATTGTTTTGAGACAGATTGTAGCTAAGTTAAAAACACGTGTAGCGTCGGATTTGTCGCATCTCCGACACGGGGTATTCGGCCTGAGTTCCTGCTGAATTCTCGCGTGAACCGTTGACCGGTGTGCCCAGAGATTTTCCGACCTTGCTTTGTCGTTTGGCACAATTTTTGAGTTCCCCGTTGGCGAGGCGGCAAGAATTGCCGACTCATGCCGTGGATGCCCTCGCGATCGATGGGACGAAGGAAGGACAGCAACATGTCTGGTTCGGGTCGGGTCCAAAGCAGCACCACCCGTGGCAGGGATGGCTCGCCGCTCGGACGCGCACCCCCGCAAGCAACACTTTTATCCCGGGGCGAGCGCGAGGCGTCATCGAGCGTTACGTGGCGCTCTTTCGGCTGACCCTGCCCATGGCGGCTGATCCTCAACAAGTAGGGAAGCACACGCGCCCGGCGATGGCGTTGTCGCCAGATTAAGAGCTGTTCTCACAAACGTGCAAGTGCGAACAGAAACCGACCAAAAGGAGACTTTCATGACTGAAGCAACACTTGTTATGGACAGCGGTGCCGCATCAAGCAATGGGGCTGTCCAGCAATCCCTGCCATTGAAACACCAAACTACAGGCGCTCCGCATGGCTGCGCAGAGGAGGATGGGTTCGTCCAAGACGCCCTGCGTCGAACCGCAGTCGCGGAACGATTCGATCTTTCTATTGTGCTTGCGAGGTATCGCAAACAGTACGGCTTCTCAAAAGCCGTTGCAGAGGACCATCAACGCGAGCTTGTCCGTTTCCTGGCACTTTGCGCGACTGCCCGACAGTACGGCAGTTCATATGGGATGATGGGCGCGATCGATGAACTATGGCACATGTTTGTCATCTTCACGAGAGACTACGCTCGATTTTGCGAGGAGGTGGGGGGCCAATTCCTTCACCATATTCCTGAGCCCCACGGTGTAGCCTCGCAGCGTACTGTCGACCGGTACCTCGCTTTCCTGGAGGACTACAGAACAGTCTATCGGGAAGAACCGCCCCGAGCGTATTGGCCGAACCCGAAGCGCTCGCCCCACGACGCAGGTGGCGCCTGCGCAGGCTGCAACGGCTGCGCTGCTGGATGCATAAGCTGAAGCACACTTTTGGAAGGAGCGCGGCAAATTGCTGGCGCCAGACTGGCCAAGCCATTCGCCGAGCCACTCGACCGACAACGAGCAGGGGCGGCCCATGCACATTTTGATGTTCGGTAAAATGCCTCCTATCGAGGGGGGCGTCTCCAGGGCAACTTGGGTAGCGGCAACCGATCTTGTAGCCGCAGGCCATACGGTAACTTTCATCTCCAACGCCAACAGCATGGGTTACGGATTCCGGCAAATGATGTCGGCGTCCAGCATCGAGGCCACAGTTGCCCTTTTGGCGGGAAAGCTTGAGATTCGGCAGGTCGAGGCGCTGCCGAGGCTCTCTTACATCCCATGGGCACCGCCGTACCTAAGCCAACTTCTTGGAAACGCCACCGCAGCAGCAAAGTCGCGTAGCCCCGACGTGGTGATTGGATGGTATCTTGAACCGTATGGCGTTGCGGCTTCGATCTTTGGCCGATTAGCCGACACACCGGTCATATTACGGCATGCGGGAAGCGACCTTGGCCGATTGAGGAAAGTTGCTGATTTGGCGCCCCTCTATGACTGCTGTTTAGCGTCCGCAAGCCGGGTGGTGGCGAGCAAAAATCCGGACGCGGTGCAGATGTCACTTGGCACTTAATTATGAGAATTCCATACAAATGATTCCAAATGCTTAGGCCGGCACTTAATTTGAGAATTAGCAGTTAATTTGATAATCGCTCTTGGCGCTTACCACTTAATGTGAGAATAGCGCTCTCGGAGTTTTTTCACTGGTGAGCCTCCATGAGCGACCCATTTCCCGACGAAATTGATGAGGCGCTTTGGGATGAAGCATGCCGGCGTGCGGATGCGATCCGCGGCTTTCTAAGGCGCCACTCCGGCCGCACTACGGCCGGAAATGTTGCGGGGCTAGCGGCCGAGCTCGGCCTTAGCCAAGCTACAGCTTACCGCCTGGTCAAGCTGTTCCGCGCCGGCGGAACCGTCCTGTCGCTTGTGGACCGCAAACGCGGGCGGCCGGAGGGTCATCGCACACTGGATGAGAAGCGTGAGGAAATCGTCCGGAGGACCATCAACGCGTTCTACCTGAAGCGGACACGACCGACGGTCTCGCAGCTGGTCCGGGACGTGCAGACGAACTGCATGTCGGCGGGACTGAAGCCGCCGCATCGCAGAACGATCGTCGCTCGCCTTGAGGACATCGACCTCCAGAAGCGTGCCAGGCGACGCGGCGAACAGAAGATCGTGAAGGCGACAACGGCCGTTCCCGGAGCGTTCGGTGCCTCCCGCCCCCTCGAGGTGGTCCAGATCGACCATACCAAAGCCGATGTATTCGTTGTTGACGAGGAGACCCGGCAGCCGATCGGCCGGCCGTGGCTGACCTTGGCGATGGACATCTGCAGTCGGATGGTCACCGGGTTCTACCTCACCATGGACGCCCCGTCGCGGTTGTCGACCAGCCTGTGCCTCTTGCATTCCGTCTTCGACAAGTCGGTATGGTTGAGAGAACGCGAGATCAGGGAGCCGTGGCCCGTAGCTGGCCTGCCGACTACAGTACATGTCGACAACGGATCCGACTTCCGAAGTCGAGCATTCAAGAGAGGTTGTGAGGATGCCGGTATGGCAATCGAATGGCGGCCGCCGGGCGAGCCGCGCTTCGGCGGTCACATCGAGCGTCTGATCGGCACGCAGATGGGAAAGCTGCACCTGCTGCCCGGGACAACATTCAGCAACGAACAGGAGCTCGGCGAATACAACTCCAAGCGGCACGCAGCGCTGACTTTGAGGGAACTCGAGCGCTACATCGCCCTCGATATCGTCGGCTCCTACCATCAGTCGATCCACAGCTCCCTGGGCCGCCCGCCGATTGCGGTCTGGCGGGAGCACGATGGCGAGATCCCGCTTCGACTGCCACAGGATCGGCTCCGCTTCTGGCTGACCTTCCTGCCTGAGCAGGAGCGCACCTTGCGGCCGACCGGGATTCATCTGTTCGGCCTGCGCTACTGGTCGGCGGCGCTCAGCGCCGACGTCGGACGTTCTGACCGCCGCCTGCTTGTGAAGTACGATCCGCGCGACCTAGCGCGCATCTTCGTTCGACGGCCATCAGGGAACTTTGTGGAAGCCCGTTATGCCGACGTCACCCTGCCCTCGATAACCCTGCACGAGGCGCTGACCGCCCGACGCACCCTGCTGGCGAAAGGCCGCCGTGAAGTCGACACCGGCGCCATCGTCCGCACCGCGATGGCGCAGCGAGAACTGGTCGACGCGGCGACCAGAAAGACAGCGGCGGCGCGCCGCGGCAAGGCTTCGTCAAAATCGAAGGTGGACGATCGGGGATGGGGCTCGCTCCGCGGTGTCGACTCCAGCAAACCTGTACCCTTTGTCGAGGATACGGATTGAGCTGGAGTGAATATGAACGATGAAGTCTCCCACCTGACCGCCAGCGCAGCGGCACTGCTTGCCGAAACTGACGAGCGACGCACTCGAGCGATACGATCACGCCGCTGGGTTCTCTACCCGCGCGCCAAGCAGGCGCTCGACCGGCTGAGCGGCCTCCTCGACCATCCGCGAGGCACGCGCATGCCCTCGGTCGCGATCTATGGCGACAGCGGCATGGGAAAGACCATGATTATGAAGCGGTTCCGGGACGAGCACCCGCCGAGCTTCGATCCGCTGACGGGCACGCTAAAGACACCGGTCCTGGCCATGGAAATGACTAGCCGTCCCGGCGAGCGACGGTTCTACGCTGAACTGCTTACCCTTCTCGGCGCGCCGCAGCGGCCTCGCGCCGACATCGCCCAGATGGAACAGGCGGCGTTGCGGATCATAGAAGCGATCGGCGTGCAGGTGCTGGTCATCGACGAGGTGCACAACATCCTCGCCGGATCCTACCGCGAGCAACGCATCGTCCTGAATACGCTCCGCTTCCTCAGCAATCGTCTGCAGATCTCCCTGGTCTGCTTCGGCGTCAATGAGGCGCGGGAGGCCATCAGTGGTGACGTCCAGCTTGCGCGCCGGTTCGAGCAGTTCACCTTGAGTGGGCTGCAAACGAACAGTTCGAGACCCTGGTGGCCTCGATCCTGCGCAACACGCCGCTGCGTCGACCCTCGGTGCTTACGCCGAAATCGCTGCGACGAATCTTGCAGATCACCGAGGGTATCACCGCCAGCATCTTCCATATGATCAATAGCCTTGCAGTCGAGGCCATCGAGAGTGGCCGCGAGCATATCACAGACGAAGCGGTCGAGAATTGGGAGCCGGAATTTGATGCCGAGGCGGCGTTCGCATGATGCGGCAGTTGCCAGTGAGGTTGTCACCTGTCGCGGACGAACTGCTGTCATCCTGGATCGGCCGGCATGCCGCCTTTTACTCGGTTCCACCGCTGGTCATGCTTCGGCATTGCCTGCCGGAGGCCTCCGCGTTACGCGCGGCCGATCTCCATCTGAGCAGTGATCAGGAAATCCGCCTGGCCAAGATGTTCGCCACCGAGTCGGCCGCAGTGCGCCGAATGACCTTCGCAAATGTCGCGCAACCATCGCGTCGGTTCATCGCCACGCGGCCAACGCAGGTCTGCACCAGCTGCAGCCCGGGACATACGGAGCCGGAGCCGATCCTGCGAAGCCAGCTTCTGGGGTGGCGCATCACGTGCCCTTTGTGCGGAGACCACCTCCGGGATGCCGGCGGTCGCGAACTCGCCTCCCCTTTCCGGCAATATCGGACTGCCGCTCTTCGTGGCGAAAAGCTGCTCGACGATGAAGTCGAACGTGGTATCGGAACCTGGACATCGCCAGCCGAAATTGCCCGGCTTCTCCTGATGCGACGCATTCCAAGACCTATACCACGCGAGAGCGACCTTTGGCGCTTCCGGGTGCTCGGCGCAATCATCCCCGATCTCGACCGTGTCGTTGGCGCGGAACAGGAGAACCTGCCCACGCCTGCAAAGCCGATCCTGCCGCTTCACATGCGGCCCGCTCTGCTGGCGGGAATCGCCATCGTCGAGCGCGCTGGACCCGAAATGCTCCGAATGCTGCGTGGTCACATGATGGGTGACAATAGGGTCCGGTTCACTGACTCAGTCGAGAGCATGATAGCCCGAACTCGTAAGTGGAAAGCTTCATCGCAGATGCACATCGCGGTAGGGACGCCCATTACTGGGCGCCCCCCGCTCAGATCCGAGCGAGCCCGATTCGAGCACTCGGCTCCTACCTTGGGTGGCTGACGGCGAAGCGCTCATTGGGCCACGGGTGAAGGATGCGCGGTTTGGGGAGCCAGTCGTCAGTCAGCTTCGTCATGCGGGCCCAGGTGAAGCCGTCTCGTTGGCTGCGGCGCCGAAGCGTCCGCCGCCAGAGATCGGTTACATGGTGCCGGAACGCCGAGAGCGTCCGGCCATTCGTCGGGACCGCATGATAGGCGAAATGACCTGTCACGACCTGCCTCAGCCACTTCCCTGTTCGGGGATGGGCCAATGCATGCGACGCCGCAGCTCCGCCTTGATGTCCTTGAGCTTCGCCCGCATGCGGTCGCTTCGGGTCTTCCGCCTAAGCAAGAAGCGCCCCTTGCGCGATTTTCCGCAGATGAAGGTAAATCCCAGGAATGCGAAGGTCTCCGGTTTGCCGAGCCCACGCTTCTTGCGATCAACCGCCGCGAAGCGGCCGAACTCAATCAGGCGGGTCTTGTCCGGATGGAGCGACAGCATGAACTCCTCAAGCCTCGCGCGCATCGCATCGAGGAAGCGACGAGCGTCGTCCTCGCGCTCGAAACCGACGATCAGGTCATCGGCATAACGCACGATGATCATATCGCCCGTGGCTTCGCGCTGTCGCCAGCGCTGAGCCCACAGGTCGAGGACGTAGTGCAAGTAGATATTGGCCAGAAGCGGCGAAATCACCGAGCCTTGACCCGTTCCCCTGTCATCTACCGTCACGATCCCGTCTTCGAGAATGCCCGCCTTCAGCCATTTCCGGATCAGGCGGATGATGCGCTTGTCGCCGATCCTATGTTCCAGGAAGCGAACGAGCCAATCCTGGCTTACGCTCCCGAAAAAGTTCTGGATATCGGCGTCTACAATCCAGTTCACCTTCCGCGTGTTGATCGCTACGCACAGTGCATCCAATGCATCGTGCGGCCCTTTTCCTGGTCGGAACCCATAGGAGAAGCCGCAGAAGTCGCCTTCATAGATGGCATTGAGCACCATGACGGTTGCCCCTTGGACGATTTTGTCTTCCAGGGCTGCAATCGCCAGCGGCCGCTGCTTTCCGTCTGCCTTCGGTATGTACGTCCGGCGAGACGGTTGCGGGCGGTACGCTCCCCGATGAACCCGTTCGTGCAGGTCCCTGAGCCGAGGCTCGAGGTCTGCCTCATAGTCCTGCCACGTCATGCCATCCACCCCGGGAGCGGCCTTGCGCTTCAACGCGTAGAACGCCGTCCGCAGTGTATCGACATTGATGTGGTGGAAGAGCGCGGTGAACTTCTCCTTCTTCCTCAGCCTTGCGGCCTTCCGTACGCGGTCCAGCGACTGGGACATGCGAGCCCGGCTCTGTGTCCGGTGCATATGTTGCTGTTCCGCGTTCCCCTTGGTCCCCGGCCTTGGCTCCACCGACTCCGCCGCCGGACGCCCGGCTTTGTTCGTCGGCTTCGCAGCTACTATGCCGGAGTCAGACTTCTCTGGATCGTGCATCAACGGCTACGGCTCCTCGCCTTCCCGTTGCGGACCATCCCTCGTACTCCTGGGGCGTATGGCCAATCCAGAGATCTCCCGGTTCCCGCACAAGGAGCTTCCGCACATGCCAGGGTCTCAGACCACGCCGGATCGAAACAGGCGCTCGCGAAAACGCGCCCGTCCGTTTCGCCTTCCGCTAAATTAACGGCGTCGGCATCCGGGACGAATTCCCTTTCGTGGCTCAATGGCTGGCCTATGCGCTCCCCTACCGACGCTTCGCCGGCATCCTCGCGGATGCCTGCGCACGGCTCGGGGCCGATGTGGATCGCTACTCCTTCATCGTAGTGGACTTTCACCACCTACTCCTTGCCGGTCTCCCGGCGCACTAATTTGAGAATCCACCGCCCAAGATTCTCACGTTTAAATGCCAACCCTTAGCAAAACCGGCGCATTCTTACGTTTAACTGCCAAGCGACATCTCCACTAGAAGATCGATCATGCCATCGATGATCTGCGCTTCCCGTACCATCAGGAAGACCGCATAGAGGCCGAGCTGCCGCCGCTGAGCGTGGCGGCGCATCTCGGAGGCTTTTTCAGCGCCGACCCGCCGGACAATCTGGTCGATCCACGTCTTGCCGGCGCCCGTCAGCAAGTCCCGCGGCAAATCCAGCTTCTTGATGAATGCCAATCGGTCGGCAAGGGACAACATGTTGTCCAGCGTCGCGGCACCCGGATCACCCTTGATGGCATGGAATCCGATTGAACTATCCGGATCGGCGAGTGAGGCTTCCATCAGCGCCATCGTTTCCGGTAGCAGACGGTCCGCGATGCTACCGAGAAATGTTTCCAGGAACCGTTGCCGCTCGGAGCGGACCAGCCGCTCCATCTCTTTCGCCGACGGCCCGAACATCCGGCGATCCCGGCACCAAAGAAAGACCGCCTCCAGCATCGCCGCGACCGATGCCCCTCGCGGGCAGAGCTCCATAGCCATCCAGGCGGCAAGCGCTGCGCGATCCGCGTGCTTCATGCGCCGAAAACCAAGATGGCGCAGAATCTCTGCACAATGGCGACGTCCCGAGCGCCCCGAAAAATCGTAACCGTCAAGATCGGTCTCGCCGACGCCAAGCTGGTTGGCCAGATACGAAACCGACTCACCGGGAACCTCAGACGCCGCGGTGGCGAAATATCCGTACGTGGCAAAGAACTTCAATTGCACCGCCAGTCCAAGCCTCGAACCGGCTGGCTTGGCGTTCACAAAGTCGATGTCGGCAAACGACAGGCTCCATCCCCCGGCCAACGCCTCGGGCGAAACACGCAGACCCATAAATCCACTCCCTGTTCCAGGAGCGAATTCTCAGGTCAGGATGACATTACGGTCAATCCGTTCCCGCAACGTTCCACAACTTGGCCAAAATCACAGCTTCGGGCCGATTGGGCCTGGAAGGGCCGCTTCGTGCGTATTTCAGGCGATCGTGAGCACGGATTTCAGCGCATCGTGAGCACGGATTTCACGGGATCATGAGCAACGATTTCAGACGATCGTGAGCAGCGGTTTCAGGTGATCGTGAGCACCTTTTCGAAGGTGCGGGACGCTTCGGCCGACAGCTCAACCGGTCTACGGGATGCCTCGTTCAAAACGAGGAAGCCCGATGCCCACAAAGAGATTGTCGATGCGCCGGATCAGAGACGTAATACGATTGAGATATTCCCAGGGCCTGACCGAGCGCGTCATCGCGCGCACGCTCGGGATCAGCAATGGCGTCGTCCACGGTTATCTGCGGCGCGCCCGTCTTGCCGGGCTGAGCTGGCCGCTGCCTGAAGGGATTGATGACGAAGGCCTTGAGCGGTGTTGTCACGTTCTCTGAAAATGATTGCGACGATCCCAGCCGGTGCTCAATTCACGCGAGTTTCTCAACCGCAGCTTCCCATTCCGCCATGGCTTGGAGGCGGTGAATATGGATGGCGAGAGCAGAGCATTTGAGCGGGGCGGGACGAACAGATTGCGAAGAGCCGAGAAGATCGAGATGAAGCGTTGGAGGCTTCCTGGCGATCGGAAACCCTGCATCGTGCTTTGGCGTTTTCGCAGCGGCAGATGCGAATTCTCGGCTCGATTGTTCAGCCCCTTGTGCGACCGGTGCTCGACGTCCGGCATCACTTGTCGCCTGGCTGCTCCATAGGATCGCAGCTTGTCTGTGATCATGCGCTTTGGCGCGGCACCCTGTTTCTTCAACAGGCGCATCAGCAATCGCTTGGCAGCCTTGGTGTTGCGGCGGTTCTGGACGATCTCGTCAAGGACGTATCCGTCCTGATCGACGGCCCGCCAAAGCCAATGTTTCTTACCGGCGATGCTGATGACGACTTCATCCAGATGCCAGATATCGTTCGGGCCTGGACGCTTTCTTCGGAGCCGGCGGGCATAGTCCGGGCCGAATTTCTGTCCCCACCGGCGGATTGTCTCATAGGAAACGACAATGCCGCGTTCCAGAAGCATCTCTTCGACGAGGCGCAGGCTCAGCGGAAATCGGTAATACAGCCAAACTGCATGGGCGATGATCTGGGGCGGAAAACGGTGGTGTTTGTAGCTGACGGCTGGCGTGTTCATGCCGCAGCTTCTCGGTCAACAATCGCTGAGCAAAAGTTAGCGTGACAACACCTCCGCGGCACCCCCGCGCTTCCCCGCCGCAATATCACCTTGCCGCTTCACACAACTTCACATTCGCCCGTAAAAGCCGAAACATTGCGGTTGTAGTTTCGTCCTCGCGGCAAAGATGCCGCGGCCTAACCAACGGATGAGACATGGAATCGAACCAAATAGCTTTCGAGAGCAACGTGGTGTTGCAGATGGAGTCCCCGGCCCCTTTGATTCAAGTGGAAAACTGGCTGCGTGGCAAGCCGCTCACCAGCTTCGAACCTGGAAAAGCGTACATCGTCGAATTTTGGGCAACTTGGTGCGCCCCTTGTGTGGACGCGATGCCCCATCTGATCCAGCTGCAGGAGAAATACAAGGACAGCGGCGTTGAGATCGTTGGAGTCGCGGCTTCTGAACGCGCTCCAACGGCCGATGAGGCCCGAAGCAAGTTGGACGCTTGGTTGACCGAAAAGTTCACGGATCTGAACTTTCCGATGGCGTTCGACTCCACAGGCGAAATGAAAAAGCTTTGGATGGAGCCCAGCTTTTCTTTCGGGATTCCGACCTCGTTCGTGGTCGACCGAGATGGTCACATCGCCTTTATCGGTGGTCCGACGGAACTCGATGAGGTCTTGCCGAAGGTGCTTAACGGCAGTTGGCGCAGCAGCGATCAGGCAAAATCCGCCGATGCGGAGCGGATCGCCCGTAACGAACCCAGAGCGCGAAAACAAGCGCTGACCAAGCCCATATACGACAAATTTCGGCCGGCAATGAAGGCCGAGGATTGGAAGACGGCGCTCTTGGCTGTCGAAGAAGGCATCGCCTTGCTGCCGGACAAGCTCGGTTTCCGCCGGTCTCAGGTGAATCTGTTGATTCACAAAATGCGCGACATGCAGGCCGGCTTGCCCGTCATGCGCCAATTCGTTCGCGACGCGATCAACAGAAACTCCGAGGATTGGATGGTTGCGGCGCTAGACGAACTCTTCTACCCGAACTTTGACCATTCGCACTTTCCGCCTGCTGAGCGCTTGACGATGGGAAAACAGCTGTCCGAACACATCCTGGCACTGAATCCCCCGGAAAGCGACCAATGTAAGCTCCTGCCTTATCCGGTGACAGCCCTGTACTATCACGCGAGCGGCAACAAAGATCGGGCGATCGAGCTGATCGAGCTGGCACTTAAGTCGCAGGGCGGTCCGGAGCTGATCCGGGACGAAGATGAACAGGACGCAATATTGTATTTGCTGCAGTTCCTGGCCAACTTCAAGGGTGAGAAGGTTTGTTACGGCGCTCTGTGTGCGGCTCCAAACGATGGCCGATACGACAGCTGGTATACCGTTTGCGGCTGACCGTGAGGTTTATGTGAGGGACAGAATTGGCTGGGCGGACACGCCCGGCTTGCGACATAGCCTAGGCCCGATCTTTTGGGCCTAGGTCCGAAGGACGGCGGCCTGCTACGATGCCCGCCTTTGGCCGAAACATTGCGCTCGTAGTTTCGCCCAGTCTCGGCAAAGATGCCGCATTATGGAAAGGATGAAATGAAATAATGGAACCGAACCATCAAGAACCAGCCAGCCTCTCCGGCACCCGCAAGAAGAAGAGCTGGGGCAAGCGCATCGCTGACACCGCCGGTGGTAAGCTCTCTGTACGGCACAGTTCGAATCGGAGCAGACAATAAGAGGAACCAGCTCGTGCAGAAAACCTCACAACCTTTGACAACAGCTTTGGAGAACAAAGTGGTGTTGCAGATCGAGTCCCCGGCCCCTTCGATTCAAGTGGAAAACTGGCTGCGTGGCGAGCCAATCACCAGCTTCGAGCCCGGCAAAGTGTACATCGTCGAATTTTGGGCAACTTGGTGCAGAGCATGTGTGGTCGGGATGCCCCATCTGATGCAGTTGCAGGAGAAATACAGGGACAGCGGAGTTGAGATCGTCGGAGTCGCGGCTTCTGAACGCGCTCCAACGGCCGATGAGGCCCGGAGCAATTTGGACGCGTGGCTGACCGAAAAGTTCTCGAATCTGAACTTTCGGATGGCGTTCGACGCCACAGCCGAAATGAAAAAACTTTGGATGGAGCCCAGCTTTTCTTTCTGGATTCCGACCAGTTTCGTGGTCGACCGAGACGGCCACATCGCCTTTATCGGTGGTCCGACGGAACTCGATGAGGTTTTGCCGAAGGTGCTTAACGGCAGCTGGCGCACCAGCGATCAAGCGAAAGCCGCCGACAGGGAGCGTATCGCGAAAGGCGAACCCAAAGCGCGCGAACAAGCGCTGAAGAAGCCGATCAATGATAGATATTGGACGGCAATGCAGGCCGAGGATTGGACGACGGCCCTCTCGGCTGTCGAAGAAGGCATCGCCTTGATGCCGGACAAGCTCGGTTTCCGCCGGTCTCAGGTGAATCTGTTGCTCCATCAAATGCGCGACATGCAGGCCGGCTTGCCCGTCATGCGCCAATTCGTTCGCGACGCGATCAACAGAAACTCCGAGGATTGGATGGTTGCGGCGCTAGACGAACTCTTCTACCCGAACTTTGACCATTCGCACTTTCCGCCTGCTGAGCGCTTGGCGATGGGAAAACAGCTGTCCGAACACATCCTGGCACTGAATCCCCCGCAAGACGACGGCTGTAAGTTCCTGCTTTATCCGATAGTATCTCTATACTATCACGCGAGCGGCAACAAATTTCGGGCGATCGAGCTGATCGAGCTGGCACTTAAGTCGCTGGGCGGTCCGGAGCTGATCCGGGACGAAGATGAACAGGACGCAATATTGTATTTGCTGCAGTTCCTGGCCAACTTCAAGGGTGAGAAGGTTTGTTACGGCGCTCTGTGTGCGGCTCCAAACGATGGCCGATACGACAGCTGGTATACCGTTTGCGGCTGACCGTGAGGTTTATGTGAGGGACAGAATTGGCTGGGCGGACACGCCCGGCTTGCGACATAGCCTAGGTCCGATCTTTTGGGCCTAGGTCCGAAGGACGGCGGCCTGCTGCGATGCCCGCCTTTGGCTAGGCGGGCTATGAGCTGAGCTACGGGTTTGCCCGCTTCGAACGTTCGCCAGTCTGGCGCGGGTGCCTCTCAACACCTCCACCACGCCCCGCCGCAATGTCGCCTTGCCGGCTTCACACAACTTCACATTCGTCCGCAACAGCCGAAACATTGCGCTTGTATTCGTCCAGTCGCGGCAAAGATGCCGCCTAACGAAAAGGATGAGACCAATGGAACCGGACCATCAGAAGAAGAGCTGGGGCAAGCGCATCGTCATAGGCGGCATTGCGATAGTGGCGCTTGCCGGGGTAGGCGTCCCTGGCGCGCTCAGCCAGGATTGCGGGGGCATGCAGCGCTTCGGCATGGGCGGGGGCGGATCCGACATGCACATGCAGGCCAACGTCCGCGACGGGATGGGCTCGTCGAGCGTGAGTTTGGGCGCATGCTCGAGGAGATTGACGCCACACCCGAGCAGGAAAAGAAGCTGGAGGCGATCAGGGACAAGTTGTTCTTCGATGTCAGCGTGATCATGTGCGGCTTCCGCGACACACGAGACGATGTCGCCAAGCTGCTCGGCGCAGCAACCATCGACCGCGAGGCGGCGGAGAAGCTGCGGGCCGAATTCGTCGCGGCGATCGACAAAGCCTCACGCAAGCTGAAGGAGGCGCTGCTCGACGGCAACGAGGTGCTGACGCCCAAGCAGCGGGCGAAGCTGGCCGAATAGGATCGCAGCTGCCACCGCCGCTGGTAAGCTTTGTACCGGCACAGTTTCGAATCGGAGCAGACAAAAAGCATGGACGAATGGATTCTCATCATCGACGCCGACAGGTACCAGTCCACCCGGCTGGCGACATATCTGCAGCGCAACGGCGGCTTTTGTGTGCGAACGGTGAATACGGCGGGCGCGGGCATTGCCGAGATCGCGCGGCTGTCGCCCGATGCCGTGGTTCTCGACGTCATGCTGCCCGACATGGACGGCTTCGAGGCGCTCAAACGCATCCGCGCGAACTCCGATGTGCCGCTTGTGATGCTCACGCCGCGAGCCGACGAGACCGAGATCGACCAGGGGCTGGAGATAGGCGCCGACCATTATCTACAGAAGCCGGTCAGTTCGCGCGGGGTGCTGGCGCGGCTGAGGACGCTTCTGCGCCGCCGCCGCAACGCCGGCGCGAATGCCTCGCCGCGCATCCTGCGCTTCGGACATCTGGAGATCGACCCTTCGTCGCGCTCGACCCGCGTCGACGGGCGCGAATGCCCGATGACCAGCTACCAGTTCGACCTCTTGGTGGCGCTCGCCGAAAATGCCGGGCGCACGCTGTCGCGTGAGCAGCTCATGGACATGGTCAAGGGCGAGGAACTGGAAGCGTTCGACCGGTCGATTGACGTGCATGTCTCGCGCATCCGCACCGCGATCGAGACCGATCCGAAACATCCTCGCCGCATCATCACCGTGCGCGGCGCGGGCTATGTCTTTGCCCGTTTTCAGGACGGTGACAGATAAGCCATGCGCAACAGCCTTTTCGTCAAGATCTATCTCACCGTGCTCGTCAGCCTCGCCGCAGTGGCGATCGCCAGCGCGATCTTCGTAATCATGGGCGATGAACGCGAAAATTCCGCGTTCGGCCCGGCAGGCTTTTTCCCGCTGATCGCCGCGGTGATAGGGCTTGCCGCCTTTCCAGTCGTGCGCCATCTCACACGCCACCTTGAAGCATTGCGCCAGGGCGTCGATCGCTGGGGCGCAGGCGCTCTCGACACGCGCGTCGCCGTGCGCGGCAGCGACGAGGTGGCGGCGGTGGCGGCGAGCTTCAACCGCGCCGCCGAGCAGATCGAGCGGCTGCTTGCCGCGCACCGCTCGCTGCTTGCCAATGCCAGCCACGATGGCGCTCGCCGCTTGCGCGACTGCGCATGGCGATCGACCTCATCGCCAACGAACAAACCGGCCCGATGCGGGACGAGATCGTGCTCGATCTCGCCGAACTCGACGCGCTGGTGGAGGAAATCCTGCTTGCCAGCCGGCTTGACCATATCGAGAAGCTGGAACGGGTGGAGCCGGTGGATCTGCTGGCGCTCACCGCCGAGGAGGGCGCGCGCTCCGGCGTCGACGTCTCAGGCGAACCCGGCGTCGTGTCGGGCGACCCGACTCTGCTCACACGGCTGGTTCGCAATCTCATGCAGAACGCGCAGAGACATGGCGGTCCGCCGTTCAGCGCGCATGTGGGGACCGAAGGCAGTTTGGTTGTGCTCAAGGTGTGCGACCACGGGCCGGGCCTGCCGGAAGGAACCGGCGAGCGCGTGTTCGAGCCGTTCTTCCGCCCGCAGGGCCGCAGCGAAACGACCGGCGGCTGGGCCTCGGCCTGTCGCTGGTGCGCCAGATCGCCTTGCATCATGGCGCAACCGTGCACCACGAATCGCCATCCGGCGGCGGCGCCTGATTTGTCGTCACGTTTCCGGCAATATCTTGATATGGCGGGCGCATATCCTTGTGAAAGCGGCCCCAGGCAGGGCGGAAGGAAGAGGTATGATCAAAGCACGACGGTTCCGCGAAAAGATCAGCAGGCGCGGAGGGCAGCGAACCTCGAAGGAGGACGGATTTCATGAACGATCCGGCCGTCCGTCGGCGGGAGCAGGCCTTGGCTAGCCTGGCCGCGGCTGAATAAGCCTGGTCGCTCCGACGTTCCCAGCACGTCGCGAACAAGCTGTCGAAGCTCACATGGGGAGTATTAGGTCGTGAGGAACCAAAGGGAAAACGTACAATGATCACCTCACCAAAAGGCCTCTCGAAGCCCTCGACGAAAATTCGTTCTGAGTGGCTGCGCACACAACGCGAATAGTTTGCGACAGAACCGGCAATCGAAACCAAGGAAAATAAGGAAAATATCTGATGCAGCGACTGTTGCTGACATGTGTGGCGCTTTGTGGTCTGACGGCGGGCGCCACCGCCGCCGCAGTGCCGGTGAACGCCGAGTCCGCGTCTATAGCCGGGGCAGCGGCCCCAGTCTTTTCCTTCGAAGGTGGGCTACGCTATTTCTACAGTACCGGCAAAGCATCGAAGGACCTTTACAATCCTAAAGGTACGTCACTGGCCTCGCGGCTCACCTATGACGGTCTAGACGCGCATTCGAGTGAAGTCTTCTTCAACGCGATCCACAATCCGACTGGCATTTTCGTAAAGGGCCTCCTCGGTGCGGGCGGCATCAGGGAGGGTTCTCTTATCGACGAGGACTTCTTACGGAAGTGGGGGGGCTACTCAAACACATTCAGTGATCAGCGCGGGGGCGGCGTCAGCTATTTCACCGCCGATCTTGGATATAATTTCTTGAACTCGCCGCGCTACCGCATCGGTGCTTTTGCTGGCTACAATTTCTGGCACGAGAGCTACGACGCTTTCGGTTGCACGCAGCAGGCGACCAACTGGAGAATCTGTGTGCCAACCGTCGCGACCTACGTCAACGGCATCAGCCAGGACAACGATTGGCATTCGCTGCGACTCGGCTTGGCCGGGCAGACGCAACTCACCGAGCGACTCAGCCTTTCTGGTGACGTGGCGTTCCTCTTCACGCGGCTCGACGGCAAAGATCAGCACCACATGCGCCCCGAGTTCAAGCTAATTCCCGAAGACGGCGATGGGCATGGCGTCCAGCTCGAGGCGGTGTTGAACTACAAGGTCACGGATTTGTTCAACATCGGCCTCGGCGCCCGCTACTGGGGGGTGGCAACTGACGGCGCCGCGCATTTCGAGAAGACACCGGACGGCGGTTCCCCGCAGGTCGAGCATTGGCAGACAGAGCGCTACGGCGTGTTCGTGCAGGCGAGCATCAAGTTCAACTGAGAAAGCAAGAACCGAGGAGAGCGGCGATGCCACTCCAGCTTATTTCGATCATTGAATCAACAGAAGGAAGTTTTCCGACGAGTTCTGCTGGCGTGCGCAAAGTCGCCAGACAAAGTTCTCTCGGTCCATAGTGTACGTGCCGTCACGCCCGTTCTCGACATGGTTGAATGATACCTCCCGCGCGATCGATCAAAGTCGTTCTTCATTGGTTTTCCGGAAATCGCGGGGAGGCACAGCATGCTGTGACCCTCGGCTGCTGATTTTCTGTCAACGCGCAGATGAGGCAGAATGAGCGTACAGCAAAAATCATCGGTGCTGTCGCTTTCGCCAAAGCCCGCCGCAGCTAAACGAGGCCCCACGCCCTGTAGCGCCCGCGGCCCGTCACCTCGCGGATGCCGAGTTCGGCGACGAGGCCGAGCGCCGCGCGTTGCGTGACCTTGAGCTCGGCCGCGATCAGACCGGCCGACACCACCGGCCGCGCCAGCACCAGCTCGATCAGCGCCGGCAGGCTCGAGCTTTTGCGCCGGTTCCTGAGCCGGCGTTCCATCTGGCTTTTGGCCAGCGCCAGCCGGTCGAGTTCCTTCAGTCCCGCCGCTGCCGCCTCTGCAAAGGCGTCAAGCACGGCCAGCAGCCGCGTGGTTTTTTCCTGCGCCCGCCGCCTGTCCCGCGGAACGACGCGCAGCCCGGCATTGAGGCAAAAAAGGTGCGAGCCGACCTTGCCGGCCTGGCGCAACAGTGCGGCAACCAGCAGCGTGCCGAGCCAGTGCTGGTGCTGCAGCGGTTCTATGTCCTGCCACGCCTCCCAGGCGATCGTCGCGGCCAGTACGGCCGGCATGTTTTCGCCGCGGAGCCGGTCAACGACGGCGAGCCAGTCGGCCAGCCGCTGGTCCTCGTCCCAGTCTAGATCGCGGATCAGCGGCCCGAGGCTGTTCGGCAAAGCCCCCAGCGCTGTCGCCCCGTGCCCTGCCGTGTCGACCTCTGGGCTGTCCGCCGCGCGCGGCGCGAACCTTTCGCTCGCCAGCAGCCGGCTGGAGCGGGCCAACACGGCGTCGATCTCCGCCAGTTCTTCGGCAAGAGCATCCTCCTGGTCGGTGTCTTGGAAAAGGCTTTCGTCGGCGTCGGCCGCCGCCGCGGCTTCGGGTCGGGAGCCAGCCCGCCCCGCGCTCGACCCGTCGCCCCCCTGCCCTTCGCGGCCGCGCAGCGCTAAAATGCCAACGCGAGAAAGCGCCCAGTCGGGTGGGTGCAAAAGAATGCGGCGCCGGGCGCGCAACACGGCGTGGGCTCGTGGGTCGGAGTGCGGATGTCCATGTGTGAGTCGTGCAGGACGAGGTCTTCGACATGGACGAGCTCGCCGTCGAGCCACAGCGCCGCGGCCGCGTCGGCAAAGTGCTGGCGTTGGATAAAGCCGTCTCCGACCGGGCTTTTGAGCACGCGCTCATCGAGCCGGGCCAAAAGGTCTTCGGCTGTGGCTTTTACTTGCGGATTTCAATCCTGCGAATGTCATATCGGCGTTGGCTTTGGGTGGTATTGCGCGACTGATTTCTCGCTAAGAATTTCAATCATGCGGTGCCGCCTTGCAGAAGCTGTTGCAAAAGGGGCCTTCGACCGTGTCCCGAACTGTGACCGACCGCCACTGGTCGCAGGCGCAGCGGATAGCGAGCGAACTCGACAAGGTCCTCGATGGTTCCGCGCTGCGCCGATTGCTCGCGTAGCGGCTGAGCTGCGGTTGTCGACCCGTCAGATCTATAATCTCCTGGCGCGCTATCGTGACGATCGAACGGTAACGGTGCTCTTGCCGAGAACGGGCAACACGCGCCGGAAGCGATTGCCGTCGAAGATCGAGGAAATCATTGCTGCGACATTGCGCGAGCAGTGGCTTGTTCTGGAAGCGCCGCCGCTGGCCCCTGTCGTCTCCGAAATCCGTGCGCGCTGCGAGGAGGCTGGCCTTCGGCCGCCGTCCTATATCACCGTTGCGCGGCGGATCCCGGCATTGTTCACGCCGGAAGAGATCGCCAAGAAACGATCGGCGAATCCGAAGCACCTTCATCGGCTCAGGCCGCGTCCATCAGGGTGGTGTGGTCGAGCGTCTCCTGGGCAAGCTCAATGCCGTGCTCGCCACGCACCCAGGGTCGACCGGACGATCGGTGGCCGACCGTGACGAATATCCATCTGAGAAACGTGCTTGCCTGAGCTTTGCCGATCTCGAGCGTTGCGTCGCGCTTGCTGTCGTCGACCACAATCTCCAGGAGAACGCCAAGACGCTAAAAGTGCCGCTGACCGAGTGGCAGACACATGCGGTAGATAATCCGCGCTTCAATGACGGCGCGCATAATGTCCTGCTGACATTTCTGCCGGGTGCCGTACGACGCCTGACGCCGCAAGGCATCAGCATGTTTGCCCTGTTCTATTATGCGCCATGGCTCGGTTCGTTCGTTCCCGAACGCGACCGGTTGGGCAAGCTGGAGATTCGTTACGATCCGCGCGACATCAGCCATGTCTATGTCCGCGACCCCGCAGGTGTCGCCTTTCGCTCGGTCCGGCGCCGTGACGGGATTTTGACGCCGGTCACCCTGTGGGAGCACGAAAGCGACCGCGCCAACCGCCGGATGGCGAATGCCCGGTCGAATGTCGAGAAGGTCCAGCTCCGTCGCGAGATTGCGTCCGTTGCCGGAACCGCCAAGCACAAGAAGACGGAATTGCGCAACGCCGTTCGCGCTGGCCATGCGGCGAGAGCTTCCAAGCCTTATGAGGCAATGGCGCCGGTGCCGCCGGCCCCGATGGAGCACCCGGTGCGTCAAAAGCGGCGGCTGCCGATCGAAGAATGGTAGTGCGTGAATGGCCGATCATCTTCTCGACCATGTACGGCCCTATCTCGATGGAAACATTGAGGAGCGGATCGCCTTCATCCGCTCGCCGCGCTGGATCGGCCATCACGCGGCGCTGGACGCTCATGAACGGTTGGCCGACTTGCTTTCCCGTCCGGCTGCACTGCGCACCGGCGGCCTGATGCTGATTGGTCCTTACGCCAACGGCAAGACGATGGTCGCCGAGCGATTCGCGATCGAGCATTTGAGGATGTCTCCGACACAACGGGTCTGGATCGTGCAAACCCACGAGGGCGTGGGGCTTGCCCATTTCTATGCCAGCATCCTTCAGGCGCTGAAAGCGCCGATCGGCAACGTCCGCGATGTTGGTCGGAAGGCTGCGCAACTCGATCACTTGCTCGCCAGCCTCGCGCCCCGAATCCTGATCTTCGACGAATTCCACAACGCCTTGCGCGGCCGCAGCCGCGACGTCGAGGCGATCTTCGCCTTCCTGCGCCGGCTCGGCCGGATTCACGACATCTCGCCGGTGCTGATCGGTGAGGTCGCCGTCTATGACTGTGTCAATGCGACCGATGAAATGGCGAGCCGGTTCGAGCTGTGCGCGGTCCCGCGGTGGCGCTATGGCGAAGAATATCTGGCGCTTCTCGACAGTCTCGATGCGGCCCTGCCGCTCGCCAAAAGCTCCGACCTGTCGGAGGAAGAAATGGCGCGCAAGATCTTTTCGCTCTCGGAGGGCCTGATCGGCGAGGTCGTCGCCATCCTCACCAAGGCGGCGGTGGTCGCCGTCCGATCCGGCGCCGAGTGCATCTCGATGGCGATGATCGATCGGTTAGGCCACATTCCGCTCTCGGCCCGTCGTCAGGCGCCGGTGCGCGAAGCCCTGCTGTAGCGGCTATGACCGGCACGGCCGCGTTCGCGATCGAAGTGCAGTCGCGCTACCGGGAGATTCATTCCGTTCGCTGGCCAGTCGTGGTCGTGCCGCAAGCGGATGAGCTGCTATCGAGCTGGCTCAATCGCCTGGCGTTCGCCAATGGCATCGCACCGCGCCATTTTGCCGACGTTTTCGGGATAGACGGCGGCATGTGGTCGGCGCGGCTCGATCTTTGCGCTGCCGGATGGCGCGGCGCGCCTGCTTCATCACTATTCCGGAGTTGCGCGAGACACTTTGGCTGCAATGACCCTTGCGCAGGATGAGCGCACGCGCCTCCTGCTGCCACTGCGCCAGACCGGCCACCGAAGGCGCTCGACCTGGCTGCAATTCTGCCCTCAGTGCCTTGCCTCGGATTTGGCGCCTTACTTCCGCCGGCGGTGGCGGATGGCGACCAGTATCTCCTGCCCGATGCACGGCTGCGGGCTGCGTGACCGGTGTCCGTCTTGCGGCAGCGGCACTGCAGCATTTGATCAACCGGGCCTTATTCCGCAGCATCATTGCGCCACTTGCCATTTCGACCTGAGAACAGCCGCGAAAGTCAGCGTGACGGCGGCAACGCGGCGTTTCGAGCGCTGCCTTCACGACCTGCTCCGCCTGGAGGCCGCCAAGGGCTTTCTCGCAACGAGTTCGCTGATCGCGCGACTCCTCAGCCTTCCGACGGCCGTTGATCCCGGCTCGGCCAGGACGCTGATCAACCTATCTTCAGCCGCGCGCATCCGCTGTTTTGACCAAGTAGCAGCAGAATGTCACGATCATCTGACGGCCGGGACGGAGGCTTCGGAAATCATCTTCTGGCGTCAGCGCATTTTTGCCGCCGGGAGCCTTGCAGCAGCCTTGCAACCGCTCTGCCGGTGGATGCGGAAGCGCGTCATGATCGAGGACGAAGCTCCCCCAAGGAGGATTGATATCCGGGACGTCGATCTTTCTGCCCTGATTGGCGCTTATCGACGTGTTAGAGAACGGCAGTTAGGCGGTCATGGTACCGGAGCATATCGGCCTGTTGGAGGCCGAGCTGACATATCTGGCGTTTGATTGACAGACAGTGGTTCAGGCTTGCTGTGTCGAAATGTGATTTTGAAAGAGACGATGAGATTGAGCGGATCCGCGCCCGCCTGAAATCGCTCGCCGCAGAGCAACGCGCCCTTGAAGCAAGACTTGTCGAGCTCGATCAGCCGCAGGCGCTGCTCCCTTTGGCGGATGTGTCGAGGTCTTTCGCGAAAGCTGCGCCAGTCACCAATGCGTCAACGGCGGCAGAGAAAATTGCTCTGTTCCGCCGCCTGTTTGCCGGCCGATCGGACGTGCATCCGGTCCGCTGGGAAAACAGGAAGGCGGGGCGGTCGGGCTATGCGCCGGCCTGCGCCAATGAGTGGGCAAAGGGAATCTGCGGCAAGCCGCGGGTAAAATGCGGCGAATGTCCCAACCAAGCCTTCATTCCCGTCTCCCACGACGTAATTGAAAACCATCTGCGCGGCGCTACCGGGTCGCGACGCGGTTCCGAGAACTTCGTTGCCGGGGTCTACCCGCTGCTGCTCGACGAAACCTGCTGGTACCTGGCGGCTGATTTCGACGGCGAGAGTTGGTCCGCGGATGCAATCGCCATGATGGAGACCTGCGATGCCAAGGGCATCTCCGCTGCGCTCGAGCGCTCGCGGTCCGGCAATGGCGGGCATCTCTGGATTTTCTTCTCCGAACCGATCCCGGCGCGCACCGCGCGACAGCTTGGCTCCCTCCTCGTGACCGAGACCATGGAGCGACGCCCGGAAATCGGCTTTGCTTCTTACGACCGCTTCTTTCCAAGCCAGGACACCATGCCGGTTGGCGGGTTCGGAAATCTCATCGCCCTTCCGCTGCAGCGGCGCGCGCGGGAACAGGGCAACAGCGTCTTTGTCGATCGAGATCTGCGTCCCTATGCCGACCAGTGGGCGTTCCTGTCGTCATTGCCGCTTCTGCCCGCCGACGCGGTGAGCCGCTTGGTAGACGAGGCGGAGATGCGGGGCCGCGTGCTCGGCGTGCGACTGCCGGTCGAGGATGAAGCAGCGGATGAGCCCTGGCGGATGACGCCTTCCAGGCGTGCTCCGATCGCAGTCACCGAGCCGCTGCCGGACCGAATCAAGATCGTGCTCGCGGATCAGGCCTATGTCGAACGCGCCGGCTTGCCCGCCACCATGGTAGCGCGGCTCATTCGGTTGGCTGCTTTCCAGAATCCGGAGTTCTATCGTGCCCAGGCCATGCGCCTGTCGACTTTCGGCAAGCCCCGGATCATTTCCTGCGCGGAGGTGCATCCGAGTCATGTCGGGCTGCCGCGGGGCTGTCTGGACGAGGTGATCGACCTGATCCGGAACCACGGCGGTGACATCGACCTGGAGGATCGCCGGGAATCGGGAACTTCGCTTCCCGAAGGCACACGGTTTTTAGGCGCGCTGAGGGGCAGGCAGGTCGAAGCCAATGAAGCGCTGGCGGCGCACGACTTTGGCGTGCTAGCTGCCGCCACGGCGTTCGGCAAGACGGTCGTCACCGCGGCACTGATCGCGCAGCGCGCCCGCAACACGCTGATCCTCGTGCACCGCCGAGAACTGCTCGCCCAGTGGGTCGAACGTCTGAAAGCCTTCCTCGCAATTGACCCGCAGCATATCGGCATCATTGGCGGCGGGCGCCGCAAACCGACAGGCATCATCGACATCGCGCTTATCCAGAGCCTGGTCCGGCGCGGCGAAGTTTCGGATCGGGTGGCCGACTACGGCCATCTCGTCGTGGACGAGTGCCATCATCTGTCCGCAGCCAGCTTCGAGCTGGTGGCGCGGCGCGCCAAGGCGAAATACGTCCTCGGCCTGTCGGCGACTGTCGCGCGCAAGGACGGACACCATCCGATCATCTTCATGCAATGCGGACCGGTCCGGTATCGCGCGAGTGCGCGCCACCAGGCAATCGAAAGCACATTGAGCCACCGTGTCCTGGAACGACCGACCACATTCCAGCTTCCGCTTTCCCTTGCGAACATGGAACGCCCCTCGATGCCAGCAATCTATGCCGCGCTTGCTGTGGACGAGCCCCGCAACGATCTGATCTTCGACGACGTGCTGAAGGCGCTGGAAGCGGGTCGGTCGCCGGTCGTGCTGACCGAACGGCGGGATCATCTCGAACGCTTGCAGGCGCGATTTGCCAAGTTTGCTCGCAATCTCGTGGTCCTGCGCGGCGGCATGAAGGCTGCGGACCGCAATGCGGCCGAGGCTGCCCTTCGCGTATCGGACGATCAGGAACGGCTCATTCTGGCGACAGGCCGCTATCTCGGAGAAGGCTTTGACGACCACCGGCTCGACACGCTGTTTCTGACCATGCCGCTCTCGTGGAAGGGGACGCTCGCCCAGTATGTCGGGCGCCTGCATCGCGAACATCAGGGCAAGTCCGACGTTCTCGTCTATGATTATGTCGATGGGGCCGTGCCGGTTCTGGCGCGTATGGCCGCGAAGCGGCGGACCGGATATCGGACCCTTGGCTACCGTCTGGATTAGCGTCGGTCAGGGTCTAATGACGATGTTGCAGCTTTCGTTCGACGATATTGGCTGTTTGCCTATCCAAAGGCCAAACGACCATGTCTATGCGCCCGGGCGCAACGCGTCGAGCAGCGGCTTGAGCTTGTATTTGCGCCTATGCTTCTCGATGAGGCCATCGATCCTTTCGATCCAGTCCTCGAACCGGCCCCCCGCATCATAGGCGAGCGCGGCCTTTTCCAGCCACTGCGCCGCGAGTTCATAGAAACCAGCCTGCCCGGCGTCCATGACGTTGACGGCCATGCGCTCGCAGACATCGATGACCCAGTCGGGATGGCTGGCGTGCGCCGCCTCGGCGAGGCGCATAAGAACCGTATTGGACGGATTGCGCAAAACGTTCTCGACGTCGACGGACCGCACCGCCTCGTCGATCCTGCCTTCGTTCAGGAAAATCTCTGTCCGGTCGTGAGCGTATTTCGCCGCCGCCAGTTTCGCCAGAAGACGGGCGCGCATCGCCGTCCATTCCGGTCCGGCCAGGGTCTCGGCCGCCCGAAAATCATCGAGCGACAGACTGTGCTCGAATGCGGCGCCCGCCGCCGTCAACGCGGGTTCTCTCCTGGCCAGCGCGGCGGCGCAATCGCGCAGCCAGCGCGCGAGACCGACAATCCCATAGGGGCGGTCCTCTTCCGCCTTCAGCGTCAGACCCCATTCGGCCAGTTCCAGCGCCTCGTCGATCTGTCCCGCCTCCTTCAAGATCTGTGAGAGCAGCAGAACCTCTTCGGCGGAGCGAAACCTTTTCCGGGCATAGGCGGCAGCTTCGGGGACACGTGCCAGCCGCACGAGCATCGCGGCATGATCGCCATGCCGTCCCGCCGCTCTGGCGAGGTTGAGAAACTCCTCCGCCCGCCCGCCGATATCGAGCACCCTCAGCCGGGCTTCCGTCAGCCGCTCCATGGTCCAGTCGTCTTGGCCGGACAGCGGCCAGGTTCGTCCCCGGCCGGCCATCACGTCATCGAGGCCGATTTCATCCCAGCCCTGTTCGAGCGCATCGATCGCGACCTGCAGATAGTCGTCGAGGCCGTACTCGTCGAGTTCGCCCTGCCAGACGTCGAGCCGCGCCATCAGGTCATCGCGTTCCTCGGCCGCAAGATCGCTCATCAGGACCGCCTCGGCGATCATCTGGGCGAGCACGGGAAAAAACTCATGGAGCGTCTCGTCCCAGTCGGCCTGTTCGCGCCATGCCGGCACGAGCGCCTCCATCACCGGGTCGAGAATCTTCAATGCATTGCGCCCATCCCGAGCTTCAAGGAAAGGTTTTGCCTTGTCGATCAGCGCCGCGAAGGCGTCCTCATCGCTGGCGGGCCCATCGTCGCTCCAGCCATGCCGGTGCGAATAGCGGCCAGACAGCAACGCCTCGGCCTGCCGTCTGATCGGCTCGGGATCGACGGCGGTCCGGCGGGAACCCGCCGAGGACTCGTCTGGCCCTCCGGCGGCAAGCTCCGCCTCGATCCAAAGCGCAAATGCCGGATCCTCCTCGGCCCGGCTGATCAGCAGCGCGGCCAGCGCCTCCCGATCAAGGCCCTGGAGAATATGGTCGAGGGACGGCCGCTCCTTAACCGCATGGGGAGCGTCGATATATTTGAGGAGCACGGCGACGACATGCTTGCAGGCGCCGCCCCAGTCGTAGGGGCAGGAGCAGCGCGTCTCGGTCACGCCGCCTTCGCGGAGCCTGACCGTCACGTCGTAAGGCGCGAATTCGCTGCCTTCGACCTGCGCGGTCACGACATCGCCGCGGCGCACGAGTTCGGAAACAGCCCCGCTGCGAAAATATCTTTTGCCGCGCGCGAAGGATTCTTCGGTGGCGAGGGAACGGATCGCGTCTTCCCCGAATGGCGGTGGCGTCATGGCAGCCGCTGCTCCTCCGCCTCTGGCTCCTCGCTGACAATGCCGAGCGCACCGGACAAGTCGGCGAGCAGTTTTGCCTTGTCGAGCAGGCCGGCGTCCTCGAGCTTTTCCATGTCGGGGAGATCGCGCAGCGTCTCGAAGCCGAAGTGGGACAGGAAGGTCTTCGTGGTCACATAGGTGTAGGGCGCCCCCGGCTGCGGCGCGCGCGGTCCCGAGGCGATGAAGCCGGCGCCGCGCAGATTGCCAATGAGGTCGCGGCTGATCTCGCGACCGAAAAAACCGGACAGCTCGGCGCGGGTGATCGGCTGGAAATACGCCACCGTCATCAGCACCAGCGCTTCCGATTGCGACAGGTCGACGGTCTGTTCGCTGGCGCCCGAAGCGGCGCGGATGGCGTCTGAAAAAGCCGGCCGGGTGCGGTGTTGCCAGCCGCCGGCGACCGCCACCAGCTCGTAGGGCCGGCCGCGCAGTTCGGCGCGGATGTCGTCGATCAGAAGATCGAGATTGCAGTCGCGGCCCACCATCCGCGCAAGAACCTCCCGCAACACCGGCTGGTGGGAAGCGAAAATGACGGCCTCGACCCGCCCCATCCATTCACGCCACCGAACCTCCGGCGGCAGGTGATCCAACGCGCGGTCAAGCAACAGTCGTTGCCCATCCCCATTGTCTCGGCGAGCCTTCGTCGGACGCGCCGCCATCATCACAGCCCGTAGATGCGAAAGGTGGCGCGGCCGGACAGTTCGCGCACCGCGCCGAGACCGGTCAGCCGCTCGAACAGGCGCCGCGCGCCCCATCGCGACAGATGGGGCGTCTGCAGCGAGCCGGGAACGGCGTCCTCGTCGAGAAGCAACCTGATCGCCTCCCCCGCCCCTTTCGCCCTGAGCTTGGGCGCCGCCGCGGCAAGCCGGGCGGCGTTCCGGGCGATGTCGGCGGCCAGCCGGCAGGCCTCCGCCGAGGCTTGCGCGACCGCGAGGCAGACCGCCCGCTCGAACTTTTGCTCCCCCGGCCTGATCCGCCCATGACCGTTCCCCGACCGGAACGCCGGCGTGTGGACCTGTGCGATCAGCAGCGGCACCGCGATCGGCCAGCGCAATCTTTGCGCCAGCGCCAGGTCGGCGAGCCACCAGCCCAAAAACGCCGCCTCCGGCCGCGCGGCGTGGACGTGGGCGGCGATGGCGGCGGCCATGAACGGCGCCGGCGGCGCGGACCGCAGCAGATCGTCCATGCGTTCGGGGATGGTCGCCAGCGCGCCATCCCAGCGGACCCCGAGCAAGTCGCAGATGCCGCGCAGGCCCTCGGCGTCGACCGCCGGCGAGCGTGAGGCCAGTCGTTTCCACGCCGCGAAAATGGCGCCGGAGGGGCCGGGATCGTCGCCTGGGCTGCGCAGATGCCAGGCGTCGCGCAGCGCCGCCTCGTCCTCGGCGCGGCCGGCGAGGCGCACGGCGGCCGCGGCGCATTTGAGCGCGAGGCGCTGGCGCCAGGCGCCGGCCCAGGGCGGCGCCGCGTTCACCAGAGTGTCGAGCGCATGCAACGCCGCGCCGGCCATGAAGGCGGCCTCCGCATCGCTTGTCACCGGCCCGCGCTGGGTCGCCCAGCCGGGCACGGCGGGCGGCTCGCAGGTCGATGCAATCGGCGACATGGCGGGACGAATCATGGCGTGGAGGATAACGCCGTCGTGCGCTTTTCGCTAGGCATTCGGTGCAAAGCGCACAGCCTGTCGCTACGCCTTTATGTCCGGTAAGGTTGCATTATCGGACGTAACCGAAGAGCCGCTAGCGCAGCACCTCCAGCCCGTGCTTGTCGACCACAAACAGCAGCTTCAGCGCCATGCCGCTCGGCCGCTTCGCGCCAGTCTCCCACTTTTGCACCGTCGATTCGGATGTGTTGAGATAGCGCGCGAACACCGGCTGGCTGACATGGTTTTTCTCGCGCAGCGCCTTGATCGCGTCGGGCCCGATCGCCGCCGGCGCCGTCAGGCAGCTCGCGTCGAAGCTGCGCATCGTCGCCTTGTCGATCGCCCCGACCTTGTAGAGCGCGCTCGCCGAGCTGTGGATCGCCTCGAAGGCGTCGGACTTGTATTTTCTAGCCCTGCTCATGTGCATATCTCCAAAAAATCTCCGTCTGCCAGCAATTCGCCGAGCTGCCGATCGGTCAGCCCAGCATAAGCCTTGGCCAGGCTGCGGAACTGGGCGAGTTCGTCGTCATCAATGTTGGCCCTGTCCTGCTTGGCGAACAGATACTCGTAGACCCAGAACCGACCGGATTTGGCCAGGATGATCGATCGGTGCCGGTTGTCGTTCAGACGCTTCTTGAACACGCCGCCGCCCAGATCATCCGCCTGTCCCACCGCTACCTGTCGATCGCCTTGCACAGGGCAGCCTCGCTGATCCGCGCCTTGCGCGCCGCCTTGGCGAACCAGGCCGTCTTGAATGTCCGCTGCGTCATGGTTTTATATAGCACCAGGTGCTATGGATTGCAAACGCTGCGGTGCCGCCGCCGAACACCGGTTGGCCGACAGCCGGTCCCGTACCGCTAGGGGTTCTGCACGTCAGTCAGATCCTCGGGATATCGGCCACCGCGCGCGTGGAACAGCCACCACGTTTGCGCGCCGCGCGTTGAAACGACCATGACAGTGGGGCTCATCCAGCGCCGGCTCGATCAAGCCCAGACGGACGAGCGGAATGATGGTCTTTTCGCCGATCGACTTGTCATGGTACGAAAGCCCGGGCACGACAAGGCGCCATCCCGGCGTTCCGCGCTCGGTCGTGGCCGCCGCGAGATAGCCCATTTCCGATGGCGACTCGCCATGCCCCAAGGTGAACAGGCAGATGCTCCAAAAGGCGTTTCGCGGACGCGGCGGGGATGAGCGCTCAATCGAGCGGACCGTCCTGCGCCGCCGGCTCTTGGCTTTGCGACGGCCGGCCCACCCGGTTGTCCTCAAAGCCTTGGCGATAGGCCTTTTCCAGCGCCCGGGCGATGGCGCCCGCCGTGTCGACGGCCATGCCGTATTTCCGGTCATGGCGGTCCTTGGCCACGATGTCGCGGGCCATCTCACGAAACCTGGCCTTGCGATAGGGATCAGCGGCGATTTGCGTTGATTTCTTGATCGCTTTCTTGATCACCGAGGTTCCCTTCGGGCAGGTCGCTGTCGCGCTGGCGTGTACGGATATAGGCCTAAGCCTGCGGGTGCGTGAGATGCCGATGCAATGGACAGCCTCGCTGTTTGGCTGCAAGCTGGCGCCGACTCGACTCTTCTGATTCAATCGCACAATTGAGCTATGGACAAGCTACTGAAACCAGATGGCGCGGACTCCCATCAAGACCCGCAAGCCGCCCGGCGTCGCGAAAACGGCCCGCCCGGCGAATTCGCAGACCTGCCCGACATCGTCGATCTGGTCATGGAGATGGGACGCCGATCGCGGTCGCCGGCGCATCTCGAAGCGCTCGTCGAGACGGCAAAAGACTACGCCAAGGCGGCCAGCTCCGAAAACACCCGAGACGCCTACACCAAGGACTTTTCGCATTATTCGTCCTGGTGTCGCCGCAACGGTTTTGAGCCCTTGCCCCCAGAGGTACAAACAATCGGCCTCTATATCAGCGCCTGTGCCTCAGGCACCGCCGCCGGCGAGCCGAAACGCGGCATTCCCGCCCTTTCGGTCGCAACGATCGAGCGGCGCCTCTCCGGCCTGGCCTGGAATTTTACCCAGCGCGGATTTTCTCTCGACCGTGCCGATCGCCATATTGCCACCGTGCTCGCCGGTATCCGCAGAAAACACGCAAAGCCGCCGCGGCAGAAGGAGGCCGTCCTCGGCGATGACATCAAGGCGATGATCGCGACGCTCGGCCATGACCTGCGCGGCCTCCGCGACCGCGCCATCCTGCTGCTCGGTTTCGCCGGCGGCCTGCGGCGCTCCGAAATCGTCGGCCTCGACGTCGTGCGCGAAGACAAGAGCGACGGCGCCGGCTGGATCGAGATTTTTGCCGACAAGGGCGTGCTGGTGACGCTGCGCGGCAAGACCGGTTGGCGTGAGCTCGAGGTCGGCCGCGGCTCCAGCGATTTGTCTTGCCCAGTGGTGGCGCTGGAGACCTGGATCAGGCTGGGCCGCATCGCGAGAGGCCCGCTCTTCCGCCGCATTTTTCGGGACAACAAGACCGTCGATGTCGAGCGGCTTTCCGACAAGCATGTCGCCCGCCTGGTCAAAAAGACGGCGCTCGCCGCCGGCGTCCGCTCCGACCTACCGGAAGGGGAGCGCGGGCTGCTGTTCTCAGGGCATTCGCTGCGCGCCGGCCTTGCCTCGTCGGCCGAGATCGAGGAGCGCTACGTGCAAAAACAGCTCGGCCATGCCTCGGCCGAGATGACCCGCAAATATCAGCGCCAGCGCGATCGGTTCCGGACCAACCTCACCAAGGCGAGCGGGCTGTAGGAACCATAAGTCCCCTGCCGCACTCAGTGCGTAGCAGCGGGAGTCTGCTTGTTGGAGGCTCGTCCTAGGACGAACGGCCTCAGGCTCCCTATCTACGCGAGGCGGAGCGGCTTGCCAGCGGGGCCTGATGCTGCAAGAATCGAGGAGTGTTGTGGCGCGAACGCAATACCCATCGCGCGCCCTGACCCTAGCCCGAATTGGCCAACAAATCGTAAACGCGGGAGCGCGCATCTATGGAAACCAGGATCATCGACAGCCGCAACGATTTCGCGCAATGGGCGATCGATAGGTCCAATGCGATCCTCATGGATCAGGGTTCGGAACTCGCCACCGCGGCCCGCAATGGAAACGAAGCCCAAATCGGTGAGACAGCACAGGCGCTCGGCCAGGCGATCGTCGATGCGCTGATCGAGGCCTTCGACGGTCTCGCAGGCGACGAATGAGCCACCGCTTGGCCCGCACGACTGGCTGCGTCAATGGAAACGGCGGCCGGTACGCGGGCTCCCAGATCCACCAGCCATCATGAATTCGGACTGCGCTGAATCCGCTTCGGCGGCATCGCGTCAGGGCTCCGAAAGGCCCCTCAACCAATTGAAACCGCAACGTAGAAACCGCGGTTCGAAATTTCAGCTTAGCGCTTCAATTGAAGTCGGGAAGTAAAACCGACACCCGGTGGTGCGGGCAACCGGTCCGATCAGGGTTTTCAGGGGCAATTCGCCAATGTCGTAAGCCATTGTTTTCATGAGGCTGATTCGCGATAGTCGAGCTATCCGGCAGTTAAGTTGACTTGCAGGGGATTTTCTCTGGCGTCTTTGTCACTATCTATAATGACCTCTTATCGATAGCGATCAAATAGTTCGCTTGATTCGACTCTTAACCGCTCATATCAAGCGATTACTTCCATGTATCTGCTGCGCTATTCCAGTCCTGGCGTTGGAGTGTCGCTCCTCACCTCCTCCACCACTCACCAGCCCGACGGGAATATCGCCCGCCAGCAGCTTCTCCTTGCTGAGCAGCGCGGCAACCTCAAGCGCCTCGAAATCGGGCAAGTCCCGCTGTGTCGAGGCCAAAGTGCAACAGGAAAGTCTTGGTCGTGACGTAGGTGTAAGGCGTGCCAAATTGCGGGCTCCGCGGCCCGGAGGCGATAAAATCCTGCGACCGGAGCGCCCCGATCGGGTCGCGGCTGAACGCCTTCAGTGTCTCCCGACGCTTCTTGAAGTTTGGCCTGATCCCTGATGTTGAAATGATTGATGAGGACTGTGGTGCCCGGGTGAAATATAGGCGTCACTCATCAAGCGGCACGGGCACGCCTTGCTTCGACATAGGCATCGCCCAGCTGATCGCAGTCCGCTGGCTCAACGGCCCGGCCTCTTCGCACAGGACGAGGAACTCGTTCGAACAGGTTCGGCTCGTCTCGCGACACGGCCATTGCCGAAAGCGCAGCCTTGTGACCATCCGCCAGCATCGCTGCGACGATCGGCTCAAGCGGTTTCTGGTCGAGGGCTCTGATGACCTGTTTGGCAAGCCGCAATGCGTGCGCTCGATCCCCCATAGAGCTCGCCGTTTGCCCTTTTCAAAGGTGCGCACGTACGGAGTTCGCATACTTCATCAAGGGCTAGGGTGATCGGACGCAACGAACCCAAAGTGAGCTAGCGCGGCTGATTTGCCCATCCACCATGTTTTCAACATCTTTCCTTGCTCCAGCTCGCTACGGAACAAAGTAAGAACAAACAAATTGCCAGTTGTTGACCGACTCGTCGAATCACGTTTTGTTCTAGTCGCAAGGACGCTGGTTACCAGACCATTTCCACGCAGGGACGACATCAAATCTGGATTACCGATAGGCAGACTGATGGAGAGGCAGCTACTGTGATCGCGCTCGCCCGGTGCCCTAAGTCTCTGGGCACCTCTTAAGTGGTCATCCGCCCCAATCCTCTCAGACGGACATTGCTATTTCATGTTCTTAACGCCGTACACCTGTAACGGCATGCCCGGCAGGAGACTGAGCTCGCTGCCGGGCCGGGTACGCCTTGGGAGGTGGCGTAAGTCTGCGACTTCGTGGAGGTGGGAACCACTCGGTCAGCACGTTTGCTGAATAGCGTGCATTTACTGTGCCAAGGCAAAACGCATTGAAAACAACCCTATAGTCAGGTCATCAACGTTGCGTACCCGACATTGTCGGCTATCGGACAATCCCGAACGTGCCTCTCGGCATGACCGCGCCTGAACCAGAGCGCACCCGCAATGCCGTTCCCTGCCGTGTCGAACGGGCGAAGCGGTGGTGATCTGTTGTCGCTCCGCCGGCTGACGCACAGGGCGGACTGTCACTTTCAAGTGAGGAGATCTCTATACCCTCCATTCATGAGCGCACGGCCACGAGAGACGGCGCGGCGAATGCGGTCGCGCAGATGATCGCGAGGATCCCTCCAGTCGGCATGGACGCGGCATTGACCGATCAGCGCTTCGGCGAGCTCGCGATGTGACGCCCCGGCAAGCGATCCGTCGAGCGCACGAAGAACGAAGTTTAGACGGGGACCGCGTTTTTCCCGCGGAAACAAGCGGGCAGGCAGTTGCTGACCCAGACTTAGAACATTGAGACACTCGAGCGTCCTCAGGCGATGCTTCGAAAGCGTCACGGGCCAGATGGCGTCGGTACGGAGGCAAACAGGGTGCAAGATATCGGCGCCTGAGACGGCGAGCTGGAGCGTATGCTCCGCATTGCGAAGAAGAACATGCTGGCCCTTGTCGGGCGCTAGCAGGACCGTCGCACGACATGGCAATGCCGAGAGCTCGAACGGCGATGTCACCGAGGATGCGGACAGCTGTTCTGCAATGACCGGCAGCACATGAACGCACCAGAGCGGACACCAGAATATAAGCGAATTTCGCCCATAAGACTCGGCGAAACAGGACACCCCAGCGCGACAGGTCGCCGGCCGACACGACCACGTCGAGAAACGGTTGGTGAGACCAGGTCTTGGCCAGCTGGCTTGCAGTGGTCACATCAAGTTGGAATGCTGGATTGCGGCGCAAGAACTCCCAGGCCCACTCGCGCGGTGTCAGACCAGCGGTGTAATTGTATGATCTTTCATCCCGCCAATCAGCCTCATCCGCGCCAGTCACGAGAGCTGTAGGCATGACTGTGCCCCCCTGCCCGCTTGCACGGACGTCGAAACGTCATGCCGCCTGGCAAAGCACCGGTGCCGAAGGCCCCAGACCTCGATGGCGCCGTTTCGTCGAAGCGTGTGCCATCGGCAATGTCGAGGGCAAAAGACGCGCGCAAATGGCGACCAGACCGTCGAACCCGCGCAGCGACAGCCAGCGCGGCCTGAGCACGCCAAGGGAATCAGTTTGATAGCGGTGATCGGCTCCTGCGTCGCGTTCCAGACCTGCCTTGAAGGCGCAGTAGCGCGGCCGTGGATTGCAAGCTGGTTTTGGGTAGGTTGTCGTAGGGGGGGCGCTATAAGCTCAGTCATCGCAGGTCTCCTCGGGGGAATTTCCGCCATTGGAGGCCAAGTTTCACGCTATGGCAGCCTGTATAGTTGTACAGGTGAAGCCGACCGTTCAGTGGACCGCAAAACGAACGGGCGACGTGCGCAATCGCTTCTTTGGGTGGTGTTCACGCAGTGCCTTTTTGCGACGGGTAAAAGATGGAGCACGGCCGGGGCTCACTAGCGCCTGCTGCAGCCGGTTCTTCCAAGCAGACTTGCCCCGTACTGCCCATAGTCTGCGGGCATGCCAATGCGCGGCGTCAGCAAGACATCGCCGACCATTGGCCGGCTCGCGGAGATACTATGCCGAGCCCGAGCCCCCTCTCCTGAACCCTCGTATCGCACATCGGACGGGGCCCGACATCAGCCCAAGTTGCATAGGCACCAATCCGTGCGATCGCCCGAATTCAGCTTGCTGGCTTGATCGACAGAGTTCAAGAATCCCACCAAGGGGACGGTGCAGGCCAAGATTGCGGCAGGGCTTGGGCAACCATCAGGTCGCCCACGCGGCGCCCTATCCCTTTCTTCGAATCCTCCGGTTTTTTTGCCGCTGGGGGTGTCTAAAGCACATCCGCAGCCGATCCTGCTTGAGTTCAGCACGGTGTCACCGATGGCGCCGGAGGTTGATTCAGTGATTACGGGGGACGCTCGTTGTCGCATTCTCGACGATGTCTGACATCTGACACAGCGCTGCCAGAGCGATCCCATTGTTCGGTAAGGATTTTCCCAGTTGGCACGACGGTTGCTGCCCTATGCGCAAAAGCACTGCGTACGCCGCACCCACTGGGAAGAACTCATCCATGACTACGTTTTTCGGACATGCCGGCGCCGCCGCAAACACTGAGCGTTCCCGAGCAGACGGAAGCCATTCCACTTTCATTCCTCAGGTCGTCCGGACATGACCCAATTCGATTTCCGTCCAACGCTGAATGCACCCGACGATGACCCCCATCTTTGGCTTGAAGATGTAGAAGGCGAACGGGCACTTGCGTGGACCGCCAGCCAGTCGGCAAAGACCCTGAAGCACTTCGCGGGAACGCAGTTCGAGCGCGACCGCGCGGCCCTGACGATGATTTTTGACCGTTTCGACAGGATTCCTACGATAAGCCGCCGTGGTCAGTACCTCTACAATTTCTGGCAAGATGCCGGAAATCCGCGCGGACTGTGGCGCCGGACCACCTTTGCCGCCTACATGAAAGCGGATCCCCAATGGGAGCTGCTGATCGACCTGGACGCCCTCGCGGCTAGCGACGGAGAAGACTGGGTCTGGGGCGGCGCGTCGATCGAGCCGGAGACGCGCGAAAGAGCCGTCTTGCGCCTGTCGCGCGGAGGCAGCGACGCGGTCGTGCATCGCGAATTCGACCTGAGGTCTTTGAGCATTGTCGCCGAAGGTTTCAATCTCCCGGAGGCCAAGGGCGGGATAAATTGGCTCGACCCTGACACGCTTCTGCTTTGCAGTGCGCTTGGCCATGGCATGGCCACCCGCTCCGGTTACGCGCGCACCGTGCGACTGTGGAAGCGTGGCGTGGATCCCCTCACCGCGCCGGCAATCTTCGAGGCCGGTTGTTCCGAGTCCCTAAGCGTGTCTGGTCGTCTGGACCGCACCGCCGAGAACGAGCGCCTTTGGTTCACCGAGAATACTGGCTTCTTCGAGCAAATAGTCCAAATCGGCGACAGGAGCGGGCCGAAGATTGAGATCGATCTTCCTAAGGACGCCAGGTGGGATACCTTCGGCGATTGGCTGGCGGTAAAGCCGCGCAAGCCCTGGACAGTGGGAGGGACGACCCATGCCGCCGACGCGCTGATCGGCATCTCGCTTTCCTCTTTCATCGCTGGCGAACGCCGTTTTAGCACCCTGTTTGAACCGGACGAGAGGCGCTATCTGCAGTCATTTTTCTGGAATGACGGGAAGCTCATTGTCGCCTACCTGGCGAACCTCGCCCCGCGTTTCGCGGTGTTCACCCCGGGTCGGCAGGAATGGACGCGCCGAGCCCTGGACACGGTGCCGGCGCAAGGGACTGTTCACCTCTGGTCCCTCGATGCGGAAGATCACGAGACCAATGGAGAGGTCCTCGTTTCGGCTCAGGACCCGATCTCACCGTCGCAACAGCTCCTATTTGATCTCAATGCCGTGCCGCCGCTCGGTGCTCCAGTGATCCTGAAGCGCAACCCGGAGAATTTCGACGCATCCGGACTGGTGGTCACGCGCCACGAGGCAGTCTCGATTGATGGTGAGATGATCCCCTATACGCAGGTCGGGCCGGCGAACGGGAACGGTGATGCCCCGGTTCACCTTTCCGCCTATGGCGGGTTCGGCATATCGCTCCTGCCCTCCTACAACGCCCCGCTCGGCAAGCTGTGGCTCGAGCGCGGAGGCACGTGTGTGGTGGCGAACATCCGCGGGGGCGGCGAGTTCGGCACCCTGTGGCACGATGCCGGCCGGAGGGAGGGCAAGCGTCTCGCCCATGACGATTTCGCCGCCGTTGCAGCCGACCTCGTCCGAAGGGGCATCACACTGCCGAGGCGGATTGCGGCTGAGGGCGGCTCAAATGGCGGCCTGCTGATCGCCAACATGCTTACCCGCTATCCTGAGCATTTCGGCGCGCTGTTCTGCAGGGTTCCGCTTATCGACATGCGCCGCTACACCAAGCTCCTGGCGGGCGCGAGCTGGATCGACGAATATGGCGATCCGGACAAGGCTGACGATTGGGCTTTCCTGAGGGAAATCTCCGCCTATCACACTGCCACGCCGGGACAGCCCTATCCGCCGATCCTGCTCGCCACCACGAAGCGGGACGACCGCGTCCACCCGGGCCATGCGCGCAAGATGGCCGCAAAGCTGCAGGCCCTTGGCTATCCCGCTTACTTCTACGAGCCGAGCGCGGGCGGGCACAGCTACGGCAAAGACAATCGCGAGCGGGCCGCATTCATTGCCTTGGGCAACAATTTCCTTCGCAGCGCGATCGGCTGGTACGCCGATAGCGCTCAATGACGGCCGGGATCCCCGACAAGATGAACTTCGAATGAGTGAGTACAGACCGACGACATGAGAGAACGGTGCAAATAAGGTTAAAGTAATGCGTGCATGTCTTGCGCGAAATGCGCGCCATAACCTCTGTCTCACTCAATACGGCAGGACTATTCACAATTCAGTCTGTAATTTCTGAATAACAAGGAGAAATATCATGTCAACAAAGCGAATGAACGTGGCGCGGGGAGTAGCAGCGGCTGTCGTCCTGATGCTGCTGGCACAGCAGGCTGTCGCGACGAACCATCCACAAGCCCCGTGCGTCTCTCCGCCTCCCCCTCCGCCTCCCCCGTGCCCCTCTACGACACCAATCTAAGAGCCAAGCCCTTGGCCGATCCGCCTGCGCTCGTTGGGGACATATTCGGCAAGGTTACTACGGTGGCCTATCCCTCTTACTTGTACGAGATCAGCGCAGGCGGGCACACCTACGGCAACGACAATCCCGAGCGGGCCGCATTCATTGCCTTGGGCAACAATTTCCTTCGCGGTGCCATCGGCTGGCAAGACGATGGCGCTCGATACGCCGCCAAACAGGGCAACGATTCAAAAAAAGTAGCACAGGTCCGTGATTGCGCGAATGCGCAGATAACGACGGCAGAGTCTCGTCAAAAGTGAGCATGAGATTCCTTCAATACAAATTGAGCATAGGGAGATTGTAGTAGTGCAGCGCACCATTTCTGAAGAAAAAGGAGAGAATATCATGGCCAGAACGCGAGTGGGCGTGGCCCAGGGAATAACAGCGGCCGTAATCCTCATGGTAATGGGACACCAGGCCGCCGCGGCGGACCTTGCGCAGGCCGCGAGCGTCCCGGAAGTAGCAGTCTTGGCCTCGGACGAAGGAGACTTGGCCTCGGGATGGCCATGCCCTTGGCAGATCCGCCTCCGTGGCTTGGGGGTCATCACCCAGGATTCGGGCTACGTTGATACGCTTCCCGGCTCCGGTCTTTCCTATTCGGACACGGTGACGCCGGAACTCGATATCTCGTATTTCTTCACGGACAACGTCGCCGCCGAGCTCATCCTCGGCACCACCTATGCCAACATAGCTGGCCAGGGCTCGATCGGCGCGCTGGGGAATATCGGCAAGGTTTGGCTGCTCCCGCCCACGCTGACATTACAGTACCATTTTACCGATTTCGGCGCCTTCAAGCCCTATGTCGGTGCCGGCGTGAACTATACGATATTCTATCATCAGGAGGCCGGCAGCGCCGACGATCTCAGGGTCAAGAACACGTTCGGCACCGCACTGCAGGTCGGGTTCGACTACATGGTGGACGAGCACTGGGGCGTCAACTTCGATGTGAAGAAGCTTTTCCTGAAGCCAGACTTCGACGTCACCGTGGCCGGCAAGAAGTTGACGGGGAAGGCGGAGCTCGATCCCTGGCTGATAGGCGCAGGTGTCACCTACCGTTTCTGACAACGGAAGGCGAAGGCGGCTTACGCGCAGCCGAGTCAAATGAAGGGCGTCTCGTGCGCCCTTTTGCCGTCGGCCCGACGGTCCACTTTTGTCAACCCGACATACACCCAAATCAATGTTGGGGTTGTCCGAGCTGTCGGATATGCGCCGTTAACGTCGGTCATCGACACAGCCAGTCCGACCGATCGCCTTGATTTAAAAGGCATTTTCCTTTGGCGCGCATATTGCATCCTTCATCCGGACACGGATCAAGGGACTGACGACAGCCATGCAGAGAATGTCAATCGCCAACGCTTTGTGCCGGGCCCAATTCCGGCCCTTCCAGGTGTAGAAAAAGGAAGGGAGTGTGATTGCAAGCGTCATGGGGCTTTGAACATTCCATCATTGTGGACATGGAAAATACCCTGCTGGCTCGGATGCCAACTCTTCAGTCTGGTCACCGGCCAGTTCCTGGATATCCGCGTAGGGCGCACGGGTCATGGTGACTGCCGTCTCGGCTGCACCCGCGTGCTGACTCCTTCGAGCAACGCTCAACGCTGCTGCACACCGGCGATGAAAAGCCAGATCCAACAATGCGTCTTCCGAAAACCGAAAGAGGTGAACAGATATGTTCAAGATCGGCGCTTTGACGCCCGCGTTATCAATTCAAGGTGCATCGGGATCGGCAACCGCTCGGGCGCTGGCCAACGGTTCGAACGGTGCACATCCACCGCTAGCGCCGAGCGATTTGGAGCGGGCACTGACGATCAACGATCGCTATCGCGGGCTCACCGTGAATGTCCCCGAGGGGCCGTTCTGGCTGACTGGAGCCAACGCGTTCGTATACCGCCGGACTACCCATGGCGAGCAGCAGTTCATGCGGGTCGATGCTGACACGGGTTTGAAACGGACCGCCTTCGATCAGGCGCGTCTGGCGGCGGCGCTAAATAAGGCGAGCCATAAGAGCTATCAGGCCGGCGATCTTCCCTTCCACCATTTCAAACTGACCGACGATGGTCGCAGGCTCGATTTCCTGATCGAGCAGGTCCGGTGGAGCTGCGACCTTGCAAGCTATGCCTGCACCAGCACTACATTGGATGTGGACGCCCCGCACCTTCAGCAGCTCAGCCACTACTACACGCCACCGGCGCAGAACAACCCCGACCAGAGGAGCGTGTCACCCGACGGCAAATGGATCGCCTATATCAAGAACTACAATGTTTTCCTGCGCAGCAATGACGCATTGCAGGAAGTTGCGCTGAGCCGGGATGGATCCGGAGGCAATTACTACGTCTTTTGGACACTGAGCTGGTCGCCGGACTCGCGCCACCTCGCGGCTTACCGTGTTCGCCCCGGCTTCAAGCGGGAGCTCCACTACCTCGATTCGTCGACGGACCAGTTGCAGCGCGAATATTCGACAATCGTCTATCCCAAGCCGGGCGATGTCCTTCCGCTGCCCCAGCCGGTCCTGTTCGACATTGCCGGCCGCCGCCAGATCGTGATCGACAATGCCCTGTTTTCGAATCCCTTCGAACTTTCCTCTCTCCAATGGTGGGAGGACGGCCGCGGCTTCACCTTCGAATATAACCAGCGCGGGCATCAGCTCTATCGTCTGGTCGAGGTAGATGCCGCCACGGGCCGCGCGCGCTCGCTGATCGATGAGACCAGTAAGACCTTCGTTGATTACCAGCCGCTGGTGATGAACCAGGAAGGTACCGGGAAAACCTTTCGTTACGATGTCGATGACGGGAAGGAGATCATCTGGGCGTCCGAGCGCGACGGGTACGAGCATTTGTATCTTTTCAACGGCCGGACGGGCGCACTCGAGAACCAGATCACCCGAGGTGAGTGGGTGGTCCGGGGGGTCAACTATATCGATCCGGTCAAGCGCCAGATCTGGTTCGAGGCGAGCGGGGTGAACCCGGAGGAGGACCCCTATTTCGTCCATGCCTACCGCATCGGCTTCGACGGCAAGGGGCTGACTGCACTCACACCCGAACCGGCCAACCACCATATCGAGTTCTCGCCCGACGGCCGCTATTATGTCGATCTCTGGTCGCGCATCGATCTGCCGCCGCGCATGGTGCTCTACCGGGCCAGCGACAATGCCAAACTCATGCAGGTCGAGACCGCCGACATGTCCGAGCTTGTCGCCGCCGGCTGGCGGCCGCCGCTCAGCTTCCATGTCAAGGGGCGCGACGGCAATACTGATATCTGGGGCGTGATCCACCTGCCCGCCAATTTCGACCCGACGAAGAAATACCCTGTTGTGGAGGATATCTATCCCGGGCCAGATTTCTCCTTCGTCCCAAAATCCTTCTCGACGGAGATAGAGCCGCTCACGCAGCTAGGTTTCGTCGTCGTGCAGATCGATGGCATGGGTACCAACAACCGCTCGCGCGCTTTCCATGATGTTGCCTGGAAAAATCTGAAGGACGCAGGCTTTCCCGATCGCATCCTGTGGCACAAGGCGGCGGCCGCGAGGTATCCGTGGTACGATATCTCCAATGTCGGCATTTTCGGCACGTCCGCCGGCGGCCAAAGCGCGGTGAGCGCGCTGCTCTTCAATCCCGATTTATACAAGGTCGCGGTCGCCAACAGCGGCTGCTACGACAACCGGATAGACAAGATATGGTGGAACGAACAGTGGATGGGGTGGCCAGTCGGCATTGAATATTCGCAATCCTCCGCCGTCGACAATGCTCACAGGCTGCAGGGCAAGCTGATGATCGTGGTCGGCGAATTGGACCACAATGTCGATCCGTCCTCCTCGTTCCAGCTTGCCGATCGGCTCATCAAGGCAGGAAAAGATTTCGACATGGTCTATGTGCCTGGTGCCGATCACGGCGTGCCAGGCATCTATACTGAGCGCAAACTCCTGGACTTCTTCGTTCGCAACATTCTCGGTCAGACCCCACCCGACTGGAACGGCACGTGAATCGAGAAGGATGGCTCAGCCATTGTTAATGGATGAGGTGCCCGATTTCCGACTAACGTCCCCGAGACGTCATGTTTGACGCCGCTTTGACTGTCCACGGGGATCTTTGTGGCTGCCGCTGCACCCAGTGACCGAGTCCGACTGAATGCCGAAGAAAGGCGGCCCCGTTTCACGAGCTCGCCCGAAGGCGCATGCATCGTTAGAGCCGGCCGAAGTTCCCGCATCCGCCGAAGTTAATTTTTTATGCGATGCCCGCGCGGCGGTTTTATGAGCTCGCAGGGGTCAACGCTGAATGCCTTCGCGAGTCGCCCAAGCACGCTGACGCTTGCGGAGACGCGGGCACGCTCGATCGAGCCCACATAGCGCATGCTAAGGTCCGCACGTGCAGCCAACTCTTCCTGCGTCAGATCCTGTTCATGGCGCAAGCGACGCATGTTGATCGCCATGACCTCTTTGAGATCCACGGGCGAGATAGGCGCTGAAAAGGAAACATCCTCTAGGAATGATCGTTCCTATTCATTATGGTTAGCCCGTTAGTGAACTGGCTCGCCGGGCCCCCATCGGCCGGCCATCGCCATCTGCTCGAAATCAAACAGTAAAAGCGCGCATGAAGCCAAAAATTATGGACGAAGTCCCGTGGTCAGACAGCATCACGAGCTACGACAGGCAGCATTCCACCATTTACCTGCGGATCCTCGACGCCTGCGCCGACAACGCCAGCGTAGAGGAAATGGCCGAACTCATTCTCGGCATCGACCCCGTCCTCGAACCGGTCCGCGCCCGCAAGGCTGTTCGTAGCCATATCGACCGCGCGAACTGGATGGTCACGACCGGCTACAAGGAACTGTTCGCCGGTTGACGCAAAGCGGAATTGTCAAGCCGAGGAAGTCCCGGTCCCCGCCATTCGTCAGCGCGCGCCCGCTAGACACGGAGCGGCGGATTCGATCTCGCACGTGATCGCAACGAACGTTCGGAGTTGAAGCGCCTTTCGCCGATCAGCGCCTCAGCGATGCCGCGATGCAAAGGCGACGACAAGCGCCGTCGAGCGCACGAAGGACGAATGTCAATCGGGCGTCGCGTTTGTCGGGCAGAACAAGCGGGCGAACGTTTGTCTAGCCTGGCCAGACCACTCGAGCGCTCTCTTCGAAAGCATCGCCGGCCAGATCGCTTCCGTACACAAGCAGACGGAATGCAGGATGTCCGCTCCCGAGACGGCGAGTGAAGCGTATGCTCGGCGTTGGGACGAAGAAGATGCTGGCTTTGTCGGGCATCGATAGGAGCGAAGCGAGACATGGCAATGCGCCAGGTCGAACGGTGCTCGGCAATGAGCAGGCCCTGTTCTGCAACGACCGGCAGTACATATTGGCAGCTGTGCGGACACCAGAACACGGCCGCACTGCGCCTGTAAAAGTCGGCGAAAACAAAACACAGCGTGAGAGATCGCCGGCCGACGCAATTACGTGGAGAAAAGGGTCCGCGAGAGAGTATTGGCCTGCTGTAACGCAGCGCGCAGATCATGCTGGAATGCCGGATCGCAATGCAAGAACATCCAGGCCCGATCAGACAGCGTCGAAGGAGCGTTGCTGTCATATGAAGACCGAGTCGGCATCTGGCGCGACAGATATGGGCATGACCGTGCCCCCCGCCCGGCGGACGTCGAAAGATCATGCCACCCGGGAAGCATCGGCGCCCACAGCGCGGGACCGCTAAGGAGCATCGCCGGTGAAACTTCGAAGTTGCAGTCGAGGCGAAGCTTTACGCGAGTGAAGCCTGCGCAGTCGTCCAAGAATGAAGCTGTCAGTGACCCGAAAAGCCCGAAGCGGCAAGACATGCAATCGCCTGCCTGGTGGTTGTCACGCCCAGCTTACTGCGGGCCTTGCCCAAATGAAACTCAGCCGTGCGCCGTGTGATCCCTAGGATGCAACCTATCTCCCATGCCGACTTGCCACGTGCTGCCCCTTGTAGGCACTCGTATTCGCGCGACGTCAGCGACACACCGTTCACCACTCGGTCGCCAGACAGTTTTCGTCGAACGAACATGTAAAAACAGGTTGCGACATATGGGAGACCCTCTTCATGGTGTTGCGCCAAGCGGAAACATGCCGGATCGGGGTCGTCAGCGGCAAAGGCAATCGCCGCAAAACTGTTTCGTCGGTCGATGATCGGGATCGTCACGCCGCAGCAAATGCCAAACTGGGCCGCTTCCTCGAAAACGTGAACCCCCGAAACCTCACCGCCCTTTAAACCTGGCCCCCATCGGAACGGGCATCCGCCCAAGCGGGCGCGAACGATGACCGGATCTACGGTCTGGTACTGGTGCTCAAGATAGCGCGCTGTCCAGGGCGCCGGATAGTTCGAGATCAGTGTGGGATTGATATTAGACCGTGGTGGCAGCGAGACGTACGCGAAGGCGAGTAGGCCGAGTTCTGAGGCCACCTCGGCCACGGCGCCGCGGAAACCGGCCTCATCGACACTTACTGATAACTTTTCCAGGAATGTCTCAAAGACAATTCGCATGTCCTTCGCCATGCCTCTATGACCTCAACTTGTCTGTCGATGTTGCTGTCACCCGGACATGCAGGCTCCAATTGTCAACCTACTGGCCGACGGTGGCTTACGGGAACTTGTCAGGAGTTCGCCGCGTTTCCTTCGTGGCGAGGTGCGGCATTGGCGGGCAGGTGGACACCGCCTCTAACTCGCTAGGTCATGCGGAGCGGCGGCAACCTTCGTACTGGAGATGGGGAAATTTGATGTATCATAGGGATATAAGTCATTCTCCTTCTAGGATCTTTGGTCATGGTACGCGCTGCAGCCACTCCATCCAGCGATTTGAGAAACATAGCCCTGCCGGTGGGGAGGTGTGCACCGGCAGGGCGCGCCGCGCTTAGGGTCGCGGCCGCGTGGCGGCCAGACAGCGGCGGCAGGCTGGGCGTTGCAAACGAATTGCCTCTGGGATCGCAAAGAGTATGGTCTGTTACATCGTTGGGCACATCACCTCCCAGGAGCGCGGTCAAAGGGCTGATACATCCTTCAACATGTCCGCATCTTACCGGGCCGCGGTCCGACCAAACCCCGATCGCGCTCTACGCTAACGCCTGTGGAATTTAACCACTGCCGGCCGCAGTCCTATCGAACATCGCCGACTTCCGCGAAGATCAAATCGCGCCCTCTGCTTTCAGAGCGCGATAGGTCGTATCAACTGATTTCGCGGTATAGCCCGGCCGATGACACCATTCTCAAACAGAGCAGCGGCGGCGGCACGCCGACCTGAAGTCCGGATTCAAACGGTACCCGCCCTTTAGGATCCCGCATCAGTTCCATGGCGGACAGAACACCGACGCCGCGAACCTCGCCAACAATGGGATGTTCCTCCAGTTCGGCTTTCATGCGGGCATGCCAGTACGGTCCGACATCCCGAACATGTTCCAAGATATTCCTTTCCTTTATCAATTTAATATTGGCAAGCGCGGCTGCCGCGCAAAGCGTGTGACCGAATATGTCCAGCCGTGGCCGAGTGGGCCGTGCTTCTCGGTTCCTTGTTCCAAGACCGACCAGACGCGGTCGCCGATAATTGACCCGGAGATGGGCAGGTAGGCTGAACTCACGCCCTTGGCAATGGTCACAAAACCCGGACGCATCCCATACACGTGAGAGCCGAATTTCTCACCGGTTCGCGCGAAGCCGCAGACCACTTCATCGGCGATCAGAAGGACATCGTACTTGTCGAGCACCGCTTGAATCGCCGTCCAGTATCCTTTTGGGGGCGGAACGATGCCGCCTTTCCCAAGCACCGGCTCTCCGATAAAGGCAGCAACCGTTTCTGGGCCTTCGGCGAGGATCAATGCCTCAAGTTCATCGGCACAGCGCTTGGAGAATGCTTGCTCGCTTTCGCCATGACGCGCTTGGGCAAGTTGTCGTAGCGCCGGCGCTATAAGCTCAGTCATCGGGAGGTCTCCTGGGGGAATTTTCCGCCATTGGAGTCCAAGTTTCACGCTATGACAGCCTGTATAGTTATACAGGTGAAGCCGACTGGTCAGTGGCCCGCAAAACGAAGCGGCGAGGCGCGCAGATCGTTTCTTTGGTGGTGCTCACGCCGAGCGTTCTTTGCGGACGGTATGGAGATGGAGCGCGGCCAGGCTCTGCTTGCCCCTGCTGCAGCCGATTTCCCAGGCAGACTTGCGCCCGCACCGCCCCTGTTGCGGACATGCCCACTGCGCGGCGTCAGCGAAACACCGTCGACTAATGGCCGCATTGCCGAGATACTGCACCGAGCCAAGCGCCCGGTCTCCTGAACCGTCGTACCTTGCATTGACGACGCGTTGCCTGCAGCCCAAGTTGCGATAAGGACCAGTCCGATGTCTTCCGTCGAACGCAGCTTGCTGCGCGTTCGATAGGCTTCGAAAATGCAACAGGGGACGGTGCAGGCCAAGATTGAGGCAGGGCTTGGACAACCATCAGGTCGCCCAAGCGGGCGCCCCATACCTCCTCGGATCTCCGCTTTTCTCCAGTAGGCGGTGTGGAGACCCACAGGCGCAGCCGGCTTGGTCGCTCAAGGCATCCATCGCCTCATGGTGGCTGCCATTGACTCCGTGTGCGTGAAGCGTTCCGGAGCGAGCTTCACCGCTTGAGTTCTGCACGGTGCCGCTTATCGCGCCGGAGGTCGATCCGGTGATTACGGGGTTCGCTCGTTGTCGGATTCTCGACGATGTCCAACATGTGACACGACGCTGTGAGAGCGATCGCATTATTTCGAAACGGTTTTGCCAGTTGGCACGACGGTTGCAGTCCTATGCGCAAAAGCACTGCGACGCGCGACCGACTGGGAAGAACTCATCCATGATCACGTTTTTCGAACATGCGGGGGCCGCCTCAAATATTGAGCGTTCCCGAGCAGACGGATGCCATTGCGCTTTCATTCCTCTGGACGTCCGGACATGACCGAATTCGATTTCCGTCCAACGCTGAATGCTCCCGATGATGACCCCCATCTTTGGCTTGAAGATATTGAGGGAGAACGGGCACTTGCGTGGACCGCCAGCCAGTCGGCGAAGACCCTGAAGCAGTTCGGTGGAGCGCAGTTCGAGCGCGACCGGGCGGCACTGACAGCGATTTTCAACCGTCCCGACAGGATTCCCCTGATCACGCGCCGCGGCCAGCATCTCTACAATTTCTGGCAAAATGCCGGAAATCCGCGCGGACTGTGGCGCCGGACCACCCTTGCCGCCTATATGAAGGCGAATCCCCAGTGGGAGCTGCTGCTCGATCTGGACGCCCTCGCGGCTAGCGACGGAGAAGACTGGGTCTGGGGCAGCGCGGCGATCGAGCCGGAGACGCGCGAAAGAGCCGTTCTGCGCCTGTCGCGCGGCGGCAGCGATGCGGTCGTGCATCGCGAATTCGACCTCGTGTCTCTGAGCTTTGTGGGCGACGGTTTCAATCTTCCCGAGGCCAAGGGCGGCATTGAATGGCTCGACCCTGACACGCTTCTGCTTTCCAGTGCGCTTGGTGATGGCATGACCACCCGCTCCGGCTACGCGCGCACCGTTCGGTTGTGGAAGCGTGGCGCGGATCCGCTCACTGCACGGGTAATTTTTGAGACCGGTTTCGAGTCCAACGGCGTGTCTGGCCAACTGGACCGCACAGCCGAGAGCGAGCGCCTTTGGTTCATCGAGACGCCGGCCTTCTTCGAGAAGATCGGCCGAATCGGCGACAGGAGCGGGCCGATGATGCAGATCGACCTTCCTCACGACGCCCGGTGGAATGGATTCGGCGACTGGCTGGCGGTAAGGCCGCGCAAGCCTTGGACGGTGGGAGGGACGACCCATGCGGCGGACGCGCTGATCGGCATCTCCCTCTCCTCCTTTATCGGCGGCGAGCGCGATTTTGCCACCCTCTTTGAACCAGGCGACAGGCACTCCCTGCAGTCGTTCTTCTGGAATGACGGGAAGCTCATCATCTCCTATCTCGTCAACCTTGTTCCGCGTTTCGAGATGTTCACCCCCGGCCACCAGGAATGGACGCGCCGAGCGCTGGATACCGTGCCCGCCGAAGGGACTGTTCACCTCTGCTCACTCGATGCGGAACATCACGAGACCAATGGAGAGGTGCTCATTTCGGCTCAGGACCCGATCACGCCGCCGCAGCTTCTCCTATTCGACGTCAATGCCGCGGCGTCTCTCGGCGCACCAGTGATCATGAAGCGCGAACCGGAGAGTTTCGACGCATCCGGGCTAATGGTCACGCGCCACGAGGCAGTCTCGACCGATGGTGAGATGATCCCCTATACGCAGGTCGGCCCGGCTAACGTGAGCGGGGATGCCCCGGTTCACCTCACCGCCTACGGCGGGTTCGGCATATCGCTCCTGCCCCACTACAACTCTTTCCGCGGCAAGCTGTGGCTCGAACGCGGCGGCACGTGTGTGCTGGCGAACATTCGCGGCGGCGGCGAGTTCGGCACGCTTTGGCACGAGGCCGGGCGCAGGGAGGGCAAGCGTCTCGCCCATGACGATTTCGCCGCGGTTGCCGCCGACCTCGTGCAAAGGGGCATTACGGTGCCGAGGCGGATTGCCGCCGAGGGCGGCTGCAATGGCGGCCTGCTGATCGCCAATATGCTAACGCGCTATCCTGAGCGTTTCGGCGGGCTGTTCTGCAGAATTCCGCTTGTCGACATGCGCCGCTACACTAGGCTTTTGGCGGGCGCGATCTGGATCGACGAATATGGCGATCCCGACAAGGCTGACGATTGGGCTTTCCTGAAGGAAATCTCTGCTTATCACGCGGCGACGCCGGGACAGCCCTATCCGCCGGTCCTGCTCGCCACCACAATGCGGGACGACCTCGTCAATCCGGGCCACGCGCGTAAGATGGCCGCAAAGCTGCAGGCGCTTGGCTATCCCGCTTACTTCTACGAGCCGAGCGCGGGCGGGCACAGCTACGGCAAGGACAATCGCGAGCGGGCCGCATTCATTGCCTTGGGCAACAATTTCCTTCGCAGTGCCATCGGTTGGCAAGACGATGGCGTTCAATGACGACCGGGAGCCCGACGGCGAGAACGGCGCAAATAATGCGTACACAGCTTACGCGAAATGCGAGCCAGAGCTCTGTCGATCTCACTTAATACGGCAGGACTATTCACAATGCAGTCTGTCATTTCTGAAGCAAGGAGAAATATCACGGCAACAAAGCGAATGAACGTGGCGCGCGGAGTAACAGCGGCCGTCGTCCTGATGCTGGTGGGACAGCAGGCCGTGGCGGCCGAGCTTGCGCAAGCCGCGAGCGTCCCGCACGCGGGAGCCTCGGTCACGGAATGCCCAGCCCTTGGCAGATCCGCCTGCGTGCGTTGGAAGTCACCACTGAGGATTCGGGTCACGTCAATGCAGTGCCCGGCTCCGGTCTTCCCTATTCGGACAGGGTGACGCCGGAACTCGATATCTCGTATTTCTTCACGGACAACATCGCCGCCGAGCTCGTACTGTAGAAGTCCTCGCCCGCTGTCATGAAGGAGGCGAGCAGATGCGCCCGCTCGGGCGAGGACCTGCGACCATTCTTGCGCAGGGCCTTCAGCAAAACGGAAACCGAAACGATTCCGATGCCTCGACCGCCGCAAAGACGGAATTGAGGACATGCGATGTACCTCATAATCGTGAACCGCCGGTTACAACAAATTTAAAGACTCTTCACCACCGCAAATCGCTGACAAGTGGTACGTTTCTCTCGGCAATCTAGTCGGATTTACCGCCAAGTCTGAGGTTAGTCAAAAGAAGATGACGTCTGTTTATCCCGTTACGCCGCACAGCTCACTCGCGGTTCTATTGCCACCGAGGTCCCTGGCATCACCGACAGATAACGCGGGATAATCAAAATGCACCATACAACTCCAGCACACCCGAAGCGAGGGCCATTCCATGACTAGGCAGTTCGTGTTCTCTCTTCCGAATCCGTCGAGGCACCTTTTCGGGGGGACCCGTCCAAGGTTGATCGCTCGGCCGCCTATGCGGCGCGGTACGTCGCAAAAAACGTTGTTTGCAGCGGCCTGGCGGAGGTCTGCGAGGTTCAGCTTGCCTACGCGATCGGTGTGGCCGCGCCGGTGTCTATCCTGGTCAATACCTTCGGAACAGCAAAGATCGACGAAAAAAGGATCGAGCGCGCTGTTCTTGAGCTTTTCGATCTCCGACCAAAAGGCATCATCAAAATGCTTGATCTCTTACGCCCGATATACCTCAAGACCGCGACATACGGACACTTCGGCCGCGAAGAGCCTGAGTTCACCTGGGAAAGGACGGACAGAGCTGACGACCTGCGGCGCGAGGCAGGACCGGCAGCTGCGTGATGCGCGGATGTTGGGTCAGCGGCATACGGCAGCTCATTCCACGCTCGTCAAAAAGACCCGCCCGCGCCCGGCGTGGCAGAAAGCCGGTGGTTTTTTGGCGGAGACATGAATTGATGCCGGACTATGACGTGCTTTGTATCGGTAATGCCATTGTCGACATCATCGCCCAGTGCGACGAGGCATTCCTGGAGACGAACGGCATCATCAAGGGCGCGATGAACCTGATCGACACGAGGCGCGCCGAGCTGCTCTACAGCCGCATGGGCCCGGCCATCGAAGCCTCGGGCGGCAGCGCCGGCAACACGGCGGCGGGCGTCGCCAGCTTCGGCGGGCGCGCCGCCTTCTTCGGCAAGGTCTCGAACGACACGCTCGGCGAAATCTACGCCCATGACATGCATGCCCAGGGCGTGGCCTTCGACACCAGGCCGCTCAAACAGATAGCCCTCGAAATAGGTGACGGCGGCGCCCGACGCCTTGTCCGCCTCGACATCCTCCGGACCGAGCTGGGACCCGCCGCGCGCCAAGGAAGCGTTCCGGCAGACGGCGAAGCTCGCCCACGCAGCCGGGCGCGAAGTGTCGATGACATTGTCGGATTCGTTCTGCGTCGACCGCTACCGCGAGGAGTTTCTGGAGCTGATGCGCTCGGGTACTGTCGATATCGTCTTTGCCAATAGCCACGAGATCAAGTCGCTGTACCAGACCGCCTCCTTCGACGAGGCGCTGGCGCAGATCCGCAAGGATTGCAAGATCGCCGCCGTCACCCGCTCCGAAAAGGGCTCGGTCATCGTCCACGGCGACGAGACCGTCACCATCGAGGCGACCAGGATCCGCGAGCTGGTCGACACGACAGGCGCCGGCGACCTCTATGCCGCCGGCTTCCTCTACGGCTACACGCAAGGGCGAAGCCTGAAGCAGTGCGGCGATCTCGGCTCGCTGGCGGCCGGGCTGGTCATCCAGCAGATCGGCCCAAGGCCAAGGCAGAATCTGTGCAGAGAGGCCGAACAGGCGGGCTGCGTCAGGCGGACTGTTCAAGGGCTAGCTCCCCACCTCCCCCTTTTGCAGGCTGTCCAGGGGAGCGCGGGTAAATCGAATGTCGCATGCGCCTTACCGTGAGACGAGGGCCACAACCAGCGCACGCCAGCAGGATCACAGATTGGTCAAACTGCTATACCTTGAACATCGCACCTGCTCCAAAATCCTTGAGCCGCTCGACGCACGTCACCGGTAATTAAATTATGCAGCAGATCCTACAGATAATTTCACAGAATCTTTGCAACCGCAAATCGCTGACAATGGTACGTTCACCACAACGTTTGAGACATCCTTTAGTCCGCTCCCCGACGCAGGTTGGCCTTAGACCTCCTTCTTCTTACTAGAGGGTGGCCGACTCTAGCTTACGTTCTGGCGCGGCCTAAAGAGGTCGTGACGCTCAGGAGCCGTAGACTCGATATCATTGTTATTGCCTGTTCAGGCTCACCGGACGGTTGTTGAATTGCCAAGGAGGATTAGAGAGGCGTGTCTTCACTTCTAGTGCAGCAAAACTCGGTGCCAGCAACAATGAGCGCGGTCCAATTACTGTCGGCTCGCCGGCTGATCGTTAAAATTGGCTCCGCACTGATTGCCGATGCGCAGATCGGAGAGATACGCGGTCCTTGGCTGGAAGCGCTGGTAGAAGATATCGTCCGATTTTTCAAACGCGGACAACAGGTGATCATCGTCACCTCTGGTGCTGTTGCGGTTGGATCATGTCACTTCAATCACTTGGATAGGCCTCTGCGAATTGAGGAGAAGCAAACGGCCGCCGCGATTGGTCAGGTTCGACTGATGCTTGCCTATGAACAGAATTTGAAACGCCATGGGTTTGGCCTGGGGCAGGTGTTATTGACGGGTGAAGATATAGACAACCAGCATCGCCGCCTCAATGCACAGTTGACCCTTGAACAACTTTTCAAGGTCGGCGCTGTACCCGTTATCAACGAGAACGACACGACCGCAACGGCCGAGATCTCTCTTGGCGACAATGATCGGCTGGCGGCACGGGTTGCAGAGACTGTAAACGCCGACGTTCTTATTCTGCTTTCCGATGTGGACGGCCTCTTCACGGCAGATCCACACGACAACCCGTTGGCGCGGCTGGTGAAAGAGGTGCGATGCATTACTCCCGAGATAGAGGCCATGGCCGCTCATTCCCCCGCTCGCCATAGTTCGGGTGGCATGGTGACCAAATTGATGGCAGCAAGGATAGCCATGGACGCGGGGCTGCGAAGTGGTCATCGCCAAAGGAAACAAACCTTACCCGCTCGCCGCGATCGAGAATGGTGGGCCATCAACATGGTTCATTCAGTCCGCCAAAGGCAGGGCTGGTGCGAGACCTATGCCAGCGCGCCCTAGATGAAGGGTCGTGCGCGGTTATTTGGACCGCGACCGTCAGCAGCCTACAGGCTGCCGGACGGCCGAGACCGTCTGAGGCTGCCGAAGGAAACCGGGCTCACCGCCGCAAAGGCGCGGACGCCCGCTATAACTGGAGGCTGGACAGAATCTCACACGGATTACCGTCAAGCGCCGCAGTGACGTCGAGAAACTCAATGACATCGAGACGCCGCTCTCCACCTATTTGGCCACGAAGGATTGCGGACAGCCAAGCTTCTCAGCCACCTGCTCCTGGGTCAGGCCGTTGGCCTTCGTAACGAAATTAGCCTGGCCAGAAGCCGCTGGTGGCGCGGCGATCGAAGAGATTCGGACATGCAGGTGAACCGGTCAGTTGAAGACCGGCTCACCGACTAATCCCGATTTCGGTCCCATTTTGGGAACAGGCTGCTTTAGCTCCAGCACAGCACAGGCGAGATTCGCAGCAGCAGCAGCAGTTCGACGAGTCCCCTGGTCGGAAAGCCTTAGGGCTTACGACAAAGAGCATTTCACGACCTATATGCAGCTGCTCAATGCTTCGGCCGACGACGCCCCTTTAGAGGAAATGCGGCATGGGATCCTCGGCATTGATCCGGCACACGAACCGGAGCGCGCCCGTAAGGCTCTTCGCAGTCATCTCGACCGTGCAAACTGGGGTCACGACCGGCTACAAGGACTTGTTCGCTAGCTGACCAATAAAGCTGTGCCTTCCGTTAGGCTGTCCGGCAAGGAAGTCCCTGTATCCGCCAACCATGAGCGCATGGCCGCGCCGAACGGCGCGCCGGATGCGGTCACGCAGATGATCGCGAGGATCTGCCCCAGTCGGCCTGGACCCCGCAGTTCGCCATCAGCCCTTCAGCGATTTCCGGCCGCAGCGAACCGTCGAGCGCCTGCAGGACGAAGGCGGCGACCGCGCGTCCGAGGGAAACAGGGTCTGTTGGCAATTGTCGCGTGCGCGGTCAGATAGTTGAAACATTCGAGGACCCATAGGCGGTGTTTGAACTGCCGAGCGGGCCAGATCGCGTCGATATGGAGGCGGACGAGCAGCAAACACCAGCGTCAGATATGACAAGCTGGAAATGCCGATCGGCATGCCGCAACAGAACATGTTGGGTTGGCCGATAGTGTTCTGAAGGTTCTGCAAAAAGCTCTGAAGAGAGGCCGGCGCTGGCTCTGAAGCGAGTGGCGGCCACGGCACGCTGGTGACGTTGCGATCACCGATTCCCGTGGAAGGGAAGTGCATGACCAATCGAGAAGTTAAGCTGAGTGGGTCAGAGTAGAAAGCGTTGTTACTGTCGGACGAGACAGCGAAAGCAGCTGGTGCTTAATGCAACCTGCTGCCTGTCCGGTCAAACCGGGGCCACTCCAGGTTTGCCGCCCAATTCGCCAGTGCCGCCGCGATTTTAAGCGGTATCGAAATGATTCAGATGCGATGAGACGAAAACGACAGGTGATGCTCCTGTCGAGCAATTCGCATTCTCGGTGCCTGACCAGCAACCCGCAAATCGTCGTTGCGGCCTAACCCAGCCGTTGCAACAGGTCCTTCACATAAATTTACACGATCTTTGCGACCGCAAATCGCTGAGACTGGTACGTTCAATGCGAGGTCTGAATTTAGCGAAGGCTGATGCCGCTTTGGACTCGGACAACCAGGAAGCACGCAACATCGGAGTCAAGAGCCATGGCAAGAAGAGCACTCATCATCATCATGATTGAAGGCCCAAGGGGTAGCATGTTCTACGCTCAAGCGGCCCAGCGTCTTGGCCTTCATCCAATTGTCCTGTCGGCTGATTCATCCCGGTACGACCACCTTGCAGGGGAAGAGGGTGGGGCCATCCAGGTCGAGACAGACAATCTCGATGCGCTGATCCGCGAATGTTCCCGGTTACGTGCGACCTATGATATTGTTGGCATCACGTCTGCCAGCGAGAGGGCCTATGAGACAGTTGGCACCCTCTGCCGGTATTTCGATCTGGCGGGACCGAACCCCCCATTGATTGGGCAACGCTGCGACAAATTCACTCAACGTCAGGTCCTCGCAGAGGCCGGCGTTCCGGTACCTGCTTATCGGCTGGCAGCGAATTCGATGGACATAGAAAGCGCTGCCGCAGAAATCGGCCTGCCGGTAGTAGTCAAGCCATGCGTAGGCAGCGGCAGCGTCGGTGTCCGATTGTGCCGCAGGCTCGATGAATTGACCGAACATACGACCTATCTGTTGGGCGAGAAGCAAATGTGGCGGTCTTCGCCGAGGATACTGATCGAAGAATTCGTACATGGTCCCCAGTACATGGCTGAGATAATGGGAAATGAGCTCATTGGGATTGGCACCATGGACTTCGGCCCCCCCCCGCATTTCGTTTATCGTGAGTGGACCCTTCCGGCCCCGCTGACTGATGACGAGCATGAGCGCATTGCCAATGTTTCGCTGAGCTGTTTGCGAGCTCTCAACCTTGGCTGGGGGCCAACGGACATTGAACTCCGGTGGACCGAGCGTGGCCCAGTCGTCATTGAAGTCAATCCCCGACTTGCGGGTGGGCCCGTTCCTCAACTGGTTCGCCTGGCTTACGGAGTCGATCTCGTTACCGAGCACATCAAGCTTGTGATCGGCGAGGAATTGGATCTGCGCAGACGGCAGTCGCAGACTGCGACTGCACGATTCCTGGTTCCTGATTGCGATGGCACCCTCGATTGGATCAGTGGCGACAGTCGCGCGGCTGCTATCTCAGGTATCGCCGAGGTCAAATTCTATGTTGAACCCAAGATGCCGATCGTCAGGAAAGGCGATTTCCGAGACTGTCTCGGACATGTCATCGCCGCTTCACCCAGCCTTGCTCGGACCGAGGCGATACTTCAGGATGCCGTCGACTCAATCGATTGGTCGATCACACCATTTCCGCCCGTTGGCGAATAGGAACAATCTGCCACCTTAGCCCCCGCACAAGCGCAGGTGGCGCCAGCTAAGAGATGATCGTCGCCGAATATCGGTGAATAGAGCATGGGAGAGATGCGTCTTGGTCCAAGGAGCAGAATTGGGACGGGTGGAAGCATCGGTACATAGCGGATCAGGCGGCGAGAGTGGCGAATCGTTCGACAGACGGATTGAAGGCATACCTTTTCCTGTCGTTTGCCTACGTGGATCATCTCGATGCGATGCAAGTGGCGCTGTTCTACGAGTTCAGCACCGCGACGTTCGCACGACCTCAGCGCCGGCCGCGGTCAACCGCTCGCCACCGGTGGCTCGTTTGAACAGCGAAGTCCGTGACGCCCTTCCAGCAGCCACCAACGCGATACAGTTCCGCATGCAGCCGTGCTTGAGTTCGGTGTACTCCAGAATGGCGCGACGTATTCCTTCGCCAGAATTCCCGCTTTCCTTGATGCCAGCGAATGGCGTCAGCTCCTACGGTTTGTCCCCGTGTTGATGCCCACCATGCGAACTCCAAAACGCGGACACGGGGTGATGAGCGGTATCGGAACGGGCTACCTACTCTCCCGGTACCAACGCAGCGACATGCAGGAGAGCCCGGCGTCAATCTTCTCGATTTCGGCAGTCTTCAGAAGCACGACCTTGTAGCCCGCCTTGTCGAGCATCTCGATCGTGCGCGGGTAGCCCGCGCTAGCCATGACAATGTCGTTGACGCGAAGGACGTTCGCCGCGGGCTCTTCGTCTTTCGGGACGATAATCTTGTCAAAATCCTTAAACACGGCAGCGTTCGCGAGTGCAGCGGTCGCAATCACGGTCTCATCGTCAAGCAGCGAAGAGGCTGTCTTGAAATGCAGAACCCCGTTCGGAGTCTCAGCAATCTGGGCCTTTCCGCCGAGTTGCTCGATGCATGCGACAAGCCCGTCAGCGCCGGCCTGGTCGGTGCGCGCGGAGAGGCCGATCAGGATGCCCTTGGGCGTGTTCATCACATCCCCCCCGTCGGCCTGCCCCGGGGGAGGCAGTTCGAGCACGGTCTCGAACATCTCGCGCAGGATCGGTGCGATCTCCGCGATCTCATCAATCCGGGTTGGCGTTCCAGGACGGAGCAGGATTGCGCCTTCGCTGAAAACGAGCGCCGGGTCTTCAACAAAGATGGAGTCCGGAAATGCCTCAAGGGGCGGAAGAACGGTCACCTCGACACCTGCATTCCGCATGGCGGCAACATATGCGTCATGCTCGGTCTTGACGCCTTCGTAGGTCGGGCCGCCCCGATCGTCGGCACGTACGCCGTTGAGCACAGAGGTGGAGGGTTCGCGAACAATTGCGGAGTTGAACCGATAGACTGATCTTGGCTGCGACATTTCCATGTCCTTTTGCTCCCGTGCTTTTCTCTATCCGGCTTGCTCGGCCGTGACGATATCTATGCAGTTTGCGGAAAACGCCGCGCCAAGTGAATCCCGGCAAGCATGCGCTTCATCGATCCCCCGCGAGTTCAATTGTCGAAACATCGAACGACAATAGTTTCGCGGCTGCTCGATTGCCAATATCTGCTCCGGCTGCAGGGCTGCATGCGCTCGCGCTGACAGCGCGACGATACGACCGTACCTGACCTCCAGTTCGATGGCGTTGCCGCCAAAAACTTTCGATCTGCTCGATCGAAAGCTCGATGACCAGACGACCGGCTTCCTCGAGCCTCGCAACGATTTCCTGCCGCCGTCCGGAGTCAGGGATCGACTGATCCCCTAACAATGCGAAATCAGGTACCGATGCACATCAGGACGTTGGTGTGGTAGAGTGGTTTGCCGCTGCGATCAACAGCATCAAAGATCATTTGCTCGAAATTGAGGTGCGTGCAGAACCGTTGGAGTGCAACCTCGTTCTCCCTGTTGGAACGTACCACGTATGCATCGATGTGATCGAGCACCATCGCACCGGTTCCTTCGAGCAAGACCCTGTGTTTCTCAAGACCGGTAATCGATGACGTCCTGACCCCGGTACTCGCACGGCGGTCGGGTCTTCGATTTTTCCGAGTACATCGGGTAGATCGCGACATGTCCGCCCGAGTGGGTGGAAAACCAGTCATTCGGCATCACTGAGGCGGGTGTTGCGGCCGACTGCTCCTCGTAGAGGTGGACAGTAATCCGGCATCAGCGAGGCCCTGTGCCATACGCGTGACTTCTTGATATGCCACAGCGACCAGATCATCGGGATTGCGCCTTTCGTCGCGCGGCTGAACGCATTGTCTGCCGCATTGACCGGGTTCGGTGTGAAGTGACGAGCGCGGATCATCACGACCGCCCTCGGCGCCTGCACGGATACTCTGCTCGTCCCAATGCGCGGCTCCGCTGCATCACTGGAGCTGGCTTGGCGGTGCGCAGGATCATGCCGTATAAGTCGCGGGGTTCGTCCGGATCGGGGAGAAGATCGAGTTCTTCGTAGAGGCCAGTCTTCTCCAGGCAGTCGGGGACATAGTGCAGGGCCCGAAAAGTCCTCAATGGCGAAGCCGACGGAATCGAACAGCGTGATCTGGGCGCTCATCCGAGCGGTCTGCTGCCTTACCGGCGATGACCTGCCAGAGTTCGATAACCGGGTGGTCAGAGTCGAATTGTTGGATCTAGCCCTCGATCCGAGTCTGGGGCGGGTATTCCAGGAAGATATCAGACCGTAGCAGGATATCGCGGTGCAACTCCGTCTGGCCAGGACAATCGCCCCGATTGCGTTGATGTGGATACCGGGCCCGGCCATGTTGCTGGTGAGGATCATGGCGTATTGCTTGTCGGCCGCCGCAATTTCGGCCCCTCGACCCCATCTTATGAGGAGGCGCAGGCGGCGATTCCAGGCCCATGCCGGCGAGGCTCTTCACGCAGCGGCGCGTGGCCGATGGATCGATGTCGCAGAGGCGAGTCGATCGATACCAGGGATTGCCTTGAATGCTCCGACTGCGCCCCATTGCCGATCATGGCCACAGTACGCGCGTAGGCGCTCCTTTTTTTGGTCGGTTCGACAGCGCCGAAGGATGCCACACCCTCGCCGCTCGCCCCATAGCATCTACAGCACTATCAACGGCGCGCTCGCGCGCGGCTCAAAACCGCGGAGCTACACCTGTATGGGGCGATGATTGTCAAGCTTGCTCCTGGTTCGTTTCCTCATCTCCTCGTTCGGGCCGATTGGCGACCATCTCCTCGTGCCGACCTGGCTTCGAACTGGCCGCCGCGCGCAGTGACGGTCAAGGGTGGGCCGCAGGCTCCCATCGCGAAGCGACTTGTCCTTGACGGTCACGAGCACGCGGCAGGCTTTGCCGGGTCGGGTGAGCCGTTTCCAGTGGGGGCCAAATGCCGACGACAGATTTCCGAGGCGAGCTCGCCGAGCCAGGCGCGAAGGTCGCGCGGCAGACTTGTATGCGGTAGATCGCAGTGGGATCTGACCATGATGCAGCATGCGCATCGGTGGCGAAGCTCCGGGGCGGCGGGGCCCATTCTACGCCGGCGGTCCGAAGGACCATGTGTAGCTTCGGGTGGCCGCCACCTCGGATCGTCATCGGCAGACCCTGCTGCGGGCCCGCCAATTGGGGTGTGCCTTGTTCTCCCTCTTCCCACGTGCCTCCATCACGCCGCACGCACGATGACGCCCTGCGGCACCTCGCCCGCGGTGACGAAACGCCAAAGCGCAATCAGCAGCTTGCGTGCCAGCGCCACGATCATCGTCTTGCGCGTGGTTTTGCGGCCGTCGCTCGTGCGCGCCTGGAACCATTGGGCCAGGTCGCTGTCCTTCTGGAACAGGAGAAAGCGCCACGCCAACTGGATCATGCCGCGCCGCACGCGGGCATTGCCGGCGCGCGCCAGCCCTTTCTCGCGGCGGCGTTGGCCGCTCTCGTCTGGCGACCCTGTCAGCCCGGCATAGCGCGCCACGGCGCGGCGGTCGCGCAACGGGCGCGACAGGATCTCGTGAACCAGCATGTCGGCGGTCTCGACGCCGATGCCGATGATCCGCGCCAGCAGGCGAACCATCGCGTGACCGTTCGCCGCAGCCGGAGCCGCCGCCAGCCGGCGCAGGCGCTCCTGTTCGATGGCGCGGATCTGCGCGCGCACGAGGTTGAGGCGCTCAAGGAAGCGGTAGAGCTCGGCGCGGGTGTTGTCCGGCAGCGGCGTTCCCTCCGCCGTTCGGATGCTCTCCAGCCTGTCCGCCGCCTGGCGCAGGCTCAGCCGGAAGCTGCGGACCCCGAAGCGGGCGAGGATCGCCTTGACGCGGTTGATGAGCCGCGTCTGCTCGCCGACCAGAGTCCCCCGCTCGCGGTTCGGCCGCCGCGCGTCCTCCTCTTCGAGTGTCGGGATCGCAGCCATGGAGCAATGACGTTTCTCGCCGCGCAGCCAGCCGAGAAAAGCACGCATCAAAAGCTCGGTGTCGAGACGATCGGTCTTGGCGCGGCGGTGCTCGCGCGACACTGGAACGCTCGAGGGATGGATGGCATAGGCATCGATGCCGTGCGCCCGCAGCCAGCGCGCCAGCCAGAAGCCGTCGCCGGCCGCCTCATAGGCGACGGCGATCCGCTTGATCGTATGCCCGGCCCGGCCGGCTTCGTCGCGCCAGCGCTGCAGCAGCTTCAACAGTGCTGGGGCGTCGGCATCGATCTTCTTCAGCGGCTGGCGTTTGAGACCCGGAACAAGCGCGGCGACGAGCCACTTCGCCTTGCTCATTTCGATGACGGCGATGATCGTGTTATCCTGTTCGAGAGCGGTAAGGGACCGGCTCGTGTCAAAAGATTGCGACATGGGGCGCCTCCTTCTGATGGTGGTTTTGACAGCGCCGAAGGATGCCACACCCTCGCCGCTCGCCCCATAGCATCTACCTAATTGGACACGACCCCGTCTGGCGTTTACGCTTTTCTTGGGTAAGCCACTACCATCAATTCAAACATCGCTCGTCGCCGTCCGCGCGCTTCAGGCAGTTGGCAGAAATGGACATTATACGAATTTGTTTCGGATATTCGATCATAGCGAAACCAAATCGATTGACCCAGTTTTATCCCCCCTCAAGAGGTAATGCCGCCCGGATTCGACCGGAATAGGTTCTCGTAAAGGGTGAAAAGCCATCTGCCAATGGCTTTTCCGGTCTCTTGAAGTAACAAGAAACTTCCCAAAATGGGCGTCAAAATATGACGTCATTCCGTGGCAGAGGCCGGAACTGTGGGCTATGATATGGTGTTCTACCGGATCCAAAGCATTCGGATTTAAATAAGCATAGTTCCTGAAAAGAACGGTTGGCGAGAGACATACCGGATCATGCTGCGTCTTCTCTACCAAGAAATATGAACGCTCGGCAAATAAGTTAAAACCAGAAAGATCGAAACCACACTGATCAAACACGGAATTTTTCTCGAAAGCTTGTACGTCAGTGCAAAGGAAACCGAATTGCTGGATCCAATTCGGCATAACAACTGTGGTAGGACTTGCGATCTGGCGAATGTCTTCCGCGATCACTTCATATCCCTCGCCAATAACTCCAGCGTCCAATGTCTCTGTGAAAATGATGTCGGGTTCCGAAGGAAGATCGCCGTCTAGAATTGCTTGCCTCGAGGATTTTGCAATCACCTCGATGCGACCCTGCAATTCGTTGGCCCGGATAATCTCCCGCGCCGTGTCAGCAATTCTCTCATCCATCTCGCATGACAATACCTTTCGAGCCCCATATCTCGCAAAGAGCATCGCCGGAAGACCAGCCCCCGTTCCGATTTCAACAATAGTTTTCCCTATGACATTACCAGAAGCAATAGCGGCCTCTATTCCTGCATTTCGTGCGGTGTCGCGCATCATTGTGAAGTGCCACCCGGGAACTTTAGAATTTGCGTGAGAGGGTGATTTTATTTTGTTCAATTTGATACTCCCAGAGGTCATCGACGATTAACAAAAGCCAAAGATCTCATCGCGAACAACGATCGAGAACAGCCAGTTCAAGCGTGTGAGCTACAAAGCTTTCAGAACACCTTACCAAGGGCCACAATCTGTTCTTGCTCGGGCTCAAGCTTCACAACGGCCACGTTGCGCAAGCTACGTGAGATAAAGTCTTTAGCGCACGGATTGTAGAGCTCCCTGTCAAGCCTGTGTGAAGAGCGAATGAGTATTACGGTTCCCGAAGAGGGAGCAGCAAGATTCGTACCAAGGCACGGAAACGCTCTGAGACCGTCTCCACCGCTAATTAAGTTGCCTACAATACTGCTCAAATTGTGGGAATGCGCCGGGTACCTGTACTCAGTGTCGGTTTGTCGAGATCGCGACGCAGCAGTGTTCACCGAGTGTCCTCCTGTACTCCATTTGACGTATTGATAATTGCACTCCTCCGGACCGTCGATACGACGTGCCTCACGACGGCTAACCACAATACAATTGCAACAGATCCTTCTTAATAACTTTACAAAATCTTTGCGACCACAGATCGCTGACAATGCTACCTTCACCACAAATCTGAGGTCAGGCACGGCTGAAAAAGCTGATGCGAAGCACCGCAACGGAGGGTCAACGCCAATGGCAAGAAGAGCGCTCATCCTGATTGAAGGTACAAGGACCAATGGTCCGCTTTACGTCAAAGCGGCCCATCGTCTTGGCCTTCATCCAATTACCCTGTCAGCTGATCCAGCTCAGCACGACTATCTTGCGGCGGAAAGCATTGAGACATTCCGTGTCGATACAGACAATCTCGATGCGCTGATCCGCGAATGTTCCCGACTACGTGCGACCTATAACATTGTTGGGATTACGAGCGCCAGGGAGGAGGTCTATGCGACAGTTGGCGAGCTCTGCCGGTATTTCGATTTACCGGGACCGAACTCTGCCTCGATTGAACGATGCTGCGACAAATTTACTCAACGTCAGCTCCTCGCGAAGGCCGGCGTTCCAATACCTGCTTATCGCTTGGCAGGGAATGCGATGGAGGTAGAAAGCTCTGCTGCGGAAATCGGCTTGCCGGTCATTCTCAAGCCAGCCGTCGGCACCGGCAGCAGCGGTGTCCGATTGTGCCGCACTGTCGATGAGTTGTCCGAACATACGACCTATCTATTGGGCGGGAAGCACATCTGGCGGTCTTCGCCGAGGATACTGGTCGAAGAATTCGCACAAGGCCCATTCTATTGCGCTTACATAATGGGAAATGAGGTCATTGGGATTGAGGCTGCTGACTTTGGCCCCCCACCGAATTTCGTCTTTCGTGAGGGCATCTTTCCTGCCCCGCTGACTGATGACGAGCATAGGCGTATCGCCGATGTTTCGCTGAGCTGTTTGCAAGCTCTCGGCCTTGGCTGGGGGCCAACGAATATTGATTTCCTGTGGACGAGGCTTGGCCCAGTCGTCATTGAAGTCAATCCGCGTCTTGCTGCCGGTCCTAAAACGATTCAGCTGGCTTACGGTGTCGATCTCGTCACCGAGCACATCAAGCTTGTCATCGGCGAGGAATGGGATTTGCGTAAGAGGCATTCGCACACTGCGGCCTGGCGGTGCCTACTTCCCGATCGCGATGGCATCCTCGATTGGATCGATGGCGACAGTCGGGCGGCTGCTATACCAGGTGTGGCTGATGTTAAATTGTACGCCGAACCAAAGGGGCCGATCGTCAGGAAAGGCGATGGCCGAGACTTTATGGGATTTGTCAGGGCCGTTTCAACAAGCCCAGCTCAGGCTGAGACGATACTTCAGCGTGCCGTCGACTTAATTAGCTGGTCGATCACGCCATTTCCGACCACTGGTGGAGAGGAACAACCTGTAGCCCCTTTGGGACCGGGCAAGAGATGATCGTCGCCGAACATTGGTGAAATTGAGAGCACGAGAGAGTCGCAGGTCGATGATGATGCTTGGTTTCGTTTGTGGCGACAGCCGCCTCTTTCGTGATGGACAGTAGTGGAGGACGCCGATGCCATAAGCGCAGCAAGAATAGCGTTTCTTCTCGATCGAGGCATCTAGAACGGCAGCGTCATTCATGCACTGCCGGAGGCGTCGAGCAATTCCCCGGGGCAAGCGAAATGGAACAGCAGATGCGAGAATTTTTCATGGAGTGCGATAAGGCACCACGTTTGAACGAAATGGCCGAATTTTTTTCGGCTACCGCTGCTGGACGATCAGGAGTTCCGACCAAAGTGCCGCAAATTGATCCGCGCCTTTTCCAGGGGGATGTGGCGCTGGTAGGCCTCAACGATGTGCATCGCCAGATCTGGGGCCGTTTCGGCCCTCATTATTTTAGCAGTATCCCTTATCGTCTCGAGGAGGACATTCGCCTTGGGGATGCGTTCTTAAGATATGGTACTGGGAATGATGATCCCCTGGCTCGATTCTATCTACTGGGCGCCGCCGAAGGGACACTCGCTCGAACGCTAGCCAAGTTGGGCAACGGGAAGATTCAGACCCTTTCGTGCAGTCCGAATAAGGAAAACGAGGAGAGCTTCTTTCTTCACGGACGACCCCCACATGCGACGTTCTTCCTCGGCCCATTCCATCACTTGACCCGGAGCCGAATGGTGACGACGCCGGGACTCACGCATTTTTCCGACGGATTCGACATCATCTTGGAGGATACGACGTTTCAAATGTATTCGCCCAATCGAATGGCCCAGATTGGCTTCGTGAAACGTCATTTGAAAGACGACGGCATATTTCTCTTCTTAGAAAAATTCAAGCAAGATGACACTAAGGAATACTTGCGTCGTGAGCTTCAGAAAGATCACGGATATAAAGCGCGATTCTTCAATCCCGACGATATCAAAAAGAAAAATGATGTCATACTTAAACGGATGAACCTCAACGAGACAACGCTTGAAGATATATCAAAAGCATTGGTCGCGCATTTCAAATATGGATGCGTGACATGGAACTGCGGCAATTTCTACACGCTTGCTGCCAGCAACAGCGCGTACAATCTGCGGCGCCTAATCTCGGCGATGGCCCCGCCCTGCATTCCAAATGAATATGTCTACATAGAAGCTCCCGCTTCGCTGCCGGGATTAGCCTTTGAATTACCACCGTTCCGACGCTCGGAAGCGTCTACGACATGAGTGAGGCCGTTCAAGGACCGCTGCGTCCGCATTACTTGAATGCCACCAGCGAGCAGCCAGTCACTTTATTGCCGGTGTGGGGACTGACGTTGAGTTTTGATCAGCGGCGGGGCCGGCCTTGTTGCGGACGCATTCGACCGGCGACTTACGATGCCATACGGATCGTGATGCTTGTGATGACTGCCGTTCGGTCCGCATATGGTCGGGGAACGCTGCTCTCTTCGGCTCTATCCTCGATCGCGGATGTCCGACAGCGGTTCAGGCAATGGTGCCGATCATCCCGCCGGCATTCTCATCTGTCGGCATCAGAACGATAATCCAAAAACCACCGGATGATATGCAATGAAATCATCGTCTCCAAAGCCCGTAGCCGAAGCGTTGGTGTGGCTTATGCCATACATTTCGCGGTACTCGACGCTTCCAACGTCTAGGTATGCGCATGCCGTTTATGACGCGAAACCAACCGTTGCCGATCCTGTCCGTACGCACGCCCTGGAGCAGATGGAACTGCTACTTGCAGATCGCGCCTTACGTCTGGGTTATCGGCATCAGCAGATTGAGAAACTCGGTAAACAGCTTCGCAGCCGACCGGTCATTCAGACCGGCCCACATTGTCATCTGATTTTTGAACCCGACGCGTTCTATACGCATATTTTTAGTGCCATTGGGCTTCGCTCCCATCAAGACAGCTGGTATTTGTTGTATTCTCCTTCCACCGTAAAATTCACCGAAAGCGCTAAGAAAGGACCCGGTTGGCTGTGGTTGGGTCATCGAACCCTCAATGTCTTCGGGCTGTCACGGAGTAAAATGATTCCATTCAGTGTTTGCGGACGTCATGCGCCGCAGCGGTTTGCTCTGACGAGTTCCGAACAAACTACCGATGCGAACGAATTGGTCGAGCAATTGCAAAGGGCCCTGCCAGATGGTGAATTTCCCTCGGCCGCCGATGCTATCAAGGCAGCCAATCAGTGCCTCTGGCACCGCTTCTTCGCATCGAACTTACAGTTGCTGCAAATTGACGATCTGGACGTGGCGGACCTTGTTGCCCAGCATCTTCGCGATCCGTCCTCATGGCTTTCGTCAACGCTGTTTGGAGCAGGCTCTTTTGCGAAGAGGCTGCTTACTCACTTCAGGTCGGTTGATTGCGGCCAATGGGGCGGCTGGGCGAAGACGACAACCGACTTCTTTTGGCATTTGTCAGGGGGGCGCATCTTTCCCCTGCGGTTGGACGACGGCCAGCTGTTGAATGCAGACGGGACCTTCGTGGTACGATGCGCACCCGACGCGCTTGTCCAATCCTTGAATGAGGGTGAGATCATACCCAGTCTGTTCCTGTCATTTTTGGTGACGTCGGTACTTCCTGGACTGCGGGCGCTCGGCGGTAAGCGCCAGATTGTCTACTATCCAATTATGCGCCATGCCTTGTTGTCTGCCCTTGCCGACTTTCCGTCACCTGCACATTGCAGCTTAACCGCCTCGCTAGAGTCCGACGAACAGCCGGGTATGTGGGGACATCGCACGATCGCACCCGGCCTCATCGACCCGTTCAGTCTGATTGCCCCATCTGGTTCGTCCTGTTTTGAGCAGTTGATCGGCTCCTATGGCGGGATGACTTTGAGCAAGGCATGGGGCAGCTTACCAGCATTCACCGGCGATCCCCTGTGGCAAACGCTATGCGAGCGGCTTGCAACGGACACGGCATTCGAGGATCGCCCAGTTTGGCTCGCTCAGGGGTCAGATCAGAGGTAATTCGTATTTCTCGTTGGTATGTCTACTTGCCGTCCCGGTACCAGCGCAGCGACATGCAGGAGAGCCCGGTGTGGATCTTCTCGATCTCGCGGTCTTCAGAGGCACAACCTTGTGACTTGTCTTTTCGAGCTTCTCGATCGTGCGCGGGTAGTCCGCGCTGACCATGACGATGTCGTTGACGCGCAACACGTTCGCCTCAAGCTCTTCGCCTTCCGGGATGAGGCGGCTCGCCCTACACTGCGCGTCCGAGGATTGCTTCTCTATTCGACAGGTGGAGTCAGCGCTTGTCGAGCTTCCGCTTCGCCGGCGGGTGAGGTCTTTCGCGGGGTTCATGCTTCTCTACGACATCGGCGCTTGGGCGTCGCCTTGATGGGGATCAGAAGAATGAGGCGGAATAAATCTCGGGAGCGTCCTGGTCGTTGTGATGCGACGGAACTGCAACCCTCGCGAACTCACCTCATTCGTCGTCCCGCGAAGCTGTGCGGTCAGGCCTGCGTAAAGGACATGGGTGCCATCGTTTTTCATGGCTTTTGGCAAGGACCGGCGGTGCGCGAGCCCGGCCTTCCCCGCCGACGCATCGGCGGCCCACCTCGGAACAACACAGCGCATGCCTGCTGATCTTCCGACTTCAGCTGTACAAAACCCATCTCCGGACGCTGTGCTGCAACGACGATTGCTTCCGCATCGGCAGCATCGTTTTTCTGCCGTTTGACAAAAAAGGGCCGCGCATATTGAGCTGCGATCAGCTTCACCTCGTAGCCAAGCCTGACGCATTTCTCGGGCCCAGTAGCTCGCGCTGCCGCATGCTTCCATCACACACAGCAGGCGGTTGGCATGCCATGAACTGCCGGAACCGTGACCGCGTCAGCTTCTTACGGACTCAGATACCCGTCATTGTCGCACCGTCAAGCTGGAACACGTTCTTTGCCAGGTCCACCCCGATCATAGTATCTTTCAATTGCCGTCCTCTCCTTCTCGTGGCGTTGAACACCACGACCTTGTCGGGTAGGCGGGGTCGTTGCCGATCCCCACCCCCACAGATCCGGACGTGCAGATTTCCCGCATCCGGCTCCTCACATGCCAGTTTCGCTCATGGACTGCGCCACTGACGGACAATCTTGGCTGGCGGCAACTGATACCTTTCGAGTAGTCCCTGCATTCGGGCCCAGGTAAAGGCATCCTTCTGGCTCCGGCTTCCCAGCCATCGCTTCCAGATGCGCCCGACCTGATTGTGGTAGCAGTTCAGACGTTCCGCGTTTCCCGTGATCCCGTAATAGGCATAGTGCTCGTGCTGCTGCTTGAGCGGCAGGTGCCGATAGGTCTTGCACCAGCGCCAAATCGCCTTCAGCGACCGCGCGTAACGATCCTTGGCCGTGACTTGGTGCGCGGCGACAATCAAGGTGAGAGTCAATTAGGATGAGACTCGGCGGCGGGGGTGTGACGAAGGGAGGGCGTAGCCCGACCGAAGTTAGATTCCCGCCGCGGCGCAATTTTTCGGCGTCTCATGATCGCGGTTGGCCAGTAGCGTGGGTGATTTTCTGATAATGAAGAATCACCGTTGTGCCGGGTCGCCATGTAACCGATCATCAGACGAGGCTTTTTATGAAGTACCGACAAAACCATTCCATCGAGGTCTCCGCCGCCAAGGCGTCGATCAGCCGGGCGACAGCTTGCCGCATCGAGAAGGAAGCGCGTCTTCCATCGCAGAGCAGGCCGCCGCGAGACCCACGCTCGCCGCTTACCTGCTGCAAATCGGTAATCGGAAGCCTCGCCGGAGGCGTACGACGGAAGCCGACGAGCCGCGCAAGTTTTTGATCGGCCGATTTCACTCCTGCTGGCTGTTCACACTATCGAAATCATCCGGTTTATGACCATTCCCGCCTACCTCCGTATTACGTTATGCAATTCCACGTTGGCACGGCTTAGCTCCATCACAGAGCGGCAGACGTATTTCTACCAATCGGGCGAAAAGGCTTGCACCAGTGCTCAAGATTGCGTCGTCGAAGATGAAACCTGGATTATGCAACGGAACATCACCACCATGGCCTAGATTGCAGTAAGCGCCCGGAACAGCACGTAACATGTCGGCGAAGTCCTCACTACCCATCCCCGGTCGGGGCGTCATCAGCACCTTGTCCTCACCAACCACCTCGCGAGCAACGTCGGCAAGCGCGAGACGCATGCTCTTCGCTGTTCTCAAGTACAGTGAAGATATCGCGGATGTCGACCGTGATCTCAACATCGAAACTCATGGCCATTCCTGCTGCAATTAATCCAATTCGATCACGTATCTGGTCGCGGACCTCATCTGCGAACGCCCGGACGGTGCCAGCGAGCGTCGCATGCTCTGGAATGACGTTGTAAGCGGAGCCAGCGTTGATCTGCGTAATCGACAACACAGCTGGCTGGATAGGATGAACATTCCGACCCACAATGCTCTGTAAGGCCTGCGCTAGAGCCGTTGCCACGACTATGGGATCCCGGGCCTCGTGCGGAGCCGCACCGTGGCTCCCGCGACCCTTGATAGTGATGTCAAAGAAATCAGCACCTGCCCCGACGACTCCCGGCCAGACCCCGACTTGACCCGGCTCAAGAGACGGCGAGTTGTGGAGAGCATAGATCTCATCACATGGGAAGCGCTCAAATAGGCCATCCGCTAGCATCGCGCGGGCGCCGCCAAGCCCCTCCTCGGCCGGTTGGAAGATGAACACGACAGTCCCGCTGAAATTCCGTGTCTCGGCCAGGTAGCGCGCCGCGCCAAGAAGGATTGCGGTATGTCCATCGTGGCCGCAACCATGAAAGCGGTTTGGAATTGTGGATCGGTACGGCAGGTTGGTCGCCTCATCCATAGGCAATGCATCCATATCTGCACGGAGCCCGATGCTCCGCCCATTTTCCCCACGACCCTTTAGGATACCGACGATCCCCGTTCGACCAATGCCGCGATGAACCTGAATGCCCCACGTTGCGAGCTTCTCGGCCACGACCTTCGAGGTGCGTACCTCCTCAAAGCCGAGCTCGGGATGCGCATGGAGATCGCGCCGAATAGCCGTCAGCTCATCAGCGAAGCGATCGATCAAGTCGAGTGTGGGCATATGAATGTTTCTCCATTGCAATGGGATCAGGGAAATAAGGCCGGCTTGACGCGGATGCAGCCAGCTTGGTGTGGAAGCTCATACGGCACGCCATCTGCAGCCCACCTCAGCGTCACTTCGGCATCATTTGGAGAATATCGTCAAACTGCACGAGAACGGCCGGAGATCTTTCCCGACCGTCGCTGGGCAGGAGAAGACGAAGTTCCGCGGCCGTAAGAGTGAGGGCTGCACCGGCCTGAAACGATGAGCCTGTCAAGCCCCGTACCGCTCCTTCAGATGCGCGGTGAAATGGGCGGCGTTGAGCTTTTCTCCCGTCGCTAACTCCATCAGTTCCGGTGTCGAATACCGCGAAGCTTGCGACCAGATTTTTTCGCGCCGCCAGTGGGTGACTGTGTCGAAATTTCCTTTCGCAATCTCATCGTCCACAGAAGGATGCAGCTTCTCCAGTGCCGCCCATTGCTGCGCCGCCATCATGGCGCCGAGCGTGTAGGACGGGAAATAACCGAAGGCGCCGCCTGGCCAATGCATGTCCTGCATCGGGCCGTCCTGCGGCGTGTCGATGGTCGACAGGCCGAGGAAGTCGCGCATCTTCGCATCCCAGGCTTCGAGCAGGTCCACGGGCTTCAGCCTGCCGCTGACCAGCTCCTGTTCCAGTTCGAAGCGCAGGATGACGTGCAGCGGGTAGGTGACCTCGTCGGCGTCGACCCGGATGAGCCCGCGCTCGACCCGGTGGACATGGGCGAGAATGTCCGCCTTGCTCCAGGTCTCGCCGAGATATTGCTCGACCAGCGGCAGGGCCCACTCCCAGAAGGCCGGGTTGCGGCCAAGCTGCTTTTCGACGAACAGGCTCTGGCTTTCGTGCATGGCCATGCCGCGCGCCTTGCCGACCGGCCAGTGCGACCATTGCTTGGGCAGGTTCTGCTCGTACATGGCGTGGCCGGTTTCGTGCAGCACGCCCATCAGCGCCGAGAGGAAATCCGTGGTCTTGTAGCGCGTGGTGATGCGCACGTCGGTCGGCACGCCCCCGCAAAACGGATGGTGCGACACCGACAGGCTACCATGGGTGAAATCGAAGCCGACCGCCGCCATTATGGCCAGCCCAAGCTCGCGCTGCTTTTCGATCGGATAAATGCCGGATAGCGGCCGCAGCGGATGTTTGGCAAGCCTTTGCTCCTCTGCCGCCAATGCCTCCCGCACGAAATCCTTCAGGAAGGTTTTCAGCTCGGCAAAGACCGGCGCGATGTCGGCGGCGCGGTGGCCGGGGTCGTATTGCTCCATCAGCGCATCGTAGGGATCCAGCCCGAGCACGTCGGCGCGCAACTGCGCTTCCTCGCGCACCAGCGCAACGATGCCCTCCAGCGCCGGCAAAAAACCCGGCCAGTCGTTTTTCGAGCGCAGGTCGCGCCAGAGCTGCTCGGAGCGAAGGCGGGCCGTGGTCCGGCGCTCGACGAACTCGGTCGGCAGGCAGGTCATGTTGGTGTACTGGCGGTGGAATTCGCGGAGCGCGGTCTGCTGATCCTCGTTTAGCGCCTCCTGTTCGGCAGCCGCGATCCAGTCGGCGATCTCCGGCGCGGTTGCCCGCGCGTGATGCATGCCGGCCAGCGCCGACATCGCCTCCGCCCGTTTCTCGCCGCCTCCGACCGCCATATGAGTCGCCTCGTCGGCACTCAGAATGGCGAGCGAATGCTCCAGCGCTTCGAGCTTGCGGCAAAGCTGGTCGATTTTTTCGAAGGACATGGTGATTCCAATCATTGTGGTGCAGGGAAGGAACAGCACGGTAGATAGGCATTGGACGGTCGAGCTTGCCGCCATCGGCCCCACAAACAGGGCCCGGCGGCGCTGTGGAACGCATTGTCCAAGTTTCGCACACGTGCGGATGGGAAGCGCGCGAGGGTCGGCTGGGCAATCATGCTCATTGCTGGCGCCGAACTGAAGAGAGCCATGGCCGGCGACCGCCGTGGAGGAAGCTCTTCGAAAACAACGTCGGGCCGGGTGGCGTCGACCTCCTACAAGAGGCCTTGGCATGAAGACCATGTAAGAAACAGACATTCCGGCGTTGATGCACACGGGGTTGTTTGGCGCCGCCGCCTCGAGCTCCGCCATGGGGGATGCCGCTTTTCCGCAAACTCGAAATGATCGCAGCCACTTCATCGTCGAACGCCACCATCGATCCGCCGCCGGCTCCGCAAGGTCTGATCGGGGGCGTCATTTGTCGAACACAATATCCGGGCATCCTCCGGCGCAATTCTGGTTCCATGCTTTCGTGACCATCGAGATAAATCTTCGAGCATAGCGTAAGCCAGCTCTTTTGAAGCAGGCACGGGCACAATGCGCTCATGATAGCCGTTGCTGCCAAGCCGCTGTTCCCGGCCGATCACGATTGGAACGAGATCGATTGACTGCAAGCGGTTGTTGCCGTCGAAGCTGCATGTCGCGACGACACTTTTCCAAACGTCGGGCGAACTCCATTCAAACTTGCTGTGAAATATGAAGTTGCCTAATCCAAAAAAGATCGGTGCTCCACGGTAAATTTCGATCGGCTGCAGCACCGGTGCGCCGTGGCTGACAAACGCGTTAGCGCCCGCATCTACGCAGGATCGCGCAAAAGACTGGACCCACCCGGGAACCTCGCGCCAACTCAGCTCCCAATGGTGATGATGCAGATAGGCAATGACAAAAGCACCGTCTGATGCGGCCTTGCGAATCGTGGCGAGTTGACCTTGTAGGCTTGCCTCGTCGACGACAATCCTGCGGCAGTTTTCCGGCGCCCTACGAAAAATTGTCCCGTAAAAGTCGATGTCGTCGGAAGATACTAGTTCGGGCGGGTCGTTCGGCTGCGCGTAGTTGACCAGGTCCGAGAGGTTGCTATGAAAGGTTTCCTGGATTGCGGTCAGGGTCTCAAAGTATTTGTGGTCGACCTCAAACACCCGCGAGACGTCGAGCTTGTTTACGCCCGGTCGAGCGGGACGGGCGTCTGCAGCGTCATCAGCGTACATTATGGCTGGTCCGGGCCCGGCATCCATCGCGACGAGGGCAACTTTCCTCGCGCCGAATTCCTTGACCCCTGCCTGCTGCGCGGCCGTGCCATCGACACCGATTCCCGCATGAAGAAAACCTCGTCCGTCAACTTCCTCAAGCGTCGACAACACCCCGGAAGGGCCGAGATCGAATGCATGGTTATTGGAAAGCGCCAGTGCGTTAAAGCCTATATCCTTCAGACTATCTAAGACGACAGCTGAAGAGCAGCCAAAATAGGAACCCTTCAGCGGCCATCCACCGTGCCGGCCGAGAATGGTGGTCTCGAAATTCGTGAACGAAACATCGGCTTTCTGGATCAGTTCTTGAATTGCGGCAAAGCCCTCATCCGAAACCTGTCGAAGATCGTGGTGAATGAGAGACTGTCCGGTTATGGCCACTGTGAAATTGTTAGGCATAAGTTCCCTTTCTCGGGCACCGACTGGCTGCCCGTTTGCTGAAGAATCAAGATGGTGATGCGCTCGATCGGATAAGACGGTCTATTGAGCTAGGCGACGCAAAGATTTCGCTAGTGTATAAATCTTCGGGGTCGTGCCTCTATTAAACTGCGTGTATACGGATTATCTGACTGCGAGAATATGTATTTTGATGGTCCAAAATCCTCAATCGAGCCATTGTTCATTATATATACGTATGTACATAAGTCTTGCACCAATGCTAGGTCGTGAGAAATGAACAACATCGACAACCGCTGTTCTTTCACGAACTGCTTTAGAAGGGCAATTATTTCCGACTGAACTGACATATCTAGTGCCGAGGTTGGCTCATCGGCTATCACAATTTTTGGGCTGGCCAGTAGTGCTCTTGCTATACATACGCGTTGCTTCTGCCCCCCAGAAATCTGATGCGAATAGCGATTGAGAAGAGCTCGAGGGAGACCAGTGCGATCCATCATGTCCCCAACACTCAGGGCCTTGTTGTCCGGCTGTGCCTTCAGTCCAAATCGGACACTCTCAGCGAGTGTATCAGCAACTGTCATTCTCGGATTCAAAGAGTCGGCCGGATCCTGGAAAATCATTTGGACACGCCCAAGCAGACCACTTTTGCTGCTGCGACGCGAAATGTCATACTCGTCCCGATCAAGCACCACCTTTCCGGCATCCGCCGTTTCGAGACCCGCCACGATGCGTCCGATTGTCGTCTTGCCACTTCCGCTCTCCCCGACAACTCCTGCCACGGTACCGTATGCCAAGCGGAGGCTGACGTCTTGCAGAGCGAATTTCGCTGATCTCTTTCCGAAGAATCGCTGTGAATGAGCACCAAATGCCTTCGACACCCCGTCGACAATGAGGATCGGCGCCTGCTCGTCCCCCTCACAAACTTTCGGCTGATGGCGACGACCCTCGGATTGCTCGTTCACATCTTGCTGAGGTGCACCCTCAGAAATCCAAAGCCGAGGAACTGCGGCAAGTAAGCTGCGCGTGTAATCGTCCTTAGGACAATCAAGAAGCGACGAAGTGGTATTTTCCTCGACCACCCGACCATTCTTCATCACAAGTACCCGGTCGGCAATTTCGGAAATAACGCCCATGTCATGGGTAACGAGAATGATGGAGAGCATCTCTTCATCAACCAGCCGGCGGAGTAGTTTCAGGATTTGCATCTGGACCGTCGCGTCGAGAGCTGAAGTCGGCTCATCAGCAACGATGATTTCGGGTGAACCGGCCAGCGCAATGGCAATCGCGACCCGTTGTCTTTGTCCACCAGAGAGCTGGTGGGGATAGCTACTGTAGCGACGATCGGGGTCCGGTATTCCCACACGCCCCATCAACTCAATTGCAAGAGTTTTGGCTTCCCGCCGCGTGGCTTTGAGATTTGTTGCAAGAACAGTTTCTGCTAATTGGGCGCCGACCGTCATCAATGGATCAAGCGAAGCCGTATGATCCTGAAATACACTGGCAATCTTGCGCCCTCGCAAGGATTCGCGCCTCCAGCCATTCACAACTGCATTTCCATTGAATCGGATCTCTCCTGCCGGCACCTCAAAGCTGGGATCGAGCAAACCTATGATGGCATTAGCTATCGTGGACTTGCCAGCACCCGACTCGCCGATGATGCCAAGAATCTCGCCGCGCTGCAGGTCGAAGCTTATGTCCTCGATCACGGTCATCGATCCGGTCTTCGCCGGATATCTCACTGAGAGGTTCCTTAGTTGGAGCAACGGCAGTGTACTGTTCTCAAATGTCATATCGAACTGCTCCTTGGATCGAAGTCGGATCGAACGTCTTCACCGACGAAGTTGATGCTCGCGATGAGACCGAACAACGCTAGGCCGGGGAAAAAGCTGATCCAGTACTGGCCGGTCAAAAGGTATTGGAATCCGCTGGCCACCATCGAGCCGAGAGAAGGCTTATCTATGGGAACTCCCAGCCCCAGAAAGGACAGCGTAGCTTCCAGCGCGACTGCGCCACCAATTTCGATTGGTATCAGCGTAATCGCTGGGGCGATGCAATTGGGAAGAAGATGGCGTAGGATGACACGTCTGGAGGGCAGTTTCATCAGCCGGGCGGCATCTATGTAGGATTTGCCGGTCTCACTCAATGCGACACCGCGTGTAATTCTTGCAAAACTGGCCCACTGCACGATGATGAGAGCGAGGATAATCCTGTCGATGCCGGGCCCCAATGTTACGATCGCGATGAGCGCGACCAACATGGTAGGCAGACAGAGTTGAAGGTCGACCACTCGCATGATGATTGCGTCAACCCATTTGCCAAAGTAGGCGGCGGCGACACCCGCAGTGACACCGATGAATGCAGCGATGCTGGCGCTGATGAGGGAAACGACGAGACTGATGCGCAAGCCGTAGAGGATGCCACTTACGATATCGCGCCCAAGGCCGTCCGTTCCAAGCAGATATCGATATCCGCCACTTCCTATAGAACCGGGAGGGTAAGACGCCTCCCATCCAAAGATCTGAAGCGGATCATAGGGATTCTGAGGAGCAAGGAGCGGCGCGGCAAGGGCTGCCAAAACATAGAATGCCAGTATTACCACTGGGATTGATAACGCTCGGCGATAAGAAATGTCGACTATCCGCAGGAATGTGGCCGGAAAGAATAACCTCATGCTGATACCCTCACACGTGGATCGAGAATGGAGTATAGAATGTCGACACAAGCATTAATAAAAACTAGTACTGATGAAATGAAAATTAGAGTTGCCATAACCACCGGCCGATCAACCAACTGTATAGAATCTATGAGGAGCTTTCCGATACCTGGCCAAGCAAAGATGCTTTCGACCACAACCGAAAATGCGAGCATGCCACTGAATTGGAGCCCGAGTACTGTCACGATTGGGATGCTGATATTCGGAAGGGTATGCCGGAACAGAATTCGGCCGGATGAAAGCCCTTTCGCTCTGCAGAATCGCGTGAAATCGGTGCGTTCGACTTCTATCGTGCCCGACCTCGCCAACCGGGCAATAAGTGCGACATTCGGTATCGCAAGTGCCATGACGGGAAGAACAAGATGCCTGAGCCCGTCGAGCGTCAGAAAACTCCAATTCTGACCAAGCAAGCTCAACGTTTCTCCCCTCCCCCCAGCGGGAAACCAACCCATAAGAATGGCTCCAAAAAAGATGAGCATCATGCTCAGCCAAAACGAAGGAATGCTCAAAGCGAAAACACTTGACCGCAGGATGAGACCGTCAAGCTTTGAGCCGGGGCATCGGCCTGCAAACAATCCCAAGGCCGTTCCAATCGGTGCAGCAAGCAGCATAGCGAAAAGAGCAAGCTCGAAAGTGGCGGGAAGCTTGCTCAGAACCAGCTCGAAAGCGGGCAGATGATAAATATAGGATACGCCGAAGTTTCCGGTGCTTACATTTTTGAGGAACAGAACATATTGAACCCAGAGTGGCTGATCGAGACCCATAGCGATCGTCGCCTGCCTGATCTGCTCGGCGGATGCGGTTTCCACGTTGACCATCTGGTAGACTGGATTGCCGGCGGCGTGGATGCCAACGAAGCCGATCAGCGACATCACAAGAAGGAGAAAGAAGGCTTGTAAAAGCCTTCCCAGAACAAAGTTTGTCATAGCCATCGTGTTCACTCCGACGGCGTAGCCTGCATGGCTGTCGTCCATCCACGAGGATGCATCGTATAGGATGCGACCTTCTCGCCGTAGGCAGAGACATGGTGGAAGTGGTAAAGTGGGATAATGGGTTGGTCGGCCATCACGAACTCAGTCGCACGTGCGATTGCCTCATCTCGTTCAGTGCCCAGTTCGATTGTCTGCGCCTTGGCGAGCATGTCATCGAAGGCTTGGTTGCGGTAACCGCTGTAGTTCAGAAAGCCGGTACCTCGCGCATTGTCACGTGAGGCGACGACCGCATCGAGACAGACTTCAGCCGCCTCCCCGGAGCAGCCCGCGTACCACACGGCATATTCGCCCGCTGCCCTCTTCGGCTCGTACACGGAGAAAGGCACAGCATTCGGCGTGACGCCAACTCCCACCTTCGCCCAGTTCTGTGCAATCGCTTGCAAAGACTCAGCGTCTCCGGGGTACCTCCCTACAGTACCGGCCAGGCTCAGATTGAACCCATCCGGGAACCCGGCCTCAGCTAGTAGCGCCTTTGCTTCGGCATAATTGGGCGGTTGTGGAACCAGCTTTGGCGAGGTGCCTGGTAGCCCGTTGGCGAAGAACTGTGATGCGGCTGTGCCGTAACCGAGCAAAATCTTGTCTGCCAGCAACCCTCGGTCGGTTGCCATTGCCAGAGCCCGCCTCACACGGACATCAAGGAATGGGTTCGGGATGGAATTGCCAGCCTTATCGGTTACGCCCGACAGCATTTCGCGTCCCAAATCGAACTGCAGGAAGTTCGAGCGCGCAGCACTGACACTTTCCGCCGTCATCCCTCGCTGCTCCAATCCCTCGACATCGCGCGCCGGAATGAAATCCGCAACATCGGCATCCTTGGCCATCAAGGCTGCGACTCGCGCGGCGGGACTTTGGATTGCGCGGAACGTCACTTCCGACCATGCGGGCCGATCACCCCAATAATCGTTGTTTCGGACTAGCTTCAGTGTTTCGCCGGATTGCCAGCTGTCAAACTTGTATGGTCCAGTTCCCACCGGCAAGGCGCCTGTATCGAGTTCTTCAGTGGTTCTGAAGCCATCAGTTTCATGACGTATAATGAAAATGGTAGACAAGATGCGTGGCAGAGTTGGGACACTGTCATGTGTCTCAATCAAGACGGTCAAGGAATCGGGTGTCGAAACGGACTTAATCGGCTTCACGTTGGCCTGATAGCCGCCGCTCGGAGGCCTCAGGAAGCTCTGAATTCGTTCGATCGTGTAGACCACATCCTGCGCGGTAAAAGCAGAACCATCGTGGAACCGAACGTCGTTGCGGAGCTTGAACTCCCATTGAGTGTCCGACAGCCGCCTCCACTCGGTCGCCAATTGCGCCTTTAGGTTGAGACCCTCGTCCTGATATACGAGACGCTCGTACATATGCGACAGGAGTGACGTGTTCTCGTTCAATTCCGCGTAGTGGGGATCTAACGTAAGCAGCTTGTAGTTAGTAGCGACGCGCAATTCCTGAGCCACGGCGGGAAAAGCACTCGTCGCACATAGCGAAAATATAACTGCCGCAGATGTACGTTTTAGCGTTCGAACCGGGTTGCGATTTTTCATAGGTGTTCCCATTGTTGCTATTATGGTCCCTCTGCACTGCCAGTAACCTATACATCAGGTCGACGTTTTTTCCTGACGCGTTGATCACTAGTTTGCATTCAAAACGATGGGAGGAATCGCAAAAATCGTCAATTTATTAAATTTTTGTGACGCCCTATTAATTTTACTAATATAGCAAGCAGACGGAACCCCGGGGCTCCGCAGCTACGAATTCGGACAAACGCAATGGAAGAGATTTCAGGCCGAAACAGCAAGGCTGGGCTCAGATGCGCTCAGATTTTTCGGGAGATCATAAGGACCGGCTCCACGAGGCGGGCCGCCAGAGAACTCGGAATTACCCAGTCGGCCGTAAGCCAGTATCTCAAGCTGTTTGAGGAGGCTGTTGGTGAGAAGCTTTTCGCGCGAGATCCCCATGGCCTTGTTCCAACCACACGGGCGATCGAAATTTACAATCGGCTAGACAGATACTTTGATACGCTAGGCCACATCGAGAGGGAAATCACCGACTCTTTTCGCACTAAGGAAAACCGCCTGACGATTGCCGCACCGCATATATTCTTGTTAAGACTCGCCCCCAAAATCATACTTGCGCTCGACAATCTGGATCCGTCTCTAGAGTTTCATTTCAGGGCACAGCGATATGATGAGATAACACAAAGCATTGTGACGGGAGAGGCCGATATCGGAATTTCCCGACTGCCGTTAGACGCCCGCTTCTTTGAGTGGCAGATAGTCGCCGAAAGCAAGAGCGTCTGCGTATTGCACCCTGACCATCACCTTGCAAAAAAAGACATCATAACTGTGGATGACATCTCAGACGAGCCCCTTATTTCTCTAGAGAGAGAATACACGTCTAAGCGGAGTTTATTGACAAAGGAAGACTTGCGTTTAAGGCCGAAGATCAATTCGGACACGATAGGATTGGACGCTTCTTTTGCCGCCCATGGTCTAGGCATTATAATCGACAACGAATTTATTGCGCATCAGTATCAGATGTTTGACGTGAAGATCGTTCCTTTTCAGCCGGCAGTGAGATACCATTACGTGGTATTTTGGCGCCGGGGCAGTGATAAGTTTTCGCGACAGTCAGCGATTGTGGAGACATTCGTGGAGGTAATAAACGTGAACAATCGCCGAGAGAAGAACGCGCCGGTTAGCACACGGAGCCCCAGGAGTTTCGCGCGTTAGCGGGGTCTGCATCGGCTTTGGTATGGTGGCGCGATGATCCTCATATCGCGAGGTTGAGGCTCAAATTGCCGCTGGATGAGAGTTCAGTGGCAGGTATGGACGTATATGGACCCCGCCCGATTGTAACAGGTTAGCTGGATGCGGTTGATGATCACAACTGCTGAGGGATATCCGGCTTCATCATGCGGCTCGATGTTCAGCGCCGCGAGCCTGACGCGCACGCTCGTTGCGGCACGCACCAGCTAGTCAGGGTCACGACCGAGCTCTCAAACCAGATCCGGGGTCTCATGAAGACATTCGGATTGCTTGTTCCCGCCGGCAAAGGAAGCACGCTCGCTCCTATCGTACTGCCGATGCTGGAAGCCTGGCGCAGCATGCGCGTTCGGGCCGCTGAACTCGGGCGTCAGCTTGTCGCTGGTGCGAGAGGTGCTCCTCGCCAATGGCGAACTTCTCCTGCATGGGGTCGCCTGGTGCGGGCGATGCGGCCACAAAATGTACGTTCGCTAAAAGGGTGGCGGAGAGTATGTGTGCAATCACCTGCGCTCCCACACGGGCTTGCTGGCGTGCCAGCACATCCGTGCTTCACCGCGTGGATGCCGCCGTCGCCGACGCTTCTTGGCGGCGCTGGTTCCCGCCGAGCTTGACGCGCTGTCGCGAGTGTCAATGCCGCCGTAAATTTCCTCAAAAGTGCCGAAGTAAATTCCCCAATTATGCCGACGGAGTCGTCATGGAGAGATGGCCGTTTTTCGGCGGACGTCCCCTTGGTTTCGGCGGAGAGCTGAAGGCTGGTGGCGTGATCAGCGCCTTCGAGCGGACATGCGCCGGCATGAGCTCGGCATGCTGACGCAGTCGATAGCTTGATCCCTCGATCTGCACGATGACGGCATTGTGCAGAAGGCTGTCGAGCAGCGCGGTGGCAACGATCGGGTCGCCGAACACATCGCCCCATTCGGCAAAGCCGCGATTTGAGGTGAGGATCATTGCGCCGCGTTCGTAGCGGGCGTTGACGAGTTGGAAGAACAGATTGCCGCCGCCGGCGATGACCGGCAGATAGCCGATTTCGTCGACGATCAGCAGGCTTGGCCTGCAAAAGAAGCGGATGCGCTTCTGCAGCCTGCCTTCCCCGTTCGGCTCGTGAGAGCGCGGCGATCAGATCGGCAACCGTTGTGAAGTAGACGTTTTCCGGCCTTGACGCCTCGACGCCGAGAGCAGTGCCAAGTGGCTTTTGCCCGTCCCCGGCAGACAGGGCTCATAATGCCCTTATCAGCAAGACAACGGAACACGGACTATTCACTACGCCTTTCATCCGCGCACTGGCGAGGAGGCGGTCGTTGTCGGACGGCAGCGCTATTGCGGGGAGCCGGCCTATGTGTGCCACGTCATCGCCTCCTGCCATTGATCGAGTCCCTGCTCAGGGAAGCGGCGAAGAAGGCCAGGGAGGCGGATCATGAAGATCACGCCTGAGCATCTGGCGCGCGGTGCCCATGTCTATATTCGCCAGTCCACAGCCGATCAGCTTGTCGACAACCCGGAGTGCCGGCACCGCCAATACGGTCTTGCCGACCGGGCACTGGCGCTTGGCTGGGAGACCGTAATCGTTATCGACGATGATCTCGGTCGCTCCGGATCCGGCGTAACTCGCCCCGGCTTTAGGAAGCTGCTCGAAGCGATCTGCGAAGGCCTGGTGGGCGCGGTGCTGGCGATCGAAGCGTCACGCCTGGCGCGCGATGGGCGGGACTGGCACGAGTTTTGCGGCTTGGTCGGGTACGCTCATCATCGATGAGGACGGCATCTATGAGCCGCGTCGTCCCAATGACCGGCTGTTGCTCGGCATGAAGGGCACGATGAGCGAACTTGAGCTTTCGATCCTGCGCGCCCGCTCGGTCGAAGCGCTAAAGAACAAGGCGCGGCGCGGTGTGCTGTTTCTGGCGGTGGCGGTCGGCTACGTGAAGGCCGGACCGCATCGAGATGGACCCCGATCTGAGCGTGCGCGAAGCGATCCCACTTGTCTTTACGCGCGAACCGTCGGCACCGAAGTCTTGGAACGGCTTCAACCCTTGGGCATCGAAGCGGCTGTTCAGGCGATCGAGACATCCAAGGCGCAGAGCGCTGCGTCAGATCGAGCTCGCGCTTGAACAGGCACGCTATGAAGCGGCCCATGCGCAGTGCCAATATACGCCGTCGATCCCGACAATCGGCTCGTGGCAAGTGAACTTGAGCGGCGCTGGAATGCCGCGCTTGCGGTTTTGCGTGAGCGCGAAGCCGAACTCGAAACGCTCGACAACAGGAAGCCAGAAACCCTGAGCGAGACCGAGCGCCAGGAGCTGCTGCACATGGGCGCCGACCTTGAACCAGCGTGGCATCACGCAAATGCCACCAGCGTCACTCGCAAGCGCATCATCCGGACGCTCGTTCGCGAGATCGTCGTTCGTGTCGAGAATGACCGGATCGAGATGGTGGTGCATTGGCAGGGCGGCGATCATTACCACGCTCTCCGTCAAGAAGAACAAGCTCGGTCATCACAGGCGGGGTGCTGCGCCCGAGATCGAACCGCTGATACGGGCGCTAGCGCGCCAGCTGCCGGACAAGACGATTGCGGCCCTTCTCAATCGACTCGGCAAGACCACCGGCCGGCAAAACGGATGGACGCAGTCGCGCGTCTGCACCTTCCGCAGCCAACACAACATTGCCATCTACAGACACGGCGAGCGCGCGGCGCGCGGCGAATACACCTTGCAGGAAGCGGCCGAGAAGCTGGGCGCGCGGGCAATGACGGAACTGCGCATGATCCACGCCGGTCATCTACCGGCCGCGCAATACTTCAAGGCACGCCCTGGGTCATTCGCGGTGAGGATCTAGTGCGTCCCGACATGCAGCACTATGCTCAACAGCGGCATGCGACGCCCATTATCACAAGGGCAAGATCAACAGCCGATGCTTTTTCAATGACATAGCGAGGTGTGCATTATGACGCGGGATCGGGAGGCCCAGGAAATGGACAGCTTCACAACGCTTGATGAAGCCGGGCTGTGCGAGGGTGAAGATCCGATCCTTGTCGAGCGATGGCTGGAATGAGAAATCGAAGCCGGCCAGCGTCTTGATCGTCGCAAGCCGCCCCATACGCAGCACGGTCTTGATGCGGCTATTTTCTTCGCACGGTCAGTTCCTCGGAGAGCAGGATGTCGATCGCCCAATGCGGAGAGTTCGCCGTGCTCCAGCCGACGAACAACATGATCCAGAGCCTCGAGCGCACGCGGCATCTTCAGGCCGACGAGATCATGACGGATGCGGTCGATCATTGTGGGTGCGGTATCGAGGGCGGCGCTCATGGGCAGTTCTCCCGTGCCATGGCTTTGCCGACGGCGTCAAAAGGCCAAACCGATGAGGAACTGTGTCGCCAGCGCCCTGGAGAACAATGCTGCTGTCAGTGGACGGCAGCCGTGAACGCTGGGAGGCCGTGCTTCGACGATGATCCGGGCCGGACGCGTCGTTGCCTGCGTCCCTCCAGAACAGGATGAACGGCAATTAGCGTGCCGTTCTCGAAGATGCGGACCTCGTCGGCGAGCGAATGGACTTCGACCATACGGCTTCGGGTCGCGTCGGGAACACTGTAGGCATTGCCGCGACGCTGACCATGCCTTCTCGGGAGATCCGGCGCTCCAACTTCAGAACCGAGCGGAAAGGAGCCAATGGAAGCGGTCGCAAATACGGCCGTTCTTTGGCGAAGGCCTCATTGACGACGCGTAAGGTGGTGGCATGCGTGCGCGGATTGGCGATGCTGTCTAACCAGTGCCGCAGTTGGGCGTTGAGGTCGTCGAGGTCACGGAACGAACGTGCCAGGAAGAAGTCTTCCCGAATAAGCGAAACGGTCTCTCGACCTTGCCCTTCGTCTTGGCCCGATAGGAACGGCATGCCCTGGGATGAAAGCCATATTGACGCGCGAGATCAACAGCGCACGGTTATAGGCAATATACCCTGTCTCGCCTTCGCCGATGACCGCGGTCTTCATGCGATCGTAAGGATCTCGCGCGGAACGGCCCAATCGCCTCAAACGCGGCGACGTGGCAACGTAGCACGCTCGGCAGGTTCTGATGCATGACGAAGCGCGCCAGATGAGACGGCTGTAGCCGAGCACCATGGAAACAACCAGACAATCCTCGGGGTCGTCGGTTCATCGGTGAAGACGACATGAAACTGGGCAAAGTCGACCTGCGCCTGCTCGCCCGGCGGTGCCTCGAAGCGAACCTCAAATCCTCGCTCGCTGGGTGGCCGAATGTCGCGCAAGATGCGTGTTTCGGTAATTCCCGGACACCACTGTCCGGGAATTAGCGGAACCCCTGTCCGGCTTTTGCGAAATGCGCAGCGCAAGAAGTTGGTCAGCGCCGTGTAGCCGCCGGAATAACCAAGATCCTTGATCTCGCGGAAAGCCGCCGCGCTGTAAGGCCGGGATAGCCTTCACGCGTTCGCGAAGATAGGCCGGAACGGGTCGATCACCGTCGCCCTTGGTTTGCGCGGTCCATAGACGAAGCCTCCAACCCTCGCTCGCTGTACTTGCGCACCGTCTTGCGATCGATACCAGCCTGCCTGGCGATCGCTGACACCGACAGACCTTGCCGATGTAGATCCAGGATCATCATCATCTCCCTCAGCTTGATCACCGATCCCCCTTTCCGACCATCGGAAGCAGTATCGGTGACGACGCGCCTCAACGGCCCACGCTCGCCGCTTACCTGCTGCAAATCGCCATGCTTGGCGGTTATCTCGCCCGCAAACATGATCCGCCTCCCGGCAACATGGTCGTCTGGCGCGGCATGACCCGCTTGCACAACATCGCGTTCGGCATCTCCATTGGATCACACCGACGATGTGGGTAATCGGAAGCCTCGCCGGAGGCGTACCGGAATAACTCCAGCGACGTCGATGCAATAGGCTGGCGCCAAGGGAGCCTCCGGGCAGGAATGACCTTGCCCAGCAGACGCGAGCGCACCCGCCTGTTCACCTGTTCACAACCATGGGGGACCAAAGCCGAATTCGGTTTCTTAGAGAATTGAGGGCCGAGAGGAGGCTAGCAGCGCTACGGCCTGGTTTTTGGTGCGCACTCCGAGCTTATTCCTGGCATTATCCAGATGGAAAGCGACGGTGCGCGACTTGATGCCCAAAATGCAGGCTATATCTGGAGCGGACTTGCCGCGCGCCGCCCACTGCAGGCATTCATATTCGCGCGGCGTCAACAAAATGCCGTCCACCATTCGACTCGCCGAGAGTTTGCGGCGAACATGAATGTGAAAGCACGTTGCTATGAGCTGAAGCGCCTGCTCATACCGCTCGGCAACGCGCAGCAAACCGGACAGCTCACGCGCCGCAAAGGTCATCGTTGCAACAGAGCCCCTGCGATCGACAATCGGGATCGTCAATCCACAGCAGATGCCGAAATCTGTCGCTTCAACGAACAGCCTTTGCTGAACCTGGGACGTCTCAACGCCACGAGAATTCGCGTCCCATCTGAAGGGGCATTCGGCAAGTCGCGCGCGCATGACGACCGGATCGACTCTCTGGTACTGGTTTCGGAGATAGTGCGCTGTCCAGGGAGGCGGATAATTCGAGATCAGCTTGGGCTCGCTGGAAGGTTGCAATGGCAGGGATAAATAGGCGAACGTAAGTAGATCAAGTCCCGCGGCCGCGCTGGCTAGCGCTTCCCGTAAATCTGTTTCGTCGACACTCTCCGACAGCCTTTCCAGGAATGTCTCGAAGACAAGCGGCACGTCCGTTGTCATTGTATTAACTCAATTGCTGCATCTGTCTGCTGCGCGCCGCCCTAACTGGAGACCCGGTAGACCCGGCCGCCCGACCGCCGCCAGTATTGCGGCTTTGGCCGCTTGACGATCCTTGCAGAATGCCGCGAGCCCCGGACCATCTTTGGGCCGGTGATCATCCCAGGCCGGCACTAATTGCGTCCGCACCAAGTCAATTGGCTCCGGTTTGTTCTGGCAATTTGCAGGCAGACGAACGGTTTCCATAGGCTGCGGCAAGGCGGCTGCAGGTATTTGGGGAACTTTGTCCCGATTATACTCAGCTGGGTTGGAAGCCCGCCTTGGGGGCGGAGATCGCTGCGATGGGGTCGGCATAATCAGAGGGCCTCGAGGGAAACAAAAAGCTTGTCGAGCGGCCGGGAAATGCCTTCGGCAGTCACGACGAAATCCTCCTGATGTTGCGAATTTCGCGAGTGGCGGAATAACGGATATCTAGAGCTTGGCTTTATTGCCAAAAGCTGGCGCTTTTGACGAATGAGTGCTTGCTGACTCCATTACCATCCGGCAGAGCGTCGTAATGTCATACACCGGGAGAGTTGTGAAACGACGGATCGTTTCCGCAACGCGAGGGAACATCGTGCACTCAAGCAGTATTGCGCCGATCTCAGGATACGCCTGTCGTAGTTCTTGAATTCGGGTGCAAACGTCCTCCTGCAGGACGGCGGTGTTTGTCAGCACCGGCGGTCGCGCCATCTCATTCAACCAGGTTTGCGTATTCTCAATACCGCCTATCACAACCCGTGCCCGTTCAGACGGATCGTCAGTATCCAGTAGCTCCTTTCCACAACACGCAGCATCAAAGGTTAGAATCGCGAGCTTTGCCGTTGCCGGTAGTAGGCGTAGGATGACTGGGACTAGCATCAGAGCTGACAGCGCTACTGGGACGCGAACTGCAGCAGCAACTGCGGCCTGATGTCGGATGGAAAAGCCGCAGTCGGCCGTTATCGCGACAGCGCCACGTTCCACTAGGCGCCGGGCGGCTGCGACGTAAGCCGATTCGAGCGTTGGATCGCCAGGAACGACTACATTCGCCCAAGCTCCTGAGACTGTTTCTCTTATGATGGGGAAATTGAACGTGACCGGATCTGCCAGAGTTCCGGGTGTAGGGGGAACGGTAGGTCCTGGCTCTAGATCTAGAACACCCAGGACCTGGCCGACCTGCGTTCCCTGGTTTTGCAGCATTTTGAAACTCCATTGGTTTGGTTTTTTTCAATTGAGGAGCCACCTTGACGCACCATTCGTTCGTCAGTTTCCGGCCGTCAATTCAGCGAGAGCGTTCGAGTGATCGGAGGTCGCTCGTAGATTTGCTTGTCTTCCAGGTCCAAAACGCCAAGCAAGCGGCGTCCTGGTTTCACACTTTTTTTTCCACGGCAGCGAACTGAGACCAAGCCCCAGTCCTCCACCACATGATGTAAAGCGCGATCATCCACAGTATTGGCAGAAGGGTGAGAAGCGACGCCACCGCGGCGACAGTCGGATCGATTTCATTGCGGATGTTCTCCCACATCTTCAATGGCAAAGTCCGCACAGAAAACCCGCCAACAAAGGAGGTGATGACCACCTCACCGAAAGAGTGGATAAAGGCGAAGAGCGCGCCGCCTATGATGCCAGGGCGGATGAGCGGCAGAGTCACTCTCATGAAAGCCCTGAAGGGTGTCGCCTTCATGCTCTTAGCAGCCTGGACCAGTCGTTGGTCGAAATTCACCAGCGTTGCGGAAACGATAATTGCAACATAGCTGATTGCTCCAATCGTGTGCGCCAATATGATTCCGGTCTCGGTGCCAATTAACCTGAGCTTCGCCAAGCCGAAGTAGGTTGCCACGCCGACAACGATGACAGGTATGGTGATTGGTGTAAGAATTGCCATTGTAATAAGGCTACGCAGATCCGGTGCGATACGACTAAGGCCAAACGCGGCGAGCGTACCTACTGTTGTCGACAGTATTGATACAGAGAGAGCGATTTTAATACTGGTCAGCGCCGCGCCATACCACGCAACGTCGCCCAAAAAAGACCAGTACCACTGGAGCGAAAGACCGGGCGGAGGAAACCTTAAGGTTGCGCCATTGCTGAAGGACATCACAATGACAACGACCTCTGGGAATAGCAGGTAAAACATGACTAGCGACGCCACAGTCCAGCCGGCAATTCGAGACCATCGCCCATCGGGCTGCGCCCGATAAAGCGAAGTGGACCACCGCCTTGCTCTAGAAGAGACCGCCATCTCGTTGAAGTAGCCTATGGCCGTTTTTAAGAGCGTGACTTGCCTGAACCAACGCATTTTCAATTTAGGTGCAGCATCTTGGGCACCGGACGGATTGAGGCCCATCGTTGAAAGTACGACTAACGCAACAGCAAGGAGGATGAATGAGGAGGCGCTTATTGACCCAACATCGAAACCTGTAGCCACTTGAGACGCGATATAGGTCGAAAGCATTGCATCACCCAAACCGCCTAGCGCAGCCGGCGTGATATAAAAACCCAGACAGATCACGAAAACCAGTAACGTCCCACTGCGTACACCGGGTAAACTAAGTGGGAAGTACACGCGCCAGAAAGCGGTCGACGGTCTCGCACCCATGCTTTTCGCAGCTGCGACCAAGGACGTGTTGATGCTCACCATTACACTCACCAGCGGCATGATCATCATCGGCAGCATGATATGAACCATGCCGACATAGACTGCCATACGGTTGTAAATAAGCGGAAGTGGACTGGAGATGAGGCCGAAATCCATCAAGACACTGTTGATCAGCCCGGTGTCACCGAGAATCACCACCCAGGAGTAGGTCCGTGCCAAATCGCTCGTCAAATAGGGTAGGACCACAAGGACGATTAGGATTACTCGGACCCACTTGGAGGCCGTTGAGATCAGATAGGCGGTAGGATAACCGACAAGCAAGCAAATAATCGTAGCTATCGCGCTGATTTCCAGCGTCTGGAGCAAGAGCCGAATGTTAGCGTATTTCTTGAGGAAGGCGTAATAGTTCTGTAAACTGAAATCCGGAGCGTTCAAGCTCTCAAGAAAGAGCTGTATCGTTGGTATACCAAAGACGATTAGAAGGATAGCGAGCGCCGGGATGACGATGGTGAACGGCGACCGCACGACCCTCTGAAGTGGATGCATTTGCTTATTTCTCTACTTCAAGCTCTCAGCGAACGCACGTCAGCGCGTAGCCAGTCAAGGCGAACAGCGTCACCTGGCCGAAAGATTTCCTGCCCAGACGCAACGTGTTCACGGACTATGAGTGAAAGACTGCCAACCCGGACCTGATATTTCCTTAGCGGTCCGGCGTAGGTCATGTCCTCAACAGTGCCGTTCACATTGTGGCGCAGATCTTGAGTTGAAAGTGGTGCCGCATTCGCTCCTGAGATGCGGACACGTTCCGGACGGATCATCGAAACGGTGCCGGGGGGGTTCTCCTGATGTCCCAGAGCAGGACAATCCAGTAAATTCGCCTCGCCTAAGAAGTTGGCGACGAAGCGGCTTGCGGGACGGTCGTAAAGCGCTTCAGGAATATCTGACTGCTCTATGCGGCCGCCGCGCATGACGATGATCCGGTCCGATAGCGTGAGCGCTTCTTCCTGGTCGTGGGTGACGCATATGGTTGTTTTCCCAAATTCTCGATGAAGGCCCTTAATCTCGCCCTGCATTTGCTCGCGCAGGTTTCTATCAAGTGCGCCAAGGGGTTCGTCCAGAAGAAGGATCGGAGGATCGGCAATCAACGCTCGAGCGAGGGCTACACGCTGCTGTTGACCACCGCTGAGCTGCGAAGGCAGGCGTTCTCCCAAATCCCTAAGATGGACCCGCTTGAGCATGCGCTCAACGAGCGCTACCCGTTCGCCAGCTTTCACCCCACGCATTTCCAAAGGAAATTCCAGATTTCGACGTACCGTTAAATGAGGAAACAAGGCATAGTTTTGAAAGACAATCCCTTGATCTCGGCCGTACGAAGGCACTGCGGCTACTGACTTTCCAGAGATCAAGATATCTCCTCGGGTAGGAGCTTCAAATCCCGCAAGCATCATCAATGCTGTGGTCTTGCCTGAACCGCTGGGGCCAAGAATTGTCAAAAATTCCCCCTGGCGCACGGCAAGTGAGAAATCCGTTAATGCGGTGACGGAGCCGTACATCTTCGTAACATCACGAAACTCGATCTGCGGAGGCGCGGTGCTTTCCACTACTTGTCCCCCGCTTGGCTCTCGTTCCAGCACCTTGTTGCGGCTGAAGCGCTCAAGGTCGTCGTGGCGATGAATACATGGCGCCATCCTATTCTTCTTGCATCTGGAAAGTCGTCATTGTCACGATACCAGCGAGTCTTATCGCGGACCCGCTGGTCAGTTCTGATCTGCTTTATTGAAGAATCCATTCGCTCCAGCGCTGTGCAAGACGCTGAAGATTTGACATGCCGTCCGCGCCGACTTCCGCATACCAAGCGCCATTTGCCAAAATAGCCGTTGCTAGGTAATTGGGATGGCTTGGAAGCGTGACCGCGAGTTCTTCTGGCAGCAGTTTAAACGCATTCCGGTTGGTTGGCCCTTCCGGATAGAGCTTCGCAAGCGCCGCTTGATTCTCGGCCCGGCTCACAAACTCAACAAACTTCTGCGCATTTTGCACATTGGGGCCGTTCTTGGGAATTACCCAGGAGTCAAATGTTAGTTTAGCCTGATTGCGGCTCATTTCGAGCGGAGCGCCCTGAGCGATCGCCGTCGTAGCGCGGCCGTCGTAAGACATCATCAGGTCACCGGCGCCGCTCAACATCAATTGCTGTATCTCAGATCCCGCCGTCCACCACTTTCGAACATGGGGCTTGATCTTGTCCAAGCTCGCAAAGATGCGGTCGATGTCCATCGGATAGAGTTTGTCGGGAGAGACACCGTCGGCCAAAAGGGCCTGTTCCCAAGGACCCTCATTTCCGTACTGGCCCGATTGCAAGTAGCGAACTCCAGGGAATTTCTCGACATTCCAGAAATCTACCCAGTTGCCGGGACGTGTCTTATCGGATGGGTACTTCGTGGTATTATAGACTAAGTTATAGCTGTAGAAGAAGAAGCCAACGGAGTGCTCATTCCTGGTTTCTGGAAGGAGCCCTTCGATGTCTTCTTTCCTGAAGAGCGAGTAGTCAACCTCTTCAAGATACCCTCTCGGTGCGCTCTGAAGAACCGATCCTTGGGTCAGCGGACCAACGTCGACCGTGACGCTGTTCGTCTTCTGCATCAGGTCAAGCTGTTGGACGCTAAAGTCTTCCGTAATGGGGGTGACCTTAATGCCGGTTTCTGCTTCGAACGGCTTCAGGTAAGCTTCGATCACGCTTTTGCCGACTTGTCCACCGTAAGTTGAGACGCGAAGCTCCCCCGTCGTTTTGGCGGAAGCTCGCACGGCCGGCGCTGCCAGAGCGCCCACCGCGACGGCAGACGACGCCTGCATGAAACGTCTTCTATTGATCAACATGCTCATTTTCCTTCACCCTCTGTTTCCCTTACCTCTATGGCGGGGTCGTTGAGCCCAGGCCTCGTCGAAGCGTGTAGGCGAAATGCCGACGCAATAGGTCGACATTGCGACAACTAAAACCCCTCTAGGCATCGACTACCGTCAGTGTCGTGTCATGAAGGGTAAGGATTTCGCATCCTGTCTCAGTGACCGCCCATGTCTCACTGAATCCTACTCCCGGGGTCCCTGGCATTAGTTCCCCGACTGGTGAATGGAACGTCATGCCAGGTTTCAACTCCAACTCATTACCTTCGCGTATGTAGCAGAGGTCTTCGCACCACGTAGGGGGTGCCCCCGATCCAATTGAATACCCGTATACGGCTGGCTCCGGCCAAACTTCTCTCAAGCTAATGCTCACTTCCCGTGCAACCTCGTGAATGGTTCGTCCCGGTCTAACGGCACCAAACAGGACGTTGAGACCCTCGTTGATTACCTTGGCCTGTTTCTCTACTCCCGAAGACGGCTTCCCGATTGCGACGGTATGATAAATCGCACTGGTGTAGCGCTGGTAGGCGGCCCCGAATTCGAGGACCACCGTATCCCCCAGTTGAAGGGGCGTGCGCTTGAAACTCGCATGGACTATGCCACTCCGGTGACCCGCCGCAACGATTGGCTGCGTGCTGAAAAACTCGCTGCCTTCACGGACCATCGTCTCATAGAGCGTGGCGGCAATCTGATTATCAGTGACCCCAAGCTTGATCACGGGCAACGCTGCGTCGAGGCCCTTTTTGGTGATTCTCCCCGCCTGGCGCATGTAGTCCAGCTCAGCTGGTGATTTGATCATTCGGGGCTTCGCAACCACTTCCGAGGCATCGACAAAAGTAGCCCCAGGCAGACCACGTTTCAGGCCTTCATAAAGATCAAGGGTAAGGCCGGGCCTTCTCCGCTCAACGCCAATCCGCCTCCCTTCCAGCTTCCGCTCTTTCAATATGCCCACGAGCTTGTCAGCTTCTCCTCCCTCGGCCCAGCGAACGCCTCGAATGTCTGATACCCAGGAAGTAAGCAAAGCGGGAGCGAACTCCAAGTGGGCCATATGAAGAATTGGCTCCCCCTGGCGAGGTAAGATCATACACATATACCAACACGAACCAAAACTTTGGTAGCCACTCAAATAGCTTAGGTTCGGCGGGTACGTGATAAGAAGGACGTCAAGGTCCTCCTTATCCATGACCTTCCTGACTTCTTCAATGCGATGGCGAAATTCCGCCTCCGGAAAAGCTAGCTCCTTTGAAACTGGACTGCTCGTGCGAATTTTATAAAACTGGTCGTTATCCATTCGAAGTTTCCTTGATCTTCTTTTCAGGTTAATTTCAACCGATTGGGGAATGGCTACCCACGCAGAAACCGCCCAAGTTCAAGCATTTGCGGAACAGTGATCACGTCGCTAAATGCAGAGGTGGCCAGCGGGTGGGACGCGAACAGCGCAATCACCATCTCTGCTCCTGGCGCGATATATAGCCGCTGACCGTGAATGCCCTGAGCTTCGATGGCGCTAAACTCGTCGTGCGGAACCCACCACATGCTGCGGTAGGAATAACCGGGCATGCCCTTGTAGGTGAACTTTGCCCGGTCTCCACCGCGCCGGATGTCGTCTATGACTGACGCTGGAATGATTTGCTTGCCATTGCATTCGCCTTCTTGCCGGATCATCTCGCCGAAACGCGCCAAGTCTCGCAAACTTGCGTACAATCCCCCGCTGGCAGATGGCATCCCGGCGGGATCAACTACCAAGTATCCGTCGTCTTCGCAGCCCAACGGCGCCCACAAACGCTCATGCAGCAATTGCGCAAATGAACGCCCCGTCACACGCGACATAACCCACGCCATGACTTGGGTGTTTACGCTCTTGTAGCTAAAAAGATTACCATGCTCGCCCTCTTTGCGAACGGTGTACAGAAAGTCGCAAGATGTCTTCGGCCCATCGTAGTTGGCTGGCCGTGATCGCGTTCGACAAGCCCGCATATATATTGCGTTGCTTGATTGCTCATCGACTTCGTCCTCGCTGTACTCCAGACCGGTCTGCATATCCATCACCTGTCGCAGCGTCGCATCTTCCCATGCAGTCCCTCGCAGGTCGGGCAAATAGTGAGAAATTAACTTACCTTCGTCGAGCACCCCTTCGTGTACCAAAGCCGCAGCAAGTGTCCCCGCATAAGATTTCGTGACAGAAAAGCAGGCATGCGGCATCTTCCGCTCAAGTGCACCGAAATAGCGCTCGAACACAACGCGACCGCCGTGCAGCACCATGATGCCGTCGGTGTAGGTGTCGAACAACGCCTCGTCGAAGCGTCGGGAGCGCCCGTTCATATCCGTAAACGCCAACGCCTCGACCGCAGCAGTATCCGCAGCAGATGGGTCGTTGAAGGAGCGCTCAGCCCCATCAGCGCGGCCAACACTCACTGTCGGCACGAGCTCCCGCATGTGCGAAAGGCTCCAACGTATTTCAGGGAAGGCCATGTGGCGGCCGCCCTCGAAGGTGATCTGCTTATTCGCAGGAGGCGGGAACCCCTGCATCCATCCGAACTTCCGCGGATCGCTAGCGACACCATCCAAATATGCTTTCCCTCCAAATTCCAGGGTCTCCTGCGCCGACGCGCACTGGCTAGAGGCTTCGTTTTTTACATCTTCACCGAGCGCCATTCTCAAAATCTCCCGTGCAAAGCGCCTCTACCGCCAATTGGATTGGCGGGCCACTTCGAATTCAACGCAATCGATCGCTGCCGGAGCATCGTTGCGCACCGAGGGTTTCGCCGTCTTCGCAACGCTTGTCGGCGCCGATGGAAAGCCCTGCTGCAACGGTGATGGTCTGGACGATTTTTCGCCAGATTTAGCTTCTCCCCGACGCGCTGCTTGTTGAGATAGTTCGGATGCAACGCTGCTGGCGAAATTTATGCGCTGACCAACGAGGCGGATCAAATAGACTTTTGCAATAACGGCTATAGGTCCGCTGAATGCGGATAGTGCAGCGGGCAGTTTCACCCAGGCTTCGACAAGATTGCATGTGGCTCAGAGAGTGCGCTAAACCTCGATTGCCAGATCGAGGAAGATTTCGGAACATCCCTCCTCGTTCGCGGTAGGTGCCGCGTGACACCTACTGCCACCGGCACCAAGCTACTGGAACTGCTCGTCCGCTCCTCTCGCCGCATCTGACGTTAGGCGGCGTCCTGTCGGGCCTTCGATAACCTCCAGCCGACCCGCATAGCTTCCATTTGAGACGCCAATTGGACACTCATTTTGCCGTCTCGCTCCATGCAAAGTAAGCGGTGTTGCCGGACCACCTAAGCCGGCCACCATTCCAACCAAAGACCGGTCGGTTTTCGGCACAAAGATTACCTCCTGGGTCAGCAACTTTGGCATCAATCACCTCGCGATGAACGGGGACATTTCGATGCCGGAAAAGAGAAGGCTGACCGTGAGACAGTTGAGACAAATGCTTCGGCTTGCCGGAAGCGGGACCAGCTCCCGCGAGATTGCGGTCGTGCTGGGAATAGCACGCAGTACGGTGCAGGATAATCTGCGGCGCGCAGCGGCAATCGGGTTGAGCTGGCCCCTGCCAGGCGAGCTGACCGATGATGCGCTTGAGAACAAACTCCGCTCGCAATGGCGTCAAACAGCGCACGCGGCGGCGCGCAGAGCCGAACTGGGCCGATCTTGCCGTCGAGCTCAAGAAGCCGGGCGTCACGCTCCTCATCTTGTGGGAGGAGTATCGAGGAAGTCATCCCGACGGATATGGCTATAGCCGGTTCTGCGAGCTCTTTCGCAGCTTCGAACAGCGGCTTTCGCCGACGATGCGCCAGGAACACGCCGCCGGCGACAAGGTCTTCGTCGACTATTCCGGCACGAAGATCCCGATCGTTGATCGAGACACCGGCGAGATCCGTGAGGCGGAGATCTTCGTGACAGTGCTGGGTGCGTCCAGCTTCACCTATGCCGAAGCAACCTGGACCCAGACACTGCCTGATTGGATTGGTTCACACATCAGGATGTTTTGTTTCCCCGACTGATCGTCCCCGACAATCTGAAGTCGGGTGTCAGCCGCGCCAGCTTCTACGATCCCGAGATCAATCGCAGCTACGGCATGATGGCATCCCATTATGGCGTCGGGGTTCTTCCGGCACGGCCGCGACGGCCGAAGGACAAATCGAAAGTCGAGAACGGCGTGCGTTTCGCCCAGTCATACATTCTGCGGCGGCTGCGCAACCAGACCTTCTTCTCGCTGGCCGGGGCCAATGCCGCCATTCGCCAGGCACTCGATCGCATCAATGATCACGTCATGCGTCGGCTGGGCGTCAGTCGCCGGCAATTGTTCGAGAGCGTCGAGCGTGCTGCGCTCCCAAGCCTGCCGAGTAAAGACTACGAATTCGCCGAGTGGCGTTTGGCCCGCGTTTCGACGGATTACCACGTCGAGTTAAGACCTTCTTTTATTCCGTACCGCACAGCCTCATTCGCCAGCAAGTCGATCTGAGAGCACCGGCACGCACCATCGAGATCTTCCACCGCGGCAAGCGCATTGCCGTCCATCAGCGCCGCTATGGCGGCCCTCGTCATGGGACGGATCCGGATCATATGCCCAGACCCACCGGCGATATGCCAAGTGGACGCCGGACCGTTTCCGTCGCTGGGCCGCATCCGTCGGGCCCCAGACGGAAGGCTTGGTTGTCGCAATCCTCGCCAGCCGCCCACATCCTGAAACAAGGCTTTCGGACATGCCTGGGTGTCCTTCGCCCGTTTCGAGATATCCCACACGATCGCGCCGAAGCCGTGTCAGCCTGCGCTGTCGAGATCGGTGGCCTGAACTGCAAGAGCATCGCCTCGCTTATCGCCAATCACAAGGCCGCAAGGCATTCCACCGAACCGACCGCCATCGTCGATCACGCCAATCTGCGTGGCCCTGATTACTTCCATTGAGGAGACACACCAATGCTCATCCATCCGACGATCGACATGCTGCGCGAACTCGGCCTTCATGGCATGGCCACCGCCTTCCAGGAGCTCGACGCACAATCCGAAGCACGCGGCCGAATGGCTTGCCATGCTGCTCGAACGCGAGGCTACCATGCGCCGCCAGAAGCGTTTCGAAGCCCGCGCCAGGGCTGCCAAGCTTCGCCATGACGCGCAGATCGAGAATGCCGACTTCCGCGCCGCACGCGGTCTTGATCGCAATCTGTTCATGGCGCTCGCCGGCTGCGACTGGATCAGAAAGCATCACAGTCTTCTCATCACCGGGCCGGCGGGCGTCGGCAAGAGCTGGCTGGCCTGTGCGCTTGGCCACAAAGCCGGCCGAGAGGATTTCTCCGTCGCCTACCACCGGCTTCCCAGGCAGTTCGCCACCCTCGCGCTTGCAAGAGGAGACGGGCGATACGGCAGGATCCTCAAATCTCTTGCCAGGACCGACCTGCTGATCCTCGATGACTGGGGACCGGAAAAACTAATGACGACCAACGCCGCGATCTCCCGGAGATCATTGAGGATCGCTACGAACGACGCTCAACCATCGTCACAAGTCAGGTGCCCGTGGATCGCGGGTGGGAGATTATTGCAAACCCAACTTTGGCCGACGCCATCCTGGATCGCCTCGTTCACAACACCTATCGCATCGATCTCACCGGTGAAAGCATGCGAAAACAGCGCCCGCCAATCGTACCCGAAACACCGAAGCTTGACCCGAAACAAAACCCAACCCAAACATCAACGAGACCCAGGATCAGCCCGAAAAATGGCCGCCTTCAAATCGGAATGACTGGCCGGCTTCAAATCGGAATCGATGGCCGGCTTCGTCGGAATACGCACCGTGTGATGCGTCAGGAAAATAGCCGCGCTATCATCGCCGATCTCGAACCCTGGCTGCGCGAGAAGCTCGGCTTGATCAGCCAGAAAACCAAGCTCGCCGAGGCGATCCGCTACACGCTCTCGCGTTGGGAAGGCCTCTCGCGCTTCCTTGACGATGGCCGCATTGAGATCGACAGCAACGTGGTCGAGCGCTCCATCTGTCCGATTGCGAAGACTGATTCATTATGCACCTCCTTTTCAAATGGCGGAAAACAGCGATTCCTGGTTGTCGTCGTGGATGCGACGCGGAGTATTGCGCGCCAACTGCAGGGCCGGCAAGTCGGCGCGGCCTGAATTGCCGCCAATCTGCGGAGTGGCGTTGCGCAAGGCGACAGTATAAGGATGGCGAGGGTTGAATGTGATCTCGTCGGCGCTACCGATTTCGACCAGTTTTCCAAGATATAGGACGGCAATGTTGTGCTTGTCGCGCAGGTCAACCAGGACCTGAAGGATCTGTGCGCGTATCGAGACATCGAGCATCGAGACCGGTTCGTCAGCAACGATGAGCTCTGGCTTGACAGCAAGAGCTCCGGCAACCACGACGCGTTGGCGCTGTCCGCCAGACAGCTCATGTGGGAGCGGGCGAAGAAATCACCGGGAGGATTGAGCCCGGCGGATGCGAGCGCTTCGCTTACCCGTTCTTCAAGCTGTTTGCCGTTATCGACCAGCCGTAGTGATCGCAGCGGCTGCGCCACAATGTCGATCACGGTGTGTCGCGGGTTGAGCGCCTGATAGGCGTCCTGAAAGATCATTTGCACGCGATGCCTGTAGGGGCGTAAAGCCGACAAGTCTTGAACGGGCGTCATGTCGCGACCTTGAAACAGGATTCTGCCGGCTGTCGGTTGGGCAAGTTTGGTGATGACACGGCCCACCGTCGTCTTGCCGCTTCCCGATTCCCCGACCAGGGCGACGATCTCACCCCGTCTGACGTTGAGGTCGATGCCGTCCAACGCGCGCACGGCGCCGCCAGGTCGGCCCAGGACACGGTCGAACAGTCCGCCACCCTGGATAGGAAAATGCTCCAGACGCAGCATATCGGCGGAATCAGGCATGGACTGCGACCTCGTCTTCTTGCGTCAAGGACCGGTGAAGATGACAGGCCACGCATCCCCGCCCGGACTTGTCGAGGCTGGGGAGGTCGGTCGCGCAAACCCCCATGGCCGACGGGCAACGTGGATGAAACGCGCAGCCTGACGATCGGTTCATCAAGTTGGGGGGATCACCAGGGATGGGCCGAATGATCCGTTTGCCGCTCGCCGGGTTAGGGATCGATTCGATTAGTAAGCGGGTGTAGGGATGTTTGGGCTGGGCGAAGATCTCGGCGACAGTGGCATCCTCGACGATCCGGCCCGCGTACATGATCATCACGCGATCACAACATTCAGCCACTACAGAAAGGTCGTAGGAGATCAAAATGAGGGCAAGGCTAAGCCTCGATCGCAACTCACCCAGCAGCTTCAGAATTTGGGGCCTGTGTAATGATGTCCAGCGCCGTCGTCGGCTCATCGCCGATGATGATTGAGGGACGACACGCGAGCGCCATGGCGATCATCACCCTTTGACGCATGCCACCGGACAATTCGTGAGGATAGGCAGCGCCGCGATCCGCCGGAATGCCGACGAGCTCGAGCAGTTCTCGTGCTCGCGCCGTCGCCTCGCCACGCGACATGCCGAGCTTCAGCATACACGGCTCGGCGATCTGCTTGATGATGCGGTGAACGGGATTAAGCGCATTCATCGCGCCCTGGAAGACTACGGACGTTTCGCTCCAGCGGTGTGGCCGCATAGCCGCATCATCGTCGATCGGCAGTCGGTTACCACGATAGCGCACTTGGCCGCCGCTGACCCGCGCGTTGGGCGATAATAGATCAGCAATGGCCATTTGCAGACGTGGTCTTCCCGCTGCCCGATTCTCCGACGAGCCCAACGGCCTCTCCGGCCCGGAGCGCGAAGCTCACGCTGTCGATCGCACGCGATGAAACACCCTTGAGCCCATAGTCCACAGAGAGGCGGTCGACTTCCAGAAGCGGAGGCTTCTGTTGGGAGGAGTTTGTCATGGAATTATCCGCCGCCGTGGATTGAACGTGTCGTCGAGGGCATTGCCAATGAGGACGAAACTAAGCGAAACCGTAAGCGCGCATAGCCCGGGGGCGCCAAGATACCACCAGGCTCCAGCAGTGGCGGCGCCGGCGCGCTGAGTCTGTGAAAGCAAAGTCCCCCATGAAGGCTGCAACGGATCGCCAAGCAAGAGCGACGTCTCGACATAAATCGCGCCGGCGACGACCCAGGGCACCATTCGCTGCAATTTGCGGCACGAGATTGGGCAGGATGTGCCGCACCATGATGTTAAAATTGCTGCTGCCAACAACGCGCGCGCGATCAATGAACGTTCGCTCCTTAAGCGACAGTGTCTGGCTGCGAACAACACGCGCGACGAACGCCCAGCTTGTCATGCCGATAACGACAATGATCACAAAAAGAGAAGGACGGCATGACAAAAAAGAAGTCCCGTCAAGCGCATAAGCCAGACGTCAACCCTGCTACCATAGTAGCCAGCCGACATGCCGATCGTAGTGCCGAGGATGAGGCTGATCACAGTCGCCAACAGCGCGATCGTGAGGGATATGCGAGCACCATGGACGACGAGATTAAGCACGTCCCGACCCACCTCGTCGGTCCCAAGCAGATGCTGGCTTGATGGCGGTGCGAGGAAGTCACCAGTTGCGGTGGCTACAGTCCCAAGCGGACCCACGAGAATATTGGGCACGGCAGCCAGCACAAGGAACAACACCAGACACAGCAGCCTGAGCTGAGCCCCACCGTGGCCAAGGAATTGGAATAGAAAGGCCTTGATCGCTCGCGCCCGACTGCGCGGGGAATATCGAACACACTTTCACTCATTGCCGGACTCGCGGATCAAGAGGGCCGTAAGCAAGATCGGCCAGGAGGTTTGCAACAACGATCGAAGCACCAAGCAACAGGAATATCCCCTGAAGGACTGGATAATCTCGCGCATTGAGTGCCTCGACCGTGAGGCCACCAATCCTCGGCCAGGAGAACACGGCTTCGACCGTAATAGCACCGGCGACCACGTAGCCAAGGTTCAGCGTCAGAGGGTCACGACCGGTAGCATTGCGTTACGGAATGCATGACGCATCAGCATCTGACCCCCGGTAAGCGCCTTAGCCCGGGCGGTCACCATGTAATCCTCAGTAACGACGTCGCTCATTGCGGCACGAGCGACCACGACGTATTGGCCGATGAGTCCAAGGGACACCGCGGTGACCGGAAGCGCGAGATGCCGCAAGTAGTCGAGGAACCTATCAGCGGAACCGATGCTAGCGCCGGGTGAATAGATACCATAGGCCGGAAGCCATCCCAATGTCGTGCTGAAGATCACCACCAGGATGATCCCGAGCCAGAAAGACGGTGTTGACCGTCGAGGTCCGACAGGAGCTCGTCGAATTTGTCATTCGACCAGTACGACGTGTTGTCGATGCCGATGCGCTTGCTGCGGGCGAAGCGGAGCAGCGAGCCAGGAAAGGCAGACGGCCAGCTGTTGGAAATGAGCAGGTCCCAGCACCTCCGCCGCCATTCGTCGGCGCTGCCGTGCGGGCACCGAGCGCGCCGGACTCTAGCTGGGTCACAGATACCGGAATGCCAATCTGTCCCAACCATCCAGCGACGAGCTGCACGGCCGCGATTGGAATCTCGACGTTGCCCGAGCCGTTCCCGGTGAGCAGTTCGCGCTGGAAGCTGTTGCCCTCCTTGTCCTCCCGGGCGCCGTCGCCGTTCGTATCCCGGTAGCCGGCAGCATCAAGTCGGCGGCCCGCCTCGGCGAGATCGAAGTGGCGCCTGATGTCGCTCAGGTCCGAATAGTAATCGGCCGCAACGGGTGCGATCGCTCCCACGCCAGGGTCGGCGACCCCGTGGAAGGCTCGATCGACGATAGCCTTCTGGTCAATCGTATAGCCAATCGCATCGCGAAACGCCGGATCCTGTAGGGCCTTGGTGCTGCCTCCCCCGTCCCCCCGCGGTGTTAAAAGCCAAGTAATTCCGCTGCGGAATGCGCACTTGACCGACCCTGATGGCGGGATCCTTGGATAAGTTGGCCATTGGGCATACGTCAGGTTCATGCCGTACTCGAGGTTACCGCTCTTCAGACTTTGTGCGATGGGATCAGGCGTACTGAAGAAGCTGAAGATCATGCCGGCGGTCGCAGGCTTCCCCGTACGAAAGTGCGGGTTCGGTGTGAGACGAGCAAATTGACCCTGGTGAAACTCCGAAACGATCATCGGCCCCGTGCCCACCAGCGGAGGGTCATTGCGGAAGGGACCGAGTGCATCGGCGTAGCTAACATCCTTCCAGATGTGCTCAGGAACTATCAGCTTGTAGTTGTCAATTGGCCATCGGGTCGGCACCTTACGATTTGCAAAGTCTCGTCGTCGACGGCGGTAATCGAGTCGACGAGATCAAGGCCGCTAGTGTTGTTTTGACGGGCGATTAGCTCGTGGGGCGTGCCTATAGAGCCGCGCAAATAATTGTAGGTAAACGCGGCGTCTCTAGCCGTGGCGGGCTGTCCGTCCGACCACTTCATGCCAGGCCAGATCTTGAATGTCCACGTGACGTTGTCGTCGGCAACGGACCACTCCTTCGCGAATCCCTTCCGGTCGGGGTGGCTCTGGGCGTCCCAACCGACCAGCAAGTCATAGACGAAGATCAACGGCCAAAACGAGGACCAGGTGGCGAACGGATTCAATGTGGGGGGCGATGATTCCGCCCATGCGCACGATGTTATCGTCGCACGACGAGGCGGCAAATGCCGTGGAACTCATAATCCAAGGCGCAGCCGAACCTACCAGCATTGCCTGCACGACCGCACGGCGACTGAGTGGCCACTCGTTCATTCTGTCTTCCTTTGAAGCTACTTCAATGAGGTCGCGTCGAGAAATTGTCATATTCTATTCCCCTTTTTGGTCTCTTTTGCGTAATCGAGGGACTGGCTGACCAATGGCAGGTTCTACGCAATCACAGCCTCTTCCCTTTACTTCACTAGGCTCCCAGCTCGGAGAACCGCTTGCATGTTGCAGCCAGTTCGTCGATCGCGGATTCGTCGTCTTCGCTAGGATTGTCCGCGTCGGCGGAAAGCCCTGCCGCAGCGGTCGTCTGAGAGATTTTCACCAGATTTCTCTGTTCCCCGACGTGCTGGTTGTTAATATCATTCGGATGCAATACCCTCGGCGACGATTGATCCCGACCAACGGGGCGGAATCAAATAGACTGCTTCAATAACAGCTATAGGTCTGCTGAATGCAGGCAGTACTGCGAGCCGTTTTTCTTAGCGCGGGTTGAGGCAACCGGCGGAGGCGCGGAGCCTTCCATCAGCACAGCGTCGGAGCCGGTTGCGGTGATGATCTCGGCATAGGCTGTCGGGGTCTGGTAGCCGAGAGAGGAATGGGGCCTTGCGGTGTTGAAGTCCTCCCGCCATTCGGCGATGGCGCCACGGGCGTGGTCTAGGCCGAAGAGCAGGCTCTCGTTCAGGAGCTCGTCGCGCATTCGATCGTTGAAAGATTCGACATAACCATTATCCGGCATGATGTTCTCGGTGCCAGCGTTTGTTCGGTCGTCAGGTCGGGTAGGCTTGCCGCATCCGGGCCACCGGCACCGGGAGCACGCAAGTGCGGGCAGGCCGTCGTATGCAGATGGACTGAGAGTTCGAGCACATTAGCTGGCCGCCCCTACGACTCGCCCGGATACGCTGCGAGCGCGGATCCGTATTTGTCGTGTTGCGCGCTGGCTCCCTGTTCGTGACCAACGATGGAGGGAACCGTGCGGTATTACGAATGGGACATCCACCGCGTAGCCGCCGAGGTCGTGTCGCTTGACGGCGAGATCGTCAAGCTCGGCCGCGTTCAAATGCTGCGCGACAAGCTTGAGGAGTTTTCGCCAGTAAGGAACTCACCCACGATGATCATGTAGTGATCGAGCCGACCGGCAATGCCGCGGCCGTCGCTGAAGTGCTTTCGCCCTATGTGGATCGCATCGTGATCGCCAATCCCAAGCAGGTGCACATGATCGCCCATGCGAAGGTGAAGACCGATACGATCGACGCCACTGTCCTTGCGAAGCTCTACGCCTCGGGTTTTCTGCCGGAGGTCTGGTCCCAGACCCTGAGACGCTTGCGCTTAGAAGACAGGTCACCAGGCGGACACAACTGGTTCGCCAGCGTTCGCGGTTGAAGAACCTTATCCAGTCAATCCGCCCATGCCGCCTCGACCATCCGCAGGCAATGTTTGCCTCGCCAGCCATTTGCGCGAAAGGCCGAAGACTGTGGAAAAAGCCGCCGAATGAGAAGAGGGGGCTATTCTACAACATCCGTCTGCATCGGCTTGTCTGGCGCGATGTAGTGCCAATCGATCCCGCGATCCTTTGACCATGCGAGGATGGCGTTCGAGATGAACTCGGTGCCATGGTCGGAGAGGATCATGCGCGGCTGCCGCGGTGAGCGATCAGTTCCGTCAGTTCACGGGCAACTCGACGGCCGGCGATCGAGGTGTCCGGGATCGCGGCCAAACATTCGCGCGTCACCTCGTCGACGATGTTGAGCACACGGAAGCCGCAGGCGAACTGGTCATGCACGAAATCCAGCGACCAGCGCGCATTCGGCTTTGCCTCGACCAGGATTGGCGCCCGCGTGCGTCGCGCCCGACGCTTGCGCACCGTCAGTCCTTCCTCGCGGTAAAGACGATAGATACGGTTGATCCCCGATATCTCCCTCTGCCGGCTGAGCAGAATTAACAGCCGTCGATAGCCGAATCGCCGGCGCTCGTTCGCGAGGTCACGCAGGCGACCATGCAGCTCCGCCTCTAGCGCTCGGCGAGACTGGTAGCGGATCATCTTACGATCCGCGCCGACGAAGGAACAGGCCCGACGCTACGCTCCGATAGTCCCATGACGGCCTGCAGATGCGCGACGGCTTCGCGCTTGGCGGCGGGCCCTACCTTTTTTGATAGAAGCTAGCGCAATGCCTAGGCTTCGAGCATCTGGCCTGCGAGCACCTTCTTCAGCTTGGCGTTCTCGTCTTCCAAGGCCTTCAGGCGCTTGGCGTCGGATACGTCAATCCCGCCATGCTTGGCCTTCAGTTATACAGCGGTTCTGCACGAGCATGAAGCGGGTGCGAAGGAGCGCGATCTTGCCCGCAAGCACGGGACCTCCGAGGCGACGCGATGATCTGCTCTTCCGTAAACCGCTTTCTCTTCATCAGTCCGTCCTTCAATCAAGGCTCGGACTCTAATCACCGGTTGGCGAGCGGAGAGCGGCGTCCCTCTAGGCATCGACTACCGTCAGTGTCGTGTCATGAAGGGTAAGGATTTCGCATCCTGTCTCAGTGACCGCCCATGTCTCACTGAATCCTACTCCCGGGGTCCCTGGCATTAGTTCCCCGACTGGTGAATGGAACGTCATGCCAGGTTTCAACTCCAACTCATTACCTTCGCGTATGTAGCAGAGGTCTTCGCACCACGTAGGGGGTGCCCCCGATCCAATTGAATACCCGTATACGGCTGGCTCCGGCCAAACTTCTCTCAAGCTAATGCTCACTTCCCGTGCGACCTCGTGAATGGTTCGTCCCGGTCTAACGGCACCAAACAGGACGTTGAGACCCTCGTTGATTACCTTGGCCTGTTCCCGTGCGACCTCTGAATGGTTCGTCCCGGTCTAACGGCACCAAACAGGACGTTGAGACCCTCGTTGATTACCTTGGCCTGTTTCTCTACTCCCGAAGACGGCTTCCCGATTGCGACGGTATGATAAATCGCACTGGTGTAGCGCTGGTAGGCGGCCCCGAATTCGAGGACCACCGTATCCCCCAGTTGAAGGGGCGTGCGCTTGAAACTCGCATGGACTATGCCACTCCGGTGACCCGCCGCAACGATTGGCTGCGTGCTGAAAAACTCGCTGCCTTCACGGACCATCGTCTCATAGAGCGTGGCGGCAATCTGATTATCAGTGACCCCAAGCTTGATCACGGGCAACGCTGCGTCGAGGCCCTTTTTGGTGATTCTCCCCGCCTGGCGCATGTAGTCCAGCTCAGCTGGTGATTTGATCATTCGGGGCTTCGCAACCACTTCCGAGGCATCGACAAAAGTAGCCCCAGGCAGACCACGTTTCAGGCCTTCATAAAGATCAAGGGTAAGGCCGGGCCTTCTCCGCTCAACGCCAATCCGCCTCCCTTCCAGCTTCCGCTCTTTCAATATGCCCACGAGCTTGTCAGCTTCTCCTCCCTCGGCCCAGCGAACGCCTCGAATGTCTGATACCCAGGAAGTAAGCAAAGCGGGAGCGAACTCCAAGTGGGCCATATGAAGAATTGGCTCCCCCTGGCGAGGTAAGATCATACACATATACCAACACGAACCAAAACTTTGGTAGCCACTCAAATAGCTTAGGTTCGGCGGGTACGTGATAAGAAGGACGTCAAGGTCCTCCTTATCCATGACCTTCCTGACTTCTTCAATGCGATGGCGAAATTCCGCCTCCGGAAAAGCTAGCTCCTTTGAAACTGGACTGCTCGTGCGAATTTTATAAAACTGGTCGTTATCCATTCGAAGTTTCCTTGATCTTCTTTTCAGGTTAATTTCAACCGATTGGGGAATGGCTACCCACGCAGAAACCGCCCAAGTTCAAGCATTTGCGGAACAGTGATCACGTCGCTAAATGCAGAGGTGGCCAGCGGGTGGGACGCGAACAGCGCAATCACCATCTCTGCTCCTGGCGCGATATATAGCCGCTGACCGTGAATGCCCTGAGCTTCGATGGCGCTAAACTCGTCGTGCGGAACCCACCACATGCTGCGGTAGGAATAACCGGGCATGCCCTTGTAGGTGAACTTTGCCCGGTCTCCACCGCGCCGGATGTCGTCTATGACTGACGCTGGAATGATTTGCTTGCCATTGCATTCGCCTTCTTGCCGGATCATCTCGCCGAAACGCCAAGTCTCGCAAACTTGCGTACAATCCCCCGCTGGCAGATGGCATCCCGTAGCCAACATGGTTTGGATTCCTGACGGCGGGCTAGCAGCCATCGTCTTCATTGGAAGTTAACCTGATACCACCTCTTGTTTAAACTACCGTTCTGCGACCATCACCTCTTGCCCGGCACCACCTGCGCAGGTGCGGCGATTTCAGGCGCCGCGGGTTGCTCGCTTTCGCCGACGGTCGGAGATGGTGTGATCGACCAATGGATCAAGTCGATGGCACTCCGAAGTACTGCCTCAGTCCCAGCAGTGGTCGCTGAAGCAGCGATGACATATCCGATGCGGTCTCGCCAATCACCTTTCCTGACGATCGGCTTCTTGGGTTCGGCAAACAGTTTAACCTCGGCGACACCTGGTATAGCAGCCGCCTGATTTTCGCCCTCAATCCAATTGAGGATGCCATCGCGATCAGGAATCAGGGAGCGCGCGGCCGCAGCGTGCGAATGCCTTTTGCACAAATTCCATTCATCGCCGACGACAAGCTTGATATGTTCGGTGATGAGATCGACGCCGTAAGCCAACTTAACCAGTTGAGGAGTGGGCGTAGCAGCAAGACGTGGATTGACTTCAATGACGACTGGGCCATGCTTGGTCCATCGGAGATCAATGTTCGTTGGGCCCCAGCCAAGGCCAAGAGCCCGTAAGCACCCCATCGAAACATCGGCGATACGTCTATGCTCGTCATCCGTCAGCACGGCTGGATATGTGTACTCACGACAGACGAAATGCGGTGGGTGGCCGAAGTCAGCGGCAGCTATTCCAAAAACGTCATTTCCCATTACGTCAACGCTGTAATGAGAGCCTTGTGCGAATTCTTCGACCAGTATCTTTGGCGAAGATTGCGATATGTGCTGCCCCCTCAACAGATAGGTGGCATGTTCGACCAACTCATCGAGGTTGCGGCACAATCGGACGCCGGTGCTGCCAACGCCAACGATTGGCTTTAGAATTACCGGTAGTCCGATCTCCGCGGCGGAGCGTTTTACATCAGCCTCATTCGCTGCCAGGCGAAAAGCAGGGATCGGAACAGCGGCCGCTAGGAGCTGACGTTGAACGGACTTGTCGCAGCATCGTTCAACGGATGCGGGGCTTGGTCCCGGCAAATCGAAATGCCGACAGAGCTTGGCAACCATCACATAGACCGACTCAGCCGGGCTGGGAAAGCCAGTAATACCGGCAATGTCATGAGTTGAACGTATCCGAGAACATTCCTGGATCAGTGCATCGAGATTATCTGTATCGACACGGATTGCCTCAACCCCTTCCGACGCAATGTAGTCATACTGAGCCGGGTTAGCCGACAGGGTAATCGGATGGAGATTAAGACGACGGGCCGCTCGAACGTATAGCAAACCATAACCCGTTTTACTGCCTTCAACCAAGATCAACGCTCTTCTTGCCATCGATTCCTCCGATGTTGCGTTTTGTGCGGCGGTCCGAGCGCAAATCGGCATCAGGCGTTCAGACGACCCGCTACTCAGATTGAAGTGAAGGTACCATCGTCGGCGATTGAGAGGTGCAAAGTTCTGTAAAGTTTATTTTGAGGTTTTGTTGCCGCGGCTAACTTTTTCTCGAAATCCTCAGTAGTGACGGCATTGCAGGGCTCATGCCCGGTGCCTGCCACGCACCGAGCGAAGCAGAGACGTAGACGGGTTCGGGCCAATGCCATATTGGCGGTGATGTCCGGTTGATTTGGCGAAGGCGAGCTTGGGCGTTTTGTTTGGAAATTATGTTGGCTATGTCAGTTTGGCTATGTCAGTCATGACTTTCAATGAGCAATCGCCCTGAGACGATGCAGATAGGTGGCGAGGCTGAGTTTTTCGAGCGAGGCCCTGCGTCGAACAGTATCACTTGCCCAGATTTCCGGCAGATAGAGCTGATAGGCAAGTCGGCAGGCTCGCCTGTTCGGCTGCCGACAGACTGACGCGACCATCGAGTTCGTCCTGTTTGCCGAGTTGCCCGCAAATACTGCCGCGACCCCAGCAACCCTATTGAATGTTTGCCTTTCTTGGAAAGCCGGTGTCGTCGACGATGCAGGCGCGGATCGGACCCCGACCTCAAGGGCGGCAGAACCTGTGCCTTCACGATGCCAAATACGGCATCATCCGACCAATCCACCTTAGCGACAAAGTCACGCAGATACTGGTGCGCCGTCCGGAGACGTAGAATAGGCACTTAACAACCTCCATCCATGTAAGAAGTTCATGCAGAAATGCAGGAACATCAGCGACCATTATTGCGAGCACATGCGCTGGTACGAATAGGTAGGAGCCGCTCAGTCCTGTTCGGTCGGAAATGGTATGATCGACCAATCGATGAAATCGACGGCACGCTGAAGAATCGCCTCAGTCTGCGCGCGGCTGGGTGAAACCGCGATGACATATCCGAGAGGATCGCGGTAATCACCCTTCCTGACGATCGGCGTCTTAGGTTGAACATAGAATTTGACCTCGGCGACGCCTGGAACAGCGGCTGCCAGCTTGTCCCCATCGATCCAGTCGAGAGTGCCGTCGATACCAGGAAGTAGATTCCGCCAAGCCGCAACGTGCGAATGCGTTTTGCGCAAATTCCATTCATTGCCGATGACAAGCTTGAGGTGCTCGGCTATGAGATCGACACCACAAGCCAGCTGAATGTGTTGTGGGCCGCCACCAAGACGCGGATTGACTTCAATGACCAGTGGACCAATATCAGTCCACCTGAGTTCAATGCAGGTTGCCCCCCAGCCAAGGCCGAGAGCGCGCAAACAGCTTACCGAAACATCGACTATACGTTTATGCTCGTCATCGGTCAGAGAGGCTGGAAAGATGCCCTCACGAAAGACGAAATGCGGCGGGCGACCGAAATCAGCGGCCTCAATCCCAAAGATCTCATCTCCCATTATATGAACGATACAATGGCGGCCTTGCGCGAATTCTTCGACTAGCACCCTGGGTGTACACCGCCATGTGTGACTCCCGCCGAACAGATAGGTCGTGTGTTCGGCCAACTCGCCGGCATTGAGGCTCAATCGACGCCGCTGCTGCCGACGCCCACAGCTGGCTTAAGAATTACTGGTAGGCCGATCTCCGTGGCAAAGCTTTCAACCTCCGTAACGGTAGTTGCAAGCGATAGGCCGGTATTGGAACACTAGCCTCGGCGAGGAGCTGACGTTGAGCGAAATTGTCGCAGCATCGTTCAATCGAGGCAGAGTTCGGTCCCGGCAGCCCAAAGTGCCGGCACAGCGTGCCAACCATCGCGTAGACTGTCTCGTCGGCGTTCGTGATACCCGCAATGTCGTAGATCGTATTTAGCCTGAAACATTCGCGGACCAGCGCATCGAAATTATTTGTATCGATCCGGATTGCATCAATCCGTTCCGCCGCACCATAGTCGTACTGGATTGGATTATCCGACAGATTGATTGGAATAAGTCCGAGACGCCTGCCGCTTGGACGAACAGCAGACCGCTGCTCCTTGTACCTTCAAGCATGACAACCGCTTTTTTCATTCGCGTCGATCCCTGTCCTTGTGGTTCGATGGTCTGAGCCGTAAAGTTTTAGCCGTGCCTAACCTCACACTTTGCAGCGAAGATAGCATCATCGCCGATCTGCTTTCGTGAAGATTGTATGAATTGGTTTTGACGATCGAGCTGTGCCAACAGCACTGTTCGTCGGGACTCGCTTGAAGCAAAATCCTGTCTGCGAAAACGGGAGTGGCTGATGCAGCGGTTCGTTCGCCAGGCGCACCTCAAGGCTTCGCCAATGTCTTCTCGGCCGTCCGCAATCTCTTTGTTCCGCCTCACTCGAAACACTCAGCCCTCGCCACGCGTTTGCATCATCTCAGGGCCATTGGAATTGGAAATGCTCGTGACTGACGTAGGCACATGATTTTCAAACAAAATGTCGAAGCTCGCGTTCGCCAAGTAACCTGACATCACGGCCGCCATTTATCGGCGCTCACCGGAGCTTAGTGATTTCGCCAAGCACGGATCTTGCAAATGTACGTGCGGAGGTGTCGAGCGGATCGCTGGACAAGGAGCGGCAGATGCCTGAAAATGTTCCGCAAAGGTGGAGGTAGAGAATGATCCAAGTGCGGCGCCGTTTTGTCTGGGAGATCGACTGGAACCTCCTGAGAACGTTCACGGTCATCGTGCAGGAAGGAAGCCTGACCGCTGCCGGAGATAAACTGTCCCTGTCGCAGCCCACAATCAGCAACGCGCTGCGACGGCTCGAGGAGCATTTGGTCTGCCATCTCATTGACAGAAGCTCGAACTATTTCAAGATCACGCCGGCGGGAGAGACACTCTACGGGGAATGTATGGCAATGTTCGAGATCGTCGCGGGACTGCCGGAACTCATGGAGAAGGATCGAAACCACGTTTCCGGCCACGTCGACATGGCTTTCGCCAGCCATGTCGAATGCCCCTTCCTCGATACTTTCCTTGCCGACTTCCACAAGACCCATTCGCGCATCACATTTTCCACAACGGTTTCCTCCAGCAGGTCTGCCGCTGAAGCCGTGCTTAACAGTGAAGCCGCCCTCGGCATTTTCCTCACGCAGGAGAAGCTCGATGACCTGGAATACACCCCGCTCTATCGCGAGCATTTCGGCTTCTTCTGCGGACCAAACCACCCGCTCTTCCAACGACGGATTTCTGGTTTCGATGAACTGAGGAGGCTCGACTATGTTTCCTTTACTACCGACGAGCTTTCAGGAGCTCTGGCGCCCGTCGCCGCATTGCGCAAGCAAGAGCAGCTAAGTGGGAAAATTGTGGGGCAGTTCACAAATCTCGAAGAGGTGAAACGCCTGATCAAGGCGGGTTTTGGTTTCGGTCCGCTGCCGCTTCACGTCGTCGTTCCAGACGTGGAGGCAGGGCAGCTCTGGCAACTTCCGCCCTACACGAATCCGCCTTCTGTGGAGGTTTATCTCGTGACGAAGCGCACTGCCAAGCGCACCCGCGCCCAATCCACCTTTCTCGAGGCGCTGTCGGCGGCAATCGAAGCCATCCCCCTCGAGAACCGGACATACCCACAATCCATGAGCGGCTTTAAGCATGCCGAAGTGTAGCGTGTCGCAAGATCTATAGCATCTTTGATTGGGGATTCACGCGATAGGTCTCATTCACTGTTCCGGCGATTTGCGAGCAGGTGATACTGACGAGGAGCCTGAGCGCGGACCTTCGTGGACGCGTCATTAGGCCATTGAAGACGGGGGTTCGACGCGGAAGTAACGGCACCTACTATCGCGTGCCGGCGATCCGCGACGGATACTACATGCCAATGCTGGCGACTGCGGATCTGGGTGCGCGCAAATATCGCTTCGCCGGCGCGGCGCAGGATGAACTGGTCAGCCACAAGCGCACCGCCGCCGTCAGGAAGCGGGACGCTTCGCCGAGGAGGTTTCTATCTTCGGCATGGATTCGAACCGGCGAACGATGAGACGAGCTACAGGCTCTATGGCCCGGCATTCGAGGAGTTTTGTCGCAGCGGAAACTAACGCCGCTCTCGAGGCTCAATAGCGCGCTCCAAAAACACAAGGTGATGAGCTACGCGCGAATGAAGAAGCAGGAAGCAATACTTGCGGCCGAGGTTGACCCTGGCTCACGCCGCCGGGGTGGTCGATGCCGGGGAGAACGAGCTCTACGGCCGCAAGCATGCGATGAGATGCCCGATGGGGCGCCAACAAGCGGAAGCGGCTTCAGAAGATCCTTGGGCCAAGAGGTGGAAGCAAGGCGAACGCGTCCAAAATGTTACACCGCCTTCGTGAAAATCATTAAGTTTAACCCGATGGCGGATAGGCGTGCCTGCCGCTCTTGAAGTCTGAGACCATATAGCAGCCTGTATCCACTTGCCGAATGGCGTCCGGTCCGATCATCGCCTTCCCGTGCCCGCCCGGGATGTCGAGTATGTAGCTCGGCTGGCACAGTCCCGAAATCCGGCCTCTCAGGCCTCCGACCAGAGTGCGGCCTTCCTCGATGGTCAGGCGGAAATGGCTCGTGCCGGGGGCGAGATCCGGATGGTGCAAGTAATAGGGCTTCACCCTCGTCTCCACGAAGGCGGTCATGAGTGCCGCGAGCGTGTCGGGATCAGCGTTGACGCCCTTCAACAGCACAGACTGGCTGATCATGACGATGCCCGCATCGACGAGCCGGGCGCAGGCGGCGCGCGCCGCGGGCGTCAACTCGCGCGGATGGTTGGCATGGAGAGCCACATAAGCGACTTTTCCGCTCGCCTTCAGGGCCGCAACCAAAACCTCGTCAATCCGCTCCGGCTCGACCACGGGGACGCGGGTGTGGAAGCGCACGATTTTCACGTGATCGATGCCGGCCAGCCGCTGCATGATTTCCCCGAGGCGGCGGGGCGAGAGCATGAGCGGTTCCCCACCGGTGAGGATCACCTCCCAGATTTCAGGATGGCCGGCGATATAGGCAAAGGCCTCGTTCATGGCCTCGGGCGAGAGGGTGCCGAGCCCCTGCGGACCCACCATCTCTCGACGGAAGCAGAAGCGGCAATAGGCCGGGCAGACATGGGCGGCTTTGAGGAGTACCCGGTCGGGATAGCGGTGGACGATGCCCTCGACCGGACTGTGCGCGAGATCCCCGATGGGATCCTCACGCTCTTCGGATGTCACTTTCAGCTCGGCCGCAGCCGGCACGAACTGACGCGCGATCGGATCGTTCGGATCGTTCCGGTCGATCAGCGCGGCCATGGCGGGGCTGATCGCGATGGCATAGCGCTCGGCCACGGCGTCGATACCAGCAAGGTCTTCAGCCGCGACGAGGCCGGTTTCAACCAGCTCCGCCGGCGTACGGATGGGACGAGCGTTTATCGGCTTAAGTTGATGGTGCTGCCCTGACATGTTGCTTTCTTTCCTTCCTTCGTTTCAGCGACCGCGATATCTCTCTCGCCATGAATGCCAGTCGGCAGTTCCTGCCGCTCAACGAGAGAACTTCAAGAGTCGTGCCAACTGCGCAGAAAGTGCCTCAGAAGAAATGTTCGGCAGCTTATTCAATGGCTTCCATGAGCGTGCGGCAGGACGTCGAGCCGCGCAGCACGTAAACTAACCCACAAAGCCGACAAGGAGGTGTCGGACCCAACGTTTTCCATGGATGGCTGAGTTCTGTTGCAAACTTTTGCATTACCGCTTATCGGGCAAAGCCCTTCAACGCTGCTTATAGTCGCAAACCAACGTTGCTATGTGCTTACAAAGCCCATTGCTGTTTCGGTTGATGGCGGGCAGCGATTTCGGAGGATAATGGGCGCGCATTTCGCGAAATGATGGGCAGCACTTTTGTGGGATCGTAGGCGAGTCAGGTCGAGACTGATGATAGAATTTCTGGCTTGAGGGAGGGGCGAGGTGCCGACGGAAGACTGACCATGTGGAGAATACGGCGTGGTGCCCTGCTGGGCGGGTGAAGCGACGGGCGCTGGCGCGGAGCCTTTCGCATACCGCAGCGCGACAGTCGCGGATTAAGGTGGTGGCGAACGCGGCCGGTGTTTGCCAGGCGATTTGGGAGTGCGGCCGCGCGGTGTTGTAGTCGGAGCGCGATGGAGCGATGGCTACGCACTCCTAAGCCAGCCAAGTAAACAGCGTCTCGTTGAGCAGTTCATCGCACGTAGGCCGGTAAAGCTTTTGATGAAGCCAATATCCGGCATGTTGTTCTCGGTGGCAGCGTTTGTTCGGTCGTCAGGTTTCGTTAAGCTTGGCGCATCCGGGCCACGGGGCACCGGGAGCACGCAAGTGCGGGCAGGCCGTCGTATGCAGATGAACTGACAGTTCGAGCACATCATCTGGCCCGCCGCTTCAGCGATCCACAGAGGCTTGTCGCCTATCTTGGCTTCAATCCCAGCGTGCGGCAGTCCGGCGAGGGGCCAGCCTATTACGGGCGCATAACGAAGCAGGGCCGAGGGCACGCATGGGGAATGCTGGTCCAGGCGGCATGGGCGGCTGCCGCTAACCGGGTCCTCTGCGCGCCTTCTACAAGCGGATCGCCTCGCGTCGGGGGAAGCATATCGCGGCCGTCGCCACCGCGCGCAAGCTTGCGATGATCATCTGGCGCATGCTGAGCAAAAATGCCGACTACATCTGGGCCCGGCCGGTCTTACTCGCCGCAAGTACAGATCGGTCGAGCTGCGTGCCGGCCTCCCTACGGGCCATGCTAATGCTAGGCGCGGCCCCGCCTTCGACTACAACATCCCGGCCAAGCAAGCCGAAGAACGATCCCGAATGGAGAAGGCGGAAGCTGCATACACAGCAGCGACTTCCCATGGCGAAGGCTGTGGAAAAAGCAGCCGAATGAGACGAAGAGGCTATTCTACAATGCCGCGGTTCTGATCAGCCTAGGAGAGAATGGCGTTCGAGGTGAACTCGATGCCATTGTTGCTGACGATCATCCTCGGCCGGCCGCGCTCGGTGATGAGCCGGACCAATTCGTGGGGCGACCCACATGCCGTGAGAGACGTATCAAACGATGAGTGCCAGGCACTCTCTCGTGCAGTCGTCGACGACGGCCAGGATGCGGAAGCGGCTCCCGTCGGTGAGCTGGTCCGATACGAAGTCGAGCGACCAGCTCTCGTCGGGTCTCAGCGGCACCAGCATCGGCGCCCCGGTCCCGATCGCCCGCCTACGGCCGCCACGGCGGCGAACGGCAAGCTTCTCCTCCCGAAAGAGCCGGAACAGCTTCTTGTGATTCACGACCAGGCCCTCCCGCCTCAGCATCACAAGAAGACGCCGGTAGCCGAACCGGCGACGCTCCTGCGCGATCGCCTACATCTGCTCGCGAAGCTGGCGGTCGTCCGGCCTGCTGGTCTCGTAGTAAATCGTCATGCGGCAACAGCCGATGGCTTTACACGCCCGCCGTTCGCTCATCCCGAAGCTTTCCTTCAGGCGAGCGACAGCTTTCCGCTTGGCCGCGGGCGTCACCATTTCGTTCCCTCAAGTCCTTCAACGCGGCATTGTCGAGCATGGCGTCGGGCAGAAGCCGCTTGAGCCGCGTGTTCTCGTCCTCCAGCGCCGTCAGTCGCCGAGCATCGGAGACATCCATCCCGCCGAAGCGGGCCATCCAGTTGTAAATCGAGGCGTGGCTGATCCCGTGCTTGCGGCACAGATCGGCAACCGACACCCCGGCCTCATGCTTCTTCAAAATTCCGATGATCTACTTCTGTATTCGGTGTCCTCCAGTCAAGGCGTGACGATTGATGCAGGTTCTTTGCTTCTGTTCGCGGTCGGCACGCAGCCGCCGGTGTCTGTGGGTCCGATCGGTTCAAAGCTCTTCGGCGTGCTCGGGAACCGGCAACGACAGATCATGCGAACTCGTCCGGACCGCGCCCTGCATCGAGCGTCGCTAATCCGTGGACGGCTCAGCCTAAGCTGCCGACCAACGGAAATCCCTGTTCGTCAATTACTGCCATTCGTTTGGCCAGGCCGACCTTCGCGCATCGGGCAGCCTCTCGATTGGCAATCTTCATTGCCCCAGCCTTCATGCTCGTCCATCGGGTCGTCGGGCGCAGGATGACGTTGGCCGCCTGGGACAAGGCCGTTCGCGTCTCACTGTCACCCACTTTGGTGATGCGACCGACCCTGTCGACTTCAGACTGGTATCTTCGCGATGTGAGGCCGAGATACGCACCGACCGACCTAGATCGGCGGAAGCAGTGCTGTGGCAGGGGAAGGTGGTCGGTGACCCGGATGCTGTGACGGCTGCACTTCGGTGATGGCGGGACGATCTAGTTCGCGTTGGCTTGGAAGCCGGTGCGACATCGGAGTGGATCGCGGAGACTTTGTCGACGAGGGATTCCCTGTCGTGTGTCTCGAGAGTCGACATGTCAAAGCGGCTCTGGGCGCGATGACGTTGAAGACGGACCGGAATGACGCGAAGGGATTTGCACAGATTGTGCCCAAAAGGCAGTTCATCTGAAGTCCGCTGCCGGCCAGAGGCTGCGCACGCTCACCGCGCGCGGAAGGCTGCCGTCAAGGCGTGGCCACTGCCAACGAGCACGTCATCCGAGGCTTGTTGCGCCGCTTAGGATCATCGATCGTTGCCCTGTAGGTGAGCGCGGTAGGGTCCTATGCCAGGCATGGTCATGAGGCGACGGCAGATGGGATCCACTCGAACGCTCTCAGGACGAGCCGGTGCAGATCCGCCAGGTTCTCGCGCAGACACCTGTGCATCTGCAGGAGCGGTTCAAAGATACCCAGCAACAGCCGATCCGCTCCGACCAGCTGTCGAACCCTTGCCTCGAACCGAACGCGCGTGACGGCGCCAATCTTTAGCCCCAGCGGACGCCGCCCGACCTTTATTTTGCCGTCGGCATCTTCGGTGCCATCCAGCACCTTGCCGGCATGAAGGATTCGAAGGTGATCGTCGCCATCAACAAGGACGAGGAGACGCGATCTTCCAGGGTCGCCGACTGTGGCCTCGTCGCCGATCTCTTCGAAGCGCTGCTGGAATTGTGCCGGTCAATTTGAGAGCGCGTGACGCGCGCTCCGTTGAGGAGCCCGTCAAACAGTATTTCTGAGCATCGTCCCTGAGAGTACGCCGCTCAGGATTTGGAGCAGACGGCGCCTGGGCCGTCTGCTCTGATTGAATAGAACTTGAGAAAGAGGAGAAGTATGGACCTTGCCCCTCTGCTCTAATCCGGTTTGAAGCTCGTGCTGGCCCATCGAGAGAACCAGGACATGAAACATAGCCGCTTCTCTGAAGGATGGGGTATTCGGTTCAGCTCGCTGAACGCGTGGCCCCTTTTCGGATTATGACGGCATAAACGCTCATGCCGATCTCCTCTTGCAGGTTCGGCTCTGAGCATCAGACGAACGCAGGTCAGCTCTGGACGGTCTCAGAGAGCTTGTTCTCGACAAAGCTCGACAGGCCGGGATTGGCCGCCGCCTGAACCGTCTCGACCGGCGCGGAACCGCCCTCGAGTGCTGCCTGGAAGGAAGCAGTGCGCACCGTGATGACCTTCTTGGCGTCACCCGACTCCACCGTCTGGATGGCGTTGCCGGCATAGATTTGAAGGTGTCGGGCGACACGACTTCGATAATTTCCAATAGCTGGGCGACATCGAGCAGGGCTGCCACGCGGGGCGCGACGTTCTTGCCCGATGATGTCGCCGGCGCGACGATCGTCTCCGAACCGATCTGTAGCGTCGCCGAAAACGCCTTGGCAGTCTGGTCGAAAGGCGCCGCGTTGTCTTGTTCGGCATCAGAAGCATTGTCATTTTTGTCCCTTCCTGGCCTTACAGCACGCTGGCTTCGTTTTTTTCAGCTTGTTTACCAGTTCGGCGACCCTCTTGACCTTGACGCCCGCCTTGCGGCCGCCCGGCTCCTCGGTCTTGATCACCTTCAGCCGCGGCTTGACGTCGGCGCCGTAGTCGGCCGGGCTCTTCTCGTCTAGAGCACGTCCTGTTTAATCCGGTTCATATCCTGCGGCTTTGAAGTAGTTGGCACATTCGGCTGGGGTGAAGAGGTCGACCACCGCGCCGACCGAGTCCCACAGAGCCTTGATAGTTCTCTCGGCCTTTGCTCGCAGCAGCGCCTTGAGTTTGGCGAAGGCGTTCTCAATCGGATTGAAGTCGGGACTGTAGGGCGGCAGGTAGAGCAGGCTCGCGCCTGCGGCCTCAATCGCGTCGCGCACGCCGGCGGTCTTGTGAGCGGGCAGGTTGTCCATGACAACTACGTCGCCCTCCGCCAATGTCGGGACCAGCACCTGCTCGACATAGGCCAGGAACACGTTGCCGTTCATAGCGCCGTCGTAGACGAAGGGCGCAGTCATGCCCGTCAGCCGCAGCGCTCCGGTGAAGGTCGTGGTCTTCCAGTGGCCATGCGGCACGCCGGCCCGGCAGCGCTCGCCGCGCGGCGCTCTTCCACGCAGGCGGGCCATCTTTGTGGAGAGGCCGGTCTCGTCGATGAACACGAGCTTCGCCGGATCAAGATCGAGCTGGCCGTCGAACCAGTCCCGGCGCCGCTTCAGCACGTCGGGGCGATTCTGCTCCAATGCGTGCGCGGACTTTTTTTGAATGTCCAGCCGTGGCCGCGAAAGCCAGGCGCTCAAGGCACTGCGGCTGATCCGCACCGACTGCTCGGCGACGAGTCGCTCCACCATCTCGTTCAGCGTGATGTCCTTGCGTTCCTCGATCAGCCCGACGATGAAGGCTTCATGCGCATCGAGGCTGGAGGCGCGGCGGCGGCCCTGCGGGCGTGGCGCCAGTTCGCCGATCTTCGCCCGCGCAACCCAGCGGATCGCGCTGGACACTCCCACGCCGAACCGCGCCGCCGCTTGCCGCGCCGACATGCCCTCGCCCGAAGCCTTCAAAACCCGCGATCGAAGATCCCCGCTCAATGCTCTTCCCATCGTCCACCTCCATCGAGGTGGATGTTGAATCAGCACAAAACGCAGCTGTCACATCACAATCGATTCATCGATCACAGGACGTGCTCTAGCGGCTTCTTCTTGGCCTTCATGATGTTGGGCAGCGACGCGTAGCGTGGCTGGTTCAGCCGCAGATCCACTGTCACGATGCCGGCATCTTCAGTTCAGCGTCTGCAGGCCGCCATCGACCTCGCGCGTTACCGTGGCCTTGTTACCGTCGAGCACGATCTTGGAGGCGAAGGTGCCCTGCGCCCAGCCGAGAAGTGCCGCCAGCCTATGGCCGGTCTGGTTGGAGTCGTCGTCGATCGCCTGCTTGCCTAGAATGACGAGACCGGGCTTTTCCGCCTCGACCACGCGCTTCAGCACCTTGGCGGCGCCCAGCGGCTCAGTCTGCTCATCGGTCTTGACCGGGTGGCGCAATCGGTGCCCGTGGCGAGCGCGTTGCGCAAGGTCTCCTGTGCCTGCTGCGGCACGAGCCGGCCTGCCCAGCCTTCCGAATACTCTAGCGATAGCACTAATACCGTGCCCATCTGGTGCTGGCCCAACCACGTAACGTAGCCGACTTAAGCATCGTCGGACCAAATTGGGGCGTGAACTCGCACGGCACCCAGCGTAGGCTCGGTGGTTTGAAAAGCAACAATCCTGGCGAACTGAGTGTCTGAATCAGCCTCCCCAAGTACAACAGGGAGATACGCGTTCACATCCCGCCCCATCGGGCGACCCCGTGGCGGTTAGGGGTGGAGACCTAATAACTCGCCGGTTCTTTTAGGCATCAGCTAGATTAGCTAAGCTAGGTTCCGCTCCCTTTGCTGAGCACTAATTTCAGCACAAAATCTCTGGGCGCGGATTATCCCGTTCGCGGTTGTCTTGCCGCTTCGTGTCTGATGACATGTTCTTGAGTCAGCCTAAGCAACCACAGTCTTCAAAATCACAAAAACTGTCAAATCGCGCGCCAACCAGCTTGAACGTGGTTTCATCGGTGGAAGGAATGAAACCGTGGCGCTGATAGAACTTTACGGCACCGTCGTTTCCGTCGTCGACGGTAAGTCGCATGTGCGTGCTGCTCCCTTCGCGCGCAATGCGCGCGACCTGACGGAGAAGTCGCGCGCCAATCCGCTCGCCTCGGTACTGCTCATCGACGAAGAGGTCCTGGATATACAATCCAGGACGACCAATCCACGTGGAGTAGTAGGGAAAGAACAGGCACATTCCGACAGTTTTTCCCTGAATCTCAGCAAACAGAACTTTGAAGTGCGGATTTGGACCGAACCCGAAACTCTCCAAATCTTGCAGGGTTGTTTGAAAGCGCGCCGTGAGGCCTAACGAATCAGCAAGCCGTTGCAGGATGCCATGAATAGCTCCGCAATCTTCCTTGCATGCAAATCGATATGTAAGGTTTGCGTTCTCAATTGCCATGGCGGAAACTCTTCATGACGAGATCGGTAGGTTCAACTCACGCGCCAATCGGAGGAGCATCGCACCAAGCATACCAACGATCTCATCGACTTGTTCTTTCGTGGTGATCATAGGTGGGCATACTAGAATGTGGTCGCCATCAACTCCCCCACGTGTCCGGCGCGAATAGATGATCAGCCCTAGGTCATAGGCGATATCGACCGCCCTTTGATATGCGTTCAACTCCTTAGGCAGGGGCGCCATCGTTTCGCGATCGGAGACAAACTCAGCGGCGAGCAGAAAGCCAAGCCCTCGCACATCACCAATGAAAGGAAATCGCTCCGCTAACCGTTCCAGTTCAGCCTTCAGCTGGCCGCCGACAGTGGCAGTATTTTCGACAAGTGCTTCCTGCTCAATTTCGTTGAGGACGGCAAGCCCCGCCGCGCATGCCAAAGGATTTCCGGCATAGGTGAACCCGTGTTGAAAGCCCCCAGACGCCTGTACCGCATCAACGATCTGGTTGCTGGCAACCATTGCGCCCAGCGGCATGTAGCCGGAACCGAAACCCTTTGAGAGCGCGATCAAGTCCGGGACGCATCCCCAGTGATCTCCACCGAGAAATCGACCAGTGCGCCCGACGCCGGACATCACTTCGTCATGGATCAACAAAACGCCGTACTTGGTACAGATATCGCGGACGCGCGAATAGTAGGCGTCCGGCGCGACGAGGGCGCCCGTGGATGCCCCACCGATCGGTTCCATTACGAAACCCAGCACTGTTTCAGTGCCTTCGGAAAGAATTTTCTCCTCCAGCATGTCGGCGTACCGTTCGCCGCGCTGTTCCATGGAGAGATTGTCACGGTCAAGATATGCAGTCGGCGCAGCTATCTTCGGCATCTCCTGGAGCATAGGAGCGAAAGGCTTTGTGAGGGCATCGTACCCAGTGACTGCCAACGATCCGAAGGTAGCTCCATGATACGAGGGAAACCGCGAGATAATTTTGTAGCGGGTGGTCTGACCGATCGCTAGCGTGTATTGGCGGGCCATTTTGAAGCAGGTCTCGATCGCCTCTGATCCGCCCGAAACGAAAAAGAGCTTCTTTAGGTCGCCAGGCATATGCCCTGAAGTACGTCGTGCTAGCTCCTCCGCCGGCTCGTTCTCGAAATGCAGACGGTAGGCGAAGGTCGCCCTTTCCATCTGGTCCCGCATGGCATCAAGAACACGCTTGTTACCGTGGCCGATGTTCATAACCATCGCACCACTTGAACCGTCTATGTAGCGCTTCCGGTTTTGATCCCAGATGTAAATCCCCTCCGCTCGCTCAACGAGCGGTCGTCGCGGTTTTGACTGATAAAAGAGATGAGACGGGCTGGTTTGCAAAGCATGACCGAACATGGGGGAACCTGCATTTGGTCTGAAATCGACTGCGACAGCAATTCGCAACTCCAACTCCGTGGAAATTGTTGTCCAATGGCCTAGATCGCGATGACCATTCTCCCCAACCGAGCCGTATGAAGCAAATAGATAGAATATATACGGCCCATTAATTGGGGGAATGAGCGACTGCATGAAACGGTCGACAAGACGTCCACCCTCGGGGCGCTCGATCAAACCTGAAATGTACCCTAGCGAGTGACCCGAGCCCTGTAAACTGCATTGGCACCCCAGGTTTTCGCATATTCCATTCATTTAACCCTAAGCCACTCTCCGAGTTCGAATAGTTTTGGCGGACGCTTCTGCGTGAAAACATCGCCCATTGCGGCAATTCCTGCCGCCATTGTCATAACGTTGTTGTTGAAGGTCCCGGGCATCTTGCTTGCAAAAAGATGCATAATCTCACCCTTTCCGCCGGATGCGCCAAAATGCATCCCGCCGCCCACATGTTGCCGAGCGCAGTTAGATCGGGATCAATACCAAGGCGGACTTGTTGCCCACCGCCGACATGTCTAGCGCAACGATCGGGATCGATCCCGTGCTGGAAAGTGGAATTCACTGCAATGGTAGCCGCCGCTAAAAGACCATTATCTTCGCCCGCATGGTCGCAACGCGCGCTGAATTTATGGGCATCATATTAACTTCGCTCCCAATGTTACAGACATGATCAGTAACCTCTCCACCAGAGCAAGAGAGAGCCTGTAAGGGCGGCCGCTATGATTGACCGGCGCAAACATATTGGTGTCGAGCAGGTCGGAAATGGCGACATCTTGCTCACACTTGCGATCTGACTCCGTCGGACTGCCGAAAGACTCATCCAGCGATACTGCGGTCACGCGAAAATCACTTGAGGCTGCACACCCTCCTTTTAGTGCGTCGGCAACACCAACTTCCTTCCGCCAGGATGTGGCTCCCCCCGAAACTAGTCCGGCGACAGCCACGCGCCTGGGAGGCTAGGAGTCTGACCTCTGTAATAAGACCTGCCGAGGCGATCGGTGGCGGCAAGCGTTTTGGCGTGGACGCTGGATTGGCTCCGCTCGGGCCGCAGTTGTGTGACAATGGTTGCTCCGTTCAGGCTGGTTTCATCGATCTTTGCGCCCCTGCCAGCTTGAGGATGTTGTGGACGGTAATAGCATCGCCCACTCGGCGGCAACCTTGTTCAGCCCCCGCATCAGGAACTGGTGGAAGCCGCGGGCGTGCTTTATCTGGCCGAAGACGGGTTCGATGGTCTGTTTGCGCAAGCGATAGGGGTTTCCGAATCCGTCCGGCGCAAGCGCTCGCGGATCTGCTCGCCCTCCGCTCCCTCGGCTTTGCCGCCGTCGCTGGCCGCCTCGCCATGCTTCTGACGGCCCGTTGCGATGAAGGCCTCGATCTGGCGGTCCTCCGTGGAGCTACGCCGAACGCTTAGCGACCTCCCCGCCGCGCTCGCCAGGTCGACCAACGCCCGCTTCTCGGTGCAACTCCACAGCCTTCGTTGCCGCACGCGCCCCGGGCACCGTTGCAAGATCTTCGGCCGCCGCGCCGCCGCTTAGCTCGGCGACCAGATCGCCCCTTGCATGTTCCAATGTCATGGCCCAAACTCCATGTTCATCGGCTTATTGCAAGGTGCCTGGGCGCATCGCTTACTCCACAAGACGGTGCTGGACGAGTTTCTACCGGGTCGCCTTCCTTCCTTGTCACGGCCCCGCTGGCGAAGGAGAAAATGATCGCTGCCTGATCCTATCGGACAGGCAAAACCGACCATTCTCAGACGCCAACTGTCTGATCAAGTGCAAACTTCTACAGATTATATCCGTGACGACCGGCCCTTCGGCGGTCGTGCACCGCCCGCCGCGCTCAACAGCTGCCGCGACCGGCATTGTCCCCGCTGCCAATCACTGGCCCGCGCGCAATGGCCGGAGCGGGTTAGTCCAAACCTGCTTATGCCGCGCGCGGCATAAGCAGGTTTGGATCAGCGAGGCGATGACTGCCCAGTGTTCGGCGCCGCCGTCAGAGCCTGCGAAGAGCGCGTTCTTGCGGTTGAGCGCCATCTCGGGGTCATTCTGCCCATGTTGGGCAGGAGCTCGAGGTCCATTACCGTTGGCACCCGTATTTCGGACGTCGGCTTCGCTGCGAGAACAGCGAAGAGCGCGCCGACGGCCGGATCATTCATGTCGTCGTCGCGCCCGGTCATGTCATTACCGCTCCGGCCTGGATGATCGATCCCGTGGCTTGCGCGGCGATGGACCTGGGCCCCCCGCGCGTATCGCTTGCCGCGCTGCTTGAGCTTAACAAGCTCTTGATCGAACGCCGTTTCCGGCGAGGCTCTCCGGATGGTTTCACCCATCGCGGAGGCGCATCATGAGAACCCTGCCACCCCCGACACGATCTCTCGTGGTCGTTCGCCAACTCAGCTTGCCGCTCGACTCGCAGAAGCTGAACGGGCTGAGTTCAGCCCAACGGACCATAGTGATCGCCCGGCGCCAACGTACTGATGGCCGCCGCCGGCGTGGCAACGGAGGAGGAGAGCTGCGATGACGAGCGGTAATCTGATTCCGACTGCCGTCCTCAAGCGCAAGGCCGTCGTCTATGTGCGTCAATTCACTCAGGCGCAGGTCCAGCTCAACCTTGAGAGCCAGCGTCGGCAGTATGAGCTTGTCGACGTCGCGCGGCGTTGGGGATTTCGCAAAATAGAGGTGATCGACGAGGATCTGGGACGAACCGCAAGCGGGGCTGTGGAGCGTCCCGGTTTCGAGCGCCTAGTCGACGATCTGTGCACCGGCCATGTGGGCGCCGTGCTTTGCCTGGAGGCGTCCCGCCTGTCGCGCAACGAGCCGGACTGGCATCGGCTGCTCGAGTTGTGCGGCGAAGTCGATGCACGCGTGATCGATCTGGACGGAGTCTACGATCCGGGATTGCCGAACGACCGCCTGCTGCTGGGTATGAAGGGCAGCATCAGCGAGTTCGAGCTCGGCGTGCTGCGTGCCCGCATGTACGAGGCCGCCCGCGCCAAGGCACAGCGCGGAGAACTGCGCATCTCCGTGCCCTTCGGCTATGTCTGGCACCGCGATCACGGTCTCGGGTTCGATCCCGACATGCGCCTGCAGGAGACCATTCACCTGATATTCGCGCGCTTCCGCGAACTCGGCAGCGCGCGCCAGGTCCTGATCTCGATGATCGACGATGGCGTGCATTCCCCAGACCCTCCGACGGCAAGAAGATGGTGTCCTTCGACTGGGTTCCGATCCGCTACCGCAACGTGATCTCGATCCTGAAGAACCCATTCTACGCCGGCGCCTATGTCTATGGTAAAAGCGAGAAGCGCACTGAGATCGTCGATGGCCGCGTTCGCAAGAGCTAGGCCATTACAAGCCGGCTAGCGAGTGGGCGGTGGTGCTCAAGGACCATCACGAAGGCTACATCGGATGGAGCGAGTACGAACGAAACCAGGAACTGCTCGCGGCCAACGCTTATGGCAAAGCCGGCGGCGTCAAGTCGGGCCGCGGCGGTCGCGCGCTGCTCCCGGGTCTCATCTCCTGTGGTCGATGCGGGCGAAGACTGGTTGTCATGTATGCCGGACGCGGCCAAGGTTATCCGGTATATCGCTGCGAGCGCGGCAACCTCATGATGGCACAGGCGCGATGCATGTCGTTCAACGACTTTCGCACCGAGGCGGCGGTGGCCCGCGAAGCGCTGGAGGCGGTTGCGCCGATGGCGATCGAAGCGGCGTTGGAGGCTGAACGGATGCAGCTGGAGAGCGAAGCCAAGCGGCGGCAGATGATCGAGATGGACCTGCAGCAGGCGCGCTATGAGGCATCGCTCGCCGAGCGGCGCTATGCCGCTTGCGACCTGGAGAACCGGCTTATTGCGGCCCAGCTCGAGAGGAGTTGGGAAGCCACGCTCAGGCGCGTGGAGACCTGCGAGGCCCGGCTGAGCGAAGTCCAGTGTGTGGAGCCTGTCGACGCGGTTCCGGACTTCACGGGCCTCGCCCAGGATCTCGAAGCCACCTGGAATGCGCCGGGTGTCGACATGCGCTGTCGTCAGCAACTGCTGCGCGCGCTCATCAAGGACATCGTGGCGGATGTCGATGACGATGCGCGCGACGTGATCTTGACCACCCACTGGCATGGAGGCCAGCACTCGCAGGTACGGGTTCGCAAGCCCAAATCCGGAGAGCATGGCCAGCGTACGCCTGAGGAGGCTCTGGCGATCATGCGATCCATGGCAACCCGGTGGTCGGATGCCGAAATCGCTGCCACACTCAATCGCATGGGCATGCAGACCGGTCAGGGAAAGACCTGGACCGCGCGTCGCGTCCAATCGCTGCGCACGGTGCACAAGATCAGCGGCTATCGCTCTTCCGACAAGAATGGCGAGTGGCTCACCATGTCGGATGCGGCCGCGAAGCTCGGCGTGTCGCACGTCAAAATCCGCCGGTTCATCAGGGATGGCCTCTTGCCGGCCGAGCAAGTCATGCGCGGCGCGCCCTACCAGATCCGCGCCAGCGACCTCGAAAACGAACGGATCAAGGCCGATTTGGCGCGCAATACTCCGCGTCGCATCCACGACGACAACCAGGAATCGCTGTTTTCCGCCATTTGAAAGGAGGTGCATAATGAATCAGTCTTCGCGATCGGACGGATCGAGCGTTCGACGGTGTTGCTGTCGATCTCGATGCGGCCGTCGTCAAGGAAGCGCGAGAGGCCTTCCCAGCGCGAGAGCGTGTAGCGGATCGCCTCGGCGAGCTTTGTCTTCTGGCTGATCAGCCCGAGCTTTTCGCGAAGCCATGGTTCGAGTTCGACGACGATCGGGCGGCTCCTGTCCTGGCGCACGACACGGCGCTGCTCGGCCGATCGTCCACGGACGTCGTCTTCGACGCGATAGAGTTCCGCGATCCGTCTCAGCGCCTCGCTGGCGATTGGCGCGGGACCGGCCGCGGCGAGCTCGTAGAAGCGCCGGCGCACATGTGCCCAGCAGAAGGCGAGCGTCACGCCGCTCTTGTCGGCGAGCACGCGATAGCCGCCATAGCCGTCGACCTGCAGGATTCCGGCAAAGCCCACCAGATGAGCGATCGGACGCTCGGCCTTCCGGTCCGGCGCATAGACATAGGCGACGCCCGGCGGATCGCTCCCCTCCCATGGTCGGTCATCGCGGGAATAGGCCCAGAGTTGACCTGTCTTGGTCTTGCCGCGGCCGGGATCGAGCACTGGCGCGGTCGTCTCGTCGGCGAAGAGTTTTGGCGAGGACTTCAGCTTGCCAAGCAGCCGCTCATGCACCGGACGCAGATGCCAGGCGGCGCGGCCGACCCAGTCGGCGAGCGTGGACCGGTCGAGATTGATGCCCTGCCGGGCATAGATCTGCGCCTGACGATAGAGCGGCAGGTGGTCAGCATATTTTGAGACCAGCACCTGGGCGACCGTCGCCTCGGTCGGCAGGCCGCCCTCGATCAGCCGGGCGGGCGCCGGAGCCTGAACCATTACATCCTTACAGGCGCGGCAGGCATATTTGGGCCGGCGCACGACGATCACGCGCAGCTGCGCCGGAACGATGTCGAGCCGCTCGCTCATGTCCTCGCCGATCCGATGCAAGCCATTGCGGCAGCACGGGCAGGCATGATCCTCGATGTCGACGACCATCTCCACGCGCGGCAGATGGGGTGGCAGCCCGCCGCGGTTCGCCCTGCGCTTGGCGACAGGCGCCTGACGTTCGCCAAGAGCGGTCTGTGCCTGCTCTTCGTCACCGGCGGCCTCGATCTGTTCGGCCTCTTCGAGCCCCAGCAGCAATTGATCCTCGGGGAGCGTCTCGGCACGCCGGCCGAAGCGATGACGCTGCAATTCCTTGATGATCTGAATCAGACGGCATTCTCGACGTCGCGCGCCAGGAGGAAGCTGGTCAGCCGTCATCGCCATGAGCGGATCAGACCATATTCGCCGACAGTCCGCGACAGCGGAATCCAGGCTGATTCACTTCGTCGCGGGTCAGCCCGCCTGGGCTGGAACGCGAGTCCGGCGCGCCTCGTGGACTCGCCGCCAGTCGAGACCTTCGAGCGAAGGCCTACAGGAATATCCCTGTTGGTGAGTCCGACGAAATCGGGCGAGCTGGTCCGGGTTCTGGCCACATCATCCGCTTTACGGGCGATCCTTCCGCCTGATCCGCCGAGTGGCGCATGGAGGTGGCAACTTTCCACGATCATATGAAGTCGAGCATCGTGATGGATCAACATTGCTGATCGCGGTGGCAGCAACGCAGAAGTATGTAGATGACGCGAATCAGACTAAATTGAGCGTCGAGGCGGTTCGGGATCTTGTCGCGATGGCGGAATGTCTCGAAGGTCATGACCATAGACCCCAAGAGCCTGTGGGCGACGCTGTCACCAGCTTTGCGGCGTCAAATCCTCGACGACGTCGCCGCGGTTCTGGCGGAGGTGTCCCGTGAAGTCCGAACTGGTCAAGCCAACCCATCTACCTTCATCTTGACCTCAAGTTCCGTGACCGCGCCGCCTCGCCAGACAATGCCATACCCCGTGCGCAATGATCTCGGCGGGATTCATTGCTTCCGTTCCCAGTGTATATGCTGACCCGGATGTTCCGCGCTCAGCGTCTCCTCGATGTTGTTCTCCACCCAATCCACCAGCTTCGGGTATTTGGCCTGCCATTGGCGATCCATTGCGCCAGGTCGCGCTTGACCTCGGCTAGGTCGCGCCGGTCATAGAACCATCTGAGCTCCATCAGGCAGTCGTCATCGACCTTGCGCGGCACATAATTGAGCGCGCTTCTGAGGAAGTGCACGTAACAAGCGTTGCCAGACTGCCTCGGGCAGGACTTCCCGGATCGCTGCCCTGAGCCCCGGATGGTCGTCGGAGACGACAAACTCGACGCCGGCGAGCCCGCGCTACTTGTCACGAACGCGCGCCGTCGAATGGCTTTCACGGTTGGCCAGCTCGACACCGAGCACCTGGCGCCGGCCCTCCCAGTCGACCCCGATCGCCACCAGCACCGCCTGGCTGGCGATCACGCCGGCCTCGCGCGCCCGCTCGTAGCGCGTCCAAAATGAGATAGGGATAAGGTTCGGCAAGCCGCTGCTCAAAGAACGCCTTCAGCGCCTCATCCAGCCGCGCCGTCGCCTGGCTCACCGTCGAGGCCGAGGAATGGCCGCACAGCTCCTCGGTGATCGCCTTGACCTTCCGGGTCGACACGCCTTGCACGTACATCTCGACCAGCGCCGACACCAATGCCTTCTCCGAGCGCTGATAACGCTCAAACAACTCCGTCGAGAACCGGCCGGTCCGATCCTGCGGAACCCGAAGCTCCAGCACGCCAACCCGCGTCACAAGCTTGCGTTCGTAATAGCCGGACCGGTAACCAACCGCTCCGTCGTCCGCTCGCCTTTCTCGGCCCCGATCGCCTCCGTCATCTCGGCTTCCAAAGCCTCCTGCACCACAGTCTGCAATACCTTGCGAAAGCCATCCTCATCCGACAACAGAAACGCTTTCAACTCGCCTCTGCTCAGTCTAACTTCTCGATTGGTCATGGCACTTACCCTTCCACGGGAATCGGTGATCGCAACGTCACCAGCGTGCCATGGCCGCCTCGCCTCAGGGCAAGGCTGTTCTCTCTCCAGAGCTTTTTGCAGAACCTCAGGACACTATCTGAATGCGGACAGTACTGCGAACGGTACCGTCGCCTTAAGTCGGCGTGAAGGTTGGCGTCGTGGGTAGCGTCATGACCGAACGTCCTGCCGACCCCGCAACTCAATCTCTACAAGCGCCATCGCTTTCCGGCTGAAATCATCAGCCCTGCGGTGTAGCTCTGCTTCCGCTTTCCGCTCAGCCTTCGCCATATCGAGGACATGCTCGCCGTTCGCGGCATCGCGTCTCCTTCCAGACCTTGGGCGAATGGCAGGCAAGTTCGGAGCCGCATATGTCCGCCAGATCCGACGGATGTTCAAAGGCGCCTTTGCCGACAAATGGCACCTCGATGAGATGGTCGTTTCCATCAAGGGCAGGAAACACTATCTGTGGCGAGCGGTCGATGCAAACGCCCATGTTCTCGACGCCCTTGTGCAAGCCGAAGAGACCGTAAAGCTGCGCCGAGGCTGCTGCGAAAGCTGCTCAAGCAACATGGCATCGCGCCACGCGTCATGATTACAGACAAGCTTCGTTCATACGGCGCGGCAAAGAACGAACTCATGCGGTCAACACGATCCGGACCCGTTGCCCACTCATCGGCAGATCGGCGAGACGCCGCTCGTAACGGCTGTGGACTCGATCGGTGGCCGTCCGCAACCCGGACAGATCGCCGTCTGCGCCCGCGGACGCGCCGAAATCAGCAAGCCCACCGCGTCCAACGCGGTCGCCTCGACGACGAACCCGCGCGGGACAAACCCTGACGTGGGGAGCATTTGGCCCATGCTGTTGATTCTCCTCATTGAATCAACGTGAGCGACACCGCGATTTCACCAAAAGTGAGTCCGAGGCAAATTGGACGTCGGTCCGGCGTCAGTTTTGGAAGCCGTTTGACACATCAATCCGCTGATAGCTTTACAGTGCCAGTTTGAGGTCGTTATTGCGACGGGTGGTTACGTCTGCATATTCGATCATACAGGTCGCCGAACGTCGACGCCTCAATTATATCCTCCAATTGCGGCGATCTCCAGCAGTCGCTTTTCTCCAATTGGGCTTGGAGTTCTGCTGCGATAAGGCTGTCTCCACCAACATCAAAGAAGTTATCGCTCCAGCCTATTTCTTTGTCGCCCATAAGATTCCTGACTTCATCAATGAAAAAGCTCCTCGGATCTGTCAAAACGTTATCCTTTCCGGCTTCGACTTCTTCTTTTGGCAGAGATATTTTCTCTTCATCTGTCTGCCCGACTGGCGTCGTGAACACTTCCTCCCCTTTGCGGCTCGCGCTCCCCGGGCTGCCGCGGAACCGCAGGCTGATCGTCCGGCCAGCATCGGTGACCGTCGAATGAGTACGTTGGAAGGGGAATGCGACGCCGAGTACCGAACGGTTCCAATTGATCACTTGCCCGTTTCCAATCCACCGCAACACCTGCGGCCCACAGTGCCCCAAGGCATTCCAGAAGGACATGGCGGTCAGTGGACGCTTCATCGTTCTCGTCGCGCGCGGCTGGGACAATCGATGGAATTCGGGTCTTGCGATCCTCCGGGTTGATCGCCCCATGTGCGAAACGTGCCAGATTGCGCGACGGGCCAAGGTCAATGAGTGCAGTTACACCAGCCGCGACCATAGTCTGGATAGAGCGATCGAATCGGATAGTCTCAGTCGCGTGCCCACTCCAGTGGCTCTCCGGCAAGGGTACTTTCACGTCATGCAGAGATCCTGAATTCAGAGCTATGGCGACATTCGGCAGACCCTTTTCGAGCTTGCGGACCTGCGCGTCGATGATGTCAGTCGCTCGTTTCATCAGCGGAGAATGGCTGGGGACACCAGCTGAATTAAGGAGGTTGTTGGGGATCTGTCGCTGTTCGAGACTTTCCTGAAACCTTTCCAGAAGTTCCCGCTTGCCGGTGAACACGACGCCGGTATTTGAGTTCACGACACCGACGCCGATCTCGCCAGCTTCAGCTCGATCACGCCAGTCGTCCTCCGTGAGAATACGCTCAGCCCCGTCTGGGCCGCATCCGGCCGCAAGCATAGCACCGTCGACACCAAGATTCGTCATCGCGCGGCTCCGAACGACCGTCAACCCAACAGCATCTTCTAGTTTTAGAATGCCCGCTAGGGTGGCCACGACGCATTCGCTCATGCTGTGTCCGACAAGATAACCGGGCCGCACTCCAAACAGTTCTAGCAAATGCGCCATGGCGTATTGCACGGCGAAAATCATGACATTGATTTCTTCGAAGGAAGCCGTCCGGTATGCGTCGTCTTCCCCAAACATGACCGTCTCCAGGTCACGATCAAGAACCCGGCGACTAGCGGCGGCACAAGCCAGAAAAGCATTGCGAAAGTCTGGCACGTGATCAAAGAGTTCCTTGAACATGCGCGTGTGCTGCACTCCGCAGCCCGGCACCATGAACCCAATCGACGGCGAGGAAAGGGCCCGATCAGCCGCACGATCCCCCTCTTCTTCTAACTTGGCGATGGCCATGTCCAAGTTGCGCGCCACAACGACGGTTCGATGATCGAATTGGCACCTCGCCACGCGCAGCGTGTGGGCGACGTCACCGAGATCGATATCGCGGTTGCGCCGCAGGAACACGGCTAGATTCCGGCAGGCCCGGCGTAGCGCCGAGGGTGTCTTTGCCGATAGGCAAAGGGCGTGAGATCCCCGCGAGACCGATCCGGGCCAAGCCCTGGCGTTGTCACTGTTCCATTCCTGCAGCACGACATGGCAGTTGGTTCCGCCGATACCGAGGCATGTGGCTCCGGCAGTTCGGAGACGTCCCTGCGGACGGGGCCAGGGTCTGAGCTGCTCATTGACGAAGAAGGGCGTGTCTTCCAAACCGAGATCTTCGTTCAGCCGGTTGATTTTGATGGTCGCGGGGATTACTCCATGCTGAAGGGTAAGAACTGTCTTGATAAAGCTCGCGACCCCTGCGGCGATGTTGGCATGGCCGATATTCGGTTTAATGGACCCCAGCGCACAGGCATTGCCCGTTTTCTCTTGCCCCGCGAAAACCTCTGCCAGAGCGCGAACCTCGATCGGGTCGCCGATCTTGGTGCCAGTCCCATGAGTTTCGATATATTCCACATCTTCAGGGCCGAGCGCCGCAGAGGCAAGTGCTAGACGCACAACTTCGGCCTGGCCTCGCGCGCTAGGCGCCGAGAAGGACGATTTGGCGCGGCCATCGTTGTTAATGGCACATCCTTTTACCACCGCGTGGATCGGGTCGTTCGCCGCAAGCGCGTCTTCAAGGCGCTTGAGAACGACGACCCCTAGGCCATCTCCGAGCACAGTGCCACTGGCATCGGCATCAAAGGCTCGGCACACGCCGTCCGAAGAATTAATGAAGCCCTTGACAAACTGATACCCCGCTTGAGGAAAGGTGATACTCGAGGCGCCTGCCAGCGCCATGTCGCAATTGCCGGCCGCGAGCGACTGCGCGGCGACCGCGATCGCCACTAACCCAGTTGAGCATGAGGTTTGCACCGCAATGCTTGGGCCGTTAAGGTTCAGCATGTAGGACACGCGCGAGGCAAGGTAATCCTTCTCGTTGCCGAGCTCCGTCAGGAAAGCTAGCGGCGCGTTGGTGGGATCGCTGAGGCCGCCCTTCAAATGGTGCAGTAGATAGAGTGGGGAAGAAGAACCTGCGAACACTCCGGTCCGGCCTTCATGCTGGGTCGGCGCATACCCGGCCGACTCAAGTGCCTTCCAGCAGCACTCGAGAAACAGGCGATGCTGCGGGTCCATTAACGTTGCCTCACGCCTCGAAAGGTTCCAGAAATCCGGATCGAAAAGGTCCACATCGTTGAGATGCGCGCCCACGCGCACATAATCGGAGCGCTTCAGGACAGCCTCCGGAATGCCGCGGGCCTTAAGCTCCTGCTCGGAGAGCGGGGCGATCGAGCAGACTCCTTGGCAGAGGTTTTCCCACAGTGCATCGACTGTTTCCGCGCCGGGGAAACGCGCGGCCATACCAATCACCGCAATGTCCATACCGGGGCCGCGTCGCCCTTCGAGCGCCTTACTCTGCGCCCTGCCCGTCGGGACTGGCGGTGTTTTGGAGAGCTTCCGGTTTTGGGGACGTTCCTGCTCGCCGCCGCGCTTGCGGAGAAGAGCCACGAGTTCTTTAAAGGTCGGGTTGAGGAAGACCTCCACTACGCGGAGGTCCACCTTCAGACTTTTGCGAAGTTGCGTGCAGAGACGCGCAGCCAGGAGGGAGTGTCCGCCGCAGTCGAAAAAGTTGTCGCCCGGATCGGCAGCCTCAGCCGGGAGGAGGTCGCGCCAAGCTGCGAGAAGTGCCGATTCGACCTCGTCAGCACCTTTCACTGGGGGGCACGGCTCTTTCGCGAGGTCGCGGAGGCGCGACCGATCAAGTTTCCCGTTGGCCGCAATGGGCAATTCCGTCAAGGCAACGAACTCTGACGGCATCGCGTAGTGCGGCAGCTCAGACTTCAAATGCGCTCGCAACGCAGCCTCCCAGCCCTTGCACCCGTTGCGCAAGACTACATAGGCGATCAGTCGATCAGGCTGGCCGGTCGTCGCATCGAGCTCCGGCAACACGGCGGCGGAGCAGACTCCGGAGTACCGAAGCAAAGCAGCTTCAATCGACCCGGGCACGACGCTAAAACCTCGGATTTTCACCATGAAAGCGCAGCGCCCGATAATCTCCAGTTGGCCACCGGGCAGCAGGCGGCCAAGATCGCCGGTGCGGAACATCGTGCCACCAGCTCGGAACGGGTCCGGAAAGAACCTTTCCCGTGTCATCTCCGGGCTGTCGAGATATCCATGAGCCAAGACATCGCCGCCGACGAAGACTTCGCCCAAGAAGCCCAGTGGGACGGGATCGCGTTGCTCCCCGAGGATATAGACACTGACGTTGTGCTGAGGCGGACCGACCGGCACGACCTTTTGTAGTTTCGCAGGATCGATCTCGCTCAAGTCAATATGTGTAACATCATGTGCCTCCATTGCGCCGTAGTAATTGATGATTCTGACGTGGGGCAGCGCATCTCTCACACCCGCAAGCAACGCTGCTGTTAACACCTCGCCTGATAAATAAATCAATCGGAGATCCGGAAGGCGGGAGGGGACGTCAAGCAAGCCGCTGCTGAGAACCACATCCAACAGTGAAGGGGTCAGCAATATTCTCGAAATTCGATTTCGTTCCAGGTAGTCGACCAGCTGGTGCGGATCGTAGATAACGTCGTCAGGGATCAGATAGGCTGGAATCCCGGCGAGGATTGGGCGCATTATCTCCAAGAAGATATTGACCGCCTCCCGCTCATCAGGCGCATATGGCAGCGCGCAATAGCGCCACTGGTAAGAGGATACAGCGCTTCGGTGAGGGCAGACGACCCCTTTTTGTTCGCCAGTCGTGCCAGACGAGAATCCAATCTGGGCCGGCGCATCGAGATCCACCGCGTGCGGATTGGCCGGACTGGCCTTGCCGAGTTGTGCTTCCCAACCCTCGTCCAGCGACAGCGCAATACCAGACCAGTCAGGCGGAAGCTTAGCTGCGAAACGGTTGTTGGTGATAACGATTTCAACACATGCTTTTTCAAGTATCCGCAGTAGCGCAACCATGGGCTGCGCCTTGTCAAGCCTGACGTAAGCAGCCCCTGTCTTAAGGATACCGAACATCGCGACGGCGTATTCAGGTGAAGTATCCATCAAGATACCGACGCGCGAACCTTGGCTCTGACCATGTCCGAGGAGGTGCCTGGACAGAACCTCGCTCAGGTCGTCGAGCTCACGATATGTCATGGTCGCAGCCTCTGACACGACGGCGGGACTGTCGGGGGTGAGAGCCGCTTGTTTGCGGAATTGCTCATGCAGCGTTAGGTTAGTATAGGGGAAGACCTCGCCGTGTTGGATGGAAGCTGGAAGTTGTCCCTTCACCTCGCCAACTTCGCGTAGTAGGCTAGACACCACCTCCTCTGTCATGGAATGGGTGAAAAAGTGATCGCTATCAAACATAATCCGGGCGAAGCGCGACGTTGTAAGCCGACGCCATTCGTCTAGGTCATCGGCATTGATCATTTCGTCTTGAACTCCCCCCATCGCGGTGATTGCCGCGCCGAGAGGCCTTGGTAAGTTCCGGTCGTAGGTCTCCACAAGTTCGAAGTCGGCCCGCAGCGGTGGCAAAATGAAGTCCTGTAGGAGTACCTCATTTGCCAGCGCTTCTTTGGGGACCATGCCAAGGATACGGATCACATCGGTTAACTTGTCGTCCGTGTATCTATACATGGGCGGCTCATCCGGGGGCAGATCCGCCGACGGGTGAGCAGACACGACAACATGGAAGGGAGATGGCCGACCGGCCTTCTCCAGGGAGCGGGCAATCTCGTAGGCCACGAGGGCACCTGCACTATGACCGAAGAAAACAAAAGGCATACCGCTGTACGCCTGGAGCGCCTCAATGACCATGGGTACCAGTACGTCCATGCTGCGGATGGCGGTCTCCGCTGACCGTTTGCCGCGCCCGGGAAGATCCAGGCAAATAAGCTCAACGTCGTCGGGGAGATATTCAGACCAATTACGGAATGACTGTATACTGCCACCTCCATGAGGGAAACAAATTATCCGATACGACGGATCAAGTGAACTCTTTACGACGCTAAGCAGCGGTTTGGCTTTACCAGGAATTTGTTCCATATCTCAAACTACTCCATTAAGATTCCGCCCGAAATAACCATCTCTAAGCGGATGTTATTGATTTGCACATATTCTTGTCTGATGTATATCTTTCTGCATAGACATGTGGAACGAAGTAATTTGCATACTATTCCTCAAGGAAGGCCCACAGTTTATACGCCGCAGCGCAGTGACGTATTCTGTAGATATCGCACCTAATCTACAAAGTATCTGGCCGCCCGCATAGCCGTTGCGAGCGCTCACGATAACGAAACCGTTCTAGTGCGGCTTCCTCAAGTGCGGTCTGTCTATCCAGGTTCGTGACAGCTCCTCCCATAGGCAGGATGGGTGTGAAAGGGGTGGGGCGCGGTCTCGTGGCTGAAGGCACAACCTGCACCTCGCCGCTATGCGGGCTTTGGCTATCGAACAGGCCAACGCACCCAGAGTCTGCGCTATTGCCCCCATCATCGAAGACCATGACGCATTCGAGTTCGTAGGGCTTCTCGATGATCAGGCGGCTGACGTGGGTTCGGTCGCCAGACAAAAACTCGAATGAGCGTATCCGAAAGTCGCTCAGCGGGACGTATTCTAGCGGAAACATATTTCCACCCCTCGGGTTGATCCCGTCCGACGGGATCAGGGAGGATTCTTTGACTGGCTGATGCCGGTCTTGCATCGAAGTTCTCCAGTGTAAGCCGTCAACGTTCCTCAAGATACGGGAGGAACTGGCCGAAACGGAATGGTTCAAATGTCAACAGAACCATAACAGCAGCACGAGGCAATCAAAAGGTGGTTTTTGCGAACTTTACGTTACATTGCGTAAAGCTATTTAGCTACATTCGTTATTTTCATAGTATTTTTGAAAAGACTAGACAGGTAGGCTTAATAATTATTCTCAAAATATTGTTCTATCCAACATTGTATTTTAAACGAATATACCTCGAACGGCTCCATTCAAGCTTCCGACCATCTGTGCGTTAGATTAGCATGGCTATAGACGTGGGGAGGTAGATGATGAAGTAGCGTCTCGCCAGCGACTGTCAGCCGTGTTCTGCGCCGGTTGGGCTTGAACAAGCTGAGCGTCTTGGAGCCGGAGCCCGTGCGCCGCTATGAACGGGAGCATCCGGGCGAACTCATCCATCTCGACATCAAGAAGCTCGGCCGGATCGGCTCCGTGGGACACCGCATCACTTGACGGCAAACTGGCGTGGTCAGCCGCCACCTCGGCATCGGCTGGGACTTCGTCCATGTCTGCATCGAGGATGCTTCGCGTGTCGCTTTCGTCCAGGTCATACCCGATGAGCGCAAGGGGAGCGCTGTCGCCATCGAGCGGGTGATGACCGGTAACGCTCCTGCTACCGGTCAAAGTCTTTCCGGGCAGCCTGCAAAAGTCTTGGTCTGCGTCAGATCTTCACCAAGCCCTACACTCCCAGGACCAACGGGAAAGCTGAACGCCTCAATCCGACAAGCTTGCGCGAATGGGCCTGCGCTCGCGCCTACAACACCTCGGAGGAGCGCAACGCCGAACTGCCACGATGGCTTCACCGCTGTAGTTGGCATAGACCGCATGGCAGTATCGGCTCAAAAACACCCATCAGCCGACTCGGCCTGACCGAGGACAAGCTATTGAGGCTCCACAGCTATCTCAGGCGCGCGTCACCATCGCCCTGTGGCGCGCCGACTACTACAACCGCGCGGCCGCACTCCCAAATCGGCTGGCAGACACCGGCCGAGTTCGCCACCACCTTCAATCCGCGACGGCCGCGCTGCGCTATACCAAAGGCTCTGCGCCAGCGCCCGTCGCTTCACCCGCCCAGCAGGGCACAACCCGCGCCGGAAACGAACTCAAAACTTGATAGAAACTGGGGGCAACGTCAGGTGAGTTGGCAGCAACGCGCTGCGCCGGCTCGAGGAGCATCTGGTCTGCCATCTCATTGACAGAAGCTCGAACTATTTCAGGATCACGCCGGCGGGGAGACACTCTACGAGGAATGTATGGCAATGTTCGAGATCGTCGCGGGACTGCCGGAACTCCGGCCACGTCGACATGGCTTTCGCCAGCCATGTCGAATGCCCCTTCCTCGATACTTTCCTTGCCGACTTCCACAAGACCCATCCGCGCATCACCTTTTGCACCACGGTTTCGTCCAGCAGGTCCGCCGCTGAAGCCGTGCTCAACAATGAAGCCGCCCTCGGCATTTTTCTCACGCAGGAAAAGCTCGACGACCTGGAATACACAGCGCTCTATAACGAACATTTCGGCTTCTTCTGCGGACCAAGCCACCCGCTCTTCCAACGACGGATTATTGGTTTCGATGGACTGAGGGGGCTCGACTATGTTTCCTTTACTACCGACGAGCTTTCAGGAGCTCTTCACCGCCGCCGTCTTCGCGACCCTTGTGGGCGCTGGTGGAAAGTCCTGAGATTTTTCACCAGATTTTCCTGCTCCCCGACGCGCTGTTTGTAAATATCATTCGGTTGCAACGCTGCCAGCGAAATTGATGCGCCGACCAACGAGGCGAATCAAATAGACTGTTTCAATTACCGCGAGCCTTTTTCGTGCCAGGAGAGCCCCCCCGCGGCACTCACGGGCCCGATCGGCGCCGAACTGCGTCGCGCGCCAGCGCCATAGGCTCGCGCAATGATACCCATCCAATTTTTCTATTTGCGCGGCGCACGCCCGCGGGCAACGATCCGGAAGTCGAGCCGCGCCGCAGGTGAAAACATGCCGGCTGCGGCGACAGACGGAGATTTTCATGCGGCGAGTAAAGCGGCTACCCGGCAACGATCCGACCTGCGGATGGCTAAGCCAGTTGCCCGAGCGGTCGACACGTCCGACGTTGAACGGCACGCAAAAGGCGGATTGGGTGGTGGTGGGCGGCGGCTACACGGGCATGGCCGCGGCGCGGCAACTCGCGACGCTCAAATCCCACGAGCGCATCATCCTCCTGGAGGCCAACCGCGTGGGAGAAGGTGCAAGCGCGCGCAACTCCGGTTTCCTTGTTGATGCGACTCTCAACGAAGGGACGGGCACGGTGTCTGACGTCGAGGTCTTCCGGCAAAAATACAGACTCGCCCTCGCCGCCATCGCGGAAGTCAAATCCTCGTCGACGGGTACGGCATCGATTGCGACTGGGATGCGTGCGGAAAACTCTATGGCGCCCGCGACCCGCGCTACCTCGACAGGCTTGAGAACTTTGCACGCCTCCTAGGCGAACTCGGCATCGCCAACGAGGTCCTGACCGGGACAAGGCTTCGCGATCACATCGGCACCGGCTTCTACACGACTGCCGTATGGACGAAGATGAGCGTTATGCTGCAGCCCGCCAAACTCGCGCGAGCCTTTTCCGACAATTTGCCGCCATCGATCACGGCCTACGAGAACACGCCTGTCATCGCATGGCAGTCCAGCAATGGCGGGTATCGACTGAAGACGCCTTCCGGCGAGGTCGTCGCGCGCAACGTCATCATGGCAGTCAATGGATTCATGCCCGAAGTCGGTATTCGCCAGGACCGCAGCTTCGCCCTGCAGCTTACGGCGAGCATGAGCCGTCCCTGACGGACGGCGAATACGCAGCGAGCAGTGCGCCCAAGCCGCATGGCCTTCTGTCTGCCGATGCCATCGGAGCGACGATCCGGCTGACACGCGACCAGCGCATCCTCGTCCGGAACACCTGCGAAGTACCGCGGCGCATGTCACTGGATCCCACGGCGCTTGTCCGCCGAAAGGCTGATCATGCCCGCACCCTCACGAAGCGGTTTCCGGCGCTAAGCCCACAAGTTTTCACCCATTCCTGGTCGGGCATCGTCTGCCTGAGTACGAATGGGCATCATGTATTCGGCAAGGTAGCCGACGGACTGTTCGTTGCCGGATGCTACAACGCCAACGGGCTTGGCCTTGCCAATCTCCTGGGGCGTGAAGTTGCCAACCTCGCCGCCCGTCAGGACAGCGAATGGATACCGCTGATCGAACAGCGCAGCCGACCACAGCGCTTGCCGCCGCAGCCGCTGCTCGGCTGGGGCGCACGCCTGCGCCTCGCCCGCGACCGTTTCCTCGCACGCAGCGAAGCGTGAGAAAAGGGAGATCACCCATGAACTACGATATCACTTATGACGTATCACTTATTATTGAGCCCGGCCCACGCTACAGCCAGGCCATCGTCCATAACGGCATCGTCTATCTCTGTGGCCAGGTCGGATCTCCGAATACTTCCATCACCGGACAGACCGAAGGAGCACTTGCCAATATCGACCGTTTGCTGGCCCTGAGCGGTTCCGATAAGTCGCGCATCCTGCAGGTGACGATCTGGCTCACCGACATGAAACACTTGGCAGAAATGACGGCCGCCTACGAGAAGTGGATTCCGCAGGGGTCCGTGCCGGCGAGCGCGAGTGTCGGCTCGGCGCTCGTCGCGAACTACGACGTGGAAATCATGCCAACGGCGGCGCAGCGCCGCACCGCATAGAGATCCGGGCTACAATGACCCTAGACGCAGCTATCGCGCCCGAGGGCACCGAAGTCGAAATCTCGATGAAGACGCTTGAGTTCACTCGAGAGAACTGGGGTGCACTTGGCCAGCACAATGGCAATGTTGGCCTGTTGCTGCCCCTCACCGCTCCATTTCTATCGCTACCTTGTCGATAGGATCGGACGCAAGTGGCACTGGCAGGACTATCTTTGCCTGAGCGACGCAGAATTAGCTGCCCGCATCCATGGACCGCAACGCGACATACGTCTGCTGATGATAGAAGGCGCGCCGGCAGGCTTCTTTGATCTCGACCGTCGCGACAAAGAGGCCGTCGAGGTTGTCTACCTCGGCCTGATGGAGCACGTGGCCGGGCGCGGGTTCGGCAAATGGCTACTCTCCGAGGCAATCGCGGCGGCCTTTTCCGGGATGTGCGGCGCATCGTGCTCAAGACCTGCTCGCTCGACCATCCGGCGGCGCTGGCAATCTACCAAAAGGCCGGCTTCCGGATCGTCGCAGACGTGCCGATGGCAATGCGACTTCTGACGCTGGATCAAAGGGCAGGGGAATCGCATTTGAGTAGATGGGAAATGGCTTGCCAATTGGCGGGTTGTGGATTCTTGGGAGGACTCCGTTATTGTGGAGTTCTCGATGGAAACGATCCAGGCTGTGTTCGGTCATCTCGATCCGCGCGACCAGAACGCTCGACACGATTTTTGCGAGATACTGTTCATTGCCTTCGCCGCGATGCTGTGCGGCGCCAAGACTTGTTCCGACATCTTGCGCTTTGGGCAGGAAAAGGAAGCGATGCTGCGAAATGTGCTCACTCTGGCGCATGGCATCCCGTCGCACGACACCTTCTCGGCGCTGTTTCGCAAGCTTGTCCCTACGGCGTTCGCCGAGGCCTTCGCCGGCTTCATGCGCCATGTCGCGAGCGCTTCCGGCGGCGCGGGGCAGATCGCCCTCGACGGCAAGTCGATGCGTGGCGCCTTCGAGAAGGGCCGCCAGTTCGCGCCGCGCATGATGGTGTCGGCCTGGGGCGCGCAGTTGCGCATGACATTGGCGGCCTTGCCGGCACAGGGCGGCAACGAGGCCAGGGCGGCCATCGAACTGTTGCGCCTGATCGACCTGCGCGGCGCCGTGGTTACGGCCGATGCGCTGCATTGCTCGACCCGCATGGCCGAGGAGATCACGCGGCGCGGCGGCGACTATGTGCTGGCCCTGAAAGGCAATCAGGGGCTGCTTCTGGCCGATGCCGAGCGCCTCATCGCCGGCCGCCCAACGCGGCGCTGGCCGTTACCGAGGAGGTGGGCCACGGGCGCCTGGAGCGACGGGCGGCGCGTGTCGTGCGTGCGCCGGGGCTTGGCCGCAAGCACGGCTTTGCCGGCCTCGCAGCCATCGGCGAGGTCAAGCGCACGCGTGTGATCGATGGCAAACGGCAGGAAGAGTGCTGTCTCTATGTGCTCTCGCGACCGATGTCCGCCAACGACCTGCTCGCCGTCGTGCGCCGTCACTGGGATGTCGAGAATGGCCTGCACTGGCAGCTCGACGTAGTCTTCCGCGAGGACGACTGCCGGACCAGAAAGGATCACGGCCCCGAAAACCTCGCTCTGCTTCGGCGATTCTGCCTCAATACCTTTCGAGCCGACAGCAAAAAGGACACCATGCGTGGCAAAATGATGCGTGCAGGCTGGAACGATGCTTATCTCTTCCAGCTCATGACTCAAATGCGATAGCCCTGGATCAAAGGGGGGCGATCCTACTTCGGTGAGCAGGTGAGACCCGCCTGATCGTCTCATCACCTTCGCCTCAACCGAAGGGCACCAATCGCAATCGGGGCAGCGCCATTGCCTTTCGAAATGGCTTCATTCAGCAGACTTCGAAAAGTGCCGCAGCACCCTGCCCGCCACCGATACACATGCTGACGACCGCTAACTTGGCCCCACGGCGCTGGCCCTCGAGAAGTACATGTCCCACCAGACGGGCCCCGGTCATGCCGTAAGGATGGCCGAGCGCGATACCGCCGCCATTGACGTTGAGGCGTTCGGCCGGGATCTCCAGGCGATCGGTGCAGGCCAGGACTTGCGCCGCGAAGGCCTCGTTAATCTCCCATAGATCGATATCATCAATTCCCAGCCCATGGCGCGCGAGAAGTTTCGGGATCGCAAGGATGGGGCCGATGCCCATCTCCTCGGGCGCGCAGCCGGCGACCGCGATGCCGCGGAAAATTCCAAGCGGCTTCAGGTTTTCGCGCGCGGCGGTTTCGACATCCATGACAACGAGAGCGCTTGCACCGTCCGAGAGCTGACTGGCATTGCCGGCCGTCACATACCGCCCATCCTCCAGTGCGGGTTTTAGGGCCGCTATTCCCTCATAGGTGCTATCGCGCGGGCCTTCATCCCTGTCCGCAGACAGCGTCCTGCAGGACATGGCGCCGCTGTCACGATCCTTCACCAGTTGTGAGACGACGATCGGAACGATCTCCGCATCGAACCTTCCCTGCCGCTGCGCATTGAGGGCGCGCTCCTGGCTCTGCACGGCGAAGTGGTCCTGACGTTCACGGGCGATCCCGTACGTTTCGGCCACCCGCTCGGCCGTCTGCAGCATCGACAGATAGTAGAGCGGGTAGGATGCCTCCACTGCCGGATCACGTTCGCGATACCGGTTCATGTGCTCATTCTGCGCAAGACTGATTGATTCAACCCCGCCGCACAGGACGACCCGGCTGCTGCCGGACGCGACCTGCATCGCGCCGGCCGCTATGGCCGACAGGCCGGAGGCGCACTGGCGGTCGATGGTCATGGCGGCGACCGAGACCGGGAAGCCGGCCGCGAGAATGGCGTGGCGCGCGACATTGACGCCGCTCGTCCCCTGGGTCACGGCGCAGCCGAGTATGACGTCGTCGACCATGCCCGGGTCAATGCCCGCCCGGGTGACGGCCGCCTTCATGGCATGGCCGGCGAGCGACGGCGCCTCGGTGTTGTTGAAACAGCCGCGATAAGCCTTGCCGACTGCCGTGCGTGCCGTTGACACGATGACTATGTCCTGCATCCCTAAACCCTTTCGATCGGTTCGAGCCCGCACCAGGCAGCGATGAAGAGCGCAATCGACTGCGTGACACGCTTTACGGAGTCGAGGTGTACGCGCTCGTCGTAGCCGTGGATGCGCTCTGCGACCGGCCCGTACACCAGCGCCGGCATGCCGGCGTAGAGACCGAAGTAGCGTGCATCGGTCGTGGCGGTGATCGGCGTGCGCGCCATGGCGGATCCGTTGACGATCTGGTGCATGGCAGCCAGCAGCTCTATGGCATTCGTCGCCGCCTCGGAGCAATCGCGCCCCAGACTGTAACCCTCCGCACGGAAGCCATGGCAGATGACCTCCGGCGGGTTCTGCCGCAGATAGTCGGACCTGTCCGCAGCCGACGCGATGCATTGCCGAAGCTCCCGCTCGGCCGCGTCAATATCGTCTCCCGGATAAATCGCCATGCGTACGTCGAAAGTCGACCAAGCCGGAACGCTCGACGCCCAATCTCCGCCTTCGATTCGTCCTATGTTGAGGTTCAAGGGGTGATCGACGCCTTCAAACTCCGTCGGCCGACGCGCTGCGTCGTTCCACCGCGTCTCCAGCTCTCGAAGCGCAGAAATCAGGGGGAGTGCCGCTTCGATCGCGTTTACGCCTGCACTGGCATGGGCAATGTGCGAGGGAATGCCATTCAGCCGTACCTGGAGCCATAATACACCAATCTGCGCGCTGACGAGCGCCTCTCCGAACGGTTCGGGAATGAGCGCGGCATCGGCTGTGTACCCCCTTTGCAGGCACGCGAGCGCACCGTTGCCCGTACACTCCTCCTCCACGACGAATTGCAGGTAGCAATCGGCAGCCGGTCGAAAGCCGAGCGAGGCAAGGGCTTCTAGCGCAAAAAGATTACACGAGAGGCCGGCCTTCATGTCGCCAGCGCCGCGCCCGTAAAGCCAATCCTTCTCGATATAGGGTTCGAACGGCGGATTGCTCCACATGGAAACCGGACCGGTAGGTACCACGTCCACATGTCCGTTCAGGATAAGGCTGCGCCCCCTGCGGCTCCGGCTGGTGCTTTTCCCGACCACATTCAGCGCCTGCGCATAAGGCTCGAGCACCGGCGAGAAGCCGGGAAGATCGACAAGATCTTGCTCGTTGATCTCCCAAACGTCCGTCTCGTAACCGCGGCTGCGAATCGCGTCCGCCAAATAGAGCTGAATCGACTGCTCATGGCCGCGTACGGATGGAAAGCGGCAGAGTTGTTTCAGGAAGTCTGTTTGTCGATCGAACGCGCTGTTCACCGCGTGCAGGACGGTCTGGCGAAAGTTCGAATCCATTAGATCCTCAATTGAAAACGACAGGGGGGTGCGGGATTATGAACGGTGCACCGGTCTTGGCCTTCACCTCTTCGACCGAAACGCCAGCAAACAGTTCGACAAGTTCAAAGCCGCCCGATGACACGTCGACGACGGCAAGGTCGGTGATGATCCTGTGAACGCACCGCTGAGCAGTCCGAGGCAGTGTGCATTGATCTACCAGCTTCGGTTTTCCGGCCTTGTCCACGTGTGTCGTCAGCACGACGACGCGTCGTGCCTTCTGGGCCAGTTCCATCGCGCCCCCTGTCCCCGGCGTGAACTTTCCCGGTATCATCCAGTTGGCGAGATCGCCGTTGCTCGCAACCTCAAACGCCCCCAGCATCGCGAGATCGAGATTTCCGCCGCGGATGATCGCGAACGAGACCGCACTGTCGAAGTAAGAAGCACCGGCCAGCGTGGTGATATAGTTGCCGCCCGCATCGATGAGGTTCCGATCAGCTGCGGTATATTCCGCCCGAGGGCCCATGCCGGCCACTCCGTTCTCAGAATGAACGCACACCGTTGTCGAGGGGGCGACATAGGCCAGCACCTTCGTAGGCAACCCTATGCCGAGATTGACCGTGTCGCCATCATTGAGTTCGAGCGCCGCACGGCGCAGCATCATTTCACGAGCGTCGGACGACATTGTATGCCTCGCTGATAACGCGGAGACCGACGATCCTTTGAACGAACGGCCCAGGTGTATGAATATCGTCGGGCGCAAACTCACCGAGCGCGACGATTTCCTCCGCCTCGACGACCGTTGTCCCGGCGGCCATCGCCATGAGCGGCGAAAAATTGCGCGCCGTCGCGGCAAATTTCAAATTGCCGAAAGTATCTGCCTGCACGGCATGAATCAAAGCGTAGTCCGCTTTAAGTGCAGTTTCGATCAGCGCAGTCGCGCCGTCTATGTCAATCGCAGCCTTGCCATTCTGCAGCATTGTGCCAATCCCTATGTCGGTCACGATCCCCAACAAGCCAGCGCCGGCGGCGCGGATGCGTTCGGCCAGAATGCCCTGAGAGTTGAACTCGACCTTCAGTCGGCCGGCATTCATCTGCTCGACCGCCCGCGCGTTCAGGCCAATGTGCGACGCGATCAGTTTGTCAACGAGACCGGCCTTCAACAGAAGGTCAATGCCCATCCCGATCTCGTTTGCGTCGTTCTTGATAATCGTGAGGTTCTTGGGCCCCTGACGCACCAATTCTTCCAGCAGGGTGAAAGGCGTTCCCGGCACGCCGAAACCGCCGATCATAATGGTCATCCCGTCACGTATTCCTGCAATCGCCTCTTCTATTTCCGTTAGTTTGTTACGCACCCAATTCTCCCATCCGGGCTGCCTCCGACAAATACTTCATGGTCACGCCTCCCCTCCCTGGCACAATTATGGATTGTGAGAACATCATGCCGAAGAGGATAGAAGCAAATAGATACCGTGAACGGAGTATATAAGTTTCGACAATGCTGGGCGGTCGACGCTCGCGATTTCTCGGCGCTGCACCGGATTTTAGAGACGGTTTTGAAAGTCGTGTCCGGGCTATGGGCAGATCGCGACTGTGATTATGGATGGCCCGCCTCTCTTTGGCTGCCGATTTTCCTGGTAGAGTGTAGAATGGCTCTGTGCATCCCTGTCGAAGACAACTTTCCACGGTCGTGTCCACCTTGTTCTCTTGTCCCTTCTGTCAATGCGTCGAACGACTTCCAAAAGACCCCTAATCCGGCGTCCAATTTTTGCACGCCGATTTTGCCGGTCAGCACGCGTCAGTCGTCACCACACGGCATGCCTCTTCGCGGCCGTCGCGATTCAGGCGAAGGTTGGCCGCTGCGACAGAACGTCTCAAACACGCTAACCTCAGCCTGACGCAGCCGTGTGCTCGGTCCCCGAAACCATATTGGGCGCCACATGCCGCTTAGTTGGGTCATTCAAACTGCCATCGATTTTGCTCGAGCGGCCTCAACGGCATCGCTCAGTATGCGTTTGGCGCGCTGGGGATCTAACCATGCCGCCTGCGCATCTGGAGAGAGAGACTGCAAAGGATCCGGATATGTGAACAACTGGTTAGGCCGGACAGATGGAGCCCGGTACACAGCAATCCCTGTTTGTCTGTCATAATGCTCGAAGCTGTGGACGTCGCGTTTCCCCCCGCCTCCCGGCGTGTCGACAACGAACAATGGCGTGTTATAGCCAGCCGTGATCCCGCGTAAGGCTTTTTCTAGCTCACATGCTAGCCTTGCCGAGCACCGCATGTGCTCGATTCCGTCTGACAAGATCACAACTATATACGTAGTACGGCTGAATATGTAGGTGTAAGAGTTTTTTGACTAGCTGTTTCATAACCTCGGGATCGTCATTGACACCAGCCAGCAGAACCGACTGATTGCGCATCCTTATTCCCCGCTTGAAAAGAAGCTCTGCAGCCGCAATCGTGTAGTCGGTGATTTCTCCAGGATGGTTGAAGTGGGTGTGAAATGAAATCTCTACGCCCTGATCCCGGCCAACATCGCTAATGTTAACAAGAGCATCAGTCCATTCGTGATCGCTTGTGACTTTCATAGGCAGTACAGCGAGGCCTTTCGTCGCGAATCGGATGCGGCGAATTGAGGGGATGGACAGAAGGCCCATGCCGACCGCCAAAAGTCGGGAAGGTCTGAGCCGAAAGCAGTCTCCTCCCGACATCTACTACGTCAACGATGACTGGGGTCGCACGAAGATATGCCAGGATAGTATCCCACCGCATCCGGAATGGCGACGCCCTTTTCTTTGAGACCAATTCCCTGTCTAGACCCACGCTGTAACTGCGGGTGCAAAAACGACAATAGACCGGGCAGCGATCCGTTGCGAGTAAAAGCGCCTTGTCATGATAACGATGCACCAGTCCATCAACAGGTGAACTTTCTCGTTCATGTAACGAATCCATTTTTTAATAACGGGTGAGATGGAAGAATTTCGCTTCCAACAGGAATGAATCGCTTGCGGATTGGGTCATGAAGGAAGTTCGACCAGTCAATCAAGTTCAGCACATAAGGCGTGATCCGCATCGCCATCGGCGCACGCGCGAGGCCGAGCTCGATGTCTCGCATCAGACAGCCGTCGGCGTCGACCCCCATCCATTCGCGCAACTGGTCAACGCGAGTAACAACATGGCGCTCTTGCCATGCAGCGTCAGCGAACTCGTGCCTCACCTCATGCGCAATACGGCTCATCGGAACTTCGCTCGAGCTGAAAAGAGGAAAGATGCTGATCTCTTGGATGGCGCCGCCGTCAATCGGCAGCTTTTCGCGACCTCCGACTTGACGGCGGCAACAGCATAGCCGGTGAGCCTGATCATGGAGGGTTCTCCCAGTCGCTGACACGTTTGCCGATATCGGCGCATGAATCGTGCCAGAGAAGACAATCTTTTTAAAACAATAGCATAGCGCTAGTACTGCTATTCGCATGTCCGACTTTGTCGGACATACGACAGCGAGAAATCGCTGACCAACGCGAGAGTTCCCGTCGCCTCTGAAGGATCCTATCCGGATGGGGGGCGACGAAACGCAGCCTTCGGCTTCTTTGACAATCCGCGTGTGTCCGAAGATAGCGTTCTCGCCGACCATTTCGCCGCGGCCGCGGCGCGCGTTTCTGCGAGTGAAGGACCATCGTTATCCTGCAGGAAACGACCGAATTCAAAATCGGCTTCACCAAAACCATCAACGTCGGGCACGACGAGGCCGGGCGGCCCCGCATTCGAGCCTGGTCGTCACCTCACCGGCACGCCCCTTCTGTCTTACGGCGGCGAAGTTCTGGACCCGAACCAAGGGAACGCTCGCGCTCAAGCGCACATCAAATCCCACGCGCGTGCCGATCTAATCTAGACGAAGACGAAGGAGAGCTACCGCTGGGGGAGAACCTGCGCCAGTCCATCGCGCTTGCACGAAAACAGCTCGCGGCACTGTCCGCATTCAGCAGACCTATAGCCGTTATTGAAACAGTCTATTTGATTCCGCCCCGTTGGTCGGGAATCAATTTCGCTGACGGTGTGCATCCGAATGATATAACAAGCAGCGCGTCGGGGAGCAGAGGAAAATCTGGTGAAAATCTCCCAGACCATCACCGTTGCCGCAGGGCTTTCCGCTGGCGCCGACAAGCGTCGCGAAGACGGCGAAATCCTCCGGGTGCGCATGCCCAAGGGATGGACATTGTACGATCCACGTCTGGCGTGGATGCTGGTCGCGCCGGTGCTGTTGCTGCTGATCATTTTCCTGGTGCTGCCGATCGCCCTGATGGTGGTCTACACCTTCTTTACCTTCGTGACGGCCGGTGTGGAGGAAAGCACGCTGACGCTGGCAAACTGGCACGAGTTCCTCACCGACAGCTACTATCACGGCTTCCTGTTGAAGACGCTGAGGGTCGGCGCGATGACGGCGCTGCTCTGCGGGGTGTTGGGCTATTTCCCGGCGTATTTCATCTGGGCCACAACCTTCAAGCACAAGTGGCTGCTGTTGCTTCTGCTCATCGTGCCATTCTGGATCAGCTTCACCATCCGCACCTTTTCCTGGATTAACATCCTGGGCGAACAGGGCGTCATCAACGTTGTGCTGCTGAAAGCAGGCATCATTAACGAGCCGTTGCCGATGCTCTACAACGAGGGCGCGGTCACCGTCGGGCTGCTGCACTTCCTGCTGCCCTACATGATCCTCAACGTTTATGTCAGCTTGGAGAGCATCGACCGCACGCTGATCTCGGCGGCCCGCTCGATGGGCTGCACCAGCGCGCAGGCGTTCCGCGAAGTCACATTGCCGCTGTCGCTGCCCGGCCTGGCCGCGGGCCTGTTGCTCTGCTTCGTGCTGGCCGCCGGCAGCTATGTGACGCCGCAGCTTCTCGGCTCCGGCCGCGACGCGCTGTTCGGCAACCTGATCTCCGAGACCATCATGGGCGAGCTGAACTGGCCGATGGGCGCCACGCTCTCGATCGTGCTTTTCGTGGTGCTCGGCTTCTTCGCCGCCATCTACACCCGTTACATGGGCATGTCGCAGATCGTCAAAGGACTGGGTGGATGATGAAGCCTAGGCAAATGAAGGCGGAGCGGCGCAGCAAGGAAGGCAGATGGGCCTGGCGGCTTACCGGCTTCGTCACGCTCTGCGTTTATATCTTCATGTTCGCGCCGATCGTGGCGACAGTGATCCTGTCGTTCAACGCCTCGATGTTCGGCGGCTTCCCGATGACCGGCTTCAGCCTGCAATGGTATGGCAAGCTGATGGCCAATGAGCAGGTGCTGGCCGCCTTCCGCACGTCGCTGTGGATCGCGCTGGTCACTGCCGCCGCCACCACCGCCATCGGCGTCGTCACGGCGTTTGCGCTCGTGCGCTTCGAATTTCCCGGCAAGCAGGCGCTGAGCACGCTGGTGATCCTGCCGGCGCTGGTGCCGGAAACCATCCTCGGCGTCGGCCTGTTGGTGCTGATCAAGGCGATCGACCAGCCGCGGACCCTGCTTCTTCTGGTGTTGGGCCACATCCTGCTCGCCGTGCCCTATGTGGTGCTGATCACCCAGGCGCGCATGGTCGGCATCCGGCGCGTCTATGAGGAAGCGGCGCTTTCGCTGGGCGCCTCGCGGTTCTCGTCCTTTCGCGAGATCACGCTGCCGCTGCTCGTCCCGGCCATCGTGGCGGGCGCGTTGCTCGCCTTCACCATTTCGTTCGATAACGCCTCGGCCAGCCTGTTCTGGCGGCCGGCCGGCGTCGAGACCATGCCCACCCAGATCCTTTCGATGCTCAAGATCTCGATCAGCCCGGAGATCAACGCACTCGGCACCGTGATGATCCTGGTGACCGTCGGCATCCCACTGATCGGCGGCCTGATCCTTCGAAGCCTCACCCGGTTCAGAAAAAAGCAACGTAAATGGGAGAACTGCAATGAAACTGACCAACACCAAACGACTGGAGCGGCTCAATGACCGCTATGCGAACGGCGATATCAGCCGGCGCTCGTTCCTGACGTTGGCGGCGGCGGCGGCCGCCGCCACCGGATTGTCCATGCCCTGGATGGGACGCGCGCTGGCCGCTGTCTCGGAAGTGCGCTTCGACGGCTGGGGCGGCGTGGTGCAGGAAGCCATCGATAAATACGCCCTCCAGCCCTACTCGAAGAAGACCGGTATCAAGGTGGTCCAGGGTACGTTCGGCGACGAGAATGAGATTATCACCAAGATCAAGACCTCGAGCCCGGGGGACTTTCAGGTCGTGCATTCCTCCGGCATCGACTACTACATCAAATATGTGAACGGTGGCTACAACTCAGAGATCAACGAAGCCAACATTCCCAACCTGGCGAATGTGCTGCGGCCGATGATCGCGCCCTTCCGCAAGCTGACGCCGAAGCTTTCCGGCGTGCCTTACGACTACGGCACCACCGGCATCGCCTACAACACCAAGGTGATCTCGCCGGAGGAGGCGAAGGAGAAAGGTGCCGGCCTGCTGCTCGACAAGAAATATGTAGGCAAGATCGGCGCCGTTGCCGGCATGCAAACGCGCATCTGGTACGCGGCTCTGGCCACCGGGCAGGACCCCAACAACATCAAGGACATGGACACGATCTGGGCCAAGGTGCGCGAGACGCGCGACCTCGCCAAAAAGTTCTGGAGCTCCGGCGCGGAACTGATGGATCTGCTGTCGAAGGAAGAGATCGTGGTAACCGATGCCTGGTCGGGCCGCGTCGCTTCCTTGCAGAACCAGGGCCATCCGATCGGCTATCTCGATCCGGTCGGTTCCCTCGCCTGGATGGAGGACATATTGATCCTGAAAGGCTCGCCGATGGGCGAGTGCGAGGAACTGATCAACTTCATGCTTGAGCCGGTGACCGCCATCTCAGTGGCCGAGGCCCAGGGCTATCCGCCGTCGCTGGATCCGACGAAGGTCAAGCTCACCGAGAAGATCAAAAAGCTGCCGGCCTTCGACCCGACAGGCATGATGAAGTCGTTGACCTTTGCCGATCCGGTCTATTGGGCGACCAACGGCGAGGCGTGGACCAAGCAGTGGAACAGGATCTCGAAAGGTGCGTGAGTGCGTTGAAACCATGCAGGCGTCCCGGCCGAGCTCGGCTGGGACGGGCCTTTCGATCGCAGGTGTCGAACGCCCGGCGGTAGAGTTCCGCAACATCGACATCGCCTATGGCAAGTTCGTCGCGGTGCGCGATTTCTCGCTGTCGATCCGCAAGGGCAGCTTCGTCACGCTGCTCGGGCCGTCAGGCTGCGGCAAGACGACGATCCTGCGCTCCATCGCGGGGCTGGTCGACATTTCGGGCGGCCAGATCATGATCGACGGGCGGCGAGTCGACGACGTGCCGATCTATAAGCGCAACATCGGGCTGGTGTTCCAGAGCTATGCGCTGTTTCCGCACAAGAGCGTGTTCGACAACGTCGCCTTCGGCCTGAAATACCACGACGTGCCCAAGGCTGACATCGCGCGTAAGGTCGGCAAGGCGCTGGAGATGGTCAGGCTTCCTGGTAGCGAAGCGAAACTGCCCTCGCAATTGTCGGGCGGGCAGCAGCAGCGCATCGCGCTCGCCCGCGCCATCGTCTTCGAGCCCCAGGTGCTGCTGCTCGACGAGCCGCTGTCGGCTCTCGACGCAAACATGCGCGAGGAAATGCGCGTCGAAATCAAGAAGATCCAGAAAGAGACCGGCATCACCGCCATCTTCGTCACGCACGACCAGGAAGAAGCGCTCTCCATGTCCGACCGGATCGTCGTCATGAACGCCGGATCCATAGAGCAGATCGGTACACCGGAGGAGGTCTACGAGACGCCAGATACGGCTTTTGTAGGCGATTTTCTCGGCAAGGCCAATATGCTTACTGGCACAGTTAGCAAATCCGACGGGTCAACCGCTGCGGTAACCCTCGCGGCGGGACAAACGGTCAAGGTCGTTTCGCCGAAGCCACTAAGTCCCGGCGCTGCAGTTACAGTCGTGGTTCGGCCACAGAAGTTGTCTTTGGGATCGGGCGCGATGGCCAGCCAGCTGTCGGGTCGCGTCGTCTCGACGTCGTATTTGGGCGGGAGCGCGACCTACGAGATCGACATCGGCGGCAAGAGGCCGGTTCGAGCAAACACGCAAATTAATGGCCAGGTTGTTCGCGAAGGTGAGACAATCAATATCGGCTTCGACCCTGCCGGCTGTGTTCTGCTGGACGAGAAGGGAGTCCGCATTTCGTGAAGGCGAAGTCGGCCTCATGGCTCATTCGGCGGGCCGCCGATGAAAGTATACTCGGGGGCGAACTCACGTGCATGAGGTCCAAACAATTGATACGATACCAAAGTAGGAGTTTTTGATGTCGCGGAAAGTCATTGTCACGTGCGCAGTCACCGGCGGGGGTTCCGCAGTGCTTGCGAAGCATCCAAATATCCCCAAGACGCCATCGCAAATCGCGGAGGCTGCACTGGAAGCTGCAAAGGCTGGGGCTGCGATTGTGCATATTCACGTCCGTGACCCTGACACGGGGGCTCCATCAAACCGAATTGAGCTCTATGAACAAGTTGTTAAAACGCTCAGGGACGCAGCGACGGATGTCATCATCAACTTAACCTGTGGGATGGACGGCGAAATTGAACTTGATTCTTTGGATCCTTTAAAAATAGGAAAGACTGGCACACTTAAGAGCGCAATTGGACGCTGCTCCCATGCCGTCAAACTTCAGCCTGAGCTGAGCACCCTGGATTGCGGAACAATGGCTTTTGGGGAGCGGATTTTTGTTGCGCGTATGTCCGATCTGCGGGAGATGGCGTCACTTATGCGCGAGGCTGGTGTCAAGCCGGAGCTCGAGTGCTTCGATCTAGGCCACATTGAAACGGCTAAACAGCTTATAAAGGAAGGTACCATCGACGGTCCGCCACTCTTCCAGTTTTGCCTGAGCACCGGTTATGGCGCCCCAGCCACTGCGACTGTAATCCAAGCAATGAAAGAGCTTTTGCCGAAGGGCGCTGTTTGGGGCGGGTTCGGTTGTGGCATCGATGAAATGCCTGCAGTTGGTCAACTGGTAGCGATGGGGGGACATGTACGCGTGGGCTTGGAAGACAACATCTATCTCCGGCGCGGCGTGCTGGCATCGAATGCTGACCTAGTCGACAACGCCGTCGGGATCATCGAGCGGATGGGAGCTAGCGTCGCTTCACCGGCTGAGGCCAGAGCGATCCTTAATGTAGTGAAGCATGCTTAGTCCTCCCTCACTCAGCATGCACACAGATGGAAAAGGACCCCCAATTGAAGCTTCAAGCGCCTCGTTTTGATAAATTTGGAGAACTAGTATGAAGCCCTTAATCTCCCTCAGAGGCCGTCGCGCAATTGTTTCAGCGGCAGCTTCCGGCATCGGTCGGGTTATCGCTGAAACACTGGCGCAGGCGGGAGCTAGCGTCGAGGTCTGCGATGTGAATCAAGAGAAGATTGCGGAAGTCAACAGCAGCGACACCGCAGTTAGGGCATCTTACTGCAATCTAGCAATGCCGGACGAAATAGAACGCTTCTTCGCCGACGCCGTTAAGCGCCTAGGGGGTGTGGACATTCTCGTCAACAACGCAGGTATTGCCGGCCCAATCGAGACCGCAGAAACCATGACCTTGGAGTCTTGGAACCAGACCCTAGCAATAAATCTAACTAGCCACTTCCTCCTTGCACGCCTCGCGGCGCCCCTTATGCGGCAGGTTGGCGGTGGAGCAATCGTCAACATATCTTCGACAGCTGGATTGGAAGGGTATGCTCTGCGATCTCCCTATAACGCATCAAAATGGGGCGTCATTGGGTTGTCCAAAAGCCTTGCGAAAGAATTAGGGCCGTCGCATATCCGTGTAAACGTCATCTGCCCCGGCTTAGTTGAGGGTGAACGCATAGAACGCGTGATCGCTGAAACAGCTGCAAAAGAGGCGGTCGAACCGGCGGAAATGCGCGCTCGCTTCCTTGCTGAATCCTCCATGGGAATTGGGGTTCTGCCCGATGATATCGCAGCCATGGCCCTCTTTCTAACATCGGAAGCGGGAAAGCGCATGTCGGGTCATGTGTTCATCGTCGACGCTGACACGATGTAAGGGGTTGTCTAGTTCGAACATCGGCGGAGATAGCGAGGCGGGTAGAAATAGCCTGCGCTGTTCACTTCCGCTGGATTGCCGCAGGTAACGCCGTACTCCGTCGTATGGCAGGGGAGCCCCTATCTACTACATCACAGCCCTACATCGCATGGCGAGTGAACCCGTTGCTAAAGACACTGCGTTTTGCGGATCAACCTTTTGATGTTAATGGAGAGTATAAATGACTGAGCAGAAAGCACCAGGGATTGCGCACGGGATCTCCAAGATCACTTGCATCGGCGGTGGGCTGATTGGGGCTGGTTGCATTTTATGAGGGCAGGATTACGCAGGTACGGGATCCCAGTTCGGGTGGCTACAAAATTGCCGCTGACGTTAACTGCCATAGTGCCCGCGAAATCAACCTCCGAGACAGCCTCAGGTGCTCCGACAGGTCCGGCAGTGCCCACGTTGTTTACCAGGATCTCGAGTCCTCCCAATACCGTGGTGTCCAGCTCCATCATCGCTGCCAGTCCATCGATATCAGCAAGGTCGCAAACCGCAGCCAATAATCCTTTCAGATTGGGCAAATAGATGGATGCGACCCAAAAATTTGCAACAATGGTGACCGACGATCTTATCGACGGATTTGGGCACATGAATATGGTGCACTATCTGGACGCGTTCAGTAGAGCTGCGGATGTACGGCTCGACGCTGCGATACGTCTAAGTCCGGATGGCTCGATGATCTCTGGCCTCGTCACCGCCGAAGCGCGGGTCGCTTACAAGAAAGAAGCGATGCGCGGCGACGATTTGCTCCTCACTACTTGGATAGCCGACCTTGACGAAAAACGAGTCCATGTCGCGCAAGCGATGGTGCGCGGCGACGGAACATTACTGTCGACAGCTGAACAGCTTTTCCTGAATTTCAACCTGCTATCGCGCCGCGTAGAACCATTCCTACCAGTTGTGATGGCCGAGCTTAGACGCCGTGTCGAGGCGGACAGTGGTACATTTGATCCGGGCATTGTCAGTCGCCGAATGGGCATACCGAGAATAGTATGAACTTACCTGATCTTCGTCAGTCTGTGTCGGCGGCACCTTCATGTGTGTTCGTGAGGAACGATCAAATCTGAGACGGCTGATACGACCCTTTCAGAGGTTACGCTTGAATCCAGCGATCACGAGCACGCGGCGGGTTCGAGGTGTCCACCGGCTCCGTTGCTTGGGGTGAAAAACTCGGATCGTGGCGAAAGCTTTGATACCACGAGACCGTGAGCGCGCAGGCGATACGCCGGTCGTCAGTGGGCTGAGCGGCCGATCAGGCTGACGAAATCGTGGGCGCGCCAACACGCCACCAGCCCGATGACCGTGAGCAAAGCCACAAATCCCTAGGCCCGTAAAAAGCGAAGCGAGGCATTGAGGGGGCGCATTGCCTCGCGTTGATTGTTACCGATAAGGTCCCCGTCCCGAGGGGATGAAGCCGTCGTTGTCATCCTGGTTCGGGGATGAATGGCGAGGCGGGGTTAGCATGGCGACACGGTCGGAATTGGTCGATGCGATTGGCGACCAATATCGATCGAGTTGCCGGGCCAACAAGCAACGGATTCTGGATGAGTTCGTCGCAGTCACCCCAATATCACCGCAAGCATGCGATCCGGGGGCGATGTCCCGTTGTCTGCATATAAACGCGTTGAGCGGCCGGCTGACCACGGCCACGGCTTTCCATTGCGCCGTACGCCTCCGGCGAGGGCCGTCCTGCGCGAGCATGGCACGATAGCGAGGCTGCGCTCTTATGGTCGTCCTTACGAGCGTAGTTAGCAGCACAGCATGAGCCATGTGACGATATTGACCGGGCCTGAGCGTCGTCGTCGTTGGAGTCAAGAGGATCAGTGCCGGATACTGGCCGCGGCATTCGCGCCCGGGGCAACAGTGGCGGCGGTAGCGCGTCAGTACGATGTCGCGACCAGCCTATAAGTGGCGCCGCACGGTGAGAGCGCGCGCGACGGGCTTTGCCGAAGTTGTCTTGGTCCGAATGAGCCTGTCGCCGCTTCGGTGTCGGCGGCATCACCAGCGGTGATCGAGCTGGAAGTCGCCGGCAAGGTCTATCAGTTCCTGCTGGTGCCGTGGACAGGTGCGTGCAGCCACATGCCGACGCCGCCGCCCAATCAGATCGTCCTCGTCACGCCCGCCCGCCCCTACAGGGCAGCTGCGGATTCCGCTGACCGCGCCGCCGACACTGGCGGCGGCGATGGCGAAGGCGCTGGGCGTTCATGATCCCGGTTCCGAGCCAGGTGCGGATTTGGTTGGCGGTCAGCCGGACCGATATGCGTCGCGGGATGCAAGGCCTCGCTCTGCAGGCTCAGGATTGCGCCATGGCCTGCAGTCGGTGAATATGTGTAGCGAAAGCGGAGCGTTTTGAGCGGGGCGGGACCAAGAGATTGCGCAGAGCCGACAAGATCAAAACGAAGCGTTGCAGTGCTCCTGGTGATCGGAAACCTTGCATCATCCGCTCCCGTTTTCGCAGCGGCACATATGCATTCTCCGGCCGGTTGTTCAAATCCCTTGTGCGACCAATGCTCGACGTCCGGCATCACCTGTCGCCTGGCTGCTCCATAGGAGCGCAACGATGGCGATTGTAGCTGACGGTCGCGGTGTTCATGACATCGGTCTATGCTGCAAGTCCCTGAACGCGAGTTAAGTTGATAACGCCCGAACGTGGAACACCGTTCGCATAAAGGCTTGAACAACCGGGCGGAAATTCTCACCTGCCGTTCCAAAAACGGGAACGAACGCGACAGGGTTTCCGGTCGGTCGTCATTGCAGCATTTCGTGTCGATCTTCTCCGCCAAGCGACAACACGTGACTTGAGAGTGGCCTTGATTGGAAAGCGGCGCTTCACGAATTTTTGTAGCGCTGCAGCGACGCCTTTTTCACCTCGCTCATGATCCAGGCTTCCATTTGTTCCTGCTCAGGCCCCTCAGTAAGCAGGGTTTCGACCATGTCTATGGGAACTATGACCGCTCCGTCCTGATCGACGACGATCATGGTCATCAGGAAAGATCGCCACGCCTCCGCAGCTCACCGGCTGCTGCCAGGCCACGAAGGTCAGTCCTGCCACCGAAGGCGGCGCAGCGTAGCCATTACACCACACGGGCAGCCTAGTGCCGAGGACACCATCGACGTCGCGCATTACGCCATCGGTCGCCAATGCCGCGACGCCACGTTTGACCTTGCGCGCACACAGTATGTCGCCGAGGATCCCAGCATCGGTCACGCCCATAGCATCCACGACTACGACGCATCCAGGCGGCATGTCCTCAATCGCCGCCCGCGCTCGATATTGGAGAAGCCCAGGACGCTGGGATGGCGAGATCCTCGCGCGCCGGCACGAAGCGTAATGTAAAGGCGGGACCGGCGATCCGCGGCTGGCCGGGCAACAGGGGTTTCGCGCCTCGAACCCAGATGTTCCTGAGACCTTTTTGAGCAGGATGGTTGTGATTGTTGCTGTTGATATGCCTTTGAGGGCTTCGATGTCCTGATCGCTGAGTGCCATGTAAGTCTCCATCAAATGCTCGGGATGAGGCCGCCGTCTACACGGACGACGCTGCCGGTGATGTAAGATGCGCGCCGACTGGCCAGGAAGGCGACAACATCGGCGTATTCTTCAGGGTCGCCGTAACGCCCAAGCGGTATCGAGGCCTTGCTTTCGCTACTGACGCTTTCCACATCGCGTCTTTCGCGCTTTGCCTTCTGTTCATCGAGGGCCTTTATGCGCTGTGTAGCTATCCGTCCCGGTATCACGATGTTGGAGGTAACTCCGTCCAGGCCCACCTCGCTGGCCAGCGTCTTCGACCAGCCACAAGCGGCAGTCTAAGTGCATTCGACAAGCCTAAATTGGCGATCGGCGCCACGACTCCCGAAGAGGTAGAGGTGACTACACGCCCCCGCGCTTGCGCATGCTGGGCAGGACGGCGTCGGTGAGGGAGATCACCGAAAGCACCAGAACCTCGAAATGCTTCAGCCACGCCGAGGGCATCAGCGCGACCACACGACCAATATCCTTGCCGGCGCCGGCGACCAGCACCGATTATCCGGAAAACTCTTGCGAAGTCATGAGGTCAGTTCACCGGTGCGTTTTACCTGCAGATGATCGGCGCAATCAGAATAGCGAAGGGTCATAGGCGTGCGCCGCTTTGCCTGTCAAAAATGTGAGCCCGGCGCGGATCGATCTTCAGTCTTACTTCTTCACCAGGTCGGACCGTAAGTCGATCCTTGACGATAGCGTCGATAGGATCATCGCCAAGTTTGGCGAATATCTGTGTCTCGGAGCCGGTCGGCTCCAGCACCGAAACCGTTGCCGACAAACCGTCGGGCGCGATGTCGATATGTTCGGGACGTATGCCGTAAATGACCGGCTGGCCGCCCTGCGCCCTCGCCCCGTCAGCCGGCAGCACAGATCCGGTATCCGACACAAATATCTGCCTGCCGTCCTTCGAATCGACCTTGCCCTTGATGAAGTTCATCGCCGGCGAGCCGATGAAGCCGGCGACGAAGACGTTCCCCGGATTGTCGTAAAGATCGAGTGGTGCGCCGACCTGTTCCACCTTGCCGTCCCGCATCACCACGATCTTGTCGGCCATGGTCATCGCTTCGATCTGATCATGGGTAACATAGACAGTCGTAGTGCCGAGGCGTTGATGCAGTTCCTTGATTTCGACACGCATTGCAACACGAAGTTTGGCGTCGAGATTCGATAAAGGCTCATCGAACAGAAAGACTTGCGGGTCGCGCACAATGGCGCGTCCCATAGCCACACGCTGGCGCTGTCCGCCCGAAAGCTGTTTCGGGAACCGGTCCAGCAGCTTGCCCAGATCGAGAATTTCAGCCGCCTCGTTCACCTTGGCATCGATCTCCGCTTTCGGCCTGCCCTTCATTTTGAGCGAGAAGCCCATGTTGTCGGCGACGTTCTTGTGCGGATAGAGCGCATAGTTCTGGAACACCATCGCTATGTCGCGGTCTTTTGGCAGAACATCGTTCACCACCCGGCCGCCGATGCGGATCTCACCGCCGGATATCGCTTCGAGACCGGCGATCATGCGTAACAGGGTGGATTTGCCACACCCCGATGGGCCGACTAGGATGACGAACTCGCCATCGGCGATATCGACATTCACACCATGGATGACCTGGACGCTTCCGTAGCGCTTGACGATGTTCCTAACGGTGACCTGAGCCAACTGGCATCTCCTCTACTGTGGCAAAGCGGTCTGCATCTTGTCTTCAGCCCTTGGGCAGATGCGGCGATTTCATCTCAACACTGTCTTCGAATTCGAACGTGCGTGTGATTAGCGGGTTCACCTCAATTGCACCTGAAGAGAGCACGGCTACGCCGCGTGGAAAACATGCTCATAGCGGAACACGTGTTCGGCACGTGCTTCGCGCACCATCGCTTTGCCGACGTCATCGGCGATCTGAATATGACGTCGAGTTCTATTGGGCTGAACCATGCGGCCTCCTCAAGCCGAGTCATTGCTATCACACGGCGTGTTGGCTAGCAATATTCGGATATTGCATTGTTGCAATAAATGATTTAGCGTGCACCTGCTTCTTTACCGACTCCATCGCGATGGCGGCGAAGATAATCACGAGGATTCGCATGACCATAAGATTGCTTCACCAGACCGACCTCTTTCGTCCCCATATCGATCCGGACGATCACTGGGACCTCGCTTGCGTTTATGCTCTTGCCGCATCGGGCCAACTCGAGCTCGGCGGCGTACTGGTCGACTTCCCGCCCGATGATCCGCCAGGCGTCAGTCCGGACGTCACCGGCATTGCGCAGCTAAGCTACCTCACGGGGTTGCCAACCCACATGGCGGTCGGCTCCTCCGTTCCCTATACCCATGACCGGGCGTCGCTTGCTGCCCTTCCCAGACGCGACCGCGCCGGTGCGGAGTTCCTCCTCGACTATCTCCGCGACAGCGAAGGGCCGGCCTACATCAGCATCGTGGGCTCCTGCCGCGACCTCGCCATTGCGGCCAAGCTTGATCCGGATCTTTTCCGTAACAAATGTGCCGGGATCTACCTCAACGCAGGCACGGGCCATCCCGATGTCGCGAAGCAGGGAGGGACAGAGTACAATGTTGAGCTCAATGCGGCCGCTTACGCCGCCACGTTCGACATCCCGTGCCCGATTCATTGGATGCCATGCTTCGAGACCCTGAGGGATTACACGGAGAGAAAGGTCGAGCAGTACGGTACTTTCTACCGTTTCAAGCAGAGCGACGTTCTGACAAAGTTGTCGCCCGTCCTGCAAAGCTACTTCACCTATTCCCTCGAGGCACGAACGGATGCGCGCTACCTACAGCCGCTGCTGGCGCCGCGGGGCGATGCATCGAGCTACTTGACCCTCCGTGCCCATCGCGACATGTGGTGCACCGCCGGCTTTTTCCACATGGTGTCCCAAGCCGTGGACAAGGCGGGCAAGATTATTGCGGGGTCCAACGCAGACGATGCCATTTTTGGCTTCCGCCCCGTCGACATTAAGTGCGATCGGAATGGGGTGACGACGTGGACGAACGCCGGTGCGGACTCCAATCGTTTCCTGTTCGAGGTGAAGGATACCGATAGCTATGCTAGCGCCATGACTGTTGCCATGGCGACGTTGCTGGGGAATATTCGTTAGCCGTAAGCCGAACCAGTGGTTGCCACTTCCAATTAGAAGCCTTTCCGCCGTTCTCGCGAATGAGTGGTCGGGTTTCTGGCGCAGTAGCGGCGGCCCTCGCCGTTGCCGCGAAGCGAACGAGTCGGCGCTATCAACGTGTTATCCTGGCTGCGTTGCGGCGCAGACAGGAAGCTGGTGCAGCGCCCCCAGTTGCCCGCCCGCCCTCCGGCCCACGTCTCGAGATGCGAGGTGCCGTCGCGACGGGCGCCTCCTTCGTTCAAGCTATGGCTCTGCGGTGGCTTCCGGCGCCAATGGAGAACCGCTAAGTCAAACTCCAGCTCAATCACGAGCAGTTCGAGGTCGCGTACTAAGGGAGGAAATTGGCGGGTCCGTCGCTAGATCTTCGAAAGGTTCGCTACGTCTTGGCGGTCGTGGAACAAAGGCAGCTTTGACAGGCGGCCTCGAAGCTCGATATCCCGCAATCGACGATCTCTCGGCGTGTGGCGCAGTTGGGAACGAAGCTTGGGCATTTCTATCTGCGACGTACTACCAGGGCGTGGGGCTGACGCCTGCCGGCCAACGTTTAGTTGAAGGCGCGCGGGTGCTTTGCACTTCACGAATGCATTAATCACGCAGAGATGCTGAATGCGCCGAGCCCCCTCTGCCGAGCGGGGCTGAACGCCTTCGCGGAAAATCAGTCGGCGAGGGAGGCGGCGTTCAGAGGATGCGAGGTCGTGCTTTCAGACGAAGAGCGCTACGGCATCTTGTCGAGAGCCGCGAAGATCGATGTCACACACTGTCCCTCCGTTTACCGCCACGATGCCCGGTTTCATTCCGCCTGCGGCGGCCGAACCGGAGGTATCATAAAGGATGGCGCATTGAGGTCCCACGCGAATAAATCTGTGCACGGACACAAACCGCGTCCTTGGGGTCTTTCGCGGCAGTCGAACACTCGACTGCACCCAGAGCTAGATTCTGCAACTGAAGGGCGGTCGGCCAGCCTGACCGACCTCAACGCGGAAGAGGTTGCCGGACTCGGGAAATCGAAGAAGTTCATCAGACGATTGCCTGGTTCGCCGTGAGGTTATGAACAGTGCTCTCAGATCTTCGCCGCCAAGTGCCACACAGGTCGGGGCCATACTCGGCATATCCACGCGATCTGTTAGGTGACCGTTTCGATCGATACGAACGACACAGCCGCCTCGTAGCCTGGCGCTCCAGTAGCCCCCTTCAATGTCCACGGTGGCGCCATCAGGCGATCCCGGGGCGATGTTGGGGCCTGCCAGCGGGCCTATCTCGGCAAGATCCGAAAATTGCGGAGCCAGGGCGAAACGCCGGATGGTGCCTTCCGTTGTGTCGGTGAAGTACATGATCCGGCCGTCGGGCGAAAAAGCCAGTCCGTTGGCCGCCGCTACGCCACCGAAGAGCGTGACGACCTCGCCATCGGGAGCGACGCGATAGACGCTTCCGACTGGCTCACGGCTGCGTTCATTGTATGTGCCCAAGACGATCCCGCCGTAGGGATCGATCGCGGCGTCGTTGACACGGGTTTGCGCAAGACACGGCTCGATCTCGGCCACTTGTGAGAAGTGGGTGAAGGTCGGGTCCGTGATAACAATAGACTTAGGAAAGCCAAGCAAGAAGCCGCCACGCGCGCGTGGAAAGACGAACGCAGCACGATTGGGAAGTTGCCGCACTGCTGCAACCCTCCCGTTGTCGTCCCAGCGGAACACGCACTTTGCTTCAATATCAGTCCACCATAGGCTCTGGTCCGATGCGCTCCAGTTGCATCCTTCGCCCAGCAGGTTGCGGCAATCGAACGCCGTGTACGCGTGATGAAGCCGCATTCACTTTGCACTCTGCAGATTCCGCTTCCGCAGTTCGGCAGGATCGACAGCGAAGGGTTCGAGCTTTTCGTGTTCGAACACCACCCCATGTCCGGGTGCCTCAAATGGTAAGGCCACTCCGTTCTCGAGGCGAAGCGCCGTCTGAAGCACGCCCATCTCGGAGAAGCTTCCGCCGTGCACGCATTCGAGGATGTCCGCGTTGTCGATCGCACACATCACCGCGACGGACAGTTCGGACATGTAGTGGGGCGCCATGGTGCGGTGGAAGGACGCTGACAGATTGGCGATCTTCAGCCACTCGCTGATACCTCCGACGCGGCACACGTCCGCTTGGACGACGTCGACGGCGTCGGCCTGGAGATAATCGGCAAACTGATGCCGCGTATATAGACTCTCGCCGACCGCAATGGGCAGCGCTACGAAGCCGCGGAGGTCGGCGTGCCCGCGAATATCCTCGGCATGGAGAGGCTCTTCGATCCAGCCAAGATCGAACGCTGCGAGCTTCTGCAGGCGGATCATGCAGTCGGCCACATTCCAGCGCTGATTGGCATCGACGAACAGTCGTCGCGTGGGACCGATCAGTTTCTTCACGGCTACGATACGATCGAGATCTTCTTCGGCGTTGTCTCGACCGATCTTGATTTTCACCGCCTTGTGGCCCGCTGCCAGGAATCCATCGACCTGGTTGAGTAGAGCGTCGCTGTCGAGGAAGAGGTCTATGCCACTGCCATAGGTGGGGATGCTGTCACGCCGCGCGCCGAGCAGACGGAATAATGGAACGTCGTACCACTTGGCCGCGATATCCCATAGCGCGATGTCGATCGCGCCCAATGCGAGGGTGTTGATGCCGCCGGTGCCGCTGCGATGCAATTGGCCGTGGAGAAACGACCAAAGCCGTTCGATCTGTCGCGGATCTTGTCCGACAAGCATCGTTCGGCAATAATCATCGATCAGGGCGAGGACGGCGCTTCCGCCGATCCCTGTCGTGTAGGCAAAGCCCTCGCCAACGATTCCGGCGTCTGTGGTGACCCGGGTGATGATGAATTCGAGGTTCGCGACGCGGTGTGTGGCGTCCTCCCAGGAGACTGTCGGCGGTATGTGATAGAGACGCGAGGCGACATCGATGATCTTCAAGGCACGGTCCTCCCCGCCATCGTGAGAACCTCGGGGTTCGACAGATTGCCGGGTTTGCCGGCCAAGACCCGTTGCAGATTTTGCACAATGCTGCGGGTGTGACGTACGCGCATTTCCTCGGTCCACGCGGCGATGTGAGGCGTCGCAAGGACGCGCGGATGAATAACAAGCGGATCCCTCGCCGAAGGCGGCTCCGTGTCAAAAACGTCAAGCGCGGCACCAGCGATCTGTTCGCGATCCAAGGCTCGTAGTAGCGCGCCAGTGTCGATGAGTCCTGCCCGACCGGTGTTGATGATATATGCGCCGCGCCCCATCCGATCGAGCTTATCTGCACCGATCATGCCGCGCGTTTGCGTGCTGAGCCGCGCGTGCAACGTCACGATCGCCGAGCGTGCCAGAAGTTCGTCGAGGGAGACCGGTTCGACCCCGAGGGTTTTCAACTCGGCGGTATCGACGTAAGGATCATGGGCGATGATACTCATGCCAAAGCCGGAAAACTTCTCGGCGACGACACGACCGATTGCCCCAAAGCCGACGATACCAAGTGTGCGACCATGCAGCTCGATGCCCGTGAATGCGAGTTGGGGAGAGCCCGCGCCGCGCCCCCACACCGTGCCACGATAAAAGTTCTCCCCGACGTCGAAGTCAGGGGAGCGGGACCTAATCCATGCAGCGGCAGGGATAAGGTGTCGAGTAAGCCCCAGCGCGAGAGCAACCGTGAACTCTGCAACCCCGTGATCCGTTCGCCCGACAGTGTGCAAGACGGCGATCCCCCGCGCCGTGGCGGCCGCCACATCGATGTTCGCTTGCGGGGCCGAGCGCACTGACAGGATGGCGCGAAGGTGAGGTGCGGCAGCCAGCAGTTCCTCATCGAAACACTCGTATCCCGCTATCACCACTTCCGCACTAACTATTGCGTCCATTAGCTGCTTGCGATTGCCGAACCACTCGCCGGCTGCCCAGCCGAGCAACTTGAGCTCACTCATTTCGCGGAGCGAGGCAATACCCTCAGGGCTGAGGTCTGCTGTGGCCAGGACGCGAGGTCGGCCACTGACCAATCTGATGGCGGCTGTGCTACTGGGCATCTAGGAGATAAACCGGGTGATCGTTATTTTCGTATTGCGCGGTCACGACAGGAACGATCGTCGATTCGTTGATGCGCGCACAGAACTCCACGTCGTGCTGCCGACCATTGACAATGAAGCGGCGCCCGGTCATCGAGCTCAGCAACACCTTCACGGCATTATTTTGTGAGGTTGTGAAGCCGCGAGCCAGCGACGCAGAGTCGTCGAGTTCAACAGCGCCATCCTTCGCAAATTCACAAAACTGTGAAACGATCATTCCGGCGCAATAGCTATCTTCAATCGCGATACGTGAGTTGCGCAGTTGGCCCGAGCAGATGATCGTGATGTCTGCATTGCGCGATGACGCCTCCGCGAGCGCGCGCCGGGCAACCGCATCCAGGTTTCGCAGCGAACCAATCAGCACCAAAGCCGCACCTTCTGCCGCGAGAATGGCTGGCGTGCCATTGGCCGTTGCCAGCATCGCAGAGCGGCCCAACAGATCTAGTCGGGACAGGAGGGACGGCGAGGGCTCATGATCGAATCCAATGGGTGGGGATCCATCATCCTGCTCCGCGCAGATAACGCCATTCTCGCCCACGGCGGCGCGCGCTTTGGCGACATCCGAGCGAAATCCGCCGACAAACACACGTTTGCTGCCAGCGTCGAAAAGTCCGACGAGAGCTGTCGTGGCGCGGATCACATCCACGATAATGCACACGTCTCCGACAATAGCCAGTGGACGGGTGGGAAGGAAAGCAACCTTAATCTTCATGCGCAAGCGGTTCGGTTTTTCATCAACTCTGCAATCTGTCTCTCATCGGGCAATGCCGGAACCACAAGCTTTCTCGTGACTGCGAGGGCGCCCGCGGCGGTGCCGCGGCGAACGGCGTCAGCGAGGGTCAATCCACGCGCCAGCCCTGCAGCGAGTGCCCCGTTGAATGCGTCTCCGGCCCCGGTAGTGTCGACGACGTCGACTGGGTAGCTCGCGATCTTGGTCAGTCCGTCGGGGCCGGCAATCAAGGCACCATCCGTTCCCAGCGTCATGACGACGTGCCCCACACCGAGGCCGCGCAATCTTGCCGCCAAATCGGCGTCGGCCTGCCTGTCGTCCGCGTCGAGCCCCAGCAGGATGCGCGCTTCTGACTGGTTCGGCGTGAGGATGTCAACGTCAGCAAGGATCTCCTTCGGGAGGGCGCAGCCAGGTGCGGGATTAAGGATAGTCGTCAGGCCCCGCGCCTTGCCGATGGCAAGCGCGCGGGCCGCCGTCTCGACTGGAATTTCGAGCTGCGTGAGTAGGATGGCCGGGCTCCTCCAAGAGGCGGCGAACGTTTCGACATCGGTCGCCGTGAGCCGCGCGTTGGCGCCGGGATCGGTGATGATGCGGTTCTCGCCTGCGGCGTCGAGAATGATGATCCCGGCCATCGTGGGTGTTTCGGCCGTCTTCACCACCGCCGAGCAGTCGACGCCTTCGGCGCGCCAGAGTTGCAGTGCCTCGTCACCGAATTTGTCGGCGCCAACGCCCGCCAGCAGTTTGCATCTGGCACCGAGTCGCGCAGCTCCGATAGCCTGATTAGAGCCCTTGCCGCCATTTCCGAAGGCAAACCCCGACCCCAGCAGGGTTTCGCCCGGCGCTGGCACGTCGCCTACAATCCAAAACGCAACTCCGTATGAGCCGACGACATAAACTTCGCAGGTGGACATCATCTCCTCCGGCCGATCAATTGGCGTGGTTGAGCGATCGAGGCGCACTTGCGCTCGATCCAGCCGGTGTAAATGTAGCGATCGGCTCGGTAGGACGAGGACGAAAAGTAAATAGCGCGATCGGCCGTGTCGAAGGCGGTACGGTCGATTTGCAGCACCGCAGTGCCGCTCGGCACGTCGAGTGCTTTTGCCAGTCTGGCACGCGCGGTGCCGGCCCTTATCTCCTGCCTCGCTCGCGCAAGAGCCACACCAAGCTGCCGCTCGATGACCGCGGTGAGAGAGGTGTCGTCAAGGTCGAGCTTTTCCATCTGGCGCCCGATCGCCGCGATGAACGAAACTGTCTCAACCGCTACGACCTCGTCGTCGATCGTTCGCACGCGTTCGATGGTCAAGACGCTCTCAGCGGTCGGCACGTTAAGTGCGGCTGCAACCACGGCGTCAGCGGAACGCCAGTCGACCGTCACATGCCGAGTACCGGGCCGGAATCCGCGCGCTACGGCTTCTTCCGAAAATCCTGAAAGAGTAAGCAGGTCCCGGCCGATGTGACGTTTCGCAACAAACGTCCCTTTGCCAGCGCGTCGATATAGCAAGCCTTCACCGACAAGGGCGAGCACCGCCTGGCGCACAGTGCTGCTGCTGAGCTCGTGCTGCTTCATCAACTCCATCTCAGTGGGGAGTTGATCGCCAGCATCGAAGACGCCGCTTTCGACCTGAGACCGAATGATATCGGCGAGCTGAATATGAAGTGGAGTTCTACGGGGCATGAACCATGCGGCCTCCTCAAGCCGAGTCATTGCTATCACACGGCTTGGGTGGGTGGCAATATTCGGTTATTGCATTTTTGCAAGGAAAGGCCTAGTTCAGGGTTTCGGAAGTCAGGAGGCCGTCGCATGACTTCCATCCTGATTTGCCGCGCGGCGCCTGATGAGGGCCGTACGCAATGGCAGGGCATGGTGTATGTTCGATGACAGTCTTCGATTTGGGCCGCTGCATTAGGTCAATCGCTCGAAGATGACGTTGATGTCAGTCATTGCAGCAAGGCGATATGATCTGCATTCCATCAGATGGATGATCTGAGCCCTGTTGCCCTCACTTGGCTCGCATTGGACGACTGCAGGTCTGATGCGTTCGTAGTCAATGGCCTTAATGAGATCGTGATCCAGTCCTTCGCAATCAATCGATAAGAAATCGACCTCATTGGCATATGGGGTCAATAGTTCATTGATGCCGATCGCGCTGACCTCGATATGTTCTCGGATACCTCCTATACCGTTGAAGTCGCCGAAACTTTCAACATGTGCCTGATCCACTGAGGAAAGCTCATGGGCGTTTCCGATGAAGAGCGTGGCAGACGCTTGCGGAGCGGGCAAGACAACGGATCGCACGAGAATGTCTTCCGGGCGCGCAGTGCGGATCAGCGCTTCCAATTGCGGATTGGGTTCAACCAGAACACCTCGTGCGCCTCTTTGGTACATAAGAAAGGTACTTGAGGTAGAAATGGGGTGATTAGCGCCGATCTCGACATAGAACACACTGGCCCAAGATCTTTGGCTCTTGCAGAGTTTTGCAGCCAAGATTCCCTCGACAATAACGTCTTCTCCGGCTTGTGCGTAACTAGCCGGCGCAAAGTGCTTGATCCGAGAGTTCGGCAGATTGAGCCTTGTGACCTCTTGGTTTATGGACTGGTTTTCAAACTGGGACAGCATAGCTCGCACTCCGATGTAACCTGCGATGTGGGACGGACCGCTACGACCGGTTTGTCGCAGCGGCTCTTGCTGATCATTCCAGCAATCGCCGTGCCACGTGCGGGATGCGGTGCTCCTTACTTAGCAAGAGTGAGCCACGCGCGCCCGCTGGAATGACCGCGACACTTTTGTCGGGTTCGCTACTTCGGCGCCACCAACGTCTGGCGACTTGCCGTAGTGGTTCAGTGTTCAGTGCTTCTTTTGCAATGTTCAAACGGCTGAATGGGAGTGCAAAGAAGCCTGATCCGAGGATCCGAGGCCAATTATGCGGCAAGAATTTCGAACTGCTACACCAGGGACGGATTCGGACTGAAGGCGTATTTCGCCTGTCGCTTGCCCATCATGTGGACCATCTCGATGCCGTTTAAGATTTCGCGGCTGAGGCTGGTGATTTGGTGATTTGAAGCCAAGCAGTGACCGGATGCGGCGATGCGGCGTGACCTGAGACCCTAATCTCCTCCGGTTTGAGGGAGAGTTTTGGGTTTCATTTCTGGCCTTAGGCAGTCTGTTTTTCCATTGTGGATTTCAGTGCGAACTCGGCCGGTGTCATGTCGCCGGGCCGAGTGTGGTCGGTAATGGTTGTAATCCTCCTTCATGAGTTGATGGCGCTGCGGGCCTCGGCGAATGTCGAGAACAGCGGGTCATTGAGGCATTCGTCCCTGAAGCGTCCGGGCATTTTGCATGGGCTTTCCGGGTGCGATGTAGTGCCATTCGACGCCAGTCTGCTGGCACCATGGCAGGATCGCCATCGAGGTCAGCTCCGTGCCGTTGTCGGAGACGATCGTGTCCGGTCGGCCGCCAGCGGATGACGGCGTCCAGCTCGCGCACCACGAGCGGCCCAGACAGCGAGGTGTCGGCGACCCCGCGTTCCGCTTCGCATCGGGCGCCACCAATAATGGGATGTCCGCCCTGTCCTCCTCGCTCATCATGCGGAGGTCAGATCAATGGAGGGAAGTAGCATGGCGCATCGCAATTTGCCGCGACCCGCGGCTGTCTAGGGAATCGATATTGGCAAGAACATCTTCCACGTCGTTGGCCTGAGCTGCGACGGCACGCCTGTTCAGAAAGCTCGCTTTCGGCGAGACACCCCTTCTGCAGTTCTCTACACGCGCAGATCCGAGCATAGTCGGCATGGAATCCTCCGCAGGTTCACAGTGGCTCGCCCGGAAGGAATGCAGGCACTTGTCACACGGTGCGCTTGATCCACGCGCAATTCGTGAAGCCCTACGTGAAGTCGAACAGGAACGACATCATCGACGCTGAGGCCGATCGCGGAGGCTACGACGCGGCCGACAATGCGCGCCAAGGCGCTGGATTGTTCAAGCTTGACCTGCCGTATGCTTTGAACGACGAGGAGAACGATTTGGCGCCGACAATGCGCCGGCTGCTGGGCGATTTAAACGCCGATCTCTCTCGCCTTGAAGAGCGTATACGCCAAGTGACGAAGGAGATCAAAGCGATAGACGATCGAGAGGACGTCGCACGCCGACTGATGACAATCCCTGGTATCGGCGCATTAGGTGCGACTGCGTTGCTCGCCGCTATCGGCAACGGGCGGCAGTTCCGCACAGCCCGTGATCTAGAGCGGGATGAATTGAGTCTGAATCGAAAGGGGATCGGACGAAGCCGCTGACGCGGCATTTGGCGGGTCGGTTTGCGGATGAAGCTTCGGTTTTGAAGGATTGCTGCTGTTGAAGCGCAATCTTGAGAACAGGAGCAATAAGATGGCCGAGATGAGCCCGCTTCGCCGGCGCATGATCGAGGACATGACGACATCCCGGCCCGGAAACAGCCAGCCCTGCGGCTTTGCCAGCCGCCAGTAGACCCGCAGGATGCGCAGAAGCTGCGCCGATAGGATCACCGTGCGGTCCTTGCCGCCCTTGCCGTGCTCGACCCGGATCGCGCCGCGTCCGCTGTCGATGTCGCCGACCTTCAGTAGACAGTCTGCAAATCGACCCATCGACGTTCAGCGCTTCATCGCCGTGAAGGAAACTGATCAGGTCGATCTTCAAGCGCTGCATCGGATCCAAGACCAAATGATCGGCTCCAGGACTCGCTTGATCAACCAGATGCGGGCTTTCTGCCTCGAATACGGCATCCCTTGCGATCCGCAATCTGTCGCCGGCACGCAACAATCCTACGTGCACGCAGTGGCGAAGTTCTCCCGCTACTTTGGCCGATCCCCGGACCGGCTTGACCTGGAGGACGTCGCGCCTTCCAGGTGTACCTGATCTCGACCGGAATCTCGTGGCCAGCGCTAAACCAGACGGTGTGCGCACTGCGGTTCTTTTAGGGCGTGACGTTGGGTCATGCGGAGATCCCTGAGCGGATCGCCTATGCCCGCGCTCCACGCACGCTGCCGGTGGTTCTCAGCACCGACGAGGTTGTCCGCTTTCTCGAGGCGGTGCCGAGCCTGAAGACGCGCACCGCCCTGACGACGGCCTATGCCGCGGCCTTCGAGGTATTGTACTCGGCCTGCCGCTCGGCGCGTGCGGCCGCCGGCATCGACAAGCGCGTGACGGTCCACACGCTCAGGCACAGCTTCGCCACGCATTTGCTGGAGAACGGCACCGACATCCGCATCATCCAGGTGCTGCTTGGCCACAATAATCTGTCCTCGACCGCGCGCTACACCAAGGTTTCGAACCGCCTTATCCGGCGCACGACAAGCCCGCTTGACCGGCTGAACATCGAAGTCGTGCCGCCGGGCTGATCGTTTCCGCCCATGTCGGCGAGACTGGAGGTGGCGGATATCTTCCGCCGCCATGGCGAGGCGTATCGGCAGGCTCATGACGGCCATCTCGGACGCGTCGAGCGCCGCACGATGAGCGCCATCGAACTGTGCCGGACCGCCGAACTGGGCGGCCATGTGGAGGGCTGCCGGTCCTGCGGGGCGATCCGCGTGGCCTACAATTCCTGCCTTATGGGCAAATCCAGTAATGGGGAGCCGGGATGTCGGTATCGATATTTTCGGTGAATTGTAGCGCTCTTTGTCTCCATAACGGAGCGGTCCTGCGCCTCCGTCGACTCGGCCACCGATGGCCGGTCACAAACGGAGACGAACATGTTGGAGACTTACTTCTCGGCATCGAAGCTGCTTGGGCATCTGCGGATCGGGCCAAGCGGACCATACCTTGACGATTTCGCAGCTGCGCTCGAGCGGCAGGGCTATAGTGCTGGCACGGCCGCGCATATTTGCGGGCGGCAGCGCACCTCGGCCATGTCGTGGCTCGGCAAGGGGCAATGCCCAGCGACATTGATCTGGCGGTGTTCAGCGAGCACTTGCGTACTTGTCGATGTCCGCGCGCCATGGGAGGGCGTCGCAACCACCACACCATTTTCGGCGCCAGGCTCTTTCGCCAGCACCTTGTCGAAATCGGCGTTTGCCAGTCCGCCGCTGCCGCATTGCGGCGTGCCGAGCCGTGCCTGGTGGCTCACTTCAAAGTGTGGCTGCGCAAGCACCGCGGGGCGTCCGATCCCACCATCAAGCTCTACGCCCGCGACGCCGCCCAATTGATGGCGGCACTCGGGGACGATCCAGAAAGGTGGGAACCAGCCGCTATTCGCAGCTTTTTCCTGGGTCGCGCGAGCCATTGCGGCAATGGAACCGTCGAGAAGTTGACGACCAGCCTGCGTGCGTTCTTGCGGTATCTTGCCGTCGAAGGCCGCTGCCGAGCAGGTCTCGCCGATGTCGTTCCTGGCTATGGCGGCTTGCCGCTTGCCGCGATATCTGGCGGCGGAGCAGGTGAACCGGCTGATCGCGGCATGCGATGGCGAAGTCGTTGCGCGCCGGCGTGATCGCGCGATCGTCCTGCTCTTGGTGCGCCTCGGACTGCGGGCCGGCGACGTGGCGCAACTCCGCCTTGACGACATCGAGTTGGAGACGGGCTCGCTGCGGGTCTCGGGCAAGTCGCGCTACGAGGTGCGTCTGCCGCTTCCGCAAGATGTCGGGGATGCGATCGCCGACCACCTCGCGTGTCGCCCTTCGACCTGCCCGAGCGATCATGTGTTCCTCCGCAATATCGCGCCGTTTCGACCGTTCCGGAACGGTGACGGCATCTCGTCGCTGGTGAAACGCCTCATGCAGCGGGCCGGCATCGTGGCGCCAGGAGGCGCACGTCCTGCGACACACGGCGGCGACCGAGATGCTGCGCCATGGCGTTCCGCTTGAGAAGTTGGTCCTGCGGCACCGAAGCATCGACACGACGCCCGTTACGCCAAGGTCGATGTCACGCTCCTGAAGCAAATCGCGCAGCCCTGGCCGGAGGTTCTCTGATGTTGAAGGCCATCGAGACTTATCTGGCGCTCCGCCGTGCCACGGGATTCGCAATGCTGAATGCGGAATATCTGCTCAGGAGCTTTGCCGCCTTTGTGACCGAGCGCGGGCAAACGCATGTCCACACGCAAACCGCAATCGATTGGGCGGCGCGGGGACCGTCTGTCGCGCAATGCGATGCTCGACTGAAAGCCCTCTGCCGCTTTGTGCGTCATGTGAGGGTTGAAGACGCCCGGCATGAGCTGCCGCCCGCAAGACGCGGCGCCCGCCGCATATCTACTCAGCAGCGGAGATCGATCACCTCATCGAGGCCGCTCTTCGGCTTCGACCCAAAGGCAGCTTGCGTTCACGGAACTACGCGACATTAATCGCACTGCTCTCAGTCACCGGATTGAGGATCTCCGAAGCGCTGAAGTTGACGGTCGCCGACGTGACGCGCGACGGTCTCCTGATCCGCGAGACCAAGTTCCGGAAAACCCGCCTGGTGCCGCTGCATGATACGGCAGTAGTGGGCTTGAAGGCTATCTGGAGCGTCGCCGGGCCTGTTCCGAGACTGATCCGGTGTTCGTTGTCGCGCGTGGTCTGCCGCTGCGCTACATTGCTGTCAAAGAGACCTTCGACAGGCTGGTCGGCAGGGCAGGTGTCGTACCGGCGGCGAAGCGCCGCCCGCGTCTGCACGATCTGCGGCACACGTTTGCGGTGCGCGCGCTGCAAGGCAGTCCGGCGGATCGAAGCCGAAGCGGCGTGCATATGGCGGCGTTTGCGACCTACATGGGTCACATCAACATCTATGCGACCTACTGGTACCTGGAGGCCACCGCCGACCTCATGCGCGACGTCGCCGCGGCCGGTGAAGGGTCATTACCGAAGGGAGGCAATCGTGACGCCGATTGCTCCCCTCATCGAAGCGTTCCTCAATGAGACACTCGCCCGCCAGCGGGGCGTCAGTCGGCATACGCGCGACTCCTATGCCCTGAGCTTCCAGTTGCTCTTCATGTTCGCTGCAAGCGGCTGAAGGTCTCGCCATCGGCGCTGACGCTGGAGGAACTCGACGCCGGCCTCATCAGCGCCTTCCTGGAGTATCTCGAGGATCAGCGCAAAAACGCGCCGGTGACCCGCATGTCCGGCTGGCGGCCATCAAGTCCTTCTTCCGCTTCCACGCGCGATGGCATCCGCGAGCGGGCCATGCTGCATCTGGCGGTTTGTGCGGGTCTGCGCGTGTCCGAGCTGACGGGGTTGAAGCTCGAGGACATCGACCTGTCGTCGGCGAGCATTCGTGTCCTGGGCAAGGGACGGCGGGAACGGACACTTCCCGTGTGGAAGACCACGGCCGCAGCCCTGCGCGCCTGACTCGCCGTTCGCGGGCGGGTTGCAGCACCCGAGGTGTTCGTCAACGCCCGGGGAGAGCCGCTGAGCCGGATGGGGCTTCGCCTATCTGCTCCAACAGCATGCAGCGACCGCCGCTCGAGCGCAGCCCGGCCTCAACAAGAAACGCATCTCACCTCACGTGCTCAGGCACTATCTACCCCGCCCGACTATGTCGAGTAGCTTTGACCGCAACAGTAAGTGTCTGAAGAATAGAGATATTTCCTGCAGAAACGCACGGGCCACCCGACATAGTCAGCTCAATCTACAGGCTGTTCAAGAAGCCCAACAAATTGTCGCCGGGCCGGAAGCGGGATGATTTGCCGGAATATTCGGACGTCTTTGCCAACGCCGCCTCCTTCATCGCCAACGTCGCCTCGAGATAGATCTGTGTGGTCTCGACCGATTCATGGCCGAGCCACAGAGCGATGACGGCGCGATCGACGCCCGCCTGCAGGAGGTCCATGGCCATCGTGTGCCTCAAACGATGAACAGTGACGCGCTTTCGATTCAGCGACGCGCAAATGGCAGAAGCGGTCTGGCGGTGTTTGTTCAGCATATACTGAACGCCATGAACGCTCAGCCGCTCACCTCTGGCGCTGGGAAACAGGATACTCTCTTCTCCGCGCTGAGGCTCTTTCAGCCAGCTTCTCAAGACTGCGGTCGTAGACTTGGCGAACGGGGTGCAGCGTTCCTTGCGCCCTTTGCCAATGACGCGCAGGTGGGCGCCCGTGCCGAAGAACAGATCGTCGCGCTTGAGACCCGTGATCTCCGATAGCCGCAATCCGGTCTGCACGGCGACCAGCAGGAACGCATGATCGCGTCGCCCGGACCAGGTCGATCGATCCGGTGCGGCCAGCAAGGCATCGACCTCTGGGCGGGTCAGGAAATTAACGAGGGTTCGAGTGAAGCGCTTACTGGGGATTGCAAGCACGCGTTGGATTTGGGCGGAATGCTCGGGTACCTCGAATGCCGCGTAGCGAAAGAAAGAATGAATTGCCGTGAGGCGCAAGTTGCGGCTGCGGACGCTGATACCCTGATGGTTCTCCAGGTCATCAAGGAAGGCAACGATCAACGGCGCATCGACTTCCGCGAAGTTCAGGCGAGACGGCGGCTTATGCAATGTTCGTTCCGCGAACTTCAGCAACTGCCGAAATGTATCACGATAGGAACTGATCGTATGAGGGCTTGCCTGCCGCTGTTGCATCAGGCGTTGGGTGAAAAAGCGCTCCAAAAGCGGCGCCAGGCTGGCATGCTTGATCATGTCCGATCCTCCCAGCGGCACTCAAGGTGGCGCATTGCCTCTTTCATCAGCTCGGGCGAACCGGTGAGGTACCATTGGGTGTCGGCCACGTGGACATGACCGAGATAGGTGGACAAAATGGGCAGCAGCCGCTCGGGATCCTGCTCGGCTTCGTACCAACGCACCAGCGTGTTCGTCGCGAACACATGCCGCATGTCATGCAGGCGCGGGCCGTAGCTGTCGGTTGCGCCTCGCAGGCCGATCTGGCGAGACAGAGCATAGAATGTTCGATGAATGTCTCCCACATCAAGGCGGTTGCCCAACTGGGACGTGAACAAATAAGGAGACGCCGCCTGGGCTGCACAATGCTGTCGGCGGCGTTTGAGATAATCCTGGAGCACTGTGCTGGTTGATGCGTGCATCGGCACAAGACGGGATTTGCCGAACTTCGTGCCGCGGATCGTCAGCACCTCGGCATCGAAATCGATGTCCGAGAGCTTGAGGTTGCGGGCTTCGCCGAGGCGCAGGCCGGAAACGCTCAGCAATCCGAACAGGCAATAATATGTCCATGGCCTGAGCTTACAGCGGGTATATCGGCACGGCATCTCAAGCGCCGCGGACAGGAGGCGCTGGATATCTTCCTTGGAGTAGAGATACGGCCGTGCCCGCTTCGGGCGAAAGGGCAGCAAACCATCTGGAGGAACCTGGGTCCGCGGATCAGCGGCAGCCCGATGACGGGCAAATACGCGGACGTAGCCCAGCCGTGTCGCCCAATGCGAAGGCTGCGCATGGGATGGTCGCTGAGCCCAGGCAAGGGCCAGTTCCGTCGTGACATATGGCGTGGCATTAGCCTCCAGGAAGGTGACGAAATCGATCAATCCCCTTTCGGTCTCTCGCAGCTTGAACCCCAGCCCTCGCCGCATCTCGATGTAGTCCTGAACAGCCTGTCGGAGTGTGCTCATTGGGCTTCTCCCGGCCACGGCAACGCCAATGTTCGCAACGCGCTAAGGTTGACCTTGGCGTAAATCGCCGTTGTCTGAACATGACGGTGGCCCAGAACTTCACCGATCTCACCGAGCGAGGCGCCGCCACGCAACATCTCTGAGGCAAGCCCATGTCGGAACTGGTGCGTTCCCTTTGTGGGAGCGTCGATCCCGGCCCTTTTGAGTGAGCGTCGGATGACGGAACCGAGTCCACACTGGCCGGTGAAACCCCGGATCGGGGCCTTGTCGCGCAAAAAGACGCGACGACTGGCATTGCGTGGACGCGACTTCTGCAAGTAGTCGGCAATCGCCTCGCCAACATCCGCCGGCAACGGAAGATCGTTGCGCTGCCCGTTCTTGCCAACCACATGGATCTCTCCGGCTACCCAATCGATATCATCGAGTTCGAGCGTCACCACCTCGCTCGACCGCAATCCCAACCGCGCCAATGCGAGGATCATCGCATAATCGCGGCATCCGATAGGCGTTTGCCGATCGATGCTGGCGAGCAAATGGGTGACCTCATCGCGGCCAATCGCACGAGGAATGGACGACAGTGACCAATTGGCCACGATCGGAACCGCTGCTGCCAAGTCTGACGTGATGTCCCCACGATAACGCACATAGGAGAGAAACGACCGCAGTGCGGTGGTCATGATCTTCGCGCGTCGCATGTTGAGGCGCGAAACCCTCTTTCGTACGAAATCGGTCACGTCGACGGCACGCAATTGTGCGAGCGAGACCTCGCCATCACTGAAGCGGAAGTTGAGAAAATCCCGCACAACTGGCCGGTAATTTATGATCGTTTGACGAGACAGCGCCCGCGCGTGATGCAAATACCGCTCATATGCCTGCACATGTTGTTCTACCGGCGATGGGTTGTGGTCGGCCTCAATCTCTTCGGCGATTGCGTTCTGGCTTCGCAGAAAAGCCAGTAGATGTCGAAGAGCGGCGGTATCTCCAAGCTTTGGCCGCTGCGCTCGATCCAGCAAATAACGCCCAGGATGGTCTCCACTTATGTCGCTTAGCTCAATCCCCTTTTGCCCGAGCCACTTGCTGAAGCCTGCGGCCAGCAGCACCTGGTTCCTCATGGAAACAAGACCGTAGCCTCGATCACCGAGCCATTCGGCAAACGGAACGATATAACTCGCCACCGGGCCCTCTGGCGACCGCGACAACGCAAAATCATCATTGATGAAATACTTCATTGTTTGCTCCCTCTCCAGGCTGGATTGCTGGAAGGGCTACAAACTATCTCTACATGCTATCCTATAAACCCTTGGAATCGTGGGGCATCATCCTGCCTACTCGACATAGTCGGGCGGGGTAGATAGTGCCGGCTATGTCTTGATCGATATAGGAGACACACATGCGCGATGATCATCCTGCAGGCAACGCAGGACATCCGGAAAGTGTCGCTGTGGTTGGGACACGCCACTCTGACGACCACTGAAATCTACACGCGTGGTGATCCGACAGAGAAGCTCGACGCCATGGAATCTCGTTCCACCGCATCTGCGGCGCGGCGCGTTCCAGCCGTCCGATAGGCTGATCGCGCTCTCAAGCGCCCTTCGTAATGGTGAGCCGGGTTGGCGGCGGCGGACACTAGAGCGCGATCAAGTCGCCGCCAGCTCCCCATTACTGGATCTGGCCATAATGCAGAGCGTTTTTAGCTTGGCGTCGCGCAAAACGGCGGGTGGCGAGAGCGCACAGGGGCCGATCGCGACGGTGAGCTAAAAACGTGTTGGACTAAGCCGCCGGCACGGGTGGCCGCTATGGGCGTTCAATCGAGGCGGTGCCCATGAACAGGCGTCGTGTGGTTTGGGGATGTCGTCGCGGAGGGTGCGATTGCAAGGGGTCGCGTGCGCCGAAGCGGCACGGATATAGGTTGCGGCATGTGAGAATTGCCGCCGCGCCCTGCCGACAGAGGCAGCCGAGGGTGACGGGCGCAGCTTCCCGGGACCGGCTCGGTTGTCGCCGAACGGCTCGTGCGATGCGGTGATGGCGAAAGCGGAGCGGTTCTTTCATGATGTATCCCAGTATGGCGGGGGTCCGGTGGCGCCGTCGAAGATTTCGACGATGATCATCTGGCCTTGACGACAGGCCGGGCATTGCCTGAGGGAATGCCCGGTGAGGTCCTCGTAGCGGTCGCGGTAGTCCCTTTCGGATGAGCCATCCGACGGCTCGGGAACCGGCATGCCGAGCAGGTCGCGGCAGTGGGCGAGCTTTTGCGCGCGGTAGCGGTTGCCGAGAAAGCCGTAGTAGCGGATGCGATGGAAGCCCTCGGGCAGGACGTGCAACAAGAAGCGGCGAATGAACTCGTCGGACGCGACGGTCATGACCTTTTGCCGATTGCCGTGCCGGTAGTCCTTCCAGCGGAAACGAACGGCGTTGTCCTCGATGTCGATGAGACGGTTGTTGGAGATGGCAACGCGGTGCGTATAGCGCCCGACATAGTCGAGCACCTGGGCAGGTCCGGCGAAGGGCGGCTTGGCAAAGACGACCCACTCAGCCTTTCGTAGCGGCGCCAAATAACGCCGGAAGGCGTCGCGCTCGCTCAGGTGCTGCAGGCCAGAGAAAAACTGCAACTGGCCAGCGTCGAAGGCTTTCTTCAGATGTTCCAGGAACAATCGTCGGAACAGGCGCGAGAGCACCCGGACGGGCAAGAAGAAGCCGGGCTTGCAGGCGATCCACCGACGACCGTCGGCAGACAGGCCGCCGCCGGCGACGACGCAATGCAGATGCGGATGATGAAGCAGGTTCTGGCCCCAGGTGTGCAGCACGGCGAAGAAGCCGATCTCGGCACCCAGGTGCTTGGGGTCGGCAGCAATGGTGCGCAGGGTCTCGGCGGCGGCACGGAAGAGCAGGCCGTAGACGAGCGCCTTGTTGTGATAGGCGATGGCGGCAATGTCGCCGGGCAGCGTGAAGACGACGTGAAAGTACTGTGTGTCGAGAAGTTCAGCGCGACGATCCTCCAGCCATTGCGCGCGGGCCAGCGACTGGCACTTCGGGCAATGGCGATCGCGGCAGCTGTTGAACGCAATGCGGCTATGGCCGCAGTGATCGCACGCTTCGACGTGCCCGCCGAGCGCGGCGGTCCGGCACAGTTCGATTGCCGTCATAACGCGGCGCTGGGCGGTCGACAGCGACGCGTCATGCTGCTCGCGATAGGCTTCGCCGTAGTAGCGGAAGATATCCGCCACTTCCGGCCCCGAGCGGGCTATCGGCGCGAGCTCAGAAGTATTGAGGTTTGGCGGGTGGCGGCAGGATGGGCGCCGGACGCGGTAAGAGCTCGAAGGGGCTCGACGTGGCGCAGACCTTGTTGGTGGCGATCCGCAGGTAATGGGCGGTAGTCGCGAGGCTGCGGTGACCGAGCAGCAGTTGAATGGTGCGCACGTCGGCGCCGGCCTCCAACAGATGGACGGCGAAGGCGAATCGCGCAACCAAGCACCACCTGTGCCGCAGGCTGCTGGCCGGATCGCAGCAGAACGAGCTCGAACCGGAGCCGAAAGCGCCGCTGTCGCCGCCGAGCGCCTTGCGGTGGCGCATCGCTGCCCATGCTGCGGAGAGCCAATGATCACGCTCGCCATCTGGCGGTGCGGCCACGCGCCGCGCCCCTTCTGGAACGACACCTCATGACCACGCCGGGTGCGTCGACATCACCCGGAACGGTACCCGTCGCCATGCGCGCCGGCACCCCGACCCTTGTCCCGCCGACGCCCGTCGCCTGAAGGCTCTGGAGGACGAGAAAGCCCGGCGTCCATGCCGCCGAACTTGGCCTTGAACATGTAGAAGGTCGCTGCCGAGATGCCATGCTTGCGGCAGACATCCGCGGTCTTCGCCCCGGTCTCCTGCTCCTCTAGCAATCTGTTTCTGTATTCGGTATCCTCCGCGCTGCTTCGTCGGCGCATAGGCGAGCGCTTTGCGCATCCAGTGAATGCGGCAGCGCTGGTGCGTGGCGTTGAACACCCGGCGGGCGGCCGCGCGTAGACCCCTTGTGGTCGTCGGCGATGACCAGCTGCACATCGCGCAGACCGCGATCGGCGAGAGACCGCAGGAAGTCGGTCCAGAACGTCTCGGCTTCGGACGGGCCGGTGGCCACACCCAGCACCTCGCGCTTGCCGTCATCGTTCACCGCCACGGCGATCATCACGGTACGGTTGACGATCCTGCCGCCCTCGCGCACCTTCAGGTAGGTCGGCGTCCAGCCAGAGGTAGGCCAGACGCCCTCCAGCGGCCGCGTCAGGAAGGCGTTCACCCGCTCGTCTATGTCGGCGCAGAGGCGGCTCACCTGGCTCTTCAATATGCTGCCCGCGCCCATCGCCTTGACCAGATCGTCGACCGAGTGCGTCGAGATCCTATGGACGTATGCTTCCTGAATCACCGCCACCAGAGCCTTCTCGGCCGTTCGGCGCGGCTCGAGGAAGCTCTGGAAATAGCTTGCCTTGCGCAGCTTCGGGATCTCCAACGCGATCCGCCCGGCGCGGGTGTCCCAGTCCCGGTCGCGATAGCCGTTCCGCTGCACCTCCCGCAGCGGCGAGCGCGCGCCCTTCGCCGGGCCCGTGCGCGCTTCCACCTCCATCTCATGAGGCGATCGGCCGCAAACGCCGGCATGTCGGCACGAAGTCGCTGTCGGCCTGCTTTTCAATCAGCTCGATCAGGGCCATTCTCTCGTCCGCCATCGTCGTCTCCGTTTCAGGTTCCAGGTGTTGCAACCCGAACCTTCTCGAAGATCGGCGATGACCGCCAGCGTTACGATCGACCGCGCGCTGCGACGCCGACGGCTCCGCGCGCGGCCTCCTACACCACGTTCAGCGACGTCACCCCGAATCCCTTCGGAGCCAGCGAATCACCGCTGCACCGGCGGCACCATCTTTCCTCCTAGGCGCCTGGCCTCTGCGGCGGATCAGACGCCCTCAAAACCAATGGGCGAAAGATCACATGATAGTAATGAGGCGTTTTGAACTGTTGCAAATCAACGGGACGTATTGTCGCGACACTTGCCTGTGACAGGCACTGGTAAATCTCTCCCTCCCGGTTGACTTCTTCCAGATCGAGTGAGCTCGACACATCACTACACACCCTTCTTGCGTCATTTAAAAGTTGCACACCTTCGATCTGCAACCATACGTAATGCTCGCCCAGAAGCATTTTCACACTGGTGCCGCTTTCATATGGCAGCATAATGGAGAAATATCCGTCATGCAGATGGTGCGCTCTAAGCAAGAAGACCTTGGACTCTCGTATGCTCCCTATCGAGACTTTCAGAGGTGAAAACCGCACATTCATATCTTCTGGTCTTAGATCAAGTTGAAATCTTTTTTGCACCAGACCGCTGAATGCGAAGTCAAGCCCCAAGCTGCGCGTTTCAAATGCACCCAGCCGATAAGGTGAGGGCAGGCACCTCACATTCTTCCAAGCACTGTCTAGATGATAGAGCGTCTTCGTGCGATCTGGCCCCATAAACTTGTCGTTCTGGAAGCCCTTGAAATATTCCAACTCCGCTTCAATAGGCATGTAGCTATGACGAAATAGAGCTGCGTGGGCGGCCCGCTGCAATATAGAATACTCATGTGTTACACCAGACTTCGAAAAAAACGACCTCGCATCATTGATGAACCGCAAGCATTCATCTTGAATTTTGGCAACCTTCTCGTACTGCCTCTCGCTAAGTTTTATCTCATCGAGAACTGGCTCGCCGTCCACTTCGTAGTCAACAACCATTCCTTCCTTAATGACGCAACATTGCTCAAATAAATCATAATTCCAACAGGACGAGGTAATAAGTGCTTTATTGTTCGCAGGGCGGTAAGGTTCGCCTGAAGCAACCAAATAGCGTCCTAGTATTTCTATTTTGTATTCTTCTTTAAACGTCCTAGTCAGATATTCCTGCGTTCTGCCGTGATAGCCTATGTCCGCCAAAATAATGGTATCGCCTTCCTCAACCTCGAGTTCTCTTGATAAATATCGCTTTAAGCGGGCACGTAAATCAAATGACTTCTTGAATATCAACTCCAACACATCGGCGTCGCGCAGCAACTGGTAAAATGCCGTTTGCGGATCGGCAGATTGATGGGCGATCCGTATTAATAATTCAGTCACTTCAGGCGGAAGCAAAAGCTGTTTTGCAGTGGCGTGAAAATCGTCAACTTCGTGTTCGATCCCGCTTATGTAATAATCGACATCGGCGCGGGTTTTGAAAGAGGCCGCAACAGCAAGAAATTTGCGGATTCGTACCGGTTTGCCAACGGGCTTGCGCGCATAGGCCTCACACGCAGCTGAAAGAAGATAAGCGTCACGCAACAGAAAGAAGACTTTTACTCGCTTGCCCTGCTGTTGTAGTGCCTCCACCTCGTCAATAAGAAAACGGGCATAGGAGTATAGCACCGGGCCAAACGACATGTAGCCGATCATCGTCTCAGGCGCGTACGGCTGCAGGTTTGCTACAGCAAATATTGGCCGAAACGGACTATAGCATGGCAGAACAACTGCTCCCGGCGCCGCCTCATCGAGTACAATCAACGACGATGCCGCGTGCTGTAGGCGCAAGAAGTCTGCGACCTCATGATCAAACGGCTGGAAATGCAGCGCACGTACGCCCAATTTCCGCGGCGCTTGCGCATCGGCTACATCATTATCTCCGATGTGAAGCAGTTGCGACGCAGACACGCCGCACTCCTTGATTACAATCCGAAAAAGGCCACTGCTCTTCGACGTCTCATAATCGACAGAGCAGTAAATCTTGTTAATTGACTGCATAACGTCCTCAGGCAAATGCCGAGCCAAGAGGCGCCTTAACTCGTCCTCGCGCAAATACATATCGCTCACAATGATAATTTTGATACCACGGGCGTGCGCCAGCCTGATCAGTTCTACGTACGGTGAGAATGCAAAGCAAACATCCATTTCGGTTCGGATTTCAGCCTCGGCCATTAGCTCCCGTTCCTCACCAGAAAGCGATGTAAAAAGCCGATAAATATCACCGAGATCCGCCCCCCTCGATCCGTTCTCTAATGGCTTCGCTCGATAGGCACGCGCAGCAGCGCTAACGCGTTGGTGAGGAGCTATCCCTAACCTTCGCGCGACGGGATTATCGGCGAGCACGGCAAAAACATCACTAGGTGTCGATGTCTTTCGCCATAGCAACGTATCGAAACAGTCAAGCGATAGTACCTTTACGGAATCCCCAAAGTCGTCTAGAATCGTGGGAATGTCGTGAACTTTTATGTTAGTCCTATGGTGAGTATCACGCATGTTGCTCTGGAGCAGGCGATCCTCCGATTTATTTCCTATCAGACTACCCCCGTCTACCATTGCATTAGGGTGACCGGTAGACCGATAGAGGTCGTCTCCGGGAAGACGCGGCAAGATCTCGCCAAATAGGTCATGATCCAACAGATTTTCCAAACGGAACTTGTCGCAAGACTGTTGGTCACCATCGGTTTGCCTTATCTTGGCGGTTAATTTATCCAGTATATGCTGCATATAACGTCTCCTTCGCGCGATCCTTCTGGGGAGAACTTCTTACTTAATGTGCAAGCACTGGCGTCGCTTAACACATCAATGAACGTTTCAAATTTCATGCCAGCCCGGCTGATCGAGTGAATGAAGACTTCTTTAGTGGCTTTTCAGTTGTTTAGGTTGAAGCGACACGGATGGCTAAATAGGCCTTTTGTGCCGAATCCGACAAACATGACAGAGTTCGGGGGCCCGGTTCGACCGCCGTGTCACATCGGCAAATCGCAGCAGCCGAGTTGCGTGCGTTAAGTTTCTGTAAAAATCACCTGATGATGTGGTCGTCCGCCACGGCACATCGTTACCAAGGACTCAGGACGCCGAGCACGGCGGGTTTGGAGTATGTCTACCGGCGAGAAGCTGGCTGCTGCGCAGGTGCTAAACCGGCCCGACTGGCTGGCCGAAATGAACTACACGCTCGCTGGAGTCGGTCCGGAATGGCTGTCCCTGATTCCTGAAGTCGCATGTGCGCTGGCATACGAAGAACGCGCGGCAGGTAAAGCATGATCTCCAGCGGGCAGATGCTATGGGGCGAGCGGCGAGGGTGTGGCATCCTTCGGCGCTGTCAAAACCACCATCAGAAGGAGGCGCCCCATGTCGCAATCTTTTGACACGAGCCGGTCCCTTACCGCTCTCGAACAGGATAACACGATCATCGCCGTCATCGAAATGAGCAAGGCGAAGTGGCTCGTCGCCGCGCTTGTTCCGGGTCTCAAACGCCAGCCGCTGAAGAAGATCGATGCCGACGCCCCAGCACTGTTGAAGCTGCTGCAGCGCTGGCGCGACGAAGCCGGCCGGGCCGGGCATACGATCAAGCGGATCGCCGTCGCCTATGAGGCGGCCGGCGACGGCTTCTGGCTGGCGCGCTGGCTGCGGGCGCACGGCATCGATGCCTATGCCATCCATCCCTCGAGCGTTCCAGTGTCGCGCGAGCACCGCCGCGCCAAGACCGATCGTCTCGACACCGAGCTTTTGATGCGTGCTTTTCTCGGCTGGCTGCGCGGCGAGAAACGTCATTGCTCCATGGCTGCGATCCCGACACTCGAAGAGGAGGACGCGCGGCGGCCGAACCGCGAGCGGGGGACTCTGGTCGGCGAGCAGACGCGGCTCATCAACCGCGTCAAGGCGATCCTCGCCCGCTTCGGGGTCCGCAGCTTCCGGCTGAGCCTGCGCCAGGCGGCGGACAGGCTGGAGAGCATCCGAACGGCGGAGGGAACGCCGCTGCCGGACAACACCCGCGCCGAGCTCTACCGCTTCCTTGAGCGCCTCAACCTCGTGCGCGCGCAGATCCGCGCCATCGAACAGGAGCGCCTGCGCCGGCTGGCGGCGGCTCCGGCTGCGGCGAACGGTCACGCGATGGTTCGCCTGCTGGCGCGGATCATCGGCATCGGCGTCGAGACCGCCGACATGCTGGTTCACGAGATCCTGTCGCGCCCGTTGCGCGACCGCCGCGCCGTGGCGCGCTATGCCGGGCTGACAGGGTCGCCAGACGAGAGCGGCCAACGCCGCCGCGAGAAAGGGCTGGCGCGCGCCGGCAATGCCCGCGTGCGGCGCGGCATGATCCAGTTGGCGTGGCGCTTTCTCCTGTTCCAGAAGGACAGCGACCTGGCCCAATGGTTCCAGGCGCGCACGAGCGACGGCCGCAAAACCACGCGCAAGACGATGATCGTGGCGCTGGCACGCAAGCTGCTGATTGCGCTTTGGCGTTTCGTCACCGCGGGCGAGGTGCCGCAGGGCGTCATCGTGCGTGCGGCGTGATGGAGGCACGTGGGAAGAGGGAGAACAAGGCACACCCCAATTGGCGGGCCCGCAGCAGGGTCTGCCGATGACGATCCGAGGTGGCGGCCACCCGAAGCTACACATGGTCCTTCGGACCGCCGGCGTAGAATGGGCCCCGCCGCCCCGGAGCTTCGCCACCGATGCGCATGCTGCATCATGGTCAGATCCCACTGCGATCTACCGCATACAAGTCTGCCGCGCGACCTTCGCGCCTGGCTCGGCGAGCTCGCCTCGGAAATCTGTCGTCGGCATTTGGCCCCCACTGGAAACGGCTCACCCGACCCGGCAAAGCCTGCCGCGTGCTCGTGACCGTCAAGGACAAGTCGCTTCGCGATGGGAGCCTGCGGCCCACCCTTGACCGTCACTGCGCGCGGCGGCCAGTTCGAAGCCAGGTCGGCACGAGGAGATGGTCGCCAATCGGCCCGAACGAGGAGATGAGGAAACGAACCAGGAGCAAGCTTGACAATCATCGCCCCATACAAGTGTAGCTCTTCGCGAAGGACTACTTGGAGTGTCATTTCGCCCTCTCCCGGAACTGACCCGCAGTTCCTTGGTGATATCCGCCAGCAGCGTACGCCAATCGGGATAGCCGGCGCGCCGCGACAGGCCGGCACCGATGAAGGCGGCCGCCGAACCTATTCGACTTTTCGCCCAGCGTTTAATGATTTCGGCAGCTTCCGACGCCCTTCTGGTCGGCCCAGGCGAGAATGGCGTTCGAGGTGAACTCGCTGCCATTGTCGCTGACAATCATCGTCGGCCGGCCACGCTCGGCAATGAGCTGATCCAACTCGCACGCCACACGAATGTCCGAGAGCGATGTGCGGCCACCAGCGCCAGGCATTCCCGCGTGCAGTCGTCGACGACGGCAAGGATGCGGAAGCGGCGCCCGTCGGTGAGTTGGTCCGACACGAAGTCGAGCGACCACCGCTCATTGCGACGCAGCAGCACCAGCATCGGCGCCATGGTTCCGGTCGCCCGCGCCCGCCACGGTGGCGAACGGCCAGCGCGACGCTCGCCGCTCGCGATCAAACTACCAATATTAAGGGCGTATCTATGCTGGATCGAGCCGCCGCCCAACAAGTTCCCCGACCGACCGCGGATGACGTGCCGGCGAGGTGAATCCGGCGCGCGCAACAGTATGACTGGTATAACGTGATGCAAAGTGTTGGGGTGTGTAGCGGGCACGATCTCCGGACCTGCCTGAGGCAGCGCAAGCCATTCATAGATGCCGTTCTCCAAAAATCGAGATAACGCGCTGTATGCACACGCCTCAGCACCGAGGCGTCCGTTGGCTTCAGCGCCTCGTGTCCGGCGGAGAGGGCCGACGCAAGTAGCACATCCGCGTTCTGGCCGTTCGGGGCTTGGCTCCAACCTGCCGTGAGAAATGAACATTTGCGGATCGTGACTACGATGACCGTCCCGAATGATTTTCATCTTTATCGCCTCCTTGAGCTCCCCAGCCAGGCCCGCCTTCGGCAGACGGCCCGATCTCTGGTGAGAACGGACAACGGCGAAGTCACGTTGTCTGCATATAAACGCGTTGAGACCTGCGGCCGCTGATGTCAGCTGACCATGGCCACGGCTTCCATTGCGCCGTGGCCTGCAGGCGGTGAATATGTGTAGCGAAAGCGGAGCGTTTTGAGCGGGGCGGGACCAAGAGATTGCGCAGAGCCGACAAGATCGAAACGAAGCGTTGCAGTGCTCCTGGTGATCGGAAGCCTTGCATCATCCGCTCCCGTTTTCGCAGCGGCACATATGCCTTCTCCGGTCGGTTGTTCAAATCCCTTGTGCGACCAATGCTCGAATTTGGTGTTGCGGCGGTTCTGGACGATCTCGTCGAGCACATAGCCATCCTGGTCAACGACGCGCCACAACCAGGTTTCCTGCCGGCGATGGTAATGGCGACCTCGTCCAGGTGCCAGACATCGTTTCGGCTGTGCTGCTTGCGGCAAGCGCGTAATGCGGACCGAACTTGATGCCCCACCCGCCCTTGAAGCTGACGGTCGCGGTGTTCATGCCATCGGTCTATGCGCAAATCCCTGAACGCGAGTTAAGTTGATAACGTCAATTCCCTTTGCCACTTTTCGGCATACGCATGCATCAATTCCCGATCTGGCTGGAAGCCTGGTGGCGCCAGGTAATACCCCCAATCCATCTCATCAGCGATGACCTTCTATAAAGTTGCCGTAAGGGTTGGATCTCGCACCCCAAGAAAAATTCAGACGATGGACCCATAACAGCCCATCTTAGGGCCGGACCAGCAGCAATAGCCGTGTCAATTGCTTGAAGGTCAGCCACTCCTTGAGGAGCGTGGCTGACGGCGCGGAAGATGGCGCGATTGTCCTCGCGCAGCACCTTCAGCCATGAGCCGATTTAGTCGGCGTGGCGCACGGTCGGCTCGATGCCGAGACTGCTGCAGACGAAGCGGCAGAGATTTCGGCGACGAGTTCCTCGCGCGCATAGGTTTTCGTACCGAACGAGCCGGATCGTGGAGGTGCTCGGGCAGGCTGTCGCACTGCGCGACGAAGACGGGTAGAAGCGTTGCAAAAAAGGCACGGCCTGCGGTTCGTCGCCCTCGGCCTTGGCGCGTTCCTTTTCGTCCTTGGGAACGAAGCGGTCGGCATGCACGATGGTCGTGCCGCGCTCGCCCTGCTTGACATTGCCGCCAAGGACAAGCGCCTGCCGGAAGGTCAGCCAGTACTGGCTGGGGTAGCCGCGCTCGATGACCGCGCCCACAGGATAGGATGTTGATGCCGGAATAGCAGCGGCCAGTGGCGGCATTCCTCGGCAGGCCAAGGTCCGCCTCGCCCTGCCCCACGGTTTGACCCATGGCACGGTGCCGCGCTCCAGTTCGGCAATGATGCGGTCGGTGATCTCCTGATAAAGGCTCGCGCCCGGGCGGCCGCCCTTCCTTTGCGCCGGGCTTGCAAGGGCAGAACGCTTTTCGGTTGCACGCATCGTTTGTCCTCCGCTCCAAATCTCCCACGCCCTCCCCCGGAAGCGGGGTGGGCGGCGAAAGCGACCGGAAAGGCCTGCCGTAGAAGGCGGACCGCATCCGAAGGACCGGAACGAAGAGGAGGACCCGGAGCCGCAGGCGAAGGGTTGCGGGATGCCGCGGCGGGCCTAGAAGGGAGTGCCGCCCACTCCGCATCCGGGGAAAGGCCAACAGATTGACCGCGCCGGCCAAATGGGTCCATCAGCAGCCGACGGGCTGCCCGCGCCAGGGGGTAAGGCCGGATGGCCGAGACCGCCTGAGCTGGCGAATGAAAGCGGGCTCGGTTCACGAGCATCCGGCGAGCAAACGTCGTCGGAGCGGACGGACGGGGATCTTCGTGCTTCACTTCCGTTCACCCTCGACTATGCAATCATGTCAATCAGGCTGCGATGCCGTCTGCCAATTTGGGTGTTGGGCCACGTAAGGTAGTGTCGCTGAGAGTTCTGCAAATTCGCTGAGAGGGGGCGGTCATGGCAGGCTGGTGATGTTCAACGTCACCTGATTCCCGCGAAGGAACGCCACCATGACCAAGACTGAAAGTAAGACCGCCAGCGCCGTCGTCAAAGACATTCTGCTTTCGGACCCGCAAGGTCTGCACGAAGTGATCCGGGCGGTGATGCAGGAGGTGCTCGAGGCCGAGATGGACGAGGCGCTGGGGGCTTCGAAGGGCGAGCGCACACTGGAGCGGCTCGGCTACCGCTCGGGTTATTATGGCCGCACTCTTGTCACCCGTGTCGGCAAACTTGAGCTGCGAGTTCCGCAGGACCGGGCCGGCCGCTTTTCCACCGAGCTTTTCGAGCGTTACCAGCGTTCGGAGCGGGCCTTGGTGGCCACGCTTGCGGAGATGTATGTGCAGGGCGTGTCGACCCGCAAGGTCAAGGCGATCACGGAAGAGCTGTGCGGTCATTCGTTCTCGGCCTCGTCCATCTCGGCCATCAACAAACGCCTGGATGAGAGCTTGAAAGCGTTTGCCGAGCGCCCGCTTCAAGAGCCTTTTGCCTACCTCATCCTCGAAATGCTCGCTACGAGAAGGTGCGCGAAGCCGGCATCGTCATGAGCCAGGCGGTGCTGATCGCGGTTGGCATCGACTGGGACGGCCGGCGTCAGATCCTGGCCGTGGAGATGGCCAATCGCGAGAGCCGCTCGGCCTGGAGGGACTTTCTCGTCGGCTTGAAGGCGCGCGGCCTCAAGGGCGTCGAGCTGGTCGTGTCCGACGATCATGCCGGCCTGGTCGCGGCGATCGGCGAGGTGATCCCGGAAGCGGCATGGCAGCGCTGCTACGTGCATTATGCCGATGTCCGGATTATGTCGACCTTGGGGGTGGATGTCGGCTTCGGAGGCGGTGATCGCTGCGATGGGGTCGGCATAATCACCGGCGGTCTGACGGATCGTGCAAACTCCTCTTCTTGTTTCCAAAGAAGGGGATGCTTTCATGTCAATCGATCCGTTTCGCGTTCGCGTCCAGGGTCCACTTGCCCCGTTTGCGGCTGGGTTTGCCGGCGAACTCGCCCGACAAGGCTATACGCCGCTTTCCGCTCGCGAGCAGATGCGGCTGGTGGCGCGATTGAGCCGCTGGCTCGCCTTGGAAGGCATGGATGTGGAGGGACTGGGTGCGAGCGAGGTCGATCGGTTCGTCCGTACCCGTCGTGCCGCTGGCCCGCAACTCCACTCGATCAAAGCATTGCAGCCCCTGTTGGCCTATTTGCAGTCTCGCGGCGTGGTGCTGCCGTCGCCCCGTGCACCCGAGGATCCGGCAGATCAGCTGCTGGAACGATACCGACGCTATCTGGCGATTGAGCGCGGTTTGGGGAAAGCGACCGCCGATGTCTATGCCCGGTGGTGCGCCCCTTTCTGCGTCATCGATTGTCGTCCGACGGGCGTGCCCTGGACCTTGCGGGTTTGGCCGCGACCGACGTCGTCACCTTTGTCGTGGCACGTTGCCCTCAGCTGAGCCGCGGCGCGGCAAGCCTGACTGTAACGGCGCTGCGGTCGCTGCTCACGTTCCTTCATGTCGAGGGTCTCATCGCGCGATCTCTTGCCGCTTGCGTGCCCTCGGTCGCCGGTCGGCGATTGGCTGGGTTGCCAAAGGGACTGGATTGCGACCAGGTTCAGCGCCTGCTGACGTCCTGCGGCCGCGATACGTCGAACGGCTGCCGCGACTTCGCGGTCCTGACCATATTGGTTCGTCTTGGCTTGCGGGCGGGGGAAGTCGCCAAGCTCAAGCTTGACGACCTGGATTGGCGGACCGGTGAGATTCTCGTACGGGGCAAAGGAAGCTGCATCGAACACCTTCCCTTGCCGGCCGATGTCGGCGAAGCGGTGGCGGCCTATCTGCGCCACGGCCGTCCCCGGACCGCCCAGGGCCGGACAGTATTTGTGCGAGTCAGGGCGCCCCACGATGCCCTCACAAGCGCTGGCGTGTCGCAAATCGTGGCCGCCGCCGGTTGCCGCACCGGGCTCGGCCGGATCCACGCCCACCGCCTGCGCCATACGGCGGCGTCGGCGATGTTGCGCGCCGGCGCGTCGCTGCCGGAGGTCGGGCAGGTCCTGCGTCATCGCCGCGCCCTGACAACGGCGATCTATGCCAAGGTTGATCGCGAAGCCCTGCGAACGATTGCCCGCCCTTGGCCGGGAGAGGTGGCATGAGCGCCCTTCGCCAGGCCCTGGCCGATTACCTGGCCATGCGTCGCGCCCTCGGCTACACGCTTGTTGGGTCCGAGAAGCTTCTTGCCCAGTTCCTCACCTACCTCGAGGCGCAGGGCGAAGACCACCTGACCACCAAGACGGCCCTCATTTGGGCGATGCTGCCGGCAGGCGCCGATCGAAGCTGGATGTCGGCGCGACTTTCCGTCGTTCGCCGCTTTGCGACCCATCTGCGCGGGATCGAGCCGGCAACCGAGGTGCCGCCGTGTGATCTGCTGCCGGGGCGATCTTGCCGAGCGACGCCCTACCTCTATTCGCAGGAGGACGTCATCGCCTTGATGACGGCAACCGCGGCCTTGCGCACGCCGCATCGGGAAGCAACCTACCGGACCCTGATCGGCTTGCTGGCCGTGACCGGAATGCGGGTTGGAGAAGCGATCGGCCTGGACCGCGACGACTTCGATGCGGTCGGCGGCGGCCTCACCATTCGGCGCGGAAAGTCCGGAAAATCCCGCGAGTTGGCGTTACATCCGAGCACTGTTGCGGCCCTCGGCAATTATCTGCGCCGGCGCGATCGACCCCGCCGGCCGCCGAACACGCCCGCCCTGTTCGTCTCACCGGCCGGCACTAGTACCTTTTCACAGTGGTTCTGACTCTTTGACCACTTGCGGATAGGCCCGACCCATTTTGGCTCGGGCCTTGTCGGTTGTGAACATCCAATCGATACGAGCTCCGGCAGCGTTTCGCTGGCGCTCCCATGCGGCGATCTCGCTGGTTAGACGCTCGGCATTGTCGATACGTCGATCCAGGCACTGGCCGTTGAGGACGCCGATCTCGATCTCAACCATGTTGAGCCAACTGGCGTGCTTGGGCGTGTAGTGGAATTCCAGACGGCGCAGGATGCGGCGGGCTTCGGCCGGCGGGAAGGCTTCGTAGAGGGTGCCCGCCGTGTGGGTCGACAAATTGTCCTGCACGACGCGAATGCAGCTTGCCTCGGAATAATGGACATCGACGAGGTCGCGCATGCAGTGGGCATAATCTCGTGCGGTGCGCCGCGCGGTGACCTTGACCCTTCGCCAAGGCCGGTTCACGTCAAGAAAGACGAACAGATTGACGGTGCCGTTGCGGCGGTACTCATAGTCGTAGCGCTCCAACTGGCCGGGCTCGGCGGGGATGGGCTGACGAACCTCGTCGATGAGCTGCACCGGGGTCTCGTCGAAGCAGACTACCGGGCGCTTTGGATCGGGCGCTTCGGCATAGAGATCGAGCACGTCTTCCATGCGTGCCACATACTCGCCGTTGATCTGGGGAATGCACCACATGTCCCTGCGCCACGGCTTGAGGTGGTTCTCGGCCAGCCGGCGGCGCACCGTCTCGTGCGACAGACTATTGTGATCGGTCAGCTTGACCATGGCGTCGGCAAGCAGTTCCAGCGTCCAGCGGCGTCGGCCCGCAGGCGGGTTCGCGCACGCCGTCGCCACCAGCAAGGCTTCCTCCTTGCCGGTCAGCTTGCGCTCGGCCCCCGGACGCGGCAGTTCGCTCATTGCGTATTCCAGATTGCCCTCCACAAAACGGCGCTTGGTGCGATAGACGGTCGAGCCGCCCACCGCCGCCACCCGGGCAATCTCCTCGTCGCTGCTTCCGGCATCCGCGGCAAGCAGGATTTGGGCTCGCTTGAGCTTACGGGCAGCATGCCTGCCTCCCTTCAGCATGGTGTTCAACTCGTCGCGTTCGGCTTGGCTCAGTTCCACTCGATAACGTATGTTCATTGCAGCCTCCTCGTCGGAGGCACCGGACGAATCCAAAGATGAGTCAAAAATCAGACGCTGCACAGCGGCCCGCCGACAAGGGCTTCACCGAAAAGCAGGGGCAGTACCTGGCCTTCATCTACACCTATTCGCACATGTTTCGGTGCCCGCCCGCCGAAGCCGACAGCCAACGCCATTTCCAGGTCAGTCCGCCGTCGGTCCATCAGATGATCGTCACCCTCGAACGCAACGGCCTCATTCGCCGTCAACCCCGCGTTCCAAGAAGCATCGAGATCCTTGTCCCTCCGCAACGCCTGCCCATTCTCGAATGGCTGGAAATCAACCAGTCAACATCACTGTGAAAAGGTACTAGGCTGCTCTATGTGAACGTTCAAACACGTTCCAGAAGCTCGTCTGTCGCGTCGGCATCGCCCCGCGCTCGGCAGGTTGCCGACCACGGCTCCACGACCTGCGGCACGCGTTTGCCGTTCGCACGCTTCTTGATGCTTATCGCGACGGCGGCGACCCGGGGCGCCGGCTTGCCCTGCTGTCGACCTATCTCGGTCACGCCGTCCGGGCAAGACGTACTGGTATCTCTCGGCGGCTCCGGAATTGCTGCAACTGGCCGGTGATCGTCTGGAACGACGGATCGGAGGCGGCGCATGACCGCCCTCAGCGCGACCTTGCAGGCGTTCTTCACCGACCGCCTGATCCGGCAGCGGCAAGCCAGCCCGCATACCCTCGCCGCCTATCGGGACACCCTGCGGCTGATGCTGGTCTTCGCCGCCGCGCGGCATGACACAGAGCCTTCCAGGCTGGAGTTCAACGACCTCGATGCCGCGTGTGTCGGCGACTTCCTCGATCACCTCGAGCGTCATCGAGGCAACAGCGCGCGGACCCGGAATGCGCGGCTTGCCGCAATCAGGTCGTTGTTCCGGTTCGCCGCCCTTCGTTACCCCGAGTACGCCGCGACAATCGAGCGGGTGCTCGCGATTGCGCCTAAGCGTTTTGAGCGACGGCTTGTGACGTTCCTGACGGAGGAGGAACTCGATGTATTGCTGTCCGCCCCCGCGCGGTCGACCTGGACCGGGCGGCGCGACCACGCCTTGCTTCGGCTCGCCGCCCAAACCGGCCTGCGGGCGTCCGAACTGATCGGCCTTCACTGCGCCGATATCCATCTCGGTTCCGGCGCTCATGTCAGCTGTATCGGAAAGGGGCGAAAGCAGCGGATCACACCCCTTACCTCCAACATGGCCGCCGTGCTGCGCGTCTGGCTGGCCGAACGTGCCGGGCAGCCGGCCGATTCTTCTTCCCTACACAGACCGGCAGGATGATCAGCCGCGACGCTATCGAGCACCGGCTCGCGAGGTATGTCGAAATCGCTGCCAGAAACTGTCCGTCGCTGCAGCGGAAAAGGGTCACACTGCACACCTTGCTCATACCGCGGCAATGCGACTGCTGCGTGCCGGCGTCGACACCTCGGTGATCGCGCTGTGGCTTGGCCACGAACAGATCGAGACCACCCACATCTACTTGCACGCCGATCTGGAGCTTAAAGAACGCACCCTGGCGAAAACCACGCCGGCCAACACGGCGCCAGGACGCTACAGACCGCCCGACAAGCTTCTCGCTTTCCTCGAGGCGCTCTGATTATGCCGACCCCATCGCAGCGATCACCGCCTCCGAAGCCGACATCCACCCCCAAGGTCGGCATAATCCGGACATCGGCATAATGGACCTTGGACTAACCCGCTCCGCGGATGCGGAGCGGCAAGGAGGATGTGTGCCGCCGGCGTGGTGTTGATCGCGTCGTCTGTCGCGCTGGTCATGTGTCCACAACAAGCTCCGACTGCGTCAGCATGGAGTGGCTGCTTGCAGCCCATTCCATCGGACAAAGGAGGAGTTTGTCATGACCCAACTTCGCCAGCGCATGAGCGAGGACATGGAGGTGCGCAACCTTTCGCTCAATACCCAGCTTTCCTACCTTCAGCAGGTGTCGCTGTTCGCCCGCTATTTCGGCAAGTCGCCGGCCTTGCTCGGGCGAGAGGACATTCGGACCTACCAGGTCTATCTGACCAATGAGAAGAAGCTGTCGCCCGGCTCGATCCACACCGCCATTGCGGCGCTGCGCTTCCTCTACAAGGTGACGCTCGAGCGGGATTGGGCGCCTGAAGAGGTCCTGCCGCTTCCCAAGAAGCCGCAGAAGCTGCCGATCATCCTCAGTGCCGAGGAAGTTCAGCGGTTCCTCGGTTGCGTCCTCGACATCAAACACCACGCCATCCTGACCACTTGCTATGCCGCCGGATTGCGCATCTCGGAAGCGGTTCAGCTGACGCCTACGGGCATCGACAGCCAGAGAATGGTCATCCGCATCGAGCAGGGCAAAGGTCAGAAGGACCGCTATGTGATGCTGTCGCCCAAGCTGCTGGAGATCCTGCGCAACTATTGGAAGCTGCGCCAGCCAAAGGCGTGGCTCTTCCCCGGCGACCGCGCCGACCAGCCGATCACCAGGAGTGCGGTGGGACAAGCCTGCGCGAAAGCGCGCGACCTCTCCGGATTGTCCAAATCGGTCACGCCACACAGTTTGCGACACGCCTTCGCCGTCCATCTGTTGGAGGCCGGCGCCGACGTGCGCACCATTCAACTGCTGCTCGGTCACCCGCAGCCTCGCGACTACCGCCCATTACCTGCGGATCGCCACCAACAAGGTCTGCGCCACGTCGAGCCCCTTCGAGCTCTTACCGCGTCCGGCGCCCATCCTGCCGCCACCCGCCAAACCTCAATACTTCTGAGCTCGCGCCGATAGCCCGCTCGGGGCCGGAAGTGGCGGATATCTTCCGCTACTACGGCGAAGCCTATCGCGAGCAGCATGACGCGTCGCTGTCGACCGCCCAGCGCCGCGTTATGACGGCAATCGAACTGTGCCGGACCGCCGCGCTCGGCGGGCACGTCGAAGCGTGCGATCACTGCGGCCATAGCCGCATTGCGTTCAACAGCTGCCGCGATCGCCATTGCCCGAAGTGCCAGTCGCTGGCCCGCGCGCAATGGCTGGAGGATCGTCGCGCTGAACTTCTCGACACACAGTACTTTCACGTCGTCTTCACGCTGCCCGGCGACATTGCCGCCATCGCCTATCACAACAAGGCGCTCGTCTACGGCCTGCTCTTCCGTGCCGCCGCCGAGACCCTGCGCACCATTGCTGCCGACCCCAAGCACCTGGGTGCCGAGATCGGCTTCTTCGCCGTGCTGCACACCTGGGGCCAGAACCTGCTTCATCATCCGCATCTGCATTGCGTCGTCGCCGGCGGCGGCCTGTCTGCCGACGGTCGTCGGTGGATCGCCTGCAAGCCCGGCTTCTTCTTGCCCGTCCGGGTGCTCTCGCGCCTGTTCCGACGATTGTTCCTGGAACATCTGAAGAAAGCCTTCGACGCTGGCCAGTTGCAGTTTTTCTCTGGCCTGCAGCACCTGAGCGAGCGCGACGCCTTCCGGCGTTATTTGGCGCCGCTACGAAAGGCTGAGTGGGTCGTCTTTGCCAAGCCGCCCTTCGCCGGACCTGCCCAGGTGCTCGACTATGTCGGGCGCTATACGCACCGCGTTGCCATCTCCAACAACCGTCTCATCGACATCGAGGACAACGCCGTTCGTTTCCGCTGGAAGGACTACCGGCACGGCAATCGGCAAAAGGTCATGACCGTCGCGTCCGACGAGTTCATTCGCCGCTTCTTGTTGCACGTCCTGCCCGAGGGCTTCCATCGCATCCGCTACTACGGCTTTCTCGGCAAGTGCGCGCCGTCACCCTCGGCTGCCTCTGTCGGCAGGGCGCGGCGGCAATTCTCACATGCCGCAACCTATATCCGTGCCGCTTCGGCGCACGCGACCCCTTGCAATCGCACCCTCCGCGACGGCATCCCCAAACCACACGACGCCTGTTCATGGGCACCGCCTCGATTGAACGCCCATAGCGGCCACCCGTGCCGGCGGCTTAGTCCAACACGTTTTTAGCTCACCGTCGCGATCGGCCCCTGTGCGCTCTCGCCACCCGCCGTTTTGCGCGACGCCAAGCTAAAAACGCTCTGCATTATGCCGACGTCGGCATAACGTGCACTTCCTCAGGAACGCGCTCGATCACCTGCCGAGAAAGCATGGCGACGATTGCCTGCAGGAACTGCGCTGGCTCTACGACCGGCGCGATCTCGCCGAGGCCAAGGCCGATCTCGCCGCATGGCTTTCCAAATGGTCGGCCCGCTACCCACGACTGACGACATGGGTGGAGGAGTCGAGTACACGCTGACCTTCTTTCGTCTGCCACGCCAGCAGCACAAGCATCTCAAGAGCACCAACATGCTTGAACGGCTCAACGAGGAAATCCGACGGCGCACCTATGTCGTGCGCATCTTTCCAAACTCACAGAGTTGCCTGCGCCTCGTCAGGGCGCTGGCCGTCGAAACCAACGAAAACTGGATGGAGGCCAACCGCTACATCAACATGGACGACCTGCGCGAGCACAAGAAGCTCGCTCTGCGCCAAGCCGCATGACCAGCACCATGGCGCCCCTTTTTGCAGAACTTGACGCACACAACCCCACGTACCGAATTAACGTGGCAGCTAAAGTGCTTTTTTATCCGACTGGCTGGCTTGCCTCCGAGAACCGTAGCGTACCGGCAGATACGACTTACGGAATACCCCGATAGGACAGCTCCCGATAGCACAACCCATCGGTGCGAAAGTGGATTGCGGAACGACAGCACGACTGCTCTCGGTGGAACTCGCGGAAAAAACTAATCTGCGCATGATGTTATTGCGCTGCACGGTTTCCCTTGTACCTGTGCGCCAAGCTCAGCAGTTTTGGGCGCCATGTGCTAATCTAATCATGCGCGTTTGGCCAAGGGCGAGTTTTTTTGCGCCCTCTGAGGACGCGCGGGCGCCATTCAACTGCAACTCAGGTCCAAAGATAAGTTTTGGGGCGACCGGACACTGCTTCCATTTCTACGGCGGTCTGATCAAGTCGCAGGGATCAACGTTCAGTGCGACCGCCAGTAGCCCGAGCGCGCTTACACTCGCAGAAGCACGGGCGCGTTCGATCGAGCCTACGTAGCGCATGCTAAGCTCAGCGCGCGCAGCCAGGTCTTCTTGCCGGCCCTGCTATTCAAGTACTTAGCTCCTTACCAAACCGCTCCGCGGCAATGCGAGGAATGTCGCGCCTCAAAGTATGGTCATGCGAATCTCCTGATTATTCTTTGGCGCCCGACATCGCGACCGAGTCGGTGAAGAAGCGTTGAAAGCCCAGCAGAATGACTGCAGGGATGAGGCTCAGAACGGTCGATGCAGCGAAGATCTGGCCGTAGTCGGTGGTATGCTCCCCCGCCATCAAGGCGAGGGTGATCGGGGCGAGGAACATGTCCTGGCGCGTCGTGACCAGAAGCGGCCAGAGATAGGCCTGCCATTGCCCATTGAAGAGGATGACCCCGGCGGCGATGAGAGCCGGACGCGAAAGCGGCAGGAAAATCTCGAGGAAAATCCTTAGCCAGCTTGCTCCATCGACTTGAGCCGCTTCAATCAGCGAACGCGGTATGGCGCGGAAGAACTGCCGCAGTAGGAAGATCACCATGCCGTTGCCCACGAAAGGCACGATCAGTGCGATGTAGGTGTTCTGCAGCCCGCCCCGTGCGAAGATGGCCGACAACGGGACAGCCACGACCTCCTCTGGGATCAAAAAGCTGAAGACGATGAGGGCGAAGACGACGTCGCGGCCGCGCCACTGCATCGCACTCAACGCGAAGGCTGCGGCTGCGCACACCAGCAGGGCCACGACCACCGTACATGCCGCCACGACGAAAGAGTTAATCAATCCAGTTCGGAACGACCCGCCGAGCGCGCTGCCAAAATTTTCCAGCGTCGGCCGTGGCGGAATAAAGGAGCCAATGGAAAGCGGATCGAGCGAGGTGAATATCTCGCTACCGGGCCGGAGGCTACCTGCAATCAGCCAAGCGATTGGCAGCATAAAACCGGCGGCGACAACGATACCGAACAGCAGATGAACGATGCGTCCCGCCCCGGCCGAGTTTGTTTCTACGGCGCTCATTGCTGCTTCTCCCGCGACAGCAATCGGAACTGGATGAGGATGATCACCATCATGACGACCATCAAAGTTAACCCTTCCGCAGCAGCCAGTGGCACGTCATTGAAAAAGTAAGCCTGCTGATACACGTCGAACATGACGAGCTGCGTGCTGCCATTGGGCCCGCCTCGGGTAAGTATCGCGATCGGAGCGAACAGCAAAAATGCGGCCACCGTGTCAGCGACGATTACGAAGGCCAGCGGCCGACGCATCAGCGGGATAGTGATGTGCCATAGCGACGAAAGTTTCCCAGCCCCATCGATCGATGCTGCCTCATAGAGATCGCGAGGAATGTCCTTTAGGCCACTGATGAGGAAAATCATCCAGAAGCCGCATCCGATCCACGAACTCATCACAGTGATCGACATCAGTGCCTGGTCTGGCGACGTGAGGAACGGTTGAGCGCTCACGCCTACAGACCTCAACAGAGCATTTGCCAATCCCTGCGGGCGGTATGCAGCGCCCCACAGTATGGCTGCGACGCTCGATGGGATTAATACCGGCAGGAACACCAAGACTCGCAGCAGCGAGATGATCCGTGAGGTTTCGGCAAACAGCAAAGCGAGGCCAAAAGCAATTGCCGTCTGCAGCGGCACGGTCACCGCGACAAAGGTTAGGGTCGCCTGGAGGGTCTTGGCAAATGAAGGCGCCGTGAAAAGAAACTCGAAATTATCGAGCCAGACAAATTCGCCGTCGGGGCCGGACAAGCTCTGTTGAACGAGCCAACCTGCTGGCAACAACCGAAACAGGATGAGGGCAACCAGAGCCGGAGACAGGAAGAGGAGCGGCGCTATGGCGGCCCTCCATTTTGACAATCGACTGGTTATGAGTGCAGCCCTCACAATTTCTCCCTCAGAAATCGCTTCCATCGCCATCTCTTAATCCTTGATGCGCTTGAAGCTGCGCTCGAGTTCACGTTGAAGCTGCGGAAACGTCTGAGCAGCATCACTGCCGTTGCGGATATCGCTCCACGCACGCGTGACCAGCTCCTCCAATTGGAGATATCCGAGTGTACGCGGTCGCCGGATCGCCGTGTTCGCCAGCTCGTACTGCATCAAAACATCGATACCCTTCAGGCTTGGATTTTGCTGGGGAATGCGGCTTAACACCTCGGCCGCAGCGTCGATGTTTGCGGATAGATGGCCTGTGCTGTCGGCGGCAACCAGCGCCCCATCTTTATCCAAGCCCACGTAATTCAAGAATTGCATGGCCAGATCGGCTTTGGTTGTGTCCGCCGTGGCTCCCAAATGGAATGATTCTGAAGGCGTCACTGCTTTGCCACCGGCGAAATACGGATGAGGCGCCGCTGCGTAGTCAAGACCATCGACCTTGTTGAATTCGTCGATCAACCAGGGACCGCCAACAAGAAATGCAAGCCGGCCGGATTTGAACAGGTCGATCAACTCTTGCTCGGTCGGACCACTCGGAGCCACGCCATCGGCGAAGATGCTCCCATACCATTTTCCTGCCTGCAGCCAAGCATCGTTGGCCACGTCTACGGTCAGCAGGTCGTCACCCTTGACGCCTGGCCCACCGCCAAGCGACTCTGGAAGGACCTGTAGCTGGTAGTAGCGATCGACTTGCTCGAATCCGAAGCCCCACTCGGCTCCGGCCGCCTGCACCTTCTTGGCAAGCTCGATGACTTTGTCCCAGGTCATGCGCGCGTCGGGCGAGATACCCGGCGCTTCAACACCGGCCTTAGCCAGAAGCCCCTTGTTGAAGAACAGGAGCTGCGTTGACTCCCACATCGGCATTGACAGCATCTTCCCCTTGTAATTAGCTCCCTGGATATCGCTAGGGAGCAGTTTGCCTTTGCTCTTTTCTCCGAAGGCGCTCGTCAGGTCTGCCAAAATGCCGAGCTTGGAGAACGTCGGGACATAAGTCGGGTCCACGAGGAAGACATCGATTCCGGAATTCCCCGTCCGGAAGCGCTGGACTATCGTGTTCTGAAGGTCGGGAAAGGGCACACCTTCGAAAGTAACCTTCTTGCCAGACGCCTTTTCGAAGGCATTGAAGAACTCCTTAAAATTGGCGCCGTCTCCATAGCCGAAGAATCGCAACGTCTGGTCCTGCGCCATGGCCGGCAACGACCCAAGCAGTGGCAGCGACGACACCCCCAACATGCCGGTCAAGAAGCCGCGCCGACCCAAGCGATATCCCGTTCTACTCATCTTGTTTCCTCCCGTTCGTTCTGCGGACCCGCGCGGACCCGCATCGAACCGCTCTCTTAGGTTCAACGCGTTACGCTAAGCCAATTCTTGCAAGAATGCAATAACCCAATATTGTCAGCCACCCAAGTCCTGTGATAGCAATGACTCGGCTTGAGGTGACCGCTTGATTCAGGCCCGGTATCCGTGCACGGATCTAGAACCATTTTCCGTCCACAAACGCACACCTTTTGCTGCGTTTACGGGCGCTTACGCTCGTCGAGAAGCGATTGCAGAGGCATGAGCGGCATAAGCGCGCCTGCTTTTGGCTAACACGGCGCGAGCAAAGCCCCGGCCGGGCGAGATCACCTCGGAATCCGGGGGCGCGATCAAATGGAACAAGGGAACCACTTCGTCGGAATCGGCACATCGGTCCAAGGCCGGCCTCGCGGCGTGAGCCACCGCCCCCATTAAAGTTGGTGGAACAACTCCACTCTGCCAGAGAGCAGATCGCTATCCACCCGCCCATGGGATCTGACAGTCCCCGGGGTTCCTCGGCAAGCTTTGCCGACATTGATCTTGATGTTCTTGCCGCTGGCCTTGAAGTACGCCGGTAGGCCGAGTTGCCGACCAGTGCGTCGCTGACGAACCGATATGCAGATATCGGCCAATCGAGTGCAGGTAGGCGACGATCTCCAGCTTGAGGAAATCGCGATCGCCGCAGGTTTCGTCAATCCGCTGCAGTTCCGGCAACACAGATCCAACTCACTCGCGGACAGGTCGGCATCGCCGAGCAAGTAACTATCATGGCCGACAGCGCAGATATCGCAGCCTGCCTTGATCACCTCCTTAACGGACGCCGGAATTTCGCTCGCATTCATAAGCCTCGTGCTACTTGCGGCCATAAGCACCCTCTCCTTTCAAGGTACTGGCAGCGGCCGATAATGACGGCGCGGATTGCGCCGCGCCGTCATGCTCTGGGCTGTTCCATTCGTCTTCACCTGAACATGCTGCAGAAAATCGAGAATGGCCGTTACCGTCGAACAATTCTAGCTTATCGATGATGGATTTTCGGGCCTCAGCCTCCGCTAGTACCTTTTCACAGTGGTTCTGACTCTTTGACCACTTGCGGATAGGCCCGACCCATTTTGGCTCGGGCCTTGTCGGTTGTGAACATCCAATCGATACGAGCTCCGGCAGCGTTTCGCTGGCGCTCCCATGCGGCGATCTCGCTGGTTAGACGCTCGGCATTGTCGATACGTCGATCCAGGCACTGGCCGTTGAGGACGCCGATCTCGATCTCAACCATGTTGAGCCAACTGGCGTGCTTGGGCGTGTAGTGGAATTCCAGACGGCGCAGGATGCGGCGGGCTTCGGCCGGCGGGAAGGCTTCGTAGAGGGTGCCCGCCGTGTGGGTCGACAAATTGTCCTGCACGACGCGAATGCAGCTTGCCTCGGAATAATGGACATCGACGAGGTCGCGCATGCAGTGGGCATAATCTCGTGCGGTGCGCCGCGCGGTGACCTTGACCCTTCGCCAAGGCCGGTTCACGTCAAGAAAGACGAACAGATTGACGGTGCCGTTGCGGCGGTACTCATAGTCGTAGCGCTCCAACTGGCCGGGCTCGGCGGGGATGGGCTGACGAACCTCGTCGATGAGCTGCACCGGGGTCTCGTCGAAGCAGACTACCGGGCGCTTTGGATCGGGCGCTTCGGCATAGAGATCGAGCACGTCTTCCATGCGTGCCACATACTCGCCGTTGATCTGGGGAATGCACCACATGTCCCTGCGCCACGGCTTGAGGTGGTTCTCGGCCAGCCGGCGGCGCACCGTCTCGTGCGACAGACTATTGTGATCGGTCAGCTTGACCATGGCGTCGGCAAGCAGTTCCAGCGTCCAGCGGCGTCGGCCCGCAGGCGGGTTCGCGCACGCCGTCGCCACCAGCAAGGCTTCCTCCTTGCCGGTCAGCTTGCGCTCGGCCCCCGGACGCGGCAGTTCGCTCATTGCGTATTCCAGATTGCCCTCCACAAAACGGCGCTTGGTGCGATAGACGGTCGAGCCGCCCACCGCCGCCACCCGGGCAATCTCCTCGTCGCTGCTTCCGGCATCCGCGGCAAGCAGGATTTGGGCTCGCTTGAGCTTACGGGCAGCATGCCTGCCTCCCTTCAGCATGGTGTTCAACTCGTCGCGTTCGGCTTGGCTCAGTTCCACTCGATAACGTATGTTCATTGCAGCCTCCTCGTCGGAGGCACCGGACGAATCCAAAGATGAGTCAAAAATCAGACGCTGCACAGCGGCCCGCCGACAAGGGCTTCACCGAAAAGCAGGGGCAGTACCTGGCCTTCATCTACACCTATTCGCACATGTTTCGGTGCCCGCCCGCCGAAGCCGACAGCCAACGCCATTTCCAGGTCAGTCCGCCGTCGGTCCATCAGATGATCGTCACCCTCGAACGCAACGGCCTCATTCGCCGTCAACCCCGCGTTCCAAGAAGCATCGAGATCCTTGTCCCTCCGCAACGCCTGCCCATTCTCGAATGGCTGGAAATCAACCAGTCAACATCACTGTGAAAAGGTACTAGTTCCTCGCCCCAAAGATGCGGCGCTACCGGGTACAGGATCTCCACCGGAGAAATATTCAGCACCTCGCAAATGTGGAGCACTCGGCCGACGGTCAGCCCCGAAATCGCGTTTTCGTAACGATTATACACTTGGTCGATGAGCCCGAGCATGGGGGCTAGCTTCGAACGGAGGATTTTCCGTCGGTCGCGAGCGTTGCGTAGACTAGTGCTGATCTTTTTTCGATTTGGCGCTGAATTCCAGTTCGAAAAAGCCGGGTTTTCAATAGACCGGTTTGTCAACATGCGGATCGTGAATCTGCTGCAAACCGAGTTCAAATATCCATTCCTCGAAAGAAGGTCCCGCCATTTATCCTGCCAAATAGCGTTTGATCTTAGGGGTTGGTTCGAATCAATGTAACCGAATTTGGTGTCCTGGATGCAACTTGGAATCTGGTGGGACTGGCAGAATTTATGGGCGCGTCGCTTCACGAATCCGCTCTATGCCTACGGCACGGGAGCCTTGCCTACGGCCAGTCTCCGCCCATTCGGGTGACGATCGGACGCGCAGGCTGCTTCGCAGCCAGAACGCCGCAATCAGTGCACCAAAAATGGCGACATCAGCCGTTTACAGGAAGGCCGAGAAAAGCATAGTGCCTGCTGGCAAATGCAGAGTTGGTGTTGGCAAGTCCCTAGCCCTTCTTGTCATTCACCACGGGAGCCGTCTGGCACTAGGCAGTGGCGGCTCCTTTCATTTGCGAGTGACGGCCGCGATCGGCCGACTTTGTCTGATTCAGAGAGGGAAAGAGGGCTCTGCCCTCTCCCCCTCGCAAGCAAAAAAACGATCTCCCCGTCCTTTCTCCGTTTCTTCGGCTGCGCTACTTGCAGGATCGACGCGGATCCGCATCCGCGGATCAGCGTCGCCCCTTCGGCTTTGCCTCGGGCGGGCGAACACCCTCCGTTTTTTCTCTTGCCTCCCTCTCTCCCGCTGCTCCGCGCGAGCTCGGGAGCAGGAGCGGGGCTCCTGCCCGTCGGGCACGCGACCGCTTCGCGGAGAAAGAAAGGGCTAGATTCATGAAACAGACTGCTTACCTAATGGCCCCCGAAACCACGACCTTTCGGGCCGTAGTGCTTCCGGGCGGGATCAGCTTCAAGCCGATTTATGACCTGATCGGGAGCCGCTTAATCGAACTCGTGCGTTTCGATGACGGCATTCCCTGTTCGTAGACGAGGAAGGCTTGCGCGACGGATTGACCGCCTTCACCATCTTTGAAGGCTACCCGAGCCACTTGCCGGAGAATCGTTCTCGTCGGCGGGGATGGACGCGAACCATACACCTCCCCCTGATCAGCCTTGAGGACTCATCAGCACAATTCAAATGCTGCCGCCCGGTGCTGGACCCCGTATTTGCGACCGGCGATGAGATACCGCCGGGAGGGCTGATTATCGCAGGCGCATTGATAGGCTTGCAGGTGCGCATTTAACGACGTGCCCCGACCTTTATTGAAGGAGAGGCACGATGAAAATCGCCATCGTGGAAAATAGATGCCTTGCTTATCGTGACGGGAACCATACCGCAAACATTGCGGTGAAGGATTTCGAACACCAGTTTGACGACTGACCCACTTTCCAGACCGGCGTGTTGACTCCGAACTTGACGGAGTTGGCCCGGCGACTAAACGAGTCTGCTGGCTCTGTCGTGGAGCTGTGGGAGAAGGCGAGCGCACCGAACCTCGAACCAGAGATCGAGGCTTTCACCCGCCGCCACGTCGAGTTGACGCGGCGCTATTGGACGGCGGAAGGCCGCTGCATGAACTGGTTTATCACTGGACCGACCCGCTTTCCCGTTGCCCGCAACGAAAAGCGGATGAAGATTTCCGATGCTCGGCGCGCCGATCTTGCCCCGCATTCAGCAGCGGCCCGGAAAGCGGTGACACGGAAAAGCCTTTCCCCACGGCGCAGATGACGATCCGATCCGCTCGGGCGATCCATCAGCGTTGCAACGGATCATGGCTAAGATCGAGGACCTGGCCTTGTCGATCGACAAAATGAAGGCCGCGAACTCCATTATCCGGCGCATGGAGAAAGACGGCGCCGACGAAGCAGACATGGTTGCAGTGATCGTCGCCCGGACCGGCCTTTCGGCAGAAGCGTGCTGGCCGACTGGTAATGGAACCGCGGATTCATACGGCGGGCAACCGTGCAGAAATCCGCCGCCTACAAGGACGCCTGAAATCTCTGACGCGGATGCATGAGCGCGGAACGCAAAGCCAAGAGGTCGAGACAAAGCCCGGAGCCGTCGAGATCAAGGAAAATCCCGATAGGCGCGCATTCAGATAATCTTTCCCGGCAAGCCCGACGAGGCGATGCGGCGGGCGCTCATGCATGTCAGGCGAGATCCTCGAAACGGCATTGATCGAGCCGGTGGCCCTGACCAAGCGCGGCAAGGAAAAGCTCGTCATCCTGTCCGCTGCTCAGTACCACCAGCTTGTTGGCCAGCCGCATTCTGTCGCCTATACGCTCGAGGAGGCACCGGATGAAGTCCACAATGAACTCATGACTGGACTGGATGCAATAGTTTCCGGCAACACGCCCCATGGTTAAAGCCGGCGATCTGCTCCGCCTATGGGCGCCGGAAGCAGTCGCCGGCGAGGAATCTTTGTCACCCAATCACCTGGGAGAAGCCGACGATCATGCCTGCATGTGTTGAACCCGTAACAGTGCAATCGACAAAGTAGTCGAAGGCAAACCCGAGCTGTTTCTGCTGGGCGCGCACCTCGTCGGCGAACCCGACATAGCCGAGGCCGCCGTTCGGGTGAACAGACGCCCCGGTTGGTATCGCATAAGGTCTGTCGCCCCTCGCCTTGACCTCATAAAGCGCTTTTTCCCAACTATGGCGGATCCCGATGTCAAAGCCCTCGTCGACCAGGCGCACCTCAGCTCCCAAGACGCGGCTCAAAAGAATGTTGCCGACCCGGTCGTAGACGACATCCTCTGTGGAACACAGCTCTCCTGAAACAGGAAACATTTCATGCGATCTAGGCGGCGACCGCTGCGACAATCCGGGTGTGGTTGGACTGCACGCCGCCGACGGAGACGAGCGTATCGGCATCTGACGCGATCGCATCGGGGATGATGTATTCGAGCTTGCGCACCTTTGTTTCCGCCGAATGCGAGACCGGAGTTGCAGTCCTCGCGTTTGGCGTAGATTTTCCACCTTGCCTCCCAGATGCTTGCCGAGGCGGTCGAGCTTCTCGGTGGGCGTTGGTGCAAAGGTGAGCGGATAGCGTTCGAACCCTTCCAGCATTCTCCAGCAAGAGGTGATTATGCTGAACCAGCTCCGGCCTCAGTCATGAGCGTGTTTGGTTCAGCCAGCGGCATCTGAGACCGTGCAGAAGAGCCTCATCATCATTGTCAGCGTCTCATTCGTTCGATCGAACGAAGCTACTCGCATGCCCGCGTGCTGCGACGTCGCCTTATATACCTAGACAACTCGAACGGTTCCCTCCCGCCATTGGACTGTCAAAGGATACGCCTCTGCCCGCTTCAAGCGCACCAATTCTTAAACGGTCAGCTCTATGTTCAGGTTGATCCGAAGTGGCGTGAATCTAAGTTCTGAACTTCTCAATTCGCCACAACGGAGCGGCGGGCGTCGCGACAAGAACTCGGGAAATGAGTTCGCGATATCGTACGCCTACGGCGAAGCGTTCACCGGATGGTTACGCGATTGCTTCTCAGCATTCGCGGATGACGGCTCAGGGCGAGACCCGGGCGCTGCCGCGGACGAATCAAACGCGGCCGAAGATGATGCCCCTTTCTGATCGCGGCGCCGCAACGAAGACTGCAGTGAGGATCAGTCCATTGGCGATGACGAACCGCCCGCAAAGCTCCCACGCATGATCCTCGGCCGGCAGGAATGTCTGGGGGAGGCGAGCACGAAATGTGCCATCGTCGGGAATGATGGTGACCACCGCGTCTTCGAAGCCCAGCCATTCACGTGTGAGCGGAAACCATGCCTTGAAGATGCTCTCCTTAGCACTGAAAAGCAACCGGTCCCAATTGAGGCGCCCGGGTGCCTTGGCCAGCCAACACCGTTCCTCGTCAACCGAAATGAGCTCCAAAACGCCGGATGGCAACTCCTCGTCGACTTCTGCATCGATTCCAAGCGCAGCGTAGTCCACATGCTGAGCGACGGCGGCAGCATAGAATCCAGCACAATGTGTTATGCTGCCGATTACACCAGGTGGCCAAAGCGGCTCACGGTGAGGTCCGCTCGGGATCGCGCAGGGAGGAAAGCCGAGCTTGGACATTGCCGCTCTGGCACATGCACGTCCAATCGAAAATTCACGCCTTCTGCTCTCGACCGCAGTGGCGATTGCACGCTCTTCTTCGGCCATCACCAGGGCACGGCTGAGATCTCTTGCTCGATAGGTTTGCACAGCAACGTTTGGGGGGAGCAGCGCGTTCAATGTCCTCGCTCCTTGACCGCGATCCGCTGCTGGGCGGCTCATGCAGGTGGTGTTGCGGCCAACAACGCACCCTTTGTCCTCGCCGTTTGTGTCGGATTGACCATTCGTGCGCCCGGTCGAGCATGCAGGGATGCGTCCTGTATTGGATCTGGCTCTTCAACCACGATCAGCGGGCAGAATCAAAACTGATCAACTGTTCGCCCTCTACGTCAGCTTTAGCGTCGATGCGATGCCTAGCTCAGCGAGGGCATTTGCTTTAAGATCGCCGAACTGCCCGCTAAGTACAAACACAGCAACCAGCCCCGCCACCAACTCAGCAACTGCCTGGTTGGCCAACAGTCCGTCGGCTCGCACCCTATTCATCGAGCTTTGCTCCAGGGCAAGATCGCGTCGGTCGATTCACACCGACTTCGACCTTGACGGCAACATCAACCTTGACATAGCAGGCCGAGACTTAGTAATCAAGGATGCCGCGACTATCAACCTGCACGGCGGGGCTTCCGGTGCACACAATCCAAAGCACGGCCTCCATGACGCGGCGGTTGTCGCTGCCGTTTCGACCAGGTTCGATTGGCTTACCCAGGCAATGCGGTTCCATCTTCGCCCATTGGGCAATCAGTCAGCACAAATCGTTCTGATCGCCCCTCGCGTAAGGCGCCGGACAGACGTGGGGCATGTTTCAGTGGAGACGCAATCGACGCCTCGCGCCAGCGTGCTGGCAAAGTCTGCGCCATGATCGCATCGGCCGTAGCTCAAGCGTGAGCGAAGTCCGGGTGCGGGCGGAATAGAGCCGTCGCGCCGCGCCGTAGCATAGTCTTGCGCCCGACCGTACATCACCGATTGCGCACGAAATCGCAGGCCTGCGCGTTGGAGCACTCGTTCTCGGTGCAGCGTAAGTCGCACGCTCGCTCGACGTGAAAAGGCAATGATTTCGCCGGATGGCGAAGGCATTCCCAGTCTAATCTGGCCAGTCATCTGAATTCTTGGCTACGCCCTGCGGGCTGTCCGCCGGGAATCCAGTCAGCATGCGGTCCGTTGGGTCAGCAAAATTCGCACATTCTACAGAGCAGAAAGCCATCCGCTCCGTTCATGCGATCAACGATTTGGCAAAAAACCGGGCTCTCGAAAAGACCGGTGTACTCGTCGCATAAAGGGTTTTACCCAACACATGACGCCGTTCAAATCCATCGAGCAGAGGGTAATGTCACCGTTTGGAGGAAGGACATTCCGATGCTGTCGCTCGTCGACGCATGTCAGTGCTCCGACTATCGGCCGCCGCGGTTCAACCATCTTCGGGTCGATGCTTCCACCCCTGCTACACATCGGTCGCGTGCGAATTAGTGCTTCGGTAGGGATCATGTCGATGATGCCAGGATGCGCCTCCCCCAGAACGACAAATTGAATCGAAGGGATATTAGCGTCAATTAGTTGACGCACCAAAGCGAGATACTTGTCGCCGACAAGGCGGCTGTTCATGCAGGCGCCATCATCGAAAACATGTACCACGAATACTCCAAAGCGCAGCGCTTGCAAGCGTTCTAGATCTCGCGGCTCCATTCCATTGAGCGTCGTGAAAACCCGGATGCCGTGGCCTCTGGTGGAAGCGTGTTCGACCATTTCGGTGCAGTCCGGATTGAGCCAAGGCTCGGAGTAGCCGGCGAAACTGATGTCGACGGAAGTTGGTACGGCCTCCAGACACCGCTTGAAATCCTCAAGGCTAAGATGCTTGGAATGAGATACTTTTCTTAACAAGGCCGCGAACTTGTCTTGCGGACAATATGAACATCCAACGATGCATCCTGTGGTCGTCGTTATCTCCAACACGCTGCCCCTGGCCGGGTTAGCAGAGCGCAGTTCCGATAAAATCTGTTAGACTCCCACTCCTCTGGTTCTGCATAACGTCCAAAGCAGTCTCCTTTTGAATTCTTGAGACGGCTAAAGAACGCTTCGAATGAACCCCAGCCATCTTCGCCCTGGCAGCAATCGGCCGGCTTGCTCCGAGCGCCTACCAAGTTTGAGCATCGCCGGCACGGCAGGGCTGCGCAACGCGAGCTGTCGCGCCTCAGCCATTGCGAAACGTGTAGCCGTAACCGTTGATTGCGGGCGCGCCACCAAGATGGGCGTAGAGGACACTCGACCCCTCTGGAAAGAAGCCTTTCTGGACGAGGTCGATCATCCCTTGCATCGATTTGCCCTCATAGACCGGATCGGTAATCACACCCTCGAGCCGCGCGCACAGACGGATCGCCTCCTTGGTTTCCTCGGATGGAATGCCATAACGCGGGTACGCGTAGTCCTCGAGCAACACCACGTCAGCCTCGACAAGTTCCGTTCCGAGCTCGACGAGCATCGCTGTATGTTGGGCAATGCTAAGCACCTGAGCCTTGGTCTTTGCTGGAGTGGCGGATGCATCGATACCGACGACGCTGCGCTGTCGACCGTCCTCGGCGAACCCGACGATCATGCCGGCATGCGTTGAACCTGTCACCGTGCAAACAACGATGTAATCGAAGGCAAAACCAAGCTGTTTCTCCTGGGCACGCACCTCCTCGGCGAACCCCACATAGCCAAGGCCACCGTATTTGTGGACAGAGGCCCCGGCAGGTATCGCATAAGGTCTGCCGCCCCTTACCTTGACATCATGAAGCGCTTTTTCCCAACTGCGGCGGATACCGATATCAAAGCCTTCGTTGACCAGACGCACCTCTGCGCCCAAGATGCGGCTCAAAAGAATGTTGCCGATCCGGTCGTAAACGACATCCTCATGTGGAACCCAGCTCTCCTGAACCAGGAGACATTTCATGCCGATCTTGGCGGCGACTGCTGCCACCATCCGGGTGTGGTTGGACTGCACCCCCCCGACGGTGACCAGCGTATCGGCATCTGACGCGATCGCGTCGGGAACGATGTATTCGAGCTTGCGCAGCTTGTTTCCACCGAACGCGAGACCTGAGTTGCAGTCCTCGCGTTTGGCGTAGAGCTCTACCTTGCCGCCCAGATGTTTGCCGAGGCGGTCGAGCTTCTCGATCGGCGTTGGGCCAAAGGTGAGCGGATAGCGTTCGAACTTTTCCAGCATGTTTTCTCCAGCAGAGGTGATCGAGCTGAACCAGCACCGGCCAAGGTCATCGGCGTTCTGTAAGCGGTGTTCTTAGGCCACAGCCTTGAGCTCGAGCTTGTGTGATGTAGACCCAAGGCAGGAGATCGTCGATCTGGCTGTTGGGGTGGCCGTTGACGATCCTGGTGAGGACATCGGCGAGATAGCCGAGCGGTTCGACACCATTGAGCTTGCAGGTTTTGATCAGCGAGGCGATGACTGCCCAGTGTTCGGCGCCGCCGTCAGAGCCTGCGAAGAGCGCGTTCTTGCGGTTGAGCGCGATCGGACGGATCGAGCGTTCGACGGTGTTGCTGTCGATCTCGATGCGGCCGTCGTCAAGGAAGCGCGAGAGGCCTTCCCAGCGCGAGAGCGTGTAGCGGATCGCCTCGGCGAGCTTTGTCTTCTGGCTGATCAGCCCGAGCTTTTCGCGAAGCCATGGTTCGAGTTCGACGACGATCGGGCGGCTCCTGTCCTGGCGCACGACACGGCGCTGCTCGGCCGATCGTCCACGGACGTCGTCTTCGACGCGATAGAGTTCCGCGATCCGTCTCAGCGCCTCGCTGGCGATTGGCGCGGGACCGGCCGCGGCGAGCTCGTAGAAGCGCCGGCGCACATGTGCCCAGCAGAAGGCGAGCGTCACGCCGCTCTTGTCGGCGAGCACGCGATAGCCGCCATAGCCGTCGACCTGCAGGATTCCGGCAAAGCCCACCAGATGAGCGATCGGACGCTCGGCCTTCCGGTCCGGCGCATAGACATAGGCGACGCCCGGCGGATCGCTCCCCTCCCATGGTCGGTCATCGCGGGAATAGGCCCAGAGTTGACCTGTCTTGGTCTTGCCGCGGCCGGGATCGAGCACTGGCGCGGTCGTCTCGTCGGCGAAGAGTTTTGGCGAGGACTTCAGCTTGCCAAGCAGCCGCTCATGCACCGGACGCAGATGCCAGGCGGCGCGGCCGACCCAGTCGGCGAGCGTGGACCGGTCGAGATTGATGCCCTGCCGGGCATAGATCTGCGCCTGACGATAGAGCGGCAGGTGGTCAGCATATTTTGAGACCAGCACCTGGGCGACCGTCGCCTCGGTCGGCAGGCCGCCCTCGATCAGCCGGGCGGGCGCCGGAGCCTGAACCATTACATCCTTACAGGCGCGGCAGGCATATTTGGGCCGGCGCACGACGATCACGCGCAGCTGCGCCGGAACGATGTCGAGCCGCTCGCTCATGTCCTCGCCGATCCGATGCAAGCCATTGCGGCAGCACGGGCAGGCATGATCCTCGATGTCGACGACCATCTCCACGCGCGGCAGATGGGGTGGCAGCCCGCCGCGGTTCGCCCTGCGCTTGGCGACAGGCGCCTGACGTTCGCCAAGAGCGGTCTGTGCCTGCTCTTCGTCACCGGCGGCCTCGATCTGTTCGGCCTCTTCGAGCCCCAGCAGCAATTGATCCTCGGGGAGCGTCTCGGCACGCCGGCCGAAGCGATGACGCTGCAATTCCTTGATGATCTGAATCAGACGGCATTCTCGACGTCGCGCGCCAGGAGGAAGCTGGTCAGCCGTCATCGCCATGAGCGGATCAGACCATATTCGCCGACAGTCCGCGACAGCGGAATCCAGGCTGATTCACTTCGTCGCGGGTCAGCCCGCCTGGGCTGGAACGCGAGTCCGGCGCGCCTCGTGGACTCGCCGCCAGTCGAGACCTTCGAGCGAAGGCCTACAGGAATATCCCTGTTGGTGAGTCCGACGAAATCGGGCGAGCTGGTCCGGGTTCTGGCCACATCATCCGCTTTACGGGCGATCCTTCCGCCTGATCCGCCGAGTGGCGCATGGAGGTGGCAACTTTCCACGATCATATGAAGTCGAGCATCGTGATGGATCAACATTGCTGATCGCGGTGGCAGCAACGCAGAAGTATGTAGATGACGCGAATCAGACTAAATTGAGCGTCGAGGCGGTTCGGGATCTTGTCGCGATGGCGGAATGTCTCGAAGGTCATGACCATAGACCCCAAGAGCCTGTGGGCGACGCTGTCACCAGCTTTGCGGCGTCAAATCCTCGACGACGTCGCCGCGGTTCTGGCGGAGGTGTCCCGTGAAGTCCGAACTGGTCAAGCCAACCCATCTGGCGCGCAGAGCGGTTGTTTACGTCCGGCAGTCGACGCCGCACCAGGTGGTGAGCAATCAAGAGAGCCTGCGGTTGCAGTACGCGCTTCGTCAGCGCGCCCGAGAACTCGGCTGGCATGATGCCGACGTCGATGTCATCGATGCCGATCTCGGCTTGAGCGCAGCGTCTGCTGCAAAGCGGAATGGCTTCAAGGAACTCGTCGGACGGGTTGGCCTCAGCGAGATCGGGTTGATCCTATCGATCGATGTGACGCGGCTGGCGCGCAACTGTTCAGATTGGTACCCGCTCCTGGATATCTGCGGCCTGCGCGGCTGCCTTATTGCCGATCGCGATGGCGTTTATGATCCCGGCAGCGCCAATGGCCGCCTGCTTCTCGGCCTGAAGGGAACGATCTCAGAGCTCGAGCTGCATACGATCCGCAGCCGTCTGACGGCTGGTCTGCTTGCCAAGGCCGAGCGCGGCGAGCTTGCCCTCATGCTGCCTGTAGGCTTGACGCGCGATCCGAGCGGGGTGGTTGTCAAAGATCCGGATCTTGCCGTTCAGGAACGGCTTGAGCTTGTGTTCCAGACATTCCTGAAGTTCCGCACCGTTGCCAAAGTTATGCGTGTGCTGAACGATCGGAGCCTGGCTTTGCCGCGCCGCGACCGGCACGGCGAGCTGCGCTGGGCGCGAGCGACGGCAATCCTGAAGAACCCCGCTTATGCCGGTGCCTTCGTCTATGGACGAACCAGGCCCAGGGCCACCGCGTGCGAAGGCGGTTCGCCGGCAAAGGTGGCGCGGCCGATCGATGAATGGCGGATCGTCGTGAAGGACCGGTATCCGCCTTACATCGACTGGCCAACCTATGAGAATATCCGTGACGTCGTGCGAGACAACCGAGCCGAATACATGCGCATCAAGACGAGAGGTGCTCCCCGCAACGGCGAGCTTCTGCTGCATGGCATCGTCTGGTGCGGGCGGTGCGGCCACAAGATGTACGTTCGCTACAAAGGTGGCGGAGAGTATGTGTGCAATCATCTGCGCTCCCACACTGGCTTGCCGGCCTGCCAGCACATCCGCGCTTCACGCGTGGATGCCGCAGTGGCCGACGCATTCTTGGCGGCGCTGGCGCCTGCCGAGATTGATGCGCTGTCGCGAGCCCGCCGGGCGCAACAGCAGGTCGAAAAGGCCCTGCGCAGCAGCGCGGAACGCGAGCTTGAGCGCAAGCGCTATACTGCAGCGTTGGCCGAGCGCCAGTTCAACCGCGTCGATCCGGACAATCGTCTTGTCGCCGGCGAACTCGAGCCTCGATGGGAAGCGGCGTTGAGCGAGGTTCGCGCTGCCGAAGAAGCCCTTGCCCGGCAAGCTTCGGCCGAGCCCGTCATGCAAATGGCGCTGGGCAAAACCCTCAACAGCAAGGTCGTCACCCTTTCCGGTCGCCTGCCGCAAATCTGGGCGGACGACGCCACGACGGACGCGCATCGCAAGGCGCTGTTGCGGTGTCTGGTCGAAAAAGTCGTTCTCGATCGCGGCGAGCACGATGTTGCTGTGGCCAGAATTGTCTGGCGAGGCGGCGCGGTCACGGAACTTGAGGTCAAGATGAAGGTCAACTCCGTCGCCAAGCTCACGCGCGGTGAAGAAATGCGTGCGCGTCTGCTCGATTTCGCAATAGCCGGCATGCCTGATGATGAGATTGCCGCCGTCCTCCCCCAGGAGGGGCACCGCTCGCCCAATTGCGCCGAAAAGGTCCTGTCGATCACCGTGCAGCGGATCCGGCTCGGCGCCGGGATCAGGATAACGACACAGCGCAACCGATGGACCCACAAGGCCACTTCGCTGAGCGCCACACAATTGGCCGCACGGCTGAACATCCCCGTCAATTGGATCTATGTGCAAATCAGACAGAAGCGCCTCCTGATCGACCGTCAGCCGACCGGAGCCTATCTGTTCCAAAACTCCCCTTCCGTAATCAATGCTGTCCGCGACCTCCGCAACCACACCATCCGCCACCTTGATCTGACAACAGGAGGGGTATCAACATGTGTGATCGAGCAGCGCCGACAGTTGCGCGGCCGTCAGCCGGATCATGCCGTCATGCACTTTCGGCCAGCGGAACTCCCCATCCTCCAAACGCTTGGCATAGAGGCAAACCCCGGTGCCATCCCAGAAGATCAGCTTGATCCGGTCAGTCCGCTTGGCCCGAAAGACATAGACCGCCCCATTGAACGGGTCAGCGCCCATGGTCTCGCGCACAAGTGCGGCCAATCCCTCCGCACCCTTGCGGAAGTCCACCGGCTTCGTCGCCACCATGACCTTGACCGCACCCGTCGGCCCGATCACGACGTCGCCTTCAGCGCGCGGATCACTGCGGCCACCGTCTTGGTATCGGCGCCCCGGCCGACGCGCATCGAGATGCCGTCGATCTCAAGCTCGATCATGCCGGCACCTCGGGTGGCTTGCCGTTTCCGCTGCTTCGGTGAACGGCTGGCTACAGGTTCCGCCGCCGCCAAAACCGCCGGCACAAAGGCAGGAGAATCTTGCTGCACCGAAGTGGCCTGTTTGCGCGCTTCGCGGCGCCAGGCGAAGACCTGCTGCGGCCTAGGGCCATACCGACGGGCTACCTCGGAAATGACTGCGTTCGGCTCCAGCGTCTCCGCGATGATCCGCGTCTTGTCATCCACCGACCAGTGACGCCGACCGCCGGCACCGTTGATCACCTCGAAACGCCGAAGCTGCCGCTCCGGGTCAAGCGTAAGGTCAAGTCCAGACACAAGCCGATCTCCGATCCCAATACAGGATCGGCAACCTCACAGATCGCGACCACTCCCGAAAGGTGGTCCGGAAACACCGCTTACGGCGTTCTTGCTGAAGCCAGCTGTGTTCCGAGATGTTGTAGAAGTGTCTCATCATCGTCGGCAGCGTCTCGTTCGATGGACCAGAATGCCGGTGTGGTGCGACGCCTCCTATGTGCCTGCCTAACCCAACAGCTTCACCGAGGATGTGGCCACCTCTGGCCAGTTCAAGCCCACTTACATTATTGACCTGTCAGCTCGATGTCCCTTGTTGGTCCAAAGTGGAGTGAACGTGAGTTCCGGTCTGTCACTACGCCAACAGAGCGTCGACACACCGCCGTCAGAACAAGCTGAGGCACATTTGAACATTCATTCCTCAACTCGTCATCTTATGGCGAGTTTCCAACTGCGTTGTGAAAGAGGCTTACCCTTACCTCTGCTCGACAAGCACAGCTGGACCGCCAGAGCAGAAAGAGCACGCTGCCGAAATAGACCACCTAGAGCAGCAGCGAGCAGGCCAGCGCCATGACGACTGCTAGAGGGATCGAATGCGAAGCTAAGTAAACAATCATTGCATTGCCGCAAAGGACCAGACCTAAGAGCCGGCAAAAGATCATGAAGGGCAACTCCGTTCTCCTGGTTTTGTCTCGTCAAATCATGCTGCTCATGCTCCGATCTGGTCGGCCGCCACATGGGTCTGGCAGTTCTTCGGGCACACGCGGCCACAGGCTCCACAACCAATGCATCGGCCGGCATGGTCGACGACCATGATCATGCGATTGAGCTCACCATCGAAGTCGTCGTCACCGCCGTCGCAGGCGCCGAGGATTTCACCGGCGTCATCGACGCCGTAAAGATGCATGACCTCGCGCGAGCAGACCTTGAAACAGCGGCCGCAGCCGATACAGATCTTGCCATCAATAGCGGTCAGATATTCCGGCACCCATATGGAGCCGTCGCGGCTGATGAATTTGCTCCTCATCCTAAACTTTTCATTTTGGCGAGCTCTCTCCTGGCACCATCCAACTCAGCATAAACGGCGTGCGCTTTCTCGGCGACCTCCTCTATTTCAGTCCACTTGACCGGGAGACCCTCAGCAAGGTCGCGCAAGTTCGTTTTAGCAATTGCTGCGCGCAGCTGAAGCTTTCGGACTTTCTTCATCATCTCATCCAGGTTCGACATGATCCTCCCTCGAAAATCGGTTTCTTCGCACCCGCGCCACGTCGGCTATAGCTGCAGTCGCATCGTCGACCAGTTTCGTATCGGCATCTGCGAGTTTCCGGAAAGTCTCGAAGCCGAACCGGTGGATGTCTCGACAGAACGACCAACTGCCGACCGTAAAAAGCACGCGCCCCGAAGCCCCGATCGGTTTCATCTCTGTGTTGACGATGCCATTACGCCGCGCTCCTCGATCGCAAGCCCACTGCGGTGTAAAACATGTCGAGCCTCCACAGCGCGTCCGGATCAGATCGCCAATGATCGAATTTCCAGCGCAGTTCCTTCGTGATGATGAAGTCGGCCGGCAGCTCGGGATCCGATTTGCCTTCGCGGGACCCGGAGGACTCGTGAGCACGAACCAGCCGCGCAAGGAATTCAACGAGCGGGGTGGCCAGGGCCGCCTGGTCATCGTTGACAGCAGGGCCAAGCGCTGCGTGAGACATTTCGTTTTCCTCAATTCGGTGCTCGTCATCGAAAGACGATTTCTGCTTTCGTGTACGCGGATGTCGGGCCCGCTTGCGCAGCCGAGGTCCGGCTTGGCCGGGCCGTTTCCACGTAAATGCCGTCCTTTTGGCCGAACTTGAACAAGTCCTGGACCGTGACGTCTTCCACGACGGGCCAAATTCGCGTCGAACATCGCGCCCGCGGCGATCCGGTTGAAGGTCATCAAGAACCCGAGCCTTGACCTGCAGCGAACGATCCACCCTGTGCTGCATGGACATACTTACAGCGGGCACGCCGCAGAAAACTGGCGAACTGACCAGGGTTCCATTCCACTAGTGATCCCTTTGCGATCTTTTGCTCATCAGGCGATTGCGCTTTGATGTTCAGGAGCCTTGTTTTGCGGAACCACGCAAAGCTGCGCGTAGCAGGCGTTCTCACCCGTGTAGTTGGCCAGGGCTTGGAGTAATGGGGTAAGGTAGTACTGTTTGATGTGGTCCGGCATCGTCTCCGGAAAATCCAGCGATTTCAGTGCGACCTCGATCAACTCGATGGCGCGAACGTTGTTGCCACACTCAAAATAGTACTGAGCGAGCGGAACGTACCAAATGAATTTAAGGGGGCCGTCGCTCTGTGGGGGACTCAGTGTCAAGATCTGTTCGGACAGCTCTTTGCCCATCGCGAAGCGCTCAGCAGAGGGAAGATGGGAGTTGTCCGTCGCGGGATCGAAGAGTTGCTTCAGGGCCATAACCATCCAAGACACGGCGTCGAACTTTTTGTCGATCGCGTCCTCGACTAACTGTCGCATGGCTGGCAAGCCGGTCTGCATGTCGCGCAGCTTGTGAAGCAGTAGATCCGCATGAGTTTCCCGGAACCCGAAATAATCTGGCATCAAGGCGAGGCCTTCTTCGATGGCCGAGAGTGCCGCCGTCCAATCCTCGGCCTGCATAGCCGGCCGAAGTTTGGCGTATATCGGCTCGCTCAGCGATAGTTCGCGCGCTGTACGTTGGTTGCTAGCGATCCGCCCTAGATCGGCGGCTTTCGCTTCATGGGAGCTGCGCCAGCTGCCGTTGAGGACCTTCGGTAAAACGTCATCGAGTTCCGACGGCTGTCCGATGAAAGCGATGTGGCCGTCGCGGTCGACCACGAACGAGGTGGGAATCCCGAGAGAAGAACTGGCTTCCATCCACAGAATGTTCATTTCGCCGGTGTAATCGAACGCGATCCGATAATTCAGATTCGGGAACCTCTCGGTCAGCCACGCATCCAACTTGGTCCGCGCCTCGTGCGCGGTTGGAGCCTGTTCGCTAGCTGCGACTCCGACGACCTCAAATCCGCGGTCTTTATATTTCTCTTTCAGTTCCACCAAATGCGGCATAGCCGCCACACAGGGTCCGCATCCGGTCGCCCAAAATTCAACAAGATACACCTTGCCGGACTGAAAGTTCGTAAGGGGCTCGCCACGCAGCCAGTCGTCCACTTTGATTGGAGGAGCCGGGGACTCCATACGCAACACCATGTTGTTCTCCAAAGCTCTATTCTCCACACCGTTCTGGCGTTTATGCGCGAGTTGGCTCTTCTCTCAAAAAGGAACACACCGGTGAGGTGACTATCACTGGGTCTTGCGCGTTCGTGCGGTCAGCCCTCACCCATTATTGCCGCATCTCAACCAGCAAAGACTATGCCAGCGCGCTTAGCGCGCTTAAGTGTATGATCGGACTTGGAAAAAGGTCAAAGGACACCGACACGGCCGGTTGTCTTGAACCTGACATGTTTTCTGCCGCTGTCGAGTTCTGGACACGCATCACTCATGCGTCAGTCGCCTCGGAGCTTGGCCATCTTGCGTACGGGGAGATTGGCACCAGCTCGTAAAGCAGCAGCACTTCGGCGTCCCTCGAAAGGGCGCTGACGGCTGGGTCTCGCGTGCAGCGAATGCCCCACGGCTCATGGCTGATCTTTTCTCCTAGCCCCGATGAGCCCAGCGCGTCGGGTGCGAGTTGCCGAATGTTGCGTAGCAGTTTCGCTAGATGCAGAACCAGCATTCGCGATCCGATTTTTCGCCACAGACTTAGGAAGCATTGCAGGTTCCGACACCGGGGTGCTCGGCTTAGCATGTGCTCCGCTCGTGGGCGAAGGGGATGCCGCCGTCGCCGCGAGGGGTAACCCCGATGATGATGATGGTGATGATGCGGCCCAGCCTGCTTTTCCCTGCTTTTGCCCGTCGAGGAGGTCGTGATCTCTCCCCGCCCCATGCGGAACGTGACATCGCGCAGCACGCGGGGCAAGATGTAAAACGTTTCGATTCGGTGGCCTGGATCAGCATGTGGCTGGCTTATCGCTTCCCATCGGCGCCGCGTCCCTCACTACTCCCTCACTACCACGGGGCGGCATTGGACTCGGAAACGGCTATGCCCCCGCGATGACAGCCCGACACCGGGATCGACAGCCACCCGCATTTGAAGGGCCGACACAGCCTGGTGGTTGCGCAATTTGATGCCCATCACGCTCCCCTGCGCCCGGCGCCTCATGCATCGAGCGAACCGCCCTGGGGCGGCCGATCCAGGCAACTGAGGATCGCTTTGGTGGGGTTGTAGGCTGGCTTACGAGTTCGGCCTTTGTTGGGAGGACCGGCTGGGGCCGCGCCTACGAAACTGGACGTGGCAAAGCCACCCTGGTGTATGCGTTCCCTGAGATGGGACTGCGCTAAGTCAAAGCCAATCCTATCCATGACAACACTGCCTCGCAGAAATGCTTGCAAACCAAAGCTTTCAAGCTTTCACCAATGTGATTAGGGATGGAAGGTGCGCGGCTCGCAAGAAGCAGGTGCCGGTGGTCAGACATGCAATGAGCCGGTTTGATGGCAGCGATTACAAGGCATCGATGGTTTGCGAGTTTCCGCTGCCACCCTCAGCTGGAGTTTCCCTTGCGGGAGAGCGATCAACTGCTTCCTCATGCGAAAGCGGGGTCTTTTGTGGAGAGTTTTGCCGCATCTGCCGAGGTGATCTCGTCGAAGCTAGCGGCTTGCACTACGCAGGGCCTGCATCTCCGTCCAACCGCGACTGTCTCAGCTGCTCCTAGGCGTCCAGCGGCAGTCCGCTGAATCAGCTTGTCCAGTTTGCGACCCACAGAGCCTCCTGTTCAAGCTTCAGCTGAGCAAAGTAAGCAATTCTCGCCCGGGCATAAATATCTATGATTCCTTAGCGCGCGAGCAAGCGCTCGCATCTCATCGCTCACGTAGCTTACTTTCTGTTCCTTGAACCGGTTACGGGTTTCCGACGAATCGAGGCCGACCACGACATAGGGATCAGGCTCAAGCGGAAACGCGCCATGGATTTTCCGACGTTTCCAAGGAGCCGCGCTTGCCCTGGTCATCGACAAGAGCGGGCGTGAACCTTGTCGCCGAGGCCAAAGCTGTCCAGAAGCTCGGCCGCCGCCGCGTATGGTTGATTGCTAGCCCCATAGACATAGTTCACCACCCGGATGCCAGGTGTCCTCATATCGATTTCTGGTGATTGAGAACAGAATTGTCGGATCTGTCGTAGAACCCTAGCACAGGTCCGAGATCAAAGATCGTCCCCGGCGCAAGGCGCCGGACGGACGTGGGCCATGTTTCGATTGAGAGGCCATGGATGCCTCGCGCCAGCGTGCTGGCAAATCGGGGCATCAGCGGTGCGAGTGTCTGCGCCAGGATCGCAGCGGCCGTAGCCTGAAGCGCGAGCGAAGTCCGGGTGCGGGCGGGAAAAAGACGTCGCGCCGCTGCATAGTCTTGCGCCTGACGGTAGATCACGCAATCGCGCACGAAATCGCATGCCTGTGCGGCCGCGCGCCGGACCGAGAAGCCATCGTCCGAATAGGCGCGTTCGATCGCCGCGCGATGGATCTCTATCCGAGCAAAGAAGGCGCGGTCGGCCGGAGCCCAATCGCCTGCGTCGGGCACACGGCCACCAAAGTCTTGCTTGATTTCCTGGTCCAGCCCATCAAGCCAACTCAGCCAGATCCGTTGGAATATCTCGTCCTCGGTGCGACGTAGCGCGTCCAGCGTGAAGTTCGTCCGCTCACCTTCCGGACGTGTCAGGCCCAAATGAAGACGCACGATGTCGACTGTCTTTGGGCTCAGAACTTCCTTGCCCCAGACCGCATGGCCGCGGCTGGTTGAGAACTTCTGGCCGTCGAGCAGGTAGAACTCGTTCACATGATAGCGGATGCGCGGCGTCCAGTGGGAGAACACCTCGGCATAAAGAGCGGGGTATAGTAGCGCGTGGTAGAAGGAATTGTCGAAACCGAAGAAATGGACAATCTGCCAGTCATTGCTGGGCATCGCCGCATTCCAGTCGCGACCAAGCAACCGAGCTAGCGCCTGGATCTTGTAAAGAAAACCGAAGGCCATCTCCGGCCAGACCCAGATCACCTGCCCCGGGAGCCCTTCGGCCGGCAGGCCCCAGTCCGAGGGGTGGGTAATGGGCACGGAAAAGTTGCCGCGTTGGCGTAGACGCGCGAACAGGTCCATGATCCGAACGGGGGCTCCCGACGCACTTAAATGCCGGTCGATATTGTCGTAACATCGTTCCAGCGCAAGTTCGGCACGGAGCAGGGAGCCGACCACCGGCGCCTCGGCCGATTGACGAGACCGGGCTGCACGTAAGTCGTGGCATAGGTTCGGCGAGCCGCATTCCTCACAGATGTTGCCGCCAGCGGAGCCGCCGCAATCGGGGCAGAGGCCGCTTACATCCGGTTCGTAAAGGTAGTCGCCTGTCACTGCATCGAAAAGCGCAGGGCTCTGGCGCAGATCTACCGCCGTGCTGCTCAGAAGACAACGGAAACACGCGGCTTGAAACTCTGCATAAGCTTCATCGCCCAACGTGGGTAGGAAGCTGTGGACCTCGCAATCAAGAAGTGCAAGCGTGGTGCGAATCTCTTCCGCGTAGTGGCGCGCCACCTTTGAGGGCGTTGATTGATCGGCGTCGGCACGCGTGGCGACGTAGCTCTGGTAATCGTCGCTTCCAGTCAGGTGATAGGCTTCGGCCCCTTTCATGCGCAGGAAACGTGTGTAGACATCGGCGCCAAAATAAGGGCCAGAAAGATGCCCTAAATGCAGATCGCCATTAGGCGTCGGCGGCGTGGAAAAGACGAAGATCGGCCGGCGCGGAGTCGGGACCTTCGCAGCGGCATCGAGGGCGGCCTTGCCGTCACGCCAGTAGACATCGACAAAATTTAGATCTTCGTCCCCGTCGTTGCGCAGCACATGCGCTTCAAAAGGGTGGAACAGGACGACATCGCCGGCCTCGACCGGGATTTCCCCAAGGTCGGTCCTGACCTTGCCCGCGCCAGATAGGACCACGAAGGCCTCGATTTCGTCGTGCCGATGGGGCTCGGATGTGACTCCCGGTCCAACCTTTCCGAATGAAAATCCCGTACCAGCGCTTCCCGTTCCAAGCGTGGCCATGTCGATACCGAACGCCCGTGACAGCTCCGTTCGAGAAAACGTGGATTTGCGCATGACGAACCTCAGCTGTTGAAGCAGTGGTATCTTCGTGCGAACGCAACAGCCTCCTTTGCAAGTTGCGCAGCAGAGGCGGTAGCCCGACCCGTGGGCGGCCCCGCCAGAATAGTCCGGCTCTGGCCCCCAGGCGGGCGACGACGGGCGCGCCAGTTAGGGCTTTAGGCGTCACAGAAGACCGCCCGGCGACCACCCCACAATCGACATGCCGAAGCGTCGTAATGGGGTGATGCTCCATTAGCCGGCAATCAGAACCCCATGCTCCCGCGCATTTTTTGCGGTCCATCGGTTCCGTGTGCATGCCTCGTTGGCCCCGTGGGCTCAATCTCGATAAAAAATGCCGTTGGGGGCTTGAGTTTGTCGAGATCGGCCACTTTGCCCTCGGGCGGGTTGAGGGCGCGCTTAAGCACGTTATATTCAGCGCGGGTCGGTCCACCGGTTGAAGCACGCTGAAACACCAAGTAGAGTGTCCGCCGCGAACGATTGCTTTTGTTCGGTAGTGAGTAATGCGGTGCGTAATCGTCGAAGATGAAGATGTCGCCAGCCTTCCATACTACGGGTTTCCAGGAAAACATTTCGGCGACTTCAGGATCGATCACCCCGCCGGCATCCATGGGAAATACCCCCTTTTTGTGGTTGCCGGGTCTGAAGAAAAGCCCGCCGTTGTCCGGGTCGGAGTCGTCAATGCCAATCGGAACGACCGCATGGACCATCCGCTCGGGCAGTCTGTGTGGAATGTGGTAAATGTCCTGATGCGGGCGATAGCCGCCGCTGTCGGGATAGTGGAAAATCAGCAACTCCTTGAGCCTGCGCGACTCTTCGCCAAGCAAATCCTCGACCGCAGACTTTATGCGCTGATCTTCCAGGAAGCAAATGACGCAACGGATCATGGAAGTCGAGAAAATTCTCGGCCTTAGAGATGATCTTTCGATTGTCCGTCGTCCTCTCGAACCACATGAGCCATTTATCATCGCTGACCTCCCAGCGTGATACGTCTTCAACAAAGCTGGAAATGCCTTCCAGAGCCGCGGGATCGAAGAAACTTTCGACTCTGACGTATCCGTCCTTCTGCCACTTTTCTCTTTGTGCATCAGTCAACATGCGAAAAGCCTCCTGTTGGAAAGTCTGGTTGGTTGAACATTCCGGCGATCGGGCGCTGGTCAGGTGGTGGTCGACGGAGACGGTCCTCCACGGCATGTGAGACGACGAGGCTAAGTGCATCCCGCTCTCCGGCCTCCGCTGCAGCGAAGGCGGACATCATTCTTAGGATGCTACCGCCGATGATCAGTAGTCGGCCGGTCATATTCCGCTGCCCATTTCTTCCGCCACCGGGTCGGACCAGCTCTCGATGGAGGTAGGGCCGATGAAGCCGGGATGCTGGGGGTTTGCTCGCGGCACGCGCCCCAGAAGGCTGTCGAGGATGCGACGCGCTCGCCAGGCCAGCAGGCTTAGATTCGGATCAGCCAGCCCACGTTGTCCTAGGCTCGCGTTCTGTACGAAGATGCGTCTGTCACGCGGCCCGTCCCAGCACACCGAAAAATCTTCGCGAATAGCCAATTCGTTGTCGATCTTTTCCAGCCGGTCCGCCATCGGTTCCAAGAAGCCTGGCACCGCGTTCTCGTAACCGGTGGCCAGGATGACGATGTCGGCCGTGACTTCTTCGACCTCCTCCATACCGTGCTGGAGGGTCAGCCGGTGACCCGCGCCGAGGTTGATGCAGTGTGAGACGCTGCAACCCGGCAGCAGCGTGATTTCGCAGTGGTTTGTTAAAAACGCGTGGCGATACAGCGCCTGATAGACCGCGCGCAACGTGTTTTCCGAAATGCCGTCGGAAGCAAGCACGAAACGCCTCAGGAACACTTTGCGCTGCGACTCGCTCATTGCCGCGAAGCGATCCGAAAAGCAGGCCATGAACAACTCGTTGGTAAACTGGCTGTTGTCGATGGGCAGATAGTTTTCGCGCTCCGAGACCCAAGTGATCGATCGAGGCCGCCGCGCTTTTGGCTGGCCGACAAGGCGCAACAGCACCTCGGCTCCCGACTGGCCTCCACCAACAATACAAACGTCCTTTTTCCAAACCTCAGGATCGATGTGCAGTAATTCCGATGAGTGGAAAAGGTTACGCCCAGTCCATCCCTGAAAATGAGACGGAATCCGCGCCTGCTTGCCGACGCCGACCACGAGGTCTCTAGCGCCAAGAACTGCGTTGTCGGTCCACACCCGAAACTCGCCGTCAAAGCGGATTTCGCGCACAGTCTGGCCGCCGCGGACAAGCGGGTTCCTCTGGAAGGCCCAGTTCAAGTATTGCTCGAACTCAGCTCTGAGCACGCCCTCGAACTGTGCATTCAAGAAGTGGTACAGACGCCCGTTCTCGTGCAGGTAGTTTACGAAAGTGTAGGCTGATCGCGGATTCACCAGCGTGACCAGATCCTTGAAGTGGCTGACCTGGAGCTCCGAGGAATCGAATGCGCGGCCTGGGTGCCAGCGGAAGTCGACTTGCCGATCCAAGAACAGTGCCCCTCGCCCGATCTGCTCATGTGTCTGACACGCAAGGCTCAGATTAGACGGTCCAGCACCCACCCCAATGCAAGAGAGCTCCATTTTCTTCCTCCTGTAGGTGTTTCCCCATTAGGCGATGTTCGGTCATTGGGCCTCTCCTCTACGCGGGCATTCTTGACCTCGGTGCCGCTGGATTCGCTAGAGTGTGCCCCCGCTTTCGTGTGGTCGGCTTTAAGGCCAAGGGATCCCAGCCAAATGAGGAGATCGACACTCATGTTGGCGACGTGTGGGGCCTGGGCGGGATCGACGTATCTCCGCCCGCTTCGATGATAGCGGCTCAGTCATCCAGATGCTTTCCAACCTTGTTCGGCGTTTGAAACAGGCGCAGTCGCCCGACTCCAAGATGATGCGCCGACTTTTGATCGGCTGGGGGTGAGCGAAGGCGCGATATCGAGTGCGGCAACAGCATTCTTCAGTGAGCCTGATCATAGGAGGACATCCGCTTGTGCGTTCACAAGATCCCCTGCATCGGACGTGCCAGAAGGAAAATATAATCAAAACAACTGGCAAACTGGTGTGATCCTGTCGGGTATCCGACATTGCGGGGAAAGCGCCAGCGGCAGATTTGCACGTCGCCGTCCTCTTGCCGGTAGGGCCAATAGGCCGGCTCCGCACCGGAAATTAGGGGCGGCCGGCAACCCAAGTTTACGGACTGTGGCGCGGAAACGGCTCTTGCCACCTCCTCGCAGCGCGAATCGGGAAAAACGCCTTTGGAAGGCGCGGCCTCCAGGAGGTCTCTCCCGTCTTGCGAAAGATCGAGGCGAGATTCGGATGCCTACTTCACTCACTCGAGGCGCAGCGCTAAAGATGGTCACACAGCTATGTGTCGGGGGCATGTATGTGGCCCATCCTGCAGCATCACGAGCCTGACGATTTTCTCCTCGCGACCGGCGAGACGCATTCGGTCCGCAGCTTTGTCGAGGCTGCCGTCAGGAGGTTCGGGAAGGAGATATTCCGGGAAGGCGAAGGCGTTGACGAGGTGGGCCGCGAACGCAGGAACAACCTGGCACTGATCCAAATAGACAAACGTTTGTTTCGGGCCGTACTGCTCCCATGATCCGCTCAAGAGAAAATGTCGCCGACCCGGTCGTAGTCTGCATCCTCATGCGGACCCAGCTCTCCTGAAGTAGACGACATCTCATGCCGATCTTGGCGGCAACCGTCGCGATCATACAGTTTGGACTGCCAGTCCGCGATGGAGACAAGTGTGTCGACGTCTGACGTGGTCGCGTCAGGAATGACGTATTGAGCTTACGCCGCTTGTTTTCGCCGAATGCAAGATTGCCGTTGCCGAGAAGCCCTTTAGATCCTGTCGTCTTTGCCTCCATCCACCGCCGGTTGTCGAGTCCGTGACAATTGTGCTTGGCCTGCCGGACTCTCAACGCGTTGAGCAACATGCAGAAGTTTTGAGCCCTTTTTGTAGTTGGCACAACTTTTGATGCTGACCGTTTGAGGGGCAGCAGAGGCTGCCCACCGATCTTATTGTGGTGGGTGATGTCGAAAATTCCAGTTTTGTCATTTAATTTCCTTAGGACGGAGCGTGTTGATGCGCCCGCTTTAAAACAATGAACCGTTTCCCCGTCCATCAGCGCGGCGCCACTTCTCGTGGCGTTCTCGCCTTCACTGTGCACCACTGGCACAGGCAGCCGGCCCGGTTCGCGATCATCATGGCCGCGATGCTCGCCTCCACGCTGGCTGACGTGCTGATGCCGATCTATTCGGGCCGTCTCATCGATGCTGTTGCAGCTGGCGCTGCTGTGGCAGCACCAGCTTGGGATTCGGCCCTTGCAGCCTTCTCTGTACCGATTGCGCTAGCGCTCGCTGCCATCGCCATGCGCCACATCGCCTTCATTGGCATTACCGACCTTTTGCTGAAGATGATGTCCGATGTCGCGAACGAAGCGTTCCATCATGTCCAGCGCTTTTCGACAGACTGGCATGCGAACAGCTTCGCCGGCTCGACAGTGCGCAAGATAACGCGCGGCATGTGGGCGCTGGACCTCCTAAACAGCACTATACTACTCGCGCTGTTTCCGTCCTTTATCATTCTTATAGGTTCGACGGCAGTGCTCGGCTGGCACTGGCTGATCATGGGCGTGATCTTTGCTTGCGGCTCCCTCATCTACCTTGCATTTTCGATTTCGCTGGCGCTCAGCTATGTCGCGCCGGCGGCGAGCCTTGCCAACAGATGGGACACAAGGCTCGGCGGCGCGCTTGCGGATGCGGTTAGCTGCAACGCTGTGGTCAAAGGCTTCGGCGCGGAGGTCCGCGAAGACGAGCGCCTTGCAAACATCATGACCAAATGGCGGCACCGCACGCGCCGGAGTTGGGTGCGCGGAACGATCATCGGCTCAACCCAAGGCGTCACTTTGGTTGCGCTCAGGGTGGCGGTGATCGGATATGCCCTGCTTCTGTGGACTCACGGACAGGCAACGCCGGGCGAGATAGCATATGTTGTCACGTCCTTCATCATCCTACAGGGCTATCTGCGTGATGCCGGCATGCATGTCCGGAACGTGCAGCGCTCGGTTAATGATATGGAAGAACTGGTTGCCATCCACAACCAGCCGCTCGGGGTTGCTGACAGTCCAGAGGCCAAGCCGATCCGGATCACGAAGGGCCGCATCGATTTCGAGAACGTCCATTTCCGCTACGGCAACCGTCCTCTGCCGCTCTATAGCGAATGTTCGCTGTCGATTGAGCCTGGCGAAAGGGTCGGGTTGGTTGGTCCCTCCGGTTCCGGCAAGACAACATTCGTGAAGCTCATCCAGAGACTCTATGACCTGAGCGGCGGCCGGATCCTGATAGACGGCCAGGACGTCTCCGAGGTGACGCAAGAGTCGCTTCGTTCGCAGATCGCAATCGTGCAGCAAGAGCCAATCCTGTTTCACAGGTCGCTCGCCGAGAACATTGCCTATGGCCGGCCTGGCGCGAGCCAGGCCGACATCGAGCAAGCGGCACGACTGGCCAGTGCGCACGAATTCATCGCGCCCCTGCCAAAAGGCTATGGGACATTGGTCGGCGAACGAGGCGTGAAGCTCTCCGGCGGTGAGCGCCAGCGGGTGGCGATCGCGCGCGCCTTCCTCGCGAATGCGCCGATCCTTATCCTGGACGAGGCCACATCGAGCCTCGATTCGGAATCCGAGGTTCTCATTCAAAATGCAATGGATCGGTTGATGGTTGGTCGGACCACGCTTGTCATCGCACACCGGCTGTCGACGGTCCGCGCGCTCGATCGGCTCCTCGTCTTCGATCGTGGCCGCATCATCGAGGACGGCGATCATGCCGCGCTGATCGGTCTCGATGGCGGCATTTACCGCCGCCTCTTTGAACGGCAGGCGTTGGAACTAGCGAAGGGCCTTGCCTGAGCGCCAACCGGATTGCGCGATGCGCTGGCCCGTTGCCGGAGAGGCGCGTGGCCTGTGAGCGCTTACCGAACGAGCGCGGGTGGCGACTGCCGGCGGTCGGCGGGGCCGGAAAACGGCGGCAATGTCGCCGGTCATTTGGGTGTGGTAAATGCGCGGCGCCCTCCCTGCCGCCGTTACCCACATCTCGCCAAAGGAATCGAAGTCAGCGCACATTGAAATGGGGCGGTGCTTTCCGGCCGGCTGGTACCCTGTCGCTGGCCCCACCCTGCCCAGGACGTCAACGCATCAAACTCCCTCCGGTTCGCAATGTTGTCTCTCAGAGTCTGGAAGCGCAGGAATCTCCGACCGCAGCCTTCGCTCAGATCTCGTCATTTGCTCCGGCGGATTGGATCCCATCCTCTTGCTCACGAGTGGCAGCGGAGCACGAACTCGCCGGCCTTGTGTCTTCGATTACAGCCAACCGTAGGAAGGAATTGGGAATCGCCTGCCCTCTGCGGAGAGACTGAACAGTCCGCAGATCATCGACGTCGCGAGATTTATCGCGGCCTCCGGCTCAGCGCTGACCGAGGTTATGCACGTCCGGTACGGCAGGACGGCGGAATCGTGGTCTGCCGAACGTCAGCCGTTGCGAAAGGTGTAGCCGTACCCGTTGATCGCCGGCGCGCCGCCGAGATGTGCGTAGAGGACCCTCGATCCCTGCGGAAAGAAGCCCCTCTGGACGAGATCGATCATCCCTTGCATCGATTTGCCCTCGTAAACGGGATCGGTAATCATGCCCTCGAGCCGCGCGCACAGACGGATTGCCTCTTTGGTTTCCTCCGATGGGACGCCATAACGCGGGTACGCGTAGTCCTCGAGCAATACCACGTCTTCCTCGACAAGTTCCGTTCCGAGCTCGACGAGCAGCGCTGTCTGTTGGGCAATACCAAGCACCTGAGCCTTGGTCTTTGCGGGAGTGGCAGAAGCATCGATACCGATCACGTTGCGCTGTCGACCGTCCTGGGCGAACCCGACGATCATGCCGGCATGCGTTGAACCTGTCACCGTGCAAACAACGATGTAGTCGAAGACGAACCCAAGCTGTTTCTCCTGGGCGCGCACCTCCTCGGCGAACCCGACATAGCCGAGACCGCCATTCGGGTGAACAGACGCCCCCGCTGGTATCGCATAAGGCCTGCCTCCCCTTGCCTTGACCTCATAAAGCGCTTTTTCCCAACTATGGCGGGTGCCGATGTCAAAGCCCTCGTCGACCAGGCGCACCTCTGCGCCCAAGATGCGGCTCAGAAGAATGTTGCCGACCCGGTCATAGACAACATCTGCATGTGGGACCCAGCTCTCCTGAACCAGGAGACATTTCATGCCGATCTTGGCGGCGACTGCTGCGACCATCCGAGTGTGGTTGGACTGCACGCCGCCGACGGTGACGAGCGTATCGGCATCTGACGCGATCGCATCGGGGATGATGTATTCGAGCTTGCGCAGCTTGTTTCCGCCAAACGCGAGACCGGAGTTGCAGTCCTCGCGTTTGGCGTAGATTTCCACCTTGTCGCCCAGATGCTGGCCGAGGCGGTCGAGCCTCTCGATGGGCGTGGGCCCAAAGGTGAGCGGATAGCGTTCGAATTTTTCCAGCATGCTTTCTCCAGCAAGAGGTGATTGGGCTGAACCAGCTACGAACCGGTGAGCCCAAGGGCTTATTGCTTGAAGCCAGCCCCATTTCGAGACGAGTGCAGAACAGGTTCATCGTTGTTCCAGCGCCGAGCTCGTCATTGCGATGAAGCAGCCCCGCATCCGGCGTGCTGCGATGACTTATGTGCCCAGTCGACCAACACCTGCATCTCCTGGCGTAAGAACAAACCGAATGCGGTCGCGGCCGACTAACAAACACAGTTTCCCTATACGGTCAGCTCAGTGATCAGGGCGATCCAAAGTGATGTCGACTGAGCACTTCTCTGGCGACCGCGCCCCAAAGCAACAGCGCTATGCTGGGCAGCTGGGACACAGCTGAAATTTGATTCCGCAGCTGATCAGAGTCAGGCGACTGATATCGAGCTTCCTTGAAACCATCGACATGATGGCCCCTGTGGCGAGCTGTGAAAGCGCGGCTAGACCGCCATCGAAAAGAGCACGCTGCCGAAATAGCCGACCTGAAGCAGCAGCGAACATGCCAGCGTCGTGACGACTGCCAGACGGATCGAATCCGCAGCGAAGTAAACAATCTACAGATTGCTGCACAGGACCAGCCCCAGGAGTCGACAAAAGGATATGAAGTGCAACGCGTTCTCCTGGTTTGTCCGCCAGATCATGCTGCGAGCTCGTCGGCCGCGACATGCGTCTGGCAGTTCTTTGGGCAGACTCGGCCGCAGGCTCCGCAGCCGATGCAGCGGCCGGCATCATCGACAACCATGATCATGCGATTGAGCTCGCCGTCGAAATCGTCGTCATCGTCATCGCAGGGGCCGAGGATTTCACCCGCGTCATCGACGCCGTGAAGATGCATGACATCGCGCGAGCAGACTTTGAAACAACGGCCGCAGCCGATGCAGATCTTGCGGTCGATGAAGGTCAGGTACGACGGCATCCAAATGGAGCCGTCACGAGTGGTGAACGTGCGCCTCATCGTACATTCTTCATTGTAGCGAGCTCTCGCTTGGCAGCATCCAACTCGGCATGAAGGGCGTGGGTTTTCTCGGCAACTTCTTGTATCTCGGTCCACTTGACCGGAAGATCCTCGACAAGGTCATGCAATGCCATCTTAGGAATAGCTGGACGCAACTGAAGCTTTCGGACTTTCTTCCTCATCTTATCTAGGTCTGACATAGATCCTCCTCGAACAATGCTTTTCTTTACGCGCGCTATCTCGGGCTAGGCTTCGAGTAGCTGCAGTTGCATCGTCGACCAGTTTCGTACCGGCCTCAGCGAGTTTGCGGAAGGTCTCGAAGCCGAACCGGTGGACGTCTCGACAAACCGACCAACCTCCCGAAGCCCCCACGGGTTTCATTCCAATTATTGGCGACGTCGACACGCCGGAGCGCTCCTCGATCGCAAGCGCCACGGCGGTGTAAAACATGTCGAGCCTCCACAGCGCGTCCGGATCGTGATCGCCGATGACCGGGGTCGCACGTCGCTGTTCCTTGGTGATGATGAATTCGGCCAGCAGCTCGGCGTCCGAATTGCCTTCCCATAACCCGAAGGAATCCTGAGTACGGATCAGCCGCAGGAGGCATTTGACGAACGGGCGAGCAAGGGCCTCGTCGTCCTTGTTGACAGCAGGGCCAACCGGGGCATGAGGCATTTCGTTTTTCCTCAAGTTTCAGTCTCGTCTTCTTCAGAGGACGATTTCTTGCCTACTTTGGGCCCACTTGCGTGGCCGACGAATGGCTTGGGCGGGCCGGTCGCAATAGTATCCCGTGGCCGACCTCGACATTGCCACGCGTGCGAGACCTTCCACCGTGGCACGAATTCACGGCGAACATCACCTGCGCCGCGATCCGACCGGACGTCAACGCAATTGAAATCCAACCTGCCGCAAGCCGTCCGCCCTTGCTGCACGACATAGTTGCTAGAAACGGGCCACGACTGGGCGGATCGGCCAGTGTTCAATTCCAATTGTCATCCCCTGCGCGACCTTGCTCAGGAATTGACTGCGTTTTGAGTTTCGGATGCCTTGTTTTGCGGAGCCACACAAAGATCCGCGTGACAGGCAGGCTCACCCGTGTAGTTGGCCAGTGCTTGGAGCAATGGGGTAAGGTAGTGCTGTTTGCGGTCCGATATTGGCCCCAGATGGTCCAGCGATTTGATTGCCACCTCGATCAACTCGATCGCGCGATCTTTGTTGCCGCTCTCGTAATAATACTGAGCAACCGGGAGGTACCGGCGGTATTTAGACGGGCCATCGCCTTGTGGGGGATTTAGTGTCAGTATCTGTTCCGAGAGCTCGTTGCCCATCGCAAAGCGCTCAGCGCGCGGAAGATGGGAATTGTCCATCGAGGGATCGAAGAGTTGGTTCAGGGCCATCCAAGACACGGCCTCGGACGTTTTGTCGATCGCGTCCTCGACTAATTTTCGCATGAGCGGCATGCCGGTCTGCATGTCGCGCAGCTTGTGAAGCAGTAAATCCGCATGAGTCAGCCGGAAATCGTAAGAGTCTGGCATCAAGGCGAGGCCTTCTTCGATGGCCAAGAGTGCCGCCGTCCAATCCTCGGCCTGCATCGCCGGCCGAAGTTTGGCGTATATTGACCGTTCGCGCGCTCTACTTTGGTTATTCGCGATTCGCTTTGCATCGGCGGCTTTCGCTTCATAGCTGCTGCGCCAGCTGCCGTTGAGGACTTTCGGCAAAACGACATCGAGATGCGCCGCGTGGCCGATAAAAGCGATGTGGCCGTCGCGGTCGACCACGAACGGGGCGGGAATCCCGAGTGAAGAACTGGGTTCCATCCACAGTCGCTTCATTTCACCTGTGTGATCGAACGCGATTCGATAATTCAGATTCGAGAACTTCTCGGTCAGCCAGGTATCCAACCTGGTCCGCGCCTCGTCTGCGGTTGGGCCCTGTTCGAAAGCGGCAACTCCGACGACCTCAAATCCGCTGTCTTCATATTTCTCTTGCAGTTCAATTAAATGGGGCATGGCCGTTACACATGGTCCGCACCAAGTCGCCCAAAATTCAACGAGGTAAACCTTGCCGGTTTGAAAGTTCGTGAGGGGCTCGCCACGCAGCCAGTTCTCCACTTTGATCGGAGGAGCCGGGGACCCCATACGCAGTTCCATGTTCGTATCCAAAGTTATCTCACCTTTTCGTGGCTTTTGTCGCGAGTTGGTTTCTCTGTCAGAATCGGAACACACGAGGCACGAGGCCATCGCTCCTCTTGCGCGTCGCTGCGATCGGCCCTCTCACAGTGTTGCCTCCCATCAAGCTGCAACGGACGTGCCAATTCCCTCAGCTCCGGTAAGCGGCGGGGAATGCTTTGAAAATTCTCCACGAGCCCAAATACGGCCGATTGTCGTGAACCCGACATGTCTTCTGCCGCTGTCGGGTTTCGAGCCAGCCGCCATAAGAAGGTACGATTGGGTCGGATAGGCATTCTGCCAGCAAATGAGGTCCGCTGTATTTCTCGCGATGGATGACAGGCGTTGTCGGGTGATCGGGCACTATGCAAGGCGCGCCACGCTGACCAGCGCCTCGGACCGCACCGGTAAAGACGGCCAGGGTAACAGGACGGATATCGCAAGTTCCCTTGAAATGTCTCGTCCCCCTGCGGCGGAGCGCGTCCAGCGTGAACGCTCACCTTCCGGGCCTGGCAGCGCCGAATGGGTACGCACGACGTCAACCTGCCTCTGGGCCCAGAGCCCCCTTGCCCCAGCCGCATGGCCGCGGCTGGTCGAGAATTTCTGGTCGTCGAGCTGGTAGAACTCTTTCACATGATGGCGAATGCGCGGCGTCCAGTGGGACAACACCTGGGCATAAAGAGCGTTAATTCCCGGGCCGACGGTGGTGAAGCATAGCGCCCGGTCGGAGCTATTTGCCTGAGGGGCGGAGATCCTCTTGCGCACGAACGAGACGTCCTCCCAATCGGCAAGCGGTCCCGTTCGGCGCTATCCGATTTCCGACAACGTCGGATACATAACGTAGCTGAGCAAGATCTATTGCTTTGCCTCGAACGATTTCTCATTTGGCATGGCGCATGCGCGTTGATCCGCAAAACCCCGTCATGAGGAGAAAATCGGAGCTGGCGCCACTCCACTTCCTCCTACCACGAGGGCAGACGGGAAGCAGCGCCTTCAAAAGAGGAACAAAATCACTTTACCTCGAATCTTGCCTTCAGAGCCATGGAACCGCGTCCGCGACCATCGCCAATGAGTGCGCCCCAAGGCAATTGCCCAGCGCAAAATGGTCTACGCGCGATCACGCCATGCATCCCTTACGAGGCTAACGAAGGCACCTCGGAGAGCCTCGCCGCCATCATGCAGACCGATCTAAGCCCACTTGATCCAGCACAAAGGCAGTTCAAACATGCACCAAGATACCGTCCGTGGGAGAGCTTTCGCCATGCCCCTGACCAGCCCGGCCTACCCGGCCGGCCCATATCGCTTCCGCAACCGGGAGTATCTGATCATCACATATCGCACCGATCCGCAGAAACTGCGCGACCTTGTGCCGGAGCCGCTTCAGGTGTGCGAGCCTCTGGTCAAATTCGAGTTCATTCGCATGCCGGACTCGACGGGCTTCGGCGACTACACGGAAGGCGGACAGGTCATCCCTGTCTCCTTCTGTGGCCGCAGGGGGAGCTACACCCACTGCATGTTTCTCGACGACCATCCGCCGATAGCGGGCGGACGCGAGCTTTGGGGCTTTCCCAAGAAGCTCGCTAGCCCGACGCTCCGAACGGAGACGGATACCCTTGTTGGCACGCTGGACTACGGGCCGGTCCGTGTCGCGACGGGTACCATGGGCTACAAGCACCGAGCCGCCGACCTCGCGAGCGTGAAGGCCTCGCTCGCTGAACCGAACTTCCTCCTCAAAATCATCCCGCATGTCGACGGCACGCCGCGCATCTGTGAGCTCGTGGAATATCATCTGGAGGAAATCAATCTGCAGGGCGCCTGGACCGGCCCGGCAGCACTGAACCTTTGGTCACACGCGTTGGCCCCAGTCGCCGAGCTGCCGGTGCTGGAAGTCGTTTCGGCCGTACACCTCGTCGCAGATCTCACGCTCGCGCTCGGGAACGTCGTCCATGACTATCTCGCGGAAGCCGAGCCTCGCCATCGGAAAGGAAGAAACCATGAACTTTACAATGATATCTCATTGAACCAGCGCGACGGGGAGCCGGTGGCCGGCTTCTTGACAAGGTGGCGCTGATCACCGGAGCCGCGAGCGGGGTCGGCAAGGATAGCGCGGTTCGCCGGCGAGGGAGCAAGAGTGGTCCGCGCATCTTGATCACAGCGAAGTCCAACAACGGCGTCCGGGATCGATCGATTGACAAAAGATGGTTGCCGGAGTGAGGGGCAGTTGGAAAGCGGCTGATGCAGACGATCGAAACCTTCGGGCGCCTCGATGTCCTGGTCAGCAACGCCAGCGTCCAGAACGTAGCGCCGTATGTCGAGTTCTGCCACCAGGCACTTCCCGCCCGTGATAGGCTGCATGTCACGGTGTCGGCGAACTCAATGCCACCAAAATCAGTGTAAGGCTTGCCTAGAGGCAGACGCTCGCCCCTGTCGCCGATATCGCGTAAAGACTCGGCCGGCAGGGGAGGTGGACTACGACCTACCTTGGACTTTGCTGCTGGTTTTTACCGCGTCGTCAGACGAAGCGAGCCGAAATGTTGCGCCGCGGTGCTGATGAACGAAATTCCCGGCGGCTCGAACTTTACCTCGCCTTTACGAGGAGGTTGCACGAAAAGCGCGGCCTTGCCCACTCGTCATCACAAGAGCGACACGGGCCGACATGGCGGCCGAAACGCTCACCTCATGGGTAACCTGGTTAAGAAGCTGGCGCAAAACGGGGCCGAGCGAGGCGGAACTCGAGGGGACGAGGATGAAACGCCCAAATCCTCAAAGAGACGGCCCGCGTCGAGAAAACCCGTGCCTGGCCGAGATCGGGCAAGGCCCGGTAGCCAAGGCTACCCAGCCGTAGCGAAGCCCGTGATCACGCTTTAGGCACCCAATAACAATAATTATAAAATCTGCGCGAAACGGTCGCACCGGTATTGACATTAATTGACACACCCCGCGAACACTTGCATAAGCCACATAGCGGTAGTGACTAGATGCATGCCGCACCCAATTTTTCCCTAGGGGCGAGGTCTGATCTATGGCGGCACTGGCGAAATTCAGACCAGTTGATTCCGGCCAACACGACAAGGACGAACTCCGCGAGATTGTCCGTGAGCGCTCTTTTCGTTTCGGACGCTACACGCTCTCGTCGGGCATAGAGAGCGACATCTATTTCAACATGAAGCCTACCATGATGGTGGCGCGAGGCGCGCAACTTGCCGCTCTTGAGTTCCTAAAAATAGCTGAGCAAGTGAAAGCAGAGTACGTCGGCGGCCTTGAAATGGGAGCGGTCCCCGTAATCGGATCGATGGCGGCTGTCAGCTCGGTGATGAACAAACCCATAAACACGATCTTCGTTCGCAAGGCTCCAAAGTCCCATGGCACAAAGGACGTGATTGAAGGTCTTGGGCCTAAAGAAGATCTCGAGGGAAAAGTGGTCCTGATCGTTGACGACGTTGCCACAAGCGGCAATTCGATATTGAAGGCGATTGAAGAGGTTCGCCGCGTCGGCGGCATTGTGGGTGACGCTGCTTGCCTCGTGGACCGTGACGAGGGAGCTACGGCGCTGCTAGCCCAACATGGCGTCACGCTGCACTCCGTACTGCTTGCGAGCGAATTTGTGGAACGCCACTGACAATCTCATACAACGTCTTTCCGGCGACCTATCCTTAGAGGACATTCCGCCGCTTTGCAGCGAGTGCAGGCGCCTCGCGAGTAAGAGCGATTGCCCTTGCCCATCCTCCCTGCTTTTGGTGCAACATATGCTCGCTGCTGTTCACCAGCGGCTTGACGCCATTGACTACCTCTCAGAGCAAGGCGCCATAAGACTGAAGGCTTTTACCGATTATCTGGCGGCCGTCGTTCGAACAGCTTCAGAGAGCCGCGACGCGGCACCCTGGATTGATCTAGCAACCCGGTTTAACGCTCTTTTCGGTCCCGACGAGGTTGCCCATTAATCTCGCGCTTATCGCTTTTTCGTGGAACGAGCAGCCTCGTCGGCAGTGCGTCATCGATCGCTAGCGGCGTGCCGACGCATATGCGAGCGTAAAAGCGCCGAGCAGCCGCTGCTGAATCTCGGACGTGACGACGCCGATTGGCGCGATGCGCATTGGCACGGGGCCCTCGTGCCCAAGCATGGGTGCGTTCCCATTCCGCGGCATCATGCTCGCGATCCCGTCTGTGCCGAGCTCAAGCAAGCGAGCCCGAGCGAACCGCCCGGGTTGCGGATTTAGACAATCGTTGGTGGAGTTGGCTGGCGAATTGGCTCGTTCGGCCTTCGGTTGGAAGACCGGCTTGAGGCGGGCCACCGAAACGGAATTGGGCGAAGACACGCTGGAGTATGCCTTCCCTGGGTCGCGTCCCTGCACGCGCTGTAGCGCAGCGTTAGCGAAGCCGCTCGCGAGCGCGCCCTCGATAGCGCTGAGCGGGCGAGCGGCTTCGGGGCGGGCGCAGAGGCTGGGTAGACTGGGCCGGACTCACCTCACCCGGTCCAGCCACGACATGCATCGCCAAAGGCAAGGACCCTCCCCGCTGACCGCGGGCTCAGCCATGGCCGCTAAGGCCGCTGCACTCTTTGCGAGTGAACGTAAGGTCTTGTCGAGCGTAGGGGAAAGGCACGCCCGCAGAATAATACGATGTGCCGCTGGGTCCGAGCACTTGTTCGGTCAAGATGCTCTCGGCTAAGGCTCCCGCCCTCGCCGCAAAAAGGCGGACATCATTCCGCGGATGCCACCGCCCATGATCAATAGTCGAACATTCATATCCCGCTGCCCATTTCTTCGACTTGGAGATCACCGTGGATCGTTGAACAGCATCTTTGCGGCTTGGAACCAGTCAGCGAGCCAAAAACAGCGGCAATGTCGGTTTCTCAACCATCCATCTCGTCACACCGCCAAAGAGCCGCTCACGCAGCCGACGGCTGCCATAACCGCCCATGACTATCATGTCGGCAGAAATGTCGATTGCGTGCTGCGCAAGCACCGTGGCCGCCGGTTTGCCGGCACTTGGCAGTAGGTCAACCGACACCCGAGCACCATGCCGGGTGAGATAAGCAGCGATGTCGGCTCCAGGCTCCGCCCCGTTCCCGTTGTGGTTCGCCTTCGGATCGACCAGGGCAACACGAACTTCCTCAGCAGCGCATAAGAGACCCAGCGCTTCCCGAACCGCACGGCACGCCTCAAGTCGTGAATCCCAACCGACCAAGACGCGCCGTGGCCACAGGGTCGCCTTAGCGCCGTTCGGCACAATAAGCACCGGTTTTCCCGTATCGAATAAGCTGCCGTTGATGACGACAGGTCCGACAATACTGTCGTTGAGAAGTGCGGGGCCGACAATTGTCAGGTCGGCGCAGAGCGCCCGCTGTCGCACCACCTCACCCACGCTGGTCAAATCGCAATAATCCGTATCGACGTCATAGGAAAGGCACATGGCCCTCAGCAGTTTCTGGATGTCCTTGGAGCGTCTTTCCAGTCTGAGCACGTCCTGTGTAAATCTGTCTTGCCGAAACCGATTGTTGAATGTGGCCATTGCCGGTCCACGTCCCGTAGGCCACTCGGGGACACCATCTCCGATCGGCGGATATGACATAACGAGCATCAGAGCCGGTATGATCCGTACGGAAAGATGCGCGCCGACTTCGGCACACAAGCGGGCAGCAGTTCTGATGTCCTGATCGGAATGGTCGGCGTCTGTCACGCAGAGTACGGTTTTAAAACCCATTTGCCTGCTTCTTCCTGAGTAATCGTTTAGGGGCGCTTCAAGCCGCAAGACCGGCCCAAAGCGCGACGGAAAGGGAGTGGCGCCACATCCGGCACTTGATTCAGTCCTCCGGCTTCTCGAGCGAGTAGCCGGCCGACCTGACGGTGTGTATGAAGCTGTCGGGCGAAGCCGTTTTCAGGGCTTTTCTGATCCGGCTGATATGGACATCGACCGTGCGTGCACCGACATGGATGTTGGCCGGCCAGGCCGCTCCGATAAGCTCGTCCCGGCTAAAGACCTTCCCGGGAGCTTCAATCAGAAGCCGCAGCACGTTGAACTCGATCGGTCCGAGATGGATGTCGTGCCCATTGCCGCGAACCCGGTGGGCATCCAACTTGATTTCGAGGCCGCCACAGGTGAGCCAGCCGCCGTTTGCAAGACCATTTGCACCCCGCTTCGTCAGCGCCAGCCTCTCCCGTAGACAGTCGAGAAGCTTGGCCGGGGCGATCGGCCGCACAAAGCTCTCGTCAATGCCAGCCTTCAGGAGATCGAGGTGCTGGTTCTCGGCGCCGGGCGCGATCAGGGCAACAATGGGCAGGTCGGCCGTCCGCGGCTCCTCCTTGAGGCGGGCGCAGATTGTGGCTCCCGTCGCGCTTGCTGGCACGCAGTCCAGCACGACGGCGTGGAACTCCCGTTGTTCGGCCAATACAAATGCTTCCTCCGCGCAGCCTGCCAACTCACTCGCGAAGCCGTCCGCCTCCAGAATGTGGCTATAATTCAGATAGAACTCCGCATCGTCCGAACAGATCAGCACCAGTGGCTTCATCGGTGCTACTCGAAGAGCTTCATCCGCCTGGATGGCGTCGGCTGCGACGGCTGGCCACCGCGGCTGCTCAAGATTGTCATGGCCCCTTTGCTCGAAACCTGCTTCATCACGCACGCGCCACCTCGGGATAGGTCTCGATGGTGGCGATTGCGTCGCCGACCAGTTTCGTGCCGGCCTGAGCAAGCTTCCGGAACGTCTCGAAGCCGAACCGGTGGACGTCGCGCAGCGTCTTCGACAGAGCTACCAACCGCCCCGCCGTGAAAAGCACGCGCCCAAAGCCTTCATGGCTCAGCTCCATGATCGGCGATGCCATCAGGCCGCAGCGCTCCTCGATCGCAAGCCCAACCGCGGTGTAAAACATATCAAGCCTCCACAGCACGTCCGGATCGGGATCGCCGATGATCGGGATTGCACGGCGCTGTTCCTTAGTGATGATGAAGGCGGCCAGCAGCTCGGGGTCCGCTTTGCCTTCCCACGCCCCGTAGGAATCCTGAGCACGGATTAGCCGCACGAGGCATTTGAGGAACGGGCTGGCAAGCGCCACCTCGTCCTCGGCGACAGCAGGGCTAACCACAGGGTCGGACATTTCGCCTCCTCATTTCAGTCGTCGTCCTCAAAGGACGGTTTCTTCTCCGCGATGCCTGCCTCAGCCAGCACCTTTCGCAGCCAGGGGGGAGGACAGGCCCTTAGCTTCATCTGCGTGCGCAACAGCACCTCTTGGATACTCTCAGGCTGCTGAACCTTGATCGGATGGATTTTTGCCGAAACAAGCTTGGCTGCCGAAGGTCCGCCGATTGCCAGACAAAACAGGAGATGGCAGCCCTTCAGCGCTTCCACCTTCGGTGTGATACGGTCATCGCCCTCGGTCCGATGTTGTCCGCTTTCGTCGGAGACGTCGTCGAACGCCACGGCTTCCACGAGGTTCCACTCCTCGCGCGTCACATCGTAGATAACAAAGCGCTTGGCCGACCCGAAATGCGCATTGATCTCCTTCATGTCTTGTGTTGCGATTGCCACGCGCAAGGCGCCTGCTTGTCTTTCACGCATTGGACCTTGGCCCTCGTCAGTAACGAGTGAGAGGCGACGAACGGGGCCCATCTTGCGTTTCTCGCTTCCGGAATGGATCAACTTCTTGAGGCGTTGGCGCGAGCCGGTTGGCCTGGAAGATGTTCGCAACTTCGAAAACCAAATCGCGGGTTCCCTGATAGAGGATGGTGAGCTTGTGCTGGCGGCCGAGCCGATCGAAGAGCGGGAAGCCGATGCGCATGAGCGGAATGCCAAGGCGTTGCGACGCCTGCGCTCCATGTGAATGGGTGACCAGAAGATCAGTGCCGGCGGCAAGCGTTTCCAGATCGCCGAGATCGCCGATCTGAACCGACTCCGTCGGTACCTTTTCCAGAATTTTCGACATATCGGTCGTGGTGACCGCCGCAGCGATTTGGGAGCCCATGCCCGCGAAGAAGGTGGCGAATTGATAGAGTTGGTCTGGTTCAGCAGCGATAGCAATTCTCTTGCCTCCGAAATGGAAATGTCCGTCGAGCAACGCATCCTGCAATTGCGCCCGCCGACGGCGCACGCTGGCCGGCACAGACTCGCCAGAAATCGCGGACAGCAGGGAAACGAACTGATCGGCGCCCTTCAATCCGGTCAGCGTCTCGAAGAGCGCGTAAGGGACGCCGGTCACCTTGTGCAGAACCTCGGCCGGGCGGCGCATATGCTCGCCGATGGCGATGCAGTGCTCGACCGCGCCGAGCTCGCGGATATCCTCGACGCTCGTGCCGCCATAGGTGGTCGGGACCCAGTGGTCTGGTACAGTGCCGTCAAGCGAGCCCGAGACGTCCGGCAAAATCACCGGCTGCAGCCCAAAGCTTTCAACCATCTCGCGCAAATGCTCGATGTCAGCCACGGTGAGATTCCAGCCGGGCAGGATCGCGATCTTCTTTGACTGGCGCGGCCGCTCGCCCGGTCGCGTAATGCCTTCGATCATCGCGGTGACAGCCTTGGCCCAGCCCTCTTCGAGGGCGCCGCTGAAATCCGGCGTGTTGGCCAGCACGATCTCCGTACCCGCGAGTTCTTCCGCCCGTTTCAGCCTGATGTCGGCAATGTCGCCTGCGCAATCTTCGCCACGGGTTTCCACCAGGGCCGTCGTGCAGACCCCGATCAGCTTTGGGTTCGTGCGAGTCTTGAGGTTGAGGATCGCCTCTTCCAGATTGTCTGACCCGCCGAGGATGGTTGTCACTTCATCCATCGCGGTGGTCTGTAGGGGAATCGCTTCCTTGAAATGTCGCACGAAGAGCACAAGCGCGAAGCTGGTGCAGCCCTGGGCGCCGTGAAACAGCGGCACGGCGCCATCGATCCCGAGAAAGGCCAAGGCGGCACCGAGCGGCTGTGACGATTTCAGCGGATTGATCGAAGCTGATTTGGCCTGGGAAAGGACGCGGGTCATCGGATTTCCTCAACACTCGCCGAAATCGTCGGCGTCGTGCCGGCGAATTCCTGGACAGCGTGCATCGTCCAGGTCGCGTTCTTCATGCTCGGCAGTTCATCCTTCGGATCAGGCCGGCAATCCCACTGCGCCCGCGTCCGCACCTGGGACCAGATCGGGTTGTGAATGGCGAGGTCGATTTGGTGTACAAGTTCCACCATGCCGTCATAACCGGCGTAAGGGTGCTGGCGCTCCTGGTTGATGTCGAGCCAGGGCGTCCTGGCCTTGAGCGCCACGAATTGCGTGCGCCCGCCCGACAGCATGATATCGGCCTTGCCTCCTGAGAGCATGGCGTAAAGGTCACGCGCTGCCATCTGCTCGAACATGTGGTTGTCGTCCTTGAAGATCTGTTTGATCCGCACCTTGTCTTCGACCGTGGATTTCTTGACCGAGGTGCCCACGATCTCCATGCCGATCTCCATCAGCGCATGGGCGACCGACCAGGACTTCACACCACCCGTGTTGAGCAGTACACGCTTGCCTTGGAGCCGCGGCCGGTAGGCTTCGAGCTTCTTCCATGCAACCGCCTCCTGCTCGGCGATCAGCGTCTCCGTGCGGCCGAGGATCTCCGCATCGGCGCCCTTCCTAACCAGCAGCTCAGCAATGCTTCGGAGTGCTTCCGACGTGTCGGAGATGCCGTAGAAGGAGCCCTCGAAGAAAGGGATGTCCCAGCGCTCGTCCATCTTGCGGGCTAGATTGATGAGGGCCGTCGAGCACACCACCATAGCCGCCCGGGCGCGGTGCGCGGAAGCAACGTCGAGATAGCGCGCGTCGCCCGGAATGCAGGCACGCACCCGGATCCCGAGCCGATCAAGGAGCGGCTTTATCAGCCAGAATTCGCCGGAAAGGTTGAATTCACCAAGGATGTTGATGTCGTACGGCCCGGCGTCGTCGGGTTCCACCGTGCCGATGACATGATCGAGCAACGCCTCGGCGGCGAGCTTGTTGCCGAGGTTCTTGGAGCCGGCCAAGCCCGGCGCATTGATCGGCACCACCGCCAGGCCGAATTTTTCGGCGGCGCGTTTGCAGACGGCCTCGATATCGTCGCCGATGAGCGCCGTCACGCAGGTCGAATAGACAAAGATCGCCGGCGGCGCATAGGTCTCCTTGATTTGGCGGATAGCCTTGAAGAGCTTCCGCTCGCCCTGCCCCATCACCACATCGAGTTCAGTAAGGTCGGTCGTGAAGCTTGTGCGCCACAAGGTTGGCCCAGACGAAGCTGCACCGCGGTTGTCCCAGGAATTGCCCTCGCAGGCGAGCGGCGCATGGACCAGGTGCGCAACGTCAGTGATCGGCTGCAGGACGATCTTGGCCCCGTCAAAGGCGCAACCGCCCGCTGCCGCTCCCGGCGTCAGCGGCATGGCGCAGCCTTCCTTGCGGGCCTTGGCGTCCTTGCCACGGTTCTTGTCGCAGGCAGGCTCGTCGAAAACGTCCTGGATCTTGGCACTGAGCGAGGTCATTGCGTCAGTCTCCAAAGTCCACTCGGGCAATGAACAGCCTGGGCGAAAAGCCGGCCGGGTCTTCTAGCGGGTGAGGTCATAGGAATAGTCCGTCACGCCCGTCTGGCTCGTTTCGCGATCGAGCTTGTCGAAGATCTTGTCGAGGATCGTCGTCAGCACGCGTAACCCGCCCTGGTAGCCCATGAGCGCAAAGCGATGGTGGTGGTGCCGGTCGAAAATCGGAAACGTCAGCCGGATCAGCGGGGTGCCGGTGTCGCGCTCCAGATACTTGCCATAGGAATTGCCGATCAGCAGGTCCACTGGCTCGGTGAAGAGCAGCGACCGCATCGCCCAAAGGTCCTTGCCCGCCCAGACCTGAGCGTCCTTGCCGAAAGGCGAGGATGCAAGCAGTTCCTTCAACTCGGCTTCCCACGCCGAACTGCCGTTGGTGGCGAGGCAATGTGTCGGCTCGCCGCCGGTTTCCATCACGAAGCGGGCCATGGCGTACACGAAGTCCGGGTCGCCGTAGATCGCGTATTTCTTGCCGTGCAACCAGGACTGGCTGTCCGCCATGGCATCAATCAGTCGGCCGCGCTCCAGGCGGATTGCCTCGGGGATTTCCTTCCCGGAAAGCGCCGAGACCTTCATCAGGAATTCGTCAGTCGCCTGGATGCCGAGCGGGTAATGGAACGAAGCCGTGGCCTGCCCGACTTGCCCGCAGTAGTCCAGCGTTTTTCGGGTGTTGTAGTACTGCAGTGAAAGCGTCGCCTCGGCGTTAAGTGCCCCCTTCACATCTTCGATCTTCGTGCCGCCGTCATACATTCGGTATTCCCCGTCTGACGGCGTGTCGAACTGGTCAGACGCGTCCTGGATGAAGGTGTAGGACACGCCCATCACATCGAGCAGGCGTTTGAGTTCCCGGTTGTTGCCAACGCAGAAGCCGTCGAAGCCCGGAATGACGTTGATGGTTCCCTTGGCTTCCGTGCGCTGCTGGCCTTTCCAGAAGTGCTCCAGAATGCCCTTGAGCATGCCGTCATAGCCATCGACATGGCTACCGACGAAGGCCGGCGTGTGGGCAAAGGGCACGTCAAAATCGCGCGGGACCGAATTTTCGTCCTTGGCGTTCTCGATAAAGCTGTGCAGGTCGTCGCCGATGACTTCCGCCATACAAGTCGTCGAGACTGCGATCATCTTCGGGTCGTAAAGTTGGTAGGTGTTGGCGAGCCCGTCGACCAGGTTCTTCAGGCCGCCGAATACTGCCGCGTCCTCGGTCATCGAGGAGGAAACCGCCGAAGCAGGCTCCTTGAAATGGCGAGACAGGTGCGAGCGGTAGTAGGCTACGCAGCCCTGGCTGCCGTGGACGAAGGACATGGTCCGCTCGAAGCCCGCGGCCGCGAACACCGCGCCGAGCGGCTGGCAGGCCTTGGCGGGATTTATCACAAGCGCTTCTCGGGCGAGGTTCTTTTCGCGGTATTCCCAGGTCTTGGTGAATTCGCCTTGATCGGTAACGATCTGATCCGGGTGCGGACATTCGAAATTCAGCTTCTTCTCGGCTAGCATCTGCCTGTATTCCGGCTCGCGGAACAGGGGAGCGTGGTCGAGAATCTTTTCGGCCGACTGCGGCATTGGTGTTACCTCTTTTACATCTGGCCGCGCCATACGGCAGCTCAGGTACGTCGAGACGGTTGCGGTTTCCCGAGGCTCACAAGCCGCGGGGGTTCATCGTCTCTCTGGGGGAGACTAGGCCAGGGACAGGGCGTCTATTCGGCAGCTACCGCCCGCCCATGGGACGGGCTTTCTGTTTTCCAGGGGGCCTGGTAGAGGCCCCAGACCGGATTGTTGATGGCAAGATCCACGTCGCGCGCGAAAATGGCGAAGCCGTCATAGCCGTGATAAGGGCCCGAATAGTCCCAGGAGTGCATCTGACGGAACGGGATGCCCATCTTCTGCACGGGGTATTTTTCCTTGATGCCAGAGCCAACGAGGTTGGGCCGAACTCCCTCGATGAACTTCTCCAACTCGTATCCGGTAACGTCGTCGTAGATCAGCGTGCCGTTCTTTACGTAATGGCCCGTGCGCTGATAGTCGTCGTTGTGAGCGAACTCGTAGCCGGTGCCGACGATGACCATGCCGAGATCCTCGTAAGCTGTGATGACGTGCCGGGGACGCAGGCCGCCGACGTAGAGCATGACGGTATTGCCTTCGAGGCGCGGCCGGTACTTTGATATGACGGCGTCAACAAGCGGTCTGTACTTGGCGATGACCTTCTCGGCTTTCTCCTCGATTTCCGGCCCGAAATGCTTGGCGATGTTGCGCAGGGAAGCTTCGATCTGGGACGGTCCGAAGAAATTGTACTCCATCCAGGCGACGCCGTACTTTTCCTCCATATGCCGGCAGATGTAGTTCATCGACCGGTAGCAGTGGATGAGATTGAGCTTGGCCTTTGGTGCGCGCTCAATCTCGGCGAGTGTGGCGTCGCCAGACCAGTTGCCGACGACGCGCAATCCTATCTCCTCGAGCAGGATGCGCGAGGCCCAGGCGTCGCCGCCAATATTGTAGTCGCCGATCACGTTGACGTCGTAAGCACCGGCCTCGAACTCGACGTCCTTCTTGTCGAAGACCCAATCGCGGATCGAGTCATTGGCGATGTGGTGGCCGAGTGATTGCGAGACGCCGCGGAAACCTTCGCAGCGCACCGGCACGATGGTTTTTTCGTACTCCTTGGCCTTCTTACGGGAAACTGCCTCGGTGTCATCGCCGATGAGACCGATCGGGCATTCGGACTGCACGGTCATCCCGTTGTTCAGCGGAAATAGCACCTCGATCTCATCGATGATCTGTTCCAGTTTCTTGTCACCGCCGAAGACAATGTCTTTCTCCTGGAAATCGGAGGTGAACTGCATCGTCCCGAACGTGTCGATGCCCGTTGTTCCGACGTAGTAGTTGCGGCGCTGCGACCAGGAATATTGGCCGCAACCGACGGGGCCGTGCGAGATATGGACCATATCCTTGACCGGACCCCAGACCACGCCCTTTGAGCCGGCATAAGCGCAGCCGCGTATGGTCATCACACCGGGAATGGACTTGATGTTCGATTTGACGTCGCATTCGGAAAGGGCCTCACTTTCCCCGCCAGCCTCATCCCCGCTCCTTGCGATGCTGAGGTGTTTTTTGCGGCGCTTGGCCGCTTTGTCGGGATATTGCGATAGCACCTCCTGTATGAGCTTCGCATGGAGAGCACCATCATTCTCGTATTCCAGGCTCATGGGACCCCTTTCAAGGTGTCTGGTGACGCCTCACCGACGAGGCGCCGTTCTTTGCAGGGCGCGCCACCTCGAGGAGGCGCCCAATATCGGTCGTTACTGGGCGGCCGTCTTCGCAGCTTCCTTGGCCTGAAGCTCGGCAAGCATCTGCTCGTCGGTTTTCATGATGCCGAAATCGAGCAGCATGTCCTCGAGCTCCTCCATGGTGATCGGGGTCGGGATGGTACCCTGGCCAGAATTGGCATGGATCTTCTCGGCCAGCGCGCGGTATTCCCCGGCCTGCTTGGAGTCGGGCGCATATTGGATCACTGACATCTTTCTGAGTTCGGCGTGCTGGACGATGTTGTCGCGTGGCACGAAGTGGATGAGCTTGGAATTGAGCCTGGAAGCAAGTGCTTCGGCCAGGTCAAGCTCACGGTCGGTCTGACGCTCGTTGCAGATCAGTCCGCCGAGCCGCACGCCGCCCGAATGGGCATATTTCAGGATGCCCTTGGCGATATTATTGGCGGCATAGAGCGCCATCATCTCCCCGGACATGACGATGTAGATTTCCTGCGCCTTGCCCTCGCGGATCGGCATCGCGAAACCGCCGCAAACCACGTCCCCGAGCACGTCGTAGGAGACATAGTCGACATCGTCGTAGGCGCCGTTCTCCTCGAGGAAATTGATTGAGGTGATGACGCCGCGGCCGGCGCAGCCCACACCCGGCTCCGGGCCGCCGGACTCCACGCACTTGATGCCTCTGTAGCCTACCTTGAGCACGTCCTGCAGCTCGAGGTCTTCCACCGAACCTTCCTGTGCCGCGAGATGCAGGACAGTATCCTGAGCCTTCGAGTTCAGGATCAGGCGGGTGGAGTCGGCTTTGGGGTCGCACCCTACTATGAGGATTCGCTGGCCGAGGTCGACAAGGGCGGCGAGCGTATTTTGGGAGGTGGTGGACTTGCCGATGCCGCCCTTGCCGTAAAAGGCGATCTGACGCAGACCTGACATTATAGGTTTCCTTCCTTCGTTCCATCGGTCGCGGCTGCCCGCGACATGAATGTCGATGGGCAGCTCTTGCCACCTCACACCGAAGGGTCTCAAGACTCGTGCCAACTTTCCCGATGGATAGCCAAAATGGAATTTTTCCTTTTTGGTTCAGCTAGTTAGCTTGTGCTCTAACAAGTGCTCGCTGCGAGATAGATTATTGTTGGAACAAGCCGTGTAGCGGACCCGACAATGTCCGACACAAAGCGTCGGCTTCGAGCCGCTACCGAAGAAGTTGGCCTTTCGAGTCAGAGTCGATTTTTTGGCTGTATACAGGCGGCGGGCATAGCGACTGGCGTGCGTCGTTCCCGCCGCGGGACATCAGACGTCCGTGCGAGGTAGCTGCTTTGCGCATGGCTGGTTCGAGACGGACCGGCGAAGTCGGCCTGGAACAGCCTGACAGGATGCCTTCCGACGATGACATCCTCGTCCGGCTCGGAGAAACCGGCACCGATATTGCAGCCCGCACTATCAGAACATGTCGGGAGCGATCAACATTCCCGTCGTGCAACGGCGCCGGCAACGGCGCGCTTCTGGCTTTAATTCGGGTCAACGCAGCCACCCATGTTGCAGCGCACGCAAAACTGACGAGCATATTCATGACCGAATCCGCGACGGGCCTTACGGAGGCTGTTCTGCATGGCCCAGAAAAACCGGATCAACGGTCTCGTCCCGCATGGGGTGCGGTCATTTCGCTTGCCTTGGGCACCTTCGGGCTTGTGACCGCAGAGTGTCTGCCTATCGGCGTGCTGACGTCGCTCGAGCATGGTCTCCGTATCTCAGAGGGTGCAGCTGGACAGATGATGACAGCGACGGCGATTGCTGCGGCGATCTCGGCGCCAACGATGGCCATCATCACAAAGCGCCTGGACCGCAGGATCGTCCTGTGGGCGATGATGCTGCTTCAGATCCTGTCCAACGTTCTGGTGGGAGTCGCGTGGGCGGGAGTCGCGCCGTCGTCGCAGATTTTTCTGGCGGCACGCGTCGTGCTCGGCATTGCGCTAGGAGGCTTCTGGTCGATTTCGGCATCGCTGCCGATACGGCTCGTTCCAGATCACCTTCTGCCGCGCGCCATGTCAATCATCCTCGCCGGCGTTTCGGTCGCTCTCGTTTGCGCGCCTTCAATGGGCGCCTATGTCGACGACATGTGGGGATGGGGAGCGCCCTTCATGATCACCGCGGTCATTAATGCCGTTACACTGCTGGTGCAACTCGTAACGATACCGGCGCTGCCTCCGGTTGAAATGGCTGAATTCCGAAGTCTGTTGGATGTGGCCAAAAAGCCGGCCATCAAGGTCCCACTTTTGGTCGTACTGCTGGTCGGTTCTGGGCACTTCGCCAGCTTCACCTATATCCGGGGCTTCCTCGAGAAGAGTTCCGCGCTCGATCACCATGCGATCTGGCTACTGTTGCTCGTTTCTGGCATAAGCGGCTTCTTTGGCAATTTAGCCGGCGCATTTCTGGCCAAATACAGTCTCAAGGCAGTCGCGGCCCTGCCATCCCTGCTCATGGCGATAGCCGCTATCTCGTTGCTAATGCCTGGAGCATCGACCTTTGCCTTGGCGATTGCGGTTTCAGTATGGGGCTTTGCCTTCGGTGCGGTGCCGGTCGGATTACAGACGTGGATGGTGCAGCGTGCCGTTCCCGAGCAGGCCGAAAGCGCCGGTGTGCTAATGACCTCAACGTTCCAGGTAGCCATCGCAGCCGGCGCGTTTTTCGGTGGACTACTGGTGGATCATGCCGACCTCCCCAGTGTCTTTGTCTACACCGCGATAGCCACATTGCTCGCGGCCCTCACAGTGTTCCTATTCGGCCCGAAACGCACAACCTAACCTCCTGACGGAAAGAAGCTGAGAGGCAATCGCACCAGCCGCGCGACGCGATCCTGCCCACGATTTTTTTCGGTCCAGGCCTTCGTCTCGCCTAGGATAGGCCGCCTGGATCGCGGTACTGCCTCTTCCAGGTCGGCTCTTCAACGGGCATGGACCGGCGCCGGTGCCTTGCCGGCCTTCACCGTCCGAGACTACAGGGAGCGATCAGCGGTCGGCCGGGCGGAGTTGGTCAGGTTGCGCAGCCCGGCCGAGCGCGGTGCGCGTTTGCCAGCTGATGGGTGACGACGCGCGGTTATTGAAGCGATTTGGAACCCGCCACGAGAAAAGCCGGGCCGGCACTAGGTCGACGGTTGCGCCCGCCATCATCGTGCGCACAGTCGAGAGGGCGGCATTCCCGACAGCACGCCGGCATGATCTGAAAGTTAATTCCGATCCGCGATGAACTGCGCGAGTGCCGTAGGCGACCGAATTCGACGGCCCTGAGAGCAAAAGCGCACGCAGTATATGCATCGCGCCGCCGGAACCAGCTTACAGCGCGTCAGCTCGCCGTCAGCTCCTTCGAGTAGCCCTCTTCGAGAGCGATCTAACAAACTTAAAATCATATTGAAAGACTTCCGCCAAAAGAAGGGAACGAATGCCATGTACGGTCGGAAAAGTGGCTCATCCGAAAGCTCCAACCAAGCTAACAGCTCGGTACGGTCAAAGGGCAGCGACGGCTTTGGCAAGCACTTGCGCACGTGGCGCCGCCTGATCTCAATGCGAGTTCGGCTTCAGCGCCGGCACCCCCGTACTCGCTAGTTTCGCGGCATCCATCGTGGGAGATCGACGGGTCGTCGCGTGTTTTGCATTGGCTTCAGACTGGACCGGCGCGGAAGGGTCGATCCGGGCTGGCCATGGGGATTGACGAAAACATGCCACTGGTTCTCAGACGTTATGCCACCTGTCATCTGGGCGATAGCACTTACCCGCCAAAGCCCTGATGCACTACGGCTGAGACATTAGTCCCAATCCATAGACAACGCGTTCTCGCCTATATCGGAGATGAAAAAATGACGGGCATTGGCCGATCTGGAAAATCGCGCATTGGAGATGCTGGAGCCGGATCGAGCAGTTCGCGCTCGCAATCAAGTCTTGCCTCCGGGGAAGGCAGCCAAGCCTTCGGTTCCGTCCTGGAGCGGATGCGCTCTGAGCCAGGTAAAGGTTCACCCCCGGCTGGCGCTGCGAGCGGTGCCCATGATGACCTTGGCGGCAGATCTTCGGGCCCTTCCGTTCGCCCACATCCAATCCCCGCGGCTGCGCCACGTGCAGCCGCCGGGCCACGTGCAGCCCGTTCGCGGCAGCGCAGTGTTCCTTCAACGTCGGATGGTGAAGCCCTGGCGCCGGTCGCCAGCCAGCCGTCAACTTCGGGTGTGGCAGTCCACACTTCCTCGTCAGGCGAAGAGATCAACGAGGTAAGGCGACAAATGCGCTCGCTGATTCACGAAATCCAAGTTCTCGAGGAGAAGAGCCTGCATAGCGGAACACCGCTGGAGGGCATCCGAGACGAGCTCGATCAGCTCGCTAATGCGGGCGCAGAACTTCTGCAATGCTACGCGAGCCTGCCCCCGCATGTGGCGCACCGCACTCTGTCCGACGCTGATGTGCGCCAGTACCGCGCCGACGTGCTTCATCGGGCGGACAGTGCCAACGATGTGGCCCAAACGATCTTCGATAAGGCGGAAAAGGACCGGAAGCGGGTGGAGGACATTCTCCACAACTTGGTCAAATCCAATGCCACCCTCGACCAGCTGAGCCGATCTGCTCCGAGTGCGACGAAGTATCACGTGGCCCGCACGGAGCATTGGGACAAGAAAGTACAGCGCTACGAGTTGATGCGGTCCGTCTGCGCCGCGACGGCCAACTTGCCAAGCTCGACAGCCGAGATGCGGCAGGAAGAAGAGGCCACGCTGCGGCTGCACTCCGGCTGGGTTGCCAATTCAAAGGTAATGCAGCTGCAGTCGCGGATCGCTCTCGCACAGGTCAGCATGGCCCCGCAGGCGATCATGTTCGAAGCACCCGTCAGGCAAATCCTCGTCGGTGAGGACGGGCAAACGCGCCTGATGGGTAACTTTATCGGCGACGTTTTTCCGGCATTCCTCTCGACGAGCGGGGCTGTACTGCACGAGAGAGGGCGCCCGCTCGACCCAGAGCACTGCGCCGTCCTGGAAGGAGTTGTGGAGCGGCTTGCGGAATTTGCGTCGGCCTCGCACGCCGTGGTAGCCAGGTTGAGGGATTACCAAGCAGGTGCCGGCCTCCCATTGGAACTGTTGAGCCGGATCGTGGACGACGCCTGGATCACTGCGGACGAGGTCATCCACCTTCTCGAACTGCAGCCGAAGCCGCCAGCCACTGCACTGCCGGCCGTCGCTGGCGCTGCGATACCCGCCGAAAATGCCGGCAAGACTACAGTGGGCGAAACCACTACTGCGTCCGGAAAAAAGGGAAAACGAAAGAGCAAGCGAACCGTTGGCGCCAGTAGTTCGGCCGCGGGGGGGCCTGAACCGCAGGTCGCTGCGGCCGTCAGCGACCCTGCGCCAGAAGCCAAGGTTCTCGTGCGCTCGGAGCTAGGCACGAAGAAACTCGTGAGTCCAAAGGAGGCGCAGAACAGCGCGTCGTCCGTGGCAGCACGCTTGGCGGTCTTGCAAATAACGACGGGGGAGGACACCAAGTCACTAATCGCACGGTCGAAGGAACTTTTGAAGTTCGATCTGGCTGCTCAGCAAAGTTTGGTCTCGCGAGCGCACCACATGAAACCCGAGGACGCCGAATACACCGTCGGCGCCGCGGTCCAGCGCCTGCAAACGCAGGCTGAAGGGATGGAGGCCTGCCTCTCAGCGTTGGAGGCCTCTCTTCGCTCCAAGCTGCACGAGGGAAAAACGGCCGAAGTGCACCGACAAACAGGTCAGCTCAAGGTCAGGTTGTCCGAAGTGCGGGGATTGGCAAAAGCTTGGGACGAACAAAAGCCAGCTATGACTATAGATTGCATGAAGAGCTATTCATTTCCCTCGCAGAACTATCTTGAGCACTTGCGGACGGCCGGGGAGTTGACGCGTGCGGATCGCCCGTGCGCGTTGTCACCAGAGCCGAGCAATCTGTTCGAGATCAGGCTGCAGCCCAACGCGCTGCGCAACCGTACGATGCCGAGTCCAATGTGGGTGCACATCCATACTACACGACCGGTTTATGCGCAGCAGTTGGCAACGCTGGACACCACCGAGTTCGCCGCTTGCCACGTCAAATCCAATGAACAGCGCGGCCATAATCGGCAGTGGCAGGACGCCCGGGCTAGGGAGGGTTACGACAACGTCGTAATCCACCGCGGCAAGCTCACCCCTGCGTTCTGCAAGTCCTTGTTGACCGACCGGGCCGATATGCGAAATGGGCCGGCATAACCTCGGCATTTTGTGGACAACCAACCAGCTTGGTAGACACAGGCGCGATCTGGGAGGAGCCCTGGCGGGGCGGCAGTGGCCTGGATCAGGTGTGGCTGGTTCTCGCGGTGGCGAACATCGAGCATCGAGCATGCTCCTCGCGGGGTTCTCCGGGCCCTGCCAGACACCCTGCCGACCCGACAGGACGCCTGCATCACCCGAAAGTTTTTCCGATCAGCGATGTTCTGGGCGAGTGCTGAAGACCGAGAAATTCGACGGACCCTGAGAGACAAAGCGCATGCAGAATGCGCGTTGCCCCCGGAGGAACTTACCGCGTTTCAGCTCACTGTCAGCTCGTTCGAGAATCTATCCTCGAGAGCGACCTAACCAGGTCAAACTCTCGAAAGACTACCGCCAAAAGAAGGGAACGAATGCCATGTATGGTCGGAACAGTGGCTCATCCGCAAGCTCCAGCCAAGCTAATGACCCGGTACGGTCAAAGGACAGCGACGGCTTTGGCGAGTACTTCCGCACATGGCGCCACCTGATCTCATGCGAGTTCGTCTTCAGCCCCGGCACCCCCGTACTGGCTAATTTCACGGCCTACTATCGTGGAGATCGACAGGTCTTCGTTCAGTCGCAAAGCGAGAGACTTTTGCGGCGAATCGCACAGAGTACTCGGATCTCGTGGCCTCAAAGGCTGCGCAAACGGCAATGGTCGCAAGGCTCGGCGGTGGCACCCTCGATGATACCGACGAGGCGTGATATTGTAGCTATCAGCTATGTCGGACCATCGGTCAGGTGCTTTCGTTGGGGAGCGTCACTTTAGATCCGGATCTCGGGGCCACGTGATGCTTAGGGGACGTCGCGTCGCTGGATCTGCGATCATACCCATCAGCGCTTCCATTATCGGCCCTCGCTGGAAGAAGCGCAGCCACAGCACCGCGAAAGCGCTTACAACCACGATAAAGCCAAGGAGCGCGGACGGCGAGTGAGGTAATTCTCCGAGCATATACCCAACCATATACATTGCCGGAATGTGCAGTAGATGGGCCGTCAAAGGCATAGAGCCGACCGCGATTATTGGCCAGACCAGCTTTCGCAGAAGCGGGAGCGGCATCCAAAGCGAGCGAGCAAGCCGCCAAGACGATCATTGCGCAACCGGAGCTGCCAAGGATCCAGAAGGTCGCCTCGCTATGAGGTGAGGCGACCCATAGCCAACTTGTGTGAGCGCGTCCATTCTGCCACCAGGAGCCCCGCAAATGCGCCAACTCGGCGCTTACACCAGGCAGTAAATGCAGCGCGAGTGAGGATCCCCCAAAGCCAACACGGCCAGCGCGACGCCAGCTAGACCAAGGCGCCAATGCATTGCGCGCGTGCGGAGGTCAAAGCGCGCAATGGCCATGCCTGCGAGCAATAAGGGAACCCACGTCAACGCGGGATAGTGGCCGCTGACCAGGAGCTCGAACGCCACGGAGTTCGAGCCCTCGGAGCCAAACGTTGAGAGAAAGAGGTACCGCACCTGCGGTAGAACCAATGCTGTCGCCGCGGCGAGCAGTGCGAGCTGGCGTGAGCTGAGCCGACATAGTGGCAGGACCAGCAGGAAGCAGACTCCGTAGTATGCCAGGATGACGTAGACCGGCGCTCCAAGGTGGGTCAGGATTTGGCCAAGGGCGAGCAAAATAAGGGCACGAATTGCGACCTTGGCAATGGCCTGTCTACCGGCTATTCCCGATTTCGGCAGGTTGCGGCCGGTAATCAGGATGAGCGAAAAACCTCTTAATACGGCAAACAGGACTGACGAGCGCCCATTGGCGAGTTCCATCACACGCCCGACCAGTCCTTCGCCGTTGCGTGGCCCGACATGGGCGGCATACATGCCGAAGACAGCCTCGGCGGGCGCAAACCCTTCCGCCTCGGTGTGACCAGTGGCAAGCACACCCGGCCGGAATTGAGATCATCGGCTCACCGGGGCATCCAGCTGAGTCGGAACGGACTGCGCAGATGGAAGCGCGTCGTGCTCGAAAAGGGGCGCATCGCTAAGTGACCTGGCGGGGGGCAGGACGCCCGAAAGGGCCGCACGTATGCGGCACTTTCAGGGCAGTGCAAGAGCTCAGCATTAAGAATCCAGAAGGCGAACTCTGGTCGCAGAACATTAGCCGCAGCAGTCACTCTCATCTTCTTCGGCTCCTTGTCTTCTTAAGGTTTTCTCTCCGAGGCCGACAAGGCGCCTATTGAGACGGCTCGACAATGTTCGGGTGTCGCCGAAGACCATCTCCACATCCTCGCGCGAGACGACATCATTGCTATCCCGTGCCAAGCTCCGTTGAGCCAAACGGCGGACCATTTCCTTGACATAGGCCGCGCTGCTGTTCTCCGAGCGCGCGACGGCGTCCGCCACCGCTCCGTTTTCGAAGACGAGTGCACGACCATAGAGCGCGATCAGCCGCTCGCGACAACCGGCGTCCGGAAGCGGGATCTCAATAGCTTCGTCGACGCGGCCCGGGCGCGAGGCGAGCGCGTCCTCAATGTCCTCAGGCCGGTTCGTCGTTAGAAGGAAGAGGATATCTGCGTTTGGTTCAAGACCATCCATCTCGTTCAACAGGCGGTTGAGCAGACGTTCGGCTTTCGGGCTATAAACGTTTTCTCGCGACCGACCCACCAGGTCGACGTCCTCGAGCACGACGATGCTCGGCTGAAGGGTGCGTGCCAACGCGATGTAGAACCCAATCTCCGCTGTCTGCTCAGCCGTAACCAGAACGGTAGTGCGTCCGGGCAGGTTGGCAGAAACATAACGGATGACGTGTGTCTTGCCTGTGCCAGGGGGACCATAAAGCAGAATACCCTTTTGCGCGTGTTGGCCGAGGCGCTTCAACCCTTCGCGGTGTCGATCAAGGTCGAAGATGTGGGCATCAAGACGCCCCATAGTTGCTTCCGAAAGCACTATGTCGGTCCGGGGTACGGCAGGAAGGCGATGAACGCGCATCGCTCCCAGCATCCCGAAGTTGTTTGCTTCGAAAGAGAGAACCTTGTTGCGGTAGTATTGCGAGCTTTCGCCTGCCGCCTGGATTTTGCTAAGAAATCCACGCGAGAAGGCGCAGGCCTGCTCGCCAGGCAGATAAGCGATTTCCACTTGAACCGTTCGGCCGCCCCTCAAGCGGTCAAAAAACTGCGACAGGAGGACCGCAACAGGCTCTTCGCCGATAAGGAATAACCACAGGCCATTGTGCAGTGACGCGTAGGGCATGTCTTCGCCGACATCGATGTCCTGATATTGCAAGGGTGTCAGCGCAACGACCGTTCCACCCTCGCGAATGACCATGTCCGACAGCTTCATGGCTTCGAACTCGTCCCGCTGGTGGACGCCGACGAGCTTGGGAGATAAGGGCGCAATCTGCTCTTCAATGACCGTTTGAACGTCCGGCAGCAAATGGGCAGCAAACTTTCGGCGCGAGCTAGCGAGAGCCGTCAAATCATCGGTTTTGAAATGCCGATTTAGTGCCTGCCAAGCATAGCGGTCGATAAGCGGCATAGCAGAATCCTTTTTTGTGAGTCGAGGTGAGCGGAAAATAAATGCGTTCCTGCATCAGGTGTCGTTCAGGCGCCGCCGAGCTCCCCCTTCGAATTCGGACGTCCAACCGACAAACATCATCGTCGCAATTTGCGTACCCGGTTGGCGCTCCGTTGCGTTCTGCCGCTTCCCGCCAACCAGCGGCGCGTCTCGGCGACCTATTGGGTCGGCCTTGCGACAATTCTGGTCCGGTTCCCGACACAAGAAGATTTCGATAGACACGCTCGGCAAGACCAGTTGGAACATCAAGCCCGTGCTAAAGGTCGCACCCGAGCCGAATTCGATCCTCATCGAATCCGGACCATGGCGCTCGCTGAAGAGGGGCTGCGACGGGCGTGGTTCGCGTTGGTCGCACGCAAAAATCGCGCTACGTCAGACACTATGCAGTCGCTGTAATCCCCGCCGGTGTGCGGTATTGCATGAGCTTGCGCTGTCTGGCCCCTCTTTTTCCAGCCGGTGCGGAAGCGTGAATACCCGCGCTACACAGGACTTTTCTTCAGTGTGATGACCTCGCAGTTGATCGCGCGGAGCCGGCCTTGGCGAAGACGTCGCCGCAAAGCAAAGGGCTCGCGCAGAAGCACCTTAATCGGAATGGCATGCCGCTTGCTGCTCGTGGTCAGAGCCCATCGAATTACGAAGAAAGCACCATGGCTGACACACGAAGCTCTCTACGATCGCCCGAGGCCGAGCAAGGGGCAGCGGCAAACAGGCAAGTCCAGACAATTGCGCCGACTCAGTTCAGTCGCGCCGGTCTGTTGCGTGGTTCCGTTGTTGGTACCTGCTTATCCGATGCCTGAATAGCCGGGCCGTTCCCATTCAATGGGATGGGGAAGGGAGATTTGGAGCCGCGAGGATATCACCTCGTGCCCGGCATGCGGGCCAGGGGCGCCGTATTTCGCCAGGCCCAGCCAAATCCAGTGCGCCAGTTTTTTCTAAAGGAGCAAATTGAATGATCGGTCAAAAGAAGGTTCCCTTCGTCACGTTTCTCACGCGTGTTCGCGACGATTCAGTCCAGGGGCCGAATCCATACCGCTGGGAAGAGAGAACATCCAACGACTATTTTGCCGGCAAGCGCGTCATCCTATTCGCGCTGCCTGGCGCTTTCACCCCGACCTGCTCGACCTACCAACTCCCCAATTTCGAAGATCTCTATGAGGAATTTAAGAAGGAGGGGATTGACGCGATCTACTGCCTCTCCGTCAACGATGCCTTTGTCATGAATGCATGGGCGAAATCCTTGGGCCTGCAGAAAGTCGAGCTGATCCCTGATGGGTCAGGCGAGTTCACGCGCAAAATGGGCATGCTGGTTGCCAAGGACAATCTGGGCTTCGGTATGCGCTCCTGGCGTTACTCGGCTCTGGTCAATGATGGCGTGGTGGAGCAGTGGTTTGAGGAGGAAGGTTTCTCTGATAACTGCGAGACCGACCCCTATGGCGTCTCATCCCCGCAGAACGTCCTCCAAACATTGAAGGCGGCTGCATGACCTGGTCGCTCATCGACAATATCCAGCGGCGTTTTTTACGACACCGTGCACAAAACACGAAACGCTAAGGCGTGTCCCGCGAGATCGTTCAAACGTGACGCGCTTCAGAAGCGTCGACCTGTGAGAGATCCAATTACCCACGGCCAAGAGTCTTTGACAGGAATACCGAATTGACCATGAATTCGTCCTTCAGCCTGCTGCAGAAACAGTCTCTTGCAGCATCGCCTCAACTAATCGCGTCGATTCGTCTGCTGCAACTGACGCATGCCGAACTGCATCAGTTTGTGGACCAGGAACTCGAGAAAAATCCCCTTCTGGAGCATGCGTCAAACGACGACGACGACGGGCTGTCTGGCGAGGTTGAAGGACCGACCTCGGCAGGGTCCCCGGACCTGCCCGGGCAAGGGAAATCTCAGCCGAACGCGACGAGCACCGCGCCTGGTGATCCTTCTGACTTCGAGGATTTTGTCGCCCTACCTGAGACGTTGCATGACCATGTCGCTCGTCAGATCTCCCTCACTGCCTTCACCCCGCACGAGCGGTTGATTGCTAATGGGCTTGCCGGTCATCTGGATGACACTGGCTATCTTCAGGCAAGTCCTTCGGACATGGCCGGGAACCTGAACATTCCGCCGGCCGATGTGGAACGGGTTCTTGGTATCGTGCAGCACTTCGATCCGCCGGGAATTTTCGCACGAACTCTTGGCGAATGCCTTGAGATACAGCTGCGCCAGCGAAACCGGTTCGACCCGGCCATGGCGGTTTTGATTGCCAATCTTGAGATGCTTGCGCGACGTGATTTTAAGACTTTGAAGCTGCGTTGCGGCGTCGATGACGAAGATCTTCGCGACATGCTGCAGGAAATTCGTGCGCTCGACCCCAAGCCGGGAAACGCATTCCAATCGGGCGCGCCGGAATGCATCGTACCGGACGTCTGGGTCACGCCCTCGCGCGGAGGTGGATGGCAGATCGAGCTTGATCCGAACACACTGCCCAAGGTGCTGATCGACAAAAACTATGTCGCGGAGGTTTCATGCCGAGCCGCCAAAAAATCGAAAGACATGACATTTCTCAACGAATGCTTGCAGAATGCGCACTGGTTAATTCGCAGCCTCGATCAGCGCGCCAAGACCATCCTCAAGGTTTCGACCGAGATCGTGCGCCAGCAGGAAGCCTTTCTGGAACATGGCGTCGCCCACCTACGGCCCCTCAATCTCAAGGCGGTCGCTGACGCGATTAACATGCACGAGTCGACTGTAAGCCGGGTGACGTCGAACAAGTACATGCATACCCCACGCGGGGTGTTCGAACTCAAGTACTTTTTCACTGTCGCGATCGCCTCCTCCGAAGGCGGTGACGCGCACTCGGCCAAAGCTGTCCGCCATAGGATCAAAGCAATGGTCGCCGAAGAATCGTTTGATAACGTGCTTTCGGACGATGACATCGCTGACCGGCTCAAGGAATACGGAATTGATCTCGCTCGCCGCACCGTCACAAAATATCGCGAGGCGATGAATATCCCCTCCTCCGTACAGCGGCGCCGGGAAAAACGCTTGTGGCGCAACGGTAATCAAGGCCTCAAGGCCATATGCGCTAAGATAGTTTTGGCATGGACTGAAATTTGCGCTTTCGTGGTGGCTCACGCCATCGATGTCGCAAGGCAGGGAGATTTTGGCGCAGGATTGCCAAGGGAGGTTGAGCAAAGATCGCTGCGATCAGAGAGGCGACGATCTGGCGGGTGGCGCGCCACAGTAGCGGGCGCCCGTCGCTCAAGGGGGAGAGACACCAAACTCCTGCGAGAGGGGTTCGGTCACAAGCGCGATGAGGAAGTGGGCAAGAATCCAAGGCTTTGCGATCCTTGGGTCTTTGGCGGGGGGAGCGCGCAGTCCGATCAGGCTCTTCAGACGTTTGAAGGCGAGCTCGATGCGCCAGCGCATGCGATAGAGCTTGAGAACTGTGTCGGCGTCAAACTCATCCTGGTCGAGCGAGGTCACAAGGATCACGAAGCCGGCAGCAATCAGCGTCTCCTGTCGAACCTGCGTGCCCTTGGCCTTGGCTTCCTTGTTGATCTTGCGTCGTGCTTCTTGTGCCGCGGCCTCGGATTTGCGCAAGGCGATCAGGCGCATCTTCAGGGGATCGCCCTTCTTGAGGCCCAGCCAGACAGGCGTTTCGATGACCTCCTCGCGGCAGCTCTTCAGGTGGCCGATGAGATCGAACGCCGTGCCGCTGGCGTCGAGCCATCGCACATTCTTCCACGCCGCGCGCACGAGAACGTCGCCGCCTTGCGCCAGGACCTTTGCGATCCGCTCGGCCTGCAGATAGGCGCGGTCGCCGATGCGGATCTCGCCCGGTATCACCGGCACGCGGTCGATCAGCTCGGCCTCGCTCTGGTCGGTGATCTCGATGAAATCGAACTGCTCGCGCTCAAGCTCGAAGGCGCAGTGCATCCGCCAAAGGCCATTGTTCTTCTTCTCATGCACACCGGCCTTGGCAACCGCCGTCGCATCGAGGATGCGGATCAGCCGGCCTTTGGCCAGGCCTTTCTCCTCGCGCTTCAAAAGATACCCAATCAACTGCTGCAGCCACGGCCCTGCATTGCGCAGCCGGCCGAGCAACGCCACATCCGAGATGTCGGCGATCCCGCTTGCCGCCGCCCAGGCCACGACGCCCCGCATGCCCACCTTGCCAAGGCAATAAGCCAGCGTCAGGCGCAACAGATCAGTAGCCGACCTGACACCCCGCGGCCGCAGGAACGCCCTCGTCTCGCGAGCACTCCCTGTGATCAACTCTTCACCGCCGAGGAGTTCAATCGTCTCGGCCCAGCCGTCATCTACAAGCGATTCGTGAGTCATCGCAGCGTAGAATCACAACCGATTCCCCGCTGCAACACCTATCTTAGCGCATATGGCCTCAAGGCCTCGTGACGAAAAGCGGCGCTTAAACCAATGTGATGCGTTCTTCACATTCGCCTTCCTCGGGGCCGAAGCAATTTTCGAAATCACTGCATTCCCGGCAATTGGGCGCAACGCATAGCGAAAACCCTTCGGCCTCGCAGAGTTTGCGATAAAAGTACTTTTTCCATTTCATGTTTTGGGTGTTGCCAGCCGCCAGCGTTGGAAAATGCGTGGCAAGAAGGCGGTTGAGCTCGGCCCGGTTGAGAAGCCCAAGGTCCTGCCACAGATGGCCATCACGCATGGCGCGCCGGGCCAGGATCTTAGCGAAGCGGGCGCACGCTGGGTCGCCCGGCCGGGCATGTGCCAGTAGCATGCCGCGCAGAAGTTCTTCCTCCATGCCCGGCTCAGGATCGCTGACGTCTTCCAAGGCGAAGGTCGCCATAGCGGCAGCCGGGAAATTGCGGGGCAGCACCTCGCACAGCTCGGCAACGGAAAGTCCGGTTGACTCAGTCGCTGTCGCCTCGCCGCCCTCGACCTCCTTGAGCGCACACGACAGGACGCACGCAAGCACATGGTCGTCGAACCCGTTCTCCGGCTCGATAGGGCATTGACCGGTGCCGACACACGCATCGTTATGGGCGGACATGGTCCCGTTCTCCTGGTTTGTCTCGTGATGCAACGACCCTGCCGCGGCCAAACATGGGTCAGACAGTCTTCGGGCGCGCGCGGGCGCAGGCTCAACGCCAATGCAACTGCCGGCGGGTCGACCGCCACGATCACGATTGAACTCGCCTTCGAAGTCACCGTGCAGCCCGTCGCGAAGTGCGAGGATTCCACCCAGACATCGGCGCCGTGAAGGCGCCGCGCGCGAGCAGACTCCAGCAGCGGCCTTAGTCCCTGCAACCGGAGCCCTCGGCAGGTGAGATGTCTGGCACACGTCTGAGCCGTCCAGGTGACGGAAGCGCTACTGATGCACATCAGGTTCATTCATGATCCTGCGGTTGACCGTGCTTACGCCAACTGAAACGACGAAGAAGCTGCTGCAAGAGGTTTAACCCGTCGCGAATTCAAGCCCGCGCACGACCCAGCGCCTTGTTGATCGCGGGAATGATCTTGTCTCCCCAGAGTTCGATCTGGCGCAGCATTGTTTTTTGGTCGAAATCTCCCAACTGGGTCTGGATTGCGATCTGATCCGGTTTCAGAATGTCGATCTCTTCCAGCAAGCGATCAATCACGCGATTTATACTTCCGATCGGCAGATTGTTGCGCATTGCCTCGAAGGAGAGATCCTGCCGGGTGGGCGTTTCCTGCAGGAGATAGCCGTCCTGGCTCTGCTGGCGACGCTGATGCAGCGCCTCGGACAGGCGGCGCTGGAAGCGGGCGTTGTCGAGATAACTGTTTATCTCCTCTTCGTCGTCGCTGGCGTAGCAGCAACGCAACAGCGATATCCTGGCGTCGGTGACATTCCTGTCCTCGGAAGCGGCCGCCTCCTTGATTGCTCCGCGCAACGTGCTCAAGCTCTCCAGGCCGTCGTGGAATGCGGTGACAAACAAATTGTGTCCCTCGCGGTAGGCCCGTTTCATGCGGGCCGGCCCGCCGGCCATCCAGATCGGCGGGGCTGGCCTTTGGAAGGTGGGTACCGAAATCGCCGTCGGGGGTATCTTCTCATAGTGGCCATCGTGCTCGAAGATGTTCTGGTTGAGACCCTTCACAAGAATGTCCAGGTGTTCCGAAAAGACGGCCGGCGCCTCATCGATATTGACGCCGAAGCGCTCGAACTCGAACTGCTGGTATCCCGAGCCCACGCCGAGCTCCAGGCGGCCCTTCGCTACGATGTCGGCGAAGCCGATCTCGGAGAGCAGGCGCTGCGGTTTGTAGAGCGGCAGCACGCAGACGGCAGTGCCGAGGCGAATGGTGCTCGTCACGCCGGCGCAGTGGGCCACCATCATCAAAGGCGAGGGAATCAGACTGTAGTTATTGAAGTGGTGTTCTGCGAACCAGGCTGTGCCGAAGCCAGCCTGTTCCGAAACGACCGTCTGTTCGATGGAGTTTCTGATGATGATGTCGGGGGATTGATGATAGCCACGTTGGGCGGCCAGGATGAAGGTGGCGAATTCCACGGTGTTTCCTTGTTTGCTAATGGTTGGCCGATCTGCGAATGCGCTCGGCCGGGACACCGATCACGTCGGATCTGGCTCTGGCAGAGCACCGTGTTGTCTGCGATCCGGGGTTGCGGGCACGCCCGGAGAGCTTGTCTCGATCCCGAGGGACGTTGCCGCGCCGACATCTTCGGTTGGGGCCGCGCTGCGGGTAGGTCCCAGGCCTGGGTCCCAGGCTTGAGATACCCCGCTTCGTGAGCGACACCCGGGCGCCTGGCGAATGGTTGATGTTCAACCAGTGCCCTCCGCAAAACATTCGTCGTAGAGTTCGCTGGCGTTTCCCGCGTCACCGAAGGCGGTCCAGCCGCCGTCCACATAGAGGATCGAGCCGTTTATGTATGAGGCGTCGGACGAAGCAAGGAAAAACGCTGCATCTGCAACGTCTTCCGGCCTTCCCATCCTGCCCAAAGGGATCCGTCGGCCGATCGTTGTCAAGTCGATGCGGCCGGCTTTCGCCAACTCGCCAATGGCAGGAGTGCGGATATAGCCAGGAGCGACGGTGGCTGTGCGAATGCCGGCGGGCCCCAGCTCGGCCGCCATGCATCGGGTCAGCATGTCCATCCCCGCCTTCGAGGCGCCGTAGGCGTGACGCGGCGCGAAGGGCAGAAAACTGTTGATCGATCCGAGATTGAGGATCACGCCGCCGGGGCGCATTGCTTTGATCGCTTCACGCGAGCAAGTGAAGGCGCCGGTGAGATTGACACGCAGGACACGTTCGATCTCTGCAGGCATTTGTTCAACGCCGGCCACAAAAGTGTCGACGACAGAAGCGCCGTTGACGAGGATATCGACGCCCCCGAAGTGGCCCCTCAGCTCCTCAAACAGCGCCACCACCTCGCTCTCGATGGCCACATTCACTGTTTTCGCGATGTTCTTTCCGCCGAGCAATGCAGCCAGGAGCGTCGCTGCGGCGCGGTCTTTATCAGCGATCACGACGGTGTCACCGTTCGCGGCGAAACGGCGAGCAACGGCGGCGCCTATGCCGTTCGCGCCACCCGTGACGAGCACGACTCGCGCGTCGGTGCGTTGGGCCGCACAGGAGAGTTCGCTTCGGGGAGCCCCTTCCACGTCAGGGCGGGCATCCCCAGGTTGGTTGAATGACATCCAGCCGCCGTCGACCGCCAGCACGGATCCGGTGACGTAGCGCGCCTGCGCGCCGGCCAAAAAACGCACAACCCGGGCGATCTCGTCGGGGCGAGCCATGCGCCCCATTGGCACGCGACGGCGCATCGCCGCGAGGTCCATTTTGCCTGCTCGTTCCAATTCTGCAGTCATAGGCGTGCGCACGCAGCCCGGCGCTACGGCCGTCACGCGGATGCCGCGAGAAGCCCACTCGCAAGCTAGCGACTTTGTCAACGAGATCAGGCCCGCTTTCGAGGCTGCGTAGGCATTGCGCCTGGGGTTGCCCACCACGCCCGCTATCGAAGCGACGTTGACGATGGCACCTCCCGGCCTCATGCGTCTCGCGGCTTCGCGTGCCGTGAGGAACGGCCCAATCAGATTTACTGCCACGCCGCGTCGGAAGGCGTCGACGTCGGTGTCGACAGTGGCAGCCATAGTGGGCCCCACCCCGGCGTTGTTGATGAGCACGCCGATCCAGCCCAACTGTACTTCGACCCGGTCATAGAGCGCGGCGATATCTCCCTCTTGTGAGACGTCGCACTCAAGGCCAAGGTGCGGCTCGCCGAGATCTCGGGCCAGTTCAACCACGCCGCTCCCCGGAAGGTCCACCGCAACAATAGTGTCTCCGTCTCCGGAAAGAATATCGACCAGGGCACGGCCGATCCCGCCCGCGGCGCCTGTTATCATGACGATCCGCCCTGACTGCTTCATTAGAACTCCGTGGGCCTCAGAGAACGCTGCCTACCGACGATGGGCGGCAGAATGATGCGCCGCGGCGTGCAAGATTTGCTGACAGCCGAAGGTGATGAGGGACCCGTTGGGGGCAGGCAATTGCATCGATGAGCGGCTCTGCCACGATCCAGAAAATCGACGCAGACCGACGTCCCTGGCGCGCTCGCGGCGTCAGAGCAGAGCGATGTCGCGGTCCCGCTGTCGCGGGGCAGAAAGGCAACCCTGCCGGCCGCATCTTTACGGTGCAGGGTGTCGCTGAGGTCGCGGTGGCGTGGCAAAGTTGTCATAGCCCGTGGTCCGATTGATGCGGCTCCCCCGTTCGGAAGTTGCGAAGGCACTCGCGCGAGAAGCAATGCGACGCTTCCCGATCGCGTAGACCGGATCGTCCGGATACGGTGCTCCAATCGGCTGTCGCGGGCCGAACCGTTCTGACTCAAGCACCGCCGCCGGGATCTGCTCCTCGAGCCAATCGTAGACGACGGTCCGTTCGGCAATCCGCCACTCCCCTTCCCTCCTTTGAAACAGATCGCAGTAGCGCCCGCTTAGCAGCATCTGGCGCATTTCTCCGTATTTGTCCGGTCCGCGTTGCAGCGCGGTGAAATAGCTCTCCACTGCGGCCTCTGCGGGGTTGATGAATTCCATAAGGATGTTCGTGATCTGATGGATGTTGCGCGGTCGGGTCTTGAAGACACCGAGCGCAAGCCGGATGAAGCCCTCGGCTGAGCCGCGATAGACGCCATGACTGTCATGCGCATCGGGCCAGTACGCGCTGCGCAGTGCCGCCTCATCGGCGCGGTCTATCCCGCGGCAGTACCGATAAAGGCAGTCACGGATCGCCTCACGGTTGAGTAGTTCGGTAATTTTTTCTTGGTCCGTCGGCTCTTCCGTTGTTCTGAGGTGCTCCGGGACGCCAGTCTTCGGTTTGAGGCCGGCCTCCGAAACGATTCGCGCAGCGGGTGGATCGTCGATTTCCAGCGCAAGTTCGGGGCAGGATCGCACCCCATCTGACGCAAGCAGTTGCTCCCCGTCCGCAACATCAATGTCACCGGGTAGGATGTAACCCGCCTCATCCAGCTTGAAGACTCCCGGCGCTCGGGCCGCGCATCGCGCGTGACCCTGGCATCTGGCTTTGTGAACGATAATGCGCAAGGCGACCTCCGTGTCTGTGCCCGCTCAGGGGCGGGCTTGGTCAAGCCCAGTCCAGGATCAGATTTTCGATCCCGAACACATGGCCGCCATGGGTGATGGGTGCTGTTCCCTCCTTGATCCGAAAGGGCGGTATGCGCGCCAGCCACTCCTCCAGGCCAATGACAATTTCCCGCCGGGCGAGATGTGAGCCAAGGCAACGGTGGGGACCATAGCCAAAGGCGGCGTGGCGGTTGCCCTCTCGCGTCAGATCGACCGTGTTGGGGGATACGAATTCCGCCGGGTCACGATTCGCAATCATCGTGGCACAGGAAACATAGTCCCCCTTGCGGATCGGCGCGCCTTCGAAATCGATATCTTTCCTTGCCACGCGGATCATCTGAACGCTTGGATAGGCGCGCAGCAATTCTTCGGCTGCGAGCACGATCCGGTCCGGTTCATTGCGCAGCAATTCCTGATCTTCGAGGCTGCGCGCGAGATAGGCCAAGTCAAAGCCTATGGCTGCAGCGACCGCGTCGAGCCCCGCCACGAAGATAAGCACGCCAATGCCACGGACCTCCTCGTCTGTCAGCCCGCGACCTTCGACCTGTGCCTGCACGATGAAGCTCATGAAATCGTCTACGGGCTTTTTGCGGCGCATCGCCGCCAGTTCGTCAATGAACGACACGATCGTCCGAGCCGCCGCCGGCCGTCTCACATCGTCCCCGTGGAGCAGATCTTTCGCCCAGCCGACAAATGTATCGAGACGGTGATCCGGCAGTCCGAGAAAGCGAAGGAAGATGTTGACCGCGAAAGGAAACGCGAAATCCTTCATCACGTCGCAGCTTGTGCCCGACGAGGCGATGCTGTCGATGACCGTTATCGCTCGCTCGCGGATAGTCGGTTCAAATTCCGCTACACGCTGCGGCGATAGCAGCGGATTGAGCAATGAGCGAAAGGCTCCATGGTACGGCGGATCGAGTTCGAGCGGGATCATCGGCCAGTCTTCGCCCAGTGCGGATGCGAAGATGCTGCGATGACTGGAAAAGGCCTCGGTCTCCTGCAGCACCCGGCGCTGATCTGCGGCGCGAGTGATGACCCAAGTACCCTGCCCGGCCTGCGTGTTCCACGGCGAATAAAAGATCGATGGTCCGGCATGCACGCAGGCGACCGCTGCGTGCGGATCGCCATTGGGCGTCGGGGACATGCCTGGTGACGTAAAAAGACTGAAGTCGCCCACCATTTCCGGCGGGACATGATCTGGAACCGGGTTGGTCGCCATTTCGGGTTCTCCTGCGTTCAGGCGTTTACGCGCTCGACTGAGATCGCAAGGCTGTTCATCAGATCACCGCTCCTGCGGAACGCACTGCCGACTTCGCCTCGGATGACATCGAGCAAATTGCGTGCCGAATAGGCGCACCGTTGGCGCTGCTCATATATCCGCAGTAGCGACCCGGTGTGAGGGCCACGCTTGGTAGGGCTTTCGACATTCTTGTCCGTTCCAGACACGACACGTTGCGCCCAGAAAGCTAACGAGGAGCCTAGTGGAAGCAGACTAAGGTCGAACCAGGTCACCTGTCAGACCGGGTGTAGTTCGGCGGTAGCGAAGCCGCTCGCGAGCGCGCCCTCTACAAAGCGCTGAAGCGGGCGAGCGGCTTCGCGGTGTTCGCAGGTATGGTTTGGGTTGCTTACACTATTAATTCGTAGAAACGATCGACGACCGACGAGATGATGAGCCTGCGCGCTCGTGGAGAAGAGCCCGAACCCCGATCTCTTGCGCGAGATGATTGGTTTGCCGCCGAGCTGCGGAGCGAGTTGGCCGTTGGGCCCGCGCCACCGGCACCGCCAATGGCGAGCAGAAGGCCTACGCCAGCCGGGCCCGAGGCTATCGCGGGGCCGCAAATTGCTGATCTTTGAAGATTGGCCCCGACATTCCTCTGCGTCAGGATCACCTCGCCTGGCGGTGACGATCGCCTCGTCGGACATCTGATGCTAGCCGGAGAAATCCTCGACCGCACTGGTCGCACCGGCAACCGGCCATCGACTGCTGCGTCGCCGTCCTGGCCAAGAATTTAGCCGCCCCGCGCCGATAGCACGAACAGGATGCGCTGGCATTCTTTGATGATACGGTTTGCTCTTGGCGGCGTTCAGCTTTGCATCCATCTCGGACGCTACCCTTTTTGGGGCTTGGCATTAGACGCCGAGGGCCCTGCCGGCGACATGGATCATTCGAGGATGCCTTTGTGGAGGCCGTCCTCTGGAAATTTAATGGAGGGACCGATCGATTTCACCTCGATCGCTTGCTGCCACCCGCCGCCGTACAGGGCCGGGATGTTGGACGTTCGATCGACATAACACTCCTCCGCGGGCCGCTGACGCATTAGCCCACATTGGGCAGCTTCCGGTTCTGGCGCATCACAACGGAAGCATTGATGGCGATCCTCGCCAAGCGTGTAGGTGCACTGTGGAATCGAGCCTTCAATCCAGGTGATCGGCCGCGCGCCGTAAAAGCCAACTGTGCCCTCGTTGGCCTCGGCAGGCGTAGTGGTGGTCACCAGAATCCAAAATAGCGGCAGAATCCAAAATTGCGGCGCGGACGCCGAGCGAAAACTGAAATCAATATGCATCGGTATTACCTCAAGCGGCGGTTGAATTGGGAATGCGCGGCAGGTTCTCGGTCAGTAACCGCCATTCTTCGCGCTCGGGTTCGCCTTCCTCGCGCGTCCCGAAGAACTGGATGATCATCTTGCCGTCGGCGCCATAGGCTTCGAGCGACGTGACATGGCCGTCCCTGGTCGGCTTGCGCACGGCCCAAACCTCGCGGATGTGGTGGGTCCTGAGATGAAGGCGGAAAGTCTCGTCGAGTACGTTGATCCAAGGCCCGATCTGCTTGACCAACTTGATCGGGCCGGAATGGATTTGGATGCAGCCACGATTGCCGACAAAGCACATGATCGGCATCTCGTCCTCGGCGGCACGATGGAACATGGCGGCAACGGCAGCATTGTCGAGCAGCCAGGCGAAATCCTGGCCGACCATACGGACCGCCTGGCGGCGGCTGAGGTTCAGCGCCTTCAGCATGCCGAAGAACTGGTGCACGTCGGTCAGCTGGCTCCAGTGCTCCCGCAGGTCGTCGACGGTAGCGGCTTGGTCCGGAATCTTTGCCTCATTTTCGGCTGACCTCGACTTTAGCGACACAATCGGCTCCTGGTTCGAGGATTGGAGCTCGTCTGTCAGTTTTTGATAGGCATAGAGGTTGGAGGACGGCCTCAAATGCACCTTGTGCACTGCCTCGCCTGCGGCGTCGAAGAATTGCAGGCTGCTGTGGATCTCCCCGCCTTCGCGTGTCTCGACGGCAAAGCCATGCGCCCACACCTTCGGGAAGATTCGCAAATCAATGTCATTGCCGAGCACCATGGCGTGATGTTTGCCGGTGAGCACCTTGTCGTAGATGCCTATCTTCTCATGCACGGCACTGTCATTGCTGGTCAGCGCCATCACCCCCCCGACCGCCTCGAGACCGGTTAGCACATCATTGACGCGCGGCTCGATGCGCACCGTGCCGAAACCGCAATGTGCCGCGAAGAGCTCCGCTTCCGAAATGCCCAACTGGCCAGCAAGATCGCGGCCGCGGATTTTGGGGCTGTCTTCGCGTGCTCGCCGGATTCTCTCCGGCGAAGGTTTGTCGCGCTGGTGCATGTCTTACCTCTGCTTGCCCATACTGTCGGTCAGGAGCCTTGGTCCTCGCCAAAAGGGAGCCTCAAAACTCGTGCCAATTGCTGGAAGCATCTCGGAAACTGGCTTACGTGCCAGTTCAGCGGGAACTCGAGCCCAACCCCTGTGGCGGACTCGACAAATCCGACAATACGTGTCCAAAGCCGACGCCTTAGCGACAATAGCCGAACCAGAATCGTGGCCGTCTAGCGAAGTTCCATTGTTCGGAAACGGTTTTTTCCCGTTGGCACGGTTCATGCGCGGTGATGTCCAAACCGTCACGCACCGAGGAGAAAGGGAGCAATGATTACGCTCACCGAGAAGGCCGTTGCCGCCGTTAAAACCGCTCTTTCCGCCGCTAGTGAGCCGGCAGAAGGCTTTCGCATCATGGTCGAGCCCGGTGGCTGCTCTGGCTTCAAATACTCAATGGGTTTGGAGAGCGTCTCGCGCGAGGGCGACGCGATCATCGAGACCGATGGGATCAAGGTTTTCATAGACGCCGGCTCCCAGCCTCATGTCGGCGGCCTGGCCGTGGACTTCGTCACGGGTCTCGAAACCTCCGGCTTTGTCTTCGACAATCCGAATGCGAGCAGGAAGTGCTCCTGCGGCAAGTCCTTTAGTTGACTGCCGAAGAAGAGAGAGGGCGCCTGAGGTGAGCTTGTCGGTGCGACGGCGGCCCAGTCTACGCTAACCTGTGGGGCACCTGCACCGGCTCTAGATCGTCTCCGCCAGCAACGGCATGCAAAAGGCTCAGTGAAACCGGGTTGCGCCTTCACGTCATTCCGCTCGATTGGAGACCCCACCGATGACAGTTGTCTATCTCGACAACAATGCAACGACACGGGTCGATCCCGAGGTCATTCAAGCGATGTTGCCGTTCCTTACGGATCAATTCGGCAACCCTTCGTCGGCGCACGGTCTTGGCACCCTTGCCGGCGCCGCGTTGAGGAACGCGCGGCGGCAGTTGCAGGCACTGATCGGCGCGGCGTCCGATGACGAGATCACCTTCACCTCGGGTGGGACGGAAAGCGACAATGCTGCCATTCTTTCGGCGCTCGAGGTGCTCCCTGACCGGACAGAGATCGTGACTTCCGCCGTTGAACATCCGGCCGTGCTGACGCTTTGCGCGCATCTCGAGGAGACTCGCCGGGTCAAGGTGCACAGGATCCCGGTGGATCGCCATGGCCGGCTCGACATAGACGCTTACCGGGACGCTCTCACCCCAAACGTGGCAATCGTCTCGATCATGTGGGCCAACAACGAGACTGGTACGATCTTCCCCGTCGCCAAGCTCGCCGAATTGGCCAAGGAAGTGGGCGCCCTTTTCCACACCGATGCGGTGCAGGCAGTCGGCAAGCTCCCGATGGACCTGAAATCGACCGCTATCGACATGCTGTCGCTCTCCAGCCATAAATTGCATGGACCCAAAGGCATCGGCGCACTTTTCGTGAAGCGCGGTGTGCGCTTCCACTCACTGATCAAAGGGGGCCACCAAGAGAGAGGCCGGCGTGCGGGCACCGAAAACACGCCCGGCATAGTCGGGCTCGGCACGGCAGCCGACCTCGCCCTGAAATTCATGGATGACGAGACCACACGGATAAAGTGGCTCCGTGACCGGCTGGAGAACGGGCTTCTCCAGCGTGTCCCAAACGCCTTCGTCAACGGCGATCCCTTGGAGCGCTTGCCGAACACCGCAAACATCGCTTTCGAACGTATCGAAGGTGATGGAATCCTGCATCTCCTCGACCGCATGGGCATCGCCTGTTCCTCCGGCTCCGCCTGCACCTCCGGCTGTGCGGAGCCGAGCCATGTCCTGAGGGCGATGAACATCGCACATGGGGCGGTCCGTTTCTCTTTCTCGCGTGACAACGACCAAGACGACGTGGACCGGGTGCTCGAGGTTTTGCCTGCCATCGTGGAGAAGCTGCGCGAGCCCCTCAGTTCTGCGCCGGAAGGGCGGAGTGCCGAAGACCTTCAATGCGGTCCAGGTCTCAGCGCCGGAAGCACCGGCGACCATTCATGAGCAGTCAGGTCTTTCTCAACGACACGACGCTGCGCGACGGCGAGCAGGCACCCGGCGTTGCCTTCACCGTGGCGGAAAGACTTGAGATCGCTGAGTCGCTTGCGGCAGCCGGCGTCCCCGAGATCGAGATCGGCACGCCGGCCATGGGCGCCGACGAGATCGACGCAATTCGCGCCGTGGTCGGGCGGAGTCTCCCGGTGCGGCTCACGGCCTGGTGCCGGATGACCTCACCGGATCTCAATGCAGCGATCGAGAGCGGCGTCCGCGCCGTCAATCTGTCGTTGCCTGCATCGGAGATCCAACTTGCCGCCAAGCTCGGCGTGGATCAGGCAGGAGCGCTCCAGCTCATCGAGCATATGGTCGAGCGCGCAGTGGCCAGCGGCTTCTCCGTCGCCGTGGGCTGCGAGGATGCTTCGCGGGCCGACCGGGATCATCTCGTCCGCGTTATCAAGACGGCGGCGCGCGCCGGCGCAAGCCGCGTGAGGCTGGCTGACACAGTCGGCGTTCTCGACCCCTTTTCGACCTTCGAACTTGTCACCCAGCTCGCAGCGCAGTCTCCCGTTGATCTTGAATTCCATGCGCATAACGATCTCGGCCTCGCTACCGCCAACACGCTGGCTGCGATCCGCGCCGGCGCGCGCCATGCCTCGGTCACCGTCCTTGGACTCGGCGAGCGCGCGGGCAATGCCGCGCTGGAAGAGGTGGCTGCCGCGATAGCCGTGCTCCAGGGCGCAGATACCGGCATCGACCTGACCGCATTGCCCGCTCTAGCAACCAAAGTGGCGCAGGCAGCCCGCCGACCGATAGCCGCCACTAAGCCGATCGTAGGGGCCGATGTTTTTGCCCATGAATCCGGCATTCACGTCGCAGGGCTGCTGAAGGACCCGCGTACATATCAGGGGCTCGATCCAGCTCTCGTGGGCCACAGCCGGCGTATCGTAATCGGTAAGCATTCTGGAGCCACCGCGATTGCCCATGTGCTGAGCGAAAGCGGCCGCGATCTCGACCCCGTTCTGGCAGCCGCGATGCTTGCCTGCGTCCGCCGCAAGGCGGCCGAGATCAAATCGAGCATCACCGCGATTCAACTGGTCGATCTCTACGACAGAATGTGCAGCGAGCCAGTCGGCCGAGACCTTGGAATTGGGTGAAGGTGATGATGTCGGCTGTCCTCGCCATCATCTCAAATCGGAATAGCAGCCACGCGGCGCGACGCAGAAGACGTTCCGCCGTCCCATCGGCTATGACGTCCAAACATTGCGGAGATCAAGGCGCGCGATCCGGCCACAGCCGGCCCGTCTTCTTATTGGTGCTGGCGGCAAGACCCCCGGTCGGAGCCGAGCGCAAGGCCGAAGGCCAGTGCGGAGATAGTCCATCCCGCTCCCATGGTGCTGCGGGCATTGCCGTCCGGACGCCCAGCCTTGTTCATGAAGCGATTGCCTCGCGGGCTCCCATCAAGCTGAGGATTTCGCGACTGCACAATCGAGCGCCTATTTTGACCCCACAGTTTTCCGACAAAGGGAGAATGCAATGACTTGTTCCGCTGACAGCCGTCCCATCGATGTCACCGACGTCCTCGCACGACTTAAAGGCCTGTCGGCGGCGGAGGAGTTCTTTGCTGTCCTTGGCGTCTCATATGATCCGAAGGTGCTCAATGTCTCACGGCTCCATATCATGAAGGGCGTGGGCCAATACCTTGCCGAAGAAGATTTCTCCGGTCTGCCCGACCAGGTGATCGCCGCGCGCGTACGCGCCATGCTGGAACGCGCCTACGAGGACTTCGCGGTTTCCTCGCCGCTCACGCACCGGGTCTTCAAGGTGCTCAAAGATCACGATCCGGATAAACCTTGCACGACAGGCCGCCCCTTCGTTCCTTTCGATTCAGTCCTGAAGCGGTTCGGCAGGGAATAATCGCGACATAGTTGCGATGCGACAATGTCAAGAAGTCGACAAATTCGGGGATCGCAAAGGCGCCTTCCGAAATGAGCTGCCCGAACTTAGGGGAATAGGGCCGCAAAACACTTGGCACGAATGATGCAGCCAAGAACTCGCACCGCCAGCCCGCATCGGGATAACAGCGTAGAGAACGCCAATGCACATCGTCGTCAGCATCAAGCAGGTGCCGGACTCGGCACAGATACGGGTCCATCCGGTGACGAACACCATCATGCGCCAGGGTGTGCCGACCATCATCAACCCTTACGACCTATTCGCCCTCGAAGAAGCACTCAGGCTCCGCGACGCTTATGGTGGGGAGGTCACCGTGCTCACTATGGGTCCACCGATGGCAGAGGACTCCCTGCGCAAGGCGCTCGGCTACGGCGCTGATCGCGCGGTGCTTTTGACCGACCGCTATTTTGCCGGTTCCGACACACTGGCGACCTCCTTTGCACTTTCCCAGGCAATCGCGAAGATCGGCGAGACGTTCGGCACGCCGGACGTGGTCTTCACGGGCAAACAGACGATCGACGGCGACACCGCCCAAGTCGGGCCCGGCATAGCCAAGCGTCTCGATCTTGTGCAACTCACCTATGTCGCGAAAATTGCCTCCATTGATCTTGCTGCGCGCGAGATCACGGTCGAGCGCCGTTGCGAGGGCGGCACCCAGAAGCTGAAGAGCAGCCTGCCTTGCCTCATCACCATGCTGGAAGGCACAAACGAGATGCGTCGGGGCTCGATCGAAGACGCGTTGTGCGCCGCGCGCAGCCGGATTGTGAAATGGAGTGCGGCCGAGGCAGGCATTGAGGACCTCACCAAGTGCGGCTTGCGTGGCTCGCCAACGGTCGTCAAACGCGTTTTCGCCCCTACCGCGCGGTCGGAAAAGGCGGCGCAAATTGACACGGCCGAGAAGACGCTGCGCGATCTCGCCGACGAACTGGTTGTTGCAATTTTCACCCGCCAGCCGGCACTGGAACCGGAACTCGCCTTCGACGGCGCCTGACGGCAAGGAGCAGACCATATGTCGAGCGCGAACCCAGACACCCCCCGCCCGCCCGCCGGCCGTGCCGGGATGAAGAAGGAGCTGCCCGAGCGTTTCAGGGACTATCGGCACGTTTGGGTTTTCATCGAGCTCGAACGCGGCCAGGTCCACCCCGTATCCTTCGAATTGCTTGGTGAGGGCCGCAAGCTAGCAGATAAACTTGGCGTCCAGCTCGCGGGCGTTGTGCTCGGACCGCCGGAAGAAGCCACCCAGAACGCAGTCGCCGAAGCCTTCGCCTATGGCGCCGACCTTGTCTACTTCGTCGAGGCGCCGCTGCTCGCCGACTATCGGAATGAGTCTTTCACCAAGGCGATGACCGATCTGGTTGACACTTACAAACCCGAGATCCTGCTTCTCGGTGCGACCACGCTCGGGAGGGATCTCGCTGGGTCCGTCGCGACGACCTTGCTGACAGGGCTCACGGCCGACTGCACCGAACTCGATGTCGATGCCGATGGTTCGCTCGCAGCGACCCGTCCGACTTTTGGGGGATCCTTGCTATGCACGATCTACACGCTCAACTACAGGCCGCAGATGGCGACGGTGCGACCGAGGGTCATGCCCATGCCGCAGCGGGCGGACAGAGGGATCGGGCGTATCATCACGCACAAGTTGTCGCTGGCCGAGGATGAAATTGTCACCAAAGTCCTTGGCTTCCTGCCGGATAGCCAGTCGGGCACGGCCAATCTTGCCTATGCCGATGTGGTGGTTGCGGGAGGGCTCGGTCTCGGCGGGGCGGAGAACCTGCAGCTTGTGAAGAGTCTCGCGCGAGCGATCGGCGCCGAATTTGGCTGTTCGCGGCCGCTGGTCCAAAAGGGCTGGATGCCGGCCGATCGGCAGATCGGCCAGACTGGCAAGACAATACGGCCGAAGCTTTACATAGCGGCTGGTATTTCCGGCGCGATCCAGCACCGAGTTGGAGTTGAGGCAGCCGATCTCATCGTGGCCATCAACACCGACCCGAACGCTCCGATTTTCGATTTCGCTCACCTCGGGATCGTCACCGACGCGGTCCGCTTCCTGCCCGCGCTGACCGAGGCCTTCACCCGGCGGCTGTCACCGCACAGTCGCGACAAGCTTGCGAGCTAAGGGAGATGGAGATGATCAACGAAGAGTTCGACGCCATTGTCATCGGGGCCGGCATGTCCGGGAACGCAGCGGCTTACACTATGGCAAGCGACGGCTTGAAGGTCCTCCAGTTGGAGCGAGGTGAATATCCGGGCTCCAAGAATGTCCAGGGCGCCATCATGTACGCGAACATGTTGGAGAAGATCATCCCAGACTTCCGGGATGATGCACCGCTCGAGCGGCATCTGGTCGAACAACGCCTATGGGTGATGGACGACACCTCCCACACCGGGATTCACTATCGGTCGGAGGACTTCAATGAGGTGAAGCCCAATCGCTATACGATCATCCGTGCGCAGTTCGATAAATGGTTTTCGCGCAGGGTGCGCGAGGCCGGCGCGACGGTTTTGTGCGAGACGACCGTGACGGAACTCGTGCGTGACGACAAGGGCAAAGTGATCGGAGTCCGGACAGATCGGGCCGGCGGAGCGATCTACGCGGACGTCGTTGTTCTTGCAGAAGGTGTCTGCGGGCTGCTTGGCACGCGGGGCGGCCTGCGCAAGATGCTGAAGCCGGAAGCCGTGGCGCTGGCCGTCAAGGAAATGCATTTCTTGCCCGAAGAGGTCATCGAGCAGCGGTTCGGCGTCAAAGGGAGTGAAGGCTGCGTGATCGAGGCCGTCGGCACAATATCCCACGGAATGGCTGGGCTCGGGTTCCTCTACACCAACAAGGAATCTATTTCACTGGGGATCGGCTGCCTCGTCTCAGATTTCACCGCGAAGATGGAGAGCCCTTATGCCCTCCTGGACGCGCTAAAAAACCATCCTTCGATCCGGCCGCTGATCGCCGGTTCGGAGATGAAAGAATACTCGGCGCATCTCATTCCTGAAGGTGGCTACAAGGCAATTCCGCAGCTCTTTGGCGACGGTTGGGTCGTTGTTGGCGATGCTGCGCAATTGAACAACGCCATTCACCGCGAGGGTTCGAACCTCGCCATGACCTCCGGTCGCATTGCCGCTGAGGCAATCATCCAAGTCAAGAGACGCAACGATCCTATGACCAAACGTAACCTCGCCTTATATAAAACGATGCTGGATGAATCCTTCGTGGTGAAGGATCTGCGGAAATACAAAGACATGCCAGCCTTACTCCATAATAACGCCGGCAATTTCTTCACGACCTACCCTCGGTTAATGTCGCAAGCCGCGCAGAACTTCATGCGTGTCGACGGCACCCCAAAGATAGAGAAGGAAAAGGCTACCACGGCAGCCTTCATCAAGGCGCGATCGCGGTTGGGGCTGGTCAGCGACGCGATCCGCCTGGCATTGGCGTGGCGGTGAGGCACTGACGAACATGACGAACCCAGTGACGAAATTTCGCGTCGAGGACAAGCTTTACCAGAACCGCTATCTGGTGGACTCCGGCCGTCCGCATATAAAGGTGCGACCGCACGAGCAACCAAGCGCGAATCTGCTAGCGCTGACCCGCGTCTGTCCCGCGAAATGCTACGAGTTGAACGACAAAGGTCAGGTTGAAATCACCGCCGATGGCTGCATGGAGTGCGGCACCTGCCGCATCTTGTGCGAGACCAGCGGCGAGATCGAATGGAACTATCCGCGCGGTGGCTTCGGTGTCCTCTTCAAGTTCGGATGATCGGCGTTCGCACCGTTTAATGGGTGCGCACCTGTGTACTCCTGACGTTACGACCAAGCGCCAACCCTTCCTGGCACCATCTCGCAAAAGTGGGGAGCGGGTGAACACTGTGCTTGAAATGCCGAAGGCGCTTGGGAGGAGCATTCGGGACCACAACTCATGAGGTGTTTCCATGGCTCACATACCGCCGGATCGCTTTAACGAAGTAGGACCTCGAGACACCCGCCGCGAACCGGGCAGCGATCCGCTCTCCCAAGCAGATGTCTGGCTCAGGGGAATCTACGAGATATCGAAGGCCCTGACCGCTCCGGCGCGGCTGGAGATTACGCTTGCCAATGTCGCGAATATACTCCCATCGTTTGTGCAAATGCGTCACGGAGCAATCGTTGTACTGGACGCTGAAGGTGATCCGGAGATTGCCGCGAGTGCTGGCGACGCCGATACGGCCCGATCAGGCACTCACCCCATCGTACCACAGGCCGTGATAGACCAGATCGTCGCTACGAGGACGCTTCTCATGATACCGGACGTCAGCACGTCTGAGCTATTTCAGGCTGACCCTGAAACATATCCCAGCGGCAATTCCCTCCCAATTGCCTTTATTGGCATCCCGGTGAAGGCTGAGCATAAGATCATTGGGGTGTTGTCGCTCGACCGCGTAAGGGACAGCCCCACCGGCTCCCTCTACGATGAGGACATAGGGTTCCTGACGATGGTCGCCAACCTCGTCGGCCGAACTGTTCGCCGCCATCGCGCCCTGACTCCGGATCGTGAGCGGCGCGTCGATTCGCAATGGACACTGAAGGGTTCGTCCGATGAGGACAAGACCGACTCCGTCCCGCATCCGCCTGTCAAAATGGAGGGGATCATCGGGGAAAGTCCCGCACTCAAGCAGGTGCTCGAAACCGTATCCATCATTGCAAGGACGAATTCTACCGTGCTTCTGCGGGGCGAAAGCGGCACGGGCAAGGAATTTTTTGCGCAGGCCATCCATAAGCTCTCACCTCGGAGGAGGAAGCCTTTCGTCAAATTGAACTGCGCCGCACTGTCTGAAAGCATTCTGGAGTCGGAGCTGTTCGGGCATGAAAAAGGTGCCTTCACAGGGGCCGTCTCGCAGCGCGCCGGCCGTTTTGAACTGGCGAATGGCGGAACGCTGCTACTGGACGAAATCGGCGAGATTTCGCCTGCCTTTCAAGCCAAGCTGTTGCGCGTCTTGCAGGAAGGCGAACTGGAGCGTGTCGGCGGCACCAAGACGCTACAGGTGGATGTCCGCCTCATATGCGCCACCAACAGGGATCTTGAGACGGCTGTTGTAAACAGGGAGTTCAGGGCCGACCTTTACTTTCGCATCAATGTGGTGCCAATCATCCTGCCTCCGCTCCGAGAGCGACCCGGGGATATTCCGCGCCTTGCGAACGCCTTCCTAGATCGATTCAACAAGGAGAACCATCGCGAACTCGCCTTCGCGCCGTCGGCGCTGGAGCTGATCTCGCAATGCTATTTCCCCGGTAACGTCCGCGAGTTGGAGAACTGCGTGCAAAGGACGGCCACGCTAGCGCGTTCAAGGACAATCGCTCCGTCGGATTTTGGCTGCAACAATAACCAGTGCCTGTCTCGGCTCCTCTGGAAAAGAGCTGATCATTGGCACGGCGGCAATACCGGCAACGAGCGGGCTCGAAGCAACATTACGCCCGTTGGATCGCGGATGCCGGCCGGGCGCTTCGGCGACCCACAGGACAGCGTATTGCCTCATACGGCCGACGCTCCAAACGATCCTGCTTTTCCTGCAACAGGCCCGCGCCTGACGGAACGCGACCGGCTGATCGAAGCGATGGAGAAGGTCGGCTGGGTTCAGGCTAAGGCCGCTCGTATCCTCGGCGTCACGCCGCGGCAGGTCGGATACGCTCTGCGCCGACATAATATCGAGGTGAAGAAATTCTAGCGTGCTCGTGACCTGGAGAACAAGACTGCGCCAGGTTCGCGAGAACCTGTCGGAGCCCGAGCCAAAGCTACGCGACCGTGCGACGATCGTCATGCCTTCATCGCGGTGACGCCACCGGGGCTTCTAGCGTCTTGACAAGCGTAAGGGGGCGCACGACTAATCCTTGTCCAAACCATGCCGACGCGGATATCGGGCGATAACTTCACCACGGACGAGTTTGCCGTCGCCGGGACCGACATCTTCGTCTCAGACCGGTCGAGCACGTTGTGCCGAGGCGATCACGGGTGAAGGGTCGACTTTCTCTCTCGGAATCATGTCCGGCCGGCGTCGTCTTCCTCACGTTGTGTGCGTAGCCACTGTCGGAGGTCCGACAAAGTTATGTCGGAGCAACCCCACGATATCCGATACGGAAGCCAATTCGTGATCTAGCGGCACCTTTTGAGTTGGCATTGCGCTTGCGCTTTGAACGGCGACGTTAACCCGCAACGGAGCCGTTCAATGTCCGCACCGGTAATTTCGGTTGAGCGCCTGACCGGCAGGTTCTCCGACCAGTTGCTGGCGAGCGCGCATTCGGGTGGCTGCGCATCTTCCTCCTGCGGCTCGTCGACAAGGCCGGACGATGTTGATCCGGCTATCTGGGACAAAATCAAGGATCACCCGTGCTTTTCAGAAGAGGCGCATCACTATTTCGCGCGCATGCACGTCGCGGTCGCACCGGCCTGCAATGTCCAGTGCAACTACTGCAATCGTAAATATGACTGCGCCAACGAAAGCCGGCCTGGGGTAGTATCGGAAAAGCTGACGCCCGACCAGGCAGTACGCAAGGTGATCGCGGTCGCCAACGAAGTGCCGCAGCTTTCCGTGCTTGGCATCGCCGGACCGGGCGATGCCTGTTACGACTGGGAGAAGACGAAGGCAACGTTCGAATGCGTTGTTAGGGAAATCCCCGACGTCCAACTTTGCATCTCTACCAATGGGCTCGCGCTGCCAGACCACGTCGACGAGCTTGCCGACATGAATGTCGATCACGTGACGATCACCATCAACATGGTCGATCCGGAAGTCGGCGCAAAGATCTATCCCTGGATCTTTTACGACCATCGCCGCTACGTCGGCATCGAAGCCGCCAGGATTCTTCACGGGCGGCAGATGCTGGGCTTGGAGATGCTGAGCGCGCGCGGCATCCTCACCAAAATCAATTCGGTGATGATCCCCGGGGTGAACGACCAGCACCTGATTGAGGTGAACAAGTGGGTCAAGCAGCGCGGCGCGTTCCTGCACAACGTCACGCCCCTGATTTCAGACCCGGCGCACGGCACGCACTACGGACTGACCGGGCAGCGCGGCCCAAATGCAATGGAGATGAAGGCTCTTCAGGATCGACTTGAAGGCGGCGCCAAGTTGATGCGCCACTGCCGGCAGTGCCGGGCAGATGCCGTCGGCCTGCTCGGCGAGGATCGTGGCCAGGAATTCACACTCGACCAGATTCCCAGCGAGCTCACGTACGATGCCAGCAAGCGCGAAACCTATCGGGAGCTGGTCGCGGACGAGCGTCGCGATCACCTGGCGGCCAGGAGCGAAGCGATCGGAATGGTCAAGACAGCGAGCTCCGGCAAGTCCCTCCTCGTCGCGGTGGCGACTAAGGGCGGCGGCCGCATCAACGAACACTTCGGCCATGCCAAAGAATTCCAAGTGTATGAAGCCTCGCCGAGAGGGATCAATCTCATCGGGCACCGCAAGGTTGAGCAGTATTGCCTTGGCGGTTGGGGCGAGAATGCCACTCTCGACGGCGTCATCGCTGCGCTGGAAGGCGTAGATTTCGTGCTTTGCGCCAAGATTGGAAATTGCCCCAAGGATCAGCTCGCGGAGGCCGGTATCCAAGCAACCGACGCTTACGGTCATGACTACATTGAGACGGCAATCGGCGCCATTTACGCCGCCGAGTCTGGCGTCCCGGCACTCGCGGCGACCGCCTGAGCCGTCTCATTCCACTCGAACCAGGAGTCAAAATGGCTTTCAAGATCATCGCATCCCAATGCACGCAATGCGGCGCCTGCGAATTCGAATGCCCTTCCGGAGCGATCAAGTTCAAAGGCGAGAGCTACGTGGTCGAGCCGCAGAAGTGCACCGAATGCGAGGGGGCCTTCGATACCCAGCAATGTGCCTCGGTATGTCCGGTGCCGAAAACCTGCGTTCCTGCCTGACCCCAATCAGACTACCGCCTAGCGGCCGCCTCCGGGGGCCTGCGAACACTGTAGCCTCAAAGAAACAAGGAACCGCCATGTGGCTCGCACGCGAACAGGAGGTCGAAATCCACAGGCCTCCCCGATTTAGGCCGGGAGAGCGGGTCCGTGCCATTCGTCACATAAAGAATGACGGCACGTATCCTGGCAGCGAGATCGGCGAAAATCTCGTGCGCAAGGGTGAAGAGGGCTATGTGCGCGACATTGGCACGTTTCTACAGCAGTTCTTCATCTATGCGGTCGAATGGATCGACCGTGGCACCGTCGTCGGCATGCGAGCGCGTGAATTGATGAGCCTCGACAAAGGCGACGCTCCCTGCAGTGCCAAAGGAAACGCGAAACAAGGAACGTCCGGATGAAAGTAATGATCCGCAGGACCGATGCCGGGTTGTCAGCGTATGTCCCCAAAAAGGATCTCGAAGAGCCGATTATCAAGTTCGACAACCAAGATTTGTGGGGCGGGGTCGTAACGCTCAGGAACGGCTGGCGGCTCCTCTTACCCGATCTCCCGCCACATACGCGTCTGCCGATCACCGTCGAGGCAAGGAAGCTTTCCGACGAGGTTTAATGCTGCCCCTTATGAGAGGCATCGAAAGGAAACGAGCATGAACACGACCCCGACCTCGGGCCACCTCGTCGTCGTCCGGGACAGTTTTGCCAGGAAGCTGCTTGAGCTGGCAAGACAAGCACTCGTCTCCGATCAGGTGATTCCTTATCTCGGTCCGGGTCTCCTCCGGCTCGGCTCTGCGGAGCCGCCTGTACCGTGTACCCCCGAAGCAGTTGCCGCGGCACTCAACACGCGCGCGCCAGCCCCCTCGAAGATCCGCACCAATATGTGGTCAGTCGCGCAATTCATCGAACAGCGCCGGCATCGCCGCACGCTTCAAGCTTGGATGACTGATATATTCGCGGCGCAGGCCGCGCCGAACCTCCTCCACGCCTGGCTCGCAAGACTCCCGCTCTCCCTCATCATCGACAGCTGGTACGAAGGCGCCATGCGCGCGTCGCTAGCAGAGGCCGGCCGAACCGACGTCATCGAGATACAAGGCGTCACGCGGGCGAATGAAGTCGGTAACATTTGGACCAGAACTTACGACTTGTCCGGAAGGGAACTCGACGCCGGAGCAACGACAAAGACGGTTCTCTATACGCCTCATGGCAGTATCAGGCCGGCTGCCAATTTTCTCATCGCCGATTCCGACTATGTCGAAGCGCTGACCGAAATCGACATCCAGACGCCTATCCCTGATGTGGTGAAGCAACGGCGCACCAATCGGGGCTTTTTCTTCGTCGGCTGCCGCTTCAACGATCAGATGCTGCGCACTTACGCCAGGCAGATCATGAAGCGCTCAGAAGGCCCACGTTACGCGATAATGGACGGGCAAACGCTGACCAAAAACGAAGCCCGTTTCCTTGGGGCAAGCGGGATCACAGTGATTGACATGCCAGCGAGCGAAGCCGTGGCGCAACTCGCCGGGTCAGCGTCTTGAGCCGATAGTGGTCAGGATCAACTTGAAGGGCGCCTTTGATGTGAGTCGACCGGCTTGCTTCCGAAGGCGCAAAATTCAGTCGGGAACACACCGTGAGCAGAGATGCTGTTGGGACGACCTCTCTCAAATCGTCCGGGCATGTGAAAGCGGCGGGGTGGGGCCGAGGCTTGAGCACTCTGCTGCGCATTACGCGCATGAATTTGAGGCACCCGTGGCAGGTCGCGCTTGCTATCAGTGCGACGATCATAGCCGTGATCCTGCAGTTGCTAATACCCCGGCTTCTCGGCAGGGCTGTCGACCAGACCCAGGAGGCAATCGGAAGTAGTGTCACTGGGACGGATGCAGCACAAGCGCCATTGACTCTGGCTCTCCTGCTTCTCGCCGCGAGTACGCTGCGCGGCATCTTCACGATGGCGCAAAACTATTTTGCCGAAGCCGTCGGGCATCACGTCGCGTATGGACTGCGGCTGGCTTGTTACGACAAGGTTCAGCGCCTCAGTTTTTCCTTTCACGACCCGGTGCATTCAGGCGACCTGATCACTCTCGGCATCCTCGATCTCGACGGCGTGCGGATGTATTTTTCCACCGCCCTGGTTCGCTTGCTTCTGCTCACCATGCTGATCGGGATCGGCGCCTACATGATGATCTCAACCGACCCGGTGCTCGGTCTCATCGCGCTAAGCTTCGTGCCTTTCGTGGCCTGGAGATCGTCGGTCACGCAGCTTAAGTTACGCGTCATCTGGCTCGACCTGTAGGACCGGCTTTCCGTCCTAGGCCGCGTGATGGAGGAAAATCTCGCGGGGATCCGCGTTGTCCGGGCGTTTTCAGGTCATCTTACCCGAGCTGGATTTCCCACGACCTTCGCCCCTTCGGGGACGTCTCGCGTGACCACGCTGCCAGCGCCCACGACCGCATCATTGCCAATCGTAATGCCCGGCAGGATGATTGCTCCACCGCCGATCCAGGCACGACTGCCAATTCGGACAGGACGCCCGAATAGCAGACCGCGCTGCCGCTGCTCGGGATCATGTGGATGTTCGGCGGTATAGATCTGTACTGCGGGGCCAATTGTCGTTCCTTTGCCAATCCTCACCTCTGCCACGTCAAGGATGATGCAGTTGAAGTTGACGTAGACGTCGGCCTCGATGCGGATGTTGAAACCGTAATCGCAGAAAAAGGGCGGACGGATGACCGCTCCGGGTCCAACTTCTCCGAGCCGCTCGGACAAGAGCGTATGCCAATGCTCGGCAGTTTGGCCCAGCATATTATTGTACCGCTTTAGCCAAGCCCCCGTAGCTAGCAGGTCGGCTTGGATCTCCGGATCCGAAGCATTGTACAACTCGCCTGCGAGCATCTTCTCTTTTTGACTGCGCATCATCGTTCCTCGTCAGACCGTGCCCTCAGGGGTGGTGTAGGAGTACACAACGGATTACCTCGATCAACTTTGTGTCTTGGTCTTGCCGCCCGGCTTGAGAACCGGGCGGAGCCTCTGCACAGCCTTCAGGCGATGAAGCGTTGCTGAGAGCCGGACGCAGGTGCCAATTAACCATCCAGTCGGTCAACCGTCCAGCCGGAGAGATTGATTCTCTGCCACTTTGCAGATTTGGCGTCTGCCAATAGGACGGTGAGCGATCGGCGTATGTGTCAGACCGGCATTGGAGCCACGGTGACTGCGCGCCTTTCACGACACACGATCGGGCAACCCAAGGAACATGTCACTCTCCGGCCTGATGCGCGGGATCGTCTGGCAGACAGCCCAAGGTGATGGTGCGCTGGGCTCAGAAGCTGTTTGCCCGAAGATGACGTTGTCGTCTTCCGGATCTAAACACCGCCGTTCGAGAGCCGCCATTGCACTTTGCATTATACCTGCCCGCTACGGAAACGGGTCCTCGTTCGTATTTAGCTTGATGCAACTTAGCATCCGGCGCCGGTTTGTCGGACAGCAGAACACCTAACTGTCTGCCACTCAATAAGGTCCATCCTCCGCAAATGGCTTGAATATATATCATACAATGATATATAAGCTGACGGGTGCTAGCGGAGTTGCGGCAATCCAACCTTGGGGTCACAGTTGGACCAAAGGGCAACGGACGAAAAGATGAACAAGATCGACACTTTGATCCGCCGAAGAGCTGACAACCGCCGGAAGACCGCGCAAGCCTGTGTATCGCGCATTCTCTGGAACGCCAAAGCCCGCGGCGTCGATATCTCCGTCATCGGATCCCTCGCGAAAAACCGTTTCCGCGTCCACTCGGACGTAGATCTGCTGGTTCACGGAAGCACTGATCCTGCGCGCCGGACCATGGTAGAGCGCTTGGTCGCAGACCAGCTGCGGGGAACGAACATTCCCTATGACCTGATCTTTGCCTCAGACGTTTCGTCCGAACGAGTGCAGGATTTGCTCAATGACAGCGTTTAAGCATCCGGCATTCGCAAAACTGTCGCCGAAAATCGACCGCGCTTCTAAGGAACTGCAGAAAATCGAGGAATACTTGTCGGCTCATGGGAGTGAGATGTCACTCGGCGAGTGGGGAGCGGTCGCAGCTGTTTCGCTGGGAGTCCACAACGTCTACAACGGCATCGAGGAGATCCTGCTCAGCCTGTCCAACGACATAGACGGCCTCGTTCCCCAAGGGCCTACGATGCACCAGGACGTGCTCGATCAGATGTCGGCGGAAATTGCTGGCATCCGCCCGGCTGTGCTCGACCCGGAGCTTTATGAGTCCCTGAGTGAGTTAAAGGGATTCCGTCACCTGGTGAGGCGTCGGTACGGTTTTGACCTGAAAACAGACAAGGTGCAGGAAAACCTCGACAGGGTAAAAGAGGCATTTCCGTCTTTCATCGAGGCCATCGTTTGCTTGGAAAGCTCTCTTACTGAGGAAAACGCGCACGACAGTGATGGCGGCGACGGCTCAGGAGGCGGGGGTGGTCCGTGAACCAATGGCTCAGTGTGCGCCGGAAGAGATTCTGCGGGCGTTGACCCCTGAGAATTGTCGGCTGGTGGCGCTGATCCATCGGTATCGACCGCAAAGCATCACGGAACTGTGCAGGTTGGCGGCGCGTCCGCAGCCGAACATATCCCGCTCCTTGGCGGCCCTTGAGCGGGCGGGAATTGTCTCAATGGTGGGCTCCAGGCCGAAGAGACCCGAACTCGCCGTGCAACGAGTCACGATCGAACTCCTTGAGCTTCAGAGCGGCTGACGCACACTTGGTGGCATCTGCGCCTAATGCCGCATTTTTCTCCGTTTCAGTTCCAGTGCACAAGCTGCGATCGAGGATGATAGCGTCGCTGCCTCCACACCCAAGTGCGTCGTGAACGGCCGCGGCGTCATGCCGGGCTGTGCTATCGGATCGGAAATTGGCACTGACGCGGGAGCCCCGCATCAGTCGTCTCAAGGCGCCAAGCACGAATGCTTAACTTGTTCTAGCTACTCGCTTCGGTCGATTGTTTCACCAACGCTTGACCTCGATGCCGTGCTTCCTCAATACGTAGCCAATCTGGCGCGGCGTCAGTCCAAGCAGGCGTGCCGCCTTTGCCTGGACCCAGCCACATCTTTCCAGGGCTGCGATAACACGTTCGGCATCGGCCGTTCTCGCACCAGGGCCCAGCGGCGGCGATCCTGCGGTCTCAGGAGGCGGGACTGCGACGGCGGCAGAAGTGTTGGCAGCAGCCGGCGGTGTGGCCGGAACCACTGGCGCCGGCAACATCGGCGGGGGTTGCAGCGCGAGGTTGTCAGATCTGATCTTATGCAGCGCCGCTGCGAAGCATTGGCCCTGGCGGCATGCAAAGTCGCCTCTCCCGATTGATGCTCCCGCCGCCAGAAGCGCTGTCCGTTTCACGCAGTTTTCGAGCTCGCGAATGTTGCCGGGAAAACTACAGTTTATCAGCACTTCGATCGCACTGGGATCGAGGGTCAGCGTACGGCCGTTCTCATCATTGAAATTCTTGAGAAACTCGGCTGCGAGGAGCGGAATATCACTGCGCCTTTCGCGTAGCGCCGGCACCGGCAGGGGAACCATATTGATGCGGTAATAGAGGTCCTCACGGAACTCATTTCTGGCAACTGCCTCTTCGAGGTTCTTGTTAGTGGCAGCAATGATGCGAACATCGACTTTGATGGTCTGGTTGCCGCCAAGGCGCTCGAACTCCTGCTCCTGCAGTACGCGCAAGAGCTTTGCCTGGAACGATGGCGAGATCTCGCCGATCTCGTCCAGGAACAACGTCCCCTTGTCGGCGAGCTCAAAGCGCCCCTTGCGCGAGTTGAACGCGCTTGTGAATGCGCCCTTCTCGTGACCGAACAATTCGGACTCTAGGACTGTCTCGGACAGCGCCGCGCAATTGAGCTTGATGAAGGGCCGCTTGGCGCGCGGCGACAAGTCGTGGAGGGCTTTGGCGATCATCTCCTTCCCGGTACCGGATTCGCCTCGCAACAGAACCGCAACCTTGGCCTTGGCTACGACCTGGACCTTCTCAAGCAGATCGCGCAACGCCAAACTGTCGCCGATTATCCCTTCGACGTGAACCTTGTTACGCTGCCGCGCCGGGTGGTTCTGCTTTGGCTGCAAGTCCTGCTGTGCCATCGGTTGCTCGCGGTCGCCCACTAAAGAGCGATGCAACTTCACTGTCTGTCCTACCAGGTTGGCGATTAGGGTGAGCAGATGAAGGGTGTAATCGAGCCAAACTCTTGGGCTATCGTCCAGTACGTGGTCGATGGTCAGTGTGCCGACGACATCCGGATCGACGCGAATGGGAACGCCGATGAAAGATACTGCCACGTTGTTGGAGAGCCCGAGCACGTCCATGTCGGCGGCGGTGAAAGCCGAATGAACCGCGATGTTCTCGGTGACCAGGGGCGCGCCCGTGGTCATAATCTGGTCGATTGCCTTCCGCGGCAAATACATACGGCAGTCCTCACTGCGGCTTTCGCTCCAGCCGGCGCCGACGGCGATTTTCAGTTCGCCATCACTGTCGAAGAGAGAGATGATGCCGTGCCGCATCGGCAGAAACGATCGCAGTACATCTAGGACTTTGGTCAGCCTGACTTCGAGCCCGGAGTCGGCGTGCAGCGCTTTCAATATTTCCCATATGCCGGCATGCTCGCTCTCGCGCGACGGCAGAATGGCGGATTCTACCTCATCCCTTTTCGCGTCACGGAGCGACGAGCAGCATGACGGCGTCTGCTCAGCACTTTCTTCAGATTGGCGATTCTTGTCGTGATCTAGCATGTCATCCTCGATCTTGGGCAGCGAAAGCAACGTCGCGCCATCTGGTCCCGCGACGTCCCTGGAGCGTAGACGGCTCACGTGAAATGGCATCGGAGCCCGAGCCACGGTTGGCCGGGAAGTGGGCGCTCTACAGGCTCCTCCCGAGCGCAGCCACGCTGCTCGGAACGAGCTGGCTAGTCAACCGAGCTTCCTTGCATTTGTGAAAGGTAAGTAGAAGGCCATGATAGAATTCCACCAATTTAGATGTGGCCAGCGGGTCGATTGGAAACGGCAAACATGTTTGCCCCGCGTCTCGCGAGTGCATGGCGCGCTGAGCGAAACCGAGCGCATTTGCGCGGCTTTTATCGCCCAAAAGTGGTGCGGAAGCGGCAAATCGCTGCCGACGTCCTCCTGGCCCGGCTCGCTGAGTGGATGGCGACAATCGTTCATTCCGCCGCTATTTGATGCCATTGACGCGAGAGCGGGCTGGCGCGTGCGATCACGCGAAGTTGTCTTCCTGCCGGGCTTCAGTTTCGTGCCGAAGCATCTCCTCCCTCACACCAATTGCGCCAGCACCGGCGAATCAATCGGTCTGTCGACGGCCCTTCGAGACGCTCTGCATCGGCGGGAGCGCGGCCAAAGCACGCTCGTGTAGGGAATCCTCCACTCCGGTGCGCGGTCGGTCGCAATACGGCAAGGAAGCGAGGGGGCATCGGGGCGCCAGAGACACGACGGGCGGCCGCTCTACCAGGCAAAGGAATCAGTGCACAGGGCCCTGCCAATCCTGCCTCTTCTAGCGACCGCATTGCTTCAGACACGGAATAATGTCGAGCCTCATGTGCGAGATTTCGCCCATGATGGAGGCAATCAGTGCGGAAACCTGCACAAGCCCTCACGGAAACCCGGGTGACCGAACGGATGAACACGCATGATTGGGCGCGGGTTTCCACTTGGCACGACGCTTGCGGCGAGATGCCAGCAGCGCTGGACCGGAGCGCCGCGATGGGAGAAGCGCGGGAGGGGAGGAGGCCCACCCCGATCCGGTCAGGGAGAAGAAAGCTGTTAGCTCCACCAATCCGAAGCGCGGGTCCCGCGCCCCGCAAGGCCTTTTACGCCCAGCTGTATGTGCAGGTGCTTGCCGCCATCGCACTCGGTGTCGCAGTTGGCTATTTCTATCCGGGAACTGGAGAGGCTCTGAAGCCGCTCGGCGATGCGTTCATCAAGCTCGTCAAGATGATTATCGCACCGGTGATTTTTCTAACCGTGACGACCGGCATTGCCGGCATGAACGATCTCAAGAAGGTCGGCCGGGTCGCCGGCAAGGCGATGATCTATTTCCTCACCTTCTCGAGCCTCGCACTGATTGTCGGTCTCATTGTCGCAAATGTCGTTCAGCCAGGTGCCGGCCTCAACATCGATCCAGCCTCGCTCGATGTCCAGGCCGTGAAGGGCTATGCCGCCAAGGTACACGAGCAGTCCGTCACCGGCTTCCTGATGAACATCATCCCGTCCACGATCGTGAGTGCCTTCGCGGACGGCGACATCCTACAGGTCCTGTTCTTCTCGGTTCTGTTCGGCAGCGCCCTCGCGATGGCCGGCGACACGGGCAAGCCGGTGCTTTCTTTGCTTCAGGCGCTCCTCGCGCCAGTGTTCAAGCTGGTCGGCATCCTGATGCAGGCCGCGCCTGTCGGCGCTTTCGGCGCCATGGCCTTCACCATCGGCAAATATGGCATCGGTTCGTTAGCCAATCTCGCCATGCTGGTCGCGACGTTCTATTTCACCGCCTTGCTCTTCGTGTTCGGGATTCTCGGCGCGGTCTGCCGATACAACGGTTTCTCGATCTTTTCTCTCGTGCGCTACATCAAGGAAGAGCTGCTGCTGGTCCTGGCAACGTCCTCCTCGGAGGCCGCGCTGCCCTCGCTCATGGCGAAGATGGAGAAGGCCGGCGCCAAGCGCTCCATCGTGGGTCTCGTCATCCCGACCGGGTATTCCTTTAATCTGGACGGCACCAATATCTACATGACGCTCGCAGCCCTCTTCATCGCGCAGGCGACAAACACTGATTTGTCGGTTGCCGATCAGATCCTCCTGTTGCTCATAGCAATGCTTTCCTCCAAGGGTGCCGCAGGTATCACAGGGGCCGGCTTCATCACGTTGGCTGCTACGCTCTCCGCAGTACCAAGTGTTCCCGTTGCTGGGATGGCTCTAATCCTTGGCGTGGACCGCTTCATGTCCGAATGTCGAGCGCTGACGAACGTAGTTGGCAACGCGGTGGCGGCGCTCGTTGTCGCCCGCTGGGAAGGCGAATTGGACGAAGCGCGCATGAAAGCCGCCTTCTACGGGAGCTTGCCGAGAGATTAAGCCGGCTACACCGCCCCAGTAAGATTGCTGCAGCGCGACCTATCACGGCGCCGGGCTGTCACCAGCACGAAACAATCGCCCGGCTGGCTCTACCAGCGCTTCGCGGGCCAATGAATCAGAAGCGCCAAATGGGGTGAGTACAATAAATATGGACGCCTTACGCAAACGAACCGTGGATCGACAAGCGCCCGGTTGCCCCTGGAGAGCTGTTCATTGGATAGGCTGTCGATCGTGGAGAATGCCGAAATCTTCACTTTGCCGCCGCGAACCGTCACCGGGATGCGCCGGATGACAGAGAGACAGCCGATCAGAATTGGAGCGGCGGCCAAGCGCCCCACAATTGCCGATCTCGCTCGCGAAGCAGGGGTGAGCGTGGCAACGGTCGATCGCGTCCTGAACGCTCGCCTTCCGGTGCGGGTGGAGACGGCGCGCCGGGTCCACGAGGCCGCCCACGCGATCGGCTATCACGCTGCGGGTCTCATCAGACAGCGCTTGCAACGGGACCTGCCGCGCTACCGGCTAGGCTTCATCTTGAGAAAACCGGCCCAGCATTTCTACCAAGAGTTCGCGCGCGAGGTCGAAGCGTCGGTCAGTTCTGCCCAGTGCTTCCACGGCATTCCGCTCATCGAATTCGCCCCGTCACATTCGCCTGGGGACCTGACGGCACTCCTTAAGGATCTTGGTAGCCGATGTCAGGCGATCGCCATGGTGGCGCCGGACCACCCGAAGATCACGGCAGCTGTCGAGGAGCTCAAGGCGAAAGGCGTCCCGGTTTTCTCGCTGCTTTCTGACTTTGCCGCTGGCGTGCGCGAAGGCTACATCGGTCTCAACAACCGCAGGGTCGGGCGGACGGCAGCTTGGATGTTCTCTAAGGCCGCTAAACGGCCCGGCAAGGTCGCGGTGTTTGTCGGCAGCCATCGTTTCCAGGGTCATGAGCTGCGGGAAAGCGGCTTTCGTTCCTACTTCCGTGAGAACGAGCCAGCATTCGAGATGCTTGATACACTCGTGAACCTTGAGAAACGACAGATCACTTACGAGGCGCTACTGGATCTTATGCAGCGGGAACCTGAGCTCGTCGGCTTCTACATGGCTGGCGGCGGCATGGAGGGCGCCATCTCCGCGCTCCGGGAAGAGGGCAAAGGTCAGGATCTCGTCGCGATCGTGAATGAAATCACGCCGGAGTCACGGGAGGCCCTTGCGGATCACATCATCACGATGGCGGTCGCCACGCCACTGCGCCGACTTTGCCAGGAGCTGATGCTGCTGATGGACCGCGCCATCAGGACCGGCACGGCGGAGACACCGGGGCAGACATTTCTGCCGTTCAATATCTATCTGCCGGAAAATATCTGAAATGATGTGATTCTATCAGTGGGTGCCGATTTCCTTTCATAAATGCAAGAATCGCTGGATTGACTAGCTTGCTTCAATCAGGTCTGAGCAGCGCCTGCGGTGGGGGCGCGCGGAGAAGCCAGACATTAACTGGCGCCGCACTTCTGAAGGAAAGCCAACCCCATGCGCCAGGTAACTCCCCGCTTTGCGCTCGAACACATGGCGGCGCCCCCACTAGACATCAGTGCAATTTTCGCGCTTGCGCGTGATCAGGGCCTGACCGACGTTCAAATCCGTGACCATCATTTCAGCAATCCTGCTACACGCGACATTCCGGCTGCGGAAGTCCAGTCTGCCGCCACCGAAGCGGGCGTCACAATAATCTCGATCAACGAGTTGCAGCGCTTCAACGACTGGACTCCCACCCGTCAGGCTGAAGCGATCAAGCTCGCCGACTATGCGGCGGCGTGCGGAGCTAAGACGGTCGTGCTGGTGCCGGTCAACGACGGCTCGTGGGCCGGCAATGGCGAGCGCCATGACAGTCTCCGCGTCTCTCTAAACGCGCTCAAGCCGATCCTCCAGTCGAGAGGTCTAATCGGTCTCCTCGAGCCTATGGGGTTTCGAACCTGCTCGCTTCGATCAAAGAGGGAAGCGGTCGAGGCCATTGCCGCGGTTGATGGCCAGTCCGTATTCCGCCTCGTGCACGATACGTTCCACCATACCCTGACCGGCGAGACATCCTTGTTCTGTGAGCTTACCGGCCTTGTGCACATTTCTGGCGTGAATGACCCGACCTTCTGGATTTACCCGGATCGCTTCCTTGGAGGTTCCGACAATGGCAGCCAGATCCAGGCGCTGCTTGATGGCGGCTACGCCGGCCCCTTCTCGTTCGAGCTGGTCGAGGAAGTGCGTACGCTGGACGATCTCGCAGGCGCACTTGCCGCCAGCATTGACTTCATTCAGCGCGGACTGTTGACGCGAAAGCAGGTGGTTGCAGAGATAGTCAATGTAAGTGCACGAGCTTCCCGCGGTATCACAGCAGAGCAGCCATCCGGGATGCCTCCTGCATCATTATCTCCCGCATCCAGATGCTTGCCGGATCGCTATTGTGGAGAGCCGGCCACTGGGCGGCTTCGGTGAAAGCGGGAAGCGGCAGCGGAAGTTCGACAATCTGAAGGGGGAATGTTTTCTCGAAATGCCTGACCAGCCGGGAGGGCATGGTCGCTATACGAGCTGTGCCGGACACCATGGGCGGGATCATGCTGAAGCCCTGCACGACAACTTCGACGCGTCTTTTAAGACCATGCTCAAGCAAGAACCATTCCTCGATGGAGGGCATCAGCAAACGTCCGAACCTGACCGAGACGTGTCTCATCGACATGTATCTCTCGAATGTAAGCTGCCGTGGCAGCTGTTTATTCGTGGGACAGCCTACGCATACGAGCCTCTCGTCGAACAAGGTCACGCTTGAATGCGCGCTCGACGTGAACAAATCCGGAAGAATTAAAAAGTCGATGTCACCGCGCCGGAGGAGCTCTTGGGGGCTATCGTCGATAGGCAGCAATTCGAAGCTGACGGCGGGGGCTTCGCGGGCAACACGCTCCACGACTTTTTCAAAAAACACGAGCGTGGCGAAATCGGAGATAATGATCCTGAAGCGGCGATCGGATCGAGCTGGGTCAAACGGATCCGATGAGATAATCGAGCACTGGATGTGCAGGAGAGCGTCGCGGACTGCGGGGGCAAGTGCTGCCGCACGTGACGTCAGAATACGTTCGCGGCCGCTTATGCTGAATAGTTCATCGCCGAAAAAATCGCGCAGCCGGGCGACGGCCGCACTCATGGCCGGCTGACTGAGGTTGATGCGGCGTGCCGCCGCCGAGAGGTTGCGCTCGGCCAGCAGCGCGTCGAGCACGACGAGGAGGTTTAGATCAAGCCCCTTGAAACGCATGTCGGCGTTTATCCATAGAGTGGATACCATCCATCGAAACAAACGATTTTATCATTTTTCTGAAATCTTGCATGGACAAAACACCTGACGCACCGATGAACCGCTGCCTCTATGCCGTGACGAGCGTCTTAAGGACAACCCGAAAGGAGAAATCTTCCATGCGCTCTGCCGTGCAGTGGAGATTATGCTGGGAAAACGACCTGCAATTGACCGACCATGTCGAACTCTCCGACTTCTTCCGAAACACCTATGGACGGACTGGCGCCTTCCACGCAAAGCCGTTCGAAGGCGGCCGCAGTTGGGCTGGCGCGAGGCCAGAACTCCGCCTAATCGCCAGCGACGCCGAGGGTGTAGCAGCACACCTCGGCATACTACGCCGCTTCATCAAGGTTGGCGAGGTCGATCTTTTAGTGGCTGAGATGGGGTTGTACGGCGTTCGTCCGGATCTTGAGAAGCTCGGAATCAGCTTTTCAGTGCGAATTGTGCATCCAGTGCTGCAGCAGCTTGCGGTTCCATTTGCTTTCGGCACGGTTCGGCACGCAATGCGTAACCACGTTGAGAGGTTCTGTAGAGAGGGCGTGGCGACCATAGTGTCGGGAGTTCGCGTACGGTCGAGCCGCCCGGATGCGCACCCCGACTTGCCGCCCACACGCCTGGACGACGTGCTCGTCTTGGTTTCGCCGATTGGACGCTCGATGGACGAGTGGCCGTCCGGCACGCTGATCGACCGGAACGGTCCCGAGCTATGAAACATCTGCCCTACACCAGCGAATTGCCGAGTGAATTTGCTGGTGGAGGCCATCGCAGCGTCTATTCGACGTTTGACGACGGCCCCAATTCATTTTTTACACCGCAGATCATTCGATGTTCTGGCGCAACATCAGGCTCCAGCGAGGTTCCTCGTCATCGGAGCCTGCGCCGCAGACCGGCCGGAACTCATCCGGCTTTTATGAACACGCTTAAAGGCTAATTTTCGCGACGCAGCGCGACTCAGGAGTTGGGTCGCGCCCACATCAAAACAAGCTGAAAATGGAAAGAAACAGAAATGGCTGATCAACTCACAACAGAAATCATAGAAATAATCAAGAAGCGCATCGAATCGGAGAACGCCGGGGGAACGCCTGCACCATCCGTCAGCGAAATAACGACTGCGACGGAAGTGACTGGGCTCGGCATCGATTCACTAGGATTAGCGGACGTGCTCTGGGATCTGGAGCAGGCCTACGGCATTAAAATCGAAATGAACACGGCCGAGGCCTGGTCTGATCTCCAAACGGTCGGCGACATGGTGGAATCCATTCGCGGCTTGCTCAGTAAGGCGGCTTGAATGGATCGGCGCGTCGTCATCACCGGACTGGGCGGGCTGTGCGGACTGGGCACCGATGCCGCCTCCATCTGGACAGGCATGCGCGAGGGGCGATCGGCCATCGGTCCGATCGTCAATCCAAAGCTTCACGGGCTGGAGGGCACGATCGGCGCCGAGATCAAGACGCTGCCTGAGCACGACATTGACCGTAGGCAGCTCCTCTCCATGGACCGCTTCAGCCTGCTTGCCGTGATTGCAGCGCGCGAAGCCATGCGACAGGCCGGACTTTCCAGCGATGAAGGCAATGCCCATCGCTTCGGCGCAACGGTGGGCGTCGGCTTCGCCGGCTACGACGCGACCGAAAAAGCCTATCGCGCCCTCCTTTTGGGCGCCGCGACCCGCGTTGATCTGTTCACTGGAGTAAAGGCGATGCCGAGCGCGGCTGCCTGCCATGTCAGCATGAGCCTCGGCCTGCGCGGGCCGGTCTTCGGCGTCACCTCCGCCTGTGCATCGGCCAATCATGCTTTCGCCTCGGCGGTAGACCAGATCAGGTACGGCCGGGCCGACGTGATGCTTGCGGGAGGCAGCGACGCGCCGTTCGTATTTATCGTGGTGAAGGCATGGGAAGCAATGCGCGTACTCGCTCCGGATACTTGCCGGCCCTTCTCCGCCGACCGGAAGGGCTTAGTGCTGGGTGAGGGTGCAGGCATGGCCGTTCTGGAAAGCTATGATCATGCTGCCGCCCGCGGTGCAACGATTCTTGCCGAGGTCGCCGGCATCGGTCTGTCTGCCGATGCTTTCCACATCGCCGCGCCGGCAGTCCACGGGCCGGAGGCGGCGATGCGCGCCTGCCTTGCCGATGCGGGGCTGAATCCCGAGGACGTGGAGTACCTGAACGCGCACGGCACCGCCACCAAGGCCAACGATCAAATCGAAACGGATGCGATCAAGCGCGTCTTCGGTGACCATGCTTATTCGATGTCCGTGTCTTCCACCAAATCTACCCACGGGCATTGCCTCGGTGCAGCGAGTGCGCTTGAAATGATCGCCTGTGTGATGGCGATCCAAGAGGGCGTAATACCGCCGACCGCCAACTATCGCGAGCCAGACCCCGATTGCGATCTCGACGTTACGCCAAACGTGCCGCGCGAGCGTAAGGTGCGTGTGGCGATGAGCAACGCGTTTGCTATGGGCGGCCTGAACGCAGTTCTAGCATTCAAACAGGTGTAGGAGCCTGCGACATGCCTCCTGCAAAGTCCTTCCGGTCGCGGCCGCCTGCTGAGGTAGGCTGACGGCTGCATGTCCTAGCGTAGCGCCTGGGGTACCCAGCAAGCATCAGATCCAAGTGATCAGGTCGGTCGAGTGGCGCCTGTGCCGCGGCCAATTGGGTGGGCGAGCTCCTCCGCGGTTTGGGCTGCATAGACGATTATACCTCGCAGCCGTGGTCCTAGCGCGGATCAGGAGCGGCGAGGAAGCCACCCCATCGAAGCCGAGGGCTCCCGGCTCGGCGAACTTAAAAGTGACTGAATTCACCGGCTTGCAGGATTTGAGAAAGGACAGAGAAATGTTTGAATTGACCGGCCGCAAGGCGCTCGTCACCGGCGCATCGGGAGGCATCGGCGAGGCGATCGCCCGCGTGCTGCACGGCCAGGGAGCTATCGTCGGCCTGCATGGTACACGCATCCAGAAACTGGAGACACTGGCCGCTGAGCTCGGCGACCGGGTCAAGCTGTTCCCGGCGAACCTTTCCAATCGCGACGAGGTCAAGGCGCTCGGCCAGAAGGTCGAGGCCGAACTCGAAGGCGTCGACATTCTTGTCAACAATGCCGGCATCACCAAGGACGGGCTGTTCGTGCGCATGTCGGACGCCGACTGGGATTCAGTGCTCGAGGTCAATCTGACCGCCGTGTTCCGGCTGACCCGCGAACTCACCCATCCGATGATGCGGCGCCGGCATGGCCGCATCATCAACATCACTTCCGTCTCCGGTATCACTGGTAATTCGGGCCAGACAAACTATTCAACCTCCAAGGCCGGCATGATCGGCTTTTCCAAGTCGCTGGCGCAGGAGATCGCCACGCGCAACATCACCGTCAACTGCGTCGCCCCGGGCTTCATCGAATCGGCGATGACCGACAAGCTCAACGACAAGCAGAAAGAGGCGATCATGGCGGCGATTCCGACGCGGCGCATGGGCACCAGCGCCGAAGTCGCCTCCGCCGTCGCCTACCTCGCTTCCAACGAGGCGGCCTACGTCACCGGCCAGACCGTTCACGTCAATGGCGGTATGGCGATGATTTGAGCACTGGCTGACCCGAGTTGATCTGTCCCAAAACCCTTCCATGATCAACGTGGTCGCAGCCTCCGCATCACGTGTCAGAGACGCAATCAGCTTCACCGAAGGGGCATCAACATGCTTGATCGAGCAGATGCCCCAGCTGAGCGGGAGTAACCACCCCTTGGCCGCCTGCCTATGGCCAAGAAAACAGGGGGGTCGCGGCCGAGATTGTGCGGGCGACCGTGTTATAGGCACACGCGAGAGCGTCTAACCATGGGACTGCGGGGGCAATTGCTGCCGCAGCGGGGAAAAAAAACGTTCGCGGCCGCTTGTCGAACAATCGCGCAGGCGGGCGACGGCCGCACTCATGGCCGGCTGACTGAGTTTGATGCGGCGTGCCGCCGCCGCGCAAAACTCATGACTACCAAGATTCTTGCGCTCACCGATGCGCTCGGCAATCTCGCGCGCTTCGTCTCCTGCCAGGACATCGCTTCGATACGGTGGTCGTCGCTCGGCTCATCGACGGGGTTGAGCTTCACTACTCCCCTCGTGAGCCTCACGGGATCCAAGCGCAACACCTGCCAATCAGCTGGTCTCGAGATCTGTCGCCCTGATTCTTGGTGGGGGAACATGAGAGTGGGCGGCCATGGCAGGAATCAATCCAAGACCGCCGGGAGCCTCTCGTGGTTTCAGCGGAGCAGCCACCCGAGATGCCTCCTGCATCATTATCTCCCGCATCCAGATGCTTGCCGGATCGCTATTGTGGAGAGCCGGCCACTGGGCGGCTTCGGTGAAAGCGGGAAGCGGCAGCGGAAGTTCGACGACCTGAAGAGGGAACGTTTTTTCGAAATGCCTGACCAGCCGGGAGGGCATGGTCGCTATACGAGCTGTGCCGGACACCATGGGCGGGATCATGCTGAAGCCCTGCACGACAACTTCGACGCGTCTTTTAAGACCATGCTCAAGCAAGAACCGTTCCTCGATGGAGGGCCTCAGCAAACGTCCGAACCTGACCGAGACGTGCCTCATCGACAAGTATCTCTCGAATGTAAGCTGCCGTGGCAGCTTGTTGTTCGCGGCACAGCCTACGCATACGAGCCTCTCATGGAAAAGCATCACTCTTGGATGCGCGTTCGACATGACCACATCCGGAAGAATTAAAAAGTCGACGTCACCGCGCCGGAGGAGCTCATCAGGGTTATCGTCGATAGGCAGCAATTCGAAGCTGACGGCGGGGGCTTCGCGGGCAACGCGCTCCACGACTTTTTCAAAAAACACGAGCGTGGCGAAATCGGAGATGATGATCCTGAAGCGGCGATCGGATCGAGCTGGGTCAAACGGATCCAATGAGATAATCGAGCACTGGATGTGCAGGAGAGCCTCGCGGACTGCGGGGGCAAGTGCTGCCGCACGTGACGTCAGAATACGTTCGCGGCCGCTTATGCTGAATAGTTCATCGCCGAAAAAATCGCGCAGCCGGGCGACGGCCGCACTCATGGCCGGCTGACTGAGGTTGATGCGGCGTGCCGCCGCCGAGAGGTTGCGCTCGGCCAGCAGCGCGTCGAGCACGACAAGGAGGTTTAGATCAAGCCCCTTGAAACGCATGTCGGCGGCTATCCATAGAGCGGATACCTTTCATCGAAACAAACGATTTTACCAGTTTTGCTGAACGTCGCATAGGGACCTCTCAAGAATGTAAGCCCCAAAGGAACTTGATGTTTGCGTCGGTGCCGAGCAGCATTTCTGGTGCACGCCTCCCGGTGTCAGCCGGATCGGATGTCCATTGCAGCTAAAGTTTTTCGGTGACCTACGCAAGCCACATCGCGTCGGTTCGGCGCAACAAGCTCCCCAATGCTTAGGCGCTTACCTCAAGAAAACACGAACACGTATGAGGTCTTTCCATGCGCTCTGAAGTGCGATGGAGGCTGTGCTGGGAAAGTGAGTTGCAACTGGCTGAGCATAACGAACTCTCCGACTTCTTCCGAAACACCTATGGCCGGATGGGTGCCTTCCACGCAAAGCCGTTCGAAGGCAGCCGCAGTTGGGCAGGTGCCAGGCCAGAGTTCCGCGCAATTGGCAGGGACGCGGACGGTGTAGCGGCACACGTCGGTCTACTACGCCGGTTCATCAAAGTTGGCGATGTCGATCTGCTGGTGGCCGAATTGGGCTTGTACGGGGTGCGTCTGGATCTTGAGGGCCTCGGAATCAGCTTTTCAATGCGCAGTCTGTATCCAGCGCTGCAGCAGATGGGGGTTCCATTCGCTTTCGGCACGGTTCGGCCCGAAATGCGGAACCATGTTCAGAGGCTCTGCGGTGCCGGCCTGGGGAACATAGTGTCGGGCGTTCGCATCCGGTCGACCCTCGCCGACATGCATCCCGACCTGCAGCCCACACGTCTGGACGACGATCTCGTCTTTGTATCGCCGATTGGGCGCTCGATGGACGAGTGGCCCTCCGGCACCCTGATCGAGCGGAACGGTCCGGAGCTATGAAACGTCTGGACTACATATGTGAAGTGCCTGGTGACGGCACTGACGGCACCGAAGAGCGCAGCGTCTACCTGACGTTTGACGACGGTCCGAATCCAGTTTGGACACCGGAGATCCTCGGTTTGCTGGCGCAACATCGGGTATCGGCGACGTTCTTCGTCATCGGTGCCAACGTTGTAGACCAGCCGGAACTTATCCGACGAATGATTGCAGATGGGCACGAAGTAGCCAATCACACGATGACTCATCCGGACCTGTCCAGATGCGAACCCCGCGAAGTCGAATGTGAAATAGTTGAGGCGAACAGAGCCATCAGGATGGCGTGCCCCCAGGCCACGGTGCGGTACTTTCGTGCCCCGTATGGGAGCTGGACCGAAGAAGTTCTCACTAGTTCGGCGAGCGCTGGATTGGCGGCCCTGCATTGGTCAGTAGACCCGCGAGACTGGTCTCGCCCCGGCACCGATTCGATTGTCGATGCAGTACTCGCCGGTGTCCGGCCGGGCGCAATTGTGCTCTTGCACGATGGGTGCGAAGGCGCTCATCGCGATCCGCGCGACCAGACGGTTACGGCGCTGTCCCGCCTGATTCCAGCGCTGCATGACCTCGGATTTGTCGTCCGATCCCTTCCTCAACATCATTGAACAACAGAGATCATATGGACCTGCTCATCACAACCAGTACTGTCGCCGTTTCGTGTTATGCACTGCTCTCGACTGTCTATAAAGGCACGCAAGCCGTTTACGCCCAGCCGGCAAACGTTGCGTTGACGTCGGACGACTTGCTCGGACCCGACCTTTGGCCCAGCGTGGATGTCATCATCCCCTGCTACAACGAGGATCCGCTCACGCTCTCGGCGTGTTTAGCTTCCGTTGCAAACCAGGAATACGCCGGAAAACTGCATGTCTATGTGGTTGATGACGGTTCTGGAAATCGCAATGCCCTCATGCCGGTACATCACGCCTACGTAGACGACCCCAGGTTCACGTTCATTCAGCTCGGCGAAAATGTCGGCAAACGCAAGGCGCAGATCGCCGCGATCCGCATCTCGTCTGGAGATTTCGTGCTCAGCGTCGACTCTGACACGACACTCGAGTCCGAGGTCATTACCAAGCTTGCGGTAAGGATGCGCGATCCAGCGATCGGCGCGGCCATGGGCCAGTTGGTGGCATCCAACCGGAGCGACACTTGGCTGACTCGGTTGATCGACATGGAGTACTGGCTCGCTTGCAATGAGGAGCGCGCAGCGCAGGCTCGCTTTGGTGCTGTCATGTGCTGTTGCGGCCCATGTGCAATGTACCGCCGGTCTTCTCTTCTTTCGCTGCTGGATCAATACGAGACGCAGCTGTTTCGGGGCAAGCCAAGCGACTTCGGCGAGGACCGCCATCTTACGATCCTGATGCTGAAAGCAGGCTTTCGAACGGAGTACGTTCCAGACGCCATCGCGGCAACAGTCGTTCCGGATAAGCTGCAGCCCTATCTGCGCCAACAACTCCGCTGGGCACGGAGCACTTTCCGCGATACGCTGCTCGCGCTGCGCCTATTGCCGAGCCTCGACCGCTATCTCACGTTGGACGTGGTTGGACAGAATCTCGGCCCATTGTTGCTCGCCATCGCTGTACTAGCCGGGTTCGCGGAGCTCGTACTGACAAATACAGTGCCTTGGTCAACAGCGATTATTATCGCCGGTATGACGATCATTCGATGCTCCGTTATAGCTTTTCGTTCTCGCCAACTTCGGTTTTTCGGCTTTTCTCTGCACACGTTCATCAACATATTTCTTTTACTTCCCTTGAAAGCTTATGCCTTGTGTACATTGAGCAATAGCGATTGGCTGTCGCGCAAAAGTGCTACCCTGCCCCACGAGAGCAAAAAGCCGATCATCCTCGCAAACCCGATCGCCAAAGCATATGGTACAGGCAGTTCGGGAACTGCGGAGCCAATACAAATGGCGGCTCTTACGCGCGATTCTTCACAACTGGTTTAGTCTGGCAGCGTTCACAGCGCCGACCGACCGAGTACTTTGGGTAGCCGATTAGTCGTGAGCTTTGGCAAGATACATCATCGGTTAGAACGGGAAGTATCCGAAGGCGATCCGTAGCCTTTCGACCCTGTTTTTTGGGCAGGAGCGACACGCGTTTCTTCGGCTGTCATTTTCCAAAGGGGCCAGCACGGCTGCTCTGGACCAGAACCTCGAAAGTAAGCTTCCGGCCGGCCGATTGGCCTCCTTCAGCCTGAGATAGACCCATGTCCAATGTAGCAATCGACCTTAACGGCGTAACCAAGTCATTTGGCAACAAGCTCGTTGTGAACGGCTTGTCGTTCGCCGTTGCTTCGGGAGAGTGCTTCGGCCTGCTGGGGCCGAATGGTGCAGGCAAGAGCACGATTGCGCGCATGCTCCTCGGTATGACACGGCCTGACTCAGGTAAGATCAAAGTGCTAGGGGTTGCCGGTGCCGGCACGAAGCCGCTTGGCCCGCAAGGGCATAGGCGTTGTTCCGCAATTCGACAATCTAGACCTGGAATTCACGGTGCGCGAGAACCTGTTGGTGTTCGGGCGCTACTTCGGCATGAGCACACGGGAGATTAAAGGGGTCATTCCATCTCTCCTTGAGTTTGCCCGCCTTGAGAGCAAGGCGGATGCCCGTGTCGGCCAGCTATCCGGCGGCATGAAGCGGCGTTTAACGTTGGCACGTGCGCTGATCAACGATCCCCAGCTCCTCATAATGGACGAGCCGACCACCGGCCTCGACCCGCACGCCCGCCACCTAATCTGGGAGCGGCTCCGTTTTCTGCTGGCGAGCGGGAAGACGATCATTTTGACTACCCATTTCATGGAAGAGGCTGAGCGGCTATGCGATCGGCTATGTGTCCTCGAGCAGGGACGCAAGATCGCCGAGGGCAGCCCTCATGCTCTGATTGAAGAACATATTGGATGCAATGTGATCGAGATCTTCGGCGGCAATCCACAGGAGCTGATTCCGCTGATCAAGCCATACGTTCAGCGCATTGAGTTAAGCGGCGAGACGCTCTTTTGCTATGCGCCCGATCCGGAGCAGGTGCGTGTCCAGCTTCGTGGGCGCGCGGGTCTGCGTTTTCTGGAGCGTCCACCTAGTCTGGAGGACGTTTTCTTGCGGCTAACCGGACACGAGATGGAGAAGTGAATAATGGGTGAAGGTTTTGCGGCGGCCCTACCCGCCAACGGGTGGAATTGGATTGCGGTGTGGCGCCGCAACTATCTTGCGTGGAAGAAGGTCGCACTTGCGTCGCTTCTCGGCACTCTTGCCGATCCTCTGATCTACCTTTTCGGGCTCGGCACTGGCCTTGGACTATTGGTAGGTCGCGTTGAAGGTGCCTCGTATATTGCTTTCTTGGCAGCCGGCATGGTCGCGACAGGAGCGATGACCGCATCGACTTTCGAAACGATATACGCGGTTTTCGGTCGCATGCGCGACCAGGGCACCTGGGAAGCAATCCTCCATACACAACTTACCCTAGGCGACATCGTTCTCGGCGAATTGGCATGGGCAGCCACCAAGGCCTTTCTGGCCGGTACGGCAATTACCATTGTTGCTGCCACGCTAGGCTATGCCGCGTGGACGTCTGTCCCCTATGTGCTGCCGATCGTCGCTCTCACCGGGTTCGCCTTTGCGAGCTTGGCGATGGTCGTCATCGCACTCGCGCCCAGCTATCACTATTTTATATTCTATCAGACGCTCGTCATCACACCCATGCTGTTCCTGTCTGGCGCGGTCTTTCCAGTCGGCCAGTTGCCAGGCGCCTTTCAGCGCTTAGCGGCCTTCTCGCCACTGGCGAACTCTATCGACCTAATTCGTCCGCTGATGCTTGGTCACCTGGCAGACAATGTCGGGCTGCATATCGGCGCACTTTGCGTGTACGCGGTATTGCCGTTTTTCATCTCGGCTGCGCTGTTTCGTCGACGCCTGCTGCGTTGACACTACTTACGACCGGCACGAGAAGGAGGCCCGCAATGCCGCATCGCGAACTGGCCGTCGGAGCTGGAGCCAAGCGTGGTGGCCTGGGGATTGTGGGTGGCACAGCAACACTAAAGCGGAGGCGCACTCAGCCATTGATGCAGGCGCGCTCCGATCTTCGCTACTTACATGAGCGCGGATCTAATCCGCGTCGAGGACATGTCAGCCGAGCTTCTTGTGCCTGGCCTTCCCTCAACCCTCGCGATCACTATTAGCTGGAATTACATGCAATGACTCACCGCACGCCGACGCCTCAGCCTTTTGTCATTCTTGCTATGCCAAGGACCGGCACACATTATTTGGAAGAATTGCTAAACGAGCATCTGACGGTATTGAGTAACGGTGAGCTGCTCAACGAGTATGATACCAATTGGCCCGGAAAGGATCGCCTGCTACGCACCGATCGCGAGCTCCTCGAACAAGCCTACCTGAGCTATCCCACGCAAGACAAGAATGTGACGCATATTGGCTGCAAGATCAACGAACCCCAGTTTCGCGATCGTCCAGCTTTTTTTGCGGAACTGACTCGTTGGCCAGCACTCAAGGTCATCCTGGTAACTCGAAACGTATTGGAATCGCTGCGATCCTTTGTGCAGGCAAGGCAAAGCGGCCAATGGCTGAAGTTCAGTTCAGACAAGGAAGCCGCTCGGCCGCCGCGCGTCAGATTGTCAATTGATGACTGCGAGGCTTACTTCAAAGCCGCGGACGATTTTCACGCACGCGTCGAGCACTCCTTCACGTCGACCAACCTGCTTGTAGTCGAATACGAGAGCCTTCTCCATGAACCCTCTGCTTGCTTAAGAAAAGTTTGGGATTTCCTGGGCGCTCCAGCGCTTGAGCTATCTGATCGCGCCATCCTTCAGCGCCAGGAAACGCGACCCCTGGACCAAACGGTGCAGAACTTTGATGAGTTGCTGCTCCACTTCGCGGATACACCTTACGCGCGATTCTTTGACGTCAGTGACGGTGTCTGACTGCCCCCTCGCAGCCAGCAGTTCGCTCGCTGCCAGTGTCACATTCCATCGCTTTCGGTGAACGCTGAAGGTTTCACACCGAGCCACCCGTGGGCTGCCGCCGTTGAGCTCAACAGGAATGGCGGCCGTTGCGGGTCCGAAGATCTCCCAGCCGAGTCATGACGCGTGGAGCGCCACGCGCCGCGAAGAAATCAATCAGTCGACCACGAACAGGCATGGCGAACGTCGTTGATGGTGTCTGGCGGGGTGAGAGCCTGCCGAAGCCAAGCGTCCCGCCTTCTTGCCGTGACCTGCGAACCAAGGACTTAGTGAATGAAATACAGGCGCGATATCGACGGGCTCCGGGCGGTTGCGGTGCTGCCGGTTGTACTCTTCCATTTCGGAATCTCAGCAATTCCCGGTGGTTTTACCGGCGTTGATATCTTCTTCGTGATATCCGGCTACCTGATCAGCGGGAGTCTGCTGGACGACCTTGAAAACGGCCGGTTTTCGATCGTCAGCTTCTACTGGCGCCGTGCCCGGCGCATTCTGCCGGCACTGGTCTTTGTCGTGCTTCTCACTAGCATTTCGGCGTTGTTCATTCTTCTACCGTCAGATCTGCACGAGTTCAGTCTCAGCGTAATTGCAGCCTCGACATTTTGGTCGAACATTTATTTTTGGAAGACGTCAAACTACTTCTCCGTCGATGCCGCGCTCCGACCGCTATTGCACACGTGGTCTCTCTCAGTCGAGGAGCAGTATTATATCTTTGCCCCGATCCTGATATCCCTGATCTATCGCTATTTTGGGAAGCGTTGGCTGACGATACTGCTGCCGATTATTCTTGGCAGCTTCGTGCTGGCGGTCATGGCCACATCGGTTGCGCCAACGGCCGGATTCTATCTGCTGCCGACACGAATCTGGGAACTTATGCTGGGCGCCCTGCTGATGTTGAAACGGCCCTCGCCGCTTAGCAACCCTTTCCATATGGAACTGGTCGGGTTGGCCGGAATCGGCCTTCTCGCCATCGGATTCTTCGCGATTTCGGAGAACGACCCATTCCCCGGCTACAACGCTTTGTACCCGTGCCTCGGAACGGCCCTCCTTATTTATGCTGGCCAAAACACCTCTACGATCGCTACCCGGATGCTCGAAGTTCGACCGCTGGTCGGGATCGGCCTCATCTCCTATTCGCTGTATCTTGTTCACTGGCCCATCAATGCATTCGCGCAGTATCTTTCATTGCAAAAACTCGACCCGTCGATGACGGTCGCGATGACGGTTGCAAGCCTCGCACTGGCTGCATTTTCCTGGAAGTACATTGAGCAACCGTTTCGGCAGAAAAGGGCCTTCACCGCCCCGGTGCCCATCTTCGCCTTTTCAACGGGCGCGATCGCTCTTCTTTGTGTTGGGGGCGCGGCGGGGGCGCTCGGCAACGGATTTCCGCAACGGTTCCCGGACTATGCGCAGCAGCAGATACCTGCCGGCGATTGGGGGAATGGCATCTGTTTCAACGAGGGCTCCAGCCCGATCGAAAACTGGAATATCGAGCATTGCACGCGCACTCGCGGCTTTCCTGCAACTGTTTTGTTGTGGGGCGACTCCTTCGCCGCTCATTACGTTTCAGGCCTAGATGCCAACCAAAAGCAAATTCAAGCCAACATCGTGGAATATACTTATGCGGGCTGTCCACCCATTCTCTCTTACTTCTCCTATGCACGCCCGGATTGCACCCGGTTCAATCGGAAAGCCCTGAAGATCATCCAGGACGCCGGCATCAAGACCGTTGTTCTCAGCGGCCGGTGGACCGACTACGAGGCTAGAGGTTTCGACGGTCTCCAGCAAACGATCGATACGCTTCGTGACCTTGGCGCGCGTGTGTTTGTCATTGGCCAGTCGCCGCAGTTCATAACCGACGTTCGGAAAATCGCATTCTTCGCAAACCGCGAACATCTCAGTGATACGTCGTGGCCAATGGCCATGGATCCCAACATCAACGACCGTGTGCGCTCATTTACAAAAGGCGCCACTTTCATCGACCCGTTGAAATTCCTCTGCGATGCAGAACGCTGCGCGTACAGCGACGCCGGCCAGTTTCTCTATTTTGACTATGGTCATTTCTCTTCGACTGGGGCCGCGCTGGCAATTTCGAAATATTGGCCGGCTTTTCCTACAAACAAGGCCCCAGCCACGACGAAGTAGCGACTTGTGGCGGGCAAAAGCGAGCGCGCCAAGAGAATCTCGACGTAATTGGGGGCTCAGTATCCGCGTGGTGCGGAGGTGATCTTTTGCTTGGGAGTGCGAGGCTTTACACAAGTGCCGTTCTCGTTGATCAGGCATAATCAACTGTCTTACGGACCGAAAACAATGCCTTACGAGCTATGTCTACAATGGGACTGTTCGCCAGACCGTCCACCGCTGCCGCAGTCGTCAAGTTTGCGACCAGAAGCGTTCTTCGGTCTCTCCGCGAGCTACACCACGCCGCCGGGACATGATCCGAATGCACCCTCTGTGACCGACATGCTGCGCAAAGCGGCCATCCCTTCCAATTAGTCGTTAATGGTCAGAGGCGGTCGTCGTGTCCCAAGCAAGCCCTCGCTTGCCCGTATCTGCAAAGGTCTGTGTTTTCAGTGGTACAGGCATGGAATCGAAAAGTGGCCGGGAGAGTTTTCATGACAGAAGAAGCCGTCAGCAACATCGACACCCTCATCGAGCTCACCGCCGATGTCATTCCTTTGCCTTTGGAGCATCGGCAATTATGTCTGACGTGCGCCCACGCCGGCGCCTGGTCAAATGCCGTATGACCGATCTTTTTCATCAGCCCCGCCTCTTCCATGGAACTCCGGGCAATCCGCTGCCGGCAAACGCAGCCGGCGGCTTCTTCACCACGAGTGACGGCAAGAAGATCCGCTATGGGCTGTTTGCCGCGGTTAGCCGTCCGTTGAAGGGAACCGTGGTCATCCTGACCGGCCGCAACGAGTGCATCGAGAAGTATTTCGAGACCGTTCGCAACCTTGCCGACCGGGGGCTTGGCGTGGCAACCCTCGACTGGCGCGGCCAGGGCGCTTCCGACCGGCTGATCGGTGACCGCCAGCGCGGCTACGTCAGGAGCTTCTTCGACTATACCGGCGATCTGGAGCAGTTCTTCGAAGAGATCGTGCTGCCCGATTGCCAGGGACCCTACTACATACTGGCCCATTCCACCGGGGCGCTGATTGCGCTGCTCGCAGCGCCCTCGATGGCGAACCGCGTGCGTCGCATGGTGCTGATCGCGCCATTCCTCGCCGTGCCCAACCAGTCGATTTCGGTTAAAACCGTTCGCCGCATCTGTTCGCTGTCCTGCCTTCTCGGCCTTGGCCGGGTCAATGCCGCATGGGGTCCGCCACCGAAGGAATCTGTGCCCGTCTCCATGAACAAGCTGACCAGCGATCCGGCGCGCTATCGGCGCAACACGCTGATCTATGAAACCTATCCGCAGCTGGCGCTCGGTGGCCCGACGATCCGCTGGCTGAAGGCGGCCGCGGAGGCGTCCCTAATCGTCAGCGACCCGGATTTTACGGCGAAGATCCAGGTGCCTTTGCTGATGATCGCCGCTGGCGCCGATCAGGTCGTCTCGACCAGGGCAGTTGAAGCTTATGCGAGGCGTCTGCGAGTCGGCTCGTTGCTGATGATCGACGGCGCGCGCCATGAGATCCTGCAGGAAGCCGACCTCTATCGCGGGCAGCTGCTTGCTGCATTCGACGCTTTCATCCCCGCAGCCGGTGACGCCTGAGTTAGTTACCAGTGCCGGCTTCAGCCCATGCGGGCGAAATCCATGATCCGGTTGGTTCCCATGTCTTGGCGCCGACCGGCGAAAAAACCTGCTCCTAGCGCGACGACCTCTCGGCGGCGGCACGCCGCATCAAAGGCGCAGGGAAGGCACGGCACCCTGCACCGCCATGTCGGACGTAACGACGCGGTCTGGCTGGACGTGTGGACCGACGCCCATGCACACGGACGGATCACCGTCCGTGACGACGGGAGATAGGTGCGGCACAATGTTACCAAGCTGACGCGCAGGCACGAGGCGGCCCAGCCTGTCCCGTGGACGATGGGTGACGCGCCGAGGGACTAAACGCGATGGTCAGGCAATCGTCGGACTGGCGATCGAAATCACCCGACTTGCCGGCAAACCTAAGCGCGGCCAGAAGGGAGGTCCATGACATCCGCAATGCAAAGCGAAAATGCTGAACGCCTAAGGCGACCGGCGCGTCAGTCAGGCGATGCTTGCAGCCGCTTCCCCGAGTCGTGGTAGGCTGAGCGCGCCCAATCGCACCTGATGAATATTGGCGGGGCTTCCGCACGCGGGCGGCTTGGGCGTCTACGATGTCCGCAGAAAGTGATCTGGCGGCCGAAAGCCGCGTTAATCGATTGATTGATATGCGGCTGCCTTAATAGAGACCAATTTAGTTGAAATCCGAATGCTGAATTCGGTGCTGGAACATGGCGCAGACGAGCCAGCGAGAGAAGAAGCCGGTTCCGCTTCCATCAGGTTCGACCACGAGTGTTCGGCGACTTGCCTTTCGACAACAGGCTTTTTACTGAACAGACGCCATGCGCCGCCGTCCGCGCGTATTTGGCTTCAAGGCCGCATCCGATCACCTGGTGCGTGCATGGAATAGAATTTACCGCCTGCCGATCCTCTTTCCATCCGGGGCGGCTGAAGATCACGCCTGTTGATGAACGGGCCTCCTGTGGATTGGCACGAGAGAACGCTTAAAGTCCATGAACATCGCGCTTACGCATCTGCAGCGGCTTGAAGCCGAATCCATCCATATCTTTCGCGAGGTAGCGGCGGCCTTCGCCAAGCCGGTCATGCTCTATTCGGTCGGCAAGGATTCCTCCGTGCTGATGCATCTTGCGATGAAGGCGTTTTATCCGGCCAAGCCGCCCTTTCCCTTTCTCCACGTCGACACAACCTGGAAATTCCGCGAGATGATCGCCTTTCGCGATCAGATGGCGCAAAAACTCGGCTTCGATCTCCTGGTCCATGTCAACGGCGACGGTGTGCGCGACAATATCAATCCCTTCGACCATGGCTCGAACACCCATACGCATGTGATGAAGACCGTGGCGCTGCGCCAGGCGCTCGACAAATACGGCTTCGATGCAGCCTTCGGTGGGGCGCGGCGCGACGAGGAGAAATCGCGCGCCAAGGAGCGGATCTTCTCTTTCCGCAATGCCCAGCACGTCTGGGATCCGAAGAACCAGCGGCCGGAGATGTGGAAGATATTCAACACCCGCGTCGCGACCGGTGAATCGATCCGGGTCTTTCCGTTGTCGAACTGGACCGAACTCGATATCTGGCAGTACATTCTCCAGGAAGACATCCCGATCGTGCCGCTCTATTTCGCCAAGGAGCGGCCGGTCGTCGAACGTGACGGCATGCTCATTCTGAGGGATGACGACCGCATGCAGTTGCGTCCCGGCGAGACCGTGGAGAACCGGCTGGTGCGGTTCCGCACGCTCGGCTGCTATCCGCTGACCGGCGCGATCGAATCGGCCGCCGACACGCTGGAGGCCATTGTTGGCGAAATGCTCACCGCGCGCACCTCAGAACGGCAGGGCCGCCTGATCGACCGTGATGAAGCCGGCTCGATGGAAAAGAAGAAGCGCGAGGGGTATTTCTGAGCATGCGCCACATCACGGCCGAGAGCCTCGCCCCCACCGACGGCATTCGCGACTATCTGGCGGTGCAGGAACAAAAATCGCTGCTGCGCTTCCTGACCTGCGGTTCCGTGGACGACGGCAAGTCGACGTTGATCGGGCGCCTGCTTTCGGACACCAAGCAGATTTTCGAGGACCAGCTTGCTGCGCTCGAGCGTGATTCGCGCAAGCACGGGACGACGGGTGACGACGTCGACTTCGCGCTGCTGGTCGATGGCCTCGAGGCCGAGCGCGAGCAGGGCATCACCATTGATGTCGCCTATCGCTTTTTCGCCACGCCAAAACGCAAATTCATCGTTGCCGACACACCCGGCCACGAACAATACACGCGCAACATGGCGACGGGCGCGTCGACGGCCGATCTGGCCATTGTGCTGATCGACGCCCGGCAGGGCGTGCTGCGCCAGACAAGGCGCCACTCGATCATCGCCTCGCTGCTCGGCATCCGGCACATTGTGCTCGCCGTCAACAAGATCGACCTCGTCGGCTTCGACAAGGCGGTGTTCGAACGGATCATCGAGGACTATCGGCAATTTTCGCACAAGCTTGGCTTCGAGACGATCGTGCCCATCCCGATGTCAGCCCGTTACGGCGACAACGTCACCAGCCGCTCGGATAAGACGACGTGGTATTCCGGCCCGACGCTGATCGAACATCTGGAAGCCGTGTCAGTCGATGAAGCCGTGGTCGAACTGCCGTTCCGTTTTCCGGTGCAGTATGTGAACCGCCCAAATCTCGATTTTCGCGGTTTTGCCGGCACGATTGCGTCCGGCTTGGTCTCACCAGGCGACGAGGTCGTTGTCGCCAAATCCGGCAAGTCCGCTCATGTCAGGCGCATCGTCTCGCATCGCGGCGATCTGAGCCAGGCGGTCGCCGGCCAGGCCATCACCCTAGTTCTCGACGACGAGGTCGAGGTCTCGCGCGGTAACATGCTGGTGTCGCCGGCGGCGCGGCCGCAGGTCGCCGACCAGTTCGCCGCCAACATCGTCTGGTTCGACGAGCACGCGCTGCTGCCGGGCCGCTCCTATATCCTGCGGACCGAGACCGATCAGACCAGCGCCACCGTCACCGACCTGAAATACCGCGTCAACGTCAACGATTTTGCCCATGAGGCGGCCAAGTCGCTGGAAATGAACGAGGTCGGCATTTGCAACATCTCGACGCGGGCGCCGATCGCCTTCGATACGTTCGCCGAGAACCGCACGACCGGCGCCTTCATCCTGATCGACCGCATCACCAACGCCACGGTCGGCGCCGGCATGATCCTGCATTCGCTGCGCCGCGCCGAGAACATCCACTGGCAATCGCTCGATGTCGGCAAGCACGGCCGCGCCGATCTGAAGAACCAGCGGCCTGCAGTGTTCTGGTTTACCGGGCTCTCTGGGTCGGGCAAGTCGACCATCGCCAATCTTTTCGAGAAGAAGCTGTTCGCCACCGGCCGCCACACCTACATCCTGGATGGCGACAATGTCCGCCACGGGCTCAATCGCGATCTTGGCTTCACCGACGCCGACCGCGTCGAAAACATTCGCCGCGTGGCCGAAGTGGCGCGGCTGATGGCCGATGCCGGGTTGATCGTCATTGTTTCCTTCATTTCGCCATTTAGCGCCGAAAGGCGCATGGCCAGGGAATTGATGGCCAGCGGTGAATTCGTCGAGGTGTTTGTCGACACACCCTTTGAGGAATGCGCCAGACGCGATCCGAAGGGCCTCTATGCGCGGGCATTGAATGGCGAAATCAAGAATTTCACCGGCGTCGATTCGCCGTATGAAGCCCCGGAAAACCCCGAAATCCATCTCAAGACACTCGGCAAGTCTGCCGAGGAGATGGTAGAGGCCCTGGAACTCTGGCTGAACGAGCGTGACATTGCCGAAAACCAATACAATAGCGGCGGCGGTATCTGACGACGAAGCGATGCTGCATAACGCGCACGCTCGACGGTGAGCCGCTGGCCTACGGCAAGCGCAACGAGAGCGATGACGAGGACTACGCCAATCCGCATTTCATCGCCAGCGGCAAGCGCTAAATTTTGACTGGACCCGGACCGAGCCCCTCCGTCTAGAAAAGAAAAGAAAGGCGCCTCGGCGAAGAATACTATCCGCTCCGATCGGCGATTCAGCGTTATTACAGCCCCAGCTTCCTCTTCAGTTCCGCGTTCTCCTTGCGCAGGCGTTCCGCGAGCAAACTCTTCAGTCGCTTGTTTTCTTCCTCAAGCGCGACCAGGTTCTTCAGATTGTCACCATCCGATGCAGGCGCCGCAGCCTTCTTCCATTGATAGTAGGTCTGTTCCGAGATGCCGGCCTGCTTTACGGCGCTCTTGTGAGTGGCGCCGCCACTGATAGACTTCTCGATCTGCGCGAGCATCTGGGCGCGCTCCTTTTCAGAGTATATCTTCCGCCGCACGGCCGCTGCTGGTGCTTCCTCCGCCTGAGACGGCGTATTGGCGGCATTCTTCCGAGCAGGCGGCTTGGGCTCAGCCTTCGCCTTCCGCGATCGTGGGGCTTTCTTCTTTTCAGGCGTCTCCACTTTGGCTGCCGATTCCGTTGCAGTTACTGATTCAACTTCCAGGGGATTTGCCATGAGGTACTCCGCTCGCGATTTGTGTATTTGTTCAGCATCAATCGCCACGACACTAGAGTCAATAAGGCGACGATTTGGCAACTCCATCTCGTTGAGTTCCCTTGTTGTCTCAGCCATTGCTGCGGAGAGATCGACATCACTCCAGATGGAACGGCTCCGTTTTTGAGAACTGCGCTTTTGTCTGATCTCCACAGTGAACGCTCGGGTCTGCCGCCTCATAGTTTCTTCCTTGTTGGACAAGAACTGCGCAGGAAGTCGGCAAATGACGATTGAACGTCTGGCGCTTCCTCTGTCGCCCGAGGTATATGGATCCGACCGTCCGAGCAAGCCTGCTGGCGACGCACCCCAGAACAGACCGGTTCCTATGAGCAAGCAGGATATTTTCTAGCTTCAAATTAGCCACTGGTCGTCCGTCTCCCAATCATCCGCGTACACAGTTCAGCATTTGTTGGGCCACAGAGAGCGCGCCCGCCGCATCTTGGAAGCGGGATCCGCGTCCTGCACACGGCTGCCCGGCTGGATGCCCATAGCTTGGTCTCGATAAGTACGGTATGAGCCATCCAAATGACTTGAACGGGCGGAGCAAAAAGCATCTGGCGGCCAATGCTGTAAAAGTCTGTAATTGAGCTACTTGAGGAGCCTGATTATTGCGTTCTCGCAATATCAGCAATCGCGAGCTCTAGTAGACGCCTCCTGACAAGTTCCTTCAGCTTCTTTAGCGCTATCTGTCCATCACTGGGGGAACTCAAGCTGCAACACGTCCGGGAACCAATCAATGAATGAGGAGCGTAGTTCCAGCCCACCGGTCGGGGTGGAGCCGGTATCTCCATCGAGGCGAGCGTTGTATCTTGCTGCAATGCCGCACCGGGCACGAGACTTTCCACACGCCTACATCGAGCGCGGCCAATTTCAGGGCATGGATCAGGGGTACGCGCTCTACGATCTCGCCATCAGACACTCCAAAAAGGAAATGTCACCGAGATCCAATCCAAGCGGACGAATACCTTCGCTCCAAGGGACCCGACTCGGGAGGTCTGCGGACAAGTCGCTAAAAGCAAGCCCGAAAGCCAACCGAGTGACTGACATCTGCTCGCGGTCGCGATACGGCGGACCAGCGCCGCGATTTTCGGACCGAATCAAGGCGTCCCTTCGAAGGGCGGCTAACATCGGAGACCCTAGGCCAGTTCGCATTGAACTGCATGTCGGCGAGCGCCGCGATCCAAATCGTATTGTCCATGACCTATAGAGGGTCCCAATCTGGGCATATTGACAGGGTTGAACGACATCGGTGCGACGATCGTCGATCAGCCGGACGCCAAGCCGATGTCCGATCAGGCGGGAGGGAATGGCGTAGTTGACCTTGCGCAAGGTGCAGCCACTCGTCCGCAGGGCGCACATTCCAAAAGAGCCATACGAGTTGGAAGGGGTTTGTCCCCTGCAGGTCGAAACTCAGAGCGTCGCTCTCGTGTTGCTGACCCTCCTCCTAATAGCGAAGGGATCAACGCGAAACAGCTGGAACCCCGCTCCCAGTGGCCGCGCTTAGCGTACGGTCCAAGCCATGGAAGATCGAAAGGCACCAAAGTCGCCGCTGGTTTCAATAGTCGCGCGATCCAACTTTGATTCGGCTTCCGCGCGGCGCCCTTCGCCGAAAACTCACAGAGCGAACTACCATTCAGGCACTTCCCGCCGACCAAACTGGGCGGGCGTCGCTGGCGAGACTAGGCCGGACGAACGACTGGCACGAAAGGTGCCGAAAGAGCCTTCCCCTAACGTGAAGGGGCTGTGCTTTCGCGCCGATTCCAAACCTTTTGCTCTTCGCCCCTCCCCTTGCCGTCTTGACTAGTATGAGCCTACAGCCTATCTGACCGCCACGTTAGCACTCGCCATTGGTGAGTGCTAACCCGCTCCGGCAACGGACAACATTCAACCTCCGCACCAGGGACATCCCAAAATGGCAAAGTCGAATTTCCGGCCGCTTCATGACCGCGTGGTCGTTCGCCGGGTCGAATCCGAATCCAAGACTGCCGGCGGGATCATCATCCCCGACACGGCGAAGGAAAAGCCGCAGGAAGGCGAGATCATCGCCGTTGGTTCCGGCGCCCGCGACGAAGCCGGCAAGCTCGTCCCGCTGGACGTCAAGGCCGGCGATCGCATCCTGTTCGGCAAGTGGTCGGGCACCGAAGTCAAGCTCAATGGCGAAGACCTTCTGATCATGAAGGAAGCCGACGTGATGGGCATCATCGGCTGACACGCCGCCATTCATCTCCATCCAATCTCAATTTAGGGCGAAATGCCCAGGAGTAAAAAATGGCTGTTAAGGACGTAAAATTCTCCCGCGACGCTCGTGAGCGCATGCTGCGCGGCGTCAACATCCTCGCCGACGCAGTGAAGGTCACGCTCGGCCCCAAGGGCCGCAACGTCGTCATCGACAAGTCGTTCGGCGCACCGCGCATCACCAAGGACGGCGTCACCGTCGCCAAGGAAATCGAGCTTGAGGACAAGTTCGAGAACATGGGCGCGCAGATGGTCCGCGAAGTTGCTTCGAAGACCAACGACATCGCCGGCGACGGCACCACGACCGCGACCGTTCTGGCGCAGTCGATCGTCCAGGAAGGCCACAAGGCGGTTGCCGCCGGCATGAACCCGATGGACCTGAAGCGCGGCATCGACCTCGCGGTTAGCGACGTCGTCGCGACGCTGATCAAGAACGCCAAGAAGATCAAGACCTCGGAAGAAGTTGCCCAGGTCGGCACCATCGCCGGCAATGGCGATGCTTCGGTCGGCTCGATGATCGCCGAAGCGATGCAGAAGGTCGGCAATGAGGGCGTCATCACGGTCGAGGAAGCCAAGACCGCCGAGACCGAACTCGAAGTCGTCGAAGGCATGCAGTTCGACCGCGGCTATCTCTCGCCCTACTTCGTCACCAACGCCGACAAGATGGTTGCGGATCTGGAAGACGCCTACATCCTTCTCCACGAGAAGAAGCTCTCCAACCTGCAGGCCATGCTGCCGATCCTCGAGGCTGTCGTGCAGACCTCGAAGCCGCTGGTCATCATCTCGGAAGACGTCGAAGGCGAGGCTCTGGCCACGCTCGTCGTCAACAAGCTGCGTGGCGGCCTGAAGATCGCCGCCGTCAAGGCGCCGGGCTTCGGTGATCGCCGCAAGGCCATGCTGGAAGACATCGCCATCCTCACCGGTGGCCAGGTCATTTCCGAAGACCTCGGCATCAAGCTCGAGAATGTCGGCCTCAACATGCTCGGCCGCGCCAAGAAGGTGTCGATCTCCAAGGAGAACACCACCATCGTCGACGGCGCCGGCAAGAAGGCCGAGATCCAGGGCCGCGTCGCCCAGATCAAGCAGCAGATCGAGGAGACCACCTCGGACTACGACAAGGAGAAGCTGCAGGAACGTCTCGCCAAGCTGGCGGGCGGCGTTGCCGTCATCCGCGTCGGCGGTGCGACCGAGATCGAAGTCAAGGAAAAGAAGGACCGCGTCGATGACGCCCTCAACGCGACCCGCGCGGCCGTCGAAGAAGGCATCGTTCCCGGCGGCGGCGTCGCACTGCTGCGCGCTTCGCTGAGCATCAAGGCTGTCGGCGCCAACTCCGACCAGACCGCTGGCATCGCCATCGTGCGTCGCGCGCTGCAGGCTCCGGCCCGTCAGATCGCGGCCAACGCCGGTGCGGAAGCATCGATCGTTGCCGGCAAGATCCTCGAGAACAAGGGCCCGACGTTCGGCTTCAACGCCCAGACCGGCGAATATGGCGACATGATCGCCATGGGTATCGTCGATCCGGTCAAGGTCGTGCGCACGGCTCTCCAGGACGCGGCCTCGGTCGCCGGCCTGCTGGTCACCACCGAAGCCATGATCGCGGAGGCTCCGAAGAAGGAGTCGGCTGGCGGCGGCATGCCAGGCGGCATGGGCGGCGGCGGTATGGGCGGAATGGGCGGCATGGGTGGTATGGATTTCTAAGATCCACGCAGCTCAACAAGCTCGGAAGGGCGGCAGTGATGCCGCCCTTTTCTCTGGCGCGGAGCCAAGCCGGAGCCCGATCCACAAGGCTACATACGGCTGCACTTTCACGACGGAAACCAATGACTGACTTCATCCTGTTCGCCATAGTCGGCTTCCTCGCCCAGGCGGTTGACGGCGCGCTAGGCATGGCCTATGGCGCGATCTCCTCCACCGTGCTGCTCTCCTTCGGTGTTCCGCCGGCGCAGGCTTCCGCCGCGGTGCACGCGGCGGAAGTGTTCACCACGGCCGCTTCCGGCACGGCGCACCACTACCACCGCAATATCGACTGGAAGCTGTTCTGGCGGCTTGTACCGTTCGGCATTCTCGGCGGCTGCCTCGGCGCCTTCGTGCTGACCTCGTTCGACGGCGACATGGTGAAGCCCTACGTCACGACCTATCTCGCAGTGATCGGGTTCTGGCTGTTCCTCCGGTCGTTCCGGAAGATCCCCAGCAATCCGGTTCCTACCCGCCTTGTGGCGCCGCTGGGCACCATCGGCGGCTTCCTCGACGCGGCAGGCGGCGGCGGATGGGGTCCGATGGTCGTGACCGGGCTGCTCGGGGCCGGCGCGCCGCCCCGCTACGTGATCGGTACTGTCAATGCGGCCGAGTTCCTGATCACGCTTGCGGTGTCCATCGCCTTCATCGTCGCGCTCGTCACCGGGCACTGGCAGGAAGCGGGGGCGCTGTCGACACATGCAAGCTCGGTGCTGGGGCTGATCGTGGGCGGCATAGTCGCCGCCCCGCTTGCCGGATGGATGCTCAAGGCGATCGCCGAGCGGACGCTTTTGCGGCTCGTCGGCTGCCTGATTATGCTGCTCGCTTTGTTCCAAACCGCCCAACAACTGGATTAGTCTGACCTAAGCAAGCCGACTGCCCTCATGACCGGCGTAACCGAAATGAATGGCGGAGGCGACTTGCCACCCTGGAACCTGATCCCACCGCTCATGACACAACATTGGATCCGCAAAAAGGCGCCGCCGGGTTGGTAACGTTGGGATAGCGCAGATGGCTTGAGGAGCGGCGACAACCGTGGGGCTGAGGGGAGAATCAGACTCCGTTTGCGCATTTCGTAGGTGCGATGCTGCGGCACGGACGGCGGTGGTGCGAGTTCACCAAGCTCAATCGCGAGATGCTGAAAGTTACGCCGTTTGGTAGATCTGCCGATGCGCTTTGGAAAATCCAATACGCAGGAGCGTATTTCGCGCTTACGCCCACAACATCAAACCGGTGGAACCGATCGAGACGGTGGTGTCAGCAAGGCCGGCGGCACCATGATGCGAACCGGGCTGCTTTCTTCCAGGGAGACATCGATTCCCACATGGCATCCAATGGCTGTTCCTCTCATAACGCTGGAGCCGATCGCTCGGACTCCGGTTCAACACCTTCATTCTGAGGGACAGCCACCCAACCTGGCAAAGCTCGGGAAACCGGCCATTACGGCATCTAGGCGCGTGCACCATGCGGCCTTAGCGGGCATGTTGTCGTCAGGTTCTCGACAGCTCTATGGCAGATGCAAGCCCAGCTTCAAACGGGCTTATATTACTGAAAGTGACGACGGATGGATTTAACCTCGACCAAGCGGGTACGCGGACAATCGAACAGGGCCGGCCTGCAAGGGAGCTCACCGGCGGCTCCGTCCGCAGGTACGGCGGCCTTTGAGCGGCAACTGAGTGAGATCGCCAATTCAGGCGGAGGTGGTGGAGCAATGCCGGCCGGCTCGGCGCCGCAGCCGAGTCAGTCAAGTCGACTTTTGAAAAGGCTCAGCAAGCTCCCTCTTCATCCCGAGGATCCTCCGCTTATTTTGGGGTTTGAGGAGGCGCTCATCAAGGCTAATGCCGCCGAGAAAACCGTCAACTCCTATGTAGGTGTTCTTGTGAGCTTTGGCCACTGGCTCTTCGCCAAGAATAAAGATCCCATTAAGGATCGGCTCGATAAGCAGTCGCTGGTCAAGGATGCGCGCGAGTTCATCGGAAAGGGTGACTCCGCAAAACTCTTTGCGGCGATTGGTCACCTCTCGACGGGGGGCGTAGTGCGGATCCGCGCTAATAGTCCGTATCCCCAAGACGCGGCTCTCATCAAAGAGTATAGAAACGAAGCCCGGATACGTAGCGGCGGGAGGATTGTAACTGCTCTTAGGAGCTTCAGTGACTATCTGCGTCAAAACAACAAGAAGGGCATTGTTGGTCGGCTTTCCGACGAGGCGTTGGATAGAGATGCCGAGGGCTATAGGAAGGACTGCGCTGATCCAACGATCGGATCCGCACTGGCTCAGCTCCGAAAATCGGACGCCGGCGCTACAGCGATGGAGCTCGAGCGCCATATTCCCCCCGTTCCTGATCCCGAAGACGCGGCACTGATGGAGCCGAGGCGGGGCGGCGAGGCGATTGCGCAGCATAGCGCGTCGCAGGAAGCCGGCAGTTGGCCAAAGGAGCTTGCTGCGGCAGCCCACGATCAGGATGTGCTTTTGGGGCTGATGGACGAACAGGGCCTGTCGTCTTCGGCGCCGCAGCCGGCTCGGTCAGCTCGGCTTGGCAGGAACCAGCCTCTCTATCCCGAGGATACTCAGCTTATTTCCCAGGAAGCGGCTCTCATCAAAGAGTACAGAGACGAAGCAGCGATACCGACCAGCAAAAGGAATGCAACTGCCGGCAAGGCGTTGGCCGGTGGTGATCAAAGGATCGGCTCCGCACTGGCATCTCTCCGAAAACCGGACGCCGGCGCTAAAGCAATGGAGCGCGAACGCCATATTCCCCCGGTTCCTGATCCCGAAGACGCGGCACTGATGCAGCCAAGGCGGGTCGGCGACGCCGCTGCGCAGCACAGCGCGCCGCACGAAGCTAGCAGTTGGCCAAAGGAGACGGCTGCGGCAGCCCACGATCAGGACGTGCCTTTGGAGCTGATCGACCAACCCGGCCAGTCGTCTTCGGCGCCGCAGCCGGCTCAGTCAACTCGGCTTCGCAGGCAGCGGCCTCGGGAGCAGAAGCCTCTCTATCCCCAGGATGCTTCCCTTATTTTGGACCTTGAGAAGGCTTTCATCAAGGCCAACGCCTCCGACCACACCGTCAAGAATAATGTAGGCATTCTTGGCCGCTTTGGTGGCTGGCTCTTCGAAAAGAACAAAACGAGCATTGGTGCTCGGCTCAACAGCACGTCGCTGTCCGATGGCGGTGGGGTGCTCGAGTTCATCGGAGAGGGTGATCCCAGCAAACTCGTTGCGGCATTAGATCATCTCCGGACCTTTCAGTCGACGGGCAGAGTCGTGCTGCGCACACGCCGCGCTCGCAATCCTCGCCCCCAGAACGTGACGCTCATCAATTCCGAAGGCGCGGCGCCGACGGAGTCGAGGCGGGTCGCCGCTGCGCAGCACGGCGCGTCGCACCAAGCTGGCAACTGGGCACAGGAGTTTCCTGCGGCAGCGCACGATCAGGATGTGCGTTTGGGGCTGATGGACGCAGCCGGCCCGCCGTCATCTCTCGAGCCCGCAGCGCGCCATGACCAGGCACCAGATCCCGGAGTGTCCAATCACCAGCGGTCCCCGGACGAGCTGATGGGTGCACCTGCCTGGAGCAACCTCCTGCCAAGCGAGGAGGTCCTCATCGAGGATGAGCTTGACACAGCTGAGTTGAGGTCATCGAAGAGGCGGCGGACCCTGGACGATCTGCAAGGCCTTGCCGCCGAGCGGCAGCTGAGCGAGATCGCTAATTCAGGCGGTCGCCTGCTGACGCCGGCCGCCACCCATCAACTGGGTGCATCGCCATGGGAGGCGCGGCCGATGATGCAGGGGAGCGGGTACGAAGACGCCGCGGCGCCGCATGCGATCGCGACGTCCGTCGGGGACGCCGCTGCGCAGCAGGGACCTGTCAGTTGGCCATCGGTCGGCGCGGAAGGTTACGGTCAGGATCTGATGGTTGAAGACGGCCCACCCTGGTCCGGAGTTCCCCCTGAGCAGGCGCAGGACATAGTCCAAGCTGGATGGCAGGAAGCTGCCAGGTCCACGTCAACCTGGTCGCTGCAGATGCCGCTCAACTTTGATTGGAGTATGTGGCCAACCTCGGAACCAGCGCCAGTGCACTATGTCAGGGCTCGCTCAGAGACCTACGGCGATTTTGAGGCAGCGGTTGATCCCAATCCGCCCGGGCCAGTACCGGGTCATCACCAGGACGCTCGACAGCCCGGCTCGCCGCTGGCGCTTTCTCCACTGCCAGACTCCTCGGACGAGGAAGCTATGGCGTGGTTGAGCGAGGAATTGGAACGGCGGCAGATGCTCCGCGATACGGAGTGGCAGTCCATGATGCAAGGGACAGGGTCCGCCGCCGTTCCGGGGGCGGGAGAACCCAATGAGGTTCAGCTCATCCATCACCCTCGACCTCGGCCCATGAGTGAAGCTGCGCCAGCGGCAGCGGCAAGAGCTCCCCAACCCGCCTCGCCAGCAACCGCCAGCCTGCCAGGCACCTACCGCGGTCTTCCAGTGGTTGATGTGACGACGCTAACGACCACCTCCTCCGATGCTCAGATCGGGGCGTTCGATCCGACAGCCTCGTCCAAGGTCGCCAACGGATCGGTGCTCGGCGCCACCGAGTGGCTGAGCGACGCCCATATCCAGAGGGATTACCATTTGCTGGAGGGGCAACTGCAGGGGATCAATCCGGAGCTCGCCGCCCGGACACGGCTGGTGGATCCGTCGGTATCCCATCTCCTGCGTCACGTGGGGTCGAACACCGCGCAACACACATTGCAGTCCATCTATAATCAAAACACCGCCCCGGCCGACTTCCTGTTCCTGCCCGTGAACAATGGCACTCTTGATAGGCCCGGCACCCATTGGTCGCTGCTGCTCGTTGATCGCCGCAACCGGGAAAGATCGGTCGCCTATCACTACGACTCCCGCCAGCGAGAGGGATACAACGACGGGCCTGCAACACAGCTCGCAGGACTGCTGAACGCCACCTTGGCGCCAGCCCCCATGGCCCGACAGCCGAACGACTATGATTGCGGCGTCTTTGTGCTGGACGGCACGTGGGCGCTGGTTGGACGATTGGTGGAAGGGCAGCGGCCAGGCCGCGAGCCGCTGCCCCTCGACAACCTCGTCGCCGATCGGCAGGCGCTGCAAGACCGGCTGAGGAGGCGCTTGCCGCACGAGGAAGAGCCCCGGCAGCTGTTGGATGATGAACCCGCCTCCCCACCAATGATGGCATTCGAGCCAGGGGAACTGTGGCGACTGTTGGAGGACGAGCCCGCCTCCCCACCAATGATGGCATTCGACCCAGCGGAACTCCGGCAGCTGTTGGATGATGAACCCGCCTCCTCCTCGCCACGAATTAATTCAACCCGACATGCGCGAACGGACGGTGTTCATCAGCCAACCCAGGCGCCGTGGCCCCCTCAACGCAAAACATAACTTTGCGGTAGAGGAGCGGTCATTATTGGTGGCGCCGTGCGCCTTTCCACCCGGACGGGCGGGTGGGAGAGGATGGAGTGACTGATGACGATCCTGTCATCGCCGGCGAGGACTTCCCTCGCTAGAAAGCGCAGCACGCGTGCTGGTGCTGATCGGCGCGACACCCGGAATGCAAGAAGGAACCGATCGGCTTCAAGGTTGGCGTGCGCGAGAGTGTGCAGAGCTGGCGTGAGCTGTTGATCGGGATGTGTTGCAACATTTTGCCACTCGCGAGTGGCAGGAATGCTTCAACAATTTCAGAGGATTGCGAATGCCAGCAGGCTCGCACGGCGTCAGATATCAGCTCAAACTGAACGGGGCGACCTGTTTTTTGCTGCCATCGCACGTGCGCGATCTTGAGGCCGACGACCACTGCGGGGCGGCTGTCATGGTAACGATTTCCTGGGTAGCCGCCAGACGAACGACCAAGGAAAATCGAGCCGGCATAGCTGCCTCGACGGGCATCGATGCGGCATGATGAGGCAGACGAAGCGCAGCATCTCGGTGGAATGCTGATTCTCACGCATCCTCGTATCGGACATTCAAGGACACAGCCGACATTGCCTGTGCCGGTTCGATCCTCGCTGCAATAGGGGCGAGTGTCGATGAGCCTGATCGTTCGCGCCCACTACAGCAGTTGATTGGCACGAACCAGCAGGGAACGCGCGTGTTCAGATTTTCTAGAAAACCACCGCGAGCACGAGTCAGATATTCGGGATCAGGCATGAGGCCACAAGGCAAAATTCTGGAAAACGAAGCCGATCTTCCTCTTCCAGACAGGGTCGTTTGTTACTGCTTGAGGGTATAGAGATGAGTTTTGCGGTATCCCTCGTCGGTCCAATTCTTCGGTCAGGCAGCGTTTTCGGAGCGCCCCCATAAAGGTTCGCGTGGGCAATTGCACTCATTGTCGGCTTTATGACAACAACGGACATGAAGCGCGAGCCTATCAGAGTGGTCCCATTGTTATAAATGGATTTCCTGGATTGGTTCGCCATTTGCTTGGCTAATGCACCACTTCCCGATCAGCAGGATACTTCCGTGAACAGCCCTGGCAAACATATAGTCGTCACCGCGACATACGAGACACTTCGGCTCCACCGCGAGGGTCAGGCAATGGCCTTCGACGCCATCGGCGATCGCTATGACGAGGCCTTTCCGCACAAGGAACGCCAAGTCCTGGCGGGCGAATGGCTGATCAAGTCCTTGCCGACGGGTTCCCGGGTTCTGGATCTTGGCTGCGGGACCGGCGTCCCAACCGCACGTCAATTGCTCGACGCCGGTTTGGAGGTCGTGGGTGTCGATCTGTCTGCCGTGATGGTGAAACTCGCCCGCGAGCATGTTCAGGGCGCGACGTTCCATCAACTGGAGCTTGCTGACTTGCGACCCGGCGGGCCGAGGGACCTCGGCCGGTTCCAGGCCGTTGCGGCCTTCTTCTCTCTGCTGATGCTTCCACGAGTGGAGATTCCCCTCGCGCTAGCGACGGTCCGTCATCTGCTCGCTCCTGGGGGCTTGTTCGCCCTCTCGATGGTGGAGGCGGATGTGGACGATTTCCCAGTCCCATTCCTCGGAAATACTATCCGGGTCTCAGGCTATCTGCGAGAGGAGTTGCGTATGGTGGTCGAAGCGGCAGGGTTCACAATCGTGCAGGAGACGTCTTCCGCCTGCGTCCCTGCAGTGGCCGACGTGCTGCCGGAGGAACAGATCTTCCTCTGCTGTGAGTTGCGCGGCTGAGTGCGCGCCAGCGTTGACCATTCAGCCCGACGAAGGCACGGCTGTAGCTCCGCTTCGTATCGGCCACCTGCAGCTTCGCGAGAGCGCGCCTTGCCTCACCGTGGAATGCGCCCGCGCAACGACCCGACGGCCTGAAGACTGTCGGCGAGGGCCGCCGAATCGCTCGCAAGCTTATCCACCGTCACATGCGCCCTCTTCGACCTTGTTGAGATGGTCCTTCATTTCCGGCGAAGTCGCGGCCGCCAGGATGCTTCTGCCTCCCAAGGCACGTGGACCAAGCTCTGCGCGGCCTGCAAGGAACACTACAGGCTTGTTGTGGGCGAGCACGCTGGCAAGTTCTGTCAAGCTGCAAGCAGCAGCCTGCCATCCAGGCGGAACCTTGCCATGGCTCATATTTGGCCCGCTGTAGACTGACCAGTCGAGATGCACGAAATCTTTGTCGGCGGCCGCGCGCAGCAAGCGGCACCGATCGCCGATCCGCTGTCGTTTGGAAACGGAGGCACCCAGACTGCGTCGAATAAACCGCTCGCTCGAAGGGCGCTGTTCCATTTGATATTCAGCCCGCATCCGCCGGCGATGCACAGGTTTCGCGTTTCGGGAACCGAGTGCCCACGCAACGCGCTTGTCATCTCCCGGACGAGAAGACGCTCTACAAAGGCATGGAACGAAGCAAGTATGTCCTCGGGCGTTTCGGGGATTAGCCGCGACGCGCTTGCATCGAAGAAGTCGTGCACAGCCGTGAGTAACGCGTCTTCGCTGTGGCTGTTGTTCCTGTAGCCAAAGGCAAGGTCCGTGTCGCCTGCGAAATGGTCGTCGTAAAGCTCCTGAAACACATCTACGATGTGTTCATGGACCGCCCCGAGCGCGATATAGGCCATCAACTTGCCGGCGATGCCGAGATTCCAGCCAGTCCGCAGTTCTTGCCTGTAAGGACCGAAATGTTGGCCCGCGGCGGCATAGGCATGACCTATCATCGGAAACAGGCATCCGATAACTCGGACTCCGCTTGGCTCGACATAGTAAAGCCGCGGAAAGATGCAGCCGTCCCATACCAGACAAAAAGCCGGTTCCTCTGCTTTGGCGAATGAGCTGGTGCAGTATGCGGAGGCCACGTGGCCAAGAACATGCGGGTAGCTTTCATAAGAAAATACCCCATTGTCGAGCACGAGACCCGAACCTTGATAGGTCTTCAGGGGACTTTCGGCATCGATCTGGAAAACCAGGTCCTCCGATCTTGGAAGACCGCTTATCGTCGGTCAACGCGGATCAAATGCTGGTCGCGAGAATTCGCGAGCAGCATTTGATCATGCGTTCCGATGTGGGGCGGACGCCGTCAAAACGGATATTCGCCTCACATTGGACGGGATACCGATCTGCTACCATGATGAGCACGTCGTCATAGCCGATGGCCCATATGTACAGGTTTCGTCTGCCTGCCTGCAGGAATCGAACCGATAGATCCGTTGGCAACGCCGTTTGCCGGCTCCGGGCTACACCACAGTGCAGTCTATCTCGACGTCAAGGAAAGTGCCCTTCCCGATCGGCTGAGACTGCTCCAAAACCTTGGCTTAGCTCACGCGCACCTGGATGGTCTGTGGAATCGACAGTCTGGAAGGTGCGCAACTCTTCGCCGAAAGCTTTCCAGCGCTTCATCGCGTGGCTCTGATGCATGATGAGCAGGAGATTTTGCGTCTGGCAGATGAACTGCCGGGCAGTTGGGTTCGACTGCATCAGAAAAATTCCTCTCCAGATTGGAAAAATACCGAGTAGAAGGGCTCCGCATCATGATCACCAGTTTGGCGGTGATGGACGTCAGACTGGCGATATTCCTGCAGCCGAACTGCGAGCGCTTGCTGAACTGAAGCCATATGCGGCGATCGTCAACGACGTCGTCACCGCCGCTCGAATTTTCAAAGACAAACTGATCGAACACACGATCCTCGTTCGATCCTTTCGAAAGACGCATCACATGCCAGCTCCTTTAACGGCAAATCACTCTGCGTCTTGCGGCGCCGATCCATCCATCCTGTGCCCGCAAGCTTCGCATCCGCGATTTCGGATACGTTCAAGCAGATCTCGATGAAGGACGCCGTGTCGTTGCAACTGAGGAACGGTATTGCTGGCGGCGGCAATGCGAATCGCGCGTCAGTTGTCAAATGGCTGCGGTCACGTTTTGGCGATGGCCTGGACGAAAGAGGCCTCCTGCTCACTAACGGGACGCAAGGCGCAATCCTATTGGTTTTCGAACAGCTGATCGGCAAGGACGTTGGTTGAAGATGATGATCCCGCCGCTTGCGCGGTCGGCGCTTCTTTCGCTGATCGGGCAATTGCGGGAACTGCACGAGATCGTCAGCGAAATGGATCGCCAGATTCATGCCTGGCATCGCTAAGAACTGAGCCGACGCCTGGAGACAGTTCCGTCATTCGATCTGTCGGAAATGCGCGAGGTCGCGAGATGCGCGCAGCCCCGACGAAGTGCTAGCTTGGCGAAGCGGTGCCGCGCCTCACCCGGGCCATTCTGGATGCGCCGACGAAACGATCCGGCAGCGAAAAAGGGCAGGCATCCGGGCCTGGGAACTGGGAAAGGCGGTGGGCAACCGACACTACTGCCGGGTTTGTCGAGTGAGCGACACGGGTTGTCGGCTTGGCTCCTGCTCTCCCCATCATTCAAGTCATTGAATAGTATCGAGAACACTTTTCTGGGGCTTTTCCTGCGCAGTTGGCACGACTTTTGAAGCTTCCTTCTAGAATGGCGGCAGGAGCTGCCGACCGATTTCACGTCGTGGATAATATCGCGATCGGTGGAACGAAGGGAGGAAAGCAGCATGTCACATCTGCGTCGGCTGCCTATACCATCGGAAAGAGGGCGTGACATGCGGAACCCGGGCGGCAATACAAGCGAATGTGTATCTACGCTTCGTGACCTCATTTGCACCGGTGACGGACCGTCATTCCTTATGGAAGCCCACGACGCGCTCTCCGCGGCGATCGCGCAGCGGTCCGGCTTCAAGGCGCTTTGGGCGTCCGGCCTCTCGATCTCCTCCATCCTCGGGTACCGCGATGCGAACGAGGCCTCTTGGACCCAGGTGGTCGACGTCGTGGAACGGATGGCGGACGCAGCGGAAATTCCAATCCTCGTCGACGGAGATAGCGGATTCGGCAATTTCAACAATGCCCGTCTTCTCGCTCGCAAGCTGCGGCAGCACGGCGCGAGCGGCGTTTGCCTCGAAGACAAGGCGTTCCCGAAGATGAACTCCTTCGTCGGTGACCGCCATCCGCTGGCGGAGATCGGCGAGTTCTGCGGTCGCCTGAAGGCGGTCAAGGACCAGGTTCCGGATCCGGAGTTCGTTCTCGTCGCTCGAATCGAGGCGCTGATCGCCGGATACGGTCAGCAGGAGGCGCTTGCACGAGCGAACGCCTATGCGGACGCCGGCGCCGATGCGATCCTGATCCACTCCTGCAAGTCCGATGCGGAGGAGATCTTCACCTTCACGCGAGCCTGGCAGAACCGACTGCCCGTCGTGATCGTACCGACAAAGTACCACCGTACGCCCGTTGCTGATTATCGGGCGGCCGGTATTTCCACCGTCATCTGGGCCAACCACAACGTGCGCGCCGCGATCTCGGCGATGCGTCAGGTGTGCGACCGCATCATCCAGGAAGAGAGCATTGCCGGTGTCGAAGGTGAAATCGCGACGCTCGACGAGCTGTTCGAACTGATGAACTACGGCGAGCTCTCAGCGGCAAAAGAGAAATACCTTCCGCGGGCAGTGGACGGCCAAGGACCGCAGCGAGCGGTTCCTTCGAAAAGGATGGATGGAGACGCGCATGTTGGCGCAACGGACAAACTTGTTTAAATCGTCGGGGACTGCGGCCGCCCGCGCCGCGGCGAAGGCTGCCGCTGATGCCGGGATGGAGATTGTTGATCTCACGGCCGGCGAGATCTGGAGCGATCTGGCACCGACGATCCGGGACGGAGCGATCGAGGCGATTCGACAAGGCGTGAACCGCTACACTGACACAATCGGCTCGATGGAGTTGCGCGAGGCGCTGGCACGGAAGGTATCAGTCGAGACGGGGCAGCTTTGGCGGGCCGACGAGCTCGCCGTGACGAACGGCGCCAAGCAGGCTCTTTTCAACGTGGCGATGACGCTGATCAATCCCGGCGACCAGGTCATCATTCCCGCGCCCTACTGGACAACATTCCCAGCGCAGGTCCAGATCGCCGGCGGCACCCCAGTCCATATCGACACGCGAGGAAACGGCTACGTTCCACAGATCGACGACATCCAACGCGTCATCACGCCGCTTACCCGGGCCATCGTCGTCAACACGCCCGCCAACCCCAGCGGCGCCGTCTACGACGCGGAGACTCTTTCGGGCATCGCCCAACTGGCGATGGATCGGGACCTCTGGATCATCTTCGACGAATGTTACGGCCCCTTCACCCATGATGGCCATCGGCATCATCCGGTCGTCTCACTGACCCCCGAAGTCCGGGCCCGGACGGTGATCGTCAATGGCTTCTCCAAAAGCCTGGCCCTCACCGGCTGGCGCGTTGGCTATCTCGCTGCGCCGAAAGAACTGATCTCGGCTGTCAAGGCGCTTCAGTCGCACACGACATCGAACCCGAATGTCGTTGCCCAGCATGCCGTGCTGCACCACCTCCGTGAGGGAGATGGCGCCTTTGAAGCCCGGCTCAAGTGTCGATTGACGGCGGCGCGGCAGGCTGGGCTTACTGCCTTCTCCGAGCTGCAGCGCGTGCCGATACCTGAAGCACAGGGCGGGTTCTATTTCTATCTCGATCTGTCCGGCCTGTTGCGGCCGACGCTCGCCAATGATGACGCCAGGACAGCCGACGACATCGTGGCCGCGTTGCTCGCCCAGGCCGGCGTGGCCGGCGTGTCAGGCACTGCCTTCGGTGATCCCATGGGGCTCAGGCTCTCCTATGGCGTTCCGCCGGAGCAACTCGAGGTGAGCCTCGAGCGTGTGGTCGGCGTCCTTAACGGCTGGAACCGAAAGAATCGTCGCAGCAAGCAAAATAGAAGGGCTTAGACCCATGACTGCAATTGCTCCGAGAGAGGCGGTGATTCTTGCCGCCGGGTTTGGCTCGCGCCTGCGTCCGCTCACCGATCTGCGGCCGAAGCCGCTGGTCGAAGTCAACGGCACGCCGATTCTTCACAACGCCTTGCAGAACCTCGAGGCGGTCGGCGTAAGGGAGGTGACGATCGTTGTCGGCTATCGCAAAGACGCGATCCAATATTCCTGCGGCCGACGCTTCGGTGGGCTCGATATCAATTATGTCGAGTCAACGGTCTTCGACCGCACGGGCAGCGCCTATTCACTCTGGCTGGCACGCGACGCGTTACTCTCGGGAGACTGCTATCTTCTCGAGGGCGACGTCTTCTTTGAGGAAGACGCGCTTCGGCGCTTGACGATAGATGACGCGGCGAACTCAGCCGCAGTAGCGCCTTTCCATCCGTCGATGGAGGGCTCTGCAGTAATCTTGTCCGAAGGCGGATTTATTTCCGAGGTTCGGCTTAAACAAACAGCTGCGGACCTAGTTTCCGGCGGTCCGGCGCTCTTCAAGACATTGAATCTCATTCGCTTCTCCGACGCGACACTGCGCACGATAATCGTGCCTGCCCTTGATGATCTCATCGGTTCCGGTGCGATCAAGGCTTACATGGAGGAGTTTCTTGCTCATCTCATCGAAAGCCGCGGCCTCCGGCTCGCGGCTGCCCGCTGCGATGAGCTGCGATGGTACGAGATAGACAGCGAGGCCGATCTAAGGACTGCGGAGAAGATATTCTCACCCTTATGCGGATCGCCTTCTCCGGCATCAAATCGCGCCGAGATAGGATCGGACGGCTTGCAATGATCATCTATCTTGCAGACCGCGCAAACCAGATCACGATGCTTGGCCTCCTGGCGTCAGGAACCGCGCTCTATTTTGCCCAATCGGGCAAGCCGGAGCTTGCAATCGCAGCAGCGCTCTGGGCGGTCTTAGCAGACCATTTCGACGGAGTGGTCGCGAAGCGAACGAAAAACCGGTCGGCAGAGACAGCCAGTATGGGGAAGAGTCTGGATGGATTTGCTGATCTCCTGTACGGCGCCGTCATTCCGGCTGCGGTACTCATGCAAATCGGAACAGGCGGTGTCTTACCGTTTGTAACGGGGCTCGCTCTAATACTCGCTGGTGCTTTGCGATTAAGTTATTTCAGCAATTTCGGGAAGTCCACAAAAGGGTATTTCACCGGCGTTCCGCTTTCCTACGACGTTCCGCTCATGGCAGTTCTTCTACTTATCGCAGCGTGGATTCCTGTCCCACTGTGGAACACTGCTACATGCGGACTCTTCTTGTTGCTCGCGGTTCTGCACGTGCTGCCCATCGCCGTGCCAAGTATGAATCGCACAATGTATGCAGCTGTCACGGTCTTCGCGGTCGTGGCGTCAATATTCCTAGCTTATCGCGGCTTTTCGGCGGGGTAGCCAGCCGAAGTCAGTCCGTCTCTCATCTTCGGAAAAGGAACCCGCAAATGAATGGTCCGATCAAATGGGCGATCTAGGCGCTGTCGCCGAACACCATGTTAACCGCCCTCTTTATGCAGCGGTAGCGCTCGATGCTCTCCTCTTTCATCCTGGCAAGACGACCGGGCGCAGGCGCAGTAATCGCAGATGTCGGGCCGGAAACCGGCGAGCTCACTGGCATGTTGGCCAACGGCATAGCTACGCAATCGAACCGAGCGAGGGAAAGTCGGATCAGCGACCCGCGTTCGGACCGCCCGTCGAACGGTTCGAATGGACGGTCGGGTTCAGCGGAGGAAACCCGGACTCCCGGACGCATCTGTGGATCTGCATGGAACCGCATTCCATTGGACAGACCACCATCGCGCCCTCAAGGAGTTCAAGCCTATCATGGCGATCTGGAATCTCGACGACCCCAATGATGACTTCTTTATGAAAGAAATCGAAGCGGAGATTGAGAGGCGCGACCCGGGTCTCCAACGGGTTCAAAACAACATCTACAAATTGTTTGGCCAGGCAGCCACCTACTCGGGACATCTGGAGATCCTACCACGATGTCCCGAGCCAAATCGGCTCCGAACGCTGGGCGAGACCTTAAACCTGATTGCCAATCGCGTAGCTGGGAAAACCGAGGGCATCACACTCATCACACTCTTGCATGGACGGTTCGGTCAATCTGAACCGAACCAAAAGTGGATTGGAGGCCTAGATCATGCAACCTAAACCGTTGCCTAGCGAGCCGCTTAGTCATTCACTCGTTCATGATTTTCCCGGCGGATATTGGCGTTATGGTGTCACCGATCATGTTCTGCTGGTAAATCTATACTTTCCGCCCCCCGGTTTCTATACCGCGCTTGGCGAGCGGCTTCCCGAGCTCATCAGTTGCTATCCGTCACCGCAGCCACATCTTGCTGAGCAGTTGGGCAGCTTGATTTCCCAAAATCCGCAGAACCTCGCTGTCGGCAATGGCGTTGCGGAACTGATTCATGCGAGCATCCAAGCGCTAAACTGGCGCTTAGCCGTTCCGACACCGTCCTTCAATCCATACGAGCAGGTAGTGTCGCCCGAACGGCTGGCGCGGTTTCCTTTACCTGCTCCAGACTTCGAGCTCGATGTCGAGAAGTTCGCTTGGCATGCGATAGCGCATAACGCCGACGCGGTCGTTGTCATTTCGCCGAACAATCCAACCTCTAGGGGAGTGTCACGGCAAGAGCTTCTCCACCTCACAAAAATACTTTTAGACCGAAATATTCGACTAATCGTCGATGAATCGTTCGTCGAATTCACCTCAGAGGGTGCCGCCGGAAGTTTCGAGGGCAGAATACAAGAATATCCAAACCTAGTGATATTCAAAAGTCTCGGGAAGATATTCGGCGTTTGCGGGCTACGTCTCGGCTACATGCTCGCAAGCGATCACAAGCTGATATCGTCCGTGCGAAGAAATTTGCCGGCTTGGAATGTAAATACTTTAGGAGAGTTTTTCCTCCACGCTCTGCCGAGCTACCAGCGCGAAGCAGAGGAAAGCTGGACTCAGGTGCGCCGGGATCGCGACCAGCTCTATTCAGAACTCGCGAAGATCCCTGATATGCATGTACTTCGGCCCGATGCAAACTTCGTCTTCTGCCGCCTTCCAGATGATTGGCCAGATGGAGCCACGCTCGCGGAAAAACTCCTAGCGCACCATCGGGTCCTGATTCGCCACAGTGGGGCTAAAACGCTCAGCAAGGGAACTCGGTACCTGCGTATTGCTGCGCGGACATTCGACGAAAACAGGCTTCTTGTAGAGCGCCTTCAGGAGGTCGCCGAAAGATAGTGTCGGTACGGAACGGAGAAGATGGCAAACCAACGGGACCAGCGGTCGGGTTATGCGGCCGTTACGCATTGCTCCAGTCGTTCCGGTGTTAGCGGAACGAACATTTGGGCCGCGATCGTCATGCGCCTATCCAGTTTCTGCCGGCGGCGGAATTAATGCGGGCCGCAGGCCCCACATCTTTTCCCCCGGGCAAGGCAGTGGAAATGCTTTCATGGGCAATCCTGTCGGTGGAGCCGCTGCTCGAGTTTTTAATGCTCGCTCAGCCTTCCGCCGTGCCGCTTTCGATATGGATCGCCTCTCCAACGTAAATGCGCCGCAGAGCCTGCCGGAAGCCGCCGAGCCTTGCTTCGAAGGCCTCGGTCCGAATGTCCGGGATCGCCTGCCATGCATGTCCAAAAACCTCATGCAGGACGCGGCCTGTAACCGTGTTCGACACGGCGATCCCGAGAAGGTGCAGAATGGTCGGAGCAAAATCGCAGATGCCGGAGGGGACCTTGGAGACTGAACCTTGCGCGGGGAATGCCGAGCCAGCGACAATGCCGAGGGCAGCGAGTTCTTTCGGATGCAATCCTCCATGGACGCCAAGCCCCGTGCGGCGGTCATTGTCATAGGACGTCCCCCCGATGAGGCCAAATGAATCGACGCCATCATCTGCTCGGAAGGAAAAGGACACGTCTGGTGCACGAGGATGATCAGCAAAGACCAGGTGACTGCCAAGGCTTCCGGGGGCAATGCCCTCAGTTTCATTTTTTGCGCGTGTGAACACCGGACCACACCACGGCTGGCCGGTAATCGTCGCCACCAGCCGGGCGATCTTCTGGTCACTTGGGTCGGCGAGATAGAGAGCTCCGACCTGCCCAGGCACGACAACGACATCGACATCCGACGCGGGTGCCGTACCGGCACGAAAACCGGCTTCGCGCAGATTGTCAATCACCGAGACCCGCGTATGACCCGAGATATGTCCGTGATCCGACATCGCGATAATCTGCACGCCTTCGGCGCGCCCTTCCGCCTCCCACCAGTCGAGCACACGTCCAAACTGGCGGTCGCAATGAGTGATGATGGCGCGCGTCGCCTCGGCGCCGGTGCCATAGAAATGCGAGGTGATGTCGGGCTCGCCATAGGAAAGGATCGTGACGTCCGGCCGGTATTTCGGCCAGACAACATCGAGAAACGCTGAGGTTATCCATTCCTGCCCGGCCGTGTCGGGCTCGACTTCTGGCGGTGCCTGCTCCAGCGGGCCAATCCGAAGTTGGGCCTCTGCTAGCACATCATCGGGAGTGCAGGCCTCCCGGAAATGGCCCGAGAGGCGAATGTGGCCGAAGTCCTCGGCTTTGTGATGGAAGAAACGTGTCGTGCCGGGTGTATTCGTGGCCAACACGGCCATGCTGCGCCCAGCCCCAGCGAGGATTTCGCCAAGCGTTGGCACCGACATCAGTCCTCCACCGCTTTTGAGGTCGAGCTTGCGCAGGAGCACGGCGTCTGACGTGTCGATATAGCTCGGCGGCGTAACGGAGCGGTCGACATATCGGTTTCCCACCATACCGTGTCGACCAGGAGTGGCGCCTGTCACGAGGCTCGGGAAGGCCGCACGGGTTTCGCTGGGATAGATCGTCCGATGCTCCGCCAGCGTGACACCCAGGTACTGCAAGCGGCAGAGGTTCGGCGTCAGATCTGGCAAGACGAGGTCGGGACGAAGGCCGTCAAAGCTGATGATGAGAAATCGCATGATATCTTAATTCTAGTTGCCCGACATGGGTGAACGTCGCAGTTCGTCAGTCGCAAATCGTCAGTTCACGTGACCACGTCCAACAAGCGTCCACGAGACCGCGGATGCATCAGGACAACGCATGGACCTCTCGCAAAGGCGCGGGGCGGAGACGTGCCAAAACCGGACTCGAAGGCGCAGAGCGCCATAGATTGCTTGCACGGCCGACCGACGACAGCCGTGCGCGCGCAATCGGAAGTGTAGCCATCAACAACGCAGCAAGGATCAAGACGGATGACGTCCCCTTGTTGTGCCGGTCGACCTTGCCGGTCGCGCCGGGCCCACCGTAATGCGCCGTTCGCCAGAACCGGCCCGTTGGATCCGAGTTCGGCTGCGTGTTGCGCCGAGCCCGTTCGGGAAATTGAGAACGGTTCATCGGCGGTACAGTCTGGCCGGATGTGGGCGATGGCGGCCATCGTGCCAGCCTCGGCAGATTCGCCAGCTAGGCTCAGACGTTCGATTTCTTTCGCGGTCTTGATCATCCGCAAGCGACTGACGAGTCTCGAGGCACCGACCAGCGGACGTCCGGGCAGGCGTCATGGAAGCAGGCCTGGTCTGCCACCGGCAGGAAGGCGTGTTCGTTCCGAGCCGCGCCTTTCGGTCCGCGAGCCAAGGCCTCGGCAAGCAGCGCAAATGCTGTCTGCGGTCAAAGTTTGCTGGCCTGGGATGTACCTGCTCTACCGGACGAGCGGCTGAGAGACGCTCCGTGAGCCGCCCCTGTGGGACCTTACGAATGTCGGTCAGATCGACCCAGACAGGAAAGGTGACCATGTCATCGATTCCCGAAGCGGTTCGGAATTCTTCAACGTAGAAATCGCGGATAATGGCTGTGAGGGGCTCTCTCGAATCCGCGGGCACGATCACGAAGACAGCGCCTGCCCATCGCCAGCCGGCGGCGCTGCCTGGACGTTCTCCCGTGCCGTAGATAATCGACTCCGGTTGGACCAGCATCATTCCGTGCAGCCCTGCCTTTTCCAGGACGGTTAAGTAGGCGGAAAAAAGCAATGAGATGATCCTGTCAGGGAGATGATTTACTGGCGACGCCAAGCTGCACCACTCGGTCCAACATGGCGGTATTGAAAACGTCCGACCATCGGCGCTCCGATTTGAAGCGGCTGAAGGGCGGAACGAGTCAGGCTGCTTGGGCGTCAACGCGGGCCTTTATCCAACCGGTCGCGCAGCCAGTCGCCCAACAAGCTTATGGAGAGCGTCGTCGCGACGATCAGCACAGCAGGTGCAAACATGATCCAGGGCGCGCGTGTCATATACTCCCGGCCATAGCCGAGCATGTTTCCGAGGCTCGTCATCGGGGGCTGAACGCCAAGGCCAAGAAAGGACAGGCTGCTTTCCATGAGGATGATCTCCGGGAAGGTCAGCGTCATGGAAACAATGAGCGTCGATGAGATATTCGGAAGAATGTGCCGTAGATATACCTGCATTGGGCTGGCACCCAACTGACGAACAGCTCCGGCGTAGCCTTGCGCGCTCGCGGCGACCGCAAGCCCGCGTGCGATACGCGCGTAGCGTTCCCAGCCATAAAGTCCCATCAGTCCAATGAACAGCGGCAAAGCGTTTCCGAAAAACGCAAGCACCGACAGGGAAAGGATGAGGAAAGGCATGGCTGCCTGAAAATCAGCGAGCATCAGGATGAACTGCTCGACGCGCCCACCAAAGTGGGCCGCAGCAAAGCCCATGGTCGTGCCAAAGCACGCCGAAATCAGCGTTGCCCCAAGGGCGACCAGAATTGAGATACGAACAGATACGATCAGTCGCGATAGAATATCGCGTCCGAGTTCGTCTGTTCCAAGCACATGGTGCGGGTGGAACGGCGAGGCCAGCCGGTTAGGCAGATCAAGCGCGGTGTATTGGTACGGGGCGATTCCATCAGCGAGCAGCGCCACTATGACGATAAAAACGATCCAGAACACGCTGGCGATGACGGAGAAAGGAATTCGGCTGTGTTTCGTGGTCTCTCGCGTGCCAGTCGCCGTTTCGGTTACTTTTCCCATCATGTTCATTGCTCAGCGCCCCCGGTCGAGTTTGCGTTGGCCAAACGAGGATCGAGGATGCCGTAGAGGAAGTCCACGATGAGGTTGGAGACCACCATTGTGGCCGCCACGAGCAGGAGAATACACTGCACAACCGCCAGATCGCGGGCTGTCACCGACACCACCAGCAAATTGCCGACACCCGGCCAGGAGAACACGCTCTCGACCACAACCGAACCAGCGATCAGATTGCCGACCATGAAGCCGACAATGGTCACGGCAGGAATTGCGGCGTTCGGCAGGGCGTGACCGCGCACAACCGCGGCCCAGGGGATACCCTTGGCACTGGCAGTGCGAATGTACGGCTGCCCCAGTACCTCCAGCATTGCGCTTCGAATGAACCGTGCGAGCACGGCAGCGCCACCAACGCCGAGAGTGATGATCGGCAGGATTAGATGCTGCAGACCGCCCGTGCCGCCGGTCGGCAGCCACGCAAACCAGATTGCAAGGACTTGAACCAATACGAGACCGAGGACAAAGCTCGGCACCGTATATCCTGCGACCGCCGTGACCATGACGGCACGGTCAATGGCGCTGTCCCGATGCAAAGCGGCATAGATACCGGCTGGAATACCGATGGCCAGTTTCTTCAGAAGCGCAGGAAGGGTCAGCATAAGCGTTGCCGGGATACGTCCCAGAACAAGGTCAAGCGCAGGCCCGCCTCCACGCATCGACCGGCCGAGCTCGCCCTGAAAGATCGCTGCGAAGTAATGGAGATATTGCATCCAGAGTGGCTGATCCAGACCCCACTCCCGGCGAAAGGCGGCCATGGCCTCGGGCGAGGCGTCGTCCCCCATTATGCTGCGGGCCGGATCTCCCGAGAGCCTCAGGACGATGAAGGCGAACGTGACCACCAGCGCGATTGTCAGAACGGCACGCATGACACGGATAGCAAAAAACCGAAACATCAGGTTCCAACCTTCTTGCTCGGCGGGTTGGTAGGGACGGCATGACAAGCAACGGATCGTCCGTCCGGCAGAGTCGAGAGTGTGGGGGAGACGCTCACGCATTGCGGCCGCGAGATGGAACAGCGAGGGTGGAACGCGCAGCCGGTCGGACGCGCTGCAGGGTTGGGTGGTTCGCCTTTGAGTAAGATGCGCTCGCGCGTGCGCCGGCCTACAACAGGTACCGCTGAGACAAGCGCCTTGGTATAGGGGTGCGTGGGGCTCGAGAGCAAAAGATTTGTCTCGCCATATTCAACGATACGACCGAGATACATCACAGCCGTATGCTGACTGACCTGGCGAACCACTTTCAAATCGTGACTGATGAAGAGGAGAGTAAGACGTAGTTCCTTTTGAAGGTCCATGAGTAGGTTCACGACCTGGGCCTGGATCGATACGTCGAGAGCCGAGACCGGCTCATCGCAGACCAACAACGCCGGTTGCATGATAAGCGCCCGGGCAAGAACAGCACGCTGACGCTGCCCACCCGACAGTTGATAAGGCAGGCTCGAGGCATGACTCGCATTCAGGCCAACCGCATCGAGCATAGCCCGCGCTTCGTTGTTCCGCTTCGATGCAGACCCGATGTCATGGATGTCCAGTGGTTCCCGGACCTGATCAAGGATCGACAGTCGGCGGTCCAGCGCGGCGAGTGGATCCTGGTAGATCATTTGCATATGCGTGCGCATGCGGCGCCACTCTGGTGTATCGGCGGGCGGCAGTTCAGCACCTCGGAAGAGCACATATCCGCTGTTGGGCCGTTCAAGGCCGAGCGCGATCCGTCCTGTGGTTGATTTTCCCGATCCGGATTCGCCGACGAGAGCCAGCGTCTGCCCCTCTTTCAGAGACAGTGAGACTTCATCAACAGCGTGGACAGGCACCTTTGTTCCGAAGAGCCCCTGCCGCGTCGAATAGCTGCGCGAAATGCCGTGCAGGTCAAGAATGCTTGCAGTCATGCCAGCACGCTTGCCTTTAGTTTTAAGGGCTGCTGGGCCTGCGTAGGGGGCCCTGCTATGCAGGCGGAGAAGCGGCCGACTTCGGTTTGCTTGAGTGGCGGAATGGTTGCTTCACAAACCGGCATGCGTTGCGGACAGCGGGGCGCAAACGGGCACCCTGGTGGCATGTTTGCCGGCTCCGGCACCTGCCCCTCGATTGGAATGAGCCGTTTCAACGCGCCTCCGAAAGGCGGCAAGGCCGCAAGGAGCCCCTGCGTATAGGGGTGCCGCGGACTGGCAAAAATCGAGTCTGACGGCGCTGTCTCGACGACGCGGCCGCCATACATCACTATGATGCGCTCGCAGGTTTCGGAAACGACGCCGAGATCGTGGCTGATGAGAACAAGAGCCATGCCCGTCTCGCGCCGAATGGTGGTCAAGAGGTCCAGTATCTGGGCCTGGATTGTCGCGTCGAGCGCGGTGGTCGGCTCGTCGGCAACCAGGACGTCCGGCTTTCCCGCGAGCGCCGTCGCGATCATGACCCGCTGGTTCTGACCGCCGGACAGTTCATGGGGATAAGCGTCGAAGCGACGTCCCGCGTCCGGCAGGCCAACGAGCTCAAAAAGACGTTTTGTCTCGCCCCGAATGTTCGAGCCCGACACCCCCTGATGTCGCGCGAGAACTTCGCCAATCTGCCGACCAATTCGGATGACAGGATTGAGCGCGCTGGACGGATCCTGGAAGATCATCGCCACGCGTCCGCCCCTGATCCGGTCGAGCCGCATCGCTGATGCGCCACGCAGTTCTTCGCCTTCCAGCCGAATGCTTCCCGACACGGTGGCCGTGCGAGGCAGCAACCCGAGCGCAGCAAGCCAGGTAACGGACTTGCCGCTACCTGACTCGCCTACAATACCGATTGACTCGCCCCGTGCGACCGTGAGGTCGACCCCCCTAATTACCTGGACGCCGCTGAAGTCGACGGAGAGGCCTTCGATCGTGAGCAACGGTTGCGACGACGAAGCCGCCGGCAATGCGCATGCTGGTGCAGTGCCGGCGAGATTTGCCATCGCCGTCCCTCCTCGCGTGGTCATCAGTTTTGCGTATAGGCGGCGTTGAACGGACCGAAGTTCAGGTCAAGTGTCTGCCCCGGCACCCAGACGATATCCTTGCGCTTGCCATAGAACTGACCGGAAGCGTGGAGGATCACGCAAGGAGGATCTTCCCGGTCGACGATCTCGAGCATACGGCGGATGACCGACCGGCGTGCCTGCGGATCGGCGGTTTCCTTCAGCTTTTCGCCAAGTCCGAAATATTCTTCGTTGCTCCAGATACCCTCTTTGACGTTCGCTCCAGATGGCCCGAAGACGCGCCAAGCGTGGCCGAGCGGGTCGGGGAAGGTGGCGGTGTTCGAACTGTCGTAGATTGCGTTGATCGGCTCGCTTTCGATCTGGGCGAAGTTCTCCATCATCTGAATCTCGACATTGATGCCGACCGCTCGCCACATTTCGACCATTACCTGCGCGCCGGCGACCTGGTTGGTATAATAGTTGTTGAGCAATCGGTAGGTGATTGTTTCACCATTGTAGGCGCTCTCGCGTAGGAGTTGACGCGCCAAATCAGGGTCGTATGCGAGACCGGGGAAGTCTTCGATATACGCATCTCCGAAGCTAGGGAGTTGGTAGCCGTTGGGAATGAGCAGCCTATCCTGCCAGAGCGCCCGGACGATAGCCTCTCGGTCGATCGCGAGGCTGAGGGCGCGGCGCACGCCTTCCTTGCCGAGGATCGGACCGTTCGTATCGATATTCAGTGCACGGATATTCTGAACGGGGCCGCCGGAAACTTCGAGCTCGGGGTGCTTCTCGATTTCCGAGAACATGTCGGGAGAGAGATCCGTGATTAAGTCCACTTCGCCAGCCATGAGCGCGTTCGCCCGTGAAGCCAGTTCCGGGATGATCCTGAAATGAATCCCTTCTAAGGGCGGCAGCCCACCCCAGTAGGCATCGTGCGCGGCCAGAACGACTTCGACATCCAGAGATTGGCTGACGATCCGATACGGTCCTGTTCCGACCGGCGCCGCCGTCCAGGCATCCCACGAACCCGCCGCTCCGAAGGCACGTTTGCTGACGATTTCCGAGCCCCACGAGGCCAGCCGTTTCTCGAGCAATGCATCATCGCCTTTGGCATGAACGATGACGGTGTGGCTGTCGACGATTTCGACCTTGTCGATGGTGTCCAGAGTCTCCATGGCAGTGACCTTTCCTGCCATGTCTGGGCCAAGCAGGTGCTCAGGACTCAAAGTGAAGGCGACATCCTCGGCGGTGAACTCACCGTCATCATGGAACTTCACACCCTTGCGCAGGAAAAGACGAACTGACTTGGCGTTCACACGTTCCCAACGCTCCGCAAGGGCCGGACGTAACCTCATAGCGGACGTCTGGTCGAAGGCGAGCAGGGTGTCGAACATCTGCGGCGCTATGCGCCGTGTCGCGGTGTGAGCATACAAAACGGGCTCGACGGCGGGCGGGAAGCCGGACATACCGATTCTAAGGGTGCGGCGAGCCGCGCCCTGGGCCTTCGCCGAAGGTACTCCACTCATTGCCAGAAGACTGCTGGCCGCCCCGGCTACCAATAGATTACGTCGGGTTATCGAAAACATGTGCGTACTTGGCTCCTGTGTAGCTTCGCGAAGCAACGCGCTTCGGGCTGTGGGATCTCTTTTCTACGTCCATGAGCACTTCTCGGTGCCAGGCGAGAACAAGCGGGATTACTCATCTCATGTGCTACAACAGCATGACAATCATCGAATAATGCGATAACAAACCCGCGCTTTTGGATGAATTCAGGGGGCGGCTACAATCGGCCATGGCAGACGACAAAGATCTTTCGCTCAACGCCGTTCGGGCTTTCGTGCAGGTCGCACGCGACAAGACCGTCACCCGGGCCTCGAAGACGCTTGGCATCACCCAGAGCTCCGTGAGCCGCCACATCGCGGTGCTGGAGAAATATTTCGGAGCCAAGCTGCTCGAACGGCGCGGCCGTCAGAGCCAGCTGACGGATTTCGGGCGGCTTTTTGCCGATGCTGTGGCCGAACCGCTCGAAACGATCCTCTTCACGGCAAGGCGGATGCGCCGCCGCGGTGACAGGAAGGATGCCAACCGGCTCGTCGTCAGAACCTCGCTCTCGACCTTCGCCTATACGCTGCTCATTCCCAACTTGAGCGACTTCTCGAAGGAAATGGGCGGCGTCACGGTCGACGTCATCAGCACCCTGTCGGCCCCTGCTTCGGACGACAGTTTCGACGTGCTCCTGACCCGGGACCTAACAGTGAGCGAACCGGTGGATCGCTGGGATTTCTATGACGAGCACCTCGTCTGCGTCGGATCGCCAAACTGTGTCGCCGGCCGCGGGCTCGAAGCGCTGCGCACCACCCCGATGATTGCCGTCACCTCGCGGCCGGACATCCTTCCGATCTGGCTTCGCGGCATGGACCTGAAGACGTCGGATATTCTTTCGGGGGCGCGCTACGACCACCACTATCTGGCCCTCCCGGCGGTAACGACCGGCCAGACCTTGCTGGTGACACCCTATATCATCGTAGCGGACCTGATCAGGCAGTGCCTTCTGGACGTGCTTCCCGGCTCGCGGGCACCGAGCGGCATGCAATATCGGGCCTATGCGGTCGATCGCAGCGGCAATCCCGATCTCGCCCGAGCCTTCTGCCGCTGGCTCACTAGGCTCTGCCGGAAAAAGACCGAAGAGGAGAGCACCGGGAAATAAATGCGGCCGCAATGATGCATCGCAGAACGCGATCCTTTTGGTCGCTTTTCGCGATGCCAAAACTAGCGAGTTAAGGGCGCCCCATCTAGCTCTGGGCATAACTCCCTGCTTTGAGGAAAGTCCATTGCCCTTACTCGCCAACAGACTGCAGGCCGTCCGCCCCTCCCAGACAAAGGCCATGACTGCCAAGGCGAGTGCCTTGCGCGAACAAGGTGTCGATATCGTCACGCTGAGCCAGGGCGAACCGGACTTCGACACGCCAGAGGCCGTCCAGCAAGCCGGCATTGCCGCCATTCTCAATGGCAAGACGCGATATACCCCGGTTGCCGGCGTCAAGCCGCTGCGCGAGGCGATCCGGCAGAAGCTTCTCCGCGATAACGGGCTCGATTACGACATCGATCAGATCACCGTCGGCTGCGGCGCAAAGCAGGTGGTCTTCAATGCGCTTTTCGCTTGCCTCGACACCGGGGACGAGGTCATCATCCCCACGCCCTGCTGGGTTTCCTATCCCGACATGGTGCGGCTTGCCGGCGGCGAACCGGTGCTCGTTCCCTGCCCTGACCGGCTGGGTTTCAAGCTGAAGCCACAAGATCTCGCGGCAGCTATCACGCCGCGCACCAAATGGTTGATGCTGAACTCGCCGAACAATCCGACCGGCGCGGTCTACTCCAGGGCCGATCTGGCCGCCCTGGCCGAGGTCCTACGCCGACACAGCCATGTCCACGTCCTTTCGGACGATATCTATGAAAAGCTCGTCTATGACGTGCCCTTCGCGACGATGGCCGAGGCCGCGCCGGACCTCATTGAAAGGGTGCTGACGGTAAACGGCGTATCGAAGTCCAGCGCCATGACCGGCTGGCGCCTTGGTTACGGGGCTGGTCCGAAAGAGCTCATCAAGGCGATGAACACGATCGAGGGCCAGACCTCGTCGCATACAAGTTCCATCTCGCAATATGCCGCGATCGAGGCCATTGCCGGCAACCAGGATCACATCGCCGAGTTCGTGTCCGCCTTCCGAAAGCGTCGCGATCTCGTCGTGGAGCAAATCAATGAGGCCGAGGGCATGAGCTGCCGCGTGCCGGACGGCGCGTTCTATCTTTTCGTCTCCTGCGCCGGCGTCATTGGCAAGGTGACCGCCACGGGCAAGGTGATCGAGAGCGACATGGATTTCGCGATGTATCTGCTGGAGCAGTTCGGTGTCGCCGTGGTGCCCGGCAGCGGCTTCATGGCCTCACCCTATATTCGCGTTTCCTATGCCGCATCAGAAGACGAGTTGAAGCGCGCCTGCGGCCGCATTCTCGCCGCCTGCGCCGCCCTGTCCACAAGCGAGAAGACGTATGAGCAAAGCGAAGCAACTGCGTGACCGCATGGCCGAACGCGGCCTCGTCCGGATCATGGCCGCCCATAGCCCGCTTTCGGCCGTCCTGGCCGAGGAAGCCGGTTTCGACGGGATCTGGGCCTCAGGCTTCGAGCTCTCCGCCCTTTACGGTCTGCCGGACATGAGCCTCATCTCGATGACGCAGCACCTTGACATGCTGCGGGCGATCGCTGGCCGGTCGTCGCTGCCGATCGTCGCCGATATCGACACCGGCTACGGCAATGCGAACAATGTCATCCATGCCATCTCCGAATATGAACGCGCCGGCGCCTCGGCGGTTGTCATCGAGGACAAGACCTTCCCGAAGGTCACCAGCCTCGCCGCCGGCGGCCGCCAGGAACTACTTCGGGTCGAGGAGTTTCAGGGCAAGATCAAGGCGGCCATCAGCACCCGCACCGACCCTAACTTCCTCGTCATCGCCCGGACAGAAGCGCTGATCGCCGGTCTCGGCGAAGAGGAGGCCCTGAAGCGCGCAGCAGCATATGAAGCGGCCGGCGCCGACATGATCCTCATCCACTCGAAACAGAAGGCGCCTGACGAAGTTGAAAGCTTCGTGCGTGCCTGGAGCGGCAAGGCGCCAATCGTGATCGTGCCGACGGCGTATCCGGAGATGAACGAGGAACGTATCAAGGCGCTCGGCAGGATCGCGATCGTGATCTATGGCAACCACGCGATCCGCGCTTCGGTCACGGCGATGAAGGATGTCTTCGCGCGCATCCTCAAGGATCGCGGCATCCACAACGTCAACCTAGACATCGTTTCCGTCGAGGAGGTGTTCCGTCTGCAAAGGATGGATCAGGTCAAAGTCGACGAGGACCGCTTTCTGGAGTAACGGCCGACCGAACATTGTGTCTGACTCTGACCAGTGGATGAGCTGTCGCCATGACGAAGCGAGAAATTTGCCGGCTGCGGGAAGTCGTCCAAGTCGACATTGGCGCGACGAGGCCGCATGCCTCCCTTTCGCAACGTTCAGGTTGGTCCCTCAGACTGACAGCTCAACGCCGGATTGGGCAGTAGGGCGCCCCTTGTTCCACTGATGAGCACTTTGCACAATTGCTCTGTTAACTAAATCTTTTAACCCGCCAATGCTTATTTGCGAGGCTGAAGGCGTGAGGTGATCGATGGGTGAATCAAATATAATCGCGTTTCCGCTGCATCGTCGGCGGAAATTGGTCGAAGGTATCGCGCGGGTCCTGGAATCCAAGGACGGGGAGGACGCGAACGCGTTCTGGCGCAGCACCGTCAAGACAATTCTCGTCCAACTGTCCGAATCAGGAATTGGACCGGGGCTCGCCGAACAGGAAATTGGAATGCTTCTCCGTTCTGTCTTACGCGACATAGCCACCCGGTCTGCGAAACTGGCACGATAGCATCGGCTCGCGAGGAAGGCTTGCCGTGTGAGAACCCCGGGGCCAGGAAAGACCCTCGACCTAATCCTGTTGCCTGGCACGGCGGCCGCGAGCGCAGCAAGCCCACGAGTAACTTCGAACATTCGTGGCGATCGGCTCAACACGACGAGTCCGTGCTGTTCGGGCAACCTGCCTGCGACCAAGAGCGAAACGGAGGGAAAACGGCCATAATCGCCAGCATCGGGTCGATGCCGCTGAAAAAGTCGATTCTGTTTTCTTGATGTTTGCCAGGAGAACGGACGATCATGGCTGGTCGCTAATGCCCAATCGGCGAGCTCGGTTTCGTTTTCTGCTGCTCGGCAACAGGAACTCTTGAATCCAATCCAGCTTTCACCAACTCCATTTTTACGCGTCGCCCGCGCTATAGCCGCCGCGACGTATACAGCGCCCCTCTCAGAGTGGGTGTGAGCGCGGGATTCCGTACGAGATCCGATGTGTTGGCAGGGAGGCCTGAAATGCGCCGGGATTATCGGAACTGGGATGCTGTGATGCTTTGGTCGGGCATCGGATTCATTCTGATCCTATGGTCCACGCCGATCCTCAAGGCCCTAAGCGAGTGATTCAGAAAGACAGGGCGGCGCTTAGCACGCCCTCCGGTATCGAATGTGAATTGTCAGAAGCAGCCGAACTGCAAATCCGCATCCCGCCCTCGACACTGGTGACAACCAAAGTGCGAGAGCTTCCGCGAGTGACTTCGAGAGCCCAGTCGATGTCCCGAAAAGCGTGAAGAGGCTCCTAGTCGCCTCTGATCTTGACCCCAGTTTCTATCCCTTTGAGTTCGTTTCCGGCATTGGTGTGCCCTGCTGGGCGGGTGAAGCGACGGGCGCTGGCGCGGAGCCTTTCGCATAGCGCAGCGCGAGCGACCGTCGCGGACTGAAGGTGGTGGCGAACTCGGCCGGTGTCTGCCAGGCTCTATGGCAGGAAGGCCTCGCGGTCGGTTCGAGGCGCATCGTATCCTCCTCGAAGCAGCACGCGAAATTATCGTCACAAGCCTTAAGCGCTTCGCGTTCGACGCTGTCCAATTTCCGACAATGTCGGATACGGAGTCAGGTCCACCGGATTGCGATTAAATGGTTTTCGCATCTGGCACAGTACATGCACGTTGTCGGCGAACACGTGATCGACCAAGAAGATGTCACATGATCAGCTCATCATAAACGCCGCCACGGAAAAAATCACTTCGCCCCGAACTTTCTTATCGCCCATCTCGTCACCACAACCGGAGCCATCAATGTCTGAAGGGCTGCCCAGGATACCTGCTGCGACCGCGCTTGCCCTGGTGACGACTACTCCGGCTCCGCCCGTTACCGACGAGGGCAAATTGACGGATTTCCTGCTTGATGACGGCATAGAGGTGGTCGTCATCCCCGATCACCTTCGCCGATCGTCGCCCATATCGTGTGGTGGAAAGTCGGCAACATCGCGCCCACAAGGAGATTTCAATGTCTGAAGCGAGTCAGGAAAAGTTGGAGACATTCTTGGGGAAAATCATCGGCGATCTTGGTGCGATCGCTACGGGCGCCGGAGTCTTGCTGGGAGACAGACTCGGCCTGTTCAAGGCATTGCGCGAAGGCGGCAAGATGACGGCCGCCGAACTTTCGACACGCACCGGCACCCAGGAACGCCTTGTAAGGGAATGGCTTTCCGGGCAGGCGGCTGCGGGCTACGTCGACTACGATGAAGTCAGTGACGAGTTCTATCTCAACGCCGAGCAGGAACTGGTGTTCGCCGACGAAGACAGCCCGGCCTTCATGGCTGGCGCATTCGAGTTCCTATCCGCGCTGTGGCTCGATGAAGAAAAGGTCAGGCAGGCATTTCGGTCCGGTAAGGGCGTTGCATGGCACGATCATAGCGCGTGTCTGTTTCGCGGCACGGAACGGTTCTTCCGGCCAGGCTACAATGCCAATCTGATCGACTCCTGGCTGCCCGCTCTGGAGGGCGTGGTCGAGAAGCTCGAACGCGGCGCGGCGGTCGCGGATGTCGGATGCGGTCATGGCGCATCGACGGTGCTCATGGCACGTGCTTTCCCCAATTCGCGCTTCGTCGGCTTCGATTATCACGCCCCCTCGATCGAGCGCGCCCGCAAGGCCGCCGAGGAAGCCGGTGTCGGCGCCAACACGCGCTTCGAGGTCGCGGCCGCCAAGACCTATCCCGGCACCTATGACCTCGTCGCTTTTTTCGATTGCCTTCACGACATGGGCGACCCGGCGGGCGCCGCCACCCATGTCCACGGGTCGCTCAAGCCGGATGGCACGTGGATGATCGTCGAGCCGTTCGCGCATGATCATCTGGCGGCGAATCTCAATCCCGTCGGACGCGTCTACTATGCCGCGTCCACGTTCCTGTGCACACCTGCGTCCGTGTCACAGGAAGTCGGGCTCGGGCTTGGCGCCCAGGCCGGCGAGGCGAGGCTGCGCAAGGTTGTGACCGGCGGCGGCTTCAAGCGATTCCGCCGCGCCGCGGAGACGCCGTTCAACTTGGTGCTGGAGGCCCGCCCCTAGCGCGGGCGTCGCTAGAATGGAAATTGCAGCTCATCGCATTTGGTTAAGATCGCCGCCAAAATTCGGACGCACGCTTATCGGGTAAATTTTCAAGGCGTCACTCACCCCTGATATCAGATCGGGAGTTGGTAGACGTCGACAGCAGTGAAGGCACACGCAGCCAAGCTCGCCGCCTAAGGTACTCTCAAAGAATCCGATAACCGACGACACGCACCGGGCTTCCGGGGTTTACGCAGAGATCTCTGCCGAGCCGCCTTCTCTAAACCACTGACGTCGATGTCCGGCGGCAGATTCTTTCCCTCGCTGCGGCCACAAGGCGAGCAGCCTCGCTGTAGGCGTCTTCCCGCCCGTGCTTTTTCGACCCACTTACCTGAAGGTAGCCCTGCGGTGGGCTGATCGTCTCGGGTCGCCGTCATCATGGCGGCTGGCGTCAAAGCGGACGGCGGTGGGAAGTCTGGGCATGGAGATCGGCACGTCGGAGGTCGAGCGGATCTGGACGGAGTTCAGCTGACTCGACGCAGCCTTCAAACGTCCAGCTCGTCCTCTCCGGCGACAAACGCGAAAGCGCCAGGGGCGGCACGCGACCAGTGGCCCATCGGATGCGCTTCCACCTTCGTAATGCGTTCCATCAGTACCATCTGGATAGCCTCTCGTTCTTGCAGCTTCACGACGCCTTGCGGCGCAAAGCTGTTCGGTATCCCAACCATTGATGAATTTCGGCGGCGATGCGCTCGGCATGCGCGGTGACTTCGGGAATTCCCATCAGTTCGCCAACGCTGCCGCGCGCCAGCGGCCCGCTGACGAAGATGCTGCCAATCGGCCGCCCGGATGTGCCGACCGCACGGCCTTGCGGATCAGTCTCCAAGCCAAGTCCAATCGGGTCGAGCCGGGCCAATCCCATCCGCGCGAGCGCCGCAATCGCCGTGTTGGTCCGCAAGATATCGGCATGCGCCGGCCCGGTTGTCACGATCACACTGTCAAAAGCCTCGGCAATGAGACGCCGTTGGCCACGCAGTCGCTGCCTGACGCGAATGCGTCCGTCGATCTGATCGGCGCCGACTATCGATGCGGCGCGATAGGCAAGCCTGCCCCCGGCAACTTGGCGATCGAGCACGTCCATGATCTGTGGCGCAACACGGAAGCGATGCACATCCCACAGCGCGCGAAGATGGCGCACCACACGGCGCTGCTCAGCGAGCGGCAAAGCCTGCCAGATGACCTGTCCCTGCCGCCGGACGGCGTCGAGGACGGGATGCCAGTCTTCGCCCGCCCGAGCGGCTGTAGCAATCGCGGTGCGGATGCGCCTGAGCAGCACTGTGGCGCTGCGTGAAGGTAGGCTGGTAAAGTCGCCGGCCGGACCGACTGCTTTCAAAGCATGTCCACGCGATCTGTAACCATGGCGCGAAAGTGCCGTGATGCGGCCGCGATGGCCCTTGCGGTGAAGCGTCGCGATCACGTCCGCCGATGTCAGTCCGGTGCCGACGATGAGAACATTGTCATTGCGGCCGACCGCTTCCAGCCTCTCCAGATCATAGGGATTGGCCACCAGCCCGGCCTTGCCAGCCACGGACTGCAGGGCCAACGGCAAGGCCGGGGGCGGATGCGTCGTCGCAATGACCAGAGCGTCCGCCACAAGCGCTGCGCCGTCAGCAAGGATCAGCCGGTAGCGCTCACCACTGCGTTCGACCGAAGCAACGGCCGATCTGACATGCCGGATCGTTTTGCTTTGGAGAAAGCGCTGGAGGTGGTCTTCCACGTAACGGCCGAAAACGCGACGCTGCGGGTAGATCGCGCCGTTGGCGGCAACAGCCTCGGCATCGTCCGCGATGGCGCTGGTTTGCTGCAACCAGTCGGCGAAGTGGCAGTCCTGGCCAGAGATCAGCGTCATCCGCGATGCCGGCACATTGGTGCGGTGTGAAGGATCACCGGTCGAATAGGCCAGACCATAGCCGAGCCCTTCGCGCGGTTCGATGACCACGATCTCGGATGCGCCCGCCGGCAGCAGCCGCGCCAGGTGAAACGCAGTCGCCGCGCCGGAGAATCCGCCGCCGACAATCGCTACGATCGGTTCGCCGGCGCTCAAGACTGGCTCGCGCGCAGCGCCGAGGGCCGATGATCGCCGGCCACTGTTTCACCGAAGGGCCCCATATTGACAGCCGTGGGGCGCGTCGAGATTTCGTGATCAAGTGGCAACAGCGGCAACACCAGTTCGCCGAAGCGATAAGCCTCCTCCAGATGCGGATAACCGGAGAGGATGAAGGTATCGATTCCGATACGCCGGTATTCGTCGATCCGCTCCGCAACAGTCGCCGCCTCACCGACCAATGCTGTGCCGGCGCCGCCGCGAACCAGGCCGACGCCGGCCCACAGGTTCGGACTGATTTCCAGCTTGTCGCGACGACCGCCATGCAGGCGACTCATTCGCGACTGGCCGACGGAATCCATACGCGCGAAAACCTTCTGCGCCTCGGCGATCGTCCTATCGTCGAGGCGGCTGATCAGCCGGTCGGCATCGGCCCAGGCCTCGTCATTGGTTTCGCGGACGATGACATGCAGCCGGATGCCGAAGCTCACCTGTCGCCCGGCTTTCTCGGCAAGGCCGCTCACATGGTCAACCTTGGCGGCGACGTCGGCCGGCGGTTCGCCCCAGGTCAAGTATTTGTCGATCTGCTCGGCGGCGACCGCGTTGGCCGCCTCTGACGAGCCGCCGAAATAGAGCGGCGGATGTGGCGTCTGCACGGGCGGAAACAGCAGCCGGCCGTCCTCGATGCGGAAATGCTTACCTTCGAAAGCGACGGTTTCGCCGCGCAGCACGGCCTTGTAGATGTCCAGGAATTCCCGCGTCACCTCATAGCGCTCGTCATGGCTGAGAAAGATGCCGTCGCCCTTGTTCTCGACCGGATCGCCGCCAGTGACCACATTGATCAGCAGTCGTCCGCCGGAAATGCGGTCGAGCGTCGAGGTCATGCGGGCGGCGAGCGTCGGCGATTGCAGGCCTGGCCGGACGGCGACAAGAAAGCGAAGCCGCTGGGTCAGCGGCGCCAGAGCCGACGCCACGACCCAGCTGTCCTCGCAACTGCGTCCGGTCGGCAGCAGCGCGCCATAGTAGCCGATGGCATCGGCAGCTTTGGCGACCTGGGCGAGGTAGGGCAAGTCGACCGGCCTGCCCCCCTCGGAGGTGCCGAGATAGCGACTGTCGCCATGGGTCGGAAGAAACCACAGGACCTTGATCCTGTCGGGAGTGGCAATGCTCATGAACAGTCCTCTTTGACCTGGCGCGCCTTGCTCAGCTCCAGGCATGGAACGGCGGGTTGACGTCGTTCAGGTAGTAATTGCCGAGGATCGCGTATTTCCAGCGCACCGGATCGTGCAGCGTGTGGGTGCGGGCGTTGCGCCAGTGCCGGTCGAGATTGTGCTCGGCCAGCGTCGAGCGTGTGCCGGCGAGCTCGAACAGCTTGTTCGTGGCATTGATGGCGATCTCGGTGGTGAGGATCTTGGATTCCGCCACAGCGATCTGCGCTTCAGCGACGGTCTTCTCGTCCGGGTCGGCGACGGCGCGATCGACCGCAAGCCCGGCCTTTCCCAGAACCGCCTCTGCCGCATTGGCGCGCAGACGAAGGTCGCCGATCGCCTGGATCGTATAAGGATCCTGCCAGGCATGATCGACGCCGCTGTCTATCCAGGCGCGCGACTTGGTGCGCACGAAATCGACCGTTTCGTCGATCGCCGCCTTGGCGATGCCGAGATCGACCGCGGCCTGGATGATCTGGAAGATGGCTCCGTCGGCCGTCGGCCGGTCGTAGCCCTTATAGCCGGGAACCAGATGCGTCTTCGGCACCTTCACATTGTCGAGCAAGACCGTGCCGGACAACGTCGTCTTCTGGCCGAAGCTCGACCAGTCGTCGATGACCGTCAGTCCGGGCGCGCCGCGATCGGCGATGGCATACCAGGCGCGGCCCTCGTCATCGAGCGCCACGATCGGGACGAGATGCGCGAGTAGCGCGCCGCTCGAATAGAATTTCTGGCCGTTGACGACGACATGGTCACCGGCGTGGACGAACTTGGTTTCGAAGTCGGCCGCCCGCTTGGAGCCGAATTCGGAGAACGCGTTGCCGAAGCGCGTGCCGGACAACACCTCGGCGAAAAGCAGCTTCTTCTGGGCCTCGTCAGAGACGGTGCGGATGGCGGCGACAACGCCGAGATGGTTCTGCGGAATCTGGCCCAGCGACGGATCGGCCGCCGAGATGATGGTGATCACTTTCGACAGCGTCACATAGGAGAGCTCCGGCCCGCCATAGGCTTTCGGCACGTTGATCGACCACAGGCCGCTCTGCGAAAACGCATCGAGCTCTTCCGTCGGCCAGATGCGTTCACGGTCCCGCTTGGAGGCATCCTTGGCGAATTCCGCGGCCAGTTTTTCGGCGACAGCGATCGCCTCGGCGTCGGTCCTGATAACATGCGCCTTGGCTGACGGACGCTCGACCGGTGGCACGGCGCTGCGGATATCGGACGGCTGCTTTGATTGGATGGTCATGCTGCGGTCTCCTTGGGGAAATGGTCGGATGGAAGCGGCGAGCCGCCGAGATAGTAGGTCTTGATATCGGCGCGCTGGCGCAGGTCGGCAGCCGATCCTTCGAGGACGCTGACGCCGTTCTCGAGCACGGTGGCGCGGTCGGCGTATTTCAGCGCAACCGCCGAATTCTGTTCGGCAACCAGGATCGAAAGGCCTTCGTCGCGGTTTAGCCGTTTCAGGGCGCTGAAGATCTCGTCGACGATCAGCGGCGCGAGCCCCATCGACGGCTCGTCCAGAACAAAGAGCTTCGGCCGCGACATCAGGCCCCGGCCGATTGCCGTCATCTGCTGCTCGCCCCCGGAAGTGAGGCCGGACCGGGTTCGCCGCTTTTCGGCGAGCCTTGGGAAAAGTGAATAGACACGATCGAGGTCGGCCTTGACGCCGGTGCGAGAGGACGAGCGTCCGAGCGCGCCGGTGTAGAGGTTCTCTTCGACCGTCAGCGAACGGAAGCAATGCCGGCCCTCGAGGACCTGGACGAGGCCGCTGCGGACGAGCTGTGAGGGGCTTGCCCTTGAAACATCCTCGCCATCGAAGGTGATCCGACCGGCGGTAACGGCGCCGCGCTCGGCCGGGAGGAGATTGGATACGGCGCGCAACAGCGTGGTCTTGCCGGCGCCGTTGGAGCCGAGCAAGGCGATGATCTCGCCTTTGCCGACCGACAGGTCGACGCCGTGCAGGGCCGCGATGGCGCCGTTGTAGACGGCTTCCACGCTGCTAACTGACAGGATCGGGTTTTCCGGGCTGGACATCGATGACTCCGCTGGGAGGCTGGATGGCGCGGCCGGCCAGTTTGTCGGCCGCGCCATGCAAACTCAAACTCAGTTGCTGACCACCGCTTCGGCGTCTTCGGCCGTGCGGATCTTGATGCCCTTTTCCTTGGCGTAGGCCTCGGACGACTTCTCGATGATCGGGCGCAGCAGCTTCCAGTCGGGCGCGATCCAGTCGGACACGACGTTCCACTTCTTGCCGTCCCACTGCTGGAAGGTCACGTAGCCGTCACCCTCGTGATTGTCCCAGGAGACATTGATCGAGTGGAACAGATCCTTGGCGCCGAGCGTCTCGACGCGCGCCGGATCGAGCTTGAGATGCTCGAAGCCCCAGCGCACTTCGTCGCCGGTCAACGTGCGGTTGCCGAACTTGGCCTGTGCGATGCGGACCGCCTCGACATTGAGGATGCCATTGACGATGCCGAGATTGTGGTAGACCGAGCCGATGCGGCTCTTGTCCTCGAGATTGCCTTTGCCGTCGCCGTAGACCGTTTTCACGATCTCCTGGACCACCGGATACTGCTCACCCGAGGCCTGGGTGGTGATGGCCGTATAGCCCTTGGCGGCATCGCCCGCAGGGATGACGTCCTCTTCCGAATTCGACCAGACATTGCCGACAATGTGATCGGCCGGGAAACCGGTCTTCTGCGCGGTCTTAAGCGCAACCGGATTCATCACGCCCCAACCGCGCAGCACGACATAGTCGGGACGCTCGCGACGGATCGTCAGCCATTGTGCCTGCTGCTCGTTGCCCGGATGCGGAACCTCGATCTGCGACAGTTCGAAGCCGTATTTCTGTGCCAAAAGCTCGTAGATCGGGATCGTCTCCTTGCCGTAGGGCGAGCCGTGATAGAGCACCACGATCTTCTTGCCCTTGAGCTTGTCCAGGCTGCCTTCCTTGGAGGCGATGTAGTTCACGATTCCGGAAGTCTCGCTGTAGGGATTGAGCAGCAGCGGGAAGACGTAAGGGAATACGCGCCCGTCCGTGGTGTCGGTGCGGCCGTGGTTGATGGTGATCAGCGGCACCTTGTCGTCAGTGATGCGGTCGATCATGGCGTAGGCGATGCCGACCGAAAGCGGGTTCCAGGCGGCAATATCCGGATTGCTCTTCAGCCGTTCGTAGACCTCGACGCCCTTCTCGACCTCATACTGGGTCTCGCCTTCGCTCCAGGTCAGCTTGACGCCGTTGACGCCACCGTCGCGGATGTTGATCAGGTTGAGGTAGTCGATGAAGCCGCCGAAGAAGCCGGTGCCGCCGGCGGCATAGGGGCCGACGCGATAGCTCTGCAGGGGGAAATACTGTTCGTCGGCGTGGACAGCCGTCGCGCCGAGCACGAAGGCCGTGGCGATCGCCGCTTTCTTGAGATGACTGAAGAAGGTCATGAGTTGCGACTCCTGAGGTGTGGGTCCGTGAGAGGATGTCGAGCGGCGCTCAGCTGGACCTTGAGCCGATCCGTCGTTTCAGGCGGTCGAAGAGGGCCGACAGCCCGCTCGGTTCCGCGATGAGGAAGATGATGATGAGGGCGCCGAGCACGATGCGCTGGCTCATGTCGAGCACGCCCGAATCGAACAGGCCGCCAAACGCGAAGGCGCCGATGCGGGACAGAAGAAGCGGGAAGACGACGATGAAGGCCGCGCCCAGAAACGCACCGCGCATCGAAGCCAGCCCGCCGATGATGATGATGAACAGTATCTGGAAGGAGCGGTCGAGGTTGAAGCCGGCCGGCTCTACGGTGCGGAGATAGGTGAAGGCCCACAGCACACCGGCGACGCCGATAATGAAGGACGAGATGGCGAAGGCCAGCAGCTTGGTTCGCAGCACCGGCACGCCGATGACGCGCGCCGCCGTTTCATTATCGCGCACGGCAATGAAGTTGCGGCCGGTGGCGCTGTTGACCAGCCGCCAGACGAGAGCGGTGAGCACGATGACCGTGGTGACCGAAAGCAGGTAGCGGCCGGTCGCGCCATCGAGCGAAAATCCCGCGATGGTAAGGCGCGGCGCGGAAATAACCCCGGACGGATTGTAGTTGGAGAACCAGCCGAACTTGGTCAACGCCCATTGCACGAAGAACTGGGCGGCGAGCGTCGACACGGCGAGATAGAAGCCGCGCAGCCTGAGACTGGGCAGGCCGAACACGACGCCGATGCCGGCGGCCGAAATCCCGGCCAGGATCATGGTCGCCGCTAGCGGCAGCCCGTCGACCCGCAGGTTGAAATTGTAGGCGGCAAAAGCACCGACCGCCATGAAGGCGGAAGAGCCGAGCGAAAGCTGGCCGCAATAGCCGGTCAGCAGGTTAAGGCCGACCGCCGCCAGGCTGAGCGCCAGAAACGGCAGCAGGATTGCCTCGACGAGATAGCTCGACGCGTAGGCGGGGATCAGGCCATAGGCGACGACGACCAGCACGGCCGGCAGAGCTAATCTCTGCCAGTCGATTGGAACCCTTGCGGCATCGAGCGCTTGCACGGCCATCGGTCAGACCCTTTCGACGGTTTTCTGGCCAAACAGGCCGGATGGGCGCACCAGCAGGACCACCAACGCCAGCGCATAGGCGAACCAGCCTTCGATGCCGCCGCCAACGAAGGGGCCGAGATAGACCTCAGCGAGCTTTTCGCTGGCGCCGATGATGAGGCCGCCGACGATGGCGCCGAGGATGGAATCGAAGCCGCCAAGCACCAGCACCGGCAGCGCCTTCAAAACGATCAGCGACAAAGAGAACTGGACACCGAGACGCGCGCCCCACAGCAGTCCCGCGACCAGCGCCACGAACCCCGCGGCCGTCCACACCGTTCCCCATATCCGGGGCAGCCGCAGCCCGACGGCGAGCGCCGCGAACTGGTCGTCGGCGACGGCGCGAAACGCCAGCCCGATCCGGGTCCAATAGAAAAATGCGCTCAAGCCCGCCACCATCGCCGCGGCAATGCCTGCGGCGAGAAGGTCAAACGACGAGATCAGGATGCCGCCAACCTCAAAGGGCGTGTCGTCTATGCCGAGATCGAGCCCGTGCACCTGGGTGCCCCACATCAGTTGGGCAGCGCCCTCGATGATGTAGGACAGGCCGAGTGTGGCCATGAACAGGGTCATCGGCGAGCGATTGACCAGCGGCCTGAGCACAGTCCGCTCGATGGTGAAGCCCAGCGCGACCATGACCCCGAAGGTGATGAGCAGCGAAAGCGCGAAGGGGATGCCGCGTTCGATGAGGCTGGCAAAGGTGAGCGCTGCGAACAGTACCATCGACCCCTGCGCGAAGTTCAGCACGCTCGACGTCTTGTAGATCAGCACGAAACCTATGGCGACAAGCGAATACATGACGCCAGAGAGCAGGCCGCCGACCAGCACTTCGATGACGAAGAGGAAATCATAGTAGCTCATCAGATGTCCTCGCCATTCCCGCCCTCGGCGGTGCCGATATAGGCCCGGATCACTGCCGGATCGGCCCTGACCTCGGCTGGCGTCCCGTCTGCGATCTTGCGGCCGTAGTCGATCACGGCGACCCGGTCGGAGAGCCCCATGACCACCCCGATATCGTGCTCGATCAGGATGATGGTGACGCCGTGACGGTCGCGCGCGGCGCGCACAAACCCGGCCATCTCGGCTTTCTCGGTCGCCGTCATGCCGGCCATCGGCTCGTCGAGCAGCAGGATCTTCGGCTCGGCGACCAGCGCGCGGGCCAGTTCGACCCGCTTCTGCAGGCCGTAGGGCAAGGTGGCGACCAAGCGGTCAGCGACGGCCTCGAGGTGCAGGAAGGCAATTGTCTGGTCGACCTTTTCGGCGATTCCCGCGTCTTCACGCCGGGCGCGTGGCAGACTGGCAATATGTTCGACAAAACTGGCGCGCCTGGTGTAGACGCGGCCGGACGCGATGTTGTCGCGCACGGAGAGACCGCCGAACAGCGCCAGGTTCTGGAAGGTTCGCGCAACGCCCAGTCGTGCCAGACGACTCGCCGGCACCTGGGAGAAGGACTGTCCGTTGATCGCGATCGTGCCGTGGTCGGCGTGATAGAGGCCGCTGATGATGTTGATCAGCGAGGACTTGCCGGCGCCGTTGGGGCCGATCACGGCACGGATTTCGCCACTCTTAACCTCGAGGTCGACATCACTCAGCGCCGTGTGGCCGCCGAACGCAATGCCGATTCCACTCAACGCGAGAACCGCATCCGGCCGTAACGAGAGGCATGCTGGACGACTGTCGCCGACGGGGTTAGTCACCGCGAGGATGGCGGAAATTTCGGGCGCGCGCTCGTATGCGGCGGCTCCCAGCGAAGCACCAATCATGAAACGTCCCTGATTTGAAGGAGAGCTGGCAGCGGCCCGAGGGGCCGCGCCTGACCTATTCCGCGGCGACAAGTTCCCTGTCGCGAGCCTCTTCCAGTTCGCGCACCAGTGGAATGACGCGCTTGCCGAAGAACTCGACCTCTTCCTGGAAATGCAGGAAGCCGAGCAGGATCAGGTCGGCGCCGGCGTCCTTGAGCTTGAGGATGCGTTCAGCGATCTGTTCCGGCGTGCCGATGAGGTTGCTGCGGAAGCCGTCATTGTATTGCACGAGATCCTCGAAGGAGGATTTCGCCCAATTGCCTTCGCCTTCCGGCGAGGCCTTGCCGGCATTCTTGACCTGATCGGCAAAACCCTGGACTGCCTCGGGATTGGCCTTGGCGATGATCTCGTCGAGCACTGCGCGCGCCTCTGCCTCGGTCTCGCGAGCGATGGCGAAGGCATTGACGCCGATCTTGACGTTGTGGCCATTGGCTTTCGCTTTGGCGCGGATGTCGTCGACCTGCTTCCGGATCTCCTCCGGCGTGTTGCCGTTGGTGAAATACCAATCGGAGACACGAGATGCCATGTCGCGCGCGGCGCGCGACGAGCCGCCCTGGAATATCTCGGGCAAGGGCTCGATCGGCTTGGGCTTCATCGAATAGTTAGTGAAGCGGTAGAAATCGCCCTTCAGCGTGAAACTGTCCTCGGTCCAGATGCCACGCAGCGCTCGGATAAATTCCTCCGACCGGCGATAGCGCTCGTCATGGTCGAGCCAGAGTTCGCCAATGGCGGCGAACTCGCCACGGAACCAGCCGCTGACGACATTGACGGCGACGCGGCCATTGGTCAGGTGGTTGATGGTAGCGATCTGCTTGGCCGCCAGCGCAGGATTCCACGGGCCGGGCAGGATCGCCGCGATGACCTTCAGCGTTGTGGTGGCGGCAAGCAAGGCATGGCTGAACGACACCGATTCGTGCTGGTTGTCGGCGCCGTAGCCGGCGGTGAAGCGTATCTGGCTCAGCGCGTAGTCGAAGCCATTGGCCTCGGCTATCTGGGCGAGCTGGCGGTTGTAATCGATATCCCAGCCGGTCCGCTGCTCGATGTTGGAGATGACCAGTCCGCCCGAGACATTCGGAACCCAGTAGGCGAATTTGAGGCTGTCGGAATGCGAGGCCATGTCGTCGTTCCCTTTTTGATTGATTCAGCCGACGCGCGTGGCGACGGCATCGTTTGCATGACTGGAGTTAAGCAAAGAGACCGCTTCGGTAGCGGCCCTTGAAATGCGCTCGATGATGGCTGCACCGGCGATCTCGCCGTTGATGAAATCGTCGGGGGCGCCGTAGACGCCGGTCGGGACGGTGACGGCACCGAAAAAGCCGAACAATGGCCGGAGCTGATGTTCGAGCACCAGGCCATGGTATGGGCTGCCACCGGTCGCCGCGAGCAGCACGGTCTTGCCGGTCAGCGCACGATAATCAACGAGATCGAACAGGTGTTTGAGGGCGCCGGTGTAGGAAGCCCGATAGACAGGCGTTCCGACCACGAGCAGGTCGGCCTCCTCGACACGCTGGATGATCGCTTCTCCGGATGCACCGAGTGCGTCGCGGGATAGCCCGGCGAAAAGCGGGGGTGCTGCCTCCGTGATTTCAATCAGACCGGTGTCTGCAGGCACGCGCAACGCGACCGCCTTGACCAGCGCATTGACCATCGCCGTGGTGCGGGACGGCGTGCCTACACCGCCCGATATTCCGAGAACCGATAATCGTGCCAAGTCATCTATCTCCCACACTTTGCATGCGCCTTAGGCCAGCACCAAACCGAGTCAAACGATATTTTATGAATTCTATAGACATAAGGTACTTTGTTCTGATGTTCTCACGTCAATGGGAAAAACGGCCTGCTAGAAGCGGAACACTCACCGCGTTTGATCTAAAACGGGATTTACTTGGCAGGTGTCGTAGGCATCACTCGCAAATTCGATTTTGGCGAAAACAGCTCCGCCGATCTGTTGGCGAGCGACTTCATCCAGGGCCGGAAGAGGTCACCGCCCGCTGATCCGCCACACGGCTTTGAACGTAATGGCGATCCCCTGCCCGCCCCGATGCAAATGGTGGAAGCGACTTCTCGGCCGGCTTCAGCTAGAGCATCGCCGTGCCGCTGATCCGTGCACCGGCATGCCGAGCGGGTCGCCAAGTGCGATCGCCGCCGTTCGGACTCACGCGGGGATCGTCGTCGGCGATAGCCAAATCGCGAAGCGTCGCAAGATCCGGGAAGCCGGGCTTCCCCGAGCTCAATCACGGCGAAGTCCCTGGCCGGACAAGTTTATTCGAGCCGGGTATAAAACGCGAAAAGGCTTTTATAGGCAATCTCTTGGTGGGACAGCCAGAGCATCTACCGCTGGTGTATGTCAGGGGGTAGCAGCGGTGTATCTCTCAGTCAAACGTCATGAGTCGTTGCGACGATGGTGTGCCGTCTAGGGGTCCGCCGCGTCGAACTCAACGGCAAATCCCGCGTCGATGGCGCTTCTCGCAATGAGATCGCCAATTTGCCAATCCGTGAGTTCGCAAAGTGGAAACATCTTCCTCACGGCGCTGATCACTTCGACTATCGAGACGCTCGGATTGTCGACATGATCGATCAGGTAGCGGACAATCGCCTGCCGAACATCCAATGAATTCGGCTTCTGCAGCGGCGCGGACATTTCCGGCCTACGAATGGAGCCGTGGTTCTGGGCCATCGGCTGTTTTGGCGTCGAAAGCGACGGGCACGCCGTGCACCACGCATGCTGCCGCCAGCATCTCCTCCAACTCGTGGTTTGTGGACTTGCAAGCCGGCATGAGTGTTCGAATGGCGCGGATCGCCTGCGCGATCGAGAGATACCGAGCCTTGCCTCTGGAAAGGACATAGGCCTCCGCCGCCCCTTCAACCGTGACTGTGTGAAAAGTATTGCTCATCAACAGTTCCTCCCTGCCAACCAATACGACTTTCGGCCAACATGCGGCGGCCATCAAGCTTATGTCTGATATCGGACAATGGCGGCGGCTGGGCCGAAGTGACGTTGCTCCTCGTCGCCATAGGCGCCATGTGTGAGCTTTATCATTCCGGGACGGTCGACGATTGTGATCTCGCCGCGCCTGGCGTGAACCAGCCCGCGATATTCAAGCATTTGCAGGGCGGTGGTAACCCCGGGGCGCCGAGAGCCGAGCATGGTCGCCAGAAATTCATGCGTCAGGTGGATCTTGTTTCCCTCGGTTCGGTCGTGGACCATCAGCAACCAGCGGGCCAGCCGTTCCTCGATCTTGGAATGGCCATTGACCAGTGCCGTCCGCGACGACTGGACAAGGAAGGCGTGGGCATAGCGAAGCAGCGATGCGCGAAGCGACTGGCTCTTTGCCACCTCAGACCGAAGATTCTCAACCGGCAGACACCAGCCATTGCCTGCGACCTGGATGTAGGTCTCATTGGGAGAGCTGTCTTGGCCGAGAATGACGGCAACGCCTGTCATGCCATCACAGCCAATGATCCCGACCTCACTCTGCCGCCCTCCAGTCATGGTGGCGACCACCGAAGCGATACCCGCCTCTGGAAAATACACATGCTCGACCGGCTGATACGGCACCTCCAGCTGGGCTTTGAGGTCCAGTTGGACATGATACATCGACCTCCAGCTGGGCTTTGAGGTCCAGTTGGACATGATACATCGACGGCAGCAGCAGCGCGAAATCCTCTGGGGAGAGGGTTTTCAATACATGATTGCGAGGAAGGGACACGGCTCTCTCCCGGATGGGCAAGAGCACGTACCCTCTTACTGTCGGCTGCATCCGCAGCACTGGCGGCCGATATCGAAGCATAGGCTGCAAAGGCGAGATTGGCAAAACCTTCGCTGGCAGCGACGACGGCGTACGGACATGGCCACCATCGCCACGCTGCTGACCACCGCTATGACGGATCAGGTCGTTCGCATGCCTGGCTCACCCAGACCCTCGAGCGCATCGCCAATGGCTGGCCAAACAGAGATATCCAGGCCCTCATGCCTTGGGACTACCCGCGCTAAACGGCATCAGCTACCGGTATAGGAGGACATGCCGCTCCTCCGCATGCCAGCAACGAAGTGTTGATCGCCGCTTGCGCACTTGTGATGAACCTGCAGACGATCGTGAGCCGCCGCCTGAGCCCCGCGGATACGTCAGTGGTGTCAGTAACGGAACTCATCACCGATGGCATCCGCAACGCGCTCCCCGGCAGCCCGTATACTGGGGGATGCCCGTAGCTTCCGTCCTGAGGTCAGCGCGGAGATCGAAAAACAGATGCATGTCGTCGCAGAGGGCAGCGCCCTCGCCTCAGTCGACCTAAAGTACACACGAGAGTTCGTCCCGCTTCTAAATGATCCCGAGCTTGTCGATGAGGCATTCGCCGCAGCTCGCAGCTTCCTTCCGCGAGGGAATATCAGGGTTTGCGCAGGAGCCGATGACCGCAAGCGAGGACTTGGCGCATTTCCTCACCCATGCACCCGGGGTTTTCGTATTCTTCGGAAACGGCGGTTCCGCGCCCTTGCACAATCCACGCTATGATTTCCGCGACGATGGCCTCATTCACGGCGTGAACTTCCACACGGCAATAGCGCGCCGCCGGCTGCCTGCCGTTTGACCGCCCTCTCGGGAGCGGAAACCGTCAATGATACCTACGTAGCAAAAGAACTCGCGGCCAGATCGATCTAGAAGCGAGTGTTCGACCGGCACATTCTTTGGAGACGCCTTCAACCCGGATCCGTTCCCTGGGCGAGCAGTTCGAAATCCTCGCGCCGATCGACCTCGCATCAGCGCCTCTCTGTGCCCTCTTCGGCCGTTTCAACAAAACCGGCGTGGGCGCAACCTCGTCTCACTGTTTCAGGCAAGCCTTGAAGGTGAAGCATATCGGCGGACTCTGGATATCCGGTCACGATCCCAAGCAGGCCTTAGCGGAGGCCGTACTGCGGGCGCTGGAGAGTGAGACTGAAGTCGTACAGGCGACCTCTATGCGCTCGCCGCGCAGATTGACGTAGGGTGGACGGCGCGAGTGCCGCCCATCCTAAGCTTGTCAGTTTCTCGAAAGATGCCCGACTAATAGTAACGCTCGGGGATATGATGTCCCTGAAGCAAGGAGACCGAAATGCATATAGGCAGGCTAGTTTCAAACGGGCATGCGAACGAGGCTTCAACGCTCCTGAAGCTGGACGGGGCGAGGACGGGGCAGCCTCGCCGCGAGTTTGAACAATTTTTAAATGCGGCATCCGCCAACCAGGGGGCCCACGCGACTCATAACCCTGCTAACGTCCCCATGCGAGGACCGGGCGATGCCTCCATCGCGAGTGCGCGGCCACAACCGCCTCAGCGATTTGCCACCATCCCCCTGCCAGGAACGGGCGATGCCTCCATCGCGAGTGCGCTGCCACACTCGCCTCAGCGGCTTGCCACCGTCCCCAGGCGAGAACCGGGCGATGCCGCCATCGCGCTGCCACGACCGCCTCAGCAGCCTGCCGACGCGCCCATGCCTGGACCCGGCGATGCCGATATCGAGAATGCCTGCCCGCTGCCACCGCGCCCGTAACGGGCGCGGTCGGGCATGGCCTTCCGCTGCCATACCCGCCTGGACCAGACGGCAGCGTCAAGGAGCCCGCCGTTGCGCGTGATCTACCACAGACTCCAAGACCGCATATTTAGCAGTTAGTCCAATAGAAGGGGCCGCATCTCGGCGGCCCCTTGCTGCTGACCTTGACCCCAGTTCCTATCCCTTTGAGTTCGTTTCCGGCATGGGTTGTGCCCTGCTGGGCGGGTGAAGCGACGGGCGCTGGCGCGGAGCCTTTCGCATAGCGCAGCGCGAGCGACCGTCGCGGACTGAAGGTGGTGGCGGTCGGCCGGTTTCTGCCAGGCGATTTGGGAGTGCGGACGCGCGGTGTTGTAGTCGGAGCGCGATAGGGCGATGGCTACGCGCTCCTGATCCCGCCAAGTAAACAGCGTCTCGTTGAGCAGTTCATCGCAGGTCAGCCGTTGACGCTTTTGATGAAGCCAGTGTCCGGCATCGTTGTTCTCGGTGCTCGTTTGTTCGGTCGTCAGGTTTCGTTAAGCTTGGTCCATCTTCCACTTCCCGCGAGTCTGGAATTATCGAAGCTGACTCACCCAGCGACCGACAGTAGTTGACAGACGAGCGTGCCTGGCGTTTTCGCGGTGGGCGACGATGCGGGCATGATGAGAGCAAAGGCAGCGGAGTATTCCGCGCGTTTGGCGGCACTTCACATCGCAGAGAACAAGAAGCGGATTATCGATCGGAAGACCAAGAATTTCATCCAGAGAAAATTCCGCCAACTTACTGGAATACGCAAATTTCTGGATACGCTGTGTCAACCGCCGGTACAGTTCCCATTCGCTGGCTGTGTAGGGCCGAACCAGGCGAAATTTTTCACTCGATAGGGTATGCGTCCCTGTCAGGGACGCAATTGCGGGCTCACTGTCACCGAATTGTTCGCGCACGCTACAGGAAAGTCGCCGAACGAGGTGGGATACTACACTATCCGTTCTCCGATACGGCCTTGCCATTGGCAGCCCTCGCCCGGGTCGAAACGGATCCCCTCGCAGCGAACATCGAGTTTTCCTGAGGAGCATTTTAAATTGGAAGCTCTTCCAAGCTGTGATCGATCGCCGGAAGAAGGGCTCCATGATGAAGTCGAGGCTTTCGGGGGCGCTGCCTGCCCTTCATCCTGCGCCAATCGTGTGGTATTAGACCAGAATTGGTCGGCATTCTCTCGACGGCGGTCGGCATTCTCTCGGCGGCGGTTGATGAAACTCAACTAAATTGAGGCATATCGCGCTGTGATGCTTGCTGGGAGCGTGAGCGACGCAGCAAATTTCCTGAACGTTTCCCAGCCCGGCATAAGCCGTCTGACTAAGGATCTCGAACGTTCGATTAATTTGATCTGTTCGACCGAATTCCGGGAAGAAGAGTGCCTCCTCCCGAGGTTGAGGCATTTTTCAATTATATGTGCAGCGGACTTATTCGGGCCTTCAATATCTTGAGGGCGTGGTAAAGGGGATTGCCAACCTTAAGCATGACCGGCGGCGGGTCCTCTCGGGACACGCGGTTCGATCACGTGCCGTTGATAAATTCATCAAGATCCTGCATGAGACTGTAAAGCAGTCTATAGTTTGAGCCTCATCAGAGACCTGAAAGCTAAGTTCGCCATCAACCCACCTTGCGCTTGACCTGCGGGGGCAGGTTTAGTGTTTTGAGATGTTCATCAGGTCCGGCTATCGGCGGCGAAGAGAGTGGACGACAAAACAAGGATCCTCTCGGAGACGCTCGCAAAGGCAGGGCACGCGCCCTGCCTGCACCAGATCTCGCTGGAAGAATGCTCCAAGGTCGAAACTCTCGGAGCTTGGCGGTAAGCCTGATCATGGGGCTGGCGTCGATCAGACGAAGGTGCTTGCTGCATTTGTCCGGCATGCCTCCAAGGACAAATCCAATGCCTACATGTTCGAAGGATCGGAGGCCGAGAAAGGCGCCAAGCAGCGCGGTGATCTACAAGGCACCACACGTTGTCGTCGTCAGGTTCTCGACAGCTTCCTGGTGTCAAATCCGGCCCAGCTTCAAACGGGCTTATACTGCTGAAAGTGACGACGGATGGATTTCACCTCAACCATGCGGGTGCACGGACAATCGAACAGGGCCGGCCTGCAAGATAGCTCACGTGCGGCTCCGTCCGCAGGTGCGGCGGCGTTTGAGCGGCAACTGAGCGAGATCGCCAATTCAGGTGGAGGTGGTGGAGCAATGCCGGCCGGCTCGGCGCCGCAGCCGGCTCGGGCAAAATTTTTGAGAAGGCTCAGCAAGCTCCCTGTTCATTTCAAGGATGAAGACTTTATCCTCAGCCTTGAGGAGGCCCTCATCAAGGGCAATGCCTCGGAGTCCACCGCCGAGAACAATGTAAGTACTCTTCTCCGCTTTGGCCATTGGCTCTTCGCAAACAACAAAGATCCCATTAAGGATCGGCTTGACCAGGAGTCACTGACCGAGGATGCGCGTACGTTCATCGGAGAGCGCGACCCCGCGAGACTCTTTACGGCAATAGAGCATCTCCGGACTTCGCAGTCGACGGGGGGCGTCGTGCCGATCCCAGGCCGCGCTGAGTTGTTTCCTCACCCCGAGGATGTGGCCCTCATCGATGAGTACAAAAACGAAGCAGCGACAAATACCGGCGATACGAATGCAACTGCCCTTAGGAGCTTCAGTGACTACCTACGTCAAAACAACAAGAAGGGCATTGCTGGTCGGCTTTCCGACGGGGCGTTGGATGGAGATGCCAAGGGCTATAAGGAGGACGCCGGTGGTCATCGGAACATCGGTGCCGCACTAGCTCATCTCCGAAGATTGCACGCCGGCGCTAAAGATTGGCCAAAGGAGCGTGCTGCGGCAGCCCACGATCAGGATGTGCTTTTGGGGCTGATGGACGAACAGGGCCTGTCGTCTTCGGCGCCGCAGCCGAGTCAGTCAAGTCGACTTTTGAGAAGGCTCAGCAAGCTCCCTCTCTATCCCGAGGATACTTCACTTATTTTGGGGCTTGAGGAGGCCCTCATCAAGGGCAATGCCTCGGAGTCCACCGCCGAGAACAATGTAAGTACTCTTCTCCGCTTTGGCCATTGGCTCTTCGCAAACAACAAAGATCCCATTAAGGATCGGCTTGACCAGGAGTCACTGACCGAGGATGCGCGTACGTTCATCGGAGAGCGCGATCCCGCGAGACTCCTTACGGCAATAAAGCATCTCCGGACCTCGCAGTCGACGGGGGGGGTCATGCTGATCCCAGGTCGCGTTGAGTTGACTCCGTATCCGGAGGACGCGGCTCTCATCAAAGAATACAGAGATAAAATAAATGAGAACGGACACAAAGCAGCGATACAGACCGGAAAAAGGAATGCAAATGCTCTTAGGAGCTTCAGTGACTACCTGCGTCAACACAACAAGAAGGGCATTGTTGGTCGGCTTTCCGGCGAGGCGTTGGATGGAGATGTCAAGGTGTATAAGGAGGACGCCTATGGTAATCAGAGCATCGGTTCCGCACTGACTCATCTGCGAAAATCGGACGCCGGCGCTAAAGCGATGGAGCTCGAGCGCCATACCCCCGCTCCTGATCCCGAAGGCGCGGCACTGATGGAGCCGAGGCGGGGCGGCGAGGCGATTGCGCAGCATAGCGCGTCGCAGGAAGGCGGCAGTTGGCCAAAGGAGCTTCCTGCGGCAGCCCACGATCAGGATGCGCTTTTGGGGCTGATGGACGAACAGGGCCTGTCGTCTTCGGCGCCGCAGCCGGCTAAGTCAGCTCGGCTTGGCAGGAACCAGCCTCTTTATCCCGAGGATACTTCACTTATTTTGGGGCTTGAGAAGGCCCTCATCAAGGGCAAAGCGTCCGAGCACACTGTTAACGACTATGTACGTTCTGTTCGCAGCTTTGGCCGGTGGCTCTTCGCAAACAACAAGGATCCCATTAAGGATCGGCTCGACCACGGGTCCCTGACCGAGGATGCGCGCGAGTTCCTCGGAAAGCGTAATCCCAAGACACTCCTTCCGGCAATAGCTCATCTCCGAACCTCGCAGTCGACGGAGGGCGTCGTGCTGATCGCAGGCCGCGCTGAGTTAACTCCGCATCCGGAAGACGCGGCTCTCATCGCTGCTCTCATCAAAGAGTACAGAGACAAAGCAGCGATACAGACCGGCAAAAGGAATGCAACTGCTCTCAGGAGCTTCAGTGACTACCTGCGTCAAAACAACAAGAAGGGCATTGCTGGTCGGCTTTCCGGGAAGGCGTTGGCTGAAGATGTCAAGGCCTATAAGAAGGACGCCGGTGGTGATTCAAAGATCGGTTCCGCACTGATTTTTCTCCGAAACTCGGACGCCGGCACTAAAGCAATGGAGCTCGAGCGCCATATTCCCCCGGTTCCTGATCCCGAAGACGCGGCACTGATGGAGCCAAGGCGGGTCGGCGAGGCGATTGCGCAGCACAGCGCGTGGCAGGAAGCTGGCGGTTGGCCAAAGGAGCCTCCTGCGGCAGACCACGATCAGCATGTGCCTTTGGAGCTGATCGACCAACCCGGCCTGTCATCTTCGGCGCCGCAGCCGGCTCAGTCAACTCGGCTTGGCAGAAAGCAGCAGCGTCTCTATCCCCAGGATGCTTCCCTCATTTTGGGCCTTGAGGAGGCTCTCATCAAGAATAATGCCGCCGAATTCACCGTCAAGAATAATGTACGTATTCTTCGCAACTTTGGCAGCTGGCTTTTCGAAAATAAAAAAACGAGCATTGTTGCTCGGCTCAACCGCAAGTCCCTGAGCGATGACGGTGTGGTGTTCGAGTTCATCGGAGAGGGTGATCCCAGAAAACTCGTTACGGCAATCGGTCATCTCCGGACCTTGCGGTCGACGGGCGTCGCAGGCCGCGCTAAGCTGAATCGTCCCACCCAGAACGTGACGCTCATCAATTCCGAAGGCGCGGCGCCGATGGAGTCGAGGCGGGTCGGCGACGCCGCTGCGCAGCACGGCGCGTCGCACCAAGCTGGCAGCTGGACACAGGAGCTTCCTGCGAAAGTGCACGATCAGCAAGTGCATTTGGGGCTGATGGACGCAGCCGGCCTGCCGTCATCTCTCGAGCCCGCAGCGCGCCATGACCGGGCACCAGATCCCGGAGTGTCCAATCACCAGCGGTCCCCGGACGAGCTGATGGGTGCACCTGCCTGGAGCAACCTCCTGCCAAGCGAGGAGGTCCTCATCGAAGATGAGCTTGACACAGCTGAGTTGAGGTCATCGAAGAGGCGGCGGACCCTGGACGATCTGCAAGGCCTTGCCGCCGAGCGGCAGCTGAGCGAGATTGCTAATTCAGGCGGTCGCCTGCTGTCGCCGGCCGCCACCCATCAACTGGGTGCATCGCCATGGGAGGCGCGGCCGATGATGCAGGGGAGCGGGTACGAAGACGCCGCGGCGCCGCATGCGATCGCGACGTCCGTCGGGGACGCCGCTGCGCAGCAGGGACCTGTCAGTTGGCCATCGGTCGGCGCGGAAGGTTACGGTCAGGATCTGATGGTTGAAGACGGCCCACCCTGGTCCGGAGTTCCCCCTGAGCAGGCGCAGGACATAGTCCAAGCTGGATGGCAGGAAGCTGCCAGGTCCACGTCAACCTGGTCGCTGCAGATGCCGCTCAACTTTGATTGGAGTATGTGGCCAACCTCGGAACCAGCGCCAGTGCACTATGTCAGGGCTCGCTCAGAGACCTACGGCGATTTTGAGGCAGCGGTTGATCCCAATCCGCCCGGGCCAGTACCGGGTCATCACCAGGACGCTCGACAGCCCGGCTCGCCGCTGGCGCTTTCTCTCCACTGCCAGACTCCTCGGACGAGGAAGCTATGGCATGGTTGAGCGAGGAATTGGAACGGCGGCAGATGCTCCGCGATACGGAGTGGCAGTCCATGATGCAAGGGACAGGGTCCGCCGCCGTTCCGGGGGCGGGAGAACCCAATGAGGTTCAGCTCATCCATCACCCTCGACCTCGGCCCATGAGTGAAGCTGCGCCAGCGGCACCGGCAAGAGCTCCCCAACCCGGCTCGCCAGTCACCGCCAGGCTGCCAGACACCTACCGCGGTCTTCCACTGGTTGATGTGACGACGCTAACGACCAGTTCCTCCGATGCTCAGATCGGGGCGTTCGGTCCGACAGCCTCGTCCAAGGTCGCCAACGGGTCGGTGCTCGGCGCCACCGAGTGGCTGAGCGACGCCCATATCCAGAGGGATTACCATTTGCTGGAGGGGCAACTGCAGGGGATCAATCCGAGGCTCGCCGCCCGGACACGGCTGGTGGATCCGTCGGTATCCCATCTCCTGCGTCATGTGGGGTCGAACACCGCGCAACACACATTGCAGTCCATCTATAATCAAAACACCGCCCCGGCCGACTTCCTGTTCCTGCCCGTGAACAATGGCACTCTTGATAGGCCCGGCACCCATTGGTCGCTGCTGCTCGTTGATCGCCGCAACCGGGAAAGATCGGTCGCCTATCACTACGACTCCCGCCAGCGAGAGGGATACAACGACGTGCCTGCAACACAGCTCGCAGGACTGCTGAACGCCACCTTGGCGCCAGCCCCCATGGCCCGACAGCCGAACGATTATGATTGCGGCGTCTTTGTGCTGGACGGCACGTGGGCGCTGGTTGGACGATTGGTGGAAGGGCAGCGGCCAGACCGCGAGCCGCTGCCCCTCGACAACCTCGTCGCCGATCGGCAGGCGCTGCAAGACCGGCTGAGGAGGCGCTTGCCGCACGAGGAAGAGCCCCGGCAGCTCTTGGATGATGAACCCGCCTCCCCACCAATGATGGCATTCGAGCCAGGGGAACTGTGGCGACTGTTGGAGGACGAGCCCGCCTCCCCACCAATGATGGCATTCGACCCAGCGGAACTCCGGCAGCTGTTGGATGATGAACCCGCCTCCTCCTCGCCACGAATTAATTCAACCCGACATGCGCGAACGGACGGTGTTCATCAGCCAACCCAGGCGCCGTGGCCCCCTCAACGCAAAACGTAACTTTGCGGTAGAGGCGCGGTCATTATTGGTGGCGCAGGGCGCCTTTCCACCCGGACGGGCGGGTGGGAGGGGGATGGAGTGGCTGATGACGATCCTGTCATCGCCGGCGAGGACTTCCCTCGCTAGACGAACGAGCCGGTTGCCGCGGTCTAGATTCCCTTGAGCACTCTCGCTGACGTTCACCCGACTCGTTGTCACAGAACGCCCCAACCGCGATAGCGCCCTCTCTCCGTCATTGTCATCTCGCGCACTCCCAGATCCGCGACAAGGTTGAGGTCTCCGCGTCGGGTCCCTGTCAGCAGCGGCGGCAAGGTCGAGGCTGCGCTCGAAACACTGCATCGATCCGGTAAGGCGTCCGGCTCGCCCGGCGCGATGCTCAGTCAGGTAATCTCAACACCGCTGCGCCCATCCTTTTCCTCGGGCTTCACTTGTCCGTTCCGGTTCGCATGCCCTGACTGTCGACGATCCGTCCGGCCGATGGACGATGCCCACATCGCGCAGTTCGCCGCGCTGCTCCGCTCGCTTTCCAACGGCATGGATCGCCAGGTGGTGATCGCCGTGCACGAGCGCGCACTATTTGGGGTCGGAACAAGAGCAGTGCGAAATCGTACGCTAACGAAGCAGGAACGTTATGCGGCACGCCGTAGGCCAGCCGGGGGCGAAGCGACCTGAAGCCTTCCGGGAGATGTTGCTCGCTGTCCCAGGTGTAAATGCCCGTCCGGTTGATGTGCTCCCAACTCAGCGGCGAGATATGCTTCAACAGCGGATCTGGGACGTTCCTTCACGCTCGTTGAGCTCTGTGACCGCGCGGTCGAGATAGACGGTGTTCCAGTGGACGATCGCGCTGACGACAAGATTGCGGCCCGATGCGCGGAATGCCTGACGTTCGAACGACCGGCGCGGAGTTGGCCACGCTCACGAAAGAAGACAGCGCGTTTGAGTTTGTGCGCTGCCTCGCCCTTGTTGAGGCCGGCTTGGCAGCGCCGGCGGAAGTCGAGCTCGACTACCATTCTATCATGAAAAGCGATCGCTCGATGCGGCCTAGTTCCCGAAGAGCCTTGGCCAGTTGGCTTTCCTTTGGTGATGCCGAGAGCTTCTTCAAGATCGTCGAGGGCACAACGGCACGGGTGGTAATCGATGCCACCAGATGAAGCAGATCATCCCAGTGATCGAGGATCAGGGTGGTGTTAATTGGCGCTCCGATTGGTTCGACAGCGCCGGGTATGCATCGCCTTTCTCGAACGTGTGGAACTTCCGATGTTTGAGATTGCGCAGTCGCGGTGCGAACCGCTTGCCGATCAGAGCGAATAGCGCAAAGACGTGATCGCTCGCGCCGCCGGTGTCAGTGAAGTGCTCCTGTATTTCGAGGATTGTGTCCTGATCGAATAGTCCGTCGAGCACAAAGGCAGCCTCGCTTTCGGTCGGGCTATGGGCAAGATGCTGAAGTAGCCGTACTGAGTTGATAGAAGGCTGTAGAACTTCGACCCGGGCTCACTGCCGTAATGTAGATTGATATCTCCGCGCTTTGCGGCTCGGTCGCTTGCTCGGAAGAATTGGCCGTCAGATGATGACGTCGTGCCATTCCGCCAAAGACGAGAATGCGGATGGCGGGTGTGTGCGTCCGTCACGCAGGCCTGGGCTGCGCGGTAGGTCTCTGACCGGGCGTGGAACGTGCGCATCCAACTGATCTGGTGAGCACTGATGCCTTTGGACGCGCTGGCCATCCGTTTCGGACCAAGGTTGGTCGCATCGGCCAGTACGCCAGCCAGCATGGCCGAGACATTCCTCGGAGTGTCACCCATGCGAACATGGGTGAAGCAATCCGCAAAGCCGGTCCATTCATGCACCTCCCTCAAGATATCTGGCACCTCGATTAACGGATACAGCTCGCTGATCTCGGCATTCAGGTCCTCGGCTGCTGCGGGAACTTCGCCAGCTGCTGACGTGACGATAAGCGTTCCACCTTCGAGACGAACACCGTCGAGCTTTCCGGATCGTGCCCTATGCGCCCAGGCGCTTCAGGTTGAAGTCGAGCATCTGTCGCGCTTCGGTAAACCACGCGCGCCGTCTTCTTGGACGCCAAAGCCCGAGGCGATCTTCATCTTTCAGGATGGTGAACGCTGACCGCGGCATCAGGTGCTCGTCGATCGGTCGGAAGGATCGGCTGCCATCGACCCAAATGTCCGCAGATCTAAGCCGGTCTCGCAAAGCCGCGAGCGTTGCAATCTCATAGAGACGGCGATCGGGCTTCTCCTGCCCGAGAATTAGCCGTCGATCAGCTTGGCTGAGGTGGGTGACCGAGACGCGATCCTGAAGGGTGCGCCGCTTCTCGGCATAGAGCCGTTTCAGCCGCGAAATCGCCGCAGGAAGGGGATCGTGGCGGCGCGCTGAGCGGAATGTGAACGCCTCCAGGAACGCACCGGCGTACTTGTTGACGTTCGCATATTGCTCAGCCGCTAAGGTCAAAGACGACGCCTCGTTGTCCTCGACCATCGATTCAAGTTCAGGCTTCATCCGAAGCAACCGGTGCCATCCAACTTCCTGATCGAGAACTTCCAATGCGTTCCGGCCATAATCGTTCGCGGACTGCAGGGCTGTGATCGTGTCCAGGAACATGCGTAGCGCTTTGGCGGTATCCGGCCTGCAGTGCATGTGCCGCTGCTTCTTGCGGTTATTGGCTTGCGAGAACAACCGGCCTATCAGCTTGATGAACATCGACACTGCATCGTCCGTGAGCTTCTGGCCAAGCTTGATAATCTGCGCCACAATCAGCGCGTGTCGACGGCTGGCATTGAAGTCGTTGGCCAGCCATGCCGGTGTGGCATTGCCCTCACGGATCATCTGATCCCACCGTCCAGACGATATGCGCATCTGCAATTTCGGATCGATTTCTAGCTTGCGCAGGAAGGCGATCCGTTCGGTCAGCCCGACCAGGTTTGACGCACCTGGCGCATCCGGCGCTGATCGCACCAACGAAAGCGCGTTTGGCCAATGGCCGGGTCAACCTCCAACAGCTTATCCAATGATTGAAGCGTATCGACCGAAATTTCTTCGATCAGCGCTCTCTCCGCCCGCCGACGGGCAATGGCGCGGGCGGCAAGACCGATCCGTTCGATCGTGTCAATTGACGGCAGTAGAGATCCGCATTCACGAAACATGGCGACAGTAGCACTCGCTATCGCGCCACCGTCGTCGGAGATCGCGGCCGCCTGAATTGCAGCCAACAGCAGCTCTACGGCTTGCCCCGTCGCGCTCCGCGCGGCCAAATAAACCATCAAGCGAGCAATGTGATCGCGACGCGCTTCTTCACGGCGTGCTTAGAGCGCAAATTTTCCAGCGTCGGCGCCAATCTGCTCGGCAACGTACCTTAGCATTGCGCGAGGCGGAGTTTCATCGGTCGCCAACACCCTGCCTGGATATCGCATCAGGCAGAGCTGAACGGCAAATCCGAGCTGATTGTGTTCTCGTCTGCGAAGTCCAATCTCAAGCCTGTCAGCCGACGACAACGAATAGTGTCGGATGAGGCCGTCCTCATCGGTTGGTACATCGAAAGCCTCTGTCGATCCTGAACCCTTGAGAAGCCACCGTTTACCCATCGCCCAACTCTTTCCACGACTAATCTGCCGGGAGCGTTGTCGAGTCGGACCGGCGAAGAAATCAAACCTGGATGCCCCTGCGATGGCATCCACAGGGATCGGATGCTGCACAGCCGCACTACAGTAGAGTTCATGATCCGTTCGCCCTTAGCGTACGATTTCGCACTGCTATCGCGGTAGGGATGCCCATTGCTGGGCACCCCCCGCACAGATCCGGACGAGCGGAATTCCCGCATCCGGCTCCTACCTCGGGTGTTTGACGGCAAAGCGTACACGCGGCCAAGGGTGAAGGATACGCGGTCGCGGGAGCCAATCATTGGCTAGCCGTATCATTCGCTCCCAGATCAAGCGATGTCTCTGGCTCCTCCGCCGAAGCGTCTGGGCCCAGAGCCGGATGGTGTGGTCGCGAAAGGCACCGAGCGACCGGAAGTTGGTCGGTACGGCGTGATACGCATAATAGCCGGTAAGCACCTGCTTTAGCCATCGTCCCTGCTCGGGAATGGGCCAATGCATGCGCCGTCGCAACTCGTTCTTGATTTCCTTCAGTTTCGCCACCCTGCGGTCCCTCCGGCTTTTCCGAAGAATCTGGAACCGGCCCTGCCGGGTCCTCCCGCAAATGTGGGTGAAACCAAGGAAGTTGAACGTTTCCGGTTTGCCAAGTCCCCTCCTGCGGCGGGCTTGGGCCGCATAGCGGCCAAACTCGATCAGTCGGGTCTTGTCCGGATGGAGTTGCAACGCAAACTCCTGCAACCGTTCCCGCATCATGTCCCAGAAGCGCCGGGCATCGGCTTCGTATTGGAAGCCAACCACGATATCGTCCGCGTAACGCACGATGATCATGTCGCCGGTGGCCTCACGTCGTCGCCAGCGATCGGCCCAAAGATCGAAGACGTAGTGCAGGTAGATATTGGCAAGCAGCGGCGAAATCACCGAACCCTGCCCGGTTCCCCTTTCACTAACCGTGACGATCCCCTCTTCCAGGACACCCGCCCTGAGCCATTTGCGGATCAGGCGGATGATGCGCTTGTCGCCGATGCGATGCTCCACGAAACGGATAAGCCAATCCTGACTAACCCCGTCGAAAAAGCTCGCAATGTCGGCGTCTAGAATGTAGCTCACCTTCCGCGTTTCGATCCCGACAAACAGTGCGTCCAGCGCATCATGCTGGCCGCGCTCCGGTCGGAACCCATAGCTGAACCCGAGGAAGTCCTCCTCGTAGATTTGGTTCAGCACCGCCGCCGTCGCCCTCTGGACGATCTTGTCTTCAAGGGCGGCAATCGCGAGCGGCCGCTGCCGTCCGTCTGGCTTCGGTATATACGTCCGCCGTGACGGTAGGGCACGATACGCTCCCCGTTGAACCCGACCGTGCAGGTCCGCGATCCTTTGATCGAGGTCTACCTCGTAGGTTCGCCACGTTTGTCCGTCCACGCCGGGGGCCGCGTTACGCTTGAGTGCGTAGAACGCTGTCCTCAGCATCTCTGGATTGACGTGGTGGAAGAGCGCGGTGAACTTCTCCTTCTTCCTTTGCCTCGCGGCTTGCCGTATGCGGTCCAGCGCATGGGACACACTTTCCCGGTCCTGTGTCCGGCGCGTGCTTTGCTGATCCGCATTCCCCTTGGTTCCTGCCCTTGGCTCCCCTCGCTCCGCCATCGGTACTCCGACTTTGTTCGCAAGGTTCGTAGCTACTATGGCAAGATCTGACTCCTCGAGATCGTTCATCATCGGCTTCGGCTCCTCGCCTTCCCGATGCGGACCAGGCATGGTATCCCACTCTGGCCAATCCCGAGGCCTCCCGGTTCCCGCGCAAGGAGCGTCCGTGCATGCCAGGGTCTCAGACCACGTCGGGTTGAGCCGGCACTCGCGCTGTCGCGCCGACTCATATTGCCTTCCGCACACAAGACGAACGTCGGCACCCGAGAAGCGTCAATTTCGTGGTTCAATGGCTGGCCTACACGCTCCCCTGTCAACGCTTCACGGGCGGCCTCACGACCGACCGCGCATGACTCGGGGTCAATGTGGATCGCTACTCCTTCATTGCAATGGACTTGCACCATCTACTCCTTGCCGGTCTCCCGGCGCACCTTGTTCCGACCCCATGACGGCGTGAAGCGGCTGATGACCATTTCTGGTGTCGACAAGACCGTCGCGTTGGCGACGAAGGGGGTGATCGGCAGCGCGTCCCGCTTCGACGAGCCACAGAAGCTTGTAAGCTAGCTCGGGCTGAATCCCAGCGTCAGGCAGTGCGTGCCAGGGCTCGCCTGCCAGGGGCGGATCAGGAAATAGGGCCGTGGACATGCCGCGGCATGCTCGTCGAAGCGGCTCGGGCGGCAGCACGCGCGCCGGCGCCACTCCGTGATTTCGCTTTACATACTGAAGGCGACCGACCGGTGCCGACCACATGGTGTTTCAATCCTACAAACAATACTGTCGCTATTGACCCAAACTGTCGACTATCGAACAGACGCACCATAGCGAAACGCGTTGCATTTCGTGCGCTGCCCTCAACGCGAAAAGAAGGAAGAGCGCGACGCGAAGGTGCGCCGGCCCAACTTGAGTATCAGCGCGCGCAGCTACGTCCTCAGGATGGCACCTCACTTGCACATCAACTTTGGGAAGCCGTTGTAACGGCTATGCCCCCAACCAACGGAGATGACATGGCAATTGGCGCAGAAGTACTGAATTGCCCTTTCGCAGCGCCTGGTGGGGATTCTCGGCACTGTTGTTGATGCCCTAGCGCGCGGTGCTCGCCATTCGGCATGACCTGCCGTTTCTCCGCTCCACGGGAACGCAGCTTGGCAGTGATGATGCTTTGCTGCCAGGCAGTCCTGATCGACAGCCCGCCACAACCAAATTTTCTTCCCGGGGATGGTGATTAGGACTTCGTCCAGGTGCCAAACCTCATTGGGGCTGGGGCGCTTTGCGCGTAGTCGTCGAACGCACTCGGGGCCGAACTTCTTCCTCCAGCGGCGGATCGTTTCACAGGAGACGACGATCCCTCGCTCCAGAATTTCCTCGACCAGGCGCAGGCCCAAAGGGACCGCTAATAAAGCCACACCGCATGGGGGATAACCTCGGCGGTAGAGCGCTGGCGTTTGTAGCTGGTGTACATGAACCTGCGTCTACTCAGCGCCTCCCCACGAGAAGTTACCGCGACAACGCCCCAAATAATAAAGACCCGGGTGGGACATTTTGGACAATGCACTCAAAAAATATCTTTCTGCCGAACTCGCCCGCGGAACCATATCGGTTGAAATCGATCGCAGCCTAATGCCCCCCGATGCAATGTTCGGGTTCGCGGAGCGCATCAATCCCAAACGGTCTTTCCTGTTCGCTTCCAAGCTGCTTGGACGTCACAGTCCCGTTCGGCCTTCGCTGATGCGAAAGACGTACAAACTTCTGGCCGACCAAATTTCACCCGATCTCGAAGGGCCAATCCTGTTCATAGGCATGGCCGAAACTGCTGTCGGGCTGGGAGCGGGCGTGCACCAGCAATATTCAGAACAATATGACCGGGACGACACCGTTTACATTTGCACTACCAGACACGCACTAGGTTTGCCCCTAATCTGCGAGTTCCAGGAGGAGCACAGTCACGCCACAGGACATCTCGTACACTGGCCGCTCGTGCCAGGCCTGGTCTCGATGGTCAAGAACGCCCGGACGCTTGTATTAATTGACGATGAAGCGTCGACCGGAAAAACATTCGGTAATCTGTTCGCAGCTCTGCCTGCCAGCATCAGGTCGAATCTTCGAAATACGGTGCTCGTCACCCTTACGGATTGGTCAGATGGTGCTGCCGAACAGATGATCGCAGCCAACGTGAATCGCGCGTCAATCCTTTCCGGGCGGTATCGCTGGGATGCAAACGGTTTGAACATCGACGCGCCGGAAGTGCCGTCTGTTGAGACAAAAAGGGGTAAAGTCATTTCGCCCGACAAGGATATCGACTGGGCTCGGCTGGGTGTCTCCCGGCACCGTCTTCAACTGGATGGTGAGGCGGCATCGTCGGGCGCTACGCTGGTACTTGGTACAGGAGAAAACGTTTGGCAGCCGTTCCTGCTTGCGGAAAAATTGGAGACGGAAGGAGCTGACGTCCATTACTCATCGGTTACCCGATCACCGATTTCAGTGGGTCACGCAATTGTAAAGAAAATCGCATTTGAGGACAATTATGGCGGGCATGTGTTCAATTATCTGTACAATGTCGCCCCGTCAGAATACGTGAAAATTCTCCTGTGCTCTGAGACGAATGAAGCGGAGATAAGTCCTATACTTATGCACTTCTTGGAACGGGCGACCGTAGTAATTTCCCAGTAAGTGGTTTCTCATTGAGACTCCTTATCATACTAACATGCCAGTGGTGCTGCAGTCGTACGCCTGAAGTTCCGGTAAGTGGCGGAGAAGGGAAGACTTTGTTGAAGACGCAAAGTAAATTCATTTCTGGCACGTATCGCAGTACGGACGTCACATTTCTTTTGAAGCTCGTTACTTTGGAGGCAATCGACGACGCTTCGAAGGAAGCGGCGATACAGTCCGGCCTACGCCATTATTCGGAAATGATTTCTTTCGAAAGCGTGCCCGAAGCCGGCTACATGGCGATATTCTATGAAGCGATGTCAGTTGGCGCTGCGAGAATGGGACGCGAGGTAGCAGCTCTCGCGCGGTCTATCTCAAATCAAATTAAAGGCCCGATCACGTTGGCGAGCCTCGTTCGGGCGGGGGTGCCTTTGGGTGTTCTCCTCAAGCGTGCGTTGTCGCGCATGGGAAAGGACGTCCAACACTATGGCATTTCGGTCATCCGGGACCGCGGAATTGACAGCAATGCAATGCGCCACATCATTGAGCGACGGCCCATTGAAGGCCTGCTGTTTGTTGATGGCTGGACCGGCAAAGGCGCTATCGCCACCGAGCTGGAACGGAGCTTCCCTTCATTTTCTGCACAACCGCCAAGGCTGGTGGTTCTGTCTGACCCGTGTGGCCGGGCGTGGCTTGCGGCGTCGGGTGAAGACTGGCTCATTCCATCGGGAATACTCGGAAGCACCGTGTCCGGGCTGATCAGCCGTTCGATACTGAACGAGGAGGTCACAGGTCCGGAAGATTTTCACGGTACAGTCAGATGGGATCACTTGATGTCCCACGACATCTCAGCTGCTTTCGTGGACAGTGTATGGACACATTCCGTCACCGCATTGGACCAAAATATTGATCTCGCGCAGTGGACCGTCAACGACCGCTCAAGCCATCAGAGACGATCGCGCCAGGCAATCAATCGAATTGCTGCAGAGTTTGACGTTGAGAATACCAATCAGATCAAGCCAGGAATTGCGGAAGCCACGAGGGCGATTCTGCGCCGCATGCCTCAAATTGTCCTCCTGTCTTCCGGTGAAGACGCTGAGCTGGCAGCGCTGCGGCATTTGATTCGGGAGAAAAATGTCCACTTCCAAGTCGTTCCTAAAAAAATCCAGCCATATCGCGCCATTACCTTGATCCGAAAGGTTTGAAAAAGATTACAAATACATCGCCGTTTGAGCCAAATTTCCGCACCGATTCGACCAAGATCGAGCGCGGGGCCGGCGCTTTGAGGGAAGCGGTTGGTATAGATGTGAACGCAAAACCAAAGCATCTGCCCGGGATCTTTCCGAGTTGACGAAAACGGATTCCAAACATGTATGACGGATCGAGTGCAGTGCCTGATCACCCCGTCAAATTCGCAGATCACGCCATGCAGCCAATCGTCTTTGCCGATCTGGATGACACATTGTTCCAAACGCGCGCAAAGTGTCCGAAAGGCAGCCAGCATAAACTGGCGCTAGCTGCGATCTCGTCGAACGGACATCATTCCATGATGACCCCGCGGCAGGTTGCGATGATCGATTGGCTGCTGAGTACGTCACAAGTCATTCCCGTCACGGCACGTGGCACGACGGCCTACGGGAACGTCAAGATCGCGTTCAACAGCTATGCAATTGTTGCCAACGGCGCTGTCATACTTAAACCGGACGGTGCGCATCTGAAGGAATGGCACGATGTCATTTCTAAGGAACTGATCCCTCACAGGGAGGCACTGAACAAGGTACTTGAAATAGGTCGGCAAGGAGCCGCAGCTGGCAAAATGTCTGTTCGTTCGTGGATCGTTGAAGAAATGGAGATGGCCACATACGCAGTCTTCAAAGAAAACAACGGTGATGGCAAGAGGCTGGCGGAACTGAAATTTGAGTTCGACGATGCGGGTTGGATACGGCATCACAACGGAAACAACTTCGCGCTTATTCCCCCACCGGTTTCAAAGCGCCGGGCAGTAGAGTTCCTCTTGAAGAAAATCCGCTCGGAGTCCGGAGATAGGCCAGCGATCGGATTTGGTGACAGCGCAAGCGATCTCGGCTATCTCAATTTGTGCGACTGGTGGGGTGCGCCATCGCGCTCCCAGATTTCGGCGATGCTGAACGTGCCAACGAAGACTTTTTTTGCGGGCCTTGCTTGAACGACGGGAAAACCATGTGCACCGCGTGGCCCCGCGCCGCGCGATTCGCCTTGACGCAACTCGCCGACCAGATCGAGGTGACCGGCCAATTGTTACCGCGGTGGTTTTGCTCTAATGCCGAGGCCGCCTGATGGCTATGGCCTGCTCGATGCGGGGGCTCCGCTGATCTAGCCGGACGACAGCAAGCCGCCGATTGCAACGCTTGAGCGAACAGATTTTGGCGCATGCGGGCGGTTTGCCCGAGGGTACGCCCGTGTCCGCGAAGAGCTTGCTTCACCTCGGCAATCGGGCTGCGGTGGATCAGGCGTTGTCGCGCCTGGCGGAGCGTGGCCAACTGATCCGCGCTGACCGCGGCGTCTATCTGCGTCCCGTGACGAGCCGGTTTGGCACGCGGTCGCCTTCGGTGGAGCAGGCGGTCGAGGCGCTCGCCAACCAGCGCGGCGAAGTCATCGTGTCCAGCGGTGCGGCGGCCGCCAACACCCTTGGCCTCACGACACAGGTTCCGGTCCGCTCGGTCTATTTGACCTCGGGTCGCACCCGGAAAATGAACCTCGGCAAGCAGGTGGTCGAACTGCGGCACGCACCGCGCTGGCAGCTCCCATTGGCCAATCGGCCAGCCGGTGAGGCAGTCCGGGCGCTGGCTTGGCTTGGTCCCGAGAAGCCGAGGCGGCGCTGTTGGCTTTGAAGCGCAAACTTCCGCAGACCACCTTCAACGAGCTGGTGGCGGCGGCGCCGCAGCTTCCGACCTGGCTCGCGCGCAGCGTGGGAAAGGCGGCACATGGCTGATGCATTCCTGAGCCTTTCGGCCGCGGATCGCCGCGAAGTCTTGGGCGTCGCGGCGGACAGGACGGCCACGAAGCCGGGTTTGACTGGGGAGAGGCTGCCGCTGGCGAGCAGGCCTGCTTAAAACGTTGTCGTAGCCGGTGAATGTTGTCGCAGCCGGTCAATTGAGTAGTTGCACGCCAAGCACACTTGCAGCCGAACATCATCTCTCCGCTGCTTTGGCCCGCAAGTAGACGGCGCTCAGCGGGCTAGAAACAGGCCTGCGGTTTCTCCGCGGCGTCAGCCACACGATCACAGAACCGTCGATGCAGGCCCTCGCCTTTGCCGAGCGACTGCTCAGACAACCCCAATTCGACGTGCCGCGGCACCATGGCTGCGAAAGTGCGCGCCACTGAGCCAATCAGTGCGATAGGCCAGGGCTGACTATCCACACACCAACCGCCTCTCAATGCCTCGATCGCAACTGCGCTCTTGGCCGGCGTCTCGCTTGTCCGCGGCCCAAACCGTTGCAGATTCAGCGCTCCTCAAACAGATAAACAGGTTGCGCATGACATCAGGCCCGAAGATGGCCGATAGGACGGACGGCCTTCTATCGCTTCATTCGTCCTTCCAAGCGCCGCCTTTTTTCCAATGAGCCCTCTTTGTCTTCGCTAAAATAACCGAAGTTAAATCTCGAGCGTTTCGGGTGCGTCCGCGCATTGCGGAACTGGAGCGCGACCTCATCGCGCCCACACCTCAAGTACGCCATCGACGTTTCGAAGCCGGACATGAACTTCGCAAGGCGAAGTTGCCTAGAGCGTCTTGAGGAATGCTCTCCGAAATACCGGAGAAACACAGGCGTTAGCGGAAGCTTCGTCGCTCTCAATGCTTGTAGCCGAACATCATCTCTCCGCTGCGATCAAATCGAGCCTCAGAAAATGCGGAATGGAAGGCGGTCCCGCCAGGGCGCGAATGGCTGGCCCCATCACCAAGTTCAGCCGGCTTTGCAGTCCTGTACCAGGATTCCGAAAGCCACCTGTCGCTCGCGTCCCCTGGGGTTTCACACTGCTCGTCGATAGGTCCAGAGTTGTGCGGGGGGAACATTGCGAAGGACGAAATCATAGTGAGAAACGATGTAACGGTCGGGCATTTTGAGCACCGGTGACAGAAGACCGTAGGTGATTTGGATCACAGGTCGCCCGGCGGGGATTCGTGCAAGCAAATCCTCGAGCAGTGTGAGGCGCTGTTGCATCGGAAAGCTCAACATCGGCACTGCGCTTATGACACAATCGAACTTTTCCCGGCGCTCCCCAAGAATTTCTCCCAGGGCAAACGCATCGCCCAAGCGGAAATCCACTCCCGGAAAGCGTCGCACCAGGCCATCATAGAAATCCTTGGAATATTCGACCGAAGTCAACCGATGCGGTTTGATGCCTCTTTCCAGGATGGCCCTGGTGATGACACCAGTCCCGGCACCAAGCTCCAAAACCGGCAATCCAGAATGCGGGTTGACCACACTAGCCATGCGGCGCGCCGCATGGATCGACGTGGGCATGAGCGCGCCCACACCTTTCTTATCCTTCTGCCAACATTTGAAGAATTGCACTTCTTCCTCAAGTTTCTTGCCAAGTCGCTCTTTCAATCGAAAGACCATATCCGCTCCCTTCTCCCGATCCGAGTCGGAGCGACTTTTTGTCGAAATCTCGCTATATAAACAAGCCTGATTCACGGGGATGATTGCCGCGCTGGAGGCGCGAAACGCCCGCGCCGGCTGGCACGCCCTTGTCCACCAGGATGAGTTTTTCTCGCTCAGATGCGCGCCAGTTCTTCCTGTAATGAAATCTCGGTCATGGCTCCTCGAGCAGCCGTATCTCCGGCTGCACCATCAGCGCCAGCGCGACGCACGCAGGGTTTCTCATCTGCTGCGCGACTCGTCAGGCGCACAGCAGACAGCGAGGCGGCCACGGCCGCGAAAAACCCGCGACGGCGATTCCGGGGGAGAGGACAAACAGTGTCCGCAGTCAGAGATGATCTGCCGGAACTTAGTGGACCCAAGCGGGGTAGTGGGTGACGTCAGCAGATCGCAGATCAAATTCCACATCAGTTCGGCCATCTCCCCAGCTTTTTCCCGGGTCCTCTGATCGAGCGTGGCATGCAGATGACCCTGCTGCGGATTGCTCGCCTTCACGGCGGTAAGCCGCGACATGATCTCTTGTACCGCGCTGCCATTTCATGACTGTTAAGTGCTTGCTCGGACAGGGCGGAATGACATGTACGCGCCTTCCAGCCGTTTGCGGATGTCGCCGGGCGACACCAGGCTGGACATGGCGATCACGAATTTCTCACGGGCATACTCTTGTCCCATCTTCTTTCCTTTCGACCTGGAGCGTCGCCGTAGCACGGCAACCATCTCTTGCAAATCCGGCGCTCGGCGTCACGCGATCGATGGGTGATCGCTAACAGCGACGCCCGGCGGTCGGCAAGCCGGTAGACAATCGTCTGAGGCCGGTCTACCCCTGACCCGCTGGTCGGCTACAAGGTGCAGGTTCTGGAGTACAGGGAAAAAGCCGGCGGTCGCTGCTGGCGCTGCGTGGCGGCGACAATTACACCGAACTCGGCGGCTTCGAGCAGGAATGCAAGTTCGACGAGGGTCTTATATCAATCCCGGCCCGTGGCGTATCCCTTACCATCACCATGCCGTGCTGGATTACTGCAAGCGGCTCGGCGTCAAACTCCAGGCGTTCGTGCAGGTGAACCACAACGCCTACTTGCATTCGGTCAAGGCGTTCGAAGGCAAGCCGCAGCGCTACCGCCATGTCAGCGCGGATTTCAACGGCCATGTCGCCGAGCTGCTTTCCAAGGTGACGAAGCAGGGTGGACTCGACCAGGCGGTCTCGACGGAGGACCGGGAGAAGCTGCTGGAAGCGTTGCAGAGCTGGGGCGCGCTTGACGAAAACTACGCTTATGTCGCTGGCATTCACAGCAGCGAGCGGCGAGGCTTTGATATTGAACTGGGCGGCGGCCAGATGCCGCTGGCCAAGCCATCGCAGCCGATAGGGCTCTCCGACATCGTGCAATCCGGCCTGTGGAGCAGCCTTAGCACTGGCAGTCTCTATGACTACCAGACCACGATGCTGCAGCCGGTCGGCGGCATGGACATGATAGCCATGGCGTTCGAGAGGGAAGTCGGCAGCCTTACCAAATACAACGTGAAGGTCACGGAGATCGACCAGGACGACGAAAGCGTCACCATCGCTACGAGGATGCGCGAAAGGGCGGCGAGGCGCAGACCGCCACCGCTGACTGGTGTATGAGCGGCAAATCGCGGTCGAGGACGATGACAGGACGGTCCGCCATCTGCATCCCGATTTCTACTATCCGCAGACCGACACGGTGCATGAGCATTTCGCGCCCAACGCCGACGGAACCTCCCCATTTGCGGATTATGTTCAGCACGCTGAGAGCAAACGGGAGGCCTATCGGCGGAAGGAGATCGAATTTTTCGAGACCACTTTGGCGCAGGCGAGCAGCGAGACGCTGCTCAGCACACTCGAATTGGAGTTGGCGCGGCGCGCGGTTCACTTCCAGCGCAAGAGCTATGCCGAGATCACGAAGGCGGGCCACGCTTTTCTGGCGGCCCTAAGCACGTGCAATGCGTGTCCAAAGCCTGACAGCGGCGGACAAAATGTCAGGTTCAGAACAAACATTGGCAAAAATGTCAGGTTCATTACAACCGGCCATGTTGGGCACTGCAGAGGTTTTTCAAAGCATATTCATGCACTTACCGCGCGATGAGCCCGCTGGCATCGCCCTTGCAACCCTTGAGCAGGACGGCACGCAATGGAGCAAGACGAGGATGTTCTCTCCCCTGAACCGGGTGCCGTCTCTGAGAGGGAAATAAGCTCGTGCAGAAAATCTCACAACCTTTGACAACAGCTTTGGAGAGCCACGTGGTGTTGCAGATCGAGTCTCCGGCTCCGTCGATTCAAGTGGAAAACTGGCTGCGTGGCAAGCCGCTCACCAGCTTCGAGCCCGGAAAAGTGTACATCGTCGAATTTTGGGCAACTTGGTGCGCCCCTTGTGTGGACGCGATGCCCCATCTGATCCAGCTGCAGGAGAAATACAAGGACAGCGGCGTTGAGATCGTTGGAGTCGCGGCTTCTGAACGCGCTCCAACGGCCGATGAGGCCCGAAGCAAGTTGGACGCTTGGTTGACCGAAAAGTTCACGGATCTGAACTTTCCGATGGCGTTCGACTCCACAGGCGAAATGAAAAAGCTTTGGATGGAGCCCAGCTTTTCTTTCGGGATTCCGACCTCGTTCGTGGTCGACCGAGATGGTCACATCGCCTTTATCGGTGGTCCGACGGAACTCGATGAGGTCTTGCCGAAGGTGCTTAACGGCAGTTGGCGCAGCAGCGATCAGGCAAAATCCGCCGATGCGGAGCGGATCGCGGAAGGCGAAACCATGGCGCGCGAACAAGCGCTGACCAAGCCCATATACGACAAATTTCGGCCGGCAATGGAGGCCGAGGATTGGAAGACGGCGCTCTCGGTAATCGAAGAGGGCATCACCTTGATGCCGGACAACCTCAATTTCCGCCTCCGTCATGCGCAACTGTTGCTTCACAATATGCGCGACATGCAGGCCGGCTTGCCCGTAATGCGCCAATTCGTTCGCGACGCGATCGACAGAAAGTCCTGGGGATGGATGTATTGGGCGCTATTCCAACTCTTCACGCCGGGCTTTGATTATTCCGGCTTTCCGTCTGCTGAGCGCTTCGCGATGGGTGAAGAGCTGTCCAAACACATCGTGGCACTGCCGCAAGGCGACGGCTATAAGTTCCTGTCTTATCCGGTGGTCGCTCAGTACTATCATGAGAGCGGCAAAGATCGCGCCATCGAGTTGGTCGAGCAGGCACTGAAAGCGCTGGAGGGTCCGGAGCCTATCTCGGACGACCTGAAACAGTCCCTTCTACCGGAGTTGCTGCAGGCTCTGGCCAACTACAAGGGTGAGAAGGTTTGTCACGGCGCTCTCTGTGTGGCTCCGCAAAAGGATTCTCCCAAAAGGTGAAAGGGGCGGCCAAGGAGGAAACCAAAGAAGGGGCGATAGTCGGAATGGCTTACTGGCCAATTCGTCCATTTCCCTGACGTGGTTGTGCAAATAGGCCGGCCCAGGCGTCCAGCCCAGCCTCGCTGTTATCCGCAAACACGTGACCGACAAGGAGAAGACGTGCCTGATCACCTCACCAAAACATACTGCCGCCGCGGGCCTCCCGGACCCATCAAAGATGGCACTGGAGTAAGACTTGGAACATGAAGAAGGTTACTAGCCAGCTCGACGCTGCCCACCGACCCACCTGCTCCCACAGGGAAGACGGGGAGGCAGCCGACCGCCTATCTCAGCGCCACGATAGCACTCGCACGCTCCGGCAACGGAGAACCGTTCAACATCCGCACCAGGACATCCAAAATGGCAAAATCCAATTTCCGGCCGCTTCATGACCGCGTGGTCGTTCGTCGGGTCGAATCCGAATCCAAGACCGCAGGCGGGATCATCATCCCCGATACGGCTAAGGAGAAGCCGCAGGAAGGCGAGATCATCGCCATCGGTTCCGGCGCCCGCGACGAAGCCGGCAAGCTCGTCCCGCTGGACGTCAAGGCCGGCGATCGCATCCTGTTCGGCAAGTGGTCGGGCACCGAAGTCAAGCTCAATGGCGAAGACCTTCTGATCATGAAGGAATCCGACGTGATGGGCATCATCGGCTGACACGCCGCCACCTTTCATCACCATCCAATCTGGATTTAGGGCGAAATGCCCAGGAGTAGAAAATGACTGCGAAAGACGTAAAATTCTCCCGCGATGCCCGTGAGCGCATGCTGCGCGGCGTCAACATCCTCGCCGACGCCGTGAAGGTCACGCTCGGCCCCAAGGGCCGCAACGTCGTCATCGACAAGTCGTTCGGCGCACCGCGCATCACCAAGGACGGCGTCACCGTCGCCAAGGAAATCGAGCTTGAGGACAAGTTCGAGAACATGGGCGCGCAGATGGTCCGCGAAGTTGCTTCGAAGACCAACGACATCGCCGGCGACGGCACCACGACCGCGACCGTTCTGGCGCAGTCGATCGTCCAGGAAGGCCACAAGGCGGTTGCCGCCGGCATGAACCCGATGGACCTGAAGCGCGGCATCGACCTCGCGGTTAGCGACGTCGTCGCGACGCTGATCAAGAACGCCAAGAAGATCAAGACCTCGGAAGAGGTTGCCCAGGTCGGCACCATCGCCGGCAATGGCGATGCTTCGGTCGGCTCGATGATCGCCGAAGCGATGCAGAAGGTCGGCAACGAGGGCGTCATCACGGTCGAGGAAGCCAAGACCGCCGAGACCGAACTCGAAGTCGTCGAAGGCATGCAGTTCGACCGCGGCTATCTCTCGCCCTACTTCGTCACCAACGCCGACAAGATGGTTGCGGATCTGGAAGACGCCTACATCCTTCTCCACGAGAAGAAGCTCTCCAATCTGCAGGCCATGCTGCCGATCCTCGAGGCTGTCGTGCAGACCTCGAAGCCGCTGGTCATCATCTCGGAAGACGTCGAAGGCGAGGCCCTGGCCACGCTGGTCGTCAACAAGCTGCGTGGCGGCCTGAAGATCGCCGCCGTCAAGGCGCCGGGCTTCGGTGATCGCCGCAAGGCCATGCTGGAAGACATCGCCATCCTCACCGGTGGCCAGGTCATTTCCGAAGACCTCGGCATCAAGCTCGAGAATGTTGGCCTCAACATGCTCGGCCGCGCCAAGAAGGTGTCGATCTCCAAGGAGAACACCACCATCGTCGACGGCGCCGGCAAGAAGGCCGAGATCCAGGGCCGCGTCGCCCAGATCAAGCAGCAGATCGAGGAGACCACCTCGGACTACGACAAGGAGAAGCTGCAGGAACGTCTCGCCAAGCTGGCGGGCGGCGTCGCCGTCATCCGCGTCGGCGGTGCGACCGAGATCGAAGTCAAGGAAAAGAAGGACCGCGTCGATGACGCCCTCAACGCGACCCGTGCGGCCGTCGAAGAAGGCATCGTTCCCGGCGGCGGCGTTGCACTGCTGCGCGCTTCGCTGAGCATCGAGGCTGTCGGCGCCAACTCCGACCAGACCGCTGGCATCGCCATCGTGCGTCGCGCGCTGCAGGCTCCGGCTCGCCAGATCGCGGCCAACGCCGGTGCGGAAGCATCGATCGTTGCCGGCAAGATCCTCGAGAACAAGGGCGCGACCTTCGGCTACAACGCCCAGACCGGCGAATATGGCGACATGATCGCCATGGGTATCGTCGATCCGGTCAAGGTTGTGCGCACGGCTCTCCAGGACGCGGCCTCGGTCGCCGGCCTGCTGGTCACCACCGAAGCCATGATCGCGGATGCTCCGAAGAAGGAGTCGGCTGGCGGCGGCATGCCAGGCGGCATGGGCGGCGGCGGTATGGGCGGAATGGGCGGCATGGGTGGTATGGATTTCTAAGATCCACGCAGCTCAACAAGCTCGGAAGGGCGGCAGTGATGCCGCCCTTTTCTCTGGCGCGGAGCCAAGCCGGATGCAAGAACGGAGGAAGGACGATGATGCACGTTTCACCTGTGACAACGGAGCAGACCGCCCCCGCGCAGATGAAAGCCGTCGCCGTCAAACGCGCTGCTGAGCACGGCCTCTACAATCCGCGTAACGAACATGATGCCTGCGGCGTCGGCTTCATTGCGCAGATGAAAGGCGTGAAGTCGCACCAGATCGTCGAGGACGGCTTGGCTATGCTGCAGAACCTGACGCATCGCGGGGCCGTCGGCTCGGACCCGCTGATGGGCGACGGGGCTGGCGTGCTTGTGCAGATTCCCGACCGTTTCTTTCGCGAGGAAATGGCCAGGCAGGGTATCGAACTGCCGCCAGCCGGACAGTATGGCATCGGCCACTGGTTCATGCCGCAGGACGCCGCGTTGCGCGCGCATGTCGACGAGATCATCACTGAGTCGGCGCAATCGGAAGGCCTGCCGCTTATCGGCTTTCGCGATGTGCCGGTCGACAATTCGTCGCTGTCCAAGGCGCCCGACATTGCGGCCGCCGAGCCGTACCACCGCCAGGTCTTTATCGGGCGCACACCCGACATCGATGACGACGAAGATTATGAGGCGCGGCTTTATCTCCTGCGCAAGGTGATCTCCGGCCGCATCTACGCGGAGAACGACAATCGCGGCATCGGTTCCTACTGCGTCTCGCTGTCCGCGCGCACGATCGTCTACAAGGGCATGTTCCTGGCTTATCAGGTCGGCGCCTATTACAAGGATCTGAGCGATCCGCGTTTCGAAACGGCGCTGATCCTCGTCCACCAGCGTTTTTCGACCAACACCTTCCCGTCATGGAAGCTGGCGCACCCTTACCGCATGGTTGCGCATAATGGCGAAATCAATACGGTGCGCGGCAACAACAACTGGATGGCGGCGCGCCAGGCGTCGGTCGATTCGGAGTTGTTCGGCAACGACATCTCCAAGCTGTGGCCGATCTCCTATGAGGGGCAGTCGGACACCGCCTGTTTCGACAATGCGCTCGAATTCCTGACGCAGGGCGGCTACTCGCTCGCTCACGCAATGATGATGCTGATCCCCGAGGCCTGGGCCGGCAACAAGCTGATGGATCAAGATCGCAAGGCCTTTTATGAATACCACGCCGCCCTGATGGAGCCGTGGGACGGGCCGGCGGCGGTGGCCTTCACCGACGGCCGCCAGATCGGCGCCACGCTCGACCGCAACGGGCTGCGCCCGGCGCGCTACATCGTCACCGACGACGATCGCGTCATCATGGCCTCGGAAGCCGGCGCGTTCACCGTGCCGGAGGAAAGGATCGTCAAGAAGTGGCGGCTGCAGCCCGGCCGCATGCTTTTGATCGACCTGGAGAAGGGCCGCATCGTTTCCGACGAGGAGATCAAGTCGGAGATCGCGACCAGGCATCCCTACAAGAGCTGGCTCGCCAACACCCAGCTTATCCTCGAAGACCTGAAGCCGGTCGAGCCGCGGGCGCTGGGCAGGGACGTCAGCCTGCTCGATCGCCAGCAGGCGTTCGGCTTTACCCAGGAAGACACCAAGCTGTTGATGTCGCCGATGGCGACCACCGGCCAGGAAGCGGTCGGCTCGATGGGCACCGACACGCCGATTTCGGCGATGTCGGACAGATCGAAGCTGCTCTACACCTATTTCAAGCAGAACTTCGCCCAGGTCACCAACCCGCCGATCGACCCAATTCGCGAGGAACTGGTGATGAGTCTGGTGTCGTTCATCGGGCCGAGGCCGAACATCTTCGACCTCGTCGGCAATTCGCGTCGCAAGCGGCTCGAAGTGCGCCAGCCGATCCTGACCAATGGCGATCATGAGAAGATCCGCTCCATCGGTCATACCGAGGATCGTTTCGACACCAAGACGATCGACATCACCTATGCTTCGAACGAAGGCGCGGCCGGCATGCAGGGCGCCATCGACCGGCTGTGCGAGCGCGCCGAGGCGGCGGTCGCCGGCGGCTACAACATCATCATCCTGTCCGACCGTCAGCTCGGGCCGGATCGCATCGCCATCCCGGCATTGCTGGCGACGGCGGCAGTCCACCATCATTTGATCCGCAAGGGATTGCGCACATCGGTGGGGCTGGTGGTCGAGTCCGGCGAACCGCGCGAGGTGCATCATTTCTGCTGCCTTGCGGGCTATGGCGCCGAGGCGATCAATCCCTATCTCGCCTTCGACACGCTGCTCGACATGCACAAGCGCGGCGAGCTGCCGGCCGAAGTCGACGCCAATGAGGTCGTCTCCCGCTACATCAAGTCGATCGGCAAGGGCATTCTCAAGGTGATGTCGAAGATGGGCATCTCGACCTACCAGTCCTATTGCGGCGCGCAGATCTTCGACGCCATCGGGCTGAAGACCGACTTCGTGCAAAAATATTTCACCGGCACCGCGACGCTGATCGAAGGCGTCGGGCTGGAAGAGATCGCGGCCGAGACGGTCAGCCGCCACGCCGACGGCTTCGGCAACGACCCGGTGCTGCGCAACAGCCTCGAGGTCGGCGGCGAATACATGTTCCGCATGCGCGGCGAAGCGCATATCTGGTCGCCCGATGCGGTGGCCACCCTGCAGCACGCCGTGCGCCAGGGATCGTGGCAGACGTTCAAGGACTATTCCGCTCAGATCGACAGCGAGACGGCGCGGGCGCAGAGCATTCGCGGCCTGTTCAAGATCAGGCTGGCCGAAGAAACCGGGCGCAAGAAGGTCGCGCTCGACGAGGTCATGTCGGCGGCCGATATCGTCAAGCGGTTCTCGACCGGAGCGATGTCCTTCGGCTCGATCTCCAGGGAAGCGCACACCACGCTGGCCCGCGCCATGAACGCCATCGGCGGCAAGTCTAACACCGGCGAGGGCGGAGAAGAGGCCGACCGTTACCTGCCGCTGCCGGACGGCGGCAAGAACCCCGAGCGTTCGGCGATCAAGCAGGTCGCTTCCGGGCGTTTCGGCGTGACGGCGGAATATCTGGTGAACTCCGATGTGATGCAGATCAAGGTCGCGCAAGGCGCGAAGCCCGGCGAGGGCGGTCAGCTGCCCGGTCACAAGGTCGATGCCACCATTGCCAAGGTCAGGCATTCGACGCCCGGCGTCGGCCTGATCTCTCCTCCGCCGCATCATGACATCTACTCGATCGAGGATCTGGCGCAGCTCATCTACGACCTCAAGAACGTCAACCCGGCGGCCGATGTCTCGGTCAAGCTGGTCTCCGAAGTCGGTGTCGGCACGGTTGCGGCCGGCGTCGCCAAGGCGCGCGCCGATCACATCACCATTTCCGGCTATGACGGCGGCACCGGCGCATCGCCGCTGACCTCGCTCAAGCACGCCGGCAGCCCGTGGGAAATGGGCCTTGCCGAGACGCACCAGACGCTGGTGCTCAACGGCCTCAGGTCGCGCGTCGCGCTGCAGGTCGATGGCGGCCTGCGCACCGGCCGCGACGTCGTCATCGGCGCGCTGCTTGGCGCCGACGAATTCGGCTTCTCGACCGCGCCGCTGATCGCGGCCGGCTGCATCATGATGCGCAAGTGCCATCTCAACACCTGCCCGGTCGGCGTCGCGACGCAGGATCCGGTGTTGCGCAAGCGCTTCAAGGGCACGCCGGAACACGTCATCAACTTCTTCTTCTATGTGGCGGAAGAGGTGCGGGCGCTGCTCGCCGAGATGGGCTACACCCATCTCGACCAGATCATCGGCGACACCGAACTCCTGGAGAAGCGGGCGCTGATCCAGCACTGGAAGGCGCGCGGGCTCGATTTCAGCAAGATGTTCTTCAAGCCGGATGCGCCGCATGAGGCGGTGCACTGGACCGAGCGGCAGAAGCATCCGATCGACGACGTGCTCGACCGCAAGCTGATCGAGTTGGCCAAGCCGGCGCTCGAAGCCAGGCAGCGCGGTCAGCATCGAGCTGCCGATCCGCAATGTCGACCGTTCGACCGGCGCCATGCTGTCGGGCGAAGTGGCAAAGCGCTTCAGGCACAAGGGCCTGCGCGAGGACACGATCTCGGTGAAGCTCACCGGCACCGCCGGCCAGTCCTTCGGCGCCTTCCTGGCGCGTGGGGTTTCGTTCGAGCTGGTCGGTGCCGCCAACGACTACGTCGGCAAGGGCCTGTCGGGCGGACGCATCGTCATCCGCCCGCCTGAGAACACGAAGATCGTCGCAGCCGAGTCGATCATCGTCGGCAACACGGTGCTCTACGGCGCGACCGAGGGCGAGGCCTATTTCTGCGGCGTCGCCGGCGAGCGTTTTGCGGTTCGCAATTCGGGCGTCGCTGCCGTCGTCGAAGGCGTTGGCGACCATGGCTGCGAGTACATGACCGGCGGCATTGTTGTCGTCATCGGGCAGACCGGCCGCAACTTCGCCGCCGGCATGTCGGGCGGCGTCGCCTATGTGCTCGACGAGGTGGGTGATTTCGCCGAGCGCTGCAACATGGCGATGGTCGAACTGGAACCCGTTCCCGAAGAAGACGACCTGATGGAGAAACTGCTGCATCATGGCGGCGACCTCGACCACAAAGGCCGCGTCGACGTGTCCGGCGACATGACCAGCCATGACGAGGAGCGGCTCTATCAGCTGATCTCGAACCACGTCCATTACACGGGTTCGGTGCGCGGCCGCGAGATCCTCGACAACTGGGCGGCTTTCCGGCCGAAATTCCGCAAAGTGATGCCGGTCGAGTATCGCCGCGCGCTCCAGGAGATGGAGCGCCTGAGGATGAGCGTCGCGGTAGAGTGATGCGCTGGCTGCCCGGGGGCCAGCTCCCGGCGCCCTCAAAAGTGGGCACCTGAAGATACGTTTGCGCCTTAACAAGCGTAACGCTTTGCGATCTGCATAGCAGCGCGAACGAAAGGTCGGAAGCACCACGCGGCAACAGCGGTCGCCTGATTCGAGCCTGCCCGGCTACCCTGTGGACAAGCGCCACCCGAGGGCCACCGCCATATCTGTTCGCCCGCTGGCGATGTATAAATACAAATACTAACGCGGGTGCAACATGGCGTTCAAAGACCAGCGGCCTCGATAAATTGTAGAAGCAACTCAAGGACGCTCAGCGAGCGTTGCGCGCGCTCGACGGTGGTCTCGTCACATTTGCGGTTTGACTCCAACGAGCCCGGCAGTGTCCTCGCGGCGGTCAGCCAGATGGAGAACTCGGTCGACCGCATCTTGATCCCTTATCGAGGCAACGAGATCATCGAGAATCTCGCCGATCAGATGAAAGAAAGCTACCGGGAGCAGATCCCTGAACGTGCGTCTCAGGCGCGAGCCGATCAGAAAGACGAGGACAAACCAATGCAGACTGAGAAGTTGCCGTTACTCCTCAGGCAGATCGAGAACACGATCAATGACCTCCGTTGGGCCGAGTCGAATTCCTTCGACCGGCACATAAAGAAACTGTCGCGCCAACTGCATGACGCCGAGGTTGAAAGCGTCACGCAGCAACTTACCGAAGGCGTCGATTTGGCCGCGTGGTTGAAAGCCGGCGAAGAGACTCAGGGCGGGATGGTCGGTTCAGCAACGCTGGAATAGCCCGCGGATCATGAAGCCGAGCTCGGGACCGTCATCAGCTTGGTCGACAAGTTCGCGACTGAGGAAGATGCCGCGCTCGATTTCGCGCATACGTTTTATTACAATGGAAACAAATACACGGCAACCTGCAGAATATGACAGCGCAGGTGCTGGGTGCCATTCGCGCGGGAGTATATCGATCACGTCATGCGGACCCTCCACACCGAGGAGGCCGTCAGCCGCCCGCAAAGTCTTTGTCGTTCATGGGCATCAGGACGGCGCCCGCAAGGCAGTAGCCCAATTATTGGAGAAGCTGTGTTCGAGGCAATCATCCTCATGGAACAAGCCAACCAAGGTCGCACAATCATCGAGAAGTTCGAAGCTCATGGAGACGTTGGCTACGCTGTCGTGGTGCTGACCCCTGACGACGAGGGTAACACCAAGGCGAAACCGTCCCAGCCGCGTGCACGCCAGAACGTTATTTTTGAACTGGGTTATTTCGTTTGCAGATTGGGCCGAAGCCGAATCTTGGCCCTTGTGGAGGGTCAGACCGAGATACCATCAGATCTTCAAGGCGTGGTGCACGAACCCTACACGACAGGGGGCGCGTGGAAACAGGCGTTGAGTCGTGAACTCGCGGCAGCAGGTTTCAAGTCGACTGGAACGTCATCATGAAATCGTAGCGAAACTATCATCACGGCGGACAGAGGCGCGTTGCCGACCGGCTACTTTTGGGCCGGAAGCGGACGATCCGGTTCTGGGACGAACTAGCCAGAAAGGCCATTCCGCTGGCACCCCATCTTGGCCGCAACGACGTTGCTTGCGATGCCGCAGTGTTGCAGTCCATTTGAATCCGGCCGGCGTGGTAATGCCCATATCGGTCTCCTAGCCTTCGGGGCCGGCAGAGGCGCCATCGGAGACGGCCGCCGAGTAGGGTTACGAATTCGCCGCGTCGGGCGCGGCTTATCACTCCAGAAAATCGGCGCGGGGCGCTGCACACGACTCCAACAAACGATCAGATTGGGGTCAGTTGTCTGTCTCAACATCTTCGTTACTGGCGGGCGTGAAACCAATAAGTGCTTGGTCAGAAATAGGGGGTTCGAGTCCACGTCGTGGTCCCCTTCAGAAAATGGTATAAAAATCAGCCACTTACGCGGTCGTTTGGTGAGCACGGAGGGACTTTGCGAGTAACTCGCCCTTAAGTAATTGACTCTAAAGCGCAAATAGCGCTGACAAAAATCGCCAGAAGCAAGAAACGTACACCTGGTTGGTGTATGCGGAGGTGTACGGCCTCAAGGATTCCCTTGTCAACAATTGAGAAGCGAAGGGGAATCGGTCAGAGATCGCGCAGGCGGAGGAAGCGAACAATGAGCGCCAATTGGGTGAGGACGACTTGGCAAGGCTGCTGGCTCTTGAACACGCCTTTCACGCGTTGGCCCTGCTCTCGGCCAGCAACTATGCCCATCTGGCTGGAACCACCCCAAGCGCGGCCGTGAAACAGTTTCGGGAAGCTGTCGAAGGCTCCGTCTACGATTCAGGGCAAGCTCCGAAGGCCACACTGGCGCTCGTGAGCAAGCATCTAAAGAAGATATTCGATCACGTGGCCGCTATGGCTGTCCACGCCGACCAAGGATTCAGAGGCGATGAGTGACATCTACGAGAACGCCATCGCCTCGATCAGGCTTGGTATCCAGGATTTTCAATCCAACGACGAACTCCGGCCGATAAGCGCGCTCCGGAATTTCTATGCCGGGGTGCTGCTTCTCGGAAAACAATGTCTTTTGAATGCTGCGCCAGACGATGCCGAACCCATGGAAATCCTTGCATCAAAATTCGCCCCCATTTTGGACGACGACGGCGAGGTAGCATATGCAGCCAAAGGCCAGCAGACCATTGACTTGGCTGAACTCCGTGACCGTTTCAAGGGCTTCAAGCTCACATGGCCCGCTGGCGACATCAAAGGCCTCCAGAAGCTCCGGAATGACTTCGAGCACTACCACTCTGCAACGCCGAAACCAGCAATACGGCAAGTGATAGCCGACTGCTTTCCTTTGGTGGAAGGATTCTTCGCAATACTGGAGAAATCGCCCAAGGTTGAGCTTGGCGACACGTGGGATCTGATGCTTGCAGAACGCGCGTTCTTCAGAAAGCTGAAAGACACGTGCAACGCGACATTTCAGGAAATTCCCTGGTGGCCAGAGATCGCCGAGCGCGATGATATCTCGTGCCCGAACTGTAGATCGTCGCTCGTTTACCAGAAAGACGACACCAACGACGAGCCGGGTGACATAGAGGGGTGCTGCAAGGCATGCGGCGATACATTCTCAGCCGAGAAGACCGTCGAGATAATTGTACAGGCAGGCTACGGCATTGATGACTACATGGCTGCCAAAGAGGGGCTGGAGCCGACGATTCACGACTGTCCTGAGTGTTACAACGCCACATATGTGGAAACAGGCATCACCGTAAAATGCTTCTTTTGCGGCTACGCTGTGGGCGGCGACTGCGCGAGGTGTGGTGAGTCACTTAGTATAAGCAACAAGTCTATCAACAATCCTCGACTCTGCGACTACTGCGATCACATGTTGTCGAAGGACGATTAGGTCTTGAGACCCAGACCGAGCGAGCCGGATGGCACGATATCCGAGCTCGCGACCCTCTAACGGGAAACAGATTCGTGGCCAAAGAAGAGGCAGATACCTGGGAACTCGACGAACCAGCGGCGCGCACCCACACCCCTCCAGGTTGGCCGATCGAAGTGATCGAGTTCAGTGCAAGTGGGAAGGCACCAAAGAAGTATGGACCGAACACCTATCGATTCGGAGCTTCCCTCACGCTGAGCGTGATTCTTCCAAGGCGGGGATGGTCGCTTGTCAAGCAGACGAAGAACTACGCCTATTTAACACCACCCGCAGATCAGCCAGGCCCCAACTTCCGGATCTCAATAGCAGTTCCACCCGCTTCGGAATGCTTGGCCATCGCGCGGAGGTGTCACGCTCGTGCCGAATCCTGGGCATACCAACTTGGCGAGTGGCCGGCATGGTATCTCCATGAACGAAATCGCGACATGCGCCGCTTATGGCGCGACCCGGTGACAGGAGAGATGGCATCGGAGTTGCATCCCGCCCCGCCGGAATCCAGCCTTTCCATTGGTCAGTGGGGTATCTGGGAGATGCACGTCACCGGGGTCGCGGGGGACTTCGTGATCGGACGGGCCCCTCCCACTACGGCGACGGACGGGGGTTTGGGGGTCCCCGCCGGCGTCCTAACCGAAGGCGAGCTAAAAACGGTTGAACTCACGAAATACGAACGCAACGCTGAAGCTCGACGTGAGTGTATCAAGCACTTCGGCTACCGATGCCAGGCATGCGATCTCAGCTATGAAGATAGGTATGGTCCGATTGGCGCCAATCTCATCCACGTTCACCATCTAACGCCTTTCTCGAAGATCGGCGAAGCCTATCAGGTCGACCCGATCCGCGATCTCATGCCACTCTGCGCAAATTGTCATCACGTCGTGCATCGCCGAAATCCGCCGTATTCAATAGCCGAGCTGAGAAGTGTAATCACCGAGCAGGCAAAACGCACCTTGGCGTAGCCCGGACCCTGCAGCGACCAACGAATATTCTTGAACAGAAGCAATACGATACCGATCTTACGGCCACACTGGAGTTACCCTGCATGGCTGATGATAGCGAACCCATCGCCGTCGATGGTTCTGAGGAGCCTACAACGCTGCCAACTAACGTTGGTATTGGCCTCAGCGGTCCTTTTGAGAGCGAGGACAAAGCCCGCGAGTTTGCCTATCGAGTATTAGGGGCGATGAAGGTTCTCGGCAGATCAATGGACCTCAGCGGGGTCGATGACGTTACCATTTCTGGGGACTACCATGAAGCTTTAGCGGCTCTCGATCGCGGCATAGACGACCTCCGACCTTTGTCGGCCTCCACCGACGAAGACGGTGTAATCGGCATAGCAATGGCACCAGCGGTTCTAAGAGATGGAAAACTCAAAACCCACTTGGTCTTTCACGTCCATGCGATCCTGGGCTTGGCAGAACCTGAGTCTGAATTATTCCCGCTGGCTATCCATACCCTCGCACACGAATGCGCTCATGCGATGCTGCATACAGCATTCGACAACCGATTTCCGAATGTGCTTCTACGTGAGGGTGCATCGAACTACTTCGACCGTTTCCGGCTAGAGGTCACCGATGCATGCTGGGAAGAGTACGGTGCTACGCGGGCGAGTGCATGCTGGGGTACAGACCCGACGGACGGTTATGTCAGCACGTTCGTCAAGGCACTTTCGGAAACAGACCAATCGGCGAATGAATTCATTCTATCCTATCGGACGCATGGCGACATCGACCAAATTCTTACAGAAGTCCCCGCCACTATACGGCAACCTCATAAAATGGGCATCTTATCTGATTGGCACGATGCACGGCCTTGATAAGAAGATCGGCGATCTCCCCGAATTGGCTGAAGCACTCAACGATCACTGGTTCGCCGAGTATTTCGAAAAACTCGAAACCGCTTATAAAAGACTATGGGAGCGGTTCGGCGAATGGGATGATAGAGCCGAGTTCGATCCAATCGGAGACATAGCGGTCGACGTTCTCGAAAGGGGTGGAATGAAGCTGATCAAGACCTCCCCTGACAACACCAAGATTGAGATTCCTTTTCGAGCATGGAACACCCCCATGGGCGGACTGCTCAATCTAATGGGGCAGCTCTAGTTGGCTAGCGTCAAAACCTTTTTCAGACTTCGCATGCCCCTGCCTGGAAGCCGAACTCCTCGGCACGGGCCAACCACCCCGCAGGGCACGAAGGGGTCCTGAAAACGGCCTGCCGACCCCAGACGAGCGCGGTTGGAAACATACGAAAGAACCGCTTTTCCACGCTTGATAATTGCGCACGGCTTGCGCAACCGGTCTGCAGGATGGCATCTTCGCTCGGGACTATAGCCCAGCACTTCAAAATCTTGCTCGTGAAAACTGAGGACTATTTCTGACCGCGAATAACTCTTCATCCAAGCTGCTGAGCAATCACTTAGTATGGAAGGTGTTGCGAGATCGTCGCAGTTTCGTCGTTCGAGTCGTCGAGCCCAGTGTTTATGCACCTGCCGTTCATGGCGACATCTTCGAGCAAGTAATAACCGAACTTATAAATCCCACGCCACGTGCGATGGACGGCTATACCAAGACCAGCTTCCAAGCGGGTACGCCCTTCGACCTGGTTACTTTCCCCGAAGCGTTCGCCCCGGCGAAGGCCTGCTATCGGTACTGCGGTCGATCAGCCAGGTTAGCACGTTGGGCTGTATTCATGTTGGACTTCGACCAGACGGCGACGATAAGCCTCACCTCTTCTCGAACGCAGAGATCACGTCACTCCTCAAGGCGCTGCTCTCCATCCCGGCCATTGTGCCGCAGGATCTCGCGCCGTTTATTTCGTGGTTCGAGAACCAGCCGGTAAATCTCAATTTCAATCTGGGCTGCCTGTTCACGCTAGACGTGGATGAGCACCTACGTATCTGTATCCACCCGAAACTGGTGCGTTCACAGTACGAGTTTAGTCCGCTTCCCGAGAGGATGATGGAGGAGGCTAACCTACTTTCGCTAGTGACGCTGTTGCCCGTCGACAAGCGTTACCTGTCCGTTACTATCCAACCATTGATCTGCTCGGATGCCCTTAACCTTCCGACTGACCGCGCCACACCCACGCCACTTGTTGCAGTAAACGCCGCTGAGTCACCATTCGCCAACCCACCTGATCATATCGACGTGGTGTCAGTCCCGACTCACACGCCCCAAGTCGAATATGGGCCGCCGACGACTCAGCCGCGTCCGCGGGAATGGCACCTAGAATTTCGCGACGCCTTCTGCCGCGCGGCACAAGGCGGCGAGTTGCCTCGCCATCATTTCGCGACCTTTATACTTTCTAACTTCGAGACCCTAAAAGGTGGATCAAAAGGCGGGCTCTCGGGCATCTTCCAGCCGATAGATCCGCGTGAGCAGCAATTGCACCCTGCCGTCGGATTGAATCGTTACGGGCGCAACAAAACTAATGGTGGGAACAATGACTGGCATCAGTCCGCGCCAGGCGAACCTAAAGACTGGCAATGGCGGGGCTATATCGCCGCGCTGACGCAGCCCACCAATGACGAGGCGGTGCGCGTTCTCGGGTTCAATCTGTCGAGCATGCTACGCGATTCCTCAATGTGGCGGCCGATTGGCGCGCCAAACAGCTGCGAGGTATTGCTTGGCCGCTGGCAGTCGCCGAACCACCTCGCATTCGCCGATTGGGAAGCAGGCCAAACACTATGAGTCCGAACACGCTACGGATTATGAGCTTCGGCAACAATGCTCCAGCATGGATTGCGCTAAGTCATTTCCTCTCCGCTGATCTGGTTCGCGAGCTCTGCGCCGCCACCATAGGCGCGACAAGTGACGGCACGATAAAACTCGGCGACTTGTGCATCGAGGAGATGTCGGGCGCCCCTCCGCACCTGGCGACCTGGACGATCCGCCTTAAGCCCGACCAGCAAGGCTTGGCAAGCTATTTACAGGATGTGCTGCGTGTCTTGACCTGGCAATCCGATGCGCGCGTCCACTATGATGATAGCCGCATCCCGGAAGCCTTTCGCGAACGGTGCCGGTCGATCGCATCTGCCTTTGAACTGGCCACCGTCGACTTCACGTCGATCAGCTATTGGCTTGCAAATGCCGAGGGTGGATCCGCATCCCTAACCGTGATTGCGAAGGCAATCAGCCTTGTTTCCGCCATTGGCGACCGAGTGGACCCGGCGACCATTCGAACGGCCGAAGAAGCCCTCGGGCCGCTCGACCCTGCACTACGGATCGTCGCCACAAAGCATCTGGGTGACCTCGCGCTGGACGCAGACCAACCGAGTCTGGCCGGGGCGCTCTACGGGGCTACGCAGCGCTTGTGCGAAGGTTTTTCCGACGGTACCTGGTCCCAGCTCATGGAGGCGGTTGCGGACATGACGCTCCAATCGCTTGCTACCGTCTCCGGAATGACGGGATCGCCCAAAACCACCTACGCCATGCTCGATGCGATCCAAGCGCCGGAAACCCTTCTGACTAGGCCGTTGCTCGCGCTGAATGCAGCGCTGGCGGCAATGCATGCTGCTAGTCAAAGCGAACACAGGATATTTCCTCCGGATGTGCGCGCCTGCGTACTCCGCGCTCCCCTGCTCCAGCACTCGCATGATCTCGGCGTACCCCTCGATCAGTGGGCGAACAAGAAGTTCACCGACGCTCATCGACGCTTCTGGGCTGCGCTTCGCCGTCTGAACGCGCTGGGCGGCGCCACGCTTTCGACCGAGGCCATGGCATTCTATGGGCGGTCGCTTTTCGACGAACTGTACGAGCAGATCGGGCGACACCGTACGCCGGAGAGCTTCGATCTCGCGGTGCGGCTGGTGATCAGCAGCGGGCGGCAGGATGCCGTGGGCCCCGAAGCCAGCCGCGAGGACCTTGTCGATGCTTATGTGACACAAGAGGTGATCGGCTTGGCGACGGAAGTCGCCCAGAGGCATACCGGCGTTCGGCGCGAGCGTCTGAATGTGCTCGTGAAGCTCTTCATCGCCTGGCTGGGCAAGTTAAGCGCCGAAAAGGAGCATATCGCGCGTCTGTTAATTGATGCCATCGCAAAACTTGCTGAGGAACCGCCAGGAGACTCATTTATCCAAGGGCATAGCCTGCCGAAGACAAGCCTAGTCGCAATCAAGGAAATTGCACGGACACGCCCTGAATTTGTGCTGTCCAATTCGCGGATCGTTGCCGATGCGATCCTTGCCGGCTTTTCTACCAAGCGATTTGACCTGATGGTAGCTGGTCTGGAAGCGGCGGTCGGCTGTGCGGTAGCAGTTGCCCCCGATGACCTGACCCGTCTGGCAGATGTCACCCTCACCATTCTCGAAGACAGGCCGCCATCAGAGAGCGGCTGGCCGATCATCTCACCCGCCATTACCTTCATTGCATGCGATGAGGTGCGGGCGCTTTGGGTGGAAAACTCAGAATTCGGATCCCGGTGCGCACAAACGATCTTGCGACACGGTCTCGGCGACGCGACGGAAAGCACCCGTCTCCTCGCGCTGCTCGACGAGATTCTTCCTTATCTCGATGCTCCGGCTGCGCAGGACGAGCGCATTCAGGAGGTCGTGCGGGCGGTGCGAGACGGCGCCCTGAAGTCGAACCACTCGAGCGTCACGGGAAATATCTCGGTGCTGTTCGCCACGCCTGCACTGGTCGGCCGAGACGGTATAGACGATGCCGTGCGCGGCCTAATTGTCCTGCTAGGCACGGCAACGACGCAGCGGCACAACATTGCCATCGCGACTGCCTACCAGCCTCTAAGCACCCTGACCCACCGACTGGACACGATCGCCGAGGCCCTGTCCCTCTCTCCAAACGACTTGGATGCGCTTCTTGATCCTATCGTGAGCGCACTTGAACAGTTCTGGCGAGCGGCTCGGCACAATGCGTTACTCTTTGCACCCTTCGCAATCCCATTGCCAACGGCGCCGAACCTCATCACGGTACAGAATTGGGCTTTTGTGACCCTCGGCTTCGCGCGGCGGGCAGGTGTGTTCGACCGTCTAAGTAAGGTCATCGAAAAGGCTGCGGATAATGATCAGCTCGCCAGGCCGATCGCGCTGGCACAGGCTGTCCGCCTGACCGCGGGCGATCCGATTGCGCTCGATCCAGACGCCATCCGTTTGGAGCGTCGCGAGCCCTTCTATGCAGCCTTGGGCGAGCGCCTGACCTACATCGCGGCGCTGCCGACGAGCGAGGATACGACAATGGTGGTCGCGGCTCTGGTCGAACGGTGTCTGGTCCTTGGCCCCGACGGCCTTGATGCGGGGCGTGTTCGTCATTGCATTGCGCCAAGAGGCGATCGATCTTCCGGCTGCCGCCGTCAAGGGTTATCGGCAACGTCTCGAACGCAATCGCGCATTGATACAGGGCCTGTTCCCGCTGTTTCGATCGCTGACAACGCAAACTCAGTAAACGACCCCATTTGGGATCGGCGACGCAGACAGCGAACGACCATAGTGCAGCGCGAAGCGGACCGGTAGGGTAGGGCCCGAGAGCTGGTGCAAACAGGGCTGCAACGCGTGATGCTCTTTAGTGGATGTTGCGCCGTCGCACCTCGACAGGGTTGTCGGAGGATAAGTATGTTTGTCGAATGATCGGACAGAATGAAATAAAGGCCAAGGCCATTGAGTTTGACATCCTTCATCCGAATGTCGAACGCGATTACGTTTTTGGCTGGCTGCTAAAATCAATCTACGAAAATGACTATCTGCGTGGCCGACTTGTGTTCAAGGGCGGCAACTGCCTGCGCAAAGCGTTCTATGCCGATACGCGATTTTCGGCCGATCTGGACTTCTCCGTTAATGACGCTGTCGATGCCGAACTCACAGCAATGGAAATCAACAACGTTTGTCTCAGCGCACAGGCCGCATGCGGCGTGGAGTTTCTGATTGATCGGAACACTTTTGAGCTCGGTCCGATGGTGGACAGCACGCGCCACTCTTACAAAGGACGGGTGTACTTCACCGACTTCTTCGGCGTTCAAGACGACCTGACCATCAGTGTCAAAGTCGATGTGACCGACTTCGATCGACTTCACCTGCCTTCCACTACCCGCAGGCTTATCCATCCGTACTCGGACGCAGACGTTTGTTCGGCCGAGATTACCTGTATGGTAAGCGCCCAGCCGTGGCCGTTCAGTTTGCGTGATGATGCCAGGGCAGGAGTTGGTCGAGATCGCGGTTCGGCCAGCCGTTGGCGATGCGCTCAAGCGTTTTCGTGAGCCAAGCGAAGGGGTCGACGCCGTTCATTTTGGCGGTCTGCAGGAGTGTGTGGCGATCGTGGCCCATGTCTTCCCGCCACCGTCGCTGCCCGCGAACAATGCATTCTTTCTTGTAATTGTCTGGGGCCGGATTGCCCGCTCGACAGCGTTGGAGTCGATGTCGAGACGGCCGTCGTGCAGGAAGCGTTCGAGCGCCTCACGGCGGCTCCTGGTGTAGCGGATTGCCTCGGCGAGTTTCGATTTGCCGGAGATGCGGCCCAGTTCCTTTTCCCAGAACGGCCAGAGCTTGGCGACGATGGAGGCCGACTGCTCCTGGCGTGCGGAACGGCGGACGTCGGGGTCCTGGCCGCGGATTTCTTCCTCGACCGCCCACAGCTCGGCCATCCGCTCGACGGTTTCGCTCGCCACATGCGAGACGCCGGACACGTGCAATTCATAGAACTTGCGCCTCAGATGCGCCCAACACGCCGCCAGCGTCAGCGGACCCCCGGCGCGCTTCGCTTCCGCGAGCCGGTTATAGGCACCCCATCCGTCGACCTGAAGCAGTCCTGTGTAGCCGGAGAGATGGCGCTCCACGCAGTCGCCGCTGCGGCTGTCCTCGAAGAGGTAGGCGACCATGGGCGGCGCCGTGCCGCCAAAGGTTCGATCGTCCCGTGCGTAGGTCCATAGCCAGGCCGTCTTCGTCTTGCCGGAACCTGGCGACAAGGTCGGCAGCGTCGTCTCGTCGGCATAGACCCGCGCGCCCTCCTTGATCAGCGCCAGGATACGGTCGGCGAGCGGGGCGAGATGGAAGCCGACATGACCCATCCAGTTGGCCATGGAGTTGCGGCTGATCTCGACGCCGTCGCGGGCATAGATGCCCTCCTGGCGATAGAGCGGCAGGCCATCGGCATATTTGGAGACGGCGACATGGGCGAGCAGCGCTTCGCTCGGCACACCGGCTTCGACGAGGTGACCCGGCGCCGGCGCCTGGCTGACGCCCTCCTTGCACTGCGCACAGCCATATTTGGGGCGACGGGTGACGATGACGCGGAACTTCGCCGGCGTCACGTCGAGCCGCTCGGAGACGTCTTCGCCGATCCTGACCGGCTGGCAAGCGCCGCAGGCGCAGGCGACAGTCTCCGGCTCGACGATGATCTCGACGCGCTCCAGATGCGCCGGGAACGCCTTGCGCGGGCGGCTCGCACGTCGCCGCTCGCCTGTCGACCTTGCCGCCTCGAGTTCGGCCTCGATCGCGCCAAGCCCGGTCTGGACCTCGTCGAAGGCGAAGGCCTGCTGGTCGGCATCGAGCTTCTCGGAACTACGGCCGAAGCGGGCGCGCTCCAACTGCTTGATGATCACATGAAGATTGGCGATCCGCTCTTCGGCGCGCTCGTTGAGCGTCGCCATCCGGACGATCTCGGCCTTGAGTTCCGCCGTTTCGCCCCGGAGTTGTCCCGCCTCGGTCTGCAGTTCGGCCTTTTCCGACGCCATGGCGACGAGCATCGCCTTGAGCGTGTCGACGTCGTCGGGAAGGGCCGAAGCGCTATTCGTCATAGGCCAACAGAAGCATATTCGACCCGCTTCCGGGACTGCTTTTGTGCCGCCTGAGTCACTTCGCCACGGTCTATCCGGCAGATGTCGGGCGTCGCCTCCGCTCGGCCCGAACACGCGTCCAATCCATGCCTTCAACGAGCGCCATCAATTGCGGCGCGGCAAGCCGGATCACCCCATTCTCCACCCTTGGCCAGCGGAACTTATCCTCGTCCAGCCGCTTGGCGAACAGGCATAGACCCGACCCATCCCACCATACGATCTTCACGCGGTCCGCACGCTTGGCTCGGAACACGTAAAGCGCGCCGGAGAACGGATCAGCGCCTGTGTCGCGCACCAGCGCTGCCAGACCGTCCGGACCTTTTCTGAAGTCGACCGGCCGCGTCGCCACATAGACCTTGGCTCCGGAAGGGATCATGCCGATCGCAACGCCCGGATCGCCTCGACCAGAAGGGTCGCTGCTATACCGCTGCCCACGCGGATCGTCGCATCGCCGATGACGATCTCCAGACCGCCCGCACGATCGCCCTCCCCAGGCGCCACTTCCACTGGCGCGAAGCTCTGCGTCTGGATCTCCGGCTTTGCCGACAGGATCGCGAGGGCGCCGGAGCGGATCGCCTTCCGCCGCCAGGCAAACACCTGCTGCGGGCTTACTTGGTGCGATCGCGCTACCGCCGAGACATTCGCGCCCGGCGTCATCGCCTCTTCCAGAATCCGCGCCTTTGCTTCATCCGACCAGCGACGGCGCGGCACCGCCGGGCTCGCCTCGAGACGATCGGGAACCGCCTCGATGACTGTAAAAGTTCCAGGTCTGGACTTGGGTGCAGACTGCAAACAAACCTCCCGTGAGAATCATCACGAGAGTGTCGCGTCCTTCATCGGTCCGCGAAACACGGGGCCTGCTTGGCGCTTACCCTGTATGGCCCTGGAAGAGGTGATTGCCACCAAACTGAAGTGCCTCATCCAGCGCCGCCATTCCCATAACCTATTTGATTTGGTCTACTCGACGTTTATCGACCGCTCGATCGACTTAGACCGCGGATTGGTCCTTCGCACGTTCTTGGACAAGACCATTTTCAGTGCCAGCCCGGCCGCGGCCAAAAGCATATTGCTTGGCATTCCCTTGACGTTTTTCGGCGGCGTTTGGGACAAGTACATCAAATGTCCGAAAGCGACGCGCTTCGATTTTAGTCGCGCGACGGAAGGGTTCAGGGATGCCATCGAGCAGCTGTTCGGTGGGATCGGCAGTGGAGGTTGGGGAGAACAACTTTACTATGGACCGGAACATCGCAACCTCATCATGGAGGCCGGCGCTGCCAGGAAACTTATGAAAATCCGCTACCATGGTGTTGAGCGGGTGATCGAGCCGTATTCCCGCTCCTACAAGAAGGCGCAAGGCAAGCCCGCGCGCGAATACTTTTATGCTTGGGACAGAGACGAGACCTTTGAGCCCCAATTTGAAATTGAGCTCTCGAAGGCCGGGGAGGAGGCACGCAAGGCCTACTTCGGCAAGCCTTTCAGTGAGGGTGCTCGCCGCGTGACAACGTCGGCGCGCACCTCAACTCAAAGAGGGAAGGCGTTTCGCGGCTTCGGCGGTTTTGAATCAAACTACAAAGTGCAATGCCCCTACTGTCAGAAGGTTTTTACGCGAAAGACCCAGACTCTCACCCTAAATGAACACAAGTCCCCGGACGGCTACCGCTGCGGTGGCCGCACCGGCTACCGCGTATTTTGAGCCCGGCACGCAAAATCCCTTCCGGCTTAAGTGTCTTCGTGGATGAAAGCATCCATGATCGTGGAGACTTCATAGTTGTGGCTGCCGTGTGCTGTGAAGCCGACGTTCAGGAACAAGTCGTTGAAGGCCTGTTGGATTGCGGTTTCGATCCCGCTCGTGACGAGTTCAAGAGCAGCATGGCGATGCGTGGTAACCCGGCGGCACAGGAATTGCGACACCGCCTCCAGTCCATCCTACGCGACTGCAAGATAGGATTGGCCGTTTGCCCCATCTCGGAGCGAGCGATACTCGCTACGCATATTGCCACGCTGCTATCCAGCGTCGAAGTTACCCCCGAAACTCCTATCGCGGCGATCTATCTGGACGAGGGAATGAAGCGAACAACCGCCAAGATGCCTCGTAGCGCTACAGTTACCTATGGCTGCGATTCAAGATTGGTCGCAGGAATCCAGCTAGCGGATTGTGCCGCGCATTTAGTTTCGACGATGCTTCTTGATGAGCTGGGCATCGTTTCAAAGACAGTGCCCGCGAGCAGCGTTTACGACGGCCAGGAGGGCGAGATTGAACTGGCATGGACACTTTGGGCGAGCATCCGCTCCGCGCTCTCGGGCAGAAAGCCTGTCGGAGAAGTCGACGAGTATGGATTGCCGGAATCGCTGATGAATCCGTTCGGCCTAGTCGTGTCTGACCGCTGCTCCGACGCCGTAAAAGCGGCAGCTGAAAAGCGACTCGGAACGGTTTGGATCGGTTGCATTCACTAGGTGCCGAGGGTCAACTAGACCAGATCAGGTATTAGTGCGACCCGCCACTGCATGGTGTCCGCATTATCATCTTCCTTAAGCCGTGCGCGACGGCTCTGAGGGCACCATCTCTCCGGGGGCGCTGCAACCTCTTCGTTTCTTCCCACGACGCGGTATTCTGACGTCATTGCGAACTGTAGGTGACCTGCCATGGGTAATTTCCTCCATCTGAGATTAGAGTCCGGCCTCGATTGAAGGACGGGCTGATGAAGAGAAAGCGGTTTACGGAAGAGCAGATCATCGCGGTTCTGCGTGAGCATGAGGCGGGAGCAAAGGCGGGCGACCTGGCGCGCAAGCATGGGATCTCCGAGGCGACGCTGTATAACTGGAAGGCGAAGTATGGCGGGATGGACGTCTCCGATGCCAAACGGCTGAAAGCCCTGGAAGACGAGAACGCGAAGCTGAAGAAGCTGCTCGCCGACCAGATGCTCGAAGCGTCGGCACTGCGCGAGCTTCTTTCAAAAAAATGGTAGGGCCCGCCGCCAAGCGCGAAGCCGTCGCGCATCTGCAGGCCGTCATGGGCGTGTCGGAGCGTCGGGCCTGTTCCTTCGTCGGTGCCGATCGCCGGAGACGGAGCTGCGCACAAGGTTACGCGACCTCGCCAACGAGCGCCGCCGCTTCGGCTATCGACGCCTGTTCATTCTGCTCCAGCGAGAGGGCGAGCCATCAGGGGTCAATCGCATCTACCGGCTCTACCGCGAGGAGGGCCTGACGGTGCGCAAGCGCCGGGCACGGCGACGCGCGGTCGGCACGCGGGCGCCGATTCTGGTTGAGGCGAAGCCGAACGCGCGCTGGTCGCTGGACTTCGTCCATGACCAGTTCGCCTGCGGGCGGCGGTGCCGGGTGCTGGAACATCGTCGACGACGTGACGCGCGAATGCCTTGCCGCGATCCCGGACACGTCGATCTCCGGACGGCGCGTTGCTCGGGAAACTGACTGACCTGATCGCCCGGCGCGGCAAGCCGGACATGATCGTTTCCGACCACGGCACAGAGTTCACCTCGAACGCCATCCTCGCCTGGTCGAAGGACAATCGCGTCGAATGGCACTACATCGCGCCGGGCAAGCCGATGCAAAATGGCTACGTCGAATCCTTCAACGGCCGAATGCGCGACGAGCTGTTGAACGAGAGCCTGTTCTTCGGCCTCGACCACGCCCGCAGTGCCATTGCCGAATGGAGGCAGGACTTCAACACCGCGAGGCCGCATTCCTCGCTCGGTTACCAGACCCCGGCGGCCTTCGCCGGAACCCTCGCCGCAACCGGCTCCGACGCTGCGCTCAATGAAGGCTTCGCGTCTCCGCCGGTTGCTCAAACCGCGCCATACGGCGTAACAGAAATGGCCGAGGCTCTAATCGCCACTGGATGAAAGTTCAGTGGCGATTATGGACGGCCTCCGCGTGGCAAGGGCTTTCTCGGCGCTTCTGGCAGTTGGTCGGGTGCAGGCATGTATTCGGCCTTTGAGTGCGGCTCGTTCATGCCGCTGGCCCTGATGTAGTCCGCTGATCGGATCCCAGACAGGTCAACGCGCTTTCAAGCGGCACCCACTGAGCGGGTTAGTCCGACCCCGGCTCGACCGTTCGCCATCACACCATCAGCACCTCACCAATCTCTGAATCCTTCACGACCGCCATCATGCAATGCCGGGAGCCTCAAAGCGTCGGCCGGTCGCCATCAACGCCCAGACGGTCCTCGCCATCTTGTTCGCTAAGGCGACGGCGACGACGTTATATGGTTTCTTCGCCAGCAGTTCGGTAGCCCAGCGGGTAGACGCCACTTTGCTTTTTGCGCTGAATCGGAGCACGGCGTGGGCACCGACCACGAGTAGACGACGGAGATATGGATCGCCCTGCTTGCTGATCCTGCCGAGGCGGTCTTTACCACCCGATGAGTTTTGCCGCGGCACCAAGCCTATCCAGGCCGCCAACTGCCGGCCGGATTTGAAGAGCGTCGCGTCCGCTACGGTCGCAGCGATCGCGCTTGCAGTGATTGGACCGATTCCAGGAATTGTCTCGAGCCGACGGCTCAGTTCATTCGAGCGATGCCATGTATGAATCTGGCGGTCCATCTCGCTGACCTTCTCGTGCACCTCCCGCAACTGGCCGACTATGGGACGCGGCCTGCGCAAGCGGTGGAAGCAGATCAGAATCTTCACTCTCGACGAGTGCGATCAGCGTGCCGACACCGGCAATGCCTTGGCGCGTTACGATTCCGAACTCCGCCAGGTGGCCACGGAGGGCATTCACCAGCATGCTCCGCTGACGGATCAGAAGCTCACGGACCCGATGCAGCATCAGCACACTCTGCTGCTCCTGGCTCTTCACCGGAACGAAGCGCATCGTCGGTCGCGTAACCGCTTCGCAGATCGCCTCGGCATCCGTCGCGTCATTCTTCTGCCTCTTCACATAGGGCTTGACGTACGACGCCGGCATGAGCCGAACCTCGTGACCCAGCGCCATAAGGACCCGAGCCCAGTGGTGTGCGGTCGCGCACGCCTCGATTCCGATCAGGCACGGCGGCAACGCCTTGAAGAAACCAGCGACATCGTCACGACGCAGCTTTCGGCGGAGGACTGCCACGCCCAACGCGCCTACACCGTGGATCTGAAAGACGTGCTTGGCGATATCCAAACCGACTGTGCTAACCTTCTCCATGGACGGCTCTCCCTTATGTGAACTTTCGACAGCCACACTTTGGCACATTGCGATGCCGGGAGCGGAGGCCGTCCACCGCATCAGGTCAGCACGCCGGGCTTGGCCCAATCGAGCTATTGGGAAGCACTTTATCGGGGTCGTGTTGGCTGCGTTTGATCAATCCGCGGCTGGAGCGCGTGCTAGCGAAGGACAAAGTGCGCCGGCTCCTCCAGAGGCGGAGAGCAATGAGTTCGAAAAGACGCGGCAACGCTGCCGCTATATCGATACAGAGAATTGCCGCGCCGTAACGCCCGGTGAGCGCTTCGACGAGAGCGCGCATGCGACCTGACGATCCTCGCAGGGGAGCTTATGGCGGAGGTCCTGGGCCACGTTTCCTTGGGAGTTCGAGCGCATGAAGGAGAATGTCGTTGCCTTTGCGCCGGACGGTCTGTCCGAAGCAAAGGTCGGGCGGCGTTAAGCCGAGCAACCTTTTGGGGTAAGGTTGGGACGCGATGGCATTGAGCGAATAGAGCGATATCCGGGAACCGAACCAATCCACAGAAATATTTTGTTGGTATTTTTGTTGGCTAGTCCTGCTATAGCTCGAGTCCTAACCCTTTGGAAACAGAGCGAGTTTTCCATCGCTTGGATTCCGCCTCTGGGCACCATCACCTTCCTAAGGTGTTGATGCAGCTGAAAAACCAGCAAAATTATATGCTTAGGGCTACCGAGTGCTACACACAGGTGTTGCACATGGTCCTTGCGGAGTTTGAACGCGAGTGGGCGCGGCTTCGGCTCGGAAATCATTCGGCCAATGGAACCAGCTTGGGTCGCCCTGCCGCTGGTGGTGTAGATGCGCTCACACTGCGCCTCATTACCAACCGTGAGGCGCATCTTCTTGCCACGGCAGTACACGATGAGTGGCTTGCGAAATTCTACGACAATCCGAGTGAACAGCTGAACTGGCACACCGAACTGTACGAGGGCATGTGGAAGAAGTACCCGTTAGGGCCAATTGTTGGGTGACGACGCCTCCACAGGCGATTGTCTCGCATGACGCTGCCTCAACTGTTCTACTCTGTAGCGCCTCACGGCTCGCTGATTATGCGCCGCATCCCGCCATGTTTGACACCGTCGTGACCTTTGAGGAGATTGGCAGCGCCCTCCCTCGAAATCGCATCCTCTGACCGAGGCGAATGACTCCAATGCTGTTCCTACTCAAGTCGGGCAGTCGAGCGCCGCGTAACGAGCGTGGCTTCAAACACAATAGACCGAAGGGCCTCTCCCCGTTCAAGAAAGTCGGCCATCACCTGGCCGGCGCGATCACCCATCTCGCGCGCTGGGGGGCGCACAGTTGTCAACGGTGGTGTTGCAAATGCAGCTATCTCCCGATCGTTCGGTCTCGAGCGGGGGCGATCCCGCTTTGTTCAGATCGTGCATGGCGTCGCGCAGGGTCTGATTGGTGCTGAGCTCCCGGTAGTTCTTGTAGAGAGACTGATAGGCGCCCGTGCTTTCGCGCCGCGGGTGGTAGGGTGTGAAGGCACGCGCACCGAACCGGGCCGTACCTTCGACGAAGCCGCTGACCAGTTCCGCCGCGACCGCGCCATGAATAGCCGCGCCGACGGCCGTCGCATGGGCAATGCTTGGAACCTCCACGACACGCCCCAGCACGTCGGCCATGATCTGCACCAGGAATGGATTGTTCTGGGCCAGCCCGCTCGTCAGAATGACGCGGTTGATCGCAAAGTCTTCTGCCTCGAAGAGGTCGACCACCGTGCGGGCGCCAAAGCAGAGCGACTCGATCAGCGCACGATAAATGCCGACGCCCGTGGTTTCGGTCGTGAGGCCGAGGAGCAGGCCGCTGAGGCCTGAATCGGCGAGCGGCACGCGGTTGCCGTTCCACCAGTCGAGCGCCACGAGATGATTGGCGCCGGGTTCGAGCCGGGCTGCCTCGCGGTTGTAGACTTGGAAGCTTTCCGCAGCGTCGTGACCACGCGGGAAAGTTTTGACGAACCAGGCGAGCATGTCGCCGAAGCCGGCCTGACCGGCCTCGTAGCACCAGAGATCGCGGACCGATCCGTCCTTGGCCACGCCTTCGATGCCGGGCGGCAGGGGACGGAACTGTTCGTTCAAAAAGAGATAGACCGCCGATGTTCCGAGGGCGCCGACGAGACAGCCTGACGACACGGCCCCTACCGCCGGCAGCACCACGTGTGAATCAATGACCGCCACCGCCACAACCGCGCGACCGCTGATCCCGGTGCGTATCCGCCACGCCTCAGACAGACTTCCAGCCGCCGTGCCGATACGGTGCGGCACCGACAGCCTTTCGGAAAGACCGGGCACGATCCCCTCGGGATAGCCTTCCGTTTCAGAATACTGGGCCTTGTAGGCCGCGAAGCCCAGGCTTCGCACTTCGTGGCCGGTCAACTGCCAAACAAGCCAATCGCCGGACTCGATGAATCGGCCCGCCGCGCCCCAAATGTGCGGTGCCTCGTCCGCGATCTGGGCGGCCTTTGGAAGCAACCACTCCCCGGAAAGCTTGCCACCGAAATTGCGCAGGAAATTTCCGCCCTTACGGTTGATCGCGTTCGCATAGGGCTGCGCGGCCCCATGTTTCCACAGCTTGACATAGGCATGGGGCTCGCCGGGATGAAGTTCGGAAAGGGCTGTACCGTCGGCAGTGGTCGGCATCGGGGAACTTGCCGAGAAGCCCAGTCCGATCGACTCGATAACCCGTCCACGCCCCAGCGCGCCCAGGATTTCCTCAGCCGCGTCGAGATAGTCGGCGGCGTTCTGCAACGCCCATGACCGCGGCAAGGGCGTGCCGTCGGGAAGACTCAGTGTCATGACGCCATGGCGATAGGCATGGGTGTGGCTGCCGATCAGCTCTCCGGTCGCAGCGTCAAGCAGAACGCCACGGGCTGACCCGGTACCGTAGTCCAGTCCGATGACATAGGATGCGGTCATCTCGCCTGCTGCCCTTCCAGGTCCGACGACGCAGCGCGGCGGCGTTTCTCGAGCGCCCTGCAAACCGCCTTCTCGACGGCCTCGACGGTCAGATGGAAATGCTCGTAGAGGATCTCGGCCGGGGCCGATTCACCAAACGAGTCGATGCCGACGCATTCGCCTTCGAGACCCACATATTTGCGCCAATAGTCGGTGACGCCGGCTTCGACGGAGACACGGGGAACGCCTTGCGGCAGCACCTTGGACTTGTAGGCGGCATCCTGCCGGTCGAAAGCCCTGGTCGACGGCATGGACACCACGCGAACCTGAACCCCTTGCCTCGCAAGTCGCTCGTGGGCGCTGACGGCGAGCTGCACTTCGGACCCGGTGGCGATGATGACGGCGTCCAGCCGGCCGTCTTCCCGACGCAGCACGTAGCCGCCCATGCGCACCGCTTGAACCTGGTCTTTTTCACGCGGTTGAAACGGAAGGGCCTGGCGGCTGAGCGCAAGACTTGTCGGTGTCTCCCCCTGCTCCAGCGCAACCTGCCAGGCAACCGCCGTTTCAACGGTATCGCATGGTCGCCATACGTCCATGTTGGGCATCAGCCGGAGCGTCGCCAACTGCTCGATGGGCTGATGCGTCGGACCATCCTGACCGAGCGCGATGGAATCGTGGGTGAAGACATAGATGGCGCCGAGCTTCATCAGCGCCGCCATGCGCAGCGCGTTGCGCGCATACTCCGAGAACATCAGAAACGTGCCGCCGAACGGACGAAACCCGCCATGGGCCATCAGGCCGTTCATGATCGCGGCCATTCCGAACTCGCGCACGCCGTAATAGATGTAGTTGCCGCCCGAGACGGAGGTGATCGGTTCGGCTCCCTTCCAAAGGGTGAGGTTCGAACTGGCGAGATCTGCTGAACCGCCGATCAGTTCGGGAAGCAAATTGGAAAAGGCCTGAATGGCGTTCTGACTGGCCTTGCGTGTCGCCAGCGTTTCGGCCTTCTCGACGGTTTGTGCAACGAACGCATCCGCCTTGGCGGCGAAGGCCGCGGGAAGGTCGCGTGAGGATCGCCGCTCGAACTCCGCCGCTTCATTGGGATAGGCCTCACGGTACGTCTCGAAGCGGCGGTGCCAGTCGGCCTCCGACTCAGCCCCCTTGACTGAGGCGTTCCACGCGTTGCCAATCTCTCTTGGAACCTCAAACGGCGCATGCGGCCAATCGAGCGCCAGCCGAGCCCCACCGACCTCGTCGGCGCCCAGCGGAGATCCATGGCAGTCATGACTGCCCGCCTTCGTCGGCGCTCCCTTGCCGATCGTGGTCTTGCAGCAGATCAGCGTCGGGTGGGTTGCATGCGCCTTTGCCGCTGAAATCGCCTGGTCGACTGCCTCGATATCGTGCCCGTCCACATCGGCAATGACCTGCCAGCCATAGGCCTCGAACCGCTTCGGCGTATCGTCCGAAAACCAGCCGCCGACATCGCCGTCGATGGAAATGCCATTGTCGTCGTAAAGCACGATCAGCTTGCCCAGACCGAACGTTCCGGCAAGCGAGCACGCCTCATGCGATATGCCTTCCATTAGGCAGCCGTCACCTGCCAGCACAAAGGTATGGTGGTCGACGATGTCGTGTCCGGGTCGGTTGAATGTGGCGGCCAGGGTCTTTTCGGCGATCGCCATGCCGACGGCATTCGCCAGGCCTTGCCCGAGCGGCCCGGTCGTTATTTCAACGCCCGGCGTATAGCGATATTCCGGATGGCCTGGCGTCTTGCTGCCAAGTTGCCGAAACTGCCGCAAATCCTCGATCGAGACGTCGTAGCCCAAGAGATACAGCACGCTGTAAAGCAGCATCGAGCCATGGCCATTGCTCAGCACAACGCGGTCGCGATTAACCCAGTCGGGATTGGATGGGCTATGGCGAAGGTGCCGGTGCCAGAGCGCGACGGCGATCTCGGCCATTCCCATCGGCATGCCAGGGTGCCCGGACTTGGCCCGCTCGACAGCATCCATTGACAGCGCGCGAATGGCATTTGCCAAGAGATCCGGGCGGACCAGGTCATTTTGCGCTGCCAACATGTGAGATTCCGTCGATCGAGTGACGGAGAAAACATTCGAACAGCCGCAGGCTGGCCCACGCCAAAGGTCGCTGCTTCCTCCCAACCTTTGCCAGATTAGTCGCGTAAATATCTATAAGTCAACGCATTATTGCATAATTTTTGACAAAAGATGTGCGACTTTATAGCTGGACATGCCTTTATCTTCCGATGGTTTGTGGCTAAATCTCGGGACAAACAGGGAAGCGCGTAATGGCCAGGACAAATGGTACGACGGAGCATCCGGCCCTTGCCAACAGCGGCGAAATTCTCTCGCTGATTGCCACGGGCGCCGCGACGTCCCGGTCGGCCTTGCTTGACGCGTCGGGACTATCGCGCGTGACTGTCACCCAGCGGCTGAATGCACTCATCGACTCGGGCTTGATACGCGAAACGGCGCGGACGATGCCGAGCGGCGGACGACCGACGCGCGTGCTCGGCGTCAATGAACGGGCGGGCTTCCTGCTCGTCGCCAACATTGGCGAAACCTATATCCATCTTGCCGCCATGGATCTCGAACCCGCGATTGTCTCGCAGAGCACGATACCATTCAACGCGCCGGACGGACCGGCCGCCACTCTCGAGCGGATTGCGGATGGGTTCGATATCCTTGCGGCGAAGGCCCGAGCCAGCCATGGCTCCCTTTTCAGTGTCAGCCTCAGCATGCCCACGCCGGTCGATTTCAAACGCGGCCGCGTGGTGGGTCCTTCGGTCCTTCACGGATGGGACGAGTTCGACATCATCGGCTGGCTGCGTCGTCGCTTCGATGCGCCCATCTATGTCGAAAATGACGTGAACCTGATGACGATCCACGAACATCGTCAGAACTTCCCGCATGTCGACGACATGTTCTTCATCAAGGCGGGGACGGGTATCGGCAGCGGCATTGTCGCCGGCGGCAAGATCTTTCGTGGCGCCCAAGGCGCCGCGGGCGACATCGGCCATATCCAGTTCAACTCCGAGAACGCGCCATTGTGCCGTTGTGGCAAGCTCGGTTGTGTCGAAGCCCGGGCCGGTGGATGGGCGATTGCCCGGGATCTGTCAAGCAAGGGCTTCAAGGCCGAGAACGCCCGTGACGTCATATCGCTCGTCGAAATGCAGAAGCCGGAAGCGCTGATGATGCTGCGCAGCGCTGGGCGGGTGATCGGCGAAGTCGCTTCCGATGTGGTCAGCATACTCAACCCGAACTTGATCGTTGTGGGCGGTACACTCGCCAAGGGTGGAGAGTTTCTGTTGTCGGGTATCCGGGAACTTGTCTACCAGCGGTGTCTCCCACTTGCCACGCGCGAATTGCAGATCGTGCTTGCCAACCCGCAGAAGGACAGTGCGCTTTTTGGCGCTGCTCATTTGGCGCTTGAGAATATATTCAGCCTTGGGAGGGTGGAGGAACTGATCGATCGGCTGACCATCGATCGAGCCAATCCACTTTCACAAAGCAGCACGATTTCCGGATGAGGCTGGTCGGCGGTCTTGGTCACCGGGATGTTGGAAATACCTCTCGGGGTGCCTATGCCCTCGCCTTCCCGTTCGACAGGACAGAAGCCGGCTAACTGACCTCGCCATCATAGATGTCCGAGATGATCTGCGCCACGCGAAGAGCACCATCGCCATCGGGCTTGGGACCAGCCGCCAGAATTCTGTCAATGAACTCCGACATACAGGATCGCCAGGCCGGCGTCAGATCCGCATGATCGGATTTGAGCGAAACGGGGTTCGAAGACAGATCCGGGCCGATGGCATGCATTGGTGAGGCCTCGCCATAGTGTTCGGGCCAGTAGTCCATTCCGCCAGCATCGCCGACCACGCGCACCCTGTTCTCGTCAGGGCCGGCATAGGCCCACGCCAGCTCGCAACCAACATGGATACCGGTTTCCGTTTCGAACGAGAACGCCGCCCTGTCCTCGACATCGAACTGCAGGGCCGGCTCGGTGACAGGCTGAGGAGGGCTCCAATCGCCAAGCCCGGCGCCTCGCCCCCCTTGGCTGCTCCAGAGCGTCGCGCGGATGTTTCTACCCTCGCCACAACCGGTAAACCAAAGAGCCAGATCGATCACGTGGGGTCCGAGATCGGCAAGCACGCCGCCACCCGACAGCGCCTTTTGCGTGAACCAGGTGCCGAAGCCGGGAATACCCGAGCGGCGCAGCATCCGGATGTCGATCGAGCGGACAGCGCCGAGCGAACCATTGTCGAGAGCACGCTTGATCTCGATCATCGATGGACGGTGGCGTTGTGGAAGATTGACCGCGAATGCGACATTGGCGGCCGCTGCGCCCGCAACCATCCGGCGCGCGTCGCCGATGGTGGTTGCCAGCGGCTTTTCCATCAAAAGGTGGAGGCCGGCGCGGGTCGCGGATGCTGCCGCGCTGGCGTGCAAGAAGTTCGGCAGAGCGACAATTACCGCATCCAGTCCAGGAATCCGCAACGCCGCATCCATGCTTGTGGCGACATGGGCGACACCGAACTCTCGCGCCAGTCCCTGCGTGCGTGCGGGATCGCGGCCGTAGAGCACGCAAACCTCCGCGCGATCGTCGCCCAGCAGGGACGGCAGATGAGCACGGCTGACGATCGTGCCGGTGCCTAGAACAGCAAACTTCAGTCTGGCCATCTTAGGTCCCTACAAGGCGTCGGCGGGAAGCGAGCACTTCCCGCCGACCGGCGTTTTCAGTTCTTCCCGCAGGTATCGGCCATATCGGGCGTGCACAGCACGAAGCCGGTGTCGATATAGGGCGGAACGGTCTTGCCCTGCTTCAGGTCATGCAACGCCACGATCGACTTGTATCCCATCTGATACGGGCTCTGTCCGACCTGATAGTGGCTCAGTCCATCCTTGAGCAGCGGCAGTTGCGGCGCGAAGGCATCGCCGAAGGAAATCACCAGCTCCTTGGAATCGACGCGCGCCTTGACCCGTTCGACCGCCTTGCGATAGGCAGCCGGTGCATACTGCGCCCATCCGCCAACGGCAATGAAAGCATCGAGTTTTGGGTTGGCAACGAGGACATCGTTGAGCTGCTGTGCAGAGAGCGCGATGTTGTCATTGTTGTAGATCGGACAACCGGCAACCTCAGTCCAGCCGTTCTGGCCGTCGAGATGCGTTACCGGCTTGTCTTTCGTTACTTTGGCCAGCGTGTCGCGCACGCCCTGCACGCGCAGATCGAGATTCAAGGAGCCCGCCGTTCCAGTCTGGATGCAGACGGTTCCGCCTTTTGTCTTGTACTCAAGAACTTTCTTGGCCAGTTCGACACCGAAATTGTAGTTGTCGGTGCCGATGAAGGTCGAACGAAGCCCGGCATCCTCGGGAAGCAGATCCCCGTCGAAGGTAACGACGGGAATGCCGGCCGCCTTGGCCTTCTCCAGCAGGCGCGCAGTCGACTTCGGATTGGTGGCCGAGACCGCGATGCCGTCGACGCCACGGGTCAGCACATCGTTGATCACCTGGATCTGCTTGGCCTCGTCGACTTCGGATGGGCCGATGTAGTAGCATTCGACCCCAAGGTCCTTAGCAGCTTTCTCGCAGCCCTCCTTGATCGGCGCGCTGAACACGTCGTTGACGGTCTTGACGATCACGGCATAGGTTTCGGCAGAGGCCGGCGCGACGATGGCGCCGCAGGCCACGGCAGCCGCAAATGCGGTGCCAGCTATGCGTGACGCCGATGCTCCAAAATTCCATGTCATTGCTTTCTCCTCTCTAGATAGATGTGACTTCTCGATTCTTCAGTCCTCCTCGCATTTGGTCCGGTGTCTGGGGTGGTCACCTCCTCGGGTTGATGATTTCGCTGGGTTTTGGCTCAGCCGTGCGCCGAGCGGAAACGCTCGAGCAACACCGCAAAGAGGATGAACAGGCCAACGAAGGTGCCCTGCCAGAACGGATTGACGCCGACGAGCAGCAGCGCATTGCGGATGACCTCGATCAGCACCGAGCCGATCACCGCCCCGAAAGCCGAGCCGAAGCCGCCGAGCAGGTTGGCGCCGCCAATCACCGTTGCGGCGATGACTTGAAGTTCCTGGCCCTGGCCGAGTGCATTGGTGGCCGCGCCGAGCCAACCCACCAGGAAGATCGCCGTTACTCCGGTCATGGCACCGAGCAGGACGTAGACCGAGACCTTGATGAGATCGACCGGGATGCCGCTCAGTCGCGCGGCATTCTGGTTGCCGCCGATGGCGCGCACGTAGCGGCCCCAGCGGGTCATCGAGAGCAGGAACTGCATCGCCACGGCGGAAACGATCACCGCCCACAGCACGTTCGGCATGCCTAGCGTCGAGCCGCTACCCACGGCAAGCAGCGTGTCCTGCGCCGCGCCGAAATCGTAGACGACCTGATTGTTGGTCACGACAAGGGTCTGCGACCGCACCAGGCTCATCATGCCGAGGGTGACGATGAAGGGAGGCAGCTTCAGGTAGGCTACGAACAGGCCGTTCACCAAACCGACGCCGGCACCGACGAGGATGACCAGCACCGCCACCACCGGAAAGGGCAGACCAGCACTGCACAGGAGACCGAGCACCACTCCCGTCAGCCCCAGCGTCGATCCCACCGAGATGTCTATGCCACCGGTCATGATGACGGGGGTCATGCCGATCGCCATCAGGGCGGTGAAGCAGAAATTCTGCAGGATGTTCGCCATGTTCGTGGAAGACAGGAAACGCGGCGCGATCAGGCCCGCCGCTGTTCCGATGACCAGAACAGCGATCACGATCCAGAACTCCTGGCTGCGCAGGACGTCCGAAAGCCAGGTCCGCTCACTCAACCGGAAAACGCTGTCGAGGTCGGCGGCATTGCCGTTTGTTTCGCTTTGATTGCTCATTTGAGTGTCCTCCGCGCCCTCAGGCGTTGGCCTTGGCGCCCACGATCAATGCGGTAATTTCCTCGGGTGACGTGTTGCCGACGGGTTTGTCGGCGACGATCCGGCCGCGGCGCAGCACGGCGATCCTGTCGCAGACGGCAAAGACGTCCGGCATGCGGTGCGAAATCAGGATGACGGCGACGCCGCTCTCCTTCAGACGTTTCACCAGTGCCAGAACCTCCGCCACCTGCCGAACCGAGATGGCTGCCGTCGGCTCGTCCATCAGCACGATCTTGGCCTGCGCGAGGCGGGTGCGGGCGATGGCGACCGCCTGGCGCTGGCCTCCCGACATCCGCAGCACGAGATCGCGCGGCCGCGTCTCGGATTTCAGGTCCCGGAACAGTTCGGCCGAGCGTTGCCGCATGGCGACGTGATCGAGGACCTTGAACGGACCGAGCGGGCGCATGATCTCACGGCCCAGGAAAACGTTGGCCGCAGCGGTCAGGTTGTCGCAAAGGGCAAGGTCCTGATAGACGACCTCGATGCCGGCGCGGCGCGCCTCGATCGGCTTTGAGAAGCTGATGCGCGCGCCGTTGAGCAACATCTCGCCCGAGGACGGAGCGAAATTGCCGGCGATCATTTTCACGACTGTGGACTTACCGGCGCCGTTGTCGCCCATCAGCCCGACGATCTCGCCCGGCGCTATCGTCAACGACACGTCGTCCACTGCCTGGATCGCGCCGAAGTGACGCGAGACGTTCTTCAATTCCAAAAGGCTCATGGCTTCCTCCCTTGCGCGCCAGCGACCGCATCCTGACGCTGGCCGGCGATAAGACGATCCGGCTGCGCGCCATCCGCGACGGCCTCGCGATTGCTGTCCCGCAGATGTTCGCGGGCGACCTGCAATGCTCCATGCAGGACGGCCCGCCAGCCGAGTTCGGCCCAGCGCAGGTCCATGGGCCGGCCCGTTTCGGCGAATGGAGCGTTGGCGGCGACCAATGCCGCCAGGCGCTGCCGAGGAAAGGCCTTGATCGCACAGACGCCACCGCCAAGAATGATCGTGCCCGGCGAGAACAGGGCGACCGCCGTGCCGATTGCGAGGGCCTGATCCTTGATGAACTGGTCGATGTCCCGCTCGAGGTCAGGGACCCGTGGCGCGATGGAGAATATCTCCGCGATCGGCACGCGATGACGATCGGCAATCAGTTGCAGGGCGCGACCCGACACGTAGGTTTCGAGGCAATCCGTGCGCAACCCTTCCAGTTTGCGCCCCTCGCCCTTGAACGGCATATGACCGATCTCGAGAGCCCAGCCGGAACCGCGGAACGGATGCCTATCCTGGAGAAAGGCGGCGCCCACGCCGGTGCCGAAATATATGCCCAGCACGCTTTCAGCACCCTGCCCCGCGCCGGCAAGTGTTTCTCCACTCAGCGCGAGAACGGAGTCGCGCTCCAGCACCACCGGAATGCCGATCCGCGCGCCCAGTTCGCTTGCAAGATAATGCCCGTTGAGCTGAAGGACATTGCCAGCGAAGAGCACCCGGTCGCTGTCCGTATCGATAAATCCCGGGACGGTCGAAACCAGCAGGTCGGGCTTCACCCCAGAGTCGGCAAGAACGTTTTCCACGATCCTTGCAAAACTGCCGACCGGGTCGGGATTGCGAAGCAGGGAGGTCGGGAAAAGCCGCTCGTATTCCAGGGGAACGCCATCGATGACGAAGCCGCATTTCAGGCTCGTTCCCCCGACATCGATCACCAGAACCGATTGGTAGGAAAACTCGGCTGCAGCGTTCATTCCGCGTCCTCCGCGACCAGGAGGAACACCGACAGAGCAGCCCGGAACTCGGCGACATAGGCGTCCCGGTCGACGCTCTTGGAGGTGATTTGCTGCAACCGAGCACCCGGTATCAGCCGGCTGAGTTGTTCCGCATAGGCCATGGGGTGCACGTAGTCCTCGCCGTTGCCGACGATCAGCGTGGGGATCTCGAGCCTTTCCAGCATTGCCCGCGTAACGCCGGGACCGTCATTGGGAATCCTGGAAAGCAGGGCGACCGTGGTTTCCGGGCGAGGCCGCGAGAAGAAGCCGACGAGCGAGTTGGCATTGTCAGGCGAAGCAGCCAGAAGCGTCTGGAACGCGGGCGTTTCAAGGAAACGACGAAGGCCCTCATCCGGACCAAACCGGCCCAGAAAAAGCGCGGCTGCCGGATAGGACATCTGGGTTTCCGGTGCGGGTTGGTCGACCCATGCCGGCCGTGCCAGCACCAGACGCGAGATCCGCTCCGGGTGAAACGCGGCGAGACGAAGGGTGATTGCAGCCCCCAGGGATATTCCGCCGACGGCGGCCCGTGGAAGCTCCAGATGATCGAGCAACGCCAGGGCGTCGTCGGCGAACTGCGCGATCGACAGCTTGTCCGCGTCACCGAGTTCGGACGCGCCATGGCCGCGGCACTCCAGGGTAATTCTGCGAAGACCGGCCTCGTGCGGAAACACTTCCGCCGGCTGTGCGAGCGTTGCGCCGAGCCCATGCTGCCAGAGCACGGGTTCGCCCTCGCCAACGATCTCGTAGGAGAGACGGCAACCATCGGCGGTCAGGATTGTGCCGACACTCACGACACACCTCCAACGAGCGCGTTGAGTGCCTTAGCTGACCGCGCGGTGTCCTCGTGGTTGAAACCATGTCCGATCAATGCGCCGTCATAGCCGGCGGCGTGCAACAACCGCACGAACTCCGGCAGGTCGACGGCGCCGGCGCCGGTCGCCACCACGGTTCCTTCCGTATCCATGTCCTTCGCATGCGCCAGAAGGATATCGGCACCCAGCAGATCGATTGCCTCGACCATGACGGCGCGCTGGTGCGGCAGTGTTTCCGGTGAGAGCAGATTGGCCGCATCGAGAATGATGCCGAGGCGGCCGCTTCCGACCTGGTCGAGAAGCTTGCGCGCGGCCCTGGCGTCGGCGACGACGTTTCCGGGCTCGGGCTCGATTGCGAGAGCCAGTCCCGCATCGTCCGCGAGCTGCAGGGCGAAATCGAGCTCCCGCCGGAAATCCGACCACGCGACCGGCGAGCGATTGTCCGGGTGGGGCGCCCACATGTCGTCGCGATTGCGCGACCCTGTGCATAGCGAGACGATCGGAGCGCCCATGCGGGCGGCGGCAATGAGAACATTGGCGAAGCGCGGACGCGCCACCAGCCGGACGGCCTCGTCGGGATGCGCCATGTTGTAGGTGCCCGACAGTGCTGCGACGGCAAGATGCCGTTCGGCGGCAAGCTCGCCGACGGCTTCGGCGGCGCCGTCTGGCAGCGCATCCGGCAGACTGGCAAGCCCGATGCTGGAGAGGTTGAACTGGATACCCTCATAGCCATCGGCTCGGACCGCATCGAGCACTTCAACGGTCGTCCTGAATGGATAGGTGCGCGTAAAGATCGCGGGGTACATCAGACCGCCCCGTCGACATCCGAAAGCGCAACCGGCTTGCTTGTGCTTGCCGATTGCGCGATCGCCGCCATGGCGCGGACCGAGGCGACGCCGTCGTCGATCGAAGCGCCGTTCATGGCAATGCCTTTCAGCACGACATCGGCAAAGCCCTCGATCTGGCGGCGATAGAAATGGCCGTCGGCGCCAAGCACCCGGCGATAGGCGCCCTCGCTCTCGCGGAAGATGTCGACCTCGCTCGAGCGGTAGTACCAGGGATTGAAAATCTTGCCGATCGCGCTGCCGTTCTGGCCGTAGAGTTGAAAACCCTCATGCCAGTCCATCCGTACCGCGATGGTCAGGTCCAGATGTCCGAGCGTGCCGTTTTCGAATTCGGTATCGACGAACCAGCAATAGGCCCCGAAGCGCTCCGACAGCCTTGTCTGCACGGCCTTTATCGGACCAGCTAGATAGCGGGCGAGGTCGACCAGGTGGCTGCCATGCGCGAGCATGTAGTAGCGTCGCCTGTCGGCCTTCTGGTCGCCAGTGGGCTTTATCGCCCTGGATCCGGTTCGCGCCACTGGCTGAAGTGCGTCCGTAACGGTGTAGCGGTGTGGGTGGAGTCGCAATACCAGGCCTTCAGGGCCAGCAGTTCACCGATCCCATCGTCGACAAATTCGCGCGTCGCCTGGATACCCGGGTCGAAACGCAACATGTGCCCGATCTGCAGCACCAGTCCGCTCCGCTCGACATGGCCTTTCAGTTCCTCCACCTCTTCGACAGAAAGGCCGATCGGCTTTTCGCAGAACACATGCTTGCCAGCCGACAAAGCCCTGATCGCCGCGGGAACATGGAAGGCATCGGATGTCGCGATGATGACCGCGTCAACTTGCGGGTCGGAGAGCATCTCGTCGTAGTCGCGGTAAATGCACTGCGCGTCGTAGAAGTTGCCGAACCGCTGGGCCAATTCGCCATCCGCGTCGCAAACCGCCCTGAGCGTGACATTGCGCCCCTTCTGGACCGATTCCAGATGCGCGAATTGCGAGATGGGACCACATCCCAAAATGCCCATGCGCAGGCACGTGGCTTCCTTGGCTATCGGCACGCTCTTCCTCCCAGATATGCTTTTGTATTTGTTTATGACAAAAACATATTACTCGTCAAGCAGGATTTGTCGGCACTTCCTGTCAAGGGCGAAACCCACCCGCTGATCCCGATGAGATTGCCGTCATCGCTTTGGCGGGGCTTCGCGCCCGTCTGCGGAAGATGGCTGGAGCCTGGCTGGTTGACCCGAACCGTTTCGGTTCGCCGGGAAAGCCGCGTCAGGTCAGGCGTCTGAACCTTCGAGGTCCGGCATGGCAAACATCGTTTCCCGAATGGTTGCAGCCGCACCGATCGCTGCCCCGTCGGCCCCAAAGCGCGTGACAAGCACCTGGGGCAGCACGAAGCCGGGCAACAGGCTTGCTTGCAGCCTGTCCCTCACCTGCTCGGCAACGTGGGGGTAGAGCGCTGACAAGGGGCCGCCGAGCACGATGCGTCCCGGGTCGAGCAGATGGATCGCATTCGCCAGCCCGGCCGACAGCGCTTCCGCCCAGAAGTCGAGCGCATCGGCGACTTCGGGCCTGGCTGCTTCGGCGAGCAACATCGCGACACCATCGGTTATGGCCTGATCGGATTTGAAGAAACCGGAGAAGGATTTCGACCCGGCAAGCACTTCGAACGTATCCGTACGCCCTCGCGCCGTTACAATCGTATGTCCAATTTCGCCGGAATAGCCATGCGCTCCCGCGATCACGCGGCCATCATCGACGATCGCTCCGCCGATGCCCTCCGCCATCAGCACCAACAGAAGGTTTTCGGTTTTGTTGCTTTCGGAGACGACACGCTCGGCGTTGGCAAAGGCGAAGGCATCGTTGCAGACCATGACCGTCCAGTCGGGCGGATAGCTGGCAACCAGCCTTTCCCGAAAAGGATGGTTGCGCCATTCGAGAAAGGGTGCGTTGACGACACTGCCGTCCCGCGCCACCAAACCGGGAATTGAAACGCAAATCCCTTCAATCTTCTCGCGATCGATCGAGGCGTCCTTCACCAGTCGCTGCGTTGTCGCCAACAGTCGTTCGAACACATATCCGGGATCGCGAAAGTTTGGGCCGGTCGGCTCCACGAGACGGATCACGACATTCATTTGAAGATCGAGTACGACACCCGTCAGTGACCTTGTGCCAATATCAACGCCGATGAAGCAGGCGCCGGAGGGATTGAGCGCGACCGCTACGCCAGGACGCCCCTTGCGCGCCTCGACCACGGCCTCAGACCTTTCAACCACCAGACCCGCGTCCAGCAGCACGAGTATGGCGTTGCCGATGGTCGCACGGGTCAGGCCCAGTTCCCGGGCGATGTCGGCACGAGAAAGCCCACGCCCGCTGTCGAGCAGACGCAGACAGCGTCGCGCATTGATGTGGCGCAATAATCTGGTGGTGCTCAAAGTTGACTTGCCTGTTGCGAAGCTGCCGTTCGGCGGCTCAGCCCAGACCTACAACCGGAAATCGCGCTTTGACAAGGGACGTGGTCCCATTGGCCCCACCGAGAGTGGAGTAGGCCGCAACGGCTTTTGCGTCGTCTAGTTGAAAAGGCGCCGACCCGACACCGCGTCAAAGAGGTGCGAGTATTTTAGCGTGGGGCTCAGCCTGATCTGATCTCCGGGGCGCAGCGTGACGCGGTCGCGGAAAGCCGCCACCAAATCGATGGTACCCACTTTGGCAAAGACCTGCGTCTCGGAGCCGGTTGGCTCGACAACCACCACCTCGCCGACGATACCGCCTTCGGCAACGATCTCGAAATGCTCCGGACGCACTCCGTAGATGATGCGCCGCGGCTCATTCGCGGCATCGATCTTGCCGACCGGCAACTCCATTCCTTCATCGTTGCGAAAGCAGGGATGCTCGCCGGCGGTGAGGATTCCGTCAAAGAAGTTCATGGCCGGCGATCCAATAAACCCTGCGACAAACAAATTGCTCGGTCGATCGTAGAGCTCCAGCGGAGCTCCGCACTGCTCGATATGGCCAGCATTCATAACCACGATCTTGTCGGCCATGGTCATGGCTTCGACCTGGTCATGGGTGACATAGACGGTGGTCGTGCGCAGACGCTGATGCAGTGCGCGAATTTCAGTCCGCATCTGCACGCGCAACTTTGCATCGAGATTGGAAAGCGGTTCGTCGAAGAGAAACACCTTCGGATCGCGAACGATCGCACGGCCCATCGCCACCCGCTGCCGCTGCCCGCCAGAGAGTTCGCGTGGAAAGCGTGTCAGCAGGCCCTGCAACCCCAGGATTTCGGATGCCCGGCCGACCCTTTGTTCGATTTCGACAACCGGCCGGCGCATCAGCTTCAAGGCAAAACTCATGTTCTGGGCAACCGTCATATGCGGATAGAGCGCGTAGTTCTGGAAAACCATCGCGATATCCCGCTGCTTGGCGGGCACGTCGTTGATCACTTCGTCATCGATGGAGATCTCACCGTCGGAAATCTGCTCCAGGCCGGCGATCATCCGCAACAAAGTCGACTTGCCGCAACCGGACGGCCCGACAAGGACGACGAATTCCCCGTCATCGATCTCTACCGACAAATTCGGAATGATCTCGACGCTGCCATAGGCCTTGTGCACATTCCTGATCGATACGTTCGCCACTCTAACCTCTTTTCTGATGGAGCCGAACCGGCAACCCTGACCTGATCACGCAGCGATGAAGCCTAGTCGGCATACCGGGTGAACAGGCCGTCGGCCGCGAGCCGCCATAGCGTGACATTTGCCCGGGCGAGGTTTCCTTTCGACGAAACCACCTCGACGTCGACGGGGCCACCAATCAGAGGAATTACCCTCGTCGCGCAGATTGTGTTGTCGATGAACAATTCGAGCACGGTGCGGTCGATAAGGACGTGCAGATCGGTTGTCCCTGTCACTCGATCCGCAAGAAACGAGAATTCGCCAATGCGGATGGACTGGCCGTCGAGCCCTATCTCGAAATCGCCGCCGGCATGGCGAATGCGAATTCCGAAAATGGCGCCGGGATCATGCTCGAGGCGTGCGCGGATTTCCATCGCCTGGCCATCGTGGAGGTGGCCGACCGCAGCGATCCCGGCCTGCGCGAGCGGTCCGTCAAAAACAACGTGTTCAGCTCTGAGATTTTCGAGTTCCCGGACAGGCTTCTGAAGCAGTTTGCCGTCGGCCGTTACGCTGAGCTGTCGCGGCAACGAAACACAGCCGTTCCAACCCGAAGTGCCGCTGAATCCTTCGACGGCGCCCCACATCACGGCGCGTCCCGCTCCGTCGAACAGCACGTTGGTGGCATAGAAATTCCGGCTCTGGTCCACGATGCCGGAGGTTTCGACGGTGAAGGTGTAGTTGGTCAGATCAAGTTCGCCCACATAGTATTCGACCTCGACATGCGGGGAGACGAGCAACACCCACTTTCCGTCGATCTTGACGAGGTTCGGGCACTCGGCGCTCGGCACGTTCTTGCGTGGATGGCGGAAAATGATGCCCCGATAGACCCAGGACGTATAGGCTGGATCTGTTGCCTCATAGAGCGTGACGACCGGCGTCCCGCCTTCCGCATCCACGGTACGCCCACCAAGGATCATGAAGGTCCGTTCGCCCTCCTTGAACAGGAATGGGTCTCGCCACTCGCGCACCACCTCTTCGCCATGTGCTGCGTCGGTCAGCAGTGGATTGCTGGGAAGAGCCCTCCATGTCATCAGATCGGCATCGCCGATCGCCGCCCACTGCTGAGCAGTGTCTTCGGGACGCATGTCCGGACCGATCGCGGTGTAGATTGCCATCGGCACGCCTTCTCCATTGATCACGGTGCAGCCGAACCAGATGAAATGCTCGCCCTTGCCGATCGCCGGATAGATGGCGATCGGCAGATGTTCCCAATGCACCAGGTCCCGGCTGCGCGCGTGGCCCCAGACCGTGATGCCGCCTGTCCAATCCTCACTGTTGGGATCCCAGACCCGCACCGCGGTCTTGTAGACCATGCCCGCCCGATGCTTGGCGCTGTGGGGATTGAGGCTGTACATCATGTGGTACATGCCCTGATGGAAGATGATGCCGTTGGGGTCGTCCATCCACTGCGCCGGTGCCCGGAAGTGATATTGGGGACGGCTTGGGTCGGCTTCTGCCACCTGCGCCGCAGCGCGTATCGACGCTTCGGCGGTATCGACGAGACGTTGGAGATCTTCGGACAAAAACGATCCTTTCAACTACTTGAGGCCGGTGAGTGCGACGCCCTTGACGAAGAGGTCCTGCACCGCGAGGAACATAACGACGACCGGCAGCAGACTGAGCGCGACGGTCGCCATCAGCATAGGCCAGTCGGTGGAGAACAGCCCCTGTGCCGCGTAGATGCCCAGGGTGAGTGTCTGGTTCTCATTGCTGCTCAGGAAGATCAGCGGGCGAAGGAAATCATTCCAGGTGCCGACGAAAGTGAAAATGGCCAATGTGGTCAGCGCCGGCTTGGAGAGCGGCAGGAAAATCCGCCAGAAGATGCCCCATGGGCTGCAGCCATCGAGCGTCGCCGCCTCGGCAAGTTCCTTGGGGACGCCGATGAAGAACTGGCGCATCAGGAAGATGCCGAAGGGCGACACGATGGTCGGCAAGATGATCGCCCAGACCGAGTCCAGCAGGTTCATCGTCCGCAGCAGGGCGAAGGTCGGCACAAGCAGCACGTGATAGGGAATCATGATCGAAATCAGGACGATGACGAACAGCGTATCTTTCCCGGGGAACCTGAATATCCATGAGAAGGCGAAACCCGCCATCGCGCTCGTGATCAGTGTGCCGATCAGCGTGAAGACAGCGATGAAAGCGGTGTTCCAGAGCTGCTTGGCGAAGGGCGAGGCCTCGAGCACTTTCAGATAGTTGCCCCACTCGATCGAACTGCCGACAAGCGTCGGCGGATACTGGAACACCTCGCCGGCTGGCTTCAGCGAGGTTGCGATCATCCACACGAAAGGCAGCAGCATCACGAAGGCGCCGATGCTCAGCACAATGTAGGAGAGGATGTTTCCAATCCGCACGTTGCGACTCTTGCTGGAATAGCGGCGCCGCCGGAGCTGTGCGCTGTGCAACGTCATTGCGAGCCCTCATTGGTTTGATTGGCACGAAACTGGATGAGCGTCAGGGCGAGCACGAAAATCGTCAGCGCCCAGCCGAGCGCGCTGGCGTAACCCATTTTGTAGAACTGGAAACCGTTCTGATAGATGTAGTGCACGAGAACGGATGAGCTTCTGTTGGGTCCGCCGCCGGTCATGACGATAACCTGGTCGAAGACCTGGAAGGAATTGATGATGGTGATCACCGCCACGAACAGTGTGGTTGGGCGCAGCGAGGGGATGGTGATGTACCAGAGCTTTTGGAACCAGTTGGCGCCGTCGATTTCCGCCGCCTCGTAGTAGGAGGTGGAAATACCCTGGAGACCGGCCAGGAACAGCATCATGTTGAAACCGATGTTCTTCCAGATGCTGGCGATCATGACCGCGGGAAGCGCCCAGGTCTCACTGGTGATCCACTTTGGACCGGCGACGCCGACAAGGCTGAGGGCCCAGTTGATGAGGCCGAAATCGGCGTTGTACATCCATTGCCAGACCATCGACATGGCCACCATCGAAGAGATCACCGGTAGAAAGAAGGCCGCGCGAAAGAAGCGAATGCCGTGGATCTTCTGGTTCAGGGCGATGGCAAGCAGCAAGGGGAGCACCAGCAGCACGGGAACGGTGACAATGGTGAAGTAGACCGTGTTCCAGAACACCTTGACCGCGGTCGGGTCACGAAACATCCGGACATAGTTGTCGACACCCACCCATCTTGGCGGCCCGTTGAGATCCCAGTCCGTGAAGCTTATGACGAGCGAGGCGATTGCCGGGTAGACGGTGAAGGCGCAAAACCCCAACAAGGCGGGCGAAAGAAAGACGAGCGGCCAAAACCACTTGGTGTGGGTTATGTTGCGGCGGCTACGGGGACGACCTCCGCCGGGCGGCGATGGGGCACGATCCTGCGGGACTGTGGCTTCCACTTGCATCCTTCTCTTCCGGTTCTGCTCGTGCTGCCCCGGATGCCGGATATGCGGCACCCGGGGCCTGGGTCGTCGGGAGGTTATTGTTGCATCGCGTCGTTCACGCGCTGCTGCATCTCCGGCAGCACTTCGTCGAGCGGTCGGCCTGAGTAGAAGTAGGATTGCAGCGCATCCGACGTGATGCTGTAGACTTCGTCGGTATGCTTGATCCGGTCGAACCAACGCAGTTGGCCCTCGGTCCATAATGACTTCATGTCGATCCAGCCTTCGGGATAGACCGACTTGTCATACCAGGTTGGAAGTTTCTCCGGCGTGTACATGGAGAGCCGGTTCGGCATCCACAATCCGCTCTTGTAGATCGGCGTGGCGAAGTCCATCGAGGTCAGATAGGTCACGAGTTCCACGGCCTCCTCGGGGTGCTTCGTGCCCGACCAGACCGCATCGATATTGCACGATTCCATCGGGACGAAACCCTTGGCCATTTTCGGCGGCAGGCCGGCGCCCAGGTGGATCTTCGAGGCCGCCAATTCCTGAAGTCCCCACGAACCCATGAACAGGGTGGCGACCCGACCGGTCAAGAGCAACTGGGTGGGGGAATTGGTAGTCTCCAGGCCGATCGTTGCCGGATCGGGCGCGATGCCGGACGTGCGCAGGGCCTTGATCTTCTGCAGGGCATCCTTGGTGGCATCGGAATCCATGCCGACGGCTTTGCTGAAGTCGTCGTTGAACCAGGTCGCGCCATTCGAAGCCAGCATTTCCTGTGTCGTATACAGGTTCATGCCTTCCTCGAAATTCGCGGTGCCGTATTGCGTGGTCTTCCCGTCCGTGACCTTGGTAAGCTTCTGCATGTAGCCGACGAACTCGTCCCAGCTCCACTGATCCTCCATTTTGGTCGGCGGATAGGGTACCTTCGCGTCATCGAACAGATCCTTGTTGTAATACAGGACCGGGCCAACCGTGCAGACATCGACGCCAAAGATGTGTTTCTTGCCGTCGATCTCGACCTGGATCTTGTCGCGGGAGCTTGGGATGAAGTCATTGATGTCCCAGTATTTCGGGAACATCTCCGTCAGGTCCAGAATCTGTTTGTTGTCGATGAAGTCGCGCTGGTAGTCAGGATTGAGATAAAATACGTCGGGCGCCGTGCCGGCGGCCATCATCGTCCTGAGCTTCGCATGGTGCTGCGCGAACGGTGCGGTAACGTACTTCACGGTGACATTGGGATGGGTTTTCCTGAAGCCGTCGAGCCCGGCCTGAATGCTGGCAGATTCGAGCGGACTCGCCTCCCAGCTCATGAACGTGAGTTCGATCTGCTCCTGGCAAAGCGCCATTTGCGACCCGAACATTAGAGGCAGTGCAAGCGCTACTGACACGGCAGTGTTCGTTTTGAAATTACGCACGTTTCTCTCTCCCTGGTTGACGTACGACTGTGCAGGCAACTCGGCGAACCCGAAGGCCTTGGCCCGAGGTGCTGATTGGCGCGGAACCGATTTGGTTAGCGAAGGCTACAGAGCATCGTGCTTGGCTTTTTTGGTTGCTCGGCGCGATGCCGTTTTATGAACAGCTTCTGCGCATGCCCTTTGGCCCCTGGCTGCCCTGAGCGTCGACTCCTCCCAAGCCACTCTCCTCCATGACAATCATTCCTGCATAAGAGCTATTTTTTCGCAAAGTGTCAACTGTTATGTATAAATCTTTGCATAATAAGCGACATGACTGATAGCGACCCGTTGATCTGGTGCAAGCCGCGTCTCGGGTGATGAATCGCTGAACGGCCAGCGAAACATCCGAATCAGGAGGACACGTATTCAAGGATGACAACGACGAACCCGGATGTGAGCCCTTTGCTTTGCGGCTTCGAGAATGGTGCGATGGGTATCGTCGATTTCAGCGGAATGGCAACGGATCAGAAATTCCGACATAGGCAGAAGATGAAGAAGGTGGTTCCTACGCGAATCCTAACTTAGCGGGCTGCGATTGGAACCTCGCGACCGCCGCGCCGCTCGTGCTGCCCCCATGTCCTATTGCTGTTCCCACCCAAGTCGGGCGGTCGAGCGCCGCGTAACGAGCGTGGCTTCAAACTCAAAGGAGCGAAGGGCCGCTCCCCGCTCAAGAAAGTCGGCAATCACCTGGCCGGCGCGATCACCCATCTCGCGCGCTGGGACGCGCACGGTTGTCAGCGGCGGCGTCGCGAATGCAGCTATCTCCAGGTCGTCGAAGCCGACTACCGAGAGATCGGACGGGACCTCGACGCCATGTTCCCGACATGCACTCAGGACACCGATGGCATGGTAGTCATTCGTGCAGAGCACCGCAGTCGGCATGTTGCCGGATTGGACCATTCCGGAGACGAAGTCGAAGCCGGCCTGGATGCTCCAGGGTCGATAAACGATCCGGTTTTCGGGAAGGACAATGCCCCGATCCCTCAAAGCCTCCGTGAAGCCGTAAAAGCGTGCGGCAACACGGTCGTTGGCGGAAGCTTCCTGCGAGAGGATGAGAATATCGCGATGTCCCAAGTCGAGAATGTAATCCGCTGCTTTTCGCGCAGCTCGCATGTTATCGACTCCGACATAGGAACGACCGGTGCCCTGTCGATAAGAATAGATGATCAGATAGGGTACCTTTTGGACGTCAAGCAAATGCCAAAGCGCGTCCGGAAAATTCTCGCCAAGGAGGATAAGACCGTCGACCCCACGCTCAAGCATTGAGCGTATGCCGATAAGCGCCTTTTCAGGGTCATAGTCCGAACAGTTTAGCACCAGAGTGTAACGTTCGCTGAGCAGCCGGTCCTGCAATGCATGCATCATCTGGGCGAATACTGGATTTGATAGATTTGGAATAACGGCGCCGATCGTCCCTGATTTGTGGCTTGCCAGTGCGCGGGCGCCTGCGTTCGAAATCCAACCAAGCTTTTCGACAGCGGCCCGTACAGCTCGCGCGGTCTCTGGCGCCACCAGGTGCGGAGCACTGAAGACTCGGGAAACGGTTCCTGCTGAAACGCCTGCCAAGGCCGCCACGTCACTCATTCGCACCGGAGCTTTGCTTGGCGAACGGGAACGCCTTCTCTTCACGCCGTCATTCGACTTCATGACATCTCCTGAACGACCCAACCGATGAGTCTGCCAATTCACGACCTATTAAAGCGCTTTCACATAAAAACCACCACGTCCCGTGTCTCTGGTAACAGCAAACGAAGGCCTATTTCAAATGATTAGCAGGGTCCGGGTCCCGGTCGTCGAACTGGAATAGCCAAGCGGCAAAGCGGCCAACTGTCGAGCGGGCATTGTTCTGGATTCAACGCCTGGCCAAGGAGAATGGTGTGCAACTGACTGATCCACCTCGACATTGCAAGTTCCCATCGACTCAAACCGATGAAGTTGATACATGAAAGCGCTTTCATTAGAGACGAGTAAATGGCGCTGGCACGCATCGGAATTATCGGCTTGGGAACGATGGGACGCGCTCATCTTGGCGCATTGCTAAGAACCCCGAACGCCGTTGCCGCAGCCGTATCTGATCCAGTCAATGAGGCGCGGGATCACGCCAAAGGCCTGGGCGTCCGACACTACAATCACTACGCCGAAATGCTCGAAAAAGAGCCTCTCGATGGCGTACTCATCGCGGTACCCAACGCGAAACACCACATCGTCGGTCTGGCCTGCATAGAGCGGGATATCGCGGTCCTCATCGAGAAGCCGATCGCCGAATCCAACGAAGCGGCCCGGATGCTGTGTGATGCAGCTGCGCGTCGCAACCTGCCAATTCTGGTCGGCCATCACAGGCGTCACAATCCAGCGGTGCAGTTGGTCCGCAAAGCTGTCGAGGACGGCCTGATCGGCACGCCAACAATTGCCAACATTCTCGACGTAAAGCTGAAGCCCGACAGCTATTTCAGCATCGGATGGCGCACGGAGCCGCCGGCCGGCGGGCCGATACTCCTCAACATGATCCACGAGATCGATATCTTGCGCTACGTTTTTGGAGAGATCGCCTCGCTGCAGGCCTTCAGTTCCGCAAAGGCGCGAGGGCTCGAAGTCGAAGATACGGCCGCGGTCATGCTGCGCTTCAAAAACGGCGCCTTGGGGACAATGCTCGTTTCAGACACCGCTGCAACTCCCTTCAGCTGGGACCTGGCATCAGGAGAATTCGACCTCATTACCGGTATGACGGGAAGGATGAGCCGGCAGGATGTCCCGAGCCACATATTCGGAGGCACGCATGGCGCAGTTACCTTGCCATCGGTCCAATTTTACAATTATCGGGGCGCTGGCGAGCCGGGATGGCGCACCGATCTCACCGAGCAGTCCTTGGGCGCCGAACGCATCGACACCTACCTGGCGCAGATGATCCATTTCGCCAAGGTCGCCTTGCGACAGGAAGCGCCGATTTCGTCCGGAAGAGACGCTGCCGAAACCTTGCGTGCGACCCTTGCGGTCAAAGAATCGGCCTCTACAGGCAAGCCCGTCTTCCTGTGAGCTAGTTGCTCGTGAACCCTGATCCGCCCGCTCCCGCAGGCGGGCCCACGACCTTCGTCAATAGAAAGTTTGGCCACCGTCGACGCACAGTGATTGCCCGGTGATATGGCGGGCGGCGTCACTGAGGAGGAAGACCGCCGCACGCGCCTGATCCTCCGGGTCGGCCAGTCGGCCGAGAGGTATGCCTGTGCGCCATTGCTCAAGGCTGCCCTTTACGATGCCTTCCAACCTCGTTCGATCGCCTTGTGCCTGGTTGTCGACCATCATGGACGTCGCCGTTGAACCTGGGCACAGCGAATTGACTGTGATGCCAAAGCGGGCGAGTTCAAGGGCCATGCAGCGAGCCAGATGGATCACAGCCGCCTTCGAGGCACCGTAACTTGCGGTTTCGAGCCGAGGAATGCGGCCCGAATTGGAGGCAACCAGGACGATCCTACCGTGACCCCGCTTGGCCATGAGGCGTGCAACCGCCTGGCCTACGAGGAAAACGCTCCGCGTGTTGACGGCAAAGGTCGCGTCCCACGCGTCGAGGCTGATATCCAGAAACGGCTGATTGCGAAGGATCCCCTGCGCCAAAATGGCTGCGTCTATATGGCCATGGCGCTTCTGTACGTCCGCGACCATGGCCAGAACGGCATCTGGGTCGGTCGCATCCAGCATATGATGGGAGTGCGGGCCTCCCGTGAGTGCGTCGGACAGGCTTGCAACGGCCGAGCTTTCCAGATCGGCCAGAGCAATATTGGCACCAGCCGCGGCCGCGGCCTTGGCGCAGGCAAAGCCGATTCCTCCGCGGGAGCCTGCGCCAACCACCAGTACCGTTTGTCCCTGCAGGACTGGGCCTGCATCGTTCGCGGCAGCCACGACTGTTCTCCGGACCTAAGCGGCCGCCTTCATGCGTTGGGCATCGAGCGCACGTATCCATTGACCAATGTAGGAGCCATGATCGTGCCACGTACGGCCACTGAAGAGGTTACCGTCGATGGCAAAGCTCTCTTCAGAGTAGATGCCACCGCACACTTCCAGGTCGAACCGGCATTTCGGGACGCAGGCCATACGACGACCGCGCACGCGATCGGCACGGGCGGGGATTTCCACACCGTGGCAAACGCTCGCGATCGGTTTGTCGATATCGAAAAAGTACTGGGTCATGTCGATGAGATCCTTGTCTTCCCGAATGTACTCGGGAGCGCGGCCGCCGCTGAAGAAAATGCCCAGATATTCTTCAGGCTTGACGTCACGAAACGCGATATCGGCCTGTATGGTATACCCCTCGAACTCCCGCGTGATATCCCAACCGCGTTCGGGAATCTCGTGGAGAACCATGTTGTAACGGCGCTTCTCAGGACCGGCCACCACCGGGACCATTCCTTCCTCCTTGAGGCGGAGAATGGGATAGAGGGTATCCACGGTTTCGGTCGCGTCGCCGATGATCACGAGAACCTTGTTCATCTTGCCAGGCCTGGTCACAACGTGTCCTCCAATTTGCGGATGTAGGAAATCGCCTTGACGTTCTCCGCATCGCAAAGCTCGTAGGTCGGCAGGTAGGCGATATCCGGCGCGATCCAGAACATCTCAAAGGAGATGAACCCTGAGTAGCCGATCTTCTTCAGCGCGCGCAGGATCGGCGGGAAGTCGATATGCCCGTCGCCCGGCGCCAAGCGATGGCTGTCCGGAAGATGCAGGTGGGCAAGCCGGTCGCCGACGGCTTTGATAGAGGCGGGCATCGAGGGTTCCTCGATATTCATATGGAACGTGTCGCCGCCCAGCTTCACGGCAGGCGATCCGATGCGGTCGAGATAACCACAGGTCTCGCTGAAGCTGCGACCGATCTGGGTCTCAAACCGGTTGAGCGCCTCAAAGCATGCGACAACGCCCTGCTTCTCCGCCCGCTGGCCGATGCCGCGGAACGAGTCGCATATGTTCTCGATGGCGGCCTCCTTCTCCACACCGTTCGAAGCAGCGCGCATGCCGCCACCGCCAATCATGACGATAGGCGCTTCCAGATCGTGTGCCAGGTCGATCACCGAACCCACATAGTCAACCACCTTCTGACGCTCGGAGCGATCGCTGGAGGCCATCTTCAAGCCCGACGGGAAGATGAAGTGCAGGCCGCTCACGGACATGCCCGCGTCGCTTGCACGCTTCAGGATTGCCTTCCGGCGTTCCTGAGACGTCTCAGCCGGGGGAGCGTGGTACATGACGGTGATTTCGACACCATCATACTGAAGCTCCGCAAGACGATCGATCACACCGAACAGGTCGGCATGTCCGTAATTGGCGCTGCAGGCGCTGATCTTGAATTTGCTCATGATGCGAGCCTCGCTTCGGTCTGGATCCACTCCTCACGTGATACGTAGCGCCGCTCTCGAATCGACCGATGGATCATGTCGGCGATGATGAGCACCGCCAGGCCGTCATCACCGGTAACCGCCAGCGCTTCCTCACCACGGATGGCGCGGACGAAGTTTCGAAGCTCGCCGACGAAACCGCCAAACTCCTCGTCAAACATCAGCGTGTGTGGAAACACCGGGGACCAGACCTGCGAAGGGCCTTCCTCGCTGCCATGGAGAGTTGTTGCCATCGCGTCTTCGATGCCAAGCCAACGCCGCTCTCCGAACACCTCGACCCGCTCCCACGGCTTGAGCGACGGCGACGACGAGTTGAAGCAGAAGGCGCCAATGGCACCCGATTCGAACTCGGCGTTGACGGTGATGTTGTCGTATGGGTAGTTCGGCTCACCGTACCGGTTGGACCCGAAAGCATTCAGGCCCTTCAGATCGCCGCCAAACCGGCGAACGACGTGCAGCACATGACAGGCCTGGCCTTCCAGCAGGATGTGGCGCGACCAGCCCTGACACATTTTCACGGCCAACATTGAAATCTGGCCAATGGCGCCCTGGTCGATCAGTTGTTGTGCCACTTGGTAGGGAGGCGAGAATTGCTTCACCAGCCCCGTCATCATCACGAGTTTTTTCTGCTGGGCCCGGCCAATCAGTTCACGCGCAAGCCGAATGCTCCGGTCCATGTCGTTGGTGCCGAACCAAAGCAGCGGCTTTTCCGCAAACAGGTTGATACCCCTCTCGATTGTCTCCTGCATGACCGAGTAGCGGCTCTCGCCGGGATCGGTCAAAGCCAGTACGCCGTCGATCTCGGTCGATGCAAACATCTCCTTCGCGCTGCTGAAGCAACGAAAGCCATGAACGTGCTCAACCTTCGCCCGGACGTTTTCATCTGGATCGGCGCCGGCGACCACCTTGACGTTGACCCCGGTGTCGCGGAGGCGACGTATCGCGGGGAGGTGTTTCGCGACGGCGATGCCGCCCAATCCGGCTAGTGCGAGGCGAACTTCACGTCCCTCCTCTATCGGCCGTTTGACATCATATTTATCCCGCTCGGCCCAGGTGGGCTGAAACCCGTAGGGAACCTTCAGGTCCCACAGTTTGTCAGACATTTGAGTGATCCACGTTTAGCTAGAGGTCGCCAATGAAAGCGCTTTAATAGCAGTCATCGAATGAACGGGCATTGTCAAGGTCTTCCGCCATTTTTAGGAACGGGTGCTCGCCTGGTGACATCAAGCCAGGCGTTGAAGGGTCTCGGAATCGAAGAGATGCTCCCGCCCCTCGACGGGACGAAGGCGCATCTGGTCACCGGATTTGACGTCGACGATGTCGGGGACTGACGCGACGATCCGATCGTTCCCAAGCCGGGCAAAGATCTCCGTCTGGGAACCGGTTGGCTCGACGACTTCCACAACGACCGGCGCTCCACCGCTTTCCTGCAGAAGATGCTCTGGACGAATCCCGTAAATCACACGTCTCCCGGACCAATCCCTGAGTTTAGCGTCGTCAACGCTTTTCAAGGGGAGAACAATCGCATCACTCGTGCGAAACCCGTCGGTGGTTATTGTCCCCTCTATGAAGTTCATCGCGGGCGAGCCGATGAAACCCGCCACAAATTGGTTTACGGGCTTCGTGTAAAGCTCAAGTGGACGCCCAATCTGCTCGACGATTCCGTCGCGCATGACCACAATTTTGTCGGCCATCGTCATCGCCTCGACTTGATCATGGGTAACGTAGATCGTGGTCACCTTCAGACGCTGATGCAAGCTCTTGATTTCTGTACGCATCTGAACGCGCAACTTGGCGTCGAGATTCGACAGGGGTTCGTCAAAGAGAAAGACCTGAGGGTCCCGCACGATTGCCCTTCCCATGGCGACGCGTTGACGCTGACCTCCGGAGAGTTGCCGCGGATACCGCTGCAGCAATTGCCCCAAACCAAGGATCTCGGAGGCTTTTTCGACCTTCTCGTCGATCTCCGAGCGCCTGGATCCCTTGAGTTTAAGCGAAAAGCCCATATTTTCGGCGACGGTCAGGTGGGGATAGAGCGCATAGTTCTGGAACACCATAGCGATATCCCGCTCCTTGGGCGGCAGGTTGTTGACGACCTTGTTGGAGATCGCGATCGCGCCGGAACTGATGCTTTCCAGGCCCGCAACCATGCGGAGCAAGGTTGACTTCCCGCATCCGGATGGCCCGACCAGGACTACGAATTCGCCATCCTCGATATCGATTGATACGCCCTTGATAATGGGCAAGGCCCCGAATGATTTCCTGACATTGCGGATTTGAACCGTAGCCATCTCGCACCTCCTCCAGCGCCCGAGACACTGATTTTGTGCTCGTTGGCAGCTCTTATTGACAAGTGCCGGGTCGCATGCAAGTGATTTATTAAAGCGCTTTCATTTTAAGGCAAGCCGGTTCTCTTGGAGCCGAGCCATTCCATAGCCAACCAGGGAGGAAAGCATGAAGCCGTTCCAATTCCATCGTCGGCTGCTTTTGGCAGCGATATGCGTGGGGTCCGTCGCGGGATACGCCCCCGCTGCATTTACTCAGGCGCAAACGGAAGTCGTTTACGCAAGCAACCTGGATCCGGCGAACACGAAAGATCCCCGCGCCGCCGCCCAGACCAAGATCATATCGGCATTCGAGGCCGCCAATCCCGACATCAAGGTCAAAGTGCTCGTGGATCCGACACAGGCGACCTATTTGCGGGCCCTGAAAAGCAAATCGGCCTCGCCAGACGTCATCAAAGTGATCGGCTTTGGGATGCCCGAATATGCGGCAACCGGCTCGTTGCAGTCGCTCGATGACATGGTGAAGCAAGACAAGATCGACCAATCGGACTGGCTGCTGCCGCTCCAGGATACGAAGTTCAACGGTCATCTCTACGGTCTGCCCCTGGACTACCGCATCCCCCTTTTCCTGTACCGGAAAAGCGCCCTGGCCGCCGCCGGGGTGCAGCCGCCAAAGACCTGGGACGAGGTGTGCGCGTTGAGCAAGAAGCTCGCCGCGCAAGGCAAGATCGGGTACGCCGTCGGAATCGGCGCGAGCGGCGGTCTCGGTGGAGCCCAGGCGTTCAGCGAGACAATGTTCAGCTCGATGTCCACCGAGGGCAGCGGCACCTACTTCAACGAGACGGGCGACAAGTATCTGGTGTCCGAAGACAGCTTCGTACGCGCGGCCCAAACCATCAAGGACATGTACGCCAAATGCCAGGTGCCGACCCTGGCCCTGCAGTTCGGCTACAGCGAAGTCCATGACGGACTTCGTGCAGGGACAATCGACTCCGCAACGTTCGGCCTCTACCGCTTCGCCGCGATCGCCAATGGCGGTGCGGGCGATGACTTGGCCTGGGCACCGCCGCCTGCTTACGAGCCGAATGGGAAGCAGGTGGTCTATGGCTACTATGTTTCGCTGAATGAAAACTCAGCCAACAAGGAGGCGGCCTGGAAGTTGCTGAAGTTCTTCGGCAGCCCGGACGCCCAGAAAATCGCTCTTGAAGGTGGCGAAGTCGTCGCCCGGGCTTCGGCCTACAAGGCCGGCGGCTACATCGATACCCCTGCCGGCCAGCGTCAATCCGAATGGGCAAAGCTGGTTTCCGAGCGCGGTTTCCTGCCCTCATACCCCCTCAGCCTCACGGCCTATAACCAAGCCCTCGGCGAGGCCCTGCAGCGCATGGTGCTCAGGGACACGAGCCCGAAGGATGCCTACGAAGAGGTGAAGTCCCGCTACGAGAAGGCTATGACTCAAGCGCGTTGAAGAATGCTCACGGGCGTCTAGACGATCAGCATCATGACGTTCAAAGGATTTGCTTGCGTGGACGTAGCCCAAAAGACGCAATTGGCCTTCGAAGATCCAACGGTCGGCGCCGGCGGGCCTCGCCCGTTCCAGGACCATCCCTTGACCTGGTTCCTGCCGGCGCTGATCGTGCTGCTCGTGGTGACGCTCTATCCGCTCGTCTACGTCATCTGGATGAGCTTCCAGGAAACCCACTATTATGAGCTCGTGGGTTTCGTTGGTTTCCAAAACTACATCGACGTGTTCACCTCGCGGGAATTCGTCGACAGCTTGGTTGCGTCACTGATCTATGTGTTTGGTTCGCTGGCGCTGGCCGTCCCCTTTGGCATGTATGCAGCGGTGACTTTCAACGCGCTTGGCGCCTATGCGTCACTATTCCGCGTAGTCACGCTGCTCCCATGGACCTTGTCGATGGGCGTCGTCGCCAGCCTTTGGCTCTGGATGCTCAACCCCTCCTACGGGCCGATCAACTACGCGGTCGCGCGCCTCGGTTTCACGCCTGGCCTCCTGCTCGGCGATCCGGACCTGGCCATATGGATCTTGGTCATCGTCACGGCGTGGTGGTCGTTCCCGTACGTCATGGTGATGGCAACCGCCGCTTTGCAATCGGTTCCGAGAGAACTTTATGAGGCCGTCGACATGGACGGTGGCGGAAGCTTGGCCAAGTTTCGATATGTCACGTTTCCGCATCTCCTCCCGACACTCGGCAGCACCGCGCTCAACCTGGCGATCCTGTACCTCACGGTCGTGACGCTGATCCTGGTGCTCACCGGCGGCGGCCCGCTCGGCTTCACGACGACCTGGAGCTATCAGGTTTTCAGGGGCACCGTCCAAAACGTCAATATCGCTCCGGCCGCGGTCTATTCGATCATCGTTCTGGCCGCCAATCTGCTCCTCGGCTTCATTTACGTGCGATCGACCGGACGGACGACAGGCTGAGCCATGCAAACCAGTAGAACTCAGAAGGCGCTGTCATGGATGAGCGCCATCATCCTTCTCCTGATCATCTCCGCGCCATTTCTTTGGGCCTTGATTACGTCATTGAAGCCTGAAGCCCTTGCGGTCTCCTACCCGCCTGTTTTCTGGCCCGCTTCGGTTACCCTCGAGGCATACCGGGGTGTCTTCACCACGGAGACGTTTCTGAACGACCTGATGAACTCCATCATCTATTCGGTGGGAGCGGTCGTTGTTTCGCTCGCTGTAGGCGTTCCGGCCGGCTATGCGGCGGCCCGTCTTCACTTTCGCGGCAAACAGGCCCTGATGCTGACGATCCTCGCCACGTCGATGATCCCGGGCGTGGCCCTCCTGGTGCCAACCTATATCCTGCTGGACCGCATGGGGCTGCTGAACAATCATGCGGCCCTGATCTTCATCTTGTCAGCTCGCCTGGTCCCGCAGACGGTCTGGTTCATCCAGAACTTTGTCACCGCCCTGCCCTTGGAGATCGAGGAGGCCGGCTTCATCGACGGCGCCACGCGATGGCAAGTGGTCCGCCGCCTTGTCTTGCCATTGATCAAGCCCGGAATCGCCGCCGTCGCCGTGATGGGCATCATCACCACCTGGAATGACTACGTGACCGTGGCGGTTTTCGCCCCAGACGTGGCGGCTCGGACACTCCAGGTCGCACTGGTCAACCAGGTCTTCGACTCCATCGGTATATCCTGGTCCTACTTCATGGCTTTCGCCATTGTCGCCTCGATGCCGGTCATTCTCATCTTCATGCTGGCGCAGCGTTGGTTTGTAGCGGGGCTAACTGCGGGCACCGTCAAGGGCTAACGTGCCCGGTGAGAAGGCGCCGTGGGAGGTAGATTGCTTGCCCAAGAAGGAACGTGCGTTGCCGCTCCAGCCTCTTTCCATAAATCTGGCGACGTTGAACCCAAGCGTCCCGTTTCGGGAAGCGATCGAAGCCTGCTCGCGCTGTGGAATCCAGGCAGTCGGCGCTTTGCGGCACCAAATCGCTAGCGTCGGCCTTACCCAGGCCGCGGCAATGCTTAGAGACCGTGGGATCAAGGTGACCAGTCTCGTTCGCACGGGTCCGCTCACCACGACCGACCCGGTCGCCAGACAGGCGTCCATTGACGACGCCAAGCGCGCAATTGCCGAAGCCGCCGAACTCGGTGCGGCATGCCTCGTCGTCTTGGCCGGTGGCTTGCCTTCTCGAACCAAGGACATTTCGAAGGCGCGAGACACGGTTCTTGAAGCTATAGCGGCGATCCTACCTGACGCCCGTGCTTCGGGTATCCCACTGGCAATCGAACCTCTGCATCCTATGTTCGCCGCCGATCGTGCATGCGTAAACACGATCGAGCAGACGCTGGACATTTGCGATGAGCTTGGAACGGGTGTCGGAGTCGTCATCGATGCCTACCACACATGGTGGGATCCCAAGCTCAGCGCTCAGATTTCAAGAGCTGGATCTGATGGCCGGATCTTGGGGTACCACATCGCTGACTGGCTGGTGCCGACCCGCGACATGCTTCTCGATAGAGGCATGATGGGGGATGGTGTGATCGACCTCGAGGCATTTGGGGCAATGATCTCCGCTGCCGGATATACGGGGTATGCAGAGGTCGAGATTTTCTCGGCTTCGAATTGGTGGACAAGGCCAGCCGATGATGTGTTGAGGATTTGCATTGAGCGCTTTCGGTTGTGCTGCTGAAAGCAATCGATGAGTTTAAGTCCGCTCGGCGTTGAAACGGAGCGACCGTGTCGACGTGACCGTTGATGAATATCGAACGGCCGCCACCGGCGCCATCCTTTCGAATGATTGTGTTGTGACGCCCGGCATCCGGAGCAACGGTCTCCGATACGAAGCCGTGATTCGAAAGAGACTCGGCGATCATCGCGCCACAAGCGCTCTCCCCGCCGAGTAGGTCTGCGCGTCGAATACCGGGAAACGCCGGGTTGATGCTGTTCGTACCAACAAGCCTGCGCAGGAGCGTAACCGCTTCCGGCAGAAGCGCCTGGATCTTCTCGTCCACGACGCTCGACTGCGACACGCCCAATTTGTCTTCCATCAACCGGCTCCGCAACAGCGCCCTTCCCGTAGAGAGAGGATAATTTTGAGAACGCAACATGAGATCGATCTCATATCGAATTAGGCGCACATATCGGCAAGAGGATCAAGCCCTTTTTCATAGCCCGGAAAGAAAACTGGCCGCTCTTAATTTATCTGCACCATCCGCCGACAATCGTCGGCTGCAGCGACGCCCGAAGGGCCAACGAAGACGATGAACCCGCGCGACTTAATGTCGAAATCGATGCCGTCGAGAATGTCGACACTGCCGCAGGACTTCCTGACCCGCCTCAGGGCCAGATCGGCCGTTGTGATCTCCTCGATTGCGTAAAGTGAGGTGCTCGGCACATTGCTATTTCTTGCGATGGCCTGGCTTCAGCCCAGCCAGCAGATTGGTTATCATGTCCGCCTTCCGGTTACGGATCTCGGCCTCGTTCTTGCGGCGCACCGCGCTGCGGACGAGCTTGGCGCCGAGGTAACGGAACGGCTCGGGTGGTAGCGACATCCGACGCTCGATACCGACCAGGCCGCTGGCGCTCCAGCGATCCTTGCGCTCCAGCACCAGGCTGGCCAGTATCCGCCCGCCAATCGGCGTCTGCGCGATGCCGGTTCCGTTGAAGCCCATGCCGTAGAAGATGTTGGGATTGCCGCGCAGGTGATCGAAGACGGGAACGTGTTCGGGAACGCAATCGATGGGGCCGGCCCAGTCATACTCGACCGGCACGCCGCGCAACGCCGGATAAACCCGGTGCAGCTCGCGCAGATTGTCGCGGCCATGCTCCGGGCTGCGGTTGAAGCTGGCACCGAAGTTGCCGTTGAAAGCCACGTTGCCACTTCCCCGCCCGAAGACGACGCGTCCCTTCGTGGTGCGCTGGTAGTACAGAACCTGGCTCTGCGAGTCGCAGATCGATGCCCCGTCGCGCCAGCCGATGCTGTCAAGCAGTTCGGGCACGGTCGCGGTGGCGATGATCTGGCTGCCAACGACGTAAAGATGACGGCGCAATTCCGGCAGGGCAGAAAGCCAGGCATTTGCCGCGAGCACGACCTTCTCGGCCTGCACCGCACCTTGCGCCGTGCGCACAGTGCATGTCCTGCCGGGGTCGATGTCGAGGACGGGGCTGCGCTCATGGATGATTACGCCTCGCGCCATTGCCAAGTTGCGCAGTCCAACGGCCAGTTTGGCTGGGTGAACCGTGCCGGCGTTGGCCTCGACGACGCCGGCATAGGAGGCAGATGAACCTGTGCGGCGTTCGATGTCCTCGGCCGTGAGCGGCTTGAAACGGTCCTCGCCCACTGCCGCCGTCATGGCGACCGCGCGTTCCCAGGCGCCTTCCTGGGCAATCGAGCTCGCCGTCCACAGCCATCCGTCCAGCCGCAGGTCCATGTCGATCGCGCCGTCCTGCTGCAGCGCCTTCAGTTCGGCGATCGACGTCACCGTGTCGGCGCATAGCTGCCGTGCCTCTTCAACGCCGACGACAGCGCTGATCTGGTCGAGTTCGGCGAACCACGAGTGGACCTGACCTCCATTGCGCCCAGAGGCTCCCGAGCCGCAGAGATCGGCTTCGAGCACCATCACACGCGTCTCCTGTGCGAGCTCGCGGATGCGCAGCGCCGTCCATAAGCCTGTGTAGCCGCCGCCAACGATCACGACGTCGGCGCGCTCAGTGCCCCGCAGCGGCTCCGTTGCGATATCGGCGCCGATGTCCTGCAGCCAGAACGACCGGTCGGACGGTATGGCCACTGCCGGCTGTCGTAGATGAAGTGTTGTCACGGTCGGGCTTCCTGGACGTCGGTGATGAAGCTGGCGTATTTGGCCGGCAGCCAGTCCGGGATGGGACGCGGCTTCTGGGGAAACCCGCCGAGATGGGTACAGGTCTGCGCCGCCGCCACTGAAGCCCTGTGCAGTGCTTCTCCAGCGAGAAGGCCTTCGAAGCGGAACGCGGTCAGGAACGTCGCGATAAAACTGTCGCCGGCACCGCATGTGTCGACCACGTCGACCATCGTGGCTGGCACATGTACAACGCCCTTGCCGTCATCGAAGTAGGAGCCGCGTCGGCCGCAGGTCAGGACCACGTGCCGCGCGCCGGCTACCCTGAGCGCTGCCAACGGCGGCTCGACCGGCACATCGACAGCGTCGGGCCCGGAGGCGAACAGCAGGGGCACGCCGTCCAGCGGCAGGACCAGATGCGCCGTCGAAACGTCGATGCTGAATGGCACGCGGTCGGCCACCAGGCGGCGGACGAGGTCCTTGTTGGCGTTGGTGCCGAGATGCACCCAGTCGGCCGCGGCGATGACCGCGTAGTGCTCCGGCGCCGGCATGTAGTTCTCGCCGACTCCGAAAGATTCATGCAGGAATTTCCGGTCCCCGGCCTCATCGCGAAGCAAGGTGACGGCGGTGTCGCCCGGGCGATGTTCGACATCTTCGGGCGACAGGCCGACGCCGGCCAGTTCGGCAAGCACCACATCGCCCTCGGGGTCCTCGCCAACGGCGCCGAAATACCTTGCTGGCCAGCCGTTGCGTCGCCACTGCGCCGCTACGTTCAAGGCGTTGCCACCCACGGTAAGCAGGCCGCTGGTGAGATAGGCGTCGAGGCAATTGTCACCGACGGCTACCAGGTTCGGCGCCCGGGTCATGCCGGCACCGCGGCGCGGTTTAGATAGGGCTCGATCGCGTTGAGGCAGCGCGTCCAGGCCTTTACCGGATCCAATGCATAGGACCCGTTGCCGAACGGCTCGAACGTGATCTTGCCGGCATATCCGGCGCTTGCCAGTTCGCTGACATAGCGACCAAGAGGCAGCGTCCCGTCTCCCCATACCAGATGTCCGCCCGGCGTGCCGTCAACGAGCTGAACATGCGCCAGCCGGGAGCCGAACAGGTCGATATAGCCGGCCACCGTGTCGCCTGCCGTGGCCATGGCGACCGAGTCCAGGACGACGTCCATGTTCTCCGCATCCAACTGGTCGAGCATCCGGCGCAGGCCGGCCGCATCGTTGACAATATTGGTCTCGAAACGTTGCAGCGGCTCGAGCAGGCACCGGACACCGTTGTGGCCGGCATGTTCGGCGATCTTGCCCAGCGCCTCGACCGAGCGATCCCAGGCCGCTTGCGGCGCTTCGCTCTCGTAGCCTCGTCCCGGCGTCAGGAACAGGTAGCGCGCGCCCAGCGCCGCGGAGATGTCGGAGGCACGGCAGAACCGCTCGATGCTGGCGCGGCGCAGATCCGCATCGCCGGAGGCGATATTGATCGGATAGAGCACCTGCTCGGGCGTGAAGCACCAGGTGGACAGGCCGTTGTCGGCAAGCATCCGGCGAACGGAATCGACACGCGCGTCAGTGGCATGGAAGAGGTCGAGGTGCTGGGCTATCCCCCACAATTCGACCTCTTTCATTCCGAAGTCGCGGATCGCCTTGGCGACCCGTTCCAGCGGAAAGTGCTGAAAGCTGAAGTTGGCTCCGATCAGCTGATGGAAAGCGAGCTGCGGCATGAAGGGTCCTTTCAGGGAATTGCTACTTGCCAATGCCTTCGGACAGGCCACGAATGAAGTAGCGCTGCGCGGCAAAGAACACGATCACGATCGGCAGGGCCGAGATCGTCATCGCGGCGAACACCACGGCATAGTTGGTTCCGTGCGTCGCCATGATTGACGTCAGGCCGACCGGGAGCGTCTGCATATCGCTGCCGCTCGTGAAGATCATGGCGAACAGATATTCGTTCCAAGCGAACAGAACGTGCAGGATGACGCACGAGATGATGATCGGCCGGCATAGCGGCAGCGTGATGCGCCAGAAGATCTGGCCTTCGCTGGCGCCGTCCATGGTGGCCGCCTCGTCAAGGTCGCTCGGCAAATCGAGCATGTAGGCGCGAATGAGAAAGGTGGTGAACGGCACCCGGAACGCCGTGTAGAGAATGATCAGCGCCCAGTAGGTGTTGTAGAGGCCGAGCGCCTGCAGCATCTTCACCAGCGGGATGATCGCGACGGTCGGGCTCAGCATCAATCCGCCCAGCACGATGGCGACGACCAATGGCTTTGCCGGCATCTTGGTCCGTGTCAGGCCAAAGGCCGTCCAGGCGCTGATCAGCACCGTGCATATGGCGGAAGCGACGGTCACCAGGACGGAGATGGTGACATAGCCACGCACGCCCTGGTTCCAGGCCTGCACATAATTGTTCCACGACCAATGGACAGGCAGGGCGAAGGGATCGCCGAAGATCTGCGCATTGTCCTTGAAGCCGCTGAGCGCCATCCAGATCAGCGGGTAGATGACCACGACGCCGAGGCAGACAAGGAACGAATAGAGGAGCGTCCTGGCGATGACGGACCACATATTGACGTGCCGGCTCCGCCCGGCTGCAACTGTCGCACTCATAGCCGCACCCGGCGACGCTTCGTGTACCAGAGCTGAGCCGCGCCGGTGAGCATGGTCACGACAAAGATGACGGCGGCAATCGCGGCGCCATAGCCGAAATTGTCCTCGATGAAGGCCTTCTGGTAGAGCCATGTGCCCAGAACCTGGCTGCTGTTGTTAGGCCCGCCGGCGGTCATGACCATGACTTCGTTGAACACCTGGAACGCGCCGGTGATGGTGACGATGATCATCAGCCCGGTCATTTCCCGGGTCAGCGGAAAGGTGATGCTCCAGAGGCGGCGTAGGGCGCCGGCGCCGTCGATGGTGGCGGCGTCGTAGAGGTCGCGCGGTATTTTCTGGATGGCGATCGCGAACAGCAGGGTCGAGTAGCCGAAGCCCTGCCATTGGCTCATGGCAATGATCGCGTAGATCGCCGTGTGTTCGTTGCCAAGCCAGGGCTGCACGAGCTGGCCGAGACCAAGGCGGGTCAGCACGGCGTCCAGCAAGCCGATCTGCGGCTGGTAGATGAAGTAGAATAGCAGGCCGGTCACGGTGATCGAGATGGCCGAGGGCACGAAGTATATGGCTCGCCACATGCGGCGCCAGCGTTCGCTCTTCAGGTCCTCGATGATTGCCGCCAGCACAAAGGCGCCAAAGACCTGGAAAATGACGGAAATCACGGCGTAGAGGCAATTGTTCAGGAGCGCGACCAGCACGATCGGGTCGTGCAGAAGCCGATCGTAATTGGCAAGGCCGATATTGGTAACCTCGCCGGTATAGATGTCCTGGTCGGTGGTGCTGACGATGAAGTTGTCAACGATCGGATAGTAGACGAACCAGCCGATGAGGATCAGCGCCATCGCAGCCCATCGGAACGACAACAGATTTCCGAAGCGGGCCCGCAAGCTTTTTGGCCTTTGCGGCTTGGCGGCGCCATGAACCACGGCACCGCTTCTGATTGTGTCCAATGCCCTTGCCATTGTCCGCTTTACTTGGCTGCAGAGGCGGCCTTGCGCACCTCGTCCATCACTTGCTCAGGTGTCATCGAGCCACCCGCCAGCGCCTGCAGGCTGGACAACCAGACGGCGGCGACGCGCGGCGGATTGGCCGTGTCGAGCCAGGGCATGAGGAACGAGGCCGCGTTGATCTCCTTGAGGCCGTCGACCACAGCCACGCTCATGTTCGATTCCGAGGCGCCGCCGATGGTGGCGCTCGGCTGGCCATAAGGCGGCGCGGACAAGATCTGCGCGTTTTGCTTCGAGGTCACGAACTTCATGAAGTCGATCGCCAGCGGGATATTTTTCGACGCCGCGCTGATCATGTAGCCCTCGGGGGCGCCCTCGATCGACTTGAGGTCACCCTTGGCGCCATCAGGCACGGGCAGTTTGAAAAAGCCGAAATCGGCAGGCTTCAGCGCCGAGTCCGGCGTGGCGGCCTGATCGAACTCGATGATCTCCTGATAGTACATGGCCGACTGCGCGTTAGTGAAGGCCTGGAGAGCCGAGGCATAGGAGGTGCCGTTGACGCCGGCGCCATCGGTGCAGCGCCCGACAAGCTGGCTGAACTGCTTGAGCGCCGCGACATAGCCCGGATCGGTGTATTCAGCCGTGGCGGGATCGAAGTCGCGTTCGAGCGTGGCTTGCGGGACATTGTAGGCGAGCAACTGGCCCGCATAGTGGATAGCCGGCCAGGCTTCCTTGTTGCCCAGCGAGATCGGCGTCGCGCCGGATTTGCGAATGGCATCGCAGCTCGTCAGCAGCTCCTCGAAATTGGCCGGCGTCTTTAGGCCGAGCTTGGCGAAGACCTGCTTGTTGTAGCCCATGAACTTGGCATCCTGATAGAGTGGTATGCCGTAGAGCTTGCCGTTGTACTCGAACGCCTTGACGGCCGCCGGAGAGAGCGTCTTGCCCCAGTCGGTATCGGGACCGATGACCGCGCTCAGGTCGACGGCACGATTTCCGCGCACGAAGTTCGCGCCCCAGCTGCCCGTCCAGGAGAAGTAGACGTCGGGAAGCGAATTCGAAGCGACCAGCGTCTTCGTCTTGCCCTTCACGCTGTCGTCGCTCTCCTGGATGAGTTCGACCTTCACGCCCGGATGGAGCTTCTCATATTCCTGCGCCAGATTGACAAAATAGGGCGACAGCTGCTGCAGCCCGAACTTGGTCAGGATCGACAGCGTGCCGCTGTAGTCGACCGTGGCGCTGGGGTCCGCGGCAACGGCCGGCGAGGCAGCGGAACTGCCGCCGATGGACAGCCCCAATGATGATACCGCGGCCACTGTGACCGCCACGACTTGCAGTGAACGTTTCATAAGCAGCTCCTTCAGAGGTGAGAGTGGATCAGTATTCAACGCGTTTGTAGTAGCGACGTGTCGTCAGCGGATGGTTGCGCAGCACCTCCAGATGTGCGCTCAGCCGCTCAAGCAAGGTGGCGAGCAGGACCGGTGAGATCATGCTGCGAACCTGAGCCGAGATGCCTGGTAACTTGACCGAAGCGGCGTCCAGTGTTCGCACGCGGTCCGTGTAGCGCCTGGCGAAGTTCTCGACCCGCTCAGCCAGTGGGCGAAGGGCATCCTCGCCCTTGAACACGAAGACGCTGACGCCCGGCTCGACCAGTTCAAGCGTGCCGTGGAAGAAGTCCGCGGCATGGACCGGCCGGGTGCGGATCCACTGCATCTCTTCGAGGATGCACATGCCGTAGTAGTTGGCCTCGGGCCATACCGATCCGGCGCCGGTGAAGATGTGATAGGTGTCGTCCTTGATTGTCCTCGCCAACTCGGCGGCCTTGTCCTCGAAGGATGCCTTGGCATCGGCGAGCAAGCCGGGAAGGCGCTGGAGTTCCGCGACAGCCGCGTCGAAGCCGTCATACTCGCCGCGCTCGGCCAGCAGTGCCAGAACGATCAACAGCGTTTGCAGATAGAACGATTCCGACGAGGTGTCGTCCTCAGCGAAATTGGTGAAGTTGTGGTCTGCTTCCTGCGCGATCGGCGTGTCCGAATGGCCGGTCAGCGAGATCGTGCGCACGCCGCGCTTCTTGAGGAAAGCCATGAGCTCGACGCCTTCCTTCGTCGTGCCCGACAGCGAGGGAATGACGACCACGGCCTTGTCGTCGAGACCGGCCGGCGGATCGAGAACGACCTGTGCCGGATATGCGGCACTCACCGGGAAGGTGGAGTAACGCTGTGCCAGCTCGATGGCGGGAAGCGTGAGAAGCTGAACGCCGCCGGTACCCATGAAAAACAGCCGCTCTACGCCTTCCGAAAGCAGCGTGCGCATGAGCGAGCGCGCCTCGCCGGCGATGGAAACCGCACCGCTTTGAATCCTTATGAAGCGGTCTTTGTCAAAGTTCAGCATGTAGTTCTTCCTTGTACTCAATGCGGCGGAGCGTCCGCCTTGGCGCGAGCGTCGATGCGCCGGCTAATCAGCCTTTAATCAATCCTGACCAATGTGAGATCGATCTCACATGGTGATAATGGGCACGCATTCCCGCGATTGGCAAGTCCCCTTCGCGATGAAATTTGTCGAAACAGGTAAATTGTGACGCCGGTCAGCGCCTGTGCAGTTGTGATACCGAGCCGCGGACAATGAGGCGCGTCGGGAAGCGGATATGGCGCGGCGCGACCTTTTTACCGGCGAGCCGTTCGAGCAGAAGCTCTGCAGCGAGCGGTCCGATATCGGAGATTGGCTGGGCAACGACGGTGATCTGCGGGTCGGTGAAGGTGGCGAGATTGAAGTCGTCGAAGCCGACCAGCGACACATCATGCGGGATCGACAGTCCCATCGAGCGCAGGCCGAGCAATGCGCCCTGGGTCATCAGACTGTCGACGGTGAACAAGGCTGTCGGACGATTGCGTCGGCTGAACAAGCGGATGGTGGCTTCGATCGCATGTTCGACAGTCGAACGCGACACGCTGACAAGCGATTCATCCAGCGCGATACCATGCGATTGCAGTGAGTTCTGATATCCCGCGAGGCGTTCCTGCGCTGTGAAGATACGCGACTCGTCGCGCAACAGTCCGATCCGTTCGTGACCGTTGGCGACGAGGTAGTCGACCGCTTCGCGCGCGCCGCCTTCATTGTCGACGATGACACTGTCGCAGTGCACCTCCCTGGCGACGCGGTCGATCAGCACGACCGGGGTGCCCTCGCTGACGAGTTGCACGATGTGCTGGCTGTCGGTTGCCGAAGTGGGCGCCAGGATGAAGCCGCGAATGCTGAGCGAGCGAAGACTCTCCAGCAATTCCTTTTCCTGCTCGACGTCCTCCTCGCTGCTGGCAATCAGAAGATTGTGGCGGTGCTTGCGCAGCTCCGCCTCGATGTCGTGCGCGATGCGCGCGAAGAAAGGATTCTGGATATCGCCAGGAACGAAACCAACGATCGGCAATTGTCCGCTGCGAAGCGCTTGCGCAACAAGATTTCCCCGATAGCCCAGCCGCTCGGCGGCTTCCATTACGCGGAGCGCCGTCTCATCGCCGACGTAACCGTAACTGTTGAGCGCCCGCGCGGCCGTGGCGCGGGACACGTTAGCCGCAGCAGCAACGTCTTTCAGTGTGATTCCCTTCTGCGTCACGGTTCACTTTCCTCCTGCGACCTAGACATCGCGTCAGATCGTCCTTTCGGCTCGGCGTTGCATTTACCGTTGTGCGGCATATCGACGAATTCTCAAACTGCCAACGCTGCTTGTGCACGTTCTTTCCTTAAGCGTCTTACCACCGATTTGGACGAAGCGCCGGATTTGCGTAGTCCGTCCTTCCTGCTGGTCTAATTCCATGGGACCTGGTCTTAACGACCGAAGCGATGCTGGCCGAGGAGGGCTTCGCGCTGGTCCCAGGTGCCGGGCCTTGCTGTCAACCGGGCGTATCCCGAGGTGACCCAAATCACGGGGAAAAACTGGTCATGCGCGAGGGCAGGATCGTGTCCGAACTGGTTTCGGAGAAAACCTCGGAAGAGGAGGTGATGCTTCATGCGACGGGTACCGCGACCCGTGGCGGAACCACAGGAGTGCAATCGTGAATACTGCTCGAGACGAGACCACTCAGCCAACACCGACCACGCGGGATCGCGCCCCCTTCGATTTCGCCAAATGGTGGGACCGCGTGGGCATTCTCATGGTGCTGGTCGCGCTGGTGATCCTGATGTCGGCCATCGCGCCGAACTTCAACCGTATCGACAACCTGCTCAACATTGCGCGCGCCATCTCGGTGAACGCTATCCTGGCGGCAGGCATGACACTCGTCATCCTGACCGGCGGCATCGACCTTTCCGTCGGATCGATCATTGCCGTTTCTGGCGTGGTCTCTGTCATCGCCGCCATAGCGGGTGTGCCCGCCCCCGCCGCCATCCTTGTCGGCATTGCCGTCGGCGCAGCCTGTGGCCTGGTCAACGGAGCGCTGACCGCCTACCTCTCGCTCGCGCCATTCATCGTCACCCTGGGGACGATGACCTTCCTGCGCGGCCTTGCCTATACCATCACCAAAGGCCAGCCGATCGTTTCGAGTTCCCTGAATTTCAAAGACATCGGCAATGGATACCTGTGGGGCATCCCTGTGCCGGTCATTGTGATGGCAATCGTCTACCTGATCATCTGGTTCATCCTGGAGCGGACGCGCTATGGCCGCCATGTCTATGCCGTGGGCGGCAATGCCGAGGCAGCCAAGCTCGCCGGCGTGCGCGTCAAGCGGGTCATCACATCCGTCTATGTCCTGGCCGGCGCTTGTGCTGGTCTGGCAGGCGTCATCTTCTCCGCTCGCGTCATCTCGGCCCAGCCCACCGCCGGGACCGGCTATGAACTCGACGCGATCGCAGCGGTCGTGCTCGGCGGTACCAGCCTTGCCGGAGGCCGCGCTGTACGCCAAGGATCGGTCTAGCCGGCTTCCGTGGCAGATGCGCTATTCCGACTACTTGATTGCTGATCCGTCATGGGATCAAGAACTGAACGCACGAACCAGCGCACGGCTTGCTAAACGCTAAACCTCCTTCATCAGGAGATGGTCTGAAGGCCTCGTTTGCGGCGGCACAGAAGGTGTTGAGCGCTCCACTCACCAAGACCGCATGAGGATCCGTGGAAGGGTTTCCGGAATCATCGACGCGTGGTGAGAAGGGCCGTCTGAGAAATTCTAAATTTCATGGCTCTTGGCCCAAAAGTCGGGAAAACGCAGACGCCTGCTCTGAAATAGCAATTTCCCTCTCCCTTCCTTCCTTCAAAAACAAAAGAAGAACCTGCGGCCAAAATGCTAGAATGAACGCGCCAACTAGAGCCATCAAGATAACTTTCAAGCTCATTCTATCGCTTCGAGGTTCTCCTTTTTCCGGGCGCACCATCATTTCTACCTATCGTCATCGTGGGGCTAGGGCGGCGAATGAGATCACCAATGCGGCCCGATCCGAGGGAAAATCCGAAAGTCGGTCGGATACGTGCTGGCGACTAACAGCACGCGGCAATCATCGTACCGACTCACCAAGAGCTTACGCCATGGCAATAGCGCCTGAGCTAAACCTTTGACGAGTTCTGATTGGCAAAGATTTTAGCCAGGTTGCGAAAAAGAAACAATCGCGGCGGATGAGTTGCCGGCGATCCTTTCCAACAATGAAAGACACCAGGCTGCGATTTCCGCTCGACCGACCGGCAATATTGATCAGGTTCGGCACAGCGACGCCAGCCCGCAAGCAGGCTGTTCCAGCCAACTCAGCCACTGCACCAACGCAAAAAACTCTCTATCGGGCGGATGCCCACAAGATGATTTTTCTAGCTCATGAAAATACAAATGATCATTTTTTTTTGGTTCTATTCCATGACTAATATTGACCTGCGGTCCGATGGCTTTGACGCCATAAATTCCTGCCCTTCCGATGAGCTAAGATGTCAATCAGTCAGATTCCACTATCGGGCCTGGACTATCCCCCAGGCAGCGCTGCAGAGGGTTCCCCCCTGTCAGGAATTCTCGGTGTCGCCTTCCCGGTCGCCGGTCAGCAGGGCGCGACCGATGGAGCCACAGGACATAGCGCCGTGTTTTGCGTGCCATACCTCGCCCCCTGTTCGCGCGGCTTGAACTGCGAGCCAAGCCACGCCTCTGGCATAGGTGACTACCGCAACGCTTTGAACTTGGTCGAACGTTCGAGGCCATCAAGTTCTTCGGTTGTAGAAAAATCTGCCTGACCTCAACGTTTGCCCGGGCCGAATTACGCATTAGCAGGAGAAAAGCATGAGGATATGTTGGATCAACACGACAGCGCAGAATGACAGCTTTGCGCCGCTTTATACCAAGCTGAACAAGATGGTGCTGCCCGTTCTGCACCCCGAAACAGAACTGGAATTCCGGTTTCTGTCTCAGGGTGGTGACTTCCTGCGTTCGCTTTATGCAGAGCACTTAAATTCGGTTCTCGTGGTCGAAGCTGCCTTGCAGGCCGAGGCGGAGGGCTTCGATGCGGTGTTCATCGGCTGTTGGAACGATCCGCTGTGGGAAGCACGCGAAGTTCTGAGCATCCCTGTCGGATCGGTCAGTGAACAATCGATGCTGGCGGCGCTGACCATGGGGCGGCGCTTCGCCGTCGTTACGGTTTCCGAGAAGACTACCGTCGCGATCGAGCGCGATCTTCGGGCCTATGGCCTGGCGGATCGAGCGATCGTTCGGCCCGTGCGCGCGATCACCCCGGAATCGGACGCGGCGATGCTGCTCAGCACGGTGGACGAGGACAGGGCTCGGGCCGAGGTTATTCCGCGCTTCGACGCGGTGGCGCGTGAATGCGTCCGCGACGGCGCCGAGGTGATACTGATTGGCTGCACCTTCTACGGCCCGCTGCTGCGGGCTGCCGGCTACACCGAGGTGTCCGGCACCGGCGTTCCTGTGGTCGATTCCGCGACGGTCGCTCTAAAATACACCGAAACAATGGGGCAGATCGCGAAAAGTCTAGGCCTTGTCAAAAGCACTCGCCTGGCATTGCGGCCACCAGCAGCTGCAAATCTGGCGCGAGCGCGCCGCAGCCTCGGGCTTGTACAGGCCTGACTCTACAGATCCGGCTCAGAAGGCTGCTTCGGGATGAGTCAGATTGAAAGAACAACTAAAAACAACTCCAGAGGGTAACCATGTCTAGATTTGCAAAGTACCTTATCTGCGCCCTGATTGGCGGCGCTTTTGGCATCGCCATCAGTTCGCCATCACTCGCAGCTGAGAGCGCTACACTCGCCGCGGTCAAAGCGCGCGGCGCACTGAACTGCACAGGCCACAACGGCTCGTACCTCGGCTTGGCTGAGGTGGATGACAAGGGCAACTGGAAGGGGCTTGACATCGACCTGTGCCGTGCCGTCGCCACCGCTATCTTCGGTAACTACGAAGGGCATCTGAACATCATCCCGATCAGTTGGGCCCAACGCTGGCCGATGTTGCAATCGGGCGAGCTTGACGTGGTCATCAAGTCTTCGGACTGGACTGCCAGTCGGGATGCCGAACTAGGCGTCCAATTCAGCAATATCTATGTCTTCTCGTCACAGAAGATCATGGTCCGCAAGGAACTGAAAGCAACTTCGGTCAAGGATCTGAACGGAGGTTCGATCTGCGTGCCGTCCGGGACTTCGACCGAGAAACTCCTTGCCGACTATCTGAAACGCATGGGTGTGAAGATGGAAATCATCGCCTCCGAAAAAACCGAGGAAACCCAGGCCGCCTATTTATCAGGGCGCTGTGACGCTTACGCGGAATGGGACGTGCAACTGGCGGTGACCCGGCTTAAGGCCAACAACCCCGATGACCATGTGATCCTACCGGATACTTTTGCCGCCGGCCCGACCGCGATGGTCGTGCGCGAGGGGGACGACCGCTGGCTCAAAGTAATCAACTTCACGCTTTCCACGATGCTCTTCGCCGAGGAATCGGGCGTGACCCAGGCCAATGTCGACGAAATGAAAGCCAATCCGCCCTCACCGGGCATTGCCAAGATGCTGGGCGTCACCCCCGGCTATGGCTCGCGGATCGGTCTGAGTGACGATTTCGGCTATAACGTCATCAAGAATGTCGGGAACTATTCCGATGTCTGGGAGCGGGATCTCGGCCAGAAATCGCCCTACAAGCTGGAGCGGGGCAAGAGCGCGCTGTGGAAGGATGGCGGGGTACTCTGGCCGATCCTGATGGACTGAGCACCCACGAGTAGTTCTCTTGGAAAGTCATGGCCCGTTTCGGCGGGCCGTGACGATTGTATCGCTCGAGCAAGGTATCATGGATGTTGTCAATCCATCGTCAGAGAGCCTTCTGGCTTCAGGTCGCAATCGGCATTGGCATCATGGTCGTATGCGTTCTGTTGGTGCATGGCGTTCATCATTCTCTGGAAGAGCGAGGCCTCACCTCCGGTTTCGGATTTCTGGAACGGTCGACCGGATGGGATATTGGATTCAGCCTGATCTCCTACACGATCAACGATCCTTATTGGCGGGTGATCCTGGTCGGTCTGCTGAACACCATGTTCCTGGGACTGATCGGTCTTGTGCTGGCCACGCTCATTGGCGTCATTCTGGCGACCGTGCGCATTTCGAACAATCCGGTGATGTCTTTTCTGGGCACTTGCTATGTCGAGCTCGTACGCAACGTCCCTCTGATATTGCAGGTTTTTTTCTGGTATGCGGTCTTTATCCATCTGCCGCAGCCGAAGCAGGCAATCACTGCCCTGGGCGTAGTGGTCCTGTCGGCGCGCGGGATATTCATTCCGAGCCTCAATCTGGAGCCCGGGGTGGCTGCGGCGGCCGGGCTGATCCTGTTGGCCGGTCTGATGCTCGCCCTCATCTTCGCGCTCTTCCCGCGCCGCAGTCTGGCGGCCCGACTGGCGCTGCCTAAACTTGTGCGCGGCAGCCTTGTTTGTGGCTCCGTACTGATGCTGGTGGTTCTGTGGTTGGGCCGGGTGCCGGGAGAACCTTTGGTACAGCTCGCCGAACTAAAGGGACTGAACTTTCAGGGCGGCATCCAGGTATCGCCGGAATTCGCCGCATTGCTGACCGGTATGTCCCTTTACGGCGGTGCCTTCATGGGCGAGATCATCCGGGCGGGATTTCTCTCTGTCAGCAAGGGGCAGGTCGAGGCGGCCCAGGCGCTCGGCCTAAGTCCTTGGCAGGTCCTGACGCGCATACGCCTGCCGCTGGCGTTGCGCATGGCGCTGCCAACGTTGACCAACCAGTATGTCTGGCTCCTGAAAGCCACCACTCTGGGCATCGCGGTAGGTTTTGCCGATCTGTTCATGGTCATCTCGACGGCGATCAACCAGAGCGGCCAGACGCTGGAACTGATCGGGATTCTGATGGCCAGCTTCCTGATCATGAACAACGTGCTGGCTGCGATGATGAATTTCATCAACCGGCGTATCGCCCTGCGCGGCAGCCAGCTTCGCCAGTGAAGGGATGATCATGAGCGATATTTCCCTGACGGCCCCGGTGAACGGCAACCTGGTCGTCGGTTATCTCAAGCGCCGGATGTTCCCCACACCGTTGACCGGACTTGTCAGCCTGGTAGGCATCGCCCTGACGGTCTGGATCTTCTCATCCATACTGCGGTGGGCAGTGATCGACGCGGTCTTCTCCGGCACGCCGGAAGAATGCCGCGTGGCCTCCGGCGCCTGCTGGGCCGTGATCACAGCGCGCTGGCGCCTCATGTTCTTTGGCCTTTACCCGCATGAGGAACATTGGCGTTCGGCGTTGGCCTGCGGAGGCTTCCTTGTCGTCATCGTGCTGTCCTGCTTGCCGCAGTTCTGGACCGCGCTACGCCTGACGGTGTTGTGGGTTTTGGGTTTTGCGATCTTCGTGTTGCTCATGCGCGGTGGCATTCTTGGGCTCAACTATGTCGGCGAAGAAAAATGGGGCGGACTGACGCTTTCCATCTTCATCTACGTGGCGACGGTGCTCATCGGCATGCCACTTGCAGTTATGCTGGCGCTGATGCGCCGCTCTTCCCTGCCTCTGGTGTCCAAACTGGCAGCACTGTTGATTGATACTGTGCGTTCCCTGCCATTGGTGACGATCCTGTACACGATGGCCGTCGTGCTGCCCATCATAGCTCCGGGTGCGCTGGGGACCAAGCTGATCCGCGTGATCGTCGGTATGTCGATCTTCTTCGCCGCCTACCAGGCCGAGATCATCCGCTCGGGCATCCAGTCGCTGCCGGTGGGGCAGGACGAGGCCGCCAAGGCGCTCGGCCTGCACTATTGGCAGCGCATGCGCATGATTGTCTTGCCCCAAGCCTTCCGCCGGGCCCTACCGCCGACCATAAGCCAGCTTGCGATTAGCTTCATGGAAGTGGCGCTGGTCATCATCGTTGGCATCTTCGACTTCCTGGCTTCGGGCAATGCCGCCTATGGATCGGGGGAATGGTCTTTCGCCAATGTCGAGGTCTATGCCTTCATAGCCTTGGTCTACTTCGTCTTCGTCTTCAGCCTCTCGCGATACGGTGCCTACCTGGAACGCCGGATGCGAGTCGAACCTTGAGCAGAATCCGCAGATGACCACCAACATAACTCCTGCCATCACCGTCGACCGGTTGAACAAGTATTACGGCACCTATCACGCGCTGCGCGATATATCGCTGCAAGTTGCCGCAGGAGAGAAAGTGGTGATCTGCGGTCCGTCGGGTTCAGGCAAATCCACGCTGATCCGCTGCATCAACCGCCTTGAGGAACACGAGTCGGGCACGATCAAGGTTCTGGGCATCGTGGTCGACAACAAGACATCCCACATTGACGACATCCGCCGCGAAGTGGGCATGGTCTTTCAGAGTTTCAACCTGTTCGCGCATATGACCATTCTGGAAAACTGCGTTCTGGCGCCGATGCTGGTGCGCGGTATCGCGCGCGGCGAGGCCGAGGAACAGGCCATGCATTTCCTGCGCAAGGTGCGGATACCCGAGCAGGCAATGAAGTACCCCGGGGAGCTTTCCGGCGGCCAGCAGCAGCGCGTCGCCATCGCTCGCGCGCTCTGCATGCGGCCGAGCATTATGCTGTTTGACGAACCGACCTCGTCGCTCGATCCGGAAATGGTCTCGGAAGTGCTCGACGTGATGGTGTCTCTGGCGCTGGAGGGCATGACCATGATCTGCGCCACCCATGAGATGGGTTTCGCGCGTCAGGTTGCGGACCGCGTGATGTTCATGGATCGAGGCATGATCGTGGAAACCGGCACGCCTGCGATGTTCTTCGACAATCCGCAGCAGGAACGCACGCGCGACTTCCTGTCCCAGGTTCTTACGCATTGTTGAGTGCATGAGGAGACGGGCATGGCCGCAATGGTGCGTATTCCATTATGGCGCCGCGAGGGGTCATATCAATCAACCCGACGGCTCCTGATCGCACTGGGGCCGTTTCTCCGGACTTTGGAGGCTTAAGAATGTCCACTGCCGATTGGATCGACACCAGTATGAAGGGCGTTGCCTGGACGCGAACCTGCAAGGAGAAGCGGGTGCAGCGTGGTCCCCTCGTTCAGGATGAAACAGCGGATCTGGTGGTGGTCGGCGGCGGTTTTTGCGGCCTGACGACCGCGATAAGCGCCGCCAAGGCCGGGTTACGGGTCGTAGTGCTGGAGGGCGGGATCGTTGGCGTCGGCGCATCGGGGCGCACCGGCGGTTATACCGTGCCAAATCACCCTCACGGTTTGACGCCCAAGCAGGTGGAGAAGCATCTGGGACCACGCAAGGGACAGGCGTTGAATTCACTAGTCGCGGATGGGCCGAACCGTGTGGCCGAGCTTGTGCGCGAATATGGGATCCAAAGCGACTATCTGCAGAATGGCTGGACTCTGCCCGCGCATTCCAAAACCTCGCTGGCCAAGGTGCGTACGGCCTATGACCAATGGAAAGCCTTTGGCGCACCTGTCGAATGGCTTGATGAAGAGCAGGTTACGGCCGAAACCGGGGCGGCGGGCTATGTCGCGGGCTGGAAGAACCCGGTCGGCGCAGTGGTCAATCCTTTCGCTCATTCCCAGGGCCTTGCCCGCGCCGCCGAACAAGAGGGCGCACGGATCTATGAGGGCACGCGCGTGATCGCGATCGATCAGGAAGCGCCGGGCAAGGTCGTGGTAACCGCAAGCGTGGAGGGTACGACCCGCCATGTGCAGGCCGGCAATGTGATGATTGCCACCAACGCCTATACCGACAACCTGGTCCCGAAACTGTCGAAAAGCATCATCACACTGTACCTCTATACTTGTGCAACGCACCCGCTCTCGCCCGATCTTTTGAAGATTGTCGTCCCCAACAAGAATTGCTTCACCGATCTGCGCGATGCCACTGGCTTCGCGCGGCTCGATATTGAGGGGCGGTTGGTCGCGGGCGGGGCAGTGTTCGTCTCAGCGATCAATCCTCGCAACTATGGGCTCAAATATTCGCACGGGAAAATGCTGTCGCTGTTTCCGCAACTCAAGGGACGGAACATCGAATTCCAGGACTATTGGGAAGGTTACAACTGCATCACGGAAGCCTATATACCGCATATCCAACGGTTGAAGCCGAATGTCTTTTCGCTCCTTGGCTGTTCAACGCGCGGCGTGTCGCTGATGCAAAACCTCGGCCTGCTCATGGGCGAATTCTTCGGCGGACGGTGTAGCCTTGACGATGTGCCTGTCGAGGTGGTCGAGGGGGTGCGCACCATCTGGATGCACGGGACCAAGACTGCGGTTGGGCGCAATATCTTCCCGCTCTTCCGGCTGAAGGATCGCCTGAATCTGACCTGAGACAGGAGAGCACGTCGGGCTGATCCGAGTATATCCTGCCTTGAAGCAGATTTCGCATTCGGGTGCAAACAGGTCGGTAGTGGGGCCGACGGCATCCTGTGAGGCAGCGATCGCCCACCAGTTCGGCGAGCTCGTTTTCGAGATTGGGACGGTGAAGTCCTGTCGCGACGAGCACAGTGATGCCTGAGAGCGCAATGCCCCCTACAGCATGGTCTCCATCATCGGCCATTGACCAGTTGCTCGTCTGGTCAGGCAATGCTTTCCACGCTTCGGAGGCGGAATTTCCGGTGATCCAGACCTACCGACGCGAAGTTGATGGATTATTGCCCTTGCAGATAGACGACATGCGTCTCGGTAAATTCATACAAACCATGCTTTCCGTCCGCACCGCCTATACCGGACTTGCGGCGTCCAGCGTGAAACGCCTGAATGGCTTCGAAATTCTCTCGATTGATGTAGGTTTCTCCAAACCTAAGCTCTCGGCAAGCCTGCAAGGCAGAATTCAAGTTGGAAGTGTAGATTGATGACGTCAGACCGTAGTCGGAGTCGTTTGCGAGGGTGATCGCCTCGTCGACTGAATCGACGACCTGGATCGGCAAGACCGGCCCGAACGTCTCAGTCCTCATGATGGCCATGTCGTGGCGGGCGCCGGTCAACAATGTCGGTTCGTAGTGGTAGCCACTCTGCCGGTCAGCGACCTTGCCGCCGGTAACGACCGTGGCACCCTCCGACACCGCACGTTCAACGGCGGTTCTCACCTTGTCCAGCCCGTTCTGGTTGATCAGAGGGCCCATGTGGAGATCGTCTTCGACCGACGGATCTCCGTACCGGGTTTGCTCAAACAGGCACTTCAGTTTCGCAACCAACGCGTCGTGGACACCGCGCTCGACGTAGACACGTTCGGCGCAGTTGCAGACCTGCCCGGTATTGATGACTCGAGAATCGTAGATGGCTTTCGCGGCCAAATCGAGGTCGGCATCCGCAAGCACGATCGCTGGCGCCTTGCCGCCCAGTTCCAGATTGACCCGGGTCAGATTGCGGCTTGCTGCTTCCATGATCTTGATCCCTGTGGCGACGCTGCCGGTGAACGTCACCATGTCCACACCCGGATGTGAGGCGAGAGCTGCGCCAGCCGAGGCGCCTGTGCCACCGAGGATGTTGACGACCCCGGGCGGAATGTCGATCTCGGTCAGGAGCTCAGCGAACATGAAGGCATTGAGCGGCGTCTCCTCGCTCGGCTTGATGATGATTGTGTTGCCTGTGATGAGCGCGGGACCAACCTTTCTCGCGATCAGGAAAAAAGGAAAGTTCCAAGGCAGAATGCCGGCTACGACGCCGAGCGGTTTGCGAAACAGCAGAATCGTCTCTCGGGGTCGATCAGAACTGATTACCTCACCCTCAATCCGACGCGCCCACTCCGCCATGTATTCGAAATAGTCGGCTGTCGCGTCGACCTCAGTCTGCGCGAGGGCCAGCACCTTGCCCTGCTCACGCATGACTATGTCTGCGAAGCTGGAACGCTTCTCACGAATCTTGGCGGCCATTGCTCGCAGATATTTCGCCCTCTCGACTGCCGGCAACCGTTCCCAGCCGGGCTGCGCACGACGAGCGGCAGCGACGGCCGCGTCTACCTGTCCCGTGGAACTGTTCGGGGCGTGACCCAGCAACATCCCGGTTGCGGGATTCATAACGTCGATCGGCGGAGCCTCGGCTTCGACGAACCGGCCGTCAATGTAGTTGAGTTTCGGCACGATGGCGCTGCCACTCTGAAACACAGTTGACCTCCCGTTACGCTATTGGTTGATTAAACAAACTTCCGAAGAGACCGCGGCCTCACAACGTTGCACGGCTGTCATGTCTTGCTGCTCTTGCAAGCAGGTATTCAACTTCATCCACAGCGGCCAAAGACATCTTCGTGGCGGGAGATCGCATGGAGTCATTGCGAATGACTCCCCTGCGCTTCAACAGATATTTGCGCACGGCCAACCCGACGCCTTGTTGATGTTCGTATCGTATCAGCGGCAGGTGCGCGTCGAAGAGATCGTGCGCTGCTTCTCTTTGTCCTTGCGTCGCCAGGCGCACAAAGTCGACCAGCATGTCGGGAAAGGCATAGCCGGTCATGGCGCCATTCGCACCCCGTTCCATTTCGAAATCGAGGAACATGCCGCCATTGCCGCAAAGGATTGAAAGCGGCCTCAACGCGCCTTCCCGCTGCAACGTGCGCAGCGCCGAAATTTTCTCGAGGCCCGGCCAATCCTCATGCTTCAGCATGACGCAAGACGGATTGGCCGCAACGATCCGCGCGATCACCCCGACGGTCATGACAACGGTCAGTGTCAGCGGATAGTCCTGGAGGACCCACGGCACGTCACCGCCGATCGCCTCGGTGGTTGCCGCAAAATACGAAACGATCTGGTCGTCTGTGCGAAGCGCGGGAGGGGGTGCGATCATCACCCCCGCGGCCCCGTCATCCATTACGCGTCGGGTCAATGTCCGAATGGAAGCCAGCCCCGGCGACGATACACCGATCACGACCGGAATGGGCGAGCGCTGGATGAACCGACGTGCGACTGTGGCCGTTTCGGAAGCATCCAGTTTCGGAGCTTCCCCCAGGATTCCCAATGCGGTTATGCCCGTACACCCGCCCTCAACATAGAAATCGACCAATCGATCGATCGAGTCGAAATCGATGTCGCCATTCGGCTCGAACGGGGTGGGCGCGATGGCAAACACGCCAGATGTGTCATGATCGATCTGCACGCCAAGCCTCTTCCAATACCACTTACTGCCGGGAGCCTCAGGTACGCTTCCACAAATGGACGATGTTGCCATCGGGATCGGACACTATCAGCGTCACCCCGTGATCACCCATGTCGCGCTCTCCGAGGATCGCGCCGCCAGCCTGGGCGACGATTTGGCGGCTGGTTTCGAGTTCCTGCACCTCGAAAACGATGGCGGCACCCGCCATCGATGGATGAGCTTCGGACGGAGCTGCAAGCGCAAATCCGGCAGTGCCGGATTTGTACTGCACCCATTTCTCACCATCAGCGAATTTCAGCTCGGGCTCCAGGAGGCCTTCATAGAAGCTGCGCGCCCGCCCCATATCCGCCACGCGATAGAACACATTCTGAAGCCGCGCTCCCTGTGTCATCTCATTCTCCGCGTTGGAAGGAACATACGTTTCTCGCGACCGCACGGCACTACGCCGCTAGTCTACGGCCGCGAAGCGGCCGCCTCGATAGACCAGGGCGGCCTGCCCAGGCTGAGCGGCAACTGAAGCGACATCGCCGATGAATACAGAGTGCGATCCACCGTCAAACGACTGCCGCAGAGTGCAGTCGAAAACCGAAACCGCATCCTCCAACACGGGCGCACCAGTAGACAGGACGCCCCAGCGACCAGCGGTGAAGCGATCCAGCCCGCGGCTGCCGTCTCGTCCTGCAAAGCGGTTTGCCAGATCTTCGGCATCGGCTCCGAGCACGTTCACGCTGAAGGCGCCATGTTCGAGTATCGCTTTGTGACACTCGGTATCCTTGTTGATGCAGACGAGCAGCGCCGGCGGCTGCGCGGAGAGGGAGCAGACCGCAGTGGCAGTCATGCCGCGACGACGACCGCCGCAGCCTGCTGCGACAATCGAAACCGCCCCCGCCATTTCACGCATCGCGGCGCGAAAATCGATCGGATCGATCATCATAGTTTCAGCCCTGAGTTTCGTGGCGTACATAGCGACCTGACATCCTCTTCCATCGAGCCTCTGCCAATGGGCTGAATAACCCCGTGTCGAATACTTGTTTCGGAGTGGCGATTGATGCAAACGGGCAATTCTAACGAGGAGCTGAATTGGCGTTATGCGTATCCGAGTGATTAGTTATACTAATGTAAGACAGTCGGACTTACGTCCATACCCGTGGAACGACGACAGCGCCGCTACCCGGCATGCCACAAGTTTCATGTGTCGTAGCCGGGCGCCGGCTCGACCAGATCGCCAAGCTGGGGAATCACGTCGCATCCAAACCGCTCCATGGACGCAAGCGTCTCGGAGCGGCCGACCCCCGCGAATCCCATGAAGCATGAAAGATGCGTTGGTCGTAACGCATCGATTTCCCGGTGAAGTTTTTCGGCACACAAGCCTGCTGGGCCAATGATGGCGTTGTCCATGAAGTCGTCCAGAGGCGGCTCGTCATTGAGAGGCATCAGATGCAGAAACACACCATCCTTGGTCGGCTGCGCCGTATTCAAGTTGATCGAGGCGCGCGCGAGATTGCGCACGCAACGTGCCGCGTGCTGCGCTTCCTCGGGATCATCGGTTACGTAGATGTATCTTTGAACGCCGAGAGGCATGGTCGCGACATCACCGCCTCCTACTTCCCAGAGCTCCGTCAGCCTTTCGCGAAACGCGACCGCCGGAGCCAGACCGCGATGTCCAAAGCTCATGAATGGCGTGTATTTCCGCTGCGCTGCACGCGCCACGACACGTGGATCGCTCCCCGCAATGAACATTTCCGGCAGCGTAAGCCCGAAGGGCGTCATCGGTAACTCGGTGTGCCGGATATGGTGAAATTGTCCTTCGAACTCGACGAATCCGTTGGCCAGTCCCTGCTCGATGATGTCCCAGGCTTCGAGCATCAACTCCGTCTTGTTGGCGATATCGGTACCAAAGCGGTCGAACTCGTAGGGTTGGTAGCCAGATCCCAGGCCGAGCACCAGGCGGCCGCCGGCGAGCAGCGCTGCAAACGCCACCTCCTGGACGATCCGCAAGGGGTTGTAGAATGGAAGAGCGAGAACCGCCGGCCCGAGCCTTATCCGTTTGGTTTCCGAGATGCATCTGGAAACCATCAGGAGCGAGGACGGGCAGATCGAATGATTGGTGAAGTGATGTTCCGCGAACCAGGCGATGTCGAAACCGAAGTCTTCAGCCATTTTGACGGATTCGATCGTGGTTTCGACTACCGCTGTCGGCGACGTATTATGGTCATACAGTCCCATAAGATTGAACAGGCCGAGCTTCATGTCAGACCTAGCTCTTGGTAAGGCGCACGCCTTGCGACATCGCACTCAATGTTAGCTTCGGTACCATGTGTTCTTGTCCTCCCAACGGTATACCTGGCCTTAGTAGGTTAAGCTTTTCCCGCCATCGACAACGATATTCTCGCCTGTCACGGCTTTGCTGCGCACCAGCCCCATGATGACCTCCGCGACGTCGCTCGCCTCCGCGACTTTATTGAGAGGCGTCGCCCCGGAAACCTCGACTGCCTCATCATCGGTGCTGACGCGACCGCCGCCGCGTTCAATCCAATTTGTACGCACCATGCCCGGCGACACGCTGTTCACCCTGATCTCCGGCGCGAGCGCGACCGCCAGCACGCGGGTGAGCTGTATGACGCCCGCCTTCGACACTGAGTACGCAATGGAGGAGCCCGCGCCGCGCATACCGGCGATGGAAGCCACGTTGACGATTGTGCCCGCCGTTTTCCTCAACAGTGGCGCTGCGGCGCGACAGCACTTGAACGCCCCGCGCAGATTGGTGTCGAGCACGACATCCCAAATCTCGTCGGTCATGCCATCGAGATCCTTCAAGTCTACGTAGCGCGTCATGCCGGCATTGTTCACGAGAATGTCGAGACGCCCGAAGGCCTCCTCGCCTGCCGCGATCATGCCTGCGATGTCTTCAGCCGACCGGACGTCAGCACGCACGACGACGACCTGTGCACCGCGTCGCTCCAACTCATCAGCCGTGGCGCGGGCATCACTATCTGAACTGGCGAAGCTGATGGTCATGGCGCGAACGCCGGCGTCAACCAGAGCCAGCGCGGTAGCGCGTCCGATGCCGGTGCCGCCCCCTGTCACCAGCGCCGCCGCTTCCTTCATGTCAGTCATCTGTAAAATGCTCTCCCTTTTTTGGATGTCTCAGTAGGTCGAACGGCCACCTGAAGCGTCGAAGACGGCGCCAGTCGAAAACGAACAATCCTCGGTGCAGAGCCACATGATCAGCGCGGCGATCTCGTCGACACGCCCTAAGCGGCCCATTGGTATCTTGCCGATTGAAAACTGTTGCTGCTCCGGAGGAAGGCGGCTGAAGAGCGGGCTTTCGAGCGCTGCGGGGCACACGCAATTGACCCGGATACCTGTAGCGGCCAGTTCCTTGCCAAGGCTTTTGGTGAAGCCCATCACTCCGGCCTTCGCGGCGGAGTACGGCGAATCAAGCGGGTTGCCATCCTTTCCAGCAGTCGACGAAATGGTGACGACGCGCCCATAGTCGCGCGACTGCATCTTGGGAATGACGAACTTGCAGGCCATGAAGGTGCCTACGAGATTGATCTCGATGGCCCGCCGCCATTGTGAGACTGGGTAATCCATGACGGTGGCGCGCGGCGCTTCAGCACCGACGCTGTTAACCAGAATGTCGACGCGTCCGAATTTCTCTGCTGCCGCATCTGCTGCCGCCGCGACCGAGTGTTCATCCAGGATGTCGACCGTCTCGATGATGGCGCCTGGCACCTCCTTGGCGGCAGCCGCGAGAGCCTCCTTGTCAATGTCCCACAATATGACATGAGCCCCCGCAGCCGAGAGCCGCTTCGCAGTGGCTTTGCCTATTCCACCGCTGCCGCCGGTCACGATCGCGACCTGCCCGGAAAGCTGATATTGGTTCATAGTTCAAGGATCCTTGTCTGTCGGTTTCCACGCTCAGCTAGCCATCTTGTCCGGCGGCGAAAACTGTTTGCCGATCGTGTCGCCGAATGAATTCTTGCCTTCGGCAGCCGCTGCATCCTGCGTCGGCTGCGCCTCCGAAGGTTGGTCGTCTGGCCGCAGCACAGCGCCCAGAAAGGCGAACGTGCGAGGATGGTTGGGACGCACAAGGAGCTCCGAAGGCGGCCCCTGCTCCACAATCCTGCCGCGATCGAACATGCACACACGATCGGATATCTCGCGTGCGAAGCGCATCTCATGCGTGACCATAAGCATTGTGAGATCATGCTCGGCAGCAAGTTTGCGTATGACGTTCAGCACTTCGCCCACCAACTCCGGGTCGAGAGCACTGGTCGGCTCATCGAACAGGAGGACGCTGGGTCGCATCGCGAGGGCGCGCGCAATGGCAACACGCTGCTGCTGCCCCCCGGAAAGCTGCGCCGGGAACTGCGAGGCCTTATCCTCCAGACCGACCATGCGCAGCAATTCCATTGCTCGCTCTTCGGCATCCTGGCGTGACAATTTCAGGACACTGACGGGCGCCTCCGTGACGTTTCGCAATACCGTCATATGAGGGAATAGATTGAACTGCTGAAAGAGCATGCCCACCCGTTTCCGAACGCCAAAGAGGTGCTTTGCACTCGCCTTGAAAGGCCCCTTCCCACCTGGTTGATGATAGGAAACGCCATCGATTGTGATCGAGCCGTCCTGAAAGGGTTCTAGCGTCATGAGAATCCTCAGGACCGTCGACTTACCTGAGCCGCTCGGCCCAATAAGGGTCACTTTCTCACCCTTGCGGACCTTGAAGTTGAAGTCTTCGAGGACCTTCAGGGCCCCGAAAGATTTTGAAACGTTCTTGAATTCGATGATGTCGTTCAACGGAGCCTAACTCCTGTCTTGGGAATAGAGGATTCTACGAAGCGTATCAGATAGGAAAAGACACTCGTTACGATAAGCATCAGCATGCCGGCCAAGCTAAGTGGGATCGTATATTGGTAAGTCCGATCGCCCACGATGACAGCGTAATTTAGCATCTCTAGAACCGAGATAGTCGAAAGTATGGGTGTTTCCTTCAGGATACTGACAAGATAATTTCCCGTCGCGGGAACGATCCTCGGTATCACCTGAGGAATGATAACTCTGAGGTAGGTGCGGCTCCGGCTAAAGTTGAGCGCCGTTGCCGCCTCCCATTGTCCGCGCTCTACAGCTTCGATTCCGGCCCGGTACACCTCGGCCATATAGGCGCTGTACTGAATACCGATAGCAATCGCACCGGTCAGAAAAGCAGGCGCCATGATCCCGTAGCTCGGAAGGATATAATATATGAAAAACAACTGTATAAGGAGGGGAGTATCCCGGACGAACTCCAAAAAGAAGCCGATCGGCCATGTAATGAGCCGCGATCTCGATCGCATCAAAATGGAAAACATCAGCCCGAGGACAACAGCAATGACGAAGCCCAACAGCGCGGCAGCGATGGTAACCCGCAATCCCCGAAGCAGCAAAGGCAACGTCGAGAGGATAAAAGATTGAGTCGAACTGGTGTCTATTTTGAGAATTTCATCCATGGCTCACCCCAAGACCCAGAAATCTTGCCCTGCGGAACTTCGGCTTCGAATAATGCTCGATAAGCTTGGTCACGAAGAGGATGCAAAGCGAAAACGCGAAATACATCACCAGACTGACCAGATAGATTCGGGCGCTGTCATATGTGATTGTCCTGAGTTGCTGGGCGCGGAACGCAATATCGATGATCGAAATCATCGATATGAGCGAGGTGTCCTTGAGAACCATGACCGCGAGGTTGCCGAATGGCGGCACCATCTCCGGCAGCGCTTGAGGCAAGATGATCTTGCGCATCGTATGGATCCGGCCAAAATTGAGGGCCGTTGCAGCTTCAAGTTGCGATGCAGACACAGATCGAATGGCACCGCGAACGATCTCGCTGCCATAAGCGCCGGAGTTGAGACCGATCGCGAGGCAGCCCGCAACCATTGGTGAAATCGTTATCCCGATTGTCGGCAACGAGTAGTAAATCCAGAACAGTTGGACCAGCAGAGACGTACCGCGGAATATCTCCACGTAGATCCGGGCAATGGCGTCCAGAACAGGAACCTTCATTGACCGGCATATTCCGGCGGCGAAGGCGAAAATCAGTGTCAGGCCGAATGAAATAACCGCCACGGTTACCGTGGCTTTCGCGCCAACGGCCAAAAACTCGAAGTTGCTCAGTACTGCTTCCATGCAGCCGCTCCTCGTCTTGCGATCGAAAGCCCCCGCAGGAATTCCCGCGGGGGCGGTGGTGCGGCCTTATTTCGCGTTGCAGCGGCTCTCCGCCGTCGTCGCGAGGGCTTTTTTTACACCCTCTTCACTGAAGCCGTGGCTGGTCTGGATAGCCATGAATTCCGGCGTCGCCACGAAAGCCTTCAGCTCCTTGTTGTAAGCGTCAAGGAATTCCTTGTCCTGCTTGCGGAAAGTCGTGGCGCCGAAGCTGATGACTTCCTTGCCGTCAACGACGGGCAGCCTAAACGGCTTGGCCATTTCGAGATCGTGGACATTGCCGCTCGACAGCAGCAGTGCCGCAGACGGCTCTTCCATCGTATATGCGTCCGCGCGACCAGACATGACCAACTCGGCTCCGTCCGCATGATTTGCAATGATCGTAATGCGGTCCTCGGGCACTTTGTAGGCGTGAAGATAATTCAGTTCAGTCGTACCGCTGACGGTGGCGATCTTCACGTCATTGTTCGAGGCGACATCATCGTAGCCATGGATGTTCTTTGGATTTCCCTTCTTGACGAGCAAGGTCTCGAGGGCTGCATTCGTTGGTTCCGCGAAAGATACTTGCTGGCATCTTGCCGGGAAAATTGTCTGCTGCGCGGCCACGATATCCCACCGGCCGGCATTCATGCCAGGGATAAGCGTGCTGAAGGGTGTAACGACCCAGACGACGTCCGGAATGCCCATGCGCTTGAGCACGGCGGACACAGTTTCCGGACCGATGCCAACCGCTTTGCCTTCCATGTTCATGTATGCGTAAGGCGGTTCGTTGTGGATCGCGGCGCGAACATACCCTTGCGACTTTGCTTCTTCCACCGTGATTGCCGACGCGGCTTGGCCGAAAAGGCTTGCTGCCAGAGCTGCGATCGTTGCGGTAGCGATATTGCGGCATGAGAAGATGGTCATTTTTGTTCCCCTTTTACTTATTTGGTTAGTTTCTGCTCATTTCCGTACTTTTGGTGTGCTTCCTCCTGATTGAAATTAAATTGATTGGGCAGCTACCAGGCTGTCCAACCGGCATCGGCGACGAGGTTGGTGCCATTGATGTAGTGGCCGTCATCGGAGGCAAGAAAGAGCACTGCCGGCGCGATATCGGCGGGCACAGCGCGAGGCGGACGCGTTACGATCCCCTTCTCGCGGATCTTCAAGCCCTCTTCCGACATGCCGTCCATGCTCGAAAGACTGGTGATGACCGACCCCGGTGAAATGCAGTTACAACGGATACCCTTATCGCCGTACTCGACGGCAACGGCCTTGGTCAGTCCGATGATGCCGTGTTTCGCCACCGTGTAGGCCAAGCCTGAACGGCCGCCGCGCAAGGCGGAGATGGACGCGATGTTCACGATGATCCCGCCGCCCTGTTCGATCATGATGGGCACGACAGCCCGGCAGGCGCGAAACGGCCCGGTCATGTTGATGCCGATATTTCTCTGCCAATCCTCATCGCTGAGTTCGACGAGGGTCTTCCAGTAATCCGGCACTCCGGCATTGTTGACGAGAATGTCGATCCGGCCAAAGGTTTCCCGTGCCTTGTCGAACGTGGCGGAAATGCCTTCGTTCGAGCTTGCGTCCGCGATCAGTCCGACGGCATCCGCTCCAATAGCCTTCATCTCGGCGACTGCCGCGTCGAGAGATCCTTGCTTCAAATCGGTCAGGACAAGTTTTGCGCCCTGCTGCGCGAAACAGGTCGCAATTCCCTTTCCTATGCCCGCGCCAGCGCCGGAGATGACGGCAATCTTGTCTTGAAGTCGTTTGGTCATTGTCGATGCTCTTCCTGCTCGCGAATTATTCGGCAGCCTTGGCGGTGGATGGATACATGCCGATCTTGTCGAGCGGACCAACTTCCTTCTCCAGCAAGGGGAGAACTTCCGAGCCGAAGCGCTCCAGCGACTTCAATGCCCGGGCAATCGGCATGTCGCCGAACTGGAAGAAGCAGTTGTAGTGAACGGGATTGAGGCGCCGGATTTCTTCGGCCATGCGCATTGCAACGTGATGCGGATCACCGATAATCAGGTTGTCGCGGAAAGTCTCCAACGGAGGCTCGTCGGGCAGCGGGCCGACCTTCAGGAAGGTGCCGCTGGTCTGCACGTTGGGCTGGCGGAGAGCCGCCACCATCCGGCCAACAAAGCGGGCGCGCTCCGCTGCCTCCAAGGCTTCCTGAGCGCTGTCGGTGACGTGAATGTACTGCTGCAAGGCGACCGGCATTGGCTCGCCGGATAGTCCGACGGAATCCCAGACCTTGCGGCCATTGTCGACCATTTCGAAAAGTGCGTTGCTGCCTCTCCATCCTGCCGTGAAAAATGGCGTGGCACCGAGTTTGCACAGCGGCTCCATGATGCGCGGGGCTACGGTCGTGATGAAGAGCTCGGGCAACTGCTTCCTGACAGGCCGTACTGTGAAGACCGTTTTGTCAGACTTGATGTATTTGCCATTTAGAGTGGCTTCGCCGTGTTCGGCCGCCTGCTGAAGAATCGACCAGTACTCGAGGAATACATCGGTCTTTTCATCAATCGGCGCATTGAAATGATCAAACTCGTAATGCTGATAGCCGGTACCCACGCCCAGAACCAGCCGTCCGTCGCTCAGTTGATCGACCAGGCCAATCTCCTGTGCAACGCGCATTGGGTGGTAAAGCGGAAGCACCACGACGCCGGCGCCCAGCCTGATCTTCTTGGTCAGGCCTGCAAAATGCGCGCACATCATGAGAGGCGAGACGCTGATCGAGTAGTTCGTGAAATGATGCTCGGCAAACCAAGCAATATCGAAGCCGATCTGCTCTGCCGTTGCGACCATGTCGCGGGTATTCGATATGATTCCGCCCACGCCACCAGGATTATCCTGGTACGACATTAGGTTGAAAAGACCAAATTTCATTTTCGAGATTCCAATCTTCTTGGGGTAACTGCTAGGGAATGTAGTAGCCGCCTGAAATCACGACTGTTTCGCCCACCATGAAGCGGTTAGCTTGCGAAGCGACGAAACAGATCACTTCCGAGATATCTTCAGGGGCTGCCGTGAAGCCGATCGGCGTATCCTCAACGATCGAAGGTAGCCAGCCGGCGTTGAGCGCTGTGTCCGTGGAGATCGGACCGCCCGGCGCAACGCCGTTGACGAGAATCCCCAACGGCGCGACCTCGAGCCCGAACGACTTGGTCAAGCTGACCACCGCGGCCTTCATCGCGGCGTAGTGACAATTCTTCGGGTGAGGCTTGAAAGCGTCGATGGACGCGATGTTGACGATCCGGCCGCTCTTGCGCTCCGTCATGTGCTCGACGGCCGCAACCATCATGTTGTAGAGGCCACGTACGTTGACGGCGAAGCTTGCGTTCCAATCGGCGTCGGTAATTTTCAGGATCGGCAGGCGTGGGTAAATGCCTGCATTGTTGACCAGCACGTCCATCTTTCCGAGGCGGGCGACGGCGCGATCAAAGATGGCTTGTGCGGAATCGCGCGTCGTTATGTCACCGAAGATGGCAACGGCGTTCCCGCCCGCGTCGCGTATCTCCTTTGCCGTAATTTCCGCGGCCTCGCCGTTGATATCGGCGATAGCGACACCTGCGCCCCTGCTTGCCATCATCTTGGCGGTGGCTTTACCAATTCCTTTGGCAGCGCCCGTAATGATAACATTCGATCCGTTCATCGGAGATGAGCCTTTCAATCCTCGGATTTCATCGAGCCCTGCAATGCTCACGCGGAAGCACCGCCGGGCGTGGCTGCATCAGGGGATGTAGTAGCCGCCAGCCGCGACCACTGTTTCGCCCACCATGTAGCGATTGCGGTTCGAGACGAGGAAAAGGATCAGCTCCGCGATATCTTCTGGCTCCGCCGCGCGGCCAAGTGGGGTTTCGGCCTCGATCGACGGAAGGAAGCCCATCTTCTTCGCCGTTTCCGTGGCGATCGGTCCCGGCGCTACCGCATTGACCAGAATGTTGAGCGGCGCAGCCTCCAGGCCGAAGGTCTTCGTCAGGCTCACCACGGCCGCTTTCGTCGCGGCGTAGTGGCTGTTCTTGGGGTGCGCCTTGAAGGCATCGATCGAAGCTATGTTGACGATGCGTCCGTCACGACGGGGCCGCATGTGTTCGATCGCGGCGACCGTCATATGATAGAGGCCACGGACGTTGACCGACAGGCTGGCGTTCCATTCGTCGTCAGTGATCTCGAAGATCGGCCGCCGCGGATAGATGCCGGCGTTGTTCACCAAGCCGTGGATTTCGCCGAATGCTTCCACTGCCTTGCCAAAGAGACCATGTGCTCCTTCACGCGTGGTTAGATCGCCAACGATCGGAACCGCTTTGCCGCCGGCAGCAACGATCTTGTCGACGATGGCCTGCGCGCCATCCTTGTTGACATCCAACACCGCAACGCCGGCGCCCTGCTTGCTCAGGGTCAGAGAGATGGCACTCCCAAGCCCCCCGGCAGCACCGGTCACGACCACGTTCTTACCATTCATTTCCATGTCAGTTCCTCATTCGGCTATGATCGACAGCAGACTGAAACCCTCCGAAACAAGCAAACGATGAGTTCTAATTTGCCGACAGGAGGGACTAAGCGCAGCGCCGATGCATTAGCCACGCTAATCTCAACCCCATCCTTGCCTTCGTGCGCAGGCCGCCGCCCAGCAAAGCGGCCCGGAAGGATGATCCTTCCGGGCCGCCTGATAGTTGCGTTGGAGGCGCGAAAGGCGCGACCTGTCAGATTGTGATCCGTATCACCTCGTCCTCAACCGATCGGTCTCGAACCTTCGCTACAATGGAAAGCTCGACCTTCATCTCCGGTTGCGGCAGCGGCCCGATATGGATTGTGTGGGTGGGATCGTTGCCGGCGACGTGCCCGGCTATCGTCTTCATGACATCGTCGAGATGGTCTCTCTCGGAGATGCAGATGCCGAACTGGACCACGTCGCCAAGGTCGGCGCCAACCGCGGCCAATGCCGCGTTCAATGTTTTCAGGGACTGCTCAGTCTGTGCCACTGCGTCTTCAGCCATCTCGCGCGTCGCAAAATTCCTGCCAGACGTGTTCGATGAGTATATCCACCCATCAACGCTCAGTATCCTCGAGTACTTGTAGAGATCCTCAAACTTGCTGCCGCTCTTCACGCGACTTCTTTGGGCTGTCATGGCAAAAATCCTCAATGATGACAATCGACTCATTTCAAGCTGACGCAGGCCGCGCCAATTCGTTCACAGGCCGTGCGCAAGCGTTCCGTCGCCGTCGCAAAGGAAATCCTGAAGTAGCCTTCGAGCCCAAAGGCAGAACCCGGAACGACCGCGACGTTGGCCTGCTCCAGGAGATAAGCAGCCAGATCTCCGGAGGTGTTTATCTCCTTGCCGTCCGGCGCTCGCCTGCCAAACAGCTCCTTGCAGGAGGGGAAGAGATAGAAGGCACCTTCCGGAGTGATGCAGTTCAACCCATCGGTACGATCAAAGAAGTCAAGGCACATGTCTCGGCGCCCCGAGAAGACCGCGTTGCGCTCATCGAGGAAATCAAGCGGCCCGTTTAGCCCCGCGACCGCGGCCGCCTGGGAAATCGAGCTCGGATTTGTCGTGCTTTGTGATTGGATTGTAGCCATCGCCTTGATCAGCGGTTCCGGCCCGCCGGCATAACCAATACGCCAACCGGTCATCGCGAAGGCCTTCGAAACTCCATTGCAGGTCAGCGTGCGTTCGGCGAGTTCCGGAACCACCGAGGCAATGGTGGAGAAGCGCCAACCATCGTAGCGTATGTGCTCATACATATCGTCCGTCAGCACATGGACACCGGGGTGCTCGAGAAGGACCTCGCCAAGCTGACGAAGATCCGACGCGCTGTAGCCGACGCCAGTCGGGTTGCTCGGAGAGTTCAGCACAAGCCATTTCGTGCGCGATGTGATCGCGTTCCGCAGTTGCGACGCCATCAGCTTGAAGCCAGTTTCCTCGCCACAACTCACAACTACGGGTTTTCCACCCGCCAGCCGCACCATGTCTGGATATGATACCCAGAAGGGCGCCGAAATGATCACTTCGTCGCCAGGATCGAGCGATGCGACGAGTGCATTGAAAATGACCTGCTTGCCACCAGTCCCGACACTGATTTGGGATGGCCGGTAGTTCAGGCCATTCTCTCTGGCAAACTTTGCCACGATTGCCGATTTCAGCTCATCCGTGCCGTCAACGGTTGTGTACTTCGTTTCCCCACGGTCGATGGCTGCCTTGGCTGCAGCCTTGATATGCGCCGGAGTGTCAAAATCGGGTTCGCCCTGCGACAGGCTGATCACATCCCTCCCCGCTTGCCTGAGTTCCATCGCTCTGCGCGTGATAACTATGGTTGACGAAGCTTGCACCGCATCGAGCTTGTTCGATAGTATGTTCACGGTCGTTGCTCCGATCAGGATGACGGCGCGCAGCCGCGTTCGATCTACCGTGTCCGAGAACAAGAAAATAGAAAACCTCAGTGCATGTTGCTTCGGATTTCATATTTTGTATATTCTGACGGGAGTGAATTTCATGCTCTCCGGTGAATCGCCAGGCGACCGATCGGACCCGAGCTTCATTCCCGTTATTGCCCAAGAGACTTGACATCGACACCGTACGCCATCCATTTCGAAAAGCGGCGGCGACGTAGGAACGTATATTTCGCCCGCCATCAATTGGGGCTCACGAACGTTTCGTAGCAAACCGCCTTGGCGATACGGGTAACAACACTGATGGCTGTCTACACAAATATCTCTGATAAGGAGTTGCGTTCCCTAATATCTGAGTATGATGTCGGAGAATTGGTTTCCTATGACGGAATTGCGGAAGGGTCCGAAAATTCGAACTTCTTTATTTATACGAGCAACGCCAAGATCATATTGACAATTTACGAGAAAAGAACAGACGAAAGAGACTTGCCATTTTTTCTGGGGCTGATGCAGCATCTTTGGCAGAAGGGCATTCCTTGTCCATTGCCGGTGCCACGCCACGATGGCGCGCTAATTAGTCGGCTCGCCGGCCGCCCGGCCGCACTCACGACTTTTGTCGCGGGTCGGTCCCTCCGTCGTCCAGTCGCTGCCCACTGCTACCAGGCAGGAAGAGCGTTGGCGACAATTCACGTGGCTGCGGCCGACTGCACCTTGAGTCGCGAGAACGACCTGTCGATATCGGGATGGGAAGCGCTTTGGGACAAGTCGCGCGAACGAGCGGACGAACTGCAAGCCGGGATCGCCGCCGAGGTCGAAGACGAGTTCAGGATATTACGATGCGCGTGGCCACGCGACTTACCCCGTGGCATCATCCATGGCGACTTCTTCCCGGACAACGTCTTTTTCCATGACCAAACCCTGGTGGGCGTGATCGACTTCTATTTCTCATGCCGAGAAATGTACGCCTATGATGTCGCAACCTGCATCAACGCTTGGTGCTTCGACGAGAACTCGTCTTTTGTTTTGTCGAACTGCAGGTCGTTTCTCGATGGATACCAGGCTGTGCGGCCGCTGGCCGAAAGCGAGCGCGCGGCGTTGCCATTTTTGGCCCGGGGATCAGCACTTCGCTTTCTCCTGACCCGCCTTCATGACTGGCTGTTCATTCCAGACGGCCCATTGGTTCAAAAGCGCGATCCCCGCGAATTCCTTCACCGCCTCCGCTTTCATCGGCAGGTTCGGTCCCCGGAGAACTACGGCCTATCGCTGGAAGATGCCTGAAAGCGCTATCGACAATCATGCCGTCGCTATTGCGCGGAAGGCGTCGACAACAGATATGCGCGGTGAGCTCCGGAGCCAAAGCAGTCCTATCTGTCGAACCGGTGCGGGTTTGGGCAACGGTATCTTCTTGATGCACAGCCCGGATGGCCACGGTTCCGCCCAATCGGGAACTATTGCTACGCCAAGCTCGCTATCCACCATGACTGCGATCGCCTCAATGGAGTCGAGTTCGAAGCGGTCGCGCGTGGCTATCCGCTGGGAACGCAGGTATCTATCCACCAGGCGACCACCCCAATATCGCCGGTCATAGCGTATGAAGGGGTGACTGCGGATGATGTCAAACGCATTTCCCTCAACCGTTTCTGGAACCAGCAGAACGAACGGCTCGCTTCGCACGGTCGTCCAACTGAACGATTTGGAATATCGGAAGGGCGGCTGCACGATCACCGCGACGTCGAGCTCTCCCCCTAGAACCTGATCATAGAGTTCGGGAGACGTTCCCGGCACCAGATATACATCAATGGCAGGATACGTCTTGACCAACTTCTTGAGGATCGATGGCATCATACCGGTGATTGCGCTCGATATGGCGCCAATACGCATTTCGCCCCGCGGCTGCCCATCCCCGGCCACTACGCTCAAGGCTCCCAATTCCGCGAGCAACTGCGGCGCGCGCGCTGCAACAACTGCGCCAGCGGCCGTTGCGACAACCCGGCGCCCCGCTCGCGTGACCAGCGAAGCGCCTATTTCCTGCTCGAGCGCATGAATACGCTGCGCCACTGCGGCAGGAGTGAGATCAAGCCTGCGAGCGGCTTCTGCGAACGATCCTTCGCGCACAACGTTTACCAACGTTTCAAGGAACTTTGTATCCATTGGTTTTCCTATCGATTGAAACCACAATATCCCACATTTTCTTTTGACACGCACGGTGCGATATTGCCAACGTGCAGCCAAGGGAGAACGGTCTTGGATTTGGGATTGACAGGCAAGGCCGCGCTGGTGCTCGGCGGTGGCGGCGGACTGGGCAGCGCTATTGCGCGATGTCTTTCGCTGGAAGGTGCAAAGGTTGCCGTGGGCGATATCTCGAAGGAGGCCGCGGACCAGACCGTTGCCTCGATCCGCGAGGCCGGAGGCCATTCACTCGCGCTCGCATGGGATTTGGCGGACCTTACTGCAATTGCGCCGAACATTTCGCTGGTGGAACAACATTTGGGAGGCGTCGATGTGCTGGTGAACATCACCGGCGGCCCCCCTCCCACGCCCGTTTCCGGTCAGGAACCGGCGGTGTGGCGCAAACATTTCGATTCCATGGTTCTGTCCGTCGTGGCGATCACCGACGCGGTGCTGCCCGGCATGCGATCGCGGCGATGGGGCCGCATTATCACCTCGACCTCATCCGGTATCGTTGCGCCAATTCCCAATCTCGGTCTCTCGAATGCGCTTCGATTGTCACTGGTCGGTTGGTCGAAGACGCTGGCTGGTGAAGTTGGTCGGGATGGGATCACATCCAACATCGTGTTGCCGGGCCGAATTGCCACCTCCCGAATCGCTTTCCTCGACGAGCAAAGGGCAAAGCGCGAGGGACGGAGTGTCGGTGAGATTTCCGCGCAAAGCGAGGCCTCGATCCCACTGGAACGATACGGCAACCCGCAAGAGTATGCGGATGTCGTCACGTTCCTTGCTTCTGAACGCGCATCTTACGTTACCGGCTCCGTCATTCGCATCGATGGCGGCCTCATTCCAAGTATTTGACCATAGCAGGAGCAGTCATGACGACCGACAGCGAAGCCTTCAAAATCTTGCGGGGCGTGTCTACGGCGACCATCACCACCATCCTACTGAAGAAAGGGCTTCGCTCGATCTGGATGCGAGGGGCCAGGCCATTGCAGCCATGCGACGAACGCATTGTGGGCCGCGCTTTCACGCTGCGGTTTGTTCCAGCCCGCGAAGATCTGGCCACGCCCGCCTCGTGGGCATCCCCCATTTCGACTCGTGCAGCCATAGAGCAGATGGGCGAGGGCTGCATAGCGGTGGTGGATGCGATGGGAATCACGGATGCCGGCATCTTCGGCGACATCCTTTGCGCGCGCATGAAGCAGCGAAACGTCGCGGCACTGGTGACCGACGGAGTGGTTAGGGATCTTCCGGGCGTGCTCGGTACCGGTCTCCCGGTCTGGGCCGACGGGTGCGCCGCACCGCCTTCGGTGGCCAGCCTGACCTTCGTCGCCTGGCAAGAACCCATCGGATGTGGAGGTGTCGCAGTTTTGCCGAATGATATAATCGTTCTGGATCAGGATGGAGCCGTGCTCATTCCGCAAGGTCTGCTCGAGGAGGTGCTCTCGGAAGCGCCGGAGCAGGAGCGAATGGAAGAATGGATCATGCAGGAAGTCGAACGCGGCGCGGCACTACCCGGGCTCTATCCCATGAATGAGGCAACGAAGGTCCGCTACGCGGCCTGGAGGAAAGATGCCGCGGTTTGATCTGCAAACATACTGATGCCATGACGCCATCCTTGAATCATCGCAATTCACTATCCGGCCGGCGGGACGATCGGCTATGCGCTGCGGTCGAAGGAAGGAGAGGCACGATAGAAATATGAGGGAACTCAGTAAGATAACTGGGTTGAAGGATCCAGCGTTGGAGCAGGTTGACAACCTGCGTCATGGGCCTGCGGCGTCCCGGAAAGCCGAGCGGCAAGCTCCCAAACTGCCACCTCTGAATTTGTTTCGCGTTTTCGACGCGGCAGCGCGCCATCATAGCTTTCGCCTTGCGGCGGACGAATTGTGTGTCACGCCGTCGGCTGTCAGCCAGCAGATAAGGCAGTTGGAGGACTATTTCGGAGTTCGCCTGTTTCGCCGTATGCCCCGGACCGTCGAGTTGACGAGAGACGGGACCATATTGGCTGACGTTGTCCAGGAAGCTCTCACGATGCTGGTTCGCGGATGCGGTCGCCTGTTCGACCCCGACGCTTCCGTCATTTTGTGCATCAGCACCAGCACATCGCTCGCGAATCGATGGCTCGTTAGTCACTTGAAGGGCTTTATGCAGGAGCATCCGCAAATCAAGATTACGCTCCTCGCGTCCAACGATCCTGTCGATTTCAAGAGACAGGACATCGACGTCGCGATCCGGTGGGGCAAGAATGAATGGAAATCGGATGTCTTCGCCGAGCGCCTGACAAGTGACTATCACTTTCCTGTATGCAGCCCGGCCTACCGGGACGAGATTAATCTGCGGACGCCTAGCTGCCTCTCCCGCGCGACAGTTCTGCACGAAGTCCATGGCAGTGCCTGGATTTCGTGGTTCAACACAGCGGATAGCCAGTCGGTGCACTTCCGCGACGTCCTGTATTTTGGAGATGCAGCGCTGATGCTCGAAGCTGCTGCTGCAAGCCAGGGGGTCTGTCTCACGAACTACCTTCTGGCCGAGAAGGATCTGAGGGCTGGACGCCTGATTGCCCCGTTTGAGACCGTCTTTGATCTCGAAGACGAAGGGTATTATATCCTGACAAGCGTGGACTTCGCGAACAAGCCGGCCATCGAGACCCTCCGAAACTGGCTCAGGCGAGAGGCGACCGCAACAGTGACGGCTGCGATGACCGCCGGAAATGGTGTGCCAACACACATATCCGCTGGCGTCTAGCTCATTAACTTTCATGGCGCCTGAGGGCCGGAACCGACCCGTTCGCCAATCCGATCCGACACCATTGACCCCAGGAGCCTCGTATAGTTCCAACATCGTGCCCATCAGGATCAAATGGTCGAAGGCATTTGCAAGGACGCTCAATCTCGTGATGCTTTCAGCGGATGCGTTCGAGACCATCGCCTCGGCGACCCCGTCTCCAGGATGATGCGAGTTTCGCTGACTTCCTTGGCGCGGCGGCCGTCGGGTTCATAGACATGATAGCCCCCGTTCGGCACGTGCTCGACCAACCGCTTTTTGCGCCAGCCTGTCGAGTGCGCGGCAATACAGAAAAAACGGCATATGTCGACCGAAATCCAATCTCACACCACGTGAATGGCAAGGGACGGGTCAGCGAGAAGACGCGCCAGCGTGTCGAGAAGGCGGCGCGCGACCTCGGGTACCACGCTAACGCAAGTGCGGCTGGCTTGCGTACCGGATCGTCGCGTCTGATCGCATTACAGATCGCCTCGGATATGATCGAGGTTACGCTGCCAAATTCTGCTTATTTCACTGAACTGCTTAACGGAGCGGCGCAAGCTGCGATGGAGCTGGGATGGCTTGTCACTGTAATTCCTACAATGATCGACGTAGGGATTATGGATGCATTGGGCATCGACTGCGGTATCGCGGTGGATCCGACGGGATCGGAGTCGTTGCTCAGATTCCTCAATGATCGACGTGGCGTCGTTGTCACGACCGGTCGCCCTCCAGACGACGTCGTCAAAAGTCTTCCTAATCTGTCGTTGTCATATGTCGACAATGACATCAAGAATTTGACCTTCTGTGGTTTGGACCATCTGTTAGCTGCAGGATACACCCGCCCTGCGCTGCTGACACTCAGCAGCCGCAAGTCCTATATCAACGACATCATCGCCGCTTACGAAAGCTGGTGCGTGGCTGTCGGATGCGAGGCGATCGTCGCCCGCGCCTCAAATCTTAACGAGCCACATGCGACCCGGACCGCGGAACGCCTACTCAGCCAGATTCCTCGACCAGACGCGATCTTTACGACGAATGAGGGGGCGGCCCATGGGGTGATCAAGGCTGCGCAGAAGATGGGAATAGGTATTCCCGATGATATTGGTTTGATTGCGACAATGCCGACGTCGAGAATTATTCATTCCACGCCTTCAATGACCGCTATAGATCCCAACGCATACGAAATTGGCCGTACAGCTGTTCGGACCTTGATGCAGAAAATAGGCAATTCCCCATCCGAGGAGGCTACCAGGCCGGTTCCTTTTTCGCTTCGCCCGGGCACATCGACGTCGCGCTTCCTCATCAAGCGTTCGCATCGAACTTGAAGACGGGTGCTGAACGGCGCGCTAAATCGATGGTCAACAGCCGTTGGAGATACCAGATCCTGCTCCTTCCGATCCCACCGATATCGACTAAGACCTCTACCGCCCCCGCCCAATCGCCACAGCCGGCGTGCGAACGGTTGTGATGGCCGGTCGGAAATAGGACGAGATATCGAAGTCATTGAAAGATCGCTGGGATTCACAGGCAGACCTCCATAGCCTGCTGCGTCACTGAAATACGTCAGGAATCAGTTGTGGTATCGGCGCCTTGGAAGTGCCGAGCTTTGCGCTAACTCCCCCGGCAAGAATTACTATTGCGGGCAAAGGCATCACTCACCCTGGCGGGTTTCCTTGATGCGCACCGACCAACACATCACGCATTGACCAATCGTAAGCAAGGTGGCGCTGCATCCGCCAGGGAATCGGCGAGACCAACGTCAAGTCTCGGCGCAGGATTTCAGATATCGAGCACGAGACGCCCGTCTTGCGCGCGCGATACGCAGGCCACGATGGCCTTGCCATCCTGCTTCTGCGATGCGCTGAGGAACTCATCGCGGTGATCGATCTTGCCAGAAAGCACGCGCGTGACGCATGTGCCGCAAATACCCATTTCGCACGAGGTGGTGACGCGTACCCCATTTCTCCTCAGCGCTTGCACGATGGTCTCGCCCTGCCCGACCTTGATGACACGCCCGCTTTTCGCCAGTTCGACCAGGAAACCAGGTCGGTCAGATTCTTCGGCAACTGTCGCGGCAAAGGCCTCGAAATATACGTTTGCCGTTCCGACCTTGGAGGCGAAACGTTCCACAGAGAATTTCAGGAAGGTTTCTGGACCGCAAAGGTAGATCTTTTCCTGTCCGCTAAGCTCCTGCGCGATCATCGATATTCGGGCCTGCGACCGAATACCTGACTCTTCTGACGAATATTTGTGCAGCAAGCTGGACCACTCCTCGCAGATCAACTTGTCAAAGGTGTCGATATGGTGCTGGTGCCGGCAGAGATAGTAAAAAACGAACTCTCGACCCTGTTTCGACAGCTCGTGGGCCATCGACAGGAGCGGCGTGATCCCGATGCCGCCTGCGACCAATATCGACTTGTGATCGCCTGAGGCCAGCCTGAAGGTGCTGACCGGCGTAGAGATTGAGATTTCTTCGCCTTGTTCAAGCCGATGGACTGCGGCCGAGCCGCCGTAAGATGGCGCGCCAAGGCGCACGGCAATGGTGTATTTTTCGAGATTTGCGCTATCACTTACAATGGAATATTGACGCGCAATGTGATCTGAGAGGAAGAGGCTCACATGGGCGCCAGCGTTAAATGCTGGTAGGAGTTTCCCATCGGTTGAGACAAGCTCGAGAATCCTTACATCTTCGGCCGGCTGCCAAACGCTGCCTATCCGGACGCTCAATCTGACCGCAGCGGAACTACACATGGCGAATCATGCCAGCTTCAGCAATATGGTTGACAACGAAGCGAGCCCGCTTCGTGAAAGCGCGGATATAAGTCGAAGGGAGCGCACCAAGGGCGAACGAAAACTTCGTATCCTGCAGGCCGCTTCGGACGAGTTCATACTTCACGGCTTCGAGAAAAGTAAAATTGAAGAAATCGCCAGGAAGGCGGATGTGGCTGCGGGAACCGTCTACAATTACTTTCCGACGAAGGATCTTCTTTTGATGGAACTTGTATCCTTCCATCGTGAACATTCGCCGAAGGCGCTCGCCAATCTCCTGGCAGATCCGCCTCGCGATCCCGTGAAAGCCTTCGTCGATTTCTACCGGATCATGGTTAGCGAAAGTATGCGCTATCTGGACAAGCCTCTGTGGCGCCACGCCATAGCCGCTTTCACTATCGCCGGATGGAGCGAAGCGTTCGAAAAGCGGCTGAGCCATGAGAAGGACCTGATCATCTACCAGACGTCGATTATGAACAAACTGCAGCATGTGGGCTTGCTTTCCCCAGCCCTGAATGCCGCCGATGTGGTAGAGCTTATACATTCGTGCGGCTATTTCTGGTTTCAGCAATTCCTGGCTGACGACGAGTTCACCTTCGAGGACCTGATCGAGCGCCTGCGCCAGAACATCGAGACCGCCTTAAGGCCTTATGTCGTGACGACCTCGGGCACATCGCGCCGGTAGAATGCTCGCCTAGGTGAAATCCGCAGCGATACTTCGTCACGTCCACGCCATGGATGAAAATCCGGCCCTGATCGGGCGTCACGAACCCGGCTATGGACCGCAGAGTCGTCGTCTTCCCGCAACCGCTCGGAGCAAGCAAGGCACCAATTTCGCCCTGCTTTAAGTGTGCTGGATGCGGCTCGTTCTTGCTTCACGCGTCGGCATTCAGTCAACCCGTTCCTCGTGCGACTTACCAGCTGTTCTCAGGTTTCCACCAAATCGCCTACCCGCTCGAGGTAGTAGCGCGCGAATGCGTGCACCAAGACCTCCTGCTCCTGGTACAGTCCGGGAATGCGCCGGCCATACGTGATGCCGCGCTGCTGGATCTCGGTGATCTCGATGTCCTCCTGGCTGACGACGTCGAAGCGCCTGAAATATCTTTCGGCGATTTCGTCGAAGTCGGGACGCGATGCATACCCGTCCGGGAAAGCATGGTTGACGACCAGCGTGCTGGTATTGACATCCAAGGGATAGAGGGTGATCCACCAGCACGCATCGATCGACATGGTCAGCACAGTGTTCGGCAACAGAGTGATCAGCGTGTGCTTGGACGGCGTGTCGAGGCTGAAGCCGTCCATGGGGGGAAAACCGTCCTCGCCTTGTAGCACTCCGAGCCGACCGGCGAATTCCGCCCATTGAAGCAGGTAATTCTCGTGGGGCTCGTTAATCCACGTCGAACCCGGAGCAACCGGCTGCAGGCTCTGCGCGTGGACGCTCGCAACGTGATAGGCCTCTATGGAGTTGTCGATGTAGGACTTCCAGTTGGCTTTGATGGTGTACTGCTTCTGCCGCGCCAACCGCATGTTTTCCAGCTTGTATGGCTTGAGCAGATCCGCGGCGCCGCCAAGGACACCCGCCACCGGCGGCGCGCTTGCGTCGAGATTGACGAAGATGAATCCGTTCCACACCTCACAACCCATGCTGACGAGCGGGAAATCCTGCTTGCGAAAGTTAGGGTTTAGGTCCATTTCCGGCGCCCCGATGAGCCGACCGTCAAGCCCGTAGGTCCAGCGGTGATAGGGGCAGACGAAAGCCGCCTTGTTTCCTTCGCCTTCGGCGATTAGCGCCCCGCGATGACGACAACTGGGCGAGAACGCCCTGATGACTTGGTCACCACCCATCGCGACCAGGACGCATTGCCCGACGATATGCACGGTGAAGAAGTCGCCCCTATTGGGAATTTGCTCGGCACGTCCGACAACGATCCAGGACTGCTCAAATATCTGCTTCTTTTCGACAGCAAACCATGCCGGATCGATGTAGGCCTCGCTGGGAAGCATTGTTGCTTTGCGAAAATCGGTCAAGACCGATGAAAACCGGTCCGCGCGCTTCATCTCGACAATCATAGCGAATTTCCTTTTGCGATAGATGCTACAGAAGAGGAGCTACCTCTGTTTCCCAGCGCTGGGTCCACTCGCTGACTTTGGTCGCGAGATAAGCCCAATCCGGCCGGTACGTGAATTTCTTGGCTTCCTCTTCGGAGACCTTCAGCAGGTCCATGCCCGCCGGCGTCGCGACCCGGGTGCTGGCGCGAACCTCGCCGACGGTTTCGCAGTAGGTGGTCAAGGTCTGCAGCTCGAGGTAGACGTTGAGAAATTTCGACACCTTTTCCTTGTTCTTGCTCGATGACAGCACCGCCTATCTGGTGGTGACCAGGTAGGCGGTGGGAGCGCGTTAGCGCGTGCACCGGCTCACCGGACTTCGCGGCAAGGTTCAAGGGCAGAGACTTAAGGTTTGGGATTGAGGCCGGATCGATTTCGCGGCCCCATCCCTGCTTCGCTATCGACGACAGCTTGGGATCGTCCGCCGCGATGAAATCATAGGGCGAGTTCGGCCCTGATGCCTTCAACTTGCCCAGAATTGCCGCCGCTCCCGACGCGTGAAGCTCCCATGAAACGTCTGCCTGGGTCTGCCTGGCGGGGATCTGCTTTAGCGCGTCGATATATGGACCACCCCACTCAATGCCGGTGATAACCTCGGCCGCCCTTGCCGCGCTCGATATCTCACGCATTCCCGGCAGCCCGACGGCGGCCATCGTCGAAGACGCAAGCATTGATCGTCTGGTGATCGAAATCATGGCTCGCTCCCCTTTTTTGTTGGCTCATGAGTAGCCCACGAGCGGCCGGCAATCAATGCTTTCTATATTCAACTCCAATTTTTTTGTTTTTACGTTGACGAATCCCATAAAAACATGGCCATAATATTGAAGTCGCCTCTAAATTAGGTAGGAAAATGCAATGGCCGAATTTGCCTCAAGGGGTGTCTTGGAACGGCTACGGTCATATCGAACCCCCATCATCTATGATGCCATAGAGCGGTTCGGCGTGCGCCCAAAGGCGGAAGGATATACGGATCAGTCCATCCGCAGCATCCTCCCCGAGGTCGGTAGTGTCGCCGGGTACGCGGTCACTGCTAAGCTCATCGGGGAATTTCCCCTCGCCGAGCAGGAAAGCCATCTGACCTTTAAACAGGTTTGGGAGCACTTCTCCAACGTTGGCACAACCAGCATAGCGGTGGTCCAGGATCTCGACACGCAGCCTGGACGCGCAGCCGCCTGGGGTGATGTCGCCGCCGCCATATTCAAGCGGTTGGGAATGCGTCGCCGTGCTGACAAATGGAGCCGTGAGGGATATCCACGATATAGCGGGCATGGATTTCGGCCTCTTTGCGGCAAGCGTCAGCGTTGGCCATGCCAACGTCCGCTACATTGCTCTGGACACGCCAGTGCGCGTCGCCGGATTGGAAATCAACCCACGCGACTTGCTTCACATGGACGATCACGGTGCGACAATCGTCCCAAAAGGCATCGATCCGGTGGAACTCATGCGGGTCGCGGACGAAATCATCGCCGAGGAAAACGGCGTCAAGCTCTACTGTCAGTCAGGCAAGTTCGACTTCACCCAACTCGATGCGATGCATGCGGCTTCCATGGGTGAGACGACAGCCAAGGAATAGAACTGGTCCACCCGGGAGATTTCAAATGCGATCAATCGAACATCGTGATTGGTACGAGACGATCCGTATGGGGGACGGGATCACGCTCATACACGAGCCGTGGATCAAGCCCTTCTTCCGCTGCAACATCTGGCATGTGCGGGGTCGCGATCGCGACTTGCTGTTCGACAGCGGTCTCGGTCACGTCGGCTTGAAAGCCAATGTCGCGCTGACCTGCGAGCGCAAACTCGTCTGCGTGGCCAGCCATACCCATTTCGATCACATAGGCTGTCACCACGAGTTTCCAGACCGCTGCGTGCACCGTGCCGAGGCTGCAACCCTGGCCAACCCGCGCAATGACCGCACGCTCGCCGATCGCTACGCCACGGACGACATGTTCGATGCGAAACCTCGCGGCTGGAGCACGGCGCACTACCGCGTCCAGCCCGCGCCGGCCAATCGCGTGCTGGAAGACAGGGACGTTATCGACCTCGGCGACCGCGCGTTCGAAGTGGTCCACACGCCGGGCCATTCGCCTGGTGGTATCGCGCTGTTTGAGCAAGGAACGGGCATTCTTCTCTCGGGTGACATCATTTATGATGGCCCCCTGATCGATAACGCCTATCACAGTAGCGTGGCCGCCTACGTTGCCACGCTGGAGCGGTTGCGTGACTTGGCGGTCACGGTGGTGCACGGCGGACACTTCCCCAGCTTCGGCAGAACTCGCTACCGCCAGTTGATCGATGAATACGTTGCCGGAAAGCGCAGGACAGGATGTCACATGCGATTCTAGTCGCGGCCGCAAAGGCTGCATCTGCATGTGGTCCCAACACGGACTATAGCGCGCCGACAGCCTAGTGATCAAACCCGACCCCGTCTTCGCAGGGAGAGCCAGGTTTCTCCTACACCACGCAGGAATCCGCGCTAAGAAACGCAGCAGCCGCGCGGGCGACCCGACGTTCACCGCCTTGTTGTATCAACACGCGAAAGCCCCGCGTTCATCCGGGTCAGCTACAGGGGGGATGGTCAACTTCCCGGTCCTTCGGCTCCACTACCCGTGCAGTTCGGCGACCGTAGCGCCTCTAACTTTGGAGACAGAATGGGGCCCGGCACGATCGGATTCTTCATGCAGACCAAGACCGCTCACTTCGCCGGCTGAAGCAATTGTGGCGATGTTCGACCTATCCCCGCGCCGGTTTGCCTATGGTCTCTAGCGGATGCTCGGACGACGCCAGTCCAAAGTCACCATCAAGGGCGAAACGGTCGCCCGGATGAGTGAGATACGCCATGGCAACCGCCAGCTCGCGCTTGTAAACGCGCCTCTCCAGAACAATGCACGCCGCTCCAGGCTGAACCTGCAGCAATTTTGCCAGCGTGTCAGGGGCGTTTACGGCGGTCAGTCGGTGGCGCACCCAAGACCAGATAGCATTTCGAACGAGCCATCGGCTGGGCGGCTCAGCAGAAAAGTCGGCATCGGCGGCATCCGGCAATGCTTCGAGATTGATGAAGCGCCGCTCGTGCTGCGCGACCGTGTTGTCGGCATAGTGGATCACTTCCAGGTACAGGAAGCGAGATGTCGATCCTAGATCTGCCCACTGCAACGGTCCATGTCCGTTCTGGATGACCCTCCGTTCGAGGATAGCGTACTCATAGAGCCCTCCGCGATCGATGATCTCGGTAGAGACATCACGGACAGGCATCGCGAAGCGCTCTCGAAAGCTCTTCGAAACGATTGTACCGGCGCGCTTGTTGCGCTCCAGAAGTCCCTGGTTGGCGAGCTCAGAAAGCGCCTTGCTGATGGTCTGGCGTGAGACACCATACTGCTCCATCAGTTCCGCTTCAGGCGGGATTCGGTCTCCAGGACCATAATCGCCGGCGACGATCCGCTGCATGATCTGCCGTTGAAATTGCTTGAAAAGCGGCCCGATGCCGTCGAGGTCGCCGTTGTTTGCCAAAGATCCGCTCCGTCCGTCCTCAAAGCCGTACCATAGCTGCCATTCGATGGCACTACCAACGTCGTCGACCGCGGCGTACCGACTGCCGAAAATTTCAGCACTTATGTATCAAAATTTCCTCATAATGACCAATCAATAATGCATTTTGTATTTGCATTCTTTTTTGAAATATGGTCTTTTTTAGCCGAACCAACGACAAGAAGGGCCTCGTCGCGTACTCGATGCGGAGCAATAACGTATAATGTCTTTATCTTTTAATCTCATGAAGGTTCCAGCCTCCCGGGCTCGCCTTGGAATAGGGCTCCGGGCGTTCGCCAATCCGGCAGTGGCAGGCTTGTTGAAGGCGGAAGCTGCGGATTTAGTCGAGATCGATGCCAGAGGGGACTGCACGACTGAAGCCATAGCCTCGTGCGCGATGCTGGCCAGAGCGCTGGGACTGCCCGCAGTTGTTGCCATGCCTTCCCACGACCGGACTCTTTTTGGTCCGGTGCTTGAAGGCGGCGCACAGGGGTTGCATTTGCCTGCTATCAGAGATGCATCGCAGGCTCAGAGACTCGTTCAGGCGACGAGGTACGCTCCTCTAGGCAGTCGAGGAACATTCGAGCCAGGGCCCCAGAATGACTATGCGGACGATCCTCAGGACCTGCTCGCGATAAACGACATGCTGCATGTGGGGGTGGAAGTGGAATTCGGCCTTGATCGCGCCGAAACGGCGATGATCATGAAGGTCGATGGCATCGACGCGTATGCGCTGGCGGAGCCCGGAACGGGTCGTTCCGAGGCTTGGTGGGCAAGCCTAACCGAGCTTAGTGCCCTTGCGGTGTCGCATGGGAGGTCGACCTATGCGCGCACTGACTCGACGGATGACTTTGGTCGCATGCTTCAGTCAGGAGTGGCGACCATCGTGTTCTCGACCGAGGTTGCCGAACTCGCGATGGGCTTGGCTGAAATGTGTGCGACGCCATCTCCCAGGGCGTTGTCGTCGCAGGTGATCACGTGAGCAAGAGTGCTTCAACCTCCCTGCTTTCACGGCCAAAGGCTCAGCTGGGCACCTGGATCATGATGTTCCGCGAGCGTGCGGCCTTGGCGGCGGCAGCGGATGCAGGATTGGACTTCGTCCGCTTCGACATGGAGCACACGCCGATCACGTGGGACACCGCCGGAGACCTGGCGGACATAACGGAGGAAATCGGCCTCGCCTTTTGGCTTCGACTCCCCGGTTGGAGGCCGCACTACATCGAAAAGGCGGTGAAACTCGGCATTCACAACCTCTATATCCCGCGCATCGATGCCGCGTCACAGGCATTGGAGGCGGCAGCGGTCGCCCGAGCTTCCTCTTCGCAGCCTGAAAAAGTCCATCTCACTGTAATGCTTGAGTCTCGACGAGCATTCGAATGCATCGACGAGATAGCGGCAGTCGATGGCGTCGACTGCCTTGCGATCGGACCAGCCGACCTTGCTCAGGATCTTGGTCTTTACGGGAACGGGTATGCCGACATATCGACGCTGAACTACAAGCTTCGCCTTCGCGACGCGGCGCTGCGGTTCGGCAAACAGTGGGAAATGGGCGCCTGGACGCTTGAGGATGTTGCCTTCTGGCAGCGCCAGAACTGCCCACTCCTGACCTTTCAGACAGACACGATGGTCGTGCGACAGCGCTTCCGGCGCGCAAAGCGGGCCCTTGAAAGAGCCGCGCTGCGAGGAGCGGACGAACCAATTCAACTACTGTGATCTCGTTCACGTGAACGCTCAATCCCACGGAGGAGTACCCATGAGTGAAGCAATTGAAGTGATGCCCAGCGGAGCAGCGCTCGGCGCGGAAATTCGCGGGATCGACCTGTCGCGTGGCCTTGATGAGCCTACTTGTGCTGCTATCAGAGAAGCCTTTCTTCGCCACAAGGTCATCTATTTCCGCGGGCAGTCGCTGGACGACCCACAGCTAATCGAGTTCAGCTCGATCTTCGGGGAAGTGCTGCGAGACGATCGTCCGGTCGACTACCATCGGGAACTGGATACCGACTTTCCAGGCATCGTGGATGTTGTCTCGAACGTCGAGATCGACGGAAAGCCAATTGGTGCCTTGGGTAATGGCGAGGCGATTTGGCACACGGATACGATGCCCATGCCAAATTCGGCACTGATCCTGCATGGCCTTGAAGTTCCCGAGACAGGATCGAACACCCGCTTTGCGAATACCGCCGCAGCCTATGACACGCTGCCTGACATAATGAAGCAGAAGGTCGACCGCGCGATCCTGATCCATGGTCGTAAGAACTACAACCTCGTCAAGTCGGATCACGTCGAAAACAACGACCCGTCGCAGTCTCCGGGACCCTGGTTTCCGTTGGTCCGGAAACACGGACAAACCAGTGAGAAAGCCTTGTTTCTTGGGCGAGAGGGCGACGGCTATATCGTCGGGCTCCCGGTCGACGAGAGCAACGAGATTCTCCAGCAGATCTGGGAACATGTGCTCTGCCCAGAGTTCCGATGGGAGCACAGCTGGAAGAAAGGCGATGTGCTTGTCTGGGACAATCGTTGTACCGTCCACAGCCGTGGTGCGGTTACAGCCGGACGACGTCGGATGCACCGAACGACCGTGTCGGGTGAATGGCCATCCTGGTAAACAGCGCATGCGACCGACAGGAGGCTGTCTGCCGTTTCCCTTAAACCCACCCGAATGAGAAGCTATGTCCAGCCCGATCATAGAGTTCTCCAATGTCTCCAAGTCGTTTGGCGACTTCAAGGTGTTGGACAATCTTTCTCTGAGCGTTCAGCCCAGCGAGAAAGTGGCGTTGATCGGGCCTAGTGGCTCCGGCAAGACCACGATCCTGCGTATCCTGATGACTTTGGAATCCATCGATTCCGGAAGCATCATGGTGGATGGCGAATCCCTCCTGCAGGAGCGCTCGGCGAATGGCTCGTTGTTCCCTGCTGGGAACAAACATCTGGCCCGTATGCGTCGCCAGATCGGAATGGTGTTCCAGCAGTTCAATCTGTTTCCGCATCTATCGGTGCTGGAGAATGTCACACTGCCCCAGCGCCTGACACAGAAGGCATCCCGCGAGGCCGCCGAGGAACGTGCCATAGAACTTCTCAATCTGGTCGGTCTGCGTGAGAAGGCAGATGCAAAACCAGCTCAACTCTCAGGCGGGCAGAAGCAACGAGTGGCGATCGCCCGGGCCCTGGCCCTGCGACCTCGGATAATGCTTTTCGATGAGGTCACTTCGGCGCTTGATCCGGAATTGGTCGAGGAAGTGCTGAGCGTCATGCACAAGCTCGCCGCCGAGACGGACATGACCATGCTGCTGGTCACTCACGAAATGAGCTTCGCTCACTCCTTTGCCGATAGGGTCTTGTTCTTCGAGAAGGGAAGAATCGTAGAGCAAGGCGATCCGGATCAAATATTTCAGAATCCAAAAGAAGAACGGACGCGCGCATTCCTGCGCAAAATCATAGCGGCCGGTCACGCGCTTTAGGGGAGCGTTGCCGACTTTGGACCAATAACAATCTCAATGGAAGGACAAACGAAATGCGCATTTCTCACGTTTTACTTGCACTCGCCATCGCCCTTGGATCGGTCGCGGCTGTGCCTTTTGCAGCATTTTCACAAGACACGCTCGATAATGCCCGAAAATCGGGTGAAATCAGTATCGCCATTGGGAACGCGCCGCCTTGGGCAGAACTCTCTGCAGATGGCAAGCCTCAGGGGGCGGCGCCTGAAGTGGCAGTCGAAGCGCTCAAGCGGCTCGGCATTGCGAACGTGAAAGCGACGATTGTCGATTACGGTGCAATGATACCAGCCCTGAACGCTGGTCAGTTCGACGTGGTCGCGGCTGGCCTTTACCTGAATCCGCAACGCTGCGCCGCAGTTGTCTTCTCTCAGCCCGATCTATGCGACGCTGCTGCCTTCGTCGTGAAGAAGGGCAATCCGCTCAACCTTCAAACCTACCAAGATGTAGCAGCCAATCCCAAGGCACGCCTTGCGACCTGTGGCGGCTGCGTCGAGGAAACCTATGCTCGCGATGCAGGCATTCCTGACGATCGTTTGGTTCTGATCGGCGACGAGCAAAGTGCAATTCAGCTCTTGCGCACGGGGCGCGTCGATGCCTACGGCTACCCCGCCGTTTCATCCGTTACACTGGTGCGCAAAAACAAGCTTGAAAGCGAGCTCGACATCGTATCGCCGATTAAAGACAAGGCGGTTGGTTGTGGCGGGGCGGTCTTCCGCAAGGCGGACCAGAGCTTCCGCGATGCTTACGACAAAGAGCTTGCCGCCATGAAGACCGATGGGACCTTCGACCGCATTCTCAACAAGTACGGGTTTCCTACCGACGAACCGAAGAAAATCACCCGGGTCCAGCTCTGTGGTAGTGAAAACTGATAGCCTTCGACGCTGCCGATCGTGACGGTCGGCAGCGTCGGCGAGCTATCTGAAAGGGGATGCCGATGGATTTGCAAAGCCAAATGCGGCTGCTTGCTGAAGGTGCCAAGGTTACGGTTCTCCTGACCTTCGGTGGTATGGTAATCGCGCTAGTCTTTGCGTTCGCGGCAGGTCTCGCCCGATTGAGTGCCTGGCGTTCGGTTCGATGGCCGGCAGTCGCTTTGGTAGAGTTCCTTCGGGGCACCTCGGTTTATGTCCAGCTTTTTTGGGTATTCTACGTAATGCCCTTTCTCGGCATGCGATTGCCTGCCATCGTCGCTGGAATCGTTGTGCTGGGCTTCAACGTCGGTGCGTTCGCTTCCGAGGTTGTACGCGGCGGCATGCGCTCGGTGCCTGCAAGCCAACGAGAAGCGTGCGTCGCTCTCAACTTCACGACTTGGCAGAGTTTTCGCCACATCATCTTGCCCCAGGCCCTGAGGATCATGTTGCCGCCGTTCGGCAATCAGGTTGTCGAGTTGACCAAGATCAGCGCCGTCGTGTCTCTCATCACTGTCGCCGACATCACCTTCCAGGCTCAGTTGATCCGATCCGCAACCGGCGACACGGTCATGCCCTATCTGAGCATCCTCGCCTTCTACTTCGCGTTCGCGATGAGTCTGGTCATCATGATGCGCACGCTGGAACGACGGATGGTACGTCGACTGGGAGAAGCAGCGTGAACTGGGACTGGAATTTCGTCGCGAACTTCATGCCAAGACTGCTCGAAGGCATGGTCGTGACCCTGCAGGCCACACTCGTGGGAAGCTTAATTGCGCTTCTATTGGGCATCTTGTTCGCAGTGGGGCGTGGGATGCCAAGCCGTTGGGTTCGGTGGCCGATTGTGGCTTTTACGGACTTTATTCGCTCGACGCCGCTTCTGGTTCAGCTTTTTGTGTTGTTTTACATGGCCCCACAGTTCGGCCTGACGCTGTCGCCGTTTCAAGCTGGTGTGATCGGAATCGGCCTTCACTACGCATGTTACATGGCGGAGGTTTATCGAGCCGGCATCGCCACAGTGCCCCGGGGGCAATGGGACGCAGCGCACGCATGCGGCTTTTCGACTTGGCATACCTGGACCCGCATCGTCATGCCACAGGCTGTTCCACCAATCGTCCCGGCGCTTGCGAACTATGTCAACGGGATGTTTAAGGAAACACCCCTGCTTTCCGCCATCACGGTGGTCGAACTCATGACGCAGGCCCGTAACGTGGCCAACTTCAGTTATCGTTACATCGAACCCATAACCATGGCCGGAGTACTGTTTCTCGCATTGAGCATTCCCACGACGATCATCGTACACCTGTTGGACAGGCGTTTCGGTCGGATTGAACATTAGCGAACGCGCAAACTAACCCTGGGAACGCGACCGACGGCTCATGGCAATCTGCCCGATCCCTGATCCGCAACGGAGCGCGCGGTCGCTTCTTCAATGTCGTCGATTTCGTCAACCAACTTGAGACCTGACTACCTGACGAGGCTGGACTTCGTCGTGCTCGATAAACTCGGCTATCTGCCATTCGCACAAGCCGGTGGGCAATTGCTCTTCCACCTGATCAGCAGGCTTTACGAACGGACCTCGATCATCGTCACCACCAATCTGGCGTTCGGCGAATGGCCGGTGTCTTCGGCGACGCCAAGATGACGACGGCGCTGCTCGACCGTCTCACCCACCACTGCGAGATCATCGAGGCCGGAAACGAATCCTGGCGATTCAAGAACCGCTCCTGATCACCCCATAACGCCGACCCGCACGCTGCTCGCATTCCGGCGCCGCGTCGAAGAATGGCTTGCGCGAGAGCGGTTCTCGGGAGCGATCGCAAGGGCCGGGCTTCCCAAGACCTACGGGGAGCGCTTCCGGCTTCACCGAGCGTGAAGTGAACGCGAAGCCGGGCCATTGCGCTAGGCGAGACCTTTCCCACCCCCTACTACCAGAGCGCCTATTGGCGCGCGGTGGCGCCGCCGTCCACCACCAGAACCGAGCCCTGACAGCAGGTCGACGCCTCGCTCGAAGCCGTCATCGCAACCGGTGGCGCTTCAGTTAACTAATGTCATTGACAAATTTTATGCTGAAAATCTTTGTTAGCCGCCAACAGATCGGTAATGAAATAGTCCGAAGCTTTCGTCAAAGCTGTTCCTTTAGGGCGAATCAGGTGAAGAGAAACCGAATGATTGAACCTTTCCTCCAATATAACGTATAATTTACCTGAACTTACATAATTTTCCGCCGTATGCCTTGGCAAATATCCGATATAAGACCCCGACAATATCAATATAAGCTCAGACTCAACATCGTTTACAGTAGCGTCAGCACGATCGAATCCTATATTCGTTACATCTCGCAGGTTCCAATATCTTTTTGATATTATTCGATAATTGTGAATCGTCCCCATTACTGTCTCGACATCGGTAACCCCAAAAAGTGGATGGCCAGAGCCACAATACATAAAATGCTCTTCATCGTATAAACGATCGTAAATCAGCCCCGTTGTCAGCTTCGGGCTAAAACCGATTCCAATATCAAGAGATCCATCCAGCACAGAAATCTCTAGTTGCTGCGGACTCATCATTCTTATATTGAAGATGACGTTATGATCTCGCCGGCTGAAGCGGCGCAGGGCCTCGGATATTGGACAATTTGGATCATCCGCAATGCTGTCGATGATCCCGATGTTCAATTCTCCGGAGAGCTCACTCTTTAGATTTCGAACATCTGACCGGTAGGCGTCTATCGCACCGAACAGCTTCTCTGCGGCGTGAAGCACCCGGGTCCCTCGATCCGTCAGGCTAAAGCCGGCCCTTCCGCGACGGCATAATTTATATCCCAACCTCTGCTCAAGGGCAGCCATGTGATTGGAAATGGTGCTCTGGCTAACATTCAGGGTGGCTTCGGCCGCGGTGAATCCCCCAGACTTAGCGACGACCCAGAAAATTCGCAGCAGTCGCAGGTCTAGGTCGTTGAAGCCATTCACGATTTGCACTCCAGGATGAGAGCCGGTTTCCCATTGTGCAAATGCCGGTCTTCCTGTCTACGATTAAAAGAGTCCCTGTCTCGCAGCTCCATCAGCAAAAAATACCTCGCCGCCACGGCGCGAGAGATTCAAAAACTATGACAATGCAAGGGGAACAACGGCTACACTAAAGCCGGCCAGTTTCATCGGCATGAGCCAGTTTTATCGGCATGAGAAAGCGTGCAGCGACTCGGCTGCCGTGGCGACGCCCTATTACCAGGCACCGGCACCAAGAATCACCCACAGACGTGGCCTGGGCTCTAACGTACCCATCGAACGCGCGGCCGCCAGCCAAGAGCCTCCTTTGCTCGCCGATTGTCGATCAGGGAAGCAAAACTGTCGTCCTCAAACCGCTGGATGTCCCAAAGACGGGGAAGTCGGCCGTATACGCGACGCACATATTCAAGCGAAGGTACCGATCCGTAAATATCATCAGCACAGATATTGAATATCGAGAACAGTGGCCCCTCGTAGTCGAGTGCGCGGCAGAAAGCGTCAGCTGCGTCATCGGGGTCGATATGAGCCCGACTGACTGGTAGCCCCTCCCGGTAAATGCCGGAGCCAGCGCTGCCCGTCCCATTCTCTTCGGGTGTTTCGATGACCTCGCCAACATACTTGATGATCTCGGGGAACATCACATAGCACGGCCGGATACAGACGATACGCATCGCGTTGTCCAAGGCGATGGTCCGAGCCATCTGCTCGCCCAATTGCTTCGAAAGGCCATATGTGCCAGTCACCATCGGCGGGTGTGCTTCGTTGATGGGAAGGTGCATCGGGAAATTGGTTGCATTGATGCCAATCGCCGAGCTGCTGGAACAGACAATCACCTGCCTGACCTTCGCGATCCGCGCCGCTTCCAGCACTTTCCACGTACCCTCAACATTCAATTGAAAGGTCGTCGTGGGGGTACAATTCCAGGATGCGTCGGCGCCGGCAAGATGAACAACGGCGTCCTGTCCGCGAAACGCCAAGACCATCGTGTCAAGATCGAGGATATCTCCAGCAGCTATCGAGCCCTTGAAGCCTCGCGGGGCAGCGGCTGGATCGATGACCGAAATCTCCGCCTGGCCCTCAAGCCTTTGAAGCAGATGCCTGCCAAGCCGCCCGAACCCTCCAGTAATGACCACTTTGCGCACGGCGTCTCCTTTGATTGTGTGAGCGAAGAATCTTAGCAACATTGCGCCGGGCGTCACATGGGTAACTGCCAATAGTTCCATTCACACTCGGCCATCGGTCGGGTCCACCGAAGAAGCTAGTGTCAGCTTTGAGCGGTAAGAGCGGATGAGTCAGTCGCCCGTCGGATGCCACGCCAGCGTCGCAGGGGGTCTCTGCTTCCATGGATACGCCAACAAGTAAGAATTCGCATCTGCTGATTTACAAGCCGGCAAAGGCCGATAATCTCCCGCTTAACGCTTTTTGAAAATCAGCAATGGGCCGGGTCTGCAACTAGGAAATTGCGTATGCAGCATCAGCGACTAGGGGGCGCGAGCGCGATCTCTAACTCAGGCGGTGTGACGATCTCAATCGATGCAGTTGAAGTTCGCTATGGTGCAGTTAGCGTTCTGAAAAGCGTGTCGTTGACCATTCCCAAAGGTGAGATGGTCGTCCTTCTCGGACCTTCGGGCTCCGGAAAAACGACGCTCCTGAACGCCATCGCCGGTTTTGCCCGGGTGAGCAGCGGAAGAATCCTTTTTGGGGATCGGGAGGTCACGCACGCGCCACCCGACCGGCGCGATATCGGCATGATTTTCCAGAACTATGCCTTGTTCCCGCATCTAGATGTCGCGGCCAACATCGCCTTCCCTCTCAAACTGCGAAAGCTCCCCCGCGCCGTTATAGATGAAAAGGTCCGAGCTGCGCTCGACACGGTCCGGCTGGGGGGATTTGAGAACAGACGGATCAATCAATTGTCCGGCGGACAAAAACAGCGCGTCGCTGTGGCGCGCGCGATCGTTTTCTCCCCCCCGGTCCTACTCTTGGATGAGCCCCTCTCCGCTCTCGACAAGAACCTTAAGGAGGAAATGCAGTTTGAATTGCGTCGGATTCACGAGGAGACCGGCGCCACGACCGTTTCCGTGACCCATGACCAGAGAGAAGCACTGACCATGGGTGATCGGGTTGCGGTGATGGAGGGCGGTGTGATCGCTCAGATCGACACGCCCCGAGTGATATACGAGCGGCCCGGCACACGCTTCGTGGCTGAGTTTCTGGGCGACTCCAACATCATTCCGGTTACTGCAGACTCCGGAATCCTAACCAGCAGCTTGGGGATGTTTCACGCGCGTAACGGCGCGGCGATGCAGGGGGCCTGTTTTGTCGTGATCCGCCCTGAAAAGTTTCAGGTGGTGCCGCCAGGAACCGACGGGCCCAATATACTCACCGGCCGGATTACGGAACACGTTTACCAGGGCGACAGCACCATGGTGAAACTTCGTTGCGGCGACACTGACATCAAGGTCCGGATCCAGGCCGGGGTTACGCCATTCGATCAACTCGTTTCATCTGGCCACAGCCTGTCTGTCCAGACGCGCGAGGATGACGTTGTCGCCATCCCGAGATAATTGACAATGGTGGGTAGGTAGCAATGGTCAAGCAACGCCTGTTTCTGATACTGCCGGCCATGCTGCTTGTCGGGGCGATCGCGATCCTCCCGCTCTGCTCGATCTTCGCGATTTCGTTCCTGGATCAGGGCCACCTGACGGTTGCGCACTACGTCAAATCGCTATCCTCTGCGTCGAACATCCGGATTATTACCAACACTTTTGTGATAAGCGGACTGGTTACAATTCTTGCTTCCGTCTTCGGTTATATTGTCGCATATTTCATTTACAAGCAGCAGCCACGTATACAACTAGCGCTCTTTTCTTTGGTTATGCTGCCATTTTGGACTTCAGCGCTCGTGCGGACCTACTCCTGGGTGGTCCTGCTGCAGAGGAATGGCCTCGTCAATGACGCGCTGGTCTCGCTGGGAATTGTCTCGGAACCGTTGGATCTCGTATTCAATTTCACCGGCGCCATTATCGGCATGACGCACGTCACCCTGCCCCTTTTCGTCCTGCCGCTCTACAGCTCGATGCATTCGGTTGACACAAATTGCCTGAAGGCCGCGCGGAGCCTCGGGGCCAGTGAGGCCAGAACGTTCTGGAGCGTATTCGTGCCCCTTACAATGCCCGCGATTGCTGCTGGCGCCTTGATGGTGTTCGTATTTTCGCTCGGCTTCTTCGTCACCCCGCAAATACTCGGCGGGGGTCGGGTCATCATGATCTCGATGAAGATCCAGCAAAGTGTCACCACCTACCCCAACTGGGAAACAGCATCCTCCCTGGGGGTGATCCTGTTGTTTCTGACCTTGCTGTTGCTCCTTGCCGCGGCGCGAGTCAGCAAGAAATCGGGTGCCCAGTTTTCGGAGTTGCGTCAATGAGCCGGATGCTTTCGGTCATTCCTGCGGTCTTGGCCGTTCTCACCCTGCTTTTTCTGGTTGGGCCGATCGTCTTGATCATGGCGATGTCTTTCTCCAACGGAGATTTTCTGCAACTGCCCACGGACGGCCTTTCCCTTCGCTGGTACGCGAATTTCTTCCAATCCCCTGAGTGGATGGATGCGGCTTGGATATCAATCCGAGCCGGTTTCCTCACGATTGTTATATCGGTGCCGCTGGGCTTTCTGGCAGCGCACGGCCTGACCGGACTCAACACGCGCTGGCGCGGCCCTTTGATGGGCTGGTTGTTGGTGCCGTTGATTGTGCCGACGATCCTGATTTCGATAGGTGTTTACGCGGTATTTGCCCGTATCGGCCTCGTCAACACACTCATCGGCCTGGCCTTTGCCCATTCGGCCTTGGCGATTCCGTTCGTCGTGGTGACCATGCTTGCCAGCCTGGCGCAGGTGGATCTGCAACTGGAGAAAGCGGCGCGCAGCTTAGGCGCCCCGGCGTGGTATGCCATGTTGTGGGTGACGGTGCCGATGGTCAAAGGAGGGCTTCTCGCCTCCTCTTTGATCGCCTTTCTGACCTCACTCGATGACGTGGTGATATCCCTCCTTATCAGCCTGGGTGAAAAGTCGACCCTGGCGCGGCGTATGTTCATCAACATGCGCGACCAGTACGATCCGACCATTGCGGCGATCTCGACCATGTTGATTGGGCTATCGCTGGCGGCCGCGTTGGTGAGCATTCGAAACAACGGGGCCAAGCGCTCTCCGTAGCCCATGCTGCGAACATAAGGCCGGGTCAATATAAGCTTTCAACGTCCGTTATTGAAACGGGCCATGCCGGCTGCATTGTTGAGGAGCCTAAACCTATAAAGAACCAGAGGGAAATTGGTATGAAACAGTTCTTGGCTAGCGCGCTCATCGCGAGCGCAATGGCGGTGACTGCGAACAGTTCTGTGCTCGCGGCCGGCACTGCAACCATCGCGAATTACGGGGGAGCATCGGGGGAAACCTTCTCAAAGGTCATCTGGCAACCAACCGCAAAGGAGCTTGGCATCACCATCAAGGAGGACAGCCTTTCCGGTGTCTCGGACGTTCGTAACCAGGTGAACGCGAATGCGGTGGAGTGGGACGTCATCGAGTTTGGCGTCGACGAATGCGCGGTTGGCGAAAAGGAAGGTCTATTTGAAAAGATCGATCGCGATGCGGTCATCAAGATGGGCTACGATCCCAAATTCGTCACCGACCACTATGTCGAAGTGAATACGGCGTCCTACATGATCGCCTACAACACCAAGAAGTACGGTGACAACGGCCCGAAAACCTGGGCTGACTTTTGGGACGTCAAGAAATTCCCAGGAACGCGCGCACTGCGCGACGGTGCGTCGGGCAATCTGGAAGCCGCCCTTTTCGCCGACGGCGTCAGCCTGGATAAAATCTATCCACTCGATCTGGACCGGGCATTCACCAAGATGAAGGAATTGAAGCCGTCGATCCGGGTGTGGTGGAGCTCCGGAGCACAGTCTGCCCAACTGCTGCGGGACGGCGAGGTTGACATGATCGGGATCTGGAATTCACGCTTCGAGCCGGTGATCAAATCGGGCGCGCCCTATGCGTCGACCTTCAACCAGGGCGTCCTGATCGCTGACTGCATGGCCATTCCGCGCGGCGTGAAAGATCTGGCACTGGCAACTAAAATGCTGATGAGCGGAGCAAGCCCGGACAAGCAGGCTCGCGCCACAGAACTGACACCAAACTCGCCCGTTGCGAAGGCGTCGTTCGATCTCGGCATAATCTCGCCAAAGCGTGCGGAAGAACTTCCTGGCTCTCCGACAAATGCGAAGAAGCAGGTCTGGATGGATGGACCGTGGTGGGCCGAGCATGGCGAAGAAGCCCAGAGCCGCTGGACTGATTTTATGCAGGAGTAAGCTGCTGGAAATCCGTTGAAAGTGAACCGCCGGCCGTATAGCCGGCGGTTTGTATTTATGGCTTGCTTACGAAATGGTTGCACCTTTCGAAATATTTACGGCCGTGAATTTATTGATTTCAACAATGAAATAGAAAACCGCGACTGACACCTTAAAGATGATCTGAACGCCGCTGGGAGGCAGGGAGAGGTAATTTAATGGGGGCACATCTCCAAGTTGTAACGGAAGGCGTCGTTGGCATCATTCGCTTTGTCAATCCGTCGAAGCTCAACGCGCTGTCCCATGACATGTGGCAAGAGCTTGGTGATTCACTGGACAGGTTTGCGCAGTCGGAGGACGTCCGCGTTGCCGTCCTTTGCGGCGATGGCAGGCGGGCCTTCACCACGGGCGCCGACATTGCCAATTTTGCCGATTACGATCAGGATGAATTCGACCGCGTCGTACTGCATGCGCAAAATGCGCTGGACCGGTTTCCGAAGCCGGTCCTTGCGCTCATCCACGGTTATTGCGTGGGCGGCGGTTTCGACATCGGCCTTCGTTGCGACATCCGTTACGGAGACGAGAATTCGGTCTTCGGCGCTCCGGATCCCAAGCTCGGCACGGCCTGGGGAACGGGCACAAAGACACTGATCGACGCTGTCGGTGCGGCCCGCGCGAGAGAAATTATTCTATCCTGCCGTTTGGTGCAGGCAGAAGAGGCGCTTCGCATCGGACTCGTCTCGAAGATCGTACCCGCGGACGAACTTGACGCGTTCGTATTTCAGGAAGCGCAACGCATCGCCTCTTATGCCCCGCTTTCGCTCAAAGCTGCGAAATACACGATTCGTGAGCTGCTTCGCTCCCCTGTCGATCGCGATGTTCAGGGCATCGTTGCGGCTGTTCACGAGTGTACACAAAGCGCCGATTTCGCCGAAGGCCAAAGAGCGTTTCTCGAGCATCGAAAACCCGACTTCAAAGGACGGTGACAGAATCTTACCCCATTAAGAACAGTGCACAATGAATTCCTTTTCACGAGCCATAATCGCCGGGGTATTCGAATCGCCCCGCCGCAAAGCACCGGGCATGCACCCATTTTCCATCCATCACGAGGTCATCAGTGGAGCCCTGGCGGATGCTGGTTTGTCGCTAAATGACGTGGATGGGTTTTGCGCCGCTTGCGGTGACTGGAGCGAGGGCGGCGGCGTTCAAGATATCGTTGATCTCGTGGATTATCTTGGTATCCGCCCCACGTATTTTGACAGCACCGAGGTGGGAGGCTGCAGTTACCTCGTCCATTTGGGAAAAGCTGTAGCAGCAATAGAAGCCGGTTTGGCGAAGGTCGTGGTCATTTCCTATGCGGCAACGCCTCGACACTGGACGCTGACCACCCCTCCCCTGGAGCCAATGTATCTTCCTGCGGGGCCTGGTGTGTATGAGACACCACTCGAGACGTCGATCATTGCAAGCTACGCCCTGTTCGCGCGCCGCCACATGGCCGTTTTTGGCACGACCGAAGAGCAAATGGCCTCGGTGGCGGTGACGTTTCGCGCGCATGCCAGTCTCAATCCGGATGCCGCCAAACGAGATCCGATAACAATCGAAAGCGTAATGACCTCGGCTCCGATAGCCGAGCCGCTGAAGTTGTTGGACTGCTGCCTGGTGACCGACGGAGGCGGCGCCATTGTTGTCGCAAGGGCAGATATTGCGCGCTCTTCGAGAGCGGCGCCCATACGGGTGGCGGGATTCGGTGCACAGATTCACCGAATGCAACTCAGTCAGATGAATAAAGACCTTGTGACGCCGGGCAAGGTGTCAGGTCAACGTGCTTTCTCGATGGCGGGGATTACGCCCTCCCAAGTAGACGTCGCCCAGCTCTACGACGCATTTACGATTGTGCCTCTTCTGGCTCTCGAAGACCTTGGATTTTGTAAGCCTGGCGAAAGCGGGCCTATGGCAGCCGATGGCCAGCTGACGCTTGGCGGGAGACTTCCCTGCAATACGGACGGCGGCGGGCTCTCCTCCAACCATCCCGGCAAACGCGGGATTTTCACCATTATCGAGAGCGTTCGCCAACTGCGCGGTGTAAGCCCCGGTCTGCAGATCCCTGATCCGAATGTCGCTCTGGCGCATGCGGTCGGAGGGACCCTGTGTTCCGCAGCGACCGCCATCTTCATGCGGATTTGAGAATGGTCGTCCACGACGCGCTGAGCACATTCTTCTTTGAAAAGCTTCAGAAGAACGAGCTCTACATACAGAGATGCAAAGGCACCGGTCTGTTCCAATGGTACCCCCGAAACCACTCGCTCCACTCGGACGCAGGTGTGGACTGGGTGAAAGCGTCTGGAATGGGAACGGTGTTTTCTTTTTGCAGGATGCATCGCGGACTGGCCCCCGCGTCGACGCGGTACGACAGGCCTGTGCTTCTTGGCCTCGTGGAGCTAGCCGAGGGTCCCTTGATTTTGGCCCGCCTTGAGGGGCCCGATGATGCGACCCCTGCCGTCGGTGACCGAGTCAGCATGTCCACGCAAAGCCCGTCTACTGAAAGCAATTATCCAGTATTTAGATTTGCAGAGAGGCAAAATGTCTAGCATATATTTGCAAAACCTTAGAATAGGCGACCAAGCCAAATCGTCACGTATTACGATTACCGAAACCCACATTGTGCTGTTCGCAGGGTTAACTGGTGATTTCAATCCGATGCACACGGACGCTGTCGCCGTGAAGGAAATGAAGTTCGGCCGCATAATAGCGCACGGCATGCTTTGTGCTTCAATCAGCGCCGGCCTCCGTTCACCCATAGACGACTGGGCAATCATTGCCATGGCCGAAACGCGCCGTCGCTTTGTAAAGCCAGTTTTCGCCGGTGACACCGTCAGTTTCGCGGCGGAAATCAAGGATATCAAGGACAAAGGCTTGGATCGAGGCTTCGGCCTGGTCACCCTCCAGGTTCGATTGCACAATCAGGATGGAGATGTGGTGTTGGACGGGGAAGATACCTTGCTCGTCGAGCGGCACAAGGAGGCGGTGGCGTGAGCTCCAGGCTGGAAGGCCATACGGCGCTTGTGACCGGCGCTGGAGGCGGCATCGGCAGGCAGGTATCTGCGCGGTTGGCCGCTGAAGGCGCCAGGGTCATCGTCACGGACTATGATCTTGACAAGGCTCGGTCGGCGGCAGCAGCGCTCACGTCCGATGGGTGCGAGGCAATTGTCGCGAAGTTGGATGTGACCGTTCGCGAGAACTGGGACGGATTGTTGTCCCAGGTGCCCGAGTCGTTCCGCGACGTCGATATCCTGGTCAATGTGGCTGGAATCACGCGCGACCGCAGTTTGCGAAAGATGAGCGATAGCGATTTTCGCTCGGTGATCGACACCAATCTCTATGGCAGTTGGCTGGGTTGTCAGTTTGCCCTCCATGTCATGCCGACCCGGGGTTGGGGGCGCATCATCAACTTCGCCTCCACCGCGATGTTCGGGGCCTTTGGCCAATCGAATTATTCCGCGGCAAAAGCTGGCCTTGTTGGCCTGACACGGACAGTCTCCATGGAGGCAGGCCGCTACGGCATCCTGGTCAATGCGGTCGCACCTGGTTTCGTCGAGACCGAAATGACGGCGGCCGTGCCAAATGACGTCAAGGAAGATTGGCTTCGGCGTATCGCCCTGGGCAGAGCCGCGCAGCCAGCCGAAATCGCCTCGGTGGTGGCTTTTCTTGCGTCGAACGACGCCAGCTACATTACTGGCCAAGCCCTTATTGTGGATGGCGGGTCGTCGGGCGCCTAGGCTGAGAGGAACAAACGATGCAAGACACATCCCACATCATCAGAAAACGCGAGGGTGGCGTTGAATGGTTCATTTTCAACCGCCCGGAGACCCGCAATGCCGAAACCGCCTGGATGGACAACGAATTGGTGCGCACCTGCGAGCAAGTCAACGCCGATCCGTCCGTCAAGGCGCTCGTCTTTACCGGCGTAAAGGCGGAAAAACCCTGCTTCACCTCGGGCGCTGACTTTAATCGATTGGGCGAAATCAACGACTACACGGATATCTTGAAGCTTGAGGCAAGCGGCGAGCGCCTGACCACCGCGATCGAGTCGGTTCGGGTGCCGACAATCGCGGCAATGGCGGGCGCCGCCATCGGCGGAGGCGTTTTGATCGCGGCGGCCTGCGATATCCGAATAGCCTCGCCGTCGCTCCGTTTCGGCTTTCCACTCGCCCGCACATCGGGATCGTGCGTCAGCATGCGGAACATCGCCCGGCTCATGAGCCTCATAGGCTATCAGCGCGCCAAGCAAATGATAATGTCCGCACGCCTCTACAGCGCGGACGAACTTTATCACGCCGGCGGCCTGGATGAGGTCGTCGCCGACGAAGACGAGCTGTTTCGTCGGGCGCAGGAGATCGGCGACGACTACGCCGACCTCGCACCTCTGACAATCTGGGCCGCGAAAGAAACCGCCAGGCGCATCCGCGATTTCAACATCCCGCCAAATGCCGACGCAGACATCTTGTCCGCCTGCTATCTCTCCGAAGACTTCAAGCAGGGAGTGGCGGCTTTCAAGACGAAGCAGAAGCCTGTCTGGCAGGGCAAATGACAAGCTGCGGGAACAACTTTCGCCATGGAGACAACGAAAATGCCACCCATTGACGGCCCTCTTTCGAGATTTCGTGTTCTCGACCTTACTCGAGCCTTGGCGGGACCGGCTGCAGCCCGGCAACTGGCAGACTGGGGGGCGGATACTATCAAGATCGAGGTCCCGACCGACGATCCGAACCCGCCAGACGAAATGAGCCCTCGTCTCGGGTCCTATTTCCAGAATGCGCACCGCAACAAACGTTCGATTGCGCTGAACCTTCGCAGCGATGAAGGTCGCGAGATTTTTTATGAACTCGTCAAGGGCGCCGACGTCGTCCTGGAGAATTACCGGCCGGGTGTGAAACACCGCCTCGGCATCGATTATGAGAAGCTGAGCGGGATAAACCCGCGGCTCGTTTACGGATCGATCTCAGCCTTCGGCCAGGACGGTCCCTATAGCGATCGGCCAGGATTCGATCAGATTATTCAGGGAATGGGCGGCCTGATGGCGGTCACCGGCTTTCCGGAAAACGGACCTACGCGAGCGGGAACCGCAGTTTCCGACCTGTCCGCCGGACTGTTTTGTGCCTACGGCGTGGTCGTCGCGCTATTGGATCGCGAGGTGACCGGTAAGGGCCGTTGGGTGCGCACGTCTCTGTTGGAAGCCATGATTGCCATGATGGATTTTCAAGCAGCGCGCTGGCTTTGTGAGGGTGAAATTCCTGGTCAGGTCGGCAACGACCATCCGACAAATTTCCCAATGAGCGCTTACAGGACCGCGGATTCCTCCATTAATGTCGCCCCGATGGAAGACCCGATGTGGAAGAAATTCTGTTCGGTCATCGGTCGCCCGGACTTTGTACACAACCCCGACTACAAAACCGAACAGAGCCGGGTGATCAACAAGGAGTCATTGCGCAAGGAGATCAACGCGGTGATTTCGACCAAGCCCACCGGACACTGGATCCGTGAAATGAATGCGGCGGGCGTCCCGTGCGGACCGATCTACACGATGGATCAGGTATTCGCCGATGAGCAGGTGCGCCACCTCGGTCTCGTCGAGGAGCTCGCCCACCCAGAAATCGCCAGGCTTCGGCTGGTTCGCCAACCCGTGAGGATGGAAGACCAAGCGCAGCCTATCGCCTCCGCCATTCCGAAACGCGGACAGCACACAGCCGAGGTTTTGACGTCGCTGGGCTTCAGCGAGAACAAGATTCAGAGTTTGAAGCAGGCCGGCGTGATTTGAGGATCGCGCACCGCTTCCAATAGCCAGAGAGCCGGACATGAAGTCAAATCCACGTATTCCCTTTGTCCTCTCCTCAGAGGCGCCGAAACTCCAGGCGCCCGAGGGTAAGCCGTTGATAATCCATGTTATCGTGAACGTGGAATATTGGCCGTTCGAGAAAAAGATGCCGAGAGGCATCGGCACCTCCCCGCACGGCATCCAGCCGAGCCCGGACGTTTTGAATTTCAGTTGGTACGAGTACGGCATGAGGTGCGGTCTCCCGCGCTTCATGCGTGGGCTTGGGGAAAGGAACCTGCCAGCCACCTGCGCGATCAATGCTGGCGTCATCGACGTCTATCCTTCCTGTGCGAACGCTATGGCAGAGGCCGGATGGGAGTTTATCGGGCATGCCTATGAGCAACGCGCCCTGACGCTGGAGACCGAAGAAGAGGTTATCCAGCGCACGGTCGAGCGGATAAGCGATTACACCGGCAAGAGGGTCAAAGGCTGGCTTGGCCCGGGCCTGGTGGAGACAACCAATACGCCGGAACTACTTAAGAAGGCAGGAATCTCTTACGTCTGCGATTGGGGATTGGACGATCTCCCCACGATCATGGAAACGCGTGAGGGGCCCTTGATCGCCATGCCGAGCAGCTGCGCCATAGACGACGGGCTTGTTTTTGGCATCGAAACAAGACCGTCGGACGAGATGTACACACGTTTGGTTTCCACAGTAAAAACATTCGAGCAGGAAACGAGACTCAACCCCCGAATAATTACAATAGGCCTGCACCCGCATTTGATGGGAGAGCCGCATCGTTACAATTACCTTGAGAAGATGCTTGATTTCTTGACGGAGAGAGATGACGTGATTTTCCTCAACGGCACCGCGATTGCCCAGTGGTTTGACAGCCAGGATTTGACAGGATCACTGAGGTGAACAATTATTTTTTCCATGCGTTGGGTCTCCGGTTGCCATCGGCAGACCGTGTATTTGCTCGTTTTCCGAACGGTACTGAGTTCAAATACGGTGAACTGCTTGGATGGTCTGCGCGATATGCCAATGCGCTCAGAGCGCTTGGTGTAAAACCCGGGGACCGCGTGGCAGTAAAACTGGAGAAGAACATCCACTATTTATCGCTTTATCTCGGAACGCTCCGGGCCGGTGGCGTTTTTCTCCCGCTCAACACGGCTTACACTCCCGCCGAGGTTGATTACTTTCTAGCGGATTCGGAGCCGGCAGCTTTTATATGCAGCCGCGACGAACGGGAGAAGCGGCCTTTCGAGTTCGTCCATTCCCTTGAGTTCACCGAAGCGACGAACGAATTCTCCGGAAGCCTCTACGAGACCGCAGCCGGCAGCCCACCATCGTTCGAGGATACCGGTCGCGATGAACATGACCTTGCGGCGATTTTATACACTTCCGGGACAACCGGACGCTCCAAAGGAGCGATGATCACTCACGGAAACCTGGTTTCGAATGCTCTGACGCTGGTCGACTTCTGGCGCTTTACGGATGATGACGTCTTAATCCACGCCCTGCCCATTTACCACACGCACGGTCTTTTCGTGGCCACCAATGTGACACTCTTTGCGGGGAGTTCGATGATCTTCCTGCACCGTTTCGACGCCAAATCAGTTCTTGACTGCATGGAAACCGCCACCTGCCTGATGGGTGTGCCGACGTTCTATGTTCGTTTGCTTGGGAACGGCGACCTCAACCCACAGACAACCAAGAAGATGCGGTTGTTCATTTCCGGATCCGCACCATTGCTCGCCGAAACCCACCGCGCCTTCAAGGAGCGCACCGGGCATACAATCCTGGAGCGTTACGGAATGACGGAGACAAACATGAATACGTCCAATCCTTATGACGGAGACCGAATCCCTGGCACGGTTGGGTTCCCGTTGCCCGGTGTGGCATTGCGCATCGTTGACCAGGAGACCGGAGTCGAACTGCCCCAAGGGGAAGCGGGAATGATCCAAGTGAAAGGCCCCAATGTTTTCCGGGGTTACTGGCGCAACCCGGAGAAAACCGCAGCGGAGCTGCTGCAGGACGGATTCTTTGTAACAGGAGATATCGGCAGGATAGACCAGCGTGGCTACGTTACGATTGTCGGACGTGGCAAGGATCTAATCATAACTGGCGGGTTCAACGTCTATCCAAAGGAAATCGAGGAGCAAATCGACCGGGTTGAAGGCGTGGTCGAGAGCGCGGTAATCGGCTGTCCTCACCCTGATTTCGGTGAGGCCGTGACCGCGATCGTCGTCGAGAGAGGTTCGAATAAGCTCTCGTCCTCAGAAATCATAGAAGATTTGAAGGGTTACCTGGCCGCTTACAAATTGCCGAAGGCGGTGATTTTCGTGGACGAACTGCCACGCAACGCCATGGGCAAGATACAGAAAAACCTACTACGCGAAACTTATCGCAATCTGTACACCAAGTAAGAAAAGCACGTTGCGAATACCCCTCCGCCTCCTGATCGGCTCAACTGGAGAATGCCAATGACCTCCCCTTTCAATCAGCCTCTCGGTGGAAACGAGATGGCGCGTTTCTCGGGGCCGGCAACCATGATGCGACTGCCATCGAGGCCAACCGCGGAGGGCCTTGACGCCTGTTTCGTAGGTGTCCCCATTGACATAGGCACTTCGAACCGACCGGGGACAAGGTTCGGACCCCGTCAGGTCCGTACTGAGTCCTCCATGCTGAGGCCCTACAATATGGCCACCGGAGCGGCTCCCTTCGAGTGCCTCCAGGTCGCCGACATTGGCGATGTCGCCATAAATACCTTCGATCTCAAGAAGACAATCGACATCATCACTGAAGCGTATGTCGATATACTGTCGTTTGGCTGCATACCCCTGACGATCGGCGGCGATCACACGCTGACCTACGGGATTTTAAGGGCAATCGCACGAAAGCACGGTCCTATTGCTCTGATTCACATCGATGCCCATGCAGATATCAACGACGAGATGTTCGGCGAGAAAATCGCGCATGGCACGCCGTTTCGTCGAGCTTTTGACGATAAGCTCCTTCAGAACGACAAGGTGTTCCAGATCGGTCTGCGGGGCACGGGGTATTCCCCGGACGACTTCAACTGGGCGCGCAATCAGGGTTGGACCGTGGTGCCGGCCGAAGAATGTTGGGGCAAGTCGCTCGTACCCCTGATCTCCGGCATTCGTGCCAAGATCGGTGATGCTCCCACCTACATCACCTACGATATCGACAGCTTGGATCCCGCATTCGCGCCAGGGACAGGTACGGTCGAGATTGGCGGCCTCACGACATGGCAGGCACTTGAGCTGATCCGCGGTTGCAAAGGCATCAATATTGTTGGTGGGGACCTCGTAGAGGTGTCGCCACCTTTCGACCTCTCCGGCAATACAGCCCTTATTGGCGCAAACTTGCTCTACGAAATGCTTTGTGTACTGCCGGGCGTCAAGTGAATTCTGTACTGGGTGATCCTGTATTTTGCAGGTCGAGGTAATGCTCGAAAGGCTCTGACCATATCGTGGGCCTCCCCCAATACTGCATAAGCGAGTTTCCTGAGCAATGTTCGAGGAGCTCGTGCGCGCTTATGTCGGACCAGCTCCAGCTCGGCCAGAAACTGACCTCGCGCGGGTTGGCCAAGGAACTCGGCACCAGCGACGCAGCGCCGTCATGCGGCTGAAGGCGCTAAGCCAGATGCCGAACGGCAGTGTCCAAGGTGCCGCTGATTTCGGCCGAGTGCTTCCGACAGCTATCCGCCATTCGTGCGATGCTAAACTAGAAGGATCGGCCGCCGAACTCGCCACGAAGCTTATCGGCGGCAACAGCCGATTGCACTACGGCGGCACACCAACAGTGTGCCGCCGTAGACCTTGGGAGGGCTATTGCTGCATAAAGCTAACCCAGCGGTCTTGAACTTCGGCGCCGTTGTCGGCCCACCACGGGCCTTCCATCACGACTTGGCCCGGCAAATTGTCCGGGGCCGTAGGAAGGGTTGGAAGCAGTTCTGGTTTGATGACGCCAAGCGTGAAGGCAACGTTTGAGATCGGAGAGACGGGTTTGTAGTTGGCCAGCTCTCCCTGGTATTTCGGCGAAGCGGCCAACGGGAGTACCTTGTGAGCAAGCGCGCTGTTTGGAGCCCCCTTCGGAATTGCGTAGCAATCCGCAATCATCACGCCGCCGTTCCAAGTGAAGTCGTATGGGCTCTGGCCGCCATCCAGCACTGCCTGCAGTCGAGTATTCCAGATACCAATCATATCGACCTCTTTGTCGCGAACGAGCTGCGCGGCCTGCGCTCCCGAGCTCCACCATACAGCGATGTGTGGTTTGATCTCGTCGAGCTTGTGGAAAGCGCGATCCAGATCGATTGGATAAATCGTGTCTGCCGGCACGCCATCCGCGAATAGTGCGGCCTCCAGATTGTGGGCGGGCGAATTGCGAAGCGCACGTGCGCCGGGGAACTTTTTGAAGTCCCAGAAATCCGCCCAGCTCTTCGGGCCGTTGTCGCCATACTTATCTTTGTTCCAGGCAATGATGTACGAAGCTGTGTTGATCAAGACATAAGTATCGGTCAACGACGAGGCGTCATAGCCCATGTCCTTAAAGGCAGTGTGATCAAGCTTCTCAAACAGCCCTTCCTTCTCGCCAACGGCGCAGTCGTCAGTAGTCAGTTCAACAATGTCCCACTGAACCGCTCCGGCAGTGACCTGATTTCGTACGTCTGCGATGCCGGAGGTCGAGTCCTTCTTCAGGGTGATTTTCTGCTCAATGGCGATCGGATTCCAGATGGCGGCGTCACTGGCTTTTGCGGCGCTACCGCCGGCATTGGCTATGGTTAGGCTATCTTGAGCCAACCCCTGTCCGGAATACGCGACCGCGAAACTGGTTCCGATTGCTAACGCATGGACGCCCTTTCGCCAGCGTTTCGAGACTACCGAACGAGATTGGAACATATTCAACATTTTGTTCTCCCATTTGCTCGAGCCAGCGCACTTCTCGGCTGGGTCGGGATAGGAGACGATACTGCAGCGGCGAACGTCAATTTCATTGACCCAAACCATTAATTGAGAAATTTCAATCTAAAGGGCGTATTCGAGCACCTCCAGGTTTCACGCCAGTTGGAACGCAGCTGCCGGTAGGTACGCGCAGCACCCAATCTGACAAGCAAGTTGCGCTGATGCGGACATTCTGGAAAACGGACAGCAGGGAGAAGACCGGCTCCTTTCTCGCTAGCAAGCGTCAGAACGGCTTGCGTGATATCGCGGCAAGCGGTTTCTCCACGGCATTTCCCGCTCCAGGTCTGCTCCTATCGACAGGACGATATGATCTTGCGACGGGTGACCGACCAGCTGGACCCCGATCGGGAGACCAGACGAATGTATTGCAAAAGGCACCGACAGCGCCGGCTGTCCGGTCAGGTTGAACGGTGCCAGATACTGAAGCTTGGTGAGCTCGTGCCAATGAAACTTGTCCGGCGTCAAATCGACTTGCATACCGAACACGCCATGGTCTGGAGCTAGAATTCCAGTCGTCGGCAAGATCAGCAGATCATATGCCTGCATGAAATTGCCAATGTCGCGACGGAAGCGGTTCAACTCGAAAATCGCCTCCCGGAAAAGCCCCGGATCCATGGTTCGGGCATACTCATAATAATTCCAGGTACCGGCTTCGATCGTCGCCGTAGAGACTTTTCGACCAGCGGCTGCGGCAAGCTGATCCAGGAACTGGTCGAAACCGAAGCACCAGAGCGCCATGCAGATATCATCCACGCGCTTCAAGTCGATCGCCACCGTCGCTTCCTCGACGTAGTGGCCAAGCTTTTCGAGCGTCTTTGCCGTTGCTTCTACGGCGGAGGCGATCTCCAGGTCTATCGCTTCCCCTCCTCCGAGAGGTGCTCCCGACCAGCCGATCCTCAGGCGCCGAACTGGCTCGGACGCCAACTCCGCATAGAGTTTGGCTGGACGTGCGGCAACAAAGGGATCCCCCGGTTTTGGCTGACCGAGGATGTCCAGCATAGCGGCCGTATCCCGGATCGTACGCGTTAGAACGAAATGGCTGGTCATGCCGAAAAAGCCTTCCCCGTCCTGTGGTCCACAGGATACGATGCCCCGTGACGGCTTAAGGCCAACCACGCCGCACCAAGCGGCCGGGCAACGAATGGAGCCGGCGGTATCCGACCCGTGGGCGATCGGAACAATGCCTGCAGCGACAGCAGAGCCTGCGCCGCCGGACGAGCCGCCCGCGGATTTTCCTTTCATCCAAGGGTTAGTGGTTCTGCCATAGAGCGCGTTTTCGGCCGATCCGGCCATTGAAAATTCAGGCGCGTTCGTGCGCCCGAGAAAGCGGAAGCCGGCCTGCTGGAGCGCTTCGCCGAAATAGGAGCTGGTTGTCGCGGCGAGACCGTGTATCAGCCTGCTGCCGTAGTCCGTAACCATCCCCGCCAGGTGAAATTCGGCATCTTTCATCAGGAAAGGAACCCCGGCGAATGCACCGCCGCCGCTGCGCGACAGCTTCGCTTCGCTCGCCACATCGAGACAATCGATGACGGCATTCAGCGACGGGTTGACGGCAGCGATGGCGCTTCGCGCCACCCCCGACAACTCCTGTTCGGATATCTCGCCTCGCGCCACGAGACCGGCCAGATCGGTCCCGTCATATTGCGAGTATTCCTTGAGGTTCATGCCCCCTCCTTAGTTTTGTTTCTTGTCCGACCCTTGCCGGTCACATGATCGTCACGCCGCCATCCACCACCATCACCGACCCAGTCATCATCCGGGCTTCATCGCTAGCGAGATGCAGCGCCGCGTGGGCAATCTGCGAAGGGTCGATCATCCCGAAGAGTTGTGTATCGGCCGTAGCCTTGGTGGCTTCGTTCTCGCGCAAAATCTTCTCGACTCGCGGCGTCCGCGTCGCCCCGGGCGCGATGGCATTCACTCGCACATTCTTCGAACCATAGGTGACGGCAAGCGAACGGGTCAGTGCAAGTACCCCGCCCTTGGCAGAGGTGTAGCTGTCATAGCCGGGCACCCCCATTAGCGCGAGATCCGAAATCATGTTGATCACGGAACCGCCACCATTGCGGACCATTTCGGGAATGGCGAAACGGCAGCCGAGGAATGTACCGAACAGGTTGAGCCTTATGGCACGCCAGAATTCTTCGAGATCGACATCAACAGCCGAGCCGTCGCGGCTGGACGACCCGCCGGCATTGTTATGCATGATGTTCAGTCGGCCGTAACGCTTGACAGTCTCTGCCACGAGAGCACGCATGTCGTTGGGCTCGGTCACATCGACGGCAAGGGCGAAAGCTTCGCCGCCGCTGTTGCAGATCGCCTGCGCAGTCTCAGCGGCTTTCTGCCCGTCGAGGTCGGCGACTACCACAGCCGCGCCTTCGGCCGCAAAAATCTCGGCCGTCGAGCGACCTATTCCCCCAGCCCCCCCGGTGATGATGGCCACTTTGTCACTCAATCTGTTCAATGCAGTCTCCGCTAACCAATCAGCCGGCACAAATGTCATGCGTTAATCCAAGCTTAGTTGTCCTTCTTAAGAGAGGGATAGCGGTGTATGAATGGATGTATTGTTCATACTGCATGTAACCAGCCTCCCCCTTTTGCTAGCCCTTCTGTGTCAAGAACTCGCAACGGGTACTTCGGGCGAGGAAGGGGAAGGCCATGGAACCCCTCGCTGTTACCGAAGGGTTTGGCAGACTCGGCCGTCATGTTCTGAAAGCACTGGCGGTCGCGCGCAGCTTTCGGTGATCGATCCGGCCCCTGTGCCTCCCGACTTCGATGGCACCGTTCCGGTGCAGAGTATCCTTGATCTCGACGCTATGACAGCCGCCTTCCGGGGCTGTGGCGCAGTCGTCCCTCTTGCGGGCGCTGGGTGCATCTTGGAACTGCCTCGAGACCGTTCCGCATGAACGCTGAAGGCAGTTGGACGGTTCTCGAAGCAGCGCGGATTGCGGGCGTGAAGCGCGTGATCCCCTGCTCCAGCAGTTCGGCGATCGGCTTCACCGCGGCCAATTTCCCGCATTGTCTACCAGTCCTTCCGGACCATGTAGTCGAGCCCTGGATCAAGGCCGGAAAAACTGCGCGCCCTGCTAACGGACAAGTTCAATCATTCCGTCGCGCTTCACCTAATCCGTCCAAAGCTACGGCGCTGAAAAAACTCCGATATTTTTGTCAACGATCTGCTTGCAACCAATCGCGACCTCCAGCGGGCTTGGTTTTGAACAAGCCGAAGGGCGGGCGGGATCAGACCCGCATCGGCCCTTCGTCATGTCTTGAAGGAACGGTGGGGGAGCGAGATACCCCCTATTTCTGGATTTGAGTCCAGATCTTCGTGTAAAGTTCACGCGCCTCGGGCGAGCACATTTTCTGCAGTTCGCCGCGCGCTTTCACCTCTTCCGGCACATTGATTTCGGGCGCCTGCTGCATGAAATCCGGCATGAATGCCACCGACCCGACGATGCCGTTGTTCGCGCCGTGGAATTCAGAAAGCTCTGCCGCGATGTGCGGATCCATTATGAAGTTCTGGAAAAGCTTGGCATTCTCGACGTTTTTGGCGTCCTTGAGGACCACCACATTGTCGCTCCAGTAGAAGAAACCCTCCTTCGGATAGCCGTAGCGCGCGGTCGGCTTGGCCTGGCGGATGCGCAGCGCCGTGCCGCTCCAGACATTCGTCGCCGAAAAATCGCTAGCCCCCATCTGGGGGATCGTATCGTACTGCATGGACACCCAGTTGTCCTTGGACTTGACAAGTAGGTCCCGAACCTTGGCGAGCAGCTTCTTGTCGGTGGTGCACTGTTCTCCTCCGAGATATTTGATCGCCGCATAGATGACGCCGCTCAGCTCCGGAATGACGTTCACTTTGCCCTTGAGTTCCGGCGGAGTGTCGAAAAGGATGCCCCAAGTGTCGACATCGCCCTTGTAGACGGCGGTGTCAACGATAACGCCAGCAGTTCCGAGGTCGAAGGGAACCGAATATTTCCGCCCAGGGTCGAAGTCGGGGTTGACCCATTCCGGCGCAATATATTTGAAATTCTCCATCTTGTAAGGATCGGTCTGAAGGAGAAGGCCCTCCTCTATCCAGATCGGAATCTGGTCATGGGAAGGCACGACGATATCGAAACCGTGGCCACCTGCGCGCACCTTGGCGATGGCGGTGTCGCTGGAATCGAAGTCGGTGAGCGTCACCTTGACGTTGTATTTCTCCTCGAATTTCTTGATGACCGAAGGGCTGGTCAAGTTCCCCCAGTTGTAGATGTTGAGCTCGCCTTCCGCATGAGCAAGGCAGGTAAAGGACGAGGTGAGGACCAAGCTCGTCAGGACTGACTTCCAGTTCATTCTGTTCCCTTTCTTTTTGTGGCATTTTTGTTGAGCACGAGCGACGTAGCGACGATCGCGACCGACAGGAGCAGGAAGCCGGTCGAGATCGCGTTAAATTGCGGGCTGGTTCCACGCCGGATCTGGCCGAGCATGTAGGTAGGTAGGGTGTCCTGGCCGCTCGATTTGATGAATTCGGTGATGACCACGTCATCGAGCGAAATGACGAAGGCCAGCATCGATCCCGCGAGGATCGCAGGCTTCAACATCGGAAGCGTAACGCGGCGAAGTGTCTGCCAAGGCGTGGCATAAAGATCGGCCGCCGCCGTTTCAAGAGCCCCGTCCATGGTCTGCAGCCGCGCCCGGATCGGCAGGAACGCGAAGGGAATGCAGAAGGCAGAATGGGCGGCGATGAGATAGCCGAGACCCGAATAGCCGGTGTAGACCTTAAGGGCACCGAAGAAGATCAGCAACGAGACACCAGTGACCACTTCCGGAACCGCGAGCGGCTGGTTGATGATAGCATAGACCAGACGCAACCCGGAGAAAGGCCGGCCGCGCGTCATGGCGAGCGCCGCCATGGTGGCGAAAATAGTGGAAACCACCGAGGCAACAAATGCGATCCGCAGCGAGCGGCCGGCCGCATCGAGCACCTCCGCATTACGGCTCGCTTCGACGAACCAGCGTAGGGAAAACCCACCCCAGGCCGAGATGGATGACGAGGCGTTGAAGGAGTAGACCACCAGCACGAAAACCGGCAGGTAGAGCGCCGCGAAGCAGACTGCCGCGATCGTACCGAAACCTGGGATATACCCAACTGAAAAACGCTTAGCCATGTAGCACTTCGTCCGTCCCGGCACTTTTGAGAAACAGGGAGAAGGCCACCATGGCGATGGCAACCACCGTCAGCGACAGCGCGGCACCGAGCGGCCAGTTGCGTCCCGCGCCGAACTGCAACTCGATCAGGTTCGAGAGCATCATGTTTTTGCCGCCGCCAAGCACGATCGGCGTGACATAGGCACCGATCGCGGGAACGAAGACCAGGATGCTGCCCGCAATCAAGCCAGGCTTGACGAGCGGCAAGACGATCCAGCGCAGTACCCGGCCGCGGGTGGCGTAAAGATCATAGGCGGCTTCGAGCAGCCGGAAATCCAGCTTCTCGATGGTGGCGTAAAGCGGCAGGACCATAAGCGGCAGGTAGACATAGGCCATGCCGAGCAAGATGGCCGTATCGGTATAGAGGATCTGCAAGGGACTAGAGATGATGCCCAGCTTGATCAACAGCATGTTCAGCAGGCCTTCATTGCGAATGATCTGGAGCACCGCGAAGGTGCGGATCAGCAGATTGGTCCAGAAGGGAATGGTGACGAGGAACATCCAGATTTCCCGGGACTGGGGCGGCCTGGTCGCGATGAAGTAGGCTGTCGGGAAACCAAGGATGAGAGTAAGCGCGGTCGTCAGGACCGCGAGTTTGATCGAGCGCCAGAAGATTTCAACATGCGCCCAGGCGAACGACACGCTGTCATCGAAAATGTCCTGATCAAGAAAGGCGGAAAACCAGGCTTTTCCGGAAAACGTCCAGCTGACGCCGCCATAGGGGCCGGGGCTGAGGAAGGAATAGACAAGAACGATCAGAAGAGGGCCGACGGCTGCGGCCATGATCAGGAGGACGGCAGGCGCGACCATGAGCAGCCTGCCTGTCATGGCACGGCGTTCCCGTCTCGCCGCTTCGCGTGCAATCTCGGACATTCTCTCAATCTCTCAGGATCTGTGCGGAGAGCGGCAAGGCGATACCGACGCGACTGCCAGGTACCACCTCCTCTACGTCGCAGGAATTATTCTGGACGCGGATCCAAAAAACCTGCCCACCCTCGGTCTCCACATGAAGCACAGTGTCAGTGCCTATGAAATCGACATCCCGGACGGTGGCGGGGAAAGCCTCGTTGCCGTCGATGGGCACTATCCGCAAATGCTCGGGTCGCAGGACGACCGTTGCAGTTTCGCACCCCCCGAATCCCTCTGGCAGCGTCGCTGGCATATCGATCCGGTCGAGGATGCGCACGATGGCCCGGTTACCGGAGGCCGAAACCAGCTTACCCTTGACGAAGTTGGTATCCCCGATAAAGGAGGCGACGAAGTGGTCCGCCGGATGGTTGTAGATTTCCTTCGGCCCACCGATCTGGAGGACCTTGCCCGCCGACATGACGGCGATGCGATCCGACATGGCGAGCGCCTCTTCCTGATCATGGGTGACGAAAATAAAGGTGATGCCGGTTTCGTGTTGCAAGCGCTTCAGTTCGACCTGCATTTCCTTGCGCAGCTTGTAGTCCAACGCGGAGAGCGGCTCGTCGAGAAGCAGAAGCTTTGGCTTAGGCGCAAGCGCGCGAGCCAGCGCCACGCGCTGGGCTTGGCCGCCCGAAATCTGGTCCGTGCGTCGGTCCCCGAACTGCTCCATCCGGACAAGCCGCAGCACTTCCGTCACGCGCGCCTCGACGGCCGCTTTCGGCTGACCTAGCATTTCCAGACCGAAGGCAACATTCTGCCGGATCGTCATGTGCGGGAAAAGCGCATAGGACTGGAAGACCGTATTGACCGGTCGCCGGAAGGGCGGCTGAGTGACAATGCTGTCGCCGTAAAGGCGGATATCACCATCCGAGGGAACATCGAAGCCTGCGATCAGACGCAGCAATGTCGTCTTTCCGCAACCTGATGGCCCAAGAAGCGTGAAAAACTCGTTTTCGCGAATATCGAGTGAAACGCTGTCCAGCGCGATATAGGGATTCGATCCGCGACCGTACACTTTGCGAACAGCCGCGATATCAACCGCGATCTTCGGCGATTGTTCAGACACATACCCCTCCATCGTCGAGGGAACAGCCGCTTGGGGGCACGGCTTTTATCTTCCCTTGGATTGTTCAGGGTGATAGTCGGAACTTTTGGCAGCACAAATATTGGGGTGCCCAAGGATATATTTGCCGCAGGGAATGTATGGGCAACCCGGCGTCTAGCTAAACGGGCATGAAGCGCAAAAAGCGGCGCTGGCAGCAATGGCCGGAGCCACCTCTCGAAACTCAGGGCGCCCGTACCCATTCAGGATGTCAGCGTCATATTGCTGATCAGGGGTTGGCTAACTATGACATCCGAAGCGCAATTAAGTAGCGAACCAATCAAGATCGATTTCACGTCCCGGTATCGTCAAAACTGAGTGACAGGCGCGGGCGAAGTAGCTGCCCACTAGATAGTCCGTCAGCGCCCGAGAACCGACAAGTTGCGGAACAGCTCCAGCGCCTCTGGATTGGCGAGCGCCTCCTTGTTCTTGATGGCGCGGCCGTGCACGACGTCGCGCACCGCAAGCTCGGTGATCTTGCCCGACTTGGTGCGCGGGATGTCGGTGACGGCGACGATCCTAGCCGGCACGTGGCGCGGGCTCGCGCCGCTGCGGATCCTGGCGCGAATGCGTTTTTCGAGTTCCTCATCGAGTTGCACGCCGGCGGCCAGGCGTACGAACAGCACGACGCGCACGTCATTGTCGAAGTCCTGGCCGATGCACAGCGCTTCCAGGATCTCCGGCATCTGTTCGACCTGGTTGTAGATCTCCGCCGTGCCGATGCGCACGCCGCCGGGATTGAGCGTGGCGTCGGAGCGGCCATGGATGATCAGGCCGCCATGCACGGTCCATTCGGCGAAATCGCCGTGACACCAGACATTGTCGAAGCGCTCGAAATAGGCCGCCCGGTACTTCTTGCCCTCGGGGTCGTTCCAGAAGCCGATCGGCATCGCCGGAAAGGCCCTGGTGCAGACCAGTTCGCCCTTCTCCTGTCGGATCGGCCTGCCATCGTCGTCCCAGACATCGACGGCAAGGCCGAGGCCAGGTCCTTGGATCTCGCCGGTCCAGACAGCTTGCGTCGGCACGCCGAGCACGAAGCAGGAGACGATGTCGGTGCCGCCGGAGACCGAGGCCAGGTGCACGTCCTTCTTGATGCCGTCATAGACGAAGCGGAAATCCTCCGGCGACAGCGGCGAGCCGGTGGAGGAAATCGCCCGCACGGTGGACAGATCATGCGTGCGGATCGGCTTGAGACCAGCCTTGCGCACGGAATCGATGAACTTGGCCGAAGTGCCGAAGAAGGTCATCTTCTCGGCATCGGCGAAATCGAACAGCACATTGCCGTCGGGATAAAAGGGCGAGCCGTCATAAAGCAGCAGCGTGGCCCCCGAAGCGAGCCCCGACACCAGCCAGTTCCACATCATCCAGCCGCAGGTGGTGAAGTAGAAGAAGCGGTCGCCCTCGATCAGCCCGGCATGCAGCCGATGTTCCTTGACATGCTGGATCAGCGTGCCGCCGGCCGAATGGACGATGCATTTGGGAATGCCGGTCGTTCCCGACGAGAACAGGATGTAGAGCGGATGCGAAAACGGCAGCGGCTCGAAGGCAACGGGCTTGCCGGCGAAGGGCGACAGCGCCTCTTCCAGCGCCACCGCCTTGTCTATGGTGGCGGCGACATCGCTCGATGTGCCGAGATAGTCGACGACCAGGATCTTGCGGACCGTGCCGAGCTTGGCCGCGACCGCGGCGATCTTGTCGGCGACCTCGATCGCCTTGCCGTTGTACCAATAGCCATCCGGCGCGATGAAGACGACGGGCTCGATCTGGCCGAAGCGGTCGAGCACGCCCTGCTCGCCGAAATCGGGAGAGCAGGACGACCAGACGGCGCCGATCGAGGCGGCGGCCAGCATGGCGGCGATGGTCTCCGGCATGTTGGGCATCATGGCGGCAATGCGGTCGCCCTTCTTCACCTTGAGCGACAGGAAAAGCTGCTGCAGCCGCGAGGTCAGTGCGTGCAATTCGTTCCAGGACAACCGGCGCTCGACCTTGTCCTCGCCGCGAAACACGATTGCCTCGCCCGGGCCGGTCTTCCTCAACAGGTTCTCGGCGAAGTTCAGCGTGGCGTCGGGAAAGAAGGAGGCTCCGGGCATCCTGTCGCCGTCGACGAGCACGCGTTCACTCCCGCTGGCACCGCCACGGCTCCCCTTGTCGCCGACGATGCCGCAGAAATCCCACACCAGGCTCCAGAACCCTTCACGGTCCTCGACCGACCAGCGGTGAAGTTCGGCATAGGAGGAGAAGGGATGTCCCGTCCTCGCTGAGGCCTCGACCACAAAGCTCGTCAATGGAGTCTGCGCAATCCGTGCCGGAGTTGGAACCCATAGGGGCAATAATGGTTTGTCACTCATTCGCATCGCTCGGCAAACTCAACATTGCGAAAAATTACTCGCGCATGATTTTATGAACATGACGCGCTAATCCAACCTGCCCATTACTTCGGAAAACAACCTCAGCCGCAGGCGTCTTGAACGATCGCTGTATTAAGTTTGCCGTACAGGAAGTGTTGAAGGGAAATCTCATTCAGCGGCGTTTTTGTCTGCATCTGTGCCCAGGAAGTGCTGGCGATACCAAATCGCGGTATCCGAAATATCACACAGCAGCGCAGCCTTGGCCGAGTCGGTACGGCCCTGACGAAGACCGACAAGAATTTCACCGTGGCGTAGAACGCCATTTCGAAAAACGACTGGGTCGTAGCTGTCTGCCTTGAACGGCATCCGCAGCATCGGGCCAGCCCGCACCCATAGGGTTTCGATCATTCCACAAAGCAGTTGCCCTCCCGCCAGGCGGTAGAGCATGAAGTGGAACTCCATGTTGGCATCTGTTACAGCTTCGGCATCATCTCTTTCAACGGCGAGCTCAAATCTCCGATTAGCCAGTTCTAGATCGTCCAATTGTTGTGGGCGCAACGGCAGTGGAATAAGCCGCATTGCTTCGCCTTCCAGCATAAGGCGGATACGAACGAGTTCCTCGAAATCCGACCAGTCCATTTCAGGTACGCAGGCCGACCGGTTGCCCAAGAGCTCCAGTGACCGCTCCGCAACAAGACGTTGCAGGGCATCGCGCACTGGCACCATCGAGGTCCCCAGCGCTTTGGCAAGGGCACGTATGGTGAGTTGGGCCCCAGGCTCGAAATGCCCCCGGATCAAGGCATTTCGCAGTATCGTATATACTTTGTCCTGAAGATTCACTTTCTCCATCAGTGAGACATCGACCCCCGGAAAGGCCTTCGACGTCGCAATGGCTCCTGCACGCCTACCCAAGCTTCCGTTCCTTTCCAGTTTCACTCATTCAATGGGTCACGGTCATGCCGCCGTCAACGATCATGAGATGGCCATTCACAAAGGACGCCGCTTCGGAACATAACATCAGCAGTGGCCCCCTTAGGTCTTCCACGGTTCCCCAGCGCTTGAGGGGAACGCGGGACGTGATTTTAGCATCGAACTCGAGGTTCTGCTGAAGTACCACATTAATCTCTGTCTTGATGTAACCCGGGCATAAGGCGTTCACACAGATTCCTTCGCCGCCGAGTTCGGCCGCCATGGATTTGGTCAAGCCCGCCACGGCGTGTTTGGTTGCAGCATAGGAATGCGCATTCGGCTTTCCGTGAAGTGCAAGGATGGATGCGACATTGACGATGCGACCCCATCTTCTCTCTCGCATGCTCGGTGCAAAGGCCTGGGCAAGCAGCAAGGGTGCGGTGAGATTGACTGCTATGACGCGTTTCCACTCTGCTAGTTCGACCTGCTCGAACGGTGAACGATCGATGGCGCCCGCGTTGTTGACCAGGATATCCGGCATCGCATCAAGGCGCGACGCCTCCTGTACCAACATGGCGATTGCAGCTGGGTCGGAGATATCGAACGCATGTGCGCTGGCGTCTCCCCCGCAGGATATTATCTCGTTGCGTACTTCTTCCAGCCGTCCAGCCCTGCGCGCAACCAGCAACACACGCGCGCCAGCCTTAGCCAATGTCACGGCGGCGTCACGCCCGATACCCGCGGAGGCGCCGGTAACCAGTGCGGTGCGGCCATGAAGCGAGAACAAGGACGCTGGCTCACTCATGATGCGAAACCGCCTCGAGCAGGGGCGAGCGATAGCTCTCGAAGTTTGCACAGACGCCGACCGACTGCCCCGAAATGGTGTGCGCTACATCGGACCCCAGGAACACGGCCATTGCCGCGACATCCTGCGCACTCACCGTGGTGTGCATCGACACGTTGTGCAGCATGAGCTTGAGGTAAGAGTCGCCCGAAAGTCCCTTTGTACCGGCCTGTTCCGACACGACACGGTCGAGCCTTGGCCCGGCGACCATGCCGGGTAGCAATGCATTGACGCGAATACCGAATTCACCGAGTTCGATGGCCAGGACGTCGGTCAGGCCACGCACCGCGTATTTAGATGCCGAATAAGGACCGCGCAATGGCATTCCCATACGGCCTGCCGTCGACGACAGGTTGATGATCGCCCCCGCCCGACGGGCCTTCATATCTGGAATAACGGCCTTGGCGCATAAGAATTGCCCGGTAACATTTACGGCGAGTGTTCGCTCCCATTCGGTCAGCGTGACCTCCTCGACAGGCTTGGTGGGGCCTGCGATTCCTGCATTGTTGACGAGGACATCGACGCCGCCGAATTCGGCCTTCACACGGGTGAAGAACTCCGCGACCTGTGCCTCGTCGGCCACGTCGCACTTGCCCACAAAAAACGGTGAGCTCATAACCGACTCCGTATCGACGTCACAAACGGCGACGCGCGCGCCAGCTCCGGCAAACGCTTGGGCGATCGCAAGTCCGATCCCGGAACCGCCGGCCGTTACGACCACGCGCTTGTCGGTGCAATCGATTATCATGATTGGAACTCCGTTGCTTGCGATTGAGGCACAGCCGCCTGCCTTGCGCGAGCGCGCGGCAGCAGAAACTCGCGTCCCATCGTCAAGCCGTCCGGACGAAGGACGAGGGCGAGCAGCATGCACAGGCCGAGCAGCACTTCACGACTGCCGCCCGGCAAGGTGAGGCTGTGACCAAACAGGTCGACGCCTATTTCCAACCGTCGAAACACTTCCGCCAAAACCGACAGCACAAGCGTGCCGACCACGACACCCGACAGGCTGCGGACGCCGCCGACTACGAGCATGGCCATGACGATAAAGGACAGATTCAGATAGACATTGTTGGCGGTGGTGAGCGCACCGTTGTAATGCCCCCACAGGATACCACCAAGCGCCACGACGGCCGCGCTGAGCACGAACGCCATCAACCTGAGGTGTTCGGCTCGTATGCCGGACGCCCTCGCAGCGACCAGATCCTCGCGCGTCGCACGCAGGAGAAGGCCGTATCGCGATCGCTGAAACAGCCAGGCAATCAGCAAGGCGCCAGTCGCTGCCACCAGCGCAAGCCTGGGTCCAACATAGACGGGAAGTCCCACCAGCGAGGCGGTTCCCTTGGTCCAATCGGTCCAATTGTTGTAGATGACGGAGACAACGATAAAGAACGCAAACGTGGCGATGGAGGCGGCAATGCCGCTCAGCCTCATCAGCGGTATGCCGATGACAATCGCCAGAAGAATGGCGAGCGCGACACCGCCGGCCACGCCGACATAGGGTGCAGCATGGACACCCTGCAGAAACTCGGGAAGGCCTGGCAGGATCACCTTCTTCATCACCGGCGGAATGGTCAGCCATGCCGATCCATAGGCTGCAACGATCATGAACGCGCCGTGACCGAATGACAGGATGCCCGAATTCCCGATGAAGACATAGAGACCTGTTACCATGACAAGCTTGATCAGCGTATCCGTGACGATGCGCGCCATAGCGGGGCTGATAGGGGAGAGACCAAAGGTCAGGGCCGCAAGTAGGACAACCCAGACCGCCCAGGGCCACAGGAACCGGGCAATCGCCCCAGGGCTCAGCTTCGTTTCATCGATCATCAGACACGCTCCCATGCAGACCGGACCGCGATGAGGCCCTGCGGACGGACAAGCAATGTGACTATCACCGCGGCGAAGACGAACGCATCGCGAAACGGCTGCAGATGCGCAGGCAGCAGCATCTGCAGAAGAGTGGTCAGCGCACCAACGAGAAATCCGCCCAGGGCACAGCCCGGCAAACTGCCCAGTCCGCCTATGACCGTCGCAACGAACCCGATCATAGTCAGCGAGACGCCGAAAAGCGGCGTCATGGAGCCTGTTTGCGCGACGAACAGAATTGTAACCGTGACAGCCAGTACTGCGCTGATGGCGAAGGCGGCGGCGATGACGCGATTGCTATTCACCCCGACGAGACGTGCCATGCGGGGATTCTCGGAAACCGCGCGCATCTGATATCCGATCCGGGTATAATTGATGAAGACGGCAAGCCCCGCCGTGAGGACCACCGTCGCGGCTATCTGCAGAAGGCTGACACCCGCAACCCGCAAGCCAGCGATCTCAAAGCTTCGGTTTATCTCCGGAAGGAAGTTGATGGTGCGGGTGAGTGAGCCGAACAGAACCACGTAGCAATGCTGGATCATGAAGCTGAGGCCGAAGGACACGATCATCAGTGTTTCTGGTGGCGCCCCACGAACCCGTTTGAACACCAGCCAGTCGCTCGCGAGGGCAAACAACACCGTGAAGACAAGCACGGCGAGTATGGCGATCGGCCAGTAAACACCTGCGGTTAGAAGCAACACATATGCCCCCACCATGATGTATTCGCCGTAGGCGAAGTTCACGAGCCCAATAACACCGAAAATCAGACCCAGGCCGAGCGCGGTCAATGCATAGAGTCCGCCCACGCTGGCGGCATCGATCAACATCTGTAGGACTGTCATCGCTCAGCCTCCATTTGTGCCGGAACACCCACGATGCGCGCTGCGGCACGCCCGAAAAGTACTTGCTCCACCAATCCATCACTCGCCAACTGCTTCGGCGTCCCTTCCGCGATCACGCGGCCGGCCTGTATGAGATAGGCCCTGTCGCAGACACCGAAGGCGCGCTCCGAATTCTGTTCGACGAGCAGGATCGACGTGCCGTCCTTCTTGAGTTCGGCAATGGCCTCATAGACCTTGTCCGTCACCACCGGGGCGAGGCCGAGCGAGGGCTCGTCCAGCATGAGCAGCTTCGGTTGAGCCATGAGTGCCCTTGCTATCGCCAGCATCTGCTGCTCGCCGCCGGAAAGGAAACCGGCCATGTGCTGACGTCGTTCCGCAAGACGAGGAAACAGAGCGTACATGCGCTCCGTATCGACGAGGATCGCGGCGCGATCGCTGCGACGACTCGCTCCGATCAGCAGATTTTCGTGGACATTGAGCTTGGTAAACACTTCGCGATTTTCGGGCACGACCGATATGCCAATCCCGACGCGCTGTTCTGCCGTCAGGGCGCCGATATCCTGCCCGGCCACGCGCGTGCTGCCAGACTGCATTGGCACCACACCCGCAATGGTCAGAAGCAACGACGATTTCCCGGCACCATTCGGCCCGATCAGCGCAACCGTCTCGCCCTGCCCCATACGGATGGAGATCCCCGCTACGGCGCGAACGGCACCATAGACGACAGTCAATCCGTCCAACTCGAGATGGTTCATGCCTTGCTCCCGAGATAGGCCTCGCGGACCATGGAATGATTGCGGATCTCGTCCGGCGTCCCGATAGCGAGTGTCTTGCCACTTTGCAGCACATGAACACGGTCACAGAGCTTGAAGACGACGCCCATATTGTGCTCGATCAGCAGTATCCCGGCGCCGGATTGCTGGATGGATTCCACGACGCTCAGCAAGACAAACGCCTCGTCCTCATTCATGCCCGCGGCAGGCTCGTCCAACATGATGAAGGCGGGACGGGAAATCATCGCGCGGGCTATTCCAACCCTTCGCTCAATTCCATAAGGCAACGCACGCGCCTCGGTATTCGACCAGTCGCCCAGATCGAGAAGATCGAACAGTTCCCGCTCGCGAGCGCGGCACTCTGGACCACTCAGGCCGATCGCAAGGCCCGCGACCTTGATATTCTCCGACACCGTCAAAGCGGGAAACAGACGAACTGCCTGGAACGAGCGCACGAGCCCGGCGCGCACCCTCTTTTCGGGTTTTGTGGAAGTGATGTCGACGTCGCCAATCTTGACGGATCCCGACTTCGGTTTCTGAAAGCCGGAGAGCACATTGACGAACGTCGTCTTACCGGCGCCATTCGGTCCGATAAGACCAAGTATCTCCGAAGGGCGGATATGAAGATCGACCTGGTCGATCACGGTCAGTCCACCGAAGCGAACAGTGATGTTCGTTGCGACAAGGGCATTGTTCATGGCGGCGGCCTCCTGCGAAAAAGCATGCTGCCGCGGACGTGCCGCGGCAGCAAGGCGTCATCAGAACTGTGGCGGATAGACGGTCTTGGCCGCGCGCCGTCCAATCGGCTCGAACTTGCCGTCGGTCGCCTTCATCAGCAGCATGGGGCTTTTGAGGTTTATGTGCAGGTCGGGCGTGAACGTGGCGCCACCCGTAAGCAGCGGCTCGTCGGAAAAGGTCTCGAGCGCGGCTTTGATTGCCTGCGCATCAAGGTTACCGGCTTTTTTCACGCCGCGCGCCCATGCTTCGACAGCGGTGTATCCAGTCACGACATGGCTCATCGGCGCTGCTTCTCCGAACTTTTCCTTATAACGAGCCATGAAGTCTGCGATGCGCGGATCGGGATCGTTGCCGTGAATTGAAGCGTACACCGCGATGTAGAAATTGGAGAGATCGGGAACCGCGTCGAGCCAGTAGGATCCGTCCATCGATTCCGAAGCAAGCACCGGTAGGCCAATGCCGCCTGAGCGCAGCTGACGCATCATCGAGCCGTTGTTGGTGAAGCCACACCACATGACGAAATCGGCCTTGCTGCCTTCCGACTTCATGCGCGAAATCTGACCGGAAATGGTATTGTCATTCAAACCGTTCCAGGTGTCCTCGCCAACGATGCTGGCCTCGCCTTTGAGGTCAACCCATCGCTTTCGGAAATTATCGCACAGCGACTTGGTGTATTCGATGGCGGTGTCCTTCATGATGTACACGTGATCCCACCCTTTTTGCTCCGTCGCGAATTCGGCAAGCAAGGCACCTTGTCCGTTGGTAGCCAAAGACATGGTAAAGGCAAGCGGGCCTACCCCTTGGATGCCAAACTTGGCATCTGCCGCACAGCTCGACATCGCGATCTTGCCAGCTTGCAGGGTCGCGAGTGCTGCAGGGGCCCCAAAATCGTAGTCGCAGGCAACGATCACCATCTCGGCGCCCGCGTCGAGGACCTCAAGAGCGGCAGTCGGCCCAAGTGACGGGTCAGACTTCGTGTCGCGAATGACCAGTTTCAGCGGACGGCCCAGCAGACCACCCTTGGCATTGATGTCATCAACCGCCAGTTGCGCACCCCGTGCCGCACCCTTGTCCCAAGGCTCGAGTACACCCGTTTGGCCCGACGCCACGCCGATGACGATCGGATCGCCTTCGGCACGAACCGTATTGACGCTGGCGACGGACAGCGCGGCGGCGCAAACCGCGACAAATATGCTTCTCATCGTAGTTCTCCTCTTGTTGGTTACTGCTTCAGTTACAGTTTCTCAGACCGAACGGAGTGCATCCGTACCGGCCCGGTCGATACCGAGATCCTCGCTGGCGACGACCCCGTAGACATCGCGGGCACGTTCCTTGCTAATCATCCCCTCCCTCAGGTCATTCAAAACTTTTTCCGCGGAGCGCTTCTTCGGATCCCCGAACCCGCCCCCGCCGCAGGAATAGGAGACGACGCGCTCGTCCGGAGCGATCGCGACCGAGACAACGACGGGCAATTCCTCAAGACTGCCGTCGGCGCGTTTTCGGTACTGGCGTGCGCCATGGGCCGTACCGCCGCCGGCGGCCCCCTTGGCTGCGTTGATTGTGCCGTCGCTGACGGCGTTGACGGTCATCGTGCATCCAGCCGGGCCGTATTCGCCCATCAGGCTGGGCGCGCCGGTAAACTGGCCCGCGCCTTCGGAATCCGTCACCAGGCGACGCTGGTAGCAGCGGATCGGGTAGGCCATTTCAAGGATTTCGATACTATCGATGTAGAGCATGCCTGCATTGCCGGCATGTGCGATCGTCATCCAGGAATCCTGTGTTGGCGTCCCGGCACCGGCCGTGGCGCCAAGGAATATCTGGTTGACGAAAGGACGCCCCTTGCGGGGATCCTTGCCCGAGATCACGGCCATGGTTGCCGGGCTGAGAGCGCCTGTCTCGGCCTGGCCAAATCGGCTGTCCATTGACGCGATTGCGGTCTGAACCGAATTGCTGATGCGGTCGGCGACGTTGGTGGTCGCCACCGAGCAACTTGTGGGATGCTTGGGAATGCCGACCACTCCGCCTTCGCGGAGTTTCAGGCGCACCCGGCTGAACGATCCGGCGTTTCGCGGGACATTGTGGTCGATCGAGTTGAACACGCCGATCAGCGCCGCCGTGCGGGTGCAGGCCTCGGAGACATTGATGCCCAGTTCCAGGGCGTCGATATTGTCGGTCAGGTCGATGTCGATGAAACCCTCTTGCGGATCGACCGACACCGTCGCCTTGATCTTGACGCCTTCCTCGGGAGTTCCAGGCAGTGCGTCATGCGTGCTGGACGAGGTCGCGGTTTTCCTCGGAAGGCGCGAAATGGCATTGCGCATGCGGTCAGCGCTGTAGGCGAACCACTGCTCGCCGTATTCGGCAAGCTGATCCCAGCCGAACTCCGCACCGATGGCGTGGATCTCGCGTTCGGCGATACGCCCGGCGCCGATCATGCCCAGATAGTCGCCCCACCACTGTTCGGGCACCCGGATGCGCATCTTGCACATGCGGATGATGTCATTGATGTCCTTGTAGTCTCGCTGCACCTGGACGGCCGGGAAGATCAGCGCTCCCTCGTGGTAGACGTCCTTGGCATGACCGAAATAGGTTGTCGGAATGGAGTTTCCGATATCCGCCTGGTGTGCCTTGACGATGGCGGTGTATCGATGCCTGCCCGCCGCATCGAAGACCGGGACCAGGATGGACAGGTCCGCGGCATGGGAACAGCCATGATAGGGAGAATTGTGCAGAAAAGCGTCGCCTGGCCTCAGTGTCGGGTGCAGGTCGCACATCGACTGGGCCATCATGTCCGGCCCGACGAGAACGTGAATCGGGATACTCTCGGCCGTGGCCAGCAATCGATTGTCGGCAGTGACGATGCAGCAGGAGAAGTCTCTTGCGGTCGCAAGAACGCCCGAGCGCCCGGTACGCAACAGGGTGTTCGCCATCTTGCGTGCCACCGCCTCCCAACGATTGTTGAGAATGGCGAGCTTCACGCCGTCGATGGTGCTTCCGGACGTCATCCCCCGGTTCGCGGGAAAGTTCATGCGTTTTCTCCCAGAATTTCAATGACCACTGAGCCTGACGTAACCTTGCGCGCCTCGGAGCCGGGGAACACGACCACGGTCGTGAACGGCGATTCCACGATTGCAGGTCCACGCACCTTTCTGTCCTCGGACATGTCGGAGAACCCGACGAGCGGCACTTCGGCCATGCCGGTCTCGCGGAAGTAGCATCGGCGGGACGTGGAACTCTCCGGCGAGGCGATATTGTGCATCTGACCTATCTCACCGGAGCGGATCTTCACGGAGACGTCGACGCGCCAGCCGACGATCTCCACGGGTGCCCCCTCGTCTCGAACGGCGAAGAGTTTGTCGTGGGTCTGGTGGAAGGCCTCTTCCAGCGCGGCGACGCCTTCAGCGTCGCCGATGGCTTCCTGGGGAAGCGGCACTTCGATATCCCAAACCTGCGACGGATAGTGCCCTTCGAAACTGAAGATCATTCGGCTTTCGAGTGCCTGCTCTCCGGTGTTGGCGAGGAATGCGCGCGCCCGGGATGCGAGTTCCGCGAGGGTGTTTCGCACGAGGTCGAAGTCGAAACTGTCGGTTCGCGTCGCGGCGATAACGCGGAAATTGTTCGTCAGTTCGGAGATCAGGCCGCCGCCTGCCGACAGGGCCGCCCCGACTTGTGGCATGATCAATTGCCGGCATCCAAGACGACGCGCGATCAGCACGCTGTTGAACCCTGCCGCGCCACCGCCGCCGACGAGTACCGCCTGGGCCGGATCAAAGCCTTGCGCCACGGTGATATCATCGATGGCCTGCACCATGTTCTCGGTCACGACATCCAGAATCGAAGCGGCGGCTTCGTGGAGCGACAGGCCAAGAGGATCCGCGATCTTTTCCTGGACCGCATGTCGGGCCGCTTCCAGGTCGAGCGCAATCGCCCCGCCAAGGAAGTTGTCGGGATTGAGATAGCCCAGAACGAGCGCCGCATCGGTGACGGTGGGTTCAGTCCCGCCATTGCCGTAACAGACTGGCCCCGGCACGGAACCGGCACTGCGGGGGCCGACCGACAGCAGGCCGCCTTCGTCGACCGACGCGATGGAGCCGCCGCCGGCGCCGACGCTCTTCACATCAATGGACGGAAAGCCGGTCATGTGCCCGCGGAATGGTTGTCCAATCCAGGTGTCTCGCGCCCACGGTATCGAGCCACCTCTTATGAGGCTCACATCGTAGGTGGTGCCCCCGGTATCCGCGACGATGGCGTCCGACGCCCCGGCATCGACCAAAGCGAAGTAACGGCCAGCAACCGGAGCCATCGACGGCCCGGAATTTATCGAGTGGATCGGCTGCTTGGCGACGTCCGCGGCGTCGAGGACGCCGCCTTGGGAAGTGAGCACCAGAACGCGCCCGAGGAACCCGGCGTCACGCAAGCGTGCCTCCAGCGTTTCCATGTAGGCCGCCATCAGAGGCTTCAGGGAAGCGTCAATCGCCGTTGCCGACGTCCGGCGGTATTCGCGCAGTATCGGGTTGACCTCATATGACAGGCTGACCGGCACACCTGGCAAATGCTTGGCCAGGAGTTCGCCGAGCCGTTTCTCGTGAACTGGATTGACCACCGACCAGAGCAGGCTCACGGCAACGGCCTCGATATTTTCGGCCTTGAGTTTCGCGATCACCTCCAGCGTGGCGGGCTCGTCGAGCGGAACGTCGATCGATCCGTCGGCCAGCACACGCTCAGGTATTTCAAAGGTCAGCGCGCGCGGAATGTAGGGCTTGGGATAGGGAACCGTGAAATTGAACGGCTCGATGCGCCCTCCTTCGCGCAGCACCAGCACTTCCGGGTTACCCCAGGTCGTCAACAGCGCCGTCTTCGCGGCCGTGCCGGTGACGATGGCATTGATGGCCCGCGTTGTTCCGTGAATGAAGAGGTCGCCCTTGCCCAGCATTTCGGATTGGCCCAGGCCATAGGCGTCAGCCGCCGCCTGGAGGACATCGAGCACGCCACGGATCGGATCGTCGGGCGTCGTCGAGGACTTGAACATCCGGACGTTGCCATCATCGTCCTCAACCACCAGGTCGGTGAAAGTACCCCCAGTGTCAGTTGCAAAGCGCATGTGCCTAGTTCTCCCGTAGGTAATGTCCTGCGTATCGCTTCAGGGCGTCCGAAGATTAAGAGCGCCGTCAGATGCCCGTCTCCGAGGCGCCTTTCAGGTCGAGCATCACCCTCGCCTCCGCCGGCGTGGCCACGTCGATCGAAAGATCACCCAGGATCCGTCGGATCTTGGCCACTTGGTCGGCATTGGTGCGGGCAAGCTCGCCCTTGGAGATGTAGAGGCTGTCTTCCAGGCCGACGCGAACATTGCCCCCGAGGATTGCACCCATGGTGCAAAGGCTCATCTGATGCCGGCCGGCTGCGAGAATCGACCACTGGTAATCGGAACCGAACAGCTTGTCGGCGGTCGTACGCATGTGCATGACATCGGCCGGCGTGGCGCCTATGCCCCCCAATATGCCGAATATGGATTGAACGAACAGGGGAGGCTTTACCAGCCCCCGCTCCAGGAAATGAGCCAGTGTGTAGAGATGGCCGATGTCGTAGCATTCGAATTCAAAACGCGTCCCGCAACCCTCGCCCAGATGCTTGAGGATGTATTCGATGTCCTTGAACGTGTTGCGGAAAATGAAGTCGCGCGAGTTCTCGAGATAACGCGGCTCCCAGTCATGCTGCCAGTTCGGATATTTCGAGAGGATCGGGAAGAGACCAAAGTTCATTGAGCCCATGTTCAGCGAACACATTTCCGGCTTGAAGCGGAGCGGTGCGGCAAGCCTTTCCTGCACCGTCATGTTGTGGCCGCCACCCGTTGTGATGTTGAGTACCGCATCGGTGCCCGATGCGATCTCGGGAAGAAACTGCTCAAATATTTCTGGAGACGGTGTCGGGCTGCCATCCTCGGGATTGCGGGCATGCAAGTGAAGGATGGCCGCGCCGGCCTTTGCCGCACCGAGCGCGCTTTCCGTTATCTGGGCCGGCGTCAGTGGCAGATATTCCGACATGGTGGGCGTATGGATTGAGCCAGTCACCGCGCAAGTGATGATCACCTTGCGGCTGGATTTCGATTTCTCGTTCATACCTGTTCCTCACCACTAACCTGCGCGCCCTGCTTCAGCGCCTTCAACGATTTCAACTTCTCGACCAGCCAGCTCTGGCGGGCCGGAATTTCAACGATATCCAGCAGTTCACGCCGCGCGCTGGCGACCATCTGCGGCGCGCGGCCGTTCCAGTTGCTGGTGTCAGGCCCGCTGGGCGCCGAAGCGGCGAGGGCCGGTCCAAGGACACGGGCATAGGTTTCGAAGCCGCCCGAGGAGTTCAAATCCATGGTTTCGAACGGTCCGACGAACGCCCAGCGCATCCCAAGGCCCGAACGGACCGTGCGATCGACATCATCGGGATCGGCAATGCCGCGCTCGACAAGCGAAAGCGCTTCCTCCACCAGTGCCGCCTGGAGCCTGTTGAGAATGAACCCCGGGGCGGCGCGCTTCACTCGTACAACATCCTGCCCCAACGCCGTCATCAGCATCGCGGCCCGCTCCATGACCTCGGTGGAAGTGCTGCCGCCCGCAACCAGCTCGACGATCGGCAGCACATGGGGCGGATTGGCCGGATGAGCGATCAGGCAACGATCGGCACTTGCCAGTCCGGCAAAAATCTCATCAGGCAGCAATGCCGATGTCGATGACGCGAAAATGCAGTGAACGGGCGCGGCTGACGTGATCCTCGCGAAAACATCACGCTTCAACTCAAGACGCTCGGAGGCGCTTTCCTGCACATAGGTGGCCGAGGACACCGCTTCTTCGGCCGACGAGCAGAAGGCGACCAGAGACAACACGTCCGCGGTCAGCTCTCCCACCAACCAGGATCTAGCAGATTGCAGGCTTTCTTCGGACGGATCGTAAATCCGCACGCTGTGGCCGGCGCGAGCAAACAGATATGCCCACGATCGGCCAACCAGGCCGCTGCCAATAATCGCGATGTTTTGTGCCAACGTGGCGTTCCCCTTTTTCAAATTTCTAGGATCCCTAATCGCCGCCGTCAATATCGTTATAACAAAATTTTTTCAAGGCCGATCATACCGTCATCCTGAACACCCGATGAGTCGATGTGGTCACTTCAGGGGCAAAATTCATGAAAAAATGCGAATATTTGCAGGATTCCCACGCATAAGACAAACCCATCGACAGATCGAATATCTCGTGATATTGTTATGTCGAATTAAATATGCTGATGATTTCACCGCTCTTCGACGGATTCGGGGCAAGGCGCGGGGCAGCATTTTGTACGCCCGGCGCACAGCTCGCCGAGCTGGCGCAATGTTGTGATCGCAGTGGCGGGGGCAACCAAAGTGGCTGGACATTCGCGAACCGTGGCTGTCGTCGGAGCCGGACTTGTTGGCCAAAGCTGGGCGGCGCTGTTCGCCGTCCAGGGCTACGATGTCGTGGCGTGGGACCCTGCCCCGGATTGGGCTGCGCCTTTCAGGAAGGCCGTAGACAGAGCGTTACCGCAGGCTCGCGCCATTCGGCGAAAAGCCGTGACGGAAGGCACCATTCAGATTGCCTCCACCCTGAATGAGGCCGTATCGGGAGCCTTCTGGATCCAGGAGAATGCTCCAGAATCCGTTGCCCTCAAATTGAATCTCTACGAGCAGATCGAAACAGCGACCCCAACCGATGCGATACTTGCCAGCAGCACCTCATCATTCACCTGGTCCACCCTCGCGGAGAAATTGAACCGGCAGTCCCGCTTCGTCACGGCGCATCCGTTCAATCCCCCGCACTTGATGCCTTTGGTGGAAGTGTACGCTCCCGACCAGCAGACTCGCGAGAGAGCAAGATGCTTCTTCGCGGACATCGAACGGCATACTGTCTTTCTTGCCAATGAAGCCGTCGGGCACATCGCAAATCGCCTGGCTTCCGCTCTGTGGCGGGAAGCGGTCAGCATTGTCGAACAAGGCATCGCGGATGTCGCGGCGGTCGACGCGGCCCTCGTCAACGGCCCAGGCCTGCGATGGTCAGTGATCGGCTCGCATATGGCCTACCATCTCGGAGGCGGCAGCGGCGGAATGGAAGCCTATCTGCAGCGCTTGGGTCCAAGCCAGGAACGGCGCTGGGAAACGTTAGGAACTCCAAGACTGACGCCCGAGCTTTCGCGTCGCCTGATTGATGGCGTGCTGAATGAAGCTGCTGGTCGCTCGATCCCTGAACTGGAAGACGAGCGCGACGCAGCGCTGATACGAGCGCTTTCCGCCAGAGCGGTGACCTCCCCGTGACCATGAACGAAGCCCCCCGGATCGCCTTGATTCATGCTCTCGAGGAATCGGTGGCGCCGGCACGCGCCGCATTCGCACAAATCTGGCCGGAGGCATTTTGCTTTGATCTTCTCGACACGTCGCTTTCCGTCGACCGGGCGGAAGCCGGCCAACTTGACGAGGCGATGAAAGAGCGCTTCGCGGCTCTCGCCAACTACGCAACGGCATACCCCGGCAAGGCGGGACGAACAGCAGGTATCCTGTTCACATGCTCCGCCTTCGGCGCCGCAATCGACGCGGTGAAATCGAAAGTCCAGGTCCCCGTGCTGCGCCCCAACGAGGCGGCCTTTTCGACGGCGCTGCTCACGGGATTCCGATTTCTGATGTTGGTCAGTTTCGAGGCCTCACGCGATGCGCTTGAGGCGGAGTTTCGAGGGATGGCGGATGAGATCGGCAAGTCGGCCCCAATCACCACAATACTGGTCGAGGGGGCACTCGCGGCGCTGCAGGCCGGCGACGGCGAGCGCCACGATCGTCTTTTGACCGAAGCAGCCGTACATCACGCCGGTTCGGTCGACACCGTCATTCTTGGACAATTCTCGCAGGCACGCGCGCACTCGTCCATTGAACGCAGCCTGCCTGGCATAGCGGTCATCAGCACGCCGCATAGCGCGGTCGCCGAAATGCGCAGGCTCGTTTCACACGAATCGCGCCAACCACGAACGACCATCAAGAGGGGTTAGTACAATGGCCAAAGGACAGCGTAACTTCTCATTGGAGGAGATGGACAAGCTTAGCGTTTTCCATCCGGTGACCTCGATAGCGGAGCAACAGCGCAACGGGCCGACGATCTACACGCGAGCGGTCGGATCAACGGTGACCGATCACCAAGGCAACGAGCTGATCGACTGCGTGGCCGGGCTCTGGTGTGTCAACATAGGCTACGGCCGCCCGGAGATCGCCGCGGCCGCCGCCAAGGCGATTGAAGACCTTAGCTACGCCCACATGTTCGCGGCCACCTCGAACGAAGCAAGCATCCGTCTTGCTGACCGCGTACTGGGGATATTGCGCGAGCGCGCCGGTGCGCCTCAGATGGCAAGGGTCTTCTTTGGATCGTCCGGATCTGACGCCAACGATACCGCGTACAAGCTTGTCCGCTACTACAACAATCTTCTCGGTCGCCCGGCCAAGAAGAAAGTGATCGCACTCACGGGCGGCTATCACGGACTGTCATATGCCAGTGGAAGCCTCACCGGCATAGCAGCCTATCATAAGGCCTTCGATCTTCCGATCGATGGTGTCCTGCATGCAGCGTGCCCCCACTATTATCGGTTCAGCCAACCTGATGAAAGTGAAGAGGAGTTCTGTGATCGGCTGGTGAAGGATCTCGCCGACACCATCGGACGGGAAGGCCCGGACACGATCGCGGCTTTCATAGCCGAACCTGTAATGGGAACGGGAGGCGTCATCATACCACCAGCGGAATATCATGCGAAGGTCCAGGCACTTCTGGATGCACACGATATCCTGTTGATCGCGGACGAAGTGATCACCGGATTTGGGCGAACCGGCCGGTGGTTCGGCACCGGCACATTCGGACTCCGACCCGACATCATCACCATGGCCAAGGGCATTACCAGCGCCTACTTCCCGGTTTCCGCCACGGTCATTTCCCAAGGGATATGGGACGCCCTCGAAGAGGCATCGCCTGTATCTGGAGCTGTGATGCATGGCTTCACCTATTCGGGCCATCCCGTCGGCAGTGCAGTGGCGATGACCAACATCGACATCATCGAGCGGGAGAACCTCGTTGAGCGATGCGCGGTCAATGGTTCGTACATGCTGGAACGGCTGCGAGAAACGATCCAGGATCATCCCTATGTCGGCGACATCAGGGGCGTCGGATTGATGATCGGCGTCGAGTTCGTCGCCGACAGGAAAACCAGACGCGCCTTCAAGCCTGGCACCAATCCCCATCGGCTGGTGGCCAAGGCCGCCGCCGAAAAAGGCGTATTGAGCCGCGCTTTGCCATTCCTCGACGTGAGTTCGTTTTCGCCTCCGCTGACCATCTCACGCGATGAGATCGACCTTGGCATTGCGCGTTATGCGTCGGCGCTGGCATCGGTCACGCCAGCGCTGCGCGAACTGCACGCATGACGTCGGTCGATCTACAAAAAAGAGGTGCGTTCAATTACTTGATCGCGCCGTGAAAGGAACGGGTGCATGCGACGGAGGCGGTCCGTCGAGCGGCCCCTGGAAGAAATTTGTCTCGCTCAGCTATATTGTGTGTCTCCAGGACAGAAAGATGGTTAGTTTCGGTCAAGCAGATGTAGTTTTGCCATCACACGGTCTGTGGTTGATATGGTAACCTCGCCAGTCTGACAGCAGTCGCATCGGGAGCCGGGCAGAGTCCAGCGAGCGGCGCCGTGCCCGTGGCTGCTTGATATTCGCGACGAATGAGGATTGTTGGGAGAGTAACGAATTCTTTGCCTGATTGGCGAAATAGACAAATCACACGTTTTCAAATGGGCCCTGTGAGACAAGAGGAAACTATGACCGCTTCTCCCGAGCAAGACGAGCAGACCGATCTCGTATCAATCGCCGCCGACATCGTCTCCGCCTACGTTTCGAACAATCCATTGCCGGTCGGCGAGTTGTCGAAGCTGATCGGAGATACCTATGCCGCTTTGCAAGGAATAGGCACGCCTGTCGCCCCGGCGGCGGTAAAGCAGGAGCCGGCGGTATCGATCAGGAAGTCCGTGACACCTGACTTCATCATCTGCCTGGAGGATGGGAAGAAATTCAAATCGCTAAAACGACACCTCCAATCTTTCAATCTCACCCCCGATGAATACCGGCAGAAATGGAACCTGCCCGCTGACTATCCGATGGTGGCGCCGAACTACGCGGCCACCCGGTCGTCCCTGGCGAAATCAATGGGGCTCGGACGCAAGGCAGCGACGCCCGCAATAGCCGCGGCAGAGAAACCAAAACGAGTTGCTCGCGCGGCGGCAGCGACAACAACCCCATCGGCAGTCAAGTCGCCGGTGAAGAAGGCGCGCAAGAAACCCGCCAAAGTGTAGCCTGCTGCACCTGAAGCGCCGGAACCGGATGATGTCCAGTTCCTGTCCTGCTGGATGGAATAGCCATGAAGGGCCATTGACCTCTTCGTTGAAGCGGCGAACCGCGCGGGACCAGCGCGCCGCAGACTGGCCACGCAGCAAACGCTTCCGAAAATCAACCCGAGACGGACCGAATCCGTTCGAGAATGGCCGATATGTCTCAAATCATTCGACGACGAGCAGCCACGGATTTATATCGCTCAATGCTCGACGAGAGATGCTTGTGCATTGCCTCTCTTGCCGCTTTGCTATTTCCGTTTTCGATAGCCTGAATGATCCTCTTGTGTTGTTGCTGGATAAATTTATGATAATCCCGGTCAACTTTGTTTTTTTCTTGGAGTTCGGCAATCTGAATTCTGGGAATGATCCGCGGCCCAAGGAAGTCTAGGAATTTTTTGTAGTAAGGATTGTTCGCTGCACGGGCGATAGCTGTATGAAGCTGGAAATCGGCATGGCCACGATCGCCTTCTGGCTTGAGGATTTCGCGGTCGATTTGCTCGAAACAGGCATGGATGCTTTTCAATTGGGTTGGCGTGTGCCGTTCAGCCGCGAGCGCAGCAGCCTCAACTTCGACGCTGAGACGCAGCTCCAAAACATAGACGATATCCGTCAGTTTGCTTAGGTCAGCCGGAATCTCGAACGGAACGGCTTTGGGAATTGAGGATACAAAGACGCCGATCCCATGTTTGGAGACGAGCAGGCCGTCTGCTCGAAGCGAGGCCACTGCCTCGCGTATTACGGTTCTGCTAACGCCGTACTCATTGCAAAGTTCGGATTCGATTGGGATTTGCTCGCCGGGCTGGTAAACACCCGTTACAATCTTTTCGGTCAGTTCCTTTACGACAAGAGCCGAAAGACTTTCCCTGCGCCTGAGCATCCTTACCTTTCCGAAGCCTCGTGTCGTTCCACACTTTCGGCCAGATATTACAAAGTCTCGCTGTTCTGCCTAAGATTCATAGAATGTCGTGGTCGACAGCCAATTCAGCATGGTCCGATACACTGCAGCCAGAGTGGCCTGTGCGCCTTGTCTCAGAATGAATTGACGCCGAGCATTTGGCTTGACGGTACGTCTCGCATCTATTTTGACAGCCCTCCAATAGATTGTGAAGTACGGGACCTCGGGTTTCAGGCGGGCAAACCTACCTGGCTGAAGCGCGCCGCTGTCGCATCAGAAGCTTTGACGAGAAGACCGAGATCGCTTCCTACCGCGACCATTCTGGCGCCCCATTTTATGTAACGCATGGCATCATCGTTGTTTGGTGTCAGAATGCCTGTTGTTGGCCCCGCCGAAGCGATGGAGAGCACCGTATTGATGACATCCTGAACCCTGACCTCTGAGGCGTCGCCTAATGATCGCATGTCAGCTGAGAGATCTCCAGGGCCAACAAAAATCGCATCTACCCCGTCTGTTGCCGCGATTTCCGCGGCGACGGACGCGGCGGCTTCGGTTTCGATTTGCAGGGCGAGAAAAATCTCGTTGGCGGCCCGCGCGTGATAGTCCTTGACACGGCCGTATCGGTTGGCGCGCTGCGAAACCGAGAAGCCCCGAATACCGTTCGGCGGATAGCGGGTTGCCCTAACAATCTTTCTGGCTTCCTCTGCGGTCTGCACATTAGGAATCATCAAGGAGCGGCACCCGAGATCGAGATATTGCTTAATCAGGTTGGGGTCATGGCTGGGGATGCGCACGACGATTTCAGTCTCGTAGCCGGACGCGGCCTGGTGCTGCCGTAAAACTGACAGCAGATCATTTGGGCTATGCTCGGCGTCGATGAGCAACCAATCAAAGCCAGAGCCTGCAACGACTTCCGTTACGATCGGACTTCCGAGCGAACACCAGAGCCCTATCTGCAATCGACCTTGGGAAAGAGCGTGCTTAAGCGGATTGTGCAAGTCAGGCATATTCATCCCATGGCGTTTTTTGCTTGAGTCATATGGCAACATATGACTATTAGCGTTTCGCAGTCAATGTCATAATATGACTGATGAATGATCACTGATGACACAGCCGCGTTTATGGTCGGCTCCACTCGCGGAAAGGTTCTCACTATGAACATCGGCTTCATCGGACTTGGCGTTATGGGAGCTCCCATGGCCATGCATCTGCAGAAGGCGGGACATCACATCGTGACGGCGATCAACCGATCGCCTCTTCCGTGGGCACTAGCGGAGGCCGGTGCCGAAGTGCTGGCAACACCCGCGGAGGTTGCCGCGGTCAGCGAGACAGTCATCACCATGTTACCGAACACGCCCGACGTAGAGCGCGTTCTGCTTGGCCCGGGCGGTGTGATTGAAGGCGTAACACCCGACAGAACCATAATGGACATGAGCTCGATAAGCCCCACGGAAACGAAGCGCTTCGCTTCGATTTTCAGAGAGGCCGGTTGCGACTACCTGGATGCACCGGTTTCGGGTGGCGAAGTCGGCGCTAAGGCGGCCAGCCTGAGTATCATGGTTGGGGGCCCGGCAAGCGCCTTCGAAAGGACACTTCCCCTCCTGGGTTTGATGGGCAACAACATCACACTCATCGGCGAAGAGAACGGATCGGGTCAGATCTGCAAGATTGCCAACCAGATTATTGTCGCCCTCAATATCGAGGCCGTAAGCGAGGCCCTTGTTTTCGCCAGCAAGGGAGGTTGCGATCCTGAAAAGGTCCGCAGCGCCTTAATGGGTGGCTTTGCTTCGTCACGAATCCTCGAGGTTCACGGACAGCGGATGATCAAGCGGGCCTTTTCTCCCGGCTTTCGGATGCGCCTTCACCAGAAAGATCTGAACCTGGCACTTGAAGTTGCCCGCGACCTAGGCGTGTCTTTGCCGAACATCGCGTCCACGCAGCAGCTTTTCAACAGTTGCGCAGCGGACGGGAAAATCGACGAGGATCACTCCGGCTTGATCCAGGCACTGGAAAAGCTGGCCGGCCACGCACTCGCCTGAAACCCAATCACGACGAGATACTTTCAGTGCCCCAAGATCTGGCCAAGGAATAGTCTCGTCCGGTCGTGCTGCGGATTTTTGAAGAACTCCGCAGGTGCATTTTGCTCGACGATCTGCCCTTCATCCATGAAGATCACCCGGTTCGCCACTTGGCGAGCGAAGCCCATTTCGTGGGTAACGCAGATCATGGTCATACCTTCTTCGGCAAGGCTCACCATGGTATCGAGAACTTCCTTGACCATTTCCGGATCCAGCGCCGAAGTGGGTTCGTCAAAGAGCATAATCTTGGGGTACATGCAGAGCGAACGAGCGATCGCCACACGCTGCTGCTGGCCTCCCGAAAGTTGGCCCGGATATTTATGTGCCTGTTCGGGAATCTTGACGCGTGCCAGGTAGTGCATCGCGACTTCTTGCGCCTGCTTCTTTCGCATCTTGCGTACCCAGATCAGTGCAAGCGTGCAGTTCTCGAGTATCGTCAAATGCGGGAAGAGATTAAAATGCTGGAATACCATTCCGACTTCGCGGCGCACCTCGTCGATCTTTTTCAGATCATCGCTTAGCTCCATCCCATCGACCCTGATACAACCCGACTGGTGTTCCTCGAGCCTGTTGATGCAGCGGATCATCGTCGATTTGCCGGAGCCGGAGGGGCCGGCAACAACGATGCGTTCGCCGCGCATGACCTTGAGATTAATGTCATGCAGCACGTGGAAATCACCATACCACTTGTTTACATCAATCAGTTCCACGACCGTTTCCGGCATGTCAGCCACATGAATTTCAGGAGTTGGGCAGACCAATCGAGCCTCCATCGTCACGTCTATCGCGGGTTTTGTTGCGTCTTGTCGTTGAACGTAGAGCTACGGCCTACATGACCGGAGCATTGATCAGATCCGACGGCCGATCTCCTCCGACCGAATAGTCGCCGAAAAACCGAGCCAGATCGGCCTTCATGGTCACCCAAGCCCGATGGATGTGATTCTTGATCAGGTCACGAGCCAGTTCGACATCCCGACGCCTGCACGCTTCGAGGATTGCCCTGTGCTCGTCCTGGGAGGCCGGCGCGGAATGCCCAGCCCAATAGGATGCATGGACATAACGATGGGAAACATAATGCGCGTGCCTGATCATCTTCAGCAGATGACGCGCCTCGGAGGCTCGATAGGTCGAGAGATGGAAATTGAGGTTGTAGTCGCACATCCAGGACAAATCGGACAGTTTCTCCATCTTGTCGATGTAATAAGCGGCGCGCTCAATATCGCGATTCGTCATCATCGGCATTGCAAGCTCGATAGCGAGCGGCTCCAGCTTGCCTCGGATTCTGAACATTTCATCCATTTCCGCCGCGGACATGGGCGTCACCAAGAAACCGCGGTTCTTGACGGCTTCGACCAGACCATCGGCCTGGAGTTCACGGAGCGCTTCCCGGATCGGCGCCTTGCTGGTCTTCAGCAGTTGCGCGACATCGTCCTGCTTTATGGCCGTTCCACCCTGCAGAACCCCGGTAACAATCGCCTCGCGCAATGCTACGGCCGCCAGTTCGGGAGCGGTCAGAGAGGCCGATGCGTGGCGACCGAACACATCTTGTAAGGTCGGAAGTCTGCTCATCGATACTCCTTGATGGAACAACGCACGCGTGATCCAGACATCAATTACAGCGTAGCAACCATCTTGCCGAGTCTTTCGCAAGCGCCCTGCAACTCATTGTCCGAGGCGGCGATTGACAACCGGATGAAGGACTGCGCACCGAATGCGACACCCGGCACGCTGGACAGTCCGAACCTGTTGAGAAGATAAGATGCGATCGCCGTATCGTCCTGTAGTGACACTCCGTCGACAGTCCGCCGGCCGATCAGTTCCTTCACCCCAAGGAAAGCGTAGAAAGCCCCGGCGGGTTGAACAAAGTCGATACGCGGAATCACCGCCAAGCCTTCCGCGATCAGCTCCGACCTTTTTCTGAAGGTGCGAGCCGCCTCGGCCACGAAGGTCTGATCCCCATTAAGAGCCGCAGTGGCTGCAGCCTGGGCTACGCTGCTGACGCAAGTTACGCTCTGTGACTGCATCTTGTTGAGGCTCGCCACAAGCTCCCTCGGCCCGGCTGCATAACCAACCCGCCATCCCGTCATTGCATAGGCCTTGGACACGCCATTGACGAGCAACGTGCGATCTCGGAGGTCAGGGCAAGCCGAGCCAAATGAAATGAAGGGCGTATCCCCAAGAAGGATATGTTCATAGATCTCGTCCGACAGAACCAGAATTCGCGGGTGCCGAACAAGCACTTCCTCGAATGCCTTATACTCCGAACTCGAATAGACCGCGCCCGTTGGATTGGATGGTGAGTTCAACATCAGCCAGCGGGTGCGCGGGGTTATAGCCTTTTCCAACTGTTCGGCAGAGAGTTTGAAACCAGTTTCGCTTCCGCATGGAACATAAATGGGCCTGCCGCCATGAAGGGCGACGATATCGCCATAGGAAACCCAGCACGGCGTCGGAATGATCACTTCGTCCCCTAACTCCAATGTGGCGAGGAAGACATCAAAAATGACCTGCTTCGCGCCATTCCCGACGGTGATCTCGTCGAGAGTAAAGACAAGGCCGTTGTCGCGGCGGAACTTGGCACAGATGGCGCGGCGCAAACCCTCATTTCCGGCGGCGGCGCCATAGCGGATGCCTCCGGCCCGGATCGCCGCGATCGCGGCCTCGGCCACATGCTGCGGGGGCTCGAAGTCCGGTTCGCCGAGCGAAAGGTCGATAATATCGTGCCCTTCAGCTCGCAGTTTTTTTGCCGCCATCGCGATGGCCATACTCGGCGACGACTGAATGCCAGCAACCTTTGTATTTTCATACGTCATTTCAAACCTCAGAATGCGATAGACACCGGCTAAACATCAGCGCCGCGTGCCACGGTGTAGATATCCTTCGAGCCAAATCGCATACTTCGAAATCGAGAAGCACATTACGAAATAGATCGCCGCGACCGTCAGGTAGGCTTCGAGGTAGAACGCCTGCCAAGCGGTATCCGCAATGGCGGCTCGCGTCGTACCGAGTAGGTCGAGCAGTCCGATGATCACCACCAGCGAGGTCGCCTGCAGGAAATCGAGAAACGCGTTGATCAGTCCTGGCAGCGAAATGCGCAGTGCCTGCGGAAGCACGACCAACTGCTGTATGCGCCAGTAACGAAAGCCGAGCGCAGTGGCCGCTTCCGCTTGCCCTTTGGGCATGGATTGGAGGCCGGCTCGCACTGCCTCTGCCACATAAGCAGCCTGAAAGAGTGCAATACATAACATGGCCCGTAGAATCTTCGGCATCGCAAGGTCGGCAGGAATGAACAACGGCAGCACAACGGAGGCTACGAACAAGGCCGTGACGAGCGGTACGCCACGCACCAGTTCGATGACGGCGACTGCCGTTGCATGGACAGGGACGAACCCCGACTGACGCGCAAGCGCCAGCAGTATCCCAACCGGCAGTGCGATAAAAGTCGCTCCGAGCGAAAGGACAATGGTTAGCGGCAGACCGCTCCATTGATCGGGCGAGACATAGGGAAGACCGAGGACACCCCCGGTGAGCAAAACAAGAATACTCATCCCTCCCAGAGCCCAAAAGCCCAACAGCGTTTTTGACCAAGATCGGGGACTAGCGGAAACCGATCCCAATGCCACGACAATGAGCAGCACCATCACCAAACGCCACGTCTCTGCCCGCGGATAGAACCCGAACAGGATAAGCCGCCACTTGACCTGCACGATCGACCAACAGGCGCCAGCGCCTTGAAGACATTCCGAGCCCAGGCCCGGGAGCACCGTTGCCTCACTGACGGCCCAACGCCACAACCCGAGACCTCCATAGGCCAACAGGATCGTCAAGGTCACCGTAATCAGCGCATTGTACCAAGGCTGGAAGAGCGGATTGCTACGCACGAAATCAAGGGAAGACATCTTGCTCATGCCAGAGACAAACGGCGGTTAAGGCGGTTCATGGTGGTCGAGACGATGAGATTCAGGAAAAGATAAGCGACCACGAAGATTGCGATGACCTCGATCGCGCGTCCACTCTGATTCATGATTGTATTCCCGATCGACACGATATCCGAATACCCGACCGCAACCGCGAGTGAGGTGCTCTTTGATACATTGATGTATTGGCTCGTTACCGGCGGGATGGCGATGCGCACGGCCTGCGGCAGGACCACGAGGCGCATTGTCGGGAAGAAACGGAGACCAAGCGCGCTAGCCGCTTCGCGCTGCCCCTCGGGCACCGCCTTAACCGCTCCACGGAGGATCTCGGCGATGTAGCCGCCAGTATAGAGGGTGAGGCTAATCGTCAGGGCCGCAAATTCAGGCGTGACTGAAAGTCCTCCCTGGAAGTTGAACCCATGCTTTTGTGGAATGTCGAGAGTGAGGTGACCCGACAGCAGCAACGCTGTGGCGCCGAGAAGGAGGACCACTCCGATGGTGAAGAAGATCCCTTTCCATGAAAAGCTGATGCGGAACCGTTTCACGAAAGCGATGAACAGGGCCACAATGCCTAAAAAAACTCCCCCAAGGAGCCAGCCACCACTATCGGTTTCAACGAACGGCAACCAGAAGCCGCGATTCGTCAACACCACACCCCACAAAGGTTGCCAGGCATTTGCCGGCAACGGCAGCGAGTACTGTATGACAGCGTACCAGGCGAAGAGTTGCAGAAGAGGAGGAACGTTTCGCAGGACCTCGATCAGCGCGCCGGAAAGTGCGGAAAGAAGGGGATTGGAGGAGAGTCGGGCGATACCGATCGCGGTTCCGACAATGGTAGCCATCACAATGCAGGTGATAGCGGCTTTAATCGTGTTAATGAAACCGATCAGCAGCGCCTTTGCGTAACTGTCACTGCCCGAAAAGGAAAGCACACTGGATCCGATATCGAAATTCGATGGATACAGGAGAAAACTAAAGTCGACCGTCATGCTGCGTGCACGCAAGACGTCGAGTGCCAGACGGCATAGCAGAAACAAGATCGAGAAGATGACGATCCATGTCAGCACATAGTTTAGGATCATATTTTTTCGGTCAGGCGGAGTTCTCGTTGCCACGGTGCACCTATCCAACGACATATCAAAGCCCCCGCCCTTGCGGGCGGGGGGCACGATGCGATCACATTGGCGGAGCGTAGAGCAGACCCTTTTGCGACCAGAGCGCATTCGCACCGCGCTCGAGACCCAGGGGCGTGTTCTTGCCGACATTGCGCTCGAAGGACTCGGAATAGTTGCCTACCTGTTTTATGGCGGCGTAGGCCCAGTCATCAGCCAAACCTAGAGCCTTGCCCGACCCTGGGGTAACTCCGAGCAAAGACTTGACAGCCTCGCTGCCATCGTTGCGCATCTTGTCCACGTTCCCACTTGTAACTCCGTATTCTTCGGCCGTGATCATGGCGTTCAGGGTCCAGCGAACAATTGCAGTGAATTGCGGGTCATCCTTGCGCACGACCGGACCAAGGGGTGACTTCGAGATGACTTCGGGAAGGATCACGAAATCCTCTGGCTTCTTGCTGGTGGTGCGGATCGCGGCGAGGTTGGAGGAATCCGCCGTAATGGCATCGCACCGGCCGGAAAAGAAGGCTGTGTTGAGCGCTTCCTGGTTTTCGATTGCCAGTGGCGTGTATGTCATCTTCTGCGTGGTGAAGTAGGTCCGCGTATCGACCTCGGCTGCGGAGCCCTGGTTCATGCAGATCGTCGCCCCGTTAAGTCCCTTGAGGTCGGTGACGCCGCTGGCCTTGGAAACCATGAAAGCAAGGCCGTCGTAGAAATTGATGCCGGCCCAGTCGAGGCCGAGACCTGCATCACGCTGTAGGGTCCACGTGGAGTTACGCGTCAGAACGTCCACCTCGCCTGCTTGTAGGGCGGTGAATCGCACTTGCTCGGAGGTTGGCACGAAGCGCGCCTTGTTTGCATCGCCAAAGATCGATGCGGCGATCGCCTTGCACATGTCGACATCGAATCCGGTCCATTTGCCGGAACTATCAGCGACGCTGAAGCCGCCAAGCCCTGTATTGACGCCACATACAAGCTCGCCTCGGGCTTTGATCTTGTCCAGCGTCACTCCCGCGCTAGCTTGCTGTGCCACAACAGCAAACACAGTGGCCATGAATAACATTGTCATTTTTTTCGACATTGGTTCATTCCCCTTTTTTTGATATGATAAGTATAGGCACCGCTTGGTGCCAGCGACACTACTGTAACTCTTCGCGCTAAGCATCACAAATTGCGAAAAGATCTCCGGATAGATATTTGTAACCTGTGTCACAGATCACGGTGGCCACGGTTTTCCCTTTTCCAAGGCGCTGCGCCGTTCTTAGTGCGGCTACCACATTCGCGGCAGCAGACTTACCGCCAAAAATGCCTTCCTCGCGCGCGAGCCGGCGCGCCATGTCATAGGCTTCCTGATCCGTGACAGCCTGTATGTCGTCAACGAGATCGTATCTGAACAGCACGCCTGGAGGACCGTCTCCCACGCCATCGATATGGTGCACACCTTTCGGACCACCGGAGATATGCCGATACCCGGCCGGCTCGACCGCAACGCCCAATATGTCTAACCGGTGCGCCTTCAGCACCTCCACTGTTCCGGAAAAACAGCCTCCCGAACCGCAGGTCATGGCGAAGGCGTCCACGCTCCCCTTGGTCTGATCGAGAATCTCCTGTCCCATGGCATTATAGGCCTTGGGATTGGCGGGGTTGTGCATCTGATCGAGGTAAAAGTTCCCTGGTAGTCGGCCGAGTTCCTCGACACGAGCATGCATGAAATCAAACAGCTCCGGATAGGTCGCCTTGCCATGCACGCTCGGGATGATATCGAGTGTCGCGCCGAAGGCCTGAATCGTCTTCAGCTTCTCATCCGCGAAGGCGTCGGACGTGACGATGGTGCAGGGATAACCTTTGAGGGCACAGATCATGGCAAGCGCAGTGCCTGTACTACCCCCGCTCGCCTCGACCACGCGTTGACCTCGCCGCAGCCGGCCGGAACGCTCCGCATCCTCGATCATCGACAAGGCGCTGCGATCCTTGGAGCTGCCTGTCGGGTTCTTGCTTTCTAGCTTCACCAACACCCGCGCATCGTTGGGACCAGGAAGCTTTTTCAGTTCGATTAGAGGCGTGTGGCCGATACTGGCCAGAAGATCGAAATCCGAGTATGTCATCGCTCTATTCTCAACATTGTCTGCATCGCAATTCGATCAGGCAGCACCGACACCCTGTTGCAGCCAGGTATTGAGAGAGTCTGGATCAACAGCGGAAATTCCACCGTCCACCATCAGATTTACGCCGGTGACATAGGACGCGTCGTCGCTCGCCAAGAAGAGAATCGCTGCCGCGATCTCTTCAGGGCGTGCGGGTCGCTTCAACATGCCGCCCTGGCCGAAGCCCCGGATGAATTCCTCTGTCGTTTTGCCTAGGGCCGCCGCGCGCTTCTCATGAAACCGAGTGAACACAGGGCCTGGCGAAATCGCGTTCGAGCGTATCCCGTCCTTAGCATGGTCGTATGCGATCCCGCGCGTCAGGCCGATCACGGCAGCCTTGGTGGTGTCGTATTCAACCATGTTGCCACCAGCGGCGGTTGATCGATTTGAGGACACATTGACGATGCTGCCGCCGCCATTCCGGCGCATGGCGGCTACTGCTGCCTTCGAACAGAAGGCATAGCCCTTGACGTTCACGCCGAGGATGCGGTCCCAACTGGCGCTGTCGGTGTCGAGAATACCCTGGTAGTGGCGGATACCTGCGTTGTTCACAAGGATATCCAACCGCCCGAAGCGCTCTATGGTCTTTTCCACAAACCCAGTCGCCTGGGCCTCGTCCTGCGTCTGTGCGGGCACGAAGATCACCTCGCTGCCGCGTGCATTCAATTCCGCAGCGATCGCTGCTCCCCGTTCTTCGTCGACATCCGCAAAAGCAACCTTGGCACCTTCGGCGATAAATCTGCGCACCGTCGCCTCGCCTATACCCGATGCACCACCGGTTACTGCCGCCACTCTGTCCAACAATCGATCCACTTGCCTACTCCATAATCGTCGACGATTTAGTTACATAGTCGTCGATATTAGTCAAGTGTGTGGACGAGGAATGTGGAAGAGAGTGGCAGAGCAGGGATAGGCCTTCCAAATTCCCGTTGAACTGCGCCGCCCCAAGCCGTGGCCGCCGACTTGGCAGAGACCAGCCCATCGTGTCGCGGCATGGCTCGTCGAGCGAAACAACTTTGCACGCGTTGGGCCACCCGCGGATTTGATTTGCTTGGTGATCCCCCAAACCTTAGGGCAAACTGCCTGCCGGGGCGTCAGGAGGAGAAATGAGAGCACGCGCAGCAACGCTCGGGGATCTGGAGGATGTCTTTCGCGGTCTGTCCAAGCGGATGTCGGACGAATACGTGGCCGCCGGCAAGGACAGCAAGGTCGCCTACGACAATCTGATGATGAATTTGAAGGAAGGCCGCGCTCACGCGCTTGTCGAGGGCGACAAGGCCGTGGCGATCATCGCCTGGCATGAGAACAGCGACGCCGCCGACACGCTGTTTGCCGCGCAGGAGGATTTCTTCCGTGCCGCCACCGTTCGTTTCTGCAAGCGGCATATCAGGCACATCCAGGCGCTCGCCGGCAACCTCCCCATCCACTCGCGCAGCTGGCTGCAGGGGCCGGATGTCGCAAGATGGTTTGGCGTCATCGGTTATGTCGAGCGCGGCCAGGAGAACGGCGCCACTCTGTTCGAGCTGCCGCCGGCTCGCATCGGCTAAGGAACCGTGGCTGGTGAAGGTCTTCACCCCGGCCGCAAACGCCGCCTCCACCTCGCCCATCGCCCGCACAGGTTCCTCGATGCGGGTCACCGTCTTCGGCTCCAGGCGCCTTTGCTCGGCGGCCTTCTGGACTGCCTCAGCAAGCGGGTTGCGCCGGGCGCCGATTGACGGGATGTTATAGGAGGGCAACCGGGGGGCAAACCGGCACGCCGAGATCGATATGGCTGCTGGAAAATGTCACGAGCTTGCTTCGCCTTTCTTGCCTTTGTTGCCTTCACGAGGCCGGTAGAGGCAGGCGAGTGGATGTCTCACCTGCTTGACCGTTCCAGCCTGGCGACCGCCTATTTTCGCCAAGCGGATCTTGTGACGGCATACACGACCGCAATGGCGCGCTTCCGTCTGCAGTTCGCAGGGCGTGCCGGCGAAACCAACCTTGCGGTCCCTCTCGAACCACTGCTTTTGCGGGCGGAATTCTGTGCGCGGACATGGCGCTCGGCGGACGGCAGCCTGTTACAAGGCTTCGCCGGCAAGGGCGGCTTCCGGCTGACTATCGGGAACTGCCTGGCGCGCATCTGCGCTGCCAGCGAATGCAGCGATGCCGGTTGGCCGGTTTACGCCTGCAGCGACGGAGACAAGCGCAGGATGTCCGTCACGGACTTTGTGACGGCAAGCTTCGGTGGCGTCTCCTACCGTCGATTGAGCGCCTCCCCTTCACAGGAATGACAGCGCGAAGCGCCGACCGGATTACTGCGGCTTTCAGCAAAGGTCGGTATCCACCTACCTCACCGCAAACGCTGCCTGAACCGCGCGATTGACGGTGACCGGCAGGATCGACATGTGGTTCTCGCCGGCATGCAGTTCGAAGCTTGCGCGCATGCCCGGGAGGGTATCGAGACGCTCCGCCATTGCCCGCGCGAATTCGTCGGTGCGTGTCACCTTCTTCTGCTGCAGGCGCTTTTCCTCGTCCTCGGCACCAATCTGGAACGGCGCCAGCTTCTCTGTCTCATATTCGCCAGCCGACAGGATCATGGTCGCCGTCAGGCCATCGGGAACCGCGGCCTCGAACCGTCCGAGAAAGCGGTCGATGGCACGGTCTTCCCAATAGATGGCGGGGCTCGCCGCGATCCAGGTCTGGAAGGCACAAGGCCGCGTGAACAGGGCGTAGAGCGCAAACAGGCCACCGAAGGAATGGCCGTAAAGCGCTTGGCGGCTTGCATCGACCGTAACCCGACTGGCGACCCATGGCTTCAGCTCGTCCTCGATGAAGGCAAGGAATTCCCCCGCCCCACCGGTCCGGACTTCGGGCGTGCCCTCGTAGAAGGGCGGATAGGCCTTGCCCGGCGGCGGGCCGAGATCCCATGAGCGGCGTAGCGGGTCATAGGCGCCCTCTACGGGATAGCCGATGGCGACGATGATGCCCCAGCCGACATTGGTGCCCGTGGGATAGAAGGCCTGCGCGCGCATGGCGTCGACCGCCGTGCCGATGACGGCGTTGCCGTCAGTCATGTAGAGCACAGGCCAGCCGGTCTCGGGCACCGGCCCGGACGGCACGTGCAGGAATATCCGCCAGGGCGCGCCGCCATGCGCCGGGACGAAGTCGTGGACGGTGGTGTCGGCGATCAGGGCTGGCGTCGGCTTCGACATGGATATCTCCACAGGGGCAAAAGGTCAGCGGCGGCGCAGCAGCCACATCAGCACCGGGCCGCCGATCAGCGTCGCGACGAGACCTGCCGGGATCTGGCGCGGGAAGATGGCGGTGCGGCCGATCCAGTCGGCGGCGACCATGATCAGCGCGCCGGCGAGCACGGCGCCAATGGCCTGCGGCAGCGCACGGGAAAGGCCAAGGCGACGGGCAAGATGCGGCGCCATCAGGCCGATGAAGGTTAGCGGGCCGACGATCAGCGTCGAAGCCGCGGTGAGTGCCGCGACCACCAGCAGCACGAGAAGCCGCGTCATTTTCAGGTTGATACCAAGGCCTTGAACGGCGGCAGGGCCGAGCGGCAGTATGTCGAGCCAGCGCATGAACAGAGGCGCGAGTGCGAAGAGGCAGACGGCAATGCCACCGGTCAGCAGGGCGGCGCCGACGTCGACGCCATAGGTCGAACCGGTGAGCCAGTTGAGCAGCAGCATGGCGCGAGGATCGCCGGTGGCGGTGAGCACCAGGATCAGCGCGTCGAACAAGGCGGTCAGGGCAACACCGGCGAGCAGCAGCCGCTCTGGCGCATAGGCGGCCCGGCGGCCGATCGCCAGCGTCACCAGCAAAGCGGCGAAGGCGCCGATGGTTGCCGCCGCCGTCTGGACCGGGCGTCCGGCATCCGAGAGCGCAAACAGCGCCACCATCATGCCGAGCGCGGCACCGGCACTGATGCCAAGCACTTCGGGGCTGGCCATCGGATTGCCGGTCAGCCGCTGCATCATCAGCCCGGCAAGCGCGAGCATGGCGCCGGCGCTCAGCGCGGCAAGCACGCGGGGCCACCGCCACGACAGCAAAGGCCGCAGCTCATCGCCGAAAGCGAAGGTCCAGCCATGCGGCCCCGGCCCATAGAGCAACGCCAACCCCAGCAGCACAAGCAGAGCCAGGCCGATCGCCGCCAGCGCGAGGCCGGGCCGGCTTGCGCGTGGCAGGCATTCTGAACCGAGTGCCGGAGCTTCCGAACCAAGGGCAAGACGCGGCAGCAGCCAGAGCAGCAGCGGCGCGCCGAGAAGTGCTGTGATGGCCCCAGTCGGCAGCAAGTCGCCTTGCGGTCCGGTGGCGATCTGCACGCCCTGGTCGGCGGCCCACAGCAATGCGCCGCCGATGAGCGGCGCCATCACCAGCTGCTGGCCCAGCCGGCGGGCACCGCCGATGCGCGCAAGGGTGGCTGCGGCCAAGCCGACGAAGCCGATGACGCCGACAGCGGCAACGACGAAGGCGATCAGGGCGACGGCCGCCGCCAGCCCGGCGAAGCGATAGGCGCCGAGCGGCACGCCAAGGCTGCGCGCGCCTTCATCGTCGAGGCCAAGCAGGGTCAGCGGCCGCACCATGAGGAAGATCGCCAGCGCCGCTGCGCCGATGCGTGGCAAAAGCCACAGCGTCGTCGACCAGTCCTGCTGGCCGAGCGAACCGGCGCCCCAGATGAACAGGCTGGCCAGCCATTCATGCCGCAGCACAATGAGAGCGGCACCGATGGCGCCGGCATAGAGGCTGACCACAAGCCCCGCCAGCACGACGGAAAGCGGCGACAGGCCCTTATGCCAGGACAGTGCGAAGACGGCGGCAAGAGCCGTGAATGCACCGGCCAGCGCCACCCATTCGCGGCCGAAGGCAAGCAGAGAGGGCGATAGAAGCGTCGCCATTGCCAGCGCCAGATAGGCGCCGGCCGAGACGCCGACCGTTTCGGGCGAGGCGAGCGGATTGCGCAGAACCTGTTGCAGGACGGTTCCGGCAAGCCCGAGCGCCGCACCACACAAGAGGCTGACGGCAAGCCTGGGCAGGAAGGCGTAGTGGACGAGCACCTGCCGCATGTCAGTGATATCGGGGGCGGCGAGCGATTGGAGCCAGAGCGCCGATGGCAGCTGCAGCGTGAGGTTTGAGACGGTTGCCGCCACCGCCGCCGCGAGCAGCATCGCGCAAAGCAGGATCGCGCCTACCGGCTGATTGCCAAGAAAGCTCCATGGGGAGGCCCGGCCGGCCGACGCAGGCTTTCCCCCTTGGGCGATGGCCGCAGTATCCTCAGCCACGGGCGGCCTCCGCGGTCATCGCCGACGCCAGGACCCGAGCAAAACGGGTGGCGGACGGAAGCGCGCCGAACATATTGACGGCGGGAAGGCGCATGATCGAGCGGTTGCGCACGAAAGGCATGGCGTTCCAGACAGGACTTTCGGTCAGCGTGCCACCGGCGCCCTCGGGCAAGGGTTCGAGATAGGCGAGGCGCGCGTCGCTGGATGTCGCCAGCCCGTCGATGCCGACGGTCGAAAACCCCCAATAATTGGTCTCGGCCGTCCAGGCGTTACTGAGCCCGATGCGGTCGAACACCTCCTGAAACAGGCTTTTTGCGCCATAGACGCGCACATTGCGCGGGTCCATGAAGCTGACGACATAGATCGGCCGCGTCGAAAGCGGCGCCAGCTGCTGGCGAACTTCCGAAAAATACGCATCCGTTGCCGCGATCAGCGCCTCGCCTTCGCTTTCCTTGCCGACAAGCCTGGCAAGCTGGCGGGTTGCCTCGATGGCGCGCTGATAGGGCTGCCCAGCCTCGGTATAGAGCCCGATCGTCGTCACCGGCGCCACGCGTTCGAGCAGCGGCTTGATGCCGTCGAGATACGGCATGGACAGGATGATGTCGGGCCTGAGCTGCTGCAGCAATTCGAGATTGGGTTCGAGCAGCGTGCCGACATCGGCGATCTCAGGCGGCAGCGGCGGTTCGACCACCCAGGTCTCCCAGATGTCGCGACCGGCAATGGCAACCGGGCTGACACCGAGCATGAGCAAGGTCTCGGCCAGCCCGTCATCCAGGCAGACGATGCGCAACGGTTTCGCCGCGGCAGATGGCGGTGCAATTCCTGTGAAGGGCAGAACGAAAAGTCCCAGCGCGCAGCGCCGGGTGATCCGGCCGCGCAGACGCTCAGCCCTGTGAGATTCGGGGACCGCCATCACCGCACGACGCCTGTGCGGAAAGCCGGCTGGGCGAGGATTTCAGGCACTGTTTTCTCCAACACGACGCGGTTCAAAAATCTGGCTGTCGGCAGCCGATGGCCGGTTGACTATGAAACATGACTTTAATAGTCAACATTGAAGATGACTAAACGAGTCAACAATTTGGAATTAGTGCAGGGCGGAACGACCCAGCGCGCATTATAGGCAGTGAGGGGTATCGAGATGAGGTCGAGTGCATATCATGCGGCGCGTCGGCGAAGCCGGGCCCAGGGCCTCGTGGTAGCATCGCTTTCGACCCTGCTTTGCACCCAGGCCCTTGCGCAGGAAGCCACGACCGAACTCAACCCGATCAATGTCGAGGGACAGAGCGACAGCCCGGTCGGACCGGACGACGGCTACATCGCCAAGAATACCACCACCGGCTCGAAAACGGACACGCCGCTGAAGGAAATTCCGCGGTCGATTTCGGTGGTGACCCGCAAGCAACTCGACGACCGCCAGCCGGGGCAGCTTGAGGACGCCTTGTCCTATCTTGCCGGCGTCACCATTTCGCCATGGGGCATCGACGATCGCTTCGATCAATGCCTGATTCGTGGCTTCGACCTCTGCACGTCGGCGATCTATCGCGACGGGCTGCCGCAGAAGGTGATCGATTTCTCCGGCTTCAAGATCGAGCCCTACGGGCTGGAGCGAATCGAGGTGCTGAAGGGGCCGTCCTCGGTGCTCTACGGCGAGAACGAGGCTGGCGGCATGGTCAATGCCGTCACCAAGCGGCCCACCGACAAGCCGATCTATGACGGCTTCCTCAGCTATGGCAGCTTCAACACGGTCGAGACCGGGCTGGATATCGGCGGCCCGATCGACGATGCCGGCGTGTGGTCCTACCGGCTGACCGGTCTGGTTCGCAACGGTGAACTCGAAACCGACTATTCCCGCAACGACCGCATCTTCGTCGCGCCGGCGCTGAAGTGGCAGCCGAATGCGCAGACCTCGCTGACCATCCTGGCCAACTACCAGTGGGACAGGCTGACGCCGATTCAGTTCCTGCCGGCGCAGTATGGCAATCTGCCGCGCAATTTCTTCACCGGCTCGCCCGACTTCGACCGTTTCGATGCCAACCATGGTTCGATCGGCTACCAGTTCAGCCATGAGGTCGACGACCATTGGACGGTGCGGCAGAACCTGCGCTACTCGCAGCAGGAAACCGACTACCGGCAGCTATACTATGGCGAATGGCTTGGCGGCCCGGACATGATCGACGACCATACGATGTCGCGTACCCTGTTCACGGTGGACGAGACCGCAAGGCTGTTCAACGTCGACAACCAGGCCGAATACAAGGCTGACTTCAGCGCGGTCGAAAACAAGCTGCTGTTCGGTCTCGACTACAGCAGGCAGTCGGTCGACGGGCGCAACGGCTACGGCGAGGGTCCGCCCCTGGACACCCAGAACCCGGACTATTCGATCCCGGTGACGCCGCCGAGCCTCATCATTACGGATCGCGTGGAGACGATCGGCCAGGTTGGCCTCTATGCACAAAACCAGTCCAAGATCGCCGACCACTGGGTTCTCACCCTTGGCGGCAGGCAGGCCTGGATCGACCACACCAATTTCGACCGACTCGACGACGCGGGCAGCTACGGTCAGAAGGACCATGCCTTCACCGGCAATGTCGGCATCGGCTATCTCTTCGACAATGGCCTGACGCCCTACGCCAGCTATGCCGAATCCTTCACCACCAATATCGGCCCGACCCAGTCCGGAGACGCGCTGCTGCCTTCGCTAGGCAAGCAGTACGAAGTCGGCGTGAAATACGAGCCGACCTTCTTCCCCGGCTTCATCACCGCTTCGCTGTTCGACCTGCGCAAGACCAATGTGCCGACGGCAGCAGCCAATCCCGTCTACCAGGTCCAGACCGGAGAAGTCCGCCATCGTGGCCTCGAGATCGAGGCCAACGCCGACCTGGCTTCCGGCCTCAGCATGACGGCGGCCTACACCTATCTCGACGCGGAGATAACCAGCGATGCCGCCGACATCATCGGCAACCGCCCGGCCAGGGTGCCGGAACACCAGGCATCGCTATGGGCCAATTACGAGGTCGGCAGCGGCGTGCTCGAGGGCCTGAGCGTTGGCGCCGGCGTGCGCTATATCGGCGCCAGCTTCGGCGACAATGCGAACACAGTGAACGTGCCCGGCCACACGCTGGTCGACGCGGCCCTGCGCTACAAGAAGAATGGCTGGCAGGCGGCGCTCAATGTCTCCAACCTGTTCGACAAGACCTATTACTCGACTTGCTATGAGGCCGGCAGCAATGCCGACCTCAGTTGCATCTATGGCGAAGGCCGCGTCATCAAGGGCAGCCTCAGCATGAAGTTCTGATACAGGCCGGCCAGCTCTGCCTCGACTGCCAGCGATCTGGGATGCGTCGAACGGCCACTTGAAGCGCGTCGCATGAACCCGCGACGACGCGACGCGTCCAGGCCGCGATCCGACGCGACCCTGTTCCCCGTCCGCGCTGGTGGCAGGGCGATTCGGCCCCGTCATGGTGCTGTGCGGCGCCACCCCCACCGAAATCGCTGCTCGCGAAGCCCAATCCACGCCTCTCATCATTTTTCCTCCACGAATGCATTCCATGATAGAGGGGGCCACGGTCGCCTTCGGGCGGCCGTGTCCTGGATTGCCTGAGACCAAAAGACGGCCAGGGCACGAATCAAAAGCCAGCGGCAAAGCCGACGCCTGAAGACGTCAAAGACCGGTCGAACGCATCAAGGCAGCGCGATCGGGTTGCACTCGGCAAGGCTTGATGATTTGTTGCCGCTATACGGAGAACGAATGATGCGAGAGCCTGCCGGTCAAGACGAATACGGGTCGACGAACCCCTTCGATCCGGACGACCTGCCGACGTTGAACGCAATAGGTCCGAGCATGGGAAGCGGCAACGATTTCGAGAAATACGCCGTTGCCGTGATCATCGTGTTCGGCGCGCTGATCATTGGTGGGCTGATGGCCGCATCGATGGTCTTCGGGCACCGCAACGGCTTCCTCTTCGCGCTTGGCGGTGCCACCTCTGCCTGGATATCCGGAAACGCGCTGCTGCTCGACCGGCCGCGGATCTACGCGCTGTTCGTCGGAATCGCTGCTTTGATGCTGGTTGCGTCCACCATCACCCTGGTCTTGTGAACCAGAAGACAGAAGGTCCAGCACCGGCCTTCTAAGCCGGTGCTCAATTCAAGAGATCGCTCGATCCTTCGGGATCTCGCCTAATATCCGAGCGCCTCGCCGGAGGCGGCACGGCTGTCGATGGCGCCGTTGTAGCGCGCGCCGCCGCCTTTCTCGATTTCCGCCAGGCTCTTGCCGCCGACCAGGATGCCGGCCGCCTGGCCCCAGGTCTGGTCACCGAGATCGAGGTGATAGCCCATGCCGGCCAGCAGCTTTTCGGTATCCGGCGACAACCCGAACGGCTCGATATAAACCGTGTCGGGCAGCCACTGGTGATGGATGCGCGGCGCATCGATCGCCTCCTGAATGTTCATGCCGTGGTCGATGACGTTGACGATGGCTTCCAGCGTGATGGTGATGATGCGCGAGCCGCCCGGGCTGCCGATGACCATGAATGGCTTGCCGTCCTTGGCCACCACGGTCGGGCTCATCGACGACAGCGGCGTTTTCTTCGGCTGGATGGCATTGGCCTCGCCCTGGACCAGGCCATAGAGGTTGGGCACGCCGGGCTTCTGGGTGAAATCGTCCATCTCGTTGTTGAGCAGGATGCCGGTTCCGTCGGCGACGACGCCGGCGCCGAAGGATCCGTTCAGCGTGTAGGTGACCGCGACCGCATTGCCGTCATTGTCGATGATTGAATAGTGCGTCGTTTCCTTGCTCTCGCCAAATCCCTTCGGCATCAAATCCTGCGACACGCCGGCCCGGAACGGGTCGATCTTGTCGCGAATGTCCTTGGCGTAGGCCTTATCCAGCAGCTTCGAGACCGGGTTGTCGACGAAATCGGGATCGCCGAGCGCGGAATTGCGGTCGACATAGGCGTAGCGCATCGCCTCGACCATGACGTGGACCGTCTCGGCGGAACCTGCGCCGAGATAGGATAAGGGATAGCCTTCCAGCACGTTGAGGATTTCGCAGATGATGACGCCGCCGGAGCTCGGTGGCGGCGAGGAGGTGATCTCGTAGCCGCGATAGGAGCAGGTCACGGGCTTCAGTTCGCGCACCGCATATTGCTCGAAATCCGGCTTGGCCAGAATGCCGCCCTTGGCGCCGCTCGCCTTGACGATGGCATCGGCGATGGCGCCCTTGTAGAAGGCATCGGGGCCCTTTTCGGAAATGGCGGCCAGCGACGCCGCGAGGTCGGGCTGGATCAGGCGCTCGCCGATGCCATAGGGCTTGCCATCGGGTTTGAGGAAGATGGCGGCAGCCGCGGCATCCTTCGCCAGCCTGTCGGCGCTGCCGGCAAAAGAGGCGGCGTCGCCCTGATTGAGGATGAAACCGTCCTTGGCATAGGCGATCGCCGGCGCCATCAGATCCTGTCGGGACAGTTTGCCGTATTTTTCGCGCGCCATCTCGAAGCCGGCTACGGAACCGGGCACACCGACCGCGAGATAGCCGTCAAGGCTGGCGCCTTTCACCGGATTGCCGTCCTTGTCGAGGTACATGGTTTTGGTCGCCGCCAGCGGCGCCCGTTCGCGGAAATCGAGGAAGGTCGACTTGCCGTCCTTGAAGCGGATGGTCATGAAGCCGCCGCCGCCGATATTGCCGGCATTGGGATAGACGACGGCGAGCGCATAGCCGACGGCAACCGCCGCATCGACGGCATTGCCGCCCTTCTTCAACACCTCGATGCCAACTTCGGACGCCAGATGCTGGGCCGTCACCACCATGCCGTGTTCGCCCTTGGCCGGCGCTGGCGATGCGGCGAAGACGCCCGTCAACGGCGCCAGGACGAAGGCGATGGAAAGACTGGCGGCGATCAGTGTCCGACGGTTGAGTGGCATGGCGGTTCTCCTGGCGGGGACGCCTAGAAGAGCCCGTCGCTGCGAACGAGTCCACCATCATGGTGGACCATGCGGATCAATTCAGATGTCAGGCGTGTCAGACGATGCCGCCCGAACCGCCGGCGACGGCCGGGCGTTTGGCCGCGACCTTGGCGCGGTAGCCCGCCGCCCGATAGGCGGCAACGGGGTCGATGGCGCCGCCGGTCTTGAGCCGCGCCATGGCCAGGATCGGCTCGACATCGGTGCGGTAGGCGGCTTTCAGCGTCTGCGTCGCCATCAGCGCGTCGTTGCTGTCCTGAAAACCTTCCAGCGCCTTGCGGTCGACCAGCAGCGCCTGCGCATAGGCGCGCTGCACCTCGACCGCCGACAGCATCAGGCTCTCGATCGGATCGGTGACGTTGTGGCTCTGGTCGAGCATATGGGCGGGATCGAAACCCTCGGCGCCGGAAAGCTCGGCATCGACCAGTTCGTTGAAGACGAGGAACAGCCGGTAGGGATCGATCGAACCGGCATCGAGGTCGTCGTCGCCATATTTTGAATCGTTGAAGTGGAAACCGCCGAGTTTCTTGAACTGGATCAGCCGCGAGACGATCATCTCGATGTTAACGTTGGGGGCATGGTGGCCGAGGTCGACCAGGCAGAACGCCTTGTCACCCAACTCCCGCGCGATCATGTAGTTGGTGCCCCAGTCCTGCACGACGGTGGAATAGAAGGCCGGCTCGTACATCTTGTGCTCGCTGAACAGCTTCCAGCCGTCCGGCAGTCCGGCGTAGACCTCTTTCATGGCGTCAAGATAGCGCTCGAACGCCTTGGCGAAATTGACCTGACCGGGAAAGTTCGAACCGTCGCCGATCCACACCGTCAGCGCCTTGGAGCCCAGCGTCTTGCCGATCTCGATGCATTCGAGATTGTGTTCGACCGCTTGCCGGCGCGTGCCGGCATCGGCATGCGACAGCGAGCCAAATTTGTAGGAGAGTTTCTGGTCCCTGGCGTCGGAAAAGGTGTTGGAGTTCATGGCGTCGAAGCCGAGGCCGAAGCGCGAGGCTGCCTGCTTCAGCCGGTTCGGGTCGGCCTTGTCCCACGGAATGTGCAGGGAGACGGTCGGCGTCGCCTGCGTCAATTGTTGGATGACGGCGCAGTCCTCGATCTTGTCGAAGATGTCGCGCGGCTCGCCGGCACCGGGAAAGCGGGCAAAGCGCGTGCCGCCGGTGCCGACGCCCCAGGACGGGATCGCCACGGCGAATTTCTCGACCTTGTCGCGGATCGCGTCGATGGTAATGCCGCGACGATCGAGGCGCTCGCCGAGCGAGGTGTAGTCGCGCTCAAGGTTGGCCTTGCGCGCGGCGTTGTCCTTGTCGACGAGGTCGGCGGAGATGATGGATTCGGACACTGCTGTTCCTCCCAAAATGCGTTCAGCCGGCGCCGCCCCTCATCCGCCTGCCAGCGCCTTCTCCCCGTAGAACGGGGAGAAGGGAAGCGCTCTGGCGTCCGCTAGCGCGTAAAGCTCTGCGCGTTGCCGGCGTCGACATTGATGATGTTGCCAGTCGACTTGGCCGACATGTCGGAAGCGAAGAAATAGATCGCCTCTGCGATGTCTTCCGGAAACACCGAGCGCTTCAGCATCGAACGCGAGCGGTAGTGCTCCTCCAGGTCGTCGGTCGACATCTTGTAGGCGGCGGCGCGCTGTTCCTTCCACTCGCCGGTCCAGATCTTCGAGCCGCGCAGCACGGCGTCCGGGTTGACGACATTGACCCTGATCTGGGCTTCCGCGCCCTCCAGCGCCAGGCAGCGGGCGAGATGGATCTCGGCGGCCTTGGCGGTGCAATAGGCGGCGGCATTGGGCGAGGCGGCAAGGCCGTTCTTCGAAGCGACGAAGACGATGTTGCCGCCGATCTTCTGCACACGGAACAGCCGGAACGCTTCCCGCGAGACCAGGAAATAGCCGGTCGACAGGATATCCATGTTCTTGTTCCACAGCGCCAGCGTCGTCTCCTCGATCGGCGCCGAGGAGGCGAGGCCAGCGTTCGACACCAGAATGTCGATGCCCCCGAACTCGACCGCCGTCTCGGCGAAGCCCGAAATGACCTGGTCCTCCGAGGTGACGTTGATCAGCACCGGCCGCACGAAATCCTTGCCATAGGCCTTGGCCAGTTCGTCATTGGCACTGGCCAGCGCTGCCTCGTCGATGTCGGCCAGCACGACGCAGGCGCCTTCGCGCAGCAGCCGGTTGGCCGTCGCGCGGCCGATGCCGCCGGCGCCGCCGGTGACCAGCGCGATCTGGCCGGCGAGCGCCTTCGGCTTCGGCATGCGCTGCAGCTTCAGATCTTCGAGCAGCCAGTATTCGATGTCGAAGGCTTCCTGTGCAGGCAGGCCGACATAGGACGAGACCGTCGAGGCACCGCGCATGACGTTGATGGCGTTGACATAGAACTCGCCTGAAATGCGCGCCGTCGCCTTGTCGCCGGCGAAGGTGAACATGCCGACGCCGGGCATCAGGTAGACGACGGCATTGGGGTCGCGGATGGCGGGCGAGTCCGCGTGCTTGCAGCTGTCGTAATAGGCTTGATAGCCAACACGATAGGCGGCGATATCGTCGGCGAGGCGCGCGATGACGGCATCGACATCGGGTTTTGCCGGATCGAACTCGATCACCAGCGGGCGGATTTTGGTGCGCAGGAAATGGTCAGGGCACGACGTGCCTAACGCCGCCAACGGCCGCAAATCCCTGGAGTTGACGAATTCGAGTACGGCGGGCGAATCGTCGAAATGGCCTGTTTTGTGGCTCTTTTCCGAGATCAGGCCGCGGATTCTGGGCATCAGTTTTGCCGCGATGGTACGGCGTTCAGCGGCGTCTAGCGACTTGACCACTTCACCGCCGAAGATGGCGAGGCCCTCGGAGCGGCGCTCGAACCATTCGATCGCCTGGTTGATCACCGAGATCGTCGTCTCGTAGCATTCCCTGGGGGTGTCGCCCCAGGTGAACAGGCCGTGGCTTTCCAGGATGACGCCCTTGGCGGCGGGATGTTCGAGGCAGAATTTCTCCAGCCAGAGGCCGAGTTCGAAGCCCGGCCGCTTCCACGGCAGCCAGCCGATGGCCTCGCCGAAGATCTCCTTGGTCAGCGCCTTCGAATCCTTGGCGGCGGCAATAGCGATGATGGCGTCGGGATGCATGTGATCGACAAAAGGCCTCGGCACGAAGGCATGCAGCGGCGTGTCGATCGAGGCCGCACGGGGGTTCAGATTGAACGTGCAGTGGGGCAGATACCCCACCATCTCGTCTTCGTGCTCAACGCCGCGGTAAAGGCCTTTGAGCGCACGCAATTTGTCCATGTAGAGCGTGGCGAAGCCGTCGAGCTTGATCGAAGCACTGTCGCCGCCGGACCCCTTGACCCAGAGCACTTCGACGTTCTCGCCGGTCAGCGGGTCTTTCTGCCAGATCTTCGATGAGGTGTTGCCGCCGCCATAGTTGGTGACGCGCTTGTCGGAGCCGAGTGTGTTCGAGCGATAGACCAGAAGCTCGGGATCGCTCATCCCCTTGGCTTTCGCATCATCCCACAGATTGGCGAGGCGCGCGCCGGTGCGCTTGTCGAGCATAGGGTATCCTCCCGAAAGGCACGCAAAAGGTGCGGCCCATTTGGCCCGAATTTCCACGGAAGCAGCTGGCTTGTCAATCACAAACGATCAAGATCGATCATATTGCACTGCACAATGAAATTATATGATCGGAAATGATTGACACTGCGCGTTTTGGGTGCCTAGATGCACAGGCAGGGAGGAACCATGCACGAAAAAGAGCGCCATAGGATCATTCTGTCCGCCGTCCAGGAAAAGCCTGTGGTGACGGTGCAGGAAATGGTCGACCTGACGGAGTCTTCCGAGGCGACGATCCGGCGCGACATCGCGGCTCTCCATGTCCAGAAGCGCCTGCGCCGTGTGCGCGGCGGCGCCGAGGCAATCTCGCCGCCGCAGTTCATCGGACTGGCCGGCCGGCCCTTTTCCGTCAACGAAACGATCAACGCCTCGCAGAAGCGGGCGATTGCCCGCGAAGCGGTCGAGCTGTGCAAGGATGGCGAGCCGATCATCATCAATGGCGGCACCACCACCTTCCAGATGGTGCATTTCCTGACCGGCCGCCGCATGCCGATCTTCACCAACTCGTTTCCGATCGCCGAGCACCTGCTCAAGCACTCCAAGAACACGGTGATGCTGTCAGGCGGCACCATCTATCGCGAGCAGAACATCATCCTGTCGCCCTTCGACAATGACGTGACGCGCAATTTCTATGCGCGCCGCATGTTCATGGGCGCCCAGGGGCTCGGGCCGCTCGGCCTGATGGAAGGCGATCCGCTGCTGATCCAGGCGGAGCAGAAACTGATCGACCAGGCCGACGAACTGGTGGTGCTGGTCGATTCCTCGAAATTCCGCAAACGCTCCAGCCTGATCCTGTGCGGCTTGTCGCGCATCGCTACCGTCATCACCGATGACGGCATCGAGGATCGCGAAGCCAAGATGTTAGAGACCGCTGGCGTGACGCTGATCGTCGCCCGCAAGTCGGCAACCAACAAGGAAGAATCTTCACTGCAGGCCTGAGACACCCTCACGCCAGCAGCGGCGATGGAATGCAACGCTCAAGGGAGGATATTCGATGAGCTTCTTGAAGAAATTGATGGTGACGGCGGCCTTTTCAGCCGCCATGTTCGTGAATGCGGCCTATGCCGAAAACGTCAAGATCGCCCTGGTGGTGAAATCGCTCGGCAACGGCTTCTTCGATGCCGCCAACAAGGGCGCCGAAGAGGCGGCCAAGGAACTCGGCGATGTCGACATCATCTACACCGGCCCGACCAAGGCGACCGCCGAAGCGCAGATCGAAGTGGTCAATTCGCTGATCGCGCAGAAGGTCAACGCCATTGCCATTTCGGCCAATGACGCCGACGCGCTGGTGCCGGTGCTGAAGAAGGCGATGGAGCGCGGCATCACGGTCATCTCCTGGGATTCGGGCGTCGCCAAGGAAGGCCGCCAGCTTCACCTCAACCCGTCCGACACCGGCCTGATCGGCGAGACCATCATCAAGCTCGCCGCCGACTACCTGCCGGAAGGCGGCGACGTCGCCATCCTGTCGGCCTCCTCGACCGCCACCAACCAGAATGCCTGGATCGATGCTGCCAAGAAGATCCTGCCGGAGAAGTTCCCCAAGATCAAACTCGTCGCTACCGTCTATGGCGATGACGATTCGGCCAAGAGCACCGACGAAGCCAAGGGCCTGCTGAAGTCCTATCCGAACCTCAAGGCGATCATCGCGCCGACCACCGTCGGTGTCGTCGCCGCCGCCCAGGTCGTCACCGACGAAAACCTGATCGGCAAGGTCAATGTCACCGGTCTCGCGCTGCCGTCCGAATTCAAGAAGTTCATCGACAACGGTGCTTCACAGGCCGTGGCTCTTTGGAACCCGATCGACCTCGGCTACTCCGCCGTCTACCTCGCCCATGATCTGGCGGTGAAGAAGGAAGAGGCCAAGCCCGGCGCCACGCTGTCGATCGGCCGTGTCGGCAAGGTCACGCTCGACGACACCAACTCGGCCGCGATGGCTCCGCCCTTCCAGTTCGACAAGTCGAACATCGAAAAGTTCTCCAAGATCTATTGATCTGGAGCCTTCTAGAGTTGACGCGGCGGGGCTCACGTTCCGCCGCGACTTTAAACGGACCTTGTTTCAGGGCTTGATACGACTATGGACACGACAGCCCAACCCGGCACGGTGAAGGAGCGGCCTCTTGCCTCGGCTCCACGCCTGACGCTGTCCGGCATCTCCAAGAGCTTTCCGGGCGTACGTGCGCTGCACAATGTCAGCCTGTCGCTCTACCCCGGCCAAGTGACCGCGTTGATCGGCGAAAATGGCGCAGGCAAGTCGACGCTGGTCAAGATCATGACCGGCATCTACCAGCCTGATGCGGGCACAATCAGCATCGACGGCCAAGCGGTCACCCTGCCCAGCGCGCACGCCGCCTTCGGCTATGGCGTCACCGCCATCCATCAGGAAACCGTGCTGTTCGACGATTTGACGGTGGCCGAGAACATCTTTCTCGGCCACGCGCCGCGCACGCGCTTCGGTACCATCGACTGGCGCACGATGCGCAAAAATGCGCGCGAAGTGCTCGACACCATGCATGCCGGTCATATCGACGCCGACGCCCGGCTGAAGGACCTCGGCATCGCCAACAAGCATCTGGTCGCGGTCGCGCGTGCCATGTCGATCGATGCCCAGATCGTCATCATGGACGAGCCGACCGCCGCCCTTTCGATGAAGGAGATCGAGGAACTTTTCCTGCTCGTCGAGTTCCTCAAGAGCGAAGGCAAGGCGATCCTGTTCATCAGCCACAAGTTCGACGAGATCTACCGCATCGCCGACCGCTACACGGTGTTCCGCGATGGCGAGATGGTCGGTGAAGGCCTGATCAAGGATGCCGGCCAGAGCCAGATCGTGCGCCTGATGGTCGGCCGCGCGGTCGATCACATCTTCCCGCAGCGCGAGGCCGAGATCGGCGCGCCGGTGCTCTCCGTCTCCGGCCTGTCGCACCCGACCGAATTCAACGATATCGGCTTTGAACTGCACAAGGGCGAAATTCTCGGCTTTTACGGCCTTGTCGGCGCCGGGCGCAGCGAGGTGATGCAGGCGATATCGGGCATCACCCGCACCTCAGCCGGCACGATCACGCTGGAAGGCAAGACGATCGCGCCTAAATCGGCAGCGGATTCGATCGATGCCGGCATCGTCTACGTGCCGGAGGAGCGCGGCAAGCAGGGCGTGGTGATCGGCCTGCCGATCTTCCAGAACGTTTCGCTGCCTTCACTCAAGCGCACCTCGAAATCCGGCCTGCTGCGGTTGGCGGAAGAGTTCGATCTGGCCCGCTCCTACACCGAGCGGCTCGACCTGCGCGCCTCCTCGCTCAGCCAGGATGTCGGTACGCTGTCTGGCGGCAACCAGCAGAAGATCGTCATAGCCAAATGGCTGGCGACCGCGCCCAAGGTGATCATCCTGGACGAGCCCACCAAGGGCATCGACATCGGCTCCAAGGCCGCCGTGCACGGCTTCATGGCCGAGTTGGTTGCGCAAGGCCTGTCGGTGATCATGGTGTCGTCGGAACTTCCTGAAATCCTCGGCATGTCCGACCGCGTCGTCGTCATGCGCGAGGGTCTCGTCGCGGCGGTCTACGACAACAAGGGGCTGGACGCCGAGACGCTGGTCAGGACGGCAGCGGGGATCGCGGCATGAAGGCTTTCCTCAAATACCGTGAAATCTGGCTGTTCGCGGCCATCGTCGTGCTGATCGGACTGATCTCGACGCGCTTTCCCGCCTTTGCCGATCCCGGCAATCTGCGCCAGGTGTTCAACGACACCTCGATCCTGATGATCCTGGCGCTGGGCCAGATGGTTGTCATCCTGACTCGGTCGATCGATCTGTCGATGGCCTCCAACCTCTGCTTCACAGGCATGGTGGTGGCGATGCTGAACGCCGCGCATCCGGCAATCCCGATCCCGCTTCTGATCGTCATTGCACTGCTGGTCGGCCTGGTGCTCGGCGCCATCAACGGCCTGCTGGTCTGGCGACTGAACATCCCCTCGATCGTGGTGACGTTGGGCACGCTGACCATCTATCGCGGCGCCACCTTCGTCCTGTCCGGCGGCGCCTGGGTCAACGCTGACAAGATGAGCCCTGACTTCATCGGCTTCCAGCGCGCCGCCTTCCTCGGCATTCCGGTGCTGTCGTGGATCGCCATCCTGGTCATTGCGCTGTTCTTCATCTTGATGACACGCACCGCGCTCGGCCGCTCGATCTATGCCATCGGCGTCAACCCGACGGCTTCGGTCTATGCCGGCATCGATGTCGGCCGGACGAAATTCATCGTCTTCTGTATCTCCGGCATGATCGGCGGCCTCTCGGGCTATCTCTGGATCTCGCGCTACGTGATCGCCTCGGTCGAGGTCGCCAACGGCTATGAACTCAACATCATCGCCGCCTGCGTCATCGGCGGCATCTCGATCGCCGGCGGCATCGGCTCGGTCGGCGGCGCGGTGTTAGGGGCGCTGTTCCTCGGCATCATCTCCAACGCACTGCCGGTCATCAACATCTCGCCCTTCTGGCAGATGGCGATTTCGGGGAGCGCCATCATTCTGGCCGTCGTGCTCAATGCGCGCGGCGAACGCCAGCAGGGCCGCATCATCCTGAGAAAAGTGGAGGCGGTGATATGACCGACATCCCTGCCCTGCGCCACATTCCCGACCGGCTCGACAAGCCGTTCCGTTCGGCGATCTTTTCCTGGGAAGCGCTGCTGGTCGTGGTGGCCGTCGCCATCTTCGCCATCAACAGCTTCGCCTCGCCCTATTTCCTCGACCCGTACTCGCTGTCCGATCTCACCTTCAATTTCACCGAGAAGGGCCTCATCGCCGTTGCCATGGCGCTGCTGATCATTTCGGGCGAGATCGACCTGTCGGTCGCCGCCATCATCGCGCTCGCCTCGACGATGATGGGCATGGCGGTGCAGGCTGGCGCCGGCACACCAGTGCTGGTGCTGATCGGCATCGTGGTCGGGCTCGGCTGCGGCGCCTTCAACGGGCTGCTGGTGACAAGGCTCGGCCTGCCCTCCATCGTTGTCACCATCGGCACGATGAGCCTGTTTCGCGGCATCGCCTTCATCATCCTCGGCGACCAGGCCTACAAGGGCTATCCCTCAAGCTTTGCGTTTTTCGGCCAAGGTTATGTCTGGTGGGCGGTGTCGTTCGAACTGGTGCTCTTCCTGATCGCTGCCGTCGTTTACTGGTTCCTTCTGCACCGCACGAGTTTCGGCCGTCGTGTCTTTGCCATCGGCAACAACCCGGTCGCGGCACAATTTTTCCGGCGTGCGTGTCGGCCGCACCAAGTTCATCCTGTTCTGCCTGACCGGGCTGATGTCGGGCATCGCCTCGGTGCTGATCACCTCGCGCCTCGGTTCGACGCGCCCCTCGATCGCGCAAGGCTACGAGCTCGAAGTCATCACCATGGTGGTGCTCGGCGGCGTCAGCATTCTCGGCGGCGCAGGCAGCATTGTTGGCGTCGTGCTCGCCGCCTTCATCATGGGGCTGGTGACCTTCGGGCTTGGCCTGCTCAACGTGCCCGGCATCGTCATGTCGATCTTCATCGGCCTGCTGCTGATCATCGTCATCGCCTTGCCGATCGTCTGGCGGCGGCTGCGCGGAGGGCGCTGATGCCTGAAAAATACGCGTTCAAGATGAAGCTGAAGCCCGGCATGAAGGCCGAGTACAAGCAGCGTCACGACGAGATCTGGCCGTCGCTGGTCTCACTGCTGAAGCAGGCCGGCGTCTCCGATTACTCCATCCATCTCGACGAGGAGACCAATATCCTGTTCGGCGTGCTGTGGCGGCGAGACGATCACGGCATGGACGAATTGCCGAAGCATCCGGTGATGCAGCGCTGGTGGGCACACATGGCCGACATCATGGAGACCATGCCGGACAATGAGCCGGTGGCCGTGCCGCTGGAAACCGTGTTCCATATGGAATGAGCGCACTCCACCACATCGCCGTCATCGACATCGGCAAGACCAACGCCAAGGTGGCGCTGGTCGACCTGGCGACGTTGAGCGAGGTGGCGCTGCGCCGGACGGCCAATGAGCCAGTGCGGCAAGCGCCCTATCCGCATCACGATGTCGAGGCGTTGTGGACGTTCATCCTCGACAGCCTTGCCAGCCTCAACCGCGAACAGCGCATCGACGCCATATCGATCACCACCCATGGCGCGACGGGCGTGCTGGTCGATGCCGCGGGCGAACTGGTGCTGCCGGTGCTCGACTATGAATTCGATGGCCCCGACAGGCTGGCCGCGGACTATGACGCGATCCGCCCGCCTTTCGCGGAGACCGGGACGCCGCGCCTGCCGCTCGGCCTCAATCTCGGTGCGCAATTCTTCTGGCAGCAGAAAAGCTTCCCGGCGGAATTCGCCAAGGCTGCCGCGATGCTGATGTACCCGCAATACTGGGCGTTGCGCCTGACCGGCATCGCCGCCAACGAGGTGACCTCGCTCGGCTGCCACACCGATCTGTGGAACCCGTGGACGGCGGATTTTTCAACATTGGTCGACAGCCTGGAATGGCGCGGGCTGATGGCACCGGTGCGGCCAGCCAGGGATCGCCTCGGCACGATCCTGCCCACTGTTGCGGTGCGAACCGGACTCGATGCGCAAACGCCGGTGTTGTGCGGCCTGCACGATTCCAACGCCTCGCTGCTGCCGCATCTGCTGTCCGACAAACCGCCTTTCTCCGTCGTCTCGACCGGCACCTGGGTGGTGTCGATGGCGGTCGGCGGCAAAGAGATCGCGCTGGATGCCGCGCGCGACACGCTGGTCAATGTCAACGCACTCGGCAATCCCGTGCCCTCGGCGCGCTTCATGGGCGGCCGCGAGTTTTCCGTGCTGACGAAGAACCTATCGGAGCAGTGGACCGAAGCTGATGTCGGCGCCGTGCTGGCGCGAAAGGTGCTGCTGCTGCCGTCGATCCAGCAAGGGTCGGGGCCGTTCCCGCATCAGGCTGCGACATGGCTCAACGCCGACGGCATGGACAATGGCCAGCGCTTTGCCGCCATCTCATTCTATCTGGCGTTGATGACGGCGACCTGCCTCGACCTGATCGGCGCCGACGGCCCGACCACTGTCGAAGGCCCCTTTGCCCGCAACCGGCTCTTTGTCGGCATGCTGGCAGCCAGCACGGCACGTGCCGTTGTTGCGTCCGAAGCCGCCACCGGCACCAGCATCGGCGCCGCACTGCTGGCAACCGATCAACTGATGGCGCAGGGCAAAGGCCAGAGAATGGAGCCGCCGACAGATTCTGTCTGGGCGGACTACGTCAGGGCCTGGGGCGCGGCAGTCGAAGTGCAGGGATAGGGTCTGTCTGTTTGGGCATGATCTCTGGACAAACGGTTTCCGTTTGTCCGAGAAAACCGGAACCCCACTTTTCAGGATCATGCTCAACTACAAGATCCTCTTGCCGAAAACCGACATGACGAAGTTGACCGCGTCGGTGCCGATCCGGGGCTCCAGATTCGCGGTCAGGCCCGAAACATCCATCGACAGCAGCCCGCCGGAGAGCGCGATCGCCTCCATCGCCTGATGTGTTTCGCGCACGGTCAGCCCTCCGGAGCCCGCAGCCCAGCCCGCGAATTCGGTTGCGGTAGGCGAGTAACTGACATGGAAACCTTGCGTGCCTGATGTGGCGATGCGGATCGCCTCATGCATCAGGTCGCGCATGCCCATGGCGTCGATATCGGTCATAGTGAAGGCTGACACGCGCGAATCCTTCAGCACCCGCGCCTCGGCCGGATCGGCATGGCGCAAGCCGACAATGACGACATTCTCGGGCGACAGCTGCGGCTGCAGCGCACCCGCCTTGTGGTCGAGGCCGAGGGTGCGCGCCAGGACCGAGCCTTCCGGCAGGTCGATGCCGTCCTCGTCCTCGGGCATCAGGGCGGCTATGGAATCGATCCAGATCAGGCCGAAGGAATGCGTCGCGCGCGCCGTCGCGGTCAGCGCCTTGTGGGCGATGCGACGGTCGGCGCCGGCAGTCAGCCGGATCAGCCCCGACGGCGGCCGCTCGACATCGGCGAGTTCCACGACGTCGAAATTCATCGCCTCCAGCCGCGCGCCGGTGCCTTCCCGGGCCAGGATGCCGGCGGCTCCCGGCTCGGCGGAGATCGACACCATCTTGCGGCCGGAAAAGTCCTCGACGTCATGCATCGGGGCCTTCTCGACATATTCCGAAGTCATCGCCAGCAGCATGGCGCCATAGCTCATGCGGAAGGCGACGCGGTCGCCGACGGCCGGCGGCGGATCGGCATCGGCGACATCGAGCAGCAGATGGTCGCTGGAGGCGCCGAGCACCCGTATCCCCTTGGCGATCGGCGTCAGCCCCTCGACCAGCACGTCCTCACGGCCGATATTGGCGATGGCGCGCAGCCTGTCGCCCTCGTCGGGAAAGACCGGCTGGTTGCCGAAGGCGTCGTAGCCCGATTGGCCGATCGGCCGTGACGGCTTGAGCTTGACCTCGATAATGTCGCTGGTCAGCCTGCAGGCATCGGGTTCGAGCTCGGTCCACGGCGTGTCGCGGAAGGTCTCGACGCCGCCTTGCAAGATCGCCTCGCCGACCCTTAGATTGTTGATGCCGGCCGGTAGCCTGCCCTGGAGCAGCAACGGCAGCGACGATGAGGCGCCGCCGGAAATCCAGTCGAGGCTTTTGCCGGACAGGCGCTCGGTCTTGTAGGCATGGGCGACGAGCTGCCCAAGGTTTTCCGGCGTCGGCATGATAGCGCCGAAGCAGCCGAGATTGGTGCCGATGCCGGCAATGCGCACGCCCTTGAATTCCTGGATCTGTTCGACCGTCGGAATAAGGTCGTTCGGCCAGATGCCTTCGCGGAGATCGCCGAGATCGATCATCAGCATAATGTCGTGGACGCGGCCCATGCGCTCGGCGATGCGCGAAATCTCGCGGATGGTGGCGAGTTCCGACTGCAGGCTGATGTCGACGGTGCGCACCACCTCCTCGACACGCGCCATCGGCGGACTGCGCAGCAGCATGATCGGCGCGTTGATGCCGCTGTCGCGCAGCCGGCGGATGTTCTCGAAGCGCGATTCGGCGATGCCGGCGACACCGCCCCGCAGCATGGCACGCGCCACTTGCGGCATGCCGCAAGTGCCCTTGGTGACGCCGAACACTTTTATGCCCGACAGCGCGCAACGCTCGACGATCGTGCGGGCATTGCGCTCGATGCGGCCAAGGTCGATGGCGACTTGCGGTCCCGACATCCTAGCCTCCGTAGACCAGTCCCTGCGGGTCGATCTCCGGCTTGCGGCCGGCGACAAGGTCGGCAAGGAATTTGCCGGAGCCGCAGGCCATGGTCCAGCCGACATGGCCGTGGCCGGTGTCGAGATAGAGATTCTCATAGCGCGCCTGGCCGATGACCGGCACCGAGTTCGGCATCATCGGCCGCAGGCCCGCCCACAGCTCGGCCTTGTTCTCGTCGAAGGCACCGGGGAACAGATCCTTGCCGGTCCTGAACATGGCAGCGAAGTCGCTTGGCTTGTGGCTGCGGTCGAAGCCGGTGAATTCGGCGGTCGAGGCGAGCCGCAGCCGGTTGCCAAGCCTGGAATAGGCGATCAGCTGGTCCTCGTCGGCGCCGCCCATGGTCGGACCTTTGGTTTCGTCCTCAAGGGGAATGGTCGCGGTATAACCCTTCACCGGATAGACAGGCAGGTCGATGCCATAGCGGCGCCCGAGCAGGCCGCTCTCCGGTCCCATCGAGATAACCACGGCATCGCCGGCGACCGGTCCGGCCGAAGTCATCACCGCGCGTACCTGGTCGCCCTCGATGTCGAGGCCCTCGACCGTGGTGCCGTAGAGAAATTTCACGCCGAGCTTTTCGGCCGAGTGGGCCGCGAGTTTTTCCACGAACTGCCGGGAATCGCCGGTCTGGTCGATCGGCGAATAGACCCCGCCGGCGATCTTTTCCTTCACCCCGGCAAGACCAGGTTCAAGCTCGATCAGCCGCTCGCGGCCGACGATCTCGATCGGCAGGCCGTGCTCGGCCAGGTAGCGATAATTGTCGGTGCCGGTGTCGAGGCTGTGCTGCGAGCGGAAGAAATAAAGGATGCCCTTCTTGCGCTCATTATAGCCGATGCCAGTCTCGGCCGAGATGGCGTTGATGCAGTCGCGCGAATAGAGCGCCAGGCGCAGCTTGACCCGGCTGTTGGCGCGCAGGCGCTCTTTCGTGCATTGGCGCAGGAAGCGCAGGCTCCAGGCGAGGAAGTAGGGATCGAAGCGCAGCCGCACCTTGATGCCGAGATCATGGTTGTAGAGCGCGCGCAGGAAGGTCTTCAGCGCTGCCGGCGAGGCCCAGGCGGTGGCATCGCCTGGCGAGACCAGGCCGGCGTTCGACTGGCTGGTGCCGCGCGCCGGCGCCGCATGGCGCTCGATCACGGTGACCTCGTGGCCGTCACTCGCCAGATAATAGGCGGCTGCCGTACCGACGACACCGGCCCCGAGCACCGTTATCTTCATGCCATCCCCCAAAGACTCCTCGCGGCACAGCGCCTCCACGCCGTGCCGCGAATGCCTTCAATAGCGCTTCACTGCCCGCCTTGCGAGCCCTTGGGAGAACCCGGCTCAGCCCCGCGCGGAGTTCTTGCCGGTCAGGATACGCTCCCAGGCGAGTGCATCGGCAACGATCTGGTCGAGATCGTCGCGTTGCGGGGTCCAGCCGAGTTCGGCGCGCGCGAGATCCGAATTGGCAACCACCGCCGCGGCATCGCCAGGGCGACGATCGCCCATCTTCACCTCGAAATCATGGCCGAAGGCGCGCCGCACGCTGTCGATGACCTCGAGCACCGAATAGCCGTGACTATAGCCGCAATTGGCGACGAGGCTTTGTCCTCCGGCGCGCAGCCGCTGCAAGGCCAGGCGATGCGCCGCCGCCAGGTCGCTGACATGGATGTAGTCGCGCATGCAGGTGCCGTCCGGCGTCGGATAATCGGTGCCGAACACCTGCATGAACGGCCGCTTGCCGAGCGCGGTCTCGCAAGCGACCTTGATCAGGTGGGTGGCGCCCGGCGTCGACTGGCCGGTGCGGCCCTTCGGGTCGGCGCCGGCGACGTTGAAGTAGCGCAGCGCGGTATAGCGCAGGCCGTGTGCGATCGCCGCATCGCGCAGCATCCATTCACTCATCAGCTTGGACAGGCCATAGGGCGATTCCGGCGCCAGGCGGGCATCCTCACGCACCGGCTCCAGTCCGGCGCCGCCATAGACGGCCGCGGTCGAGGAGAAGATAAAATTGGGCACGCCTTCGCGTACCGCGGTTTCGATCAGCGTGCGCGTCTTGCTGGTGTTGTTCTCATAATAACTGAGCGGGTCGGCGACCGATTCCGGGACCACGATCGAACCGGCGAAGTGAATGATCGCATCGACCTGATTGTCCCTGATGATCGAACCGACCAATTCCCTGTCGGCGACATCGCCGACCACCAGCTTTGCCTCCGGCGCCACCGCCCATTCGAAGCCGGTCGAAAGACGGTCTAGAACGACCACGCTCTCGCCGGCATCCAGCAACTCCCAGACCATGTGGCTGCCGATATAACCGGCACCGCCTGTTACCAAAACTGTCATCCGCGACCTCGCATCTCAAGATTTATCGGAAACTGTCTCAACCCCCGCTCTACTGGAAAGCCTGCCGCATGGCCATTAGAACTCGTGGTAACCGGCATTGTCGGCATGTGGCATCGTCCTGAAACAAAATTGATCCACATCAAGGGAATAGGCCACGATCCGTGGTCGTTAGGAACAGGTCTGGGGCGTGGCATTTTGACCAAAAAGGCCCGGTGGACGACCAATAGGCCAATGATTATGATCCCGCGCAAAATTGGGAAGTCGACATGAACTATCAGCGGTTCTTCGAGGAAGCGATCGACCAGCTCCATGCCGAGCGTCGCTATCGCGTTTTCGCCGACCTGGAGCGCATCGCGGGCAAGTTTCCGCGCGCCATATGGCGTTCCAATGGCCGTGCCGAGGAAATCACCGTCTGGTGCTCCAACGACTATCTCGGCATGGGCCAGCATCCCGACGTCATCGCCGCTTTCCAGAATGCGGCCGGCAAGATGGGTTCGGGCGCCGGCGGCACCCGCAACATTTCCGGCACCAGCAACCCGCTGGTCGAGCTTGAAGTGGAGCTTGCCGATCTGCACGACAAGGAAGCAGCACTGGTTTTCACCTCCGGCTTTGTCTCCAACGAAGCCTCGATCTCGACCATCGCGCGGCTTTTGCCGAACTGCCTGATCATCTCGGACGAGCTGAACCACGCCTCGATGATCGAAGGCGTGCGGCGCTCGGGCGCGGAAAAGAAGATCTTCCGCCATAATGACGTCGCGCATCTGGAAAGCCTGCTGCAGGCGGCGGGCCGCGAACGCGCCAAGCTGATCGTCTTCGAAAGCGTCTATTCGATGGATGGCGACATTGCGCCGATCAGGCAGATCGTCGAGCTCGCCGAACGCCACAACGCCATGACCTATATCGACGAGGTCCATGCCGTTGGCATGTACGGGCCGCGCGGTGGCGGCATCACCGAGCGCGAGGGCCTGGCCGACCGCATCGACATCATCGAAGGCACGCTGGCCAAGGCGTTCGGCACGCTCGGCGGCTACATCACCGGCACAAGCGCCGTGATCGACGCCGTGCGCTCCTATGCGCCGGGTTTCATCTTCACCACGGCGCTGCCGCCGGCGATCGCCGCCGCGTCGACCACGTCGATCCGCCATCTCAAGCGCTCGCAGGCCGAGCGCGACGCCCAACAGCAGCAGGCCGCGAAAACCAAGCAGATCCTTTCGGCCGCCGGCCTGCCGGTGATGGACTCGCCGACCCATATCGTACCGCTGCTGGTCGGCGATCCGGAGGCCTGCAAGATGGCCAGCGACCGCCTGCTCGGCGTGCACGGCATCTACATCCAGCCGATCAACTACCCGACCGTGCCGCGCGGCACGGAGCGGCTGCGCATCACGCCGACGCCGTTCCACTCCGATGCACTGATCGCCGAGTTGCAGGATGCGCTGGTCGAGACCTGGGATGCGCTCGGCATTCCCTACGGCTCCGCCGGTCGGCCTTCCGTGGCCAAGAGCGACAGGATCATACCCCTGCTGGTGCCCAAGTCGGGCGGATAAAGTCAGGCGGCGGAAGCCGCCGCCTGCTCAAACAGTCTTCATCCACTTTGCCAAACGGTGCGCCGCTTCCTCGACCTGGTCGAGGCGGCGGTGGAAGCACAGCCTGAGGAAGGCTTCGCCGCCGGGACCGAAGGCCGTGCCGGGAGCCAGGCCGACATTGGCCTTGTCGACGATGTCGAAGGCAGCAGCGCGTGAATCGGTGATGCCGTCGACGGTGAAGAACAGATAGAACGCGCCTTGCGGCACGATGAACCGGGCGCGGCCTGTGGCGCCGAGAATGCCGCAGACCAGATCGCGCGCCTTGCGCGCCCGCTCCACCTGTTCGGCAATGAAGGCATCACCCTCATCAAGGGCGGCAACCGCGCCGCGCTGCATGAACTGGGCGACGCCGGAGTTCGAATACTGGATCAGGTTCTCGAACACCTGCTGCAAGGCGGGGTGGGTCTTGATCCAGCCGACGCGCCAGCCGGTCATCGCCCAGTTCTTGGAAAAACTGTTGACGAACAGGATGCGGTCCTCCGCCGTGGCGATGTCGAGGAAGGACGGCGCACGGCCATGGCTGTAGTGGAACAGCGAATAGATCTCGTCGGCGATGATCCAGAGGTTTTTCGCACGCGCAAGATCGAGGATCGCCTGCAAGGTCTCGTGATCGGCGGTCCAGCCGGTCGGGTTCGACGGCGTGTTGATGAACAGCGCTTTTGTGCGCGGCGTGATCGCCGCCGCGATCTTCTCGACGTCGCAGGACCAGCCATTGCCGGAATGATCGAGCGTGACCGCCACCGGAATGGCACCCGATATCCCTGCTGCGGCATCGAAATTCGGCCAGGCCGGCGACAGATAGACAACTTCGTCGCCGGCGCCGGCGAGCGCGTCGAGCGCCAGCTGGATGGCATGCATGCCTGACCCGGTGACGATGAATTGCTCCTCGGGGAAGGTCTTGCCGAAATGCCTGGCATAGTAGCGGGACAGCGCCTGCCTGAGGTCGGGGATGCCCCTCTGCCAGGTGTAGAACGTCTCGCCGCCCGCCAGCGCCTTCGACGCGGCATCGGTGATGAACGAAGGCGTCGGCAGGTCGCCCTCGCCGGCCCAGAGCGGGATCATGCCCTCGCGCAGCCGGCCGTAATTGACGACGGCGACAATGCCGCTTTCGGGCGCAGCGCGGGCTTCGGCACGCAAGCTGTCGATCAAGGTCATGGGCGGGTCCGTTCCGATCTCGGCGTTCATCAGCGCTCCTTACCAGATGCGAAAACAGAAAACCCCGGCCGCGAACGACCGGGGTTTTGGTCCAGCAAGGCGTTGCCGAATTATCTCTTGGCGAGCAGGTCGCGAATTTCGGTGAGCAGCGCGACATCGGCGGGCGGCGGAGCGGCGGGTGCAGCCGGCTTCTCGCGTTCAAGCCGCTTGCGCATGTTGTTCACCGCCTTGACCATCAGGAAGATGATGAAGGCGAGAATAAGGAAGTTCAACGCGACGGTTATGAAGCTGCCATACGCGAAAACAGCGCCTTGCTTTTTGGCGTCCGCCAGCGAGGTGGCGTTGACGGCCGAGGAGAGCCCCAGGAAATAGTTGTTGAAGTCCAAGCCGCCGAAAATCGCGCCGACGATCGGCATGATGATGTCGTTGACAAGGGAATCGACGATCTTGCCGAAGGCCGCGCCGATGATGACGCCGACCGCCAGGTCCATCACATTGCCCTTGGAAATGAATTCCTGGAATTCTTTCAGCATTCGACCCTCCTTGTCATGACCGGCCGAGCTGCTGTTTCCGTCCTTGCGGGCATCGACCTGAGGCAACATAACAAAAACCTGAGGTTGCAACATCGGCAAAAAGGAGAAAGCAACCGGTTTCTCCTTACCCGACGGCAGCCCCCAAAGCGCGTCACGCTAAAACGGATTCACGCGCCGCGCTTTGGGTCTTTTTGTTTTTGTGCATGTCGTTGCCCCAAAACCGCTGCGCACTTTTGGGCGACATGCAAAATCGCTGCCTTCATGCATCCAAAGCCGTGATGGACTCGGAAGCCAAGCTGTGATTGCGTCTGGGCAAGCCGGGTTGAAATTCGGCACAGGGAGGATCTTGCCGGCGTGCAGGGCTTGTTCATCGTCATCATCGCGATCGCCTATGTGACGCTGCTGTTCGCCATCGCCAGCCTGGGCGACCGCCGCTCGGCCAGATCCGAGCCGAGCCGAGGGCGGCCCTTCATCTACGCGCTCAGCCTCGCGATCTACTGCACGTCCTGGACCTTCTTCGGCTCGGTCGGCCTCTCTTCCGAACGCGGCCTCGAATTCCTCGGCATCTATACCGGCCCGGTGTTGGTCTTCGTGTTCGGCTTCCCGCTGCTTAACCGCATCATCAGGCTTGCCAAGACCGAGAAGATCACCTCGATCGCCGATTTCCTCGGCGCACGCTACGGCAAGAGTTTTACCGTCGCGGCGATCGCCACGCTGATCGCCACCATCGGCGCGGTGCCCTATATCGCGCTGCAGTTGAAGGCGATCTCCGGTTCGGTCAGCCTGATGGTCGAGCACTATACGGGATCGCCGCCCTCCTTCGATCCCTTCGTCAGCGACATCTCGCTGGTCGTCGCGATGCTGCTGGCGCTGTTTGCGGTGCTGTTCGGCACACGCCACGCAGACGCCACAGAACACCAGGACGGGCTGGTGCTGGCGGTGGCCGTCGAAACCGTTGTCAAGCTTGCCGCCTTCCTGGCCATCGGCCTGATGGTCACCTTCCTGATCTTCGGCGGCCCGGGCGACATGTTCGACAAGCTCGCCCAGAATGCACAGGTTCGGCAGGCGATGAGCTACAACACCTCGCTCGCCACCTGGCTGGTGCTGACCGGCCTCAGCGGCTTTGCCATCATCATGCTGCCGCGACAGTTCTACGTCACCATCGTCGAGAACCGTGGCGAGGCCGAACTGCGCACCGCGACATGGGTGTTTCCGCTCTACCTCGTGGCGATCAATCTGTTCGTGCTGCCGATCGCCTTTGCCGGCCTGTCGCTGGTCGGCACCGGGACCAGCAGCGATCTCTACGTGCTGTCGCTGCCCTTGTTCAGCGGCCATGACGTGTTGGCGATGGCGGCCTTTATCGGCGGGCTGTCGGCGGCGACGGCGATGGTGATCGTCGAGAGCGTGGCGCTGTCGATCATGATCTCCAACGACCTCGTCATTCCGCTGTTCGTGCGCCGCCTGCTCAAGACCTCGACCTCCGAGACCGAAGACTGGTCGACGCTGATCCTCAATGTGCGGCGCGGAGCGATCTTCATCCTTTTGTTCATCGCCTTCCTCTATTACCGCGAGAGCACCAACAGCGCGCGCCTGTCGTCGATCGGCCTGATGTCGTTCGCCGCAATCGCTCAGTTCGCGCCGGCGCTGATCGGCGGACTGATCTGGCGCGGCGCCAATGGCCGGGGTGCAGCACTTGGCATGGTCGCCGGCATTCTCGTCTGGGGCTACACGCTGCTGTTTCCATCGCTTGCCGCACCCGACACCGAAATCATCGTGCACGGGCTGTTCGGCTTCGAGGCGTTACGGCCGCAGGCTCTGTTCGGCACCGTCGCCGAACCGCTGAACCACGGCGTGTTGTGGAGCCTGTCGATCAATGCGGTGTTCTTTGTGCTGGGCTCGCTTTCACGCGCGTCGGTGCCGCTGGAGCGCATCCAGGCGTCGATCTTCGTGCCGCGCGACGCCGGCCCGATGCCCAGCCTGCGCCGCTTCCGCACCGCCATCACCGTCAACGACCTCAAGGACACGATCGGGCGCTATCTCGGCGTCGAGCGCACCGAGCGCTCCTTCCAGTCTTTCGAAAAGACCAACGGAACCTCGCTGCACGGCAACGAGCAGGCGAGCATGGACGTCATCCGCTTTTCCGAGCAATTGCTGGCCAGCGCCGTCGGTTCGTCTTCGGCGCGGCTGATCCTGTCGCTGCTGTTTCGGCGCCACGATCGCGAATCCAGGGATGCCTTCCGCTTGCTCGACGACGCCACCGAGGCGCTGCAGCACAATCGCGACTTGCTGCAGATCGCGCTCGACCAGATGGAGCAAGGCATCACCGTCTTCGATCGCGATTTCCGCCTGATCTGCTGGAACCGCCAGTACCGGGCGCTGTTCGACCTGCCCGACGAGATGGGCCAGGTCGGCGTCTCGCTCGACAGCATCCTGCGCCATCTCTCGGAGCGCGGCGACATTCCGGCGGAGCAGCGCGTGACTATGCTCAACCGGCTGACCAGCTTCGTCAGCCCATGGCAGATGGAGCTGAAGACCAGCGGCCGCATCCTGGAACTGCGGTCCAACCCGATGCCGGACGGCGGCATTGTCGCCACCTATGCCGACATTTCCGGACGCGTCGAGCAGGATCTGGCGCTGAAACGGGCCAATGAATCGCTGGAGCAGCGCGTCAAGACCCGCACCATCGAGCTGACCCGCGTCAACGAGGAACTGGCGCAGGCGCAGATGCTGGCCGAGGAGGCCAATCTCGGCAAGACCCGCTTCCTCGCCGCCGCTGGCCACGACATCCTGCAGCCGCTGAACGCTGCTAGGCTCTATTGCTCGTCGCTGATCGAAAAAGCCGGCAAGGGGCCTACCGGCAAGGCAGCGGTCAACATCGAATCCTCGCTTGAATCGGTCGAGACCATTCTCGGCGCCGTGCTCGACATCTCCCGCCTCGACGCCGGTGCGATGAAGCCGGACGATACCGCCTTCAACCTCGACGGATTGCTGCGCCAGATCGGCAACGACTTCCGGCCGCTCGCCGCCGAAAAGAAACTCGAGCTGACCATCATGCCGTCATCGCTGACCGTGACGACGGACCGCAATTTGTTGCGCCGCCTGATCCAGAATCTCGTCTCCAACGCCATCAAATACACGCGCCACGGCCGCGTGCTGGTTGGCGTCAGGCGGCGCGGCGAACTGGCCGAGATCCAGGTGATCGACACCGGCATCGGCATCGCCGGCGACAAGCTGAACACGGTATTTCACGAATTCACCCGGCTGGACGAGGGCGCGCGCGAGGCCGAGGGCCTCGGTCTCGGCCTCTCCATCGTCGACCGCATCGCCCGGGTGTTGCGCCTGGAGATCCGGATCTTTTCCAATCCGGGCAAGGGCACGCGCTTTTCCGTTATCCTGCCCGTGGCGGCCGTACAGGAGCCGCGGCGCGAGATCGAAACCAAAACCCCGGCCCGGGCGACAGCATCGTTGGCGGGACTGCACGTGCTGTGCATCGACAACGACGCCCGCATCCTCGAAGGCATGCGGCTCCTGCTCGAAGGCTGGGGCTGCAATGTCGATACGGTGTCCGGCTCAAGGGATCTGGAGAGTGCCACGATGCGCCGCCCGGACATCGTCCTTGCCGACTATCATCTCGACGGCGAAACCGGTCTCGATATCATCGCCAGGCTGCGCGCGATCCATGGCGATAACCTGTCGGCCGTGCTGGTCACCGCCGACCGCTCCAACGAGGTGCGCATGGCCGCCGGCGGGCTCGAGATTGCGGTGATCAACAAGCCGCTCAAACCGGCGGTGCTGCGCTCGATGATGGCCAGGGTCAGGCCGCTGGCATCGGCGGCCGAATAGCGCCAAGGGGCGCCGGCCAGGGTCGCCGGTCTCAGCCTCGGTGTCCGAGGCTGTCGAGGTAGGCGCAGAACATGTCGGCCATGCCGTCGGCGTAGCTTTCGATCTCGCCTGGCGTTCGAGGACTTCCCGAAAAATCCTTTCCCACCGCGCTGAGTGTCGCGATGATCAGGTCGCCCGCCAAGGCACGGACGGCTTCTCCGGCCTCGGGCAATGCCTCCCGCAGGAAGGTCTGGACGGTGCGCTCTCCTGAGGCTTTCGCCTCGTGCGCTTCGGGCGCGTCGCGGTAAAGGGGTGCGGCGTCGTTGAGCGCCACGCGCACCGCGGCCTCTTCGCACTCCGAGCGGATGAAGGCGTGGACCAGTGCACGCAGCCGTTCGAGCGGTGGTCGCTGGTCGTTCTCGAGTATGGTGCGCAGCAGGCCACCCGTCTGCCGCCATTCGTCGCTCTGGAGCCTGAACAGGAGTGCGGCCTTGTTCGGGAAGTACTGGTAAAGCGAGCCGACACTCACCCCGGCTTTTTCGGCGACGCGTGTGGTGGTGAAACGCCGCGCGCCTTCGCTTGCCAAAACCTGAACAGCAGCCTCCAAAATCGCGGCGACAAGCTCCGTGGCGCGAGCTTGTTTGGGCTGTTTTCGTGAGGAAATCAAAAGGCTTGGGGGTTCGGCCATGGCACATCTCGGCAATGCGAATTGGAAACCTGAAGGATTATTCGTATTTTCAGGACGACACAAGGACGCGGTCATTTTTTCGAACGGAGACTTTCATGACGACGCTCGCCAACGCCCCGCTTGCACCCCTGCTGGCTCGCCTGTTCAAGGAGGCCGGCGCGGCGACCAGCCCCGCAATGGCCGAGTTCTCCCGCGAAGAGCGGGCACGCCTCACGCGCAGCAAGACCGACTATGTCGACTTCTATGGGCGGCTGAAGGATCTCTGGCTGGCGATCTCGCCGGAGACCGGCACGCTTCTCTACATGCTGGCACGCGGCAGCGGCGCGCGCATCATCATCGAGTTCGGGACCTCGTTCGGCATCTCGACGCTCTACCTTGCCGCGGCGCTCAGGGACAATGGCGGTGGCCATCTGATCACCACCGAGTTCGAGCCGTCCAAGGTGATGCGGGCCAAGGCCAACCTGACGGAGGGCGGCCTCATCGACCTGGTGGAAATCCGCGAGGGAGACGCACTGCAGACGCTGAGCGCCGACCTGCCGGATACGATCGACCTTCTGCTGCTCGACGGCGCCAAGGCGATCTACCCGGAGATCCTGAGCCTGGTCGAAAGCCGCCTGAGGCCGGGTGCATTGGTCATCGCAGACAACGCTGATTTCTGTCCCGAATATCTGGAGCGCGTGCGCTCGCCGGCATCGGGCTACATGTCCACGCCGTTCGGCGAGGACGTCGAACTGTCCGTGCGGCTCGGCTGAAGCAGCCGCATACCCAACTCAAACACCCATGTCGCTTCAGGGCGGCCGTAAGCGTTTACGTCAACCAACGCGCAACCTCCGGATCCCGACAACAGTCAGGAATCCCAGGCGCAGGTGACGTCGTGATCAACACTTTTCTATCCTCCTGGCGTGCAACGCCGCGCCCAGCCCTGTTGGGGCTTCTGCCCTTCTTCTGCGCGGGTTTCGCCGATGGCGCACTCGTGCCTTTCTTCCCGCTCTGGGCAAACAGCGAGGCTGGCATTCCTGTCGGTGCGATCGGCCTGCTGTTCGGCTGCTATGCCGGCGGCGAGCTTCTGGCGGCGCCTTTGATCGGCGGCATCGCCGACAGGGTCGGCCGACGGCCGGTGCTGATCGCGTCGTCGTTCGGCGTCGGGGCCGGCTTCCTGGCCCTGTTCTTTGTGCATGGTGTCTCCGCTACCGCGGTCGTGTTGCTGTTGACCGGCATGTGCGAGTCGGTGCTTCACCCGACGATCCTGACCACGATCGCCGATGTGACGTCGCCATCCACGCATCCCCGCTGGTTCAGCCTGGCGCGTGTGAGTTCGAGTGCGGGGCATATCCTCGGACCTGCCTGCGGCGCCCTGCTTGCGCTCCTGTCGCTGCGCACCGTGTTCCTCGCCGCCGGCGGAATGCTTCTGCTGGGCGGTGTCGTGGTGCTGCTCGCCCTGAGAGAGACGATCGACCGCGGACGCGCCGCCGACCAGGGCGAAGGCGATGAGGGGGAGGAGGAAGGTCTCTCGGCGTTGCTGCCGGCGTTTCGCGACGGGCGGTTGGCGAAGCTCCTGCTCTGGGTCGTCCTGTTCGAGGTCGCCGGAAACTGGATCGAAGCCATTATCCCGCTCTATGCGCATGATTCAGGCACGCTGACGCCATCAGGCGTCGGCGCGCTGTTCGCCTATGCCGCTGCCTTGACGGTGGGCCTGCAGATGCTGGTCAGCCGTATGGTGCAGGCACGGTCCGCTCTGTGGCTGACGGTTGGCGCCGGTCTCGCAACGATACTCGCCTTTGCGCTGCTGGCTGCCTCACCTGCACTGTTGACGCTGATCGGAGCAGTCAGCCTGTGTTCGGTCGCCCAGATGCTGGTCGGGCCGCTGGTGCCGACCGCCGTCAATGCACTTGCGCCTCCGGCGCGACGGGCCTCCTATATGGCGGCTTCGTCGGTGGCGGTCGATCTCAAGGACTCGCTGGGACCTTCAATCGGCATCGCGCTTTACGCGCTGGCACCGCGCCTACCCTGGATCGTCGGCATTCCGCTGGTGGCGATCGCATCGCTCGGCCTTGGCTCGGTCATCGGCCAGGCACGGCAGTCTCCAAGCGAATCCAGATCAAGTCGCAGCGCGAGTCCGGAAACAGTCGACTCAGAGGAGCCCGTGGCTTGGTCGCCAAACCCTGCAACTGAATAGGGCGGTTCCTTTGGCGATCAGTTCGCCGGCTGCAGCGGGTCGCTGCCGATCTTGGACAGGAGGATCACCGCCTGGGTGCGGCTGTCGACGCCGAGCTTCTGCAGGACGGCGGAGACATGCGCCTTGATGGTGGCCTCGGAGACGCCGAGTTCATAGGCGATCTGCTTGTTGAGCAGGCCCTCGGCCAGCATGCCGAGCACCCGGGTCTGCTGCGGCGTCAACGCCTGCAGGCGCTTGATCAGGTCTGATATCTCGGGATCGCGTTCGACGCCGAGATCGACGCCGACGGGCGCGGCGATGTCACCGGCGAGCACCGACTGCACGGCGCTGCGGATCTCTTCCATGCTGGCCGATTTGGAGATGAAGCCCGAAGCGCCGAGATCGAGCGCCCGCCTGATGGTCGCCGGATCGTCATGCGCCGACACCACGACCAGCGGCACCGTCGGATGGATACCACGCAGCGCGATCAGGCCGGAGAGGCCGCTGGCACCCGGCATCGACAGGTCGAGCAGCACCAGATCGACGTCCTCGTTGGCCACGACCAGCGCCTTGGCGCTCTCGAAATCGCCGGCTTCGTGGATGGCGGCGACATTGCCGATGCCGGCAAGCGCTTCGCGCAGCGCACCACGAAACAGCGGGTGATCGTCGGCGATGACGAAAGAATAGCCGGCCGGCAAATGTCCCTCCCCGAATCCCCCGATGATTTTTGCTTTTTTCGGGATCAGTTGGACGATTATGAGGGGCTGCGCGCTGTTTTCAAGCGGCAAAGCCAGCGCGCCGCGTTTTCCCTACTTTGGACGCTCAGGTCTTCTGCGAATTGAGCTGGGCGCCGTTGTCCTTGTCCATATCCTTGACGATGCCCATGAAGCCGCGCAGGAAGCGTTCCATGTAGCTCATCGTCTTGTTGAAATCCTCCTCGCTCGGCAGTTTCGATTCGAGGCGGGCGGAGAGCGAATTCTCGAGTTTGGTGACGCGCTCATCCATCGCCTTCATCGAGGTCTGCAAGCGGTCGACCTCGTCCTGAAAGGCGGCGCGCTCGTCGGCCGCCATCTTGCAGACGAGTTGGCCGGAGCGTTCCTCGCAGATCGACATGGCGCCGGTCTGCGTATCCATCCGGACATAGCCGTTGTCAGATTTTTCCAGCCGGTAGCGGTCGGATTCTTCCGAATATGCTGAAGCCGCGACCAGCGAAACGAGCGCGGCGGGGATCAAGATGTGCTGCAGACGCATGTTGTCCTCCATGGCTAAAGCCTGAAATATCGCATGTTTGCGCCGGAATTGGGGAAGACCCTTGGCGTGGCCTTTCCCGCGTGGCTGGTTCGGAACCTTTTTGGCGCAATTCCCTAGGGAAAGCGCTATGCGCTTTTCCTGGGAAAACCGTTTCACACTTTTCCTGGAATTGCTCTATAGCGCAACCATGTCTCAGATTGTCTACAAGATAACCCCGCAAGCGCCTTGGCGCGAGGCCGAAACACATGGCCGCTTCACCGGCGCGCCCATCGATGTCGCCGACGGCTTCATCCATTTCTCCACGGCGGCGCAGGTCAAGGAAACGGCGACAAAGCACTTTGCCGGACAGACCGACCTTCTGCTGGTCGCCATCGACGGGACCAGCCTGGGCGCCGCGCTGAAATACGAGGTCTCGCGCGGCGGCGCGCTGTTTCCGCATCTTTATGGTCCGCTCGACCTCAAGGCCGTGCTGTGGGTCCGGCCACTGCCGCTTGGCGCCGATGGTGTGCACCAGTTCCCGGCGCTGGAGGGGCAATGAGCGTGCTCGACCGGCTTGGCCAGAAGCTGCTCTTCACCTTCGACCCGGAAACCGCGCATGGCCTGTCGATCGCAGCGCTGCGATGCGGCCTGCCGGTCGGCGCACGGACAGTGCGCGACATCAGGCTGAAGGTGACGGTCTGCGGCCTCGAGTTTCCGAATCCGCTCGGCATGGCTGCGGGCTACGACAAGAACGCCGAGGTGCCCGACGCGCTGCTTGGCCTTGGTTTCGGCTTTGCCGAGGTCGGCACGATCACGCCGCTGCCACAAGCCGGCAATCCGAAGCCGCGCATTTTCCGGCTAACGGCGGATGAAGCGGTGATCAACCGGCTGGGCTTCAACAATGAAGGCCATGCAGCGGCCGAAAAGCGCCTTGCCGCACGCAAGGGGCGTGGCGGCATCGTCGGCGTCAACATAGGCGCCAACAAGGACAGCACCGACCGCGTCAGTGACTATGAGCGCGGTGTCGCCCGGTTTGCGCAATACGCCAGCTATCTGACCGTCAACATCTCCTCACCCAACACACCGGGCCTGCGCACCATGCAGGCGCGCGAGCAGCTTGGCGAACTTTTGTCGCGTGTCATGGCCGCGCGCGCTGCGGCAACGGCGCAGCCGCCGATCTTTTTGAAGATCGCACCGGACCTGGTCGAGGCAGAGCTGGAGGACATCGCCGCCGAGGTCACCGAGAAGCGGATCGACGGCGTCATCGTCTCCAACACCACCATCTCGCGACCGGCGCTGCGAAGCGTCAACACCGCGCGCGAGACCGGCGGGCTTTCGGGCAAGCCCTTGTTCGAACGCTCGACCATCGTGCTGGCGAAGATGCGCAAGCTGCTTGGCCCGGACCGCGCCATCATCGGCGTCGGCGGCGTCGATTCTGCCGGGACCGCGCTGGACAAGATCCGTGCGGGCGCTGATCTCGTCCAGCTCTACACCGGCATGATCTATGCAGGACCGGCACTGCCGGGCCGGATTGTCGCCGGGATGGCACGCTTTGCCGGTACCGAACAGCTCAGATCCATTCGCGAGTTGCGCGACAGTCATCTCGATCGATGGGCAATGAAGCCGCTCAGCTGAATGCCGTTCGCATCCGCAACCGCAGTATGGTCAGCAGGCTGAAGCCGCGTGCGAGCAGGAAAACGTGCAGCGCCGCCCAAAGTCCATTGTTGCCGAAGGCCGGCGCAAGGATCAGCAGCGCGGCGGCGAAAACGAGGAATGACAGCAGCATCATGTTGCGCATGTCGCGCGACCAGGTCGCGCCGATGAAGACGCCATCCATTTGAAACGCCAGCACACCGCTCAGCGCGGTGAAGGCCGCCCACGGCAGGTAAATGTCGGCCACTGAGCGTACTTCCTCCGATGTCGTCACAAGAGCAACCAGATTGGCGCCACCAAACAGCAGAACCAGCGTCGCGGCACCCGCCAGCCCGAAGCCCCAGAACAGCGTCAGTTGCACGGCCTGCCGGAACGGTGCGGCGGCACGCGCGCCGACGGCACGGCCCGCCAGCTGTTCGGCGGCGGTGGCGAAGCCGTCGAGGAAATAGCCAGCGACGAGAAAGAAATTCATCAGCACGGCGTTGGCGGCCAGCGTCACCGTGCCGAACTGCGCGCCCTGGCGGGTGAACAGCGCGAAGGCGGCGAGCAGCGAGAACGAGCGGATCATGATGTCGCGGTTGAGCGACAGCATGCGCAGAAAGGCAGCCATGTCGAGAAGGCGGTGGCGCGGCAAGGACGGGGCCGCCCGGAAGCGGCGGATCACGATCGCCAGGCCGAGCAGCATGGCAAGGAACTCACCGGTGACGGTCGCCCAGGCAACGCCGGCGACGCCCCAGCCAAGCTCCAACCCAAGCAAGAAGCAGAGCGCGATGTTGATGCCGTTCAGCACCAGTTGCAGCATCAGCCCGAGCCCGCCCTCGCCGCGTCCCAGAACGTAGCCAAGGATGGCGTAGTTGATCAGCGAAAAGGGTGCAGCGAGCAGCCTGATCCTGATGTAGACGCCCATCGCTTCGCTGACGCGCGGTTCGGCGCCCATGAATTTTTGCCCGGCGATTGCGACCAGGGGCGCAAGTGCTGCCAGCACGATGCCGGCGACAACCGCAATCAGCACGGCGCGCCAGAACACGGCCTGTTCCTCCAGGGCATCACCACGACCGAACGCCTGGGCGACAAGCCCGGTGGTGCCCGAGCGCAGGAAATTGAAGGTGGTGAAGACGACGTCGAAGATCAGTGCGCCGGCCGCCAGGCCGCCGAGCAGGGCGGCGTCGCCGAACTGGCCGACGACAGCCGTATCGACCAGGCCGAGCATCGGCGTCGTCAGATAGGCAAGCGTCATCGGCACCGCGATGGCGAGCACGGAACGGTTGGTGACGACAAAAGATCTGGCGTCGGCTGGGATTGCACCCTTGTCCAAAGGATTGCTGCCTTGCTGTTTGCGGCTTGATCGAACAGCCGATGTGCCCCATTTTCCCGGCATCGCGCAACCACTCATCCCGTGACGGCCAACCGAAATCCCCGGTCTGGCGCGAGCCCGCCGGATCCAGTTCATGCCCCTGCAGATCGTCCATCACCCCGACTACGACGCCGGCTTCGCCACCAACCATCGCTTTCCTATGAGCAAATATCCGCTGCTGATGGACGCGTTGCGCGCACGCGGACTTGTCGGGCCCGACGCGCTCAACACCGCCGAGCCGGCGCCGGCGTCATGGCTGAGACTTGCCCATGCGGCGGACTATGTCGATCAGGTCATCAGCTGTTGCGTGCCCGAAAAGATCGAACGCGAGATCGGTTTTCCGATCGGACCCCGAGTCTCGCTGCGTGCACAGCTTGCCACCGGCGGCACGGTGCTGGCGGCGCGGCTTGCCTTGCGCCACGGCATTGCCTGCAACACCGCCGGTGGCAGCCACCATGCGCGGCGCGCGCAAGGTGCAGGCTTTTGCACCTTCAACGATGTCGCCGTCGCCGCGCTGGTTCTGCTCGCCGAAGGCGCGGCCCGAAACATCCTGGTCGTCGACCTCGACGTGCATCAAGGCGACGGCACGGCGGATATTCTCGCGGATGATCCGCGCGTGTTCACCTTTTCCATGCATGGCGACCGCAACTACCCCGTGCGCAAGATCGCTTCCAACCTCGATGTCGCGCTGCCCGACGGCACGGGTGACGCCGCTTACATGGAAAGGCTCGCCGCCATCCTGCCGGAACTGTCCGCCCAGGCGCATTGGGACATCGTCTTCTACAATGCCGGCGTCGACGTCCATGCCGAGGACCGGCTTGGCAGGCTCTCGCTCTCGGATGACGGCCTGCGCGCCCGCGACGACATGGTGATCAGCCACTTTCGCGCGCAGGGCATTCCGGTCTGCGGCGTCATCGGCGGTGGCTATTCCACTGATGTGCCCGCGCTTGCCGCGCGCCATGCCATCCTGTTCGAGGTGGCCTCGGGCCACGCCCGATAGGCCTTTTTAAGCCTGATCTTGTCCGAAAACCGGTTCCCACATGTCGCTGGCGCGGACCTTCGGGTTGGGATCATGCTCTACTTCCGGTAGTTGGCGATCCTGAGCAGGATGAAAGCTGGCACGACGATGGCCGCGCCCAGCAGGATATAGCCAAGGAAGCGGTCGATGGCGTGGAAGCCCAGATTCCACAGGTCGATGAAGAACTTCTGGATGCCGTAGAACACATCCATTGGCGACCAGCCGAAGGCATTCATGACCAGGCCGACGAGGAAAGACACGACCAGCAGTTTCAGGATCACCTTGAGCGGCGAGTCGCCGAGAAAGCGCGTCAGTGCGGACAAGGCCCGTCTCCAGATTGAGATACCCAGACTCGAGGGCGTCGGCCCAGACATACGCACTTGGCTTGCCGGCTTCAAGCCGACAGTTTGACGGCTCCATCCGGATAGTGGCGGGGTCCTGGCAAGGCGTCCGCATCCGCATGGCCCTGCCGGTTCATTCCGTGACCGTCGGCGGCGGAAAAGGCGGCCGGCCGATGGCCGCGGCCGATCCCACTGGCTTATCTGTTTTCTAACCAATTCCCGCTATTCCCAATCGAATAGCGGGAGCAAGGCTTTTGGTGGAGACGAAGAAAAACACCGCGCGACGCGCCGTCATGCTGTCGGTGGTCGTCCCATGCTACAATGAGCTGGACGGCGTGGCCGAACTGCATCGGCGGGTGACGGCCGCATGCCTCGAACAAGGCCCTTCCTACGAGATCGTCCTTGTCATCGACGGCGCGACCGACGGCACGCGCGAGGCCATTTTCCAGCTGGCCGAAAAGGACGACCATGTCATTGCCATCGACCTTGCCCGCAACTACGGCCATCAGATCGCGTTGAGCGCAGGGCTCGAATTCTGTCGTGGCCAGCGCATTCTCATTCTCGATGCCGACCTGCAGGATCCGCCTGAGCTGCTCGGCGCGATGATGACGAAGATGAACGAAGGCTTCGATGTCGTTTACGGCCAGAGGCTGACGCGCGACGGCGAAAGCTGGTTCAAGCTCGCCTCCGCTTCGATGTTCTATCGCTTGCTGCGCCGCGTGGTCGATGTCGATATCGCCCCGAATACCGGTGATTTCCGGCTGATGAGCCGCCGCGCGCTCGACCATCTGAACGCGATGCCCGAACGCTACAGGTTCATTCGCGGCATGGTGAGCTGGATCGGGCTGAAACAGGTGGCTTTCCCCTATGAACGGCACCGGCGCTTTGCCGGCACCACCCACTATCCTCTGAAGAAAATGGTTCTTCTGGCGGTCGACGCGATGACCAGCTTCTCGATCGTGCCCCTGCGATTCGCTTCGCTGCTCGGAATGATGTTCGGGCTTCTGGGGCTGGTCGTGCTCGGCTACACCCTGTTCGAATGGTCGGTCGGAAACGTGTTGCCCGGCTGGACCAGCCTTGCCGCGATCGTGCTGATCCTCGGCAGCGTCCAGCTTATGGTGCTTGGCATCTTCGGCGAGTATCTCGGGCGCATGTACATGGAGACGAAGCGGCGGCCGCTCTACTTCGTCAACGAGGTCGTTTCGCGCAGCCAGGCAGCCGGGGACGAGGAACTGCCCGTCCATCGCCTGCAGGAAATGGCAAAGAGGGCGGCACGTGCTTGAGGCGGAATTCGACCAGTTTGCGCGGGAATATCAGGAGCAGCACGCCGCGAGCATAAGGCTGAGCGGCGAAACGCCGGATTTCTTCGCCAGGTACAAGATCGACGACGTCGCCGCGACGCTGCGGCGGGCCGGTGTGAAACCACGGCGGATACTCGATTTCGGCGCCGGCGTCGGCAATTCGCTCGGCCATATGCGCAAGGCGTTTCCCGACGCGGAGATCACCTTGCTCGACCCATCGCGGGAATCGCTCGACATCGCCAGCAAGCGCTTTCCCGGCGAGGCCGCCTTCACGCATTTCGACGGCAAGACAATTCCTTTTGCCGACGGCAGCTTCGACCTGGCCTTCGCGGCTTGCGTCTTCCACCACATTCCCGAGGACCTGCAGATCGGACTGCTGGCGGAAATCGGCAGGGTGCTGGCCGATGGCGGCAGCTTCTTTCTTTTCGAACACAATCCGTGGAACCCGCTGACCACGCACGCGGTGAGAAACTGCGCCTTCGACGAAAACGCGGTTTTGATAAATTCCCGCGAGATGCGCAGGCGTATGGCCGAAGCGGGCCTTGCCAACACAAGGATCATCTACCGGATTTTCTTTCCTCGGCTGCTTGCAAGACTGAGGCCGCTTGAGCGCTTCCTCACCAAGATCCCTGTCGGAGCCCAATATTTTGCGCAAGCGGTCAAGCCTGCCGTTTGACTTTCCAAGGATGCCGCGATCTGGCGCACTCGGTTTGTTGAACACGGCGCTCGGTCGCGGCGACGACAGGGCCGACCGGACCACGCGGGTAGTCGATGAACCCCCGGCGGCAGCCAGCCGGTCGAACACCTTGAACCAAACTGTATCGGAACCGACTAGAGGCGGCGCACCATGAATCGACGCTCAGGCCAGCGTGCAGGCTGCCACAAACAGCGAGCGGAACAGGCTGATCTTCTGCCTGCTCGCGGCCTTGGCGATGGCGGCGGCACTGGCTGGCCAAGCCGGTTCCATCCTGCAGGATCCCGACAACTGGTGGCAAGTGAAGGTCGGTCTGGATTTCCTGGCAAACCGGACATTTCCGACAGTCGACCCTTATTCCTACACGTTTGCCGGCCAGCCCTGGATTGCCAAGGAATGGCTGGGGCAGGTCCTGCTGGCCCTTGCGTACCGGGCAGGAGCCTGGAATGGGGTGGTCACGCTGATCATCACCTCGATTTCCCTGACGGTTTTCCTGATGGGGTGGTTCCTTAGCGCATGGCTGAAGCCGATCCTGGCGATTACACTGGCCTTCGCCGCGGTGTTCCTGATCAATCCGATCTTCACGGCGCGTCCGCATGTCCTCACCTTCCCGATCATCGTCATCTGGACGGAGATGCTCTTTCGTGCGGCAAGGGAAGAACGAACGCCCCCCTGGTGGCTGCTTGGGCTGGTCGTTTTGTGGGCGAACCTGCACGCCACCTTCACCTTGAGCTTCATCATCGCGGCTTTCGCCGGTCTCGATCTGCTGGCGCGCACGGGCCTGTCGAAACCTGCCCTCGTGGCGAAATGGATCGCATTCGGGCTGCTTTGCCCGCTGGTCAGCCTGATCCACCCCTATGGCGTCCAGGCCATCCTGGCGACGCTGGCCGTGGCCTATGGCAATGAGGCGGTGTCGCTGATCATGGAATGGAATGCGTTCAGTCCGCAGGATTACCCCGTTCAGGAAGTTGCGCTGCTGCTGGCGCTTTTCGGGCTTCTGGTGTCACGGTTGCGAATTGGCTGGGCCAAGGCGTTGTTCGTCGTCTTCACCTTGCATGTCTATCTCGCCCATGTGCGTTTCATGTATCTGTTCTTCCTGCTGATCCCGTTGGTGATCGCGGTCGAGGTCGCACAGCAATACCCCTCGCTTTCAGCCACCGCATGGCTGGCGGCAAAGCGCGACGGACTGGAAAAATTCTTCGCCAGGCGGTTCTACGCGATCTGCGGCGCGGCGGTCGTTTTGGTGATCGGCGCAGTCGCCGTGCTCGGCAGTGCCTATCAGGTCGCGCCGAGCCAGAAGACGTCAGCCAGCGGGGCGCTGGCGTTCGCCGAAAGCCACCATCTGTCCGGCAATGTGCTGAATTCCTACAATTTCGGCGGCACGCTGATCTTCCACGGGATCAAGACCTATATCGACGGACGAACGGACCAGCTGTTCCTGGGCGGGTTCACAAAAGCCGATGACGAGACGGGCCACAGCGGCGGCAAGCCGCTCCTCGAAGCCCGGCTGAAGAAATACGCAATCGGCTGGGCGCTGCTGGCGGCCGACGACAGCCGCATCCCCTTCTTCGACCAGTTGGGCTGGAAGCGGGCCTATGCGGACGAGTACGCGGTGATCTACCTGCCCGGCGCCTGATCCTGTTTGGCAGGCGCCAGCACCGCTTTGGCGATTGCCCGAAGCCGGGCCGTCATGGTAACGAAGGCACACGCGGGTATGATGTAATGGTAGCTTGTCAGCTTCCCAAGCTGAACGCGAGGGTTCGATTCCCTCTACCCGCTCCAGCTTAGGGCGCCAGACACAATTTCAGCGCCAGCCTGTTCGTCGAACAAAACCGAGCAGCCTCGCGCAAGCGCCACCGGTGCGAGGGCGTTTGCTACTGCGTCATTCGATGAAACGAAATCGCCGGTCAGTACCCGCAATTCTTCCACGCCTTCAGCCATGGACACGAAATTCCCGACCGATCGATCGTGCTTGCAGGCCTCGACCACGTAAAGCAGATCGATGATTTCGAAGCTGCACATGTTCAGCCTCCAGAAGAAATCTGTCCCTTGCAAGATCATGAACGCATAGGCAGGAAATAATGTTCCCGGCTCGCTTCGCTAGCCTCGGCTTGGCGGCTCTTTCATATGCTTTGCGCGCCCGATCGAAATCGACGCCAGACAACCCTCCCCGAGCCTTCCATCATCCTACTTCCCTTAGAATGAAATCATGTAGCATCTTGGCGGCCGGCGACAGCACGCGATTCCTGACGGTGATCAGGCTGTAGGGCCTGACCTCGATGTCGAATTCGGTCTGGACGACATCGATGGCGCCGGCCAGCCCATCGGGGTTCTGGATGAATTTCGCCACCTGGACCGAGACCGGCGCAATGGCATCGGACTGCGCGACCATGACCAGGGTCAGGAGCAGCGAGCTGGTGTTGAGGATGCGGTCCGGCAAAGCGATGTTGCGATTGAGGAAATTGCTCTCCATCGCCTGGCGCAAGGGCGAGCCGCCCGACTGGAAGACCCAGTCATAGGCGGCGGTCTCTTCCAGCCGCACCGCCTCGCCCTTGGTCAGCGGATGGCCCCGGCGCACGATCAGGCACGCCTTCTCGACGCCGATGACGCGCGACTCGAACAGCCGCGGATTGAGGTCGTCGGGGATGCGCGCGATGATGAAATCATGGCGTGTGGCGATCAACTCGCGTGCCAGCACGTTGGAGGTCTCGACCTGCATGGTGATCTCGATGCGCGGATAGATGCGGCGGATTTCGCGAATTGCCGGCACCGCCAGCTCGATCGCAGGCGCCGTCACGGCACCCAGGAACACCGAACCACCCTTGCCCGCCTTGAGCTCGGATATCTCGCGATCGACCTCGCGCATCTCCAGGAGGATCGAGCGCGCGCGCCTGGCCAAAGCCTTGCCGTAGGGCGTCAAGGTGATGCCGCGCGGCAGTCTCTCGCACAGCTTGACGTCCAGCACCGCCTCCATCTCGCTGATCATGCGCGAGGCCGCCGGCTGCGAAATGTTCATCACCTGGGCCGCCGCGCTGACCCGGCCATGATCGTCGAGCGCGACGATCATGCGCATGTGACGCAGACTGAGACCACTGCGCAGCAAGGTTTCGCCATCGCCCGGCATTTCTCTGTAACCATTTGAAACTGCCGTTAAATTCCCTAGCGCAGCCATTGCTTTCCCTCTCTTCTGCTCGCGGGCGGCCGGCATTGAGATCAGCCCGTCACGGCGCAATAACATATACCAATCATGATATAGCAACCATCAAAGATCGCATTTGACAGTTATGGCAAAGAGCCACACCCTTCGCGCGTTCCGAGACGCGACGGTCGCTGACGAGAAAAATCGTATCGATTGAAATCAGCGCCTCGGGGCCATGGGAGGATACCGGAGATCGATATGACGGCAGCAGCGCCTTGGCGCTTCTGCACGATTGCGCGGCCCGCGACCCCCGGGGTGCCGCGTCCATCAACCAGGGAGAGTTAAAGTGAAAATCATCAAGACACTGGCCGCCGTCGCGGCCCTTGGCATCGCTGCCATGACCTACTCGGCACACGCGGCCGACAAGGGTCTTGTCGGCGTGCTGATGCCGACCAAGACCTCGCAGCGCTGGATCAATGACGGCGACGCCGTCAAGTCGCAGCTCGAGGCTCTCGGCTACACTGTCGACCTGCAATATGCGCAGGACGACATCCCCAACCAGCTCAGCCAGCTGGAAAACGAAATCACCAAGGGCCCGAAGGCGCTGATCATCGCCTCGATCGACGGCACCACCCTGTCGGATGCACTGCAGAAGGCAGCTGACGCGGGCGTCGTCGTCGTCGCTTATGACCGCCTGATCAAGAAGACCGCCAATGTCGACTACTATACGACCTTCGACAATTTCGGCGTCGGCGTGATCCAGGCGAATTCGCTGGTCAAGGGCCTCAAGGAGCGTTTCCCGAACACCAAGCCGTGGAACGTCGAACTGTTCGGCGGCTCGCCCGACGACAACAACGCCTTCTTCTTCTACAATGGCGCGATCTCCGTCCTGCAGCCGCTGATCGACGACGGCTCGATCAAGATCAAGTCCGGCCAGACCGGCATGGACAAGGTCGGCACGCTGCGCTGGCTCGCCGCCACCGCCCAGGCACGCATGGACAATCTGCTGTCGGCCAACTATTCGGACGGCAGCCGCGTCGATGGCGTTCTGTCGCCCTATGATGGCCTGTCGCGCGGCATCACCGCATCGCTGCGCGCCGTCGGCTACGGCACGGACGCTCAGCCCTGGCCGATCGTGACCGGCCAGGATGCCGAGACCGCTTCGGTCAAGCTGATCATCACGGGCGAGCAGTACTCGACCGTGTTCAAGGACACCCGCGAACTGGCCAAGGCCACCGTCGAGCTCGTCGACAAGGTGCTCTCGGGCGGCAAGCCGGACGGCCTCGATGAAAAGACCTACAACAACGACGTCAAGGTCGTCCCCTCGATCCTCTTGACGCCGCATGAGGTCGACAAGTCGAACTACCAGGCACTGGTCGTCGACTCCGGCTACATCAAGGCCGACGAACTGAAGTAACCCCGGTTACAAAGTCAGGGGTCCTGCGCAACGCAGGGCCCCTTTTCGTTCACCAGCGAGCCCGGTATTGTTGCCGACCTCGCCGGCAGTGTTTGCCGACCTCGCAAGGAGCGGTAGTTCCCATGGCCTCGACGATTTTGGAGATGCGCGACATCACCAAGACGTTCCCCGGCGTGAAGGCGCTGTCGAACGTCAACCTCAGCGTCGAGGAAGGCGAGATCCATGCCGTGGTCGGCGAGAACGGCGCTGGCAAGTCGACGCTGATGAAGGTGCTGTCGGGCGTCTATCCCACAGGCACCTATGACGGCCAGATCATCTTCCAGGGCCAGGAATGCCAGTTCAAAGGCATCCATGACAGCGAACACAAGGGCATCGTCATCATCCACCAGGAGCTTGCCCTGGTGCCGATGCTGTCAATCGCCGAAAACATTTTCCTCGGCAACGAGCACGCCAGATACGGCGTCATCGACTGGAATGCCAACGAAGCGCGCACCAGCGCCCTGTTGAAGAAGGTGGGCCTCAAGGAGGACCCCAAGACGCTGATCACCAATATCGGCGTCGGCAAGCAGCAGCTGGTCGAGATCGCCAAGGCGCTGAGCAAGGAAGTCAAGCTCTTGATCCTCGACGAGCCGACGGCGTCGCTCAGCGAAAAGGACAGCCAGGCGCTGCTCGACCTTCTGCTCGAATTCAAGCGGCAAGGCATGACCTCGATCCTGATCTCGCACAAGCTCAACGAGGTGAACCGGGTCGCCGACAAGGTGACCGTGATCCGCGACGGGCGCACCATCGAGACGCTGGCCAAGAAGGACATTTCGGAAGATCGCATCATCACCTCGATGGTCGGCCGCTCACTCGACGACCGCTATCCGCCGCGCGAGCCTGACATCGGCGAGGTCGTGTTCGAAGTGAAGAACTGGTCGGTCTATCACCCGATCCACGCCGACCGACAGGTGATCAAGGGCATCGACATCAATGTGCGCAAGGGCGAGGTTGTGGGTATCGCCGGGCTGATGGGCGCCGGCCGCACCGAATTCGCCATGAGCATCTTCGGCCGCTCCTATGGCCGCCGCATCACCGGCGAGGTGCTGCTCAAGGGCAAGCCGATCGACGTCTCCTCGGTGAGCAAGGCGGTCGAACACGGAATCGCCTACGTGACCGAGGATCGCAAGACCTACGGCCTCAACCTCATCGACCATATCAAGCACAACATCACGCTGGCCAATCTCGGCGGCGTCTCGCGCCACAGCGTGATCGACGACATGCGCGAGCTCGCGGTTGCCAACGACTACCGCAAGAAGACCAACATCCGCGCTTCCAGTGTCTATCAGATGACCGGCAATCTTTCCGGCGGCAACCAGCAGAAGGTGGTGCTGTCGAAGTGGCTGTTCGCCGACCCTGAAGTGCTGATCCTTGACGAGCCGACGCGCGGCATCGATGTCGGCGCCAAGTACGAAATCTACACGATCATCGCCCGCCTCGCCGCCGAAGGTAAGGCGATCGTGGTCATTTCGTCGGAAATGCCCGAACTGCTCGGCATCACCGACCGCATCTACGTCATGAACGAAGGACGCATGGTGGGCGAAATGCCCGCGGCGGAAGCAAGCCAGGAAAAAATAATGCGCGCCATCGTTCGGGGAGAAGGAAAAGCAGCATGAGCACCGAAAGCGCCCCCGCCCCACAGGGCAACGTCGCCGAAGAACAGCGCTCACGCGTCGCCGTCTCGGCGCTGACGACGAACCTGCGCGAATACGGCCTGATTATCGCGCTGATCGTCATCATGCTGTTCTTCCAGTTCACCACGTCGGGAACGCTGTTCAAGCCGGTCAACCTCAGCAACCTGGTGCAGCAGAACTCCTTCATCATCGTGATGGCGCTGGGCATGCTGCTGGTCATCGTTTCCGGCTATATCGACCTCAGCGTCGGATCGGTCGCCGGCTTCATCGGCGCGCTGGCGGCAAACATGATGGTCATCTGGCAGCTCGGACCGCTCAGCAATCCGCTGGTGGTTTCGATCGTCTGCCTGATCGTGGGCGGCCTGATCGGCGCGGCGCAAGGCTATTGGATCGCTTATCACCGAATACCGAGCTTCATCGTGACGCTGGCGGGCATGCTCATCTTCCGCGGCATCTGCCAGGCACTGCTGGGCGGCGGATCCTCGGTCGGTCCGCTTCCGGACGACTTCAAAATGCTCAGCTCCGGCTTCATCCCGGACGTGATCGGCCCGCTGACGCTGATCCCGCCGACGGTGAATGCGGCCGGCAAGACCATCATGGGCAGCGGCCTGACGCTGCACATGACGACGATCGTGCTGGGCCTGATCGCCGTGCTGGCCTATGCCTATTTCGGGGTGAGGACGCGACGCAAGCGCGAACGCCATGGCTATGAGGCCGAGCCCTTCCCTCTGTTCATCATCAAGACGCTGGTCGCCAGCGCGCTGGCGCTGTTCCTGGTTTATGAGTTCGCCAGCTACAGAGGCCTGCCGGTGGTGCTTCTCGTCATGGGCGTGCTGATCTCGCTGTTCGTCTTCGTCACCAAGCGCATGACCATCGGCCGCCGTATCTACGCGATGGGCGGCAACGCCAAGGCCGCGCAACTGTCGGGCATCAACACCGAGCGGCTGACGCTGATGGTGTTCATCAATATGGGCGTGCTGTCGGCGCTCGGCGGCCTGATCATCGCGGCGCGCCTCGGCCAGGCCGTGCCGGCGGCGGGCCTCGGCTCCGAGCTCGACGTCATCGCCGCCGTGTTCATCGGCGGCGCCTCGGCGATGGGCGGCGTCGGCCAGGTCATCGGCGCGGTGGTCGGCGGCTTCATCATGGGCGTGATGAACAACGGCATGTCGATCATGGGCGTCAATGTCGACTGGCAGCAGGTGGTCAAAGGCCTGGTGCTGCTCGGCGCCGTGATCTTCGACGTCTACAACAAGAACAAGGCTTGAACAGGCTTTAGAGCAATTCCAGGAAAAGTGTGAAACGGTTTTCCGCCCGGAATTGCGCCAAGACAATGAGTTAGAGCGGTTCGCCGTTTCCGTGAAACGGTGAACTGCTCTGATCGAGGCAAGCAGGAGGCATACGATCGCAGCGCTGCCGGCAAACCCGCCGGCGTAAAGAAGTCCCCTGAGGGACCAGGCCCGCGAGCGCAATCCGAACGGAGACTATCAACCGTGGCATGGACGACGTCCCCGCCGCGCTGAGTAGGGTTTGCCATTTTGGCAACCCTGCCAAGGCAAATGAGAGAGGATTCATCATGCTGATCTCCCAGATCCTTGACGACGCCGAGACCATCCGCGTCGTCGCCCGCAATGGCGGCAAGACCCGGATCATCAACGCTGCCCGCAGCGTCTATTCGCTGGCGATGGAGGCTGCCCGCACCGGCGTCGGCCTCGTCGCGCTGATCGAACGCAAGGGGCTCGGCGAGACGGTCGATCTCGAGGCGGCCTACAAGAAGGGGCGGCTGCTGTCGCCGATCAACCACCCCGATCCGGCGCATCTGCACCTGACCGGCACCGGACTGACGCATCTCGGCTCGGCCGCGACACGCGATTCCATGCACAAGAAGCTCAGTGCCGACGGCGAGGAGGAGCTAACCGATTCCATGAAGATGTTCCGCATGGGGCTGGAGGGCGGCAAGCCCGCGAAAGGCCAGATCGGCGTGCAGCCGGAATGGTTCTACAAGGGCAACGGTACGATGGCGGTGGCGCCAGGTGCCGCACTCCTGTCACCGGCTTTCGCCAAGGACGCCGGCGAAGAGCCGGAGGTGGCCGGCATCTATGTCATCGGTGATGACGGCGCGCCCTTCCGCGTCGGCTTCACGCTGTCGAACGAGTTCTCCGACCACGTCACAGAGCGCGTGAACTATCTGTTCCTCGCTCATTCCAAGCTGCGTAACGCCTCGTTCGGGCCGGAGATCCTGATCGGCGACCTGCCTCCCGACATCCGCGGCAGCTCGCGCATCCTGCGCGACAGCGAGGTGCTGTGGGAAAAGCCGTTCCTGTCCGGTGAAGCGAACATGTCGCACACCATCGCCAATCTCGAACACCATCATTTCAAATATGCGGCCTTCCGCCAGCCGGGCGACGTGCATGTGCATATGTTCGGTACGGCGACACTGTCCTTCGCCGACGGCATCAAGACCGAGGCCGGCGACGTGTTCGAGATCGAGGCCAAGGATTTCGGCCTGCCGCTGCGCAATCCGCTCGAGATCGAGCAACCGGTGAAGGTGGCGGTGAAGGCGCTTTGACAGCGTAATCTCCCCCCTTGTGGGGGAGATGGCCGGCAGGCCAGAGGGGGGCGCTGTCCCTCCGGCGTCTCAATCGACTAACTTTGACTGCAGGCTATTCCTGGCTGCTGGGAGGGAGAGGTCGCGATCCTTCGCGCCCCCCTCTGCCCTGCCGGGCATCTCCCCCGCGAGGGAGGAGATTGGCAACCTCAATAGATATCGAAGTCGAAATATTTGGCCTGGATCTTCTTATAGGTGCCGTCGGCGACGATCGCGTCGATGGCCGCGTTGAGCTTGTCGCGCAGTGCTGTGTCTTCCAGGCGCACAGCAATGCCTGCTTGCGTTTCCGTACCCTTGACGTCGCCGACCAGTTTGCAGCAGCCGTCGCTTGCCTTCTTCAGCCAGTCCATCAGCACGAACTTGTCCGAGATAACGGCATCAAGACGGCCGTTGGTCAGGTCGGTGATCGCCTCTTCCTGGGTCGGGTAGAGTTTTGCCTCGGCGCCCGCCTTGCCATAGGCATTCTGGGCATAGTCGGCCTGCGTGGTCGAAGCCTGGGCGCCGACCGTCTTGCCGGCAAGGGCTGCCGGTTCGGTCGAGGTGAGATCGCTGTCCTTCGGCGCCACCAGCGCAAGCGGCGTCGTGTAGTATTTGTTGGTGAAGGCGACCTGTTTCTTGCGTTCCTCGGTGATGCTCATGGAAGCGATAATGGCATCGAATTTCTTGGCCTGCAGGGCGGGAATGATGCCGTCCCAGTCCTGGGTGACGATTTCACATTCGACCTTCATCTGCGCGCACAGCGCATTGGCGATGTCGATATCGAAGCCTTCGACTTTGCCGTCCGCTGTGATGGTGTTGAACGGCGGATAGGCGCCCTCGGTGCCGATCTTGATCTTCTCCTGCGCCTGCGACAGCGACCCGGCCGCCAGCACCAGCATGGCAGCACCTGCTGCCGATATGATCCATTTCGAAATCTGCATTTTCTTGGTTCCCCTTGAACGCCGCCAGCTTGACGACCAGCAAGGCAGCCAAGCATGGCGCGCCGGTACAGGCAAGTATTTTGCCTGACGGTATAGGCGCTCAGCGCGCGGCGCGGAAATGCTTTGACAGCTTCAGGCCTTGAGCCTGGTAGTTGGAGCCGAGATCCGTACCGTAGAGTGCCTGCGGCCGCTTCAGCATGTGCTCGTAGACCAGCCGGCCGACGATCTGGCCATGGTCGAGGATGAACGGCACTTCGTGGCTGCGCACTTCCAGCACCGCCCGACTGCCGGTGCCACCGGACGCCGAGTGGCCAAAGCCCGGATCGAAGAAGCCGGCATAGTGGACGCGGAACTCGCCGACCAGCGGATCGAAGGGCGTCATCTCGGCGGCGTAGAGCGGCGGCACATGCACCGCCTCCTGGCTGACGAGGATGTAGAACTCGTCGGGGTCGAGCACCAGCTCGCCGGCGCCGCTTTTGTGGATCGGCTCCCAGAAGTCGACGACCTCCTGTGCCGCGCGCTTGTCGACATCGACGAGGCCGGTGTGATGCTTACCGCGGTAGCCGACCAGGCCGTTTTGATCGCCGTTGAGGTCGATCGACAGCGCGATGCCGCCGCCGGAAATGTTCGGCGGCTCGGTGGCGACCAGCATCTGCGCGCGATGCAATTCATGCAGCTCGGCTTCCGAGAGCAGCGCATTGCCGGTGCGGAAACGGATCTGCGACAGCCGCGAGCCGGTGCGGACGACGATCGGGAAGGTGCGCGGGCTGACCTCCAGATAGAGCGGGCCATGATAGCCGGCGGCGATCTTGTCGAACTCGTGACCGCGATCGGTCATGACACGGGTGAAGATATCGAGCCGCCCGGTCGAACTCTTCGGATTGGCCGAGGCCGAAATGTCTGCCGGCAATGCCAGGCTTTCAAGCAAGGGCACGATGTAGACGCAGCCGGTCTCCAGCACCGCGCCGTCGGCAAGATTGATCTCGTGCAGCTTCAGCCGATCGAGCTTTTCCGAAACCTTGTGGTTGGGACCGGGCAGGAAGGAGGCACGCACCCGCCAGGCCTTGTCGCCGAGCCTGAGATCAAGACTGGCCGGCTGGATCTGGTCGGCGTCAAGCGCGCGCGCCGACTTCAGCGCGCCGGACTGGAACAGCGCTGAGATGTCCTGATCGGGAAGAATGCCTGTCTGCCGCAAAGCTGGCTCCGCTCCAAGACCGGACGATTTTCTTGTCGCAGGTTCTTGCCGCAAAACCGTGGAACACCCTCTGGTCAAGCCCGAGGGCAGGCTTTTGCGGAACCTGCTTGGTACAAACCTCTTAATGAAGCCGGCAATTGACGCAAGCGTGGCGCGGGTCTAAAGGGTCGTTATCCCGTGGTGATTTGGCCGGTCGGCTTGCAGCCACGTTAAACAAGTCGCTAAAGGACCGTCGGGCCGCAAGGCCGTATGGACCGGTTGCGACTTTCGCGGCCGGTTTTTTTGTGTCTGGAAGAAGAGCGATGAGCACCAAGAAGCGCAACTGGAAGCCTCAGACAGCACTCGTGCATAGCGGAACGCTGCGTTCCGGTTTCGGCGAAACGTCGGAAGCGATTTACCTCACCCAGGGCTATGTCTACGAAACGGCGCAGGCCGCCGAAGCCCGCTTCAAGGGTGAGGAGCCGGGCTTCATCTATTCGCGCTACGCCAATCCGACCGTCGACATGTTCGAAAAACGCATGTGCGCGCTCGAAGGTGCCGAAGACGCCCGCGCCACCGCCTCCGGCATGGCCGCGGTGACGGCAGCGCTCCTGTGCAGCGCCAAGGCCGGCGACCATATCGTGGCGGCGCGCGCGTTGTTCGGTTCCTGCCGCTGGGTGGTCGAGACGCTGGCCCCGAGATACGGCATCGAGGCGACGCTGGTCGACGGCACCGACATCGCCAACTGGGAAAAGGCGGTCAAGCCGAACACCAAGCTGTTCTTCCTGGAGAGCCCGACCAATCCGACGCTGGAAGTGGTCGACATCGCCGCCGTCGCTTCGCTTGCCAATTCGATCGGGGCGCGGCTGATCGTCGACAATGTCTTCGCCACGCCGCTGCAGCAGAAGCCGCTGCAGCTCGGTGCGCATATCGTCGTCTATTCGGCGACCAAGCACATCGATGGCCAGGGGCGCTGCCTCGGCGGCGTCATCCTGTCGGACAAGAAGTGGATCGACGAGAACCTGCACGATTATTTCCGCCATACCGGACCAAGCCTGTCGCCCTTCAACGCCTGGACGCTGCTGAAGGGCCTGGAAACGCTGCCGCTGCGGGTGCGCCAGCAGACGGAAAGCGCAAGCAAGATCGCGGATTTCCTGGCCGAGCGGCCGGAAATCGCCCGTGTCATCTATCCCGGCCGCGCCGACCACCCGCAGGCCGATATCGTCAAGAAGCAGATGTCGGGCGGCTCGACGCTGATCTGCCTCGACGTCAAGGGCGGCAAGCAGGCGGCCTTCGCCTTGCAGAATGCGCTCGACATCGTGCTGATCTCCAACAATCTCGGCGATGCCAAGAGCCTGATCACCCACCCGGCGACGACGACGCACAAGAATCTGAGTGACGAGGCGCGCGCCGAGCTCGGCATCGGACCGGGCACGCTCAGACTGTCGGTCGGCCTGGAAGACACCGACGATCTGCTAGAGGATATCGCACAGGCGCTGAAGGCCAAATAAGAGGGCTTTCAGGCGCCGGACGGCGTCTCTTCCAGCTCGGCCGCCTTGGTGCCGATGGTCATCGCATTGCCGCGCCAGTCGACGGCGCCGCCGAGCCAGCCGCGCGCCCACATCGCCGGCAGGATCAGGTCGCGCGCCATGATCGCGGCAACCATGCGTGGCGACAGGTACCAGCCCTTGGACCAGGCCAGGGCGCACTCGGGAAGATAGAAGGCGGCCAATACGGCAATTGCGGTTGCCCAGAGGCTGACACCGGCACTTGCCGCCGCAATCAGCGCGAGCACCAGCGGCACCACCGCGCCAGTCAGGATCTCGGGTGCGAAGAACAGCGGGAAGGTGACGCGGCGCAGGCGCGCCCAGCGGGCCTGACGCGACCAGATCTCGTCAAACGTGCGCCGGCCAAGCGGCTGCTCGAAGGGCGCGGCGACGAGATTGACTCGCAGGCCGAGGCCATTGACCAGCTTGGTCGCGGCGGCATCCTCGGCGATCTCGGCGGCCAGCGCGCGGATGCCGCCATTGGCGTCGAGCATCGGCTTGTTCCAGAGCATGCTCTTGCCCTGGGCAAAGCCAAGGCCAAGCGCCTCGCCGGCATATTGCCAGCGCGCCTGCAGCGTGTTGAGGAAAGCGCATTCGACCTCGGCCCAGAAACCGGCCGGCCGCGAGCCTATCGGCGTCGAGCAGACAAGGCCGGTATCCGGCCGCCATGCAGCCATCAGGTGTTGGACGTAGTCTCTCGGCATCAACACGTTGGAATCGGCCAGGACAACCCAGTCGTGCCGCGCGGCTTCCCAGCCCTTGACGCAATTGTTGAGTTTCGGATTGGCGCTGATGCGATCGTCGCCGATCAGAAGCCGGGCCGGCACCTTTGGAAACCGGGCAATTGCCCTGTTTATCACTTTGATCACCGGATCGTCGGCATGGGCAACGCAGAAGATCAGCTCGTAGTGCGGCCAGTCGAGCGAGAAGGCACGCTCCAGCGTCTCGTGCGTGAACGGCTCGACGCCACGCGACGGCACGACGATCGACACCGGCAGCGGCTTGCCGGCCGGCGGCGCGACAATGCGGCGCCGTTTCAGACGCGAGGCGGCAAGCACGATGCTGGCGAGATTTGAGAGGATAAGGGCAGTCGAAAGCGTGGCGGCTATGAGAGTGAGTTCCATCGAGATCCGGTCACTCCAGAAAACCGGTCCGCCAGAACAATCTGGCTGGCAGGACGACCGATTTCAACAGTTCGACAGAGCGCCCGAGTCGCGCGGCACTGATCGGCGCACACCATCATTGTCATGTGTCACTTAAATGACATTCTTTGCCGCCACCTGCCATTCAGTCGGCAATGAAAGGACGCGCACCGTTGACCAGCCTGCAAGGAGCGCCGAAAGTTACCGGATTGTTTTGGAGCCGCTTATGTACAGCGCCGTCACGCGCAACATCGAAGTGCAGGTCAGGCCGTTCTATCTGGAGGACCGCTCGGATCCCTCGGAGAACCGCTATGTCTGGGGCTATCAGATAACGATCGACAATCAGTCGGACGATTTCGTTCAGCTGTTGTCGCGCTATTGGCACATCACCGACGGCACCGGCCGAGTGGAGGAGGTACGCGGCCCCGGCGTCGTCGGCGACCAGCCCGAACTCAATCCCGGCGACAGCTACCAGTACACGTCCGGTTGTCCGCTTTCGACACCGTCCGGCATCATGGTCGGGCACTACACGATGCGCAACAAGCGGGGCGAGACGTTCGACATCGCCATCCCCGCCTTCTCACTCGACCTGCCGGGGACGCGGCGGACGGTGAATTAGCGTCTTTCTCCCCGTTCTACGGGGAGAAATGCCCGGCAGGGCAATGAGGGGCGGCGCCGGACTGATAAGATTGTCTTCCATGCGCGACAACGTCTGAGTGGACACGCATGGCCATTTGCCAAAGTGCGCGCTGCCCCTTGTATCTGCACAGGGATGATTTTGTGCGATGGAAGCGACTGAGCCTCGGGCTGGATGGCCGTCCGGCCCGAGGCTTGGCGAAGTCGCCCGTTACCCCTGCGGCTACAACCGTGGATGAGCCTGGGATCTTCGCCTTCGTCACGCACGACCGAATAGTCGCTTGGCTCCAATCGCACGCACAAGGCAGGTTACCGTGAACAAGACCCTCTGTGGAATAGATATTTCGAAAGACTGGCTCGACGTCCATATCGAGCCGATCGGAACGGCAGGCCGTTTCGCCAACGATGCGGGAGGCATCGCCGATCTGGCCGCCTGGTGTCAGGCCAATGACGTCGAACTCGTCGTCATGGAGGCCAGTGGCGGCTACGAACGGTTGGCCTTCCTGCTGTTGTGGGAGATGGGGCAACCCTGCGGCATGGCCAATGCGAGGAGCGTTCGCTACTTCGCCGAGGCGATGGGGTATCTGGAGAAGACCGACAGGATCGATGCCGCCGTCATCGCCCGTTACGGGCAGGTCAAGCGGTTGCAGCCGACGCCGCCGCCGAGCGTGGCCCAGCAACGGCTCAAGGCGCTGGTCGCCCGGCTTTCCCAGGTCACCGGCGACCTCACCATCCAGAAGCAGCGCCGTAGCGCGGCTCGCGATGCCGAGACCATCATCAGCCTCGACGAGGTCATTGCTCTGCTCAAGCGCCAGAGCCGCCGGCTCGAAGGCGAGATCGCCTCGCTGATCGACGACGATCCCTTGTGGGCCTGTCTCGACCAGGCCTTCCGATCGCTCAAGGGCGTCGCCTCGCGCACCGTGGCCCGCCTCATGGCCGAACTGCCCGAGATCGGCATCCTCTCCAACAAAGCCATCGCCAAGCTCGCGGGCCTCGCGCCGATCGCCAATGATAGTGGCAAGCGCAGTGGCCGCCGGTCGGTGCGCGGTGGTCGCGAAGGCCCGCGCTCCATCCTCTTCCTCGTTGCCCGCACCGTCGCCAGATACGATCCTCACCTTGCTGCCTTCCATCAACGGTTGCAGGGCGCGGGAAAGGAGAAGATGGTCATCCGCATCGCGCTCGCCCGCAAGCTGCTCGTCATTCTCAATGCAAAAGCACGCGACGCGCGCATCGATTTCGCAAATGCAACTTGACACCCCAGATAGTCGCTCATCCGCCCTTCGGGCACCTTCTCCCCGTGAACGGCAGGGCTATCGCATATGAGTGATGGCCTGGATGAGATAGTCGTCATTCCACGCGCATTTTTTGATACGGTGGCTGATGGGGACTTTGTCGATGTCGGCGGCCTGAAGGATATTTCTGGCGATGCGGTTTAGGAGCGCGGTGTTGGCAGGGGCGTTGTCCTTGCGGGCACGGCTGAGGTCCTCGCGCAGATGAACGTCGAGCATCCAATGCAGCCCGTTCTCGATCTGCCAATGGGCTCTGGTGAGATCGATCGCCTGCTGCGGGGACAGCAGCGTTGAGGCCATGAACAGGCGCGTCAGCGGCTTGGCCTGATCGCGCCGGCTGGTGATGCGGATGAAGGCCTTGTGCCCAGGCATCAGCGGGTCGGGCGCCGCCACGACTTCTGCCTGCCGCCATTCGTTGCGGCCATGGCTGGTCTCGGTCCGCTCAGTGACGGCGGGAGTGGTCTGGGCCAGTTGTTGTTTGGCCCGAGCCAACCAATGCCGGCGGTTTCCCTTGAGCGTGAGCAGATAGTCGCCGCCGCGCTGAATGATGGCCTTGGCCATGCGCGTGTGGCAATGAAGCGCATCGGCCGTGACCAATCGACCAGTAAGATCAATGAGTTCGACGACCTTGAGGGCAGCCTCGACCTCATTGTCTCCATCGCCGGGCGAGGCCGCCGCCAAACACAGCCGCGTCTGGCTGGCAAAGGCTGACACCGTCAGGGGCGGGCTGGCCGCAAGGCCTTTCTCATAGGCCCGTCGCAGCGCCTTGCCATCAAGTGCGACCACACCCTGGCGTGCCTGGGCAAAGCCCGCGGCAAAGGCGGCGAACGCACGTCCGAAGGCCTCCGGATCGAGCAGGCGCAACAGCCGCGAGAAGGTGTCGTGGCTGGGCGCCTCCTCATAGTCGATCAAGCGCGACAGCGCCTGTTTGCGCTCTTGCGCGAACAACGAAAACTCCGTTGCGCTGGTCGCGCCACACAGGCTCGCAGCGATCATCATCACGATCAGGTCGCCAAGCCGGTGCGTGGCGTTGGCCGCGCGCGGATCAGGGACCGCGCCGAAATAGCTCTCAAGGCTAGAAATGGCAGTCACTCCTCAGTGGACTGCCTTCCCAAAGAATCCCTTCTCAAACCAACTTCAAGCTCAAAATCGCCATATGCGATTCCCCTGCCGTGAACGGGGAGAAGGAAGGACTTTACTGGGCAGCAAATTCCGCCGGGTCGAAGTCATATTGCTTCGAGCAGAATTCGCAGGCGACGTGGATGCCGCCGTCCTCGGTGCTGTCCTTGATCTCCTGCGCGGAAAAACCCTCGAGGATGCCGCGGATCTTGTCCCTGGAGCACGAGCACTGGTCGGCGACCGGAACGCCGCCGAAGACGCGCACGCCATGCTCGTGGAACAGCCTGTAGAGCAGCCGCTCGGCGCCGATCGTCGGGTCGATCAGTTCGGTCGGCTCGATGGTGCCGAGCAGCGCCAGCAACTCCTGCCAGGAATTGTCGGCCGGATCGTGGATCTCCTCGCGCGGATCGCCATCGCCACCCGGCAGATCCGGCACGCGCATGCGCTCGGGCGACTGCGGCAGGAACTGCGCCAGGATGCCACCGGCGCGCCACTGTTCGCGGGCGCCGCCGGGGCCGGGCGTCAAAAGCTTGGCCACCGACAGCCTGAGATCGGTCGGGATCTGCTCCGACTGACGGAAATAGGTGCGTGCCGCGTCTTCCAGCGTCTCGCCATCGAGCTGGACGATGCCCTGATAGCGCTGCGTATGAGCGCCCTGGTCGATGGTCAGCGCCAGCACGCCGCTGCCGAGCAGGGTCTGCTGCGACGTTTCGCCTGCCGCGACCAGCGCCTCCAGCCGGTCGGCATCGAAACGCGCATAGGCGCGCAATGCCGAGGGCGTGGAAAAATCCGCGACCAGCATGTCGACAGGCCCGTCGGTGCGGGTCTGCAGGATGAATTTGCCCTCGAACTTGAGCGAGGTGCCGAGCAGCACCGTCAGCACACAGGCCTCCGCCAGCAGGCGGGCGACCGGCTCGGGGTAATCGTGGCGGCTGAGGATGGCGTCGAGCATCGGACCGAGCTGGACGGTGCGGCCGCGCACATCGAGCGGGCCGACCTCGAACGGCACGACGTGGTCGTCGCCAGCGTAGCCGAATTCACCGAGTTTGGGGTGATGTTCAGTCACTTGATAGGTTTCCAACATGACAAAGCTCCAGGGCGCGGCCATGCCGCCCTGAGGGGCGCATGCGTCGAAACGCGCTTGATTTGCGTGATGGCCCGCAGATAGGCATCACACCTCCGGAGATCAAGCGCCGAGACACCAGGCGAGCACGGCCTTCTGGGCATGGAGCCTGTTCTCGGCTTCGTCGAAGACCACCGAATGCGGCCCGTCGATAACCTCGTCGGTCACTTCCTCGCCGCGATGCGCCGGCAGGCAGTGCATGAACAGCGCGTCCGGCTTGGCCCTGGCCATCAGCTTGGCGTTGACCTGGTAGGGCGAGAACACGTTGTGGCCGCGGGCGCGATGCTCCTGGCCCATCGACACCCAGCAATCGGTGACGATGCAGTCGGCCTGATCGACGGCTTCCTCGGGCGAGCGGGTGAAGTGCAGCTTGCCGCCATGCGCCTGCGACCAGTCGATATGCTTCTGCGCCGGCTCGCTGCCCTCGGGCACGGCGACGTTGAGGTTGAAGCGGAACCGGGCCGAGGCCTCGAGCAGCGAATGCAGCACATTGTTGCCGTCGCCGGTCCAGGCGATGGTCTTGCCGGCGACCGGACCGCGATGCTCCTCGAAGGTCATGATATCGGCCATCAGCTGGCAGGGATGGGTGTCGTCGGTCAGTCCGTTGATCACCGGCACGGTGGCGTTCTCGGTCAGCTCCAGCAGCCGCTCATGCGAGGTGGTGCGGATCATGATCGCGTCGACATAACGCGACAGCACCTTGGCGGTGTCGGCGATGGTCTCGGAACGGCCGAGCTGCATCTCGGTGCCGGTCAGCATGATGGTTTCGCCGCCAAGCTGGCGCATGCCGACGTCGAAGGACACACGCGTGCGCGTCGACGGCTTGTCGAAGATCATCGCCAGCACCTTGCCTTCAAGCGGCTTGGTCCGCTCGCCGGCCTTGAGGCGAGCCTTTCGCACCACTGCATCGTCCAGCATGAAGCGCAGATCGCCTTCGGAGACGGCGGAAAGATCTGTGAAATGGCGAACTGACATCAGCAATGGTTCCGGGATTACTTCGCGGCGGCGGAGGCGATCGCCTCCGCCAGGCCCTTGGCGCCGGCGCGGATGCGGTTGAGCGCGTCGTGGATCTCGGCATCGGTAACGGTTAGCGGCGGCAACAGGCGAATGACGTTGTCGCCGGCCGGAACCGTCAGCAGGTGCTGGTCGCGCAATGCCATGTTCACCTTGGTGTTGGGCATGGCGCATTTGAGGCCGAGCATCAGCCCGGTGCCCCTGATGTCCTCGATGACTTCGGGAAACTCGTCGGCGACCGACGCGAGACCCTGCTTCATCAGCAGCGCCTTGCGCTGGACATCTTCGAGGAAGCCGTCTTCCAGCACGACATCGAGCACGGCGTTGCCGACAGCCATGGCCAACGGGTTGCCGCCGAACGTGGTGCCATGCACGCCTGCCGTCATGCCGACGGCCGCTTCATCCGTGGCAAGGCAGGCGCCCATCGGGAAGCCGCCGCCAATGCCCTTGGCGATCGCCATGATGTCTGGCGTAACCCCTGACCATTCATGCGCGAACAGCTTACCGGTGCGGCCGATGCCGCACTGAACCTCGTCGAAGATCAACAGCAGGCCGTGCTGCTCGCACAATTGCCGCAGTCGCTTCAGCGATTGCGTCGGCACCGGACGGATACCGCCCTCGCCCTGCACCGGCTCGATCAGGATGGCGGCCGTCTCCGGTGTGATCGCCTTTTCGGCGGCGTCGATGTCGTCGAAACCGACCTGATCGAAACCTTCGACCTTGGGGCCGAAGCCTTCGAGATATTTGTACTGGCCGCCGGCCGCGATGGTCGCCAGCGTACGGCCATGGAAGGCGCCTTCGAAGGTGATGACGCGGAAGCGCTCCGGGTGTCCGTTGACGAACTGATAGCGGCGCGCCGTCTTGATTGCGCATTCCAGCGCCTCGGCGCCGGAATTGGTGAAGAACACCTTGTCGGCGAAAGTGGCATCGACCAGCCGCTCGCCGAGCCGGCTCTGCCCCGGGATCTCGTAGAGATTGGAAACATGCCAGAGCTTGGCGGCCTGCTCGGTGAGTGCGGCGACCAGATGCGGATGGCTGTGGCCGAGCGAGTTTACGGCGATGCCGCCGGCAAAATCGAGATATCGCTCGCCTTTGTCGGTAATCAGCCAGGTGCCTTCCCCGTGGTCGAAGGCCAGGGGTGCGCGAGCAAAGGTCTCGTAAAGCGCCGAACCGCTCATTATATGCGTCTCCGGTACCGGAAAATCAAAAAAGCCGCCAAAGCGGCGGCCTGTGCGGCTTATCGTGTTTTTCGGCCATGAAGTCAACGAAAACGTCGCGTAGTGGCGCGCGGCAAGCCCCCTGACGAGACGCCGGCTCATAAGCGACCGGGCAAGTTGGGGAAAACCGAAAAAACCGATTCGTGTTGCACTTGGGACTCTTGTCACCGAGTCAGCGCATAGAGTAGTTGTAGTCGAGAAATAACTAGATTTCGTGCGGCGGACCTAATCACCAGATATATGTGGTGTCTGCCCCGGCAAATGTTGCCGGGTCGGGAAAGGATTCCGATTGCCGCACGCTTAGAGGAGCGCGGTCTCATGAACTGGACTGACGAGCGGGTAGAACTCTTGAGGAAACTGTGGTCGGAGGGTCTGAGCGCAAGCCAGATTGCTGCACAGCTTGGAGGGGTCAGCCGCAACGCGGTCATCGGCAAGGTGCACCGGCTGAAACTGTCGGGCCGCGGACGTTCGACGGCCACGCCGGCACGCCAGAAGAAGGCGGCGCAAGGATCGACCGTTCAGAAATCGGTTTCACGCGCGGCAACCGCGGCACGCCATGTCACGACGTCGATCGGCGCGACGGCCTTGCAGACGCAGTTCGACGCCGAACCGGTGGCACGCCACTACATCCGCCCGGTCGAGAATGTCGTATTGCCGATCTCGCGGCACCTGCAACTCGTCGAGTTGACCGAACGGACCTGCAAATGGCCGAACGGCGATCCGCTGTCAGAGGACTTCCATTTCTGCGGCAACGATGCCGCCGAAACCGGACCTTACTGCAAATACCATGCCCGCGTGGCGTTCCAGCCGGCATCCGAGCGGCGGCGGAGCCGGTAGGCAAGGGAATAGGGGAGTAAGGCAGTAAGGCAGTATGTGTGCGGAAAGTCGCGCTCACGAATGCCATCCTACTGCCCTACTGCCCTACTGCCCTACTCTTCACAGCCACCCATTCTTGCGAAACCGCCAGTAGAGGAACGCGCAGATCAGTGCGATCGTGGCCAGCACCATCGGGTAGCCGTATTCCATCTTCAGTTCCGGCATGTCGCTGAAGTTCATGCCGTAGATGCCGGCGAACGCCGTCGGCACTGCCAGGATGGCGGCCCATGAGGCGAGCTTCTTGGAGATCGCCGTTTCCTGACTCTGGCCGACCAGAAGGCTGGCTTCGAAAGCGAATGCCAGCACCTCGCGCAGGCTGTCGATCTTCTCCTGCACGGTGCGGATGTGATCGGTGACGTCGCGAAACAGCGGGTGCATGGCCGTATGGATCTGCGGCAGGTCGGCGCTGGTCAGCCGTCGGCAGACTTCGACCAGCGGAAGGGCGGCATTGCGCAGGCGCAAGAGATCGCGGCGCAGCATATAGAGCCGCTCGATGTCGGGCCCGGTCATCGGCTTCAGCAGAACCCTGTCCTCGATCACCTCGACTTCGTCCTCGATCTGCTCGAGCACCGGCATGTAATTGTCGACGATGAAATCGAGAATGGCGTAGAGGACGAAATCCTCGCCCTTGGCCAGCGAATGCGGGCAGCTTTCCCAGTGCTGACGAACGGCGGCATAGGACGTCGAGGGACCGTGCCTGACGCTGACGATGTAGCCGCTGCCGACGAACAAATGGGTCTCGCCGAAGGTGACCCGGCCGTCGATCAGCTGCGCGGTGCGGGCGACGATGAACAGGGCATCGCCATATTGCTCGATCTTCGGCCGCTGGTGCGGGTGCTCGGCATCCTCGATCGCCAGCTCATGCAGGTGAAACTGCGCCTGGACGCGCAGCAACAGGTTGCGGTCGGGCTCAAGCAGGCCAATCCAGACGACATGACCGGATTTTTTTGCCCATTCGCCAGCTTCCTCGATAGGGATGTCGGCGATGCGGCGCCCGGCCGTGTAGACGCCGCAAGCGATAATGCCGGATGTCGGCGCAGACGCCGGGGTCAGGTTCCGAACATTTTCCATCACGACCTCCCGAAGCAAATCCACGGACGAGGATAGAGGCAAAGCGCGGAAAGCTTAGCGTAATTCGGGCGACGGTTCGAGAGGCGGCCGTTCACTTCACCGGCGGCGTCTCGGAAAGGCCGATCTTGTCGGTCTTGTCGCCCTTGGGTCGCTCGGCCGGCAACTGCTCGCCGGTGACGATGTAGTAGATGGTCTCGGCGATGTTGGTGGCGTGATCGCCGATACGCTCGATGTTCTTGGCGCAGAACAGCAGATGCGTGCAGGGCGTGATGTTGCGCGGATCTTCCATCATGTAGGTCAGCAATTCGCGAAACAGAGATGTGTACATGGCGTCGATCTGGTCGTCGCGGTCGCGCACGAAGCCGATTTTCTCCACCGAGCGAGACGCGTAGACGTCGAGCACTTCCTTGAGCTGGGTCAGCGCCAAGTTGGCCAGGGCCTCGAGGCCGCGGAACAGGCTGGTCGGCTGGCGTCCATCGGTGACGGCTACCACCCGCTTGGCAACGTTCTTGCCGAGGTCGCCGACCCGTTCGAGGTCGGCGGAGATGCGGATCGCGCCGACGATCTCGCGCAGATCCGTCGCCATCGGCTGGCGCTTGGCGATGATGATGATCGCCTTGTCGTCGATTTCGCGTTGCCCTTCATCCAGCACGGCATCATCGCGGATGACCTTCTGGGCAAGGCCGGGGTCGGCGTTGACGAGGGCGGCAACCGCCTGTTCGACCATGCGCTCGGCATGGCCGCCCATCGCCGCGATGCGCTTCGACAGATATTTGAGCTCCTCGTCATAGGCGCTCATAGTATGCACGGACTGCATGGTAAAATGCCTTCCCACGGGTGTTTTGACTTTGAGTCGTTTCCTCGAATCCCCGCTGATACGCTAGCCGGATGACAGAAAAAAGAAACGGTCTGGTGGAAAACTAGGGCGGTTTCAGTGCGTCGGCAAATGAACCGAGAAGGCGGCGCCCTGACCGACCTCGGACTTGATCGAAAGCCTGGCGTTGTGGCGCGTCAGGATATGCTTGACGATCGACAGGCCAAGGCCGGTGCCCTTCTGGGTCCGGCTGGTCTCGACATCGACGCGGTAGAAGCGCTCGGTGATGCGCGGAATGTGCTCTTCGGGAATGCCGGGGCCAAAATCCCGGATGGTCACATCGATGCCCGGCTCCGAGCCGGCATCGCTGTGCGCGATCGACACCACGACGCGCCCGCCTGACTGCCCGTATTTGCAGGCGTTTTCCAGAAGGTTCTCGAACACCTGGAAAAGCTCGTCGCGATCGCCTGGCACGTCGAGCGGCCCATCGGCATAGTCCCGCTCGATGGCAACGCTGTTTTCCCTGGCCAACGGTCCAAGCGAATCGATGACGCTGTCGACGGTCTCGCGCAGATCGACCTCGGTTCCAGGCTTCAGATACGGCTTCATCTCGAGCCGCGACAGCGACAGCAGATCGTCGATCAGACGCGCCATGCGACCGGTCTGGCTCTGCATGATCTGCAGGAACTGATCGCGCGCCGCCGGGTCGTTTCGGGCGGGCCCGCGCAGCGTTTCGATGAAGCCGGCGATAGAGGCGAGCGGCGTGCGCAGTTCGTGGCTGGCATTGGCGATGAAGTCGGCGCGCATGCGGTCGATCCTGCGCGCTTCGCTCTGGTCCTTGAACACCAGCACATAGAGATCGGTGGCGTGACCGACCGAGGACGCGCTCACCCGGTAAGCCCGTTCGACCGGCAGCTTTTCCGTATAATCGACGACATCGGAGGCGACGTCGCCCGACAGCACGCCGTCCAGCAGAGCCTGCATTTCCGGCGCCCGGAATTTCAGCGACAGCGACATGCCCGGCGCGATCCCACCGAAGGCGGCGAAAGCGGCGGCATTGGCATGCACGATGGTGGCGGTCCGGTCGAAGATGATCAGCGGATCGGCGACGGCGGCCGCAAGATATTCACCGGAGAGCCGCTGCAAGCCGATGGCCTCGATGGCGGCGCCGCTCTCGATGGATTGGCGCGCCCCGGCGGCCGGCAGCGTTGCCGCGGCAAGCAGCAAGAGCAGCGCCGCGAGGACGACATAGGCTGAACTCGCGGCCAAGGCATAAACAGCGACGACCGCGACGACGCCGGCCGCAAGCAGCCAGCGGCCGTTCCACAGCCGTGTGGCTATGGTCTGCGCGATGCCTCTCTGCTCTGCGTCCAGGTCAGCCATTCGCTCGCGGGCCCGCACCCCATGGGTTCGCACACGGCCGCACGGTGACGGAAACTTCCGCTGGGCCGGTTGCCGCATGACCCGAAAATCGGGAATCGATTTTCGGAAAGGATCATGCGCAAATTAAAGTGCTACAGCGTCCGTTGCGCGTCCAAACGGACGCGCGGCGCTGTAGTGGCTCCCAATAGCATGAGTCCGGAAGCTGGAAAGGGTTCGTCTTGATGAAAAAAGCCAAGGAAAGTTCTACCGCGCCGACTTCGGGGCCGCTGAAGATCAGGATCGACGGCAAGGAGCGGGAGTTCGACATCGAAAATCCCGTGCTTCCCGACTGGGTCGAGGACAACAAGCTGACCGCCGGCGGCTATCCCTACGACAAGAAGATGAAAAGCGACGAGTATGACGAAACGCTCGAGAAGTTGCAGATCGAGCTGGTCAAGGCGCAGGCCTGGCTGCAGTCGACCGGCAAACGGGTGATGGCGCTGTTCGAGGGCCGCGACGCTGCCGGCAAGGGCGGCACGATCTTCGTGGTGCGCCAGTACCTCAACCCGCGCACGGCACGCAATGTGGCGCTGACCAAGCCGACCCCGACCGAGCTGGGGCAATGGTACTACCAGCGCTATGTCGACCATTTCCCGACATCCGGCGAATTCGTCACCTTCGACCGATCCTGGTACAACCGTGCCGGCGTCGAGCCGGTGATGGGTTTCTGCACGGCGCAACAGCACGAGCAGTTTCTCGAGGAGACGCCGCATTTCGAGCGGATGATCTCCAACGAGGGCATCCACTTCTTCAAGTTCTGGCTGAACATCGGCCGGGAAACGCAGCTCGAGCGCTTTCACGACCGCCGCTACAGCCCGCTGAAGAGCTGGAAGTTCTCGCCCATCGACGTGGCCGGCATCACCAAATGGGACGATTACACAAAGGTGCGCGACACCATGTTCGAGCGCACCCACAAGGAATTCGCGCCGTGGATCATCGTGCGGGCCAATGACAAGCGGCGCGCGCGGCTGGCGGTCATGCGGCGCATCCTGTTGTCGCTGCCCTATGACGGGCGCGATCTCGACGTGATCGGCAAGGAAGACAAGAAGATCATCGGCGAAGGGCCGTCATTCCTGGGAAAACAGGACTGACGCTTTTTTGCGCCGCGCAGCCAAGGCCGCGCGGCGCGATATGGATACTTCTCCTAAAGCGCGTCGCGTCGAAACGGATTCATGCGCCGCTCTTTAGGTCCTTGTTTCCATGCATGTCGTTGTCTCAAAACCGGGGCCACTTTCAAGCGACATGCATTAGCGGCGCTCAGGCCGCCAGCCGGGCGATGCGCTGCAATCGCCGCAGTGTGGTGTCGTCCTGCAGCGCCTGCTGGAAAAGCGAAATCTCCTGATCGATGCGGTCGCAGAGCGCCTGGGTGTTCCCCTTGAGCAGGCCGCGCGTCTGCAGCAAGGCGGCGACCGGCTTCTTGGCAAGCTGTCTCGCCCGGCCGAGCGCCGCTTCCTCGACACTGCCGCCCGGCACGATCTCGGCGACGAGGCCGAGCGCCCTGGCGTCCTCGGCACGAAGCGTGTCGCCGAGGCAGAAGAAGCGGAAAGCACCGGCATAGCCGAGCTTCTGCGGCGCCAGGATGCTGGTCGCCGCATCCGGCACAAGGCCGAAATCGACGAAAGGCACCCGGAACGTGCTTTCATCGGACGCGATCACCATGTCGCAATGGAACAGGATGGTGCAACCGACGCCGACCGCATCGCCGTCGACGCAGGCAAGGATGGGTTTGGGAAATGTCGCCAGCGTGCGGAACAGGTCGGTGACGGCGGCGATCAGTTTCTGGTGCTTGGTGGCGTCGAGGAATTCGGAGAAGTCGCCGCCGAGGCAGAAACAGCCTGCCAGGCCGCGTAGCACGACGACGCGCACCTCCTCATTGTCGGCGGCTTCATGGAAGGTCTTTGCCAGGCTTTCATAGGCTCTCCTGTCCAGCACCGGCCGGCCGTCATTCGACGACACGGTGACGACCAGCGTGTGATTGCGGAGTTCGGGTTGTGGATGTGTGCTCATGACCGTCTCCGACCTCATGACGCTCGCCTTTGGCCGAGCATGTCGGGGTATCCCCTGGCCAGCACGGGAGCAAAATGATTGCGGCGCGACCGCACCACGTCGAGGGTGTGTTCGTTGAAGGTGAGCAGGGTTGCGACCACCTGCTGGTTGCCATAGGTGCGCTGATAGCCCAGCGGGGTCGCCAGGAAGTGCAGCTGCAAGGCGCGCAGCACCCACATCGGCTCGAACTCGATGATCACCTTGTCGACGCCGCGTTTCAGCCCCCACTCGACGAATCCGGCAATCAGTTCGGTGCCGACGGTCGAGACGCCACGACGGCCATCACGAAAACCGGGAGCCACCGCATAGCGGGTCAATTCCCAGATGTTTGGACCCGATGGCGGCGTTCCTTCGGAAAGGTCGGTCAAGACCTCGGTCAGCAGATGAGGCCGCGTGGTCGGCAACATCCTTTGATAGCCCGCGACTTCGTCCCCTCTGATGACGATCTGATGGATGGCTTCGTCGTGATCGAACTGGTCGCGTTCGAGCCCGTCGGGCCGCCTGAGATCCTCCCATCCCATCTCCTCGACGAATATCTTGTAGCGCAGCCGATGGACGGCCTCCCAAAGGTCGGGACGTTCCATCAATTCCTGGGTTGTAAGGGAAAAAAGCATTCCGCCGTCTCCTGTGTTCAGAGGAAGATACGGCCGTGCTTTGGTGAGAAAATTGCGTGATCGCGCAGGCAAGGATTTCAGGTCGGCACGGCCGACCTAACTAATGTAGCCGCGCCTTATCGCTTCCGCGACGGCTTGAACCCGGTTGACGGCACCGAGTTTGCTTTTGGCGTTAAGAAGATGTTTCTCCGAGGTGTGTTCGGAGATGCCGAGGATTTGCGAAATCTCCCATTCGGACTTGCCCACGGCTGCCCATTGCAGGCATTCGCGTTCGCGCGGCGTCAGCACGATATGATCGATGGTCTTGCTCGCCATGGTGTGCAGTTGCATGGCGCGGCCAACCGCGTAGGTCGACACCAACGAGACCTGGCCGAACTCGGCAGCGGACAATTCCACGGCCTCGCCGCCCAGCGACACCATGACGATCTGGCCGTCGAGCGTGATCAACGGGAAGGCGAGCCCATCACGCAGTTTGAAGGCGCCGGCATCGCCCATCACTTCGCCGCTGCTCTTGTCTATGCGGATGCTCTGCGACGCCTCGCGCCACTGGAAGGGCGCCTGCAACTGTTTCATGTGGCTGACGACCGGGTCGTGGTCGACATAGTTGCGCGCGACATAGCGCTCGAGCCACTCGCCAGGCCAATCGCAGAGAAGCACGTGCTGCTTTTGCTGGCCGGCCGGCGTACCTGGCTGCGGTACGGTCCCCGCCATCAGTGCGGTGAGACCGAAATCCGACGTTATGCCCAGCAGCGTTTCGCAGACCGCCGCCGCCGTTGCGGCGTGCTGCAGTTGGTCGATGAATTCCAGCGTGCGATCGAACTGACTCATCGCAACATCAACCCCATGTTGCCTCATGCATTGCGGCCAATGATGCGTGCCCGATTTACACTTCGCCACCGACCACGGATTGCAAACCGCATTCTTATTCTGTCTTATTCTGTGGCTCCGACCTTTGATCCTCTCACCAAGGCGGCCAAAGCTGATTTGCAAACCGGCTAAATCATATCCTGAAATCGGCGTGTTGAAATCAAAAACCATTGTGCCTGTACCATTTTCGTACCAAAACCGGTGCGAGCACGAGTGTGGCGGAGTTTTATCTTGGCGTTCCGGTGGAGGTCCTTCGCCCTTGCGATGCTGATCGGGTTGCTGTCGGTCGCCGATGGTGCGCGCGCCGCGGCGCCTCAGGTTCCGGTTCTCTGGGATGCCAAGGAGCGGCTGCCCAAGCCAGACCTTTCGGCGCTGCCCCGGCTGAGATTCCTGACCGCCACGGATTTCCCGCCCTTCAATTTCCTCGACGGCTCGGGAAAGCTGTCCGGTTTCCACATCGATCTGGCGCGCGCCATCTGCGCCGAGCTTGACATCGTCGAAAAATGCCAGATCCAGGCTTTGCCGTGGAGCGAGCTGGAAGGCGCACTGCAGAAAGGCGAAGGCGAGGCGATCATCGCCGGTATAGCCGCAACGCCGGAATCGCGCGCGACCTATGCCTTCTCGCGCTCCTATCTGCAGTTTCCGGCACGCTTCATCATGCCGAAGAGCAAGGCCCTGACCGAACCCGTCTTTGACAAATTGCACGGCAAGCGTGTCGGCGTCATATCAGGCTCAGCGCATGAGCGCATGCTGCGCGACTATTTCAACACGGTGCAGGTCGTCACTTTCGACAGACCGGAAGACCTTTACAACGATCTCAAGGCCGGCAAGGTCGACGCGGCCTTCGGCGACGGCATGCGCCTGGCCTTCTGGCTGGGCGGCTCGGATGCGGCAGGCTGCTGCCGCTTTGCCGGCGGGCCCTATCTGGCGCCCGAATATCTGGGCACTGGCATGGCCATCGCCACCAAAGCGGACAATCCGGCGCTGGCCGCCGCGCTCGACTACGCGCTGCAGGAGATTTCGATGAAAGGCACGTTCGCCGAATTCTACCTGCGCTATTTCCCGGTCAGTTTTTTCTAGGGGCTGCTGATATTATTCAGGTCAGCGTGCGCAGCCGCGCCTTGGCGGCACGGCCGATGGCGGCGACCGTCAGCGTGTCGAGATCGAGCTGACGACGGATCAGCTGCAGCACCCGCACTTCTTCCATGCGCATTTCGAGATCGACGGCGGCAACCTCGAAGGCGGCGGCGTAGGCGGTGTCGCGCAACCGCTCGGGCAAGGCCTCGGCGACTTCAGCCAGCACGCCTTCCAGCCCGTCCTTTTCGTGCAGGCGCTTCTGGCAGGCCTGGGCGACGCCGACCAGCTTGCCGTGGTTGAAGTCCTCGAACACCGGCCAGGAGCGGACGACCTCGCCGATCCGCGCCAGTTCGACATCGGTCATGTCGCGATCGGAGGCCGAGGTGATGACCATCAGGTAGATCAGGGCTTCATGCGGTGTCGGCAATTTTTTCTCCTTGAACCGGACCTCGAAGGTAGGAACGCTAAATCTGCACCGCAAGGAAAAAGCGCCGCACGCGTTGACGCTCCGGCGATGCACGCCTAGAGACCGGTTGAAAAACCTCTGCTCCGGCCCGCCTTCGAATGGGCCGGCGAATGATTTGGAAAACAGTGACATGGCGGGATCAAACATCATCGATCTCAATCCCGAGCTGCTGGCGGCCGCGGTCGAGAGCAAGGCATGGCCGTTCGAGGAAGCCAAAAAGATCATCGAACGCTACAAAGGCACCGACTTTCCGCAAACAGTCCTGTTCGAGACCGGCTACGGACCGTCCGGCCTGCCGCATATCGGCACGTTCGGCGAGGTGGCGCGCACGTCGATGGTGCGCCATGCCTTCCGCGTCCTGACGCAGGACAAGGTTGCAACCAAGCTGCTGTGCTTTTCCGACGACATGGACGGCATGCGCAAGATACCCGACAGCGTGCCGGATCGCGCCGCACTCGAGCCGCATTTGCACAAGCCGCTGTCGTCGGTCCCCAATCCGTTCGGCGACGATTATGCGAGCTTCGCCGACCACAACAACGCGATGCTTTGCCGCTTCCTTGACACGTTCGGCTTCGACTACGAATTCGCCAGCGCGACGCAATACTATAAGTCGGGCCGTTTCGACGCGATGCTGTTGCGCGCCGCCGAACGCTATGACCAGATCATGGCGGTGATGCTGCCGACGCTCGGCCCCGAGCGGCAGGCGACCTACAGCCCGTTCCTGCCGATTTCGCCGAAGAGCGGCCGCGTGCTTTACGTGCCGATGAAGCATGTCGACGCCGAGGCCGGCACCATCACCTTCGACGACGAGGGCACCGAGACCACGCTTTCGATCACCGGCGGCCGCGTGAAGCTGCAGTGGAAGCCGGATTTCGGCATGCGCTGGGCAGCGCTTGGCGTCGATTTCGAAATGTTCGGCAAGGACCACCAGACCAATGCGGTGGTCTACGACCGCATTTGCAACATTCTGGGCGGACGGGCACCGGAGCATTTCGTCTACGAACTGTTCCTCGACGAGAACGGCCAGAAGATCTCGAAGTCGAAGGGCAACGGGCTGACCATCGACGAGTGGCTGACCTACGCGCCGACCGAGAGCCTCGGGCTCTATATGTACCAGCGGCCGCGGCAGGCCAAGAAGCTGTATTTCGACGTCATCCCGCGGGCTGTGGACGAATACTATACCTTCCTCGCCGCGTATCCCCGGCAAGACTGGAAGGAACGCCTGGGCAACCCGGTCTGGCATATGCATGACGGCAACCCGCCCGCGATCGACATGCCGGTGCCGTTCTCGCTGCTGCTCAATCTGGTCAGCGCTTCCAACGCGCAGAACAAGGATGTGCTGTGGGGCTTCATCTCACGCCATACGCAGGGCGTGACGCCAAAGACTCATCCCGAGCTCGACCAGCTGGTCGGCCATGCGATCCGTTATTTCGACGATTTCGTGAAGCCGACGAAAACCTTCCGCCCGGCCGACGAGGTCGAGCGCGAGGCGCTGCAAGCCCTCGACACGGCGCTTGGCGCATTGCCGGCCGGCGCCAATGGCGAAGCGATCCAGAACGCTTCGCTCAACGTCGCGCGCAGGATCGAACGCTACCAGGATCATTCCAAGCAGAGCCCGGAAGGCGGCCCCGGCGTATCGGGTGCCTTCTTCCAGATGATCTATCAGGTGTTGATCGGCCAGGAGCGCGGCCCGCGCTTCGGATCGTTCGCCGCGCTCTATGGCATTGCCGAGACGCGGGCGCTCATTGAGCGGGCGCTGGCTGGTCAGCTGGTTTGAGCACGCCGTCGACCTCTTCCAGGATCGAACTCGGCGCCTGAGGCGCCGGGCTCGGTGCGGCCGGCATCGCCGGCATGCCGGACAGATCAGGCGCCGATCCGAAAATGCCCTTCTTCGCCGTGCGTGCCTTGTCGCCGGCCTCGACATAGGGCCCGCCCTTGGCGGCGCGCGCCCAGCCGTTTTCGACCAGCCATTGACCGACATCCTGCTTGCCGATCCGGCATTCGGCGGCGATCAGGTCGCGGCCGCCCTCAGGCGGCACGGTGCAGACCACCGCGCGGCCGCGCAGGAAGGCGCGGAATGCCGTCCGCGCCCGGACGCCGCATGGCCAGGTTTTGCCGTCCTCGCTACAGGTCTCGTCCTGCCTGACGATGTCGATGCCGGAAACCGCGACCGAGTAGCCCTTCGCTTCGATCAGGCCGGCGGCCGGCGCAACCGGCTGGAACAGCTTTGTGCCGTTCCAGTCGTCGGGCATTTTCGGCTTGGGCGGCACGGCCAGCGCAAGCTTGCTCAACGGCTCGCGCGGCTCGACCCGTTCAAGCCCCTCGGCGGGCAGTTCCGGTGGCGCGACAATTTGGGGATCGATCGTCCTCGAATGCGGCGTCGGCTTTGGCGGCTGTGTGGCTGCTATGGCCGATGTGGCCGGCTCTTCGGGCACCGTCTCGGCGCCTTCCTGCGCGATCGTATCGGCGCCCGGATCAAGCTGATCCACCGTGACGACGCTGTCGCTTCCTTTCAGCGTGCGACCACCGGTGACGACCATGGCCGCCATCACCGGGACCATCAGAACCGCCAGGGCATGATGAAGGAGCCGCACCCGCCGGACCTACTGGCTTGCCCACACAATCCGCGCCACCCATTCGACATCGCGCATGGGAATATCGCGGTCGGGGTGATCGGGATTGAGCGAGACCAGCGCAATCGAGTTGACGGTCTGGCGCTCGAGCACCTTGGCCATCACCTCGCCGGCAGTGGTCTTGACGACGACGCGATCGCCCTTGCGGGTGATGGCGCCCGGTTCGACAATGAGGACGTCGCCATTGCGGTAGAGCGGCAGCATGGAATCACCCTGCACCTGCAGCGCATAGGAACTCTCGGTCGATTGCGCCGGCAGTTCGACCAGGTCCCAGCCCTGCCCGGCTGGAAAGCCGGCATCGTCGAAGAAGCCGCCGGCGCCGGCCTGGGCAAAGCCCAGCAACGGCACGGAGCGTCTGCGAGCGACCGAAGCGGCATGGCTGGTCGAAGCACCATTGCCGGTCCCGGGACGGCCTTCGATCAGACCGGTGAATTCGTCGAGCGAAGCGCCCGTCGCCTCGATGATCTTGGCAAGCGATTCGGTCGAGGGCCAGCGCGGCCGGCCATCCGACGACAGACGCTTCGACTTGTTGAAGGCCGTGGAATCAAGCCCCGCGCGCTTGGCCAGACCCGAGGCCGAAAGCGAATAGCGCTCGGCAAGAGCATCGATGGCGGCCCAGACACGGTCATGCGAGAGCACGTCTTGCTCTCCTTCAATGCAGGAAAAAATACCTTTCCCTTCTAGTCTTGGAATGCCGTTTTGTCCACCGCCCGCCCCACAACGCCGCGTGTAAGTTGTGGCCCCACAAATTCCGATTCCCTGAATCAATCGACACCCTTGGCCAAGCTGCGGAGACCCTGGTGCGATGTCATGAAAATCCGTTCTGCTTGGGTCAGAGGTCGCGGGTTTGCCGCGCGGCCAAGTGCAGCGACGACCTCGTCAATGTCGAGAAAGCGCCGCGCCCTGCGGTCGTAGACGCCGGCCGTCGTCATGATCAAGGCAGCCGTCTCGCCATTGTCGAGGACGAAACGATGCTTGCCGATAACCTGGCTGCCTTCCCAGGTCTCGATCGAAGACACCACTTCGAAGCGACGCCACAGCCTGATCTCGCGCGCATAGACCGCCTGCAACCCGCCCATCATCGGCGCCCAGCCATTTGTCCTCGCCAGCCTGATGAGGCCCGCGCGCATGAACAAGTCGATGCGGCCGAGATCGGCCAGCATCATGTAGCGCGCATTGTTGAGATGGATGTTGAAATCGATGTCGGTCGGCAGGCAGCGAAAAGCCAGCCGGCTTTCGCCGCCCATCATATAGGGGCCACGGCTACGCGCCGTGGCCATCATGCGCGCCATGCGCGCCCAGACATACATTACAGCGCCGCGCGTCCTCTTGGACGCGCAAAGGACGCTGTAAGACTCCTGATCTTGCCCATGCGTCAGGCTGCCTGCTTCACGTCGCCTTTCGCATAGGGGTCGAAGCGCTGGTAGAAGCTCTCGCCCTTCTCGGCCATGTCGAGCAGCAGCTTGGGCGCCTTGAACTCGGCGCCGTATTTCTTCTGCAGTTTCTTGGCGATCTTGACGAACGCCTTGGCGCCGATGCCGTCGATGTAGGACAGCGCGCCACCGGTGTAGGGGGCGAAGCCGAAGGCGAGGATCGAGCCTACATCGGCCTCGCGCGGGTCGGTGACGATGCCCTCTTCCATCACCCGGGCCGCTTCCAGGGCGATGGTGACCAGCAGCCGCTGCTGCAGTTCCTCATAATCGACCTTCTCGGGCGCAAGCTGTGGATAGAGATCCTTGAGGCCCGGCCACAGCTTCTTCTTGGCGGGCTTGGCCGGATAATCGTAGAAACCCTTGCCGTTCTTGCGACCGAAGCGGCCATGATCGTCGACCATGGTGTTGATCAGCGCCATCTGCTTGGGATCGACGGCCTTGTCGCCCAAATCCTTGATGGTCTGCTTCATGATCTTCTGGGCGAGGTCGATGGCCGTCTCGTCGGTCAGCGCCAGGGGGCCGACCGGCATGCCGGCGGCCTTCGCCGCATTCTCGATCATCGGCGCGGGAACGCCTTCGATCAGCATCTTGTAGGCTTCCGACATATAGCGCAGCACGCAGCGGTTGACGTAGAAGCCGCGCGTGTCGTTGACGACGATCGGCGTCTTCTTGATGGCACGGACGAAGTCGATTGCGGTCGCCAGCGCCTTGTCGCCGGTCTTCTTGCCCAAAATGATCTCGACCAGCATCATCTTGTCGACCGGCGAGAAGAAGTGGATGCCGATAAAATTCTTCGGCCGCGCCGAATTCCTGGCCAGCGACGAGATCGGGATGGTGGAGGTGTTCGACGCGAAGATCGCCGATGGCTTCAAGACGGCTTCCGCCTGTTCGGTGGCGCTCTTCTTGACGGCCGAATCCTCGAACACCGCCTCGACCACCAGATCGCAGCCGGCAAGGTCGGCATAGTCGGCTGTTGGCGTGATCAACGACAGCAATTTGTCCTTGTCCTCCGGCTTGGCGCGACCCTTCTTCACCTGATCCGAGATCAGGCTGTCGGAATGCGCCTTGCCCTTGGTCGCCGATTCCAGATCACGGTCGAGCAGCACCACCGGGATGCCGGCCTTGGCGGTGACATAGGCGATGCCGGCGCCCATGAAGCCAGCGCCGAGAATGCCGATCTTCTTGAATTTGGTTTCCGGGACGCCGGCCGGGCGGCGGGCGCCCTTGTTCAGTTCCTGCAGCGACACGAACAGCGAGCGGATCATCGCCGCCGCTTCCTTGGTCTGCATGATCTCGGTGAAATAGCGCTGCTCGATGCGCAAGGCGGTGTCGAACGGCACCAGGAGGCCTTCATAGACGCATTTCAGGATCGCGGCGGCGGCCGGATAGTTGCCATAGGTCTCGCGACGCAGGATGGCGATGGCCGGCGGCCACAGATTGAAACCCGCGGGCGAATAGATCTGGCCGCCGGGCAGCTTGAAACCCTTCTCGTCCCATGGCGCCACTGGCTTCAGGCCGTTCCTGATCATCGCCTTGGCGGTGTCGACCAGACTGGCCGGTTCAGCGATCTCATGGATCAGGCCCATCGACTTGGCCTTCTGCGGCGACAGCGTCTGGCCGGAGGTCAGCATCTGCAGCGCCTGCTGCTGATCGGTCAGCCGCGGCACGCGCTGAGTGCCGCCGGCGCCCGGGAAGATGCCGATCTTCACCTCGGGAAGCGCCATCTTCACCTTGTCGCTGTCGGCGGCGACACGGCCGTGGCAGGCGAGCGACAATTCGAAGGCACCGCCCATGCAGGTGCCATTGATCGCCGACACCCACGGCTTTCCGCAAGTCTCCAGCTTGCGGAACAGGCCGGTCATGATCCCGGCATTGTCGAACAACGCCTTCGTGGCCTTTTCGGCGTCCTTGCCCTTGTCAGTGGCGAAGGTCGTCAGCATCTTCTGCAGCAGGGTGATGTCGGCACCGCCGGAGAAGGTGTCCTTGCCGGAGGTGATTACCGCGCCCTTGACGGCGGCGTCACCAGCCACCTTGTCGACGATGTCATTGAGTTCCCGCATCGCCTCTTCGGTGAAGACATTCATCGACCGGCCGGGCATGTCCCAGGTGACCAGCGCAATGCCGTCGGCGTCGATATCGAGGGTGAAATTGGTGTAGCTCATCGTTTCTCTCCCCGTCAGACGCGTTCGATGATGGTTGCCGTGCCCATGCCGGCACCGATGCACAGCGTCACCAGCGCGGTGTTGAGATCGCGGCGCTCGAGCTCGTCCAGCACTGTGCCCAGGATCATCGCGCCGGTAGCACCCAGCGGATGGCCCATGGCGATGGCACCGCCATTGACGTTGATCTTGTCATGCGGAATGTCGAACGCCTGCATGTAACGCAGCACAACCGAGGCAAAGGCTTCGTTGAGCTCGAACAGGTCGATGTCCGACAGCTTCATCTTGGCGCGCTTCAACAGCTTCTCGGTGACGTCGACGGGGCCGGTCAGCATCAGCACCGGCTCGGAGCCGATATTGGCGAAGGTGCGGATACGCGCGCGAGGCTTCAGCCCCATCGCCTTGCCGGCCTTCTTCGAGCCGAGCAGCACGGCAGCCGCGCCATCGACGATGCCGGACGAATTGCCGGCATGATGGACGTGGTTGACCTCTTCGACCTCCGGATGCTTCTGCACCGCAACGGCGTCGAAACCGCCCATTTCGCCAGGCATGATGAAGGACGGGTTGAGCGAGGCGAGCGACTGCATGTCGGTCGAAGGCCGCATGTGCTCGTCATGGTCAAGGATGGTCAGGCCGTTCTGGTCCTTGATCGGGATGACGGACTTCTTGAAGCGGCCATCGGCCCAGGATTTTGCGGCACGCTTCTGGCTCTCGACCGCATAGGCGTCGACGTCGTCACGGGAGAAGCCGTATTTGGTGGCGATCAGGTCGGCCGAGATGCCTTGCGGCACAAACCAGCCGGGCAGGCCGACCGAAGGATCCATGAACCAGGCGCCACCCGAGGCGCCCATGCCGACGCGCGACATCGATTCGACACCACCGGCGATGACGATCTCGTCAGCGCCCTGCGCGATCTTGGCGGCGCCGAAATTGATGGCGTCGAGACCCGAGGCGCAGAAGCGCGAGATCTGCATGCCGGGCGCCTTGGTGTCGTAGCCGGCCTCGAAGGCGGCGGCGCGCGGAATGACCGAACCCGCCTCGCCTACCGGATCGACGCAGCCGAAGATGATGTCGTCGACGGTGCCGGTATCCAGGCCGTTGCGGTCGCGCAGCGCTTCCAGCGTCTTGGCGGCAAGCCGCACCGCCGGCACTTCATGCAGCGATCCGTCCTTCTTGCCCTTGCCGCGCGGCGTGCGCACGGCGTCGTAGACATAAGCGTCAGCCATTTCCTTGCTCCTTGGGTTTGCCTGATGTCGCTCTCAGAGAGAGCGGCCGATCAGCAATTTCATGATCTCGTTGGTGCCGCCGTAGATGCGCTGGACGCGAGCGTCGCGGAACATGCGGGCGATCGGATATTCATTCATGTAGCCATAGCCGCCATGCAATTGAAGGCACTCGTCGACGACTTTTCCCTGCAGGTCGCTGAGCCAGTATTTGGCCATCGACGCCGTCACCGGATCGAGGCCGCCATTGATGTGCCGGGTGACGCAATCATTGTAGAAGACGCGGCCGATGGTGGCCTCGGTCTTGAGTTCGGCCAGCTTGAACTGGGTATTCTGGAAATCGATGATCGCCTTGCCGAACGCCTTGCGCTCCTTGACGTAGTCGATGGTCAGCGCCAGCGCCCGCTCGATCATGGCAATCGCCCCGGTGCCGATCTGCAGCCGCTCCTGCGGCAATTGCTGCATCAGCTGGACGAAGCCCTGCCCTTCCTCGTGGCCGAGCAGGTTGGAGGTCGGCACGCGCATGTCGGTGAAGAACAGCTCCGACGTGTCGTTGGCCTTCAAGCCGATCTTGTCGAGGTTACGGCCGCGCTCGAAGCCTTCGACCTCATCGGTCTCGACAACGATCAGCGAGGTGCCCTTGGCGCCCTTCTCTGGATCGGTCTTGGTGACGACGATGATGAAGTTCGCAAGCTGGCCGTTGGTGATGAAGGTCTTGGAACCATTGATCTTGTACTGGTTGCCGTCCTTCTGCGCCCGCGTCTTGACGCCCTGCAGGTCGGAGCCGGCGCCCGGCTCGGTCATGGCGATGGCGCCGATCAGCTCGCCAGTCGCCAGCTTCGGCAGCCATTTCTTCTTCTGCTCCTCGGAGCCGTAATGGAGGATGTAAGGGGCGACGATCGAATTGTGCAGGCCGATGCCGAAGCCGTCGACGCCGACATGGCCGATTGCCTCGATTATGGCGCTCTCATGGGCGAAGGTTCCGCCAGAGCCGCCATATTCTTCCGGCATCGAGGCACAGAGCAGGCCGGCGGAACCTGCCTTTAGCCAGCTCTCGCGATCGACCATCTCGTTCTTCTCGAACTCGTCGTAGCGCGGCACGATCTCCTCCGACATGAAGCGGTGCGCCATGTCGTAGAGCATGCCGACCTCGTCCCCCGCCCAGGCGGGTTTTGGCAGGCCAAGAATTTCGGCTGGGTTGGTCATGCTGGTATGATACTCCTCCCGAGATGCATCATCGAAACTGAGGCCGGCGCACCGCCGCAGCGACCCCTCCCGGCCCTTCGGGCCTCCCTCCCCTCAAGGGGGAGGGTGACGCCGATCATCTTTAGAACGCTTCCGCAGGCAGCGCCATTAGCGTGTCCGCACCACTGGAAATGCGGGCGAGATGAGCTGATGTCTCCGGCATGATCCGCTCCATGAAGAACCGCCCCGTCACGACCTTGTTGTCGTAGAAGGCCACGCTGTTTTTATAGGAAGATTGAGCCCCGTTGGCGTCCGTCTTGCCAAGTGCCGCCTTGGCCATCTGCGCCCACATGTAGCCCAGCGCGACAAGGCCGAAGAGATGCATGTAGTCGGTGGAGGCGGCACCAGCATTGTCGGGCTTGGCCATGCCGTTCTGCACCAGCCACATGGTGGCGGCCTGCAAATCGTTGAGGCCTTTCTTCAGAGCCTTGGTGAACGGCGCCATCTTCTCGTCGGCGCGGTTCTCCTCGCAGAACTCACCGACTTCCTTGAAGAAGGCCTGCACGGCGCGGCCGCCATTCAGGCCGAGCTTGCGGCCGACGAGATCGAGGGCCTGGATGCCGTTGGCGCCCTCATAGATCATGGCGATGCGGGCATCGCGCACGAACTGGCTCATGCCATGCTCTTCGATGTAGCCGTGGCCGCCGAACACCTGCTGCGCCATGACGGCGTGGTCGAAGCCCTTGTCGGTGAGCACGCCCTTGACCACCGGCGTCATCAGGCCGGTGTAGTCGTCGGCGGCCTGGCGGTCCTTGTCGTCACCGGAGCGGTGGGCGATGTCGGACTTGATCGCCGTCCACAGCGCCAGCGCGCGGCCGGCCTCGTTGAACGCTTTCATGGTCATCAGGCTGCGGCGGATGTCGGGATGGACGATGATCGGGTCGGCCTTCTTGTCCGGCGCCTTCGGCCCCGACAGCGAGCGGCCCTGCAAACGGTCCTTGGCGTAGGCGACGGCGTTCTGGTAGGCGATCTCCGACAGCGAAAGCCCTTGCAGGCCGACGCCGAGGCGCGCCTCGTTCATCATCGTGAACATCGCCTTGAGGCCGCCATTGGCCTCGCCGAGCAGTGTGCCTTGCGCCTCGTCATAGTTCATGACGCAGGTCGAATTGCCATGGATGCCCATCTTCTCCTCGATCGAGCCGCAGGAGACCGTGTTCCTGGCGCCCGGATTGCCCGATGCGTCGAGCATGAGCTTCGGTACGATGAACAGCGAGATGCCCTTGACGCCTTCCGGCGCGCCCTCGATGCGGGCCAGCACCAGATGGACGATGTTGTCCGACATGTCGTGTTCGCCGGCCGAGATGAAGATCTTCTGGCCTGAAATCTTGTAAGTGCCATCACCGTTCGGCACCGCCTTGGTGCGCAGCAGGCCGAGATCGGTGCCGCAATGCGGCTCGGTCAGGTTCATGGTGCCGGTCCAGGCGCCTTCGATCATCCTGGGCAGCCACCTGGCCTTCTGCTCGTCGGTGCCGTGTGTGATGATCGCGGCGATCGCGCCTTGCGTCAGGCCCGGATACATCATCAGCGACATGTTGGCCGAGACCATATATTCGGCGACGGCGGTATGCACGGCATAGGGCAGGCCCTGGCCGCCGAACTCGACCGGTGCGGCCAATCCCATCCAGCCGCCCTCGCGATACTGGTCGAAGGCCTCCTTGAAGCCTTTCGGCGTGGTCACCGAGCCATCCTCATGACGCACGCAGCCTTCCATGTCGCCGACACGGTTCAGCGGGTGCATGACGTTTTCGGCGAGCTTGGCGCCTTCGGCGAGGATCGCCTCGAGCACATCGGGCGTGGCGTCGGAAAATCCGGGAAGGTTCGAATAACGCTGATAACCCAGCACCTCGTTGAGCACGAACAGCGTATCCTGGACCGGAGCCCTGTATGTCGGCATGCTTTTTCTCCACCCTGCAAACCCGGTCCGAATGCCCCTAAGACAAGCCAGGGGCGCCATGCGGACCCATATTGGGAGCGGGATAGCAAAAATTGACGTTTGCGTAAACGTCAATTTTTCGATGCGACAAGATTTCCTGCCCACCGCAGCAATGAGCGTAGCGGCGCGACGTCGTGCAAGCCAGCGTCGAAAGGCTATAGGGGTAGGCCAAGACAACGAAAAGCCGCGCGGCAGGGCCACGCGGCTTTGATCGTCAGACAATTGGCCGATGATTTAGTTAGCCGCGCTCGCCTGCGGTGCCAAACGCTCGGTCAGCATCTGGCGCACCGCCGACATCGAGCCGCTCAGCTCGCTGATGGCGTCGTCGATCAGCGCCCGCTGCTTTTGCAGGCGGGCAAGCTGCTTTTCCGACTTGTCCAGCGCGAGCTTGAGCTGCTTGGTGTTCGAACCGGTCGGATCGTAGAGATCCATCATCTGCTTGACGTCACGCAGCGAGAATCCGACCTTGCGGCCAAGCAGGATCAGCTTCAGCCGGGCCTTGTCGCGGCGCGTGTAGAGACGGGTCGAACCGTCACGCTGCGGGTTGAGCAGGCCCTTGTCTTCGTAGAAACGCAGCGTGCGCAGCGTCACTCCGTATTTCTTCGCCATCTCGCCGATGCGGACAAGGTCCTCGCCGGCTTCGACAGACATATTGGTATTGGCCGCGGTCTCGCCGGCCGAGATAAGCTTCATGGTCACTGGCTTTCCCCGTCTGGTGGCGTCGCGGTCCTGGACCGTGCGTCGCCTGACTGGAAGCGGGGGCATGCTTCCAGTCGTGGTTTCAACAAACAAATCGCAAACAGCACGCTCGATGCGCCTTTTACGTTTACGTCAATTCTATACCGATAGCCGCCTCATGACGCAAGGGCGTTCTGCGGGCTGAGCTTTATGCCGCACCGTCAAGCCGGCGGCCAACATCCTTTCAACTTCTTAAGTTTGGTTAACGCGTTGTTTACCACGTTGGGCGAAATGTGGGCGCGTCGGCTACCCGTGTTTATCCTGTATCGAATTTTTCACGGTTTTTCGGAGCGCGGGTGAGAACCCGGGAAGCTCGTCTTCCACCGCGGCATAGCCGCAGGTCGCCTTCGTTCCGACAGGGACTTGGGGGAACTGGCCACGAGCCAGCCATTCTGAAAGACGGACGCACCGATGAACAGCAAGCGGTCCTATCTCGATACACTCAACGCCGGCAGGCAGCGCAGGCCGCAGACCACGCTCGAGCAGTTGAACCAGTCGCTGGAGACGCTGGAGCAGCGGCTGGAGCGGACGCGCGAGGATCCGATGGCACGTCCCGACCCCCGCCAATCCGATCCGCGCCAATATGGCGCCGATGCGCGCTATCCCGCCGCCCGGCCCACTGGCCAGCAGCGCTGGTATGAGGATCCGCAGCCGGCGCCGCGCCCGAAGAGCCCGATGCAAGGAGCCACCGCTTACCAGGCCATTGCCCGCGACATCGATCGCGTGCGCGGCCAGGAGGACGGCGTGGCCATGGTCGGCAAGATCGCCGGCGAATTGCGCGGCATGCGCGAGGAATTGCGCCACCAGATGACATCAGGGCTGCAGCGCGAATTCGAAGCGCTGCGCAAGGACATCGAGCGGGCTTTCCAGTCGGGCGCCAGGCCCGGAGCCAAGGGCAGCGCCGAACTCGGCCTTGAGTTCGAACGGCTTTCCGGCGCCATCCAGACGCTGGCCGAGAAGAGCGACGACAGAAGCGTCAACATGCTGCGGCTTGAGCTCGAACAGGTCAAAGCCGCGCTCGAGACGCTGGCACGCGAAGAGAGCGTGCAGAAGGTCGACCGCCGCTGGGACGATTTCGATCGCCGCTGGACGGCTTTCGAGGACCGTGTCGACGCCGACCAGCGCAAGCGCTCGGACGATCCGGGCCTGTCTGTCCTGACCGACCGGCTGGAGCAGATCAGCAATGCGGTCAACAATCTGCCGGAATCGCTGTCGCTGCGCTCGCTCGAGGAAAAGGTGCGCACGCTTGCCGGCGCCGTCGACCATTTCGCCAGCCAGCAGGACAATCGCGGCAGCGACACGCTTGGCATGATCGACGAGCGGCTGGACGAGATTTCCCGCGCCATCGTTGCATCGACGGTCGCGGCGCAAGCGAATTCATTCGACCACGAGGCTTTCGAGCGCATCGAGAGGCGGATCGACTCGCTTGCCAGCCAGATCGAGGAAGTGGCGCAGGATCGTCCAGGCAACGCGGTCATGGACCGGCTGAGCACGCTGTCGAGCCGGGTCGACGAGCTCGCCGGCCGCGCCAATCTGCCCGAGCAGGCGATGGAGCGCCTGGCCAAGCAGATCGCACTCATTGCCGACAAGATCGACCAGGCGCCCGCCATGCCCGACGCCGACTACGTCTTCCACGGGCTGGAGCAGCGCTTCGACGTGCTGTCGGGCATGATGGAACGCCGCCAGGGTGACGCTATCGAACAGGGCAACATGTTGTTCCGCGATCTCGAACGCCGGCTGGACGAGGTCGCCGACAGGCTTGACCAGCGCATGCCGCAGGTCGACAGCGCCGGCATCATGGAAGCCATCGATGCCCGCTTCACCGCTTTGGCCAAGCGCATGGAAACGCGTGTTCCCGATCCCGCAGGCGAAGCGGCTATCCGCGGCCTGGAAAGCCGGCTCGAAGACATCTCAAGCCGGCTGGACGCATCGGCAGCGCAGGTGGCCGGCATCGATCCGGCGCTGATCCGCAGCCTGGAGGCGCAGGTCGCCGGCCTGTCCGCCCATCTTTCCAAGCCCAGCACGCCGCTGCCGGAATTCGAGGACATCAGCCCGCGTCTCAACGAAATTGAAAAGTCCCTCGCTGGAACCCGCGATTCCATCCTTGGCGCGGCGCGCGAAGCGGCCGAGAACGCAGTACAATCGCTGGCCGGTTCGAGCGCCAATACCACCGCCGTTTCCGGCCTCGCACAGGATTTGAAGACGCTTGAGACGCTGACGCGGCGCTCCGACGAGCGCAATTCGAGAACGTTCGAGGCCATCCACGACACGTTGCTCAAGATCGTCGACCGGCTGGGTTCGCTGGAACCCGGCGAGCCGGTCGAGGCGATGAGCGAACTCCTGGATGCGGCACCGGTCGAGCCGAGCAACTGGCGCGGCGCACGGCGACCCAAGATGGCCGTCGACGCGCCGTCGATGGATATCGATCAGCCCCTGCCATTGACTGGGGACATGGCCGATCTCGATGGCCGCGCCGCCGCCATCCTGCGCAACGAGCCGGGTGCTCGTAGCGATCTGGGCGGCCTGGGCCTGGGTATTGGCACGCGCACGCCGGCCGAGGCCGCAGCGGCTGCGGCCATGGCTGCTCTCGGCTCCGACACGATTGTCGAGAAGAATGAACAGGCGGGCGGCCGCAGATCGATGTTCGGCGGGCTGGCCCGCGCCTTCAAGGGCAAGAAGGAGGCGGACATTCCGCCGTTGGCCGGCTCGGCGCCGAGTGCTCCGGTACCGAGCGTCGATCTCGACGAGCCGCTCGATCCGAAAATGGCCAACCGGCCGCTGGAGCCCGGCTCCGGCGCACCTGACCTCAATGCCATCATGAAGCGCGTGCGTGACGAGCGCGGCCAGCCGGCCAAGCCCAGCGACACCGATGCCGCGAAATCGGATTTCATCGCCGCGGCCCGGCGCGCGGCGCAGGCTGCGGCCGCCGAGGCCGATGCGCTGAAGCGCCAGTCGACTGTGACCGGACCGGTGAAGGCGCTGCGGATCGGCGACCTGCTCAAGGCACGGCGCAAGCCGATCTTGATGGGGACAACCGCGATCTTGCTAGCGCTGGGCGCCCTGCAGCTGGGCAAGGCCTTCTTCGCCGATCCCGTCCAGGTGGCAAGCAACGATGTCGCGCCGATCGTCGCCTCGCAGCCGGTGAAAACCGCCTCATTCGACGCCGCTGGCCAGCCAAAGGCAGACATTCAGCTTCCGGCAGCAGAAAGCGCGCCGGACCGTGTCGTCAGACAGGCCGAACCATCCGACCCGCTGACCAAGGACGATATGGCATCGCAAACCCCGGTGGCCGCGCCGCCAGCCCAGCCGGCTCCTGCACCATTCGCTTCGGCTGCGCCCGCCGATGCGAACACGGCGGCGTCCGACACAACAGCTTCTGCTGTGCCCGCCCCGGGCGCTGCGACCTCCGCTGAAGCAACCGATGCCGACACCCAGCCGATGGCGGCTCAGCCGACCACCGCCAAGGACACCACGGGCGCGGTTGCGCCAGTGGACGCTTCGCCGGCGGCGACGACGGCAAAGTTCGACATTCCCGCTGACGCCGGCCCGGTCGCCTTGCGCGATGCCGCCGCCGGCGGCGATGCCAAGGCGCTGTTCGAGATCGGCTCGCGCTATGCCGAGTCGCGCGGCGTCAAGGAAGACATGGCGGCAGCGGCCAAATGGTACGAGAAGTCGGCGGAACTCGGCTTCGCACCGGCCGAATATCGCATCGGCAATTTCTACGAAAAGGGCATCGGCGTCACGCGCGACATCAAGAAGGCGAAGACCTGGTACCAGCTTTCCGCGGCGCAGGGCAACGCCAGCGGCATGCACAATCTGGCCGTGCTGTTCGCCATGGCGGCGGACGGCGTGACCGACAATGAATCGGCCGCGCACTGGTTCCAGGCGGCGGCCGATGTCGGCGTCAAGGACAGCCAGTTCAATCTCGGCATCCTCGCCGCCAAGGGCGTCGGGATGAAGCAGAACCTCGAAGAGTCCTACAAATGGTTCGCGCTGGTCGCCAAGACGGGCGACAAGGATGCCGCGGCCAAGCGCGACGAGATCGCCAATGCGCTGCGGCCCGAGCAGCTCGAACGCGCCCGCGCCGCGGCCGAACTGTGGAAGGCCAAGCCACTTGATGCGGCAGCCAATTCGGCCGACATTCCCGAATCCTGGCAGGACGGCGCACCGCAGACGACCGCCAGCATCGACATGAAGAAGGCGGTCCAGAACATCCAGCGCATTCTCAACAAGAACGGCTACGACGCCGGCGGCGCCGACGGCAAGATGGGTCAGAAGACGAAGACCGCGATCATGACTTTCCAGACCGACAACAAGATGCCGGCGACCGGCGAGGTCGATGAAAAACTGGTCAAGGCGCTGCTGGCGCGCAAATAACGGCAGAGGCGTCGCTTCCACGACGCCCTTGCCACACATTTGCCTGTTAACTGATTGAGATGTTTTTTGTTTCGGCGGCGTAGCGCGGTTTGACTTCGCAACACCTCCGGCGCAAGAACGAATTGGCTTGTCGGTCCAAGATGCCCGCAACGGTTGCATTCGCCGACAGGCAGAACTGATCGAGACTGACGGGTGGGCATCTATCTCCCGATCGCGGAAATTTCCGTCAACGTCTTCGTCCTGCTGGCCATGGGCGCGGCGGTGGGTTTCCTGTCGGGCATGTTCGGCGTCGGCGGCGGCTTCCTCATCACGCCGCTGTTGATCTTCTACAACATACCTCCGGCGATCGCGGTCGCCACCGGCGCCAACCAGGTCATCGCCTCCTCCGTCTCCGGCGTCCTTTCGCACATGAAGCGAGGGACGCTCGACTTCAAGCTCGGTGGTGTGTTGCTGGCCGGCGGTATTGTCGGCTCCACCGGCGGCATCTACGTCTTCGCCTTCCTGCGCAGGCTCGGCCAGCTCGACCTGTTCATCTCGCTGCTCTACGTCGTGCTGCTCGGCACCGTCGGCGGGCTGATGCTGGTCGAAAGCGTCAATGCGCTGCGCGCCACGCGCAGCGGTGCGGCACCGGTGCTGAAGAAATCCGGCCAGCACAACTGGATCCACCGCTTGCCGCTGAAGATGCGCTTCAGGGCCTCAAAACTGTTCGTCAGCGTCATCCCGGTGCTCGGCCTTGGCGCCGGCATCGGCTTCCTGTCGTCGATCATGGGCGTCGGCGGTGGCTTCATCATGGTGCCGGCGCTGATCTATCTGCTGAAAGTGCCAACCAATGTCGTCATCGGCACCTCGCTGTTCCAGATCATTTTCACCTCCGCCTATACGACGCTGGTCCACGCCACCACCAACCAGACGGTCGACGTCGTGCTGGCCTTCCTGCTGATGGCGGGCGGCGTGGCCGGCGCGCAATATGGCGCCAAGGCCGGTCAGAGGCTGCGCGGCGAGCAGCTCAGGGCCCTGCTGGCGCTGCTGGTGCTGGCAGTGGCGATACGATTGGCGATCGATCTTTTCGTCACCCCGCCCAATCTCTATTCGCTGTCCGCAGCGGGCCTCAACTGATGAGGGCTCCGAACGCGTTCGCAACCGCCATTTTCCTGTCGCTGCTTGCGGCCGCCGTGCCGGCGAAGGCACAGGTCCCGCTGACGGAAGGCATCCAGATCGGGCTCTCCACCGACAATGTCTCGATCACCGCCGGCTTTTCCGGCGCCGACCTGACCATCTTCGGTTCGCTGGAAAATCCTGATCCACTCGTCGCGCGCCAGGGCCGTTACGATGTCATCGTCGTGCTCGAAGGCCCGCCCAAACCGGTGGTGGTGCGCCGCAAGGACCGGGTGCTCGGCGTCTGGGTCAATCTGGACTCCGAGACCTTCGAGAACGTGCCGGTGTCCTATTCGGTGGCAACAACCCGGCCGCTGCAGGACATCACCGAACCCAACAGCTACAAGCAGCTGTCGCTCGGCGCCTCCAACCTCTACATGCAGCCCGCCGATGCCGGCGACAGCCCGGCGACCATCGAGGAATTCACCGCGGCACTGCGCGAACGCAAGTCGGCGACCGGCCTCTACAGCGAGAATGTCGGCGGCGTGCAATTCCTGTCGCAGAACCTGTTCCGCGCCACCGTCAGGCTGGCGCCCAATGTTCCGGTCGGCACCCACAAGGCGCGCGCCTTCCTGTTCAAGAGCGGCCTGTTCATCAAGGAAAGCTCGGCCCAGCTCGAAATCCGCAAATCCGGTTTCGAACAGTCGATCTTCCGTGTCGCCCACAATTATTCATTCCTCTATGGCGTCTTCGCGATATCGCTGGCCATGCTGACCGGCTGGCTCGGACGGCTGATCTTCCGGCGCGATTAGAACTTTTCCCGAAAAGTGGTTTCCCTTTGCGGGAGCATGCGGTAGACCGCGCTCCCCAGCCAACTTGCAGACACAAACAATTCGGTTCGGCAGAGCAGCCCGTGCCCCGGGCAGCGCGCGATTTCTCATGGCGCCTATCGGCTCGCCGACGACAAATACAGGAACTTGTCATGCGACCAGCCTTCGGCGGCATCGACTTCGGTACTTCGAACTCCACCGTGGGCGTGGTCCGCAACGGGCAGCCGCGCCTCGTCGCGCTGGAGGATGGCCAGGTCACGCTGCCCAGTGCCGTGTTCTTCAACTTCGAAGACAACCGCACCTGTTTTGGCCGCCACGCCATTGCCAACTACACCGACAGCATCGAAGGCCGGCTGATGCGTTCGCTGAAGAGCGTGCTCGGCAGTTCGCTGGCCCACGAGAAGACCCGTATCAAATCGCGGTCGATCGGCTTCATGGAGATCGTCGGCATGTTCCTCGGCCATCTCAAGAAGAGGCTGGAAGCAGATGCCGGCGATACGGTCGAGACTGTCGTGCTTGGCCGGCCGGTGCAATTCGTCGATGACGACGCCGAAGCCGACGCGAAGGCGCAAAGCGAACTCGAGAATGCCGCGCGTGCCCAGGGCTTCAAGCACATCGCTTTCCAGTTCGAGCCGATCGCGGCGGCGCTCGACTACGAGCAGAAGGTGACGCGCGAGGAACTGGCGCTGATCATCGACATGGGCGGCGGCACGTCGGACTTCTCGATCGTGCGCGTTTCACCGCAGCGCTCCCGTTCCCTCGACCGCAAGGACGACATCCTGGCCAGCCGGGGCGTCCATATCGGCGGCACGGATTTCGACCGGCTGCTGAGCATCGCCCATGTGATGCCGCAGCTCGGCTATCTGACGCCAACCAGGGACGGCAAACGCAACCTGCCGGCAAGCTACTTCATCGACCTCGCGACATGGCAGCGCATCAACCTGGTCTACACCGCCAAGGCGATGACGCATCTGCGCCAGATCCGCTACGAGGCCGAGCGCGCCGACCTGGTCGACCGCTTCATCCACATCGTCGAACACCGCTATGGACACGCGCTGGCGGCACTTGTCGAGAAGGCCAAGATAGCGCTGACCGACAACTCGTCCGCAGAGGTCGCGGTGAAGCTGCCGGGCGCGGAGTTCGCCGCCGAAATCACACGCAGCGGGCTGGATGCGACGATTGCCAGGGACATCGAGCGGGTCACGGCAACGGTGGGACAGACCATCCGGGATGCTGAGGTGAAGCCGTCCGACATCACCGCGGTGTTCCTGACCGGCGGATCGACCGCGATCCCGCTGGCAAGGCGGGAGATCCTGTCGCTGGTGCCGCAGGCATCCGTCATCGAAGGCGACATGTTCGGCTCGGTCGGACTTGGCCTGGCGCTGGATGCTCAGCGAAAATTCGGCTGACGCGGCCCACTCACGGGCGAGCGGGCGCCATTTCGTCGGCGCCGGCGCCGAGATGCGCCTTGAGCGCCATCTGGGCCAGGCTTGCCTGGCGATCGCGATGGGTGATCATGGCGAAGTCGCGTTTGGGCAGTTCGAGCGGCACGGACCTGAGACTGCCTTCGGCCACGGCGCGGGCCACGACAAGCTCCGAAATGATCGTGGCGCCGGCTCCCGCCTCGACCGCCTGGCGGATCGCCTCGTTGCTTGGCAGCACCAGGAATATCTGCAAGTCGGCGAGTGAAATTCCTTCGCGGCGCGCCAGGTCCTCCAGCACTTCGCGCGTGCCCGAACCGCCCTCGCGGATGATCCAGCGCAAGTCCTTGATGTCGGAGTGGCCGGGCGCGACTTCGGCGATCTCCGGATGCGAGCTGGCGACCACCAGCATCAGCCTGTCGACGTCGACCTTGGTGCGGCGCAAGATGTCGGACTCGGTGCGCCCCTCGACCAGGCCGAGATCGGCCGCGCCATCGAGGACATTGGCCTCCACCTGCCTTGTGTTGCCGATGGAGACGCTCAGCCTGACGGCGGGATAGGCTTCGTGGAAGGAAGCCAGCCGGCGCGGCAGCCAGTAACTGGCGATGGTCTGGCTGGCGGCAATCGAGAGGCTGCCGGTGACCGTCTGCGAGACATGCTCCAGAACATTGCGGGCGGCGGCGGCCCGTTCGAGCACGGCCTTGGCCTCCGGCAGGAACCGGTGTCCGGTCTGGGCAAGCTCTATGTTGCGGCCGACCCGGTTGAACAGATGCACGCCGTGCTGTTCTTCAAGCGCTCGGATGGCGGCCGATGCGGCCGACTGCGAGATGCCCAGCAGTTCCGCCGCCTTGGTCATATGGCCGCGCTCCGCGACGGCGACGAAAATCCGCAACTGGTCCAGGGTCATGAGCGCATTAAGAACCAATATCGATCGAATTTACAAGAACAACTGATTAGACAGATCGATAGCTTCATTCTAAGTTTTCGAGTGAAGTTAGAAAAAATTCGCCGAGAGATCGCAGAGAGCAGAATGATCGGGCGGTTCAGATCCCTGCTTGCGCATTGGACCCGCGGCATAAGGCGGCGGCTGGCCGGCGATCGCTATCACCCGGAAGAGCACTACATGCGCGGCCCCGGACCGAAGACACGGGCCAAATCCGCTGGCCGCGCAGGCGCCAACGGATCATGATGCAGGGACCGCCGCGCGGCGCGAATTCGGCACCATCGCAACGCCCGCTCGCCGACACGCGCGCACCGGACGAAGGCGACGGCGTCGACACCTCGCCTGGTGTTTCCGACAGCATTGCCAAGACGACCTGCTACATGTGCGCCTGCCGCTGCGGCATCGACGTGCACATCAAGGATGGCAAGGTCCGCTACATCAACGGTAACAAGGACCATCCGGTCAATCGCGGCGTGATCTGCGGCAAGGGCAGCTCCGGCATCATGCAGCATTACAGTCCGGCAAGGCTGAAGAAGCCGTTGCTGCGCACCGGTCCGCGCGGCTCCGGCGAGTTCCGCGAGATCGAGTGGGAAGAGGCGTTCTCGATCGCGACGGAGCGGCTCTCGGCCATCCGCCGGACCGACCCCAAGAAACTGGCCTTCTTCACCGGCCGCGACCAGTCGCAGTCGCTCACCGGCTGGTGGGCGAGCCAGTTCGGTACGCCGAACTTCGCCGCCCATGGCGGCTTCTGTTCGGTCAACATGGCGGCGGGCGGTCTCTACACGATCGGCGGTTCGTTCTGGGAGTTCGGGGAGCCCGACTGGGACAACACCAAGTACTTCATGCTGTTCGGTGTCGCCGAGGACCACGATTCCAATCCGATCAAGATCGGTCTCGGCAAGCTCAAGGCGCGCGGCGCCAAGGTGGTGTCGATCAATCCGTGCCGGACCGGCTACAACGCCATTGCCGACGACTGGATCGGCATCCGGCCTGGCACCGACGGGCTGTTCGTGTTCGCTCTCATCCACGAATTGCTGAAAGCCGGCCGCGTCGATCTCGAGTATTTGCTCCGTTATACCAATGCCCATTCGCTCGTCATCCAGGAGCCGGGTGCGACCGATGACGGGCTGTTCGTGCGCGATGCCGACGGCAATCCGCTGGCCTGGGACAGAGTGGCGAAGACACCGGTCAGCGCCACCGACGCCAGTGCGAAACCGGCACTGACCGGCAGCTACACGATCGGCGGACGCCGCTGCGTCCCGGTGTTCCAGTTGATCGCCGACCGCTACCTCGATGAGAGCTATGCACCGGACGCGGTCGCCGAGCGCTGCGGCATTGCGGCCGGTACGATCCGCAGGATCGCCGCCGAACTTGCGCATGTCGCCTTCGAACAGACGATCGAGTTGCCGATCGCCTGGACCGACTGGGCCGGGCGCCGCCACGAGACGATCAAGGGGCGGCCTGTCTCGATGCACGCCATGCGCGGCATCTCGGCCCATTCGAACGGTTTTCACACCTGCCGCGCCATCCATCTCCTCCAGGTGCTGTTGGGCACTGTGGATGTCCCCGGCGGCTTCCGCTTCAAGCCGCCCTATCCCCGTTCCGCACCGCCCGGACCGAAGCCAGCCGGCAAGATGGTCAAGCCGATGACGCCGCTCGACGGTATGCCGCTGGGCTTCGTCTGCGGGCCGGACGATTTGCTTGTCGACGAGGCCGGCACACCTCTTCGCATCGACAAGGCCTACTCGTGGGATGCGCCGCTTGCCGCGCATGGCCTGATGCACACCGTCATCCGCAATGCCTGGGCCGGAGATCCCTACAGGATCGACACGCTGATGATGTACATGTCGAACATGGCGTGGAATTCCTCGATGAACACCGTCGAGACCATGGCGATGCTGACCGACCATGATGGCGAGGGCAATTACAAGATCCCCTTCATCATCTATTCCGATGCCTATTATTCCGAGACGGTGCCGTTCGCCGACCTCGTGCTGCCGGACACGACCTATCTCGAGCGCCACGACTGCATCAGCCTGCTCGACCGGCCGATCAGCCATGCCGACGGACCGGGCGACGCCATCCGCCATCCCGTCGTGGAGCCGGATCGCGACGTCAGGCCGTTCCAGTCGGTGCTGATCGAACTCGGCGCGCGGCTTGGCCTGCCCGGTTTCGTCGATGAAGACGGCTCGGCCAGATACCACGACTATGCCGATTACATCGTCAATCATGAGCGCACGCCCGGTATCGGCCCGCTCGCCGGCTGGCGTGGCAAGGACGGGACCTCGACCGGCAGGGGCGAGGCCAATCCGGACCAGTTGCAACGTTACATCGACAATGGCGGCTTCTGGCATCACGACTTCGCTGACGACCAGCGCTACTACAAGATGGCCAACCGCTCCTATCTCGACTTCGCGGAGCAGATGGGCTTCATCCCGAAGGCCAAGCCGATCGTCTTCCAGCTCTATTCCGAGCCGCTGCAGCGTTTTCGTCTGGCCGCGCGGGGCCATGGCCGCGTCGTGCCGCCGGAGGGCGATCGCCAGCGCATCGAGACCTACATGGACCCGCTGCCCTTCTGGTACATGCCGTTCGAGGAAGCGGTCGTCGACCTCGAAAAATATCCGCTGCATGCGCTGACGCAGCGGCCGATGCATATGTACCATTCCTGGGGATCGCAGAATGCGTGGTTGAGGCAAATCACCAGCCAGAACCGGCTGTTCGTGCATCACCGGACCGCAGCCGGCCTCGGCCTTGTCGACAGCGACTGGGTCTGGATCGAAAGCATCAATGGCAGAGTGAAGGGGCAGATCAAGCTGATCGACGGGGTGAACGAAAGCACGGTCTGGACCTGGAACGCCATCGGCAAGCGGCGCGGCAGCTGGGGGCTGAAGGACGACGCGGCTGAATCCAACCGCGGCTTCCTGCTCAACCATATCATCGGCGACCAGACCTCGGCGGGTGCCCAGGGCAAACGCTATTCGAATTCCGATCCGGTGACCGGCCAGGCGGCATGGTTCGACCTGCGCGTGCGCATCGTCAAATGCGCGGCGGAAGAAGCCGGCTTCACCGAGCCGCAGTTCGAGCGGTTCCAGCAGCCGCCGCATTTCGAACCCTCGCCCGACAGGCTGACTTTCGGCGCTGAATTCCGCCGGGCAAGAGAGGCGGCCAAATGACCTGTCTGCCAAGTCAAAGCGGCAAGAAGCTCGGCCTCGTCATCGATCTCGACACATGTGTCGGCTGCCAGGCCTGCGTCACCGCCTGCAAGGAATGGAACACCGGCGGCCACATGGCGCCGCTGACCGACATCGACCCCTATGGCGGCCATGTCGACGGCGTCTGGTTCAACCGCGTGCACAGCTATGAGCACACCACCGAGACGGGCGGGCGCACGGTGAATTTCCCGCGCTCCTGCCTGCATTGCGAGACGCCGGCCTGCGTCACCGTCTGCCCGACCGGCGCATCCTACAAGCGCGCTTCGGACGGCATCGTGCTGATCGATGAGGACAAGTGCATCGGCTGCAAATTGTGCAGCTGGGCCTGCCCCTATGGCGCACGCGAATTCGACACCGATGTCGGCGTGATGAAGAAGTGCACGCTGTGCGTCGACCGCATCTACAACGACAATCTGGCCGAGGAAGACCGCGTGCCGGCCTGCGTCGCCGCTTGCCCGACCAGTGCCCGCCATTTCGGCGATCTCGGCGATCCGCAGTCGGCTGTCTCGCAACTGGTGGCGGAACGTGGCGGCGTCGACCTGATGCCTGAGCTCGGCTATCACCCGACCAACAAATACCTGCCGCCACGCGCCCACACCACGCGCGCCGCATCGGTTCCCGCGCTGGCACTCGAACCGGTGCGCGCCGAAGGCGGCTTTCTCGGCTGGGTCGACCGCATGCTTTCGAACTAGCCCATGCATCCAGCCTTCTCCGTCGTCTTCTTCACCACCGCCACCGGCGCCGGCTACGGCCTGCTCGCACTGCTCGGTGTGCTCGGAGGCTTCCAGATCATCCCACCCGATTTCCGGCTGGGCTTCATCGGCATGGGACTGGCACTCGGCCTGATCGTGGCCGGGCTGCTGTCGTCGACGGGTCATCTGGGCCGCCCCGAACGCGCCTGGCGGGCGTTCTCGCAGTGGCGCAGTTCTTGGCTGTCGCGCGAAGGCGTCGCCTCGGTCCTCACCTTCATCCCGGCGGGACTTTTCGGCATCGGCTGGGTCTTCTTCGGCCGCAGCGGCGGTTGGGTGGCTGTGGCCGGGTTGCTGACGGCCTGTGGTGCGGCCGTCACCGTCTGCACCACCGGCATGATCTATGCGTCGCTGAAGCCGATCGCCCAATGGCACAGCCGTTTCACGCTGCCCGGCTATCTCATCTTCTCGGCGATGACCGGCAGCGTGTTGCTGAACGCGCTGCTGCAGGGGTTTGCGCTTGGTTCGAAAATCATTCTGGCGGCTTCCATATTGCTGACCTTGTTCGGCTGGGGCTGGAAACTGGCGACCTGGCGCTACAATGACCGGCTGGAAATCCCGACCACCGCCAACACCGCGACCGGGCTGACCGGCGGCACGGTGCGGTCGCTGGAATGGCCGCATACCGAGGAAAACTATCTGCTCAAGGAAATGGGCTTTCGCATCGCGCGCAAGCACAGCGCGCGGCTACGCCAGATCACGCAGCTCCTGGCCTTCGCCCTGCCCGTCTTGCTGCTGGTTGCCGTCTTCGGCCTGCCTTGGCCTTTCGCGGCAGCGCTGTCGGCGATCGCCGCGATCGCCCAGTTCGCCGGCATGCTGGTCGAACGCTGGCTGTTCTTCGCCGAGGCGAAGCACACCGTCACGCTCTACTACGGCAGATAGGACAGTTTCAGCCGGGCCTGAGCATCGAGCGCGAGATGGCGAAGATACGGTCCGTGCCCAGCATGTAGGCCATCAGCGTATCCAGCCGGAACAGCCCGGCATAGGCGCGGTCAAGGACGTTGAGCGAACCGGTATAGGCACCGAAGGCCGGCATGATCATGCGGCCGCCATCGCCGGCAAAGCAGCGCCGCCGCACCGAACGGCCGCGCTGGACGATGCGGGCGCAGGGATGCAGATGGCCCGCTATTTCGCCTTCGACACGCTGCTTCGATGGCTCATGCCGGAACAGCAGCGACCCGATGGCGAGTTCCCGCACCGTCTCGCCAGGCAGGTCGGCGGGCGCTTCGGGATCATGATTGCCGGCAACCCAGAACCAGTCACGGCCTGATATCAGCGCTTCCAGCCGCTCGCGGAAACTTGCATGCATGCGTTCGGCGCCGCCGCCATCATGAAAGGAGTCGCCCAGGCTGATGACGATCGATGGTTGGTAGTCAGCGATGACGGCCTGCAATCTGAGCAAGGTCGCGCCGGTGTCGTAAGGCGGGATCAGCGCGCCGCGCCGCGCCAGCGACGAACCCTTTTCCAGATGCAGGTCGGACACCACCAGAAGCCGCAGGTCCGGAAAATAAAGCACGCCGCGCGGGTCGCAGACGGCGCGCTCGCCGGCGATGCCGACAAGGTTGGCCTCGGCGATCAACGATGTGCGCGCCAGCGAAAAGTTCATTCCACACTCATTCCCGGACCCATGGCCTCCTCGACCAATGTCGCCGCATCCATCAAAAGCGTTTCATCGGCTTCGCCATTGACCGGCATCTTGCCGATCTCGAGCATGATCGGCACGGCGAGCGGCGATATCTGTTCGAGATTCTTATGCACGATTCGACCCTGGATGCGCGAGAGCATGTCGGCAAGCCTGCTGACATCAAGCAGACCGGTCGCCGCATCGGCGCGTGTGGCCTGCAGCAGGATGTGGTCGGGCTCGTGGCTGCGCAGCACATCGTAGATGAGGTCTGTCGACACGGTGACCTGACGACCGCTTTTCTCCTGGCCGGGGTGGCGTTTCTCGATCAATCCCGAAATCAGCGCACAATTGCGGAAAGTGCGCTTGAGAAGCCAGCTGTCGGCCAGCCAGGCTTCGAGGTCGTCGCCCAGCATGTCCTGGTCGAAAAGGGCGCCGAGCGAAGGCTTCCTGGCTTTGAACATCGTGCCCATGTCGCCCAGCGACCATATGGCCAGCGCATAGTCGGTGGCGACAAAGCCGAGCGGCCTGGCTCCCGCCCTATCGAGACGACGGGTGAGCAGCATGCCGAGCGTCTGGTGGGCCAACCTGCCCTCGAACGGATAGGCCACCAGATAATGGCGGTTGCCGCGCGGAAAGGTCTCGATCAGCAGGTCGTCGCGTTTGGGCAGCACGGATTTGTCGGCCTGGAACCGCAGCCAGTCGGCCACCTGCTCCGGCAGCTTCTTCCATCGCTGCGGGTCGTCCAGCATGATGCGGACCTGTTCGGCGAGGTAGGTCGAAAGCGGAAACTTGCCGCCGCCATAGTAGGGCACCTTGGCATCGCTACCCGGCGCATTCGACACGAAGCACTCATTCTCGCGAATGCCTTCGAAGCGCAGCACCTTGCCGGCAAACATGAACGTATCGCCATGCGTCAGCGTTTCGAGGAAGGCCTCCTCGATCTTGCCGAGAACCTTGCCGCCGCGCGAAGCCGAGCCTTTGCTGCCAGCCTTGACGTAGCGCACGTTGAGCGCCGGCACCTCGATAATGGTGCCGACATTCAACCTGTATTGCTGGGCGACGCGCGGATTTGACACTCGCCAGAACCCATCCTTGTTCAGGCGGATGCGGGCATAGCGCTCGTAATTCTTGAGCGCATAGCCGCCGGTGGCGACGAAATCGATAACGCGGTCGAATGTCGGTCGATCGAGGCTGGCATAGGGAGCTGCCGTTCGCACCTCCTCGTACAGATCATCGGCCCGAAACGGCGCGCCGCAGGCACAGCCCAGCACATGCTGGGCCAGCACGTCGAGCCCGCCATCGATCAATGGCGGCGTGTCCTGTGCACCGAGATAGTTGGCGTCGAGGGCTGCCCGGCATTCCAGCACCTCGAAGCGATTGGCCGGGATGAGGATCGCCTTGGACGGCTCGTCCATGCGGTGGTTGGCGCGGCCGATGCGTTGCGCCAGCCGGCTGGCGCCCTTTGGTGCGCCGACATGCACGACCAGGTCGACATCGCCCCAGTCGATGCCGAGGTCGAGCGTCGACGTCGCGACGATGGCGCGCAGCGCATTCTCGCCCATCGCCTTCTCAACGCGCCGACGCTGGGCCACGTCAAGCGAGCCGTGATGCAAGGCGATCGGCAAGGTATCCTCGTTGACCCGCCACAATTCCTGGAACAGCAGCTCTGCCTGGCTGCGGGTGTTGACGAACAGCAGGGTCGTCTTGTGGCGCTTGATCTCGCGATAGATCTCCGGCGTGGCATAGCGCGCCGAGTGTCCCGCCCATGGCACGCGCTCTTCCGAATCGAGGATGGAGATATCGGGCTTCGCGCCGCCTGTCACGACAATGAGCTCAGCCATGTCGGGGCTTGTTGGACCTTTGGGCGGATTCTGGCTGACCAGCCAGCGCCGCAACTCGTCCGGCTCGGCCACCGTCGCCGACAGCCCGATCGTCTGCAAATTGGGGACAAAACCGCGCAGCCGTGCCAGACCAAGCGCCAGAAGGTGCCCGCGTTTCGATGTCACCAGCGAATGCAACTCATCGAGCACGACGTAGCGCAGATCCTCGAAGAAGCGTCGGGCGTCGGGCGCCGCGATCAGCAGCGCCAGTTGCTCGGGCGTGGTCAACAGGATGTCGGGCGGCACCAGCTTCTGGCGCTGGCGCTTGTGGGCGGGGGTGTCGCCGGTGCGCGTCTCGATGGTGACCGGCAGGCCGATCTCCTCCACCGGCTTGCCGAGATTGCGCTCGATATCGACGGCCAGCGCCTTCAGTGGCGAGATGTAGAGCGTGTGGATGCCGCGATGCGCCTGGCCTGGCTTTCGCCTTGGCCGGACAGCCAGTTCGGTCAGTGAGGGCAGGAAGCCGGCCAGCGTCTTGCCGGCGCCGGTCGGCGCGATCAGCAGGACCGACTGTCCGGCCTGGGCTTTCGCCAGAAGTTCGATCTGATGGGCGCGCGGCGACCAGCCTTTCTCGCCAAACCATCTGATGAATGGTTCGGGCAGGGCCACGGTGGCATTCTGTTCGGCAAGGCGCGGCTGCTCTGTCACCCGCCAGAAGTAGCGCGACGGCAGTCAATCGCCAAGAAAAATCGGAACAAAAGGGGATCGAGGTGAGCTTTCCACGCCGCGCGAACGGGGCGAAGGAAGAGAGGCTACGGCCTCCTGAATCCCGTCGGCCCGCCATAGAGATACCCGATGCGATCAACCGCGTCCTTCAGCCCTTCGCGCGAGACCAGCATGGTGTGGCCGTTGGCGTGGATCATGTCGTGGGCGTCGGTCATGACGGCGACATGGCCCTTCCAGAACACCAGATCGCCGCGCCGCAGCCCTGAGAAATCAGGACCCGGCTCGAGCGGATCGCCGAGTGTCGCCGCCTGCATGTCGGAATCGCGCAGCACGTTGCTGCCGGCCATGCGCATCGCCAGTTGCACCAGGCCCGAACAGTCGATGCCGAAGCCGGAAGTGCCGCCCCAGAGATAGGGTGTTCCAAGAAACGTCTCGGCAACCGCGACATAGTCGGAGGCTGTGTCACCGAGCGGCCGCAGATGACTCGCAATGATCGCCTCGCCGGATGGCAGGACGGCATAGTGCGTGCCGCGCGTCTCGGCGGCATCCGTCACCGTCACCGTCGATCCCATCGACAATTGCCCGGCGATCGGAAAGCGCAGATCCGGCCCGGGATAGAGGAACGTGCGTGGCACGCAGACGATGTGGGTGGGCGCAAGTCCCCGCCCGCCCAACATCGTGTCGGCGACATAGCCGACATAGCCGTCGCGTTCGGCCTGGACCCACGCCCAGCCTTCGGCCACTTCAAAGACCAGGACATCATCGCCGAACAGAAGCTGCGTGTTGACGCCGGCATCCGGCCGCGGCGCTTTGCGCATATCGGCCACGGACGCGGTGATCCGCGCCGGCCGGCCGGCGACGAAGCGCTCGGCGGCGACCTCGCCCTTCAGCCGTGCATCGGCAAGGTCGGAGCGAAAAGCGTGAAGGCGGGCATCCCTGGCAGTCAAATCGGCAACTCGGTCAAGATTGACTTGTTTGAGCATGATCTTTTCCGAAAACCGGTCCCCACTTTTCGGGATCATGCTTCAGATTGGCAGTTCGTGGGCTTTGGCGATGATACCATCGCCAAAGCGCTCGACAAAGAGCGCCCCTTCCACCGTGCGCCTGATCAGCACATTGCGCTTGTCGAGTTCGTCGCGATGCCGCGACACCAGCTTCAATGCGCCCATCGTGTCGAGCGCGCGGGTGATCACCGGCTTGGTGACATTGAGGCGCGCGGCCAGCCCGCGCACCGTGTGCGGCGGCGGATCGAGATAGATGGTGAACAGGATCGCCGTCTGGCGCATGGTCAGATCGGGCTCGTCGTCGCGCACCTGCGACAGCATCACTTGCTGCCACAGTCGCAAGGCCTGGCTCGGGCGCATCCCAATCGACATCGCGCCAGCATGACGGCAAATTGTTTCGGTTCCGTTTCAGTCGAAGCAATTTGCCGGCTCTTCCTGCCTCAATCAGCCGTAGCGTTTCGTGATGATCCGCTCCAGCGCGCGGATGCCTTGCGCCTCGCCGCCGGCGGGGCCATGCGGGCGGTCGGCTGGGTTCCAGGCGAAGATGTCGAAATGCGCCCAGCCCGCGGTCTTGTCGACAAAGCGCTTCAGGAACAGCGCCGCCGTGATCGAGCCGGCAAAACCGTCCGTGGTGACATTGTTGATGTCGGCGATCTTCGACGACAGTTTTGCATCGTAGGGCCGCCACAACGGCATGCGCCACAGCGGATCCTCGGCCGCAACGGAAGCCGCCGCCAGTTCGGCTGCCAGCGCTTCGTCGCCGGTATAGAAGGGTGGCAGGTCGGGGCCGAGCGCCACACGGGCAGCCCCTGTCAGCGTCGCCATGTCGACCAGAAGCTGCGGCTCCTCCTCGTCGGCCAGCGCCAGGGCCTCGGCCAGCACCAGCCGCCCCTCGGCATCCGTGTTGCCGATTTCGACAGTGATGCCCTTGCGGCTCGTCAGCACGTCGCCGGGTCGGAAGGCGTTGCCGGCAATCGAATTCTCGACCGCGGGAATGAGCACGCGCAGCCGCAAATTCAGCCCGGCAGCCATGATCATCGAGGCGAGGCCAAGGACATTGGCGGCACCGCCCATGTCCTTCTTCATCAACAGCATGCCGGACGATGGCTTGATGTCGAGACCGCCAGTATCGAAACACACACCCTTGCCGACCAGCGTCACCTTCGGCGCGCCTTGCTGCCCCCATCTCATGTCAATCAGGCGCGGCGCATCGGCCGATGCGCGACCGACAGCATGGATCATCGGGAAGTTCTGATCGAGGAGATCGTCGCCCTTGACCACCGAGACTTCGGCCTTGTGCCTGACGGCCAGGGTCCGCACCGCCTGCTCCAGGTCTTCCGGACCCATATCGCTGGTCGGCGTGTTGACCAGATCGCGTGTCAGGAAGACGCCATCGGCGATGCGGCGAACGCGCCCGGCATCGACACCGGCCGGCAGGCCGAAGCGCAGCGCTTTGCCTGACTTCTTGCCGTAGCGGGTGAAGACATAGCCGCCGAGCACCAGCGCGGTGGCCGCGAGTTCGGGCTCGACCGGCGCCGAGGCGAAATGCCAGTCGCCTTCCGGCAAGGCTTTCGACAGTGTGCCGAGGGCGAGCGCGCCTTCGCCATCGCCGACACCGAACAAGGCGCCGCCGAGCGCGCCGTTTTCGCCAGGCACGACCAGCGTCCTGCCTGCCTCGCCGGAAAAACCGTTGGCTCTGGCCCAGGCGACAGCGGCTGGCGCAAGATCCGTCGCCTCGAGACCGTCCCTGGCGACCAGATGGACCGGCAGTGAGCCCGGCAGTTTCTTCTCGACGAGTTCGACAGGCATTCGATGTTCTCCATGCGGCGACCTTCGAGTCGCCGTTCTTAACCGTCCGTTAGGGTTAACAGAATATTTCTGCGGGAGGGAAGACGGCCACGCAATGGCCGCGCATGAATGGAGGCTTAGGTAGCCATGCCGACCAACCGCACGATCAACGCCAGGGGAAATCGGCTCATCACCACGGCCCTTGCGCTGGTGCTCGCGGCGGGCGTCGCCGGTTGCGGGACCGACAAGCTTTCCACCGGCTCGATCGGGCGCACCAGCGGCAAACCGCTGGAAACCATGTCGGCGGGAGAACTGCACACTGCGACGACGTCACTGGGCCAATCCTACGCCAGGAACCCCAACGACAAACGGATAGCGACAAATTATGCCGCGGCACTGCAGATGGATGGCGACGCCGACCAGTCGCTCGCCGTGATGCGCAAGCTGGCGATCGCCATGCCGAAGGATCGTGACGTGCTCGCCGCCTATGGCAAGGCGCTGGCCGCCAATGGCCAGCTCGACGCGGCACTCGACGCCGTGCGCCGCGCTCAGACACCGGAATATCCCGACTGGAAGCTGGTGTCGGCCGAAGCGGCCATTCTCGACCAGACCGGCCAGAAGGACGATGCGCGCCAGCTTTACCGCAAGGCGCTCGAACTCAAGCCGAACGAGCCTTCGGTGCTCTCCAATCTCGGCATGTCGTATGTGCTGGAAGGCGACCTGCGCACCGCCGAAACCTATATGCGCTCGGCCGCGCAGCAGCCGAACGCGGACAGCCGGGTCCGTCAGAACCTGGCGCTGGTCGTCGGCCTGCAGGGCCGTTTCGACGAAGCCGAGAAGATCGCCTCACAGGAACTCTCGCCCGAACAGGCGCAGGCAAACGTCGCCTATCTCAGGCAGATGCTGGCCCAGCAGAATGCCTGGAGCCAGCTCAAGGATCAGGACAAGTCAAAGTCCGCGACCAACTGAGACGACGATCCGTAACGACCTCAAACGAAGAAGCCGCGCCCGTCCAGCGCGGCTGCTTCGTTTGGAGTGCAGGGGTTTGTCTCGCCGCTATTTGGCAGTTGTCGCCGACGCCGAATGATCGCCGAAGATACCGCGCTGGCTGACCTGAATGCCGGCGGGGCCCAGAATGATGGCGAAGAGCACCGGCAGGAAAAACAGGATCATCGGCACGGTGAGCTTTGGCGGCAAGGCGGCGGCCTTCTTCTCGGCCGCATTCATGCGCATGTCGCGGCTTTCGGCGGCAAGCACGCGCAGTGCATGCGCCACCGGCGTGCCGTAGCGCTCGGCCTGGACGAGTGCCTGCGACACCGACTTGACCGAATCCAGGCCGGTGCGGCTTGCCAGGTTCTCATAGGCCTGCTTGCGCTCCTGCAGATAGGAAAGCTCGGCGTTGGTGAGTATGAATTCTTCCGCCAGCGCCACCGATTGCGCGCCGATTTCGTCCGCGACCTTGCGCAGTGCCGCTTCCACCGACATGCCCGACTCGACGCAGATCAGCATCAGATCGAGCGCATCCGGCCATGCCATCTGGATCGATTGCTTGCGCTTGGTGGCGCGGTTGTTGACATAGACGACCGGTGCGTAGAAGCCGCCGTAAGCAACGAGGATGCAGACGAACAGCCTGATGACCAGAGGCTTGTCGGGCAATCCTCCGAGCACGAAGATGTAGACCGTGGCCAGCGCGAAGCCGACAAAGGGAAGCACGAGACGGAAGAAAAGAAACCGCGTCAGCGGATTCTGCCCGCGAAACCCGGCCACTTTAAGTTTCTGCAACGTGCCCTCATCAGCGAGCGCGCGCCTCAGATCCAGCCGGTCGACAATGTTGCGCATGCCAACCGACTGCTCCTCGCGCAGACCCTTGCGACGGCGATCCGCCTCAATGGCAAGCCGGGCGCGCTGTTTGGCACGCAGTTCGTCGCGTTCCAGCGCAACGGTTTTCATGCGTGACTTGAGCTGGTTTCCGCCAAACGCCGGCAGCAAGGTGAAGACGGTCGCAAACACCGCAACGGCGACCAGCAACGCGATCAGGAAGCTCGGATCCGTCAGGGATTTGATGACTTGTTCGGTCATGGCAGCGTCCTAGACATCGAAGTTCATCATCTTGCGCATCACCAGGATGCCGATCGACATCCAGACCGCCGAGCAACCAAGGATCAGATTTCCGACGCTGGTGTTGAAAAGCGGCATCAGGTAGGTCGGGCTCGACAGGTAAACGAGAAAGGCGACGATGAAGGGCAGCGCACCGATGATCGCGGCGGACGCCTTCGCTTCCATCGACAATGCCGCGACCTTGGCTTTCATCTTCTTGCGATCGCGAAGTACGCGCGAAAGATTGCCCAGCGCCTCGGAAAGATTGCCGCCGGCCTGCGATTGAATCTGGATAACGATGCCGAAGAAGCTTGCCTCGGTGCAAGGCATGGTTTCGGGCATGCGCAAGGTCGCATCGGGGATCGACATGCCCATCTGCTGTGAATCGACGATGCGACGAAACTCGGTCTTCACGGGTTCGGGCGATTCGTTGGCGATCAGGCGCACGGCGTCGTTCAGCGGCAGGCCGGATTTGACCGCGCGCACAATGATATCGAGCGCGTTTGGAAATTCATTGAGGAATGCCTTGACCCGGCGGGCGCGACGAAACGAGACGAACCAGCGCGGCAGGCCCAGCGCCCCGGCCAGCAGCACGCCAGGCAAGAGGAACATCGGTGCCCCGGCTACAAACGCGACAATCGTCAAAGCGAGGCCGCATATGGCGGAGTAAACATAGAAACGCTCGACGGTGGTTTTCAGGCCGGCCTGACGGAGTTGGGCTTTCAGCGGCGGTTTCTTGACGGCGCTGTCCTTGGTTTTCTGCTTTGCCTCGAGATCGTTCAGCGAATCCTGAACCGATTTGCGCCGCTTGGCGGCTTCCGCCACGCGGTCGCGCGAGGCCTTGACGACCGAGCGATCCGTCTCTGCGGTCCTGATCGTTTCGAGCCGCTTGCCGACCTGTTTCTCATTGCTGATCCGGGTGAACAGGAATGCATAGGCGACCGCGCCGGCACTGAAGCCAGCGAGCACTACAAACGCCAGTACTGTGCCGTCAATTCCAAACATTGGCCAGAACCCTCACGCCTCCGGACGCATCAGTCAGCGCGTTTCTCCATCGCCTCGAGCGCAATTGCGAGGCGCTGCTCTTCGCCATAATAGCGGGCCCGTTCCCAGAAATGCGGGCGGCCGATGCCGGTCGATACATGCTCTCCCAGCAACCTGCCATTGGCGTCCTCGCCCTTGATGTTGTAGAGGACGATATCCTGCGTGATGATGACGTCGCCCTCCATTCCGATCACCTCGGTGATGTGTGTGATGCGACGCGATCCATCGCGCAGGCGCGCCGCCTGGATGATCACGTCGATGGAGCCGACGACGATTTCGCGCACGGTCTTCTGCGGCAGCGAATAACCGCCCATGGCGATCATGGATTCGATACGGTTCAGGCATTCGCGCGGGCTGTTCGAGTGGATCGTTCCCATCGAACCGTCATGGCCGGTGTTCATCGCCTGCAGAAGGTCGAACACCTCGGGTCCGCGCACTTCGCCGACGATGATGCGCTCGGGCCGCATGCGCAGGCAGTTCTTGACCAGGTCGCGCATCGTCACCTCGCCCTCTCCCTCCAGATTGGGCGGGCGGGTTTCAAGGCGCACCACGTGCGGCTGCTGCAATTGCAGCTCGGCAGAGTCCTCGCAGGTAATGACCCGCTCGTCGCGGTCGATATAGTTGGTCAGGCAGTTGAGCAGCGTCGTCTTGCCCGAGCCGGTACCGCCCGAGATGACGATGTTGCAGCGAACTCGGCTGATGATCTTGAGAACTTCGGCGCCCTGCGGTGAAATGGCGCCGAACTTGACCAACTGATCGAGCGTCAGCTTGTCCTTCTTGAATTTGCGGATGGTGAGCGTGGCGCCGTCGATGGAGAGCGGCGGCGCGATGACGTTGACGCGGGAGCCGTCGGGAAGACGCGCGTCGCAGATCGGACTGGATTCGTCGACACGGCGGCCAACCTGGCTGACGATGCGCTGGCAGATGTTGAGGAGCTGCTGGTTGTCACGGAAGCGGATGCCGGTCTGCTCGACCTTGCCGTTGACTTCGATGTAGACGTTCTTGGAGCCGTTGACCATGATGTCGGCGATGTCGTCGCGCGCGAGCAGCGGCTCGAGCGGCCCATAGCCGAGCACATCGTTGCAGATGTCCTCGAGCAGTTCTTCCTGCTCGGCGATCGTCATCGCGAAATTCTTGATCGCGATGATGTCGTTGACGATGTCGCGGATTTCCTCGCGCGCGCTTTCCGGATCAAGCTTGGCAAGCTGCGACAGATCGATCGTGTCGATGAGCGCGGAGAAAACCTGGCTCTTGGTGTCGTAATAGGTTTCGCTCTTCTCGCGCTGTGCCCGCTTTGGCTCAGGCGCCAATGGCGGTGCCTCGACCGCACGGCGCGCCGGCGGCGCGACAGGTGCGCTTGGCGCAGCCGAGGGCCGGGCCAGAACCGCCGTCTCCGCGGAACTTGCCGCCGGCGGCGCAACAGGCGCCGCTGCTGGCTGGCGAAATTCCGGCGTGAACCGGTTGCCGTCGTCGCTGCCTCTTTTACCAAACATGATCGACTACCGATTCCACTGCTGAAGCGTCACTTCTTGTTGCGCGAGAACTTGCCGAGCAGGTTGCCAAGCCCGGCCTTCTTCTTGGCCTTGATTTCACTGCGCCCGGTCAGCACATGCGCCATTTCGTTGATCATTGCGACAACCGGGTTCTTGGCATCCATCTCGCCAAGCATGCGTCCGTTGTTGGCGGCATTGCCGAACAGCAAAGGATCGAAACCAATGACCGACATTGGCGACAGGCCGAGCGGCTCGGCGAAATCGGACGGCGAAATCTCCGGGCGCTTTGGAACGCCGGCCTGGTTGATGATCAGCTTCGGCGGCGGATCGTTGGGACGAAGCCGTTTGAACATGTCGACGAGGTTCTTGGTGTTGCGCAGATTGGCCAGTTCCGGTGTCGCCGTGATGACGATCTCGTCGGCCTTGATCAGGGTGTTCTTGGTCCAGCCCGTCCAGATATGGGGAACATCGAGCACCAAAAGCGGCACGCTGCGCTGGGCGGTGTCGATGAGCTGAGCGAAGGCCTCCGGATCGAAATCATAGACCCGTTCGAGCGTCGAAGGTGCTGCCAGCAACGACAGATGCTCAGCGCACTGAGTCAGCAGCCGGTCAAGATAGACTTCATCGATGCGCTCCGGCGAAAACACCGCCTCGGCGATGCCTTGCGCCGGATCCTGGTCGAAATTGATGTTGGCCGTGCCGAAAGCGAGATCGAGATCGGCGACGACCACCTCGGATTTGAACAGGGAGGACATCGCCCAAGCCACATTGTGGGCAATCGTCGAGGAGCCGACGCCACCCTTGGCGCCGACAAAGGCGATCGAACGGCCGAGCGGCTCGGCTTCCGGATCGATGAAAATCGACGATACCACGCTGACGATGTCAGCCATCGACACCGGTGCGATCACATATTCGGAAATGCCGTTGCGGATGAGCTCGCGGTAGAGGCCGACATCATTGTAGTGACCGATCACCACCACCTTCGAAGTCGGATCGCAATATTCCGAGAGCTGGGCGAGTTGCTCCAGCAATTGCTTGGGCTCGCTGCGCGATTCCAGCAGGATCAGGTTGGGCGTTGGCGCCGATTGGTAGAATTCGATGGCGGTGGGTACGCCGCCCATATGGACCTTGAGATGTGCCTTCGCCATGCGGCGGTCCTCGCCGGCGCGCTCGACCGGATTGGCAACGCCTTCGGTCTCGCAGAATGCCTGGATCGAGATGCGCGGGATCGGCCGCAATGCCTGCATCGCGGCGATGTCCTGCTGCGAGGTATCGCTGCCATCCACCGGGGCGTCGTAGGCAAGGTTGCTCATCGTCATGCTCTTTCGCGTAGCCTGTTCTGTTCGAGACTGCGGCTTAGTACGTCACTTCCGAATTGCCGAGGAACTCTTCCGAGATGCCTCTCTGACGGTAGACGTCGATCACCGCGCCGCGATTCTCAGCATCGATGGTGGTCGACTTGCGCGGCCCGACCAGATCGTTCGGGTTGGCCATCTGGGCAGCAAGATTGTTCTGATAGGAGCAGCCGAAATCGGCATAATGCTTGTTGTCCGATGTCTCCATCAGGTCATCGGGCCAGCGACCGCACTTGTCGGTCTGGGCCCTCACCGAGACAAAGGCGACGCGAACCGGCGAGGATATCTCGCTCGAGGCGGCCTGATAGGAGGTGACGACGATCCGGTTGCGCTTGACGCCGGCGGCGATCGCGAGCCGGGCGAAATCGCGGGCGGCCGCCGTCGCGGCGGCCTCGTTGGCCGATCCGCTCGGGATCTGGATCGTCAGCGTCGGAGCGGCGCCCTTGTCATAGCCGTCGAGGAAACCAAGAAGCGTATCGCGCTGCGCGCCGGTCATGCCGCGGTCACCGGCGCCAACAGCCAGGTCGACCTTCTGGTTCTTCTCAGCGATCACGATCGGATGGTTGGTGCGATAGTCATCCGGAATGGCGCCGACCGTGACGCTGTCGCGCTGGGCGCAGCCGGCCAGCAGCGCCGCCACCGCAACCGCCAGCACCGGAACGGCTCGCCGGCAGGCCTGCGAACGGCCAAGGCGCATCGTTGTGGCGATGATCCCTGCCTTCAATGCTGACTGAGACATGTCCGCTTCCCCGTTTACTTGTAGATGAAGCCGACAACGCCGTGGTAGCGGCCGTTGGGCTTGTCGGTCTGCATGGTGCCGTAGACGCGGTTGACGCGGCCAAGGAACATGGCGGCGCCGTCGCTGGCGGCGTTGAAATTATCGTCCGGCTTGGCAAGGTCGTTACGCGCCACGGGCTTCACCAGATAGGGCGTGATGATGACCACCAGCTCTGTTTCATTGCGCACGAAGTCCCTGCTGCGGAAGAGGGTGCCAAGCACCGGGATCTTTGTGAGGCCAGGCAACCCCGAGACAGCTTGACGGACATCGTCGCGCACCAGGCCGGCAATCATCATGGAGCCGCCGGAAGGCAACTCGACGGTGGTGTCCGCCAGACGTTTGCGGATCGACATCATCGTCATTCCAGGCAAATTGCCGGCAGCTTCGAGAGTGGCGGCACCTTCCATGGTCGGCTCCGATACGGAGGTTCTGACCTTGAGGCTGATCCGGCCAGCCGACAGCACCACGGGCTGGAACTCGAGACCTATGCCATATTCGAGTTTGGTGTTGGTGTAGGTGATCTCGCCCGTCTGGTTGTCGGTTGAGACGTTCTGTGTACGCGAGGTGATGAGATTGAACTCGCCACCGACCTTGAACGTCGCCTTCTCGCCTGACACGGCGGTCAGGGTCGGCTCGGCCAGGGTCTTCATCACGCCGCTTTGCTCCATGGCATTGATGTAGGCCTGGAGAGGCGAAGTCGGATTGCCGAGAGTCAGGCCCGAGTACTGCGACAGTGGCTTGCCCAATCCATAGGGTGGAGAACTCAGCGCATTCCAGCTGATGCCGTTGGAGCTACCGCTCCCGACCATGTTGACGCCGAGCTGCTTCATCACCGAGCGGCTGACTTCGGCGACCGTCACCTTCAGCGTGACCTGGTCGTCGCCCACGATCTGGAGCAGGTTGACGATCTTGCTCGTGCGGCGCTCAGTATCCGGGTTGTTGATGTCGACACCGCTCTGGGATGAACCGCCGGCCGCGGTCTGCGAATATTGTCCCGTCGTTGCTTCACCGCCCGAGACGAAGATCGTGGCCAGGTCGACCGCGCGTTTTGCGTCCAGCGGCGTGTCGACTGTCCCTGTCAGGACGACGTTGTCATTCAGCAGTTCCACCTTGATGGTCGACGTCGGAATGAAGCGCTTGATATAGTCCTCAAGACCGGCAACGTCGCGTTCGACGGCCAGATCCAGACTGACGATCTGCTCGCCATTCGGGCCGAAAACAAAGATGTTCGTCTCGCCGACCGCCTTGCCGAACAGGTAGATGCGCCTTGCGGTGCGGGTCACCGCATCGGCCACCGCCGGGTTGGCGACGAGAATGTCGTAGGCATCGCTCGGCAGGTCGATGACCACCGATTTGTTGAGGCCGAGCTTCACGCGCTGGGTGGCCGTCGATGCGGTGACCTGCGCATTCTTTGCCTCGACAGCGCTGCCTTGCACATTCGTTCCGACGAGCAGCAGGCCCAATGCCGCGGCTACAATTGCCGGCAGTTTACCATTTAGCCTCATTTCCTTGCCCCTACTTCGGAAACTTCGCCCGACTTGATCAGCCTCACCGTTCCCCTGCGACCATTGCCGGAAACGAGATAGTCGGCCTCACCCAGATTCTTTTCCTGAGTGTCGGCGACCGCCCTTAGCGCCAGGGTCAAGCGATCCGCCATCTGTTGGGCGACGGTGATGATCTCTGCCTGCTTGGGCGTCAGTTCCAGCGTGGCGGTCTGGCCCACCCTGGTCTTCTTGCCTTCCTCGTCCTCCTGAATGGTCTGGTCGATGGCCAGGACGCGGATGTTCTTGAGGATGGTCTCGGTGTTGAAACCGGCGGCCCCGCTGGCGGCATCGGCCCTGCGGGTCATGATGACATCGACGAAATCGTTCGGAAGAATGAAGCCGCCGGCCGACGTGTCGGCCGAAATGGCCGTGGCCACGGCCCGCATGCCGGAAGGCAGGATCGACGACATGAAGCTCTGCCCCTCGCCGATCAACTTGGAACGCCGCAGGGGCTCTCCGGCGTACATCGCAACGCGGGCAACGGAACCCTTCAGCTTGTCCAGGGCCTCGGGCTCTGCGGTGCGGGTGATGAAATTCGCGTTGACGCCGTCGGCGGGCCAGGATTGCCAGGCGATGTTGTTCTCGATCGGGCTGCCCATCGGAACGTCGCCCGAAAGCACAAGCACATCCTGCAGAGACACCGCCGGGGCCTGGGGGCCGGAATCGACGACGACCTGGGGCGGCGGTGCCACCATGTTTTTCGCGACATACCCAGCGCCACCCGCCGCGGCCACCGCCACGCTCAGAATTATCAATCGCGATGCTGGCATCTGTCCGAACCCTTGCCTTGGCAAACCACGTAGCCAAGCCGGACTTTGCAGCGGCAATCGTCAAAACAAGGTTAATGTAATGCTTACGATCGTGATTAATTTAAGGTTTACATAAATTAGACGGAATGTGGCCTAACCGGCAGAAATGACCGGGCCGGCCTTTGTTGAAAGCCGGTTGCGGCAATGCCGATCAATAAAAGAAATCAGATCGTGTTCAGGCCGCCAGCCTAGCCAGCGCCCATATCATCAAAGGCGAATCCGGATAGGTCAGCAACCCGCCAAGGCCAAGCGCGATGCCGTAGGGAACCCCGTTTGCCTCGTCGGCGAAATGGCGCAGAAACGGATTTCGGCCGGTAACGGCCGCAAGCAGCGACTTGCGGTAGATGATGATCGCGAGCGTCAGCAGGCCGCCGATGATGGTCGAGGCGACAAGATACTCGACGAGATTCACATTGAGACCCATCCACATCGCGGTGGCAGCCAGAAGCTTGGCGTCGCCGCCGCCCATGCCGCCCAGAGCGAACAGGCCGAACGTCACGGCCAGGACCAGGGCGCCGGCGGCGAAATGTCCGCCATAGGCCGCCCATCCCATGCCCGTCAGCGGCGCAACCAGTGCGAAAACAACGACAAGCAGCACCGGCACGCGATTGGCGATCGTCATCGACAGCATGTCGGAGATCGCGGCAAACAGCATACAGAACGGAAAGACGACGAAGATCAGGGCTTCAAGCATCGGCGCTGTGCCTATTTGTCCGAATTCCACGAGGCCCAATCTAGGCACGTTCGATTAACGATTGATGAGGCCGAGAACGAAAAGACGACGGATGTTGGCAGCTGCATGGAAAAAGGGCCGCCATGTGGCGGCCCTTTTCGAGAACGCAATCCAAGCGCTCAGCAATACGGCAGATTAGCTGCCGCTGCCGTTCAGGGTGGATCCGATAGCGGTGAACTTGCCGTTGATTGCATTGCCGAGCGCGCCGGCGCCAGTGATGATGGCGAGCGCGATGAGAGCGGCGATCAGACCATATTCGATAGCGGTCGCGCCGGATTCGTCCTTCACAAAACGTGCGATGAGATTAGACATTTGAGAGCTCCTACTCCACGTGTTACAGCACTTCCGTCAACTTCTGTGATGGTTGATCGGATGCTGCCAATCTAGGGAGAAGCTCTTTCGATCGGCTTAATAAACAGCCTTACCGATTCCTTTCCCGGTTCGAACACATTGCGTGGTTAACTCCAGGCTAAAGTGCCGCCGGCCTTCCGTCTCCGGATTTTGTGGCGCCTGCGATCCCGACCTGACCGCGCCTTGCGAGCCATTGCACCATCGGCAACAACGCGCGCTTAACCGTTGGTTCACCAATCTCGTTCATGTTCCGTTGATCAGTCCGCCTGCGTGGAGCGCCTCAATGGCCCAGCCGAGATCGTCAATTCTGATTGCCGCGCTTCTTGCCGCCACGACCTTCGTCGCGCCAGCCATGGCCGGCGCTGGCATCGAGGTCACGATGAACCAGGCCAAGATCGTCAAACTGTCGCGCCCTGCCGACACGATCGTGGTCGGCAACCCGGCAATCGCCGACGCTTCCGTGCAGGATGCTTCGACGATCGTGCTGACCGGCAAAGGCTTCGGCGTCACCAATCTGGTCGTGCTCGATACGGATGGCAGCCCGATCGTCGACGAGCAGGTTACCGTCGTACGGCAGGCCGCGTCGTCCGTGCGTATCTATCGGCGTGCCGAAATTCAGACGATGTCCTGCACGCCCTATTGCGAAAGCTCCTACAAGAGCGATGCGGAGAAGGCCTCCGAAGCGGAGATGAGCGTCAGCCGATAGGATGGCGTGGTCGAATGCCGTTCAGGTTATCGGCTGGTTAAAACGCCAACGCTTACTTTAACGGTCATTCAAACCGGACCTCAATTGATTTGCGCTAATGCTCCTTCCGAGACCGCATAGAGATCGGCAGGATCAACATGAGCAAGGAATTCGACTCCGCAGGCGACCACAAGGCGAGGCGCTCAAGGTTTTCCGCTCGCTTCCTTCGCGACCGGCGCGGCAGCACGGCAATCGAATTTGCAATCCTTGCAATACCGTTCGCACTGCTCGTCTTTGCCATTCTGGAGAGCTGCATCGCATTTGCCGGGCAGGAAGTGATGGCCAACATCACCGACGATGTCTCGCGCCGGTTGCGCACCGGCCAGTTGAGGGCGGCCGACATCGCCGGTGACAATCTAAAGAACATGATCTGCGACAAACTGGAGATCATCGTTTCCCAGGATTGTCCCAATCAGCTGGACGTGGATCTCCGCCAGTATACGACGTTTACCGACGCGGCTGCGGCCGGCTTCAAGATCCAGGGCGGCCAAGTCATCCTGACGAACGGCGCCGCCACGCCGGCCTTTTCTGTTACGGCGGGAGCGGCGGAATCGAAGAACATGCTGCGGGTCTTTTACAAATGGCCCATCATGACCGACCTTCTGGCCCAGTCGATGGGCGGCAACAAGACTCTGCATTTCGCATCGGTGACCTGGCAGAACGAGCCGTTCGACAACTGAGTTCGAGGCGGATGCGCAAGCAGCAAAAGAAAAAAGGGCAATGGGCATGATGCGTGCGGGGGCACATCTTAGGACGGCAGGAGTTTGGCGGAAAGCAAGTCGATTCTGGTCCGATCGCCGCGGTATCGCGGCAGTCGAATTCGCCTTGATCATGCCTATCCTGCTGATCATGTATCTGGTGACCATGGAGGCTTCACAGGCCATCGAGACCAGCAAGAAGGTCAGTCGTATCGGCAGCATGGTGGCTGATCTCGCCACCCAGCAGACAAGCGTCGTCAAGGCGGATGTCGACGCCATCATGAAGATCGGCCCCGTCACCCTACAGCCCTACAGCCGCTCGACCCCGAGCATCACAATCACGGCGATACAGGTCTCGGCCGATGCGACGAAGGCACTGGTGGTATGGTCACGCAAGTTGGTCGCTGGCGCCACCAGCACCGGCCTCGCCGCGACCACGGAGACCACGGTTCCCGCAACGCTCAAGGTCGCCGGCACCTTCCTCATCCGCGTCGACAGCACTCTCGTCTACGAGCCGGCCATCAAGCTTGCAATGACCTCTGCTTTCAACCAGATAACGATGGGCGAAACCTACTATCTGCGCCCCCGCAGAAGCGTGACGATCCCTTGCGGCGACTGTTGAACAGAGACAGCCAGCCGTTTCACAGGATCGTTCCAACTCTCTGTTGCCACGCAACTGCGGACTGAAAATCGGCGCGCACTTTTTCTGTTTCCTGCGCTACTGTTGCGGACCACGGCCCGTGACGAAGCGCACGATAGCAACGGCCATCTCGTAATCTTCTGGCGCGACGGTAACGAAGCCCCCGGAATGCTTCGATTCCAGGAGGTCGTAGATATCAGGCGTCACCGATCTGAGGTTGGTGAGGAACACGGTGAGTCGGCGCTTGGCTTCAGGGTCGAGATCGCTGCGGACGGCGTGGGGGCCATATCTCAGCAAGCCAGACGTCCATACAACCCGAAGCGCCGTCACTGGGAGCCCTGCCGCTTCGAGCCTTGCCTGCGTGCCCGATGTTTCCGGCTGGCCGTCGGCAGCGGCCGTCACCCAACCGAACAGGCCATCGGCCTTGCCATCGACCAGCATCGTTTCAGCCGCCGCGGCCGAGTCGGCATGGACTAGAAACGGTGCATCTTCCGCAACCTCGCGGCCTTCCGCCGCCAACGCCGCCAATGGCAAGAGAGAACCGCCTACGCTGCCCGAAGGCGCAATGGCGATGCGATGGCTCTGCATCGCCGCCAGATCGGGCAGCTCGCCGTCCCGCGTCAGCAGAACGGAGCGGATGCCGATCGCGCCGTCGGAATCGACCGGAGCCACAAGCGGCTCGATACATAAGCAGCGCTGCGAGGCCGTCGCATAGGCGGTTGCCGAATAGATCGCGTATTCGATGCGGGCATTGGCCTGCGCCTCGATCAGCGCGGCATAGTCACGGGCAACGACAAACTCGACCTTCATGCCCAAGGCCTTGGTATAGGCGTCGGTCAACACAGCCAGCCCCGGAACGGTGTTGCCGGCGCCTGGCTCGGCAACGATGCCGATGCGAAACGTGCCGATATCATCACGCCAGTCGGCATGCGCCGGACCGGACCAGAGCGCACCCTGCATCAACATAAGGGCAGCAGACGCCTTCAGCGCAACGCTCATGACAAAACCGCCGTCTGTTTTCCTGGACCCATGCCCGTCGCATCGTTGCGACATGCATTCTTGTTTGTGCATGGTTTGTGCATGTCGTTGCCCAAAACCGCTGCGCACCTTAGGCGACATCACTGGACTATCGCGCCAAGCCGTTGCCGTTTGGTTTCCGAATTGCCAATGAAGTCGCGGAACCCTATGTCTGGTCGTTCAAACTGGCAACAACTCGATGGCGCGCGCTTTCCTCTTCGTTCTGGACTCCTTCGGCATCGGCGGCGCGGCCGACGCCAACCGCTACGGTGACGACGGCGCCAACACATTCGCGCACATCGCAGAAGCTTGTGCCGAAGGACGCGCGGATCGCGAAGGGCTTCGCAGTGGACCGCTTTTTGTCCCCCACATGGCCTCGCTCGGGCTTGGCAAGGCTGCCGAAACCGCGACCGGACTGGGCTTTTCCAGCAGTGGGACGGATCTGCTCGCGGCTGCCTTCCACGGCGCCGCGCAGGAGGTTTCAAGCGGCAAGGACACGCCGTCGGGCCATTGGGAAATCGCCGGCCTGCCGGTCCGCTTCGACTGGGGCTATTTCCCGGATACGATTCCCGCCTTTCCGGCTGAACTGACCGAGGCGATCATCCGCGAGGGCAAGGTGCCAGGCATTCTCGGCAATTGTCACGCGCCGGGCACCGAGATCATCGAGCGCTTCGGCGAGGAGCACATCCGTACCGGCAAGCCGATCTGCTACACGTCGGTCGACTCGGTCCTGCAGATCGCCGCGCATGAAGTCCATTTCGGCCTCGAGCGGCTTTATGAATTCTGCAAGGTGGTGCGCAGGCTGGTTGACCCGCTGAGGATCGGACGGGTGATCGCGAGGCCTTTCGTCGGCGAAACCACCGCCACTTTCGAACGGACATACAACCGTCATGACTACGCCGTGCCACCGCCGGAGCCGACCCTGCTCGATCGGCTGACAGCGCGTGGTAGCCGTGTCATCGCCATCGGCAAGATCGGCGACATCTTCGCCCATCGCGGAATTTCGCAAGTGCGCAAGGGGGCGGGCAACATGGCCATGTTCGACGAGGCGCTGGGCGCGATGGATGATGCCGGCGACGGCGATCTCGTCTTCGCCAATTTCGTCGACTTCGACACCGAATTCGGTCATCGCCGCGATGTTGCAGGCTATGCTGCCGCGCTTGAGGCCTTCGACAGGCGGCTGCCGGAGGCATTTGCAAGGCTGCGGCAGGGCGATCTTCTCATCCTGACGGCCGACCACGGCAACGATCCGACCTGGCAAGGGACCGATCATACGCGCGAGCGCATTCCGGTGATCGGCACAGGTCCGGGTTTCAGGGGCGGCGACATCGGGCTGAGAACAACCTTCGCCGACATCGGCGAAACCGTGGCCGAGCATCTCGGCCTGGCGTGCGGCCGTTACGGCACTTCTTTCTATGCGGCGATTGGCGGTCATGCCTGAATTGCCGGAGGTCGAAACCGTCCGGCGCGGGCTGCAGCCGATCCTGGAAGGTGCCACCATCACCCGTGTCGAGGCACGCCGCCCGGATCTTCGCTTTCCATTTCCCGAGAAATTCTCACAGCGGCTGACCGGCAAGACGGTCACGGCACTCGGCCGGCGGGCCAAATATCTGACGATGGACCTGAAAGGCGGTCCCGTGCTGATCTGCCATCTCGGCATGTCGGGCTCATTCCGCATCGAGACGGCGGACAGCAACGACATGCCCGGTATCTTCCACCACGACCGCTCGAAGAGCTCCAGTCACGACCATGTCGTCTTCCATGTCGTATCTCCGGCAGGCGCCCGATCACGCGTGATCTTCAATGATCCGCGCCGCTTCGGCTTCATGTTGTTTGCCGAAGGGCCGAACGTCCATCCGATGCTGGCCGGGTTAGGCGTTGAGCCAACGGGCAATACACTGGACGGCGCACTGCTTGCCTCATTGATGAAAGGGCGGCGATCACCGCTGAAGGCAGCGCTTCTCGACCAGAGGCTGATCGCCGGGCTCGGCAACATCTATGTGTCGGAGGCGCTGTGGCGCGCCAGCCTGTCGCCGCTGCGTGAGGCGGGCACGATCGCCAAGCCCGGAAAGAAAGCCCAAGCCCAAAGCGAACACCTCGCCGAAGCCATCCGCTCGGTGATATCAGATGCGATCGCCGCCGGCGGATCCTCATTGCGGGATTATATGCAAACCGATGGGTCGCTGGGCTATTTCCAGCACTCCTTTGCCGTCTACGACCGCGAGGGCGAGGCCTGTTCTAAACCCGGCTGCAGTGGCCACATCGAACGGATCGTGCAGGGCGGCCGATCGACCTTCTATTGCCGGACATGTCAGCGGTGAGTTAGACGAGCGCGAGCGAGGAGAAGCAGCCATGGCCTATGAGACGATCATCACCGAGACGCACGGCAAGGTTGGACTGATCACGCTGAACAGGCCGCAGGCGCTCAACGCGCTGAACTCCCAGATACTGACCGAACTGGTCGCAGCCGTGAACGCTTTCGGGGCCGATGCCGGCATCGGCGCCATGGTCATCACCGGTTCCGAAAAGGCTTTCGCCGCCGGCGCCGACATCAAGGAGATGCAGTCCATCTCCTATGCGGACGCCTACGCCCAAGACTTCTTCGTCGGTTGGGAGGAGCTTACGCGGGCGCGAAAGCCTATTATCGCGGCGGTGGCGGGCTATGCACTCGGCGGCGGCTGCGAGTTGGCGATGATGTGCGATTTCATCATCGCCGCCGACACGGCCAAATTCGGCCAGCCCGAGATCACGCTCGGTGTCATTCCAGGCATGGGCGGGTCGCAACGGCTGACCCGCTTCGTCGGCAAGTCGAAGGCGATGGACATGTGCCTGACCGGGCGGATGATGGATGCCGCCGAAGCTGAGCGTTCGGGCCTGGTGTCGAGGGTCGTGCCTGCCAGTGACCTTGTCGAGGAGGCGCTGAAGGCGGCAGCCAAGATCGCCGCTTTCTCGCTGCCATCGGTGATGATGGCAAAGGAGGCTGTCAACCGCGCCTTCGAGACGACGCTTGCCGAGGGATTGCGGTTCGAGCGCCGGCTGTTTCACTCGCTGTTTGCACTGGACGATCAGAAGGAAGGCATGGCGGCCTTTGCCGAGAAACGGAAGCCGAATTTCACCAACCGCTGACGCCAATCCTTTAGCTGCGAAGAAGCTGGCTGTTGGCCGCCAAAAAGAAGGCCAGGCAGCGTTGACGCGCCGGAAAAGCTGAACTATAAGCCGCACCAACCGAGGCGGCCCCGTGGCTGCCCGTTTGTTTTTTGCGCCCTGCGGCATCCCGCATGCGCCCACCAGATCAGAAGAGAGGCATCATGGCCAATACATCCTCGGCCAAAAAGGCAACGCGCAAGATCGTCCGCCGCGCAGCGATCAACAAGAACCGCCGCTCGCGCGTCCGCACCTATATCCGCCAGGTCGAAGAGGCACTTGCCTCCGGTGACAAGGCCGCCGCACAGGCTGCCTTCAAGATCGCGGAGCCGGAATTGATGCGCGCCGCAACCAAGGGCGTGATCCACAAGAACACGGCGTCCCGCAAAGTGTCGCGACTGGCCCAGCGGGTCAAAGTTCTGTCCGCCTGATATCACTTCCCTAGACTGACGTTCTTTCGAACCCGGCCGTTTGTGCCGGGTTTTTTCGTTTGCCGGCAAGCACTTAAAAAGAATGTCCGGAAACGGTGTCTTGTGCGGATTTCACGATTGGGAATACTTTGCCGGCATATGCATGCCTGCTGTTGGTCGGCATGCTTGAAAAGGGCTGGCTTAAAGATTCTTAGCTGTCAGAAATAGCCTATATTTTTCAGACACTTCCAGATGGTGATCCACAGCTTGTCCACACCACGCCAACCCGATGGGGGACAAGTAGCTGTCAAGCGAAATATTTCAGAATCTTTCTCTCGGCGCCCGGTTTTTCATATTCGCCGGAAAAGGGTTTGAATCACAATGGCTTTGTTAAAATGTGCCGTTGCGGCACGCCACTCGAACCCGCCTCCAGTAACCAGATTCCTTAAAAATCCGTTAGACGTGGCCTTGCCCTATCCACAGCGATTTCGGTAATGTCGGTCTATCGAAAGGGACGGGCTCTGGGCCTTAAACCCAGCCTGAACCGGCCAGCTTAAATTGGCGGGATTTGCAACGCGGATCAAGTCCGCGGACGGATTTGGTTTGTCTTTTTCGATACGGTAGGGGACTGGCGTAACTAGACATGGCAGGTAGACGGCGCGCCGGCGCTCTTTTCGCCGGACGGTGTTGTATTGCCCTGACGTACCCAACGCGGACTGGCTTCCATGGGCCGGCACCGGTTCCCTCAGACAATGGGCGACGTTCATCTGCCGGCGGCGGCAGCGGACATCGTAGCAAAGACATAAGTCGCCGGAACCGGATGCAGGAGGCGCATCCCCGGTGGAAAACAGGTACGGAAGGACAAGGAAAAGATCATGCAGAGCGGCATCGAAAGGGAGCTTACGGGCGACCTCCCATTTCCTGGAACTTTGATCGGAGCAAACGACATGGCGGTGTCCAGCGACGCGGAACAAAAATTCGACCGGGTCAAGACCCAGTTGAAGGCGCGCCTGGGAACCGAAGTCTATTCGAGCTGGTTTGGCCGCATGAAGGTCGCGGAGGCTTCCAAGGGCATTGTCCGCATCTCGGTGCCCACCGCCTTCCTGCGCTCATGGATCAACGGCCACTATCTCGACCTCATCTCCGAGCTGTGGAAGCAGGAGGATCCCGATCTCCTCAAGATCGACATCGTCGTGCGCACGGCAACCCGTCAGGGACGCAGCCAGGCCGAGCCAGAGGTGGTCCCTGCACGCAGCAAGATGACGCGGCAGACGCAGACGGCGCTCGCCGCCGGCACCGTCAGCCCCGGCAGGACAGAGCGGGCACCGGCTCCGCGTCCGGGCACACCGATCGAGAGCGAATTCCGCCACAATGTGCTGGGGTCACCGCTTGATCCTCGCTACACATTCGGCTCCTTCATCGAGGGTCCGTCGAACCGGGTGGCCTTCGCCGCCGCCAAGGCTGTGGCGGAATCGCAATCGAGCGCGGTGCGCTTCAACCCGCTTTTCCTTCACGCAACCGTCGGGCTCGGCAAGACACATTTGCTGCAGGCCATCGCCGCGGAATCGCTGAAGCAGAACCCCAAGTCGCGCGTCGTCTATCTGACGGCCGAGTATTTCATGTGGCGCTTTGCCACCGCGATCCGTGACAACAACGCGCTGACGCTCAAGGAACAGCTGCGCGACATCGACCTGCTCATCATCGACGACATGCAGTTCCTGCAGGGCAAGTCGATCCAGCATGAATTCTGCCACCTGATCAACATGTTGCTGGACAGTGCCAAGCAGGTCGTCGTTGCCGCCGACCGGCCGCCGTCGGAACTGGAATCGCTCGAACCGCGGGTCCGTTCGCGCCTCAATGGCGGTGTCGCGCTTGAAATGTCGGCGCCCGATTTCGCCATGCGCCTTGGCATGCTCAAATTGCGCCTTGCCACCGCCAGGGTCGATGACGCGTCGCTGAACATTTCGGAAGAGATCCTCAATCACGTCGCACGCACAGTGACCGGCAGCGGACGCGAACTGGAAGGCGCCTTCAACCAGCTGCTGTTCCGTCAATCCTTCGAGCCGCAGATCACCATCGACCGGATCGACGAGATCCTCGGCCACATCTATCGCACCGGCGAGCCGAAACGGGTCCGTATCGAGGACATCCAGCGCATCGTCGCGCGTCACTACAATGTGTCGAAGACCGAATTGCTGTCCAACCGGCGCACGCGCACCATCGTTAAGCCGCGGCAGGTCGCCATGTACCTGTCGAAGGTAATGACGCCGCGCTCACTGCCCGAGATCGGGCGGCGTTTCGGCGGCCGCGATCACACCACGGTGCTGCATGCCGTGCGCAAGATCGAGGACCTTTCCGGCAATGACAACACGCTGGCGCAGGAACTCGAGCTCTTGAGGCGGTTGATCAACGACCAGGCCTGACCGTCCAGGGAGCCCGAACCCGAACAACACTGGAATTCAATGGCTTGCCAGTGTGGCCCGGGGCCCGGAATTGGCTCGTGGCGCCGCCTGGAAGCGGCCCGGATTTCGGTTTTACGACATCGGTACGCGGACTTCGTGCCCTTTATCCCCAGAAAGCCCGCGTAGCCTGCCCGAACCGGTGGCGCGGGCTTGCGTTTGCTGGTTTTTTCCTGTCAGTTTACGCAGATTCTGAGCCTGTTCACACCTTTCGCGGGGCGCCGCCCACTGGTGACCCGTCATTCATTCAAGCGAGCCTGTTTCGTCATGCGTGTTATCCTGGAACGGTCAAATCTCCTGAAGTCGCTCAACCACGTCCACCGTGTGGTCGAGCGGCGCAACACCATACCGATCCTGTCCAACGTGCTGCTCAGCGCCGAGGGCGCAAGCCTTGAGATGAAGGCGACCGACCTCGACCTCGAGGTGACGGAAGCGACGCCCGCCAAGGTGGAGCGCGGCGGGGCGACGACGGTCCCGGCACATCTGCTCTACGACATCGTGCGCAAGCTCGCCGATGGCGCCGAGGTGATGCTGAAGACGGATGAGGACGGCAATGCCATGACGGTGACGTCAGGCCGCTCGAGTTTCCGCCTTCAGTGCCTGCCGCAATCCGACTTCCCGGAGCTTTCGGCCGGATCCTTCTCGCATATCTTCCGTCTCGATTCGGTTGCCCTGAGAGGCCTGATCGAGAAGACCCAGTTCGCCATCTCCACCGAGGAGACGCGCTACTACCTGAACGGCATCTACCTGCACACGCATGAGGTCGGCGGCAAGCTTAAGCTGCGCTCGGTGGCGACCGACGGCCACCGCCTGGCGCGCGCCGAGATCGACGCGCCGGCGGGTTCCGAGGGCATGCCGGGCATCATCATTCCGCGCAAGACGGTGAGCGAGCTGCAGAAGCTGGTCGACGACCCGGATGTTGCGGTCACCACGGAACTGTCGGACACCAAGATCCGCTTCACCATAGGCAGCGTGGTTTTGACCTCGAAGCTGATCGACGGCACCTTCCCCGATTATCAGCGGGTCATTCCGACCGGCAACGACAAGAAGCTGATCATCGACCGACAGAGCTTTGCTGCCGCCGTCGATCGCGTCTCGACCATCTCTTCCGAACGCGGCCGTGCGGTGAAGCTGTCGATCAGGGAGGGTCAGGTGACGCTTGCGGTCAACAATCCGGATTCGGGCAGCGCCACCGAGGAATTGGCCGCCGACTATTCGTCCGATCCGATCGAGATCGGCTTCAACGCCAAATACCTGCTCGACGTTGCTGCGCAGCTGACCGGCACGGAGGCCAAGTTCATGCTGGCCGATGCCGGTTCGCCGACGCTGATCCACGATATGGCCGACGAGACCGCACTCTATGTGCTGATGCCGATGCGGGTTTAGCCGACGCGATGTCAGCAATTCGGTCCTGTGATGATGGACCGGCGGCAAGAGCGATGTTTGCGGCAACTTCGACAGGCGGATAGCGGTTGCCGGTACAGAACTATATAAGTAAGCTAACACTTACTAATTTTCGCAACTATGCGGCGCTGACGATCGATCTGGCGCCAGGTGCCGTGGTTTTTTCCGGCGACAACGGCGCCGGCAAGACCAATCTCCTCGAAGCGATCTCCTTTTTGACACCGGGGCGTGGCTTGCGCCGCGCCCCCTACGCAGACGTCGCGCGCGAGGGTGGCGACGGCGGCTTTGCGCTGCATGCCCGGCTCGACGGGCCTGACGGCCAGGTCGAGATCGGAACAGGCATTTCCGGCGGAGACACCGCTGGCGAAGGCGGCAGACGGGTGCGCATCAACGGTGCCCCGGCGCGTTCGGCCGAAGACATGCTGGAATGGCTGCGCGTGGTGTGGCTGACGCCGGCGATGGACGCGTTGTTCACCGGGCCGGCCGCGGATCGCCGGCGCTTTCTCGACCGGCTGGTATTGGCGATCGATCCCGGCCACGGGCAACGTGCCATCGACTACGAGAAGGCGATGCGAGGACGTAACCGCCTGCTTATTGAGGGCTCCCGGGACGACCGCTGGTTCGACGCGATCGAGACGCAGATGGCCGAGACCGGCGTGGCGATTGCCGCCGCACGCGCCGAGATGGTGCGCCTGCTCGCCGCGATGATCGACAGGCTGCCCGACACGGGACCGTTTCCGCAGGCCGATATCGGCCTTTCGGGCGACCTGGAGGCCGAAATTGCCACCGCGCCGGCGGTCGATGTCGAGGAGCGCTTCCGCCGGGCGCTTGCCGCGGGCCGTGACCGCGATCGTGCCGCTGGACGCACGCTCGAGGGCCCGCATCGTTCGGATCTGGTGGTTCGGCACCGTCCCAAGGCGATGCCGGCCGAGCTTTGCTCGACAGGTGAGCAAAAGGCGCTGCTGGTCGGCATCGTGCTGTCGCATGCCCGGCTGACCGGCGAAATGTCGGGCATGACACCGATCCTGTTGCTCGACGAGATCGCCGCGCATCTCGATAGCGGACGGCGCGCGGCGCTATTTTCCATCCTCGAAGACTTGAACTGCCAGGCATTCATGACCGGAACCGATGCGGCGCTGTTTTCCAGTCTCCAGGGGCGAGCGCAATTCCTGACCGTCGACCACGGCGCGATTGGGCCAACGATCTAGCTCTTATGCAGGTCGTTGTCCCAAAGCCGCTTTACACTTTTGGCTCCTGACAAGGTTTTTCAGCCACTATATGGTCAGGCAATGACCACTGCCGCCCTGACCGCCGACGAGATCGAACGCTATGCCCGCCACATCGTGCTGCCCGAAATCGGCGGCGCCGGCCAGCAGAGGCTGAAGCAGGCACGGGTGCTGGTCATCGGCGCCGGCGGGCTGGGCGCGCCGGTGCTTGAATATCTTGCCGCCGCCGGCGTCGGCACGCTCGGCGTGGTCGATGATGACACCGTTTCGCTGTCCAATTTGCAGCGTCAGGTCATTCACGGCACCGACACTGTCGGCATGCCGAAGACCGCCAGCGCCAAGGCGGCAATCGTCCGCATCAATCCCAACACAATTGTTGAAACGTACGCAATCCGGCTGAATCCGGACAATGCGCCTGCCCTCGTCGCCGGCTACGACATCGTCGTCGACGGTTCCGACAATTTCGAAACCCGCTATGCGGTGGCCGATGCCTGCGCGAGCGCTGGGAAACCGCTGGTGCATGCCGCCGTCGGACGCTTCGACGGCTCCGTCACCGTGCTGAAGCCATTCGAAGACGGCAAGGACGGCAAGCCCAACCCAGGCTATCGCGACCTGTTTCCGGAGGCGCCACCGCCGGGCCTGGTGCCGTCCTGTGCCGAAGCCGGCGTGCTTGGCGCGCTGACCGGCGTCGTCGGCACACTGCAGGCGATGGAGGCGATCAAGCTGATCACCGGCATCGGTGAGCCGCTGGTCGGCCGGCTGCTGCTCTATGATGCGCTGGCGGCGCGCTTCGACACGATCCGCTACAAGAGAAACTGACCCCGTGGAGCGGACCGACGCCGTCCTCATCACACAGATCGCGGCCGATTTCGACCGTTGGGACGATGTGCTCACACTGATCCTGCGTGCCTTCGCCTCGATGGAGGGCGTCATCGACCCGCCCTCCTCGGCCCACCTGCTGACCGCCGACAGCCTGCGCGACAAGGCGCGGCTGGAGACAGGCTTCGTGGCACTCAGGAGCGACAGGATCGTCGGCTGCGTCTTTGCCCTTGAAAGGGCGGCGGAACTCTATGTCGGCAAGCTCGCCGTGGCGCCGAACTACCAGGGACAAGGCATTGGCCGGCGGCTGATGCAGGCGGTCGAAGATCTTGCCCGCAGCCACGGCAAGGCGGCCATCGAGCTTCAGACCCGGATCGAGCTGACCGCAAACCATGCAGCCTTTGCCCGCCTTGGTTTTCACGAGACCGAGCGGACGGCGCATGAGGGCTATGCCAGGCCGACCTCCATCACCATGCGCAAGACTCTTCAGTAAGCCTGAGCTTTCGTTTCAAGGCAGAAAAATGTTGCGCCGCGATAGAACCTGCCATCCGATTGAATCGGGATGGGCTCGTTTGAGCATGATCTCTGGACAAACCGTTTCCGTTTGTCCGAGAAAACCGGTTCCCACTTTTCGGAATCATGCTCTAGCGTCAGGTTCTGAGAGGCAGCACGCGGTCCGGCGGACGGTGGCCGTCGACGAAGGCGCGGATGTTGATGATGACCTTTTCACCCATGTCGATGCGGCCCTCGAGCGTCGCCGAGCCCATATGCGGCAGAAGCACAACCTTGTTCTTGGCGGCGAGCTTCAGCAGCTTGCCGTTCAAAGCCGGCTCGTGCTCGTAGACGTCAAGACCAGCGCCGGCAATCTTGCCGTCCTGGATCAGCTTGACCAGGGCTTCCTCGTCGATGATGTCGCCGCGCGCCGTGTTGACGATGTAGGCGGTGGGCTGCAGCAGCGCCAGCCGCCGCGCCGAAAGCAGATGGAAGGTCGCCGGTGTCGACGGGCAGTTGACCGAAATGATGTCCATACGGGCGAGCATCTGGTCGAGGCTTTCCCAATAGGTCGCCTCCAGCCCGTCTTCCACGGCCGGCAGCACGCGGTGGCGGTTGTGGTAGTGGATCGACAGGCCGAAGGCCTTGGCCCGCCTGGCGACGGCGGTGCCGATGCGCCCCATGCCGACAATGCCCAGCCGCTTGCCCCAGATGCGCCGGCCGAGCATCCAGGTCGGCGACCAGCCGGCCCATTTCTTGTCGCCGGTGAGCACATTGGCGCCTTCCGCCAGCCGCCGCGGCACGGCCAGCATCAGCGCCATGGTCATGTCGGCGGTGTCCTCGGTCAGGACATTGGGCGTGTTGGTGACGGTGATGCCCCTCTTGGCCGCGGCCGCGACATCGATCTTGTCTACGCCGTTGCCGAAATTGGCGATCAGTTTGAGGTTGTCGCCAGCCTGGGCGATCAGCGCCGCATCGATCTGGTCGGTTACGGTCGGCACCAGCACGTCGGCCTCCTTGACCGCCGCAACCAGTTCCGGCTGCGTCATCGGCCGGTCCTCGACATTCAGCCTTGCGTCGAACAGTTCGCGCATGCGGGTCTCGACCGGGTCGGGCAGCTTTCGCGTGATGACGACGAGAGGCTTCTTTTTGCCTGCCATTGTTTCCCTCTCGAGTATTTGCCGCAATTCCGAACGCAAAACCGCTTCACACTTTTGCTGGAATTGCTCTAACCCGATCTCGTTGAGACCTCTTTAACCAAGACCGGCGAAACTGAAAGCCGGTCGCGGTGCCGATTACCCCATGTAACAAGCGGTGCCGCCGAAGACAAAGAAAAAGGGGCGCCGCTGCCGCCAGGCAAGCGCCGAAAGGAATGAAAGTGTCTGGTTTCGCGTCGTTTCGCCTGACCCTCAGCGCAGCAGTTCTGGGCGCTTTGCTTTATTCTCCGCTTGCCGCGGCGCAGAGTGCGGCGGCACCTGCCCAGAGCGTCGTCACGCTCGGGCCGAGCGGCCTGCCGCTGCCGCGATTCGTCAGCCTGAAATCCGGTCGCGTCAACTCGCGCGTCGGCCCCGGCGCCAACTACTCGGTCGACTGGATGTATATGAAGGCCGGCCTGCCGATGGAGATCATCCAGGAATTCGACACATGGCGCCGCGTGCGCGATGCCGACGGTTCGGAAGGCTGGATCAACCAGTCGCTGCTTTCCGGCCGGCGCACGGCAATCGTCGCACCATGGCAGCGCGGCAAGGGTGCGCAGATCAACCTTTTCAACAGCCCCGACAAGGACGCAAGGGTGGTCGCGATGGTCGAGCCTGGCGTCATGGGCACGATCAAATCCTGTGACGGCCAGTGGTGCGAAATGACGTTTGATGGCCACACCGGCTGGCTTGCCCAATCGGTTGTCTGGGGCGCCTATCCCGGCGAACGGGTCAAGGACTGATTCTTTTGCCCATTTTGAGCGCGATCTTTTGAAGATTCGCGGTCGTGGTTTTAGCGCCCGATACGGCCCAGATGGGTGTCCTGGAAGCCGGTTGACAGCTTCAGGCCGTAGCCCAGCGCACGGTCGATGGCGATGTGGGCGACCCAGATCAGCGCGACCGCAATTGCGGTCGCATTGCCGGACATATACCCGGCGATCAGCAGCGGCACCGGCACGATCAGGATGTGCAAGGCATTGTAGGCAAGAGCACCGACTCGAGGCCCCGCCAGATAGCCTGATATCGACAGGTCCGGCGCCAGGATAAGCAATCCGAACAGCCACCAGGGCATGCCGGTCGAACCGTAGAAAACAACGGCAGCAGCCGCCACAAACGCCCATTCGAGCCGGATTGTGAGATCGAGGAGTTTCATTCCTGGCCGATGATTCTGGCCTGGCCGATGATTCTGGCCTGGCCGATCATTCGTGGCGTTTGGGGCGTAGCCTCACCACGATGTCGACATTGGCGATTTCCATCCCTTCCGGCGGCTCCGGCAGGTTGGCAACCGTCACCGGACCGCCGGCGATGTCGAATATGCGGTTTTCGCCTTCGATGTAGAAATGGTGGTGGTCGGAGGTGTTGGTGTCGAAGTAGGTCTTCGCTCCCTCGACCGCGAGGATGCGCAACAGTCCCGCCTGGGTGAACTGGTGAAGGGCATTGTAGACGGTGGCCAGCGATACCGGCACGCCGGCGGCAACCGCCTCCTCGTGCAGTTCCTCGGCCGACAAATGACGGTCGCCCTTGGCGAAAAGCAGGTCGGCCAGCGCAATGCGCTGACGCGTCGGCCTCAGGCCAGCTTCACGGACCCGCTTGTCCACAGCGACATTTTCCTTCCGGCCGTCCAGGTCCATCTTCTCGTCGAACCCCACAGTTCCGCCCCCAAGACACGCCCAGAATGGCAAAAAAATGAACGTCTGCCGAAACCGGACCTCTCAGGACATATATTCTGTCGTCCGAATGCGATCAATAGCGCGCATTGACCCAGGCAGACGAGCAGGTTAAGCGCAAACGCCGGTTTCCGGCCTGAAACAGATTGTGTTAGGAAACCAACGACAAGGGCACCCGATAGCCCGGAACGATATGGGGACGAGATTGATGGCGGGTAAATCCAGCTACGAGTACGATGAATTGCTGGCCTGCGCCCGCGGCGAACTGTTCGGACCGGGCAATGCCCAGCTTCCCTATCCGCCCATGCTGATGTTCGGACCGCATCACCGAGATCAGCGAGACCGGCGGCGCCTTTGAGAAGGGTTTCATCCGCGCGGAGTTCGACATCAAGCCGGACCTGTGGTTCTTTGCCTGCCATTTCATCGGCAATCCGATCATGCCGGGGTGCCTCGGCCTCGACGCCATGTGGCAATTGACCGGCTTCTATCTTGGCTGGCTTGGCGAACCCGGCAAGGGGATGGCGCTGTCGACCGGTGAAGTGAAATTCAAGGGCATGGTGACGCCCTCGGTGAAGAAGGTCGAGTATGGCATCGACTTCAAGCGCGTGATGCGGGGCCGGCTGGTGCTCGGCATCGCCGATGGCTGGCTGAAGGCGGATGGCGAACCCATATACGCGGCAACGGATTTGAAAGTCGGTCTGTCCAAGCAGTCGGCGGTCGGCTGACCGGCATCCCCGGCCCGCCCCCCTGGAAGGAGTTGCGAATGAGACGTGTCGTAGTCACAGGCCTCGGCATCGTGTCGTCGATCGGCAACAATGCCAACGAGGTGCAAGCCTCTCTGCATGACGCCAGATCCGGCATCAGCTTCTCCGATTCCTTCGCCGAACACGGCTTCCGCTGCCAGGTCTGGGGAGCGCCGACGCTCGATCCATCGGCCATGATCGATCGCCGTGCCATGCGCTTCCTGAGCCAAGGCGCGGCCTGGAACCACGTCGCCATGGACCAGGCGATCGCGGATGCAGGCCTCGGCGAGAGCGACATCACCAATGAGCGCACCGGCATTGTCATGGGATCGGGCGGACCATCCACCCGCACCATCGTCGAAGCGGCCGAAATCACGCTGAAGAACGGCAGTCCCAAGCGCATCGGTCCGTTCGCGGTGCCGAAGGCGATGTCGTCGACCGCATCGGCAACGCTTGCGACCTGGTTCAAGATCCACGGCGTCAACTACTCGATCTCGTCGGCCTGCTCGACCTCGGCGCATTGCATCGGCAATGGCTACGAACTGATCCAGTGGGGCAAGCAGGACATGGTCTTTGCCGGCGGCCACGAGGATCTCGACTGGACGATGTCGGACCTGTTCGACGCGATGGGCGCCATGTCGTCGAAATTCAACGACAAGGCATCGACCGCTTCCCGCGCCTATGACGCCAATCGCGACGGCTTCGTCATCGCCGGCGGCGCCGGCGTGCTGGTGCTGGAAGAGTTAGAGCATGCCAAGGCGCGCGGCGCCAAGATCTACGCCGAGATCGTCGGCTACGGCGCAACCTCGGATGGCTATGACATGGTTGCCCCTTCAGGCGAAGGCGCGATCCGCTGCATGCGCCAGGCGCTGGCCACGGTTTCCGCGCCGGTCGACTACATCAACACCCATGGCACGTCGACGCCGGTGGGCGATTCCAAGGAAATGGGTGCGATCCGCGAGGTGTTCGGTGAGAAGATGCCGTACATCACCTCGACGAAATCGCTGACCGGCCATTCGCTGGGTGCGGCCGGCGTGCAGGAATCCATCTACTCGATCCTGATGATGCAGGGCGGCTTCATCGGCGAAAGCGCCCATATCGAGACCCTCGACCCCGAATTCGAGGGCATGCCGATCGTGCGAAAGCGCATCGACGACGCCAGGATCGACACTGTTTTGTCAAATTCGTTCGGCTTCGGTGGCACCAACGCCACGCTCGTTTTCCAGCGCTATTCCGCATAAGGATTTGCCGGCCATGGACGGATTGATGAAGGGCAAGCGCGGGCTTATCATGGGTGTCGCCAACGATCATTCGATCGCCTGGGGCATCGCCCAGAAATTATCCGAACATGGGGCGGAACTTGCCTTCACCTATCAGGGTGATGCCTTCGGACGCCGGGTCAAGCCGCTGGCCGACAAGCTCGGCGCATCGCTGGTCGTGCCGTGCGACGTCGAGGACAGCGCTTCGGTCGCCGCCACGTTCGAGACCCTGGGCAAGGAATGGGGCGGGCTGGATTTCGTTGTCCACGCCATCGGCTTTTCCGACAAGAACGAGCTGAAAGGCCTCTACGCCGACACCAGCCGGGACAATTTCGTCCGCACCATGGTGGTCTCCTGCTACTCCTTCACCGAGATCGCCCGCCATGCCGCCGCCTTGATGCAGGACGGCGGGTCGATGATCACGCTGACCTATGCGGGGTCGGTCCGCGTCATGCCGAACTACAATGTCATGGGCGTCGCCAAGGCTGGACTGGAGGCCAGTGTGCGCTACCTCGCCAACGATTACGGTCCGCGCGGCATCAGGGTAAACGGCATATCGGCCGGACCGGTGCGTACTCTCGCCGGCGCCGGGATTTCCGACGCCCGCCACATGTTCTCCTACCAGCAGCGCAACTCGCCGCTGCGCCGCACGGTGACCATCGACGAGGTCGGCGGCTCCGCGCTTTATCTGCTGTCCGACCTGTCTTCCGGCGTTACCGGCGAAATCCACTATGTCGATTCCGGCTATCACATTGTTTCCATGCCGACGCTCGACGAATTGAAGCAGACCGACGGCGGACGAGACTAATGCATGTCGCCCAGGAGTGCGCAGCGGTTTCGGGACAACGACATTTATAAAACAAAAGCTTAAAATGCGCCGACGGAATCCGTTTCAACGCGACGCGCTTCAACCCGCTCAAGAAATACTTGAGCTCCAATAAAATTGGACGCATTCGCGGAAACTCATTTTAAGGACATATCTACTAGAAAGCCCCGTACTCTGGGGATCTTTCAATGTCCGCCGTCAGCAACCCGAAGCGAACACCGGTGTTCCGACTGCTCACCATAGCGAGCTCGGGCCTCGGCAGTTTCGTCCTCGGACTCTGGGGCCTGAAGCTCGGTCTCGGCGATGGCTTTGCCGGCATCTCCGCGGACATGATGGTCTCGGTGATGGCCGCTCTTTGCGCACTGGCGGCATCGGTCGCCGCGATGTCCTTCTTCGCCGGCGTCGATGAATCGGTGGATTTCGTCTTTACGGAAACCCATTTCGACAAGCTGACGGGCCTTTTGGCGCGCCCGGCGATGGTCGGCAAGATTGCCGAGGCGGCATGCTCGACAAGCCGGACCGGCGAGCCGATGTTCCTCATCGATATCGACATCGACCGGTTCAAGCAGATCAATGACGCCATCGGCTACAGCCAGGGCGACGAGCTGATCCGCGCCTTCACCAAGCGCCTGAAGACGTGCGTGCCGCCGCGCGCGCTGATCGGACGCATCGGTGCCGGTGAATTCGCGATCCTGCTCCCTGACAACCAGGTTTCAGGGTCCTTGGAAAGCACCGTAGAGAGGCTCATCGACGAGATGATGGAGCCCTATGAACTCGGCACACACCTGCAATCGGTCAGCCTGTCGGTGGGCATCGTGGCGACGCCAAAGGACGGCGTCGATCCCGTCCTCATCCTGCGCCGCTCCAATCTGGCTCTGCAGAACGCGCGCGCCAGCGGCGTCGGCAACTGGTCGGTCTTCCATGCCGAAATGGGCAGGGTCGCCGACCATCGCCAATGGATCGAATCCGAACTGAGTACAGCCTTCGAGCGCGGTGACTTCGATCTTCACTACCAGCCGCAACTCGATCTGCCGACCGGCCGCATCGTCGGCTACGAAGCATTGATCCGCTGGCGGCATCCGGAACGCGGCATGATCCCGCCGATGGAGTTCATTCCGATCGCCGAGGAAACCGGCATGATCGGCCCGATCGGCGAATGGGTGCTGCGCAAAGCCTGCAGCGACGCCCGGCATCTGCCCGACGATTGCTTCGTCGCCGTCAACATCTCGCCCGTCCAGTTCATGACCAAGGACTTCGTCGGTATCGTGCGCGACACCATGACGAGCACCGGCATCAAGCCGTCGCGGCTGGAACTGGAAGTGACCGAGACGGCAATGATGCAGGACCGCGACCGCGCCGCCGCCATTCTGAAGCAGCTTGCGGATATGGGCATCTCGGTCGCCGTCGACGATTTCGGCACCGGCTATTCCAATTTGAGCTACCTGATCGACTTCTCGTTCGGCAAGCTGAAGATCGACCGGTCTTTCGTCAGCCGCCTCGACACCGATGCCAGCTCCGGCGCGGTCGTCTCGACCATCGTTGGACTGTCTCGCGCGCTCGGCGTCAGCATCATTGCCGAAGGCGTCGAGACCGAAAGCCAGGCGACGCTGCTCAGGGCAGCCGGCTGCGAAGTGGTGCAAGGCTACCTGTTCGGCAGGCCGGCGCCGCTCAAGATCAGGGTTGGCGACGCGCATGTCACCGACGAGGTCCGACGCATCGCCAATCTGCATTGAGCGCGGTGCACGCTGTTTTCGTTTGAGCATGATCTCTTCCGAAAAACCGGCATCGCTTTTCGGAATCATGCTTCAACGCCGCGCGACAAGCACCTTGAACATGCCGTCGCGAGCGAGTTCGGCATGGCTCGAAAAGGCGGCCGCCAGGATCGGCTCATAGGGAAGCTGACGGTTGGCGACCATGAACAGCCGCCCACCTGGCTTCAAGGCCTTGGCCGCCGCGCGGATCATGCCTGCGCCGATCTCCGGCTCGGCCGCCCGGCTGCGATGAAAGGGCGGATTCATGGCAATCGCGTCGTAGCGCTTCTCGACCGGTTCCTTCAGCAGATCGACCCAGAAGAAATTCCTGGCGATCGACTGGCTGACCCCTGCCAGATTGAGCTTTGCGGCTTCGAGCGAGGCGAAATCGGCCTCATAGAGGTCGAGCGCCAAAATGCCGGGGGAGCGGGCGGCGATCTCGGCAGCCACATAGCCCCAGCCGGCGCAGAAATCGGCAATGTTGCCACGCAAATCATTGGGCAGGTTCTCGACCAGCAATTTCGAGCCGGTGTCGATCCGGTCGAAGGAAAACATGCCGGGCGCGGTGTGGAACCGGTTTTCAACCACCAAGGCGGGATTGGCGGCGCGTAATTCTTCCGCGGCGGCCAGATCGGCGGGACGGCGCAACCAGAAGGCGATGCCGTGATATTTCGGCAGATGGCCCTCTAGCGGCACTAGCTCGTCAACGCGCTTGCGCAGACTGGCAATGCCGTCGTCCTTGCCGCCGGCAACGACGACCAGGCCGCCCGGCGCCACGCGCTCAAGCGCCTCAGCGAGGCGCACTTCGTTCAGGCCGCGGTGCCGGCCGGCAAGCACAAGTGCCATATCGAAGCCGTCGCCTTCCGCTTGCGCGGTGACGATGAAGCCAGTTGCCTGCAGCGCGCGATAATACGGCCGGAAGCCTTGCACGAGGTGAAGCGCGGCCTCGAAGCCTTCGGGCAGGCGAAAACCCGGCTCAGTGCCGAGAAACAGGGCGCGCTCGCCCTTTCCTGGTAACGGCAGAGCCTCGGCCTCAAAGGGATGGAAAAGCGTCTTCAGCGGCTCGGCGGACATGGTTCGGTCTCGAAATGAGGTCTGTCTGTACAGCCCGAAAATGAAAACGGGCGCGACCTAAGCCGCGCCCGCTTCGATTTATGAGCTCAGGCCGATCAGGCGGCGTTTTCTTCGCCTTCGGTCTTCTTGTCGCGGGCGAGTTCCTTGCCGGTGGCCTGGTCGACGACCTTCATCGACAGGCGGACCTTGCCGCGCTCGTCGAAGCCCATCAGCTTGACCCAGACCTTGTCGCCTTCCTTGACCACGTCCGAGGTCTTGGCGACCCGGTCGTTGGCAAGCTGCGAGATGTGGACAAGACCGTCACGCGGGCCGAAGAAGTTGACGAAAGCGCCGAAGTCGGCGGTCTTGACGACCGTGCCTTCGTAGATCTCGCCGACTTCCGGCTCGGCGACGATGGTGTGGATCCACTTCTTCGCCGCCTCGATCTCCTTGGCGTTGGACGAAGCGATCTTGACCGTGCCGTCGTCCTCGATGTTGATCTTGGCGCCGGTCTTCTCGACGATCTCGCGGATGACCTTGCCGCCTGATCCGATGACGTCGCGGATCTTGTCGGTCGGGATGTGCATCACTTCGATGCGCGGTGCGAACTCACCGAGTTCCGAACGCGCGCCGGTCAGGGCATGTGCCATCTCGCCGAGGATGTGGAGACGACCGTCCTTGGCCTGGCCAAGCGCGATCTTCATGATCTCCTCGGTGATGCCATCGATCTTGATGTCCATCTGCAGCGAGGTGATGCCACCTTCGGTGCCGGCGACCTTGAAGTCCATGTCGCCGAGATGATCCTCGTCGCCAAGGATGTCGGAGAGCACGGCGAAGCGCTCGCCTTCCTTGATCAGGCCCATGGCAATACCGGCAACGGGCTTGGCCAGCGGCACGCCGGCATCCATCAGCGCCAGCGAGGTGCCGCAGACGGTCGCCATCGACGACGAACCATTGGACTCGGTGATCTCCGAGACGACGCGCAGCGTGTAGGGGAACTGGTCGGAGGTCGGCAGCATCGGGCGGATTGCGCGCCAGGCGAGCTTGCCATGGCCGATTTCGCGGCGGCCCGGCGAACCCATGCGGCCGGTCTCACCGACGGAGTAGGGAGGGAAGTTGTAGTGAAGGAGGAACTTCTCCTTGTACATGCCGGTCAGCGAATCGACATACTGCTCGTCCTCGCCGGTACCGAGCGTGGCAACGACCAGCGCCTGGGTCTCGCCGCGTGTGAACAGTGCCGAACCGTGGGTGCGCGGCAGGACGCCGACTTCGGAGACGATCTTGCGGACCGTCTTGAGGTCGCGGCCATCGATGCGCGAGCCGGTGTCGAGGATGTTCCAGCGCACGACCTTGGCCTGGAGTTCCTTGAACACGGAACCGATCTGCTCGGAGGTGTACTTGGCGTCTTCGCCTTCGGCCGGGGCAAACGCAGCCTTGACCTTCGCCTTGACGGCGTCGACGGCGGCGTAGCGCTTCTGCTTGTCGACGTTCTTGTAGGCAGAGCTGAGTTCGTCGCCGACGATCTTCAGCATTTCGGCTTCGAGCGCGGAATAATCCGGCGCGGTGAAGTCGCGCGGCTCCTTGGCGGCAACTTCGGCCAGCTTGATGATGGCGTCGATGACCGGCTGGAAGCCCTTGTGGCCGAACATGACGGCGCCGAGCATCAGCTCTTCGCCCAATTCCTTGGCCTCGGACTCAACCATCAGCACGGCGTCGGTGGTGCCGGCGACGACGAGGTCGAGCTTGGATTCCTGCATCTCATCGACATGCGGGTTGAGCACGTATTCGCCGTTGATGTAGCCGACGCGGGCGCCGCCGATCGGGCCCATGAAGGGCACGCCCGAGAGCGTCAGGGCAGCCGAGGTGGCGACGATCGACAGGATGTCGGGATCGTTTTCGAGATCGTGCTGGACGACGGTGACGACGATCTGGGTGTCGTTCTTGTAGCCTGCGGCGAAGAGCGGGCGGATCGGGCGGTCGATGAGGCGGGAAACCAGCGTTTCCTTTTCGCTCGGACGGCCTTCACGCTTGAAATAGCCGCCCGGGATCTTGCCGGCGGCGTAGGTCTTTTCCTGGTAGTTGACGGTCAGCGGGAAGAAATCGAGGCCGGGCTTCGGCTCCTTCATCGAAACGACGGTGGCGAGGACCTTGGTCTCGCCGTAGGTGGCGAGCACGGCGCCATCAGCCTGGCGCGCGATCTTGCCGGTTTCGAGGATGAGCGGACGGCCGCCCCATTCGATTTCCACTTTGTGGTGATTGAACATGTCTTGTCCTTAATATGAGGAAAGGGCCGCGCCGTTTCACGGTGCGCGGATGCCCTTTCCCTGGCTTCCTTTCTCGGGCAGCCACGGGCAAGACAACGGGAAGCTCGGGTAATTTCGGCGCGGCGAGCGCGCGCGAGCGTCCTGCAATCCTGCCCCATGACCGTCCATGGGCGGTTTCGAGTGCCCTCGCACGATCGAAACCGGGTCTGGCCAGTCGATACGACTGGCAGAATGCGCGACCGGCGGGCTCTCCGAAGAAAGCCCGCCGGTCAATTCGTCAACGGCGCAGACCGAGCTTCTCGATCAACGTCTGGTAGCGCGCGTCGTCCTTGCGCTTGAGATAATCAAGCAGGCTGCGGCGCTGGGAGACGAGGGCGAGCAGACCACGGCGGGAATGGTTATCCTTCTTGTGGTCCTTGAAATGGTCGGTCAGGTTCTTGATGCGCTCGGAAAGGATGGCCACCTGGACTTCCGGAGACCCGGTATCGCCCTTGGCGGTTGCGAATTCACCCATCAATTCCTGTTTGCGCTCGGCAGTAATCGACATCGTGTTTTTCCTTATCTGTTTGAGGAAACGGGTCGCCCTCAGCCGGGATGTCGTCCAGCAGGGGCCGGTGCAAGCAAAGCGTCTTAGCGCTATGCTGCGGCGCATATAGTGCAATTCCCCAGAAAACACCAGCCCAATTCACAAGCCGGCTTTTCAGGCCGAAATGGCCTGATTTATCCTTGTCAGAGCCATTTCTTCCATTTGAAGAAGGCGATCAGCCCGAACGCGACAACGGCCATGAACAGCAGTGATAAGGGATAGCCGTAGTAAGCCTTCAGTTCCGGCATGTTCCAGGGCGAAGACTCCGGATCGAAATTCATGCCCCAGATGCCGACCAGGAAGGTGAGGGGCATGAAGATGACCGAGACGATGGTGAGATAGCTGATGACGTCGTTGGTGCGCGCCTGGCTCAGCGACAGATGCATCTCGATCAGGCCGGTCAGCATGTCGCGCTGGGTTTCGACCAGTTCGATCAGCCTAAGCGCATGGTCGAGCGTGTCGTTGAGAAAAATCTTGGTTTCGGCCTTCACATAGGGCACGTCGTTGCGGATCAGCGTCGCCAGCGCATCGCGCATCGGCCACAGAACGCCCTTCAGCACATTGGCATCGCGCCGCAATTCATGCAGCTGCCGCATCTGATGCTTGTGCGGCGAATGCAGCATCTCGTCCTCGATGCTGTCGACCAGCTCGCCAGCCGCCTCGATCGGCGGGAAATAACTGTCGACGACGGCATCGATCAGCGCATAGGCGAGATAGTCGGCGCCACGCGCGCGCAACCGGTTGGGCGCCGAGCTTTCGATGCGCTTGCGCACGGGATCGAACGGATCGCCTTCCCGTTCCTGAAAGGTGACGACGAAGTTGTTGCCGAAGAACACGGCGATCTGCTCATAGCGGTGCGACGTGACATCGTCGATCATCCTGACGACGACGAAGGCATGGTCCTCGAAGAAATCGACCTTCGGCCGCTGGCCGGTGTTGACGACGTCCTCCAGCGCCAGCGGATGCAGGCTGAAAATGCGGCCTATCTCCTCGATCAGCGGGATGTTGGCGAGGCCGGTGCAGTCGAGCCAGAGGACCGGCCATTTGTCGCAGTGGGTGTTGAGGTCGTCGATGCTGGCATTTTCGATGGTCTTGAATTTCTGCGGCGAGATCAGGGTCAGCCTGAGTTCGCTGCGCCGCGCCGAGGGGTCGGCGATCAGCGTGCCGGGCGACGCACCGACCGGCGGCCGCCTTGTTTTCACCGGCGCCCGCTTCTTGATCGCCTCAGCCTTTGCCATATGCCCCTCGCGCGAGTCCTGGTCCGACATTAGACGACGGGAGTCAGCCGGCAAAGACCCGCTTGGGCTTGAACATGCCTTGCTCGATGGCGCCGATAGCGACCAGCTTGCCGCGTGCCGTGGCGCAGGCTTCCTCGGCTTCCACCGGTGCATCGCGACCACGAATGATGACCGGGTTGCCAAGGCGGATCTTGGTTGCCGCGTCGTCGCTGATGGCGATCTGCGGCAGGCAATCGAGCGCAGCCGATGTATCGACCAGGAGCGCATCGATGGCGTCGAAGTCGATTGGCGCTTCCACCGCGTCAGCGACCTCAGTCGTGTCAGCGGCTTCTGTCAGGTCGGCGATGTCGGTCGCGTCCGAACTGTCTTCATCCTGCACGCCGAAGCGGGCGGCTTCCAGTTCGGCGATGGTGACGAAATCCTCCGGGGTGAACGGCTCGACCTCGACCCGGCGCAATTCCGAAATATGGCCAAAGCAACCCATGTCGCGACCCATGTCGCGGGCCAGCGAGCGCACATAGGTGCCCTTGCCGCATTCGACCTCGAAAACAGTATGGTCGGCGCTATGCTCGACAATATCGAGCCGGCCGATCTCGATCTCGCGCGCGGGTATGTCGACTGTCGCGCCGTCGCGGGCCAGATCGTAGGCGCGCTCGCCCGCGATCTTGATGGCCGAGAATTGCGGCGGCGTCTGCATGATGACGCCGGTGTATTTCGGCAGCAGCGCCTTGACCTCGGCTTCCGATGGACGCAAGTCGGACTCCTTCGTCACGGGACCTTCGAGGTCATCGGTCGAACGCTCCTGTCCCCAGGCAACGGTAAAGCGATAGATCTTGGCGCCGTCCTGCACGTAAGGCACGGTCTTGGTGGCTTCGCCAAGCGCGATCGGCAGCATGCCGGACGCCAGCGGGTCGAGCGTGCCGGCATGGCCGGCCTTTTCCGCCTGGAACAGCCATTTGATCTTGGAGACGGCTTCGGTCGAGCCCATGCCGACCGGCTTGTCCAGGATCAGCCAGCCCGAGATCGGCCGGCCCTTCTTCTTGCCGCGGCGCGCCACTATTCGGTGTCCTTGTTGTCGTCTTTGTCCAGGTCCTCAGGACCCAGATCGCGTGCTACCTCGGGCGACTTCAGCAGGTCGTTGATCCTGGCGAAATTGTCGAAGGAGGTGTCGAGCTTGAAGCGGAACTCCGGCATGAACTTCATCTGCCGCAGCGCGCCTGAGACACGGCCGCGCACGAATTTCGCATGCTTGTTCAGTGCCTCGACCACCGCATCGGTATCCTTGGCGCCGAGTGGCGAGACGAAAGCCGTGGCGACCTTGAGGTCGGGCGACATGCGCACTTCCGAGACCGACACCACCGTGTTCTCGATCAGTGGATCGATGATCTCGCCGCGCTGCAGGGTTTCGGACAGCGCATGGCGCACCTGTTCGGCGACACGCAGCATGCGCTGGGATGGGCTAGATGTGGTTGGACGGGGCATTTTTCTCAATCCTGAAAGCGTGAGGCGCGGGATGGGACCGTGCCGCATGTCTCATATGGGCCATTCTCAATAGACCTGCTCAATAGACTTGTGGGCGGCGGTCTTTCGACCACCGCCCGGTATGGACAAGTCAGTCGAACTCAGAGTGTCCGGGTCACCATCTCGACGCGGAAGCACTCGATGACGTCGCCGACGCGCATGTCCTCGTAGTTCTGGAAGGCCATGCCGCACTCCTGGCCGCCGGGGACTTCCGAAACTTCGTCCTTGAAGCGCTTCAGCGTCTTCAGCGTGCCTTCGTGGATGACGACGTTGTCGCGGATCAGGCGCACGCCCGCACCGCGCTCGACCTTGCCTTCGGTGACACGGCAGCCGGCGATCTTGCCGACCTTGGTGATGTCGAAGATCTCGAGGATCTGCGCATTGCCGATGAAGGTCTCGCGACGCTCCGGCGACAGCAGGCCCGACAGAGCCGCCTTCACGTCATCCACAAGGTTGTAGATGATCGAGTAGTAGCGGATCTCGATGCCCGCGGCCGCCGCGGCGGCACGCGCCTGGACGTTGGCACGGACGTTGAAGCCGATGATCGCGGCACCCGAAGTCTCCGCCAGCGACACGTCGCTTTCGGTGATGGCGCCGGCGCCGGCATGGACGATGCGCGCACGCACTTCGTCGGTGCCGAGCTTGTCCAGCGCCGCGTTGATCGCTTCGATCGAGCCCTGCACGTCGCCCTTGATGACCAGCGGGAATTCCTTCAGCCCGCTCGTCTGCAATTGCGACATCATCTGCTCGAGCGACCCGCGCTGGCCGGCATGCTTGGCAACCGCCTTCTCACGCGCCAGACGCTGGCGATATTCGGTGATCTCGCGGGCACGGGCCTCGTTGTTGACCACGGCGAAGCGGTCGCCGGCCTGCGGCGTGCCCTGCAAGCCAAGCACTTCGACCGGCATCGCCGGCGGCGCTTCCTTGATCTGCGTGCCACGATCGTTGACCAGCGCACGCACCCGGCCCCATTCGTTGCCGGCAACAAGGATGTCGCCGGGCATCAGCGTACCGGTCTGCACCAGCACGGTGGCAACGGGGCCACGGCCCTTGTCGAGCTGGGCTTCGATGACGACGCCCTCGGCGGTACGGTCCGGATTGGCCTTCAGGTCGAGAATTTCGGCCTGCAGCAGGATCGCCTCGAGCAGCTTGTCGAGATTGGTGCCCTTGGTCGCCGACACTTCGACGTCCAGAACTTCACCGCCCATGGATTCGACGAAGACCTCGTGGCGCAGCAGTTCGGAGCGCACCTTCTGCGGATCGGCATCATGCTTGTCGATCTTGTTGATCGCCACGATGATCGGAACGCCGGCCGCCTTGGCATGGCTGATCGATTCGATCGTCTGCGGCATGACGCTGTCGTCGGCCGCAACCACCAGGATGGCAATGTCGGTCGCCTGGGCGCCACGAGCACGCATCGCCGTGAAGGCGGCGTGGCCGGGCGTGTCGATGAAGGTGATCTTGTGACCGTTCTTCTCGACCTGGTAGGCGCCGATATGCTGGGTGATGCCACCGGCTTCGCCGGAGACGACATTGGCGTTGCGGATGGCGTCGAGCAGCGAGGTCTTGCCGTGATCGACGTGGCCCATGATCGTCACGACAGGCGGACGCGTCACCAGGTCCTCGGCATTGTCGGCGATGTTGAACAGGCCTTCCTCGATGTCGGACTCGGCGACGCGGCGGACCGTGTGGCCGAATTCGGTGGCGACCAGTTCTGCCGTATCGGCGTCGATGACGTCGCCCGGCTTCAGGATCTGGCCCTGCTTCATGAAGAACTTGACCAGGTCGACCGCACGCTCGGACATGCGTTGCGCCAGTTCCTGGATGGTGATGGTCTCGGGCAGGATCACTTCGCGCATGACTTTCTCGCGCGGCTCATTATGCATCGCGCGCTTGAATTTTTCCTGGCGGCGACGCATCGACGACAGCGAACGGGCCCGCGCATCTTCGTCGGACAATGCTGAATTCAGCGTCAGCTTGCCACGGCGGCGGTCTTCCTCGCTCTTGGTCGGCTTGGCCGGACGCGCCACTTCAGGCGTGACCGGACGGCGCACCGGCGCGCCGGCACCAACCCGCTTCGGCTTGACCTCTTCCTCGTCGTCGACTGTAGCCAGTTCGGCGGTCAGCGGCGCGCGGCGGCGTGCCTCTTCCTCGGCCCGACGGCGGGACTCTGCCTCGGTCTGCAACCGCGCCTCTTCCTCGGCCTGGCGGCGTGCAGATTCATCGCGTTCGCGCTTGCGGCGCTCTTCGTCCTCGGCACGGCGCTTGGCGTCCTCGGCGGCGCGCTGACGGTCCTCGACCTCGCGCACCTTGGAGCCTTCAAGCGCCCTGCGGCGCGCTTCCATTTCACTGCGCGACAGTTCGTTCAGCACCATGCCGCTGCGTTCGACCGGGGCCGGTGGCGGCGGAGGTGGCGGCGCTTTCGGTGCTTCCTGCACGACGGGCGCGGCCACAACCGGCGGCTTCGGTGTGAAGACGGGGGCGGCAACCGGCTCCGGCTTGTCGCCGGGCATCGAGAACTTGCGCTTCTTGGTTTCGACGACGACCTGCTTGGTGCGGCCGTGCGAGAAGCTCTGGCGCACAGTGCCCTGTTCCATACCGGGGCGCTTCAGCGTCAAGGTCTTCTTCGGCGTCACACTCAGCGTATTGTCGTCACCCGATTTCGTATCGCTCATTCCATATCCTCTGCGGCATCATCTTCGTCAGCAACAGCCGCAAGCATTGCCAGATCGTCCGGGGAACCGCCCCGATACCGGTCGAGCGCAACCATGCGCTTCTGGACCGCCCTGCCCGCGTCTCCCGCGAGAACGGCAGCATGTATCACATTTGTACCCCCCAATGCCAAGCTCAACTCGGCCTCGGAGAAAAGTTTGTAGGCAAGGATAGCGGGCCCGCCGAGATGGACTGTCGCCCGTCGCGCCTGGCTGATCTTGCGCACGCCGTCGTCGGACGCCTCGGTCGCATGCAACACGAAAAGCGCCAATCCGCCGCGCACCGCGCTCTCGACCTTGGTAGCGCCAAGCGAAATTGCGCCTGCCTTGCGGGCCAGACCAAGCATGCCCAGAGCGTATCTGGAAAGCAGCCCGTCGACCATGCCGCCAAGATCGGGCGGCACGACCACCTGTGCCTTGAAGGCGCGGGCAAAGAGGTTCTTCGCCGCGGCCTTGTCGATATGTAGGCGGTCGGCGCTCACCCAGCAACCGCGGCCGGGCAGATTTCTCTTGATGTCGGGAACGACGGCCGAATCCGGGCCGACGACGAAACGGATCAGTTCATCCGGTTCGGCTTGTTTGCGCGTAACGATGCAGGTGCGATCGTTCATCTCGTCCAGGGGCGGGTTCGGTGCGATGCGGTTTCACCTCACGCACCAACGGCTTCGTCAGCCGAGACGTCTTCGGCCGCAAGCTCGTCTTCGGTGATCCAGCCGGCCTTGAGGCGGGCAGCCAGAACCATCTGCTCGGCATCGGCACGCGCGACGCCGTGATTGGCCAGCACGCCGGGGAATACCTTGGTTTCGCCGTCCTTGCGTTCCTTCCAGCCGGTGAGGTCGTCGGCGGCATAGCCGGCGAAGTCCTCGATCGTCTTCACGCCGTCTTCGCCGAGCGTCACCATCATGGCGGTGGTGACGCCGGGGATTTCGCGCAATTCGTCCGAGACGCCGAGCGCCTTGCGCTTGTCGTCATGCTCGGCCTCGATCTTCTCCAGATATTCGCGGGCGCGGGTCTGGATTTCCGAAGCGGTGTCTTCGTCGAAACCGTCGATCGAGGCGATCTCGCCGGAATCGACATAAGCGACTTCCTCGACGCTGGTGAAGCCTTCGGAGGCGAGCACCTGGCCGACCATCTCGTCGACGTCGAGGGCTTCCATGAACAGCGACGAGCGCTCGACGAATTCCTTCTGGCGACGCTCGGATTCTTCGGCCTCGGTCAGGATGTCGATATCCCAGCCGGTCAGCTGCGAAGCGAGCCGCACGTTCTGGCCGCGGCGGCCGATGGCCAGCGACAGCTGGTCGTCGGGAACCACGACTTCGATGCGTTCGGCATCCTCGTCGAGCACGACCTTGGCGACTTCCGCCGGCTGCAGCGCGTTGACGATGAAGGACGCGGCCGAAGGCGACCACGGAATGATGTCGATCTTCTCACCCTGCAATTCGCCGACGACGGCCTGGACGCGGCTGCCGCGCATACCAACGCAGGCGCCGACAGGATCGATCGAGCTATCGCGAGAGATGACGGCGATCTTGGCGCGCGACCCCGGGTCGCGGGCGACCGCCTTGATCTCGATGATGCCGTCATAGATTTCCGGCACTTCCATGGTGAACAGTTTGGCCATGAACTGCGGATGGGTTCGCGACAGGAAGATCTGCGGGCCGCGCTGCTCACGGCGCACGTCGTAGACGTAGGCGCGGACGCGGTCGCCATATTTGTAGTTTTCGCGCGGGATCAGTTCGTCGCGACGGATGATCGCTTCGCCGCGGCCGAGATCGACGATGACGTTGCCGTATTCGACGCGCTTGACGGTGCCGTTGACGATTTCGCCGATGCGGTCCTTGTATTCGTCATACTGACGGTCGCGTTCGGCCTCGCGCACCTTCTGCACGATAACCTGCTTGGCCGACTGGGCGGCGATGCGGCCGAAATCCATCGGCGGCAGCTGTTCGGCGATGAAATCGCCGAGCTGGGCGTCGGGATTGCGCTCGCGGGCCGAGGAAATGGCGATCTGCGTAGCGTAGTCATCGACCTTCTCGACCACTTCCATCAGCCGCTGCAGCTTCATCTCGCCAGTGTTCGGGTTGATGTCGGCGCGGATGTTGGTCTCCTGGCCATAACGCGAGCGTGCCGCCTTCTGGATCGCATCGGCCATGGCGGCGATGACGATCGACTTGTCGATCGACTTTTCACGCGCAACCGCGTCGGCGATCTGCAGCAGTTCAAGTCTGTTGGCGCTTACAACCATCGTTTTTCTCCCGAGCCTGTTTGCCGGACCTTTGCGCCCGGCAGCTCAATCATAGTTCCTGTTCGTGTTCTTCCGTGGCGTCCGCTTCCGCACCCTCGGGTGCATCGTCGTCCGGTTCGCCGCGGTTTCTTTTGGCTTCCTTGCGCGCCCTGTTGTCCTTCGACAGGGCGTCGCGGATGAGATCGTCGGTCAGGATCAGGCGCGTTTCGGAAATCGCGTCATAGGGGACCCGCACCGTCGGCTCCTCGCCATAGGCGGCCTTTTCGCGCTCGATCAGCACATCGTCTTCGCCGGCCTCGACGATCTTGCCCTTGAACCGCTTGCGGTCGGCAACGACGATCGATGTTTCCATCTTGACCAGATGACCCGTCCAGGTCGTGAAATCCGATTTGCGGACCAGTGGCCGGTCGATACCGGGCGACGAGACTTCAAGGTGATAGGCCTTTTCGATCGGATCGTCGACGTCGAGCGCCGGCGACACCGCGCGGCTGACCTCTTCGCAATCCTCGACGGTCATGGTGCCGTCCTCGCGCTCGGCCATGATCTGCAGCGTCAGCCCGTTCTGGCCCGACAGATGCACCCGCACGAGGCGGAAGCCGATGCCACGCAGGACCGGCTGGACGATCAGCGCGATGCGCGCATCGATGCCGCTTTCGCGGATGATGCGATCGTCGCCCTCGTTTGCCGTTGCAGTCATTGAGACCCTGTCGTTCTGCCCGAAGTTATCGGCAGGTAATAAAAAAGAGCGGGACCGGGTGGACCCACTCTTCGTCATACCGACCAAGAATTTGAGGCTGATATAAACGATCATGGCCGGTGTTTCAAGCCCGCCGTGCCGGCTGAACAAAAGCCGTGTGGCGCCAGTGTTGCGCCAGACGCATGGCCTCCATGCGGCGAAACCCCTGTGAGCTTTGCCGCTGCATCCCCATTTATGGTGCATAGCACAAAGATGATTGCACGACACAGCACCGAAAGGGCATGACCATGACCAACCGCAAGATTTTATCCGCCATAGGCGAACTCTTCACGACATTTGGCAGCGCGGTAGCTGCTTCGCGTGCCGTGGAAGCGGGCCGCAAGCCGCGCGCCGACGATTTGCGCAAGCTCGGAATGGATCCGGCTGTCTTCGACAGGATCGGCCGTTTCTGAACCTGGCGAGTGGGATGACACCCGGCTTTGTAGAGCTAGTGTGCCGGGTCTATGCTCTGACAAAAGTGAGATAGGCCGGCCGCCGTCCCTCACGGATGGCCTTCGCCTCGTAACGCGTCCCCGGCCAGCCATCATAAGGCCGGTGCCAGTCCGCCGCCTCCGAAGCCTGCCATGCGAATGCGCCATGCGTTCGGCAATGCAGCAGGGTCCAGTTGACATAGGTGTCGATATCGGACGCAAAGCGGAATTTTGAACCAGGCTTCAGAACACGCGCGAACCGCTCGAGATTGACCGGGCTGACGAAGCGCCGCTTCCAGTGTTTCTTTTTCGGCCACGGATCGGGATAGAGCAGATCGATGCCGTCGAGCGAGGCTTGCGGCAGCCAGTCGAGCAGCCGGGTGGCGTCGTCGTCATAAACGCGCAGATTGGCGAGCGGCTTCTCGCGCACCGCCATCATCATCTTGGCCATGCCGTTGACGAAGGGCTCGACGCCGATGAAGCCGATCGCGGGCGCCTCGGTCGCGCGATGCAGCAGATGTTCGCCGCCGCCGAAGCCGATCTCGAGGCGGACCGCGCCAACATCGGCTTCAAACAGAGCGTGCAGGTCGGCCGGCGGTTCAGCCGTCAGATCGAGCCGATATTTCCCGAAACCGCTTTCCAGCGCGGCCGCCTGCTGCGGACGCATGGTTTTGCCACGCCGGCGGCCGAAGAAGGCTTCGGTCGCGCGGCTTGGTCTGTCCTTCGGGTCCATGGCGGGACTCTACGGAGCCGCTGTCAGGCGGCGACCGCATCCTTGAGCGCCTTGGCGAGATCGGTCTTTTCCCAGGAAAAAGACCCGTCGCGGCCGGCCTTGCGGCCGAAATGGCCGTAGGACGACGTCTTGGCATAGATTGGCTTGTTGAGATCGAGATGGCGGCGGATGCCGGACGGCGATAGATCCATCACGGTGCGCAGCGCCTCCTCGAGCTTTGCCTCGTCGACCTTGCCGGTGCCGTGCAGGTCGACATAGACCGACAGCGGCTGGGCAACGCCGATGGCGTAGGAAAGCTGGATGGTGCAGCGGTCGGCGAGTTTCGCCGCCACGACGTTCTTGGCCAGATAGCGCGCTGCATAGGCCGCCGAACGATCGACCTTGGTGGTGTCCTTGCCGGAGAAGGCGCCGCCGCCATGCGGTGCGGCACCGCCATAGGTGTCGACGATGATCTTGCGGCCGGTCAGCCCGGCGTCGCCGTCCGGTCCGCCGATGACGAACTTGCCGGTCGGATTGATGTACCACATGCAGTTGTCGGCGATCTTGAGGTCACCCAGCGCCTCGCGGATATAGGGTTCGACGACCTTGCGGACCTTCTTCGAATCCCAGCTCGGATCGAGATGCTGCGTGGACAGCACGATCTGCGTCGCCTCGGCGGCCTTGCCGTCGACATAGCGAACGGTGACCTGGCTCTTGGCGTCCGGTCCGAGCTTGCCGGCTTCACCGCTGCCCTCGTGACGAGCGGCAGCCAGCAGTTCGAGAATCTTGTGGCTGTAGTAGATCGGCGCCGGCATCAGATCCGGCGTCTCGCGGCAGGCATAACCGAACATGATGCCCTGGTCGCCGGCACCCTCTTCGCCCTGACGGTCGGAGGCGTTGTCGACGCCCTGGCCGATATCCGGCGACTGGCCGTGCAGCAAGACCTCGATCTTCGCCGTTTTCCAGTGGAAGCCGGCCTGCTCATAGCCGATTTCGCGGATCGCCTTGCGGGCGACCGACTTGAACTTGGCCGGATTGACGACCGAATGCCCGGCGGCATCCTTGAGAATATTGCCGGCCTTGTCCCGCTTGAGCAGCGTGTCGGGAACACGCACTTCGCCGGCGATGACGACGCGGTTGGTGGTGGCCAGCGTCTCGCAGGCGACACGGACTTTCCACGGGTCCATGCCGGTCTTCTTGGCTTCGCGATAGACCAGATCGACGATCTCGTCGGAGATCCGGTCACAGACTTTATCGGGATGGCCCTCGGCAACGGATTCCGAGGTAAAGAAGTAGTTCTGCCGCGTCACGGGTGTCCCCTCTTGAAAAACGATCGGCAGGCTGCCGATTTTGGCGCGCCACGTGTTAGCGGGGCGAAGCGCCGCTCGTCAAGCGGTGCTTCGGTTCTGGCATGAATGTCGATGCAGCTATCTTGTGCCACCGGCGGCAAGACGCCGCCGGTCCTGGCGTGATTGCGGATCAGTCGGCATCGTCCGTGGAGAGCGACTTGACCAGGTCTATGATCCTGCGGCGCACCTTGGCGTCGGCGATCTTGACAAAGGCCCGGTTGAGCTGGAGTCCTTCGGGACTGCCGCAGAATTCGACGGCGAAAGCCATCGACGCATCCTCGGCAAATCCACGGCCCGCCACGGGCTCCTGGCCGGGCGCATCCTCGAAAAAGAAGGCGACAGGCACGCCGAGTATGGACGCGATCGCCTGCAGACGGCTGGCGCCGACGCGGTTGGTGCCCTTTTCATATTTCTGAATCTGTTGAAATGTGATGCCGAGGTTTTCTCCCAGCTTTTCCTGGCTCATTCCCAGCATGTTGCGGCGAAGCCGGATGCGGCTGCCGACATGGATATCGATCGGATTCGGTTTTTTCTTGTTGTCTTCTGTCATTTTTTCCTCGCCGAATTTTTTCGGCTTTCTCTATTTTTTTCCTGCCCAAACAAAGCCGGAGGCAACTGCCCCAACAGATTGACCCACCGGCTTCGAGAAATTTCAGGCGCTTACAGTATGAGTTTCTAATGTGTGGGCTGTCAATTCACCCGTAGCCTTTGCCTTACGTTCAACAATGCGGCGGCGATGGCAAACAGCAACATGATCAGCATTCCGTTAATGCGCCGTTGGCCGGGAGATATGACCGCCTGTTCGGAAATCGGGACATGGGCATCGATGGCGCCGCGGGCGTCGATCGCCAGCGCATCAACGATGCGGCCGCGCGGATCAACGACGGCCGAGATGCCGTTGTTAGCAGCACGCAGCAATGGCAATCCATTCTCCACCGCACGGATCTGGGCCTGCCTGAAATGCTGATACGGACCCGGCGTGTCGCCGAACCACGCATCATTGGTAACGTTCACAATAAGCTGTGCTGACGTTGCGTCAACTGCCACCAGATCGGGAAAGATCACCTCATAGCAGATAAATGGCAGTGCGCGGATGCCGTCAGGCAGGGTGATGGCGTGCCGTTCGTTGCCGGCCGCAAATGTCATCGGCCCGGCAACCAGTTGTTCGATGCCGAAACGCTCGAGCAGGTCGGAGAAAGGCAGGTATTCGCCGAACGGCACCAGATGAACCTTGTCGACGGCGTCAGCGATTTCACCCTTGTCGTCGATCGCCACCACGGAGTTGTAGTAGCGGCTGTCGGCATTCGCGGCCGAGCCGCCTTCCTCGCGGACGACGCCGGCGATCAGCATCTGGCCGGGTGCGAGCATGTCGCCCAGCGCCGTCAACGCGTCCGGACGCTCGGTGAAGAGGAACGGCACCGAGGTTTCGGGCCACAGGATCAGTTGCGGCTTTTCATGACCGGGGTCCGGCGCCTTGGCCGACAGCCCTATCAAGGTGGCGAAGATGCGATCGCGCACCGAGGCGTCCCACTTTTCCGACAGGTCCACGGCCGGTTGGACAATGCGGACGTCCAGGCTGCGCGCCGCCGGCTTTTCGGGCGCTGCAAGCCTGACATAGCCGAAGCCGACATGCGCAGCAGCGAGCGCGACAAACAGCGCCGCGCCGAGGCGAAGATGCCGGCGCGCGGCCAGCAGCGCCGGCAGCGCGAAAACGAACACCGCGAGCGCGTTCATGCCGATCATGCCGGTCACCGAGACGCTCTGCATCAGCAAGGGCACGGGCATGGCCGCGTAGCCGATGGCATTCCAGGGAAAACCGGTGAACAGGAAGCCGCGCAGCCACTCCGTCAACCCAAAACCGAAGGCAAGGGCGGCGATGCGGCCGATATCGCTGCTCCACAACAGGCGAGCGACCATGGCCGCAAAGCCGTAGAAAAAGGCGAGCATGAAGGGAATGCCGACCACCGCGAACGGAAGCGCCCAGGCAAAGCTGTCGGCCTCGACCAGCAGGGCCGAGCCGATCCACCAGAGGCCGGCAAGGAAGTAGCCGAAGCCGAACCACCAGCCGACAGCGAAGGCCGGCCGCAAGCGCCGGAACAGGCTGGCCGAGGCTTCACCGGTGGCGCCGTCGATCAGCCAGACCAGCAGCGGAAACGAGATGAAGCAGGCGGCGAAGAAATCGTAAGGCGCCTGCCCAAGCACCGCCAGGGCGCCTGCGAGAAACGCCACGAGCGCGCGCCGCCAACCCCAAAGCAGAATTATCCGGCCGGTCAGGCGCTCCATGCATACTTCCGAGTCGCGCGAATCAGGACGCAAGATTTAACAGGCCGCGCTCCGCGCTCCAAACGCCGGATGGCTGGCCGTGATTGCAAGCTCCGGCCCCGCTCTACCGGTGCCAACCGTCGATTTGAACACCGCCCAGCCGCTCGGCCTCCTCGCGCGGAACCGACCGGATGGTTTGCGTGAAGGTCCAGACATGGCCTTCGGGATCGCGCGCCCGATACTGGCGCTCGCCGTAGAACTGATCCGTCGGATCCTGGATTATATCAGCACCGGCCGCCCGAGCCTGCCCGCAATGTGCGTCGATGCTATCCTTCAGCCTGACATAGACCGATTGCGTGTTCTTGCCCGAGACCGAAGCCGGGCTGGCGACATAATCGGCCCATTCGGAATCGACGATGACGTAGCTGTCGCCGAACCGCATCTCGGCGTGAACAAGTCTGCCCTCGGCATCGCGGACCACCATGCTGCGTACGAAGCCGAAGGCTGCCTCAAGCCAGTCCAGCGCGGCCCATGGGTCTTTGTAGAACACACCGGACCCCAAGGTGGAGTGCTTGAAGGGGTCTTCGACCGTCATCGGTGAGCGCTTAGACCCTGTTTTGCCGCATGACGTTTATCCGAAAAGTCTGCAACTTTTCGGCATCATGCTTAAGCCTGCTCGGTGCGCGCGGCGCGGCGGCGACGCTCGCCTTTCTGGCTCTGCACGATGCGTACGCGCTTGACGCGGCGCGGATCGGCGTCGAGCACGTGGAACTCGAAGCCGGGTATGGCCTGCACCACCTCGCCGCGGGCCGGAACGCGGCCAAGCGTGTTGAAGATCATGCCGCCGATGGTGTCGACATATTCGCCATGTTCGCCGGCGGCGAAATCCTCGCCGATCATCTTGGCAACGTCGTCGATCTCGGCCTTGCCGTCGACGATGAACACGCCGTCACCGCTCTGGGTGATCATCGGCTCGTCTTCGTCATGCTCGTCCTCGATGTCGCCGACCACCATCTCGACGATGTCCTCCAGCGAGGCAAGGCCGTCGGTGCCGCCATATTCATCGATGACCAGCGCCATCTGCGTGCGCGTCGTCTGCATGCGGCCCATCAGGTCGGAGGCCAGCATAGACGGCGGCACGAACAGCACCGGGCGGATCAGATTGAGGTCGCCTATGGTGCGTGCGAGGTCGACCTGGGCGAGGTCGAGAACCGTGGCGGCGGGGGTTTTCCTGGTCGTGCGGCCCTTCTTGACGCGCGCGATCTTGGTGATGTGGGCCAGCACGTCACGAATATGGACCATGCCGCGCGGATCATCGAGCGTCTCGGAATAGACCGGCATGCGCGAATGGCCGGATTGTTCGAAGGTGCCCAAGAGATCGCCGAGCGTCGTCGTGATCTCGACCCCCTGGATATCGGCGCGCGGCACCATGACGTCCTCGACGCGCACCTCGCGCAGCCGCAGGATGTTGTTGAGCATGGCGCGTTCGCCGGGCGAGAAGGATTCGGCATCGCTCGTGGTCTCGGCAAGCGCGCCGGCAATTTCCTCACGCAGGCTGGTTCCGTTGCGCTGCCGAAACAGGCCCAGAACACGGTCGAACAGGGAAGGACCGGCAGGCGTGGTTTCGCTGGCAGCGCTGCCGGCGCTGGCAGCACCAGAGGTAACGGTACTCGGACTTGATCCCTCTTCCGACGTATCGGAAGCCTTGGTCGCACTGCCGGCGTCGGGGCGGGCGGCAGTCTCTGGTTTGTCGTTCATCGTCGTCCGGTCAATTGATCAGAAGTAGTTACGCGTAGGGATCGGGAATGGCAAGCCTTGCGAGCGCCGCGCGTTCGATGGCTTCCATCGCCTCGGCCTCGGTGTCGGTCTCGTGATCGTAGCCCAGCAAGTGCAGCAGGCCGTGGATGACGAGATGGGAGATATGGTTCTCGACGGGCTTGTCTTCCAGTGCCGCTTCGCGCGCGACCGTCTCGGCGGCCAGCACGATATCGCCCAGCATCGGTGGCAGCGGACCGCCCTGCGCAAACGGAAAAGCCGGGAAAGACAAGACGTTGGTCGGTTTGTCCTTGCCGCGCCAGCCGGCGTTGAGGGTCCGGATATGGGCGTCGTCGGAAAAAACGAGGCTGAGTTCGGATTGGCCCGCCACGCCGGTTTCGGCGAAAGCAGCCGCGACAGCGCGATCGACCAGCCGCGTCAGGCTTGCCTCATCGGGCCAATTGCCCGCTTCGACAGATATATCGATGTCGACGGGAAGATCCCCGTCGCCGAATCTTATGTCCTCAGGCATGAAGCCGCATCGTCAAAATCAATTCTCGGCACCTAGGCCGCGCGCCAGCTTGGCGTCGCGGTCATAAGCCCTGACGATTTCCGCCACCAGCGGATGGCGGACCACGTCGCCATCGTTGAAGCGCACGGTGACCGCGCCTGCCACGCCGTCCAGCACCCGCAAGGCTTCGACCAGGCCCGATTTGGTGTTCGAGGGAAGGTCGATCTGGGTCGGATCGCCGGTGACGATCATGCGCGAGTTCTCGCCCAGACGGGTCAGGAACATCTTCATCTGCATCGGCGTGGTGTTCTGGGCCTCGTCGAGGATGACGGCGGCATGCGCCAGCGTGCGGCCGCGCATGAAGGCGAGCGGCGCGATCTCGATCACTTCGGCAGCAATGGCGCGCTCGACCTTATCGGCCGGCATCATGTCGTAAAGCGCATCATAGAGCGGCCGCAGATAGGGATCGACCTTCTCCTTCATGTCGCCCGGCAGGAAGCCCAGCCGCTCGCCGGCCTCGACCGCCGGCCGCGAGAGAATGATGCGTTCGACCATGCCGCGCTCGAGCAGCATCGCCGCATGCGCCACCGCCAGATAGGTCTTGCCGGTGCCGGCCGGGCCGATGCCGAACACCAGTTCCGACCGTTCCAGCGCCCGCATATAGGCGTCCTGGTTGAGCGAACGGGCATAGATCGTCTTCTTGCGGGTGGCGATCTGGGCGGCGGAGACCTTGCCCTTGCGCTCCAGCGTCGGCAGCGTCAGCTGATCATCGGCGGCGATCGCCATGCGCACGGCGCCATCAACGTCGGACTGGCCGATATCGACGCCCTTCTGGAGAATGCCATAGAGATTGTCGAGCGCACGGCGCGCCTGCTCGGCGGCTGACGCCGAGCCCTTGATGGTCAGCTGGTTGCCGCGCGAGCGGATATCGACGCCGAGCTTCTGCTCGAGCCTGGCGAGGTTTTCGTCGAACTGACCGTAAAGGGCGCTGGCAAGCTTGTTGTTGTCGAAAGTCAGAACGATGTGCGCCATGTCAGAAGCCCCAGATGCCGGTACCGGGGGCAGGTTCTTCAGCTCTGCTGCGCTCAACCGTCTCTCCTCATCTGCCGAGACCCCTCAGGCCAATTCGGCGAACAGGCTGTTGTAACCTGTCTTCGTGATTCGCACCTGGATAATGTCACCGATTTCGCCGGCCTTTTCATCAACAATAACCGGCTGCAGCCAGGGCGAGCGGCCGACCTTCTGACCGGCCTGACGGCCGGGCTTCTCGATCAGCGTGTCGATGGTGCTGCCCACGAGGCTCAAGCCGAAATCCTGCTGCTGCTTCACAAGCAGGGCCTGCAGCCGCTGCAGGCGCTCATCCTTGACCGTTTCCGGCACATGATCGGGCATTTCGGCGCCCGGCGTGCCGGGACGAGGCGAATATTTGAACGAGAAAGCCGAGGCGTAGTTCACCTGGCGCACCAATTCCATGGTCGCTTCGAAATCGGCTTCTGTCTCGCCGGGAAAGCCGACGATAAAATCGCCGGAAAGCGCGATGTCGGGCCGGGCGGCACGGATGCGGTCGAGCAGCGCCAGATAATCCTTCGCCGTATGCCGGCGATTCATCGCCTTGAGGATGCGGTCGGAGCCGGACTGCACCGGCAGATGCAGATAGGGCATCAATGCCGGCAGATCGCGATGGGCGGCGATGAGCTCGTCATCCATGTCGCGCGGGTGGCTGGTGGTGTAGCGCAGCCGCGCCAGGCCGGGAATTTCGGCGAGCCTGAACAGCAGGCGGCCGAGGCCCCATTCCTCGCCGTTCTCGCCCCGGCCATGCCAGGCATTGACGTTCTGGCCAAGCAGCGTCACTTCGCGTACGCCGGCTTCCGCCAGGCGCTCGGCCTCCGCAACAATCTGCGCCACCGGCCGCGAGACTTCGGAGCCTCTGGTGTAGGGCACGACGCAGAAGGTGCAGAACTTGTCGCAACCTTCCTGCACGGTGAGGAAGGCGGTGACGCCACGCTTGATGACCTCGGCGCGCTTGGGCTGCGGCAGATGCTCGAACTTGTCCTCGATGGCGTAGTCGGTCTCGACGATCTTCTCGCCGCCGCGCACCCGCGCCAGCACATCGGGGAGCCGGTGATAGGTCTGCGGGCCGATGACCAGGTCGACGGCCGGCGAACGGCGGATGATCTCGGCGCCTTCGGCCTGCGCCACGCAGCCGGCAACGCCGACCAGCATCTGGCGGCCGGCCAAGGCACGTTCGGCTTTCATATCGCGGATACGGCCGAGCTCGGAATAGACCTTTTCGGCCGCCTTCTCCCTGATGTGGCAGGTGTTGAGCAGCACCAGGTCGGCCTCGCCAATGGCGTCGGTCGCGGTGTAGCCGTCGGCGGCCAGCGCATCGGTCATACGCTGTGAATCATAGACGTTCATCTGGCAGCCATAGGTCTTGATGAAGACTTTTTTGGCTGCCGTGGAAAGCACTGCCGGCTGTCCAGCCACAATGCCGATGTCGTCGCTTTCTATCGTGTTCAAGTCCATCCGGCGGCTTCTAACGCCTTTCCGTGACAAAAAACAGACGATTCTCGGCATGCGCCTACAGGCGTGTGCCGGGGCTAGCGGCTCGGACTGGGGTCGGCGAGCGCCGCCTGCATCATCTCGCGCACCTGGGCTTCCATCAGTTTCGACGTTTCCTTGCGGTTCGAACCCTTGGAAAAGGCGATCGGTTCGCCGAAATGCACCTCGACGTCGAGGGCGCCCTCCGCCAGCAACACCTTGAGATGCGGCATCAAATCCTCATCGCCGATCCAGGCGGCAAGCGGGCGGTGGCGGCGGCCGAGCGGCACGCCGTGCAGGCGGGTGTAGGCGATCGCTACCGGCTGGATGAACACCTGCTCGGCCGCGCCTTCCGAAATCGCCATCGAGGCAGCGCCAAACAGCGTGCTCTTGAACGGCAGGATGATATTGCCGTCGCCGGTCGAGCCCTCGGCAAACAGCACCATGGCATCGCCCTTGGCCATGCGGCTGGCGATCTCGCTTGCCTGGTCGCCCGAGGAACGCTTGCGTTCGCGCTCGATGAACACGGTGCGCTGCAATTTCGACAGCATGCCGATCAGCGGCCAGCCTTCCATATCGGCTCTTGCGATGAATTTTACGTCGGCAAAAGAGCCCAGCACCATGATGTCGGTCCAGGAGATATGATTGGACGCAATCAGCAGCGGGCGCTTGTCGGACAGCGTTCCTTTGACATGGATGCGCATGCCGAGTGCCCTGATGATCAGCCTGTGCCAGATCTTGAGGATGAACGTTTCCGGCCACCAGCCAGTCTTCATCGACAGGATCTGCAATGGCACGAGGACCAATGAGCCGGCGACAACGAGGCCCAGCGCCAGGAAAATCCTGATTTTCTTGATCATCGCCCTACCCCGACCGTCTCGCTAGCGAAGATCGCGGCGCATGACAAGCGCGCCGGTCGGTCCGTGTTCCGGCGACCTGTAGTAATTCGGCCGCTTGCCGACCTCGCGGAAGCCCAACCGCCGATAGAGCGCGATCGCGGCAACATTGGTCTCGTCGACCTCGAGGAACAGCGCTTCGGCGCGCTGCGCGTGCAACTCGCGCAACACTGCGTCCATCAATTGCCAGCCCAGCCCCTGCCGGCGATGGGATCGCGCCACCGCGACGGTCAGGATCTCGCCCTCGCCGGCCGCGAGCCTCGCCAGCACAAAGCCGACGGGCGGCTTGGAGCCCTGTCCGGTCTCGCGCGCCGCATAGCCGAATACGGTGTCCTGTTCGAGCAAGGCGGCGAATTCGCCATCGGTCCACGGGCGGACAAAGTCCTCGCGATGCAGCAGCGAGACCGCGCGGCTGTCGGCGATCTTCAGCGGCTCGAGCGCATAGTCCCGGCGGCGTGGTTGGAGAAAAGGTATGCGCATTTATCTTTCGTTTTCTTGTTTGACCATGATCTCTGGACAAACGGGAACCGTTGTCCGTGAAAACCGGCGTCCACTTTTCGGGATCATGGTCTAAGCCTTGATAGAATGAAGCCAGCCTGTGGCTTGGCGTCCGCGCCGCGCAGATAGAGGGGTTTCGGCCTTTCGCTCTCTCCCTTGGCGGCCGCCAAGCGGGCGTAAGTGACAATGTCGGCAGTTGCCGTCTGAGGCCCGATATCGAAACCGCGCCCCGCCGACGCGGCGATCAGCGCAGCCGCAGTACCGGCAAGCACCGAAGAGCTTCCCGTTGCCATGGTCACGGCTTCCGCCAGTGTGGCCACAGCCGGACCGTAAGTCAAAGCTGACATTTCATCGTAAAGGGCGGCGTGGATTTCCTCCCGCCCGGCATCAAGCGCCGCCAGCACGGCGCGACCGGGAAATGCTGCTGCGGCTTCAGCGGCCAGCGCCTCGAGCGTCGTCACCCCGATCGCCGGTACCTTCAGCGCCAGCGCCAGGCCACGCGCGGTCGAGACGCCGACGCGCAGACCGGTGAAGGAACCGGGGCCAACGGAGACGGCGATAGTGCCAAGACCTGCATAGTCGGTTGCACTTGCCTTCAGCGCTTCGGCGATGACCGCCATCAGATGCTCGGCATGGCCCTTGCCGAGATCGAGCACCGAACGGCCAAGCTCCCGCTTCGCCGTCGCGTCATAGACGCAGGCGGCGCAGAGGTTGGCGGCACAATCGATGGCAAGCAGTTTCATGAAGCGACCGGTTCGAAAAACAATTCCCTGTGCCCGCCACGGCCCGCCACCGCAAGGGGATAGTGCATAATTCGTTAAGCGGCTTCGCTTCGGCTTGCAGCCTATACGGCCTGTTCGATGCGCAGCATGTGGTTGTCCCAGACATAGTCCGGTTCAGAGCGTGTCGTGCCGCTGCCCTCGATGATCTCGCCAGCGCCGGTGGTGGCCATGAAGCCGGTTCCGTCGGGCGCCACGCCGCAAACCTCGATCAGCGCGCTGTTCGAAACGATCCGGCCGCTGGCCGAATCGATCACGACGAGCGAATTGCCTTCCGGCGAGGAGACGGCGACGGTGCCGGCAGCCGGATTGGCGGCGACCGAGCCTATATAGTTGCGGAAGCCGGACAAAACGTCCTGCGGCATGTCGAGCAGCTGCAATTCCTTGCCGCGCGTGGCGCGGCCGACCAGCAGCGGACGATCGGTGCCCGGCCCCCTGTACTGGCAGCCGAACCAGACGGTGCCGGACGGGTCGGTGTCCATATGGCGGATCGACAGCTGGTGCAGTGCCGCCGGCAATTCGTGTTTCTCGATGAGATCGCCGGTGACGCGGTCGATCAGCACATAGGACGGCTTCATGGTGGCGATGTTGAGCTCGGCGCGGCCGTAATCCGGATGGGTCTCGATGCCGCCATTGGCAACCGCGATCGTCCTGCCGTCGCCCAGCAGCAGAAGCTCGTGCGGACCCATGCCATAGGTCGGGAACTCGCCGACACGGCTGAATTTCGCCCGCGCATCGTAGACGCCGACGACGCCAGCGGCGTTGTCGAAGTCGTTTTCGGTGGCATAGAGCAGCGCACCGTCGACTGAGAACACGCCATGGCCGAAGAAATGCCGGCCGGCGATGCTGGCGATGGTCAGCGGCGCGTCACGACCCGCGTGGTCGAAAACCACGGCGAATGTGCCGGGCTGGCGAGCGAAGACCACCGAGCGTTTCGACACCGGATCGAAAGTGACGTCGTGGCCGCGATCGGGCAGGTCGATCGCATGCAGGAGCTTGCCGGCCTCGGACAGGACGGCGGCGCCATAGCTGCCGTCGCGCTTGACGAAGGCGGTGGCGAAGACGGCGTCCGCCGCGAGCGTCGTTGCCCAGGCCGAGGGGGCCATCGCGGCCATGAAGCCAACGCCAGCAGCTCTCAGGAAATCGCGACGATCTATCAGAGGGGTTTTCAAGAGACGATCCTCCCCTGCACTGGCTCGCTCCAAGACACGGTGACTTTTACGGATCGGAGCTGACGCTTGGCACCCACCGATTCGTGGAATGATCCATCGCAGACGTTGGACGTTGGCCGAAGCCTCCGGAACTTCGTCATCCACGGGCGGAGCAGGAGCGAAGCTCCGTCGCGGAGACCCGAGGATCCATGCCGTGACCTCGACGGTCGGGTGCAACGGAGCAAAACTCTGGACCGCGGCAGCGCTTTGAGGTCGCGGCATGGATCCTGGGGTCTGCGCTGCGTCGCTTCGCTCCTTGCTTCGCCCCAGGATGACGAAGCTATGGGCGCTTCGGCCAATCTCAAGATCATGCTCAGTCCCCATCCAGCGAGGAGAAGCCGGCGGTCAGGCCAAATTCGGCGGTCAGCCTGGTGCCGATCAGGGTCGACAGGCTGGAGGTGATCAGCGCGAAATGGTCGAGCTTGTCGCGCAATGCCGGATCGGCAAGCGCCTTGTCGATCGGGCCGCTGACGGCCTTGGCGGTGGCGACGCCGTTGACCAGTTGGATATGGATCGATTCTGCCATCCAGCGCGCATCGACCGGCAAGGCATCGCCAAGCTTCGAGGCCTGGAACAGAGTGTCTATCCCCGCCAAATTGCCGGCCAGCGAATTGGTGGTGTTTTGCGAGCGCCAGTAAATTGCCTGTTTCGGCTTGTCCGCATCCGGCTTGCCGCCGAAAAACCCTTTCAGGCGCACGTCGCGGACCATTTCCAGCTCATTGATGAAGACGCCAACCAGTTCGGTCACTGCTTCGTTGCCGTCGCGGTAGAGCGCGTTCTGGGGCCCCGGATTGGCCCAAAGCGCTGCAAAGCCGTCCGGCTTGTTCCAGGCCGCGCTGGCCTCACCGGCCATGGCTTCGATGTTGCCGGCAACCGCCGCGCCATAAGCGCAGCGATAGGGATCATCCTTGCCGGTCAGTGCATCGGCGCCGTCGCCGTAAAGCACGAATTCCAGCGCGCCCAGCCCCTGCATGGCGACACTCTTGCCGGCCAGTTGTGCCGGATCGGTGGCGGTCGGATCCTTGGCCGACAGCGCCGCCTGCACCTGCTTCAGGCCGATGCTCTTGCGATCCGGCCAGAACAGCATGCGTTCCAGCCGGTTGTTCTCCTTGATTGGTCCGAAGCCGATGATTTCGGCTGACGACCAGGCATAGACGGTGGCGGAAAATTCGGCGCGCGCGGCATCAAGCTCCCCTTGCGAGGGCGTGACGCAGAGCTTGCGCATGGATCCGGTCAAGGCTTCAGCATGCTCGTGCAGGCTGGCATAGGCCGGGCGGACAAAGCCATCGATCGCCCGCTGGATGATTTCGGAGGCTTTGACCGCCGCCGACGCCGGGACGGCGCCCAGCAGAGCCAGCGGAAGAACGAGAAACAATGCAGAGCGCTTGAGCATCACAGTGACTCCAGGAATTTGAGCAGCGCATCACGGTCGGCCGCGTTGGCGGCGGCAAAGCCGTCGCGCGCCTTCTGCGCTTCGCCGCCATGCCACAGGATGGCCTCGGTCAGGCTGCGTGCGCGTCCGTCATGCAGGAAGAAGGAGTTGCCGTTGACCGTCTCGGTCAGGCCGATGCCCCATAGCGGCGGCGTGCGCCATTCATTGCCCGTCGCATCGCCCACCGCCTGGCCATCAGCCAGATCAGGCCCCATGTCGTGCAGCAGGAAGTCGGAATAGGGCCAGATCAACTGGAAGGCCTGCGCCTTGTTGGGCGTGCCGCGCCTAGTGACGAATTTCGGCGTGTGACAGGCAATGCAGCCGATCTCGTAGAAGATTTTCTTGCCGACGAGCACCTGCGGCGTGTCGAGGTCGCGGCGCGCCGGCACGGCCAGATTCTGCGAATAGAAGGTGACGAGATCCATCACCGGCGGCGGCGCCTCGACCGGGCCGAGACGCTGCTGCACACCGTTGGGCATGGCGAGGCATTTGGCTTGCGCGGTGGTGCAGTCGCCCCAGTGTTTGGGCTCTTCGGGCGTCGAGATGCCGATGTCGCCGGCAAAGGCGTCCGCCGCCTGCTGGCGGATCGACGCGGTCTGTGCCTTCCAGCCGAAACGGCCAAGCGTCAGTTCGCCGCTTTGGCCGTCGCGCACGATGTTCGGCCTGCCGGAAATGCCGTCACTGTTGCGGTCGTCTGGGTCGGCGCGGGCAAGAATGTCCGCCGGTGCGATCTGTTCAATCAGGCCAAGGCCGATCATCGGCGGCGTCAGGCGCGGCGACAGCGTGGTGCGCGGATCGAGCGGTCCATAGGCAGGATCGACAACCGAATAGCTTGGTTTGCGCAGGGAAATCACGGTGCCGCCCGCCAGCGTCACCTGCCGTTCCTGATAGTCGACATGCATCCTGCCTTCGCCGCGCAGGCCGGGCACGGCCAGTTCCTGCAATTGCGTGCCGTAGACCGGGTCGGGGAAGTTGAGCACCTTGTGTTCGGCAAGCTCGGCTTTCTCCTCCTCGCTGCTCGCCTCGCGGGCCAGCCGCAGGAACATCGAAGTCGTACCGGCATCGCCTTGCGGCGGGCGGCCGCGGCCGTCCTTCAGATGGCAGTTCTGGCAGGCGCGTTCGTTGAACAGCGGGCCCAGCCCATCCGACGCCTGCGTCGAGGATGGCGACGACACCCAGTTCTTGCGAAAAAGGGCATTGCCGAGCTTGAAGTCGCCCTCTTCCTCGAAGGTAATGTTGGCCGAGGGTTGCGAGAAGGAATCGCGGCTGACGTCCTTCCTGGACGTGCCGGCGCCACCTTGCATCAGTTCGAATTGCTCGGGTTTGGAAAAATCTGAGGTCGGCCTGGTGATGGCGGTGACGCGCGCCTGATCCTTCGCATTGAGGTCGGTGCGCGTGGTGGCGAGGCCGGCAGGTTGAAGATCGCCGGCCATCGCGGAAGAGGTCAGCGCCACCACGAGGACAATACAGCGCCGACGCACAAATCCGGCTGGCGTCTTCCCAAGGAGCGGCGAGCCATCGGCCCGCCGCGAGCGGCGCACGAATTCTAGCAGGCGCCGCATTCCCGCATGCCCTTACTCCGCCTCGTCCGCCGATGCGGCGTTGAGCTGGCCGTATTTTTCCTCGCCGATCGAGGCGAGCAGGTCGAGCTGCGTCTCGAGGAAATCGATATGGCCTTCCTCGTCAGTCAGCAATTCCTCGAACAATTTCATGGTCACGTAGTCACCCGCTTCCTCGCAGATCTCGCGCGAACGCTTGTAGGCGGTGCGCGCGTCATACTCGCCGGCGAGATCGGATTCGAGCACCTCCTTGACGTTCTGCCCGATGCGCAGCGGCGCCACGGACTGCAGGTTCGGATGGCCTTCAAGGAAGATGATGCGGGCCACAAGCTTGTCGGCATGGTGCATCTCCTCGATCGATTCCGCGCGCTCCTTCTTGGCCAGCTTGGCGTATCCCCAGTCCTCAAGCAGACGGAAATGCACCCAATACTGGTTGACGGCTCCGAGCTCCAGAAAAAGAGCCTCGTTAAGCCGCTCGATGATCTGCTTTTCGCCTTTCATGGGTTCTGCTCCCGTATTGGACGCGCAGGCCTCTGACGCGATCCAGATGTGAAACGACATCCACGTCGCTCGCCTCCGAGCGGGCGTGGTAATTTTCGGTGACCCGAATGATCGTTTCGACCACATTTGGGAAGCAGCCGCAACAGCGACCGCGCTTTTGCATGGCATGATAGATCTTCGCCGGCACGATCAGCTGCCAGGGATCCTGGTCCAGCAGCCCGATGATCGTCTGCTCGATCTCCTTCTCCGTGATGATATTGCAATGGCAGATCAGCATCAATTTGCTCGGATGGCTGACGGCGCCTCCCGCGCCGTGTGGCTTGATTTCTTAACCGGAGCCCATTGCGAAGCCGATTGTCCAGCTCCGGATCGGGCTCCAGCCTTTCGCTTACTTGAACACCTTGTCGGGCGCGTCGAGACTGTCGGACCCTTCGAAGGCGATGGTGCTGAGCTTCAGGGAGCCGACGGCGCGTTCGATCGACTTGGTTTGGTCGATCAGCGCATCGATCGCTGCCTGCACGGTGGCATTGCCTTGCGTGTTGCCCTCGGCGATCTGCTGGTCATAGGCCTCGCCGGCCAATGCCCGCGCCTTGATCGCCTCCATCTTGGCGACGGTAACATCGAGCTTGTCCGACAGTTCCTTGTCGATCGCCGGATCGGCTGCCCTCACCATGTCGTGCACCGAAGGCCCAGATACAACCGTGCCATCGAGGCTGACATAGCTGGCGAGATAGGCGGCGCGGATGCCGATGGCGTCGTAGAGATGCGAGTTGTAGGTGTTATCGGAGAAGCAGTCATGCTCCTCTTCCGGATCATGCAGCAGCAGGCCGAGCTTCATGCGTTCGCCGGCCAATTCGCCGTAGGACAGCGAGCCCATGCCGGTGAAGATGGTCGAGATGGCGGTGTTCGGCTCGCCGTCAACGAGGGCCTTGCGGGCGGCGCCGTCTTCCTTCCAGTTGCCGACCATCTCCTGAAGATCGGAAACCAGAAGGTCGCTGGCCGATTTCAGATACTGGGCGCGGCGGTCACAATTGCCGCCGGTGCAGTTCTTGAGGTCGTAGTCGGTATAGGGGCGCTCGCCGGCACCCGGGCCGGTGCCATGCAGGTCCTGGCCCCAGAGCAGGAATTCGATGGCGTGATAGCCGGTGGCGACATTGGCTTCGATGCCGCCGGCCTCCTGCAGCGTGCCGGAGAGGAATTCCGGCGAAAGCTTCGAGGCATCGACCTTCTTGCCGTTGATCTCGATCTCCTTGTTGGCGATCACGTTGGCCGTATAGAGCGCATTCGCGTCCGATTCGGTGCCGTAGCTCTTGGCGACATAGTCGATCAGGCCTTCGTCCAGCGGCCAGGAATTCACCTTGCCTTCCCAGTCGTCGACGATCTTGTTGCCGAAACGGTAGACCTCGGTCTGCTGGTAAGGCACACGCGATGCCTTCCATGCCTCGCGGGCGGCATTGAGGGTTTCCACCGATGGCGTGGCGAGCAATGCGTCGACCGCCTTGTCGAGTGCCTGTGCGGTGGTCAGCGAGTCCTCATATTTAGCGAGCGCGATGTCGGAATAGGTCTTGATGACCGCCTTCGCGTCGGTTTCCGCCTTTGCCGGCAACACGAACACCGCCGCCGTCAGCAGGGCCGTGGCGCCGATCGCGGCAAGCCTGCCGCCATATCGTGCTGTCATGATCGCTCTCCAGTTTCTCGGAATTTCTGTAAACGGCGCGCGCGCCAACGGGCGCCACGCCATAGGCATGCCATTGGGCGCAAGAGATGCCGCGCCATCGCGCGGTTCGCGGAAGAAAGACACCAAAATGCCTCCAATCGAAAGGGTTCAAGGCCCAGACATTAAAGGGATGCGCTGACGCGCGAGCTTCCATAAAGCTGCGACATCGTCGGATGTCAATGACAATCCGCAAGAAAAGTCAATTGAAACAACAGTTTAGAATTATTCTAAACTACGACTGTCAACTTTATGCCTCTTCCTGCACCGGTCTTGCAACCGAACTGTACGATTGACAGCCGCCATTCCGGGTGCGACCCGCAAAAGCTCTCTTGCGGCGGCGCCAGACAATTGCCACTTGGCGAGACATCCTAGGATAGAAGCGGGATCGGAATGCGATGAAGAACGGTGTGGTCATTGTCGGCGCGGGTCATGCGGGCGTGCAAGCGGCTGCCAGTCTGCGCGAGGACGGCTATGACGGGCCGGTGATCCTCGTCGGCGACGAGAACGAGCTGCCATACCACAAGCCGCCGCTGTCGAAGACCTTCATCAAGGATGCCGAGGCCAAACCGCAACCCTTGCGTGGCGAGGCCTTCTACACCGGCAGTGCCATCGACTACCGGCCGGCCGTCAGGATCGATCGCATCGATGCCGAGCGCCGCAGCCTGGAGATATCAGGCGGTGGCGCGCTTGCCTTCGACCACCTGATCCTGGCGACCGGCTCGCGCCCGCGCACCCTACCGTTGCCCGGCTCGGACCTGTCCGGCGTCCTGTCGCTGCGCTCGCTGGCCGATGCGCGGCTGATCCGCCAGCTCAGCGCGCAGAGCGACGAGGTCGTCATCCTCGGCGGCGGCTTCATCGGACTGGAGATCGCCGCGACGCTGAGGGCCGCCGGCCGCACGGTGACAGTGGTCGAAGCGGTCGACCGGCTGCTCGGCCGCGCCGTGGCATCGGTCGTGGCGAGCCATGTCCGGCAACGGCTGGAAGCGACAGGCGTGCGCATCCTCACCGGCACCTCGATCGCCAGGCTCGAAGGCGAAAACGGTCATGTCGTGGCCGCGATCACCTCGTCAGGCGAAAGGCTGCCGGCGCGCATGGTCATCGTCGGCATCGGCGCCGTGCCGAATGTCGAACTGGCGCAGTCCGCAGGCCTCAGCATCGCCAACGGCATCCGCGTCGATCACCAGATGCGCAGTTCGGTGCCGGAAATCCTCGCCATTGGCGACGTCGCCTCCTACCGGCACTGGTTCACCGGCGGCGACGTGCGGCTGGAATCGGTGCAGAACGCCACCGACCAGGCGCGGCACGCCGCGCGCACCATCACCGGCCATACCGATGCCTATTCGGCGGTTCCGTGGTTCTGGTCCGATATCGGCGACATGAAGCTGCAGATGGTCGGCCTGACCGCCGGCGGCGACAGCCATGTCGTTCTGGGCGACCTGCCCGACAACAAGTTCTCGATCTACCACTATGCCGGCGACCGGCTGCTCGGCATCGAATCTGTGAACCGTCCCGGCGACCACATGCTTGGCCGCAAGATGCTGGGCGCCGGCTTCTCGCCGACGCCGGAAACCGTGGCCATGGGTCCCGAAGGGCTAAAGGCGGCACTGGCCGCGTTTCAGGAAAACGTGCCGGCCAGGGCGGCGGGATAGCTGGCATCTGCTGAGGCGGGCGATCCTGGCAACAAACGTCAATTTAGAACGTCGGCGCTGCCCCTTGTATCTGCACAGGGATGATTTTGTGCGATGGAAGCGACTGAGCCTCGGGCTGGATGGCCGTCCGGCCCGAGGCTTGGCGAAGTCGCCCGTTACCCCTGCGGCTACAACCGTGGATGAGCCTGGGATCTTCGCCTTCGTCACGCACGACCGAATAGTCGCTTGGCTCCAATCGCACGCACAAGGCAGGTTACCGTGAACAAGACCCTCTGTGGAATAGATATTTCGAAAGACTGGCTCGACGTCCATATCGAGCCGATCGGAACGGCAGGCCGTTTCGCCAACGATGCGGGAGGCATCGCCGATCTGGCCGCCTGGTGTCAGGCCAATGACGTCGAACTCGTCGTCATGGAGGCCAGTGGCGGCTACGAACGGTTGGCCTTCCTGCTGTTGTGGGAGATGGGGCAACCCTGCGGCATGGCCAATGCGAGGAGCGTTCGCTACTTCGCCGAGGCGATGGGGTATCTGGAGAAGACCGACAGGATCGATGCCGCCGTCATCGCCCGTTACGGGCAGGTCAAGCGGTTGCAGCCGACGCCGCCGCCGAGCGTGGCCCAGCAACGGCTCAAGGCGCTGGTCGCCCGGCTTTCCCAGGTCACCGGCGACCTCACCATCCAGAAGCAGCGCCGTAGCGCGGCTCGCGATGCCGAGACCATCATCAGCCTCGACGAGGTCATTGCTCTGCTCAAGCGCCAGAGCCGCCGGCTCGAAGGCGAGATCGCCTCGCTGATCGACGACGATCCCTTGTGGGCCTGTCTCGACCAGGCCTTCCGATCGCTCAAGGGCGTCGCCTCGCGCACCGTGGCCCGCCTCATGGCCGAACTGCCCGAGATCGGCATCCTCTCCAACAAAGCCATCGCCAAGCTCGCGGGCCTCGCGCCGATCGCCAATGATAGTGGCAAGCGCAGTGGCCGCCGGTCGGTGCGCGGTGGTCGCGAAGGCCCGCGCTCCATCCTCTTCCTCGTTGCCCGCACCGTCGCCAGATACGATCCTCACCTTGCTGCCTTCCATCAACGGTTGCAGGGCGCGGGAAAGGAGAAGATGGTCATCCGCATCGCGCTCGCCCGCAAGCTGCTCGTCATTCTCAATGCAAAAGCACGCGACGCGCGCATCGATTTCGCAAATGCAACTTGACACCCCAGATAGTCGCTCATCCGCCCTTCGGGCACCTTCTCCCGTGAACGGGGAGAAGGCAAGCGCAGCCGATCAGGCGGCGCAGACTTCGCGGATCGAGCTTTCCAGGATGTCGAGCGCCTCGTTCATGACGCCGTCCTGGATGGTGATCGGCGCGAGGAAGCGGATGACGTTGCCGTAGACGCCACAGGTCAAGAGGATCAGGCCCTTGTCGAGTGCCTTCAGCCGGATCGCGTTGGCGATCTCGGCCGACGGCAGACCCTTCTTGACGTCGTTGAACTCGACCGCGTTCATGAATCCGAGACCTCTTATGTCGACGATCTCGGGCACGTCGTCGCGGATCGACTGCAGCCGCTGCTTCAACCTGGCGCCCAGCGTGTTGGCGCGGTCGCACAGCTTTTCGTCCTCGATCACGTCGAGCACGGCGTGCGCCGCGGCGACGCCGATCGGGCTGCCGCCATAGGTGCCGCCGAGCCCGCCGGGGCCGGGCGCATCCATGATTTCGGCGCGGCCGGTGACCGCGGCCAGCGGGAAACCGCCGGCCAGGCTCTTGGCCATGGTGGTGATGTCGGCCGCCACCTCATGGTGATCCATCGCAAACATCTTGCCGGTGCGGGCAAAGCCGGTCTGCACTTCGTCGGCGATCAGCAGCATGCCGTGCTGGTCGCAAAGCTTGCGCAGCGCCGTCAGGAACTCGCGCGGCGCGTCATAGAAGCCGCCCTCGCCCTGCACCGGCTCGATGATGATGGCGGCGACGCGGGCCGGGTCGACATCGGCCTTGAACAGCCGGTCCAGTGCGGCCAGCGAATCGGCAACCGACACACCGTGCAGCGGCACCGGGAACGGCGCATGGTAGACGTCGCCCGGCATGGCGCCGAAGCCGACCTTGTAGGGCACGACCTTGCCGGTCAGCGCCATGCCCATGAAGGTGCGGCCATGGAAGCCGCCGGCGAAGGCGATGACCGCCTGGCGGCCGGTGGCGTTGCGGGCGATCTTGATGGCGTTCTCGACCGCTTCGGCGCCGGTGGTGACGAAGATCGTCTTCTTCTCGAACTTGCCGGGCAGCATGCCGTTCAGCCGTTCGGCCAGCCGGACATAGCTTTCATAAGGCACAACCTGATGGCAGGTGTGGGTGAAGCGGTCGAGCTGCGCCTTGACCGCCTCGATCACCTTGGGGTGGCGGTGACCGGTGTTCACGACGGCGATGCCCGACGAGAAGTCGATGTAGCGGCGCCCTTCGACATCCCAGATCTCCGAATTCTCCGCCCGGTCGGCATAGATCTGCGTGGTCATGCCGACGCCGCGCGAGATCGACTGGTTCTTGCGTTCGGAAATAGCTGAATTCTTCATGGTGTCCTCATCGGGCCGGCGCCCGTTCTTGTTTGATGCCGCTGACACGTCTTCTGACCTTATTTCACGTTTTCCTCAAGTCGGCACGACCGGCAGGCGATTGGGCCTGTGATCCCGGCTTAACCAGTCGACCGATACGCGTACGAGAGAGGTTCCCTTTTCCAAGGGATCGATTATCTTCAAGATGTCCGCGAGGTATCGCGATCAGCGAGCGGCCTACGGCTGGGGGAGCCCATGAGCAGGAACGCGACATCGTCCGTCTCGCCGCCATCGGTCAAAACCTCCAGCCTTTTGTCTTTTCCAACCGCCCCGGCGCTTTTCGCCTGCACGGCTGCCCTTCTGCTGACCGGTTGCCAGAAGCAGGAAGCGGCAGCAAAGAAACTGCCCATCATGGTGCGTACTGAAACCGTGGCGATGGCCGACTATGCGCCGAGAACCTCGCTGACCGGGGTGATCGCGGCCCGCACGCTGAACAATCTGTCGTTCCGGGTCGGTGGCCGCGTCGCGGAGCGGCTCGTCGATGTCGGCCAACATGTCGACCCAGGTGCGGTGCTTGCCCGCATCGACCCGCAGGAGCAGGAATCCGATCTGCGCTCCGCACAGGCCGATCTCGACGCAGCACAAGCGCAACTGACCCAGTCCGCCGCTGCCTTCGAGCGGCAGAAGACACTGCTTGCCCAGGGCTTCACCACCCGGCGCGACTATGACGCCGCCGATCAGGCGCTGAAGGTGGCGCAAGGCAGCCTCGATGCCGCGCAAAGTGCATTCTCCAATGCTCAGCAAAACCTCTCCTTCACCGAACTCAAGGCGGGGGCCGCGGGCGTGATCACGGCCCGCCAGGTCGAAGCCGGCCAGGTGGTGCAGGCGGCGCAAACCGTTTTCACCGTTGCCGAGGACGGTGATCGCGACGCGGTGTTCAACGTGCAGGAGACGCTGGTTGCCAAGACGCCAGCGTCCCCGGCGGTGACGATCACGCTGTTGTCCGATCCGCAAATCAGGGCGACGGGCAAGGTGCGCGAAATCTCGCCGGCGGTCGACCCGGCTTCGGGCTCGGTCCGGGTCAAGGTCGCCATTCCGGATACGCCCACCGGCATGCCGCTGGGAGCAGCCGTTATCGGCTCCGTCAGCGCCAGGCCGGCGAAGGCGATCCTGCTGCCCTGGCAGGCGCTGACGTCCAGCGCCGGCAAGCCGGCGGTCTGGATCGTCGACCCATCGACCAAGGCAGTGACGGTGATGCCGGTCGAGGTGCTGGCGTTCGACTCGGGCACGGTCGTGATCGCCAGCGGGCTGAACGAAGGCCAAAGCGTCGTCACCGCAGGCGGACAGTTGCTCAGCCCCGGACAGACGATCGAAATATCGGGAGCTGGCCAATGAGCCGGCTGCCACGCATCCTGCTCGGCGTGCTTATGCTCGGCGCGCTCGCGTCCTGCTCGAAGTCCGATGAAAAGCCACCCGAGATTATCCGGCCGGTGCTGTCGGTCGTGGTCGAGCCGCGCACCACGCAGACTTTCGGCTTTGCCGGCTCTGTCGAACCGCGGGTCAGCGCCGATCTTGCCTTCCGCCTGCTTGGCCGAGTCGTCTCGCGCGACGTCAATGTCGGCGATATCGTCAGCAAAGGCACGACGATCGCAGCGCTCGACCCGACCGCGCTGGAGCTGGCCGTCCAAGCGGCCAAGGCCGAGCTCTCCAATGCCGAGGCGCAGTTCGCCAACGCCGCCGCCAGCGAGGAGCGCCAGCGCCAGCTGCTCGCCTCCGCCAACACATCGCAGGCCGTCTTCGATGCCGCGCAGCAGGCAAGGAAAGCGGCGGAAGCGAGTGTCGAACGGGCCAAGGCTTCGCTGGCCAAGTCACAGGAACAGCTGGGTTACGCTCGCCTGTTTTCGGATTTCGACGGCGTTGTCACCGCCGTCGGTGCCGAGGTTGGCCAGACGGTTTCGCCCGGCCAGACGGTTGTCACCGTAGCGCGCTCCGACCTGCGCGAGGCGGTGGTCGACATTCCCGACCAATTGACCGGCGACCTCGCGGCCGGCACGCCGTTCCAGGTCATCCTGCAATCGCTGCCGACGATCCAGACAGAGGCGAAGCTGCGCGAGATCGCGCCGCAGTCCGAGGGTTCGACCCGCACGCGGCGCGTCAAGCTGACGTTGACCGATCCGCCGCAGGCCTTCAGGCTCGGCTCGACGGTGACGGCGACCCGCATGACCAAGGTTGTGCCGACGATCGAGCTGCCCATGTCGGCGCTGCTCGAAAAGGATGGTTCCGAAAAAGTGTGGATCGTCGACCCGCAGACATCGAGTGTGAGCACGCGCGACATCAAGGTCGCGTCGAAGAATGGCGGCACGTTCACGGTGGCCGGAGGGCTTGAAGCCGGCATGCGCGTGGTCACGGCGGGCGTCCACAGCCTGAGCGAAGGTCAGAAGGTGAAAGTGCCCGAGGGAGGGGCCTCATGAAGGGCTTCAATCTCTCCGACTGGGCGCTCAACCACCGCTCCCTGGTCTGGTACTTCATGCTGGTCTTCGTCGTGGCCGGCGTGTTCTCCTATCTCAACCTCGGCCGCGAGGAAGACCCGGCCTTCACCATCAAGACGATGATCATCCAAGCCAACTGGCCCGGAGCCTCAGTCAACGAGACGCTGCGTCAGGTGACCGACCGCATCGAGAAGAAGCTCGAGGAGCTCGACAGCCTCGATTACACCAAATCGGTCACCACCGCCGGCCAGACCGTCATCTTCGTCAACCTGAAGGATACCACCAAGGCGCGCGATGTCGTGCCGAACTGGATTCAGGTGCGCAACATGGTCAACGATATCAAGGCGCAGTTCCCGCAAGGCGTGCAGGGACCGTTCTTCAACGACCGCTTCGGCGACGTCTACGGCAACATCTATGCCTTCACGTCGGACGGGCTGACGCCGCGCCAGCTGCGCGACTATGTCGAGGATGTCCGGACAAAAATCCTGACCGTACCGAATGCCGGCAAGGTGGATCTGGTCGGCGCCCAGGACGAGGCGATCTATCTCGAATTCTCGACCCGCCAGATCGCGGCCCTTGGCCTCAACCAGCAAGCGATTGTCGCCAGCCTGCAGGCGCAGAACGCGATCACGCCGTCCGGCGTCATCCAGTCCGGCCCTGAGCGCATCAGCGTTCGTGTCGGCGGCCAGTTCACCTCCGAGGACAGCCTTCGCGCCATCAATCTGCGCGTCAATGACCGCTTCTTCCGGCTGAGCGACGTGGCGACGATCACGCGCGGCTATGTCGATCCGCCGGCGGCGCTGTTCCGCTTCAACGGCCAGGATGCGATCGGCCTCGCCATCGGCATGAAACCCAACGCCAATCTGCTCAAATTCGGCGAGGCGCTGCACCAGGAGATGAACAAGGTGCTGGCCGACCTGCCGGTCGGCGTCGGCGTGCATCTGGTCGCCGACCAGCCGGTCATCGTCGAGGAGGCGGTCTCGGGCTTTACGCGCGCGCTGTTCGAGGCGGTCGCCATCGTGCTCGCCGTCTCCTTCATCAGCCTCGGCATGCGCGCCGGCTTCGTCGTGGCGCTGTCGATCCCGCTGGTGCTGGCCATCACCTTCACCGTCATGGAATATCTCGGGATATCGTTGCAGCGTATTTCGCTCGGCGCGCTGATCATCGCGCTCGGCCTTCTGGTCGACGACGCCATGATCGCGGTGGAGATGATGGTGGCGCGGCTGGAGGTCGGCGACAACCTGCGCAAGGCGGCGACCTATGTCTACACCTCGACCGCCTTCCCAATGCTGACCGGCACGCTGGTGACGGTCGCCGGCTTCATCCCGATCGGCCTCAACAACAGTGCGGCCGGCGAATACACCTTCACCCTGTTCGTCGTCATCGCCGTTTCGCTGCTGGTGTCATGGATCGTGGCGGTGCTGTTCGCGCCGCTGCTTGGCGTCACCATCCTGCCGGCAACGATGAAGACGAAACATCACGACCAGCCTGGCCGCCTCACCTCGCTGTTCAGGCGCGTGCTTGTCGGCTCGGTGCGCCATCATTGGCTGACCATCATCGCCACGGTGCTGTTGTTTGCCGCCTCGATCGCCGGCTTCGGCCTGGTACAGCAGCAGTTTTTTCCACCATCCGATCGGCCAGAGCTGATCGTCGACTGGAACCTGCCGCAGAATTCCTCGATCGCCGAGACGCGCGAGCAGATGGAGCGGTTCGAGCAGCGGGCGCTAGTCGGCAATCCCGACATCGACCATTTCTCGTCCTATATCGGCCAGGGCGCGGTGCGTTTCGTGCTGGCTTATGACGTGCAGCCGGCCAACCCCTATTTCGGCCAGACCGTTATCGTCACCAAGAGCATCGAGGCTCGCAACCGGGTGAAGCCTGCACTGGAGAAACTGCTGCGCGAGGAATTCGTCGGCACCGACGCCTTCGTCAAGCCGCTTGAGCTCGGACCGCCGGTCGGCCGTCCGGTGCAATATCGTGTCGGCGGTCCCGACATCCAGACGGTGCGCGGGCTGGCGCAGCAATTCGCCGGTATCATTTCCACCAACCCCAAGCTTGCCGCGCCGACCTTCGACTGGAACGAGCCGCAACGCGTGCTGAGGGTCGACGTGCTGCAAGACAAGGCACGCCAGCTTGGCATCACCTCTTCCGACATCGCCAGCGCGCTCAACAGCACCGTCGGCGGCGCTACCATCACGCAAGTGCGTGACGCCACCTACCTGATCAATGTCGTGGCTCGCTCGCGCGGGGCCGAACGCGGCTCGATCGAAACCTTGCAGAACATGCAGCTGCCGACCAGCACCGGCGAGGCCATTCCTCTCGCCGCCGTCGCCAACTTCCGCTACGATCTGGAGCAACCGACAGTGTGGCGGCGCGACCGCATTCCGACGATCACCGTTCGGGCCGGCCTGGTCGGCGACGTGCTGCCGGCCACGGTCGTCAACGAACTGAAGCCATCGGTCGATGCCTTCACCGCCCAGCTGCCGCCGGGCTATTCGATCGAGACCGCCGGCTCGGTCGAGGAGAGTGGCAAAAGCCAGGGACCGATCGCGGCCGTGGTGCCGTTGATGCTGTTCGTCATGGCAACGATCCTGATGGTGCAGTTGCAAAGCTTCCAGCGCCTGTTCCTGGTGGTGGCGGTGGCGCCGCTCGGCCTGATCGGCGTGGTGGCGGCCCTGGTGCCGAGCGGGGCGCCGCTTGGGTTCGTCGCCATTCTCGGCGTGCTGGCGCTGATCGGCATCCTGATCCGCAACTCGGTCATCCTGATCGTGCAGATCGAGGACCTCGTCGCCGAAGGCAAGGACCGGTGGGCGGCCGTCATCGAAGCGACCGAACACCGTATGCGGCCGATTGCGCTGACGGCCGCCGCCGCCAGCCTGGCGCTGATCCCGATCGCCCGCGAAGTGTTCTGGGGGCCGATGGCCTACGCCATGATGGGCGGCATCATTGCCGGCACGGCGATCACGCTGCTGTTCCTGCCGGCGCTTTATGTCGCCTGGTTCAGGATCAAGGAGCCGAAGGGCCGGGAAGAGCCCCCCGTTCTGGAGAACGGCGAACTGGCGCAAGGCTCAACTTAAGGCTTTGCCGGATCATTCGTTGTCGTTGGAGGGTACAGGGTGCGACCTGGCTCGTTGCCACGGCGACGATTTTGAGGTGCGCCAGGCATGCCAGCCTTCTGGCAAGTCGGCCAACGCCAGGATGGTTTCGTCCCGCTGCACAACGTTCTGCAAGCTGACGATCAAGATATCGCCTTCGTCAACAGGTCCCGTTTCGCTGTTGTGGAATTGCCAACTGCCGTCGTCATTGTCATGCGAGACGTATGCAATCCAGTCGCCACGGGTAACTATGCCCCTATCCACAAACACCGCGACATTGGGCGGATCCGCAAACTTCCATTCCTCCATGGGAATTCCCCAAGACGGTTGTTCGGCGCAAAAGAAGAAACGAATTCAAGCGGTTCTCACAAACCCGTCGCTGGCCCGCAACAGATTGCGCGTATAGTCCTTGGTCACGCGGCGCTCAACGAGATCGGCCGCCGTCAGATTCTCCACCGCCTCACCGCTTTGCATCACCATCAGCCGTTCGCACATATGGGTGATGATGGCGAGGTCGTGACTGACCATCAGGAAGGTCAGCTTGCGCCGCCGGCGGATCTCTTCCAGAAGGTTGAGCACCTCCGCCTGCACCGAGGCGTCGAGCGCCGAGGTCGGCTCGTCGAGCAGCAGGATCGACGGTTCGAGGATCAAGGCACGCGCGATGGCCACGCGCTGGCGTTGGCCGCCCGACAATTGGTGCGAGTAGCGGAAGCGAAAGCCGTTTCCCAGCCCGACTTCGTCGAGCGCCCGCTGGATGCGCTTTTCGCCATCGGCAAAGCCGTGGATGGCAAGCGGCTCCTGCAGCAGGCGGTCGACGGTCTGGCGCGGGTGCAGCGAGCCGTACGGATCCTGGAAGACCATCTGCACTTCGCGATAGAAGGCCTTGTCGCGGCGCGCGCCGAGCGTCTTGCCATTGACGGTGATGCTGCCCGAAGCGACCGGCGCAAGGCCGGCGATGGCCCTGAGCAGCGTCGATTTGCCGGAGCCGGATTCGCCGACTAGGCCAAAGGATTCGCCCGGCTGCACGTCGAGGCTGACACCCTTCAGCGCGCGAAAACGGTCGAAGATGACTTCCAGACTGTCGACGGCAATCGCAGAAGTCATGCCGCCCACTCCGGCTTGCGGTCGAGCACCGGCAGCGGGTGGCGGTCGGCGCCGATCTTGGGCATGCAATTGAGCAGGCCGCGTGTGTAGGGATGCTGGGCACGGCCGAGTTCGGACGCCTTGAGCTGCTCGACCACCTTGCCGGCATACATGACGATGACGCGGTCGCAGAAGGACGAGACCAGGCGCAGATCGTGAGAGATGAAGATCAACCCCATGCCGCGCTCGCTGACCAGCCTGTCTAAAATGCCGAGCACATCGAGCTGCACGGTGACATCGAGCGCTGAGGTCGGCTCGTCGGCAATCATCATTTCCGGCCCGGCGATCAGCATCATGGCGATCATGGCGCGCTGGCCCATGCCGCCGGACACTTCATGGGGATGCAGGTCGAAGACGCGGGCGGGATCGCGGATCTGCACCGCCTCCAGCATCGCCAGTGCGCGGTCGCGCGCCTCGGCCTTGCTGACTTTCTCATGCGTGCGCAGCGTCTCGACGATCTGGCGGCCGATGCTCATTACAGGGTCGAGCGAGTATTTCGGATCCTGCAGGATCATGGCGATGCGTTTGCCGCGCAGCTTCCGGCGTTCGCGCGGCGAGACGCTGAGCAGGTCGATACCGTCGAAGGCGAGCTTGTTGGCCGATATCCGGGCCTGCGGCGGCGTCAGCCCCATGATGGCACGGCCGGTCTGCGATTTGCCGGAGCCGGACTCGCCGACGATGCCGAGCCGCTCGCGGCCGAGCGAGAAGGAGACGCCGCGCACTGCCTCGATCAACCCGGTGCGGGTCGGGAAAGTAACGCGCAGATCGTCGACATCGAGCAGCGTGCTCATTGACCGCTGCTCGTTGGGATCACCACTCATTGGTCACCGCTGCGGGGATCGAGCGCGTCGCGCAGTCCGTCGCCGAGCAGATTGAAGCCGAGACTGACGATTAGGATGGCGAACCCCGGTGCACCGGCCACCCACCACTGATCGAGGACGAAGCGGCGGCCAGACGCGATCATCGTGCCCCATTCGGGCAGCGGCGGCTGCGCACCGAGGCCGAGGAAACCGAGCCCGGCGGCGGTCAGGATGATGCCGGCCATGTCGAGCGTCACCCGGATGATCAGCGAGGAGATGCACAGCGGCATGATGTGGCGCAGCACGATGCGGAAGGGCGAGGCGCCCATCAATTGCACGGCCTTGATGTAATCGGAGTTGCGCACCGTCAGCGTCTCTGCCCGCGCGATGCGGGCGTAAGGCGGCCATGAGGTGATGGCGATGGCGAGCACCGCATTCTCGATGCCGGGCCCGAGTGCGGCGACAAAGGCCAGCGCCAGGATCAGCTTGGGGAAGGCGAGGAAGATGTCGGTGATGCGCATCAGCATGGCATCGGTCCAGCCGCCGGCATAGCCGGCGACGGTGCCGACCAGAAGGCCGATGGGTGCGGCGATGATGGCCACTAGGATCACCACATAAAGCGTCCAGCGCGAGCCGTAGAGGATGCGCGAAAGGATATCGCGGCCGAGGTCGTCGGTGCCGAACCAGTGCTCGGCGCTCGGCGCCAGCAGACGTGCGTTCTTCAAGTCGCCGAATGTCGGCGAATAGGGCGCCAGCACCCCGGCAAGGGCGGCAACGACCAGCAGGGCGATGATGATGAGCAGGCCGAGAAACGCCAGACGGTTGGCGGAGAAGCGCCGCCACGCTACATAGGCGCGGCCGAGCCTTGCCTGCATGCGCGAGGCCGGCCGCTCGCTGAGCAGCCAATCGCGACGGCTCTGGATGGTCTCGACGCTCATGCGGACTTCGTCCTCGGATCGAGCACGCGGTAGAGCAGGTCGGAGAGAAGATTGATGGCGATGAAAACCGAGCCGATGACGATGGTGCCGCCGAGCACGGCATTCATGTCGGCGTTCTGCAGCGAGTTGGTGATGTAGAGGCCGATGCCCGGCCACGAGAAGACGGTTTCGGTGAGCACCGAGCCTTCGAGCAGCCCGGCATAGGAGAGCGCTATCACCGTCACCATCGGCACCGCCGCGTTGCGCAGCGCGTGGCCCCAGATGATGCGGGTTTCCGACAGGCCCTTGGCGCGCGCCGCGACGATGTATTCCTGCGTCAACTCGTTGAGCATGAACGAGCGCGTCATGCGGCTGATATAGGCAAGCGAGAAGTAGCCGAGCAGCGAGGCCGGCAAGATGATGTGGCGGAAGGCATCATAGAAAACATCCCACTGCCCCTGCCATAGCGAATCCAGCAGATAGAACCCGGTGATCGGCGTGAAGGTGTATTCGTAGACGACGTCGAGCCGGGCCGGGAAAGCGACCCATTGCAGCTTGGCGTAGAACAGCACCAGCGCCAGTAGGCCGAGCCAGAAGATCGGCACGGAATAGCCGATCAGGCCGATGACGCGCACGATCTGGTCGATGAGGCTGCCGCGCTTGACCGCCGCCAGCACGCCAAGCGGCACGCCGAACAGCGCACCGATCAGCGTTCCCAGCGTCGCCAGTTCCGTGGTGGCCGGAAGCGCGCGGCGAATGTCGGTCATGACCGGGTTGGTGGTCAGTACCGAGGTGCCGAAATTGCCGTTCAGCGCATTTTTCACATAGATGTAGAACTGCTCGATCAGCGGCAGGTCGAGGCCCATCTCGCGGCGCGTACGCTCGACGACATTGGCCGGCGCCCGGTCGCCGAGCACCGCCAGCACCGGATCGATCGGGATGACGCGGCCGATGAAGAAGGTGACCGCGAGCAGACCAAGATAGGTCGTGATCGCGATGACCAGGAAACGGCCAAGCGATGAGGCAATGGCGACGGCGCGCGCGCTGCCGCGCCCCGCCGCCACTTCTTTTTCAACCGCGCTCATGCGGCGTGTCCGCGAACACTATTCCTTGGACACCGGCCCGACGAAATTGCTGTCGAAGCTCGGGCCGAGCGCAAAACCCTTGAGGTTCTTGCGCAGGCCGGCGACTTCCAGTTGCTGGTGAATGACGACGAAGGGGCTGGTGTCGAGTATCTTCTTCTCGAGGTCCTTGTACATATCGGCGCGCTTGCCCGCATCCTTCTCGAGCAGCGCCGCTTCCGTCTGTTTGGTCAAGTCCGGAATGTCCCAGGCGTTGCGCCAGGCCAGCGTCTTGGTCTTGGCTGCATCCGAATTGTCCGGGTTCGAGGCAAAGGTCTGGGCGTTGGAGTTCGGATCGAAATAATCCTGACCCCACTGGCCGATATAGATATCGTGATTGCGGGCGCGATACTTGGTCAGCGTCTGCTTGCCGTCGCCGGGGATGATCTCGAGCTTGATACCGGCCTGGCCAAGCGTCTGCTGGATCGATTCGGCCATGCCGGTCGTCGGCTGGCCGGTGCGTACGTCCATGGTTACACTGAAGCCGTCGGGCAGACCCGCCTTGGCCAGCAGTTCCTTGGCCTTGGCGACGTCGAGCTTGAAGGGATTCTCGTCGAGTTCCCCGAGCACGCCCTTGGGCAGGAAGGTCTGGTGAATTTCGCCGATACCCTTGAGGATGGTCGAGCTCAAGGCATCATAGTCGACCAGATATTTGAACGCCTGGCGCACCTCCGGCTTGGCGAGGTTCGCGTTCTTCTGGTTGAGGCTGATGTAGTAGACCGTGCCCTTGGGCGCGCTGGTGGTGGTGAGGTCGGCGTTCTTGGCGATGGCGTCGAGATCGTTCGGCTCGAGATTGCGGGCAACGTCGATGTCGCCGGCTTCTAGCGCCAGGCGCTGGCCGGAGCTTTCCTTCATGTTGCGATAGATGACGCGGGCAAGCTTGGCCTTTTCGCCGTAGTAGTTGTCGTTGCGCTCGAGAACGACGGCCTCGTTGGCGCGCCATTCGCGCAGCTTGTAGACGCCGGAGCCGGCATAGCCGGTCTTCAGCCAGGCATTGCCGAAATCATTGTCCCATTTGTAGTCGGCGCTTGGTGTGACCGCGGCGATATGTTCCTTGACCACCTTGGCGTCGACCACCGAAGCGACCGTTGCCGACAGGCAGTTCAGCACGAAGCTCGGCGCATAGGCCTTGTCTACGGTGAACTGGAAGGTGCCGTCGTCGACCGCCTTGGCCTTTTCGGTGACGTTGTCGCCGCTGATGCCGAACTGGCCGATGATGAAGGCCGGGCTCTTGTCCAGCTTGATGACGCGCTCGAACGACCAGGCGACATCGGCCGCGGTGATCGGATTGCCGGAGGCGAATTTCAGGCCGGGCTTGAGCTTGAAGGTGTAGGTCAGGCCGTCGTCGGAGACAGTCCAACTCTCGGCGAGGTCGCCCTTGACCTTGGAGGTGTCGCTGAGGTCGAGACGGACCAGCAGATCATAGGTGTTGCCGGTGACCTCGGCGGTCGACAGCTCGAACGCCTCGCCTGGATCCATGGAGATGATGTCGTCGATCGCGAAACCTTCGACCAGCGTGTCGGCGGGCGTCACCGCGCCGGCTGGTGCGCCGGCCAGAAGCAGCGCGGACATGGCCGCACCCGCGAGCAAGAAGCGGGAGCGTAGAGCAAACTTTTCCATCATCATTGTGATTGTTCCCTTTTTTGTTGATCCCTGAGTTCCCGGCTCAGGATTGCAGTATTCTTTTCGAGGCCGACAACGGCCCTCTGCCCACTTACCGTCGTGGTTTTTGTCCAATTGGTCAACACCATATCCGGCGACCCGCAAGCCGGCAACGAGCATTTGCACGACGGCATATTCGACCAGAACGGCCAATAGCCTGTCGACGCATGCGCCGGCTAATCGATGCCGCCAATCGGGAAAAATCTGCTAATTTCGCGGCTACTTCAGCGCTGCGACCAGGCCGGCATCGGGGAAGCAGGTGGCGGCGCGGCCGTTCTTGGCTTGCCATGTGCCGATCGAACGGCGGGTCTTGAAGCCGGGCAGGCCATCGGCGCTGCCGACATCATAGCCCTTGGCTTCCAGCGCGCGCTGCAGGGCGGCGATGTCCGAACGGTGGAGCCCGCCGACCGCGCCCCAGCTGCCGGCAAAATTCTGATCGCCATGGGCGATGCGATCGGCGCCATGGCCAATGAACAGCGCATAGAGGTCGCTGGTGTTGTATTCCTTCAGCACGTAGAAATTCGGGGTGGCGATAAAGGCCGGGCCGCTGCGCCCGGCCGGCATCAGCAGAAATCCCTCGGCCTTCAGTTCACTCGCCGGAAACGGTTTGCCGCCAACGCGCTTGATGCCCATTGCCGCCCATTCGGAGATCTTCTTGCCCTGGTCCGGGCCTTCCAGCGAACAGGAAACACTTTCCGGCACGGTCACCTCGAAACCCCAGCCGCGGCCCTTCACCCAGCCATAATGGACGAGATAGTTGGCGATCGAGGCCAGCACGTCAGGCGTCGAGTTCCAGATGTCGACACGGCCGTCGCCGTCGAAATCGACGGCATGTTTCAGGAACGATGTCGGCATGAATTGCGGCTGGCCGAGCGCGCCGGCCCAGGACGATTTCATCGCGCCGACAGGGGCCAGCCCGCGCTCGACGATTTCGAGTGCAGCAAGCAGTTCGGTGCGGAAGAAATCCTTCTTGGTCGACATGAACGCCTTGGTGCCCAGCACCTCGAAAGCGTCGTAAGGCATCTTGGCCGCACCGAAGCCGGTCTCGCGGCCCCAGATCGCAAGCAGCACTTCGCCCGGCACGCCATAGCGCTTTTCGATGGCTGCAAGTGTCCTGGCATTGGTGGCTTCACGCGCGCGACCGCCTGCCGTCACCGCGCGAACCGTCTTCTCGGCGAAATAGGCGCCGGGCGAGCCGAATTCGGCCTGGTGCTGCTTCCGCGGCGTGGTCGCCTTCTCGCCCGGCTTGACCAGGTCGGGCAGCTTCAGGTTGGGCTTGATGCCGTCGAAGGCGGCATCGAAGGTTTTTTTGGAAATGCCTTTCGCCTTGGCCTGCGGCCAGAGGTCGCTCTGCAGCCAGGCGCGGAATTGGTCGTCGATCGTTGCAGCGGGGGCGGGAGTGGCCGAAACCATCACCGCAAAGACGAGGCAGACAAAGACACAGGCCGATTTCACAAAAGCAGGATTCATTTGCTTCTCCTGCCCGCCAATTGCGTCAAAACGCCGTCCGCGAGCGTAGCGCCGCGGCCAGCGTGCCCTCGTCGAGATAGTCGAGTTCGCCGCCGACCGGCACGCCATGCGCAAGGCGCGTCACCTTGATATCGAAGCCGGACAACTGGTCGGTGAGGTAATGCGCGGTCGTCTGACCCTCCACCGTCGCGTTGACGGCGAGGATGATCTCCTTGACCTCACCGCCGGCGACGCGATCGACCAGCGAGCGGATGTTGAGTTGGTCGGGGCCGACGCCGTCGAGCGGCGACAGCGTGCCGCCAAGCACGTGGTAGCGCACATTCATCGCCGCCGCCCGCTCCAGCGCCCACAGGTCTGAGACGTCCTCGACAACGATGATGGTGCCGGCATCACGGCGCGGATCGGTGCAGATCATGCAAGGGTCTGATGTATCGACATTGCCGCAGGTCGAGCAGATGCGCACCTTGTCGGCCGCCTCGGCCATGGCGGCGGCGAGCGGCGACAGCAGCTGTTCCTTCTTCTTGATCAGATGGAGTGCCGCACGCCTGGCCGAACGGGGACCCAACCCCGGCACCTTGGCCAGGAGCTGGATCAGGCGTTCGATCTCGGGACCGGCGATTCGCTTCGACATCGCTCTGATCTAGGATTTTTCAGAGCGCTTTGGAACATCCCGCATCCGCATGACCCGCCATATTGGCTTGGTGGACCATTGGGCAGACCATGGAACGCAGATCAGTTGGCTTCGAGCGGCCGGCCCTGGCTGACAATCATCGCGCCGACGGCATCGGTGTTCTCAGGCGTCGACTGGAATCCCATCGACGCCTCTTGCGGCGCGTCCTCGACCGAGGAGATGACCCTTGTCCTTGTGTTCAAGGCTCCGCCAAAACGGGCGGCATCCGGTTCCTCCATCGGCTCCTGCATCGCCACCACCGTCGGCTCCGCCGAGACGCGCGCGGATTTCGCGGTCGGTGCAGCGGCTGCGGTCACATAGGTCTGCTGGGCAGGAGCGGATCGAACGGTTGCCGTCCTGGCCGGACGTACCGGCTCGGCGGATGCGACCAGCGTCACCGGTGCGGCTGACTTGTCGGGCGCCGCCGAGGCAATGGCGACCTGCGGCTCATCCGGCAGCGGCTGCCAGTTGCGGCCGCGCTTCTCATAGAAGGCATTGCCGCCGGCTACCATGGTGTAGTGCATGTTCTTGTAGGGGAAGCGCAGCCCGGCGGTGTGGAAAAACATCGTGTTCTTCAGCTTGGCCTTGCGCTCGCCCTTGAGCACGGCATCGGCGGCTTCCTCGACATCGGGCATCGCGCGCGAATTCATCGGCCTTGTCATGACGCCAGGCGCGAACTGCCCGGGTTCGCCCACCACTTGGCAGATGGTGCTGCCGTGGTTGCCGGAGCGCAGCCGGTTCATCACCACCGTGCCGACCGCGATCATGCCATCGCGGCTCGAGCGGTTGGATTCAAAGAACATCGCCCTTTCCAGGCATTCCTTGTCTTTCGGCGTATGGCTGTAGGACCGGGAGCTCAGGAAACTCGGCGTGATGGCGTCGGTCAGGCTGGCGACGGACATGCCGTGTGAAGTGGTCTGGCTGCAGGCAGCCAAAAACAGGGGTGAAATGACGGCGCCGAGCAACAGCGGCGTCTTCCATCGCGTGGAAATCAACAGGTAACCCTCTCACTTCGTGCCCGCCCCCAGGCTGCGGCAAGAATGAGACACTTTCGGGCAAAATGATGGCCAAAACGTTATTAACAACCCACTGTTGCCAAATTGGTACAATTTCGTGGCTTTCCAGATAGATCGAGCCATCATTTCATAAAAGCGATGACCGCCCTCCCTTTGTTTCGCCGCAATTGCCGAGCGAAAGCGCCAGTTCCTTTTCCAGGGAAACCGCGTCACGATTTTCTGAAACCGGTCTATCGCCCGGCCGCAACCGCTGCCGGCTGGCCAGGTTCGAGCTCCTCGACCTTCTCCGAAAACAGGCCGCGCCGGAGAAACAGCGTCCGCGCATCCCTGGCCGTCGGCGCGATCTTTGCCGGCCAGTCGCTTTCGATGAACTCGGCCCTTGTGAAGTCCGGATTTGTCTCGCTGGCCGCTTCCAGGAATTCGGCGATCTCCAGCACGATGGCGCGCTCGTCCTTCGAAAGCGCCGACGTGCCGGCTTCGATCGACGGGCGATGGACGAAATCCTCGAACAGATTGAAGTAGCCCTTGATGCCGACGAGATCGACGCCGCCGTCGCAGTCAGCCAGGATTTCCAGGATCTCGTAGAGCCTGTTGCGGATACGCTGCTCGATCAATCTTTCGGAGAGCTCTTCGGTCATGGGGCGCGCCGAACGCTAGAAGGGCAATTTCATTCCCGGCGGGATCGGCAGACCTGCGGTCAGCGCCTTGGTCTTTTCCTGCATGATCTGCTCGACCTTGGTCTTGGCGTCATTGTGAGCGGCCAGCACGAGGTCTTCCAGGATCTCGACATCGTCCTCCTTGAACAAGGAGGGATCGATCTTCAGCGACTTCATCTCGAATTTTCCGGTCAGCGTCACGTTGACCAGGCCGCCGCCCGCCTGGCCGGACGCTTCCAGCGTGGCGATCTCGTCCTGCATGGCCTGGAACTTGGCCTGCATTTCCTTCGCCTTGCCCATCAGGCCGAGAAGATCTTTCATGGTCGGGTCCTTTGCGGATTCGTGGCTGGATCAGGTTTCGTCGTCGTCAGCCGGCGGCTCGACCGGCACTTCGGCCTCTGCCGTTTCGGCTTCCGGCGCGTCTGGAATGCGCACGTCGATAATCTTGGCGCCGGGAAAGCGCGCCAGAATGGCGGCCACCGTCGGGTCGCTCTTGGCATCGAGGAAGGCGTTCTCGCGCTTGGCCGATTCCATCTCGGCGAGCGTCTGGCCCCCCTCTTCCTTCGACAGCGAGACCAGCCAACTGCGGCCGGTCCAGGCGCGCAACTTCGTCGTCAGGTCGTTGAGCAGCATCTTGGGCGCGTCGCTGGTCAGGCCGACATCGATACGGCCGGGCTCGATGCGCACAAGGCGGATATAGCTCTTGATCTGCACCTTGAAGGCGATGTCGCGCTGCGCATCGGCCAGGGCAATGATGTCGGCCAGCGATTTCAGCGGGGCCGATTGCGTCTCCACGACCGGTTCCGGAGGAGCAACGAAGGCAACGGGGGCGGGCGTGGTCTCCACAAGCCGCATGGTCTGTGCGCCGCCCGACCCGGCAGGCATGCGCGTCTGCGCCACCGCGCTGGCGCCACCGCCATTGCCGGAACCTGCGGGCGCGCCATTCGGGCGCGGCGCGCCATTTTGCACCGGTGCTGCGCCCTCAAGCGATCTCAACGCCTCATCCAGCGTCGGCAGGTCGGCGGCGTGCGCCAGCCGGATCAGCACCATTTCGGCGGCACTCACCGGCCGGTTGGAGGACTGCACCTCGGGAATGCCCTTAAGCAGCATCTGCCATGTCCGCGACAGCACCCGGACCGACAGCGTCCTGGCGAAATCCGCGCCGCGCTGCCGCTCGTCCTCGGATAGCGAGGCATCCTCGATGGCCGTCGGCACGAAACGCAGCCTGGTGACGAGATGGTTGAACTCGGCAAGATCGGTCAGCACGGCGGCCGGATCGGCGCCGGTATCGTACTGCGCGCGGAATTCGCCAAGGGCTGCCGCAACATCGCCCTTCATCACATGCTCGAACAGGTCGACGATGCGGGCGCGGTCGGCGAGCCCCAGCATCGCCCGAACCGCATCTGCGCTGACGGAGCCGGCGCCATGGGCAATCGCCTGATCGAGGATGGAGAGCGAATCACGGGCCGAGCCTTCGGCGGCGCGGGCGATCATCGCCAGCGCATCGTCGTCGACCGAAATGCCTTCCTTGGCCGATATCGAGGACAGATGCGCGACCAGCGCGCCGGCGTCGATGCGCCTCAGGTCAAAGCGCTGGCAGCGCGACAGGACGGTGATCGGCACCTTGCGGATTTCGGTGGTGGCGAAGATGAATTTGACGTGCGGCGGCGGCTCTTCCAGCGTCTTCAGCAGGCCGTTGAAGGCCTGCGTCGACAGCATGTGCACTTCGTCGATGATATAGACCTTGTAGCGGGCCGAGACCGGCGCGTAGCGCACGCGCTCGATGATGTCCCTGATGTCGTCGATGCCGGTGTGCGAGGCGGCATCCATCTCGATGACGTCGACATGGCGGCCTTCCATGATCGCCTGGCAATGCTCGCCGAGCACGGCAAGGTCGACCGACGGCTGGTCGATATCAGCGGTTTTATAGTTCAGGGCGCGCGCGAGTATGCGCGCCGTCGTGGTCTTGCCGACGCCGCGCACGCCGGTCAGCATCCAGGCTTGGGCGATGCGGCCGGTGGCAAAGGCATTGGTGAGAGTGCGCACCGTCGGCTCCTGGCCGACCAGTTCGGAGAAGTTCGAAGGACGGTATTTGCGCGCCAGCACGCGATAGGCGGCGGCCTTGCCTATCTCCAGGCTTTTTGGTCCCGAATTTCCGGCTTCGCTCATTCGCCCGTAAAGCTCCAAATGGCCGCGCCCGAAGGCGGCCGATTCCTGCGCATAGTCTCGCCCGCGCTGCAATGCGTCGTCAATGTCGCGAGAGGGGCCAATGAGGTGGGAGGCTGGAACAATGACCCGTTCCGGGCTCGTTAGGGCTGCTTCCTTCCGGACCTGACCCGGTTGGCGAGTGGATCGTCCACCACCAACCTCCCGCTTTCCATATCGGCAATTGTGCGACGAAATGCAAGTGCGCCGGAGAAATCGTAAAAATATGGAATTGGCGCACCAAACCGTGAGGGCGCAATGATTCGCTTGCAGCCCTCTTGCCGCCGCTCTAGCGTTCTTGCGTTTGAGGAAACCAAGAAAAGCAAGGGAAACGCCGATGCTGCCGGGCCTGAAGGCCGGATTCACACTGGACGCCCGGCTGGAGGCGGACAGCGAGCAGTTGATGTGGCTTGGGCTGTGCGAACTGCGCGTGATGAACGACCGGCGCTGGCCATGGCTGCTCCTGGTACCGCAGCGGCCGGGTGCGGAGGAAATCCACGACATGACGCCGCTCGACCAGGCTATGCTGACCTTCGAGACCAATATGGTGGCACAGGCGCTGAAGAAGGCGACCGGCTGCACCAAGATCAACACCGGGGCGCTCGGCAACATCGTGCGCCAGCTGCACATTCATGTCATCGCGCGTTCGGAAGGCGATCCCGGCTGGCCAGGCCCGGTGTGGGGGCACGGCCTGCGTGAGCCCTATCAACGTTCCGACCTGCGGCGGTTTGCCGAAACGATCAAGGCGGCGCTATAAGCGTTCCCCGTGTCCATCCCGCAACGTACGCCAGAGTCTCCATGAGCTTCCGCCTGTTTGACGCGCCTTTGCGCGAGCCGAGCCAGTTCGTCGGCTTTGCCGGCAACACCATCGACCGGCAATCCGAGAACCGCGCCGACGATTCCGTCGACAAGGCGCTCGCCGACCCGGCGACAAGGCTGCTTCTGATGAATGGCGGCCGGCTCTATCTGAAACTCGAGGATGGCAATGGTCTCGACCCCTGGTTCGGCGCCGCGGAGAGCGAGCCCTTCAAGGTTTCCCTGGCGCAAGGCGTCCTGCTCGGCTTTTCCGAACAGGGACCGGTGCTGGCGGTGCCGGCCGGCGTCGAGGCCGAGCAATTGCCGGAAACCATCAAGGCCATCGACTATCGTTCGGTCTATATGCAAGGGCTGATCGATGAGGCGGCTGCCGGCGCGATGGCGCAAGGGGCGGCCCTGCTTGCCTGGCATGCCAGCCATCGTTTCTGCAGCAAATGCGGTACCGAATCGCAGATGCGGGCCGGCGGCTACAAGCGGCATTGCCCGAATTGCGGTACCGAACATTTTCCACGCACAGACCCGGTGGCGATCATGCTGACAGCGACACGGGAGAAGTGCCTGCTCGGGCGCGGCCGGCATTTCGCGCCGGGCATGTACTCGGCCCTTGCCGGGTTCATCGAGCCGGGCGAGACGATCGAAGCGGCGGTGCGACGCGAGACGCTGGAGGAGGCCGGCATCCGGCTCGGCCGCGTCGTCTACCACGCCAGCCAGCCCTGGCCGTTTCCCTATTCGCTGATGATCGGCTGCTTCGGCGAGCCGCTCAACGACGATATCCAGGCCGACCTCAACGAGTTGGAGGACTGCCGCTGGTTTGCCCGCGACGAGGTGCGTTTGATGCTGACCAGGGAGCATCCCGGCAATCTGATCACGCCACCGAAAGGCGCCATTGCGCATCACCTCATCCGCGCCTGGGTCGATTCGGAATGATGGCAGCGAACACTGAAAGACATTGCAGGAGCAGGACATGATCCGTCACACCGTCGTTTTCACGCTGAAGCATCCGCCGCATTCGCTGGAGGAAAAGAGGTTCCTCGTCGACGCCAAGAAAATCCTCACAGCGATCAGGGGCGTCACGCATTTCGAGCAATTGCGGCAGATCAGCCCCAAGAACGACTATCATTTCGGCTTCTCGATGGAGTTCGCCGACCAGGCTGCCTATAACAGGTACAACGACCATCCAGACCATGTCGCCTTCGTGCGAGACCGCTGGGTGCCGGAAGTCACGGCGTTTATGGAGATCGACTACGTGCCGTTGGGCTGGGGCTGATTTAATCCGCCACTTTCCACTGCTCACGCGACGCGCTGGCCGGATAGACGCCGAGGATCCGCACTTCGCGCGAGAAGAAACGAAGCTCGTCCAGTGCCAGCTTGACCAGCGGGTCGTCGGGATGGCCCTCGATGTCGGCGTAGAACAGTGTCGCCGTGAAAGCGCCCAGTTGATAGCTCTCCAGCTTGGTCATGTTGATGCCGTTGGTGGCAAACCCGCCCATCGCCTTGTAGAGCGCGGCCGGCACGTTGCGGACGCGGAAGATGAAGGTCGTCATCATCTTGACGTCGGGTGACGGGCGCTCGGCCCATTGCTTGTTCCTGGTCAGGACGACAAAGCGGGTGACGTTGCTGTCGGTGTCCTCGACATTTTGCTCGATGATGTCGAGCCCGTAGAGCGTCGCGGCCAGCGCCGGCGACAGCGCCGCCATGGTGCGGTCCTTGACCTCGGAGACCATCTTGGCGGCACCAGCCGTATCGCCGGCGACGATCGCCTTCCAGCCGTTCTTGCGGATGTATTTGCGGCACTGGCCAAGCGCGTGGATGTGGCTGTGCACCGTCTTGATCTCGTCGCGTTTGACGCCCGGCAGCACCATCAGCTGGAAATGGATAGGCAGGAAATACTCGCCGATGATGTGCAGCTTCGATTCCGGCAGGAGGTGATGAATATCGGCGACGCGCCCGGCAATGGTGTTCTCGATCGGGATCATGGCGAGATCGGCCTTGCCGGTCTCGACCGCGTTGAACGCATCCTCGAAGGTCGGGCACGGCAACGGCTCCATCGATGGATAGACGTTGCGCGAGGCGGTGTCGGAATTGGCGCCCGGCTCGCCCTGGAAGGATATTCTGTTGGTCTTTTCAGGCATGCCGATTCTCTATTCAAGGGACGCTGTTTAAAGGGAATTTTCAGTTCGAAAGGATGGTTCTGGCGCGTTCGAGGTCTTCCGGCGTGTCCACGCCAAGCGGCAGCGAGCGCACGATCTCGGCGTCGATGCGCATGCCGGCCTCCAGCGCCCGCAACTGCTCCAGCCGCTCACGCCGTTCCAGCGGCGACGGCTTCAGCGCGACGAAACGCTCGAGCGCGGCGCGGCGATAGGCATAGAGACCGACATGGTGATAAAGCGGCCCCTCGCCCCAAGGTGCCGTCGCACGGGTGAAATAGAGCGCCCTCAGCCTGGTGCCGGAGAGTGGCGAACCGACGATCTTGACGACGTTGGGATTGGTTTTTTCCTCGTCGCGGACGATCTCGACGCCGAGCGTGGCGATGTCCACCGCGCTATCCTCGAACGGCCTGAGCGATGCGACGATGATCCCGGGATCGATGGTCGGCAGGTCGCCCTGCACATTGACGATGGTTTCGACCTTGCGCTCAGGATCGAGCGCGACCAGCGCTTCGTGGATGCGGTCGGAGCCGGATTCGTGGTCCATGCGCGTCATCACGGCCTCGAAACCGTGCGCGCGCACCGCTTCGGCCACGCTTTGCGTGTCGGTCGCCACCACCACCCGGCCAAGGCCGGCCTCGGCGGCGCGGCGGGCGACATGGACGATCATCGGGGCGCCGGCGATGTCGGCCAGCGGCTTGCCCGGCAGGCGGGTCGAGGCCATGCGGGCCGGGATCAGGATCAGCGTGGACATCTCTGGTGCAAAGCGTCTCAAAAAGTGGGCAGGGAAAGTGGCAAAAGGTCTCACTGGAAGCGCCCTTATAGGTGTTGCAACGCCGCAGCAAAAGACCTAGTTTCCGCCCGATTTGACCGCCTTGGCAGGGTGGGTCACGATACCGACGGACGGAGTGGACGGTTCGGTCCGCCGGAAAAGGGAGCAAGGGGCGTATGGATTCCAACGAAGTCAACAAACTGCTCGCCGGATTGCTCGGAACCGTTTTCGTCGTCTTCTCGGTCGGCATCGTGTCCGATGCGCTGTTTGCATCGCCGGCGCCGGAAAAGCCCGGTTTCGCCATCGAGGCCACGGAGCCAGCCGAAGGCGGTCCGGCCGCGCCTGCCGCCGAAGCCAAGCCGATCGCCGACCTGCTGGCGACTGCCAATGTCGAGCAAGGTGCTGCCGTCTTCAAGAAATGCCAGGCCTGCCATTCGGGCGAAAAGGGCGGCCCCAACAAGGTCGGCCCGGATCTGTGGGACCTCATCGACCGCCCGGTGGCCGAGCATGAAGGCTTTGCCTATTCGGCCGGCATGAAGGAATTTTCCAAGGGCGGCACCGAGAAGTGGACCTACGACAACATCAACCACTTCATCACCTCGCCGAAGAAATTCGTGAAGGGCACCGCCATGGGCTTCGCCGGCCTGCCCAAGGACGAGGACCGCGCCAACGTCATCGCCTATCTGCGCACGCTGTCCGACAATCCCAAGCCGCTGCCGGCGCCGGGTGCTGCCGCCGACGCAACCGCGCCCGCCAAGCCGGCTGAGAGTGCCGCGCCAGCCAAGCCTGCTGCTCCGGCTGCGCCAGCTGCTCCGGCTCCGGCAGCACCGGCCAAATAAACAAATTGTCACCTCGACGATCTTGAAAAAGCCGGGTTCAGCCCGGCTTTTTTGTTAGGAAAACCGCATATGCGGCGACAAAGCCGCGCATGGCGGTTTTCACGAGCGCCAAATCATCTAGATTGCCCATGAACGGGCATTGCGAAGAGGATAGTGCATGACGGTTGGCCGAACGCTTCTCAAGTCGATGCTGGTGGCAGCCCTTCTGGCAGCGGGATTGCAGGCTGCCCGCGCCGACGAATGGCGCACCACCTCATCACTGATCGGCGAATCCAAATACGGCGACAATTTTCAGCACTACGACTACGTCAATCCGAACGCGCCCAAGGGCGGCACGCTGAATTCAGTAGTGCCCGGCACGTTCGACAGCTTCAATCCTTTCATAGCACGTGGCACCCCTGCCGCAGGATTGAACTATCAAGGTGGGCTGCTCTACCAGTCGCTGATGGCGAAATCTCTTGACGAGGGCAGCGTCAACCATCCCGAGATCGCAGAGGCCTACAAATACCCAGCTGATTTTTCATCCGCGACCTATCGGCTCGACCCGCGTGCCAGATGGCATGATGGCCAACCAATAACCGTCGATGACGTGATCTGGTCATTCAATTTCCTGAAGAAGGAAAGCCCGCAGTTCAACCGCTATTTCGCCAATGTCACCGAAGCGGTTGCCGTTTCAGATCGGGAGGTCGAGTTCCGTTTCGACCAGAAAGGCAATCGCGAGTTGCCGCTGATAATGGCGGACGTCGTGGTGCTGCCGAAGCATTGGTGGGAAGGCACCGATGCCAACGGCAAGAAGCGCGACGTTACCCAGCCAAGCCTTGAAATCCCGCTCGGCTCTGGACCCTACAAGATCGAGAGCTTCAAACCCGGTTCGGAAGTCATCTGGCAGCGGGTTCCGGACTTCTGGGCCGCCGACCTGGGCATCAATGTCGGGCGCAACAACTACGACACCCGACGCTACACCTACATTCTCGATGACAACGCCGCGTGGCAAGCCTTCACCAAAGGCGGATATGAGGACATCCAGTCTGAAAACAGTGCGCGGTTGTGGATGACGCGCTACAATTTTCCGGCTCTCAAAGCCGGCGACGTGATCAAGCAGGAGTTCAAGGCGACATCACTCGCCTCGATGCAAGGCTTCATGCTGAACATGCGACGAGCAAAGTTCCAGGATCGGCGCGTGCGCGAGGCGCTAGGTTACGCCTTCGATTTTGAAACCTTGAACCGCACCCAATCCTTCGGCCTCAACACCCGCTCCAACAGCTATTTCATGGGCAGTGAACTTGCTTCAAGCGGACTGCCGCAGGGCAAAGAATTGGATATCCTCAATCAATACAAGGATAAACTGCCGGCAGAACTGTTCACCCAGGAATTCAAGCTCCCGGTCTTCGATAGCCCGAAGGCCGAGCGGCCGTACCTGCGCAAAGCGATTGATCTGTTTGCGGCCGCCGGTTGGAAAATCCAGAACGACCGGATGACCAATGTGAAAAGCGGGGAGCCGTTTACCATCGAGATTCTGGGCTCCGATCAGGGCGCCGAAGCGACGGTCAATCCATTTGTAAACATGCTGGGAAAGATCGGCATCTCGGCTTCGTTCAGAATCGTCGATACCAGCCAGTACATCGCTCGCGTCAATAATTTCGACTACGACGTCATAACTTCCCGGCTATCGCAGTCGGACTCGCCGGGCAATGAACAACGCGAGTACTGGAGCTCGAAGGCAGCCGATACACCGGGCTCCAGAAATTATGCGGGGATCAAGGACCCAGTGGTCGACGCACTGGTTGAACGCGTTATCTTCGCGACGGATCGCGGCGACCTGCTCGCAGCTACCCATGCGCTCGACCGGGTTCTGTTGTGGAATTTCTATTGCGTCCCGCAATTCACCCGATCCGTAACCTGGCTGGCCTACTGGAACAAGTTCGGCATCCCGGAAAAACAACCGACTTATTTAGGTCCGGACATCGATTCCTGGTGGATCGATCCCAAAAAGGAAGCTGTGCTGGCGGCCAAGTACAAGGGCGGCAATTGATGGGGCGGCAATTGATGGCGGCAGTTGCCCGCCGCGATTTCCTTGCAATGAGCGGTGCGGCCGCGGCTGCAGCCCTGTTGCCCGGCAAGGCGTTCGCCGAAATTGCGACCGGCACCAAGCTGCATGGCCTGTCGGCCTTCGGCGACCTCAAATACAAGCCCGACTTCACGCATTTCGACTACGTCAATCCGGATGCCCCCAAGGGCGGCCAAATGAACTTCGCGCCGCCGAATTCGACCCTCAATCAGAGCTTTCTGACCTTCAACACCTTGAACTCACTGGTGTTGAAGGGGGAGGCGCCGCCGCGCACCGAACTCTGTTTCGATTCGCTGATGACAAGCGCGCTCGATGAGCCGGATGCGGTCTATGGCCTGCTTGCCGAGTCCGTTACCCTGTCGTCGGACCGCAACGGTTTCCGCTTCGTGCTGCGTCCTCAAGCGCGTTTCCACGACGGCTCGCCGCTGACCGCGCAAGACGTCGTCTTCGCGCTGAAGCTTTACAAGGACCAGGGCCATCCGAACCTTTCCCAGGCATTGCGGTACATGAGCGACGCGGTTGCGGTCGATCCCGCCACCGTCGATCTCACCCTCGACGGCAAACAGTCGGCGCAAAACATCCTTGCGATCGTGGGGATGCCGATCGTCTCCAAGGCCTTTTATACGGCCAATGATTTCGATGCCTCGACCATGACACCGCCGCTTGGCTCGGGACCCTACAAGATTGGGCGCGTGGCGGCCGGACAGACTGTCGAATTTGACCGCGTCGCCGACTATTGGGGCCGCGATCTCCCGGTGAACCGCGGCCTCTACAATTTCGACCGCATCCGCATCGATTTCTATCTTGACCGGCAGGCGGCATTCGAGGCCTTCAAGAAAGGCGACACGCATTTTCGCGAGGAATTCACCTCACGGGTATGGGCTACCGGATACGACTTTCCGGCGCTGAAGGACGGCAAGGTCGTAAAACGGGAATTTCCCGGCGAGAAGACGCCAGACATGCAGGCTGTCGCGCTGAATCAGCGCCGTCCGCAATTCCGCGATGAGCGGGTGCGGCGGGCGATCGCCAGATGCTTCGATTTCGAATGGATGAAGCGGGCGCTGTTTTACGGCTCCTACGAGCGGTCTCAATCGAACTTCGAACGGTCGGATTACAAGGCCGAAGGCTTGCCCTCGCCTGAGGAATTGGCCCTGCTGGAGCCGTTCCGGGCCGAATTGCCGCCAGAGGTCTTCGGCGAAGCGGTGACGCAGCCGTTCTCCGACGGTTCGGGCCATGATCGCAAGCTGCTGGGCGAGGCTTCGAGATTGCTTGCGCAAGCCGGCTGGAAGCGCGCGGGCAGTTTCGTCGTCAACGACAAGGGTGAGCGGCTGCGGATCGAAATGCTGGCGGAGGATGACGGCATCGTTCGCATCTACACCCCATGGTCCGAGAATATGAAGGCGATCGGGATCGACGCCTCGATCCGGCAAATCGATTCGGCACAGTATGAACAGCGGCAGAGCGATTACGACTTCGATCTTGCCCTGCTGCATTGGTCGATCGGGGCAACGCCGACCAACGACGGCCTGGAGATGCTCTATGATTCCCGGATGGCGAAAACGCCGGGGCAGCGCAACTATCCCGGTACCGAAAGCAAGGCCATCGACGCGCTGATCGTGGCAGCCGGCAAGGCGAAAAGCCGAATTGAACTCGTCACGGCGCTCAGAGCGCTCGACCGGGTCTTGCGCGCGCGGCTGGACTGGATTCCAACATACTATCTGGCGAATCACCGCGTCGCCTATTGGGACATGTTCGGCTTTGTCGAGCAGAAGCCCGATTTCGGCTTTCCGGTCGAGACGCTGTGGTGGTTCGATAAGGGCAAGGCGGCAAAAATTGGCAAAGGCTGAGATGTTCGCTCGAGCAGGGCAAAAGGCCTGATGGGCGCCTATATCCTGCGCCGCATCCTGTTGATGATCCCGACACTGTTCGGCATCATGGCGATATCCTTCGCCGTCATCCAGTTCGCCCCCGGCGGCCCGGTCGAACAGGTCATCGCCCGATTGACCAACCAGGGCGGCAGCGACCGCCTCGGCGGCGGCGGCGGAGACGCGGGTGCCGGCGGCAACTTCGATGTCGCCGGTGACGTCAGTTCGAAATATCGCGGCGCGCAGGGGCTCGACCCGGAATTCATCAAGAAGCTGGAGAAGCAGTTCGGCTTCGACAAGCCGCCGCTCGAGCGCTTCGGCATGATGCTATGGAATTATGCCCGCTTCGATTTCGGCGACAGCTATTTCCGCGACATCTCGGTGCTCGACCTGATCCTGGAAAAAATGCCGGTGTCGATCTCGATCGGACTATGGATCACACTGCTGTCCTACCTGATCTCGATTCCGCTCGGCATCCGCAAGGCGGTCAAGGACGGCACTCCGTTCGACGTCTGGACCAGTGGCGTCGTCATTGTCGGCTATGCCATCCCGGGCTTCCTGTTCGGCATCATGCTGATGGTGCTGTTTGCTGGCGGATCCTTCTGGGACTGGTTTCCGCTGCGCGGCTTGACATCAGACAATTGGGATCAATTGTCTTGGTGGGGCAAGATCGTCGACTATTTCTGGCACATGACCTTGCCGCTGACGGCGCTGGTGCTGTCGGCCTTCGCCACCACGACGCTGTTGACCAAGAACTCGTTCCTCGAAGAAATCCGCAAGCAGTATGTGGTGACGGCACGGGCCAAGGGCCTGTCGGAACGACAGGTGCTCTATGGCCACGTCTTCCGCAATGCCATGCTGATCGTCATCGCCGGCTTTCCAGGCGCCTTCATCTCGGCCTTCTTCACCGGTTCGCTGCTGATCGAGAACATCTTTTCGCTCGATGGCCTCGGCCTGCTCGGCTTCCGGTCGGTGGTCGAGCGCGACTATCCGGTGGTATTCGCCAATCTCTATATCTTCTCGCTTCTCGGGCTGTTCGTCGGGCTGTTGTCCGACCTGCTCTACACCTGGGTCGATCCGCGCATCGATTTCGAGCGGAGAGACGTCTGATGTCGGAGGCTACAGTCCCTGCGGAAGCGACGTCGGAGCGGATCGCGCGGCCGTTTCTGTCGCCGCTCAACAAGCGTCGCCTGCAGAATTTCAAAGCCAACCGGCGCGGCTTCTGGTCGTTGTGGATTTTCCTCGTCCTGTTCGTGCTGTCGCTGTTTGCCGAATTCATCGCCAATGACAAGCCGATCATCGCTTCCTACAAGGGCGAGATCCTGTTTCCGGTGCTGGTCGCTTACCCCGAGGAAAAATTCGGCGGCTTCTATGCCGTCACCGACTATCGCGACCCGGTCATCCAGGACGAGATCAACGCCAATGGCTGGATGATCTGGCCGCCGGTGCGCTACTCCTATCAGACCGTCAACAACGCCATCCCGGAGGCCGCACCAGCTAGGCCGTCCTGGCAGTATGACGCCAAGACGCGCTGCAACCAGTATCCGCAGGGTGCTGCCGACCCGGCCTGCATCGTCGGCAACTGGAACTGGCTCGGCACCGACGACCAGGCGCGCGACGTGCTGGCGCGCGTCATCTACGGTTTCCGCATTTCGGTGCTGTTCGGCCTGATCCTGACTGCTGGATCGGCCTTGATCGGCGTCGCGGCCGGCGCCGTGCAAGGCTATTTCGGCGGCTGGACCGATCTGCTGTTCCAGCGTTTCATCGAAATCTGGTCGGCGATCCCGGTGCTCTATCTCCTGCTCATCGTCGCGGCCATCCTGCCGCCGGGCTTCTTCATCCTGCTCGGCCTGATGCTGTTGTTCTCCTGGGTGGCGCTGGTCGGCGTGGTGCGGGCCGAGTTCCTGCGCGCCCGCAATTTCGAATATGTCAACGCGGCCCGCGCGCTCGGCGTGCCCAACCGCACCATCATGTTCCGGCATTTGTTGCCCAACGCCATGGTGGCGACATTGACCTTCCTGCCCTTCCTGCTGTCAGGCTCGATCTCGACGCTGACCTCGCTCGATTATCTCGGCTTCGGCCTGCCGCCCGGCTCCGCTTCGCTCGGCGAACTGCTGAAGCAGGCGCAGCGCAACCTCAACGCGCCGTGGCTCGGCATTTCCGGCTTCATCGTCATCTCGCTGATGCTGTCGCTGCTGGTCTTCGTCGGCGAGGCCACGCGCGACGCCTTCGATCCGCGCAAGACGTTCAGATGAGCGAAGCACCCCTGCTCAGCGTACAGGACCTCAGCGTCGCCTTCGGCCAGGGCGACGGCCAGTCGACGGCTGTCGACCACATCTCGTTCGATATCGCCAAGGGCGAGACGGTGGCGCTGGTCGGCGAATCCGGCTCCGGCAAATCGGTCTCGGCGCTGTCGGTGCTGAAGCTGCTGCCCTACCCCAGCGCCAGCCACCCGTCGGGAAAGATCCTGTTCCAGGGCGCCGACCTGCTTGCGATGAGCGAGAAGCAGTTGCGGCAGGTGCGTGGCAACAAGATCACCATGATCTTCCAGGAGCCGATGACCTCGCTCAATCCGCTGCACACGATCGAGCATCAGATCGTCGAGATCCTGAAGCTGCATCAAGGCATGGCCGACCGCCCGGCCAAGGCGCGCACGCTGGCTTTGCTCAACGAGGTCGGCATCCGCGATCCGCACAAGCGCCTCGATGCGTATCCGCACCAACTGTCCGGCGGCCAGCGCCAGCGCGTGATGATCGCCATGGCGTTGGCCAACGAACCCGAACTTTTGATCGCCGACGAACCGACGACGGCGCTAGACGTCACCGTGCAGGCGCAGATCCTCGAACTGCTGGCCGGCCTGAAGAGCCGCAAGGGCATGTCGATGCTGTTCATCACCCACGATCTCGGCATCGTGCGCAAGATCGCCGACCGGGTCTGCGTGATGACCAAGGGCAAGATCGTCGAGACCGGACCGACCAAGGAGATCTTCGCCAATCCGCAGCATGCCTATACGCGGCATCTGCTGGCGGCCGAACCGAAGGGCAAGCCGCCGGCGGCCAATGCCGCCGCCAAGCCTGTCATGACCGGCAAGGACATAAAGGTCTGGTTTCCGATCAAGCAGGGCTTCTTCCGCCGCACCGTCGACAATGTGAAGGCGGTCGACGGCATCGATGTCACCGTGCGCGCCGGCCAGACGCTCGGTGTGGTCGGCGAATCCGGCTCCGGCAAGACGACGCTTGGCCTGGCGCTGGCGCGCATGATCTCCTCGACCGGGACCATCCAGTTCAACGGCCGCGACATCAACCAGCTGTCCTTCAACGCCATGCGACCGCTCAGGCGCGAATTGCAGATCGTCTTCCAGGATCCGTTCGGCTCGCTCAGCCCGCGCATGTCGATCGCCGAAATCATCGAGGAAGGCCTGAAGATCCACGAGCCGAAGCTGTCGCCCGACCAGCGCGACGACAAGGTTGCCGCCGTGCTGAAGGAGGTCGGGCTCGATCCGGCGACACGCAACCGCTACCCGCATGAGTTTTCCGGTGGCCAGCGCCAGCGCGTCGCCATTGCACGCGCCATGGTGCTCAACCCGCGCTTCGTCATGCTGGACGAGCCGACATCGGCGCTCGACATGAGCGTGCAGGCGCAGGTCGTTGACCTGTTGCGCAGCCTGCAGGCCAAACACGACCTCGCCTATCTCTTCATCAGCCATGACCTGAAAGTCATCCGCGCGCTGGCCAACGACGTCATCGTCATGCGCAATGGCAGGATCGTCGAAGCCGGCCCTTCCCAACAGATTTTTGAAAATCCGCAAACCGACTATACTCGGGCACTGATCTCGGCCGCCTTCAAGATAGAGACGGCGCCGGTCGGCATCGTCAGCGAGTGATTTGCCTAAAGAGGGACGAGAAGATCGCAATGGAAAAAGGCCGCATCCTGCTTGCCGTCACCGGCTTTCATCCGCAGCGCTGGCGCGAACTCCTGTCGGCCGAACGCGAGGTGGTGCTGGAGCCGGACGGCGCCAGCGACTCCTCGATCACCTATGCCGTGGTGTGGAAGCAGAAGCCGAACATTCTGGCGTCGCTGCCCAATCTGCGCGCCATCTTTTCGATCGGCGCCGGCGTCGACCATATCTTCGCCGATCCCGGCCTGCCCGATGTGCCGATCGTCAAGGTCGTCGCCGACAACCTCACCCAGTACATGACCGAATATGTCGTCTGGCGGGTGCTCGACCATCACCGCCAGGGCCTGCTCTACCGGTCACAGCAGCCGAAGAAGATCTGGCACGAGCCACAGCAAAGGCCGGCCGGTGACATTTCGGTCGGCATCATGGGCCTCGGCAGTCTCGGCCGCGCCGCAGCCTCGGTGCTGCTGTCGCTCGGCTTTGCCGTCAATGGCTGGTCGCGCAGCGACAAGGCCATGGAAGGTGTCGCAACCTATTCCGGCGAGGCCGGGCTGATCCCCTTCCTCAAGGCGACCGACATCCTGGTGGTGCTTTTGCCGCTGACGCCGGACACCAAGGGCATCATCAACTACGGCGTGCTGAAGGAATTGAGGAAGCGCAACGGCCTCGGCGGCTCGGTGCTGATCAATGCCGGGCGCGGCCGCCTGCAGAAGGACGCCGACATCTTGCGGGCACTGGACGACGGCACGCTGAAGGAGGCAAGCCTCGACGTGTTCGAGGTCGAACCGCTGCCGAAGACCAGTCCGCTGTGGGGACATCCAAAAGTGTTCGTGACGCCGCACGCGGCGGCGACCTCCGACCCTGTCCATCTGGCGCCGATCATGCTGCGCCAGATGGACGCCTTCGAGCGCGGCGAAAAGCTCGACAATCTGGTCGACCGCAAAGCGGGGTATTAGAGCAATTCCAGGAAAAGTGTGAAACGGTTTTCCGTCCGGAATTGCGTCAAAACAAAGAGTTAGAGCCAGGACAAGGCCTCATCGGGCCAGGTCCCACTCCCGGAAGCATTTCTTGATTGCCCGCAGTGACGATAGCTGCACCTTTGGCAGATCGAGCTGCTCGAACATCGCCAGGTATCGGTGGCGATTTTTCGGTGTGGCCACGGTGATATGGTGGATCATATCCCATTTGATGCTGTCGTGCCCGCCCTCCAAGGCACCGCGCCTCTCCCGCTCCAGCAACGTCCGCCGAAAATAGCGCAACAAACTTGCAGGCGTGGAAATGTCCAACAGGATCAGTCCCGTCGCTCGCAGAAAGCGTTGGGGCATGCAAACCGAATAATTTCCATCCATCACCCAACGCTCGCCGGCGATAGCGGCGTCATGCAAGGCAATGAATTCGTCCCTTGGGCGCGCTTCCCAATCCGTGTTCGGGAGATGGAAGAGCTGATCGAGGTGAACAATCGCCAGATCACGCTTGCGGGCAATCGCGTCGGCGAGGGTCGACTTGCCACTGTTGGAGGGCCCCAAGATACATATGCGGTCCCCGAGCTCCGAGAGATGCATCCGATCGCGCGCCCTGCAAGGTGGTTTGTTGCCTGTGATTCTCGACCCGTGGCGGCCTCGGATCTTCAACCAGGCAGGGCGAGCTTCTTCTGCTTGTCCGGCTGGCCGCATTCGCGGCGATCGATCGACCGGTTCATGGCATCGATCTCGCCGCTCGCCTGATCGGTATCACGCTTGGCCTTGGAGCGCATGTCCGGCGTGAACGGGCCGAAGCCCATCGCCGGATTGGAGAATGTCGGCTTGGCCTTCGCCGGAAGGCTGTATTGCTGCGCCAAGCCGTTGCGCTGTGCCAGCAACTGGTCGCACGGCACGCTGTCATACTGCAGGGAGGACTGTATGTTCGCGTCCTGCCGTTCCGACATCGATGTGCCGCCAACGCAGCCGGCGGTCACCAGGCAAGATGCCAAGATCATCATGTTCCAGCGCATCGACTATGCTCCTTCTGATATCCCGCCCTGATGCGACCAGATCGCAAATATCAGTCGCGCATGCAAATCGGACGTTTTCGCAGCACGGATGTATATGAGCCCGACGAGAGATTGCAGCCTCAAGCCGCCGGCAGCCTGCCTGCCACAACGACCAGCCCGTTGACGGGTTCCCGCCGATCCTGCCGGATCACGGTTGTTTCCAGCGACAGGACCGAGAACCCGTTGGCAGCCAGGACGTCACGCACATGGTGTTCCGCATGCGCGTAGCGGCGCGATGGCTGCAAGACAAAATCGCCATCGCCGGCCAGCTTCTCGACGGAGAACGCGAAAAGGCCATCCCTGGCCAGCAAGCCGGCAATCGTCTTCACAACGCCGCCCAACGCGCCGACATAGATGAAGACATCGGCCACCGTCACCAGATCGGCTTTCGGACCGGCATGGACAAAATCCCGCAGATCGGCCTTCTCAAGGAAATCATAGGCGCCCTTGGCGCGCGCCTGCTTCAGCATCCTGGCTGAAATGTCATACCCCTCCAGCCGATCGGCGATCGGCCGCAGCCTTTGCCCCATCAGGCCGGTGCCGCAGCCGAGATCCAGCGCCAGCGGGAAGCGCCCCGGCCTTGCCGTTCGAATGGCCTGATCGAGCAACTCGGGCAGCCGGTAGCCCAGTCTGTCGACCAGTGATTCATCGAAGCTCTCGGCATAGTGGTCGAACAAGGTCTCGACGAAGGCACTGGGGAGCGCATCGAGCGTCGGCGCCTTGCCGATCAATTGCAGATTCAGTGCAGCGCCTTGATGATCGGATGGATCGAGTTGCAGCGACATCGTCCAGGCTTGTGCAGCCAGATCCGGTGCACCCGCCGCCTGCTGCATCTCGCCGAGGCGAAACCAGCCCATCGCCCATTGCGGCGTCATTTCCAGCGCACCGAGCAGCAATTCCGCCGCTGCCGCATGATCGCCATCCGCATGCAGCATCTCGGCATAATCGGCGCGGCGATCGGCGTTCAAGTCACCGGACGAGGCCTGAAGCGGTTTCATGGCGATGGGGTCCTGCCGACGGATCGAGCCGGCGGTGCTGTATGCGGGAGTCAGCAGTCACTTACAACAGGCTTCCCGCAGCGGAATTATATCCTATCTAGGGGATCATGCGCGCCAGCGACCTGCTTCATCCCCGGCCCGAGGGCCTCTATTGCCCGCCGGGCGATTTCTTCATCGACCCGGTGCGGCCGGTCAATCGGGCACTGATCACGCATGGCCATTCCGACCATGCGCGCTCCGGCCACAGCTCGGTGCTGGCAACGCAGCAGACACTCGACATCATGGGCCTGCGCTATGGCGAGGATTTCGCGGGAACAACGCAAGCGACACAGCTCGGCGAGACGATCACCCTCAACGGCGTCAGCGTCAGCTTCCATCCGGCCGGCCATGTGCTGGGCTCGGCGCAGATATCAGTCGAGCATCAGGGCACGCGCATCGTCGCGTCCGGCGACTACAAGCGGCGCAAGGACGCGACCTGCGCGCCATTCGAACCAATCCAGTGCGATGTGTTCATCACCGAAGCGACCTTCGGCCTGCCGGTGTTTCGCCACCCACCCGACACAGAAGAGATCACCCGCCTGCTGAAATCGGCGGCGCAGTTTCCCGAACGCTCTCATCTGGTCGGCGCCTATGCGCTGGGCAAGGCGCAACGGGTGATGCGGCTGCTGCGCGACGCCGGCTACGACAGGCCGCTCTACATCCATGGCGCGCTGGCCAAACTCAGCGAGTACTACCAGAGCCAAGGCATCGACCTGGGCACGCTCGAACCGGCAACGGTGGAGGGCGGCGGCCAAGACTTTGCGGGCGCCATCGTCGTCGGCCCGCCATCGGCCTTCGCCGACCGCTGGGCGCGGCGCTTTCCCGATCCGATCTCGTGCTTTGCCTCGGGCTGGATGCGCATCCGCCAGCGCGCCAAGCAAGGCGGCGTCGAACTGCCGCTGATCATCTCGGACCATGCCGACTGGGACGAACTGACCGCAACCATCAAGGAGACCGGAGCCGAGGAAATCTGGGTGACGCATGGCCGCGAGGAAGCGCTGGTGCGCTGGTGCGAACTCGAAGGCATCGCGGCGCGACCGCTGCATCTGGTCGGCTACGAGGACGAGGGCGATTGATGGCATGAACCGCTTCGCCGAACTTCTCGACCGCCTGGTGCTGACGCCGTCGCGCAACGGCAAGCTGACCTTGCTGACCGACTATTTCCGCAGCGTCGAGGATCCCGACCGTGGCCTGGCGCTGGCCGCCATCACCGGCGACCTCAACATCGCCGCGGTCAAGCCGGCGATGCTGCGCACGCTGGTCACCGAGCGCATGGATCCGGTGCTGTTCGGCTATTCCTACGACTATGTCGGCGATTTGGCAGAGACAGTCTCGCTGGTCTGGCCACAAACGCCTGGAAACATCCCGAACCACGAGCCGACGCTTGGCGAGGTCGTCGCGAAACTGCAGGCGGCAAGCCGTTCCGACGGCCCGAAGGTGCTGGCAGGGCTGCTCGATAGCGCCGGCATCTCGGCGCGCTTTGCCATCATCAAGCTGGTCACCGGCGGGCTGCGCATCGGCGTTTCGGCGCGGCTCGCCAAACAGGCGCTGGCGGATTTCGGCAAGGTCGACATCGCCGAGATCGAAGAGCTCTGGCACGGGCTATCGTCGCCTTACACCGAGCTGTTCGCGTGGCTGGAAGGCAAGGCCGAAAAGCCCCGGAATACGGCGATGGCGTTGTTTCGCCCGGTGATGCTGTCGAACCCGGTTGGCGACGGCGATCTCGAAAAGCTCGATCCGGCGGATTATGCCGCCGAATGGAAATGGGACGGCATCCGTGTCCAGGCGGTGGCCGAAGGCGGCATCCGCCGGCTCTACTCGCGCACCGGCGACGATGTTTCAGGCGCCTTTCCGGACCTCGCCGACGCCATGCATTTTTCCGCCACGCTGGACGGCGAGTTGCTGGTCGGCGATCCCCGGGAGGCAACGGGAACGTTCTCGGATCTGCAGCAGCGGCTGAACCGCAAGACGGTGGCACTGAGGATGCAGCAACAGTACCCGGCCTTCATGCGCTGCTACGATGTGCTGCAGATCGGCGATGAGGATTTGCGCGCGCTGTCGTTTCGCGAGCGGCGCGGCCGCCTCGAAACCTTCGTGAAGACCCTCGACCCGAGCCGCTTCGATCTGTCGCCATTCGTCGATTTCACGGACTGGCAGACGCTGGAGGAGCTGCGCAGGGCGCCGCCGCACCCCATCATCGAAGGCGTGATGCTGAAGCGCTGGGATTCGGCCTATGTCGCTGGCCGCCCGAAAGGCCCGTGGTTCAAGTGGAAACGCGATCCGCACACGGTGGATGCGGTGCTGATGTATGCGCAACGCGGCCATGGCAAGCGCTCCAGCTTCTATTCGGACTACACGTTCGGTGTCTGGTCGGGTGCCGAAGGCGAGGAGGAACTGGTGCCGGTCGGCAAGGCCTATTTCGGCTTCACCGACGAGGAGCTGAAGCAGATCGACAAATATGTCCGCGACAACACGGTCGAGCGTTTCGGACCGGTGCGCTCGGTGCGGGCCGACCGCGACAACGGCCTGGTGCTGGAAGTCGCCTTCGAAGGCCTCAACCGCTCGACCCGGCACAAATCCGGCGTCGCCATGCGCTTTCCCCGTATTTCGCGGTTGCGCTGGGACAAGCCGGCCAATGAGGCCGACCGCATCGAGACCCTGCAGGCGCTGCTCGACCGCTAGAGCTGTCCTACGGCTCGACCGAAACCCGGATCTCGTAGATGTCCGCGGCCTTGCCCTGCTTGTCGAAGTCGGAATTGATGGCGATCGTGCCGGCCGAGCCCGGACGCTTGTCGGGAAACTGCACGTCGAACAGATATTCGTTCTGCTGCTGGCCGACCGCGTAGCGCTTGCGGCCGCAGTCGCCGAGTTCGCCGAAATTGCAGTCGACGGAAATCTGCGTCTCCTTGCCTTCTTCGGAGCGGGCAATGATGTCGAACACGGCATGTTTGCCGGCTAGCTTCTCCAGCACGCCCTGTCCGACATCGAAGCTGATCGCCGAACCGGACGCGCCGGAACGGATGCGCAGGAACGAACCGGTATCGTCCTTCATCACCTCCGCCTTGGCGTCCGACGGGGCGCTGACATGCGACGCATCGGCCGGCGAAAACACGTTGATCCAGTCGCGCGCCTGGTCGGCGGCACCGGGCTTTGCCGGGCCGCCGTCGGCCGGTGCGAAATCGTCGTCGTCGACGGTCGGCGGCGCTTCGGGCGGGGCGGTATCAAGCTGCGCCTGTGTCTTGAACACGCCGGTCTGCACGGCGAAAAACAGGCCGATGCCAATAGCGGCAAGCAGCGTCACGGTCAGGAAGATGGCGGTCAGCGGCAGGCGACGCCCTCGAATGCGCCGTTCATCGCGATCGGGCGCCACTTCAGTCGCCGCGCCGGCCGAGGCCGGAGCCGACATGTCGATGGCCGGAGCGTCGGCAAGAGTGGCGTCCGGCATGATGTCGGGAACGACGGGCAGCACGCGCGAGCGCGGCGCATCGGAAGCGGATTGCACGGGGGCATCGACAACGACAGCGGGGGACGGTGCCTCTTGGCCGGTCTCGACTGCTGACGCCGCGCCAGCCCCAAGCTCGACCGCTGGTGCCTCGCCTGGCGGGCCGACATCCGGCACCGCCGGCAGGAATTCGGATTCGATTTCGGTGATTTTCGCCTGGATCGCCTTGCGGCGCTTGATGGCGACTTCCACGGTCACGCCGGGATTGGCCTGGAGCGCGCGGTCGAGCGCGGCAAAAGCCGAGCGATAGACCCGTTCGCGGAACGCGCGGTCCTCGGCGTTGCCTCTCTCCAAGGCGTTCCGGATCGCTTTTTCGATCGCGTCCAAGCGGGTCCCTCTGTCCGTTCGCCAACCTTGCCGTGATCGTTAGCCGTAGGCGACCAATCAATCAACGGGCGAGCGACGCATTCTGCCTTGGAGAGGTGTCCAAAGTCCATGCCGGCGCTGTTACGGCAACAAAATCAGCATGTTTCATCGATTTTCACGCGCAGGAAGGCGGGCGCCGTGCGGAGCACGACTCGGCGACCGGTCGGCAAACAACGCGGCGGCCGGCTTTCGACGGCGGCACGACATCCTCGCATGAATTGCCAAGTCCCATCTTGAATTCGCGGCCGGTTGCGTCTATCACCCCCGCATCTTGGAGGCCTTGGCCTCCTGGGCCGCTTTAGCTCAGTTGGTAGAGCACCGCATTCGTAATGCGGGGGTCGCGTGTTCGAGTCACGCAAGCGGCACCAACAATTTCACATCTTTCATCGTCCTTGGCATCAAGCATCTCGTGCTCCCGCGCGCACACTCTGCCTGCTGTCACGACCCCTTGCCTCTTTGGACATCTACAGGCGCCAGCGAACCACCTTCCTCGACGAGTGTTTCGGCGATGTATTCCTTGAGGTCGCCGACTTCATCCTGGATATCTTCCGCGGCGATGCCTTCTTCTTGCGCATCGGCGATGCACTGGCTGGCGAGTTCCTCAGCAGCGTCGACACCAACCGGCACGATGGTCGGCTTCTCGATCACGTGCTCCTCAATCCAATCCCCAACAAAATGGGCGGCGCGATTGACGATGAGGTCGGCATCCACGGACAGGCCCCCCTCGGCTTTGAGATCATCCTTGGTCAACGCTTTCATGGGATTTACCGTTTGATGGAGATCACCTTCCAACGCCCATCATTGCCAAAAGATGCACGAACTCGGTGAGAAATCTTTCTCACTGCGCACGCCGATCAAACGTTGGCGACGCTTGATTCGGGATCGCGGGAACAGGGTGCCCTGCCCTTGCGTTTATCGGGCACGCTTCGGACATCGGTTCGGGGACATGGAGGCGGGCTATGAGAGATTTGACGTCCGACACACCGGTCAACGTGCGTCTGCGCGAAGGCGCCGAGTGGGCGGAGACCAAACGCAACCGCACCGCGAAGGCTTCGGCATTGGCAGCCCATGCGGGCATCCTGGTTGAACGTGGCGCTGAGTAAGGCGGTGGCGTCGAAAGCGGAACGAAGCCAGCAGGCGAGCGGCAAGCCATCCTCATTGATCGACGCAGAAGCGGCCAATCGCGCAGCATCGACGACAGAAGGCAGCAAGGCCAGTCTGCGGTCGGAGCATGGCGATCGTGGGCGCGAAGCAGCCTGGCCGTCGCAGATCCCGGCGCTCGGCTGGAAGGATATCTTCTGGCGGTTGTGGGAAGAATTCAACAAGGACCGGGTCCTGCTGGTGGCGGCCGGCGCCACCTTCTACCTTCTGCTGGCTCTGTTTCCAGCACTTGCCGCGTTCATTTCAATCTATGGGTTTGTCGCGGACCCGGTCACTGTCGCGGACCACGCCGCCTATCTAGGCGGATTGCTGCCGTCGGGTGGATTGGATCTCATTCGCGACCAGTTGCAGGCTCTGGCCAAACAGAAGCCGGGCGCTCTCGGAACGGGCTTCTTCATCGGCCTTGGCATCGCGCTGTGGAGCGCCAACAGCGGCATGAAGGCGCTCTTCGATGCGATGAACATCGCCTATGAGGAACGCGAGAAACGCAGCTTCATCACCCTCAACCTGATGTCGATCCTGTTCACGGTGGGCGCCTTGCTGATCGGCATCGTGCTGCTGCTGACGGTCGGCGTTGTCCCGGCATTGTTGGGCTATTTCTACCTCGATGCCTGGACGGAAACGCTGGTTGCGGTCTCTCGCTGGCCGATCCTGGTAGGCGCCATGCTGACCGGCATTTCCCTGCTCTATCGCTTCGGGCCAAGCCGGGAACATGCGAAATGGCGATGGCTGAGCTGGGGAGCCATGATTGCAACCGCGGTGTGGATCGCGGCATCGTGGCTGTTCTCGTTCTATCTCCAGCATTTCGCCAATTACAACGCCACGTACGGTTCGCTTGGGGCGGTTGTCGGCTTGATGATGTGGACATGGATTTCAGTCATCATCCTCATCGCCGGCGCTGCCATCAACGCCGAGATGGAGCATCAGACGGCCATCGACTCGACCACGGGCCCGGCGCGGCCGATGGGCAAGCGCGGTGCGGTCGTTGCCGACACATTGGGCAAGATTGCCGATTGATACGGCCCATCACCGATCATCCGGCGCCCAGCGCTCGCCCGCCCCCACGCCCAGTTTCCCTGACCTATGCGCGCAATGTTCGGAGCGTGATCGAGTAGCGATGCTCGGCCAAAGGCGGAATGCTGTGTTCCCATTCGCTGCGCGCCGGACCCGACATGAGATAGGCTGATCGCGGCTCGACCGTGATGGTCCGGCGATCCCATTTCTCGCCATTCTTGCGCCTCAGCCTGAAATCACACGGCGCCAAAAGCGAAACGCCGGCGATCAGCTCATAGTGCGGTTTGTCGCGGTGCCAGCCAATGCCGGCGCCCGGCCGGTATTCATTGATCAGAACCTGGACGAACTCCTGTCCTGGAATCCCTGCGAACGCAGCGACCTTATGTCGAAGCGGCAGCAGAAACGCCGGCATGGGCGGTGTCTCGACCACCTAGCGTCGCTGATAGTCGTAACGCGTTCCAAAGCTGGCGACGTGGCGATTGGCAAGGTGGCCGTGGAAATCGAACGGTTCGAATGTCAGTTCCTGAAGCGCACCGACCAGAAAGGACTCGTCATCGCGTGTGATGAACTCGGAGAGGTAACGGAAACCATCCGGAAATGCAGTGGCCGAGCCGAACAGATCATGCTGAAAATTTGCGACGCCTGAGACCATGGACCATAGATGGTTCGGAACGCATGTTGGACAAGCGTGCCTGAACCTTGCGCCTACAGCGGTCACGTCCAAATTACGCACAAAATGTGCAGGGGTGTTGAGTGGAGGCCTCGCCTCGGGATCGAACCGAGGCTTCAGAGATTTGCCGTCTCCAGCGTAGCCGCTCCGCCACGAGGCCATCGCCGTCCAAGTAGCCGCCAAATATTTACGGAAAGGTTAAGACCGAAGATAGATCGGAACCACCGCGACGCGTTCGGCTGGCGTTCGGGAGATACTCTGCTGGTGCAAAGGATTGCGACGCCGGCGAAGCACATCTGCCATTGTCGAGACCCCGGTTTGATGTGAAACTCGTGGCCTCAGCATGGGAGGTCAAAAATGCCCAACAATTTCAAGACCGGAGACGTCGTCAAGCTGAAATCCGGAGGCCCCAGGATGACGGTCAGCGATGGCGCGGCCTCGGGCATGTATCTGTGCCACTGGTTCAATCGCGAGGGCGAGGTGTGGACCCCGCAACATGCCGGATTCAAGCCTGAACAACTGGTAGCGGCCGACCAATCAGACTAGAGCCTGTTCCATCCCGATGGAATCGGGATAGGCTCTCTTTGTTTGTTCGAGCATGAACGGATCAGCATGCGCGACCGACGGATTTTTCGGGTCGCGGCGTTTAACGGTTGAAGCGTGATGGCGGCACAGGCCGTCTGCAACGCGCCAACCGGAGACGCAAAGCATGATCAGCCGTTCGATTTCAGTCGTTGCCTTGAGTTTGCAGGCCGTTGCGGCTGTCGCCCAGACAACGACACCGCCCCCCGCACCGCCGACCGCCGCGCCGGCTGCCTCGGCAGTCAAATCCGACATCACACTGGCTAAATTCCAGAAGCGGCGCGAGAAGGCGATCATGGCGGCCGACACGGACGGCGACGGCAAGATCAGCCTGCTGGAGTGGACGGCCTTTCAGGCGAAACGCAACGGCAAAGGCGACCCTGCCAAATCCTTTGCGCGTCTCGATTCCAACCATGACGGCTTCATCGACCGCGCCGAACTCGATGCCTTCTTCGCCAAGCGCTTTGCCCGGTTGGACAAGAATGCCGACGGCATTTTGACGGCCGACGAACTGCCGGGCCACAAAACCGCTCCCAAGCCGGAGCAATGACCAAGAGGCAATGACGCGCGATGAATATCGGGAGTGCGCCGGTTGATGGCTGCGGATCCGGACGAGGAGCTGGTTCGCCGTGTTGGCGCCGGCGATCCGGCAGCCGTGCAAGCCCTGGTCGCGCGCAAGCTGCCGCGTATCCTGGCGCTTGCCGTGCGCATGCTCGGCGATGCGGCGGAGGCCGAGGATGTCGCACAGGAGACATTTGTCCGGATCTGGCGTCATGCCGCGGGCTGGCGGCGCGGCAATGCGCGCTTCGACAGCTGGATCCACCGGGTGACGCTGAACCTGTGCTACGACCGGCTGCGCCGGCGCCGCGAATGGGTGACCGACGAGGTGCCGGACGTCGCCGATCCTGCGCCGCTTCCCGATGCTCATCCCGGGGAGGAAGCTCATCGGGTCGAACAGGCGCTGCAACGCATCGCGCCACGCCAGCGCGAGGCGATCATCCTGGTCTACTATCAGGAGATGTCCAACATCGAGGCGGCAGCGACCCTGGGAATCAGCGTCGATGCCCTGGAGAGCCTGCTTGCGCGCGGCCGTCGCTCGCTGCAGACGATCCTGGCCAGGGATGGTGCCGATGAGTGAGCACCGGGCCAGCACCAACGCGCAACGGCCATCGCGCCTTGCTGGCGCTGCCCGACGCTCGGTTCCTGTCAGCCCCGTGCCGCGCGAGCAGGCGGCACCAATGGGCAAGGGGAAGACACATGGCTGAAGAACCCAGGAACGAACCGGCAATGGATGCCAAGCGCTTTGCTGCCCTGGCCGCGGCCTATGGCGGTGGCTTGCAGCGATGGCCCGAGGCTGAGCGGATGGCCGGCACTATCTTTGCCGCAAGCGAAGCGGGCGAGGCCATGTTGAAGCATGCCGGGACACTCGACGCGCGGCTTGACAGCTACCGCATCGACGCCCCCGGCAAGGCCCTGCACGGCAGCATCCTGCAGGCCGCCAGCCGGCACCTCGTCCAGCGCCGGCGTCAGCGGTTCTGGTGGCTGGGGCTGGGACTTGCCGGCATTGGTCTGGCTGGCGCCATAGCAGGACTGGCCTTGGTGACCATCGTCACGCCCGAGCTCCAGCCGGACCACGCTGTGCTGGATGCCAATGTGACGGCGTTCGGCGATGCCGATGCCGAGAACGGTGAGGAAAGCCTATGAGCACGCGCTGGATCCGCGGTCTGGTCATAGCTTCCGTGGTGCTGAACGTCTTTCTTGCAGGCGCATTTGTCGGTGGTGCGGTCTGGCTGAGAAATGCCAAGGCAGGCGCGGGTGTCTCGCTGGAATCGGCTGGCCGACAGCTTCCCAGCCAGGACCGCAAGACGTTCCGCCAGGCGCTGCGGCAGGTTCGCGTGGAGTCCCGGCAGATCATTCTCGATGGTCAGCAGGCCAGGCAGGAGGCAGCGGACCTGTTACAGCAGCCCGTCATGGACAAGGCCGCCTTATCGGCTGCCCTGGAGCGGGCACGCAATACCGACGTGACGGTGCGCACTCGACTTGAACAGGCCATTGTCGATTTCGCGGCGAACACGTCACCCGAAAACCGGAGTGTGCTGGCACAGGCATTGCTGCGCCATATGGAACGCCGCGCCGCCGTTGCGCCAAAAAAATCGCCATGACGAGCGACGGAAAAGGCTGGAGACGCCGTTTAACGAAGAGAAGGGACAAGCCTGCCCGATCGCACCATGCGGGGCGGCCATCTTCAAACTCGAAAGCACTCGGAGTCCAATTATGAGTCGCCTGAAAAACTATGCAGCAGCCGCTATCCTGGCCCTCGGTGGAACGGTCGCGACAGCCGCCGCGTCCAGCGCAATGCCCATCGTGTCCGTTGCCCAGCCGGTCGCCCCGGCAGTGGTCCAGCATGTCCGCTGGGGCTGCGGCATCGGCTGGCACCCGAACCGCTGGGGTCGCTGCGTGCCGAACGGCATCGTCGTCGTGCGCCCGCGCTACCACTACTGGCACGCTCCGGTCTACGTCCGGCACCCGCACCATCACTGGCGCCACTGGCACCATTACTGATCAAAGCGCCGCGGGGCCAGGCATCTTTCAGGCTGGCCCTGCGTGAGCGCTGGCGCACCGGACAATCCTGCGGACCAGCCCGGAGTTAAGGTTAAATTCACTATGGATTTGTTCTTGCCGCGCAAATAATCGAAGAGTTTCCCGAAACTATGCTCAGGCATGTTCGTGGGAAAATCTTTGACTCAGCTTCAAATCCTTGGACGGGTGCTCTGCCATCCGCTGACGCTGGCCGTGGTCAGCCTTGCCGGCGTCTTCGCCGCCGGACGGGCCGAGCACGAATGGCTGTCGGTGCCGTTCTCGGTGGCGCTGGTGGCAGCCCTTGCCGGATTTCTGTTCATGGCTTCGGGACGCATGGCCTTTTCCGGCTATCTCGCCTGGATGGGCATTGCCTTCGTCACCGTGGTTTCAGCGATCAAGTTCAGGATGAAGGGGTTTTCGCTGCACTTCTACGACGCGGTCTTTGTGTCGAGGGACCCGGAAAGTGTATCGCTTCCTGCTCGGCTCCTACCTCCATCTGATCGCGCCGGTCGTCATTGCCCTGGGGCTCGGCATCGGGGCTGCGATCCTTCTGTTCCGGATCGATCGGAAAATTGGCTGGCCGGTGTCGGCACGCGTCCTGGTCATGGCGGCGCTTGTCGTTCTGGTGCCGGTGACCTTTCCGGCCGAGGCATCGAAGGACCGCTATTTCTACTATATGCAGGGCCGGCATATGTCGGCCTTCTTCGTCTCGCTGCTGGATTTGCGCAATTTGGTCGTCGAGCCAGCCTTCGAGAAGCGGCTGCAGGCCGTCGCGCCGCAGCCGCCTTTTGCCGACACGGTCGATTGCGGTGACCGCGCGAACCTTCCCGATGTCTTTTTCGTGCTCAGCGAAAGCCAGTCCGATCCCGGCTATTTTCCGCAGCTCAGCAATGGCGCGGGCTTCCTGCAGCGATTCGCACCCAAGGCCGGCACGCCGCGTCCAATGCAGGTCGAGACGTTTGGCGGCGGCACCTGGATCACCAATCTGTCGCTGATGACCGGTCTGTCGGCCACCGATTTCGGCTGGCGAAGCCCTTATCTGACGATCACCCTGCAGGACAAAGTCGCCGGAGCCGTGCCGGAGGTGCTGGCGCGCTGCGGCTATCGGACTGTCGTGATGACGCCGATGGACTTTTCGTTCGTCAATGAAGGGCCGTTCCTGAAATCGATCGGCTTCGAGACCGTGCTCGACATCAAGGACATCGCCGCGCCCTTCTATCACCTGCGCGACAACTTCTACTACCACGCGGCTGAGGCATTCATCGCCAAACACCGTAAGGAGGACGGCCGCCCGCTGTTCCTCGAAATCCAGACCATGTTCCCGCACTCACCCTATGAAGGGCGGATGGAGCCTGAGCTGAAGGTCGATGGCGAGCCTTTCTCAGGCGATTTCCAGGCCAATGAATATCTGCGCCGAATGGCGGTGGCGCGCGGCGATTTCCAGGATTTCCTCGCCGGCAGGCAAGCGGATGCCGGCCAGCGCGGCGCCGTGGTGCTCGAATTTGGCGATCACCAGTCGTCGGCGACCAAGCCGTTCGTCGACGCCATCGCCGGCGACGACGCCTTGGCAACGCCCGGTTCGCTTGCCTATCGCACCTTCTACACGCTCACCACCTTCAATCATCCGTTGCGCCATCCCATGCCTGACATGGCGCCACTCGATGTCGGCTTTCTCAGCGCAAGCCTGCTCGATGCGGCCGGCCTGCCTATGTCGCCGGTCATGACCGATCTCGTGCGCCTGCGCGACCATTGCGGCGGCAGGTTCCATGGCTGCAAGGATCGGGCCGAAGTGGACGCGCATCTACGCCGGCGCGTCGATTCAGGGCTGCTGCATTTGTTTCCAGAAGCAACGCCGCTGCATGGGCTGGCGCCGCTCCAATCTGTGGACGCCCGCTAGATCGGATCCGGCCCCAGCGTTGCCACGGTCTTCAACGCGCCGTCGAGCATGTCGCCCTTCTCGTCCTTCAGCGCCATCTCGCGCAGGCGGCGGATCCAGTCGGCGGCGTCCGCTCGGCCCTTGAGCAGATCGAGCGCGGACAGCACCCGATCGAATTTCGATTGCGCCCGGACATGGGTGTCGCTGTAGCCCTTGATCAGCCGGCGGCAGTTGAGAATCTCGACAGCCAGCGCGTACTCGGCCGGTACGTAACCGAGCGCCAGCGCGTACCAGCGATCGAGATGCGCGATTTCGACCTTGTGGCGCAGCAGGCTGCGGCGCCAGCGGCGCAGGCCGCCGATGAACCAGAGGGCAGCAAAGCCGGCAAAGCTGTCGGTGCGGATGCGGCGGCCATGGTTGATGCGACGATCGAGAAAGGCGGCGAGCTTCGGCCGGTCCTCGATGTAGCTGCCCAGACCCGCCGGCAAGGTGCCGCAGAATTCCTCGATGCGCGGATGGAAATACTCGGTCACCTGCAGGATCGAGCCATCCTTGACGCCGACCTCGCGGCGCACGCGTTTGTCGCGCGTCGACCGTGTCTTCAGATCGGCGACGCGGATCATATCGTCGTAGCACAGCGCGTTGGCCAGATGCTTTGCGGCGGTGATGGACAGTCCATAGCCGCGATCCGGCCCGTCCAGCGCGACCGCCTTGTCCAGCCGGTCGAGATACTCGCGCCCGTAGGCGATATCCTGATAGTCGACGACCTTTCTCAGGCCCCTGAGCGCCATGTCGCGGACCGCCACGGGCAACAGATCGATGCGGGCGGCCAAAGCCTGCCAGCCTTGCAGCAGGTTTTGCGGACCACTCACCTGTCCTGCGCCCAAGGCAGATTCGACAATCGCGGGCTCGACCGGCTTCGGCGCCGGCGCTGCCGTACCGCGCGCGCGGTCAAATGCAGCACCGAAGGCGGCGAGGCTGGCCTTGACGCCCCGGCCGCCGGCGCCGACCGCCTGTTCGTAGCTCTCGCGCGTGAACGGCAGCGCGTCGGATCCAGCCAGCGCGCCGAGCAGGCTGGCCGAGATCATCGAGCCATTGTCGGCGGCGATCTTTTCCATGTCGAAGGCGATGAAGCGCTTCGATGCGGCTTCCGCCGTCGCATGCACCTTGGACGACGAGGCCCGGCCATCGCCCGGTTCGATTTTTTCCGACACCGCGGCGATGCGGTGCGAGGAGGCGATGAGCGTGGTGCGCTCCGGCGTGACGAAGCCGCGGATGATGGCGCGCCCGGCTTCCATCAGTTCAGCGGCGATCAGGATATCGACATCGCCCTGCGAGGGCGACAGGGCAAAGACCGGCAGCCGGCCGGTGTCGCGGGCCATCTCGACATAATAGATGGTGGCGCCGGTGCGCTGGGCGACGCCGGCGACCGAGGTCGATTGCGCGACGAAGCCGTTGCGCTCGGCGACGTCGGTGATCCAGTCGGCGAGCACGCCGCCACCCTGGCCGCCGACGGCCAGCACGGCAAGCTTGATGACGCGCTCGTCACCCTCGGCCCCGGCTCTCGGGCGAAATGGAGGGACAGCGTCAAGCATCGGCAAAGGTCAGGCGGCGGCTTTCGCGGCGACGCTGCAACAGGCCGATGGTGGCGCGGCGCGCGGCTTCCAGGAAACGGTCCCAGCGGCTCGGATTGTGCACGACGTCGGCGCGGTAGAAAGACGGGCACAGCACCGCCGCATCGGCGACCTCGCCGCAATTGCCGCAGCCGACGCAGCTCTGATCGATATGCGCGACCGGATCGTCGCGCAGCGGATCGTCTGTTGACTTCACCGACAGCGATGGGCAGCCGGAGAGACGCATGCAGGCGTGGTCGCCGGTGCAGATGTCCTCATCGACGCCGAACTTCGGTTTCACTACCCGCTCACCGCCCTTGATCGCCTTGTCGACCAGCGGCCTTTCGCGGCGCTGCCGATTGAGCATGCATTCGGATGAGGCGACGATGACCTTCGGCCCCTTCTCCTCGGTGGTCAGCGCCTCGCGCAACGTGTCCTGCATCTTGGTCACGTCATAGGTGCGGTCGACATGGCGCAGCCATTTGACACCCATGCCTTTGACCGCCTCGGTGATCGGATGCTTCGTCGACTTGGTCTTGTTGCCCGCGCGCGACGACAGGATGTCCTGGCCGCCAGTGGCTGCCGAATAGAAATTGTCGACGATGACGATGACGCCGTCGTTCTTGTTGAACACCGCATTGCCGATCGAGGAGGTCAGGCCGTTGTGCCAGAAGCCGCCATCGCCGACGAAGGAGATCGAACGGCGCTTGGCATCGGGCGAGTTGAACGCCGAGGCGGAAGCCGGACCGAGCCCATAGCCCATGGTGGTGGCGCCGAGCTCGAAAGGCGGCATGATCGAGAACAGATGGCAGCCTATGTCGGAGGCGATGTGGTGCTTGCCAAGTTCCTGTTCGACCAGTTTTGTCGCGGCAAAGATCGGCCGCTCCGGGCAGCCGATGCAGAAACCGGGCGGGCGTCCTGGAACGACATTGATCAGGTCGGCTGCATCGACGCCGTCGCCGACCTTGTTGGGGGCACGCACCTCGCCGGGCAAAAGATGCGGCGCCTCGGCGCGCAGGAAGGCGCCGATGCCGTCGAGCATGACCTGGCCGGTGTATTCGCCGGCCATCGGCAGATGCTCCTTGCCGACCAGCCTGGTGCCGCGTCCGGCCTTGTGCAGCATCGAGGCAAAAGCCTGTTCGATGTAGTTGGGCTGGCCTTCCTCGACGACCAGAACCGACTGCTTACCCTCGCAGAAGGACAGGAACTCGTCATCGATCAGCGGATAGACGGCGTTGAGCACATAGAGCGGCACGTCGGTGTCGCCATAAATGTCGGCGAGGCCTAGCCGCTGCAGCGCGCGGATGACCGAATTGTACATGCCGCCCTGCATGACGATGCCGACCGAACCATGATCCGACCCGAAGAATTCATTGATCTTGTTCTTGCGGATGAAGTCCACCGCCGCCGGCCAACGTTTCTGCACCTTCTCCTTCTCATGCAGGAAGGAAGCGGGCGGCAGCACGATGCGGCCGGTGTCGCGGCGCGGTGCGTCGAGCGCATCGGCGACCGTCATCGGCGGTCGCTTGTTGTCCTTGGCGATGAAATGGCCGTGGACATGGCAGCAGCGGATGCGGACCTGCAGCATGACCGGCGTGTTGGAGATCTCCGACAGTTCGAAACCGTCCTCCACCGCCTTGACGATCGACGGCAGATTGGGTCGCGGATCGAGCAGCCAGACCTGGCTCTTCATGGCGAAGGCATGGCTGCGCTCCTGCATGATCGAGGAGCCCTCGCCATAATCCTCGCCGACGATGATCAGCGCGCCGCCGGTGACGCCGCCCGACGCAAGATTGGCCAACGCATCGGACGCGACATTGGTGCCGACGGTCGACTTGAAGGTCGCCGCACCACGGATCGGGTAGTGCACCGAGGCGGCCAGCATGGCGGTGGCGGTGGCTTCCGATGCGCTGGCCTCGAAATGCACGCCGAGCTCGCCCAGAATGTCCTGCGCGTCGGCCAGCACATCCATCAGGTGGCTGATCGGCGCGCCCTGATAGCCGCCGACATAGCCGACGCCGCATTGCAGCAGCGCCTTGGTGATGGCGAGGATGCCTTCACCGGCAAACTCCTCGCCCGCGCCGAGCCTGAGTTTCTCGACTTCCTTGGCAAAAGACCGTTCGGCCATTTTTTCTCCCTTCCGTTACCGCCTGAGGCTGGCGGCGCGTAGGTCTATTTGTTTGCGCATGACCTCTTCCGAAAACCGGCTTCCACTTTTCGGGGTCATGCTAGATGTCGTGCTTGCGAATGTTCTTCAGCATCTTCAAAAGCGTGGCGATAAGCGCGGAATATTCGGCGTCGTCGATATCATCGAACATCGCCTCGAACGCGTCATGCATGGCCGGCCAGGCGCGGGTGAACTCGGCGCGGCCCTCGTCGGTCAGGAACACGTGGCGGATGCGGCTGTCGGTGACGCCCTGCTCGCGCCGCACAAGGCCCTGGCTTTCCAGCGAGTCGAGCGTCCGGCTCAAGGTCGACTGCTCGATCACAGTGTAGACCGAGAGGTCGTTGACAGTGATGCCGTCGGTGACCGACAGCACGGCCAGCGTGCGGACCTGCGGAATGGTCAGGCCCTGCTTGCGGAAATCATCGCGCAAGGTCGCGTTGTAGCGGCCCATGATGCGGTTCATCAGATAGGGCGCGAATTGCTGCAGGCCGATCTGCCCCAAGGTCGAAATGCGCTGGCGCTTTTCCGCAACTTTCTGTTCCATCACAGCTTCCCCGCCAGGAGAAAGCCGGAGCCGCCGCCAAGGCCGGCACCGGGATGGGTCGAGGCGCCGATATGGTAGAGGTTCTTGATGCCGGTCAGATGGTTGCGGCTGGTCTTGAATGGCCGCCACAGGAACGACTGGTCGATGGTCGAGGAACCGCCATAGGGGTCGCCGCCGACCAGATTGATGTTCATCGCTTCGAGATCGGCCGGCGAATAGGCGCGGCGCGCGATGACGCTGTCCTTGAAGCCATCGATATGACTGGCAAGGATCGCCTCCGCACGGTCGGCATAGGCTTCCCGCAATGCGTCGGTCCATTGCCTGTCAGCCGGCGCCTGTAGCTTGCCTGCCGCGTCGCCCTTGATGTGGCGCGGGGCCTCGGGCAGTTGCAGCCACAGGATTGCCTTGCCTTCAGGGCAGCGCGAGGGGTCAAGCGCATGCGGCTGGCCGACGCAGATGGTCGGCACCTCCGGCAGTATGCCGCGCGCCGCCTCGTTGCAGGCTTTCGAGACGCCATCGAGCCCCGGCGTCAGGTGCAGCAGCGCGACCTTGTCGAGGCCTTCGCCACGCCATGCGGGTGGCTTGTCCAAGGCGTAGTGGATCTGGAAATTGCCTTTGCCATAGCGGTATTTCTGCGTCGCCTCGACATCGGCTTGGGGAGCGTCCGCGCCGAGCAGCCGACCATAAAGCTGCGTCGGCGTGACCGAGCAGATGACGCTCTTCTTGGCATGGACGGTTTCGCCCGAGGCCAGCCGCACACCGGTGGCGCGGCCCCCGGTCAGGATGATGGAGGCAACGTCCGCTTCGGTGGAGATGACACCGCCGCGCTCGGTGATGAGCGCCTCGAAGGCTGACAGCAGGTTCTTCGCCCCACCCTTGACGATCGGCGCGCCGGCCGCCTCCAGCGCGAAGGCAATGACCTTGGCGATCTGGCCGGAGAACGCGTCCTCCGGTCCAAGCCCGGCATGCAAAACCCAGGGCGCCCACAGCGCACGGATGGTTTCCGACTGGTAGGTGGTTTCCAGCCAGCTGCGCGCCGGCACCAGCGCTTCGCCGAGAAAGGCGGCAAGGCCACGCGGGCCGCGTCGCCAGGCATCGCCGCCCAGCAGTTTCGCCGTCGGATAAGACCACAGGCTGCCACCGAGCAGTCCGAACAGCAGGCCAGCATTGCGCTCTATGCCGCCGACATCGTCCGCGTGGCGGTCGCCGTCGCCTGCCGCGATCGCATTGAGCGCGGCGACGTTGGCGGCGCGGTCGGTGGTGAGCACGGCATGGCTGCCGTCCGGCCGCAGCACGCCGGTCGGCGTGCCGGTGTGGCAGAATTCCAGCCCGTGCCGCGCGAGGTCTGCGCCTAGTGCCGCAAAGGCCGGCGAGGTGATGAACAGAACAAAGGTCGTCGCCATCACATCATGGATGAAGCCGGGCGCAGTGATCTCCTCGGTGCGCATGCAACCGCCAATGCGGTCGTTGCGCTCGAGCACGAGCACCTTCGCACCCTTGCCGCCGAGCATCGCCGCGCAGACCAGCGCGTTGATGCCGCTGCCGACGATGATGTGATCCGGCTGGCTCACGACAAATGCTTTCGCTTAACCCTTCGACACAAGCGCCAGCGCGCGGATCGGGCTGCCGGTGCCGTGCTCGATCTTCAGCGGTGCCGCGATCAGAATGGCCCCCTTCGGCGGCAACTGGTCGAGGTTGCAGAGGCTGGCGAGGCCGTAGCGGTTGGCCTTGTGCATCAGCGTGTGCGCCGGAAATGGCGGCTCCATGCCACCGGCCTTGCCGGCGTCGGTGCCGATCGTCTCTGAGCCCCAGCCCTTGATGTCCTTGCTGATCAGGAACTGGATGGCTTCGGCCGTCGGGCCGGGCGTGTGCGGGCCGGTCTCGTTGGCGTTGAGGAACTCGGCTTCCGAGCCATTGCGCTTGTACCAGTCGGTGCGCATCACCACCCATTCGCCGGCGTTGATCGCGCCATGCTTGGCTTCCCACGCCTTGATGTGGTCGACGGTGAGCAGGAAATCGTGATCGGCGGCGGCTTCCTTCGAGCAGTCGATGACATTGACCGGGCCGACGAAGTTCTGCGCCGGAATGGTGTCGGTGGCGCCGTCCGGATAATCCTTGCCGCTGATCCAATGCTGCGGTGCATCGAAATGCGTGCCGGAATGCTCGCCAAGCTTCAGCCAGTTCCAGGCCCACCAGGGACCGTTCTTGTCATAACGGGAGATGTTGTGGATCTCGACCTTCGGCGTGTCGACGGCAAGCTCCGGCGGCAGCTTGATCAACGGCGTGTCGGGTCCGAGCGGCGCCGACAGATCGACCACCTTGATGGCGCCTGAAAGAAGCTGGCCGGCGACTTCGCCGAGGAGTTTTTGGGTGTCCATGGTCTCTGTTCCCTCTTTCGTGATGATGATCAAGGCTCGTCTCGGCCCTTAATATCCTACTAGACGAAAACATATGCATCTGCAATTATCTTTAAGCATAAAGGAAATGGGAACGGGGCGTGAGCGAGTTCGACGCCATCTTTGTCGGGGCGGGCCACAACAGTCTGGCATGCGCCGCGCATCTGGCACTCAAAGGCTGGAAAACCGGGATTTTCGAGCGCAGCGCAACAATCGGCGGCGCCGTCCAGACGCGCGAATTCACCCTTCCCGGCTTCCGCCACGATTTCGGCGCGATGAATCTGAGCCTGTTTGCCGGCTCTGCCTTCCACCGGAAATATGCAAATGAATTGAAAGCACAGGGGCTGGAATTCGCGCCGGTCGCCGATTGTTTCGCCAGCGCCTTTCCGGACGGCCGCTGGTTCGGCGTCAGCAACGACCTGGAAAAGACCGCTGCCCGCATGGCCGCTTTCTCCGCCACTGACGCCGCGACATGGCGCAGACTGGTCTCTGCCTTCCCGGCGGAGGCCGAGCATCTGTTCCGGCTGCTGGGATCGCCGATGAGCGCCCGCGCGCTTGCCGGCACCGCGTGGAACCTTTGGCGCAAGAAGGGCATTGCCGGCGCGCTCGAGACCGGCCGGCTGCTGCTGTCCTCGCCCCGCGCCTGGCTGGAGGAAAATTTCGAGTCGCCTCATATCAGGGCGACGCTCGCCACCTGGGGCATGCATCTCGACTTCGCCCCCGACATCGCCGGCGGCGCGGTGTTCCCCTATCTGGAATCGATGGCCAACCAGAGCTTTGGCATGGTGCTCGGCAAGGGCGGCGCCGACACCATCATCCGCGCTCTGTCCGGCATGGTGACCTCTGGCGGCGGCAAGATCTTTACCGGCGCCGACGTGGCCGAGATCACGGTTTCGGCCGGCAAGGCGACCGGCGTGCGGCTTGCTTCCGGTGAGACGCATACCGCCACCAGGGCGGTGATTGCCGGCGTCGCGCCCAAGGCGCTGACCGGCAAATTGTTGCCCAAGGGTTCGGGGGACGCCGGCTTCGACACGGCGATGCAAAAGTTCCGCCATGCGCCCGGCACGATGATGATCCACCTAGCGCTCGACGATTTGCCGGACTGGCGAGCCGGATCTGAGCTTCGGCGGTTCGCCTATGTGCATCTGTCGCCGTCGCTCGACGCCATGTCGCGCACCTATCAGCAAGCGATGGCGGGCATGCTGCCGGACGAACCGGTGCTGGTCGTCGGCCAGCCGACGGCGATCGATCCGTCGCGGGCACCCCAGGGCAAGCATGTGCTATGGGTGCAGGTGCGCATGCTGCCCGCCGAAATCCTGGGCGATGCAGCCGGGAAGATCGCACCGGCGCATTGGGACCACGTCAAGGAGGTCTACGCCGACCGTGTCCTCGACATCATAGAGACCTACGCGCCTAGCCTGCGAAACAAGATCCTCGGCCGCTCCGTGTTCTCGCCCATCGACCTCGAGCGCGAGAACCCTAACCTTGTCGGTGGCGACCAGGTCTGCGGCAGCCATCATCTGGCGCAGAACTTTTTGTTCCGGCCGGCGCGCGGCTATGCCGGCTGGAACACACCGGTGGCGCATCTGCATCTTACTGGGGCTGCAACATGGCCGGGCGCCGGCACCGGCGCGGCTTCCGGATACATGCTCGCGCAACAGCTTGCCGGGAGGTAGGAGCCGAAGATTTCACACTGGCGAAAGAGGGCAAGGCGCTGCTGCCCAAGAGCCTGAACCAATGAACTGACGATGCCGCGCACAGAAAACAGAAAAGGGGAACGACCATGACAATCAACAGACGTGAATTGCTCGGATACAGTGCCGCGGCACTCGGGGTGGCCGCCGTCGGCCTGCCGCAGATCGCCAAGGCAGCCGCCGGCGAACTGACCATCGCCTACAATGTCAACCTGCCGTCCTGGGATCCGACCACCGGACCTTCGGCCGTCAACCCGACGATCCAGGGTCTCTACCAGTCGGTGTTCGACCAATTCATCCCGCAGAAGCCCGATCTGTCCTTTGCGCCGGGCCTGCTCACCGAATGGGGCTGGAACGACGACCGCACCAAGATCATGATGACGGTGCGCGAAGGCGTGACCTGGCATGACGGCTCGCCGTTCACCGCCGAGGACGTGGTCTGGTCGCTGCAGCGGGCGGGTGACGAAAAGACCGGCAACCCGATCCAGTTCGTCTGGAAGAACGTCAACAACTTCAAGATCGACGGCAACAAGATCACAGGCGACGTCGTGCAGTTCGACCCGGTCTATTTCAAATGGATGTCGTTCCTGACCGGCTACATCATGCCGAAGGCCTACTATGAGAAGGTCGGCGCCGAGGGCTTCGAGAAGGCGCCGATCGGCACCGGCCCGTATATGGTCGAAAAATTCGAGCGCAACGCCTTCCTGCGGCTCAAGGCCAACCCGAACTACTGGGGCGGCAAGCCGGCCTTCGAGAATGTGACGATCAAGTTCGTCGCCGATGCGGCGAGCCGCGTCGCCGAGATCGAATCCGGCTCCTCGCAGGTGACGCTGGAAATCCCCTATGAGGAGTATGACCGGCTGATCGCCAAGGACGGGCTTGCCGGCTCGTGCAAGAACGTTTCCGACATCGGCATGATCTTCTTCAACGACATCGAGGCGATGCTGGACAAGAACGTGCGCCAGGCAGCCGTCATGTCGATCGACAAGAAGCTGTTGGTCGATCGCCTGCTGCGCGGCTATGGCCAGCCGATCGACACGCTGGAGACGCCGGAATACGCGGCCTACGATGCGTCGATCAAGGTCGAGCACAATCCGGAGAAAGCCAAGGAACTGCTCGCTGCCTCCGGCTATTCGCCGGAAAAGCCGGTCAAGTTCACCATCCAGACGACCAAGGGCTTCAAGCCCAAGGACTATGAGATGATCCAGGCGATCGTCGGCATGTGGCGCAAGGTCGGTATCGAGGCGACGATCGAAGTCTACGAGATCGCCAAGCACTATGAGCTTCGCGCCGCCGACAAGCTGGCACCGGCCGCCTTCTACAACTGGGGCAACGCCATCGGCGATCCGACCACCTCGACCGGCTTTGCCATGTACGGCCCGAGCCCGCATTCGGTGTGGGACAGCCAGGATCTGATCGACATGATCAACCCGCTGTGGGGTGAAAAGGACGAGGCCAAGCGCATTGCCGGCTGGAAGGCCGTCGACAAATACATCGCCGAGCAGGCCTATGTGCTGCCGCTGATGCAGTACGCGCAGCCGATCGTGCATGCCAAGGGCGTCAACGTGGTGCAGCATGTGTCCGGCGCGCTGCTGCCGGCCCTGATGACCCCGGCCTGATATCGGCCTGGAATTGCCGCGCGCCGTCGTCAATGACGGCGCGCATTTTCCATCGGGCATACGAGCCCACGGGCTCCCGCAAAGATTTACATGCTCCTGCAACGATTCCTGATCCGTCTCCTGACGATGCTGATCACGCTGTTTGGCGTGGCCGTCGTCGTCTTCGTCGTGATCCGCGTCGCGCCCGGCGATCCGATCGCCATGATGCTGCCGCCCGGAGCGACGGATGCCGACATTGCCCGGCTGCGCGCGCTCTATGGGCTCGACAAGACCATCGTGCAGCAGTTCTTCATCTGGTTGTCCGGCGTGGTCAGGGGCGATTTCGGCACCTCGATTTCGCTCAGGCAAGACGTACTCGGCCTCGTCTTCAACCGGCTGCCGGCGACGCTGGAGCTTGCCATCGTCGCACTTGTGATGGCGGTGGCACTCGGCGGCCCCACGGCGGTCATCGGCGCGCGCGAGCGCGGCACGGCGGTCGAGGCCGGCATTGACATCGCCAGCGGCGCGGCGCTTTCCATTCCCGATTTCCTGTGGGGCCTGGTGCTGATCCTTCTGTTCGGCGTGCTGGTGCCGATCTTCGACATTTCCGGCCGGGTGTCGCCGCAGCTCGACCTGCCCTTCGTCACCCAGTTCTATCTGTTCGAGAGCCTGTTGCGCTTGCGCCTCGACCTGACCTGGGATCTCCTGAAGCATATGCTGATGCCAGCCGTGGCGCTGGCGCTGCCGCTGGCGGCAATCATCTCGCAGCTGCTGAAACAGTCGCTGAAGGAAGTGCTCGACCTCGACTATGTCGTGCTGGCGCGGGTGAAGGGGTTTTCGGAAACGCAGGTCATCCTGCGCGAGGCGCTGAAGAATGCCGCCCTGCCGACGCTGACGCTGGTCGGCGTGCAGTTCACCTTCCTCATTGGCGGCACGGTCATCGTCGAACGGCTGTTCTCTTATGAAGGCCTCGGCAATATGGCGATCGATGCCGTCATCAACCGCGACCTGCCGCTGATCCAGGGCATCGTACTGGTCTTCGCGTTGCTGTTCGTGCTGATCAACCTCACCGTCGACATGATGTATGCGCTGCTCAATCCGAGGCTGCGCCATGGATGAGGGCCGTGCTCGAAGGCGAGGTGTATCGCCACGTTTGTGGCTTGCCGGCGGCTGGCTGCTGCTGGCGCTGCTGGCCGCGATCTTCGCGCCGCTGGTCGCGCCGCAGGACCCGCTGGCGCAGGATCTGATGCTGGAGCGGCTGCCGCCGTTCTGGATGAATGGTGCCGAGCCCGGCTACTGGCTCGGCACCGACAGCCTCGGCCGGGACCTTCTGTCCCGACTGATCTTCGGCGGCCGCATCGCTTTCATCGTCGCGTTTGCCGCGGCCATCGCCGCGTGCGTGGTCGGCTCGACGCTGGGTCTGATCGCGGGCTATTTCGGTGGCTGGGCCGACCGCATCATCTCGCGCATCGTCGATGTCTGGATGGCGTTTCCGCCGGTGCTTTTCGCCATCCTGCTGGTCGCCGTGCTCGGCACCGGCCTCAGCTCCGTCATCCTCGCCATCGCCATCATCGACTGGACGCGTTTCTGCCGGGTGATCCGCGCCGAGACGATGGGCCAGTCGCGCATGGACTATGTCGAGAACGCCCGCATCGCCGGCTATGGCCGCATCGGCATCATGCTGCGCGAAGTGCTGCCCAATGTGGTGCCGTCGATCGTGGCGCTGCTGTCGCTGGAAATGGGCATTGCCGTCATCGTCGAGGCGATCCTGTCCTTCGTCAATCTGTCGATCTCGACCGACGATCCGACCTGGGGCGGCATCATCGCCGAGGGCCGGCTGTCGATCCACCAGGCCTGGTGGGTGCTGGTGTTTCCGCTGATCACGTTGATCCTCACCGTGCTGTCGTTCAGCCAGTTCGGCGAGGCGTTGAAGACCCGCTTCGATCCGGTGCTGCGATGAGCCCGGTCTGCCTCGATATCCGCAGCTTGAGCGCGGTGCTGCCGAACGGCCAGCGCGTGCTGCGCTCGGTGTCGCTTGCCGTTCAGCCCGGCGAGGTCCGCGCGCTGGTCGGCGAGAGCGGCGCCGGCAAGACGATGATCGGCAAGGCGGTGCTTGGTGTCCTGCCGTCGAGCGTGCGCGTTGTCGAGGGCGACATGCTGCTCGAAGGCGAGGATCTCGGCCGGCTTCAGCCGAAGGCAAGGCGCACGCTGATTGGCGCACGCACGGCGTTGATCCCGCAGGATCCGTTGACCGCGCTCAACCCATCGCGGCGCATCGGCTCGCAAATGACCGACCGGCTGGTGCGCATTCTCGGCTGGAGTGGCGAGAGGGCCGATACCCGCATTCGCCAGTTGCTGGACGAGGTGCAGATCCGAGACCCCGACCGCGTGCTGAAAAGCTATCCGCACGAGCTTTCCGGCGGCATGCGCCAGCGCGTGCTGATCGCCGCTGCCTTCGCCGCCGAACCTCGCCTGATCGTCGCCGACGAGCCGACCACGGCGCTCGATGTGACCGTGCAGAAGCAGATCCTGCGGCTGATCGTGCAATTGCAACGCGAGCACGGCACGGCGATCCTCTTCGTCACCCATGATCTCGGCGTCGTCGCCAAGATCAGCCAGAAGGTCTCGGTGCTCTATGCCGGCAAGGTGGTTGAAGAGGCCGAGACCGCAGCACTGTTTGCCGCGCCGCAGCACCCCTACACACGCGCATTGATGGCGGCGACGCCGCGCTACACCGACCCCTTCGCCTCGTTGAAGCCGGTGGACGAGGCGGTGCTGGCCGGGCTTGCTTCAGAGATCGCTGCCGCCGATCAGGCCTGGAGGCCGCCACATGGCTGAGCCGCTGTTTTCCGTTCGCGGGCTGAAGGTCGCGCTGCCCGACATGACGCGCAAACCCCTGATCGGCCGCGCGCCGCTGGCCGAGATCCTCAAAGGCCTGGATTTCGATCTGCCCAAGGGCTCGGTGACCGGCATCGTCGGCGAATCCGGATCCGGCAAGTCGACGCTCGGCCGCGCTTTGGTGCGCCTCCTGGAGCCCAGCGCCGGCAGCATCACTTTCGACGGTCGCGACATTACCCATCTGTCGGAAGCGGAGCTGCGACCACTGCGCCGCAATCTGCAGATGATTTTTCAAGATCCGATGTCGTCGCTCAACCCGCGCCGCACCATTGCCAGCATCATCGCCGCACCGCTGAAACAGAATGGCCTCGGCGACAATCTGAAGACCCGCGTCGCCGACGCGCTGCAGCGTGTCGGCCTGCCGCAGAGCTTTGCCAGCCGCTACCGCCACGAACTGTCCGGCGGCCAGCGCCAGCGCGTCGGCATCGCGCGGGCGCTGGCGCTGTCGCCGAAATTCGTGCTGGCCGACGAGATCGTCTCCGGGCTGGATGTGTCGACTCAGGCACAGATCCTGACCTTGCTGGAAAAGCTCGCGGCGGAGATGGGCCTGACCGTCGCTTTCATCAGCCACGATCTGTCTGTCATTCGGCGGCTGTGCCGCCAAGTCATCGTCATGCGCGAAGGCGTGATCGTCGAGGCGAGCGCCACCGACGCCTTGTTCGACAAGCCGCGGCAGGCCTACACGCGCGACCTGATCGCAGCCATTCCGCTGCCCGAGATCGATGCGGGCTGGCTGGACATCCCTGCCGCCGCCAAGGCCCCGACATGAATGCACACGCACGCCGAAAAGCGGGCCTCGGACGTGCGACCGGCAAAGACACAAGTCCCGCCAATGGAGAGGACTGACATGAAGACGATACTTCGAAATGCAATGCTCGCGGTTGCTGTTTTCGGCAGCGCCGGCATCGCCGCCGCCAGCTCGATCCCCGGCATGCGCGGGCACGATCACACCGGCATCACGGTTCCCGACATGAAGCAGGCGGTCGACTTCTTCACCGAGGTTGTCGGCTGCAAGAAGGCGATGTCATTCGGCCCGTTTGCCGACGACAAGGGCACCTTCATGCAGGATCTGCTGGGCGTCGATCCGAAGGCAGTCATCGAGCAGGTCACCATGGTGCGCTGCGGCTATGGATCGAACATCGAGCTGTTCAAATACACCGCGCCCGACCAGAAGGATTTGACGCCGAAGAACAGCGACATTGGCGGCTTCCACATCGCCCTCTATGTCGACGATGTCGCCGCCGCCAAAGCCTATCTCGACGGCAAGGGCGTCAAGACGCGGATGGGGCCGCTGCCGGTCAAGGAAGGACCCGCCGCTGGCCAGACCATTCTCTACTTCCAGGCGCCCTGGGGACTGCAACTGGAAGCGATCAGCTATCCCGATGGCATGGCCTATGAGAAGGGTGCCGAGACGGTGCTGTGGAGCCCGAGGAACCCGGAAAAGTGACCGCTGGCGGCGCGCTTGCGGGACGACACGCAGGCGCGCCGTCCAATGGTCGCACAATGATTTCGACATAAAACTTTAAGCTTGAAATATCTTGCCGCCGGCGCGATACTCACAAGACAGCAAGCGAAGAGGAGATCGCACAGATGAAGGTTGCGGTTCTCGGCGGTGGACCAGCCGGCCTCTACTTTGCCATTTCGATGAAACTCAGGGACGCCGCGCACGATGTGACGGTGTTCGAGCGCAACCGCGCCGACGACACGTTCGGCTGGGGTGTCGTGCTGTCGGCCGAGACGCTCGACAATCTGTCGAAAAACGATCCGGTCAGCGCCGTCTGGATCAAGAAACATTTTGCCTATTGGGACGACATCGCCGTCATCCATGATGGCGTGCGCACGGTCTCGACCGGGCACGGTTTCTGCGGCATCGGCCGCAAGCGGCTGCTGGTCCTGCTGCAGCGCCGCGCTCGAGAACTCGGCGTCAAGCTGATGTTCGAGACCGACATCGCCGATCCCAAACCTTACATGGAGACGCATGATCTGGTCGTCGCTGCCGACGGCCTGAACTCCAGGGCGCGCAACAGCTTCGTCGACATCTTCAAGCCCGACATCGACACCCGCAAATGCAAGTTCGTCTGGCTCGGAACCAACCAGAAGTTCGACGACGCCTTCACCTTCATCTTCGAGAAGACCGAGCATGGCTGGGTGTGGGCGCACGCCTACCAGTTCGACAGCGACACCGCGACCTTCATCGTCGAATGCAGCGAACAGACCTGGGCTGCTTTCGGCTTCGGCGCGATGTCGCAGCAGGAATCGATCGCCGTCTGCGAGCGCATTTTTGCCAAGCATCTCGGCGGCCACGCGCTGATGACCAATGCCAACCACATCCGTGGCTCGGCCTGGATCAATTTCCCGCGCGTGCTGTGCGAGCGCTGGTCCTACAAGAACCTCGCCCTGATGGGCGATGCCGCGGCATCGGCGCATTTCTCGATCGGCTCGGGCACCAAGCTGGCGCTGGAAAGCGCGGTAGCGCTGGCCGAGTATGTCGAAACCGAACCCGACCTCGACGCCGCGTTCCGCAAATATGAGGATGCCCGCCGCACCGAGGTGCTGAAGCTGCAATCGGCGGCGCGCAACTCGCTCGAATGGTTCGAGGAGGTCGAGCGCTATCTCGGTCTTGATCCGGTGCAGTTCAACTATTCGCTTTTGACCCGCTCGCAGCGCATCAGCCACGAGAATTTGCGGCTGCGCGATGCCGAATGGCTTGAAAGCGCCGAGGAATGGTTCCAGCGCCAGGCGGGCGCCGGCGGCAACAGCCTGCGTCGCGCGCCGATGTTCGCGCCGTTCAAGCTGCGCGACATGAGGCTGCAGAACCGCGTCGTCGTCTCGCCGATGGCGCAGTACAAGGCCATCGACGGCTGCCCGACCGACTGGCATTTCACCCACTATGCCGAGCGGGCCAAAGGTGGCGCCGGCCTCATCTATATCGAGATGACCTGCGTCAGCGCTGAAGGCCGCATCACGCCCGGCTGTCCCGGCTTCTACGCGCCCGAACATGAGGTGGCGTGGAAGCGGCTGGTCGATTTCGTCCACACCGAGACCGAAGCCAAGATCTGCGCCCAGATTGGCCATTCCGGCGCCAAGGGTTCGACCCGGCTCGGCTGGGAGGGCACCGACGTGCCGTTGGTTTCAGGCAACTGGCCTGTGATGGCGGCCTCGGCTGTCGCGTGGTCGCCGCAGAATCAGGTGCCGAAGGCGATGGACCGCGCCGACATGGACCGGGTGCGAGACGAGTTCGTCGCCTCGGCCGAGATGGCCGATCGCTGCGGCTTCGACATGCTGGAGATCCACGCCGCGCATGGCTATCTGCTGTCGTCCTTCATAACGCCGGTCACCAACCGGCGCACGGATGCCTATGGCGGTTCGCTTGATAATCGCATGCGCTATCCCCTCGAAATCTTCCGCGCGGTGCGCGCCGCCTGGCCGGCGGAGAAGCCGATCTCGATGCGCATTTCAGCCAATGACTGGGTCGGCATCGAAGGTGTGACGCCGGCCGATGCGGTCGAGATCGCACGGCTGCTGCATGAGGCAGGCGTCGACATCTGCGACGTCTCGGCCGGCCAGACTTCCGTCTTGGCCAAGCCGGTCTACGGCCGCATGTTCCAGACGCCGTTCTCCGACCGTATCCGCAACGAGGTCGGCATGGCGACGATGGCGGTCGGCAACATCTACGAGCCGGACCATGTCAATTCGATCCTGATGGCCGGCCGCGCCGACCTGGTGGCGCTGGCGCGGCCGCACCTCGCCGATCCCTATTGGACGCTGCATGCCGCCGTCACGCTCGGCGACCGTGGCGTGAAGTGGCCGGATCCCTATCTGCCCGGACGCGACCAGCTCTACCGGCTGGCCGAGCGCGACGCGGCAGCGGGGCTGAAAGTATGAGTACCGTCTCGACGATCCCGGGCAAGCATGCGCTGGTCACCGGCGGTGGCTCCGGTGTCGGCCGGGCCATCGCGCTGGCGCTGGCGGGTGCCGGCATCGACGTGACCGTCTGCGGCCGCCGCGAAGCGGAACTTGCCAAGGTGGCCGGCGAAAGCAAAGGCATTTTCGGCATCGCCGCCGATGTCACCAATGAGGCGGCGATGGCGTCGCTCTACGAGAGGGCGCAAGCCGCGCGCGGGCCGTTCGACATCGTCGTCGCCAATGCCGGCATGTCCGGCAGCGCGCCGGCGCACAAAACCGCGCTCAGCGACTGGCAGCGGACGCTCGACGTCAATTTGACCGGCGCCTTCCTGACGGTGAAGCCGGCGCTCGCCGGGATGGCAGCGCGTAAGGCGGGGCGTATCGTCTTCATCGCCTCCACGGCCGGGCTGAAAGGCTACGCCTATGTCGCGCCTTATGTGGCGGCAAAGCATGGCGTCGTCGGCCTGATGCGGGCGCTAGCGGCCGAGACGGCGAAATCCGGCGTGACCGTCAACGCCGTGTGCCCTGGCTTCGTCGAAACCGAAATGCTGGAGGAATCCATCCAACGCATCATCGAGAAGACCGGCCGCTCGGTCGAGCAGGCGCGGTCGAGCCTTGCCTCGACCAACCCGCAGAGCCGCTTCATCCAGCCGCAAGAGGTTGCCGCCGCCGTGCTGTGGCTGTGTGGCGACGCCGCCCAGTCGATCACCGGACAGGCGATTTCCATCTCAGGAGGCGAAACATGGTAGCCGGCCCCCTGCCCGCGCCGTCGGGACCCGGCAAGGACCGCTTGCGTCTGTGGATAAGGCTGCTGCGTGCCTCGCGCACGATCGAGGCCGAGCTGCGCGAGCGGCTGAAGAAGGAGTTCAACACGACGCTGCCGCGCTTCGACGTGATGGCGGCACTCTACCGCGTGCCGGAAGGTATGCTGATGAGCGACCTGTCGCGCTTCCTGCTGGTGTCCAACGGCAATGTCACGGGCATCGTCGACCGGCTAGTTTCGGAGGGACTTGTCGCCCGCGCGCGGCGCAATGGCGACCGCCGCACCTCCATGGTGCGGCTGACCGAGGAAGGCACGCAGGCCTTTGCCACCATCGCCGCGGCGCATGAAGGCTGGATCGGTGAATTGCTGGGCAAGGTCAGCGAGGATGACGCGCGCCGGCTGACCGGCATGCTGACCTCGTTCCGCAGCAACTGGGAGGGACGCGAATGACCGAAATGGCCGGGCGCAAGCCGAAGCATTTCCTGTGGGAGGTCGAGGGCAGGATCGCCAAGGTCCGGCTCGACCGGCCGGAGCGCAAGAACCCGCTGACCTTCGACAGCTATGCCGAGCTGCGCGACACGTTCCGCGACCTCGTCTATGCCGACGATGTCGACGCCGTGGTGTTTCTCTCCAATGGCGGCAATTTCTGCTCTGGCGGCGATGTCCACGACATCATCGGTCCGCTGGTCAAGATGGACATGAAGGAGCTCTTGGCCTTCACCCGCATGACCGGCGATTTCGTCAAGGCGATGCTGAATTGCGGCAAGCCGATCATTGCGGCCGTCGACGGCGTCGCGGTCGGCGCCGGCGCCATCATTGCGATGAGTTCCGATATCCGCATCGCCACGCCGGAAGCGAAGACCGCGTTCCTGTTCACCCGCGTCGGCCTCGCCGGCTGCGACATGGGCGCCTGCGCGATCCTGCCGCGCATCATCGGCCAGGGCCGCGCCGCCGAACTGCTCTACACCGGCCGCACCATGACCGCGGCGGAAGGGGAGCGCTGGTGGGTTTTACAACCGGCTGGTCGATGCCGCTTCGCTGGAGGCCGACGCGCTCGACATGGCGGCGCGCATCGTCTCCGGTCCGACCTTCGCCCACGGCATCACCAAGACGCAGCTCAACCAGGAATGGTCGATGGGCCTCGACCAGGCGATCGAAGCGGAAGCGCAGGCGCAAGCGATCTGCATGCAGACCCGCGACTTCGAGCGCGCCTACAAGGCGTTCGTGGCCAAGGAAAAGCCGGTGTTCGAGGGCAATTGAGGATGAGCGGTTTGCGCACAGGCACCCCCCTCTGGCCTGCCGGCCATCTCCCCCGCAAGGGGGGAGATCGGCTGTACGTTTTGTTTTCGCCAATCTCCAACATTGTCAGGTCGAAGCCGTCGGCAAGGCTGCCAATCTCCCCCCTTGCGGGGGAGATGTCCGGCAGGACAGAGGGGGGTGTGACGGATCGCTGCGCGGAGGTAGGCACCAATGCCTGACCGCTCCTTCCTCAACTGGCCGTTCTTCGAGGACCGCCATCGCGAATGGGCCGAGCACCTGGAGACATGGTGTTCAAAGAACCTGCCGGTCGATCATCATGATGTCGACGCCGCCTGCCGCGAGCTGGTGGGCAAGCTTGGCCAAGACGGCTGGCTGAAGCCGACGGCACTCGACACCAACAGTCCTGGACCACTCGACGTGCGCACACTGTGCATCACCCGCGAGACGCTTGCGCGCCATGACGGGTTGGCCGATTTCGCCTTCGCCATGCAAGGGCTGGGCACCGGCGCGCTCAGTCTGTTCGGCACGGCGGAACAGCAGCAATGGCTGTCGAAGACACGTGCCGGCAAGGCGATTTCCGCCTTTGCCCTGTCGGAACCGCGCTCGGGATCGGATGTCGCCAACACCGAAATGACGGCGATCCGCGACGGCGACAGCTATATTCTCTCAGGCGAAAAAACCTGGATCTCCAATGGCGGCATCGCCGATCTCTATGTCGTCTTCGCCCGCACCGGCGAGGCGCCGGGCGCCAAGGGGCTCTCCGCCTTCCTTGTGCCTGGCGACGCCAAAGGCCTTGGCATTGCCGAACGCCTGGAAGTGATCGCGCCGCATCCGCTGGCGCGGCTGTCGTTCGACAAGGTCCGCCTGCCCGTAGCGGCGCTGATCGGCAAGCCGGGCGACGGCTTTCGCATCGCCATGTCGGTGCTCGACGTCTTCCGCTCGACGGTCGGGGCGGCGGCACTCGGCTTTGCCCGCCGCGCGCTGGATGAAAGCATCAAACGCGTGGCCGAGCGCAAACTGTTCGGCGCGCCGATGGGCGAGTTGCAGATGGTACAGGGCCATATCGCCGACATGGCGCTGGATGTCGACGCCGCCGCCCTGCTGGTCTACCGCGCCGCCTGGACCAAGGACATGGGTGCGCCACGCGTCACCCGCGAAGCGGCGATGGCCAAGCTGTTTGCCACCGACAAGGCGCAAGAGGTGATCGACAGGGCCGTGCAACTGCATGGCGGCGACGGTGTCCGCAAAGGCCATATCGTCGAAAGCCTGTATCGCGAGATCCGCGCGCTGCGCATCTATGAGGGCGCCTCCGACGTGCAGAAGGTGGTGATCGCGCGACAAGTGATGGGCGCGGCCTGACGGCAGAGATTTGACGGGCATTCGATTTTGAAAATTGGTTTTTGGAATACCGGGAGGTTTTGAATGCACACGATTCTGCAGCCGGAAGGCTGGGCAAAACCTGTCGGCTACGCCAATGGCGTCGCGGCGCGCGGGCGGCTCGTCTTCGTCGGCGGACAGGTCGGCTGGAACGGGCAGTGCCAGTTCGAAACCGACGACTTTGTCGGCCAGGTGCGGCAGACGCTCGAGAACATCGTGGCGGTGCTGGCGGAAGCCGGTGCCGGACCGCAGCACATCACCTCGATGACCTGGTATTTTACCGACAAAGCCGAATACCGTGCCAATCTCAGGGGCATCGGCGAGGCCTATCGCGAGGTGATCGGCCGGCACTTTCCGGCGATGGCCGCCATGCAGGTGATGGCGCTGGTCGAGGACCGCGCCAAGGTGGAGATCCAGGCGACTGCCGTCATCCCGGAATAAACGCCATCACTTCGTCATCCACGGGCGGAGCAAGGAGCGAAGCGACGCGGCGCAGACCCGAGGATCCATGCCGTGACTTTTGTCGTAAAGTGCAGCGGAGAAGAAATCTGCACCGCAGGAGCGCTCGGAAGTCGCGGCATGGATCCCGGGTCTGCGCCGCGTCGCTTCGCTCCTTGCTACGCCCCAGGATGACGAAGTTGGGAGGTTTCGGCTAATTCCGAATATTCGCGATGATCATCGAAGCTGACTGAGAAATTCTGGTTGCCAACAGGCTAGCCGATCACCTCCCCTAGCAATGCTACTAACCTCGCAGTCCCGCCTGTCTCAAAATCGGCAGCACGTGATCGCAGAAATAGGGCAACTCCTGCGTGTAGTTGACGAAGGACAGCGCGATGCCCTGATAGCCGTGTCCGGCAATGGCAGCCATGTCGGCAGCGATCGTTTCCGGCGTTCCAATCAGCGGGTAGGTACCGGCGCCGCCGGCGAAACGCTGCCGGTAGCGGTCATAGGCATGCGGGTCGTGCGATTGCGAGAATTCCTTCTTGCCTGCCATATGCGCATCGACCGCATCGTGGTCGGCCATTTCAACCGCATAGCTGTTATAGTAGGCCTGCGCTTCTTCCATCGTCGGGCGGCAGACGACATGCGCCACGGTGTAGACTCCGACATCGCGGCCCACCTTGTCGGCCCGCTCACTGATGTCGGCGACGTGCCTGCCGGCATCGCTCATCTCGGAAAAGGTCGTGAACAGATAATCGCATCTGGCGGCAGCAAAATCTCGTCCCGGCCCGCCGAACGCGGCGTTCATGGTCACCGGGCGCGGAACCTGCAGGCTGGCTGGCCGGCTGACGGCTTCCTTGAGGCGGTAGTAGGTGCCCTCATAGTCCAGCGGCTCGGCCGAGGCATAGAGCTTTTCGAGGATCTCGATCCATTCGGCCGCCTGGTCGTAGCCCTTCTCGACCAGAGGCGTGCCGAACATGCCGAATTCCTTCGGGTTCCAGCCGCAGACGATGTTCAAGCCCGCGCGACCCTGGCTGATATGGTCGACCGTCGCCAGCGCCTTGGCGGCATAGAGCGGATGCACCAGCGGCACATGCACGGTCATGAACAGGCCGATCTGCTCGGTGGCCATGGCGAGTGCCGCCGCCCAGGTGAAGGTCTCGAACGACCATTCGCGCACCTTGTTGCGGCCGCCAAAGCCGCGCCAACGCGCGATCGGCAGCATGAACTCGAGCCCAGCGCGGTCGGCGATCTGTGCTGCGGTCACATTGTCCTGCCAATTTGCCGTCCAGCGTTCCGGCACATCGGTGATGGCAAGCCCGCCATCCGCATTGGTCGAAAAGACGCCAAGCTTCAGCCTGTTCGGGCCGTGCAATGGGTGTGGTTTGTTCATGTCGCGACCTCCCGGCGAAGATCGCACGCTACGGCTCCGCAAAAATATTTCAAGCATGAAATAGCTTCGCCTCGCCATGGTTTGCGGATATGGATTCCGGCAGAGACAAAAAGGGGATCGGCATGAGCGACTTCCGCCAGAAATGCATCGGCAAGACGAATCTCGTCGGTTCCTTTGCCGCCGTTCCCCATCCCGTCGCGGTCGAAGTGATGGCGCAGTCCGGCCTCGATTTCCTCTGCATCGACTGGGAGCATGCGCAGATCTCGCGCGACATGATCGAGACCATGGTGCGCGCGGCCGATGTGCATCGCGTGCCGGCCATGGTGCGCGTTCCCGGCCATGCACCGGAAGCCATCCAGGCGGCCTTGGACAGCGGCGCGCAAGGCGTGCTGGTACCGCGCGTCTCGACCGCCGCCCAGGCCGAAGCAGCCGTGAAAGCCTCGCGCTATCCGCCAAAAGGCGAGCGCGGCGTCGGTCCCGGCCGGGCCGCCGGCTACGGCTATCGCATTCCCGAATATCTGGCCGGCGCCAATGACAGGATCGTCGTCGCGATCCAGGTCGAGACATCGGAAGGGCTGGCCAACATCGAAGCGATCGCGGCCGTCGATGGCATCGACGTGATCTTTGTCGGCCCCGGCGATCTCTCGGTGTCGATCGATGCGATCGGACCGAACGGCGCCGACAGGCTCAATGCGGCGATTCACACGATCATCAGCGTGACGATCGCGCACGGCAAGGCCGCCGGCATATTTTGCGCCAGTCCGCAGCCTGTCGGGCAATGGGCAGCCATCGGCGCGAGCTTCTTCATCCTGGCCAGCGATACGATGTTTCTCGGCGCCGGCGCCGCGGCCAACTGTGCCGCCGCACGCGACGAATTGGCATGAGACGGGGGTAGCAGGCAAAAATGCGTATCGGCCGGGCAACGGGGTGGTTAAACTTTTTAAGCTTAAAACTTTCGTCTTGAAAAGTGCCGCACTTTGGATAAGCATTCCAGGATCAATGGCGACGGCCGTACGGGACTGGCTTCCCGGCCATTCCATCGTTGTGCTCCGGGAGGGGTTTCAGTCCTTGTCGTTCGTACTGCCCCAGTCATCGTCCAGCGCGCGCTATGCCTTCGATGGCGTGCGCGCCCAGATTCGCGATCTGCACACAGAAAACATCGCCAACCTTGCCGTGCGGGCGCGTGAACTCGGCGATGTGATCGCGCTCTGGTATGGCGAAGGCGACATGGTGACGCCGGCTTTCATCCGCGACGCCGCCAAGGCCGCCTTCGATGAAGGCCTGACCTTCTACGTTCCCAACATGCGCGGCCATGGGCCCTTGAATGAAGCATTGTCGGAGTATCAGACGCGCGTGCACGGCCGGCCGATCCCGATCGCACGCACCACCGTCACGCCGGGCGGCATGCAGGCACTGTACCTGGCGCTGGAACTGCTGGTCGATACCGGCAGCAACGTCGTCTATGTCGCGCCGCAATGGCCCAACATCCACAACGCCATCCATTTGATCGGCGGTGAGCCACGGCCGTTTGCGCTCGATTTCAAGGGCGACTGGCATCTCGATCTCGACAGGCTGTTTGCGACCTGCGACGCACGCACGCGGGCGATCTTCCTGTCGACGCCATCCAACCCGACCGGCTGGACCGCATCGCGCGAGGAGATGCAGGCGCTGCTCGATTTCAGCCGGCGCACCGGCATCTGGATCATCTCCGACGAGGTCTATGGCCGGCTCTATTTCGACGGCAACGTTGCTCCCTCCATCCTGCAGATCGCCGAGGACGGCGACCGGGTGCTGTCGGTCAACAGTTTCTCCAAGGCCTGGGCGATGACCGGCTGGCGCATCGGCTGGCTGACGCATCCGTCAGGGGTGGCCGACCAGCTCGGCGCCATGACACAGTACGTCAACAGCGGCACTGCTGCCCCGATCCAGGCTGGTGCGGTCGCGGCGATCCGCCAGGGCGAGCCGCTGGTCGAGGAGATCCGGCAGCGGATCCGGACCGGCCTTGACCTTGCCTATGACAGGCTGGCGCAGATTCCGGGCATCATCCTGCCTGCGAAACCCCGCGGCGGCATGTATGCCTTCTTTGCCATGGAGGGCGAAAGCGACGCACGTCTTGCCTGCGCCAAAATCCTGGAGACGGCGCGCGTCGGGCTGGCGCCCGGCCATCTCTTCGGGAGTTCGGCAACGGCCTTCCTGCGGATGTGCGTGTACCGTGAACGCAAAGAGATAGCGACCGCGCTCGACCGCATGGTCGCTGCCATGAATTGACGCCCTGCCTGAAACGGGACGGCAAAAAACCGTGCGGGAGCAACCCGCCCGATCAACAACAGAGGGAACACAAATGAGCTTCACTCGCCGCAAACTGCTTCTTCTTGCCGCCGCCATCGGCATCGCCGCCGGCCCCGCCACCGCCTATGCCGCCGATGTGCTCAATGTCGGCGCCTACCCGACCAATCCGCCCTTCGAATACAAGAACGAGAGCGGCACTTTCGAAGGCTTTGAAGTCGACATCGTCAACGAAGCCGCAAAGCGCATCGGCATGACCACCGACATCGCCGATCTCGGCTTCCAGGCGCTGTTCGCCGCCACCACGTCGAAGCGCATCGACGTCGCCATCTCGTCGATCACCATCACGGCGGAGCGGCTGAAGTCGCAGTCGTTCACCCAGCCCTACTACGATTCCGACATGGGCATCGCCACCAAGACCGACAGCCCGATCAAGGCCGAGGCCGACCTCAAGGGCAAGATCGTCGGCGTGCTGTCCGGCTCGACCGGCGAAACCTGGGTCAAGGCGCATCAGGAAGCCGACGGCTTCAGCGACGTGAAGGGTTATGACACGCAGCAGAACCTGCTGCTCGACCTCAGCGCCGGCCGTGTCGATGCCGCCGTCAGCGACATTCCGGGCATGGAATATTCCTTCACCAAGATGAAGGATCTGGTCGTCAAGGAGCGCATCAAGACCGGCGAACAGTACGGCCTGATGATGACCAAGGACCACCCGCTGCTCGGCAAGCTGAACGACGCGCTGAGCGCGATGAAGAAGGACGGCACGCTGGCTGCGATCCACAAGAAGTGGTTCGGCAGCGACGCGCCTGCCGACTCTTCGACCATGAAGGAAATGCCGCTGCCGAAGGCCTGAGCTGAAAGCTGCGCTGACATCGTGCCGGCTTTCCAGGCCGGCACGATTCATTTCATGCTCCAGCGCCGGCTTCCGCGCAGACCGTCTCGCCGTTGGCGAGGTCGATTGGTTTTAACCTGAGCATCCTTGCTCTCGGGTTCGGGAACGCTCCCATGTCGCTGCTGGATACCTTCTTCAATCCCGATGTCATCATGTCCAGCCTGCCGGCGCTGCTGCGCGGCTTCCTGAACACGCTGCTGCTCGGCATTTTGAGCATCGGCATCGGCATCCCAATCGGCCTGGGGATCAGCCTAGTGCGGCTCTATGCGCCGAAGCCGCTGCGGTGGCTGGCGGTTGGCTACACCGACATCTTCCGCGCCCTGCCGGTGCTGGTCGTGCTGATCCTGATCTACTATGCGCTGCCGTTCCTCGGCATACGCCTGTCGTCCTGGGCGTCGGCGGTGACTGCCTTCGCCTTCATCATGTCAGCCTATTCGGCCGAAGTGTTCCGCTCCGGTATCGAAAGCATTCCGCGTGGCCAGTTCGAGGCGTCGCAAGCACTTGGCCTGCCGTTCCTGCTGACCTTGCGCAAGGTGGTGCTGCCGCAGGCGATCCGCGTGGTCATCCCGCCGATGACCAGCAACTGCGTCTCGATGTTCAAGGACACCTCGCTCGCCTCCACCGTGGCGCTGCCGGAACTCTTGAAGGAAGCGACCAACGCGCAGTCGCTCTATGCCAACCCCTCGCCGCTGATCGGCGCGGCGCTTGTCTATCTCATCTTCCTCTGGCCGATGGTCCGCCTCGTCAGCCTGCTTGAAGAGCGCTTCAAGACCGAAAAGAAGCGCTGACCTCGCCACCTGATCCCCGCCCAAGTCCTTCGCAGGAGCCTGCCCGTGAACAAGCATCAAACCAACAATGCGAACGCAAGCGCGTTCCCCGTCGACACCATCCGCGCCATGTTTCCCGCCTTGCAGCGGGCTGGCGACTTCATCTTCCTGGACAATGCCGCCGGCGCGCAGATCCCGCAGAGCGTGCTCGACGCGGTGACCAACCATCTGGTTTCGCACAATGTGCAGCGTGGCGGCCGCTATGGCCGCAGCGTCACTGTCGACCAGTCGGTTGGCGATGCTCGGACAAGCGTGGCGCTGCTGATCAACGCCTACAGCCCGGCGGAAATCTGCTTCGGCATGAACGCCACATCGTTCATCCGCCTGGTCAGCCTCGGCATCGGACAGATGCTGCAAGAGCGCGACGAGATCGTCATCACCGACATGGACCATGATGCCAACATCGCGACATGGCTGGCGCTGGAGTCCGCCGGCGCCAAGTTCAAATGGTGGCGGATGCGCGAGGACGGCAATCTGCATGTCGACGATCTGCGCCCGCTGGTTTCCGATCGCACCCGCCTCGTCGCCTGCACGGTGACGGCGCATTCGATCGGCTCGATCGTCGATGTCGCTTCAGTGGCCAGGATTGCGCACGCCACCGGTGCCGAAGTCTTCCTCGACTGCGTGCATTACGGACCGCATGGGCTGATCGACGTGCAGGCCTGGGACTGCGACTACCTCGTCTGCTCCGGCTACAAGAACTTCTCGCCGCATATGGGCTTCCTGTGGGGTCGTTTCGAAACGCTGAAGCGGCTGCCGACCTTCCGCGAGGATTTCATCCCCGACGAACCGCCCTACAAGGTCGAGGCCGGCACCTTCATCTACGAGAACGTCTCGGGCATGGATGCCGCCGTGCAGTATCTGGAGCTGATCGGCCGCAATCTTGCACCCTCCAACAACCGCTCGCGGCGCGACAACATCGTCGCCGGCATGAGCGCCATCCGCGACTATGAGCTGCTGCTGGCGCGCGAGATGCTCGCTGTGCTCAAGGACTGCGGTGCGACCATCTATGGTGTTGCCGACGAGAACCGGATCACGGAACGCGTGCCGACCTTCTGCTTCAACATCGGCACACTGTCGCCGCAGCGGATCGTCGAGGAAATGGCCGAGATGCAGATCGGCATCCGCGACGGCCACATGTACGCGCCGCGGCTGATGAAGCGCCTCAACCTGTCGATGGACAGCGGCGCCATCCGCGCCTCGCTGGTCCACTACAACACGGTCGAGGAAGTTCGTCGCTTCGGCGAGGCGTTGCGCGCCATCATCGCCAAGCTGTCTTGAATCGACGCTTCGCACAGGATGACGAAGAGACGTTAGGCCGCCTTCTTCTTCGCAAGCCTTGCCTTGATCGAGGCGACGTCGGCACGCGGCGTCGCGGCGAACAGCGTCCTGGTGTAGCTGTGCTTGGGGTCGGCGAAGACCTCGTCGCGCGAGCCGTATTCGACCGCTTCGCCGAAATACATCACCATCACATCGTCGGCGATGTAACGCACCACGGACAGATCGTGGCTGATGAAGACATAGGTCAGCTGGAACTCGTCCTGCAGGTCGGAAAGCAGGTTGAGCACCTGCGCCTGCACCGACAGGTCGAGCGCCGAGACCGGCTCGTCCAGCACCAGCAGGCTCGGGTTGAGCATCAGCGCGCGGGCAATGGCAATGCGCTGGCGCTGGCCGCCCGAGAACATATGCGGATAGCGGTTGTAGTGCTCATGGCCGAGGCCGACCTTCTTCAGCATCTTCATCGCCAGGTCGCGCCGCTCGGCCGCCGACTTGTCGGTGTTGATCAAAAGCGGCTCGCCCAGCACGTCGCCGATCTTCTGGCGCGGATTGAGCGATCCATAGGGATTCTGGAAGACGATCTGCACCTTGCGGCGCATCTCTTTCGTCAAGGGATTCCTGGCGATGTCGACCTTGTTGCCGTCAATGAACAGGTCGCCCGCCGTCGCCGGATCGATCAGCGTGATGATGCGGGCAAGCGTTGACTTGCCGCAGCCGCTTTCGCCGACGATGGCCAGCGTCTTGCCCTTGTCCACCTTGAAGGAGACGCCCTTGACCGCATGCACCGTGCGCGGTCCGGTGAACAGGCCGCCGCCGATGTGGTAGTCGCGCACGATGTTCTTGCCTTCGAGAACCGTGGTGCTCATGGGGCGGCTCCCGCGGCCGAAGGGGCCGGCTCGAACATCATATCGGACACGGTCGGCAGCCGGTCGCCGACGGCGTTTTCCGGCAGCGCCGACAGAAGCGCGCGCGTGTAGTTGCTCTTCGGCGATTCAAACAGCGACAGCACGTCGGCCTCTTCCATCTTGCGGCCCTTGTACTGGACGATGACGCGGTCGGCGGTCTCGGCCACCACGCCCATATTGTGGGTGATCATGATCAGGCCCATGCCGTATTTGGCCTGCAGTGAGACCAGCAGATCGAGGATCTGCTTCTGGATGGTGACGTCGAGCGCGGTCGTCGGCTCGTCGGCGATCAGCAGTTTCGGATTGCAGGCGATGGCGATGGCGATCATGACGCGCTGGCACTGGCCGCCGGACATCTGGTGCGGGAAGGAACTCAGCCGTTCTTCCGGATCGGCGATGCCTACCAGCTTCATCAGTTCGATAGCCCGCGCGCGGCGCTGGGCGCGATCCATGCCCATATGGAAGCGCAGCACCTCCTCGATCTGGAAGCCGACGTTGAAGCACGGATTGAGGCTGGCGACCGGCTCCTGGAAGATCATCGAGATGTCCTTGCCGACGATCTTGCGGCGTTCGGACGGGCTGAGCTCCAGGAGATCGATGCCGTCAAAGGCCATGCGGTCTGCCTTGACCGTCGCCGTGTTGGGCAACAGGCCCATCACCGCCAGCATCGACACCGACTTGCCGGAGCCGGACTCGCCGACGATCGCCAGCACTTCGCGCGGCTCGATCGAGAGGTCGATGCCTTGCACGGCCATGAACGGTCCGGCCGCGGTGTCGAAGGAAACGGTGAGGTTCTTGATCTCGAGCAGAGGCATGCTCACGACCTCTTCAGCTTGGGGTCGAGCGCGTCGCGCAGGCCGTCGCCGATCAGGTTGATGGCGAAGACGGTGATCAGGATAGCGAGGCCCGGGAAGGTCACCACCCACCAGGCGCGCAGGATGAACTCGCGCGCCTCGGCCAGCATGGTGCCCCATTCGGGCGTCGGCGGCTGCGCGCCCATGCCGAGGAAGCCAAGGGCCGCCGCCTCGAGAATGGCGTTGGAGAAGGACAGCGTCGCCTGCACGATCAACGGCGCGATGCAGTTGGGCAGGATGGTGACCAGCATCAGCCTGAGATGGCTGGCGCCGGCGACCTTGGCCGAGACGACATATTCGCGGGTCTTCTCGGCCATGACGGCGGCGCGGGTGAGCCGGGCGAAATGCGGCTGCAGCACGAAGGCGATGGCGATCATGGCGTTGACGAGGCCGGGGCCGAGAACCGCGACCAGCACCAGAGCCAGCAGCAGCGACGGGAAGGCCAGGATGATGTCCATGATGCGCATGATCAGCGTGTCGACCCAGCCGCGGCAGTAGCCGGCAAGCAGGCCGAGGATGACGCCGGAGATCAGCGCGGTGGTGACAACGACGAAGCCGATGGCGAGCGAGAAACGCGAGCCGTAGATCAGCCGCGACAGCATATCGCGGCCGACGGCGTCGGTGCCGAGCAGGAACTGCGCGTTGCCGCCCTCCTGCCAGGCCGGTGGCGTCAGGAAGAAGTCGCGGAACTGATCGTCGGGCGAATGCGGCGCCAGCAGCGGCGCGAAGATGGCGATCAGGATCAGCAGCGCAAAGACGAAGAGCCCGATCACCGCGCCCTTGTTGACGGAGAAGTAGTGCCAGAACTCGCCGAACATCTGTAGCCTTGCGTCCTGCTGCTTGACGACGGTGGCGGCTTCGACGGTGGCTGGGCCTTCATTGCTCATGTCAGTTGGCCCGGATGCGTGGGTTGATGACGGCGTAGAGCACGTCGACGATCAGGTTCACCGACATGACGATCAGCGCGATCAAAAGCAACCCGCCCTGCACGGTGAAATAGTCGCGCTTGGAAATGGCGTCGATCATCCATTTGCCGATACCGGGCCAGGAGAAAATGCTCTCGGTCAGGATGGCGCCGGTCAGCAGCGTGCCGACCTGCAGGCCGATGGTGGTGACGACCGGGATCAGCGCGTTGCGGAAAGCATGCAGGCCGACGACGCGGAACGGGGTCAGGCCCTTGGCGCGCGCGGTGCGCACATAATCCTCGCCAAGCACTTCGAGCATGGCAGACCGCGTCTGCCTGGCGATAACGGCGAGCGGGATGGTGCCAAGCACGATGGTTGGAAGAACAAGGTGCGACAGCGCCGAGCGGAAGGCGCCCTTCTGGCCCGAGATCAGGGAATCGATGGTCATGAAGCCGGTCACCGGCTTGAAGAAATAGAGAAGGTCGATGCGGCCGGAAACCGGCGTCCAGTGCAGCGTGCCGGAAAACACGATGATCAGCAGCAGACCCCACCAGAAGATCGGCATGGAATATCCTGCCAGCGCCGTGCCCATGGTCAGCTGATCGAACCAGGAGCCGCGGCGGATGGCGGCGAATATGCCGGCGGCGACACCCAGCAGGACGGCAAAGATCATGGCGCAGATGGCGAGCTCGACCGTTGCCGGGAAGCGCACCAGGAAATCCTTGAGCACCGGCGTCTTGGTGGAAAACGAGGTGCCGAAATCACCGCTGAGGATGTTGGTCAGATAGGTCAAATATTGTTGCCATATCGGCAGGTCGAAACCGAACTGGTGCATCAGCGCCGTGTGACGTTCGGGCGACAGGCCGCGTTCGCCCGCAAGCACCAGCACGGGATCACCGGGCAGGATGCGCACGAAGCCAAAGGCGAGGATGGTTATCCCGATGAAGGTCGGGATGATGAGGGCGAGCTTGCCGAGGATATAACGCAGCATGGCGGGCGAGTGGGGGCGTCACCACATGGCGACGCCCCCGTTTCGCAACCTTATTCGGCGATATCGACGCCGTCGAAGCGATGGATACCGAGCGGATCCATCGCAAAGCCGGTGACGGTCTTCTGCATCGGCATGAACACCTTGGAGTGAGCGAGCGTCGCCCAGGGTGCCTGTTCCTTGAAGATGACCTGTGCCTGTTCATAGAGCTTGGTGCGCTCGGCCTGATCCGAAACGGTCTTGGCCTTGTTGATGAGCGCGTCGAAGTCCTTGTTGCACCATTCCGCGCGGTTGTTCGAACCGACGGAAGCGCAGCTCAGGAGCACGCCGAGGAAGTTGTCCGGATCGCCATTGTCGCCGGTCCAGCCGACGATGACGGCGCCGTCGTGATCGACCGCGGAAGCGCGCTTGAGGTATTCACCCCAATCGTAGCTGACGATGTTGACGGTGACGCCGACCTTGGCGAAGTCCGACTGGATCAGTTCGGCGGTGCGGCGCGCATTCGGCATATACGGGCGCGACACCGGCATGGCCCAGACGTTCATCTTGAGGTCCTTGACGCCGGCTTCTTCAAGCAGCTTCTTGGATGCATCCGGATCGTACGGATCGTCCTTCACTTCCTTGTTGTACGACCACATTGTCGGCGGGATCGGGTTGATCGCCACCTGGCCGGCACCCTGGAAGACGGCGTCGATGATGGCCTTCTTGTTGATGGCCATGTTGAGCGCCTTGCGGACGCGCACATCGTCGAACGGCTTCTGCTGGGTGTTGTACATCAGCGCGCCGACATTGAGGCCTTCCTGCTCGTCGACCTTCAGGCTGGCTTCAGCCTGCAGGCCGGCGATGTCGGCCGGTGCCGGGTATGACATGATGTTGCATTCGCCAGCCTTGAGCTTTTGCGCGCGCACCGCCGGATCGGTGGTGATGGCGAAGACCAGATCGTCGATCTTCTGCTTGCCGCCCCAATAGTCCGGGTTGGCCTTGTAGCGGATGGCCGCGTCGGTCTGGTAGTCGACGAAGATGAACGGGCCGGTGCCGATCGGCTTCTGGTTGAACAGTTCAGGTGTCTTGTCCGCCTGCAGCTTGTCGGCATATTCCTTGGAGACGACCGAGGCGAAGTCCATGCCCAGCGTCGGAATGAAAGTGATTGCCGGCTCCTTGAGGGTGAACTTCACCGTCAGGTCATCGACCTTCTCGACCTTGGTGATGTTGTCGCCGAACTGGTCATTGTAATACTGGTAGGCAATGCCCGGGATGTACTGGAACCACGGGCCGGCCTTGTCGACCTGGCGCTCGAACGAGAACACCACGTCGTCGGCGTTGAAGTCGCGCGTCGGGGTGAAATAGTCGGTGGCGGCGAACTTGACGCCCTTGCGCAGCTTGAAGACATATTCCTTGCCATCGTCGGAGATCGTCCAGCTTTCGGCCAGGCCCGGCGAGGTCGTTGTCTTGCCGTGATCGAATTCGACAAGGCGGTTGAAGACGGTGCGCGACGACGCGTCGAACGTCTGGCCGGCGGTATACGGCGCCGGGTCGAAACCCTCCGGCGAAGCTTCCGCGCAGTAGACCAGAGTTTTCGCGTTGGCCACGCCGCCCAGGACGCTTGCAGCCAGCAACGCGGCTGCAAAAGTCAGTTTCTTCTTCATTGAGCACTCCCTGATGTTCTTCCAAGCCCCTCTATCAGGCTCGCGAAGCGCGCATATAAGCACCGTTTTTCCGGCTTTGGAACACCCCGTTTGCTTACCCCGCGGGAAGCAGGAAAAAAATCCGCGATTTTGCTAAATGGCAGAAAAAATTAGCAGTTTTTTCCATTCACAAGATTATTAACGACCGCATTTTTTTATTGATCGCCGATCTGACGATATCGATGCAGCGCGCGCTTTCCGGGCGGCCGAGGGTGCGGCGGGGCACCGGTTGGAAGTGTCGGGCGCAGGAGAGATTTTCGACGGCAAATCTTTCGCCGCCTTGCCGCAAGGGCAAGACTTGCACGGTCACCAATGGAAGCAATACATAGATGATATAGCGGCAGCAGCGGAGGACGTCTCTGTCAATTCAGGGGCGAGCGCAACGCGGATGAACAAGAATTGTCGAGGGAGGTAACGGGTGGCAAAAGCATCAAAGACGACGGCGCCGGTGAAAGCGGGGGCCAAGGCGGCTCCAAAGGCAGTCGGTGCGGCCAAGCCGAAAGCGCCAGTTGCCAAAACCGCCGCGGCCAAGCCGAAGGCGGCCAGCGTGCCAGCAAAGGCAAGCGCAAAGCCGGCGGCCAAAGCCCCGGCCAAGCCCGTGACCGGAAAGACGGCCACCGCAAAGGCAGCCGCTGTCAAGCCGGCAGCGAAGACTGCAACGGCGAAGGCACCACCGGAAGCGAAGCCCGCCTCAGCCAAGGGGTTGCCGAAAGCGCTTACGGCTCTCGCCGCCGGGCTGCCGGAAAAGCCGTGGCTCAAGAGCTATCCGAAAAACGTGCCGGCCGAAATTGGTCCCTTGCCCTACAGCTCGATCGGCGATTTCCTGGTTGGCGCCTGCAAGCAATTTTCCGCGCAGCCGGCCTTTACCTGCATGGACAAGTCCATCAGCTACACCGATGTCGAGCGGCTGTCGGCGGCCTTCGGCGCCTACCTGCAATCGAAGGGCCTTCAGAAAGGCGCGCGCGTCGCGCTGATGATGCCGAACGTGCTGCAATATCCGGTGGCAATGATGGCCGTCTTGCGCGCCGGCTTTGTCGTGGTGAACATCAATCCGCTTTACACGCCGCGCGAGCTCGAACATCAGCTGAAGGACTCCGGTGCGCAAGCCATCGTCATCCTGGAGAACTTTGCCAACACCTTGCAGGCGGTGATCGCTAGGACGGCGGTCAAGCATGTGGTGGTTGCCGCGATGGGCGACATGCTCGGCGGCCTGAAAGGCACCATCGTCAATTTCGTCGTGCGCCGCGTGAAGAAGATGGTGCCGGCCTGGTCGCTGCCCGGCCATATCAAGTTCAACGCCGCCGTGAAGGCCGGCGCCGGCGAGACCTTCACGCCGGCCAAGGTGGCAGCCGACGATGTCGCCTTCCTGCAATATACGGGCGGCACCACGGGCGTCTCGAAGGGTGCCACGCTGCTGCACCGCAACGTGCTCGCCAATGTCGTGCAGAACGCGCAGTGGATGGAGGACGCCTATACGCTCAAGCCGAAACCGGCACACCCCAACTTCATCTGCGCGCTGCCGCTCTATCATATCTTCGCGCTGACGGTGAACGCGCTGATGGGCATGCAGCAGGGTGCCCGCAATGTGCTCATTCCCAACCCGCGCGACATTCCCGGCTTCGTCAAGGAACTGCAGAAATATCCGGTGCACATCTTTCCGGGCCTCAACACGCTGTTCAACGCGCTGCTCAACAATGAGGATTTCCGCAAGCTCGACTTCAAGCCGCTGGTGCTGACGCTGGGTGGCGGCATGGCGGTGCAGAAGGGCGTCGCCGAACGCTGGAAGGCGCTGACCGGCTGTCCGGTCACCGAAGGCTACGGCCTCTCGGAAACCTCGCCGGTGGCCACCGCCAACAAGTTCACCGCCGGCGACTTCACCGGCACGATCGGCCTGCCGCTGCCCTCGACCGAGATTGCCATCCGCGACGATGACGGCAACAACCTGCCGCTCGGCGAGGTCGGCGAAATCTGCATCCGGGGACCGCAAGTGATGGCGGGCTACTGGAACCGGCCGGATGAGACCGCCAAGGTGATGACCGAGGACGGCTACTTCAAATCCGGCGACATGGGCTTCATGGACGAGCGCGGCTACACAAAGATCGTCGACCGCAAGAAGGACATGATCCTGGTCTCGGGCTTCAACGTCTATCCGAACGAGCTCGAGGAAGTCGTGGCGATGCATCCGGGCGTGCTCGAAGTGGCGGCGATCGGCGTGCCGGACGAGCATTCGGGTGAGGTGCCGAAACTGTTCGTGGTCAAGAAGGATCCAGCGCTGACGGCCGAGGCGCTCACCGCCTTTTGCCGCGAGAACCTGACCGGCTACAAGCGGCCCAAATACATCGAATTCCGCACCGAGCTGCCGAAGACACCGGTCGGCAAGATCCTGCGGCGAGCGCTGCGCGAATGACGGCAGCCGACGGCCCGCAGGCCGTGGACGCACTTTGCCGTCCTGACCCGACAGTGTTCATCAGGGCGAACATGCGCATCGCCCCGGTGCCGTCGCTTCCCGAGATCCGGCTTCATACGCCGCATCCGGCCAGTGGCCTGAGGCGGCTTACCGATCCGCACCAAAGTTCCAACGCCGATGACGACATGGTCGAGGCGGACAACGATGGACCTCAGCCGCAGCCACCTTACTGGGCCTATGTCTGGGCCGGCGGCGCGGTGCTGGCGCGCCACATACTGGATCACCCGCAGACGGTGGCCGGTCGCCGCGTGCTGGACCTCGGCGCCGGTTCCGGCCTTGTCGGCATTGCCGCCGCCATGGCTGGGGCGCGCGACGTCATCGCGGCCGAGATCGACCGCAACGGCGTTGCCGCTCTCGCTCTCAACGCGGCGGCCAACGGCGTCGCCATCACCGTGATCGCAGACGATATCACCAGGGGTTCTCCACCCGCGGTCGACCTCGTGCTTGCCGGCGATGTGTTCTACGGACAGGACGTCGCCGACCGCGTCATGCCTTTTCTCGAACGCTGCCTGAATGCCGGCATCGAGGTCCTGGTCGGCGATCCTGGCCGCGCCTATCTGCCACGATCGCGGCTGCGCCTGCTCGCCGAATACAAGGTGCCGGATTTCGGCCAGGCGAAAGACAGCGCGCTGCAGCCGAGCGGTGTCTTTCGCTTCGAGGGCTGAAAAGGCGGCCGCGTCCACCGACGGGATCAGATCGTCTCCTTGACCCGCGCCGAGAGAAAGTCCGGCAGATCGGCAACGGAATCCAGCACAACGTCGGCAATGCCGGACAGCGATTCGCGGGTGCCGGTGCCGGAGAGCACGCCAACCGCCAGCCCGCAGCCACCGGCACGCGCCATTTCGAGGTCGTGCCTGTTGTCGCCCACCATGGCGACCTCTGCCGGCCTGAGGCCGGTGAGATCACAAAAGGCCAGGATCGTGTCGGGCGCCGGCTTCGGATTGGCCACCGCGTCGTAGCCATAGGCCGCGTCGAACAATTGGGCGACGCCGAGCGTGATCAGCGTCTTTTCCGCGCCGCTGGTGGAATCGTTGGTGGCGACGCCAAGCCGGTAGGCCTTCCTGTGCAACGCTGTCAGCGTGTCGACGATTCCCGGCAGCGCCACGGCCATAGCCGAGCCCTGCATCGAGGTGATCTCGTTGAAGCGGGCAACCTGAAGCATCTGATCCTCGTCGGACAGGCGCGGAAACCACAATTCGACGACATCGAGATTGGTGCCGGACGCAAAGATGGAATCCGGCTTGAAACGCTTGTTGGCGAAATCGAATCCGGCGGCCGCCAGCAGCCTGTCGGCTTTCCAGCGATCGCCTTCCGACGCATCCATGGCCATGAAATCGGCAACGCCAAGCCAGGTGGCGTTGAAGTCGACAAGTGTCCCGTCCTTGTCGAACAATATTCCCTTGATGTCTGCCAAGCTTTTCACTCCGAGCCACGCAAATGGTGGATGAATCCCACAAGGCCAGCGGTCGATGCATCCCGGTTGGCGGCGCTTTCCTTGCCCTCCACGACAGGCAAAAGGCCGGTGGCCAATTCCTTGCCGAGCTCGACGCCCCACTGGTCGAAGGAGTTGATGTTGAACAGCGTGCCCTCGACGAAGACGCGGTGCTCGTAGAGCGCGATCAGCCGGCCGAAGGTGCGCGGGTCGAGTTTGCGGTAGAGGATGGTCACCGAGGGCCGGTTGCCGGAGAAGACGCGATGCGGGGCTATCTTGTCGACCTCGGCCGGCTTCATGCCCTTGGCCAGCATCTGCGCGCGCGCCTCCTCCAGCGCGCGGCCCTTCATCAGCGCTTCCGACTGCGCCAGGCAGTTGGCGAGCAGCAGATCGTGCTGGTGCTTGAGATCGGGCTCGTGGCCAACGGCCGCGGCGAGGAACTCGACCGGAATGAAATCGGTGCCCTGGTGCAGCAGCTGGAAGAAGGCATGCTGGCCATTGGTGCCGGGCTCGCCCCAGACCAGCGGCCCGGTCGGCGTCGCCGCCGCCGTGCCTTCGAGGGTGACGCTCTTGCCGTTCGATTCCATGTCGAGCTGCTGCAGATAGGCCGGCAGCCTCGACAGGCGCTGGTCATAAGGGATGACGGCGCGCGCCGGGTAGCCGCAGATCACGCGATGCCACCAGCCGACCAGCCCCAACAGCGCCGGCAGGTTCTCCTGGACGGGCGCGGTGCGGAAATGCTCGTCCATCTCGTGCGCGCCATCGAGGAAAGCGCGAAAATTCCTTGGGCCGACAGCGATCATCACCGGCAGGCCGATCGCGCCCCAGAGCGAATAGCGGCCTCCGACCCAGTCCCAGAAGCCGAAGACGCGATCCGGCGCGATGCCGAACTTGGCCACAAGGTCGAGCGCGGTCGAAACGGCGGCGAAATGCTGGCCGACCGCTTCCTTGCCGAGCGCCTTCTGCACCCATTTGCGGGCGGTTTCGGCGTTGGTCATCGTCTCGACGGTGGTGAAGGTCTTGGAGGCGATGATGAAAAGCGTGGTTTCGGCGGACAGCCCCTTCAGCGTGTCGTGGATATGAGCGCCGTCGATGTTGGAGACGTAATGTGCGCGCGGCCCGTCATGATAGGGTGCGAGCGCCAGCGTCGCCATGGCCGGGCCGAGATCGGAGCCGCCGATGCCGATGTTGACGATGTCGGTGATCTTCTTGCCGGTGGCGCCGGCCGCCTTACCCGAACGCACGGCATCGGCAAAGGCGCCCATGGCGTCGAGCACGGCGATGACATCCGCCTTGACGTCCTGGCCGTCGACGGTGACGCCCTTGCCGGTCAGGTTGCGCAGCGCCGTGTGCAGCACGGCGCGGTCCTCGGTGACGTTGATCTTCTTGCCGGCGAACATGGAGGCGCGGCGGCCTTCGAGATCGGCCGCCTTGGCGAGCTTTTCCAGCAAGTCCATGGTGAGCGCGTCGACCGCGCATTTCGACCAGTCAAGCAGCAGGTCGCCGTCGGTGGCGGAGAAGGTCTCGAAGCGCTTGGGGTCGGCGGCGAAAGCCTGGCGCATGCTGGCGGGCGCCTCGGCGCGATGATCGCGCAACGCGGCGAGCTGCTTTTGAAAGGACGATTGATCCACTGCCAAACTCCGAGACCTCGAGCCATCATTACGGACCGGATGTTTCCGGCGCGTGTCGTCGCGACAATCTATTGAGCCGAATTCCACTCGTTTCAATGCGCAGCGATGACGCACGGAGTCATCGCCGGGATGACGCGCCGCGTCACCCCGCATACCGCAGCGCAGCATCAAAATGGCGTGAAGGATCACTGGCATAAATCCCAACGATCAGAAAAATTGATTGGCGCAACCCCTTGTGCCACGGTTACGTTCGGCTGGTCCAGCCAAGCGAAAAAAGCTGGCCATCGAGGAACATCTTCCATGCCACAGCGAAACGACACGGCGATCTGGTCCGGCCTGTTCCGGATTTCGGCGGAATCTGGCCAGACCCTGCAGGCGCAGATTCGCCAAGCCATCGTGGCCGCCATTCTCGACCGCCAGATCGCCGCTTCGATGCCGCTTCCTTCGTGCCGGATCCTGGCCGAAAAACTCGGCGTGGCGCGCGGAACCGTGGTGCTGGCATTCCAGCAGCTCGTCGACCAGGGTTTCCTGGTGGCACGCGAGCGGCGTGGCCATTTCGTCAATCCCGATGTGCTGGCGACGCCGGCCAAGCCGCACCAGAAGGCGCCCGACCAGGCCAACGAGATCGACTGGAAGGCACGCCGCAAGATCGCCGCCAGCGACATGCCGCCGCCGGCCAAGCACGAGAACTGGATCAAGTCGTCCTACCCCTTCGTCTACGGCCAGTTCGATCCGGCGCTGTTCCCGACCGCCGAGTGGCGCGAGTGCAACCGCATGGCGCTTGCCGTGCTCGAGATCCGCAACTGGGCGTCCGACATGGTCGACCGCGACGATCCGCTGCTGATCGAGCAGATCCAGGCGCGGCTCTTGCCCCGGCGCGGCATCTTCGCCAATCCCGACGAGATCATCGTCACACTCGGCGCCCAGAATGCGCTCTATATGCTGGCGACGCTGCTGATGGCCAAGGGCTCGAAAGTAGCTATGGAGGACCCCGGCTACCCTGACGCACGCTCGATCTTCCGCCTTGCGGGGGCCGAGATACAGCCGGTGCCGGTCGACCAGTCCGGCATCGTAACCTCTTCTATTGCCAATGATTCCGGTTTCGTCTTCGTCACGCCCAGCCACCATTGCCCGACCATGGTGCCGCTGTCGGCGGAACGGCGGCAGGATCTTCTGGCGCGGGCCAACCGCTACAACCAGATCATCATCGAGGACGGCTATGACAGCCAGCTTCTCGACGAAGCGCCGCAGCAGGCGTTGAAGAGCCTCGATCGTTCCGGCCGCGTCGTCTATGTCGGCTCGATGTCGAAGACGCTGGCTCCGGGCCTGCGGCTTGGCTACATCGTCGCTTCGGCTGGCCTGATCTCCGAACTCAGGGCGCTGCGCCGCTTCATGCTGCGTCATCCGCCGGCCAACAACCAGCGCGCCGTAGCACTCTTCCTGTCGCTTGGCCACCACGAGGCACTGGTGCGGCGGTTGTCGTCAGCCTTCGACGAGCGGCGCAAGCGGCTGGTCCATGCGATTTCCGCTTTCCTGCCGGAATGGCGTTCGACCGATTCGGCCGGCGGCACGTCGCTGTGGCTCGAGGGACCGCGCGGCACCGATGCGCGCGGGCTGGCCGAGGCCGCAGCCTCGCGCAGTGTCATCATCGAACCGGGCGACCGTTTCTTCGATCGCACTGAAAAACCTTCGCGTTTCATGCGGCTGGGCATCTCGTCGATCGCGCTGCAGCACATCGAGCCAGGCATCCGCGAACTGGCCACCGCCGCCGGACGCAGGCCCGCGGCCGCCTGATCCGTCGCCTTCCCCCTTGGACGGAGCCGCGCAGGCGTGGCTCCGTCCTTTAGCCCTCTGGCATATGCAACCGGACCGGCTGGCTCATAGGCTGTGCCAATGCCGGCGGCATAGTCGGGGGCATAAGGGGAAGAAGCAGCCGATGGTGGACCAACCGCCGCGCCCTGCTTCTCAGAAAGGTGGAGTGTCTCCATGTCAGTTCTTGAAAAGCAGGAAGCGGCGGCGGATCAGCGTTCGCGCCGCTCCGGCGGGCGCGAAGCGCGCCGCGCCATGCGGGCAGCGCCGTTGGCCGACGACATCAAGCCGGTGCGTGCCGGCCTCGAAGGCGGCAGCTACGGACCGCTGACCCGGAACGACCAGGAACGCATCCACGAAGCGGTGCTGACGCTCCTGGAAACGGTTGGTTTCGCCAATGCCATTCCCTCCTGCATAGAAGCCCTGACCGAGGCCGGCGCCAGCTATGGCGACGATGGCCGCATCCGCTTCCCCCGCGCGCTCGTGCTCGACACGATCAAGAAAGCGGCACGGCATTTCACCCTGCACGGCCAGGACCCCAAGCACGACATGCTGATCAAGGGCAAGCGCGTGCATTACGGCACGGCGGGCGCCGCCGTGCATCTGGTCGATGTCGAAAAGCGCGAATACCGCGAATCGCTGCTGCAGGACATCTATGACGCCGCCCGCCTCGTGGATGGGCTCGACAACATCCATTTCTTCCAGCGACCGATGGTGCCGCGCGATATTCCCGATCCGCTCGAAATGGACTTCAACACGCTCTATGCGTGCGTGATGGGCACGTCCAAACATGTCGGCACCTCATTCACGGTACGCGAGAACGTGCAGCCGGCGCTCGAAATGCTCTATGCCATTGCCGGCGGCGAGGAGAATTTCCGCGCCCGGCCGTTCGTGTCGAATTCCAACTGCTTCGTCGTGCCGCCGATGAAGTTCGCCGAGGACGCCTGCGGCGTGCTCGAGGCCTGCGTCGAGGGCGGCATCCCGATTCTTCTGCTTTCGGCCGGCCAGGCGGGTGCGACGGCACCAGCGGCGATTGCCGGTGCCGTGGTGCAAGCAGTGGCCGAAGTGCTGGCCGGTCTGGTCTATGTCAACGCCATCAAGCCGGGCCATCCGGCGATCTTCGGCACCTGGCCGTTCGTTTCGGATCTGCGCACCGGCGCCATGTCCGGCGGTTCGGCCGAGCAGGCAGTGCTGACCGCGGCCTGCGCGCAGATGGCGCAATTCTACGACCTGCCGGGCGGTTCGGCCGCGGGCATGACGGATTCGAAACTGCCCGACATCCAGTCCGGCTATGAAAAGGGCATCACCGATGTGATGGCCGGCCTTGCCGGGCTCAACCTGGTCTACGAATCGGCCGGCATGCATGCCTCGCTGCTCGGCTTCTGCCTGGAAAGCCTGATCATCGACAATGACATGATCGGCCACTGCCTGCGCTGCGTGCGCGGCATCGAGGTGACGGACGAGGCGCTGTCGATCGACACCATCGCCGATGTCTGCCTGAAGGGACCTGGCCACTATCTCGGCAATGAGCAGACGCTGCGGCTGATGCAGACCGAGTATTTCTATCCCGCCGTCGGCGATCGCTTTTCGCCCAAGGAATGGAACGAAAAGGGCCGGCCCGACATCTTGCAGCGGGCCATCATCGAGAAGAAACGCGTGCTTGCCGAGCGCTTTCCGCGCCATGTGCCGAAGCTGATCGACGACAGATTGCGCGCCCGCTTTGGCGATATGATCAAGCTGCCGCGCGGCAGCATGGGTGGATAAGGAACGCTCGCCGGAGCAGCTATTCGGCGCCCAGCCCGTAGCGCTCGACGACCTCGGCACTGATCAGCTTGGCGTGCAGTGTCATCAGCACGATTTGCGCATCGAGGCTGTCTCCGGCGTCCACCGCCGCCTCGATCCGGCGTTCCGCCTCGAGCCTCGCTTCCGTTCCGTTGGCCTGCTCGAACGTTTCCGGTCCGGCAATGCAATAGCTGCACAGCCGCGCCACTTCAGGATAGGCTTGCGGCGGCGGCTCATCGGGCCAGTGATCCTTCATCAGATTGACGATGGTGAGTTTCACGCCCTCCGGCACCAGGGCGGGATGAAGGTCCGCACCACGCAATGCGGCGTCGAGCTGCCTGAGATCGCCCGAGCGGCCGAATAGTCCGAGGAAGCCGAGGGAAGAGCGTCGTCCCGCCATGATGTTCCGATCCGTTTCCAACCACTTAGGTGGTTCGCAAGCGGAATACAAAGGAAGGCGGACATCTAAAGCGCGTCGCGTTTGAGCGGATTCAGGCGACGCGCTTTAGGGCTTTGTTTTTATGCATGTCGTTCTCCCAAAACCGAGGTCACTTTTGGGCGACATGCACTAGCCACCCGCCGCCAACAGCAAGACCCCGGCAAGGGCGGATGCGGCAAGCGTCGGCAGCATGCCGATTTTCAGCCTCAGGATGGCGATCATGGCGGCGCCGGAAAGCAGCGCCGCGCGCCAGTCGATCGACGAAAGGACCGGCACATTCATGCCGAGACCCGTCGCATGCACCTCACGGAAAATGACATGCAAGGCAAACCACAAAGCGAGATTCATGATAACGCCGACAATTGCGGCGGTGATCGCACCCAGTGCGGCCGACAAGGCCTTGTTGCCGCGCAGGGCCTCGATGTAGGGCGCGCCGAGGAATATCCAGAAGAAGCAGGGCGTGAAGGTCACCCACAGAGTGAGCAACGCCCCCAGCGATCCGGCTAGCAACGGATCCAGCGATCCGGCGTGGCGGAATGCGGCGATGAAGCCGACAAACTGCAGCACCAGGATGAGCGGACCTGGTGTCGTTTCGGCAAGCCCAAGACCATCGACCATTTCGCCAGGCGCCAGCCAGCCGAAGGACTGGACGGCCGCCTGTGCGACATAGGCGAGGACCGCATAGGCGCCACCGAAAGTGACGACCGCCATGAGACTGAAGAACCGGCCTATCTCGGTCCAGACGCTTGCGGAGCCGGTGAACCACCAGATCGCAAGAACAGGCCCGAGCCAGAGTGGCAGCCAGATCGCCACGGTGCGCGGTGCATGCCATTTCGTCGGTTTGACATGAGCGAGCTCGCCACGTTCGAACATGAGGTCGACCGCTCCCTTGAAGTCTGCAACATCGTCCTTGCCATGTGCCGAGCCGGAGAACAGGCCGGGAGCAACGCGGTTCCCCAGCCATCCGGTCAGGCCGGCGAGCAGGACGATGAGCGGGAACGGCACATTCAACGCATAGATGGCGATGAAAGCCGCGACCGCGATCGATACCATGACTGGGTTTTTCAGGGCGCGCCGTCCGATCCGGATCACCGCCTCGATGACAATGGCAAGCACCGCCGCCTTCACCCCGAAAAACAGCGCCGAGACGAGGGGCATGTCGCCATAGAGGACGTAGAGACTGCTCAAGGCGAGCATGACGAGCGCGCCCGGTATGACGAACAGGATGCCCGCGACAAGGCCGCCGATCGTCCTGTGCAGCAGCCAGCCGATGTAGATGGCGAGTTGCTGGGCTTCCGGACCAGGCAGCAGCATGCAGTAGTTCAGCGCGTGCAGGAAACGCTGCTCGCCGATCCAGCGCCGCTCCTCGACCAGTTCCTTGTGCATCAAGGCGATCTGCCCGGCCGGCCCGCCGAAGCTGAGCAGTCCGATTTTCGCCCAGACCTTCGTGGCCTCGGCGAAGGTCGGTGCAGCCGGCGCCTCGACGGTCGCCGCCTTGTTGTCCGGGACAAGAATGGTCATGACGGCTTACCTGCACCGGGCCAGTTGTGCGTTTCTTCGGTGGCGTCGCGGCACCAGCGGAAGAACGCATCGTAGAGCAGCATGCCTGCTTCCAGTTGTTCCAGATCGTCGCGGAACATACGCGAGAGACCAAGCGAGGCAGCCAGAAAGCCGGCCGCCTGCGGCACGAGATCGAGGCTTGCGGTGTCGGCCGCGCGCACGATTGCGGCAAGGCGATCGAGCGCCTCGGATTCCAGCCCGAACTCCTCGATCATCGTGTCGAAGGTGCAGCGTTCGCCACGATGGCTCCAGAACACATTGTCGATGTCGAACGGCACGGCCTGAAAGCGGTCGGCAACAGCCAATACTTCAGCGGGTTCGACAAACAGGAACACCGCGTCGGGGTCGAGGAAACGCCGGATCAGCCAGGGGCAAGCGATGCGGTCGACTTTCGGGCGCGATCGCGTCACCCAGACGGTGGCGCCCTTTTCATTGCGTGGCGGCATCTTGGCGGTGTGGATCAAAAGCCCCCCGGCATCGCGCCAGGCCTCAAACCCGCCTTCAAGGGATTCGGCGGCAATCCCCTCATGGCGCAGCCATGCGGCGACGCCTTGCGAGAGCTTTTGCCCCCTCTGGCAGACGATGGCCACCGGCTTGCCGGCGAATGCGGCGGCCCAGGTCGAAACGGTTTTGAAATCGCGCCGGCAGGAGGCCGGCAACAAGCGTGGATCGGCGTCGAAATCGTCATCGATGCGGACATCGATGATGACAGGCGCACCCGGCAGGCCGATCAGACGGGACAGCTGCGATACAGTGATAGCGGTTGTTGACGGCATGGCGTCCACCTCCTGGAAGAGAAGCTTGGACGCGAACGTTGGGCTGACGCCTCACGGGGTCGTCGCGATGCACCCCTTGTCATGATGGTGGATACATCGCGCGGGCTTGTCAAGGATGGTGACGGGCTCGACTTATTGGTCGGGACTGGCGACCTGATTGATCAAGCCGCCAGTTGTCGATGCGTGTCAGTGATTGTCCCTGGGGACACCGCTGGTGTGCGCGACATCCTGGTATTTCACCGCCGGCTTCAGCACCATTCCCTCCGAGAACTGCGCGACCATGCCGCGCTGGATCTCCTGCCAGGGCGTCTGGTGCTTGGGATAGTGATAGCCGCCATTGTTCTGCAGTTCGGCACGACGCCGGGTGATCTCGTCGTCGGTGACGAGGATATCGGCCGTGCCCTTGCGCAGGTCGATGCGGACACGGTCGCCGGTCTTGAGCAGCGCCAGGCCGCCGCCGATGGCGGCTTCCGGCGAGGCGTTGAGGATCGACGGCGAACCCGACGTGCCCGACTGGCGGCCGTCACCGATGCAGGCAAGCGCGTGGATGCCCTTCTTGATGAGGTAGGCCGGCGGCTGCATGTTGACGACCTCGGCACCGCCGGGATAGCCGACCGGACCAGCGCCGCGCATGAACAGGATGGTGTGTTCGTCGATGCCTTGCGCCGGATCGTCGATGCGGGCGTGGTAATCCTCCGGCCCGTCGAAAACCATGGCGTTGCCTTCAAAAGCCTCGGGATCCTTGGGGTTGGACAGATAGCGCTCGCGGAATTCGGGCGAGATGCCGCTGGTCTTCATGATCGCCGAATCGAACAGATTGCCTTTGAGGTTGATGAAACCGGCATTGGCCTTCAGCGGCTCGGCAACAGAGCGGATGACGTCGGGGTTTTCGTTGGCGACGCCCTCGCAGTTGTCGCCGATCGACTTGCCGTTGACGGTGCGTGCGCCGGGATGCGGCAACAGCCCGCCCTTCATCAGTTCGGCCACGACCGCCGGCACGCCGCCGGCATGATGGTAGTCCTCGCCGAGATATTCGCCCGTCGGCTGCAAATTGACCAGCAGCGGCACATTGAGGCCGACCGTCTGCCAGTCGTCATTGTCGAGCCTGACTCCAAGGTGGCGGGCGATGGCGTTGAGATGGATCGGCGCGTTGGTCGAGCCGCCAATGGCCGAATTGACGACGATGGCGTTCTCGAAAGCCTCTCTCGTCATGATGTCGGACGGCTTCAGATCCTCATGCACCATCTCGACAATGCGTTTTCCGGTCTCATAGGAAATCTGGCCGCGCTCGCGGTAGGGCGCGGGAATGGCTGCCGAGCCCGGCAATTGCATGCCGAGCGCCTCGGCCAGCGAGTTCATGGTGGTGGCGGTGCCCATGGTGTTGCAATAGCCGGTGGACGGAGCCGACGAGGCGACGATGTCCATGAACTCGTCATAGCCGATCTCGCCGGCCGACAGGCGCTGGCGCGATTCCCAGACGATGGTGCCGGAGCCGGTGCGCTTGCCCTTGTGCCAGCCATTGAGCATCGGGCCGACCGACAGGGCGATGGCCGGGATGTTGACCGTGGCCGCAGCCATCAGCAGGGCCGGCGTAGTCTTGTCGCAACCGATGGTGAGCACCACGCCGTCGAGCGGATAGCCGTAGAGCACCTCGACCAGGCTGAGATAGGCAAGGTTGCGGTCGAGTGCTGCGGTCGGGCGCTTGCCGGTCTCCTGGATCGGATGGCAGGGGAACTCGAACGGAATGCCGCCCATAGAGACGATGCCTTCGCGCACGCGTTTGGCCAGTTCGATATGGTGGCGGTTGCAAGGCGACAGATCGGAGCCGGTCTGGGCGATGCCGATCAGCGGCTTGCCGGACATCAGTTCGGCGCGCGTCAGGCCGTAATTCAGGTAGCGCTCGAGATAGAGCGCGGTCATGCCCGGATTGTCGGGATTGTCGAACCACTCCTGCGAGCGAAACATTTTCTTCCTGGTGGGGGCGCCTGCCATCGTGGTCTCCGTATTTGTAAGACAAATCGATATGGCAACGCGCGTAAGCAGGCAAGAGGGCGTGCGGTCGCAACCGGACTTTGGTGTGATAGACACGCACCCAGCTGTGCGTTAGGGCTTCAGGCAGTCTTGTCCGGGAGGTTTTCATGGCTTTGGTGATCGAAGGCGAGGAACGCATTGCCGCGCCCCTGCAGAAAGTGTGGGAAGCGCTGAACGATCCCGAAGTCTTGAAGGCGACCATTCCCGGTTGCCAGAGCCTGGAGATGAAGTCGCCGACCGAAATGGCGGCGACCGTGGTGGTGAAGATCGGGCCGATCAAGGCGACGTTCAACGGCGAAGTGACGCTGAAGAACCTGAAGCCGCCGCACTCCTACACCATCCAGGGCGAAGGCAAGGGCGGCATTGCCGGTTTCGCCAAGGGCGGCGCCGACGTGACGCTGACGGCGGATGGACCGGATACCACGGTGTTGAAATACGCGGCCAAGGCCGATGTCGGCGGCAAGATCGCCCAGCTCGGCAGCCGGCTGATCGAATCGACGTCGAAGAAACTGGCCGGACAGTTTTTTTCCAGCTTCAGCGAGAAGGTGGGCGGTTAAGCCTTCAGGCGGACATCACTCGAAGACGATACTCGGCACGGCGGCTGCCGCGGCACCGCGTTCTTCATTAACCCGGTCCCAGACCTTCGAAGCGATGGCGCGGTAGATTTTTGCTTCGGGGCCGTCGGGCTTCGAGACGACGACCGGCGTGCCGGCATCCGAGCTTTCGCGAATGCCCATTTCGAGCGGCACTTCGCCGAGGAAGGTGACGCCAAGACGCTCAGCCTCGCGGCGGGCGCCGCCATGACCGAAGATATCGTAGCGCTTACCGGTGTCGGGGGCGATGAAATAGCTCATGTTCTCGACGATGCCGAGCAGCGGCACGTCGACCTTCTTGAACATGTTGAGGCCTTTTCGCGCGTCGATCAGGGCCAGGTCCTGTGGCGTCGAGACGATGACGGCGCCGGCCAGCGGCACCTGCTGGGCCATGGTCAGCTGCGCGTCGCCGGTGCCGGGCGGCATGTCGACGACGAGCACGTCGAGCCGACCCCACTCGACCTCGCGCAGCATCTGCGTCAGCGCCGACATCACCATCGGGCCGCGCCAGATCATCGGCGTTTCCTCGTCGACGAGGAAGCCCATCGACATCACCTTCAGGCCGTAATTCTCCATCGGCTTCAGGATCTTGCCATCGACGGTCTGCGGCCGGCCGTGGATGTTGAGCAGCCTGGGCATGGACGGGCCGTAGATGTCGGCATCAAGCACGCCGACGCGCAAGCCGTTGGCGGCCAGGCCAAGCGCGATGTTGACGGCGGTGGTCGACTTGCCGACGCCACCCTTGCCGGAGGCGACCGCGATGATCGCCTCGATGCCGGGCACGCCACGCTTTCCCGAGCTTTGCGAAGCCGGAGCATGTGGAGCGGCGCGCGGCGCGGCGGCTGCGGGAGGAGCCGGTGGCGCCGGCCTGGGTGCGGGGCGCGTCGGAACCGGCGCTTCCATGCCGCCGCCCTTCTTTTCGGCCGTCAGCGCGACGACGGCGCCGGCGACACCGGGGATCGCCTTGACGACACGCTCGGCGGCGGCACGCAGCGGTTCCATTTCCTGGGCACGGGCGGCGGGAACGGTAATCGAGAAGAACACTTTCCCGTCGGCGATGAAAATCTCCGAAACCATGCCGAGATCGACGATGTTGCCGGTGAAATCCGGCCCGTTGACCGTCTTCAGACGCTCGGTGACGATTTCCTTGGTGACGGACATGGCAGTTTTTCCTTACGCAGCTTGCGCCTGAGATAATGCAGTTTCCGAACAGAACCAAGCCGTGGAGCAATGGCTGCCTTGGCGTGCCCCGAAAAACGACGGGGCCTGTCGGATTCCATCAGCATCAAACGTCTTCCAGATGATCGAGTGCCGGTGCGGCCACCAATCAGGCCAGCCGGCAGTCGTCAAACAGTCGAGGAGACCTATTTCAACGACCAGCACCGGACCGACAATCGGAGAAGGAGGCGATTATGCTCGCAAACAGCAACGCAACGGCCAACCTGGCGGTAAAGGACCTGGCAAAGGCCAAGGCTTTCTATGAGGGAACACTTGGCCTGAAACAGGTGCACGATGAGGGCGGCGAACTGATCGTGTACAAAAGCGGCGATACCACCCTCAACGTCTATCATTCCCAATTTGCCGGAACCAACAAAGCAACGGCGGTGACATGGATGGTTGGCGACGAGATCGGCAACATCGTCAAGGCGCTGAAGTCGAAGGGCGTCGCCTTCGAGCACTATGAGATGCCTGGCCTGACGCTGGAGGGCGACGTCCATGTCGGTTACGGCATGAAGGTCGCATGGTTCAAGGATCCTGACGGCAACATCCTGAACCTTGTGGACAGGTAGATCTCTTCACCTCACCTCGCCAGGCCAACCGCGAGGTAGGTGAGCGCCGAAATCAGAGCGGTGGCCGGCAAGGTGACGATCCAGGCAATGACGATGTTGCCGGCAATGCCCCAACGCACCGCCGAGACGCGGCGGGCGGCGCCGACGCCGATGATGGCGCCGGTGATGGTGTGCGTGGTCGACACGGGAACGCCGAGCCAGGTCGCGGCAAACAGGGTGATCGCCCCACCGGTCTCGGCACAAAAACCCTGCATCGGGTTCAGCCGGGTGATCTTCGAGCCCATGGTGTGGACGATGCGCCAGCCGCCGAACAGGGTGCCGAGCGCCAGCGCCGATTGGCAGGTGAGGACGACCCAGAGCGGCACATAGAAAGTCCCGCCGAGCATGCCTTGCGAATAAAGCAGCACGGCAATGATGCCCATGGTCTTCTGGGCGTCGTTGCCGCCGTGCCCGAGCGAATAGAGCGAGGCGGAAAAGAACTGCATGACGCGGAAGGTGCTGTCGACGGCGAACGGCGTCTGGCGCACGAAGAGCCAGGAAACGGCAAGGATCAGGACAAGTGCCAGGATAAACCCGGTCGCCGGCGATACGACGATTGCGGCGACCGTCTTGCCGAGTCCCGTCCAGACGATGGCACCGAACCCAGCCTTTGCAACGCCGGCGCCGACCAGCCCGCCGATCAGCGCATGCGAGCTGCTCGATGGGATGCCGGCGATCCAGGTGACGATGTTCCAGACGATGGCGCCGACGAGCGCCGAGAAAATCACCGCCGGGGTGACGATGCTGACGTCGACGATGCCTTTGCCCACGGTCTCGGCAACGTGGAGGCCAAAGAACATGAAGGCGATGAAATTGAAGAAAGCCGCCCACAGAACCGCATATTGCGGCCTCAGCACGCGGGTGGAGACGATGGTGGCGATGGAGTTGGCCGCGTCGTGCAGGCCGTTGAGAAAATCGAAGAACAGCGCGACGGCGACGAGACCGACCAGCACGGGAAAGGCAATGGTGGCTTCCATCACCTAAACATTCTCAATGACGATGCCGCTGATCTCGTTGGCGACGTCCTCGAAGCGGTCGACCACCTTTTCCAGCTGGCCGTAGATCTCGCTGCCGATCATGTAGGCCATCGGATCACTGCGGCCGTGCTTCCTGAAGAGATCCTTCAGCCCTTGCTCGTGCAGATCGTCGGCCCGGCTTTCGACGCGCATCACCTCTTCGGCGATGGCGTTGAGGCGCACCGTGTGCGTGCCGACCTTGGCGAGCAGCGGGATCGCCTCGGCGACCAGCTTGGCAGCGGCGACGATGACGCCGCCCATTTCCTGCATCAGCGGGTCGAATTCCTTCTTTTCGAACAGCTTCACCGTCTTGACCGTCTTGTGCATCATGTCGATGGCATCATCCATCGACTGGATCAGGTCCTTGATGTCGCCGCGATCGAAAGGCGTGATGAAGGAGCGCCGCACCGCCAGCAGGACTTCCGCGGTGATATGGTCGGCCTCGTCTTCGAGATCGATGATTTTCTGGCACCAGCGGTCGATGTCCCTGCCTTGGAGAAGCTGCTCCAGCGCCTCGGCGCCGCCGACCACGGTGCGGGAATGTCGTTCGAACAGCTCGAAGAAGCGATCTTCGCGCGGCAGAAGCTTGCGGAACCAGCCCAGCATGGTCGACCTCCCAGTTTCATCCACATAGCGCCGCATTCAGCCGCGGGGAACAGGTAGCCGGCTTAAAGATGTGGATGCAGGCCAATTGCGCATGACGCTTGCGGTGAAACGCAATTTCCCCGACCTTGCGCCGAACGACCGGAAAGATCGCATGATCGACAAGCTGGAATTCTTCATCGCATTGGCCAGGGAAGAGCATTTCGGCCGGGCAGCGGAGCTATGCGGCGTCACCCAACCGACGCTTTCGGCAGGGATCAAGCAGCTGGAGGGCCAGCTTGGCGTCATGCTGGTTCTGCGCGGCTCACGCTTCCAGGGGCTGACGCCGGAGGGAAAACAGGTGCTGATATGGGCGCGGCGCATCGTCGGCGACACCCGCTCCATGCGCGAAGAGATGCGGGCAGCGCGCCACGGACTTTCCGGCCGCATCCGCATCGCCGCCATTCCGACCGCATTGGCCATGGTGGCACGGCTGACGACACCGTTTCGGGCAAAACACCCGGGCGTCACCTTCTCGGTGCTGTCGCGCACGTCGATCGAGGTGCTGTCGCTGCTCGGCAATTTCGACATCGACGCCGGTATCACCTATCTCGACAACGAGCCGCTGGGACGGGTGACCAGCGTGCCGCTCTATGACGAGCGCTATCAACTGATCACCGCGATGGGAAATCCCTATTCCGACCTCGACAAAGTGACATGGGCGGAGCTCTCAAGCCTGCCGCTGTGCCTGTTGACGCCGGATATGCAGAACCGCCGCATCATCGACCAGCATCTGGCCGAAGCCGGCGTGCAGGTTCGGCCGACGCTGGAATCCAATTCCATGATCGTGCTGTTTTCGCACATCCGCACTGGCAAATGGTCCTCGATCATGCCGCTCAACCTTGCGGAAACATTCGGCTTTTCCGAACCCATCCGGGCCATTCCGATCGTCGAACCCGACGCCAGCCATACAGTCGGCCTGGTGGCGACACCGCGCGAACCGCACACGCCGCTGGTTTCGGCGCTGCTGGACGAGGCGATGGCGCTGGCGGACGATTTCCACGCCCACCGCTAGGCTAACAATGCTGATTGCCGGAGCTCGATAGAGAATTTCTATCGAGCAACGAAACAGCTTTATTGATTCAGAGGGTTTCCTCTGATTTTGTAAAGACTTAGCGGTAAAAAGCTATCGACCAGGGAGGGCGCTGCATGCCAATGCAGCCTGCAAGTACCGAGATCACGTCGCGCACGGTCGCGATCATCCAGGAGCTGAAAGGCCTAGAAGGCCCACTGCTGCCGATCCTTCACGGCATCCAGGAAGAGTTCGGCCATGTGCCGCACGACGCGCTGCCGGTCATCGCCGAGGCGTTGAACATTTCCAGGGCCGAGGTGCACGGCGTCGTCACCTTCTACCATGATTACCGCAGCCATCCGGCGGGCCGGCATGTGCTGAAGCTCTGCCAGGCGGAATCCTGCCAGTCGATGGGTTCGGACGCCGTCGCCGCCAAACTGAAGCAGTTGTTGGGCATCGGCTTCCATGAGACGACCCGCGACGGTTCGGTGACGCTGGAGCCGGTCTATTGTCTTGGCCTGTGCGCCTGTTCGCCCGCCGCAATGCTCGATGGCCAGGTGATCGGGCGGCTCGATGATGAAAAGCTCGACGAGATTGTTGCCGAGGTGCGCTCATGATCCCGCGTATCTACATTCCCGGCGATTCCGGTGCACTGGCGCTTGGCGCAGAAAAAGTCGCCAAGGCGATCGCAAGTGAACTCGCCGAGCGCGGCATCGAGGCCAAGATCGTGCGCAACGGTTCGCGCGGCGCCTATTTTCTCGAACCGATGGTCGAAGTTGCGACAGCGAATGGCCGCGTCGCCTATGGGCCAGTCAAGCCGTCCGACGTCAAAAGCCTGTTCGACAGCGGCTTCCTCACCGGCGGCCACCACAAGCGCTGGCTGGGCGCGCCGGACAAGATCCCCTTCCTGGCCAAGCAGACGCGGCTGACCTTCGCGCGCTGCGGCGTCACGGATCCGCTGTCGCTGGAATCCTACAAGAAACATGGCGGGTTAAACGGCCTGACGACTGCGCTGGGACTGACGCCTGCCGCCATTGTCGCCCAGGTGACCGAATCCGGACTGCGCGGGCGCGGCGGCGCGGGTTTCCCGACCGGCATCAAGTGGAAGACGGTGCTCGATACCGTTGGCGACCGCAAATACATCGTCTGCAATGCCGACGAAGGCGATTCAGGCACCTTCGCCGACCGCATGATCATGGAGGGCGACCCCTTCGTGCTGATCGAAGGCATGACGATCGCCGGTATAGCCACCGGCGCGACCAAGGGCTTCGTCTATGTCCGCTCGGAATATCCGCATGCGGTGGCGGTGATGAATAAAGCCGTCGAGGTCGCCCGCAAGGCCGGCGTCCTTGGCGCCAGCGTGCTGGGCTCACCCAACGCTTTCGACATGGAGATCCGGGTCGGCGCAGGCGCCTATGTCTGCGGCGAGGAGACGGCGCTGCTCGACTCCCTCGAAGGCAAGCGCGGCATGGTCCGGGCAAAGCCGCCGCTGCCGGCGCACAAGGGGTTGTTCGGCAAGCCGACGGTGATCAACAACGTCATCTCACTGGCCTCGGTGCCTGTCATCATGGACAAGGGTGCGGCCTTCTACAAGGATTTCGGCATGGGCCGCTCGCGCGGCACGATCCCGATCCAGATCGCCGGCAACGTCAAATACGCAGGGCTGTTCGAAGCCGCTTTCGGCATGACGCTGGGCGAGATCGTCGACGAGATCGGCGGCGGCACGGCGACCGGCCGGCCGGTGAAGGCGGTGCAGGTCGGCGGCCCGCTCGGTGCTTATTTCCCGCGCGCGCTGTTCGACACGCCATTCGATTATGAAGCCTTCGCAGCCAAGGACGGGCTGATCGGCCATGCCGGCATCGTGGTGTTCGACGACACCGCCGACATGCTGAAACAGGCGCGCTTCGCCATGGAGTTCTGCGCCATCGAAAGTTGCGGCAAGTGCACGCCCTGCCGCATCGGCTCGACGCGCGGTGTCGAGACCATCGACAGAATAGCCGCGGGCATCGAGCCGGAGAAGAACCTCGCTCTGGTCACCGATCTCTGCAACACGATGAAATTCGGCTCGCTCTGTGCGCTGGGCGGCTTCACGCCCTACCCTGTCATGAGTTCGATCACCCATTTCCCCGACGACTTCAAGCCTGCGCCCGTGCGCGTGGCTGCCGAATAGGAGCTGGCAGATGAACATCAAGGCCGACTTCCCATCCCTCGTCGAAGAGATTGACTACGGAACCCCGCAATCGAAGGCGCAGAAGCAGGTCACGCTGAACGTCGACGGGCGCAGCATCACCGTCCCGGAAGGCACTTCGATCATGCGTGCCGCGATGGAAGGCGGGGTCGAGATTCCGAAGCTTTGCGCCACCGACATGCTGGACTCCTTCGGTTCGTGCCGTGTCTGCCTTGTCGAGATCGAAGGGCGCGGCGGCACGCCGGCGTCCTGCACGACACCTGTCGGCGAAGGCATGGTTGTGCGCACGCAGTCCGGCCGGCTCGACGCCATTCGCCGCGGCGTCATGGAACTCTACGTTTCTGACCATCCGACCGGCTGGAACGAAAAGGCCGGAACCGGCGCCAGTGAGTTCGACGCGGTGGCGAAGTCGATCGGCCTGACCGAGAACCGCTACGGCATCGAGGGTCGCAACCACGTCAAGCCGGAAGGTGGCGTGGCGCCCGGGCATGGCTCGCTGGCGGTCGACTACATCGCCCGCGACGAATCCAACCCCTATTTCACCTATGATGCCTCGCAATGCATCGTCTGCTCGCGCTGCGTGCGGGCCTGCGAAGAGGTCCAGGGCACCTTCGCGCTGACCATCGAGGGCCGTGGCTTCGAATCCCGGGTTTCGGCGGGAATGCACGAGGCGTTCATCGATTCGGAATGCGTGTCCTGCGGCGCCTGCGTGCAGGCCTGTCCGACCGATGCGCTGCGCGAGAAAACGGTCCTTGCGAAGGGCCTGCCGGAACGCTCGGCCGTCACCACCTGCGCTTATTGCGGCGTCGGCTGCTCGTTCAAGGCCGAAGTGAAGGGCGACGAGGTCATTCGCATGATGCCCTACAAGGAGGGCAAGGCCAACCATGGCCATTCCTGCGTGAAGGGCCGTTTCGCCTATGGCTACGCCACCCACAAGGACCGCATCCTGTCGCCGATGATCCGCGAGAAGATCACCGATCCCTGGCGCGAGGTGACCTGGGAAGAGGCTATCGCCCACACAGCCAAGGAATTCCGCCGTATCCAGTACCAGTACGGGCGAACCGCGATCGGCGGCATTACCTCGTCGCGCTGCACCAATGAGGAAACCTACCTCGTCCAGAAGATGGTGCGGCAGGGTTTTCGCAACAACAATGTCGACACCTGCGCGCGCGTCTGCCACTCGCCGACGGGCTACGGGCTTGGCCAGACCTATGGCACCTCGGCCGGCACGCAGGATTTCGATTCCGTCGACTACACCGACGTCGCCGTCGTCATCGGTGCCAACCCCGCCTCGGCCCATCCGGTGTTCGCCTCGCGGCTGAAGAAGCGGCTGCGCCAGGGCGCCAAGCTGATCGTGCTCGATCCGCGTCGCACCGAGATGGTCAAGTCGGCACATGTCGAAGCGGATTATCACCTGCCCCTGAAGCCAGGCACCAATGTGGCTGTGCTGACGGCGCTGGCGCATGTGATCGTCACCGAAGGGCTTTTCAACGAAGCCTTCATCCGCGAACGCTGCGACTGGACGGAGTTCCAGGATTGGGCATCGTTCGTCGCCCTGCCGGAAAACAGCCCCGAAACCGTCGGCAAATTGTCCGGCGTCGATCCCGAGCTGATCCGCGGCGCGGCCCGCCTCTACGCCACCGGCGGCAACGGCGCGATCTATTACGGCCTGGGCGTGACGGAACACAGCCAGGGTTCGACCACGGTGATGGCGATCGCCAATCTCGCCATGGCCACCGGCAATATCGGCCGGCCCGGCGTCGGCGTGAACCCGCTGCGCGGCCAGAACAATGTGCAGGGCTCGTGCGACATGGGCTCCTTCCCGCATGAGCTGCCCGGCTATCGCCACATCTCCGGCGAGGCCGTGCGCGACATCTATGAGACCCTGTGGGGCGTGAAGCTGGACGACGAACCCGGCCTGCGCATCCCCAACATGCTGGACGCCGCCGTCGACGGCAGCTTCAAGGGCATCTACATCCAGGGCGAGGACATTCTTCAGTCCGATCCCGACACCAAGCATGTCGCCGCCGGCCTGGCCGCGATGGAATGCGTCGTCGTGCACGACCTCTTCCTCAACGAGACGGCGAACTACGCGCATGTCTTCCTGCCAGGCTCGACCTTCCTGGAGAAAGACGGCACCTTCACCAACGCAGAGCGCCGCATTAACATGGTGCGCAAGGTTCTGGAGCCGAAGGCGCGCTACGCCGATTGGGAGGCGACACAGGAGCTCGCCCGCGCGATCGGGCTGGACTGGAACTATCAGCATCCTTCCGAGATCATGGACGAGATCGCGATGACGACGCCGAGCTTCGCCGGCGTCTCATTCGAACTGCTCGACCGTGTCGGATCCGTGCAATGGCCCTGCAACGAGAAGGCGCCGCTCGGCACCCCGATCATGCATATCGATGCGTTCGTGCGCGGCAAGGGCAAGTTCATCCGCACCGAATATGTGGCGACCGACGAGAGGACCGGGCCGCGTTTCCCGCTGCTGCTCACCACCGGCCGCATCCTGTCGCAGTACAATGTCGGCGCGCAGACCAGGCGTACCGAAAACGTCATGTGGCACTCGGAGGACCGGCTGGAGATTCACCCGCACGATGCCGAGAACCGCGGACTGCGCGACGGCGACTGGGTCCGGCTGACCAGCCGCTCGGGCGAGACGACGCTGCGCGCGATGATCACCGACCGGGTGTCGCCAGGCGTCGTCTACACGACGTTCCATCATCCGGACACGCAGGCCAACGTCATCACGACCGACTTCTCCGACTGGGCGACCAACTGCCCGGAATACAAGGTGACGGCGGTGCAGGTCGGCGCCTCCAACGGGCCGTCCGAATGGCAGCGCGACTATAACGAGCAGGCCGAGCAGAGCCGTCGCATCGCGAAGCTGGAAGCGGCGGAGTAGCTGTGTCGAGGCATTCGACAGCAAGAGCTTCAATCTCGACGGCTGGTCGACCCCCACTCCGTCGAGCTTCGCTCGACACCTCTCCCCCGATCGACGGGGGAGAGGAAAGGCGTGAGCCTTTGCCGGGAGGCACCCTTCCTCTCCCTCCGGAGGGGGGAGAGGTGGCGCTGCGCAGCAGCGACGGAGTGGGGGATGGCCTGGGAGAGCAACCGCCAATTGAAGCAAGAAACCTTCGACGCTTCCTAAGTGAAATAACCAGCAAACCAGACGGTGGCGGCTTGTGACACGCTCCCGCCAGCCTCTCAGCCAAATTTCCCGCTTGGCGCGTCGCGCCAGCGGCACCGCGGCGGCCGACCGCATGGTGCCGGAAGAGACGCCGGTGGCGTTCTCCTTTGCCGGCACGACGCATGCGGTGATGATGGCAAGCCCGGCCGATTTCGAGGATTTCGCGCTCGGCTTCTCGCTGACCGAGGGCATCATCGCCTTGCCCGAGGAGATCGAAGCCATCGAGGTCGAGGACCATGGCGCCGGCATCGACATCCAGATCCGGCTGAAGGACCGGGCCAACACGCGCTTTGAAGCACGGCGTAGACGGCTGGCCGGCCCGGTCGGCTGTGGGCTCTGCGGTATCGAATCGATCGAGGAAGCGATGCGCTCGGTCGACGCAGTCGGTGCGTCAAAGCTTACGCTTGATGCCGATGACATCGTCCGCTCGGTCAAGCTCCTGTCGAAGGTGCAGCCGCTGCACACCGAGACCGGAGCCGTGCACGCCGCCGGCTTCTATGTGCCCGGCAAGGGCATCGTCATGGCGCGCGAGGATGTCGGCCGACACAACGCGCTGGACAAGCTGGCCGGCGCTTTGGCCAAGGCCGGCATCGACGGCATGTCAGGCGCCGTCGTCGTCACATCGCGCGTTTCGGTCGAAATGGTGCAGAAGACGGCGGCGATCGGCTCGGCCTTCATCATCGCCGTCTCGGCGCCGACCGCACTTGCCATCCGCACGGCGCAAGAGGCTGGCATGACGCTGGTGGCGCTGGTTCGCGGCGACGATTTTGATATTTTCACCCACTCCGACCGGGTGGTTTGCGGAGTTGCCAAGCATGTCGCATGACGAAGAACACATCATGAGCACCAGCGAGAAGCTGGTGCGCATGGCAAACCAGATCGCCGACTTCTTTCATTCCAAGCCGCGCGAGGAAGGCATTGCCGGCGTCGCCGAGCACATCAACAAGTTCTGGGAGCCGAGGATGCGGCGGCAGTTCTTCGAGATGCTGGACGGCGGCACCGAAAACTTCAACGAGTTGGTGGTGGCCGCCGCCGCCAGGATCAGGCGGCCAATCACCCCGGCTGCGGCCGACCTCAAACTCGGACTCGAGCCCTCCCCTGCCGACGTCGCCGCCTCGCAAGAATAGCCGTCGAGCCGCGCCGGTCTATATTCGCTGTCGCTAAAGTTTAAGCTGCCGCAATCGGCGCTGTTCTGCTATGGTCGACGATCAGAAATCGTCAGGCCGGGCGGAAAACCTCGTGAGGCCGATCGAGACCCGATACGCCCGTAGCGGCGATGTACGGATCGCCTATCAGGTGGTCGGGCAGGGTTCGTTCGATCTTGTCTTCGTGCCGGGCTTCATTTCCAATCTTGACCTGCACTGGGAAGACGAAGGCTACAGCCGCCTCCTGAAGCGGCTTTCGGCGTTCTCGCGGCTGATCCTGTTCGACAAGCGCGGCACCGGTCTTTCCGACCGTGTCGACGCCCACCACCTGCCCAGTCTCGAAACCCGGATGGACGATGTGCGCGCGGTGATGGACGCAGCCGGCAGCGGCCGTGCGGCCCTGCTCGGCGCTTCGGAAGGCGCGCCGATGGCGATGCTGTTCGCCGCCACCTATCCGGAGCGGACGCGAGCGCTGACACTCTATGGCGGCTATGCGCATTTCCACAAATGGGTGATGTCGCCCGAACGCCTCGACGCCTTCATCGAGACGGCGGAAACGTCATGGGGCACGGGTGCTACCTTGCCCAACTTCGCGCCGGGCCGGGTCGACGACGCGCATTTCACCCAGTGGTGGGCGCGCTTCGAGCGCTTGTCGGCGAGCCCGACCGCCGCGGCGGCACTGGCGCGGATGAACGCGGAAATCGACGTGCGTGGCGTGCTGGCTGCAATCAGCGCGCCAACGCTGCTGATGCATCGCCGCAACGATGTGCGGGTCGATCCTGACGCCAGCCGCTTCCTGGCCCGGAAGATTCCCAATTCGCGACTGGTCGAGATCCCCGGACGCGACCACCCGATCTGGACCGGCGATGTCGACCGGGTGGCCGATCTGATCGAGGAATTCCTGACAGGAGAGCGCGCCATGGCGGAAGCGGAGCGCGTGCTGGCGGCACTTTTGGTGACACGCATCTACGACACGGCGCGGCTTGGCGACCGCATGTGGAGCGAACGCGGCCAGCGCTTCCAGGAAACCTGGCGGCAGCTGGTCGGACGCCATGGCGGGCGTTGCGTGGATACACATGGCGAAGTGATGATTTCGCGTTTCGACGGACCAGGGCGTGCTTTGCGCTGCGCGGCGGCGCTGCGCGAGGCGGCGCAGGAAATCGGCGTGGCGAGCGCGCAGGGAGCGCATGTCGGCGAGATCGAATTGCGCGGACCACCCGCGGGATTGACGGGCCGCGTGACGATGCAGCTCGCCACGCATGCAGGACGCGGCGACATACTGGCTTCGCGGCTGGTGGCCGACCTTGCCGCCGGCTCAGGACTGCATTTCGCGGATGCGGGCCGCATCAGCATCGACGAGCTGGACGAGCCGCTGGCGCTTGTCCTCGCGATGTCCGAACAGCATCTGGAACCGGCCTGCCGTCCGAGAGCCAAGACGACCGGGCCGGCTTGCCTGACATCGCGCGAGAGCGAGGTGGTGAGCCTGATTGCCGACGGCAAGAGCAATGCCGCGATCGCCGCCGAATTGCGGCTGAGCGAACACACGGTCAAGCGTCACGTCGCCAACATACTGCTCAAGCTCGACCTGCCGTCGCGGGCGGCGGCGGCGGCCTTCTCGGCCAGGCACCCTGGCCCGGACGGGCCATGAGAGCCATGGCGCTTTCGGGCGAAGCGGCCAAGGGCGGGTAAGCGCTATCAATTCTCCATGCAGGCCAGGCGGATGTCGCCGGGAAAGGCGCTGCGAACGGAGGAGGAAATGCTGAAGTCAAACCGGACACTCAAGTCGCTGATGATAGCGGCAGGCATTGGAGCGCTGTTCGCCATCGCTCCCGCCAAGGCCGAGGATGCATCCGCCACGGCGGCCTACAAGGACATCGAAGCGACGCTCGGCTCTGTGCCGGATATGTTCAGGACACTGCCGGATGTCGCCATCGCCGGTGCCTGGGCCGAGATCAAGGGGGTACAACTCAACCCCAAGACCGCGCTCGACGGCAAGACCAAGGAGTTGATGGGGCTTGCGGTCGCCTCGCAGATCCCCTGCCAGTACTGCATCTATTTCCATACCGAGGCCGCCAAGCTCAACGGTGCGAGCGATGAGGAGATCAAGGAGACGATCGCGATGGCGGCGATCGTGCGCCACTGGTCGACGATTCTCAACGGCAACCAGGTCGACCTCGCGACCTTCAAGAAGCAGACCGACGATGTGTTCGCGGCCGTCAAGGCGAAGTCGCAGTGAAGAAATCCCTGCCCGGCGATGAGCGCCGGGCAGCAGTTCGACCATCAACCGCCCGGTCGGAAGACGGGCCAATGGAGGATAAAATGCTGACCAAGACCCAAACAGTGGATGGCGCGGCGATCAAGAAGGCCATCGAAACCCGTGACGGCAAGATGCTGTCGAGCTTCTATGCCGACGACGCGCTGGTGCGGGTGATCGACCGGAACAACCCGCCGAGCAAACCACGCGAGATTCGCGGGCGCGCGGCGATCACAACGTTCTGGGACGACATCTGCAGCCGGGCGATGACCCACAAGGTCGACACCACCATCGCCGACGGCAACAGCCTCGCCTTTACCCAGGCCTGCGCCTATCCGGACGGCACCAAGGTGTTTGCCGCCGCGATGCTCGAACTCAAGAACGGGCAGATCGCGCGACAGACCGTCGTGCAGGCCTGGGACGAATAGATCAACCGCGGGCTCAACCGCAATCTCGGAGGAGAACCAACATGTTCAGCGCCAGATGGCAGATCGATGCCAAGTTCGGGCACAAACAGACCGTGCTTGAACTGCTCAAGAAATGGGAACGCGAGATCGGCTCGCAAGTCGGCATCGACGAGCTGGAATTCCAGATCATGACCGGTTCGATCGGCGCGCGGGAGGCGACGGTCGAGTCCCATCACCAGGTCGAAAGCCTGGCCCAGCTGGAGGCGTTCTTCGCCAAGATCGGCAAGATCGACGCGCATGCCAAATGGGGCAAGGAGATGGAGCCCTATGTCGTGTCGGGCACCAGCCTGTGGAACATCTATCGCATCGTCGAGTAGCGACTCTTCTCCCCCGTCTTGGACGAGAAGATGCCGGCAGGCAGATGAGGGGCGGAGCCAGCTTCGCAAGGGAAGCGCTGCCTCTCATCCGACCCTTCGGGCCACCTTCTCCCTGTGAACGGCGAGAAGGGAAGGCGCTAACTGTGAGCCACCATCACATGCCGCACGGCGGTGTAGTCTTCCAGCGCGTAGAGCGACATGTCCTTGCCGTAGCCGGACTGCTTCAACCCGCCATGCGGCATCTCGTTGGTCAGCATGAAATGCGTGTTGATCCAGGTGCAGCCATATTGCAGGCGGGCAGCCGTCGCCATGGCGCGCGAAACGTCCTTGGTCCACACGGATGACGCCAGGCCGTAGTCGCTGTCGTTGGCCCAGTTGACCGCCTCGTCGACCTCGGAAAAACGGGTGACCGAGACGACCGGCCCGAACACTTCGCGGCGCACGATCTCGTCTTCCTGCAGCGCGCCGGCAACCACGGTCGGCTGGTAATAGAAGCCGGAGCCTTCGCCCGGCTTGCCGCCGGTGGTGATCTCGATGTGTTTCAATTCCGAGGCGCGCTCGACGAAGCTGGAGACGCGGTCGCGCTGGCGGCGCGAGATCAGCGGACCGATCTCGTTTTCAGTGTCGTCGGGACGGTTGTACTTGATGGTCGAGACGGCCGACGAGAGATCGGCGACGAGCTTGTCGTAGATATTCTTGCCGGCGTAGATGCGGCAGGCGGCGGTGCAGTCCTGGCCGGCATTGTAATAGCCGAAGGCGCGCAGGCCGTTGACCACGGCGCCGAGGTCGGCGTCGTCGAAGACGATGACGGGCGCCTTGCCGCCGAGTTCGAGATGCGTGCGCTTGACCGACTTGGCGGCCGCCTGCAGCACCTTCTTGCCGGTGGCGACATCGCCGGTGATCGAAATCATGTTGACCTTGGGATGGTTGATCAGCGTGTTGCCGACGCTGTCGCCGCGGCCGAGCACGACATTGACCACGCCCTCGGGCAGGATTTCCGCAAGGATCTTGGCAAGCTTCAGAGCCGTCAGCGGTGTCTGCTCGGACGGCTTGAAGACCACTGTGTTGCCGCCGGCGATGGCCGGCGCCAACTTCCAGGCCATCATCATCAGCGGATAGTTCCACGGCGCGATGGAAGCGACAATGCCGATGGCATCGCGGCGGACCATCGAAGTGTGGCCGGGAATGTATTCGCCGGCGACGACGCCCGGCATCGAACGGACGGCGCCGGCGAAGAAGCGGTAGCAGTCGACGATCGCCGGGATTTCGTCGTTGAGCACGGCGTTGATCGGCTTGCCGCAGTTGAGCGCCTCGAGCGTGGCGAACTCTTGTGCCGCCGCCTCGATGCGGTCGGCGATCTTCAGCAAATAGCCCGAGCGCTGCGCCGGCGTGGTGCGCGACCACAGGACGAACGCTTGTTCGGCAGCAGTGACCGCCGCCTCGATCTGTGCCTGGCTGGCTTCAGGCAGGTTGAGGATGGTCGCCCCGGTCTTTGGATTGAGGATCGGCTCCTCGGTCTCGGTGCCCTTCTCGAATTTCGAGCCGATCAGCATTTGAGTGTCCATAAGGTTTCTCCCTTAACAGGAGCGAATAGGGAGTAGCGAATAGCGAGTAGGGTTTGACCGTCGATCTTCCCTATCCGCTATTCGCTACTCCCTTTTCGCTGTTTTTCATTTCCCGCTTCCAGCGATCTGGTCGCCGTCGCGGGTGAGGTAATAGGCGGCAAGGATCGGCAGCAGCGTCACCAGCACCACGACCATGGCGACGACATTGGTGACCGGGCGCTGGCGCGGACGGATCAGCTCTTCCAGCATCCAGATCGGCAGCGTCTGCTGCTGGCCGGCGGTGAAGGTGGTGACGATCACCTCGTCGAAGGACAGCGCGAAGGCCAGCATGCCGCCGGCAAGCAGTGCTGTGGCGATGTTGGGCAGCACCACATGGCGGAAGGTCTGAAAACCGTCGGCGCCGAGATCCATCGATGCCTCGATCATCGAACCGGAGGTGCGGCGGAAACGGGCGACGGCGTTGTTGTAGACCACCACCACGCAGAAGGTGGCGTGGCCAAGCACGATCGTCCAGAACGAGAACGGGATATCGGCAAGCGAAAAGGCCGAGCGCAGCGCGATGCCGGTGATGATGCCGGGCAGCGCGATCGGCAGGATGACCAGCAGCGAGATGGTTTCGCGGCCGAAGAATTTGGTCCGCGACACCGCCGCCGAACAGAGCGTGCCGAGGATGAGCGCGATCGCCGTCGAGATGGCCGCGACCCTGACCGAAAGCGACAGCGCCTGCCAGACATCCGGCCGGTTCCAGGTCACGGCGAACCATTGCGTCGTCAGTCCGGGCGGCGGCCAGACAAAACTCTTCTCCTCGGTGGTGAAGGCATAGACGAAGATCAGGAGGATCGGCAGATGCAGGAACATCAGCCCGCAGGCGGCGGCGATCTTCAGGCCGAGCGGAGCCGACTGGGAACCATCAGAGCGCATCAAAGGCCCCCATGCGCTTGGCGCCCCAGAGGTAGAAGCCCATGATAACGATCGGCACCACGGTGAAGGCGGCGGCGAGCGGAATGTTGCCGGCGGTGCCTTGCTGCGAATAGACCGCCTGGCCTATGAACAGCCGCGAGGTGCCGATGATCTGCGGGATGATGTAGTCGCCGAGCGTCAGCGAGAAGGTGAAGATCGAACCGGCCACGATGCCCGGCAGCGCCAGCGGGAACAGCACGTTGCGGAAGGTCTGGCCGGGCGAAGCCCCCAAATCGGACGAGGCCTCGACCAGATTGCCGGGCACGCGCTCGAGCGCCGCCTGCACCGGCAGGATCATGAATGGCAGCCAGACATAGACGAAGACGATGAAGGTGCCGGTGAACGACACCGACAGCGAATTGCCGCCGACGATCGGCAGCGACAGCCATGCGTCGAGCACCCACAAAAGATGCAGCTTGGCGAGCAGCCAGGTGAGGATGCCTTCCTTGGCCAGGATCAGCTTCCAGGCGTAGATCTTGACCAGGTAGCTCGACCACAGCGGCAGCATGATGCCGAGGTAGAACAGCGCCTTCCAGCGGCCGCGCGCATAACGCGCCGCGTAGTAGGCGATGGGGAAAGCGATGACGACCGAGGCCAGCGTGACCATAGCCGCCATCGTCACCGTGCGCAGGATGATGTCGAGATTGGCGGCCTGGAACAGGTCGCCATAGGTCTTCAACGTGAACTCGCGGTTGATGAGGCCGGAAAACTCGTCGATGGAGAAAAAGCTCTGCGCCAGCAGCGCGAACAGCGAGCCGATATAGACGATGCCGAGCCACAGCACCGGCGGCAGCAGCATGATCAACAGCAGGACCTTCGGCTTGCGCCAGAAAAGGTCCGACAGCGCGCCGCGCAGACCGCCGCTGCCCGGCAGGATGGCGGGCGCCGTTGCACGCACCATGGCGGCGTCGAGGCTCATGCCGGCTCGTCCATCAGATGCAGGTGCTCGCGGTTGAAGGTGAGCACGACGGCCTCGCCTTCCCCAGGCAAGGCCGTGCCCGCCGGCACGATGGCGTGCAGCCGCAGCCCGTCGGCGTCGAGCGCCAGCTTCGTCGTGGCGCCGAGATAATTGGTCGAGACGAGGCGGGCGGACACGCCTTCGCCACTTGTGACCCCGCTGGCCGCGCGGCCGACGCGAATGGATTCAGGGCGAAGACTCCCCCAGCGATGCTGGCCGGAATAGCGCTGGACGAAATCCGGCGGCAGCACGTTGGAGGAGCCTACGAAATCGGCAACGAAGCGGGTCTTCGGCCGCTGGTAGATATCCTCGGGCGTGCCGATCTGCATGATCTTGCCGTCGTTGAAGACGGCGACGCGGTCGGCCATCGACAGCGCTTCGCCCTGGTCGTGGGTGACGAAGACGAAGGTGATGCCGAGCGCCTTCTGCAGCGACTTCAGCTCCTCCTGCATGTTCTCGCGCAATTTGAGGTCGAGCGCGCCGAGCGGCTCGTCGAGCAACAGCACCTTTGGCTGGTTGACCAGCGCGCGGGCTAGTGCCACGCGCTGGCGCTGGCCGCCGGAAAGCTGGCCGGGGCGGCGAGCGCCATAGCCGGGCAGCCGCACCATCGACAGCGCCTCCTCCGCCGCCTTGTGCCGCTGAGCCTTGTCGACGCCCTTGACCATCAGCCCATAGGCGACGTTGTCGAGCACGTTCAGATGCGGGAACAGCGCATAGTCCTGGAACACGGTGTTGACGTTGCGGCGATAGGGCGGAACGCCCTCGGCGCGTTCGCCGAAGATCGAGATCGAGCCCGATGTCGGCTGCTCGAAGCCGGCGATGAGGCGCAGGCAAGTGGTCTTGCCGGAACCGGACGGCCCGAGCATGGCGAAGAATTCGCCCGGCGCGATCTCGAGATCGACCGCGTCGACCGCGCGCACGCTGCCGAAATGGCGCGAGGCTTTCTGGAAAGAGACGGCGGAGGTCATGAGCTGTCAGTCTGTTGCCGGGTTGATGTGTTGATATCGCGTGACGTCCGCCCCCCTTGTGGGGAGGTTGCGGCGAAGCCGCGGGTGGGGTGCCTCGAAAAATGCCGAGAAGACCCCCACCCCGACGCTATGCGTCGGCCCTCCCCACAAGGGGGAGGGTAAGGGCGCTCACCGCCCGCCGATGACGCCGATATAGTCCGACACCCAGCGGTAGTAGGGCACGCACTGGTCATTCTGGGTGGTGCATTTCGACACCGGTGTCTTCCAGAACTTGATCTTGTCGAAATTCTCGTAGCCGTTGGTCTTGCAACCCTCGTCGGTCAAAAGCTCATTGCCCTTGCAGGCGGCGGGCACGACGGGCAGAGAACCGAACCAGGCCGAGACATCGCCCTGCACCTTGGGCGACAGCGAATGTTCCATCCACATATAGGCGCAGTTGGGATTGGCCGAGTCGGCCTCCATCATGGTGGTGTCGGCCCAACCGGTCGCGCCTTCCTCCGGGATGGTGGACGCGATCGGCTTCTTGGCGGCGACCAGCGTGTTGACCTGATACGGCCACGAGCCGGAAGCGACGACGCCTTCGTTCTGGAAATCGTCGACCTGGATAGCGGCGTCATGCCAGTAGCGGCCGACCAGCGTGCGCTGGACGCGCAGCAATTCGAGCGCCGCCTTGTACTGGTCCTCGTTCAGTTCATAGGGATCCTTGATGCCGAGTTCCGGCTTGTGGAACATCAGATAGTTGGCGGCATCAGCGATATGGATCGGCCCGTCATAGGCCTGGACGCGGCCCTTGTTGGACTTGCCGTCCGGCAGTTTCATTTCCTCGAAGACGATATTCCAGCTCTTGGGAGCCTCCTTGAACACCTCGGTGTTGTACATCAGGACGTTGGGACCCCACTGGTAGGGAACGCCGTAATGGGCGCCACCGACGGTGAACCACGGCGCGTCCTTGAGGCGCTCGTCGACCGTCTTCCAGCTCGGGATGAGATCGGTGTTGATCGGCTGCACGCGCTTGCCGGCAACGAGGCGCAGCGAAGCATCTCCTGAAGCGGTGACGAGGTCGAAACCACCCTCGTTCATCAGCGAGACCATCTCGTCGGAGGTGTTGGCCGTCTTGACGTTGACCTTGCAGCCGGTCTCCTTCTCGAAGGAGGTCACCCAGTCATAGCCCTTGTCGGTTTCGCCGCGCTCGATGTAGCCCGGCCAGGCAACGATGTTGACTTGGCCTTCGCCCTTGCCAAGTTCCTTGACCTGGGCGACGGCCTGACCGGAAAAGGTCAGCGCGACCGTCAGCGCAGTGCATGACTTCAGGAATGAATTCATTGTCGATCTCCCATTTAGGCGCCTGACCCCGAAAGCCGGTTTCGGTCTTCGCTAGCGTCACGCGCGGACTGAAAACTGTCAGTTCGTCCGTTGGGCTTGATGCTGCTCTGATGGCGGCTTTGGTCCCTGGACCGAAAGGTGCTTGGAAAATTCCGGTTTCGCAAATTCATTTATCAGAAAGGCGATATCGGTTTTTCCGATAGGTCGGCAGCCGATCTCTCAGGGACGCTGACGGACCGTCCGCTGCGACTGGGCAAGGCCGATGAAATCGCGCGCCGCCTGCGGCAGGCCGGAGCCACGCCGCCAGACCATGCCTACCTGGACCACCGGCAAGGAGCCGGAAATATCGCGCGATTCGATGCGGTCGCCTTCCAGTGACCAGGGCCGGTAGACGAGATCGGGCAACAGCGCCACGCCGGCGCCGGTCGCGACCAGACTGCGCACGGCCTCCACGGAACGGGTGCGGAAAGCGACATGCGGCCTGGCGCCGATCGCCGTCAGCAGTTTGCCCGTGTTTTCCTCGATCTCGTCGACGGTCAGCATGATCAGCGTTTCGGAGGCAATGTCGCCAATGCTGATGATGTCGGCGCTGGCGAGCGGATGGCCGAGCGGCAGCCACAGCCGGTAGGCCGAGACTTCGAGGATTTCCGACTGCAACGCGGTGCGGTCGCGCAAATTGGAGGTGACCATAACGGCAATGTCGAGCTTGCCGCCGATCAAGAGATGTTCGAGGTAATCGCCATTGTCCTCGATGGCCGAGACCTCGACACCGGGATAGGCGCGGCGGTAGCGGGCGAGCAGATCCGACAGCACATAACCGGCGACCAGCGAGGTGACGCCGAGCTGCAGCCGACCGCCCGCCACCGCCTGCTCGCCGGAGAAAGAGCGGCGCGCGTCGGAGACATCAGCGAGGATCTTGGTCGCGTGACGCAGGAACTGGTGACCCTTGTGGGTGATGTTCAGGCCGCGCGGATGGCGTTCGAACAGTTCGACGCCGAGATCGCTTTCAAGTTCCTTGATCGCTTCGGTGACCGACGATTGCGAGATCGAGAGATTCTGCGCCGCGCCCGAGACTGTGCCTTGCTCGGCCACGGCGATGAAGAACTGCAACTGGCGGATGGTGAAGGCCATGGCCGGACTAAACACGGCGGAGACGATGCTGGGAAGTGGCGACCGTCGAACACTTGACGGCTTTGGCAATCGTAACTAACTAAGTTACATGAAACGCAACAGCAGACTGTCCTCGACCCTGCACATTCTCGTTCACATGGCCGAGAAGCCCGAACAGGCGCTGACCTCCGAGCAGCTTGCCACCTTCATCCACACCAATCCGGTGGTGGTCCGCCGCACCATCGCAGGCTTGCGCGATGCCGGCATCGTCACCTCGTCGCGCGGGCATGGCGGCGGCTGGCTGCTCGGGCGGGCGCCCAAAAAAATATCCCTGGCCGAGATCAGCGTCGCCCTTGGCGAGACGCTGCTGCCGTTCAGCACCGAGCCGGAAAGCCCCGGCTGCCTCGTCGAGCAAGCGGTGATCGCCGTGCTCGACGATTTTCGCGTCGCCGCCGAAAGGCTGCTGGCGGAAAAGCTCAACCGCATCACGCTGGCCGACCTGACCGCCGATTTCCGCCGCCGTTTTGATCTCATTGGAGTCTCCAGCCATGCAGTATGATCTTGCCGTCGTCGGCGGCAGCTTTGCCGGCCTGTCCGCCGCCATCCAGGTGGCGCGGGCAGGACGCAAGGTGCTGGTGATCGACGCCGGCCAGCCGCGCAACCGCTTTGCCGAGCATTCGCACGGCTTCCTCGGTCAGGACGGGCGCGCGCCTGGCGCAATCCTCAACGACGCAAGGCAACAGTTGCTGGCCTATCCGACAGCCAGGGTTGTCGACGGGCGTGCGGACAAGGCCGTTGCCGCCGGCAGCGGCGATTTCGAAATCACCACCGATGGCGGCGAGACATTCGGCGCCGCACGGCTGGTACTGGCCACCGGGGTGCGCGACATCCTGCCGGAGGTGGCCGGACTTGCCGAGCTCTGGGGAAAGAGTGTGCTGCATTGCCCCTATTGCCACGGCTACGAAGTTTCCGGCGGGCCGCTCGGCGTGCTCGCTACCGGTCCGATGTCCCTGCACCAGGCACAGCTGATCGCCGATTGGGGCGGTGTCACGCTGTTCGGCAATGGCCTGTTCGAACCCGACATTGAGCAGATGCGCGCCCTGGAGAGCAGAAAGGTGCGGTTTGAGCCCACCACCGTCGCCGAACTAAGGGAAGACGGCTCCGGCGGATTGATCGTCCACCTCGACGACGGCAGAAGGGCCGGCGTCAGGGCGATGTTCACGGCACCGCGCAACACCATGGCCAGCCCGCTTGCCGAACAGCTTGGCTGCGGCTTCACGGAAGGCCTTCTCGGTCCGGTGATATCAGTCGATGACAGGCAGCAGACGACCGTGCCCGGCGTCTACGCCGCCGGCGACGCGGCACGTTCGATGCACAACATCGCCTTTGCCGTATCGGCTGGCACCTTCGCGGGTGTATGCGCCCACCAGTCGCTGGTTTTTGGCTAGAACCCGGCTTCCTCGCCAGCGATGCTGAGCCGCGCGCCGGCCTGCGCCAGGGCGGCTTCTATGTCGCGCGGCGGCGAGCGGTCGGTGGCGAGTTCGGAAAAGCTGTCGAAGCCGCAAACCTGGACCAGACCCAAGCGGCCGAACTTCGAGTGATCGGTGATGACGAGCGAACGCTGGCCGCGCGACAGCACCATGCGGGCGAACTCGGCCTCCTCCAGATCATAGTCCATGACACCCATCACCGCATCGATGGCACCGGTGGAGATGATGGCGTGGCTGACCGAGAAGCGGCTGACGAAGTCGATCGCCGAGGCGCCGAAGGCAGCGCCGGAATCGCTGCGCAGCTCGCCGCCGGCCATGTAGACCTTGTTGCCGTTGATAGTGGCCAGCGTGCGGGCAATGTCCGACGAGTTGGTGACGACCGTCAGGCGTCGGTGGCCGAGCAGTTCACGGGCAAGGAACGAGGTCGTCGTGCCGGTGTCGAGCATGATTGATTCCCCGTCGCGGATGGTGGCGGCGACCATACGGGCAATGACACGCTTGGCGTCGGCGTTCTCCCGCATGCGCCGCTCGAACGGCGCTTCGCCGATCATCGACGGCAGGCCGATGGCGCCATGCATCTTGAGGACGGAGCCGTCACCGGTGAGCGGCTTGACATCGCGGCGCACGGTCTCGAGCGACACGCCCAGCCGGTCGGCCAGACTGGCGATGGTGACGGTGCCCTCTTCCTGCAGCAGCCGCAGGATCTCGCCATGCCGTTTTGAATGGACCATTTGGGTTTTCCCGGACTTAGCCCTTTGCCCGCTTTTAAGCTAATTCGAGAGGTTTTAAAGGAATTGCACATGCTTTCGGGCAAAATACCCAAAAAAAGTCACAGCTTTTTGTTGACAAGCGAGCAACCCTGGCGTGAAATTGAAACCGTGACAAAGAGTTCGGAGCAGCCACGGGAGGGTGATGGCAGAGCCGCAACTCACTGACCAGGCAGTTTTGACCATGTCTGGTGCAAGGAATTTTCAGATCCGCGGGGGCGGATGCCGGGGGTCGAAAACCTGGCCAAGGGGCTCGTCGGTGCGGTGCGGGATACCGATCCTGGCATCCCGCACCGACGAGATTTTGCGTTTCTCCTCGCTGTCGTTGCGCTGTCCATGGCGCCCTTGTCGAAGCTCAGCAAACCAGGGATGATTCCGTGATTGCCGAAGACCGCATCCGCGCCCTGTCTTGCTGGACCGGCAACATCGAGATTGCGCCGCTGCCGGGCGGTCTCAGCAATGCCAATTATGTGGTCAAGGACGCTGCCGGCAAACATGTCGTGCGCTTCGGCAGGGACTATCCGTTCCACCATGTCTTTCGCGAGCGCGAGGTGATGACGGCGCGGGCGGCGCATGCCGCCGGTTTCGCGCCATCCGTGCTCCATGCCGAACCGGGCATCCTGGTCACGGAGTTTCTCGGCGCCAAGACCTATCTCGCCGAGGACGTGCGCGCCAATCTCGGCCGCGTCGCGGCCCTGATGCGCGCCTTCCACCGGGAGATGCCCAATCACGTCTCTGGCGCCGGCTTCATGTTCTGGGTGTTCCATGTCATTCGCGACTATGCGCGCACGCTTGAAGAAGGCGGCAGTCGCAAACGCAGCGACTTGCCGCGCCTGCTGACGCTGGCCGACGAACTGGAGCGCGCACAGAAATTGCTGCCGATCGTCTTCGGCCACAATGATCTGCTGCCGGCCAACATACTCGACGACGGCAACAGGCTGTGGCTGATCGACTTCGAATATGCCGGCTTCAACACGGCGATGTTCGACCTCGCAGGGGTCGCCTCGAATGCCGGCATGAGCGACGAGGAATCCTTCGCCTTCCTGACCGCCTATTTCATGAAGGAACCGGACGAGGCGATCCGCCGTTCGCACGCGGCCATGCAATGCGCCTCGCTGCTGCGCGAGGCGATGTGGAGCATGGTGTCCGAGCTCTATCTCGACGCACCCGGCATCGACTACGTCGCCTACACCGAGGAAAACCTGACGCGCCTCGAAGGCGCGCTGGAAAACTACAGAACGAAGTACGGGATACAGAAATCATGACATTGCCGAGCCAGGCCGCGGTCGTCGTCATCGGCGGCGGCATCATCGGCTGTTCGACGGCCTATCATCTGGCACGCGACCACAAGGCCGATGTGGTGCTGCTTGAGCAGGGCAAGCTGACCTCGGGCTCGACCTGGCATGCCGCCGGCCTTGTCGGGCAGCTGCGCTCTTCGGCCTCGATCACCCGCGTGCTGAAATACTCCGTCGACCTCTACAAGGGACTGGAGGCAGAGACCGGCCTCGCCACCGGCTGGAAGATGACCGGGTGCCTCCGGCTCGCCACCAATGCCGACCGCTGGACCGAATACAAAAGACTGGCGACGACAGCGAAAAGCTTCGGCATGGACATGCAATTGCTGTCGCCGGCGCAGGTCAAGGAAATGTGGCCGCTCATGGAAACCGGCGATCTCGTCGGCGCCTCCTGGCTGCCGACCGACGGGCAAGCGAGCCCCTCCGACATCACGCAGTCATTGGCCAAGGGCGCGCGCATGCATGGCGCCAAACTGTTCGAGGATGTCCGCGTCACCGGCTTCGAGATGACGGACGGCCGCATCACGGTGGTCAAGACCAGCAAGGGCGACATCGCTTGCGACAAAGTGGTCAACTGCGCCGGCCAATGGGCGCGGCAGGTGGGGGCAATGGCCGGCATCAACGTGCCGCTGCAACCGGTGAAGCACCAGTACATCATCACCGAGAAGATCGACGGACTGGCGACTGACGCGCCGACCATCCGCGACCCGGACCGGCGCACTTATTTCAAGGAGGAGGTCGGCGGGCTGGTGATGGGCGGCTACGAGCCGAACCCGCAGGCCTGGACGACCGGGGATGTACCTGATGATTGGGAGTTCCGGCTGTTCGACGACGACTACGACCATTTCGAGCAGCATATGAGCCAAGCGATCGCGCGCGTGCCGGCGCTGGAAACCGTCGGCGTCAAGCAGATGATCAACGGGCCGGAGAGCTTCACGCCGGACGGCAATTTCATCCTCGGCACAGCGCCCGAATGCGCCAACATGTTCGTCGGCGCCGGCTTCAACGCCTTCGGCATCGCCTCGGGTGGCGGCGCCGGCTGGGTACTGGCGCAGTGGGTGGTCGACGGCGAAGCGCCACTCGACCTGTGGGTGGTCGATATCAGGCGCTTTTCCAACCTGCACCGCGACCGGCAATGGGTCTGCGACCGCACGCTGGAAGCCTATGGCAAGCACTATACGATCGGCTTCCCGCATGAGGAGTATGCCAGCGGGCGGCCTCGCATCGTCTCGCCACTGTACGAACGGCTGAAACAGCAGCGCGCCGTGTTCGGTTCCAAGCTCGGCTGGGAGCGGCCGAACTGGTTCGCGCCGCAAGGCGTCGAGCCGCAGGACATCTATTCGATGGGCCGGCAGAACTGGTTCGCGGCGGTCGGCGACGAACACCGGCACGTGCGCGAAAAGGTCGGCATCTTCGATCAATCCTCCTTCGCCAAATACGAGTTGAGCGGGCCCGACGTGCTGAAGGCGCTGGACTGGATTTGCGCCAACGACGTCGGCAAGCCGGTCGGCCGGTTGACCTATACGCAGCTTCTCAACACGCGCGGCGGCATCGAGGCCGATCTGACGGTGGCGCGGCTGGCCGAGGAGACATTCTACATCGTCACTGGCACAGGCTTCCGCACGCATGATTCCTCGTGGATCGGCGACCATATCGGCGAGGGGCTCAATGCCACGCTTGTCGACGTCACCGAGGATTTTGGAACGCTGTCGCTGATGGGTCCTCGGGCGCGCGACGTGCTTTCGGCCGTGACCGAATCCGACGTGTCGAACGCCGCATTCCCGTTCGGCCATGTGCGTGAGATTGCCATCGCCGGCCACACAATTCGGGCGCTGCGCGTCACCTATGTCGGCGAGCTCGGCTGGGAACTGCATGTGCCGATCGCGGCCACCGGCGAAGTCTTCGACGCGCTGATGGCGGCGGGCAAGGAGCATGATATCCGCCCAGTCGGCTACCGGGCGCTGGAATCGCTGCGGCTGGAAAAGGGCTATCGCGCCTGGAGCTCCGACATCACGCCCAACGACACACCGCAGGAAGCCGGGCTCGGCTGGGCGGTCAAGCTGCGCAAGAACACGGATTTCATTGGACGGCGCGCGCTCGAGACGGCCAGCGGCACGTCGCTGAGGAAACGCTTTGCCGGCTTCACGGTCGACGATCCCGAAATCGTGCTGCTCGGCCGCGAAACCATCCTGCGCAATGGCGAGCCCGTCGGTTATCTCACCAGCGGCGGTTATGGCTACACGCTGGGCAAGAACATCGGCTACGGCTATGTGCGCAACGCCGACGGGGTGAGCGACGACTTTCTCGCCTCGGGCGACTATGAACTGGTGGTCGCGATGGAGCGGACGCCGGCCAAGATTCATCTCGAGCCGATGTACGACCCGGCAGCGGTGAGAGTGAAAGCCTAGTTCACGCGCAGGGCAAGACCGCGGCTGGGTACGGTGTCGGCCTCGCCCGGCATCGAGACGTAAGGACGCGTTTCCTCGACGCGGGTGACGAGACCTTGCGCCTCGAGCCCGGCGATGCGCGCGGCAAAGCCCTGATCCCACAGCGTGTTCTTGACCGTCAGCACGATCACCCCGCCTGGCCGGCAGATGCGGATCAGCTCGTCCAGCCCTTCGACACCGACATGACCGGAGGTGAAGACTCCAGCCGAGATCACTCCGGCATAGGCATCATCGGCAAAGGGCAGATGATCGCCCAGCGCCAGGCAATGCAGCGCCGAATAGACGCCCTTGCGTGCCGCCTGGGCCAGCATGCCTTCAGAAATGTCGAGCGCCTCGACCTGGGGATAGCCGGCAATATTCAACCATTCACCGATCAGCCCGGTGCCGGCCCCGGCATCGAGCAGCGGTGCGGCGCCGCGCGGCAGATGGCGAGCCAGCAGGGCAAGACAGATCGTTGGGTGGCGATAGCCGGCGGCCGACATATCGGCGTCATAGGTCTGCGACCAGCGGTCGTAGAGTGCCGCCACCTCTTCCGGTCGCTTTGCGGCATAGGCAGCGCCAAGCGCGCCATGATGTTTGCTGTCCGCCACTTTTGTCCTATCCGCCAATCTGTGAACCCTCAATCGGATGATAGCCAAAGCACGAAAATTGTGGAACCGTCGCTGCGACAAATAACAGCGTGGGGGCGCAGGCATGGTGACAGACGAGGCGCGTGCGGCACTGGACGCCATTCCCGGGCTGGGCGGCTACAGCGGGCCGCTGGAACGGCTCGGGGGGCTCACCAATCTGGTTTTCAAGGCTGGGGAATTCTGCCTGCGCATTCCCGGCAAGGGCACCGAGGAGTACATCAACCGCACCAACGAGGCGGTGGCCGCGCGCGAAGCGGCAAAGGCGGGGGTCAGTCCCGAGGTGCTGCATGTCGACCCCGGCACCGGGGTCATGGTGACGCGCTTCATCGCCAGCGCCGAGACGATGTCGCCGGAAAAATTCAAGGCCCGATCTGGTAGCCCGGCACGGGCCGGCGCGGCCTTCCGCAAGCTGCACAATTCAGGCGCGGTGTTTCCTTTCCGCTTCGAACTGTTTGCGATGATCGACGACTACCTCAAGGTGCTGTCGACCAGGGATGTCGCCCTGCCCGCCGGCTATCACGACGTCGTGCGCGAGGCGGAAAGCGTGCGGTCGGCGCTGGCCGCCCATCCGCTGCCGCTGGTTGCCTGCCATTGCGATCCGCTGTGCGAGAACTTCCTCGACACCGGCGAGCGGATGTGGATCGTCGACTGGGAATATTCGGGCATGAACGATCCGCTCTGGGACCTTGGCGACCTCTCCGTGGAAGGCAAATTCGACGCAGCGCAGGACGAAGAGATGATACGCGCCTATTTCGGCGGCGAGGCCAGGCCGGCGCAGCGCGGCCGCATCGTCATCTATAAGGCGATGTGTGACCTGTTGTGGACGCTGTGGGGGCTGATCCAGCTCGCCAACAACAATCCGGTCGACGATTTCCGCGCCTATGCCGATGGCCGTTTCGCTCGCTGCAAGGCGCTGATGGAGACGTCGGAGTTTTCACGGCATCTGGCGGCTATACGCCGGGGCTGAGCCTGGACTAATTCACGCCCTTCGGCACGTTCTCCGGCGGCACTGTAGTCTCGACCACTTTCTGGCGGTGGAAGATGAACAGGCCGGCCAGGACGACAATGCCCGAGCCGATCAGGATGCGCGGGCCTGGCACGTCGCCGAAGAACACCAGCCCGAAGACCACCGCCCACAACAGCAGCGTGTAGTGCAGCGGCGCCAGCGTCGAGGCCGGCGCCAGCTTGAGCGCCCTGGTGATCATCAGATGCGCGCCGCAGGAGACGATGCCGAGCAGCAGCATGGCGCCAAAGTCGAGCGCCGACGGGGTCTGCCAGGCGCCGATGGTCAGCACACCGCCGACCAGCAGCGTCCCGATGGTCTGCCATGTCACCAGATTGGTGTCGCTGGTGCCGCGCAGCCGGCGGTTGAGGATGATGGCGAAGGCGAAGGCGATGCTGCCCACCAGCGCAAAGCCCGATGACAGCGAGAACGCCGCCGAGGACGGCTTCAGCATGATCAGCACGCCGCAGAAGCCGAGCAGGATCGCCATCCAGCGGCGCCAGCCGACCTTTTCGCCAAGCAAGACATGCGAGAGTGCGGCGACATAGATCGGCCCGGCCATGTAGAAACTCATCACATCGGCAAGCGGCAGATGGATGACGGCGGCATAGAAAAGCGCGGTGTCGAGCGTCGTCATGACAACGCGTAGCAGTTGCAGCTCAAGGCGCTCCATACGAAACAGCTTGGCCGTGCCCTGATGAGCGATCATCGGGCCAAGCACGAAGAAGGCCCCGATGGAGCGGATCAGCACCACCTGGCCCACGGAGAAGCTGGCGACCAGCCACTTGCCCATGGCGTCGTTCAGCGCAAACAGGAAGTCACCGGCCAGCATCAGCAGAATGCCGGCCAAAAGCACGTTCCTGATCGTCGAATTCTGCGCCACGGGCTGCGTCATGCCGGTCCCGATTCCTCCCCACGTAAGCCGCGTCGTAGACGCAAGCCGCGGCTTTGACGAGGAGAATTCGGGCAATGGGTAAGACCAGCGCCGGGAATCGGCTGTGTCTAGGCGGATATGTGCCGCCGGTTCACCATTCCCGGCCTTCCACCGATGGACAGCCTGGTCTCCTGCTTCGTCCGCTCCGCCACCACCTTGCCCCTGGCGATGACACACAGGCGTTCGGCGCGCAGGCGCAAGGCCTCGATCGGATTGCCGGCGTCGAGGACGACAAGGCTGGCGCGCTTGCCGACCGCCAGGCCGAGATGATCGAGACCCATGATCGCGGCATTGACGTTGGTGACCATGTCGAAGCAGCGCGCCATGTCGGCCGGGCTCGACATTTGCGCCACATGCAGGCCCATGAAGGCGACGTCGAGCATGTCGGCGGTGCCCAGCGAATACCAGGGATCGAGCACGCAATCCTGGCCCCAGCCGACGCGAATGCCAAGCGCCTGCATTTCCTTGACCCGGGTCATACCCCGGCGCTTCGGGAAGGTGTCATGGCGGCCCTGCAACATGATGTTGATCAACGGGTTGGGGATGGCCGAGACACCGGCTTCGGCGATCAGCGGCAGCAGCTTCGAGACATAGTAATTGTCCATCGAATGCATCGAGGTGAGGTGCGATCCGACCACCTTGCCGTGCAGGCCAAGGCGCTGCGTCTCATAGGCAAGCTGTTCGATATGACGCGACAGCGGGTCATCGGTCTCGTCGCAATGCAGGTCGACCATCAGGCCGCGCTTGGCCGCGATCTCGCACAGCTCCGTTACCGAGCGCGTGCCGTCGACCATGGTGCGCTCGAAATGCGGGATGCCGCCGACAATGTCGACGCCCATGTCGAGCGCGCGGATGGTGTTTTCCCGTGCCGATGGAGAGCGATAAAACCCGTCCTGCGGGAAAGCGACCAGTTGCAGATCGATGTAGGGGGCGACCATCTTCTTGACCTCGAGCAGCGCCTCGACCGCCAGCAGGCGGTCGTCGCAGACATCGACATGGGTGCGGATGGCGAGCAGGCCCATCGACACCGCCCAGTCGCAATAGGCGAGCGCGCGGTCGCGCACCGCCTCATGCGTCAAAAGCGGCTTCAATTCGCCCCACAGCGAAATGCCTTCGAGCAGCGTGCCCGACGCGTTGATGCGCGGAATGCCGTAGGAGAGCGTCGCATCCATGTGGAAATGCGGATCGACGAAGGGCGCCGAGACCAGATCGCCACGGGCGTCAACCTCGGTCCGCGCGGAACCCTGCAGAGTGGGCTCGATCGCCGCGATCGTCTCACCGCTGATGCCGATGTCGGCAATCTTGCCATCAGGCAGTGTGCCGCCGCGAACGATAAGGTCGAAATCCATCTGTCGTCATCCCGTCAAAAGAATCATCTGATGTGGCCGCGGCTGAAAATCGCATCCCGTCGATGCCGCTTGCAACAGCGGTTTGTCCGCGGCGGCCGCGGATGGTTCCATCCGGCCGCAACTCCCTCTATAAGCCGCCTTCGTTGTCCCGGTTTCAAGGATCCGCCGTTTGTTTCGTTTCTTCCGCTCGACGGAAAACCAGCGCCTCGTTGCGAGGCTGCTTCGGGAATCCTTCCGCCAACACATGTTTGGATACGGCGCCGCCATACTGTCGATGCTGGTGGTGGCCGGCACGACGGCTGCCAGCGCCTGGATCCTGCGCGAAATCACCAATGAATTCGTGATCGATAAAAGGATCGAACGCGTCAACATGATTGCCGTGGCGGTCGCCGTGATCTTCATCGTCAAGGGCATCGCCAATTTCGTCCAGGCCTACTTCATGAGCCGGGTTGGCAACGCCATCATCGCCGAGCGGCAGCGCAAGATCTACGATCGCGTCCTGGCGCAGGGCATCGAGTTCTATCATTCGACCTCGTCATCCGATCTGATCACCCGCATGACCAACAATGCCCAGGCGGCGCGCAACGTGCTCGACCTCATCGTCACCTCCTATGTGCGGGATCTGGTGACCTTGATTGCCCTGGTGCTGGTCATGATCGTGCAGGAGCCGGCGCTCTCCCTGATTTGCTTCATCGTCGGCCCCTTGGCCATCTACGGGGTCAACCGCATCCTGAAGCGTGTTCGCAAGTTCGCCGCAATGGAGTTCCGCTCGGTCGGCCAGATCGTGCAGGTGATGCAGGAAACCGCAATCGGCGTGCGCGTGATCAAATCCTTCAACCTCGAAGGCGTGATGCGCAAGCGCATGTTCAAGGCCGTATCGGACGTCGAGGACCGGGCCAACAACATCGCCACGCTTGAAGCGATCACCAGTCCGGTGATGGAGACGCTGGCCGGGCTGGCAATCGCGGGCGCCGTGCTGGTCAGCGGCCTTCTGGTGCTGCAGGGCGGCCAGACACCGGGCGGCATCATGGCTTTCATCGCGGCGCTGCTGCTGGCCTACGAACCGGCGAAGCGCCTCGCGCGCGTGCGCATCTCATTGGAGAGCGGCATCGTCGGCGTACGCATGATGTTCCAGCTGGCCGACGAGCCTCTGACGCTGGCAGAGAAGCCGGATGCAAAGCCGCTTCTGGCCGGACCGGGCGAGATCCGGTTCGACGCCGTCAGCTTCGCCTACCAGAATGGCCCGCCGGTGCTGGACCGGTTCGACCTGACCCTTGCGCCCGGCAAGATGACGGCGCTGGTCGGGCCTTCCGGCGGCGGCAAGTCGACTGTTCTGAACCTGATCATGCGCATGTACGACCCGCAGAGCGGCAAGGTGCTGTTCGATGGTCAGGACATTTCCCATGCGACGCTGGCGTCGCTGCGGGAAGAGATCGCCTATGTCAGCCAGGACACGTTCCTGTTTGCCGGCACGATCATGCACAATATCCGGCTTGGGCGCGAGGGCGCGACCGACGAAGAGGTGATCGCCGCCGCCAAGGCGGCCAATGCGCATGATTTCATCCGCGCGCAGGCGAAAGGCTACGACACCGAAGTGGGCGAAAACGGCGCGCTGCTGTCCGGCGGCCAGCGCCAACGCATTTCGATCGCACGCGCCATGCTGCGCAATGCCGAAATCCTGCTTTTGGACGAAGCGACCAGCGCGCTCGACGCCGAATCGGAAGCGCTGTTCCGCGACGCGCTGCAGCAATTGACGGAAGGGCGCACGACGATCGTCATCGCGCATCGTCTTTCGACCGTGCACCAGGCCGACACGATCGTGGTGCTCGAAGCCGGCAGAGTGGTGGAAAGCGGCCCGCACAAGACCTTGCTCAAGCAAGGCGGGCTCTACCAGAGGCTTTATGAGTATCAGCTTATGCCGTGAGGGTGTTCCGGATGTTGGCGCCAGGCCCCCTCATCCGGCCATTCGGGCCACCTTCTCCCCGAGGGGAGAAGAGATCGTCAACGCCGGCGCCTGCCTCTTCTCCCCGGCGGGGAGAAGGTGGCCGCGTAGCGGCCGGATGAGGGGGCCTGGGCGCGACCCTACTCCGGCACGAACCTGACCGCGCCCTTGGCCGCGCTGGTCGCCATCGCGGCATAGGCGCGCAAGGCGGTCGTCACCTTGCGCTTGCGCTTTTCCTCGGGCTTCCAGGCCAGGGCGCCCTTGGCCTCCATCGCCGCCCGGCGCGCAGCGAGTTCCGCATCATTGACAGCAAGGCGGATGCTGCGGTTCGGGATGTCGATTTCGATCGTGTCGCCCTCCTGCACCAATCCGATCAGCCCGCCTTCGGCGGCTTCCGGCGACGCATGGCCGATCGACAGGCCCGACGTGCCGCCGGAGAAACGGCCGTCGGTGACCAGCGCACAGGCCTTGCCGAGGCCTTTCGACTTCAGATAGCTGGTCGGGTAGAGCATTTCCTGCATGCCGGGGCCGCCGCGCGGCCCCTCATAGCGGATGACGACGACATCGCCGGCCTTGATCTCGTTCGACAGGATCGCCTTGACGCTGGAATCCTGGCTTTCGAAGACGCGGGCCGGGCCGGTGAACTTCAGGATCGATTCATCGACGCCGGCCGTCTTCACGATGCAGCCGTCGAGCGCCAGATTGCCTTTCAGCACGGCGAGGCCGCCATCCTTGGAGAAAGGATGTTCGGCCGAGCGGATAACGCCTTTCTCGCGATCGAGATCGAGCTCGTCCCAGCGGCGGTCCTGGCTGAAGGCGACCTGCGTCGGCACGCCGCCAGGGGCGGCAAGGAAGAAATCCCGCACACTCTGGCTGGTCGAGCGCGAAATGTCCCAATGGTCGAGCGCGTCACCCAGCGTTCGCGTGTGCACGGTCGGCAAATCGCGGTTGATCAGGCCGGCATTGTCGAGCTGGCCAAGGATCGCCATGATGCCGCCGGCGCGGTGAACGTCTTCCATGTGGACATCGGACTTGGCGGGGGCAACCTTGCACAGCACCGGCACCTTGCGCGACAGCGCGTCGATGTCATCCTGATCGAAATCGATTTCGCCCTCATGGGCGGCGGCCAGGATATGCAGCACGGTGTTGGTCGAACCGCCCATGGCGATGTCGAGTGTCATGGCGTTCTCGAAGGCGCCCTTCGAGGCGATGTTGCGCGGCAGCGCCGTCTCGTCATCCTGCTCGTAATAGCGCTGGGCGAGATCGACGATCAGGTGGCCGGCCTCGACGAACAGCCGCTTGCGGTCGGCATGGGTGGCCAGCGTCGAGCCGTTGCCGGGCAGCGAAAGCCCCAGCGCCTCTGTCAAACAATTCATCGAATTGGCGGTGAACATGCCCGAGCAGGAGCCGCAGGTCGGGCAGGCCGAACGCTCGATGACCTTGACGTCCTCGTCGGAGATCTTGTCGTCGGCGGCCGCCACCATGGCATCGACCAGGTCAAGCGCCTGCGTCTTGCCGGCGAGCACCACCTTGCCGGCTTCCATCGGCCCGCCGGAAACGAAGACAGTGGGGATGTTGAGGCGCAAGCTGGCCATCAGCATGCCTGGTGTGATCTTGTCGCAATTGGAGATGCAGACCATGGCGTCGGCGCAGTGGGCGTTGACCATGTATTCGACGGAATCGGCGATCAGCTCGCGCGACGGCAGCGAATAGAGCATGCCGTCATGACCCATGGCGATGCCGTCATCGACGGCGATGGTGTTGAATTCCTTGGCAACGCCGCCGGCCTTTTCGATCTCACGCGCGACCAGCTGGCCGAGGTCCTTCAGGTGGACATGGCCCGGCACGAACTGGGTGAAGGAATTGACCACCGCGATAATCGGCTTGCCGAAATCGCTGTCCTTCATGCCGGTGGCGCGCCAGAGGCCGCGAGCGCCGGCCATGTTACGGCCATGAGTGGTGGTGCGGGAGCGATAGGCAGGCATGTTTTTTCCTTGGTGGCTGGCCGCAGCCCAGGAATGGCGCGGCGGAGCTGAATTTGGATCGCAGGCGTTATAGACGCGCAAGCCCGGTCTGGCCACAATTTTGCAATGCGCCAGATTCCGCGAAAAACCGGATATCGCAAAAAATTGCAGGCCGCTGTCGGATCGCGCGGCGCATGGCCGTCCTTGGGCAGACGGCAAGGAATGGCACCATGTTCGGAGTCAGCCGTTTCACAGCAACAGCGACCGAAACAGCACGAGGAGCACGACATGCAAAAGATCACCACCTGCCTGTGGTTCGACGGCCAGGCCGAAGAGGCTATGAATTTCTACGTCTCCATCTTCAAGAATTCGAAGGTGCTGAGCGTTTTGCGCTGGCCCGCGGGCCACGCCGATGAAGGCAAAGTGCTGCTGACCACGTTCGAGCTCGACGGCGTGCCGTTCCAGGCGCTCAATGGCGGACCGCAATTCAAGTTCAACGAGGCGATGTCGCAGTCGATCGACTGCAAGACGCAGGAAGAGGTCGATTATTTCTGGGACAAGCTCATCGAAGGTGGCGGCGAACCGTCGCAATGCAGCTGGCTGAAGGATAAATTCGGCGTCTCCTGGCAGGTGGTGCCGGAGCAACTGCCGCGCCTGCTTCTGGATCCGGACCGGGCCAAGGCCGGCCGCGTGATGTCGGCGATGATGCAGATGAGCAAGATCGATATCGTCAAGATCGAAGAGGCGGCCAAAGGCTGAGCGAAACCCTCAACGCCGGCACTGCCCCTCATCCGCCCTTCGGGCACCTTCTCCCCGTGAACGGGGAGAAGGAAAAAGCGCGACTTACGCCGCTCTGTCGCGGACCTGATAGTCCTTGATCGTGGCGAAGCGGATCGCCTTCCAGCGCTCGGCTTCGTAGTTCAGCGAAAAGGCGTGCTGGGCGAGGAACACCGGATCGTTGTCGAGATCGCGGGCGATGTCGCCGCGATGCGCCTCGATGAAGCGAAGCACCTCGGCCTTGTCGTCGGCCGAGATCCAGCGGCAGACCGAAAAGCGCGACATCTCGAATTCGACCGGCAGCGTGTATTCGAAGTTCAGCCGTTCCTTCAACACGTCGAGCTGCAGCGCGCCGACGACGCCGACGATGGCCGGTGAGCCATCCTCCGGTGAAAACAGCTGCACGACGCCCTCCTCGGCCATCTGGTGCAGCGCTTCCTTGAGCTTCTTGGCCTTCATCGCGTCGCCGAGGCGCACGCGGCGCAGGATTTCCGGCGCAAAATTCGGCACGCCGCGGAACAGGATTTCCTCACCCTCGGTCAGCGTGTCGCCGATGCGCAGCGTGCCGTGGTTGGGGATGCCGACGACGTCGCCGGCAAAGGCCTCGTCGGCGGTGACGCGGGTGCGGGCAAAGAAGAACTGCGGCGCCGACAGCGACATCGGTTTCCCCGTGCGCACCAACTTGGCCTTCATGCCGCGCTCGAGCTTGCCCGAGCAGACGCGGACGAAGGCGATGCGGTCACGGTGGTTGGGGTCCATGTTGGCCTGGATCTTGAAGACGAAGGACGTCATCTTCTCCTCCGTCGCCTCGACCTTGCGGGTATCGGCCTCCTGCGCGCGCGGCGGCGGCCCAAAAGCGCCAAGTGCCTCGATCAGGTCGCGGACGCCATAATTGCGCAGCGCCGAGCCGAAATAGACCGGGGTCAGGTGGCCCTCGCGGAAGGCTTCTATATCAAGGGGTCTGCACGCTTCTCGCGCGAGCTCCAGTTCCTCGATGAAGGCTTCGCGCTCGTTCTCCGGCAGCAGCCCGGCAACGCGGTTGGAATCGGGACCGTTGACCGGCGTACGTTCCTTCTCGTCGTCGCCCCTGCGCACGGCGTTCAGCGCCAGATGGTAGGTACCGGAAAAGGTCTTGCCGCGGCCGATAGGCCAGGTGATGGGCGCGGTGTCCAGCGCCAGCTTCTGCTCGATCTCGTCGAGAATCTCGAACGGATCGCGGCTTTCGCGGTCCATCTTGTTGACGAAGGTGATGATCGGGATGTCGCGCAGGCGGCAGACCTCGAACAGTTTCAGCGTGCGCGGCTCGATGCCCTTGGCGGCGTCGATGACCATGACGGCCGAGTCGACCGCCGACAGCGTGCGGTAGGTGTCGTCGGCGAAATCCTCGTGGCCGGGCGTATCGAGCAGGTTGAAGACATTGTCCTCATACTCGAAGGTCATCACCGAAGTGACGACCGAAATGCCGCGCTCGCGCTCGATCTTCATCCAGTCGGACCGCGTCTGGATTTTATCCTTCTTGGCCTTGACCTCGCCGGCAAGCTGGATGGCGCCGCCGAACAGCAGCAGCTTTTCGGTGAGCGTGGTCTTGCCGGCGTCAGGGTGCGCGATGATCGCGAAGGTCCGGCGGCGCGCCACTTCTTCTTCTATTGCTTCGGGCATTCTCTGGGATTTCCGTGTGACAGGCCGGGCTTCTAGCAGCGCAGTGCCGGGCTGTCGACCGGTCGGGCGGCGCGGACGCCGCTGGTTGCCACCTCGCCGTCATGGCATGCAGCTCAATCGTGCTGTGGCTCGGGCCAGCACATTGCCCGCATATTTCGCGCTGCGCTATGTTGGCAAGCGGCTGCCGGGATGGCAGTTGGATGAACACCCGTCAGGAGTCGCGAGGAAGAGGAGCGAGCATGAGCGCCGCGAAACAAGTGATCGTCATCGGTGCCGGCATCATCGGCGCCTCCATCGCCTGGCATCTGACCAAGGCCGGGGCGCAGGTGACGGTCGTTTCCGAGAGCGGCACAGGTGGCGTCGCGACGCCCAATTCCTTTGCCTGGATCAACGCCAGCTGGGGCAACCCCGAAATCTATTTCCGGCTGCGCACTCGCGCCATGGCCGAATGGAAACGGCTGGCAAAGGAGCTGCCCGGGCTGCCGCTCGCCTGGTGCGGCGGGCTATGCTGGGACCTGCCGGTCGACCGGCTCGAAGCCTACGCGGCCGAACACTCTTCATGGGGCTACGGCATCGAACGTGTCGGCCGCGAGCGGGCGGCGCAAATCGAGCCCAACCTCGTCGAACCTCCTGAATTCGCTGTATATGTCGCAGAGGAAGGCGTGGCCGAGCCGGTTGCAACGGCCAGGGCTCTGCTGGCGGATGCCGAACGGCATGGTGGGCGGGTCATTGCCAGCACGGTCTCGGCGCTGGCCCAGACCAACGGCAGGGCGACCGGCGTGGACACACCGCATGGGCTGATTGCCGCCGACGAGGTGGTGATCGCGGCCGGCGTCGGCTCGCCCGACATTGCCGCGACGGCCGGGATCAACCTGCCGATCGAAACGCCCCCTGGCCTGATTGTCCATTCGCGGCCATACAGAAAGCTGCTCAACGGTCTGGTGCATGCCGAGAGGCTGCACATGCGCCAGACGGCCGAGGGCCGCATCATCGCCGGCTCGGATTTCGCCGGCGGCGATCCCGGCGAGACCCCCGAAGCGACGGGGCGCGACCTGTTCGCGGTGACGAAGGCGGCGTTGCATGGCGCCGAGGGGCTGGAACTCGATTTCCACACCGTCGGCTACCGCCCCAATCCGATCGACGGCTTTCCGATCATCGGCCGCGCCGAGGGCATGGACGGTGTCTATGTCGCGGTCATGCATTCCGGCATTACGCTGGCGCCGGCCGTCGGCCTGTTCGCCGCCCGGGAAATCCTCGACGGCGAGCGCGACCCGCTGCTTGCGCCTTATCGATTGTCGCGCTTCGCTCAATAGCCGGGCGGACGATGAAAGCCGCCGGTCAGTGGTTCGATTGCATTGGCGATGCCGAGCAGCCGCGCTTCCGACCAGCGTCTGCCGACCAGTTGCAAGCCGATCGGCAGGCCGGCGCTGTCCAGTCCGCACGGCACGGAAAGCGCTGGATGGCCACTGTAGTTGAAGACAGCGCCATAGGCCGGCAGCATCCAGTAGCTCTGCTCCTTGCCGTCGACCTTGATCGGCGTGCCCGACTCGCAATGCGGGAAGGCGGTCGTCATGGCGGCCGGGCAGAGCAGCGCATCATAGCTTTCGAAGAACTGATCCCAGGCGAGAATGGATTTGTCGCGGCGGGCGAGCGCCTCGAACCAGCGCAACAACGGCGTCGATTCCTGCGGCGGCACTGGCTGCGCGGCCTCCAGCATCATGCCGATCAGCGCGCCGCCCTGTTCCAGATCGTCGTGCAGATCGAGTTTTGGCAGTTTTGCTTCTTCGACGACGGCACCGGCGCCTTGCAGCTGCCTTGCGAGGTTTTCGACCGCGGCGCTGATGTCGCCGGCCACCGGAAAGCCGGGAAAGGATGGCGCGAAGGTGATGCGCAATGTCTTGAGGTCGAGCTTCGGCATGCCCTCGACCGGCGCCGGCGCAACATCAGTGTCGCTTCCATCCGGACCGGCGATGATTTGATAGATCAGCGATAGGTCATCCACACTGCGCGCCAGGGGGCCAAGACAGGACATCAGCCGCACGCTGCGCGCAGCACCGCCCGGATCGGGGAAGGCGCCGGCCAGCGAGATGCGGTGTTCCGTCGGCTTCAGCCCATAAACACCGCAGAAGGCAGCCGGCAGCCGGCAGCCGGATGGAATCCTGCATGTCGGTGCCGACGTCAAACGGCGTCATCCCCGAGCAAAGTGCAGCCGCAGCACCGCCGCTGGAACCGCCCGCCGTGCGCTCGAGATTCCATAGATTGCTGGTGCGGCCGAACAGCGGATTGTTCGACTGCCAGTCCGACAGCATTGTCGCGACATTGGTCTTGGCCATCAACACGCCGCCGGCCGCCCTCAACCGGGCGACGACCGGGCTGTCTTGTTTGGCGACATAGTCGGCAAAGGGCGGGAAGCCGACCGTGGTCTTCATGCCGGATGTCTCGTGCGTGTCCTTTAGCGTGAACGGTACGCCATGCAACGGGCCGAGCGCGTCGCCGCGCGCCAGTGCCGCATCGGCCTTTGTGGCGCGCTCGTGAGCTCCTTCCCTGTCGAGCGAGATGACGGCGTTGACCGCCCCATTGTGCTCGTCGATCTGCGCCAGATGCGCGTCGAGTGCTTCGACGGCGGAGATATTCCGCGCGGCGATGGCGGCAGCGAGATCGATGGTCGAGGAAAAGACGGGATCCATAGTGAATGCTCCGGCTTGGCGGCGCTCGCCTTGGTCAAATGGCGGATAGCGGCGCGATTTCAAGCAGAGTTGAGCATTCGAGGATTGGCCGCGTTTGATCGCAATTGTGCCGATAGTTTGTTGAGGTCGGCGCTGACCCGCGACGTTACCAGTTGACGAAGAAACCTACCCGACCAGCGCGAGCTTCCCCGCCGCTGGAGCAAACGGGCGTATGCTGATGCCGTCCCGCGTCATCGTCACAAAGCTCGACGGCGGGATGGCCTGCCAGTCGCCGCCCTCGCGATCGAAGGGTTCGGAAACGATGCAGCGGCCACCACCCTTGCGGAAGGTCGAGGTGTAGAGCGTCGGCGCGTGGGCATCGGTGGCGTAGCGAACCGTATGCAGCGCCTGCCCATCCGAGAAGGCGGCGGTGAGTTTCAGCGCCGGTTCGAGACCGGCACGGCGCGAGGCGTCGAGGACGCGGCTGGTGGCGCGGGAAACGGCGCCTTGCGGATCGGCGGCCAATCCCTCGTCGATCATCAGCAGGAAAAACAATTCGGAATCGGTGGTGCCTTCACGCTGGTCGAAGACGGCGTCGGACAGCGAGTTCTCCAGCGCGCGGCGGATTTTTTCGAAGCCGCCGATCTGGCCGTTGTGCATGAACGACCAAGGACCTGCGATGAACGGATGGCAGTTCATGCGGCTGGTGGCGCCGCCGGTCGAGGCCCGCACATGAGCGAGGAACAGGCCGGATTTGATCTGCCGGCACAGGCTTTTCAGATTGGGATCGGACCAGGCCGGCAGGATATCGCGATAGAGACCCGGCTCCGGGCGGTCGCCATACCACGCAAGGCCGAAGCCGTCGCCGTTGGTCGGCGACTTCGCTTCCTGGGCGCAATGGCTCTGGGCGATCAGCGAGTGACAGGGCGCGGTGAGGATGTCTTCGAGAAAGACCGCTTCACCGAGATAGGCCGCCCACCGGCACATCGTTTCTGTCGTCCTCTAGGCGCGATCCATAAGAGCCGCGGGCTCCTTGGTCGCGTGCGTGCCTCTGTTGTGCGTCCGCTCATAAAGCTCGCGAACGATTCGGCTGGCTGTAGTTTCAAACAGAAATGGCAAGAAAGCATGAACGAGCGCGGCGCCCGCCGCCAGCAGCAAGCGCGACGAGAACCATGCGGCAAAAGCCATATGACCGAGATAGGTTTCGCCGACCTTGGCCGGGTGAGAGGTGAAAATCCTTGCGACCGACATGCTGGTTCCCCTTCAGCGTCTGAGTTCCTGATGTGAGTATCCTGACACGCTTCGCCGGTTCATCGGTCTCAAAATATCCTTGTAATCAGCCAGATCATGGGACAAATATCCCACATGGCACTCGATATCGATGAAATAGACCGGAAATTGCTCACCGAGTTGCAACGCGACGGCACGCTGTCGGTCGACCAGCTGTCGGAACGGGTGGCCTTGTCGCGCAATGCCTGCTGGCGCCGGGTGAAGCGGCTGGAGGAAGATGGCATCATCACCGGTCGGGTGGCGCTGGTCGATGCCGAAAAGCTCGGACTTGGCCTTTCCGTCTTCATCCTGATCCGCACGTCCAACCATGATCCGGAGTGGCTGCAGAAGTTCCGGGCGGCGGTGACCGGCTTTCCCGAGATCACCGGCGTCTACCGCATGTCCGGCGACCTCGATTATGTCTTGCGCGCCCGCGTTGCCGATGTGAAGGCCTATGACTGGCTCTACCAGCGGCTGATCGCCAAGGTGGCGCTGTCGGACGTTTCCGCGTCGTTCGTGATGGAGGAGATCAAGGAGACCACCGTCGTTCCGATGGAACTGCGCTAGGTCGTCGTACCGCCATAAAGAAAGCCGTTGATAGAATTACAGTCGAGTTGACCGAATCGCCGTTCGCGCCGATAGGATCGATTTTATGCGCGCAGCCCTTCAAACTCCCTCCGTCATCGGTCCGACCGTCGGCTTCGTCAGGTTGCCGCACGGGGAAGGACTTCCCCTTCCTGCCTATGAAAGCACCGGTGCGGCCGGCATGGACCTGCGCGCCGCGGTGCCCGACGACCGGCCGCTGCTGATCCTGCCGGGAAAGCGCGCTCTGGTGCCGACCGGGCTGATCCTGGAAATTCCGGAAGGCATGGAAGGCCAGGTCCGGCCACGCTCGGGCCTTGCCTTCAAACATGGCCTTACCGTCCTCAACACGCCCGGCACCATCGACAGCGACTATCGCGGCGAGGTGAAGGTGCTGCTGATCAATCTCGGCGATGAGGATTTCGCGGTGACGCGCGGCATGCGCATCGCCCAGATCGTCTTCGCGGCGGTGACGCAGGCAGCCGTTGAAGAGCGCACACTTGCTGGCGGAACCGCGCGTGGCGCAGGCGGCTTCGGATCGACCGGCACCGCCTGATGGCTGAACTGCCAAAACTTGTCATCTTCGACTGCGACGGCATCCTGGTCGACACCGAGAACCTGGCCAATCGGCGCCTTGCCGAATGGCTGAGCGCCGCCGGCTATCCGACAAGTTTCGAATATTGCCGCAAGAATTTCTCCGGCCGCAGCATGGCGTCGGTGCAGAAAGAGATCGAAGGGGAGACCAGCGTCAGGCTCGGCGCCGATTTCGTCGATCGCTGGAACGCCGGCCTGCCCGATCTGTTCGCCCACGGCGTCGAGGCGATCCCCTATGTCCGCGAATTTGTCGAAGCCGTGCGTTCAGCCGGCATCGCCTATTGCGTCGCCACCTCGGCCCGGGTGTCGAAGATGCACATCACGCTTGGCCAGACCGGGCTGCTGCCGCTGTTCGAGCACGCGATGTTCAGTTCGACCATGGTCGGTCGCGGCAAGCCGTTCCCGGACCTGTTCCTGCATGCGGCCAAGACCATCGGCTTCGCGCCTGCCGACTGCATCGTCATCGAGGACAGCGTCGCCGGCACGCAGGCCGGCATCGCCGCCGGCATGCGGGTGTTTTCCTACCATGCCGACCCCTACTCCGACCGCGACGGCCTGATCCAGGCCGGTGGCATCCTGTTCGACGACATGCGCGAGCTGGCCGGGCTGGTGCCTATCCACTGACCTGATCTTCAGCCCATGGCTGTACGCCTCGATTGTCCATGCTAGCTTGGCGCCGCCAACTCGATGCCATGCATGAAACCCAGCCTGCTCCGCTTCATCCTCTCCTTGATGCTACTGCCGTTCTTATGGACAGCGGCTGGCGCGCAGGCCGTCGGGTTCCCGGAACTCGGCAGCGCACTGCCTGGCCGCACGGACATCACTTATCTCGATCTGGCGAGGATGGTCATTCCAGATCTCGCCGCGGACAAAGACGGCTTCTACAAAGGCGGGTTGCCGATCGAGATGCGTCACATCGAGGGACCGGACAGCGGCGGCTCACCGCCGGAGACGTCGGGCATTTTCAATGCGGCCGTGCTTGCCATCAAAGCTGGCGGCAAGGACCGGCTGACCATGCTGTTCGACCTCGGCGATGCTTCCGACGGCGCCGAAGGCTATGCCGTGCTGGCTCTCTACGACATCACAGCCAAGCCAAAATTGCTCGACGCCGTCAATGTCGCGCTCGATCGCGACACCTATTTCCGCGAACCGGGCAAGCTTTCCGTCGGCGCCAACGACGACATCCTCATCACCATGAGCGCGCATTTCAATTCGAACCAGAACTACGTGGCGACGCCACTGCTCATGGTTGCCAAGGACAAGTTTGAACCGATCGACATCATCTATACGTTCGATGAGAACCTGTGCGCCTACAGCCGCAAGCAGGATCTGGTTTTCCAGACCATCGCCGACGGCCAACCTTATGACGCCATCAAGGTGACGGTGACCGATTCTACCGTGCTGAACGGCGAAAGCTGCGATGACACCCCGCCCAAGCCCGAGTCTCACGCGATTTCGGTCACCTATCACTGGGACAAGAACACATCGCGCTATGCCAAGGATTCCGACGCGCTGGACAAATTGGCAGGAGAGAACGCCAAACGCTTCTGAACCAACCGCATTCGTTTGCCCAGTCAAATGGGTCAGGATAAAATCCGCTTAGCCACACCACGCATGATGGGGGAAACTACCATGGACAAGGGCAAGATCTTTCGCGACCTGCATGCCTCGATCTTCGTCATGCCCAATCCCTGGGATATCGGCACGACGAAGCTGCTGGGCTCGTTCGGCTTCACCGCGCTGGCGACGACCAGCGCCGGCTTTGCCTTTTCACGCGGCCTACCGGATGGCGCCGTGACCTTCGACCAGATGATCCACCATTGCCGCGAGGTGACGGCGGCGACCAGCCTGCCGGTCTCAGCCGACCTCGAGAAAGGCAAGGGCGACAGTGCCGAGCAGGCCGCCGAAACCATCTTCGCGGCGGAAGCAGCCGGCCTTGCCGGCTGCTCGATCGAGGATCACACCGGCGACCCGGACAAGCCGATCTATGATTTTGCGCATGCCGTCGAGCGTGTTGCGGCGGCGGTGGAAGCGGCGCGGGCGCTCAGGCGCGATTTCGTCTTCACCGCGCGCGCCGAGAATTTTCTCTGGGGCAAGTCCGACCTCGACGACACCATCAAGCGGCTGCAGGCCTTCGAGAAGGCCGGCGCCGACGTGCTCTATGCGCCGGGCATCGGGGACGTCGAGATGATCCGCACCATCTGTTCGGCGGTCAGCAGGCCGGTCAACGTCATGGCAAAGCCCGGCTTCACCATCGCCGACCTCGCCATGGCCGGCGTCAAGCGCGTCTCGCTCGGGCCGTGGTTGACCAATTTCGCCTATGGCATGCTGGAAACGGCGGCACGCGAGATCCAGCAGGACGGCACCTTCGGCTTCACCCGCGCCGCCATGCCGTTCGGCAAATTGCAGGCGCTGTTTGCCAAACCTTCAGCCTAGATGAGGCCATCGCATGACGCTTACCGTCGTCGACATGCATACCGGCGGCGAGCCGCTCCGGATCGTCACCGGCGGCTATCCGGATATCCCGAAGGGCACCATCCTGGAAAAGCGCGCCTATGTGCGCGACCATCTCGATCATCTGCGGAAAATCCTGATGTTCGAGCCGCGCGGCCATTACGACATGTATGGCGCCTTGCTGGTCGAACCCGATCTGCCCGGCGCCGACCTCGCCGTGCTATTCATGCATAATGAGGGCTATTCGACCATGTGCGGCCACGCCATCGTCGCGCTCGGCCGCTATGCCGTTGATGAAGGGCTGGTGGCGAAACAGGAGCCTATCACGACTGTCAACATCGAGGCGCCGTGCGGGCTGGTCGTCGCCTCGGTCGAGGTCAGGGATGGCAAGGCCGGCGCCGTGTCGTTCGAAAGCGTGCCGGCCTTCCTGTTCGCCGGCGGCCAGACGATAGAGCTGGCGGGCCATGGCACGATCGGCTTCGACATCGCCTATGGCGGCGCTTTCTACGCACTGGCCGATTGCCACCAATTCGGGCTTGAATTCGGCCGCGACCGGGTGCGCGATTTCGTCGATGCGGCAACCGCACTGACGAACAGGCTCAAGGCCGAATTTCCGCTGTCGCATCCCGACCATGCCGACCTGGCCTTTCTCTACGGCACCATCCTGACCGATGGCCGCGACGCGTTTTGCGGCGAGGTGACCAAGAACATCTGCGTCTTCGCCGAGGCCGAGGTCGACCGCTCGCCGACGGGATCCGGCGTCACCGCAAGGCTGGCGGCCATGCATGCCAAGGGCGAGATCGCGATCGGGCAGACACGCATGTTCGAGAGCATCTCCGGCTCGCGTTTTTCCGGAGCCGTGGTGCGGACGGCGAAGGCTGGCCCGCATGAGGCGATCATCGCCCGCGTCGGCGGCCGCGCCTATTATTCCGGGCGGGCGGAGTTCATTGTCGAGGCCGATGACGAGCTGGGGCGCGGATTTCTCCTTCGCTAAGTGCGCCGATATCCAGGTCGGGCCGCTTCCCGCACCGAAATCGCCTTGTGCAGATGCACCATCATGGCGGCGGCGAAGAGTGGCGTCACCAGATTGAGCAACGGCACGGCAAGGAAGGCAGCGATGAGCAGCCCGGCGAGAAACACCGTTCCGGCATAGTGCCTGCGCAAGGCCCTGGCCTCTTCTTCGCCGCGAAAGCGCATGGCGGCGAATTCGAAGAACTCGCGCCCGAGCAGATAACCGTTGACGATGAAGAAGGCGGCGATGTTGACGCCCGGCACCAGGAGAAGCAGCAGCGCGACGATGTTGCCGAGAATGACGACGCCGAGAAATCGCATCGACAGCACCAGCGAGCGCAGCGCCGGCATGGCGCGGCCGGTTGGATCGCCGGGATAGTCGGTGCGCTCGACCACTTCGGCGATGTCGTCGAGGAACAGGCCGGCGATAACAGCCGTCACCGGCGCGATCAGCAATGCCATGACGAAGGCAAGCGCTATTGCCGCGATGATGCCGCCCAGCCACCCGGCCCAGGAGGGAATGCCGGGCAGCAGCGTCTGCAGCCAGGGCAGGGCCAGCCACTCGACAAGGCTGGTCAGGCCGAACCACAAGGCCACCAGCGCCAGCAAGGTCAGCCCGAGCGTCTTGACGAACACGGCACGGAACGGAGGCGAGAGCAGCTCAAGGGCCGCAGTGCGGGCAGCGTCGAAAATCACCGTGCTTCAATCCCAGGTCAGCGGACGCCGAAAAGGCGGACGCTTCCGAAATAGGCAGCCCAGGTCGCGAGCACAAGCGCGGACAACTATCGGGCGAGCGCCGCCTTGCGAACCGGGATGGTCATGGCCGCAACCCCGACCACGACAAACGCCATGCCAAGCCACGCCGTCGAACCGAGGCTTTCGCCAAGGAAGAGGGCGCCGATGCCGACGCCGATCGGCACGCGCAGATAGGCTTGCGAGGTGGTGCCGACCGAACCAAGCGTATGGATGAGGCGGAAATAGATGACGAAGGCCAGCGCGGTGGAAAACACCGACAGGCCGAGCAGGGCCAGGATTGATGCGGTCGATGGCGCCAGCGTCCATGGCTGGTCGAACACAAGACTGAGCGGCACGAGGATAACGGCGCCGCATAGCATCGAACCGGCGGCCGGCAGCATCGGATCGAGGCCCTTGAAGCCACGGCCGAAAATGGCCGCACCCGCATAGCAGATTGTTGCCGCGACGATTGCCAACTGCGCCCACAGCTCGTGACCGAGACCACCCAGCGCCTGCGTGCCGATGATGAGGCAGATGCCGGCAATGCCGGCGCCGACACCAATCAGTTTGCGCAACGTCACCGGCTCATGGCGGGTGATGAGCGCGGTCAAAAGGAAGGTGAAGATCGGCGAGGTCGCGTTCAGGATGGTGGCGAGGCCGGCATCGACCGAGCGTTCGGCCGCGGCGATGAGGGTGAACGGTATGACGCTGTTGAGGCAGGCCTGGAAGGCGAAGCGGCGCCAGCTTGCCGCGTCGCCCGGCATGGCGAGCCCGCGCCACCGGATGATGGCGAACAGGATGCCGCCGGCGATCAGGGTGCGGGCGGCAATGAAGGTGACCGGCGGGATCGTCTCGACGCCGATCTTGATGAAGGTGTAGGAGGCGCCCCAGAGCACCGCCAGCAAGGCGAGCAGCGCCAGGTCGGTGGTCATGTCGTTTTTTGCAGTCTCTTTCTTTGTCGACATGCTCTTTGTAGACGTTGGGGGGCTGGCTCGCCTTCGAAACGGGATCGTCTGAGCCTGCCTTGTAGGCGGTGCGGCGATGAAATGCTTCGGCCACGGTCGAATTGTCATAGCGCCTCGTTGCCGATGTGCCTTTGGGCTGTTCGGACCTGATCCGCCCAAGTTGCGTGTTGCGCTCTAGGCAAAGCGGTTTCAAATCGCTAGACCCGCGCCCGGCCGACATGGCAAGAAGCCGGCTCGGGTTTTTGGCGGAGATTTTGATGCCGGATTATGACGTGCTTTGCATCGGCAATGCCATTGTCGACATCATCGCCCAGTGCGACGAGGAATTCCTCGAGACCAACGGCATCATCAAGGGCGCGATGAACCTCATCGACACAAAGCGCGCCGAACTGCTCTACAGCCGCATGGGCCCGGCGATCGAAGCCTCCGGCGGCAGCGCCGGCAACACGGCGGCCGGCGTCGCCAGCTTCGGCGGCCGCGCCGCCTTCTTCGGCAAGGTCTCCAACGATGCGCTGGGCGAAATCTACGCCCACGACATCCACGCGCAGGGCGTCGCCTTCGACACCAAGCCGCTCAAGGGCGAGCCGCCGACGGCGCGCTCTATGATCTTTGTCACCCCCGACGGCGAGCGCTCGATGAACACCTATCTCGGCGCCTGCGTCGAACTCGGACCGGAGGATGTCGAGCCCGACAAGGCGTCTGGCGCCAAGGTCACCTATTTCGAAGGCTATCTGTGGGACCCGCCGCGCGCCAAGGAGGCGATCCGGCAGACGGCGAAGCTGGCGCACGCGGCAGGCCGGGAAGTGTCGATGACATTGTCGGATTCGTTCTGCGTCGACCGCTACCGCGACGAATTCCTCGACCTGATGCGCTCGGGCACGGTCGATATCGTCTTTGCCAACAGCCACGAGATCAAGTCGCTCTACCAGACGTCGTCGTTCGATGAGGCGCTGGCGCAGATCCGCAAGGATTGCAGGATCGCCGCCGTGACCCGCTCGGAAAAAGGCTCGGTGATCGTGCGCGGCGACGAGACCGTGGTGATCAAGGCGACCGCGATCAAGGAACTGGTCGACACGACCGGCGCCGGCGATCTCTATGCCGCCGGTTTCCTGCATGGCTACACGCAAGGCCGCGACCTGCAGACCTGCGGCGACCTTGGCTCACTGGCGGCCGGATTGGTGATCCAGCAGATCGGACCCAGGCCACGGCAGAATTTGCGCCGTGAGGCTGAGCAGGCGAGGTTGCTTTAACTCAAAGGCGGGCGCTTGCTGGGGTAGTAGCAGGATCGCGCTCCAGCCCTTCGCAGGCTCAGGGCGTTCGAAGCTCGAAAAGCCAAGCAATTGGCTTTTCGTCCGCTGCGCGGACCGCTTCTCACCGTCGCGCGGCTGTCACACATCGCACCTACACGCAATCGAGGCGTCCTGCGACTGACATTTCGGGGCGCCAACAGCCAGTTGGGGTGTCAAGAAATGCAAGACAGCAAGCTGTCGGGCCGCTGCATCTGTTGCCGCTGCGATTTCCGCTTTCCGCTCTAGAGTTCAACAACCGGCCGTGGCTGTGGGAGGAGCGCGCGGCCCGGAAGACAGATGCATGAACAGATTTCAGATCCAGGGCCTCAAGCAGGACGACTTCGCGGATATGGTCGCGGAGGAGGTCGAACGCGCGCTTGCCCACTATGATGAGGCCATCAACAAGCCGACCATGGTCTCGGTCGGCAAGATCGCCGGCAGCATAGCGTCAGCCGTTACCTTGCTGTCGCCGAAACACCAGCGCGCCATCGACGCCATCCATGCCGACCTTCCCGGCCTGGCATCGAAATTCGTGCGAGCATTGGCGGCCGAGGCCGCGCGCCGTAGCGAAGCCGGTATTGCCGGCGCGATAAATCCGCCGACGACCCTGTCGGCCGATGTCGAGCCCCCTTCGCTGCCAAAGTCCGACGATCTCGAATCGATGCTGATCGAGGACTGGGCGGGCCGTGTCGCCGGCTCGACCTATCTGGAAGAGAATTTGCGCATCGCCCGCTCGACCCTGCATCGCTGGCAGCGGCGGGGCGAAGTCATCGCCTTGCGCAAGGGCGGCCGCAAACATGTGTTCCCGCTGGCGCAATTCGTCGACGGCAGGCCGGTGGCGGGCATCCGCGACGTGCTGTCGCTGATCACCAATCCGAGGCTCGCATGGCTGTGGCTGACGCGCCCCTCGGCTCAGCTCGACGGCCGTGTTCCCATCGACCTGCTCCGGCAGGATCAGGTCGACGAGGTCGTCGAGGCGGCGCGTGCGTTCGCGCCGGACTGATAGCTTCGGTGCACACCCTTGATAGATGCGCCTAGGCAGTCTTGCGAATCGGGTGGCGAGGACCGGACGACGGCTGTTGCGGCGACATTTCCCCCGCGGTGACCAGCCGGTTGCGGCCGCTCTTTTTTCCGATGTACATCAGCCGGTCGGCGAGCGCGATCAGCGCTTCGGAATCGGCGGCCTCCGCCGGGTACATGGCCACGCCAACGGTGCAGCCGACCTGGATGGCGCCGGTCGGCGTGGGAACCTTGATCCGCAACCTTTCCAGGATGCGTTCGGCGACGCGCACGGCCTTCTGCTGTGCCAGCTCGGCGTCGCCCGAGAATAAGAAGGCGAATTCGTCACCGCCAAGCCGGGCGACGAAATCGGCGCTCCGCAGGATAGAGCGAAGCTGGCTTGACACACGCTGCAGCAGCGCATCGCCGGCCTCGTGGCCGAGCGTGTCGTTGACTTCCTTGAACCGGTCGAGGTCGATGAACAGAAGACCGGCCGCCTCGCCGGTGGCGCCGCAGCGGGCCACCACCGATTTGAGTTCGTCGTGGAAGGCGCGCCGGTTGGGCAAGTCGGTCAATGCATCGTGGTTGGCCGAATGGTCGCTCTGCTGCTTCGCCAGTTCGATCTCGCGCTTTTGCGCCGAGAGCTCTTCGTTGGCGGTCTTCAAGTCCAGCAGCAGCTGGGCGTTGAGGTCTTCGACAACCTTGCGGTCGCTGATATCGACGACGAAGCCTTCGAGGAATTCGAGTTCGCCGGCATTGTCCCAGACTCCGCCGCCGATCTCGCGGACCCAGAGCGGTTCGCCGACCTGCGGCACGATGCGGTAGTCGACGTTCCAGTTCCGGCGTGCCTCGACCGCGGCGTCGACGGCGGCATAGACCGAGGCGAGATCGTCCGGATGGATGGCCGAGACATAGTCGCGCACAGCGTTGTGCACGAAATCCGAGGGCGGATAGCCGCTGACTGTGAAGACGCCGTCGCTGATATAGAGCATGGTGTAGGACGCATCGTTGCGGCAGCGGTAAAGATAGCCGTCCATCCGGCCGGTGATGCTGAGAAGCGCGTCCAGGCGCTCGTCGTGTAGGTCTCCCTGACCGACCACGGATGCAGGTCTCGTATCGTGCTTCACGACTGCAAATCCATGACGGTTACCACCCCAGTCTGTCCAAAATGCCGCGCTGGCACATCGACGACAGCTCTCTGGTATAACAACCGGATATTATCAATCTCTTATGGATCTCGGTGATTTTAGCCGAAATTCGGCTTGAATCGCAGGATTCCTGCGATTGCACATGTGCCGGCGGATGGCGCGGCCGATTCCGTTCAAGCTGCGCAAGGCCTTGCCTCGCTCGAAAAGCGTTCGCGGCTTTTCGTCCGCAGCGCGGACCGTTCGTCAAGTCCCCGCAGTATAAGCAGCAATCGCCGCCATGTTGACGATATCGCTGTCCTTGGCGTTCAGCGACACGATCTGCACCGGCTTGTTCAGCCCGACCAGCAGCGGGCCGATCACCGTCGAGCCGCCGAGTTCCTGCAGCATCTTGGTGGAGATCGAGGCTGAGTGGAACGCCGGCATGATCAGCACATTGGCCGGGCCGGTCAGTCGGATGAACGGATATTGCGCCATGGCGCGGGCGTTGAGGGCGACGTCGGCGGCCATCTCGCCGTCATACTCGAAATCGACGCGGCGCTTGTCCAGGATGCGCACCGCTTCCTGGACGCGTTCGGAGCGCTCGCCTTGCGGATGGCCGAAGGTCGAATAGGCGAGCATGGCGAGCCTCGGCTCATAGCCCATGCGGCGGGCGAAGCCCGCGGCCTCCTCGGCGATGTCGGCGATCTGCTCGGCATTCGGCATGTCGTGCACGGCGGTGTCGGCGACCAGCACGGTCCTGCCCCGCGCCAGCACGATCGAGACGCCGATGACGCGGTGGCCGGGCTTGGCGTCGATGACACGGCGGATGTCGTCGAGCGCTGTCGAATAGTTGCGGGTGACACCGGTGACGATGCCGTCGGCATCGCCCAGCGCCACCATGCAGGCGGCGAAGTGGTTGCGGTCGTTGTTGATCAGCCGCTGGCAGTCGCGGAACAGGAAGCCTTTGCGCTGCATGCGCTCGTAGAGGTAGTCGGTGTAGATGCCGTTGCGGCGCGACAGCCTTGCATTGATGATCTCGATGCCTTGCTTGTTGAGGTCGATGCCGGCGTGCTTGGCGTTCTCCTTGATGACGTCGTCGCGGCCAAGCAGGATGGCGGTGCCGAGCCGCTGGTTCACATAGGAGACGGCGGCGCGCATCACCTGTTCCTCCTCGCCCTCGGCAAAGACGATGCGCTTGGGCTGGCGGCGCACGCGGTCGTAGATACGCTGCAGGGTCGAGGCGATCGGGTCGCGGCGGGCGGAGAGTTCCTGCGCGTAGCGGTCGAGGTCGAGGATCGGCTTGCGGGCGACGCCTGAATCCATCGCCGCCTTGGCGACCGCGATCGGGATGGCCGAGATCAGGCGCGGGTCGAACGGCACCGGGATGATGTAGTTGGGGCCGAATTTCGGCCGGTTGCCCTGATAGGCGGCGGCGACGTCGTCGGGCACGTCCTGGCGCGCAAGTGCCGCCAGCGCGCGGGCGGCGGCGATCTTCATGTCGTCGTTGATGGTGGTGGCCCGCACATCCAACGCGCCGCGGAAGATGTAGGGGAAGCCGAGCACATTGTTGACCTGGTTCGGATAGTCCGACCGGCCCGTCGCCATTATGGCGTCGGTGCGGATCTCGGCCACTTCCTCCGGCGTGATCTCCGGATCGGGATTGGCCATGGCGAAGATGATCGGATTCTTGGCCATCGACTGCACCATGGCGGTGGTCAGCGCGCCCTTGGCGGAAAGGCCGAGGAAGACGTCGGCGCCGTCGAGTGCCTCGGCGAGGCTGCGCGCCTCTGTCTTGATGGCATGCGCCGATTTCCACTGGTTCATGCCTTCGGTGCGGCCCTGGAAGACGACGCCCTTGGTGTCGCACAAAGTGATGTTTTCGGGCGCAAAACCCATCGCCTTCATCAGCTCGATGCAAGCGATGCCGGCGGCGCCGGCGCCGTTGCAGACCATCTTCGTGGTCTTCATGTCGCGGCCGGTGATCTCCAGCGCGTTGATGAGGCCGGCGGACGAGATGATGGCGGTGCCGTGCTGGTCGTCATGGAAAACCGGGATGTCCATCAATTCACGCAGGCGCTGCTCGATGATGAAGCATTCCGGCGCCTTGATGTCCTCGAGGTTGATACCGCCGAAGGAGGGGCCGAGGAAACGCACGCAGTTGATGAACTCGTCGGCGTCCTCTGTGTCGACCTCGAGATCGATGGAATCGACATCGGCGAAGCGCTTGAACAGCACCGCCTTACCTTCCATCACCGGTTTCGAAGCCAACGCGCCAAGATTGCCCAGGCCGAGGATGGCGGTGCCATTGGAGATGACGGCGACCATGTTGCCACGCGTCGTGTAGTCGAAGGCGCGGCTTGGGTCCTCGGCGATGGCCAGAACCGGAACCGCGACACCAGGCGAATAGGCGAGGCTCAGGTCGCGTTGCGTTGCCATCGGCTTGGTGGCGACGACTTCCAGCTTGCCGGGGCGGCCCATGGCGTGGAATTCGAGCGCTTCCTGCGCGCTGACGGACGGACCGGTGTTTTCGGTTTTCCTGGCCATGATGGTCTTGATTTCCTCGCCGATGCAGCACCTCGTTGAAGCGGGTGCTTTGTTTCGATCCGAATTAAGACCACGCGCCGCCGCGTGTAAACCGCCAGCGCGCGGGAATCGCTGTTCGCGTGGGCAATTGCGGACAACCTGCCATCCCGGTCGTCCCCTGTTTTTCGAAGCCCCGGCATTAAACCGCGCCATCACATCTGCTAGCGTGCCGCGCATGAACATGCACAGCCCGAACGAGCCAGACGCCCCAGAGGCCATGACGCCGTTGCCGACCGCCCACGCCGGCGCCACGCCGATGATAGAGCAGTTCATCGAGATCAAGGCGGCGAACCCGGATTCGCTGCTGTTCTACCGGATGGGCGATTTCTACGAGCTGTTCTTCGACGATGCCGAGAAGGCGAGCCGGGCGCTCGGCATCGTGCTGACCAAGCGCGGCAAGTATCAAGGGCTAGACATTCCGATGTGCGGCGTGCCGGTGCATGCGGCCGACGACTATCTGCAGAAGCTGATCGGCCAGGGATTCCGCGTCGCCGTCTGCGAGCAGATCGAGGACCCGGCCGAAGCGAAGAAACGCGGCGGCAAATCGGTGGTGCGCCGCGACGTGGTGCGGCTGGTGACGCCGGGCACCATCACCGAGGACAAATTGCTGGCGCCATCGGAATCGAGTTTCCTGATGGCGCTGGGGCGGGTGAAGGGCGGAGCCGACCACAGCTTTGCCTTGGCCTGGATCGACATCTCGACCGGCGCCTTTCGTGTCACCGACACCACCGCCGACCGGCTGCTGGCCGACATCTTCCGTGTCGATCCGCGTGAGCTGATTGTCGCCGAGCCGGTGTTCCATGATCCCGAACTGAAGCCGGTGTTCGACGTGCTGGGCCGCGTCGCCAGCCCGCAGCCGCCGAGCCTGTTCGATTCGGCCTCGGCCACCGGACGCATCGCCCGTTTCTTCGATGTGGCGACGCCGGACTCGTTTGGCGCCTTTTCGCGCGCCGAACTGTCGGCGATCTCGGGCGCCATCGCCTATGTCGAGAAGACGCAGAAGGCCGAGCGCCCGCCGCTGTCGCGGCCCGAGCGCGAGGAGCAGGGATCTACCCTGTTCATCGACCCGGCAACACGCGGCAATCTGGAGCTCTTACGCACACTGTCGGGCAGCCGCGAAGGCTCGCTGTTCAAGGCGATCGACCGCACGGTGACCGGCGGCGGCGCAAGGCTGCTTGCCGACCGGCTGATGGCGCCGCTGACCGATCCGGCGGCGATCGGCGCCAGGCTGGATTCGGTGTCGTTCTTCCGTTCCGAAACGAGGCTCTGCCTGGCGGTGCGGTCGAGCCTGAAGAGCGTCGCCGACATGCCGCGCGCGCTGTCGAGGCTGGCGCTCAACCGTGGCGGTCCGCGCGATCTCGGCGCGCTGCGCGCCGGTTTCGAGGCGGCAGGCGCGATCGCCGAGATCTTTGCCGCGACCACCCTGCCCCAGGAATTGACGGCCGCACTCGCCGCCATCCATGCCCTGCCCCAGGCGCTGGCCGGGCATTTGACGCAGGCGCTTGGCGACGAGCTGCCGCTGCTCAAGCGCGACGGCGGCTTCGTGCGCGGCGGCTACCATGCCGATCTCGACGAGATGCGGGCGCTGCGCGATGAATCGCGCAAAGTGATCGCCGGGCTGGAGCGCTCGCTGATCGATGAGACCGGCATCCGCTCTCTGAAGATCCGGCACAACAATGTGCTCGGTTATTACATCGAGGTCACAGCCAACCATCATGCGGTGATGACCGGCAGCGATGGCGCCAAGGCGCGCTTTATCCACCGCCAGACCATGGCCAACGCCATGCGCTTCACCACGACCGAGCTTGCCGAACTCGAGACCAAGATCGCCAATGCGGCCGACCGGGCGCTCAGCATCGAGCTTGCCGCCTTCGACGCGCTGACGGCGGAAGCGGTCGGCGAAGCCGAGAATATCCGCTCTGGGGCCGATGCGCTGGCCGTGCTCGACGTGTCGGCGGCGCTCGCGCTTTTGTCGGAGAGCGAGGCCTGGTGCCGGCCGGTGGTGGATTCGAGTCTGGCCTTCGAGATTGCGGGCGGCCGGCATCCGGTGGTCGAGCAGGCGCTGCGCCGTTCCGGCGAAGGCCCATTCGTCGCCAATGATTGCGATTTGTCGCCGGAGGGCAGCGCCAAGAACGGCGCGATCTGGCTCCTGACCGGCCCCAACATGGGCGGCAAGTCGACGTTCCTGCGGCAGAACGCGCTGATCGCCATCCTGGCCCAGACCGGCTCGTTCGTGCCGGCGGCATCGGCCCATATCGGCGTCGTCGACCGGCTGTTCTCGCGTGTCGGCGCCTCGGACGACCTGGCGCGCGGCCGCTCGACCTTCATGGTCGAGATGGTCGAGACGGCGGCGATCCTCAACCAGGCCGGTGAACGCGCGCTGGTGATCCTCGACGAGATCGGCCGCGGCACCGCCACTTTCGACGGTCTGTCGATCGCCTGGGCGGCCGTCGAATATCTGCATGAGAAGAACCGCTGCCGGGCGATCTTCGCCACCCATTTCCACGAAATGACCTCGCTGGCCGGCAAGCTCGCGCGGCTGCACAATGTCACCATGCGGGTCAAGGAGTGGGAAAACGACGTCGTCTTCCTGCACGAGGTCGGCAAGGGTGCCGCCGACCGCTCCTATGGCGTCCAGGTGGCGCGGCTGGCCGGCCTGCCGGAAGCGGTGGTGGACCGGGCAAAAGAGGTCCTGCATCAGCTCGAGGAAGGCGAGGTTTCCGGCAAAACCAACCGGCTGGTCGACGACCTGCCGTTGTTTTCAGTGGCGGTGAAGCGGGAAGCGCCGAAGCCGGTGAAGAGCGATGCGCTGGGTGTGGCGCTGGGCGAGATCAATCCCGACGAGATGACGCCGAGGGAGGCGCTGGAAGCGCTCTACCGGCTGAAAGGGTTGGCGGGGAAGTAGTCAGATCATCTCCAACCCGCGCTTGCGCGCCGGCGGCGGGAAGGCACGGTCAAGATCGGCGATGTCCTGTTGCGTCAGCTTGATGTCGAGCGCGGCGACATTTTGGCGGACGTGCTCCTGGCTGCTGGCCTTCGGGATGGCGATGACGCCCTCCTGATGCATCACCCAGGCCAGGGCGATCTGTGCCGGGATCGCATTGTGGCGGGCGGCGACGGCGTCGAGCCTGGCATTGCGCGCCAGCGCGCCCTGCTCGACCGGCGAATAGGCCATAAGCGGAATGCCGCGCTGCCGGCTCCAGGGCGCCAGGTCGAATTCGAGGCCACGCCGGACCAGATTGTAGAGCACCTGGTTGGTCTGGACATTGCCGCCATCGGGCAGGCCGACCAGTTCTTCCATCTCGTCGGTGTCGAAATTGCTGACGCCCCAGTGGCGGATCTTGCCGGCCTTTTTCAGGGCCTCGAAGGCCGCGACCGTCTCCGTCAACGGCACGCTGCCGGGCCAATGCAGCAGGTAGAGATCGATGCGGTCGGTACGCAGGCGTTTCAGGCTGTTTTCACAGGCGCGCTGCACGCCCGCGCGCGAAGCGTTGGACGGCAGCACTTTCGAGACCAAAAAAGTCTCGTCGCGGCGCCCGGCAATGGCCTGCGCCACCACCTCCTCGGCGGCGCCGCTGGCATACATTTCGGCGGTGTCTATCAGCGTGATGCCGAGGTCGAGGCCGAGCTTGAGCGCATTCACCTCATCGGTGCGGCGACGCGAATCCTCGCCCATCTTCCATGTCCCCTGGCCAAGCACCTGAACGGCTTCGCCTGAGGGCAGTGTGGTGGTCCCGATGGTCGATGGCATGTCGGGCTCCAGTTGAGGCCGGATCGCATCACAGGCCGGGCGAGAAATCCAGAGGCGTTCGCGAAAGCCTACTTCACCGGATGGGCGGCGAGCCAATCCTGCATCTGCTTGATCTCGGCTTCCTGCGCGGCGATGACGCCTTCGGCGAGCTTGCGGATTTCCGGGTCCTTGCCGTTGGCAAGCTCGACCTTGGCCATGTCGATGGCACCCTGATGGTGCGGGATCATGCCCTTGACGAAATCGACGTCGGCATTGCCAGTGTATTCAGATGCCATCATGTCGGCATGCATCTTGTCCATCGCCGCCTTGTAGCCTTCGGTCGAAGGGCTGGTCGCGTCCATCGCCATGGCGCCCATGTCGTGTTTCATCTCTTCGCTCTGCGCCGGGACGCTTTCGAGGAAGACGGCAAGCAGCATTCCGGCCGCCATCAGCAAAAGCACGAGTTTTTTAGCCAAGGTCATTCATGGTCTCCTGTTGAGTGGGTTTCGTATTTGGGGGCTTGGATCAGAGTTTCAATGTTCTCAGCCGCAATGCGTTTGCGATCACCGACACCGAGGACAGGCTCATCGCCGCCGCCGCCAGCATCGGCGACAGAAGCGTGCCGGTTAGCGGATAGAGCACGCCGGCAGCGACCGGCACGCCGAGCACGTTGTAGAGGAAGGCAAAGAACAGGTTCTGGCGGATGTTGCGGATCGTCGCCTGCGCCAGCGTGCGCGCCCGCACGATGCCGTTGAGGTCGCCCTTGACCAAAGTGATGCCGGCGCTTTCGACGGCGACATCGGCGCCGGTACCCATGGCGATGCCAACATCGGCGGCGGCAAGGGCGGGTGCATCGTTGACGCCGTCGCCGGCCATGGCGACGCCCGCGCCTTTGGCGCGCAGTTCCTCGACGAGGGCGGCCTTCTGTTCCGGCAGCAGGCCGGCGCGAACCTCGTCGATGCCAAGGCTTCTGGCGATCGCATTGGCCGTGCGTTCATTGTCGCCGGTCGCCATGATGATCCGCAAGCCGCTGTCATGCAGCGCCCTGATCGCCTCGGCGGTGGTCGCCTTGACCGGGTCGGCGACGGCGACGATGCCGGCCAGTTTCTTGTCCACGACAACGAACATCGCCGTCTTGCCTTCGATCTGCAGCGTCTCGGCCTTGGCTGAGATGGATGCGATGTCGATGCCAAGATCCGCCATCATCGCGGCATTGCCGAGCGCGACCTTCTTTCCTGACACTGTACCGGACACGCCCTTGCCAGTGACCGCCTCGAAGCCGCTGGCCTCGGCAACAGTCACACCGCGCGTGGCGGCGCCGTCGACGATGGCCTCGGCCAGCGGATGCTCCGACCCCTTCTCCAGACCGGCGGCGAGCGCCAGCAATTCGTCGTCGGAAAAACCGTTTGCCGCAACGACATCGGTCAGTTTCGGCCGGCCTTCGGTCAGCGTACCCGTCTTGTCGACGATCAGCGTGTCAACGGAAGCGAAGCGTTCGAGCGCGGCGGCTTCCTTGATCAGCACGCCGGCATGCGCCCCGCGCCCGGTGGCGGTCATGATCGACATCGGCGTGGCGAGGCCGAGCGCACAGGGACAAGCAATGATCAGCACCGACACCGCCGAGACGATGGCGAAGATCAGGCTGGGCTCGGGTCCAAACATGGCCCAGGCGATGAAAGCAGCAATCGCGACAAGGACGACAGTCGGGACAAAGTAGAAAGAAACGCGATCGGCCAACCCTTGAATCGGAGCGCGCGAGCGCTGCGCCTTGGCGACGAGCTCGACGATGCGCGCCAGCGTCGTCTCGGCGCCGATCCGCTCGGCGCGCATGATCAGCGAGCCTTGCCTGTTGAGCGTGCCGCCGGTCAGCGCATCGCCCTCGGTCTTCTCGACCGGCAACGGCTCGCCTGTGATCATCGATTCGTCGATAGAGGAACGGCCTTCCAGCACCGTGCCATCGACCGGTACTGCATCACCGGGGCGGATGCGCAGGCGATCGCCGGCCTTGACCGCGTCGAGCGGCACATCGCTTTCGGAACCGTCGGCGGCGATCCGCCGCGCCATCTTCGGCGCGAGATCAAGCAAGGCGCGGATTGCCGAGCCGGTCTTTTCACGGGCACGCAACTCCAGCACCTGGCCAAGGAACACCAGCGCGACGATGACGGCGGCGGCCTCGAAATAGACCGGCACGGCACCGCCGTGACCGCGGAACTGATGCGGGAAAATATCCGGAAACAGCGTGGCGACGACGCTATAGAGATAAGCAGCACCAACGCCGAGCGAGATCAGCGTCCACATGTTGGGGCTGCGGTTGACCAGCGAGTCCCAGCCGCGATGGAAGAAGGGGAAGGCGGCCCAAAGCACCACCGGACTTGCCAGGACCAGCTCGATCCAGACCTTTGTCCGGTCCTCGACCAGGCCTTCAAACGTCAGGCCGATCATGGGCGCCATGGCGATGATCAGAAGGGGGACCGACAGGACAGCGCTGACCCAGAGCCGCCTGGTGAAATCGACCAGCTCGGGATTTGGCCCTTCATCGCCTGTCGGCACGCCCATCGGCTCCAGCGCCATGCCACAGATCGGGCAGGATCCAGGCTTGTCGCGGATGATTTCGGGATGCATCGGGCAGGTGTATTGCGTGCCCTTGGGCATCGCCTGCGGTGCCGGCCTGTCGCCGAGATATTTTTGCGGCTCCGCCTCGAACTTGGCCTGGCAAGCGGCGGAGCAGAAATAGAAGCCCTGACCTTCGTGGCGGGCAAAGTGCCTGGCTGTCGCGCGATCGACACTCATGCCGCAGACCGGATCGGTGGCCATCAGGAATTTTTCCGGCTCGGCGACGAATTTCGTGCGGCAGCCCTGGCTACAGAAATGATAGAGATGGCCATCGTGCTCGGCCGCAGGCTTGCCGGCGGCCGGGTCGACGATCATGCCGCAGACCGGGTCGCGAACAACGGCGTTCGCGGCAGGCGCGGCGCCTTTTGCCGAGCAGCAGCTGCCATGCGCGTGATGATCGTGATCGGAATGCGTCATTCGAAAATGCCTCGATGGATCGGTGTGTGACGCGGAGATAGGGCTTCCAGTAACTGGAAGGTCAAGGGACAAAATTTTCTCATTTCATGGCGCCGTGTGCTAAGGAGCCGCCGCTTCTCCAACCCGAATGCATCGATCCCGTTCAAAAGAAGAAAAAATCCCGTTCGACCACCGCGGAGGGGCTCGTCCTCCCGCCCCATACCCAGCGCCGCCAAAACGCGCTATAGACGCCGCCGAAAAGGCAAGGCCGACCCGGACATATGGCAAGAATCTCCCTGAAGCTCGACGAACTGATCGACGGCGAAGCCTTGCGCCGCGAGATGACCGCGCTGACCGCGGCCACGGCAGGCGACGGTTCCGGACAAGCGGCGCGCAGCGGAGTGCTCCAGTTGCTCAAGGGGCGGCTGGCCGAGGGGCGCACCGTTGCCGAGCGCATGCTGCGGGACGATGGCGGCGGCAGCGCCTGCGCGGCACGACTGTCTCATCTCATGGATGAGATCATCCGGGCGCTTTACGATTTCGCCGTCACCCATGTCTACCGGGTCAAGAACCCGTCTTCGGCGGAGCGCATGGCCGTCGTCGCTGTCGGCGGCTACGGCCGCGGCACGCTGGCGCCCGGGTCCGACATCGACCTTCTGTTCCTGCTGCCCTACAAGCAGACGCCGTGGGGCGAACAAACCGTCGAATATATGCTCTACATGCTGTGGGATCTGGGGCTGAAGGTTGGCCACGCCACCCGCAACATCGACGAATGCCTGCGCCTGTCGCGCACCGATGTCACCATCCGCACCTCGATCCTCGAAGCGCGTTTCCTGTGGGGCGACGAAAAACTCTATGACGAACTGATGCTGCGCTTCGACCATGAGGTGGTGCGCACGACCGGCCCCGAATATGTCCAGGCCAAGCTTGCCGAGCGCGACGACCGCCACGCCAAAGCCGGCGAAAGCCGCTATCTCGTCGAGCCCAACGTCAAGGACGGCAAGGGCGGCCTGCGCGACCTGCAGACGCTGTTCTGGATCGGCAAATATTTCTACCGGGTGCGCACCGGCGAGGAACTGGTCGACAAGGGCGTCTTCACCGAGGGCGAATACCGGGAGTTCCAGAAGGCCGAGGATTTCCTGTGGGCGGTACGCTGCCACATGCATTTCCTTACCGGCAAGGCGGAGGAACGGCTGCATTTCGACATCCAGCGCGAGATCGCCGAACGGCTCGGCTACACCACGCACCCCGGCCTGTCGGCGGTCGAGCGCTTCATGAAGCACTACTTCCTCGTCGCCAAGGATGTCGGGGACCTGACCCGCATCTTCTGTGCCGCGCTCGAGGAAGAGCAGGCCAAGCACGTGCCGGGTTTCAACCGCATCTTTCTCACCTTCTCACGGCGCAAGCGCAAGCTGGCCGGCACCTCCGACTTCATCGTCGACAATCACCGCATCAACATCGCCGACGACCAGGTGTTCGAGCGCGATCCGGTCAATCTCTTGAGATTATTCTGGTTCGCCGACAAGCACGGCCTGGAATTCCACCCCGACGCGCTGAAGCTGCTGACCCGCTCGCTCGGCCTGGTCAACAAGTCGCTGCGGCGCGACCAGGAGGCCAACCGGCTGTTCCTCGACATCCTGACGTCGGACCGCAATGCCGAACTCAATCTGCGGCGCATGAACGAGGCCGGGCTGCTCGGCAGACTGATCCCGGATTTCGGCAAGATCGTCGCCATGATGCAATTCTCGATGTACCACCACTACACGGTGGATGAGCACCTGATACGCTGCATCGGCGTGCTGGCCGAGATCGAGCGTGGCGACGGCGAAAAGATCCATCCCCTCTCGCACACGCTGATGCCGGGGCTGAAAAAGAGCCGCGAGGCGCTTTACGTCGCGGTGCTTCTGCACGACATCGCCAAGGGCAGGCCGGAAGATCATTCCGAGGCCGGCGCAAGGATCGCACGTCGCATCTGCCCGCATATGGGGCTTTCGCCGGCCGACACCGAAACCGTGGCCTGGCTCGTCGAGAACCACCTCGTGATGTCGATGACGGCGCAGACCCGCGACCTCAACGATCGCAAGACCATCGAGGATTTCGCCGCGATCGTGCAGTCGGTCGAGCGGCTGAAGCTGCTTTTGATCCTCACCGTCTGCGACATCAGGGGCGTCGGACCCGGTGTCTGGAACGGCTGGAAGGGCCAACTGCTGCGCACGCTCTATTACGAGACCGAATTGCTTTTAACCGGCGGGTTTTCGGAAGTGTCGCGCGCCCAGCGCACGGCGGCGGCGCGCGAGCGTCTGGCCGAGGCGCTGGCCGACTGGCCGGACAAGGCTCGCAAGCGCTATGTCGGCCAGCACTACGAGAATTACCTTTTGACCGTCGATCTCGCCGACCAGCTGCGCCATGCGGAGTTCATCCGCGAGGCGGATGTGGCGGGCAACAAGCTCGCCACCATGGTCAAGACCCACCAGTTCGAGGCGGTGACCGAAATCACCGTGCTGGCGCAGGACCATCCCCGCCTGCTGTCGGTCATCGCCGGGGCTTGCGCCGGCGCCGGCGGCAACATCGTCGACGCACAGATCTTCACGACGTCGGACGGCCGCGCACTCGACACCATCCTGATCAGCAGAGAATTCGACCGCGATGAGGACGAGCGCCGGCGCGCTGAGCGCGTCGGCCGGCTGATCGAGGACGTGCTGTCGGGCAAGAGCTGGCTGCCGGAGATGATCGAGAAGCGCACCAAGCCCCGGCGTGGCGCCAAGGTGTTCAAAATCCCGCCGCGCGCCGAAATCCGCAACACGCTGTCCAACCGTTTTTCGGTCATCGAGGTCGAAGGCCTGGACCGGCCGGGGCTGCTGTCGGAGATCACCGGAACGCTTTCCGACCTGTCGCTCGACATCGCATCGGCCCACATCACCACCTTCGGCGAAAAGGTCATCGACACCTTCTATGTCACCGATCTCACCGGCCAGAAGATCGACAGCCCGGCCCGCATCGCGACCATTCGCAACCGGCTGATGGCGACGCTCGAAGGCATCGTGCCCGAACGCGGCGGCAAAGCCAGGGCGGCGGCCGCCGAGTGACCGCCACCATCACTTTGTCCTTATCCTGTAGGCAGTCTCCAAACGCATGAGCCTCGTCAAGAAATTCGCAACGGTTGCTTCCGGCACGCTGATGAGCCGCGCGCTCGGTTTCGGCCGCGAGATGCTGATGGCGGCCGCACTCGGCACCGGACCGGTCGCCGACGCCTTCAACGCCGCCTTCCAGTTTCCCAACACCTTTCGCCGGCTGTTTGCCGAAGGCGCCTTCAACGCCGCCTTCGTGCCGCTGTTTGCCAAGGAGATCGAAACCCACGGCACCGACGGCGCCAAGCGTTTCTCCGAGGAAGTGTTCGGCGTGCTGTTCACGGCGCTGCTGGCGCTGACCATCGTCATGGAACTGTCGATGCCGCTGATCGTGCGCTATTTGGTGGCGCCGGGTTTTGCCGGCACGCCGGGGAAATTCGACACCACGGTGACGCTGGCGACGATCATGTTCCCCTACCTGATCTGCATGTCGCTGGGCGCCATGATGGCGGGTATGCTGAATTCGCTGCGCCGCTATTTCGCCGCCGCGGTAGCACCGGTCTTCCTCAACATCATCCTGATCGGCGTGCTCGCCTATGCCTGGTACAAGGGCTCGGACGCGCTGACAGTCGGCTACGGGCTGTCCTGGGGCGTGCTTGCCGCCGGACTGGTGCAACTGGCGATCGTCTGGGTGGCGGTGCGCCATGCCGGCATCTCGATCGGCTTCCGCCGTCCGAAAATGACGCCCGCGGTCAAGCGGCTGCTGATCCTGGCGCTGCCGGCGGCAATCACCGGCGGCATCACCCAGATCAACCAGCTGATCGGCACGGCGATCGCCTCGGCGCAGAACAGCGCGGTCTCCTCGCTCGCCTATGCCGACCGCATCTACCAGCTGCCGCTTGGCGTGGTCGGCGTGGCGGTGGCGATCGTGCTGTTGCCCGAACTGTCGCGGGCGCTGAAGTCGGGCAATCTGATCGAAGCGGCCAATCTGCAGAACCGCTCGGTCGAATTCACGCTGTTCCTGACGCTACCGGCAGCCGCCGCACTCTGGGTGATGTCGGAGCCTATCGTGCGGCTGGTCTATGAGCGCGGCGCGTTCGCCGCCAACGGCTCGACGCCGACAGTTGCGGCGATCCTGGCGATCTTCGGCCTCGGCCTGCCGGCCTTCGTGCTGATCAAGGCGTTCACCCCAGGCTATTTCGCCCGCGAGGACACGCGCACGCCGATGATGTTTGCCGCCATCTCGGTGGCGGTGAACGTCACCACGGCGCTGACGCTGTTTCCACGGATGGGCGCGCCCGGCATCGCGGTGGCCTCGGCCGTCGCCGGCTGGGTCAACGCGCTGATGCTGCTCGGAGTCCTGATCCGACGCGGCCATTGGGGCCGCGACGTGCCGCTGATGAAACGCATTCCGCGGCTGGTGCTGTCGGCGGTGGTGATGGGAACGGCGCTCTATTTCGCCGAGCACTGGTTCGCAGTCAGGCTCGGGCCGGGCTCGCCGCTGGTGGTCAAGGCGACGACGCTTCTGTCGCTGGTCGCCGGCGGTGCGCTGCTCTACTTCATCACCGCGTTTGCTACCGGCGGCGCCGATTTCGGCATGATCCGTCGCAATGTCAAACGCGGATCGGGCAAGTCGGCGCCACCGGTCGCAAAGACCGAACTGGACGAGTAGAGCGCCAGATCCACCTGCAGCGCCGTCTTGATCGCGGCGCCGTCTTCGTCCATAAGCGCGCCGTCGAAAGACTTTCGCCGCGCGCGAAACGGCCCTCCACAAGCCATGAGGACAATCATGACCGCCTTCAAGCCACTCGTCTTTTCCGGGGTCCAGCCGACCGGCAATCTGCATCTCGGCAACTATCTCGGCGCGATCAAGAAATTCGTCGCCCTGCAGGACACGTCCGATTGCATCTATTGCGTCGTCGACCTGCATTCGCTGACAGCCCAACTCGTCTATGAAGACCTCGCCGACCAGACGCGGTCGATCACCGCGGCGTTCCTGGCCTCGGGCATCGACCCGAAGAAGCACATCGTCTTCAACCAGTCGCGGGTCATGCAGCATGCGGAGCTCGCCTGGATCTTCAATTGCGTGGCGCGCATCGGCTGGATGAACCGCATGACGCAGTTCAAGGACAAGGCCGGCAAGGACCGCGAGAACGCGTCGCTTGGCCTGCTTGCCTATCCCTCCCTGATGGCTGCCGACATTCTGCTCTACCGTGCCACCCACGTGCCCGTGGGTGAGGACCAGAAGCAGCATCTGGAGCTGACCCGCGACATCGCGCAGAAGTTCAACAACGACTTCTCCGACCGCATCGCCGCCCTTGGCGTCGGTGTCGAGATGCAGGTCGGCGAAGAGACCGTGAACGGCTATTTCCCGCTGACCGAGCCGGTCATCGGCGGACCGGCGGCGCGCATCATGTCGCTGCGCGACGGTTCCAAGAAAATGTCGAAGTCGGACCCGTCGGATCTGTCGCGCATCAACCTGACCGACGACGCCGATGCCATCTCGAAGAAGATCCGCAAGGCCAAGACCGACCCGGAAGCGCTGCCGAGCGAGCTGGACGGTCTGGCCGGCCGGCCCGAGGCGGACAACCTTGTCGGCATCTATGCGGGTCTCGCCGAGATGTCGAAGGCGGATGTGCTGAAGGCGTTCGCCGGCCAGCAGTTTTCGGTGTTCAAGCCGGCGCTGGCCGACCTTGCCGTGGAAAAGCTGGCGCCGATCGCGAGCGAGATGCGCCGCATTTCCGACGACCGTGCCTATGTCGATGCGGTGCTCAAGGACGGCGGCGAGCGCGCCGGCGTGCTGGCCGAAGCGACGATGAAGACGGTGCGCGACATCATCGGGCTGCTGCAGGGCTGATCCCCAATGTCGGGTGCACTGCCAACACTGGCACAAGACCGGGCGGCTTGTCGCCGGCCCGCCGCAGTGGCAGATTGCGGCCGAAATGGCATCGAGTAGATAGACATGGTCTCCAAACGCCTCAGCCGCGAAGCCGGCCATCGCCGTAAGTTCCTGGCGATCATCGACGACACGCCGGAGTGTGAGCGCGCCGTCGCCTACGCCTCGAAGCGGGCGCAGAGCACCAGCGGCACGCTGGTGCTGCTCTATGTCATCGAGCCGGATGATTTCCAGCACTGGCTGGGCGTCGAGAAGATCATGCGCGAGGAGGCGACCGCCACGGCGCGCGCAGCACTCGATACTTATGCCAACAAGGTACGCCAGAAGCTTGGCATCGAGCCTGAAATGGTGGTGCGCGAAGGCAAGCCGACGGAAGAGATCCACAAATTGATCGAGGAAGACCAGGACATCGCCATCCTGGTGCTGGCCGCCGGTGCCGGCAAGGAAGGCCCCGGGCCGCTGGTCGGCGCTGTGGCCGGCAAGGGCGCCGCCTTCCCGATCCCGGTGACCGTCGTGCCGCAGAATCTGTCAGACGAGGAGATCGACAGCCTCGCCTGAGATGTGTTGATCTTCGGGTGATGCCGGCCTGCAAATGGCGGTGTCCTGCGCTTCCGGTGCTCGCGTACCAAAGTACGCTCCGCTCCGGTTCTCGGACACCACCATTTTCGACTCGGCCTGACCTGAATCTCAACACACCTCAAAGTGTGGTAAGAGCCGAAAAAACATTCCGCCAGCCAGCCGTTCCGGCGATGCGTTTCGCTTGAATGTCCAGCCAATTGAGCCTATTTAGAATTATTCCAAACTAGCTGCCCACAACGGGCACGGAGATGGCCATGTTCATCCAGACCGAATCGACGCCAAACCCGGCGACGCTGAAATTCCTGCCCGGCAAGGAAGTGCTTCTGGAAGGCACCGCTGACTTCCGCGATGCCGACAGCGCCGCTATTGCCTCGCCGCTGGCTGGCCGGCTGTTCGAGATTCCCGGCGTCACCGGTGTTTTCTTTGGCTATGACTTCATCACCGTGACCAAGGACGGCCCCGATTGGCAGCATCTGAAGCCGGCGATCCTGGGCGCCATCATGGAGCATTTCATGTCCGGCGCGCCTGTCATGGCCAAGGCCGGCCCGGCCGCCGAGACCAGCCAGACCGGCGAGTTCTACGACAAGGCCGACGAGGATCTGGTCATCACCATCAAGGAACTGCTCGACACGCGGGTGCGCCCGGCGGTCGCTCAGGATGGCGGCGACATCACCTTCCGTGGCTTCGAGAACGGCACGGTGTTCCTGCACATGAAAGGCGCCTGCGCCGGCTGCCCGTCATCGACGGCGACGCTGAAGCACGGCATCCAGAACCTTCTGCGCCACTTCGTGCCGGAAGTGCAGCAGGTCGAGCAGGTCTCCTGATCATTCAGCTTGCCGGCTAACAAATTCGATCCATCGCAAACAACAAAAAACCGGGCCGAATTGCCCGGTTTTCTGTTTGGGACGTCCGTTGTTGCCTAGACGGTCCGCGTACGAAAGCTGCCTCTATCTGATCATGATTTTGCCGAGGACCGGTACCGGTTTCTCGGCATCATGATCTAAAGAACAATGACCTTGGCGCCGACCGAGGCGCGGTCATAGAGGTCGATAATGTCCTGATTCATCAGGCGGATGCAGCCTGACGACATTGCCTTGCCGATCGAATTCCACTCCGGGCTGCCATGCAGGCGATAGCCCGAATCACCGCCCTTGTTGAACAGGTACATGGCACGCGCGCCGAGCGGGTTCTTCAGGCCCGGCTCCATGCCGCCGGCAAACTTTTCCAGTTCGGGCTGACGCTGGATCATCTGCCTCGGTGGCGTCCAGGTCGGCCATTCGCGCTTCAGCGCGATATGGGCAATGCCGTGCCACTCGAAACCCTCGCGGCCGACGCCAATGCCGTAGCGGATTGCGCGGCCGTCACCCTCGATGAAGTAGAGGAACTTGTTCTGCGTATCGACGATGATGGTGCCAGGCTTTTCCGGGCTGTCGTAGTTCACTTCCTGCCGATGGTACTTCATCGGCACCTTCTCGATCGGGATGCGCGGCAGCTGGTAACCTGCGTCGGTGACCGCGCCATAGTCGTTGGAGAAGATCTGCGAGCCGATGGTGCTGCAACCGGCGATAGCAGTGGAAAGCGCCAGCGCGGCGACTATTGCAAACGACTTCATGCGCATCAGGTAATCCGGTGCCCCGCCCCAACTTCGGCGGCACGAGTCGGCCGCTTTCTCACCATCATTCATGCTGGCATTTGCTTTGCTTGCCAAGCGCGCGATGCCTATATGCCGGAGTTGACGTGCTGGTAAGCGTATCACTATGGCATTTCGGCAACAGCCCTCACAGGATTGTGAAGGAAATTCAAGGGGCCAAGTCCACGAGTTCCTGAGAATCGAGGAGAATCGTCATGAATGTCGGGGACGCCGCCCATCGCTCCGGCCTGCCGGCCAAGACCATCCGCTACTATGAGGAGATCGGCCTGATCGCCCCGGCGCGCGCCGCCAACGGCTACCGCGATTACTCCGGAGACGACATCCACCGGCTGGCCTTTCTGCGCCGCGCGCGCAATCTCGGCTTTTCCATCGACGATTGCCGCCAGCTGATGGCGCTCTACCAGGACCGTAGCCGCGCCAGCCACGACGTGCGCGAGATCGCCGCCGCCCATGTCACGGCGATCGAAGAGAAGGTGCGCGAGTTGCAGTCGATGCGCTCGACCTTGCAGAAACTGATCCATGCCTGCCACGGCGACGAAAGGCCGGACTGCCCGATCCTTGATGACATGGCGGGCGCCCCCATGCTGGACGACAAGGCCGCTTCAGCGAGACCCTAGGAAGAAACCGCTGAAAGTCGGTCGTGACAACGGAGCCGTCCGCAGCGGACGATCTGTCAAAGGGACAGTGCGTCTAGCGGAGCGATTGTGGGCCGTCGACCGTGCTTTCCATCGGTCGCGACGTGGACCTGTTGAGGCCCGCGGCTCCGGTCAAACGGGGCAGCCTGAAACACACACGATGGCCGTAACCGTCGTGAGCTTTTCGCGCTTCACCAGCGTCGGTCGTTCATAAGTCTTCTTCATGAGATGTCCCTCAATGCCCAGGAGAAGTGGTGCATTTGGGCGCACGGATTGTCAAGCCGGTGCTAAAGAAGGCCTGCCACAGCCGCGCACGCAGTTCAATCGACACAATTTTCTTCGGCATCTGGGCGCGTCAATCTGCCGCTCTATGTCTTCCTTGTCGCAATGATCAACGATGGAGGTTGGCATGGATCGGCGATTGTTTCTGACTGGAATGCTTGGGCTGGCAGGGGCTGCGACCGTGGTCGCACTTGCGCGTCCTGCCACTGCGTTGGCCGGCATCCCGAATTCGGGACCCGGCATTCTCGATGAACTCGACAAACCGTCCGACGCCATCCTCGACCAGGATGGTCCGGATGTCCAAGACGGCATCGAGTTCGTGCGGCATCGCAGGTGGCACCGCCGCCGTCGCGGTTGGAGACGGGTTTGCCGGCGCTATTGGCGTCACGGTTACTGGCGCCGCAGATGTTTCCGCAGATCCTTCTGGATCGGCTTCTGACGAAAGCCGGCAAACGCGAAGGCTCTCGGCATCCGCCGAGGCCTTCGCTGTTGCTATTGGCAAGAATTCCAACCAGGCAAAAAAGGCCCGCCACCGTCGGGCAGCGGGCAGGCTCTGGAGTGCCGGGGGATCAACCCAGCTCAGGATCAACGAGCGGCCCATGGCTTGGTTGCGAAAGGCGCACGGGGCTCGGCTGTACGATTTTAACCAAGCCGCAGGGTGCGTTGCTCGCCTTTTGCGGGGCGCTGAGTTTGGCGGGCGGCACCCCTAATTCGCCGCAGATGGCCGACCCGACTTAGGCAATGTTGTCTCACCGGCATCCGCGTCGGCCATTTTGGCGACGATTATATATTTGGACGGGTGCTACGTTTGGCGGGCGGTTCGACGTGACTTACTCAGATTTCGCTCCTACTCCCCAACTATGGATGGCAGGGAACGGCGGCCCGGTAGCCTTCCTTTGGGTGGATCGCCACCGGGCCTGACCGGAGCGGGGTGTAATGGGGGAGCTCCGGCTGCCATCCAAAATACCACCTTCCCTTTATATTCGCGCTAGCTAATTAATGATGATCACCGTAGTCCAGAGGACAGGGGCGCGACTCACGATCGATGAGGCCGCGAACCGCCCAGCCAGGTGGTGCCCATCACGGGAAAGTGAACGTGACGCCGCTGTAGCGTTCTGATCATTAGATGCCTCCCGTCACTGGAGGTTTAGCCGTGCCTGCTTATGCCATTCTTGCCTTAGCTATTATCGGTGAGGTCGTCGCAACGAGCGCTATGAAAGCCTCGGAGGGCTTCACCAGGCTTGGCCCGTCGATATTGGTGGTGCTCGGTTACGCAGCGGCGTTTTTCTTTCTATCCCAGGTACTCGATCGAATTCCGGTCGGCGTCGCCTATGCAGTATGGGCGGGCGGCGGCATTGTTCTCGTCGCGTTGGTCGCCTGGATTGTCTATGGGCAAAGGCCTGACCTGGCGGGCTTCGTCGGCATGAGCCTGATCCTGGCTGGCGTCTTGGTCCTGAACCTGCTGTCCAAAACCAGCGCCCATTAATTTGGACCGGGTTTGTCAGGTGCGCGCGTTTACCGGGCGCCGCTAGGCACGGAGGGATGCGCCGCTCCTTCGATGGAACTGGGCAGGACTTGTAAATTAGAAAATGCTTATGGACTCTCGCTCGCGCTGGAAGCATTCTCCTCTTGGGGAGAGAGGGCTTGGGCAAAGTCCAGCGACATCAAGGCGGCGCCAACCAGGCTAGCCGCTGGCGTAAGAACGCCAGGAAGCGGCGGCGTCGTTTGTGGCCACCGCAGTACCTGTTCGCGCTGGTGATGGTTCCTCTGGCCGTGTTGGTCACGGTAAGCCCAGGCAGCCTCGAAGCCATCGCGGGTGTGGTGCCCACCGGTTGGCTTAGCGGCATGACAACCGGCGCATCCGGCAACTGCAACATCAAAGGCAACATCAGCATCAACACCGGGGAGCACATTTACCATGTCCCCGGACAAGAGCATTACTGGGAGACGAGGATAAGCCCGCACTATGGTGAGCGCTGGCTTTGTTCGGAGCGGAAGCACGTGCCGCGGGCTGGCGTAAGGCAAGACGATAGGTCATTACGCTACGGCAACCAATATATGATGATTGGCTAAAGTGCGGAACGTCCAACAAACATTTGTGGAACTTTTACAGTCCTCCCGGACCTTTGCGTATGGAATGCAAGACCTTAGTCCTGCTGTCTATATTTTGCAGTGGAAGTTGCGGCACCCCACAAGGCTGGCCTTCACGAGGTCGAGGCCGCCCGTCTTCGAGGCTTGGCAATGCGGGACGATCCCAATCGCCAAGAACCTGATCCCGCGATGGCCGGTGCCAACTCAACCCCTAGCATAGCCCAGCACCGGCCATCCTTTTATGTATATATTTAGATTTGCTAATATAATAGAACGTCCAATGGACATTCGCGGAACTAAAGGGGTAACATCAGACCTTGGTTGGTGAGGAGCAAGACTTTTGTCTTGCTGCCTTATGGTTAACAATCGAAGTTGATCTGCGCGACGCATCAAGTCGATTTGCGCTGGCGATCTCTTTGTTTCTCGAGGAACTGCTTGGCGTGTTCCGTCCAATCGGCCGCCGTGACTTTGTGTTCCTGAACTGACTTTCTGAAAGCATTGCGCAGAGCGTCAAGGTCGAAGGCCCACATCTGTTTGGCCTTCGGTAGTGTTCGATTTTGCGTCACGCGTCCCCATGGGAGCGACGGTATGCACCGCAAGCTCAATCTTTCAAGGATCAATGCCTGACTTCTTTTGGGTATATCCGGGTATGTCAAATATACAATGGCCGGTCGATAAGGGCCTCCTGGGTAGCGCCTAGCGCTTCGGTGGGCCTTGGTAGAGGTACCGGATCGGGAAGGCGACCGTCACGCCTGAAATTACAATCAGTAGAGACCAATAGAGGTATGGGTCTTGGATCCGACCAAGGTCAAGCCAGCCGCCGCCGTGCCTTGGGATGGTGGCTTTCCCGGTCCATAGCCAGAAGCCAACGAAACCGCCTCCAACAAGCACTTGTGCGATCAAAACACCCTTGAGGACCGCGTCTGCAGTTTTACTTCTTTCGGCCATGGATGTCCCTGTAGCTCGGCTAAAGCGTACCTGCACAGCCTAGCTTGTCAAACAGGTATGGGCGCCGGCCCGTCAGGACCATATTCCTATTTCGCTTTGGGTTTGTCAACCGTACAATCACCTCCATAAAACAGGTTCAAACCGTGAACAGAATCTGGCATGGTGCCTGCCATGCCAATAATCTCCCCTATCCAGATCAACCCTCTCATCGACGGTCGCCAATCAGAACGCGCCATGCTTGTGCGGCGCGGCGTGCAGCGGCTGTTGAGGGAAATGGGCGCCCACGTGCTGCCCGAACTGTCGCTGGCCACCGGCCGCCGCGCCGACCTCGTCGCGCTGACCCGGCAGGGCGACATCTGGATCATCGAGATCAAATCCTCGATCGAGGATTTCAGGGTCGACCGCAAATGGCCAGACTACCGGCTGCATTCCGACCGCTTCTTCTTCGCCACCCACCCCGGCGTGCCCTCCGAGATCTTTCCAGAGGAGTGCGGCTTCATCCTCTCCGACGGCTACGGCGCCGAGATCCTGCGCGATGCGCCCGAGCACCGCATGGCGGCGGCAACGCGCAAGGCGCTGATGCTGCGGATCGCGCGGGCCGGCGCTTCGCGGCTGCTGGCGGCGGAACTTGCCGGCGTGTCGGTGCCGGCACTCGAGGGGGAGAGCGAGTAGGTTTTTGCCTTACTCTTCGCTCGCTTCCACCCCACCAACCGGCGGCGCCATCAAAAGCACGGCAGCACCAAGGATGGCGGCGATGAAGGAGCCGGCGAGGATGCCGACCTTGACCGCGTCCTGCAGCGCCACGTCACTGGCGAAGGCGAGCAGGCCGATGAACAGGCTCATGGTGAAGCCGATGCCGCACAGCAGGGAGATGCCTATCATGTGCGACCAGCCGGCGTTGGCAGGCAGGTCGGCAAGACCGAACCGGATGGCAAGTGCCGAGGAGCCGAACACGCCAACCAGCTTGCCGATAACCAGGCCGGCGGCGACACCCAAAGTCAACGGCTCGACCAGCGCGCCAAAGCTCAGGCCGGCGAGCGACACGCCGGCATTGGCAAAACCGAAGATCGGGATGACGACAAAGGGCACTATCTTGTGCAGGCCGTGCTCGAGGCGGTGCAGCGGCGAATGGTCGAGGTCGTGGCCAATCCCGGCGGAGCGTTCGAGCGGGATGGTCAACGCCAGCGCCACGCCGGCAAGCGTGGCATGGACGCCGGATTTCAGCACCAGCACCCACAGGATGACGCCGAGCACGAGATAGGGAACCAGCGTCATCACCCGCATGCGGTTGAGCACGACGAGCACGGCAATGACGGCGAAGGCAGCCCCCAGATAGGTGAGCGACAGGCCGCTGGTATAGAATATGGCGATGATGATGACGGCGCCGAGATCGTCGATGATGGCAAGCGCGGTAAGGAAGACCTTCAGCGAGGCCGGCACGCGGCTGCCGAGCAGCGACAGCACACCGAGCGCGAAAGCGATGTCGGTGGCGGTCGGGATCGCCCAGCCCGACAGTGCCGCCGTATTGTTGCGGTTGATGGCGACATAGACGAGCGCCGGCACCAGCATGCCGCCGGCGGCGGCAATGCCGGGCAGGACGCGTCGCGGCCAGGTCGAGAGCTGGCCGTCCAGCACCTCGCGCTTGATCTCCAGCCCGACGAGCAGGAAGAACACCGCCATCAGCCCGTCATTGACCCAGTGCGAGACGCTGAGCGGGCCGAGATAGGCATGGAGCGCGGAAAAGTAGGTTTCGGCGAGCGGCGAATTGGCGACGATCAGCGCCAGGGCGGCGGCCACCATCAGGATGATGCCGCCGGCCGCCTCGCCATCGAGGAATTCGCGGAAGACGGAAACCGGCCGCTGCTTCAAGTCCTGCATGTCGCCTCCGTCATGCCGCCTGTCGGCCGGCGTCATTCCGCAAGATGCGCAAGCCGCGCCTCAGCGCGGCGCGCGCTTGGCCAGTATCCGCTGCAGCGTGCGGCGATGCATGTTGAGCCGGCGCGCCGTCTCGGAGACATTGCGCTCGCACATTTCATAGACGCGCTGGATATGCTCCCAGCGGACGCGGTCGGCCGACATCGGGTTTTCCGGCGGTGCCGCGCGCTCGCCGGCGGTGCGGGTGAGTGCGGCGAAGATGTCGTCGGCATCGGCGGGCTTGGAGAGATAGTCGACGGCGCCGAGCTTCACCGCCGTCACCGCGGTGGCGATGTTGCCGTAGCCGGTCAGGATGATGGTGCGGGAATCATCGCGCTTCTCGCGGATGGCCGCGACCACGTCGAGGCCGTTGCCGTCGCCGAGCCGCATGTCCACCACGGCATAGGCAGGCGGATTGGCGCGCGCCTTGGCAACCGCCTCCTCGACGCTCTCGGCCGTCTCGACCACGAAGCCTCTGGTTTCCATGGCGCGGGCCAGACGCGTGAGGAACGGCTTGTCGTCATCGACGATGAGCAGCGAGGTGTCCTCGCCTTCAACCATTGCGCCAATATTTTCGTCGCCTGTCATAGTCTCAAAATTCCTGCTGCCTTAATTTTACGCAGATATAGTTCCTGAGCCTCATTGTCCAATTTTTAGAGCTCCTTCAAGGCTCTCAGGCGGTGTCGAACATGCTGGCCGAAGTGATTTCCGGATTGAGGAACACACTACGTGGCCACGATATCTGTACCACGGCGCCCTCGCCCAGGCCGCTTGAATTGCGAAAATCGAGCGTCGCGCCCGAGCGTTCGAGCAAAGTCTTGGCAATGAACAGGCCGAGCCCCAGGCCGCCGCCGGCTTCATTGCCCTGGCGCGTCGACATATAGGGCTCGCCGATGCGGTCGATGATCTCGGCCGGAAAGCCGGGTCCGTCATCGATGATCGAGAAGGTCACGGCGGCGTCGTCCCAGCTCCAGCGCACGGTGACGCTCTTGCGGGCGAAATCGACGGCGTTCTCGACCAGATTGCCGAGGCCGTAGATGACGCCCGGATTGCGGCGCCCAACCGGCTCGGGCCCGATGCGTTCGCCGGGCCGAAGCTTGATCGAAATGCCGAAGTCGCGATGTGGCGCGGTGACCTCCTCGACCAGCGAGGTCAATGGCAGCCGCGAAAGATGCGCCTCGCCCTCGGAGGACAGGCTGGTCAGCCGCTTGAGGATCTCGCGGCAACGCTCGCTCTGCGAGCGCAACAGCGTCACGTCTTCCCCGTATTTCGGATCCTTGCCGAGCGCCTTTTCCATCTCCTTGGCGACAAGCGCGATGGTGGCAAGCGGCGTGCCTAGCTCATGTGCTGCCGCCGCGGCCAGCCCGTCGAGCGCCGACAGGTGCTGCTCGCGCTGCAGCACCAGCTCGGTGGCGGCAAGGGCATTGGCCAGAAGCCGCGCTTCGGCAGCCACCCGGAAGGCGTATATGGCGGTGAAGGCGATCGAGGACAGTACCGCCATCCATATGCCGGCGACATAGATGAAGGGCATCGCCAGCGGCGCGTCCTCATGCCAGGGCAGCGGCAGGTGGACAAAGACCAGAAAGGTCGCCGCCGACATCACCAGCCCGCCAAGGATGGCGGTCAGGCGCAGCGGCAGCGATGTCGCCGAAATGACGACAGGCACCGTCATCAGCAGCGAGAACGGGTTGGTGAGACCGCCTGTCATGTAGAGCAGGCCGGCAAGCTGCAGGCTGTCGAAGATGAGGATGCCGAAGGCCGCCAGCGGCGTGAGCCGGTGCGCCGCTGGAAACCGGAAGGCGAGAAACAGGTTCATCCAGGCCGAGCAGGCGATCAGCGCGAAGCACAGGCTGACCGGTAGCGGGAATTTCAGGCCATAGGCGACGACAAGCACCGTCAGGCTCTGCCCGACAATGGCAAGCCAGCGCAACCGGATCAGCGTGTTGAGGCGCAGTCTCTGGCTCTGCTGGAAATCGGGCGAACGCAAAACGTTGATCATGGCCATGGATTACAGCCGTAGGACTGGAAGCGCTAGGTCCCGCTCCAATCCGAGGAATCGGATTGGAGCTCTACTTCTTGTTTGAGCATGATCTTTTCCAAAAACCGGTTCCCACTTTTTGGGATCATGCTCGCGGTTTTGCGCGGGCGGTGGCGGCGGCGAGCAGCGGATTTTCCGGCCAGACATGCTTGGGATAGCGGCCACGCATGTCGGCGCGCACATCGGCCCAGGAGCCGCGCCAGAAGCCGGGCAGGTCGCGTGTCGTCTGGATCGGCCGGTGCGCCGGCGACAGGAGTTCGAGCGTCAGCGGCATGGTACCATTGGCGATCGAAGGATGCCGATCGAGGCCGAACAGCTCCTGCACGCGAACCGCCAGTACCGGCCATTCGCCATCATAGCGGATCGGCACATGGCTGCCCGACGGGGCATCGAAATGGGTCGGCGCCAGCGTATCGATCCTGCGCTGCAGATCATGTGGCACGAGCGTGGCCAGTCCGGCCGAGACAACGCCCGTATCGATGGCGGCAAACGATGCCGCGCCGGCGAGGTAAGGCAGCAGCCAGTCGTCGAGGCGCTCGATGAGGGCGGCATCCGCCATATCGGGCCAGGGCGCGCCAAGGCCGCGGTGCAGCCAGCCAAGCCGCTGGCGAAGCGTTTGCGCCTCCTTGCTCCAGGTCAGCAGCGACAGCCCGTGCTCGCGCACCGCATCTGTTATGGCGCGATCGGCGTCAGCACCGGTTGGCGGCGGCAGCATGCGCTCGGCGAGCGTGATGGCGCCAAGGCGCACAGTTTCGCGCACGCGCACGGCGCGCTTGTCGCGATCGAAGCTCGTTTCACGGCGCGTCTCGATCCTGTCTGAAAGCGCGGCGCGGACATCGCCCTCGCTGATGGCCGCCGCCGCCGTTATGCGCGCGTTCTGTGCCTTGCCCTGCAGGTCGGCGACGACCAGAAACGGCTCGCCCGCCAACGCGTCGGCGGCGTCGAGCATGGCGCCGGAGCCATTGGCCAGCACGAAACGGCCGCGCTCGCCGCGCGCCTTGGCGACGCGATCCGGCCAGGCGTGGACGAGCAGGGGACCGGCGGAGGCAGCGTCGCTGCCCTTCGCCTCGCCAGCCTGCCGCGCCAGCCGTTCGGCGAGCTGCTTGGCGGCCGTAGCGCGCGGCGATCTTTCCCCACGAAAGCGCATCAGCCGTCGCTCCAGATCGGCGCCGTCGCCACCAAGGCCGCGCTCGGTGAGCAGCACGGCAAGCATCGCCGCCGCGAAGGCATGGCCGCTCTTCGCTGCCTCGGCGACCATATGCGCCAACCGCACCGGCAGAGCGAGCTTGCGCATCGAAGCACCCGCATCCGTCAGGCGCCCCGCCTCGTCTATGGCATCCAGAGCGCGCAGCAGCGCCCTTGCCTCGTTGAGCGCCGGAGCGGGCGGCGGATCGAGAAAGGCGAGCCCTGCCGGATCGGCAACGCCGAAGGCGGCGCAATCGAGCAGCAGGCCGGACAGGTCAGCCTCCAGGATTTCGGGTGGCGTGAAGGCGGGGAGCGCAGCCGTCTGCTCGGCCCGCCACAACCGGATGGCGACGCCAGCTTGCGTGCGCCCGGCACGGCCGGCGCGCTGGTCGGCGGAAGCCTTGCTGACGCGCACGGTTTCCAGCCGGGTCAAGCCGCTGGCCGGCTCGTAGCACGGCAGCCGCGACAGGCCGGAATCGATGACGACGCGCACGCCGTCGATGGTGATGGACGTTTCGGCGATCGAGGTCGCCAGCACCACCTTGCGGCGGCCTGTCGGCGGCGGCTTGATCGCCGCGTCTTGCGCCTTGCCGTCGAGCATGCCGTAGAGCGGCACGATGTCGGTGTCTGAGCCGACCTTGCCGGCCAGCCGCTCGGCGGTGCGCTCGATCTCCCGCTGGCCGGGCAGGAAGGCCAGCACGCTGCCGCTCTCGTCGGCAAGGGCTGCGCGGATCGCCTTGGCCATGGCGTCCTCGATGGTGGTGCCAGCGGGACGCTCGTCATAGCAGATGTCGACAGGGAAGGCGCGGCCTTCGCTTTCGATCACCGGCGCGCCCGACAGCAGCCTGGCGACACGCGCACCGTCGAGCGTCGCCGACATCACCAACACGCGCAGATCCGGCCGCAGCGCACCCTGCACGTCGAGCGCCAGCGCGAGACCAAAATCGCCATCGAGCGAACGCTCGTGGAATTCGTCGAAAATGACAGCCGAGATTCCAGGCAGTTCGGGATCGTCGAGGATCATGCGCGCCAGAACGCCTTCGGTGACGACCAGTATCCTGGTCTTTGCCGAGGTGCGGTTTTCCATGCGCATGGCATAGCCAACTGTGGTGCCGGGCTCCTCGCCCAACAATTCGGCCATGCGGCGGGCGGCGGCGCGGGCGGCGAGCCGGCGCGGTTCGAGCAGCACGATCTTGCCGGCACCCAGCCAGGACGCGTCGAGCAGCGCCAGCGGCACCAGCGTCGTCTTGCCGGCGCCGGGCGGCGCCACCAGCACGGCGCTGTTGCCATGGCCGAGCGCTTCGCTCAGCGCCGGCAGCACGGCGGATACCGGAAGCTCCGGCAGGGGTTTTGTGGTCATCGCGTCCGCATATCAGCGGTGGTGGTGGCCGTGCAACTTATCGCACCAACGCCAATTCAAAGCCGGGTGCGCGAAAACGGGTTCCAGCGCACCGTGCCCAACCGCGCTTCCTCGCGCACCATGGTCAGCAGGCCGGCCCCACCGACGACCGCCAGGCCGATCAGCGACAGCCCGTCGGGGTATTCCTGGAAGAACAGCGCGCCGAGGATCACCGCCCAGACGATCTGCGAATAATGCGTCGGCGCGACCCGGTTGGCGGGTGCGTATTTCATGGCCAGCAGCTGCAACAGCTGGCCGCAGGCGGTGAAGGCACCCGCCGCCACCAGCCACAGCAACTGTTTCCCGCTGGGAGCGGTGAATGCGGTGGCGGCGGCGCCGATGCCGTTGAACAGCAGGCCGTAGCCGACCAGCACGCCCAGCATGGTCGTGCGCTTTTCCTGCTGGGCCAGCGAGCGCATCAGGATGACACTGGTGGCGGCGAGGAAGGCAACCCCGAAAGCGGCAAGGTGGCCGAGATTGAGTTCGCGAAAGCCCGGCCGCACCACCAGCATGACGCCGGCAAAACCGGCAACCACCGCCAGCCAGCGCCAGGGGCCGACTTTCTCGTTGAGGATCAGCGTGGAGAGGATGGTGACGCAGAGCGGCGCCAGGAAGATCAGCGCGTAGGACTCGGCCAGTGGAATGGTGGTGAAGGCGTAGACGCTGAGCACGCCGGACGCGATGCCGGCCCAGGCACGCGCCTGCACAGCCCAAGGCCTCTTGGTGCGCCAGAAATCACGCCAGCGCTCGTCCGCTGGGCGCGTGAAGAAGAGAAAACAGCCGGCAAACAGCGTCGTGAAGAAGCCGATCTCGAAGACCGTGAATTGTCCGCCGAGGCTTTTGACAACGGCATCGCTGCCCGAATAGCTTGCGTAGGCGATCAGGGCGAGCAGGATACCGTTCGTCACGTTGTTCCATTTCCGGGGAGAGAGTGGTTTGAAAATCCTGGCGCTCGGTGCGCATCCGGACGACATCGAGATCTTCATGTTCGGTACGATGGCCGCCTATGCCGCGCAAGGCGCAGAACTCACTTTTGCCATAGCCACGGATGGTGCCAGGGGTGGCAAGAGTGATCCCGTTGTTCTCGCCCGTGTCCGCCGCGAGGAAGCAGCGGCCGCGGCCGCGCTGCTTGGGGCGGCGCCGCGCTTCCTCGACTTTCCCGACGGCGAACTGGTGGCCGATGCCGCGCTGATCGGGGCGCTGAAAGCACTGATTCGCGAAACCGGACCAGATCTGGCGATCACGCACGCGCCCAACGACTATCACGCCGACCATCGCGCGCTGTCGGACGGCGTGCGCATCGCGGCGTCGTTCGGAGTTCCGGTGCTGCATGCCGACACGATGGGCGGCACCGGTTTTTCGCCGACGCACTATGTCGACATTTCCGCCCAAGCCGAGATCAAGGCGAAGGCGATCCGCATGCATCAATCGCAGGATCCCGACCGCTTCGTCGACGGCGCGCGAACGCAAAACCTTTTTCGCGCCGGCCAGTGCAACGGCGCTCAAGGCTCGTTGGCCGAAGCCTTCCGCTTCGAACCGACGTTCCCCTTCGCCGACATACGCGAACTGCTGCCGCCGGCGCCACCGATCCGCAAGGTCATGGTGAGCACCAAACGGGTCGACTGAGAGTCGCGACTGTCTCCAGGCCAGGTCGGGACCAGTGATCCGCACTTTTCCCAACGTTTTCAGACACCGACGCAAGCATGCTGCGACGCAGCAACGAATTCGCTTGCGTTGTTTAGTAAAAATTGCATCACTAAACAAATTAATAAACATCTGCAGTGCTGTTGCGCCGCCATGTTTAGGCCCCTGAGGAGAGGGGTTGAGGGCTCTTGAAACCGTCATCCGGGCGCGTTTCGCAAATGGGAGGAAGGCATGAAATCGAGCTTGAAACTGGCGTTGGGACTGACCTCGGCGATAACTGCGTCGACAGCTGTCTCGAACGTCGCGCACGCTGAAGACCTGACGCTGTGCTGGGCCGCCTGGGACCCGGCAAACGCGCTTGTCGAACTGTCCAAGGATTTTACCAAGGAAACCGGCATCGGCATGAAATTCGAGTTCGTGCCGTGGACCAACTATGCCGACCGCTTCCTCAACGAGCTCAACTCGCACGGCAAGCTGTGCGACCTGATCATCGGCGACAGCCAGTGGATCGGCGGCGCTGCCGAGAACGGCCACTATGTCAAGCTGAACGACTTCTTCGACAAGGAGAAGATCAGCATGGACGATTTCGTGCCGGCAACCGTCGTCGGCTATTCGGAATGGCCGAAGAACACCCCGAACTACTGGGCGCTGCCGGCCATGGGCGACGTCGTCGGCTGGACCTATCGCAAGGACTGGTTCTCCAAGCCGGAGCTGCAGAAGGAATTCAAGGAGAAGTATGGCTGGGATCTCGGCCCGCCGACCACCTTCGACCAGCTGAAGCAGGTCGCCGAGTTCTTCCAGAAGCGTGAGATCGACGGCAAGACCGTCTATGGCGCCTCGATCTACACCGAGCGCGGCTCGGAAGGCATCACCATGGGCGCCATGGACGTGCTCTACAGCTATGGCTTCCAGTACGAGAACCCCAAGAAGCCCTATGAAATGGAAGGCTTCGTCAATTCCGACAAGTCGGTGAAGGGCCTGGAATTCTACAAGGCGCTCTATGATTGCTGCACGCCGCCGGGCGCTTCGAACAGCTACATGGGCGAAGGCGTCGATGCCTTCAAATCCGGCCAGGTGGCGATGCACATGAACTTCGCCTTCACATGGCCGGGCCTGCAGAAGGACGAGAATGTCGGCGGCGACAAGATCGGCTACTTCGTCAACCCGAAGGGGCCTGACGGCGACCAGTTCGCCCAGCTCGGCGGCCAGGGTATCTCGGTGGTGTCCTATTCCGACAAGCAGGAATCGGCGCTGAAATACATCAAATGGTTCGCCAACAAAGACGTGCAGGCCAAGTGGTGGTCGCTCGGCGGCTATTCCTGCCTCAACGCGGTGGTCAAGGATCCGAAGTTCCCGGCCAGCCAGCCCTACGCGCAGACCTTCCTCGACTCGATGGCCATCGTGAAGGACTTCTGGGCCGAGCCGAGCTACGCCCCGCTGCTTCAAGCGTCGCAGAAGCGCTTCCACGACTATGTCGTCGCCGGCCAGGGTTCGGCCAAGGACGCGCTCGACGGCCTGGTCAAGGACTGGACGCAGGTCTTCCAGGACGATGGCAAGATGTAACCGGCTCCTCCCGAGCTAGACCCAAGCGTCCCGTGCCACCCTTGGCACGGGACGCAGTTCAGATAAATTCCATGACAGAGACGACCAAGTGACCGAAGCAGGACTCACCATGCTCAATCGGACCGCGGAGAACGTTGCCCGGGCGACCCCGGAACCGTTGGCGCGCAAGGTCCGGGGCATCAGCGACAAGGGCCTCGCCTGGCTGTTCATCTCGCCGACGATCCTGTTGCTGCTGGCCATCAACATCTTCCCGCTGTTCTGGGCGATCTATCTGTCGTTCACCAACTACCGCGCCAACCGCCCGAACGAAGTGGTGAAGAATCTCGGGCTCGCCAACTACCAGCGCATCCTTGGCGACAAGGATATCTGGATCGCCATGCAGACCACGGCGCATTTCGTGTTCTGGACCATCCTGTTGCAGACGCTGATCGGCTTCACGCTGGCCTGGCTGATCGATAGGAAGTTCCGCGGCCATGCCTTCTGGACGACGCTGATCCTGGTGCCGATGATGCTGTCGCCGGCGGTGGTCGGCAATTTCTGGCGCTTCCTCTACGAACCGCAGATCGGCCTGTTCGCCTACGCGATTTCCTTCGTCACGAGGATTCCGCCAACCGATATCCAGATGCTCTCCAACGTCTCGCTGGCGCCATGGTCGATCATCATCGTCGATACATGGATGTGGACGCCCTACGTGATGCTGATCTGCCTCGCCGGCTTACGCTCCATCCCCGAATACATCTATGAGGCGGCCGAGGTCGACCGCGCCTCCAACTGGCGGCAGTTCTGGTCGATCACGCTGCCGATGGCGCTGCCATTCATCATGCTGGCGGTGCTGTTTCGCGGCATCGAGAACTTCAAGATGTTCGACATGGTCAATCTGTTGACCGGCGGCGGACCGGGCTCGACCACCGAGGTCGCCTCGATCACCCTGAAGCGGCAGGCTTTCGAGAGCTGGCGCACCGGCTATTCCTCGGCCTTCGCCATCATCCTGTTCGTCGCGGTGTTCGGGCTGGCCAACATCTACGTCAAGGCGCTCAACAAGGTGAAGCAGAGATGAGCCTGACCACAGCCCATTCGGTCGTCGCACCCTCGGCCAACTCGAAGCGCATCGCCGGAACGATCATCGTGCTCTACGCGCTGATCTCGATCGTGCCGCTGCTGTGGATCTTCGCCACCAGCTTCAAGACGCCGCCGGATTCGATCGCCTATCCGCCCAAGATCCTGTTCCAGCCCAGTCTCGAGGGTTACTGCAATTTGTTCACGACGCGGACGCGGCAGACGCCGGACTACATCAACTCGCTGGGACCGGCGACGGGTTTCTGCGACGAGACCACGCGCAAGCGCAACATGGTGATAGCCGGCCCCTCCAACTTCCTGCCGCGTTTCGTCAACTCGCTGATCATCGCCTTCGGCTCGACCTTCTGCGCCGTGTTTCTCGGCACGCTGTCGGCCTACGGCTTCTCGCGCTTCAAGGTGCCGCTCGCCGACGACCTCCTGTTCTTCATCCTGTCGACCCGCTTCATGCCGCCGATCGCGGTGGCCATTCCGATCTACCTGATGTACCGCGAGCTTGGCCTGTCGGACACGGCCCTCGGCATGATCCTGCTCTACACGGCAGTCAATGTGTCGCTGGCAGTGTGGCTGCTGAAGGGCTTCATCGACGAGATCCCGCGCGAATATGAGGAAGCGGCGATGATCGACGGCTATACGCGGCTGCAGGCCTTCTGGCGCACCGTGCTGCCGCAAGCGACCACCGGCATTGCCGCGACCGCCATCTTCTGCCTGATCTTCGCCTGGAACGAATATGCCTTCGCTGCACTCCTGACCTCCGGCACGGCGCAGACCGCGCCGCCCTTCATCCCGACCATCATCGGCGAAGGCGGCCAGGACTGGCCCGCGGTGGCGGCCGGCACGACGATCTTCCTGGTGCCGATCCTGGTCTTCACCATCCTGCTTCGCAAGCAATTGCTGCGCGGCATCACCTTCGGTGCGGTGCGCAAATGATTGATGTGGGAATAAGAAACCGACGGTGCCACCATGGCAAGCAGGCGCATGCATCTTCTCGCGCCGCGCCAGGTCGACCCCCACTCCGTCGAGCTTCGCTCGACACCTCTCCCCCGATCGACGGGGTAGAGGAAGGGCGCGAACTTAATTCAGCCAGACGCACCACCTCTCCCTCCGGAGGAGGGAGAGGTGGTGCTGCGAAGCAGCGACGGAGTGGGGGAACCACCAGGCAATCTCTCCCCGTGAATGGGGCGAAGGAAGGGAGCTACCCATGACGCGCCAAGCCCTCTCCAGAAGATCATCATGGCCTCGCTGGGCCAGGCGCGGCCTGATGGAGAACATCGCGACGGCACTGATCGCCATCGGCTTCCTGATGCTGTTCCAGCCCTTCGCGCTGTCGCTCTACACCTACTCCTTCATCACCATGCTCGCCGGCACCGTGATGTTCATCATCGTCTCCAAGTTCCCGGAATAATCATGGCCGAAATCCGCGTCCAGCACCTGAGAAAGGCCTTCGGCGATTTCGTCGCCGTGCAGGATTCCAACTTCGTCGTCGAGGATGGCGAGTTCTTCGTCATGCTCGGTCCGTCCGGCTGCGGCAAGACGACAACATTGCGCATGATCGCGGGGCTCGAGCTGCCGACCGGGGGCCAGATCCTGCTCGGCGGCGACGACGTCACCATGCTGCGGGCATGCGAACGCGATATCGCCTTCGTCTTCCAGCTGTTCGCGCTCTATCCGCACATGAATGTGCGCAAGAACATCGGCTTCCCGCTCTTGGCGCAAGGCATGCCATCGGCCGAAATCCGCACCCGTGTCGAGGAGACGGCGAAGCTGCTGCGCATCGACCATCTGCTCAACAAATCCGTCTCCGGACTTGCCGGCGGTGACCGTCAGCGCGTCGCGCTCGGCCGCGCCATCGTGCGGCGGCCAAAATGCTTCCTGATGGATGAGCCCCTGGGAACGCTCGATACCGAATTCCGCGATCTGATGGTCCATGAGTTGCGCGAGCTGCACAACCGCATCCACGCCACCACGGTCTATGTCACGCACGACCAGATGGAAGCGATGTCGATGGCCGACAAGATCGCGGTGATGAACCATGGCGTCATCGAACAGTTCGGCACGCCGCGCGAGATCTACGACCGCCCGGCGACCATGTTCGTCGCCGACTTCATCGGCTCGCCGCCGATGAACTTCTTGGGATTTGGCGGCGGGCTCGCCAAGGGCGCGAAGGAGATCGTCGTGCAAGGGGCCAAGGTGGCGGTGCCGGAGGTGCGCGAGGATATCGCACCTAGCGACATGGCGCTCGGCATCCGCCCGGAACACATCCGCTTCGACGATGCTTCCAAGCTGCGCGGCGCCATTTACGGCACCGAATATCTTGGCACCACGCAGATCGTCGCGGTGGAGACGGCGGACGGCATCATCAAGGCACGCGTGCCGGCCGAAATCCGGCTGTCCACCGGCGACCATGTCGGCCTGACGCTGAGCAGCGCGCGGCTGTCGCTGTTCGAGAAGGAATCCGGCCGTGCGGTGAGAACCGCGATCCACGATGTGGCTTCGGAACGGAGGGCCCAGCATGGCTGACGTTCACATCAAGAACGTGACCAAGAGTTTTGGCGACCATGTCGCCGTCGACGGTCTCGACCTGCATATATCAGATGGTGAATTCGTCGTGCTCCTCGGGCCGACTGGGGCCGGCAAGACCACAACGCTGCGGCTGATCGCCGGGCTGGAGCGGCCGGATTCCGGCACGATCGAAATTGGCGGCCACAATGCCACGACGCTGTCGCCCGCCGAGCGCGACACGGCCTTCGTCTTCCAGCAATATTCGCTCTATCCGCATCTGTCGGTGTTCGACAATCTCGCCTTCCCGCTGCGCTCGCCGGCACGGAGAATGCCGGAAGACCAGATCCGCCGCCGGGTCGAGGAGGTGGCGAAGATGGTGCGCATCCATCACAAGCTCGCCAACCGCTCGACCAAGCTTTCTGGCGGCGAAATGCAGCGCGTCGCCATCGGCCGCGCACTGGTGCGCAAGCCTTCGATCTATCTGATGGACGAGCCGCTGTCGTCGCTCGATGCCAAGCTGCGGGCGGATCTTAGGCTTGAGCTGAAGCGCATCCAGACCGAACTCGGCGCCACCATGCTCTACGTCACCCACGACCAGATCGAGGCGATGACCATGGCCGACCGCATCGGCATCCTCGCTGAGGGCGTGCTGGTTCAGATCGGTTCGCCGCGCACCATCTATTCCGAGCCGGCAAACCTGCATGTCGCGGCGAGGCTCGGTCAGCCGGCGATCAATCTTCTGCCGACGGGGTTGCTGCCCGATGGCGGCGCGCCGGCCGGCACCAAGACGATCGGCGCACGCACCGAGCATCTGACAATCGCGAAGGCCGCGAATGGTCACGCCGACGGCGTCGTCGACTGGGTCGAGCATCTCGGCGACCAGAACCACCTGCATGTGACGGTTGGTCCGAAGAAGCTGGTGACGCTGACGGACCCCGACACGGATCTGGTGCAGGGCGACAGAGTGGTGATCCGTTACCGGTCGCCGCTGTATTTCGGTGCCGATGGACAACGACTGATGTGAATGGTTTCGGTGCTTCCCTGCCAAGGGTTCAGCACCGGTTTTTTGACTTTGCGAGTACGGGACGAATTCGATGAAGCACTTTTTCAATCGCAGGGAAACGATTGTCACCGAGGCGCTGGACGGCCTGTTGCGGACCATTGGCTCAGGCGATCTCGCGCGTCTCGACGGCTACCCCGAGATCAAGGTCATGCTGCGTGCAGACTGGGACAAGACCCGGGTTGCCGTCATCTCGGGCGGCGGCGCCGGGCACGAACCGTCGCATGCCGGCTTCGTCGGCAAGGGCATGCTGACGGCGGCGGTCTCGGGCGAGATCTTTGCCTCGCCGAGTGTCGAAGCCGTGCTTGCGGCCATCCGCGCGGTCACCGGCCCGTCCGGCTGCCTGCTCATCGTCAAGAACTACACCGGCGACCGCCTCAATTTCGGCCTGGCGGCCGAAAAGGCGCGCGCCGAGGGGTTTCGCGTCGAGATGGTGATCGTCGCAGACGATATCGCACTGCCCGACATTGCCCAGCCACGCGGCGTTGCCGGCACCTTGTTCGTGCACAAGATCGCAGGCCACCTGTCGGAGGCCGGCCATGACCTGGCGTCCGTTGCGGCAGCCGCTCGCGCGGCGGCGAAGGATATCGTTTCGCTCGGCATGTCGCTGTCGTCCTGCTCGATCCCCGGCCAGCCGCACGAAGACAGGTTTGGCGAAAGCGATGGCGAGCTCGGCCTCGGCATTCATGGCGAGCCGGGCGTCGAGCGGATCGCGGTGCAAAGCGCCGACAGGCTGGTCGCGATCATGGCTGAACGCCTCGCGGTAAGGCTTGATCCCAAGGCCACCTACGCCTTGCTGATCAACAATCTCGGCTCCGTGCCGCCGCTCGAAATGTCTGTTATCGCCAACGCGGTGCTTGCATCGCCGCTGGCCAAAACGGTCAAGCTGACGATCGGCCCGGGTCCGCTGATGACGGCGCTCAACATGAACGGCTTCTCGCTATCGCTGATCCGGCTCGACGCCGCGCGCGAGACAGCTCTGTTGGCGCCGGTCGGCCCGTATGCCTGGATGCCGGCGAAGCCCGTTGTGCCGCCTGCCGTCGTGCCGATGGCGAAAGCGGCCGGACAAAGCGCGTCACGCAAGCCAAGCGAGGATGCGCGCACCAGGCGTCTTGTCGTCACGGTCTGCGAAAGGCTGATTGCGCTCGAAGCCACCTTGAACGGACTGGATGCCAAGGCGGGCGACGGCGACACCGGTTCGACGGTGGCGACCGGCGCGCGCAGTATTCTCGTGCGGCTTGATACGCTGCCGCTCGCCGAACCTGCAGCGACCCTTGGCGCGATAGGCGACATTCTGAGCGCGTCGATGGGCGGCTCCAGCGGCGTGCTGCTGTCGATCTTCTTCACCGCGGCGGCGCAGGCTCTGGACGGCGGCGCTAACCTGTCCAAGGCGCTGCTTGCCGGCCTCGAACGGATGACTTTTTACGGCGGTGCCGGGATGGGCGACCGCACCATGGTCGATGCCTTGGAACCTGCCCTGAAAGCCCTCGACGCTAACGGTCTGGAGGACGCTGCAGCAGCCGCCCGACGTGGCGCCGAGGCCACCTCCGTCATGGAGAAGGCGAAAGCCGGACGGTCCGCCTATGTCGGCAGCAAGCTGCAAGGCGTGGTCGACCCCGGCGCCTTTGCGGTGGCCGAGGTTTTCGCGGCGGCGGCCGCACTGCATGAAGCGGCCTGACGCATGCTCCAGTTGTCGAATGAGCGTTCTTTCGATACTGCCGGCAAGATGGAAACCGGGAATGACATGGCGGCGTTGAACCTTGCCGGGCTGATCGCGGCCGCCGCGGATGCGATCGCCGCCCACGCCGAAGAATTGACCGCGCTCGACCAGGCGATCGGCGACGGCGACCATGGGCTGAACATGAAGCGCGGCTTTGAGGCGGTGCGGGCCGAAGCCGAGGCGTTTTCGGCCAAGCCTCTGCCCGAAGCCCTGAAGGCGATCGGCACCAAGCTGGTGATGACGGTGGGCGGCGCCTCCGGCCCGCTGTTCGGCACCCTGTTCATGGCGCTCGGCAAGGAGATTTCGGCGGCGCCCGATCGCGCCAATCTGACGACGGCATTCGGCAAGGCGTTCGAAGCGGTGGCCGCGCGGGGCAAATCGCAGGTCGGGCAGAAGACAATGCTCGATGTGCTGCAGCCGGTGCATGACGCGCTGCTGCAGGGGAAAACGGCGCCGGAAATAGCCGATATCGCCGACGCTGCGGCCGAAGCGACCGTGCCGATGAAAGCGCTGCGTGGCCGCGCCTCGTTCCTCGGCGACCGCTCGATCGGCCACATGGATGCCGGGGCGCGCTCAACCGCGCTTCTGGTGCGGACAGTGGCGCAAACCATCGGGAAAAGCGCATGAGCAATGTCGGCATCGTTATCGTTTCGCATTCGCCGCTGGTTGCCGAAGGCACGGCCGACATGGTGCGCCAGATGGTGGGCGACGAAGTGCCGCTTGCATGGTGCGGCGGAAACGGCCATGGCGGGCTTGGCACCAATGTCGAGGCGATCATGGGCGCCATCGACAAGGCCTGGTCGGAGGCCGGAGTCGCCATACTGGTAGACCTCGGCGGCGCCGAGACCAACTCGGAAATGGCGGTGGAGATGATCGGCGAGCCACGGTCGCACAAGATCATCGTCTGCAACGCGCCGATCGTCGAAGGCGCGGTGATGGCGGCGACCGAGGCCTCCGGCGGCGCGACGCTGCGGGAAGTGGTGGCGACGGCACATGAATTGTCGCCGTCGTGAGTAAACAGGAACTTTGAAGACATGTCCGCATCCGCCGAAGCGACCGTTGTGATCACCCACGATGTGGGCCTGCACGCGCGTCCTTCGGTGAAGTTCACCAAGCTGGCCAAGACCTTTGCCGCCGAGGTGGAAATCGCGCTGGCCGCCAACGGGCCATGGTTCGACGCCAAGAGCATCGTCAAGGTGATGGCGGCCAAGGCGCCGAAGGGCACGGTGCTGCACATCAGGGCCAGCGGCGTCGGCGCCAATGATGCCGTCGACGCGCTGGTCGAACTGGTGCGGCGCGATTTCGACGAAGGCGCGGATCATGTCCGAACCGCGTAGGTTGCAAGGCATTTCTGCCTCGGCCGGCTATGCCGAGGGGCCGCTGTTCGATCTCGACCAGGCTGTCGTATCCTATGTCGGCAAAGGAACAGCCGACGACGAGAAGGCCGCGCTCGAAAGCGCAATCGCCATCGCGGCGGGCCGCCTCGCAGTATTGATCGAGATGGCCGTGGGCGATGCCGCCGACATTCTCGAGTTCCAGATCGCCATGCTGGGGGACGACGCGCTGAGCAGCCCGGCCTTTGCCGCGATCCGCACCGGCCTGCCAGCCGACAGAGCGTGGCGGCAGGCGCTCGACGCCGAAATCGCCGGCTACGATGCTTCGGAGCAGGATTATTTCCGCGCGCGTGCTGCCGACATCCGCGATATCAGGGACCAGGTGCTGCGGGCTTTGTCCGAGGATGGCGACGTCCAGGCACCAGCCGGTGCTATTCTCTACGGCGAGGACATCGCGCCAACGCGTTTTTTCGAAACCGACTGGAGTTGGGGTGGAGGCATCGCGCTGAAGGCAGGCAGCACGGCGAGCCACGTCGCCATGCTGGCACGTTCGCGCGGCGTGCCGATGGTTGTCGGGTTGGGCGCTTCGCTGGCTCATCTAGCCGGTACAGCGCTGCTCGACGCCGAACATGGCGGCATCGTGCTGTCCCCCTCCAAGGCCGAAATCGCTGCCTTTCGCCAATCGTCTTCATCATTCTGGGCACGCCGCGACCGAGCCGGGACGTTCCTGGCGCGGCCGGCGGTGACCAGGGCCGGCACGGCGGTGCGGGTGCAGGTCAACATCGCCGACCCGTCCGATGTCGACGGCATCGACATCGCGACCTGCGACGGCGTCGGCCTGATGCGCACCGAATTCCTGTTCGGCAAGACGCTGCCGGATGAGGAGACGCAGTATCGCGCCTACCGCAAGGTGCTGGAGTGGGCCGGCGACAAGCCGGTGACGATCCGCACCGTCGATGCCGGCGGCGACAAGCCGGTACCCGGCTTCACCGTCGAGGAGAGCAATCCGTTCCTCGGCCTGCGCGGTATCAGGCTGTCGCTGGCAAGACCGGAGGTGTTTCGTGTACAGATCCGGGCGCTGCTGCGCGCCGCCGTCCACGGCAGCCTGAAAGTGATGTTCCCGATGATCGCCATTGCGGAGGAATACAGGCAGGCGGCGGCGATGTTCGCCGAGGAGCAGGCGGTGCTTGCCACGCGCGGCATCGTGCACAAGATGCCGCCGCTCGGCATCATGGTCGAGGTGCCTTCGGTGGCGATCGTGCCGGAAGCCTTTGCCGAAGCCGCTTTCTTCTCGATCGGCTCCAACGACCTCACCCAGTATGTCATGGCGGCCGCCCGCGACAACGCTGCCGTGGCACATCTCAATTCGGTCCGTCATCCGGCCGTGCTGCGGCTGATCGCTGCCGTGACCGCGTTTGGCCAGCGTGAAAAGATCCCGGTCAGCCTGTGCGGCGATGCCGGCGGCGATCCAGCCTCGATTCCGTCGCTGCTCGAGGCCGGCCTGCGCGATCTTTCCGTCGCTCCGGCGCAACTCGCCATGGCCAAGGCGGCCATCGCGGACGTTTCTGTCTAGGCGCGGCTGGCATGGTCGACAGGAGACCCGAACCCGGTTCCGAAGAGGCGATCCGCGCCTACAAGACGATCCTGTCGCACGTCATCGACCAGCGCCCGTCCGGCATGCGCCAGCGCCTCGCCGATGCGCTCGGCAAGCACCGCAGCTTCGTCACGCAGATTTCGAGCCCGGCCTATTCGATCCCGATCCCGTCAAAACATTTGCCTTCTATCTTTTCCGTGTGCCATTTCAGCCCGGCCGAGCGTGATCAGTTTCTCGCCGCCTATCATCAGGCGCATCCCGGAAAAATGTCTGTCGCAGCAGGCATGCGCAAGACGCGGCACGTCTCGCTGATCGTGCCGGATTTCGGCGACGACAAGCAGAACGCCGCGCTCGACAGGGCTGTGAACGATTTTATCCAGAAGATCACCAGCATCACCGGCAAGGGTGGCTGACCCCTTGGAGTTTGTACGCAATTCCCGACGGAAAACCGATACACACTTTTCCTGGAATTGCTTCGATGTCAGGCCTATTTCGGGAGGAGACGGCCGTGAAGAAATTTATGAACTCGGTGGACACGGTGCTGACCGAAAGCCTCGACGGTTTCGTGGCCGCCCATGCCGACATCCTCGTGCTCGGCGACGAGCACAAATTCATCCGCCGCAAGACTTTGCGGCCGGGCAAGGTGGCGCTGATCTCCGGCGGCGGCTCCGGTCACGAGCCGCTCCATGGCGGCTTTGTCGGCCACGGCATGCTGGATGCCGCCTGCCCCGGCCAGGTGTTCACCTCGCCGACGCCGGACCAGATGCTGGCGGCGGCGCAAGCCGTCGACACCGGTGCCGGCTGCCTGTTCATCGTCAAGAACTATGAGGGCGACGTCATGAACTTCGAGATGGCGGCCGAGATGTCGGAAGGCGCCCAGCAGGTTGTGACCAATGACGATGTCGCCGTCGAGAATTCTTCTTATACGACGGGCCGGCGCGGCGTCGCCGGAACGCTGGTGGTGGAAAAGATCGTCGGCGCGGCGGCCGAACATGGCCTGGCGCTGGCGCCTTTGAAGGCGCTGGGCGACCGCGTCAACGCGGCTACCCGCTCGATGGGCGTGGCGCTGACCAGTTGCACCGTGCCGGCGGCTGGCAAGCCGACTTTCGACATCGGCGACGGCGAGATGGAGTTTGGCGTCGGCATCCATGGCGAGCCCGGACGCCGGCGCGACAGGTTGAAAAGCGCCGATGCTATCGCGCAGGAGATCTGCGCCGCGATTCTGGGCGATCTCGGCGACACGGCGAAAGGCCCGGCACTGCTGTTCGTCAACGGCTTCGGCGGCACGCCGCTGATGGAACTCTATCTGATGTATAACAGCGCGCGGGCGATTTTCGAGAAGCACGGCGTGACGGTGACCCGTTCTCTGGTCGGCTCCTACGTCACCTCGCTCGATATGGCCGGCTGCTCGATCACACTGACCATGCTCGACGACGAGACCACCGCATTCTGGGATGCGCCGGTACACACCGCGGCCCTGCGCTGGGGCATGTAAAGCTGGCTTAGACCCAGCTTTTCTGCAACCATCCCAGACAATCCCTTATCCGAAACATTGTCCGGGTTGATGCTGCCATCTCTCACTACCGCTGAAGAAAGACTGCTGCTGCGCTTTGCCGATCCCGAGGCGGCGCCAGTCGGGGAAGATTTGTCGGCAAAGACACTGACCGCGCTGCTCGACAATGCCGAATTCCATGGCGTGCTGCCGATCATGCTGCGCAAGCTGCAAGAGCGCGGCGACGCGCAGCTGCCACCGGATCAGGGGCTGCGCGACAGACTGGACGATCTGCGCCAGAGGGCGACGATCGCCACCGGGCAGTCGATGCTACTGCAGTACCATGGCGACCGCATCATGAAGGGGCTGGCGGCGGACAATGTTCCGGCGCGGATCGTCAAGGGGCCGGTCTTCGCGCGCAAGCTCTACCGCAATGTCGCAGACAGGCCGTTCACCGACATCGACATCCTGGTCGAGCCCGCCAATCTGGCGCGGGCAAACCGGGTGATCGCCGCATGCGGCTTCGAGCTTGGCAGCAACGAGGCCGAATCCTACGAGCTGCAGGAGTTCAAATGGCTCGAAAAGGAGAATTCGAGCCTGCTGGTCGAACTGCATGGCGACCTCGTGCATGACACCGGCATGCGGCGTCGCCTGTCGCTGGGGTTCCGGGAGTTGCGCGCCATCGACGGCGAAGCGACAGATACGCCGGCGACCCTTTTGACGATCGCCATCGTGCACGCCGCCGGCGGCCACAAATTCCATCGGCTGCAGCTTTGCGTCGACGTGCTGCAAGGCGTGCGAGCGCTGCAGTCACCCGAAGCGGAAGATCGCCTGTTCGACGCTGCCCGCATGACCGGCATCGAGCTTGAACTGGCTGTTGTGCTCAATGTGACCGGCCAATTGTTCGAGGAGAGCCGCGCGCTTCAACTCGCCGGCCGGATCAAGCCCGATCTCTCGATACGGCTGGCCAGGCGGTTGATCAACACGAACACGCTGCTTGGCGTCAATTCCAGGGACAAGCTTGGTTCGCGCCTGCGCCGCGACGCGTTCCGGTGGATCCAGCGGCTGGCCAAGGCCAGGGCGCAGGTTGCTTGACTTGACTTCAATCCAGGGCGGCGCTGATCAGCGCCGCCGCGTCGGCCGGGCGCGCACCCACCTCCAACCGGAAGGTCGGCACCGCATTGACGAGCCCGGCAATGGTCGCCAACCGACGTTTTTGCATCGGCAGCAGCCCGGTCATACCCGTGCGGACATTGTCCACCGCCAGCGCCACCATTGCGTCGGTCCTGGCCATGGCGACGAGCCGGGTCTGGCTGTCGGCGGAGCGCGCCAGGTGCAGAAGGGCCGCCACCGGCCGGGCGGACGCGTTCTCGACCCGCACGATCCCGGCCAGCTTTTCAAGCGAGACGGGCTGCTCACCGTTGCGATCCCACGTCTGGCCAAGGCATGGCGCCACCTGCGGGATCATCTGCGCAGTCTTCCGATGGATCTTGACGGCACGCGGCAAGCCCCAGGCCATGACCTTGCCCGACGCGACATTGACGATCATGGCGTCGTCGGAGCAGAGGCCAAAGCCTTGTGTTGCCAGCGCCAGCGACGTCGTGGTCTTGCCGGTGCCGCTCGGGGCATGGATCAGCACCACCGCGTCGTTGTCCGGCATTGTCAGGCCCGCAGTGTGCAGCATATGCTGGCCGCCGGCGTCGAGCGCGGCGTCCAGGACCAGCATCGATGGCGTCCAGGCGGCTTTCGCACCGGGGCGAACCCAGAGCTCGGCCCAACCCTCCCCGCCATTGATCGCAACGGTCTGACGCCCGGGAAAGACCAGATGGACGGTGCCGCCGTCCTCGATCATCCGGCAGGAGCCATCCTCCGGCACCTCACCAGAGAAGACAAGCGATCCGTTGGGTGCCTCGTCCAGGGTCTCTGTTTCAGCGATCTCAAGACGAAAGTCCGGCTCGACCGGTTCTGCGATATGCAAGCCGGCGAGCATCCTGTCGAAATCCTGCCATAGCTCGGGACGCTCGGCTGATATGCCGAGTATCTGGCCGTTGAGGCCATAGCACGCTGAAGGTCTGGTCAAGCGGGGCGCCCCTTTGTGGCATCGGCATGGTGACGGTAGATCTCGACCATGCCGGGAAGGCTGTCGCTGACCACCGGCCTGCCATCGAGGCAGACCCAGCAATGCGCCGACATGCGTGGCGCCTGCATCGACTTCGGATCGACGCCGAAACTCAGGTCCGGATCGAAGCCGGCAAGGCGCAGGAAACGATGACCGAGCAGACCCTCTCTCAGGCACCTGCGGTCGCGCATCAGCCAGGGATGGCGGACGGTGCGGTTGACGCTGGCGACGATGTAAGCGGACGGCAAGCCGCGATAGGGGGTCGATGAGGTGAGCGGCGCCCATTTGAGCACGTCCTCGAAGCTGCGGTTGGCGACCAGGACCGGCATCAGCCGCGCGCTTGCCCAGAGATGGCAGCGAAACATAGCGCGCAGGAGAGGACCGTCGGCCATCAGGCGGTACCGTTAGCCATCAAGCACCTGGCGTGGCGAGGATACCTTCCGAGACCAGATTGGTGGCCAGTGCGGCCATGTCCTGGTCGAGCGTCCCCTTGTCGACCTCGAACTCCTCGCAAAGCAGGTCGACGATCTGGTCGAGGTTGCGCGCGCCGTCCACCTTGTCGAGAAAGGCTTCGGTCGTGCCGTTGCATGTGTAAAGCTGGCCGCTGCGCGCCAAAAGCACGACGGCGCCATCGCCGACATGCTGGACCGAAGCGTCTTCCGCCAGCCGCAGAACCGTTCCAGAGGCAATTTCCATCACGAACCCCACCAAGCCATGCAAAACCCGGAATTCAGATAGCGCGGCGAGGGAACGCTGTCTATCAGACGATCATGGGAGACAGCGTGCGATCCCGTGCGGTTTGCGTTCCGACAGATCCTCGTGCCGATCGTTAAATCCACCGGGCGCCTATTCCCGGCCGGCATCGTCCCAGAAATAGTCGTCAACGCGAGGCGACAAGCAACTGAACCGATCGGCTGGGCGGTTGCATTTCTTCCCTAGAGTAAGGTAAAACCTGCCTGGGTCTTGGGGAGATAGCGTATGCGTTACAATTGGGAACGGGCTCCGACGAGCTTCGAACGTCACAGAAAAGCGCTGGCGACAGCTATTTTGATCGCTGGCGGCATTGGCCTCATGCTTGTGGCCCTGCCGATCTAGACAAGCTGCAGATCGAATGGATGTCGGCTGTCAGGGCGCCTGGCGTGACCCTGTCAATGTGGCTGCCCGGTCACGGCAAGGAAGCGGCGATCACGCCCTTCGAAACCCTGGCTGAAACGCTGCACCAGCACGACAATCACCGCCGGCTTGCCGGCCGGGGTGAATTTGTAGGATTCCGACAGGCCGTAGGAGGTCGGGCAATTTCTTGAGCCCGGCACGGTCTTGTCCTCGTGCAGGATCTTGAACGGCTTGCCGTCCTGCCCTTGCAGCGTCAGCCGGAAGCCGAGCGCCTTGCCTGATGTGTCGCCCTGCTGCGTCGCAGCGAAACTCGCCGAACAATCGCTCGTGCTGGCTGCCAGGATCTCGTCGAGCTGGATGGTCGAAATCCCCGTTTCGTCATAGAGCGGCGACAGCCATTTCTGCGACACCTGTTCGAGGCGGGAAATGTCGTTGTAGGCAACCATTTCACCCGGAAAGGTGAATTTGTCGGAAGCGGTCTGCTCGCCCTGTGATGCGATGGCATATCTGGCAAGAACGGGCGCCGCCTGCGAGGCGGCCTGGGCCCTCGCCTGCTCCAGCGTCAGCGTCGCCTCCTCCGTTTCGTCGACGACGAGGATCGGCCTGCCGCCGACAAATTCATCGGTGCGGGTATCGATGATGTCGATCTGCGACCAGCCGGAATCCGAGACGCCGGCGTCGAGCGTTCCATATTGCTCGAAGGCGAAATAGGCACCATCGGGCGAAAAGCCGATGATACGCCGTGCCGCGGCATCGCCAGCCTGAGCGGCTCCAGCGGAGATCGCAAGTGCCGCACCCATGACCGATGGGAGCGCAAAGCGCCCGATGATCCGCACAGCAGCAAACATCACCGCTCCAATCCCGTATCGCAATTTCATATCTGCTTGCCCCCAAGCGCCCGGGTCAATTTCATCAGCGCAATGGCGTCTATTTGCGGCCAAGGTTAGAGCGCGCTATCTGGAGGGAGGAAAATCATTCCTGGGGAGGATACGGATGGCTTCACGCTATCACGAGGTCTATGAGGGCTGGAAGCGCGACCCGGAACAATTCTGGGCGAATGCTGCCGACGCCATCGACTGGTATTCGCCATGGGACAAGGTGTTCGATGCCACGGCCGGTGTCTATGGCCGCTGGTTTACCGGCGCCACCTGCAACACCTGCTACAATGCCGTCGACCGCCACGTCGCCGGCGGGCGCGCCGACCAGATCGCGCTGATCCATGACAGCGCCATCACCGGAACGGTCAGGAAATTCACCTATGCCGAGCTCAAGCGCGAGGTGGTTGCACTCACCTCGGTGCTGAAGAACCGCGGCATCGGCAAGGGCGACCGCGTCATCATCTACATGCCGATGGTGGCCGAGGCGGCTATCGCCATGCTGGCCTGCGCCCGCATCGGCGCCGTGCATTCGGTGGTCTTCGGCGGCTTTGCCTCGCATGAGCTTGCCACCCGCATCGACGATGCCAGGCCGAAGCTGATCATTTCCGCATCCTGCGGCCTCGAGCCAGGTCGGGTCGTCGCCTACAAGCCGCTGCTCGACAAGGCAATCGAGATCTCCCGCCACAAGCCGGACGCGTGCCTGATCCTGCAGCGCGATCAGTTGCGCTGCGAACTGAAGGAGCATTTCGACATCGACTACGCCGATGCCGTCGCGCGCGAACGAGCAGCCGGCGCCAATGTCGATTGCGTGCCGGTGCTTGCCACCGACCCGCTCTACATCATCTACACATCGGGCACGACCGGTCAGCCCAAGGGCATCGTGCGTGACAATGGCGGCCACATGGTCGCGCTGAAATGGACGATGGAAAACGAATTCGGCGTCAAGCCGGGCGAGGTGTTCTGGGCGGCATCCGATGTCGGCTGGGTGGTCGGCCATTCCTACATCGTCTACGGGCCGCTGCTGCATGGCTGCACCAGCATCCTGTTCGAGGGCAAGCCTGTCGGCACGCCGGATGCCGGCACCTATTGGCGGGTGATATCGCAGCATGGTGTGGTCGCGCTGTTCACAGCGCCGACCGCGTTCCGCGCCATCAAGGGGCAGGATCCGAAAGGCGAGTTCATCGCGAAATACGATCTGTCGAAATTCCGCACCCTGTTCCTGGCCGGCGAGCGCGCCGACCCGGAAACCATCAAATGGGCAGAGCAGAAGCTTGATGTGCCGGTGGTCGACCATTGGTGGCAGACCGAGACCGGCTCGCCGATGACGATCAATCCCGCCGGCCTTGGCCTGCTGCCGGTGAAATATGGCTCGCCGGGCGTGCCGATGCCCGGCTACGACATCCGCGTGCTCGACGATGGTGGCCATGAGGTGAGGCGCGGCACGCTGGGCAATGTGGTGATCAAGCTGCCGCTGCCGGCCGGCTGCCTGCCGACGCTGTGGAACGCGGATCAACGGTTCCGCCAAGCCTATCTCGACGAGTTCCCCGGCTTCTACAAGACGGCGGATGCCGGCATGGTCGACGAGGACGGCTATCTCTACGTCATGGCCCGCACCGACGACATCATCAATGTCGCCGGCCATCGGCTGTCGACCGGCGCCATGGAGGAGGTGCTTTCCGCTCACCCCGATGTCGCGGAATGCGCGGTCATCGGCATTGCCGACGCCATGAAGGGGCAGGTTCCGCTTGGCTTCGTGGTGCTGAATGCGGGTGTGACGCGCGACGTCGGCCTGATCGAGAACGAAGTGGTCGGCCTGGTGCGTGAACGCATCGGCCCGGTCGCCGCCTTCAAGACGGTGGTGACGATCAAGCGCCTGCCCAAGACGCGGTCCGGCAAGATCCTGCGCGGCACCATGCAGAAGATCGCCGACAAGGAAGAATGGGCGATGCCGGCGACCATCGACGACCCGGCCATCCTCGATGAGATCACCGTGGCCCTGAAGGAACGCGGCATCGGCCTTTGAGCCGCTGAAGGATTGGCTTGTCGAGGCGGCTTTTCGGATCGACGAGCAATCTTTTATTGTGCAACGCAGCAATGCACCCTAAAGTCGTTCGCGGGGGGCCATCGACAAGGTCGCATGGCTCAAAAGAAGATCACATTTGGTGGCGTAGACATCCTGCGCTTTCTCGCCGCCGTCATGGTCATGGTCTACCACTATGGCTTCTGGGTGTGGGCGTTTCCGAACGGCGTTTCGGCGCGTGCCACGGGCGGCGTTCCCCCGCAGCCGGCAATAGGCGCCTGGGTCGAATCCGGCTGGGTCGGCGTCCAGATCTTCTTTGTCATCAGCGGCTTCGTCATCGCCTTCAGCGCCGAACGGTCGACGCCTTTGCGGTTTTTCGAGGCGAGGGTGAAACGGCTGGCGCCGGCGGTCTGGATCTGCGCACCGGTCACGGCGGTGGTGCTGCTGCTTGTCGGCCTCAGCTGGCCGACCGATGCCGTCGTCCGGCTCGTCCGCACCGGCCTGTTCGCCCCCTACGCGCCTTGGGTGGACAGCGTCTACTGGACGCTCGGCATCGAGATCGCCTTCTATGCCATCGTCTGGGTCCTGCTCAGGCTTGGCCGCTTCCATCAGATGGAAATGGTGGCCATTGCCATCGGCCTGGTCAGCACGCTGTTCTGGTGCCTGTACTACCCGCTCGACTGGGCCGATCTTGCCGAAACACGCACGCTCGACCTGCTTCTGGTCCATCACGGCGTTTTCTTCGCCACCGGCGTCATGCTGTGGCTGATGCGCTTCAAGGCGGTGACCGCCGCTCGCCTTGCCTTCTGCGCCCTGTTCCTGGGCGGCGGCGTGCTGCAGATCGCCAGTTCGGTCGACGTTCATATCCTGAAGGTGGGGCGAGAGATGCCGTTCGCACCGCCAATCCTCATCTTCCTCGCCGCCATCGCGCTGATGGCGTGGTCGCTGCGGCTCGACCTGTCCTGGAGCGGCTGGCGCCGCATTGGACTGATGACCTATCCGCTCTACCTGCTGCACGATGTCGTCGGCGCGGCCCTGCTCGGCGTCCTGGTCCGCGTCGGCCTGCCGCATCTCGTCTCGATGGTGGTCGTCGGCGCGACGATGATCGCGGCAAGCTGGCTGGTGGCGACCGAGGCCGAACCACGCATCCGGCTGCTGCTCGACCACACCGTTTTCCGCTACAGGCTCAAGGCCGCGTAGGCGCGACCTTGTTGACCAAATGGGGGTTAACCAGTGGCACGTCGGTGCGCAGTTTGCGCAGGATTCGTACTGTCCAGCTGCAGGATTCAGAGGCCTGGATCGTGAGTCAGTTTGAAATTCAGCCGGAAGGGGACGCCGATGGTCCGCGGCCGGTACAAAAAGCAAGAGACCGATTGATGCTGATTGTCAGGATGGCGGAACTGGAAATCGATCCTGACCAGATCGACAGCTATAAAACCCTGCTTGCCGAAGAGATTGAGGCCTCCGTGCGAAGCGATCCGGGCGTGCTTTTCCTTCATGCCGTGTCGGAAAAAGGCGCACCTGAAAAGGTGCGCGTGATCGAATGCTACGCTGATCAGGCGGCCTACGAAGCCCATCTGACCACGCCGCATTTTCTCAAATACAAGACGCAAACGGCGAATATGGTGCGGTCACTTCGGCTCATCGAAACCGACCCGATCACGCTGGCAGCGAAACCCGGCCAGATTTCAAGCTAACCCACGACCGAGACCCAGCTCGACACCGCCGTTCATCCAGAGCGGTCGACTCCGTCTCAACGCGATGCGTTTTCGAAAGAATCTGCTTGGGCAACGGCCGATATCAGACCGGCGCCTTGCCGCGCACTTCCGACTTTTCCAGGTAGTAGCTCGAGTATTTGTCGAAGAACTTCTCGGAGCCGCCGAACGATCCGTATTTGGCCAGCTTCTTCAGATCGACCTTGTTCAGCACCGCGCCGACGATCTTGTTGGCGACATAGGGTTCGGACTCCAGCATCGACCTGACCATCGCGCGCGGCGTGCGTCCCCATTCGGTGACGAGCACAAAACCGTCGACCAGCGGCGCGAAGGCCTTGGCGTCGACCACCGGTCCGAGTGGCGGCAGGTCGACGACGATGTATTCGAAGGTCTCCTTGGCGTTCTCGATGAAACGTCGCATGCCGGCCGAGGAGAGAAGTTCGCTGGTATGCGAGAAGTGCCCGCGCAGCACCGCCGGGATGATCGCCAGCTTCGTCTGCCTGTCGATCTTGCCGACGGACTGCCAGGTCTGCCCGTTGACCACCGCTTCCATCAAGCCTTGCTCGGCTTCCATGCCAAGCCCTCGGCTGAGGCCAGGATTGCGCAGATCACCGTCGATCAGCAGCGTCTTGGCGCCGTTGGCGGCAAGCAAGCCGGCGAGATTGGCCGCGACCGTCGACTTGCCCTCACCGGGAAGCACCGAAATGATGCCGATGACGCGGCTGCCTTGCTCTTCCAACACAACGTCGAAGGCGATCTTGGCGCTGCGCAGCGTTTCGGAGAACATCGAGGCAGGCGAATCGATGCTGACCCGCATGCGCGCCCGTTTTTCCGCGGCCGACAGGGATTTGGCGGTCTTGGCATCCACCTGGGTCTCGCCAGGCTTTTCTTCCTTGCCGAGCTTGCCGCCGATCGTCGGCAGATAACCGAGGAATTTCAGGCCGACGCGGTCGCGTACATCTTCGCCGGTCCTGAAGAACCGTTCGTTGAACTCGTTCAGGCCGCCGAACCCGGCGCCCATCAGCATGCCGAGAACCAGCGAAAGTCCGAGCACGACGATTGTGCGCGGGCTTGACGCGGCCATCGGCATCGAAGCGTCCGAGATGATGCGTATCTTGCCGACCGGGAAGGACTGCTGCTGTGCGGCTTCCTCGTAGCGGCCGAGGAATGTCTGATAGAGCGTGGTGAGCGCCGTCGCCTGCTGATCGAGTTCACGCAGCTTGACTTGCGTCTGATTGTCGACGGAACTTTTGCCTTGTGCGGCCGCGACATTGGCCCTGAGCGCGGTCTCGCGCGCCAGCGCCACCTCATATTCGTTGCGATAGCTTTCGGTCAGCTGCTTCAGTTCGCCGAAAATCTGCGTCGATATGTCGGCCTTCTCCTTGGCAAGTGCCACCGCCTGCGGATGCTCGGGGCCGAAATTCGCCTCGACGTCCTGCAGCCGCTTGGCCACCGTGAGATATCGGGTCTTGAGCGCCGCGATGACCGAGCTGCTCGGCTGGTCGCTCGATATGGCGGCATCCTTGAAGGCATTGTCGGAGCCGCTGTCGACGATCGCCTTGTACTGCTGGTAGCGGGCGCTGGCACGCGCGGTATCGGCCTGGGCCACGATGAGCTGGGCGTTGAGATCGGAGAGCTGCTTGTCGCTCATCAGTTGGCCATCGCTGTTGGCGGTCAACCCGTGCTCGGCCCTGAATTTCTCGACCGCGAGCGAAGCTGCCTGCGAGCTCTGGCGCAGTTCGGTCAACCGGCCCTGCAGCCAGACCGCAGCCCGTTCGGTAGCATCGAAGCTGGCATCGAGCTGATCGGCGAGATAGGCATCGGCGTAGGCCTTGGTGATGGCGTTTGCCAGGGCCGGATCCGTGGCCTGATAGCCGAGCGCGATGACGTAGCTTCGCCCGATGCGTTCCGCCCGCACCTCGTTCTGCAGCTTTAGGATTGCGTAGTCGCGACGCGACGTAGCGATCAGCGCGTCGCGGGCGGCCGGGTCGAGCTTGCTGAAGTCAGCACCGCCCGGCATGGAAGGACTGGGGCGAACATACTGGATCACGCTCCGGACCAGACCGACGCCCTTCGCCAGAGCCGATACGGGCGGATTCATGAACGCATCGTTCTGGTCGAGCTTCAGCTTGTCGACGACCACGGCGGCGAGCCGCGTCGAAGTCAGGATTTCGATCTGGCTCAGGATGGCAGAGTCGGTCTGCATGGTTGTCGATGCCGCCGAGATATCATCGACAATCTTGTTCAAGCCTTCGTCGATCAGCACGCTGGCGACCGACTGATATTTGGGCGGCGTCGTCTGCAAATAGAGCAGACCCAGAAAGACACCGATGACAGCACACACGGCAACCACCTTGGCCTGCCGTGCGGCCATGCCAAGCAGCCGCTCGATATCGATGAAGTCTTCGCCGTCTCCTGCGTCCGAATTCGGCAATGGCATCCTCTTGTCGAGAGGAAAGTTGGCATAATTCATCTTCGGTCCAATTCTAGAGCCGGTCCCATTCCGATTGATCGCAATGGGCTCTATCTCACTGTTTGAGCATGATCTTTTCCGGAAACCGGGACCCACTTTCCGGGATCATGCTTTGGCTTGCAGGCCCCTCGAGGATCGGGAGCATCGCCAGAAGCAACGCAAGCGTCGTGCCAGACGGCGAGGGCCTGCCGGCCCCTCTTCACCAGCCATCCGACAATGCTCCCGAAAGATGGGCATTATGCGGCTTCTTCCTGGCGTTCATGCGACCGGACGAACTCCTGAAGCATCTCGAAAACCGGGCCCTTCATGTCGTCGCGTGCCAGCGCGAAGGCGATGTTGGCCTGGATGAATCCTTCCTTGGAGCCGCAGTCGAACATGCGACCCTTGAAAGGCTGGGCGAAGAACGGCTGATCCCTCGACAGACGGACCATGGCGTCCGTCAGCTGGATTTCGTTGCCGGCGCCGCGCTGCTGATTGCCCAGAAGCGCGAAGATCTCGGGCTGCAGGATGTAGCGGCCGTTGATGTAGAAGTTCGACGGCGCGTTGGCCGGCGCCGGCTTTTCGACCATGGCCGTCACCTCGAAGCCGCCGCCGATCTCGGCACCACGGCCAACGATGCCGTATTTGTTGGTCTCGCTCGGCTCACAGCGCTCGACGGCGATCACGTTGCCGCCAGTGCGCTCGTAAAGGTCGACGGTTTCGGCGAGGCATCCGCGCCCGCCGAACGACACCATGTCCGGCAGCAGCAAGGCAAAGGGCTCGTTGCCGATAACCTCACGCGCGCACCAGACGGCATGGCCGAGACCCTGCGGCGATTGCTGGCGGATGAAGCTGGTGGCACCGGCCACAGGCAGCATGCTTTCGAGCGCCTCCAGCTGGGTCTTCTTGCCGGTCTGCTCCAGGGTGCCGATCAATTCCGGATGCAGGTCGAAATAGTCCTCGATGACCGCCTTGTTGCGACCGGTCACGAACACGATGTGCTCGATACCGGCTTCGAAGGCCTCGTCCACCGCATATTGCACGACAGGCCTGTCGACCACGGGAAGCATTTCCTTCGGCATCGACTTGGTCGCCGGCAGGAACCGTGTTCCAAGCCCCGCCACCGGTATCACGGCCTTCCTGATTTTCTTCATCGCAAATTCCTTCTGAGGAGATCGACTTCAGTCCATTCACAGGCCACGAAAAATCCCTCCATGTGCCTGCATCTTCACCTCCCCACCCCAACGGCAAACTGTGCCGCCATTCTTCGCAACCGCACGGCAATCGGCATCCCCATGTGCCAGACCGCCGCCGGGTCGCTGAGCGCCGTCCGGATCGCCTTGAGCGGGGACCGCGCCTTGATGTGCTGAACCATCGACAGGAACGAGGCGGCCTTGCGCAGGCTGCGGCCGCGCCGGGCGAACGCCGCTTGCGCGGCCTCATCCATCTGGTGGGTTTGAGCGAACACGGCATCCGCCTTGCGCATCGCTTCGACGTGGTGAAGCTCGAGCACGCGCGAGATGGAGCCGCTGCGGATATGATAGGCATAGCCGATATCGGGCTCGACCACGCATTTGCCGCCCTTGGCCAAGGCTTCGGCAAACAGGATGTAGTCTTCGCCGATCCTCAGTTTCTCATCATAGCGAAGCGCGTTCTCGTTCAGGAACTCGCGCTGAAAAATCGGCTTGAGATAGCCGAGATTGAACTTCGATTCGAAGACGACGTTGCCGGCGATGTAGGTGGCCAGCGAAATTTCGCGCAAGCCATCCAGATATTCCCGCGGGAACATCGCGTCCTCGACGACGCCGTCCTCACGGATGACCTGCAGATTATCGATGGCGATCTGGGCACCGGCCGTTTCGGCGCGCGCGATCATCGCAGCGAGCCGATCTGGAAAGACCGCGTCGTCGGAATCGAGAACCGCGATCCATCTGCCGCGTGCGGCGTCGAGGCCGGCATTCCTGGCGCCGCCAGGGCCGCGATTGCTGGCCAGGGCGACGACGCGGACGATGTCCTGGGGATAGGCCCGCGCCACGTCGAGCGTCGCATCGCGCGACTTGTCGTCGACGACGATGATTTCGACGCTGACACCCTTCTGGGCGATGGCGCTGGCGATCGCCCGGTCGAGGGTCGCCTCAGCGTTGTAGGCGGCAATCACGAAGGAAACATCGGGCACAAAGGAAACATCGGGGACAAAGGAGGCGTCAGGCTGCACGCTTGCCTCCTTCCCCAGGCGAAGGCTGGCCGTAAAGGCGGATTTCGCGGATGCCGACAAGGCCGCTGACGACGCCGACATGCATGATGCCGCGCAGCACGCTGCGGTTCCTGCGAACCGGACTGACGACAACCGGAAGCGCCGAGGCGAAACAATAGATGGCCTTTGCCGACGCCAGGCCGACCTGCTTGACCAAGCCGATGCCGCGGGCACTACTGCCCAGAAGATGGCCATGCGTCTGCCCGACGCGGAAGCGGCGGCGGCCGAGCCAGTCGAATGCCGCCCTTGAGCGCGGCACCACCTCGTCGACCCAGGCCTCGGGCGAGAAGGCGATGCGGCCGCCGGCCTTGTACATCTGGTCGAAGAACTCGGTGTCCTCGCCGCCGGTCTGGCCACGCGCCAGGCTGAAGCGGCGGCCGCGCAGGCTGTCCGATCCCATCCGCAGCAGAACGTTGCAGGTGTAGCCGGTCTGGATCTCGCCGCGCACCCAGACGGGCAAGGTCGAATGGAAATCGCCGCGCCGCATCCAGTCCGGAGCATCCGGTCGATAGCGCGCCCTGACCGGGCCGAGCACGGTGGCGGCACCGCTGGCTTCAGCCATCGCGACCAGCTCGGCGAGCCATGCGGGCGTCGCCGTCTCGTCATCGTCGATGAAGGCGACGAAATCCGCAACGCTGGCGTCGAGGCAGGCGTTGCGGGCGATCGAGATGTTGCGCGCCGGGGCATGCCGATAGTGGATCGGCAGCGTCAATTCCTGCGACAGCGCCGTCACCAGGTCGCGGGCGGTCGGCGTGTCGTCATTGTCGGCGACGATGATGCGGATATCGAATCCCGCTGGCATCTCCATGGCGTCGAGCGAGCGCAGCGTGTCGGCCAGTTCCGGCCGGTGGAACGTGCAGACGCCGATGTCGATGCTGCGGTTCTTGGCCTGCGCCGTCATCACGCTACCCCGCGCCGCGACCCGAGGCCGAGAAGCTGCAGCCAGAAGCCGACCGACCAGCCAAGATGCATGACCATGGCCGAGACACCGGCAAGCGCGACGTCGGCCTTGCGCTGGCGGAGCGCCGTCACCAGGCCGTAGCCCAGGCATACCGACGCCCACAGCAGCAATGGAGCCGCCGCCAGCCAATGTACGAACGAAAAGGCCGCCAGCAGCACGACCGGAAACACCAGCAGCGGTACCATCTGCCGGATCTTCGGGATGACGCGGTGCTTCAGCACGTTCTTGGCGCGGCCGCGCCCATAGCCGAGATACTGGAAATAGAGGCCGCTGAGCGAGGCGCGCGGATAGTAGACCATCTGCGTCTTGCCGCTCATCCAGATTTTGTAGCCGGCCTTGCGGAGGCGGTAATCGAGTTCTGCATCCTCATTGTGGCTGAACGTCTCGTCATAACCGCCGACAGAACCGAAGGCCGATATCCGCATCAGCGCATGATGGCCGTGGTCAATCCACTCTCCCCCCGAAAGGTGCCGATGCTTCGAGCCGCCGGTGCCGAGCTTGGAATTCTGCGCCGCGGCGGCCGCTTTCTGCACGGTGCCGCTGCCGCTGGTCAGCATCGAAACGACAACCGAATCCGCTCCGGTGGCCAACGCCTCCTCGACCAGCCGGTCGCAATAATCGTCGGGATAGCCGCCATGCGCGTCGATGCGGATGAGATAGTCGGCACCCTCGCCAAACGTGCCGACGGCGAGATTGATCGCCGCGCTCTGGATGCGCCGCTTGTTGTGAAGCAGGATAACGCGCTGGTCCTTCGCAATGATGTCCTCGACGATGACCAGCGTGCCGTCGGTGCTGCCGCCATCGGCGACAATGATCCGGGCGCCAAGCCGTGCGGCCGCGGGCCGCAATTGATCGAGCAGCGCACCGATATGGGCGGCTTCGTTCAGGCACGGGATAACGATCAGGCTGGATGAGGGCTTTTCAGTCTGCGTCATCAGCCTCTGTCCATCCTGCCTCTGTCCATCTCTGGCCATCCTATGCCAATGCCTCGGCTGCAAAGGAGCCGCGCACGGCGGTCAGGCTGCGCAGCCGCTCGACAAGCGCCAGGCAATCGCTGCGGTCGTAGCTCCAGGTCCTCGGGTTAGGGGCCAGAACACGCCCCCTCAGCCTGGCGAAGCGATGCTCTTCCATCTTGCCCAGCGCGGCTTCGAGCGCCTCGGGCGAGGCCTGCGGCAACAGCACGCCGATATCCCGCTGTTTGAGGAACCGCCCGGTCTCGGTGTTGCCCATCGAGATCGGCACCGCGCCGAAACGGCAGCCTTCATAGAGCCGGTTGGGCAAAAGCCATTCGGAGTTCTGCCCCGCTTCGAAGAAATCGATCGCCCAGGAAAAATGGACGTCGTTGTAGATCGCAGCCATGTCCTCCGGGTTGCGGTAAGGCCCGCGAAACGACAACCATGGCTCGGCTTCGACGAAGCCATGAAAGTCCGGGAATTCGGACAAAGCCGGACGGCCGCGCAGCACGATCTCGAAGCGCCCGTCCATGCGGCGGGAGAAATCGGCCAGCAGCTCGAGCGAACGGCGGCAGCGCAAGGCGCCAAACCAGCCGATCCGCCATGGCGGGCCGACCGGGTTCTCTTCGGCCTCGGAGGCGCCAGGCAAGATCGCCGCGGCCTCGAAATACTTGTTCTCGACCAGCTCGATGGGTGCTGCGACCTGGCCGAACGGCTCGAAATAATTGGCGATGAAAGCAGGCGAACTGGTCACCAGCAGCTTCACGTCCCTGGCCAGAAAGCGTTCGGTGGCGCGCAGCGCCTTGCCCAGGACATCGTTGCGCAGCACCAAGCGATGAATGTCGAGGCACTCGTAAACGATCGGAACCGACGCACTGAAGGCCGACCTGGCGCGGCGGGCAAGCGCCAGCATTTCCAGGTTGCGCGCGATGATGAGATCAGGTTTTGGCATACCGCGAAGCTTTGAGCCTATTGAAACGGCTGCCTTGGCGACGGCCGCGAGGCGTTGGCCGAATCGCCCGTCACGCGTCGCGCCGAGGTCGATCGGCCGCAATCCCTCGACATCCGCGATCGGATTCGTGGTGCGACGGAAGCCGGCCAGGGTGACCTGGGCCCCACCTGCCCTGAGCATCGTGATCCGCCGGCGCACGGCCGGGTCGGAAACGTCGTGCACAAGGTACAAGACATGCAGCATAAAAACTCGACCGCTGTTGGCCCACCCACGGGAATGCTAGTACAGCTCTTGCTGCATCGCAACATTTTTGCTGCATCGATCGACGTTTTCTGTTGCACTGCAAAATTATTGCCGTAGTTTGTGGTCGGCGGCGGTCGTGGATTTTCGAGCTCGGAAATCCGCGTAAAAAATCAGGAATCCTGAATTTGGAAGCCAATGCATTCGATCCGCCAGAAGGCTCCTTGCGCAAATCGGTTGGGCGCGGCGCGGTCGTCACGGCCATGGCGCAATCGGTGCGGGTCGCGACACAGATCCTGTCCGTCATCGTCTTGTCGCGGCTGTTGTCGCCACAGGATTTCGGTGTCGTGGCGATGTGCGCGCCGGTGCTGGCCTTTATCGCGCTGTTCCAGGATTTCGGCCTGACCCAGGCGACGATCCAGAAAAGCGGCATCCGGCATGAGGAGGTGAATTACCTCTTCTGGATCAATGTCGCCGTCAGCGCGATCCTGGCTTGCGTCCTTGCGGGCGCAGCACCGCTGGTTGCCGCTTTCTATGGCGAGCCGCGCGTGACCGGCCTGGTGGCTGCATTCGGGCTGCAGATCATGGCCTATGGGCTTGGCGCACAGCATCTGGCGCTCCTGACGCGCCGCATGCAGTTCGGCCGGCTGGCCGTCATCGACGTCGCCAGCGCTATCGCCGGGCTTGCCGTGTCGATCGCCTGGACCTTCATCGACCGCTCCTATTGGGCGCTGTTTGCCGGCACGCTGACCGGGGCCGTGCTGCCAACACTCTGCTACTGGGCAAGCTCGCGCTGGCGCCCGGGCCTGCCGCGCAAGGTTGCCGGCATCAGCGAGCTGATCAATTTCGGCGCCGGCATCACCGGCTTCAACTTCGCCAATTTCTTTGCCCGCAACCTCGACAATGTGCTGATCGGCAAATACTGGGGCGAGGCGCAGCTCGGCCTCTATGACCGCGCCTACAAGCTGCTTCTGTTTCCGCTGAGCCAGATCACCAATCCCTTGTCGAAAGTCATGGTGCCGGCGCTCTCCAGGCTGAAGGACGAGCCGGATCGCTACCGCAGCGCCTATCTGCGCGTCATGCCGCTGATCCTGCTGGTGGCGCTTCCCGGCGTCGCCTTCGCCACGGCGATGTCGGATGTGCTGATCCCCTTCGTGCTCGGCGAGCAATGGCGCGCAAGCGCCTCGATTTTCCTGGCGCTCGGCTTTGCCGGGCTGCTGCAGCCGCTCAACAATCCGGCCGGGTGGCTTTTCGTCAGCCAGGGCCGCTCCGGCGACTTCATGCGCTGGGGCATCGTAACGGCCGTCACCTCGGTGCTGGCCTTCATGCTCGGCCTGCCCTATGGCGCGCTCGGGCGTGGCGATTGCCTATGCGATCAGCGAGTATCTGCGAACGCCGTTCCTGTGGCTCTATGTCGGCAAGAGCGGACCGCTGCAGGCGCACCACGTGCTTCGCGCGGCAACGCCGTTCGTGCTTGGCGCCCATCTGGCGCTGGCCGCGGTCTGGTTCATCAAGCCACTGCTGCCGCAGCAGCATGTCGTTGCCCTGGCCAGCGGCGCCGTGCTCGCTTACCTCATCACCATCCTCATCGCACTGGCATTCGCCTCCGGCCGCGAAGCCTTGCGCGAGGCTCTCAAGATGCTGCCGGCAAGGCTGCCCGCGGCAGCGCCGCGCGAAGCGCAATAATTTGGGCGCCTTCGACAGCTACGGACATCCACTCCAGGACCAGGTCTGAACCATGCACTACCGATCGATTTCCGATATGAACGACGCCATCGTCAGGGGCCTGCACCGGCTGCCGCGCGACATCGACCTGGTCGTTGGCGTGCCAAGAAGCGGCATTTTGGCGGCGACGCTGGTCAGCCTGTCAGCGAATATCCCGATGACCGATCTCGACAGCTTCCTGGCTGGGCGGATCTACACGTCAGGCGTCACCAAGCGCCGTGCCGCTCTCGATCGCAAGGTCTCCGAGATGCGCAAGGTGCTGGTGATCGATGACAGCGTCGCCGGCGGCAACGCCATGCGCGACGCGCGCGCCCGCATCCAGGCTGCCGGCATCGAGGCGGATTTCACCTTTGCCGCCGTGTTCGGCCTTGAGCCGCAGCACCAGGAAACCGACCTCGTCTTCGAGGTCGTGCCGCATCCGCGCATGTTCCAATGGAACTTCATGCACCACAAATTCCTGGCGCAATGCTGCGTCGACATCGACGGCGTGCTGTGCCTCGACCCGACAGAGGCGGAAAACGACGACGGCCCGGCCTACGAGAAATTCCTCAGCGAAGCCCGGCCGCTCCATGTTGCGACCCACAAGATCGGCTGGCTCGTCACCAGCCGGCTGGAGAAATACCGCGCGCTGACCGAGGCGTGGCTTGCCAAGCACGAGATCAAATACGACCAGTTGATCATGCTCGACCTACCGAGCAAGGCGGAACGGCAGCGGCTTGGCGCGCATGGCAGTTTCAAGGCCGATTTCTATCGCAAATCCGATGCCATCCTGTTCATCGAGAGCGAGCACGAACAGGCGCTGAGGATCACCGAACTGTCCGGCAAGCCGGTGCTGTGCGTCGAAACGCATATGGTCAGCTTTCCCGACGCGCTGTCGCTGCCGGCACTTGGCCAGACAGCCCGCAACCTGCCGGCAAGGCTGCGGCAGATCAAGTCGCAAGAGGGCCGCAAGAGCGCCGCCAAGACCATTGCCCGCGCCCTGCTTGGCGCCCGCGGCTACGAGACGCTGAAGAGCCGGGTCAAACGCCTGGCCTGATCCGCACGCCAGGCAGCTTGCCGCGCGCCCTGGCTAAGCCGCTTGCCGCGCGCGCTGCTGTACGGCCCTGTCGAGTATCGAAAAGAAGGTCATGAACTGGCGGTCGGGATCGAGTTCCGGGCGCCCGGCGAAGCTGCGCGCGAGGCCTGAGAGCCGGTCATATTCCTGGTTGTCGTTCCACAGCCGCCTGACGGCCGCGACCCAGTCGGCAAGCGGAGCATCATAGTCCAGCACCACGCCACCCGAGCCGATCGCCTCGGGCAGACCGCCGCGCCGCGAGCCGACAACCGGGATTCCGCTGCAATGGGCCTCCGACGCGACGCGGCCCCAGGCCTCTTCCCATTTGCTGGGCGCAAGCAGGATCTTGGTGCGGCCATAGACCGTCTTCATGTCGCTGGTGCGGCTCTCCAGCACGACATTGCCCAGAGGGGCGATCGTCTGCTCGATCCGCTCCCGATGATCATCATCCAGCTTCCAGCTTTCGACGAACAGGAAGGGGATTTCGCGGCAGGCGCCGGCGATGCGCACCGCGAGCTCAAACCCCTTTTCCTCGTAAGGATTGATCAGCGTGACGAACTGACCCGTCGTCGGCGTCGAGTAATGCGCCGGGTTGATGGTCGGCGGGATCACCGCCGCCTCGATGCCGAACTCTTTTTTGTAGGTACGCGCGGTGAAATCCGAATTGGCGATGTAAAGGGCTGAATGCAATTCGCGCAGATCGCCGCCCAGTTCGTGGAACTCGACATTGCGGAGATAGACGACCAGAGGCACGCCCTCGGCCTGCAGCGCCTTGCCGATCGGAACCGATTTGTGACACTGGACCACGGCCACGTCCGGCTTCAGCCTGTCGACGGCAAAGGCCGCCGCTTCCCAGGGAAACCAGGCCCGCACCACCGGATAGCCGGGATAGCTGTCGATGACCGCCGGCTGCCGTAACAGCTTCATCTTGGCGCGCGCCTTGAAGCCGAAGACACCATCGCCGAACAGGGCGGCGAGCACCGCGGCTTCATGCCCATGTTCGATCAGCTGTTCGGCCAGATGGTGCGTGCTCGACTGCACGCCGCCACTGAACTCGGGTGGGTAGCCGTTGCCGCCTGCAAAAAGAACTTTCATGGGATCGGGCTCCTTGTCGCATCTCGTGTTCTTCGCTCAGAGGCAACAGGCAAAAGTCCGCCGCCTCGCTTTCGACGTCAGGCAAGTTTCGGCGGCTCCAGATTCGCGAAGGGATTGGTACAGGATTGCCAGCCGGTAAACCGGATCGGGTCGTTGGGCGAACTACGCCAGGCGTAGTCCGTCAGCATATGGAATTCGGCGATGACCCAGCGGTCGAAATGCACCAGATCTTCCCGCTTCTGCTGGGGCAGCAGGCGGCGTGCGGCGCCCAATTTGAGCTCCTCCACCAGAGTGACGGCGTCGCTTAGTTTTTCGCTTGGAAAGTTCCACGGATTGCGGTTGCGGAACTCCAGCACGAACTGCTGCAGATGCTCGATGCGGATGTTCAACTTGCCAAGGTATTTTTCGAGCGTGACGCGCACCAGATCCTCGTCCGAGAATGAGGAAACGGCGGCGTAGGCGACCCCTGTCGAAACCACTCCGCCAGCCATGATGACCAGGGCCGAGCGTCTGGAAATCTCGATCATCCGATACCTCCTTTCACGCGATCCGGCCCGCCGCCCGCAAGGACAGCGCTGCCGCGGTCAGGCTCGGGTTGGCGCAGGAGCAGCTCGGATAGGTGCTGGTGCCGACGACGACCAGATTTCTCAGCTGATGATGGATCATGCCGCTGTCGATCACCGAATCGGCCGGGCCGGTGCCCATCCTCAGCGTGCCCTGGACATGCGATTCGGTCGGCCGGATGCCACGGTCGAAGAGCTTTTCGACCGGCAGCGGCGCCAAAAGGTCCGGCAATTTCTCCAGCGCGCGCGCCATGCCCTTCACCGCGTAGTCGGATGGCGCCTTGAAGCTGACGAAGGCATTCTCATCCGCGTCAAGCGTGACGAAATTCTCGGGATCGAGCAGGTTTTCGGTGACCACGACAAGCGGCAGCGCTTGGCGCAGCCGCCCCTTTTCAGCACGCATTCCGTGCTGCCAGCGGTTCTCGAAATAGACCAGTGCCGCCGCATGCTCCGATCGGTGCGGGCCGTCATAGAGGCCGAAATTCAGGCCGGTGGTGATGGTGCTGCCGTCGAAATTGTCGACGCCGTCGAGATAAACCTCGAAATTCCAGCCGTAGGATTCATGCAGGCCGCGGCCGACGAATTCGCCGCCCAGGCCGGAGCGCAGCATGATCGCCGCGCTCTGGATGGCATTGGCGCCGAGAATGAAGAGGTCGCCGCTGACCTGGTATTCCTTGCCGTCATGCGTGAACGTGACCGAACGGACCGCGCCGCCGACGTGATCGAGCCGGCGCACTTCCGCACCGAGACAGACCGAGACGTCGGGATGCTCGAAGACATGCATCAACCCGTTGTTGACGGTGAATTTGGCGTCGACCGGACACAGCCAGCAACGCAGATTGGCACAACACGAGGTGCGCTGCGCGGTGGGGACCCTCGCCCGCGCGGTCGGCATGACGAAATGCTGGCCGGGCTGCGCCGCCTTCATCATCCGGTCCGGTGTCGACATGCGATGCGGCGGTTGCGGAAACGGCTTCGAGCGCGGCAGCATCGCCGCCATGTCGGGGTCGCCGGAGATCGACATGATGTCTTCGGCGTCGCAGTAGAACGGCTCGACGTCGTCATAGCTGATCGGCCAGTCATTGCCGATGCCATAGGTGCTTTTCAGCCTGAAGTCGTTGGGATGGAACCTTGGCGTCTGTGCGAACCAGCAGTTCGTCCCGCCACCCAGTCCGATCGTGTAATTCCACGGCTTGTCGGAATTGGTCTTGTAGGTCGTCTCGTCGTCGATGTCGGTGTTGGCATTCTGCTCGAGCTGCCATTCATGGGTGTTGTGGCGCCCCCACTCCAGCACCAGGATGCGTGCCTTCCGCCGCTTGGCGAACTCATGCAGGAAGAAGGCCGAACCGAAGCCGGAACCGATCGCGACGAGATCGAAATGATCCTTGGTGATTTGTTCTGGCTTTACGTCCAGCACCATCAGCTACAACTCCACACAGAAATACGCGCTCAGTCCTGGCGCCCGTCGGCGGTCTACGGATCGGTCTTGCATCCGTCTGTCCCGGCCCGGTCTCATGCCGCCATTCTGCCGATCGAGTGATATTCGATGCCGTGGCGGGCGATGACCTTGGGGTCATAGAGGTTGCGGCCATCGAAGATGATCGGCGTGATCAGCGCGTCTTTCATCGCGTCGAAGGAGGGCGCGCGAAAACTCTTCCATTCGGTGGCGATCAGCAGCGCATCGGCGCCGCGCAGGGCCGCCTCCTTGGTGCCGCACAGAAGCAGATCGTCGCGCAGCCCGTAGATGGCCTGGCATTCCTGCATCGCCTCGGGATCATAGGCCTGCACATTGGCACCAGCCTTCCACAGCGCTTCCATCAGCACACGCGCCGGAGCCTCACGCATGTCGTCGGTGTTGGGCTTGAAGGCCAGGCCCCAAAGCGCAAAGGTCTTGCCTTTGAGATTGCCCTTGAAATAGCGGTCCACCTTGTCGAAGAGAACCGATTTCTGCGCGTTGTTGCGCTCCTCGACGGCACGCAGCAACTTGGCGTCGAACTTGACGCCTTCGGCGGTCTTGATCAGCGCCCGCACATCCTTCGGGAAGCACGAGCCGCCATAACCAAGACCGGGATAGATGAAATGGTAGCCGATGCGCGGATCGCTGCCGATGCCCTTGCGGACTTCCTCGATGTCGGCGCCGAGCTGCTCGGCCAGATTGGCCATCTCGTTCATGAAGCTGATCTTGGTCGCCAGCATGCAGTTGGCGGCGTATTTGGTGAATTCGGCGCTGCGCACGTCCATCACGATCATCTTCTCGTGGTTGCGGTTGAACGGCGCGTAGAGTTCGCGCATCACCGCCTCGGTCGCCTCGCTGTCGGTGCCGACGATGATGCGGTCCGGCTTCATGCAGTCGGCGACGGCGGAGCCTTCCTTGAGGAATTCCGGATTGGAGGCGACGTCGAAGCTGAGGTCCTCTCGGCCTCTTTTCTTCAACGTTTCGGCGATCCTGGCCTTGACCTTTTCGCAGGTGCCGACCGGCACCGTCGACTTGCCGACGATGATCTTGGGTTTGTCCATCTCGCGGCCGATGGTCTCGGCGACGGCCAGCACATATTTGAGGTCGGCCGAGCCGTCCTCGCCGGGCGGCGTGCCGACCGCGATCATCTGGATCTCGCCATGCCTGACAGCAGCGGCGGCATCGGTGGTGAACTTGATGCGGCCGGCGGCATGGTTCTCCTTGACGAGGTTTTCCAGCCCGGGTTCAAAAATGGGAACCAGGCCCTGGTTGAGCCGCTCGACCTTGGCGGCGTCGATGTCGACGCACACCACCTGGTGCCCGACTTCGGCAAGCACCGCCGCCTGCACGAGGCCGACATAGCCAATTCCAAACACCGTCAAATTCATTCGGTTTCGTTCCCATGCAAGGCGGCGGACCGTTTTCGGCCCGGCCAGTTCAAATCGACTTTCCCAACTACTTTACGCTGCATGCCAGCGATTCCGGAAACTGACAGGGTTCGCCGAGCGCCGTGAAGGCAACGCGCTTGACCTGCAGCGAAAGCTTGCGGCCTGGATCGGCGAAAGCTCCCATCCAACCCTTCATCGTATCGCTGCCCCAAAGACTGAAGAAGATCTTCTGCGCATGAGTGGGCAGCTTCGCCGGGTCGGTGATCGTGTTCACCAGCTTGCCGTTGACATACCAGCTCAAGCTGTCCTTCTTCCAGACGAAGGCGTAGTCGTTGAAGGCGTTCTCGGTGCCGCCCGGCACGTCGACCAGCTTCTCGTTCTTGCCCTTGCCGGCGATATAGGCATTGACCTGCACCTTGGAGGTGTCCTTGGTGAGGATCTCGAAGTCGATCTCGTCCCAGGGCTGCTTGTCGGTGGGGCCGATATAGGTGAAGAACGCCGCGTTGAGGCCGGAGCCGGTATCGGTCTTCAGCCGTGCCTCATAGGTGCCGTAGCCGAAGCGCTGCTTGGTCTGGATCTCGCCGCAGGCAAACTCTCGGTCTTTCAGCTTCTGCTTCTCGAAGCCGAGCGACAGCACCCCGTCCGACAGGCTGACCAGTCCCTTCGACCAGGTGCAATTCTGATGGCTGCCATTGTTCCAGCCGTCGGAAACATACCAGCGCGCACGATCGAAGCTTTTGAAATCGTCGACAAAGGACGGCGATGTCGGAATGTCCTGGGCATGGGAAGGGGTTGCCAAGGAACTGCCAAGAGCGGCCAACAGCAACGCACCGAGCAAAACCAGTCGCCGCCGGCCGGTTTGCCCGGTCCGCTGCGCGAACGGCGATGCGTCAATTGCAGTCGTGGACGTAGTTCTCGGATTCGAATTCATACCAAACTCACCTTTGCGCTGTTCATCCCCAACCCAAAGTCGACATTCGAACCGCTCCTGAACGGGGCCAACCTTGACCTCCTCTGTGACCCTCTCGAATTGCTTTTCCTGCCTCGCATCAAATCCGTTGCAACAGTTCCTGGCTTCCACTTTCAACCTCTGCCGGTGCCTGCCGGCCTGGCGAATTCGGCCGTGGCGGCCGAGGAGGCATTCTCGTCGAAGACCATATCCAGCGAATGACGGAGCTCTTTCATCATGCCGTCCTGGCGCGACAGCGCCGCGATGCGGCGTTCGCAATTCAGGATCGACGTCGTCAGTGCGCTGACTTCGGATGACCGACGGTCGGAGGCCGAGCCGTTTTCCATCGCTTCGACCAGGAAGGCGGCGTTGGTCGACGTCGTCCGGTAGCGATTCTCAAGCCCGACCCTCTCGGCCTCGATCTCGGACGCGATCTGCTCGAACAGCTTTGCCAGACGATCGAGACGTGAAACATCGGCCTGCCGGTCGCGGGCCGGATCCCTTGATCTGAAACCAAATATCGAGGCCATGAACTCAGATTCCTGTCATCGCCGGCTTATGCGCCGGGCTTCTGGCCGATCCCCGCAGCCGGGGCTCAAAAAACTCGTGTTGCGTTGTCCTGCTTCTTTGAAGGAGAGACATCAGACCAATCCGATCGGGGGCCAGTTCGGCTGGTCGTCCAATATGCTGCACCGCAACATAGACTGCCATCGTCGGAGCCGCGAGGCAACCACCCAATTCGTAAACTCATAAATCCGGCCGAAATGGTTTGCGTGATGACTGTGCCCCTGCGGACAAACCGCAGGCGTCCGGCACCGCTCTCAACGTTCCTTGCCCGTGCTGGTTCCGGCCATCAGAAAACGCAGCGGCGGCACATGCTTTTGCCTGGACACAAGGCCAACACGGCGAAACAGCGCCTCAAGCTTGTCGGAAGCCACGCCCTGGACGATGGGGACGAGGTTGGATTGGCTGGCGAAAGCGTAAGCCGCGGCCGATACCAGCCCCCGCTCGGCCTTGACGTCGAGGAAGTTGCGCAGCCGATACTTGTCGCGCACGTGCCGCTCATGTCGCCGCAGCACCGCTTTCGAGCCTTCCGGCAGGCTGTCGATCGCCAGCAACGCCAGATCCGCATCGGCCAGACGCTTCAGGTCCTGCGTCTTGTGGCGGCCGCTCAGCGAATCGGCGCGGACGATGGCGCCGTAGCCGCAGGAGCGAATGACCTTGAACCGCGCCCCGCGGGCGACCGCGCGGGCGTAGAGCTCATAGTCCTCGCCCAGCCGCAGGCTCTCGTCGTAGCGCAAGCCATGACGATCGAGGAAGGCACGGCTGATCACCGGCTTCAAAAAGCCCAGTTCGCCCCTCTGCACGCGCCGCCTCGAGATGTTGCCTTCGACGAAGCGCTCGAAATCGAGGAATTCCGGATCGGCGGCAAATTTAGGCGCGACGATTTTCGTCGCATCGCCTGTCGCATCATCCCTGATCAGCATGATGTTGTCGGCCGCGAAATCCCAATCGGCGCCGGCAAACAGGCTGTTAAACCGGCCTTCGAGGAAAAAATCGTCGGCGTCGAGAATGCTGATGAACGGCGATTTCGAGCCGGCGATCGCCGCGTTGCGGGCAAAGGAGGGGCCGCGATTGACGTCGAGGCGCATCACCGTGAGCCGCCCGCTGCCATCGTCGGCGGATCGCGCGACATCAGCGGTGTCGTCGGTGGAGGCGTCATCGACGACGACGACCTCCGCCACTTCCGGTTCGCGCAACGCGGACGCGATGGCGACAGCGATTGTCGCTGCCGCGTTTTTTGCCGCGATGATCACGCAGACCTCGGATTTCGTCATCGACATGGATTTGCCTCTCGTACAGGTGATATCGATTTGCCCTCGCCCCGTACTCATTCGATGCCCGATAGAATTGCCATTAGCGACTGCCTGGCCGCTCGAAGATACGGCGGCTAATGTCGGCGGACGCCGCCCAGCCGGCTTCGGCCAGATAGCGGACCGGCGCGCGGCCGCACAGTTCCCACAGCACCGTTCGTCGCTGTGGCCAGCGCAGCGACGGCAGCCACGGCGCGATGACCATGCTGAGCAGATCCTCATTGCCAATGCGCGACAGGATCGGGATCGCCCGCTCCGACAGCAGTGTGCCGGCACCGCCGAGCAGCACATCGGCGGCGCGCAGGCCAAGCAGCAGCGTGTCATCCAGTCCCTGAGCGGTTGCGGCATCAAGCACACGCTGCTGATCCGCCTCGTCGAGGCGGCTGGCGCTGGCTCTGATATCGCAGACGTAACCCGCACAGGGTTCGCGGTTGAAAAGCGCCTTGGCGACGCTGATGCAGGACAAAAGCAAAGTATCGGGAACCGAGGTGAACGGTACCGTCGCACCGGCGATTTCGACCTGTCGCTTGCGCCGCAGAAACCCGTCCGCATCACGCGGGCTCGGGGAGCCGGGTTGCTGGAGGCGGTAATGAAGATCGACCGTGGATGGTTTCGGGCCGTCGCCGCGGGTCATGTGCTGTTCGCCGAGGAAGCGGACCCACCAAACCGAGCGCGACTTGCCTGCGACCTCATATCCGATCGTGCGAAGCGCATCACGCGCCCTGAAAAACCCGACCGGCGAAACCAGGATGTCGACATCGCCCGAGGGCTTCATGAAGTGGTCATCATAGAGCAGTTGCTGCTGGAACGGGCCCTTCAGAAAGACGAAATCGATCTCGTTGGCGCGCAGCACATCATGGATAGCCATCGAATCCATGATGCAGGACGCGTTCATCGACACCGTTCTCCGGCGGTAGGTGTCGAGCCACTGAAAAAGCTCCGGCGGCCTTTCCTGCGCTGGTGCGCGAGACAGAACCTTGAGGACAAAGGTCGCGACCTTGTTCAGCCTGGCAATGTCGGCAACGTTGGCACCGGCAAGGCCAGGCATCGACACGTCGCCGGCGGCGGCGCGCGGTCCTGCGAAATACAACCGCAAGCAGGCCTGCACATAGGCGACCTCGTCGGCACAGTCGGCGGCGCGCAATCGTTCGTATGAACCATCCGGCAAGGCCATTTAGCGCACAGTCTCCCAAAGAAAGCAGTTTGCGCGACGCTTATGCTGCAAGTGCGAAGCAAGCATCACCAAAAACCTCGATGCCGTAAAGGCTTTCCTTTTGCAGTGCGGAATTTTACAACCATCGCGTTTATCGACATCGGCTAAAAGGTGGTGAAAAGTGCAGTTGAAACATTCCCGCCAACGCGCTTTCAGCCGATCCTCAGCAAGGGTTTGCCAAATAAGATTCTTCGCATTAGCAACGCCTAAAAAAGAGGCGCCTAAGCAAACATTTTATGCAAGCAAAATCAAATGCTTAAAGAATCGACGTCGCCACGACCCTTATGCACAAGGAATCAGCTCGAAATGAAGTCAGGTTTTAGGCATGGCTCACACATATGGTGACGCCCGCAACCCGTAATTGATTAACGCTTGGTAAATCAGGCTTGACTCATAAATGCTGCCATGCAGCTATTGCGCTGCAGCATGTACGTGCTGACGGCACTCGACAGGCCGTTTCCAGTCCTTATCGGAGAGTAAAATGGAACAGAATGTTGAAAAGCATGAATACGAAACGCCAAGCCTGACGGTGCATGGTTCGATTGAAACCATCACCCAGGGCGGCGGCGGCAGCACGGCGATCGACGTATCGTTCCCCGCGCACACGCCCATCGGCGACCTGACGTTCTCCTGAGCCTATCGCAGTTTTCCAGAGTGACACGTTGGGACTCTGGACTCAAAAACATAAGAGGGTCGGGGGCCAAAACCTCCGACTCCATTTTCGTTGCCTGGAACTGCCCGTGCGCATCGTAAGCGAGGTTTTGGGATGAACTGGAAGCTGTCCGGCCACGATTTGGCCGACCACGATTTGGTGAGTGCGACCAAGGATGCCGTGGCTTGCGAGTTCGGCAATGGCCTGGCGCTGCTCAATCTCAAATCCAATGTCTATTACAGCCTGAACGGCGTCGGTGCCTTCGTCTGGGAGCTGATCCAGGAACCCAGGTCGATCGCCGACATCCGCAGTGCCGTGCTTGCACGCTACAATGTCGACCCGCAGCGCTGCCAGGCCGATGTCGACGCATTGCTGAAGGGCCTAGCCGACAATGGGCTTGCGAGGCTGCATCATGAGGCACTTGTCTAAGCCGGTTCCGCACAAGAGCATGGTTTCGCGGGCCATGGTCTTGCCACAGGAACCCGCGACGGAAACAAGCCCCAGGCAGACGAAACGTCGGGGAAGCCGGCGCAGTCCGTTCAGGGTTTTCTCCCTGAGCGGCGCGGAAATGATCTTCCTTGGCCGCTGCCTGCTGGTGGTCGCCGCGGTTCGGCTGGGGTTGACGCTGCTCTCCTACAACCGTGTCCGCAGCCTGGTGACGCGACTCGACGCGCGTCAGTGCGCCTCGATGGGCGAGTTGCGGCGTGTCGCCTGGGGCGTTGCAGCCGCGGCCCGTTTCGTCCCTTGTGCCACGTGCCTGACCCAGGCGCTTTCGGGTCAGTACATTCTCGCCCGCCAGGGCAATGAATCGAAGATACGCATCGGCATCGAACGCGGCACGGGCGAGCAGCTGAAAGCACATGCCTGGCTGGTCAGCGATAACCACATCGTGCTTGGCGGATCGATCGACGGTTTCGCTCATCTCGTCGATCACGGTAGCCGATGAGCGGCGTCGCCGGAATTCTGCTGCGCGGAGGACACGCATCAGCGGTCCGGGGACACGCATCAGCGGTCCGGGGACACGCATCAGCGGTCCGCGAATCCGCACCGGCGGTCGCGGCAGCCGACATCCAGCAGATGCTGACCCGCATGCGACATCGCGGCCCCGACGGCAGTTCGTGGTGGCTGGACGCCAACATCGCGCTTGGCCACGCCTGGCTCAACACCACGGATGAAGCCGGGCCCGGTCCGCTGACGATGGCTGGCGGCAGGCTCGCCATCACCGCCGATTGCCGGCTGGACAACCGCGAGGAACTGCTGGCCGGGCTCGGCATCCGCGACCCTTCGGTCGCCGACGCGATCGTGCTGATGCGGGCCTATCTGCGCTGGGGCGAAGCCTGCACGGAGCATCTGCAAGGCGATTTCGCCTTCGCCATCTGGGACGGCGAGCGGCAATCGCTGTTTTGCGCGCGCGATCATTTCGGGGTCAAACCGTTCTACTATCACGCAGCGGACCAGCGTTTTTCCTTTGCCTCGGAGATCGGCCCTATCCTGGGCGTCGAGGGGGTCGGCACACGTATCAGCGAGCACCAGATTTCCGGGTTCCTGGCCGGGCTTCCCGACGACCCGCAGTCTACTCCCTACAGCGATGTATTCAGCCTGCCGGCCCGCCACAGCCTCACCGTCACCGCGCAACAGGTGGTGCTGCGCCGCTACTGGCAGATCGAGCCGTCGGCGCGGCCCTTGCGGTCGGATGCCTCGGAGGAATTCGCCCATCTGTTCTCGCAATCGGTGCGCAATCGCATGCGGGGAAGTCAGGCGGTCGGCGCGATGCTGAGCGGCGGCCTCGATTCCTCGTCGATCGCCTGTGTCGCCGGCCTGCAGAATGCCGCCGCGCGCAAGCCGAAGCTGCCCACCTTCTCGCTGATTTTCGAGAAGGGCTCGCCGATGGACGAGCGGCCCTTCATCGATGCCGTCCTCGATCAGCAGCAGTTTGACCCCACGCTGATCCCGGTCGACAACTATGCGCCATTCGCCGAATTCGAACGCGTGCTGGAAGAACAGGAGGGAATGTTCCTGGCCCCAGGCCTGACGCTCACTCGTGGCATCTACCGGACGGCCGGTGCCAAGGGCATCAAGGTACTGCTGGACGGCCATGGCGGCGACGAGGTCGTTTCCCAAGGCCACGGCCATCTGCACGAGCTTGCAAATGCCGGCAGATGGATGGATCTGTGGCGCGAGGTCCGCAGTGCCTCCAACACCTATGGCGACAGCACGCTTGGCCTGTATTTCCAGTTCCTAACCCTTTACGGGCCGGCCTGGCGTGTCGCCAGACTGAGACATCTGGCAAACCGTGCCCTGAACAAGATCCGCAAGCCGGCGCAAGCGCCGCGCGGCCGAAGCTGGCGCGACCTGATCAATCCGGATCTGGCCAGGCGCACCGAGCTTGTCGACCGGTTCCATCGGGCCGGCTATATGCCGCCCGGCGTCCAGGCCAGCGACGCCTTGAGCCATCGCTGGATCCTGTCGAACGGTTATGTCCCGCATGCTTTCGAGGTTCTCGACAAGGCCGCGGCCAATTTCGGCGTCGAGCCACGCTACCCCTTCTGGGACAAGCCGCTGGTCGAGTTCTGCCTGGCGCTGCCGGGCGAGGAGAAGCTGAGCCACGGCTTTGGCCGCTATGTGCTGCGCCGCGCCATGCAAGGCGTCCTGCCGGCGGCGGTTCAGTGGCGGCGCGACAAGATCGACTTCACCGCCAATCTCGTCAACGGCATGCTGCGCAACCACCGCGACCTCCTCGAACAGCTGCTGGTCTCGGATGCGAGCCGCATCGCGCCCTACGTCAATCTGCCTCAGGTGACTGCTGCCTATGCGCGGCTTTTGCGCCAGCCGGATCAGGCAGCCCCGCTGGATGTCCAGTATGTCTGGCGCTCGGCCTCGCTGTCGCTCTGGCTGCGGCAACTTCAGCACAGCGGGAGCCCCGCATGATGCCTCGCAACGAGCCGCTCGCCGCATACAATGATCACCGCCGTCCGCATGGCCGGGTCGTGCGGGAACGCCGCTTCTACCGGGCCTATGGCCTGACCATCGCGTCCGAGGTGACATTGCCCGAACTGGAGCCGGCGGCGCCGGGGGCGGCAGATGTCGTGATCGCCGTCGGCGCGATCGACCTGCCAAAGCCCTCGCCCGAGGCCGCGACCGAGTTCCGCTTCGAGCCGGACCGGCAATATCTGGCCTGGCATGCCGTCGGCGCGTTCCTGATCAGCGATGGCCGCCGCATCGACATCGAGCCGGCGCCGGGCGTCGACGACACGCTGATCGCGTTTCCGCTCCTGGGTCCGGTCATGGCGCTGTTGCTGCACCGGCGCGGCCTGCTGGTCCTGCATGCCAGCGCCGTTGCCGTCGCCGGCACGAGCGCCATCTTCATGGGCGACAAGGGTGCCGGCAAGTCGACGACGGCAAGCGCGATGATCCGGGCCGGACATCAACTGCTTACCGATGACGTGGTGGCGCTGGACCTCGCCGATCCGGGCGAGCCGATGATCGTTCCGGGATTTCCGCAGATCAAGCTATCGGCCGACGCGGCGGCGGCGATCTCGCTAGGAGAGGCGGAAGTGCGCCCGCAAGTGCATCCGGCGATCGACAAGGTGCAGCATCGCCTGAACGGCGGCTTTTCCGGCGACAAGGTGCCGGCAACCAGCATCTATATTCTCGAGCGCGGCGAAAAAGCTCACATCACGCCCTTGCCCGCCATTGCCGCCCTGCCGGCCATCATCAAATTTTCTTATGTGACACGTTTTGGCCGCGCGGCCCTGTCCGACGATTTCGCGGCGACGCATCTTCGGCAATGTTCATGGATTGCTAACCATGTCGGCGTGTGCCGGCTGGAAGTCCCGACGGGCCTGGACAGGATCGGCGAGGCTGTGCATCTGGTCGAAAGGGATCTGGCGGCTGGCAGTCGGCGGTCGTGAGCGCAATCATGTCGAAGTCCTCAATCCTTCGCCTGTCGCTGTTTCGAGACATTGCCGCATTCGGCGCCGCCATTGCCCAGATCGGCGGCCGGCGCGCCTGGACGGCACTGATCTTCCTCATCCTCGGCAGCCTGACCGAGGGCATCTCCATCCTGCTGCTCATCCCGCTGCTGCATCTGGTCGGACGCTCCGACCAGGATTTCTCGGTCAGGCTGCCGAGCAATGATCTCGTGCGCTGGCTGGTGCCCGACGGCACGCTGCAACTCACCACGGTGCTCTGCGCGCTCGTCGGGCTTGTTGCCGTGCAGGCGGCGTTCAACCGCTTCAAGTCGGTCTACATGGCCAAATTGCTGTTCGATTTCATCAACCGCGTGCGCATGAACCTGTTCGAGAGCATCGGCAAGGCGCGCTGGGGCGTCTTCACGCGCATGCGCAGCTCCGATCTCGACCACGCCCTGACCGGCGACATCGATCGCGTCCAGGGCGCTGCCTTCTCGCTGTTGATGCTGGTGCAGATCGCCGTGCTCCTGGCCGGCTATCTGCTGATTTCCATGTTCATCTCGCCGGTCATGACGCTGTTTGCCGTCGTCATCGGCATCCTGATGTTCGTGGCGCTGCAGCCCTTCCGGACGCGGGCCACTGCCTTTGGCCGGGTGCTGACCGCCAATCGCCAGGATCAGTACCGGACGGTCTCGGAATTTCTCGGCGGCATCAAGGTGGCCAAGAGCCTGAACGTCGAGGACAGCTATTTCGCGCAGTTGCAATCGACGCTGGAAAAGATGAAGGCTGACAATGTCGACTATGTGCGCAACAGCACCATCGGCACCGCGGTGTTCCAGGTGGCGAGCGTCGTGGGCTTGAGCCTGTTCATCTATGTGGCGCTGGTCCGCTTCAACCTGTCGCTGGCCGAGATCGTCGTCCTGCTCCTGGTCTTCATGCGCATCGCGCCGCGCTTCATGGACATGCAGACACAGGCTCAGCAGGTGCTGATCAATCTGCCCGCCTATACGGCGATGCGCGGCCTGCAGGCACGGTTCGACGCCGAACGCGAGCCAGACGAGGCGGGAGCCGGGGAAGGCGACAAGCTGTCGCTCACCACCGGGCTCAACGTAAGGGATGTTTCCTTCTTCTATGGCGACGACCCCGCCAGGACGGTGGTCACCGGCATCACCTTCGGCCTGCCTGCAGGCAAGGTCACCGCCCTGATCGGCCCTTCCGGATCAGGCAAGAGCACGATCGCGGACATGCTGCTCGGCCTGCTCGAACCGACCGCCGGCAAAATGCTGGTCGATGGTGTCGAGATCGATGCCGGCAATCGCCGCCGCTGGCGCGACCAGGTGGCCTATGTGCCGCAGGACGTATTCCTGCTGCATGACACGATCGCGGCGAACCTGCGCCTTGCCGCGCCGCGAGCCAGCGATGACGAGCTGTGGACAGCGTTGCGCTCGGCGCACGCCGGCGAGTTCGTCGAACGGCTCGACCTCGGGCTAGAGACGGTGGTCGGCGACCGCGGCGTGCGGCTCTCGGGCGGCGAACGCCAGCGCATCGCGCTTGCGCGCGCGCTGCTGCGCAAACCATCGCTGCTCATCCTGGACGAGGCCACCAGCGCGCTCGACTGGCAGAACCAGTCGCTGATCGCCAGGTCGATCGACGGATTGCGCGGCACGATGACGATCCTGACCATTGCGCACCGGCCATCGATGATCGCCTTCGCCGACTGGGTGGTGGCGATGGAAAACGGCCGTATCGTCGAGGTCGGCCAATATCAGCGGTTGAAGGAAAAAGCCGGCAGCCGGTTGTCGAGGATGCTGTCGGGTGAACAGTCGGAGACCGAACCCGCCAATGTCGCCTGAGGCCGGGCGCTGGTTAGTGCAGGCTGCGCCTGGCGTTGCCCAGCTTCTCGCCTTCGGCCACCTCGGGCGCATTCAGTTTTCGTTCAGCGTCACGAGCCATGTCGGCCGGCGTGGGCGCGCTCCTGGCGATCATGGCATAGATGAGCACGAAATAGCCCGCCTGAATGACCACGGCGCAGATGATGACGCGCAGCAGAATTGTGCCTATCGACGCGCCGCCCAGCAACGACCAGCCGACGACGATCGCCAAAGCGAAAATCATCCCGAGGATGAATTTTGGAAGTGCCATACCCAACAGCCCATAAACCGGCTCGGGTACATCTAACGATTGCCCCACCCGAGCGCCGTCCCTTGTCATGTGGGCTTGTTAAGGTCGCCCACTCTCGACCGGTTGCTTCCGGCCTTTTATACCTGTCGCTACTCTGACAGGTATAATTTGCAATTCTATTAAGGCGAGCAGTAGGCGGCAAGGGCAACTGCGGATATTTTTGATTGAGCTTTTGCAATCGACTCTGCCATGGTGCAATGCACTCGACCGGATTCAAGCCGATCTCCGGCCATCCGCGCTTTTCAGTAGAATGGGCAATATTAAGTAGTATTTTATATGGTTTTTCCCAAGTATCATGGCGCGCTAAAGCACTAACGTGCACCGCATCTCGACAGATAGGTAGGCCCGCCTAAAAACCGCCCCAAAAAGGTCCTTATTTTTTCAGCGCTGCCCGTTTATTGTCACAAATGTGCTAAATATCTCGAAATTTGTGCATGTCTAGCTTATTATTTAGTCAATTCATGACGCGACTATTTCAACGGGGTGGGAAATTGTGTGTTGCGCTGCAGCATTTTTTTGGTATCGTGTGGTGAACCATTCGTTCAACGCATGGAGTTTACGGCATGAGGGACGTTGCCAAGTCGGCCACGGCGAGCTTTTCGCAGGCTGACATCGATTTTCCGCCACCGATCGGCGGCCTGCTCAAACGCAGCTTCGATATCACCGGTTCACTGATTGGCTTGATCGCCCTCAGCCCGCTGTTTGTCATGATAGCACTGCTCGTCAAGTTTTCCGACGGCGGATCGATTTTCTACGGCCACAGGCGAATCGGCCGCGGCGGTCGGATTTTTCCTTGCCTGAAGTTCCGCACCATGGTTCCCGACGGCGACAAGGTGCTGGCAGCCTATCTCGCCACCAACCCGGACGCCAACGCGGAATGGATCGCGACCCGCAAGCTGAAGAACGACCCACGCGTCACCCGCGTGGGAGCCGTGCTGAGGAAACTCAGCCTCGATGAGCTGCCGCAGATCATCAACATCCTGCAGGGCGACATGAGCCTTGTCGGCCCTCGTCCGGTCGTGCGCGACGAACTGGAGATCTATGGCACATCCGCCGTCTACTACCTGAAATCGCGGCCGGGGCTGACCGGCCTCTGGCAGGTCAGCGGCCGCAACGATGTGTCCTATGACAGCCGCGTCGCCTTCGACCGCCACTATGTCGAGAACTGGTCGCTGTTCGAAGACGTTCGCATCATCATCAAGACTGTCCCGGCCGTGTGGATGTCGCGCGGCTCTTACTGACCAGCCTTTGGCCAATGCCAGACATTGGCGCCGGCCATTCGACGCAAGCTCATCGGGCGATGGGGCTAAAGCGGATCGGAACGTTCAGTTGAAAACAGATATGTTCGAAGCCTTTCGCAGCGGCCCGGTTTCCGGCCGCCTGCGGCGGGCGCGTTTGCTGGCCACATGCCTTGCCGTGTCGCTCGTCATCCCCCACATCGCGGCTGCCGGCGACTACCGCCTCGGATCGCAGGACAAGCTCACCATCCGCGTCGCCGAATGGCAGACCGTGGAAGGCACATTTCGTGACTGGTCGGCGGTGAACGGCGAGTACACGGTCGGCCCATCCGGCACGCTGTCGGTGCCGTTCGCCGGCGAATTGCCGGCATCCGGCAAGACCACCTCCGAAATCGCAACGGCGATCGGCGAGGCGCTGCAGAAAAAGCTCGCTCTGTCAGACAAGCCGGAAGCCTCTGTTGAAATGGCGCAGTTCCGGCCATTCTACATTTCGGGCGAAGTCCAAAACCCCGGCCAGTTTCCTTATGTGCCCGACCTGACAGTGTTGAAGGCCATCAGCGTCGCCGGAGGCATCCGGCGAAACGCCGACTACGGGCCTCAACTCGGCAAGGACCTGGTTACCGCCAAGGGCAACTTCGATGTCTCCGACGACCAGCGCATTCGGCTGATCGTCAGGCGCGCCCGCATCGACGCGGATATGGCCGGCAAGGCGAGTTTCGACGTGCCTAAGGAGGTCGAGGGCGATCCGAGACTGCCAGCCATCGTCGCGGACGAGATGACGATCCTGACGGCGGACCAAAAGGCGCTGAAGCTGAAACTTGAAGCGCTCGACGATCTGAAAGGGGTTTTGGAATCCGAGATCGAATCGCTGCAGAAGAAGATCGTCAACCAGCAGCAGCAGGTCGACCTGGCACAGCAGCAACTCGCCAGCATTGGCCCGCTGGCGCAGAAAGGCCTGATCGCCAACGCCCGACTACTGGATTCGCGGCAGTCGGTCGCCGACCTGCAGGGCAAGATCCTGGACTATGAAACCGCCATCCTCACCGCCAAGCAGGCGATCAGTAAGGCGAAGCAGGACGCCATCGATGCTCAGAACACCTTGAGTTCAAGTCTCGCCACTGACCGGCAGCAGACCGAAGCCGACCTGAACGAGGCCGCGCTGAAGGCGAATATGCAGAAAGGCCTGATCGCCCAGGCCACCGATCCCGCGACGACGGCCGCTATGACAAATGATCAGCAGCCCACTCTGCTCTATTCACTGGTGCGCAATGTCGACGGCAAGACCAGCGAAATCGCTGCCAAGGAAGAGACGCCGGTGCTGCCTGGCGATGTGATCAAGGTCAAGCTGGCGCCGCTGGCCAGCCAGTAGCCTGACTTCCAACACGATCCAGTGTTTCGAGCCAGAGCCTCGCGCCGATAGAATCGGGATGAGGCTCTGGCTCAGTTTTTTGAACACCTCCCTGCGGAAACTGTAATAGCCGCCTCGGGATCGAGGCTTCCCTTCCGAGCACATGCCTGATCAAGGGAAGGCCTCTCCGTTGAGTCGCGAGATGATAGTTTATGACGGGCCGGCTGCCGCTGGACGGCCGGCGTGCCGGGACCAGTCCGCCTCTCTTTTCGCCGCATCCGCCGGCTCCAGGGCCTGCGACCGCCGCGTGCGGGTGCTAACGGGCAGCCGCGCCAGCTTGAAGAAGCTGAAATACATCAGGAAAGAGCCCATGATGTAGGGGTTGAGTATCTCGACCTCGACGAAGGAGCGGATCAGCAGCAGCACCATCACGCCGAAGAGGATCACCGAATCCGCCTGCCATGTCCTGAAGATCACCGCTGAAACGTGGCCGTAGAGCGTGCGCAGCATGATCAACGATACCAGCGTCGCCCCGACGAAGCCGAGCTCGACGAGGGCCTCGATATAGGTGTTGTGGAAATGGAAGCCGGTGCGGGTGGTGATGTAGAACTCGTTCCAAAGCCGCTCGGCTTCGGCGAAGCCCTGCACCCAATAGGCGGCATAGCCGACGCCGAGAATCGGCGATTTCTGCACCGCGTTCCAGCCCTGCTCCCACAGATAGGTCCGCCCGGTGAGTGTCGAATCCTTGCCAAAGAGGCCGAGGACGAAGTCCATCAGCCCGAGATTCAAGGCGACGAAGGCAGTCACGACCAGCAGGCCGGCGCCGATCAGGAAGATCACCCGGCGGTAGCGTCGTGACAGAAGTTTGCTCATGGCAAGAAGCGCCACCAGCGCCAGAACCGCCGGTATCGAGGCCATCGAGGTGGCGGAATGCGAAACGACCAGCACATAGGCCGACAGCAGCACGACGGGCACCGCCAGGATGAGGCTCAGCCGGCCGCGCCTGTAGAAGGCAAGGAAGACGACGCAGAAATAGATGCCGAGCGAGCCGACAAAGCCGATCTGGTTCTTGGAGGCGAAGGCTCCCACGAAGTTGACGGTGCCGTCGAGAACATCCTCGGAATAGTTCCCGACCTTCAGCGAATAGATGAGGACGACGAATATCCCGACCAGCGCCCCTATGGTCAATGTGCGCACGCTGACTGTGCGGGCAGCTACGTAAGCGCAGGCGATATGAGAAAAGTACTGGACCGACGTCCTCGCGGTGACGCCGGGCGCCTGCGACCAGAAAACCGAGAAGCAGACATAGGCCGCAAACAGCAGTGGCAGCCAGGCGCTGGACAGATGCCGCAGGAACCGCCGGTAGTCGACCAGGATGAGCGGAAGCCAGACCGCATAGTAGGCCAGGATCAGCACCTGGCCGAAAATGACCGAATAGGAAAACGCCCAGATCGAGACGGCTACGGCGAAGGCGCCATAGACCGAGTTCTTCTCGGGATCGACCAGCAGGGACTTTGGAATCTTCATCTCAGAGTCCCGCCGACACGACCCAAGGCCGGCAAGCCATGAGCCGGCCGGAATCTTCGCAAACATGGGCGTGCAATAAACGGCGTCTCCATTGTGCAGTGCAATATAACCTATCGCGCCCGTTGCTCAATGGCAAATCCGGTCACCTTGTCTTACAGCGAGGCATCTGCGGAGAGATCAGCCACGTCCGAGACGCTACCACAGGGCTCCGCCGGTGATCTGTATGTTCTCCATGGTGATGCCCTTGGCCAGATCAGAGCACAGGAAGACCGCCAGAGCCGCGATCTCCTGAGGCTGCAGCATGCGCTGCTGCGGATTGCCCCTGGCGATTTCGGCCATGGCTTCCTCAGGCGTGCGCCCCTTGCCTTCGCGCTCGACGACCTGCGCCACATTGCGGCGCATCAGTTCGGTCTCGACCCAGGTCGGGCTGATCATGACGCAGGTGACGCCGTGCGCCGCCCCTTCCAGCGCCACGCAGCGTGTGAGGCCGAGAAGGCCGGCCTTGGAGGCGCAGTAGGCCGGGTTGTCCTTCCAGCCGACCGAAGCGGCGGTCGAGCCAATATTGACGATGCGGCCCCAGCCACGCTCGATCATGCCCGGCAGCACGGCACGCGTGACGCGGAAGGCGCCGGTCAGATTGGTGTCGACGATCTTGTCCCACAGCGCGTCGGAATGGCCGCAGACCGGCTGCTCGGCCGTGGTGCCGGCGGCGTTGACCAGAATGTCGGCGGGGCCGATGGCCGCTTCGGCGTCCGCCGCGAAACGGTTGGTGACGTCGCTGTCGCGCACGTCGAGATGGGCGGCATGCACCCTGGTTCCGTGGGCTGCAAGAGCCGCACGCACGCGCTCGATCTCGTCCGCACCGGGATAGTAGGCGGCATCTGATCTGTCGGAGCCGAGCGGCGCGATGTAGGAGCCGACGGCAACGTTGGCGCCGGCCTCAGCCAGCGCAGTCGCAATGGCAAAGCCCATACCCGAGAAACCGCCGGTGACGATGGCACTGCGGCCGGAAAGGTTGTTCATGGCGCACGGTCTCCGCTTCGTTCCGGGCAGGCAATCAGGCCCGACCGGATTTGGCAATCACACCGGCGCAGGCTCCACCGACAGCGAGTCATGGTTCCTGGAGCGGTTTGCCAAGCCATTCGCGATAAAAGCCTTCGAGGTCGGGCTCGAAATCGTGGACTATGGGATAACCGGGTGCCGCCGCTTCCACCTCGTGCAGCGTGCCGCAATGCGGGCAGATGAACTCGCGGATCTCCATCCATTCGGGATCGGGGAGATCGCTGTTCGGATAGATCTCGCGTAGCGCCTCCTCGGTGTTGCGCACGTTGATCGCGGCGTTGAGCTTCCAGTTCTTGCGATAGTCGCCGAAGGAATGGCCGCATTCGCAACGGGTGATCCGCTCATCGCCGCTCTGGCAGATGAACAGATGGTCCGAGACCGGCAGCAGGATCGGGTCCTTCCAGGCAACGCGATCCTGGTAGACGGCGACCATCTTGAAGAAGCGGTCATCATCCTTGTAGGCGCTCATGATGCGTCTTGTCTGCGGCCAAGGCAGCTTGCCCGCAGCCAGATCGCCCAGGACTTCCTTGCTGTACGAGGTCATGGCTTTGCTCCCGGCATGAAGATCGATCTGGCGTCGACGTTCCAGAACTCGCTGAAATCCCTGGTGAAGCGCGGCGACAGCTTGATCGCGCTGGCGTACATTTTCTTCACCTCCGGCGCGAAGTCGGCCTTTTCGACGCGGCCACGCTCCCCGGCGATCCAGTCCGCCACCGGGATCGCCTTGGCCAAACGCTCCTTACGCATCGCAGCACGGCGTTCGACCGTGGCGTCGATATCGGCTGTGGGATAGCCGTCTGCATCGTCCTTCAGCACGATGCCGAAAACCTGATCGGCCGCTTCGCGGGTGAGAAAACCATTCTCGACATCCCAGGCCGTCTTGATCGGATCGCGCTCCAGCACGTCGCCATAGCCGCCGCCGCCATTGTAGGAATGGCTGAAGATGTCGCCGGATTTGTGCGGCGAGGTGATGTAGGGCCCCTCGACCACGACATGGTCGCCGCCGATGTTCTTCTCGTAGTCGGAGACATGCGGATCGATGCCGGGCGCATGCGCCAGCGGTTCGCCTTTGGCCGCCAGCTCGTGAATGTCTGAATTGCGCACCGCGCGATGCTTCTGGCAGGTCGGCGCGGGATAACCGCCGCACATGCCGCCATTGTCGAACACCCTGGAAGAGTGCTCCGAGGTGTGGAGCCGCAGATGCGACGTCTTGTTGATCAGCCAGGTCGAGACAAAGGAGCAGCCGCCGCGATATTTGCCGGCGCCGCCGGAATTCGGCACGATCGAACGGCCGATATAGACCATCGGCATCGACTGTTCCCAGACCTCGATGTTGCCCATGTCGGATTCCGGGTTCCAGCCGACATAGGCAGTGTCGAGGCCATCCTTGATGGCGAGCGCGCCGGAACCGGCGGCGGCGCATTCGAAATGCGCCATGCCGAACGGCGTGCCGTACTGGCTTTCGCCACCCATCTCGATCATCGGGCTGTTGACCTGGCCGACAAAGGCTTCCTCGACATAGCCGCGCGCCACGAAGCTGCGCGACAAAAGCCGCTGGAACACGCCATAGGCCGGCAGAAGCAGCGCCCATGAGGTGGCGGTGGCCACCATCTCGTTGTCGGGGTTGGTCCAGGTGCCGTGCGGCAGTTTCAGTTCGGTCGCCATCCAGGCACCGTCATTGACCAGCCCTTCGAAATTCATGTGCTGGGTCAGCGTCACGAACATGCCGCCATCCATGCCGGCCGGCGTGCAGTTCATCGAATGGTAGCCCCAGGGCTGCGTGCCCTCGAAGTCCATGGTGATCTTGCCGTCGGTGGTGATCTCCATCTCGATCGGGATGTTGTAGAGCCAGTCCGGATCGCCGAGCAGCTGGAAGCCGGGCTTTCCCGCCGTGACGTGGCCGTAGAAAGTGTGGCCGCGATAGATGCCGGGCACGGTGAGCTGGCGGGTGCGGGCGAGCTGGGCGCGGCGGCCTTCCTCGATGAACTCCTTCGACACCTTCATCCAGTAGTCGAGGCCGATCTCCGAGATCAGCTGCTTGACGCTTTCGCGCATGTCGATGCAGGAGGCGACCTTGGCCTTCTCGTCGAGCACCCAGTAGATCGGCATGCGCAGATTGCGCTCGCAGCGGATGACGTAGTCGCGGCGGATCTCATCGTTCTCGCCGATCTTCTCGGCACAGACGAACAGGCCTTCGGTGAAGCGCTCCTGTGCCAGGCACACGTCACCGCCCGGCGTGATGCCGCCGGCTTCCAGCTCGTGGCAGACAGCGCCGGCCCAGCCGACAAGTGTCCCCTCATGGAAGATCGGCACGACGTCCATCACGTCGGGCACCTGCACGGTGCCGATGAAGGCATCGTTGTTGGCGAAGATGTCGCCCTCGCGGATGCGCGGGTTGTCCTCGTAGCCGTTCTTGATCATCCATTTGATGAAGCGGCTCATCGTATGGACATGCACCATGATGCCGTTGGAGAGCGCGATGGCGTCGCCCTCGGGCGTATAGATGGCGACTACCATTTCGCCGACCTCGCGCACGCCGGGCGAGGCCGAGATGCGGCGGGCCATTTCGCGTGCCGAGACGCAATAGGCGCGCAGCTTGGTGTGCAGGGTCTCGAATTTCAGCGGATCCTGGTTGCGCAGCGTGAGTTCCGTGATGCCGTCATAGCAGCCGGTCTCTTCCATCAGCCGCTCGGAATCGAGCAGTCTTTCGCGAAGGCGCAGGGCCGAAGCAGGTTTGTCCAACATGGCGATCGCCCTCTCAAGCATGGGTGTAGTGCAGCAGCGTCCATTCATCGACATGGACGCGGTCCTGCGGATGAACGACGAGCGTGGTGGCGGGATGTTCGATGATGGCCGGGCCGATCACTTCGTGGCCAGGCTGCAACAGATCCATCTCGTAGAGATTGGCCTTGTGCCAGCGGCCGCCAATGTAGGCCTCGCGCACACCCTTGTGGGCGGCTGCCGGATTGGAGGCGCCTAGCGGCCGCTTGAGCAGCACCGGCTTGACCTTGTCGGCGGTGGCGATCAGCCCGAGTTCGGCGATGGTGAAGCCGGCTTCGCCATAGCGCGACACGCGATGGTTGACCTTGGCATAGACCGCCTCGAACTCGTCGATAACCCTGCGCATGTCGTCGGCCGAATTGACCTCCGCCAGCGGCGCCATGACTTCGACATCCTCGAGCTGGCCGGTGTAGCGCATCATCAGGAACGGCACGGTCTTGATCTTCTCACGCGCATGGCCGTCGGCGATCATTTCGTCGACCGCGGCCTTGGTCAGATCGTTCCAGACCGTGGTCACCTTGGCGCCGAAAGCGGCCAACGTCGCCTCGTCGGCGCGCGACGGGATGTCGTGCTGCGTCGACACCGAATGGCGCCGCATGAAATCGGCCGTGGTGCAGCCGAAGGCGGAGAAGGCGGCGGCGAACTGAAAGGTGATGATGTCCTTGAAGCCGATGCCCCTGGAGCAGCCGGCCAGATGCAGCGGACCGGAACCGCCATAAGACAGCAGCGTGAATTCGGAGGGGTGGATGCCTTGGCCCGAGATGACGCGGCGCAGCGCGTTGTTGGCATCGGACTCCAGCATGTCGATCATGCCTTCTGCGGCTTCCTCCAGTCCGACGCCCAATATGTCGGAGCATTTCTCCTGGAAGGCGCGGCGCGCCTTTTCGACCTGCAGCACGACCTTGCCGCCCAGGAAATAATGCGGGTTCAAGCGACCGAGAATGGCGTCGCAGTCGGCGATGGTGGGTTCGGTGCCGCCACGATCGAAACAGATTGGGCCAGGATCAGAGCCGGCGCTTTCCGGTCCGAGGCTGACCTTCTTGGTCAACGGATCGATCTTGAGGATCATGCCGGCGCCGGCGCCGATGGTGTCGAGATGCAGCGTCGGCACGTTGAGCTTGAAGCGGTCCATCAGCGGCTCGTTCTCGATCCGCGTCTGGCCGCGCGTGATGACGCCCATATCGAAGGAGGTGCCGCCCATGTCCGAGCAGATCAGCGAATCATTGCCGATCAGCTTGCCGACATAGGCGGCACCGAGGATGCCGCCGATCGGACCGGAGATCATGGTTTCATGCAGGCGCGGATGGTTGATCGAGGTCAGGCCGCCGAAGGAAAGCAGCGTCTGCACGCCATATTTGAAGCCGTATTTCTTCGAGACATCTTCGATGCCTTTAAGCTGCTTGCGGCCGCGCGACGTAGCGTAGGCTTCGATCAGCACCGAGTTCAACCGCGACTGCTCGCGGATAACCGGGCGGACCTCGTGGCTGGTGTAGACGATGATGTCGGCGCCGGCCTTCTCGACCTCCACACGGCAGATCTCGGCGATGCGCTTTTCGTGCACCGGATTGACATGCGAGAAGATGGTCATGATGCAGATCGCCTCGACCTTATCGGCGATCAGTTTCTTCGCGGCGGCTGAGACCTCATGTTCGTAGAGCGGCAGCACGATGTCGCCGAACTGGTCGATGCGCTCGGTGACGCCATGCGTGCGGCGGCGCGGCACAAGCGGGTCGGGATGATGATGCGTCACCGCATGCAGCCGGTCGGCATAGGAGTAGTCGGCCCAGGCCTGCAGGCCGCGGCCCATCAGGATCATGTCCTCCAGGCCCTTGGTGGTGATCAGGCCCAGCCGGCGCCCGGTGCGCGACAACAGCGTGTTGAGCATGCCGGTGCCCGAATAGAGCACGACGTTGACGCCTGAGAACAGCGATTCCAGCGAGATGCCCCAGGCATCCGCGGCATCCTCGGCCGAGGCCAGGAAACCCTCGGCTTCGTTCTTCGGCGTGGTCGCCGATTTGCCGATCTTGAAGTGGCCGTCCTGATCGACAAGGATCGTGTCGGTCATGGTGCCGCCGGCGTCGATACCGATGACGATTGGATTGCCAATGATTGGACTGGTCAGGTTTGGCTGGGTCACGGTCGCCTCGGATCTGGTCTAGGTTGACGCAAGGCTAGATTCATTGGGCGGCCTCGCGCCATATGCCTAAAGACACAATGACGGTTGGGCTGAGATCGCCGAGAAAAGGGCATGCGCATGGGGACCATCTGGGCGCCGCTCGCCAACGCGATCGCCGCAATCGGCACGGACAGGCATGTCGACTGCCTGATCGACCTGATCGGCGCTGATATCGAGCACGACCTCGTCACAGTGACGCGCTACTCGGCGACGCAAACGCCGGAGTTCATCAAGCACCGGCGCTTCTCGGACGAGATGATCCGGCGCTATCTCGACAACTATTATGTCTTCGACCCGTTCTACGCCTCGTGGCGGCGCGAGCGCAGGCTCGGCATCATGCCGCTGAAACGGCTTGCCGACGACGAAGCCAAGCGCGGCCAGTACATTGCCGGCTTCCTGGCGCAGTCGGAGATCTGCGACGAGGTCGGCATCATGCTTGCCGACGGCGGCGACTGGTGCCTCGGCATCTTCCTCGATCGCTCGACCACTTCATTTAGGGATAGCGAGATCGCGCTGCTGGATGAGCGGCTGCCGGTGTTCGAGGCGTTGCATGCGCTCGACATCAAGGCGCGCGGAACCGAATTCTCCCGCACGTCGGCGCCGACAGGCCCCGGCGCCTCGCCCCGGCAGGAGCCGACCATCCCAGCCAGCCTGTGGCCGGAGCTGTCGCTGCGCGAGCGGGAGCTGGTTCAGCTAGTCCTCGCCGGCCACCCGACGGCGAACATCGCCGAGCGCCTCGGCATCACCGTCGGCACGGTCAAGAACCATCGCCGGCGCATCTACGAGAAGCTCGACATCACCACGGAGCGGGAGTTGTTTCTGCAATTTTTTCAGCACAGGGCGGAGCGGTAACTGAATCTCAGGCAGCCCCCGGATCAACCTGTCGCTTCACGGATCCTTTTGCAAAAGGGCCTCGTGGCGCTCGCGAACCCGCTCGACCATTTCCTCCAGGGAAATCCCGTTAGGATCTGCCTTCCATTTGTCATAGGTCGGCACGACTTCCTCGCGTAGCCAACGCTCTACGGCCGCGTCGCGCTCCTGCAGGGCGCGAAGCCCAGCGCGGATTACTTCGCTGCTGGTGGCATAGGTTCCCGATTCAACGAGGCGGTCGATGAAGGCAGCCTGCTCTGTTGGCAGGCTGAAGGTGCGTTTTTCGGTAGCGGCCATGACCTCTCCTATTAGGTCGGTGTGATTATATCATACCGACATGGGATCGCACCTAAAATCTTACACCGTCACCGCAATCTGGCATTCGGTTTCAAGAGTGTAATGACCCGAAAGAGCGCTTCAAAATTCCTCTTGCGGAACGCCGCCGTCCCGGCTTAGTCTCAGCTCTGAGCAGAAAATGAAATTTAATTCCATTTGTCGACGAGTCCGCAGATCGTGTCCGTTCGAAGAAAAATACCCATCGCGATCGACTGAGAAAATATTTGATATATCATCTACCAGAACGGAAATAGCTGACATGGTCCAGCAGACATCGATCCAGCCATCGGCGCCCTGGTTGCGGCTAGACGTCGATGATTCGGACTGGAACGATGCCGAGGTTTCGAGCCTGGTGCGCTGGTATCACCAGATGCTGCTCATCCGCCGTTTCGAGGAAAAAGTGCTCGATCTCGCCAATGCCGGGCTGGTGCATGGTCCGGCACATGCCAGCATCGGCCAGGAGGCGACGGCGGTCGGGGCGATGTCCGTGCTCGGCACCGGCGACCGCATCAACGGCACCCACCGCGCCCATCACCAGGTGCTGGCCAAGCTGGTCAACGCACAGACGCCAGGCGGTTTCGATCCCCTTCACGACGCCTTCAATCCGGACATGCAGGGCTCGGTTCGCGGCCTGATGGCCGAGATCATGGGTCTCACCGCAGGCTACTGCGGTGGCCGTGGCGGCTCGATGCATATGCGCGACGACGCCTCGGGGATTCCTGGCACCAGCGCCATTATCGGCGGCAACCTGCCGCACGCGGCCGGCTACGCGCTCGCCGACAAGCTGCTCGGCACCGGTAACATCTCGGTCGCCTTCTTCGGCGACGGCACGATGATGGCGGGGCCGGCCTATGAGGCGATGAACATCGCCGCGCTCTACCGACTGCCGGTGATCTTTTTCGCCGAAAACAATCTCTATGCGGTCTCGACGCACATCAACGAACAGACGCGCGAGACGCGGCTGGCCTCGCGCGGACCTATGCTCGGCTTTCGCGGCATCGAATGCGACGGCATGGACGTGGTGGCAGTCCACCATGCCATGCGCGAGGCGCGCCGGACGATCGAGGAAGACGGCGGCCCGGTGCTGGTCGAGGCGCTCTGCTACCGCTTCCTGCACCAGAGCGGCGCCCGCCCGGGCAGCGAATTCGGCTACCGCACGCGTGCCGAGGAAGACGTCTGGAAAGCCCGCGACCCGCTTGCCACCATGGCGGCTCGCCTGAAGACGATGGGCATTCTGAACGCTTCCGACCTCGGCACGCTCGACCAGCGCGTCATGGAGGTGATCAACACAGCTGCCGATTCGCTCACCGAAATGAGTGGCAACGCGCTGCGCATTCCCGACCATCGGTGGCCGGACCCAAGCGACGTCGACAACCAGATCCGCGGCGATCTTTCCGAGCTCAGGGATGAGCGCTTCCTCGAGATCGAAGATGTGCCGCCGGCCGACACCAAGCTGGTCAAGTTCATGGTTGCCGCGTCCGAGGTGATTGCCCGCGCCATGGAGCAGGACCCGCGCATCATCATCATGGGAGAGGATGTCCACCGGCTGCGCGGCGGCGTTTCGGGCGCCACAAAGGGCGCGCTGGAACGCTGGCCGGAGCGCGTGCTGGCGATGCCGATCGCCGAGAACGGTTTTGTCGGCGTGGCGCTGGGCGCGGCGCTTTGCGGCTTGCGACCGATCGTCGAGATCATGTTCGGCGATTTCTGCCTGGTTGCCGCCGACCAGCTGTTCAACGCGGTCAGCAAGGTGCGGCATATGTTCGGTGGCGGTTTTCCGGTGCCGATCGTGGTCAGGGTCCGCGTCTCGCCGCACACCGGCTACGGCTCGCAGCACTCGGGCGATCCGTCCGGCCTGTTCGCGCTCTATCCCGGCTGGCGCATCGTCGCCCCGACGACGCCCTTCGACTATATCGGCCTGATGAATTCAGCGCTGAAATGCGACGATCCGGTCGTCGTCATCGAGCATGTCGAGCTGTTTCCGAGCGAGGGGCCTGTGCCTGTGGATGACCGCGACTACTGCGTGCGGCTCGGCAAGGCGAAGATCGTCAGGCCGGGCAGCGCCTGCACACTGCTCACCAGCGCCAGCATGGTTGCTGTCGCCAGCCAGGTGGTCGAGGAGACCGGCGTCGATGCCGAGATCATCGACCTGCGCAGCCTTGATCCGACCGGCCTCGACTGGCCACTGGTGGAAGCCTCGATCCGCAAGACCAACCGGGTGGCCATCGTCGAACAGGTGCAGCGTGGGCTGTCGCTTGGCGGACGACTGACACAAGAGATTCAGGATCGCGTGTTCGATTATCTCGATCACGAGATCCTGCATGTGACGGGAAGCCTCTCGGCTCCCGTCGTATCGGCCCCGCTCAACCGCGCCGCACTGGGCGGCGCTGAAAAGCTCAAGGCCGCGCTTCAATCCCTCACGGCCGTGGGTGGATAGAGCGAACGCATTGCCACAAATGTCCGACAAGAAAATGGGAGAATAAAATGAACATGACGATCCTACCAAGAGCCAAGACCAGGGCAACGATGCTGGCAGCCGTGCTGCTGGCCACCAGCGCCTTCTGGGCACCGGCCACCTTCGCGCAAGACGGCAAGCCGCTGGTCATCGCGCGCAACATCGACCTCAACTCGCTCGATCCGCACCGCGCCTTCTGCGACACCTGCCAGATCTACAATTCCAGCGTCTATGAATCGCTGCTGACGCTGGACAAGGACAACAAGCTGATCCCGTTGCTCGCTTCCAAATGGGAAGGCAATGCCGACCAGAGCAGCTTTACCTTCACGCTCGACCCGGCCGCCAAATTCTCGGACGGTTCGCCGGTCGAGGCCAAGGACGTCAAATGGTCCTGGGAGCGGCTGAAGAACCTCAAGGGCAGCGCCTCGTTCCTGATGGACAATGTGGCTTCGATCGAGACCCCGGACGCGCATACGGTCGTCGTCAAGATGGTCGCGCCTAGCTCCGAATTCCTCAACATCGCGGCGGCACCCTACGCAGCGGTCGTCAACAGCAAGGTCGCTTCGGAAGCCGGCGCCAAGGCCGATGCGGACGCCTCGACGACGGACAATGCCGAGGCCTGGTTCCTGGCGCATTCGGCCGGCAGCGCGCCGTTCGTGCTGAAATCCTATGAGCCGAATTCGGAACTGCGGCTGGCGCGCAACGACAAATACTGGCGCACCGCGCCGGCGCTGAGCGAAGTCGTCATACGCCAGACCAAGGACGCGGTGGCGCAGGCGCAGATGCTGCAGAGCGGCACCGCCGACATCGCCATGCAGATCGACCCGGACACGGCCAAGACGATGACCGGCAGCGACGTGAAGATCGAGACCGTGCCGTCCTACAACTTCATCTATGTGGCGCTGTCGCCGGGCGCCAAGGCCAACAAGGTTCCGCTGACGCCCGAGGTGCGCGAGGCGATCTCGCTCGGCCTCGACCGTCCGAGCATCCTCGATTTCACCATCGGCTCCGAGGGCCAGCTGATCAGCGCGCCGATCCCGCTCGGCTTCCCCGGCGGTTCGGGCTTCGAGGCGCAGCCCTATGACGTCGCCAAGGCAAAGGAACTTCTGGCCAAGGCCGGCCATGCCGACGGCTTCGAGATGGAAGCGGCGTTCCCCGGCATGAACGTCTATGGCGTCGATCTCTCGCTTTTGATGCAGAAGGTCCAGCAGGATCTGGCCAAGATCAACATCAAGCTCGACCTGCAGCCGATCCCCTTCGCCAACTGGCGCGAACGCGTCAATGGCGACGGCATCCCGATGACGGCGGTGTTCTACGCGCCGGACTATTACGGCACCTCGCAATACATCGATTATTTCGCCATGACCAAGGGCAGCCCGTGGTCGCGCCGCGCCGGCGCGGAGCGTGACCCGTCCGTGCTCAATCCGAAGGAAGCGGATATCTACAAGGCAGCCCTTGCGGCAAGCGGCGACGAGGCCGCCAAGCTGTGGCACCAGGCCGGCGAGGAGATGATCAAGGACAGGATCATCCTGCCGCTGATCAGCCCGAACCTGATCCTCGCTTACAAGTCGGACGTCAAGGGCGTGCGCTACAGCGCCTGCTGCAACCTGCCGCTGGCGGAACTCAGCCACTGAGCGAAGATGCGGGAGGCGGCCTGCCGCCTCCCGTTTCCTCATCCTGGACGATCAGCAAATCCTGTTCTTCCAGCACCAAAATCAATATATGATATATCAATGCGCGGAGACCTCGCTATGCCTTCCCTGATCAACTCCAAGGACCAGTTGCTGCGCGAGCGTGCGGCCTCGGTCATTCCGGGCGGCATGTGGGGACACATGGCGACGCGCTATCTCGGATCCGCCTACCCGCAGTTCTTCGAGCGTGCCGACGGCTGCCGGGTCTGGGATGTCGATGGGCGCGAATACATCGACCTGATGTGCAGTTGGGGCCCCAACATTCTCGGCCACCATCATCAGGCGGTCGAGGCAGCAGCCGAGCGGCAGCGTCGCCTGGGCGATGCGATGAACGGCCCGGGTGAAGTACTGGTCGAGCTGGCCGAGCTGCTGGTCACGACGGTCGCGCATGCAGACTGGGCAATGCTGCAGAAGAATGGCACCGACGCCACGACCGCCTGCGTGACGATCGCGCGCGCCGGCACCGGCAGGCGCAAGGTTCTGGTCGCGCGCGGCTCCTACCACGGCGCCGTGCCGTGGTGCACACCCTCGCTCGCCGGCGTCACCGCCGAGGACCGCGCCCATCTGATCCATTTCGACTACAACGACATTGCCAGCCTGGAGGCTGCGGTCGAGCAGGCCGGGGATGATCTTGCCGCCGTCGTCGTCACCGCCTTCCGGCACGACATCGCCCGCGACCAGGAACTGCCGACCGCCACCTTCGCCAGACGGGCGCGCGAACTCACCACCGCCGCCGATGCGGCGCTGATCGTCGATGATGTCAGGGCCGGCTTCCGCATCGACCTCGCCGGCAGCTGGGAGCCGCTCGCGCGTACGGCCGGACCTGTCCGCCTTCTCGAAGGCGATCGCCAATGGCTATCCGCTTGCCGCGATCACTGGCACCGACCGGTTTCGCGAAGCCGCGACCAAGGTCTATGTGACGGGGTCGTTCTGGTACGGCGCCGTCGCCATGGCCGCCGCAATCGCCACCATCAACACGCTGCGCGACACCGATGCGATTGCCCGCATGACGCAGGCCGGCGACAGGCTGCGCTCAGGCCTCGACGCGGCGGCGAAGAAGCATGGCCTGTCGCTGCGCCAGACCGGCCCGGTGTCGATGCCGATGGTGCTGTTCGAAGGCGATGCTGAATTCAAGCTGGCCAACGCCTTCTGCTCGGCCGCCTTGCGCGAGGGCGCCTATTTCCATCCCCGGCACAACATGTTCCTGAGCGCCGCGCACACCGCAAAAGACATAGATCTCGCCCTGCAGGCTGCCGATGCCGGCATGGCCGCGGCGGCGCAGGTGGCGTGAACCGGCGCCGATGCGGTGGGAAGGAACAAATCGTTCAGCCGGCAGCCGACACCAGGCGGCCGTTCTGCGCCGCGCGGCGCAGTTCCTCGGGCGTGACCGCACCGTCGTTCAGCCGTTCGAGAACCTTGACCAGCAGGCGTCCGCCTTCGATCATGTCCTGCTGAATGCCCTTGCGCACGCCGTTCTCGTCGCGCGCCCGCAGCGCGTCGAGGATGTCGAGGTGCCGGTGGCGGCCGTCATAGGTCGGCCTGGCGTGCGGGTATTGATAGTTCACCAGTGGTCCGTTGCGCAGCCAGATGCCCTCGATGATGGCCAGCAGCTCCGGCATTTGCGCCGCCTGGTAGATCGAGTGATGGAATTCCCAATTGTCGCGGACGGCCTCGAACCAGCGGCCGTTGTCCTCGTCGGCGATCAGCCTGTCATGCACCGCCGCCAGGCGGTCGATCTCGCGCGGCTCGATGCGTGTCGTTGCCGCCGCTCCCGCCATGCCTTCGAGATGCAGCCGGATGCTGCGCAGTTCCAGATACTGGGCCAGCGACAGCTGGGCGACGGTGATCGAACGGCCCGCCTCCATCTCCAGGCCTTTTTCGCGCACCAGCTGCATCAGCGCCTCGCGCACTGGTGTCTCAGACACCTGAAGGCTGGCGGCGAGGTCGCGGATCTTGAAGCGATGGCCCGGCCAGAAACGGCCTTCCATCATGGCGCGGCGAAGCTCCTCGTAGACACGCGTCGTCAGATTGTCGCGCGCGATCGGCGCGATAGAAGCAGTCACATCCGCTCTCCGTTCTTGCAGTCGCGCAGGCGTCGCCTGCGTCGCGTGGGCTGTGTATATGATACCACGAATGGCCTGACCATCGACATGAGACAAGCCGCCATGAAACGGGCAGACTCGGGACGGGCCGCATGACCGCGTCGATGCCTTCCCTCCTGTTCGGCGCCATAGCCGACGATCTGACCGGCGGCACCGAGCTGGCGTCGATGCTGGTCGCGCGCGGCATACCAACGGGATGCACGGTCGGACTGAACGCGCCGATCCCATCAGGCAATCTTGCCCACGTGATCCTGCTGAAGACCCGCGTCATCGCGGCCGGCGATGCGGTGCGCCAGGTGCTGGAGGCCGCGGACCGGCTGCTGGAAGCGGGCGCGCGGCAAATCTTCTTCAAATACTGCGCCACCTTCGATTCCACGCCCGCCGGCAATATCGGCCCTTGCGCCGAGGCGCTGCTCGAGCGGCTTGGCGGCGGCGTCACGCTGTTCACCCCGGCGCTCTGCGAAACCGGCCGCACCGTTTATCAAGGGCATATGTTCGGTGGCGTCCAGTTGCTGGCAGAGTCGCCCAAGCGATTCGATCCGCTGACGCCGATGACCGATTCCAATCTGGTTCGCGTGCTGCAGACGCAGAGCAAGGGCAAGGCAGGGCTGGTGCCCTATCTCATTGTCGATGCCGGCGCCGTGGCGATCCGCAACGCCATACGAGAGCACAGTGCGCGCGGCGAGACGCTGCTGGTCACCGACACGGTCCGCGAGCGCGACCTGGCGGCGATCGCGGAAGCCGCCTTCGACCTGCCGCTGATGACCGGCAATTCCTCCGTTGCCGCGCATCTGCCGCCAGCCTGGCTGGCGCATGGGCTGCTGAAGGACGACGACCTCGTTGCCGCCAGCCTGCCGGCCGTAAACGGCCTGGCAGCGGTGCTGGCCGGCAGCGTAGCCGACCGCACCGTCGAACAGCTCGAGCGTTTTGCGCAAAACAATCCACTGCTGACGATCGACCTTGCCAGCGCCTTCACCGGCGCCGATGTCGTTGCGCAGGCGCGTGCCTTTGCCGAACTGCATTTGCCCGACGCGATGATCGCCATTGCTACGACCGCGCCGCAAGCGACGGTTGAGGCGCTGCAGCAGGCGCACGGCCGCGAGGCGGTGGCGGCGAAAGCGGAAGAGATTCTGGCCGGGATTGCAGAGATTCTGGTGCGCGAACTCGGCGTACGCCGGCTGGTCGTGGCAGGCGGCGAGACCGCGGGTTCGGTGGTCAAGGCGCTCGGCATCGACCGCATCGCCATGGGTGCCTATGAAGGCCCGGGACTGTCGCGCGCCATCGCCCAACTTCCCGGCCTGCCGTCCGACCCGCTGGCGCTGATGCTGAAATCGGGAAAGCTCGGCGGCCCCGATATCTTCACCGACGTTCTGCAGGACATGACACGGCCGAGCACTGTTGCGCCGGCAATCGATACATGGCCCCCGGCAAAGGCCACGACAGGGAAAGCATCGTGATGGACACCGAGACCCCGCGCGCCAGCCTGATCACCGCGACGCGGACGCTGGATGCCAGCGGAATGAATGTCGGCACCACCGGCAACATCAGCGTGCGCACGCCTGGCGGCATGCTGATCACGCCGACGGGAATAGCCACAAGCGCCTTGCGGCCGGAGCAGATGGTGGCGATGCAGCTCGATGGATCCTGGGACGGCGCATTCCGGCCGTCGAGCGAATGGGAGATGCATGCCGAGATCTACAAGGCCTTCCCCGAGGCCGGCGCCGTCGTACATGCCCATCCCGACCATTGCGTGGCGCTGTCGTGCCTGCGCGAACCGTTGCCGCTGTTTCATTACATGGTCGCCGGCTTCGGCGGCGACGATGTGCGCTGCTCGGACTATGCACTGTTCGCGTCAAGCGAACTGGCCAAGGTCGCCGTCGTGGCGCTCAAGGACAGATCGGCCTGCCTGCTCGCCAATCACGGCATGATCGCCTTCGGCGGTGATCTCGACATCGCGCTTATCCGCACCATCAAGCTGGAAACCCTGGCGCGGCAGTACCTTTTGGCGCGCAGCGCCGGCACGCCAGTGCTGATCGAGGGCAGCGAACTTGCCGCCATTCGCGGACGCTACAAGAATTACGGCCAGCAGAAGTAGCCGGCGGCGGCTCAGTCGACCTGCAAGTGCGAGACGAACTTGCTGTTGAGATAGCTCTCCAGCGCATCGGCGCCGCCCTCGGTGCCGTTGCCGGAATCGTTGATGCCGCCGAACGGCACCTCCGGCAGCGCCAGGCCATAATGGTTGATCGACACCATGCCGCTGGCGATCCCCGACGACATCCTTGCCGCACTTGCCGCCGAGCGGGTGAAGCCATAGGCGGCAAGGCCGTAGTTCAGCCGGTTGGCTTCGGCCAGAGCCTCGTCGAGGCCGTTCACTGGCGTCATCAGCGCCAGTGGGCCGAACGGCTCCTCGTTCATGGCGCGGGCATCGGTGCCGACATTCGACAGGATGGTCGGTTCGAAGAAATAGCCTGAATTGCCGATGCGCTTGCCGCCGGTGACGAGTTCCGCACCTTTCTGCACGGCGTCGTGGACCAGTTCATCCATCGCCTGGACGCGGCGTGGATTGGCGAGTGGTCCCATGGTCGTGCCTTCGGCAAGACCGTCACCGACCTTGATCTGGCGGGTTGCTTCCGCGAACCGGCCGACGAAATCGTCATAGACCGCATGATCGACAAGAAAGCGCGTCGGCGCGACGCAGATCTGGCCGGCATTGCGGAATTTCGCCGCCGCCATCGAGCGTGCGGCGCGGTCGAGATCCGCGTCGGGCAGGACGATCACCGGCGCGTGACCGCCGAGTTCCATCGTCGCCCGCTTCATGTGCAGGCCGGCAAGCGACGCCAGTTGCTTGCCGACCGGCGTCGAGCCGGTGAAGGAGATCTTGCGAATCACCGGATGCGGAATCAGATAGGCGGAGATTTCGGACGGCGTGCCGTAGACGAGGTTCAAGGCACCGTCGGGCAGGCCGGCATCGACAAAGGCGCGCACCAGTTCGGCGGGCGAGGCCGGTGTCTCCTCCGGACCCTTGATAATGATCGAGCAGCCGGCGGCAAGCGCGGCCGACAGTTTGCGCACCGCCTGATTGAGCGGAAAATTCCACGGCGTGAAGGCGGCGACCGGGCCGACAGGTTCCTTGACCACAGACTGGCTGACGCCCTGAAGGCGCGCCGGCACGATGCGGCCGTAGCTGCGGCGTGCTTCCTCTGCGAACCAGTCGATGATGTCGGCGGCGGCGAAGGCCTCCATGCGCGATTCGGCGATTGGTTTGCCTTGCTCAAGCGTCATCAGCGTGGCGATGTGCTCGTTGCGCTCGCGCAGGATGTTGGCGGCCTTTCGCATCAGCTTGGAGCGGTCGAAAGGCGACACGCGGCGCCAGGCCTCGAATCCCTTTGCGGCAGCGGCCAGCGCCTCGTCGAGATCGCCGATACTGGCATGAGCGAGCGAGCCGAGTTCGGCTTCGGTCGCCGGATTGACGATCGCCATCGTGCGGCCATCTCGGGCCGGGCGCCATGCGCCGTCGATGTGCAGCAGCACGTTTTTATACATGTCAGGCTCCGCGGAAAATCAGGCAGGAACGGGCTCGGTGGCCGGCGTATAGACGCCGATAGCACCAGTACCGATCAGTTGGTCGATGGTCTCGGTGCTGTAGCCGAGGATTTCGGCCAGCACGGCAGCTGTGTCCTGGCCCAGCATCGGCGGCGCGGTGAAGTCGGCGGTCAATTGCGCGGCCAGTCCCTGCGCCGGCCGCACCATGGCGACGGAGCCGAGATGCGGATGCGGCAAGGTCTGGACGAGGCCGCGCTCGCGCACATTGGGACTGTCGAAGACTTCCGGTATCGATTTTACCGTGCCGGCCGGCACGCTGGCGGCGGCGCAGGCCGTCATCCAGTGATCACGCGTCCTGGTCTTGAAGACGGCGGCAAGCTGCGGGATCAGCGCCTCGCGGTTGGTGGCGCGCGCGCCTGCCTTGGTGAAGCGCGGGTCGCTGGCCAGATGTGGCAAGTCCACGACCTGCTCGCACAGCGCCGCGAACTGGCGATCGTTGCCGACGGCCAGCGCGAAGCTACCGTCGGAGGCTTCGAATATCTGATAGGGAACAACCGTCGGATGCGCATTGCCGTAGCGGGCGACCTCGCGGCCGGTGTTGAGATAACCGCTGCCGACATTGATCAAGAGGCTCAGCGCACAGTCGATCAGCGACAGGTCGAGGAACTGGCCCTTGCCGGTCGTCGCGCGCTCGTAAAGCGCTGCCAGGATCGACTGGGTGGCGACCATGCCGCAGACGATATCGGTGATGGCGACGCCGACACGCATCGGCTCGCCATTGCTCTCGCCGGTGATGGCCATGAGGCCGCTTTCGGCCTGCATGACGAAATCATAGCCGGGCCGTCCGGCATCCGGCCCGGTCTGGCCGTAGCCGGAGATCGAGCAGTAGATCAGCCGCGGATTCGATGCACTGAGTTCCTTGAAACCGACACCGAGGCGGTCGGCGGTGCCGGAGCGGAAATTCTCGACGACGATGTCGGCCTTCGCCGCCAGTTCGCGCACGATGGCCAGCCCCTGCGGGCTTTTCATGTCGAGTGCGATGCTCTGCTTGCCCCGATTGGCGCAGAGATAGTAAGTCGAGACACCCTTGTAGCTTGGAACCGACCACGCCCTGGTGTCGTCGCCGCCATCGATGTTCTCGATCTTCCAGACTTCGGCGCCGAGATCGGCAAGGCTCATCGTCGCCCACGGTCCGGCCAGCACGCGCGAGAGATCGAGAACCTTGATACCTTCGAGCGGCAAGCGCGCGGGTCCTGCCGTACCCGCATTCTCGGAATGGTCCTCAGTCACGATCAAAATTCCTTCGGGTGAAATCGGCAGGCCAATCAGACAGTCTTGAAAGTGTTGACCGGCTCCGGAAAATGACAGGCGACACGATGCGAACCGCCAGCGGGATCGAGCGGCGGTTCGACGGCAGCGCAGATCGCCTGCGCCTTAAAGCAGCGCGTGCGGAAGCGGCAGCCGGATGGCGGATTGAGCGGGCTCGGCACGTCGCCGGTCAGCACGATCCGCTCGCGCTTGCGCTCCTTCTCGGGATTGGCGAGCGGCACCGCCGACAGCAGCGCCTGGGTATAGGGATGCAGCGCCCTCGAATAGAGCTCGGCCGCCGGCGCGATCTCGACGATCTTGCCGAGATACATCACCGCGACCTGATGCGAGATGTGACGCACGACCGAGAGGTCATGGGCGATGAACAGATAGGATGTGCCGAAGGACTGCTGGATATCCTTGAGCAAATTGAGCACGCCGGCCTGCACCGAAACGTCGAGGGCCGACACCGGCTCGTCAAGGATCACCACTTGCGGGTTCAGCGCGAGCGCGCGGGCGATGACCACGCGCTGACGCTGGCCGCCGGACAGTTCGTGCGGATAGCGCTTGCCGTGCTCGGGATTGAGCCGGACGAGTTCGAGCAGTTCGGTGACGCGCGCGCGGCGGTCGGACGCCGACATGTCGCTCATGCGCAAAGGTTCGGCGATGTTGTCGGCAATGCGCATGCGCGGATGCAGCGAACCGTAGGGATCCTGGAAGACCAGCTGGATGTAGCGCCGCATCAGGCGCATGTCTTCGTGGTTGAGCGCGAGCAGGTTCTGGCCACGGAACCAGCTCTCGCCGCTGGTCGGCTCGATCAGCCGCATCAGGCAGCGCCCGAGGGTCGACTTGCCGCAACCGGATTCGCCGACGAGGCCCAGCGTTTCGCCGGGCGCTACGTCGAACGAGACATCGGCGACCGCCCGCACATGGGCAACGGCGCGGTCGAAGACGAGGCCGCCGCGAACCGGAAAGTCCTTGACGAGATGGCGAACCGACAATGCCGGCGCCGGTTTGGTTTCCGCCTGGAGTTGCTCCGCTGCGCTCATGGGGCCACGCTTCCATTGTCCAGGCTTACCGCCGCCAGCGCGGCGCTGTGGAACGGCGGCAAGGTCGTCGCGAAATGGCAGGCCGAGAACCGGCCGCCGATGTCGTGCAGTGGCGGGTCCTCGGTCCGGCAGCGCGCCTCGGCATAGATGCAGCGCGGATGGAAGGCGCAGCCGCCCGGCAAGCGGCCAAGTGCGGGCGGCGAGCCGTCGATCGAAAACAGCCGCTCGCGGCTTTCCTCGAGATTGGGGATCGAGGCGATAAGGCCGCGCGTGTAGGGATGGCGCGGGTCGTCGAACAACTCGGACACGCCAGCCTGTTCGACGACGCGGCCGGAATAGACGACCGCGACACGGTCGGCATGACCGGCGACGACGCCGAGATCATGGGTGATCAGCACCAGGCCGAGACCGAGCTTTTCCTGCAGCGAGCGCAGCACCGACAGGATCTGCGCCTGCACGGTGACATCGAGTGCCGTGGTCGGTTCGTCGGCGATCAACAGGTCGGGATCGTTGGCAACGGCCATGGCGATGACGGCGCGCTGGCGCATGCCGCCGGAGAATTCATGCGGATACTGGTTGACGCGGCGCTCGGGCTGCGGGATCGCCACCAGATGGAGCAGTTCCACGGCGCGCGCCATCGCCTGTTTGCGCGTCACGCGCTGATGCAGCCTGACCGCCTCGGCGATCTGGGCGCCGACGGTCATCACCGGGTTGAGCGAAGACAGCGGGTCCTGAAAAATCATGGCGATGCGCGCGCCCCTGATCTTGCGCATCTCGCGCGCCGGTTTGCCGACCAGTTCGTCGCCGTTGAAGCGGACCGAGCCGGTGACCACCGCGTTCTTGGAGGTCAGGCCGAGCGCGGCGAGCATGCCGACGGACTTGCCCGAACCGGACTCGCCGACAATGCCGACCACCTCGCCCTTGGCGACATCGAGGTCGATGCCGCGCACCGCTTCGAACTGATTGCCCGCCCGCCTGAACCCGACCCGCAGGCCGCGTATGGACAGCAGCGGCTCGCGCTCGCCCGCCTTGTCGACTGCGCCGGACTGCGCTGAAGATATCTGTGCGCTCATCGCCTAGTCCGACCTTGGATCGAGAATGTCGCGCAAGCCGTCGCCGATAAAGTTGAAGCCGAGCACGATGGTGAGGATGGCGACGCCGGGACCGAAGGCGATCCACCATTGGTAGAAATGGACGGCGCCATCGGAGATCATCGACCCCCATTCGGGCGTCGGCGGCGTGGCGCCCAGCCCGATGAAGCTGAGCGACGCGGCAAGCAGCACGACCTGGCCGAGATCCATCGTCGCGCTGATCAGCACGGGGGTCCAGCAAAGCGGCAATATGTGCGTGAACAGCACGCGGCGTGGCCTGGCGCCGGCGGCGATCGCCGCCTCGACATGCTCGCGCTCCTTCACCTCCAGCACCTGCGCCCGCATAAGACGGGCATAGACCGGCCACCAGACGAGCACCATGGCGATGGCGGCATTGCCGAGGCCGGGCCCAAGTGACGCCGCGACGGCCATGGCGAGCAGCATCGGCGGGAACGACAAGGTCACGTCGACAAGCCGCATGATCGCCGCACCGGTCAGGCCGCCGACGAAGCCGGAGATGGCGCCAAGCAGTGAGCCGATGACGACCGCAGAGACGACGACCAGAACCGCGATCGGCAGCGAATGCGCCGCCCCGTGCAAGGTGCGGGCGAGCACATCGCGGCCGAGCGCGTCGGTGCCCAGCCAGTGCGCCCAGCTCGGCGGCTGGAGCCGGCGCGCCACCATTTCGAGCGGATCGAACTGCACGACCAGATTGGCGAAGACGGTCATGAACAGCCAGAACAGGATGACGACCGTGCCGATGACCAAAGGCGCGGTCAGCCACTCGGGAACGGCAGCGGAACGGGATCTGGTTGCGGCCGCCGACATCAGCTCAATCTCACGCGCGGATTGGCCACGACATAGAGTATGTCGGTGATGAGGTTGGTGACCAGGAAGGCGAGGCCGCCGACAATCGTGACGCCGATGATCGCCGGGAAGTCGAGAGCGCGGGCCGCCTCGACGGCATAGGAGCCCATGCCTGGCCAGGAAAAGATGGTTTCGGTCAGCACCGCGCCGGTGATCAGATAGGCGAAGGAATAGCCGATGACGGTCAGGGTCGGCACCATGGTGTTGCGCAGCGCGTGCACGATGACGACGCGGAACTCGCTCGCCCCCTTGGCGCGCGCGGTGAGCACGAACTCGCGGCTCATCACGTCCAGCATGTTGGCGCGCACCAGCCGCGATATGGTGCCCGAAACCGTCCAGCCGAGCACGAAGGCCGGCAGAAGCAGGTGCCAGAGCGCGTCCTTGAAGACGGTCCAGTCGCCAACCAGCAGCGAATCGATGGTCAGGAAGCCGGTGATGCCGGGCGGCAATGCCAGCCGGGCATCAACCCTGCCCGGCCCCGGCAGCCAGTTCAGCATGACAGAGAAGATGAAAAGAAGGCCGAGCCCCGACCAGAACACCGGCAGCGACGAGCCGAACAAAGCGAACAGCCGCGCACCATGGTCAATCAGGCTGTTGCGGAAATAGGCGGCCAGCACGCCAAGCACGATGCCGAGCGTGGTGCCGAAGATCATCGCGGCGAAAACCAGTTCGAGCGTTGCCGGCAAGCGGTAGAGAATGTCGGTGCCGACATTGCGCTTGGTGATGAAGGAGGTGCCAAGATCGCCGCTCAGCAGATTACCAAGATATATCATATAGCGTTCCGGCAGCGGACGATCGAGACCCCAGCGCGCCTTGGCCGCGGCCACCACCTCCGGGTTGCTCATCTGCTGTTCGGCGACAATGGCTGTCAGCGGATCGCCCTTGGTCACCGTGGTGATCAGGAAGGCGATGGTGACGATGCCGAGCACCAGAAACGGCATTGCGATAAGCCGGCGCAAAATATAGCGAGACACGTGGCTACCTTCACAAGGAGGGGCTTCGTAGGATGGCACAAGGCGCTGAGAGATGCCATCGATGGAAGCATATTGACAGCGCCGGAAAGGGCCTGTCAATATAAATGGAATTTAATTTCATTTTTGATCGACCGTACCGGCGGCACCGGCCCGACAGGCGGACGACAACGCCAGAAAGACCCAGCGTGCGCAAGCGAGCGACCAGGGACGAGACGGAGCTTGAAGGCGAAGGCGCGCAGCTTTCGTCGTCGCTGGTGCGCGGGCTCGGCATCCTGCGCGCCTTCCGGCCAGGCGACGCCTCGCTCGGAAACCAGGACATCATCGCGCGGACCGGCCTGCCCAAAGCCACGGTGTCGCGCATCACCTATACGCTGAGCGCGCTCGGCTATCTCCTGTACGACAAGGATCTTGGCCGCTACAGCCTGGGACCGGCCACTGTGGCGCTGGGTTATTCCGCGCTGAGTTCCAGCGCCGTCGTGCACGTCGCCAGGCCGCTGATGCAGCCGCTGGCCGACCTGACGGGCGCGGCGGTGGCGCTCGGCACGCGCGACAGCCTCAACATGGTCTATCTGGCCAACTGCCGGTCGGAGAGCCTTGTCACGCTGCGGCTCAATCCCGGCTCCTATCTGCCGATCTGGAAGACATCGATGGGGCTGGCCTATGCGGCGGCCTTGTCACCCGAGGAGCGCGCCGGCCTTGTGCGGGCTTTGCAGGAGGCGGAGTCGGACAAGGCAGTGATGATCCATGCTGCGATCGACGATGCGATCGCCCAGTATGCACGGCAGGGCTACGTAACGTCGTTCGGCGCCTGGCACAGTTATATCCATGCGGTCGGCGTGCCGTTCCGCCCGCGTGACGGCTCGCCGCTGGTTGCCATCACCTGCGGCGGTATCGGCGAGATCATCACCGAGGACCGCGCGCATGCCGAGATCGGACCGGCGCTGGTGGCGATGGTGAAAGCACTGGACGACCAGCTCGAGGGAAATCCCGTGTGATCCCGGCACGGGATTGGCCCAGACGATCGGCCTGCATGCAGGCTTGAACTTGCCTGGTGGTGCCCGCACAGTCGCCGCCGATGGTACAGCGGTCGCGCGTCGTTGGCGTCCATCGGGTTCAGGTGACGGGGGAAATCAGATGCCGATGAATTTTGCAGGACGATTCAGCGATCGGGCGGCGGTCATCACCGGCGGCGCATCGGGCATCGGTTTGGCGGTGGCTCAGAGAATCGTCGAAGAGGGCGGACGGGTTTGCGTCTGGGATCGCGATCCTGCCCAGATCGAACAGGCCAAGGCCAGCCTTCCCGGCCTCCACGGGGTGACAGTGGACGTTGCCGATGCCGTCGGCGTTGCAAATGCCGCCACACGGACGATCGAAGCGCTTGGCGGTGTCGATATCCTGGTCACCAGTGCGGCGATCACCGGGCCGAACATGACGACCTGGAACTATTCGACCGAGGATTGGCAGAAGGTCATCAACATCAACATCAACGGCGTCTTCTACTGCAACAAGGCGCTCGTCCCGCACATGCTCGAGCGCAACTATGGCCGCATCGTCAACATCGCCTCGATCGCCGGCAAGGAAGGCAATCCCAACGCCTCCGCCTACAGCACCTCGAAGGCCGCGGTGATCGGTCTGACCAAGTCGCTCGGCAAGGAACTGGCCAAGACCAAGGTGACGGTCAATTGCGTCACACCGGCGGCCGTACGCACCGCGATCTTCAAGCAGATGAGCCAGGAGCACATCGACTTCATGCTGTCCAAGATACCGATGGCGCGCTTTGGCGAAGTCGACGAGGTGGCGGCGCTGATCTGCTGGATCGTCTCGGAGGAGTGTTCGTTCACGACGGCCGCCGTGTTCGACGTTTCCGGCGGCCGCGCCACCTACTGAGGCCGGACGCATCTCAATTCCGCGTGACGGTGCAGCGAACGGGAGCGTACGGGCGTATAGTTGCAGGCTCCGAATCGGCAAGTCGCAACAAGGTAGCGGGAAACCATGACACGGGATGCAGCCATCCGGCGGGAGCTTGCTTTTGCTTAGAGCCGAGCCTGCCGCACTGTCCGACGACGAGCTTCTGGAGCGCTATCAGCGCGCCGCCTTCGGCTATTTCCTCGAGAATGTGAACCCGGAAAACGGATTGGTCGCCGATACGTCGCGGTCGAATTCGCCGGCCAGCATCGCTGTCGTCGGCTTCGCGCTGTCCTGCTATCCGATCGGCGTCGAGCGCGGCTGGATGACACGCGAGGCGGCGGTGAAGCTGACGCTTGCCGCGCTGCGTTTCTTCTCGACCAGCCTGCAAGGCAATGGCGACGAGGTCACCGGCCACAAGGGTTTCTATTACCATTTCCTCGACATGCGGACCGGCCTGCGCGTCTGGCGTTGCGAACTGTCGATGGTGGATACCGCATTGCTGATATCAGGCATGCTGGTGGCGGCATCCTATTTCTCCGGCGAGGATGAGGAGGAGGCGAGAATCCGGGAACTGGCCGAGGCGCTCTACCGGCGCGTCGACTGGCGGTGGGCGCAGGGAAGCACGCCCACCTTGCGGCAGGGCTGGAAGCCGAAGAGCGGCTTTCTCCACTATGGCTGGGAAGGCTACAACGAAGCGACGATCCTCTACGTGCTGTCGATGGCCTCGCCCGACAGCCCGACCTCGGACAACAGCTACGAGGGCTGGACGGCGACCTACCAGTGGGAAAACATCTACGGCTACGACGTGCTCTATGGCGGTCCGCTGTTCATGCACCAGTTCTCGCATGCCTGGATCGACTTTGCCGGCATCCGCGACGCCTTCATGCGAGAGAAGAACTCCGACTATTTCGAAAACAGCCGCCGCGCGACCTACCTGCATCGCGACTATGCGCGCCACAACCCTTACGGCTACGGCGGCTACGACGAGAATTTGTGGGGACTTTCGGCGGGCGACGGCCCAGGCGGCTTTCGCACCAGCGTGGAGCGACAGCGCCGCCGGTTTTCCGGCTATGCCGCGCGCGGCGCGCCGTTCGGACCTGATGACGGGACGATCGCCCCATGGTCCTATCCGGCATCGCTGCCTTTCGCGCCGGACATCTGCCTGGCGGCCTTGCGCCATCTCGGGGATCGCTATCCCGAGGTGATCGATAATTTCCGGCTGCCGAGCGGCTTCAACCCGACATTGGCGAACCGGCGGAAATTCGGCCGGCACGGCTGGGTGTCGGAAGGCCATTACGGGCTGGATCAGGGCATCGTGGTGATGATGATCGAGAACCATCGGTCAGGACTGATCTGGAGGCTGATGCGGTCCAATCAGCATATCCGCCGCGGCCTGAGCAAGGCCGGATTCAGCGGCGGCTGGCTGTCGTCGCCGGCAAGCCCGGCGAGGGATGGCGGCGATGGCGCGTGACCGGACCAGGGCTCCCGCCTTCCCCGTCGACAGCAACGACATCAACCTGATCAAGAGCGCCCATCCGCCGCACTGGAAGAACCCGCAGCCCGACGGCCCTTACAATCTGGTCGTCATCGGCGCCGGGCCGGCCGGGTTGACCGCCGCGCGCGAGGCGGCAAACCTCGGTGCGAAAGTCGCGCTGATCGAGCGCGGGCTGATCGGCGGCGCCCGCGTCAATGTCGGCTGCATCCCGTCGAAAGCGATCATCCGCACGGCCAGGCTCTATGCCGATATGCGCGATGCCGAGACTTTTGGCGGCGACACGCCGGACCGTCTTCACGTCGACTTTCAGCGGGCCATGACGCGGATGCGGCAGATTCGACAACGGATCAGCCGTGCCGATTCGGCCGCGAGCCTGGCCTCCGAAGGCATGGACCTTTATTTCGGCGAAGCGCGATTTTCCGGACCGGACGCTGTCACGGTTGCCGGGCAAACCCTGCGTTTCAGGAAGGCGCTGGTTGCGACGGGCGCACGGGCGGCCCTGCCGACGATTCCGGGTCTCACCGAGGCCGGCTATCTCAGCAACGAGACCATGTTCGATCTCACGAACTGCCCGAAGCGGCTTCTGGTCATCGGTGGCGGCCCGCTCGGTTGCGAGGCGGCGCAGGCCTTCTGCCTGCTGGGTGCGAAGGTCATCCTGGCGCAGCGGGAACCGATGTTCCTGCCTGGCGAGGAACGCGATGCCGCCCAGATCCTCTCGGACGCTCTGGCGCGCGAAGGGGTCGAGGTTCGCCTCAACACCGAGGTGGTCGCGGTGCGCACAGGAGGCGGCAGGAAGCTCGCCGACCTGGTGCGCGACGACGAGACGACGACGATTTCCGTCGACGAGATCATCACCGGCATCGGCCGTTCGCCCAATGTCGATGGTCTCGATCTGGAGAACGCCGGGGTGGCGTACGACGCCGCCGGCATCAAAGTGGACGATTATCTCCGGACCACCAATCCGCGCATCTATGCGGCGGGCGACGTCTGCCTCGCATACAAATTCACCCATACCGCCGAGGCAACGGCTCGCATGGTCGTGCACAACGCCTTGTTTCTCGGACGCAGCAAACTGAGCGAACTGGTCATTCCGTGGTGCACCTACACCGATCCGGAGATCGCCCATGTCGGCCTCTATCCGGCGGAGGCGCGCCAGAACGGTATCCCGGTCAAGACCTATACGGTGCTGATGCACGATGTCGCCCGTGCGGTGATGGACGGCGAGGAAGAGGGCTTTGTCAAAATCCACGTCCGGGAGGGCTCCGACCGCATCCTGGGTGCCACGGTCGTCGCCAGCCATGCCGGCGAGATGATCAATGCGGTGTCGCTGGCGATCAAGTCAGGCATGGGACTGCTCGCGCTGGCCGACGTCATCCATCCCTTCCCGACGCAGGCACAAGGCATAAAGATGGCCGCCGACGCCTACAGGCGAACGCGGTTCACCTCATTCTGGAGACATGTCACGACGCGTTGGCTGGAGCGGTCCAGACGATGACGCCATCCGGCGCTTGACGAAAGACCCGTTCCGCTCAACAAGTCGAAGCTGGTTCTATGGCTGCGGGGCCGTCTTGAATGCCGTCTGGAATAAAGTCTTTGGTGCAGTTGCGGGCGCACAGCCCGGGGCGCACGTTTCGAACACCATGAGTTCGCACGTGGCCCTGCCGGCGCGGAATGCCGAAAGGCGTACGCTTGTCGTGACCCACGATCCAGCCTTTCCGCCGACCTCCGGCGCGGATCTGAGAAATCACCGCAACGCAGCGGCGGCCGCCGAATTCGGCCCGGTCTGCCTGGTGTCGGTGCGGCCGCAAGCCGTGGAAGCTGCCGATCCGTCGATCCGCACCGAGGCCTTGTCGATCGAGGGAGAGGCCCGCTCCGGCTCGATCGGTTGGTGGCGCATAAGGGCGGAGCATCGCATTTCGCGTGCCGCCTTGACGCGGCTGGAGACACTGGTTCGAGACTTCCGCCCGGACACCGTGCTGGTCGAGGGTATCGGCCTGTTCAAGCTGCTGCGGCCTTTGCGAGGGCTGACGAAACAGCTCATCCTCGACATGCACAATGTCGAGTCCGACCTGGCAGGACAGTTGCGGGGCGTCGATGCGAAGCGACCTGCCGTGGCGACGATCACCGCCGGCCTTGGCATCAGGCGTCTCGAGCGAAAGGCGCTTGCCCTTGTCGACAGGGTCTGGGTCTGCTCGGGTCAAGATCGCGACAGGCTGACGGCCTTCTCCCGGCACAAGGTGCCGATCGATGTCGTTCCAAACGGAATTCCCCACGCCGCGCACAGTCCCGAAACGCTACAAGCCGAGCCCGGGGCGGGCAACGGCTTTCCGGTGATCCTGTTTATCGGCCATCTCGGCTATCCGCCAAACGTCGATGCCGTCGGTCGGTTAGCCGGCTCCATATTGCCGCGCATCCGACAGGCCTTGCCGGCCGCGACGCTGGTTCTCGCCGGACGCAACCCGAAGCCCGCCGTGCAGGCGCTGGCCGGATTGCCTGGCGTGGAGCTCGTCGAAGACCCCGAGAGCGTAGCACCGCTGCTATCCAGGGCGCATCTCAGCATCATGCCGCTTGCGGCAGGCGGCGGTACGCGCATCAAGATCCTCGAGGCGATGGCCTGGGGCGTGCCGGTGATCGCGACGCCGCTGGCGGCCGAGGGTCTGGACCTGGTCGAAAACAAGGAGTTGCTGCTGTCGGATACCGATGAAGGGCTTGCCGACATGGCTGTCGGGCTTAGCCTGGAGACCGACCGCAGGGCACGCCAGCGCATACGCGCGCATCAAGCGGTATGGGCCAGGTTCGGCCCGCAAGCCATCCGCAAGGCCGTCCGCGGCGGACTGGGACTGGACGAGGCCGGCGCATGATTCCAACGATCCTTCACCAGACGTGGAAGAGCGACATCGTTCCGGCCCGTTTCCAGGCCTATGTCGAGAGCTGGAAGCGGCATAACCCGGACTGGACATTCCTATTCTGGAACGACCGGATGCTGCTGGAATTCATCGCCGAGCACTATCCGGATTTCCTGCCGACCTTCTGCAGCTATCTGAACGGCGTGCTGCGCGCCGACGCGGCGCGCTACCTGCTGCTCTATCATTTCGGTGGGGTCTATGCCGACATCGACTGCGAATGCGTCGCCCCTTTCGATCCTGTCATGGACGAGGACCGCATCGTGCTGTGCAAGGAACCCGCTTCGCACACCAGCGTCCAGGCGGAATTCCGCGGCTTGCCCTATCTGCTCTTCAACGGAACGATAGCGAGCCCGCCCAGGCATCCCTTCTGGCTGCATGTACTGTCGCTGTTGCCCGGACTGGCTCAGGCCAAGGACGTTCTCGACGCGACCGGCCCTTGCCTGCTGACATCAGCCCAGCGCGGCTATGGCGATCAGAAGGCCTTCCTCATACATCCCCCGACGCTGTTCTCTCCGGTGGATTCGGCCGGATCGAGAGAGCCAGACAGGGGAACAACGCTTTCAGTTCACCATTGGGCGGGCACATGGTGGACGCCGGAACCAGCGCCGGGGTGGGGCACCAGGCTGCGCAATCATCTCTACCGTGGCTGGTATCATCTGACGCGAGGCGCCCATCTTGATGAGGCCACGGCAAGGGCAAGTGTCAGCCAGTCGGCGCTTGTGGCAGCGTCGCCGGCGGGCCAGAATATTGCCGTCCTGGTGCCGCTTCGCGATGCGGCCGAGCATATCCAGCCGTTCCTCGATCTCCTGCGGACGCTGGACTATCCCAAGGACAGGATCAAGCTGGTGTTCTGCGAAGGCGACAGCGTCGATGGAAGCTGGGAAAGGCTACAGGCGGCAACGGCGCAATTGGCCGGCAAATATCGTGACATTGTCCTTCTGCAGAAACATGTCGGCACCATCCTCGACAGGGCAAAGCGGGCAAAGCCGCGCATGCAACGCGTCCGGCGCGGCACCATTGCCAAGGTGCGCAACCACCTGATCGATCATGGGCTGGACGACGACGACGACTGGGCGCTGTGGATCGATGTCGATGTCTGGCGTTTTCCCGGCGATGCCTTGAACCGCCTGATCGCCACCGGACATCGCATCGCGGTCCCCAACTGCGTGAAGATCGCCGGCGGCGCCAGCTTCGATCACAACAGTTTCATCACGACGCGGTCGACGAGGGACTACCGGTACTATCGCCATATGCGCGGCGGGCTTTACCAGCCGCCCCTGCAATCGCAGGGCCGCCTCCATCTCAGCGATGTCAGGCATCTCGACATCATCGGTCTCGATGCAGTCGGCGGAACCATGCTTCTCGTCGATGCCGCTTTGCATCGCGGCGGCCTTCGTTTCCCCGAGCTTCCCTACCGCGATCTTATCGAGACCGAAGGCCTCGGCGCCCTTGCCAACGATCTCGGCATCAGGCCGGTCGGCCTGCCCAAGCTGGAAATACTACATGTTCCCTGGTGAGGCGGCGGCCTGCCGAAGCTCTTGCCGAATGGGCTCAAGATAGGTTTGCGGCCGCAGACGTTCCCACAGATAGTCCCGGTCGGTCAGATGCGCGACCTCATCTATCCAGCGTTTCGGCGCCTCGGGGTCCCTGACCTCACGCCATTCGTCGACGACAATGACAGGAAGCCCTTGGTAGAGCGGGTCGAGTGGCGAGGTTCTGGTGACGACGATGCAGCCGAGATAAAGCAGTTCCCATGTCCTGTGACAGTCCAGACCATTGCCTTCGGTGGACAGCACAAGCGGGTATTGCGAGTACAGCTCCCAGATCGAGCGCTGCGATACACGTTTCGTCAGGAAATCGACATGAGGGCACCCCTCCAGGGCGTCGAGCAATTCCCGGCGCTGCCTGGACCCTTTGCTGATGCTGAAGTCGCAGAAAATTCTGGCCGGGCGACGACCCGCATTGTCCTGCCGGTCGCGCATGGTTTCCAGTTGCCTCACCAGCCCCGCGGGCGTTGCAAGGGAACGTGGCGTGTGAAGATCGAGCCCGATGGGGAAAGGTTTGATCCTGGGGTGGTCGCCATCGCAGTTCTGGCTGTACCAGGACACCAGGAAAGGGTTGGCAAGAAGCCGGTCGACCGTATCCTTCGCCAAATCGGACGGCACCGAGGCGTCGCCGTCGGTGGTCAGCAGCGTGAATGGCGCCTTGATGGTCGGCAGCACGACCTTGGCGAATGTATCGAGATCGCAGGTTTGCGGATCCCTGGCCAAGGTGCTCAGGCGCACCCAGACGATGCCATGCGCGCCGCCAAAGTGATCGCGGAAAAATGCCTCGCTCTGCGTCGATTCGGTCGGCGCGTAGCGATACCAGGGCGGTCCGGCGAAATCGCAGAAATGCCCGATCCCCTGCGACCACAGAACCGGAGGAACGCCGAGAAACCTCAGCGCCCTGGGATAGACGTCTTTCTTCAGACGTGCCCATCGCAACCTGCCCATCGGTAACGCTTAGCCCAGACGCCAGCATCGTTGCAACGTCTCGTCTGGCAAGGACACAGCGTCAGGCGGCGGTCTCGCGCGCCGCAACTGGCTGACGATCTCGCCGGCCGCGTCGGCGATGTGTTTTCTCGACAAGCGCGCGGTCTCGGCGATGTCCCTTCGGCGATAGGCCTCGAAGAGCTCGCGATGCTCCTGCAGAGCTTTGGCCTGTGCCTTGGCGGGCTCGATCTGCAGACCCAAATAGCGGTCGGCGGAGTTGTAGAGCCTCTGGACGACGGCCATCGAACGCGGCCGCATCGAGGGTTCGAGCAATGCGGTGTGGAACGCCCAGTTGAGACGGCTGAGGTCCTTGGGATCATCGCCTCGGGCGGTGGCAGCCTCATAGGCGCGCATCGATTTTTCGATGGCCGCAATGTCCTGATCCGAGACGTGCGCGATCGCCTTTTCGACCAGGAAAGGCTCAAGCATACGCGCATCGAAAAGGTCGATCGCATCGTCGGCGGACAACTCCGACATGACAGCACCGCGATGCGTCCTGATGACGACCAGGCCGTCCGCCTCCAGTTGCAGAAGCGCCTCGCGCACCGGGATCCGGCTCACGCCAAGCTCGGCGGCGATGGCTTCCTGGCGGATTTGATGTCCGCCAGGGTAATCTCCGCCGATGATCCTGGCGGCAATGCACTCGGCGACCGTCGCCGTCACGGTCTGGCGCTGCAGCAGCGGCTTGTTGGTGGCGGCCATGGGCGTCCTGCGTCAGTCCTGCTGCCTGAGCTCTTCGATCGCCGCCTCGATGATGGCGGTGACGCGTGCGCGCTCTTCGCCGACCAGGGGCAGACGCGGCGTCGAAATGCTTACGGTTCAGCGCGGCAGCGCACGCCTCAATCGTGCATCTCGCCGTCGATGGCGTGGTGCGGCGGCGGGTTAAGCCAGGTCAGGTTTTGCACTGTCATTCCTTCGCGCCGCTCCAATCTAGATGTGCGTGGCGGGTTGCCGGCCCGATCATCCTGCACGCCCGATCAGCCCGGCATGATCAGATGATCAGCCCGGCATGATCAGATGATCAGCCCGGCATGATCGGCCGACGGCCGATCAGCCTGCGAACGTATAGGCGGTCTTCACCGTGGTGTAGAATTCCGCGGCGTAGCGGCCCTGTTCGCGCGGGCCGTAGCTCGAGCCCTTGCGGCCGCCGAAGGGAACATGGAAGTCGACACCCGCCGTCGGCAGGTTGACCATCACCATGCCGGCCTCCGAATTGCGCTTGAAGTGGGTGGCGTGCTTGAGGCTTGAGGTGCAGATGCCCGAGGTCAAGCCGAAGGGCGTGTCGTTGGCGACGGCAAGCGCCTCGTCATAGTCCTTGACGCGGATGACGCTGGCGACAGGTCCGAAAATCTCCTCGCGCGAACTGCGCATGGCGTTAGTGGCCTCAGTCAGCAATGCCGGCTGCAAGTAGAAGCCCGGCGTCTTGCGGTCGAGCCGCTCGCCGCCGAAGGCGAGCGTAGCGCCTTCCCTGACGCCGATGGCGATATAGTCCTCGTCCTGCTTCAGCTGTGTCGCGTCGACGACCGGACCGATCTGGGTCTGCGCGTCGAGCGCGTCGCCGATGACCAGTTTGCTCATGCGATCCTTGAGGGCATCGACGAAACGGTCGTGAATGCCGTCGGTCACGATCAGCCTGGACGAGGCGGTGCAGCGCTGGCCGGTCGAGAAGAAGGCGCCATTGAGCGCGCAATCGACGGCGATCGCGAGGTCGGCATCGTCGAGCACGACCAGCGGGTTCTTGCCGCCCATTTCAAGCTGGAACTTGCGCATATGCTCGATGCTTGCAGCGGCGACACGCTTGCCGGTGCCGACCGAGCCGGTGAAGCTGATGGCGTTGACATCAGGACTGTCGAGCATCGCCTGGCCGACGACCGAGCCCTTGCCCATGACGAGATTGAGCACGCCCTTCGGCAGGCCGGCGCGATGCAGGATGTCGACGATCGTCCAGGCGCTCTCGGGGACAAGTTCGGCCGGCTTGAAGACGACGGTGTTGCCGTAGGTCAGCGCCGGGGCGATCTTCCAGGCCGGAATGGCGATGGGAAAATTCCACGGCGTGATGATGCCGACCACGCCGACCGCCTCGCGCGTCATCTCGACGCCGACGCCAGGCCGCACGCTCGGCACGACCTCTCCGGTCAAGCGCAATGTTTCGCCGGCAAAGAAATCGAATATCTGCGCGGCACGAATGGTCTCGCCTATGCCCTCGGCCCGCGTCTTGCCTTCCTCACGCGCCAGATTGCGGCCGATCTCGTCCTTGCGCGCCATGATCTCGTCCGCCGCCTTTTTCAGCACCGCGTGGCGCGCCAGCGGACCGGAGCGGGACCATGCCGGAAACGCCGCCTTGGCCGCCGCGATCGCCTGCCCCGCCTGCTCGGCTCCCGCGGATGCATAATCGCCGACGACATCGCCGGTATCCGAGGGGTTGATGTTGCGCGAACCGGCCTCGCCGACCCATTCGCCATCGATGAGATTCTGTCGAAACAGCGTCATGTCCTTGTCTTCCTGCTGGTTGGCCGCGCGGGCATCTGTCTGAACTGGTATTTGCCAGACAATTGCCTTGCGGGAAAGCACGCACTGAGCCTGGCGCCGCGACAAAAACCCCCCTCACCTGCGCTGTACCGATGGCGTGGCGGTGACAGCGCCATAGTGATCCCCAATCCGGCTAACATCCGCGCGGCATCGTCGAAGGCCGGTTGAATAGCTCTGTACAGTCATGTCCATAGCCTTGATTTGCCTGATGCAGCGTGTCATTCGTCGTGTCGATGGCAGCTCTCGAGACGACGATCCAGCGCGCCGGCGCAACCGGTAACATCAAGGCCACTCGCGAAGACTGGCTGAAGCTTGCGCTTGAAACGTTGATCTCGGATGGCGTCGAGCGTGTCCGCGTGCTGACGCTGGGCCAGAAGCTCGACGTGTCGCGCTCCAGCTTCTACTGGTATTTCAAGAGCCGACAGGACCTGCTCGACCAGTTGCTCGACTATTGGCGGCAGACCAACACTAAATTCATCGTCGAACGCGCCAGGCGGCCTTCCGCCACCGTCATCCGCGGGGTGATGAGCATTTTCGAATGCTGGGTGGACGAAAGGCTGTTCGATCCGCAGCTGGATTTCGCGATCAGAGCCTGGGCACGTCGCTCGCCTGCCATCCGGCGCGCGCTCGACGAGGCCGACGAGGAGCGCGTCAACGCCATTCGCGACATGTTCATGCACCATGGCTATGACGAGGTGGATGCGTTCGTGCGGGCCCGTGTGCTCTATTTCATGCAGATCGGATATTACTCGCTCGAACTCAACGAGCCGATGAGCAGCCGCATTTCATACGTCGCGTCCTATCTGCGCAGCTTCACCGGCCAGGAGCCTTCGGCCGAGGATATCGAGGACTTCTCGCGCTATGTCGAGAAGACGCTCGCCGGCAACCGGTAGGCACACCCAGCGCCCATAAATCGCCACGGCTCCCAAACAACCAGCACGTTTGCTTCGCTGACAGGCGAAGGCGGCTTCCTCTCGCTCCGGCGATCGGGTTAAAGGTCCGCAACCTACTAGACACATATGTACAATGCCGATACGCTGTGCCTCACGACTGGGTGGAGTGCGACAGGATGAAATCCCAATACCGGGCTATCGTCATCGGCGGCGGCGTGGTTGGAGCCTCGGTGCTCTACCATCTGGCAAAGTTCGGCTGGAGCGACGTCGCGCTGATCGAACGCGAGGTGCTGACCGCAGGGTCGAGCTGGCACGCGGCCGGCGGTTTCCATGCGCTCAACGCCGATCCCAACATCGCCGCCCTGCAGGCCTATACGATCGACCTGCTCTCGGAGGTCGAGAAGGAATCGGGTCAAAGCATCGGCATGCACATGACCGGCGGCATCTCGGTCGCCTCGGCGCCGGAGCGCTGGGAATGGCTGAAGGCCTCCTACCGCATCTTCCAGACCATGGGCATCGACGATGTCCACCTCGTCGGCGTCGACGAGATCCGGGAACGCTGCCCGATCCTCAACACCGACGGCATGCTGGGTGGACTCTATGCCGCGCGCGCGAAGGCCATATCGATCCCTCGGGCGTCGTGCACGCCTATGCCAAGGCAGCCAGGCTGCGCGGCGCCGACATCATCGAGCACAACCGCGTGCTGGAACTGAACCGCCGCGCCGACGACAGCTGGGACGTGGTCACCGAGAAGGGCACGGTGATTGCCGAGCACGTCGTCAATGCCGGCGGGCTGTGGGCCAAGCAGGTCGGCAGGATGGCCGGCATCGACCTGCCGGTGTCGCCGATGGAGCACCATTATCTCGTCACCGAGGCGCTGCCCGAAATCCAGGCGCTGGACAAGGAATTGCCGCTGATCGTCGATCTCGAAGGCTTCACCTACATGCGCCAGGAGCAGAAGGGCCTGTTGCTCGGCATCTACGAGATCAACCACAAGCACTGGAACATGGACGGAGCGCCGTGGGACTACGGCATCGAACTGATCCAGGAAGACACCGACCGCATCGCCGACGAACTTGCGCTCGGCTTCAGCCGTTACCCCTGCCTGGAGAATGCCGGCATCAAGCGCTGGGTGAATGGCGCCTTCACCTTCTCGCCGGACGGCAACCCGCTGGTCGGCCCGGTGCGCGGCGTTCCCAATTACTGGGTGGCGTGCGGCGTCATGGCCGGCTTCCTGCAAGGCGGTGGCGTCGGCAAGTCGCTGGCCGAATGGATGATCCATGGCGAGCCGGAAGCCGACGTCTACGGCATGGACATCGCCCGCTACGGCGACTTCGCTTCCAACCGCGAATACATCAGGCAGACCACCGGGCAATTCTACTCGCGCCGTTTCGTCATGAGCTATCCCAACGAGCAGCTGCCTGCGGGACGACCCTTGAAGACGGCCGGCGCGCATGACGCCATGGATGCCGCCGGGGCGCGCTGGGGCAATTCCTGGGGCATGGAAGTGCCGCTCTATTTCGGGCCGCAAGGCTTCGTCGAAACACCGACATTGAAGCGCTCCAACGCTTTCGACATCGTCGCGCAGGAATGCCGCAAGGTGCGCGAAGGTGTAGGCCTGCTCGATATATCAGCCTTCTCGCGCTACGAGATTTCTGGGCCGCAGGCTGAAGCCTGGCTCGACCGGCTGCTTGCCTGTGCACTGCCGAAGCCTGGACGCGCCAAACTCGCGCCGATGCTGGGCGAAAACGGGAAGCTCAAGGGCGACCTCACCGTCTTCAACTGGGGCGATGGCTCCTGGTGGATCATGGGGTCCTACTATCTACGCCAGTGGCATATGCGCTGGTTCGAGCAACATATGAGCGACGGCGTCACCGTCCGCGACATTTCCGACACGGTCGTCGGCTTCTCGCTGGCCGGTCCCAATGCGCGAACGCTGCTGGAGCGCCTGACACATCAGGATGTCTCGCACGAGGCTTTCGGCTTCCTCGCCTGCAAGACGCTGGATGTCGGCCTGGTGCGGGCCAAGGTCGGGCGGCTGTCGGTCATCGGCGAGCTTGGCTACGAGATCCACTGCCAGGCCAATGAACACGCCGGACTGCGCCGCGCGCTGCTGGCGGCGGGCAAGGATCTGGGCGTGACCGAGTATGGCTTCGGCGCGGTCAATTCGCTGCGGCTCGAAAAGAGCTTTGGCATCTGGTCGCGCGAGTTCACGCAGGACTATACGCCAGCCGAGACCGGGATGGACCGCTGGGTCGCCTTCGACAAGGGCGATTTCATCGGGCGTGAGCCGGCCCTGAAAGAGCAGAAGGCTCCATCGAGGCGCACGCTGGTGACGCTCGAAATCGACGCGGAGGATGCCGATGCCGGCGGCTACGAGCCGGTCTGGAACAGAGGCAGGCTTGCCGGCTTCGTCACCTCCGGCGGCTATGGCCATACGGTCGGCAAGAGCCTCGCCATGGCGCTGGTCGAGCGCGAGGCGGCCGATATCGATACGCAGTTGACAACCCACATCGTCGGCGTCGAAAGAGGTGCGCGCGTCATCGCTTCCTCGCCATACGATTCACTGGGCAAGGCGATGCGGGCATGACCGATCGAACCGGCGCCATCGGTGCAAAAGACCATGCGATGATCCACGCTCCTTTCCGAAAATCAGGCCTGTCCGGCACGCCATGACCCGACGCTATTCCGCTCTGTCGCTGTTCAAGGAGGGTCTGGCCGGCCAGACCGGCTGGCAGCCGGCCTGGCGCTCGCCCGAGCCGAAACCGTCCTATGACGCGATCGTCATTGGCGGTGGCGGCCATGGGCTGGCGACGGCTTACTACCTGGCCAAGAACCACAACATCGCCAGAGTGGCGGTGCTGGAAAAGGGCTGGATCGGCGGCGGCAATACGGGCCGCAACACCACCGTGGTGCGCTCCAACTACTATTATCCCGAAAGTGTCGAGCTCTACGGGCTGGCGCACCGGCTCTATGAGGGGCTGGCCAAGGACCTGAACTACAACGTCATGCTGTCGCAGCGCGGCATGGTCAATCTGTGCCACTCGACCGCCGAGATGGAGATCGGCGCGCGCACCGTCAACGCCATGCAGATCAACGGCATCGATGCCGAGCTGTTTTCGCCTGACGATGTGCGCCGGGTGGCGCCGATCTACAATTTTTCGCCGGATGCGCGCTTCCCGGTGTTCGGCGGCATCTGGCAAGGCAGGGCCGGAACGGCGCGCCATGACGCGGTCGCCTGGGGCTATGCGCGGGCGGCAAGCCGGCTCGGGGTCGACATCATCCAGAATTGCGAGATCACCGATTTCATCATCGAGGGCGGCCGCTGCCGCGGCGTCCAGACGACGCGTGGCGCGATCCGGGCCGAGCGCATCGGCATGGCGGTGGCCGGTCACTCGTCGGTGCTGGCGGCCAAGGCCGGCTTCCGCCTGCCGATCAATTCCTATGCGCTGCAGGCCTGCGTTTCCGAGCCGGTCAAGCCGATCCTCGACACGGTGGTGCTGTCGCCCGGCTGCGGCGTCTATGTCAGCCAGTCGGACAAGGGCGAGATCGTCATCGGCGGCGGGCTCGACCGCATCCCCTCCTATGCGCAACGCGGCAATCTGCCGACGCTGGAGGCGGTGATTGCCGGCCTGCTGGAGATGTTCCCGATCTTCGGCCAGCTCAAGCTGATGCGGCAATGGGCCGGCATTGTCGACGTCGTGCCGGACTCCTCGCCGATCATCGGCGAATCGCCCCTACCGGGACTGTTCCTCAATTGCGGCTGGGGCACGGGCGGCTTCAAGGCCATTCCAGCCGGCGGCACGCTGCTGGCGCACTTGCTGGCGACAGGCAAGCACAACGACATCAGCCGCCCCTTCGACCTCGATCGCTTCGCCACCGGGCGGCTGATCGACGAAGCGGCCGGCTCCGGCATCGCGCATTAGAGGTTTGCCATGCAGCTCTTTCCTTGCCCATTCTGCGGCCCGCGTGACGAGACCGAATTCCACTATGGCGGCGATGCCGGCAACATCAGGCCGGATGGCGCCAACGTTCCGATCGATCGCTGGGCCGGCTACCTCTATCTGCGCACCAATCCGAAAGGCACGGCGCGCGAGATCTGGGTCCACATGACCTGCGGCGAGTTCTTCGTCATGGAACGGGACACCGTCACCCACAAGGTGCTGTCCTCGGCCGCTCTCGGCGGGGAGCACGCGGCGTGACCGCCTCGCGTCTTGCCACAGGCGGCAGCGCCCTCGACCGCTCGCGCCCGATCCGTTTCAGCTTCGACGGCGCCGCCGTACATGGCTTTGCCGGCGACACCATCGCCTCAGCGCTGCTGGCCAGCGATGTCGCGGTGGTCGGCCGCAGCTTCAAATATCACCGGCCGCGCGGCATCTGGGGCGCCGGCGTCGAGGAACCGAACGCGCTGGTCGATCTCGGCGGTAGTTTGCCGGCGACGCCCAACACGCGCGCCACGACCGAGCCGGCACGCGACGGGCTGGTGGCGAGAAGCGTCAACGCCACGCCCAGTGCACTGGCCGACCGCAACGCCTTCCTCGACCGTTTTGCGCGCTTCATTCCGGCGGCGTTCTACTACAAGACCTTCATGTGGCCGGACTGGCACAGGTTCGAGCCGCGCATCCGCGCCATGGCGGGGCTGGGCAAGGTCGATGCGGACTGGACCTCGCCGGGCACAGCAGACCAGATCAACCATCATTGCGACCTGCTGGTGGTGGGCGCGGGACCGGCAGGGCTGGCGGCGGCAAGACTGGCGTCTGGTGCTGGTTTGACCGTCACACTGGTCGACGATCAGCAGAATCCTGGCGGATCGCTCGGCCATCGTGCCGGTGAGGTCGATGGCAAGCCGGCGGCTGCCTGGATCGAGGAGACGGTTGCAGAGCTTGCCGCTGCCGGTCAGCTGTTCCTGCCTTCGACCACCGCCTTCGGCATCTACGACCACAATCTGGTCGGGCTGAACCAGCGCCATCCCGACGGCCGGCCGGATACGCTGTGGCGGCTCAGGCCGCGCCAGATCGTGTTGGCGACCGGCGCCATCGAGCGGCCGCTGCCTTTCGCCAACAATGACCTGCCGGGCATCATGTCGGCGGATGCGGCGCTCGCCTATCTCAGGCGCCACGCTGTGCTGGTCGGCCGCCGTATCGTCGTCGCCACCAACAATGACAGCGCCTATGAGGTGGCCATGGCGCTCGCCGAGGCCGGGGCTGAAGTCACGCTTGTCGACATCGGGCGCGACGGCACGCCCGCCGCGCCCGCCAATGTCCGGCTGGTCAAAGGGCGCGCCCTGACTTCCGCCAGCGGCAGACTGCGCGTCGATGGCGTGACGCTCGACGACGGCACGAGGTTGGATGCCGATTGCGTGCTGGTCTCCGGCGGCTGGACGCCGACGATTCATCTCTTCGGCCAGGCCAAGGGCAAGCTCGCCTGGAGCGAGGCGCGCGCGGCCTTCCTGCCGGGCGATCCGGTCGACGGCATCGCCGTGGCGGGTGCGGCAGCCGGCACGGTCTCCCTGTCGGACGTGTTCGCCAGTTCGGCGACGGCTGTTGCATCGATTGGCCAGGCGAAAGCAACGATTCCACGCAGCACCGGATCGGAGGCGACGGGCGGCATAGTGGCGGCATGGCCGATGCCAGGCTCGAAGGGGCGCATCTGGATCGACTACCAGAACGACGTGACGGTGAAGGACGTCGAGCTTGCGGCCCGCGAAAACTTCATCTCGGTCGAACATCTGAAGCGCTACACCACGCTCGGCATGGCGACCGATCAGGGCAAGACCTCCAACCTGCCGGGCCTGGCGCTGATGGCCGGCATCACCGGCCGCACGGTGCCGGAGGTCGGCACCACCACGTATCGGCCGCCGTTCACGCCGGTGCCATTGGCAAGCTTTGCCGGCGCGCGCGTCGGCGAATTGATGGCGCCGGTGCGCCGGCTGCCGCTGGAGACTATCCACCGCGCCAGCGGCGCTGTCTTCCAGGAATATGGCGGCTGGCTGCGCCCGGCCCACTATGGCGGCGGCGCTGACGCGGAACGCTCAATACAGGATGAGGCGCGGCGCGCCCGCCAGTCGGTCGCGCTGTTCGATGGTTCGACGCTCGGCAAGATCGAGGTGATCGGGCCGCAGGCGGGCGCGTTCGTCGATTTTCTCTATTACAACACCATGTCGACGCTGAAACCGGGCCGCTGCCGCTATGGCTTCATGCTGTCGGAGAACGGCGTGGTCTTCGACGACGGCGTTCTGGTGCGGCTGGACGAGCATCGCTTCGTCGTGTCGTGCTCGTCCTCGCATGTCGCTGCCGTGCATGCGCGGCTGGAGGAATGGCGCCAGGACCGTTTTGGCCGCGGCGCGGTCTACATCCACAACGCCACATCAGACATGGCAACGCTGACCGTTTCGGGGCCGAACGCTCGAAAACTACTCGAAACTCTGGATCTCGGTCTTTCGCTCGACGATGCCGACCTGCCGCATATGGCCATCGGTCATGGGACCTATGCCGGCGACGAGATCCGCATCGCCCGCGTCAGCTTCACCGGCGACCGGAGCTACGAAATCTCGATCCGGGCGGATCGCGCCGAGCCGTTATGGGCGCAACTGCGCCAGGCCGGCCAGACGTTCGACGCCGTCGTCATCGGCCTCGAAGCGCTGATGATCCTGCGCGCCGAGAAAGGTTTCATCGTCATCGGCAAGGACACCGACGGCACCACGCTGCCGCACGATCTCGGCGTCGAGGGTCCGCGTGCCAAACGCCAGAGCGAGTTCGTCGGCCGTCGCTCGCTGTTTACCGAAGAGGCCTCGCGCGGAAACCGCATGCAGCTTGTCGGGCTTACGGTGCCGCAAGGCGAAGCGCCGCTGCCAACCGGCGCGCATGGCATCAAACGGATCGACGGCAGATTGCGCAGCCAGGGCTTTGTCACCTCGAGCTACCAGAGCCCGACGCTTGGCCGCCCGGTTGCGCTTGGCCTGATCGAGCGCGGCGCGGCCCGCCACGGCGAGGCGATCGAAATCCAGCACCTCGGCAAGATCAGCAAGGCGACGATTACCGCCCCTTGCGCCTTCGACCCGGCAGGAGACCGGCTGCATGCGTGATCTCGCGGAAAAATGGGCTGTCGCGCCGGACTGGCAGTCGGCGGTGATCACGGCGCCCGGCCTTGTGGTGCGCGCGGTCTGCGGCCTCAACCAGTTGCTGGTCAGCGGCGACCTCGACGCCTGGACACGGGCTTCCGGCGTCGATGGAACTGGCGTGGGTGCCTTTGGCATCGCGCAGGGCGACCGCTACGCGGCGCGGCTGGCGCGCGACCGGTTGCTCGTCGTCTCCAACAACCCGCTCGCCATCGCGACGGGCTGGCACGCAGACGGGTTCGCGGTGACGGCGATCAGCGCCGGGTTGCAAATATTCGAGGCCGAGGGCACGGCGCTCGACGCTTTCATCGCGCGAGGGACAACGCTCGATCCCGGCCAAGCGAGTGCCAGTGCAGCACTTTCCTTCGCCGGCATCAGCGCCATAGTCTATCGCCACGACGGCAAGCTGCGTATCCATGTCGACCGCGGTCTTGCGGCCTATCTCTGGACATGGATGGAAAGTGTCGCCGGCAACATTGCCGCCGGATCAGCCGCTTAGCCGGCGACACGTCAGAGCGTGAACGACCAGAACAGGCAGGCCAGCGTCGCGGCGGCAAAGACGACGAAGAACAGGCTGCGCAGCAGCACGTTGCGGCGCAGCTCGTTCATGACGAAGTGACAACCGACGATCGCCGCCACAAACAGGAACCGCCAGTTCAGCAATGCCCACACGGCGCTGCCCTGGCCGAAAGCCCATCTGGCGACCAGGCAGCCGACGATGGTCGCGAACAGCGCGATCACGGTCCAGAAGAGGGCGTCGGCGGCATGGGTCAGGACAATGCCGGCCGCCCTGATCGGCAGGATCATCATCAGCATCGCGCTGAAGAAATAGACAGCGGCAATCGGGATGAACGCGCCGGCATCGGCAATACCGTCAAGGCGCCTGACGCCGATCGCGCCATAGGGATAGCCGTGCCTGGCCACAGCCAGGCTCAACGCCATGAGCAAGGCGGTCAGCACCGCGACCAGTGCGAAGGAGGTGAGGGCTTTGCTCATGACGTTCCTGTCCCAGACGAATCAGACAGGAACGTTTTTAGCGGCTGGTCGTAAATTGCGCGTAAGCGAGGGCGCTACCCTCGCTTATTTCGATCGCGGCGCAATCTGGTGACGGCAGGCTATTCGGCGGCGATCCTGCCTGCCGAGCGGTTGGCCAGCACGAAGCCGACCTCGTCGACCGCCTGCGCCGCACGCTTCAGGATGGCCTCGGAGCGCAGCACGCCGTCGGTGAAATCCTTGTCGGTGGCGTAGACGGCGGTCGGCAGGGCAAAGGCCTCGAAGAAGCCGAACAGCGGCCGCAGCTGATGCTCGACGATCAGGGCATGGCGCTCGCCGCCGCCGGTCGCCGTCAACACGATGGGCTTTCCCCGCAATGCTGCCGGATCGATCAGGTCGAAGAAATGCTTGAACAGACCGGTATAGCTGCCCTTGTAGGTCGGCGACCCGACGACAAGCACGTCCGCGGCGAGGATTTGTTCCAAGATCGCGCGCGCCTGGCCGTCGAGATCGCGGGCCCATTTCGCCGTTCCCAGCGACGGGCCGAGATCCTCGATATCATAGGTGTTCGCCGACAGGCCGTGGCTGGCGGCGATGTCCCTGGTGACCAGATCGACGAAGGCGCGCGTCTTTGACGGCCGGGTGATGTTGCCGGAAAAGCCGACGACTGTTGGGGTTGACATGGCAGTGGGCCTCTCTTGGATGGTCGAAGTTTTGATGCGGCGGGCCGTCGGCCCGCCGGGTGGAGAATCAGCTCCAGGCGTGCAGCGGCGGATTTTCGCCGTTGAGGAAATATTTGCCGAGGATCGAATATTTCCAGCGCACCGGATCGTGCAGCGTGTGCGTGCGCGCGTTGCGCCAATGCCGGTCGAGATTGTGTTCGGCCAGCGTCGAGCGGGTTCCCGCCAGCTCGAACAGCTTGTTGGTGGCGGCGATGGCGATCTCGGTCGACAGGATTTTCGCCTCGGCGGTGACGATCTGGGCGTGCGCCACCGTCTCGGCGGTCGGTTCGACCACCGCGCGGTCGATTGCCAGGCCGGCCTTTTCCAGCAGCGCCTGCGCCGCGTGCAGGCGCAGCGTCAGGTCGCCGACGGCCTGGATGGTGTAGGGATCGTCCCAGGCATTGTCGACGCCGCTGTCGATCCAGGCGCGGCTTTTGGTTTTGACGAAATTGACGGTCTCGTCGATCGCCGCCTGGGCGATACCGGTATCCACCGCCACCTGGATGATCTGGAAGATAGCGCCGTCGGCGGTCGGTCTGTCGTAGCCCTTGTAGCCCGGCACCAGATGCGTCTTCGGCACCTTGACGTTGTCGATGATGACGGTGCCGGACAGCGTCGTGCGCTGGCCGAAGCTCGACCAGTCGTCGATGACCGTCAGGCCCGGTGCGCCACGGTCGGCGATCGCATACCAGGCGCGGCCTTCGTCATCGAGCGCCACGATTGGCACCAGATGCGCAAGCAGCGCGCCGGAGGAATAGAATTTGCGGCCGTTGACGACGACATGGTCGCCGGCATCGGTGAAACGGGTCTCGAAATCGGCGGCGCGCTTCGAGCCGAACTCGGAAAAGGCATTGCCGAAACGCGTGCCCTTCAGCGCTTCGGCGAACAGCAGCTTCTGCTGGTTGGCGTCGGAAACGGTACGGATCGCGGCGACGACGCCGAGATGGTTCTGGGCGATCTGGCCGATCGAGGAATCGGCCGCCGAGATGATCTCGATCACCTTGGCCAGCGTCACGTAGGACACTTCCGGCCCGCCGAATGCCTTGGGCACATTGATCGACCATAAGCCGCTTTGCGAAAATGCATCCAGCTCCGCAACCGGCCAGATGCGCTCGCGATCGCGCTTTGAGGAATCCTTGACGAATTCGGCGGCGAGCGCACGGGCAATCGCAATCGCTTCGGCATCATCCCTGATGACGTGAGCCGGCGCCGACGGCCTTGCGACCGGCGGCACGGCGGCGGAGGCGTGGTCTGTCTTGACGGTCGAGACGGTCATTTCACTGCTCCTTGATACTAGATTTCAGGCAACGGCATGGAGATGGGCTGGCTTGGCAGCCGGCGATGGCTGCTGGCCGAGATAGAAGGCCCTGATGTCCTCGCGCTGGCGAAGCTCGGCGGCCACCCCGGAGAGAACGGAGACGCCGTTTTCCAGCACCGTGGCTTGGTCGGCATAACGAAGCGCCACCGCCGAGTTCTGCTCGGCGACCAGGATCGACAGGCCGGTCTCGCGGTTGAGTTTTCTCAAGCTCTGGAAAATGTCCTGGACGATGAGCGGGGCCAGCCCCATCGACGGTTCGTCGAGGACCAGCAGGCGCGGCCGCGACATCAGCGCCCGGCCAATCGCCGTCATCTGCTGTTCGCCGCCGGAGGTCAGGCCGGACAGTGTCCGGCGCTTTTCCCGGAGACGCGGGAAATAGCCATAAATACGTTCGAGGTCCGCGCCGATCTCGGCACGGCTACCGCTGCGGCCGATGCCGCCCGCGACAAGATTTTCTTCGACAGTGAGGCTCTTGAAGCAGTGGCGGCCTTCCAGCACCTGAACCAGCCCGGCACGCACGAGATCGCCCGGTTTGCGGCGTGAAACATCTGAGCCTTCATAGCGGATGGTGCCGGCATTGACCTGGCCGCGCTCGGCCGGGAGCAGGTTGGAGACGGCCTTCAGCGTCGTGGTCTTGCCGGCGCCATTGGCGCCGAGCAGCGCCAGGATCTGGCCGCGCCGAAGCTCGAAGCTGACGCCATGCAGCGCCGTGATGGCGTGGTTGTAGGTGGCATGGACAGCGTCCACTGCAAGAATGACGTCATCGTCCGGCATGGGCTCTCGTTTCCGTGGTTCGATGAACCGAAACAGGCCGGGCGCTATGGAAACCGATCCGCAGCGCCCGGCCTTGGCTGATCAGTTGGTGGTCACCGCGTCGGCATCGTCGGCGGTGCGCAGCTTGATGCCCTTCTCGGCGGCATAGGCCTCGGCGGACTTCTCGATGATCGGCCGCAGCAGCGCCCAGTCCGGCGCGATCCAGTCGGAGACGACGTTCCACTTCTTGCCGTCCCACTGCTGGAAGGTCACGTAGCCTTCGCCCTCGTGGTTGTCCCAGCTGACATTGATGGAGTGGAACAGGTCCTTGGCACCGAGCGCCTCGACCTTGGCCGGATCAAGCTTGAGATGTTCGAAGCCCCAGCGGACCTCGTCGCCGGTCAGCGTGCGGTGGCCGAACTTCTCCTGCGCAACGCGGATCGCCTCGACATTGAGGATGCCGTTGACGATGCCGAGGTTGTGGTAGACTGAGCCGATGCGCGACTTATCTTCCAGATTGCCCTTGCCGGCGTCGTAGACCGTCTTCACGATCTCCTGCACCACCGGGTAGGAGTTGCCGGAAGCCTGGGTGGTGATCGCGGTGTAGCCCTTGGCGGCATCGCCGGCCGGGATGACGTCCTCTTCGGAATTCGACCAGACATTGCCAACGATGTGATCGACGGGATAGCCGACCTTGACCGCCGTCTTCAGCGCCACCGGGTTCATCACGCCCCAGCCGCGCAGGACGACGAAGTCTGGCTTTGCGCGGCGGATCGTCAGCCACTGCGATTGCTGCTCGTTGCCGGGATGCGGCACCTCGATCTGCTGCACGGTGAAGCCGTATTTCTGCGCCAGCAGTTCATAGATCGGTATGGTTTCCTTGCCGTAGGGCGAGCCGTGATAGAGCACGACGATCTTCTTGCCCTTCAACTTGTCGATGCCGCCTTCCTTCGAGGCGATGTAGTTCACGATGCCTGAGGTCTCGCTGTAGGGATTGAGCAGCAGCGGGAAGACGTAAGGAAACACCCGCCCGTCGGTGGAGTCGGTGCGGCCATGGTTGACGGTGATCAGCGGCACCTTGTCGGCGGTGATGCGGTCGATCATGGCATAGGCGATGCCGACCGAGAGCGGGTTCCAGGCGGCAGCGCCAGCATGGCTCTTCTGCCGCTCGTAGCATTCGACGCCGCGCTCGACCTCATACTGGGTCTCGCATTCATCCCAGGTCAGCTTGACGCCGTTGACGCCGCCGTCGCGGATGTTGATGAGGTTGAGATAGTCGATGAAGCCACCGAAGAAGCCGGTCCCGCCGGCCGCATAAGGCCCGACGCGATAGCTCTGCAGCGGGAAATATTGTTCGTCGGCGTGCGCGGCGGGCAAGGCCACCGACACGATCATCGCCGCGGACAGCGCCGCCGCCTTGATTGTGCTGAGGAAATTCATTGTCGAGGTACTCCCGGTATGGGGCCGTCTTGGGTTCGGCCTTTGGTTCATTTTCGGATGCGGTTCATTTCAGATGCATGGAGCTCAAGTCGTCTGCCAGGCGAACAGGAGCCGTCTTCGGATCCTGTCCCACAGCGCCACCAGCCCGTCGGGTTCGAGGATCAGAAACAGGATGATGAGCGCGCCCAGCACGATGCGCTGGCTCATGTCAAGCACGCCCGAGTCGAAGAGATCGCCGAGCAGGAAGCCGCCGAGGCGCGATAAGCCAAGTGGAAAGACGACGATGAGGGCGGCGCCGAAGAAGGCGCCACGGATCGACGCCAGGCCGCCGATGATGATGATGAACAGGATCTGGAACGAACGATCGAGATCGAAGCCGTCCGGCTCGACGGTTCGCAGATACGCGAAGGCCCAGATGACGCCGGCAACGCCGATGATGAAGGACGAGATGGCAAAGGCCAGGAGCTTGGTCTTCAGCACCGGGATGCCGATGATGCGGGCGGCGGTTTCATTGTCGCGGATGGCGATGAAGTTGCGCCCGGTCTGCGACGTGACAAGCCGGTGTGCGAGGAAAGTGAGGACGCTGACGATTGTTAGCGCGAAGAGATAACGGCCGATGGCGCCGTCAAGCGCGAAGCCTGAAATCGAAAGTCGCGGCGCATCGATGACGCCGGAAGCCGAGTTATTGGAGAACCAGCTGAATTTGGTCAGCGCCCATTGCACGAAGAACTGCGCGGCAAGCGTCGAGACGGCGAGATAAAAACCCTTCAGCCGCAGGCTGGGCAGGCCGAAGACGATGCCGATCGCGGCGGCGACGATACCGGCCAGGAAGATGCTGCCGATCAACGGCAGGCCCTCGACGCGCAGGTTGAAATTGTAGGCGGCGAAGGCGCCCGCCGCCATGAAGGCAGCGCTCCCGAGCGACACCTGGCCAGCATAGCCGGTCAGGATGTTCAAGCCCACTCCGGCGAGGCTGAGCGCCAGGAACGGCAGCAGGATGGCTTCGAACAGATAGCTCGAGCCAATCAGCGGCACGACGCCATAGGCGAAGGCGAGCAGCAGGACTGGTACGACCCATTTCGGCAGCACCGGCGCGGAGGAGAAGTCGCTTGTTATCGCGGTCATCGCTCAGATCCTCTCGACGAGCTTCTGGCCAAACAGGCCGGAAGGGCGGATCAGCAGGAAGACGAGCGCGACGACATAGGCGAACCAGCTCTCTATGCCGCCGCCGAAATAGTCGCCGATATAGACCTCGGCGAGCTTCTCGCTGGCGCCGATCAAGAGCCCGCCGACGATGGCGCCGAGGATGGAGTCGAAGCCGCCGAGCACCAGCACCGGCAGCGCCTTCAGCACCACCAGGGACAGCGAGAACTGCACGCCGAGGCGTGCGCCCCAGAGCAGTCCCGCCACCAGCGCGACGAGGCCGGCGGCAGCCCAGACGGTGGCCCAGATCAAGGGCAGCCTGAGGCCGACCGCGAGAGCCGCGAACTGGTCGTCGGCGACGGCACGGAAGGAGAGCCCTATGCGGGTGTAGCGGAAGAACAGCGACAGCAGGAGGACCATGCCGGCGGCAACCACGGCGGCGAAGATGTCGAACTGGCTGATCAGCACACCGCCGATTTCGAGCGGCACATCCTCGATGCCGAGATCGAGGCCATGGACCTGCGTGCCCCAGATTAGCTGGGCGGCGCCCTCGATGATGTAGGACAGGCCGAGCGTCGCCATGAACAGGGTGATCGGCGGCTTGTTGGTCAGCGGCCTCAGCACCGTACGCTCGATGGCGACACCCATCGCCACCATGATGGCGAAGGTGATCACCAGCGCCAGTGCGAACGGAATGCCGCGCTCGACAAGGCTGACGAAGGTGAGGGCCGCGAACAAGAGCATCGCGCCTTGCGCGAAATTGAGCACGCCCGAGGTCTTGTAGATCAGCACGAAGCCGATCGCGACCAGCGAATACATGACGCCGGAGAGCAGGCCGCCGACGAGCACTTCGATGAAGAACTGGTAGTCGAAATCGGCGATCATATGCCTGCCCCGTCCTCATTGTCGGAGGTGACGCCGAGATAGGCATCGATGACGCGCTGGTCGTTCCTGACTTCATCGGGCGTGGCGTCGGCGATCTTGCGGCCGTAATCGAGAACGGCGATGCGGTCGGACAGGCCCATGACGACGCCGACATCGTGCTCGATCAGTACAACGGTGGTGGCGAAGCGGTCGCGCGCGGCACGGACGAATCCCGCCATCTCGCTCTTTTCGCTTGATGTCATGCCGGCCATCGGCTCGTCGAGCAGAAGCAGGCGCGGCTCAGCGACCAGCGCGCGAGCCAGTTCGACCCGCTTCTGCAGCCCGTAAGGCAGCGTGCCGGCAAGACGGTCGCGGACAGCGGTGAGATCGAGGAATTCGAGGATCTGTTCGGCACGGCTGAGAGAGTCGCGCTGCTCGCCGCGCGAGCGGCCGATGCCGAGCACCTGGCCGGCGAAGTTGGAGCGGACCTTGTAAGCGAGGCCGGAAGCAACATTGTCGAGGACACTGAGGCCCTTGAACAGTGCTAGGTTCTGGAAGGTCCTGGCGACGCCGAGATGGGCCAGCCGCTGCGTCGGCACCTGGGCATAGACGGCGCCGTCGAGTTGGACATGGCCGCGATCCGGCCGGTAGACGCCGCTGATGACGTTGATCAGCGAACTCTTGCCGGCGCCATTCGGGCCGATGATGGCGCGGATCTCGCCGGGGCGGACCGACAGGTCGACATCGGCCAGTGCCACGACGCCGCCGAACGACAGGCCGATCCCCTGGAGCGAAAGCAGCGGAGAGGCGACGCCGGCAACGGAGCCGCTCGGATCGCCGTTGGCTGCGGGCTGCTGCTCCGGCGGGCTTGACGGCAGGCCGCGCGCAAAGACTTCCGGTGCATAGGCGGAAGCCTCCATCACTCCGAGCGTATAACTGGGCAGAGGCATTCCATCGTCCTCGATTGCTGCAGCAGGCGCGCAAATCCTCATTGCGGCTCGATGGCTCGAGCGCGCCGGATAGCTTTCATGCGTGTGCCGGCGGGAGCCTGTCCGGCCAGCCTGTGGGGTGACTACTCCGCCGCCAGCGACGCTGCCGCCTCGGCGTTTTCCAGTTCGCGAACGAGCGGGATGACATGTTTGCCGAAATACTCGACCTCTTCCTGGAAGTGCAGGAAGCCGAGCAGGATGAGATCGGCCCCAGCGCGCTTCAGGTCGACGATGCGCTCGGCGACTTGCCTCGGCGTGCCGATCAGGTTCGAGCGGAAGCCGTCATTGTACTGGACCAGATCGTCGAAGGACGATTTTGCCCAATTGCCCTCGCCTTCCGGCGAGGCCTTGCCGGCATTCTTGACCTCGTGGCCAAAGGCGTTGACCGCCTCGGGGTTGGCCTTGGCGATGATTTCGGCGAGCACTGCCCTGGCCTCGTCCTCGGTCTCGCGGACAACCGCGAAAGCGTTGACGCCAACCTTGACGGAATGGTTGTTGGCCTTCGCCTTGGCCCTGATGTCGTCGACCTGCTTGGCGATCTCGGCCGGCGTGTTGCCGTTGGTGAAGTACCAGTCCGAGACGCGCGATGCCATGTCGCGCGCGGCGCGCGACGAGCCGCCCTGGAAGATCTCGGGCAGCGGCTGCTGCGGCTTCGGCTTCAGCGAATATTCGTTGAAGCGGTAGAAATCACCGCGGAAAGTGAAGCTGTCCTCAGCCCATATTCCGCGTAGCGCACGGATGAATTCCTCCGAGCGGCGATAGCGCTCGTCATGGTCGAGCCAATGCTCGCCGATGGCGTGGAATTCGCCACGGAACCAGCCGGAGACGAGGTTGATGGCGACACGGCCGTTGGTCAAATAGCTGATGGTGGCGATCTGCTTGGCCGCCAGCGCCGGGTTCCAGGGTCCGGGCAGGATCGCCGCGATGACCTTGAGTGTGGTGGTCGCCGCCAGCAGATCATGGCTGAATGCCACCGATTCATGCTGCTCGTCAGCGCCATAACCGGCGGTGAAACGGATCTGGCTGAGCGCATAGTCGAAGCCGGACTTCTCGGCGATCTGCGCCAGCTTGCGGTTGTACTCAGCCGAATGGTTGGTGCGCTGCTCGATGTTGGAGATCACCAGGCCACCCGAAACATTGGGCACCCAGTAGGCGAATTTGATCGCGTCGGTTTCTGCGTGTGCCATGAACTGTCTCCCATTCAGGCCGTGTCGTTGATCACTCCGGCCGCGCCGGCTTTCCCAATATTTATTATGTTTATAGAATATATATACAAAGAAGGATTTTCCGTTTTTGGAGCCCTATTGGGACGGAAATACCAATTTTATCAGGCCAACCCGGCTTGCCGGGGTCAGCCCGCGACCGAACCACGAGCGGTGTTTGCGCTGACGGCCCCGACTGGCGTGTCGAGCAGCTTTGCAATTTCGGCCGCAACCGTCTGGGCATGGCGGGCAACCTCGGGCAGGCCCATGAGTTCGCCGAAAGTCCCTCGTGCCAAAGGACCCGCGACGAAGAGGGTCGTGACTGCCTTGCCATCCCGGCCGACGGCGCGGCTGTCGAGACTGGTCTCGATGCCCAGCCCGTATTGATCGGCCCTGATCAGCCCCGCCTCGGTCAGCGAGCGCAATGCCGGGTTGAGCTGCAGTGCCTGCCCATGGGCCGGACCCGTGGTGTTGATGACGGCATCGAAGCGCGCCGTCTCGATCCGCGTCTGCCCGCGCCGTTGAAAGCTGACCGCCAGGCTGCCGTCCTCATCGTTCGATGCGACAAGCCTGGCGGCGATGGTGTCGAACGTGCCGGCAGCACGGCGCCGGTCGAGCACGGAAGCGACCTGTGGAGCGATCCTGAAGCGATGAACGTCCCAGAACACGCGCAGCTGGCGGACCAGCCTTGCCCGCTCCGGCGGCGAAAGTGCGGCCCACAGCACCGGCCCCTGCAGGCGCAACTGATCGAAGACCGACTGCCAGTTGACATTGGCCGCACGCGCGGCCGCCAGCGACACACGGATGTCTTCCAGCAGCCGAAGCGCCGTTGTGGCCGGGACCGAGGCAAAATCGCCGAAGGGCTCACCCCTGGTATCCGGGTGGCCGCGCGAGCGTAAGCCGCGGCGCGACAGCGACAGGATGCGGCCGCGATGTCCGCGGCGGTCGAGCTCGGCGACCATGTCGGCCGAGGTCAAGCCAGAGCCGACGATCAACACCGGCGCGTCCGGACCGATCCCGGCAAGTGCTGATGGCGCGTACGGATCGGCGATGAAACCCGGCGCCTCCGACAGGTGGATCAGCGCGGCTGGAATCCCGGGCCGCGGGTGCGTCGCTGCCAGGACGACGATGTCGGCGGCGACTGGCCCTGTGCTGGTGTGCACGGTCCAGCCCGCGCCATTGGTATCGTGCGTCACGCGTGTGGCGGTCCCTTCAACATGGTGGACAACGCCGGAACCGAGATAGGGCGCCAGATGCTCGGCAACATAGCGACCGAACACGCGCCGGCGTGGATAGGCGTCGCCATTCTTCCAGATCGCGTCCGCGTCGCGCTCGAGTTCCCCATTGTCCGTCAACCAGCGTGCAAAGTGCTGCGGATCGTCCGGAGCCATGCTCATCCTGACCGCAGGGACATTGACCCGGTGCGACGGCTCCCCGCTGGAATAGGCAAGGCCGCCGCCAAGCAGCGGTCGCGGCTCGATCACGGAAATCGACAGGTGCGCCGGTCGATGTGACCACGCCAGGTGCCAGGCCACCGCCGCGCCGGAAAAGCCGCCGCCAATTATGGCGACACGCAGCCGGCGGATCGGAGGGAGCGCGTTCATGAAGCGCTGGCGAGCGACTTCGGCCGGTGGTCGCCGGCGATGGTCTCGCCGAACGGGCCGGTGTTGACGGACGAAGCGGCAGCTTTGACCGGATGATCGGTCGGCAGTTTCGGCAGCACCAGTTCACCGAAGCGGTAGGCTTCTTCGAGATGCGGATAGCCGGACAGGATGAAGGTGTCGATGCCGAGGCGCCGGTATTCGTCGATGCGCTCGGCGATCGTGTCGGGGTCACCGACCAGTGCGGTCCCCGCGCCGCCGCGCACCAGACCGACGCCGGCCCAGAGGTTGGGCGCGATCTCGAGCTTGGCGCGATTGCCGCCATGCAGCGCGCTCATCCGCGCCTGGCCGACCGAATCCATGCGGGCAAAGACCTTCTGTGCCGAGGCGATCGTCGCGTCGTCGAGCCGGCTGATCAGCCGGTCGGCGGCGGCCCAGGCTTCCTCGGTCGTTTCACGGGCGATGACATGCAGGCGAATGCCGAAGGAGAGTTTGCGGCCCGCCTTCTCGGCCAGTTCACGAACGCCATCCAGCTTGCGCTCGACGTCGGCGGGCGGCTCGCCCCAGGTCAGGTACTTGTCGATCTCCTGCGCCGCCACCACGGATCCGGCGTCGGATGAGCCGCCGAAATAGAGCGGCGGATAGGGCGTCTGCACCGGCGGAAACAGCAGCCTTCCATCTTCGATGCGGAAGTGCTTTCCCTCGTGCTCGACCGTCTCGCCGCTCAGCACCCGCTTGTAGATCCGCAGGAACTCCTGCGTCACCTCATAGCGTTCGGCGTGCAACAGGAAGATGCCGTCGCCCTTGTTCTCCAGCGGATCGCCGCCGGTGACCACGTTGATCAGCAAGCGCCCGTTGGAGATGCGGTCGAGCGTCGCCGTCATGCGCGCGGCCAGCGTTGGCGATTGCAGGCCCGGTCGCACGGCGACGAGGAAGCGCAAGCGCTCGGTCAGCGGCACAAGCGCTGACGCGATCACCCAGGAATCCTCGCATGCCCGACCGGTCGGCAGCAGCACGCCGTAGTAACCCAGCGTGTCGGCAGCCTTCGCCACTTGCGTCAGATAGGGCAGATCGACGGCCCTGCCGCCTTCTGTCGTGCCGAGATAACGGCTGTCGCCATGCGTCGGCAGAAACCAAAGCACCTTGATGCGTTCTGGAATGTCCTTGGTCATGGCCTGTCTCCCGCGGTCTGAGGGAGGCGGCCGGCTATGCCTGCTGTGGTTGAGCGCTGGCGTAAGAGAGTAGGCATGGCGTGGTCCTGTCCGGATAAAACCAGATCGCCAGTGCAGATTGCTTATTCCACAAATTCTGTAGAGTTAGTTTATTCTAAATCCGCTGACCGGATTAGAAATTCTCTCCATCCGCCCGAACCCGAATTCACGGGCTGCCACGCTTTGCTCGGGCGGCCAGGCGGCTGGCCTGTTATCCCCGGCATCGGATTCCGGCAGCGACGGGCGAATTGCAGGCCGAAGCCGCCCCACGTATTAGGGGCTTTCTGATTTTCATTCTAATCTGACCATTTCCGGCGACCTAAGCCACGGATTTCCCATGGACCTGGATCCTTCGACTCTCAATCGGGCTGTTCCGCTCCGCGATCAGATCTATCACCAGATTCGCAACCTTATCGTCGTCGGACAGATGAGGCCCGGGGAAGTGATCAACGAGGTGGCCATCGCGGAAGCGCTCGGTGTTTCGCGTACCCCGGTGCGCGAAGCGGTCAAGCGCATCAGCGACGAGGGTCTGGTCACCATCCTGGCGCAGACCGGCACCTATGTCGCACCGATCAGCCGGGCCGACCTGGAAGAAGCCTACGTCATCCGCCGGGCCCTGGAGATGGAAAGCGCAAGGCGCGCGGCCGCCAAGTTCTCACCGGCAGCCGGCGAATTGCTGGAAGACAATATGGCGGCGCACCGGCTTGCCATATCGCAGGGCAGATATGCCACCGCGATACAACTCGACGATGTCTTTCACCGCACCATCGCCGAAATCTGCGGCCTGCCGATGATCTGGAGAGCCGTAGACATCTCCAAGGCGCAGATGGACCGCGGCCGCCATCTCGTCATTCCGAAGCCAGGCTATGGCGAACAGACGATCGAGCAGCATGAAGCCATCTTCGAGGCTTTGAGGCATCACGACGCCGAGGGCGCCGCGCAAGCGATGGAACGCCATCTCGAGACGTCGTTGCGCAACACGCTCGAAGTCGCGGCCGACCTTCTCGGCTGAAACCGCTGGAGGCACGCCGCCAGCTTCGCTAAGGCCGTGACGATCGACCTGTCGGGCGGGCTGACGGCCTATTGGTCAGGAGCTGGCGCTAGGCAACCGGCCGAGGCCGGCCGCAAAGCGCGCCACCATCGCCAGGCCGATCTCGCTGGGCCGCATCGCCGGAGCGCGGTCGTGGATCGGGATGCCGGCACGGGCGCCGAACAACCGTTTGCCGTAGCAGATCAGGTTTTCGATGCCTTGCATGACGAAGACCGCCGCCGGCAGCATTCTTGCATACTCGGCCTCGGCCGTTGCTTCGTCTGCGGCCCGGAACGCGTTGTAGGCGCGCAGGGCGAGGTCGATGCTATCCGGCGCCAGGATCATGCCACGGCAACCGATGCGGAAATTGTCGACCAGCTCCAGGCCGCCGCGTCCGTTGAAAACCGGAATCCGGCCTTCGGTGCGTTCGATCACTCCGGCAATATCGGTGACCGGACCCTCGCCCTTGATCAGCCTTATGTTGGGATGCAGCGTGACGAGCTCACGGATTTCGTCTGATGACAGGCCGCGCCCGAAAAAGGCCGGCGCATTCTGGATCGCCACCGGCAGGTCGGTCGCCTCGGCAACGCGGCCGAAGAACTTGATGTATTCCGGCGCACCGTAGACCCCGACCGGCGGCGGCTGCAGGATCACCCAATCCGCTCCCACGCTTTCAGCATGGCGAAGCTGTGCCACCTGCTCGGCCACCGAAGCGCCGAAGATGGTGAAGGCGAGCGGCACTTTTCCGGCGGTGTCTTCCGCCGTCCAGTCCATGATCGTGAGGCGCTCGGCCTCGGTCAGCTTGGCGACTTCCGTCGCCAGGCCAAGCGAAGCCATGCCATGAACGCCGGTCGCCAGGCAGATCTCGACCTGCCTGCGCATCGCCGCGCGGTCCAGCCGTTCGTTCTCATCAAAGAGCGTGTAGAGGATGGCGTGAATGCCATGGAAATCATCGGGCTTGAATTTTGTCACGCGGACCTCAATGGCTTTCGCGCGGAATGGCGTGGCCACGGCTGCCGACGAGAAAGTCGAGGTCGGCACCGCGATCCGCCTGCAGCACATGGTCGACGTAAAGGCCCTGATAGCCGCCGCGCATCGCCGGCTCCGGCGCAGCCCAGGATGTCCGCCGCCGCGCCAGCTCCTGTTCGGACACGTCGAGATGCAGCTTCCGCGCTTCTACATCGAGCTCGATGAAGTCGCCGCTCCTGACCAGCGCCAGCGGGCCGCCGACAGCGGCTTCGGGTGCGGCATGCAGAACGACGGTGCCGAAGGCAGTGCCGGACATGCGGGCATCGGAGATGCGGATCATGTCGCGGACGCCTTGCTTCAGCAGCTTCCGAGGCAGCGCCATGTTGCCGACCTCGGCCATCCCCGGATAGCCCTTGGGGCCACAATTCTTCAGCACCATGATCGAGCCCTCGTCGATGTCGAGCAAGGGATCGTCGACGCGCGCCTTGTAGTCGTCGATGTCCTCGAAGACGACGGCACGGCCGCGATGCTTCATCAACTGTGGTGAGGCGGCTGATGGTTTGATGATGGCGCCGTCGGGCGCCAGATTGCCGCGCAGCACCGCAATGCCGCCCTGCGGCGTGAGCGCCTTGTCGCGCGGGCGGATAACCTCGGGATTGTAGTTTTGGGCATTCGCGATGTTGTCGCGCACGCTCTTGCCGGTGACGGTCAACGCGTCGAGATCGAGCAGATCGGCGATCTCTTTCATGACAGCCGGAATGCCGCCGGCATAACAGAAATCCTCCATCAGGAAGCGGCCCGACGGCATCAGGTCGAGGATGGTCGGCACGTCGCGGCCATATCTGTCCCAATCGTCCAGCGTCAGCTCGGTGCCGACACGGCCGGCAATCGCCAACATATGCACGACCGCATTTGTCGAGCCGCCGATGGCGCCATTGACGCGGATCGCGTTGGCGAAGGCTGCCCTCGTGAGGATGGCCGACGGGCGCAAATCCTCATTGACCATCTCGACGATGCGCCGCCCGGTCATGCGGGCGATGCGGCTGCGGCGCGCGTCGACGGCGGGATAGGCGGCGTTGCCGGGCAGTGCCAGGCCGAGCGCCTCGACCATCGAAGCCATGGTCGAGGCGGTGCCCATGGTCATGCAATGGCCAGGCGAGCGCGACATGGCGCTCTCGGCATTGGCGAAATCCTGTTCACTCATGACGCCGGCGCGGACATCCTCGGAGAATTTCCACACATCGGTGCCCGAGCCGATCTCGCGGCCCTGGAAGCGGCCATTGAGCATCGGCCCGCCCGAGATGACGATCGACGGCAGGTCGCAGGAGGCCGCACCCATGACCAGCGACGGCGTGGTCTTGTCGCAGCCGGCCATCAGCACGACGCCATCCATCGGATTGCCGCGGATCGCCTCCTCGACATCCATCGAGGCAAGGTTGCGAAACAGCATCGCCGTCGGGCGCAGATTGGATTCGCCGCAGGAGAACACAGGAAATTCGAGCGGCAGGCCGCCGGCTTCCAGCACGCCCGCCTTGATGTGCTCGATCAGGCCACGGAAATGCACGTGGCAGGGCGTGAATTCGGAGAAGGTGTTGCAGATGCCGATCACCGGGCGGCCGTCGAAAGCATCGTCGGGCAGGCCGTTGTTCTTCATCCAACTGCGGTGGATGAAGGCATCCTTGCCCAAACCGCCGAACCAGTGCTGCGATCGTCTCTTGGTCATGGTTTTTGCCGGCGCTCAGGCGGGATGCTGGAGCTGGCTCAGCCCGCCATCGACGACGAGCGTGGCCGCGTTCATGAACGGGCACTCGTCGGAAATCATGAACACGGCTGCAAGCGCGATCTCGCGCGCCGAGGCGATGCGGCCGCCGGGATGCAGCGCCATGGTGTTCGCGCGTGCTGCGGCCGGATCAGGAAAACCGTTCCAGTAGTCGATGGCCTTCTGGGTCTCGACATAGCCGGGCGCCAGCGCGTTCACGCGCACGCCTTGCGCCGCATATTCGAGCGCCAGCGATTTAGTCAGGCCGAGCAGCGCGTGCTTGGCGACCGGATAGGGGAAGGTGTGCGGGATGATGGTGAAGCTGTGCGTCGAGGCGATGTTGAGGATGCCGCCGCCGCCGCTCGCGATCATGCCGGGCAGCACCGCCTTGCTGCAGTTCCAGGCGCCCTTGACGTTGACGTCGAAATTGCGGTTCCACTCCTCCTCGGTCGCCTCGAGTGGCGTCGAGAACACATTGACCCCGGCATTGTTGATCAGCGCGTTGATCGGACCGATTTCGGCGGTCGCTTGGCTGACGGCAGCGGCAATCGCGGCGCCGTCACTGATGTCAGCTGCCGCATGCCCGACATGGCCTTGCGGTGCGGCGAGGCCGGCGACGGTCTTGTCCAGCAACGCGCCGTCGCGGTCGACCAGGAACAGCCTTGCGCCTTCGGCAAGGCAGGCCTCGGCGATGGCCAGACCGATGCCTTGCGCGGCGCCGGTCAGGAAGATGCGTTTGCCGGAAAGGCGCTCAGCCATTTTTGTCCCTCCAGCTTAACGCCGACCCAGTGCCGACGAGCGCAGATTGTCGAGCAGCACGGCCAGCAGCAGGATCACGCCACGCACGATGTACTGGTAGAAGGCCGGGATGTTGAGCAGGTTCATGGCGTTCTCGGCGATACCCATGATCAGCACGCCGACGATGACGCCCGACATGGTGGCGCGGCCACCGGCAAGCGAAACGCCACCGAGCACACAGGCCGAGATGACCGAGAGTTCGAGCCCGACCGCCGCGTTGGGCTGGCCCGAGGTGATGCGCGACGCCAGCAGGATGCCGGCGATGCCGCAGACGACGCCCTGCAGCGCAAAGATCCAGATGCGCGTCCGGTCGACATTGACGCCGGCAAGACGCGAGGCCTCCGGATTGCCGCCGATGGCCAGCGTGTTCTTGCCGAAGACGGTGCGGTTGAGCACGAAGCCGAAGATGCAAAACAGGATGGCGAGCACCCAGACCGGTGTCGGTATGCCGAGCAGTTTCGACAGCGCGAGCTGGTAGAAATCCGGGCTGTTGATGCCGACGGCGCGGCCGTCGGACGCGATCAGCGCAAGGCCGCGCACGATCTGCATGGTGGCCAGCGTCGTGATCAGCGCGTTGATGCGGAATTTGGCGATGACGACGCCGTTGATGAAGCCGACGAAGGCGCCGCAGGCGATTGCCGCCAGGAGGCCGAGCAGGATCGAGCCGGTGGCGTTCGACGCCATAACCGCGACCATGCCGGCAAAGGCGACGATGGAACCTACCGACAGGTCGAAGTCGCGGGCGGCAAGGCAGAACATCATGGTGCAGGCGACGATGCCGACGGTGACCACCGACTGCAGCAGGCCGAGCATGTTGCGGTCGGTGAGGAAGTTCGGCACTAGCAGCGACACCAGCGCGAAGGCGACGATGAAGATGACGACGAGCCCCTGTTCGCCGAGCAGGATTTTTTTCAACTGGTCGGTCATGCCAAGTCCTCAGGATGCGATCGCGTCGGGGGTTTTCTGATCGGGGAGAGCAGCGGCCAGGATCGCCCTTTCGGCGAACTGGTCGCGGGTGAGTTCGGCACTGACGCGGCCGCCGCACATCACCAGGATGCGGTCGCAGATGCCCATCACCTCCGGCAGTTCGGAGGAGACGACGACGATCGCCATGCCGTCCTGCGCAAGCTGGTAGAGCAGCTCGTAGATCTCCGATTTGGCACCGACATCGATACCGCGCGTCGGCTCGTCGATGATGAGAACCCGCACGCCCTGTTCGGACAACCAGCGGCCAAGGATGACCTTCTGCTGGTTGCCGCCGGAGAGGTTGATGATGTCCTGCTTGCGTGACGGCGTGCGCACCTTCAGCTTCTTGATGAAGGTTTCGGCCGTGGCGATCTCGCTGGCGCGGTTGAGCATGCCGAAGCGCGTGTGATGGCGCCGCGACGAGATGTTGATGTTCTCCTCGACCGAGCGGCCCTGGATGATGCCGTCATGCTTGCGATCCTCCGAGCACAGCACGATGCCGGCCCGGATCGTGCCACGCGGATCGGTGGCGCGGACCAGCTTGCCGTCGACGGTGACGGTGCCGCCCGAGCGCGGATCGGCGCCGTAGACCAGCCGCATCAGTTCCGAGCGCCCGGCGCCAATCAGGCCGAAGAAGCCGACGATCTCGCCGGCGCGGGCCTCGAAGCTGGCCGGTGTCTTCAGCTTGGCTCCGGACAAGGCCTCGACCTTCAGTCTGATATCTCCGGGCTGGCGCGGGCGAAAACCCCAGATATCGGATATTTCGCGGCCGACCATTTCGGCGACGACCTGGTCGCGGGTGACGCCTTTCAGGGACGCATGGTGCGCCGCGAGCTTGCCGTCGCGTAGCACGGTCAGGCTATCGCAGAGCCGGAACACTTCGTCGAGCCTGTGCGAGACATAGATGATGACCTTGCCCTCGCCGCGCAGGCGGTCGATCAGGGCAAACAGGATTTCGCTTTCGCGCGAGGACAGCGACGAGGTCGGCTCGTCCAGCGCGATGACGCGTGCGTCCAGCATGATCGCCTTGGCGATCTCGACCATCTGGCGTTCGCCGATCGACAGCGTCTTGACCTTGCGGCGCATGTCGATGTCGATGCCGGCCGATTTCAGCTTGGCGCCGACGTCGTCCAGCATCCGGCGGCCGGCGATGATGCCGACGTTGGCGGGGAAACGCCCGAGGCTGAGGTTTTCGGCAACGGTGAGTTCCGGAACCAGCTGCAATTCCTGGTGGATGACGATGACGCCATTGTCGAAGGCATCCCGGGTCGAGGCATAGGCCTGGACCTTGCCGTCGATGCTTATCTCGCCCTCATCGGCATGCTGGTCGCCGGACAGGATCTTGATCAGGGTGGATTTGCCGGCGCCGTTCTCGCCCATCAGGCCGTGCACGGCGCCCTTGTCGACGCCGAACGAGACGTCCGACAGCGCCTTGACGCCCGGATAGGTCTTGGTGATGTGCGAGAAGTCGAGATAGGACAAGGGCGCCGATCCTTCTTGTGCCATGGCAAACAGGCGGCGGGATGAGCCGCCGCCTGTTTGTACAGGGAGGATTATTCGATGCCGAGACCCTGGCGGACCTTCTGGTAGTCGTCGCGCTTGGCGAGTGCACCCGAGGTCAGGATCAGCTTCTCCGGTTCCTTGTTGTTGGCAACCCAGTCGTACATGTTGAGCGCGGTCTCGTAGCCATGGCGCTTCGGTGAGATGATCACCGTGCCGACGAAGCCGGTGGCGGTCGGCTTCTTGAACTCGTTGATCGCCGAATCCGCACCGCCAATGCCGACGCCGATCATGCCATCCGCCGGAATGCCGACACTTTCGGCTGCACGCACCGCACCCAGCACCGCCTCGTCGTTGAGGCCGAAGGAGACCCACTTCTTGATGTCGGCATGAGCGTTGAGCACGACCGTCGCGGCATTGAGGGCAGCTTCCGTGTCGGTCTTGGCTTGCGGCGCGTCGAAGATGTTCTCAGCCTTGAAGCCGTTCGCCTTGAGCACCGAGATGGCGCCTTCGACGCGATCGACCGCGGTCGGCAGCTGGTCGTAGGAGACGCGGATGGCCCCGACCTCGTCGGCCTTCCAGCCGCGCGCCTTCATCTCGTCGACGATCGCCTGGCCGACGGCCTCGCCGATCTTGGTTGCCGAGATGCCCATATGCGGCACGTCTTCCAGCGCCTTGCCGTCAGCGCCGACCAGACGGTCGTCGACGGTCATCAGCTTGAGATTGTTGGCAGCGGCCTTGGCGACGATGCCGGGTCCGAGTTTCACGTCGGGCGTGCAGACGATGAAACCCTGCGCGCCCTGGGCGCCGAGATTGTCGATCGCCGACATCAGCTTCTCACCGTCCTCGGCGCCGATCTTGACCAGGGTAAAACCCTTTTCCTTGGCGGCCTGGTCGGCGAATTTCCATTCGTCCTGGAACCACGGCTCCTCGGGCTGTTTGACGATGAAACCGATCTTGGTGTCCTGAGCATATGCAGCGATGGCCGTGACGGACAGCACGGCAAGCGCGCCCGCTACGAGCGCGGTCTTCAAAAGTCGCATGATTTCCTCCCAGCGATAGGCCGGGCGCTCAGCCCGGATGTCGGAGTGTCTATTCGTTTTTATCATACTCGTCAATTGATCTGGTATGATAATTAATGTACATGCTCAGACCAACGACCGCTGGCGCAAATCATCCGCATCCTTTAAGGCCGGACCGGTTGTGCGAAACCAGCGGGTTCGCCGCCTTGGAGGAGGGCTGAGGTGACCGAGATTTTGAAGAAGGCACCCGGCGACACCCGCCGCCCGCGCGTCATGCCCGATGTGACCAAGGCGATGGCCTCGGACATCTTTTCCGGGCGCTACCCGGCCGGATCCTCCTTGCCGACCGAAAACGAACTCGGCGTCGAATATGGCGTCAGCCGCACCGTCATCCGCGAGGCCCTGAAGGTGCTGGCGGCCAAAGGGCTGGTGCTGTCGCGGCCGCGCGTCGGCACCATCGTCTGCAACGAGGACGACTGGAACATCATCGACCCGCAGGTGCTTGCCTGGCACGCACCGCATGCGCTGGACGACAAGCTCTTCGACGCCATTCTTGAAACGCGCCGGGCCATCGAGCCGCTGGTTGCCGAACTGGCTGCCACCCGCGCGACGCTGCAGGAGATCGCCGATCTCGAAGCCGCCTGGCGCGGCATGGCCGGCGCCGGCGAGGATCTCGCCGCCTTCTCGCGCAGCGACATCGCTTTCCACCAGATCGTCTATGCCGCGAGCCACAACCCGATCTTTCGCCAGATCGGCAATCTGATCGACACAGGGCTGAAATTCTCGCTGGAGGCGACGGCGGTGATTTCGCTCGACCGGCGCATGGAGGCCGTGGCGGCGCACCGCGAGGTGGTCGAGGCACTGCGCATGCGCGATGCCGAGGCGGCACGTGGGGCGGCAAACAGGATCCTCGACCTCGCGGCGCGCGACCTCGTCAGCGCCAAGAAACTCAAGAGCAACTGAGACAGCGCATGAAAATCATCTCGCTCACCACCTACATCGTTCCGCCGCGCTGGCTGTTCCTGAAGATCGAAACCGATGCCGGCGTCACCGGCTGGGGTGAGCCGGTCGTCGAAGGCCGGGCGCTGACCGTCGAGGCAGCGGTGAAGGAGCTTGGCGATTACCTCATCGGCAAAGACCCCCGCCTGATCGAGGACCACTGGACGGTGATGCATCGCGGCGGCTTCTATCGCGGCGGACCGATCCTGATGAGCGCCATTGCCGGCATCGACCAGGCGCTGTGGGACATCAAGGGCAAGGCGCTCGGCGTGCCCGTGCACGAACTGCTCGGCGGCAAGCTGCGCGACACGATCAAGGTCTATTCCTGGATCGGCGGCGACCGGCCTGCGGAGGTCGCGGCCGGTGCCAGGGAAATGGTGGCGCGCGGCTTCCTGGCGCTGAAGATGAACGGCACCGAGGAACTGCAGATCGTCGACAGCCATGACAAGATCGATGCGGCGGTCGAACGCGTCGCCATGGTGCGCGAGGCTGTCGGACCCAACATCGGCATCGCCGTCGATTTCCACGGCCGCGTGCACCGGCCGATGGCGCGCGCCCTGGTCAAGGAGCTCGAGCCCTACCGGCTGATGTTCATCGAGGAGCCGGTGCTCAGCGAAAACCGCGAGGCGCTGAAGGAGATCGCAGCGCTTGGCTCGACGCCGATCGCGCTCGGAGAGCGGCTCTACAGCCGCTGGGACTTCAAGTCGGTGTTCGAGGAAGGCGTCGTCGACATCATCCAGCCCGACCTGTCGCATGCCGGCGGCATCACCGAATGCCGCAAGATCGCGGCGATGGCGGAGGCCTATGACGTGGCGGTGGCGCCGCACTGCCCGCTCGGGCCGATCGCGCTTGCCGCATGCCTGCAGCTCGACGCGGTCAGCTACAACTGCTTCATCCAGGAACAGAGCCTCGGCATCCACTACAACGCCGCCAACGACCTGCTCGATTACGCCGCCAACAAGGATGTCTTCCGCTACGAGGATGGCTATGTCGCCATCCCCGACGGCCCGGGCCTGGGTGTCGAGATCGACGAGGACTACGTCAAGGAACGCGCCAGGGAAGGCCACCGCTGGCGCAATCCGATCTGGCGCCACAAGGACGGCTCCTTCGCCGAGTGGTGACGGGATTGTCGCTCGCCTTTCACCGGTTGCCGGTCCGGGTAAAAAGCCGCTTCCAGTTCCTGATCCGTTTTGCGGTCGGCACCGTCATTGTGTCTTCGGGCGATTGCGCGGCCTGACTGTTTTCGACGGAGCCACCACGTGCTTGCAGGAATTGCTGGAGACGTGGCCTGTCGATCTTGCCGGTTGGTGTCAACGGCAACGACTCGATCGCATGGATTCGGCCTGGAATTTTCCACGGCGGCAGGATCAGCCTCAAGCCGGCCCGCAGCGCGTCAGACCGAAACAAGGCCCCCGGCTTCATCACGACGAAGGCAGCAAGGGAATGGGCATCCTGGCGGAGCTCGGTGATGACGGCGGCTTCACCCACCGTTGGAAGCTGCAGCAAAGCCTGCTCGATTTCCCGTATTTCGACGCGATAGCCGCGAATCTTGACCTGGTCGTCGCGGCGCCCGAGGAATTCAAGACTGCCATCGCTCGACAGGCGGCCGATGTCGCCTGTGTGAAACAGGCGCTGGTCGGGAAAACCGGGGGCGTCGCGAAAATACTTCGCCGTTTCGGAAGGCTGGCGCCAATAGCCGTCGGCCAGAAAGGCACTGCGCACGACGAGTTCACCGACGCCGCCCGGTTCGACCGGTTGCCCGTCCTCATCGACGACCAGGAGAAACTTGTCGGCGACCGGTCGGGGCGCCGGCACCGTGCCTGATGTGGGTATCTCGCCCGGAGCCACCGATGCCACGGCGATATGGCCGGCCTCGGTGGAAGAGAAGCGATGGCGCAAGCCGCAGGACGGGGCGAAGCGACGGCGCCATTGCTCGATGTCGGAGGCAATGACCGTCTGACCTGCCAGCGCCACCAGCCGGACCGAAGGATGCAGGCCCTTGCCGTCGATCATCTCCAGATATTTGCGAAACAGCATCACGGGCGGGTGCAGCAGCGTGATGCGACGCTCGTCGATCCACGCGCCGAGATCGCCGAGACCGCGCGATGCGGCGTCGTAGAGTTCGAGCGTGGCTCCGTTCAGCAGCGCTCCGAAGACATCCGCCTCCGATGAAGCGAAACTGCAATAGGTCAGAAGAGACTGCCGGTCGGTGGCGGCCAGCCCGTCATACCCTGCACAAAGCCAGGCCCTGTGCAGCACGGTGCGATGGCTCTTGACCACACCTTTCGGCCGCCCGGTGCTTCCCGACGTGTAGAAGATCGCGGCCGGGTCGCGCGGGTCGACCGGAACATGCAGTGCATCGGCGGAGTAGCGCAGGTCGATGTCTTCGAGCAGGAGAAGCCGGCTGTCATCGCCGACAAGGTCGCGCGCTGCTGCGGCGTGAGCCGCGTCGGTCAGCAGCAGGTCCGGGGCGGCATCGCCGATGATGTCACGCTGGGCCTTGAGCGGCATTGCCGGATGGACGCACAGGAATGCCTTCGCCGCCTTGAGCACGGCCAGCGCGCATATCACCATCTCAGGCGAATGGTCGACAAGATAGGCGACGCATCCGTGCCCGGGCTGCGTGCGCTCGAGGATCGCCCGGGCCAGTTGATTGGTCCGCCGGTCGACCTCGCCATAGGTCCACGGCCTGTCGCCGCCACCAATCGCCACGTGCGAGCCGAAGCTGCGCACCACATTGTCGAATCGCGCCGGGATGCTTCCGTCCAGCTCGGTTCGATCGAACGTCAGCAGCTCAGCCATGGCTTTCGGCAAACCGGCTTTCCCCGACGATCTCCAGTCTGGCATCGAACCCGGCCTTGCGCGCGTAGGCGAGGAGTACCTTGTAGGTCGATGACCTCAGCCGCACGCCTTCACTCAGGCTCTGTTGGCGGGTGCGCAGTTCCATTTCGCCCGGGATGAGGATTTCATTGGCGTTTTCGGCGTGTTCGCCATTCCTGGTCTGCTCGATGAGACGATCGACGCGCTCGGTGAAGTCGACGATGGGCATGAACCGCTCGGGATCGAGCGCCATGAAGAAATGGCCGTAGTCCGGCGCGTGAGAGCCTTCACGTAACCTGTCCTGATGGTGGTCGCTGCCAAAACCGGCGCCTGTGAGCACGCCGGCAAGCACTTCCATCACCATGGCCAGACCGTAGCCCTTGTGTCCGCCGATCGGTACGCCGAGCCCGGCCGCGAGATCGCTAAGGTCTGTCGAAGGCCGCCCGAACCGGTCCAGAATCCAGCCCGCCGGCAACGGACTGCCTTCGGCAACCGACAGGCCGATCTTGCCGCGCGGCGCAACGCTCATGGCGACGTCGAGAAGGATGGGAAAATGGCGCCCCGCCGGAATGCCGACGCCGAGCGGGTTGTTGCCGAATGTCGGCGTGACGCCGCCGGTCGGCGCCAGGATCAGCGGTCCGTTGGTGGTGCACAGGCCGATCAGCCCTTTCCGTGCTGCCTGCCAGACATAGTGGCCGGCGGCGCCGAAATGATTGGAGCGGCGGACACTGACAATGCCGACGCCGTGCTTGCCCGCCTTTTCAATGGCGAGGTCCATCGCCACCATGCTGATCCACTGGCCGGGGCCGTTGTCGCCATCGATGCGGGCGATGATGGCGCTGTCATGCTCGATGCGGATTTGCGGATGCGCATTGATCTTGCCCGAAGCAATCCGCGTGGCGTAGCGGGGAATGCTGACAATGTCGTGCGTTGGCTGTCCGCGCAGGCTTGCCTCGAGCTGCACTTCCGTGACGATCGCCGCCCCCTGCGCGCCCAGCCCGGCCCGTGCCAGCGCTTCGCGGCCATAGGCACGGAGGCTTTCGATCGTCACCAGAACTTTCGCCGCGTCCGCACCCGCCGGTGCAGCCGCAACGGTTTGCCCAAGGCCCGCCTGGGAGGCAGAGCGCGCTAGATCGGCGATCGTCTGGTGCTGGTAGAGCTGACGCAGATCGATGGCCAGGCCGGCTTTGCCGGCTTCGACGACGATGTTGATGCTGAGGAGGGAATTGCCTCCGAGGTCGAAGAAATTGTCGTGCAGGCCGACCTCCTCCAGCCTCAGCACCTTCTTCCAGACCGCCGCCAGGATCGTCTCGGCCTCCGTTCGCGCCACGCCATGCAACCCGGTCTGGCTCAAAGGGGGTATGCCGGCAATTGACCGCGTCGCCGCTTGCGGCTGGCTGGCGAGCAGAGCCCGCCGGTCGATCTTGCCGTTTGGCGTGCGCGGCAAGCGATCCAGGATGACGATGCGTTGAGGCAGCATGTATCGCGGCAGCTGCCGTCGCAGAAAATCGCGCAGTTGCCGAGACAGAGTTTGCGCATCATGCGGCGCATTGACCGCAACGAAGGCGACCAGGCGTTTGCGATCGCCGATATCGTCATCTTCGATGGCATCCTCGACAACACCAACGAGACATTCGCGCACCTCCGGATGCGTGTGGAGTGCAGCCTCGATCTCACCCGGTTCGATGCGGAAGCCGTGAATCTTGATCTGTTCGTCGGCACGCCCGACGATTTCGATCGTCCCGTCAGGCAGGTAGCGCGCCAGATCGCCGGTTCGCTGCAGCCGCTCGCCCGCGCTGAACGGGTTCGGCACGAGGTTGCTGGCCCCGGAGCGATTGATATAGCCGCGACCGACACCAGCGCCGCCGATATACAGCTCGCCGCTGATGCCGACCGGAACCGGACGGCGGGACGTGTCCAGCACATAGGCCTGCGTATTGGCGATCGGCCACCCGATCGGGATCATTCCCGCCGTGCCGGCCTCGACCGGAATGGGATGGACCGTCACGATTCCCGTCGTCTCGGTCTGGCCAAACATGTTGATGAATTCCGTCGCCGGCTTGCAGAGGCGCCGCCACTTTTCGACCAAGGCGCCCGGCAGGGGCTCGCTGGCCCACAACATCAGCCGCACCCGATTGTCGAGCAGTCCTTGGCCCACGGATGGATCGAGCGACATCAGCACATGCAGGCAGCCGGCCGAAAAGGATGGAACGAGATCCACCACCGACACGCGCTGGCGGCGCACCATCTCGAACAGCATATGCGGGTCGCTGATTTCCTCGGCCGAGGCGATCGAAACCGCCGCACCGCACGACAAGGGAACGGCAAACTGGCGTATCGACGAGGAAAACGAAAACGAGGCGGTGTGCAGCCATGTGTCGTATGGTTCGAGCCCGACGGCGCGGACCATTGCCTGCGCATAGTGACCGACATTCGCCTGCGTGATCATGGCGCCCTTGGGCCGGCCGGTGGAGCCCGACGTGTAGATGACGTAGGCGAGCGCATCAGGCAGAGCGAGGATGCCCGGATTGCCGGGATCCTGTTCCGCGACGGACGCCTGGCAGGCGTCGATGCAAATGGCCTGCCTAGCGGCAGCTTGGCCCGGTGCCTCCGGCTGAAACGCGGCGCCGAATTTCGGCAACAGCGATGTCTCCGTGATGAGCAGTGCCGCACCCGCATCGGCCAGCATGAAGGCAATGCGATCGGGCGGGTAATCGGGATCGAGCGGCAGAAACGCGCCGCCCGCCTTCCACACGCCAAGCAGCACCGCCAGCACCTCGGCCGACCTTGGCAGACAGACCGCCGTTAGTGTCTCGCGGGCGACGCCGCAACTGCTGAAATAGCCCGCGAAGCGGTTGGCCCGCTCATTCAGTTCGCGATAGGTGAACCGCTGATCCTGGTCCAGCACGGCGACAGCGTCTGGCGTCCGCTGGACCTGCGCCTCAAACAGCTGGATATAGTCCTTCCCCAGCAATTCGTCGGCTTGCGTGCGGTTCCAGCCGGTCTCGATCTGGCGACGATCGACCTCGGGCAACAGCGGCAATTGCGAGAGCGTTTGCGCGGGATCGCTTGCTATGCCTTCGAGCAAGGTCTGGAACTGCCGGGCCAGCCGATCGATGGCGGCAGGCTCATGGAGATCGGCGTTGAATTGCCAGGTCGCGGCCATCCCGTCCGGGGTTTCCGACAGGTACAGAGTGAGATCGAATTTCGCCATCGCCTTGTCGATGGCCAGCTTCTGTGCAGCAAGACCCTGCGCGAAATCGAAAGACGGTCCCGCCACATGATCCGGGACGTTCTGGAACGCGAACATGACCTGGAACAGGGGCGTGTGGCCGGGATCGCGCGCGATCTTCAGCTGGTCAACGATGCGTTCGACAGCGACATCCTGATGCGCGTAGGCGTCGAGCGCCGTCGAGCGGATGCGGCCGAGCAATTCGACGAAGGACGGGTCGCCGCCAAGCGTCGTGCGCAAAACCAGCGTGTTGGCGAAGAAGCCGATGAGCGGCTCCAGTTCCCTCCTCGGGCGATTGGCGATCGGCACGCCGACGACGCAATCATCCTGCCCGTTGTAGCGGAAGAGCAATGTCTTGAAGGCCGCCAGAAAGACCATGAACACGGTCGCGTCCTGGCTTCGGCCGAGGATCTTCAGGCGATCCGTCGTTTGACGATCGATCTCGACCTGCACTGTGCCCCCGCGATGGGACTGGACCGCCGGGCGGGGCCGGTCTGTCGGCAGCGTGCAGGTCGGCGGCAGAGCCTTGAGTTGCCGGACCCAGTATGCGGTCTGGCGTTCGATCTCCGCGGTCTCGATGCCGCGCTGTTGCCAGGCGGCGAAGTCGCCGAACTGCAGCGGCAGCTCCGCGAGCGGCGACGCCCTATTGTCATGAAAGGCTTGGTAAAGCTGCTTCAGCTCGGCATGCAGCACACTGATCGACCAGCCATCGCAGATGATGTGGTGCATGGTCAGCAGGAGGGCATGGTCCTGCTCGGCCAGCCGAACCAGGCTGGCGCGAAACAACGGACCTTGCGCCAGATCGAACGGTGCAGCACTTTCCTGCGTGGCGATGCGCATGGCCTCGGCGGTTCGCGCGTCCACCGCGTGGCCGGTCAGGTCGATCGTCTCCAGCCTGGTTTCCTGAGATCCGGAAACGACCTGGACCGGGTCGCCGTCGCGCAGGTGAAAGGTCGTGCGCAAGATGTCGTGGCGTCGGCGTATCTCGTCGAGCGCCAACGCCAGTGCACGCTCATCAAGCGCGCCTCTCAGCCACAGCGAGGCCGACATGGTGTAAGCGCTGCCGGCGCCCATCCGGTCGAGAAAAAAGACGCGCTGCTGGGCTGAGGAAAGCGGTGCAGGCATCCCTTCTTGTCGACGAGGAATGCGTATCGTTGCCGGCCCGGACGTCGATCCCCGCTCCAGCCGCGCCAGACCATCCGCGACGAGGTTGGCCATCTCTTCGCCGATGCGCCGGGAAAGCCGCGCCACTGTCGGGTAGTCAAACATGCAGTCGACCGGCAATGTGACCTCGAATATGGCATGCAACCGGGCGAGAACCTGCATTGCGGTCAGTGAATGACCGCCAAGGTCGAAGAAGTCGTCATCGATGCCGGGCGGTTCGGTTCCCAGAATCTCGGCAAAGACCGCCGCCACCCGGCGCTCGATCGCGGTTCGCGCAACCATCTTGCCGGCCTGCGACGGAACAGGTTGACCGTCCTGTTCTTGCAGGTTCAGCGCCAGAGCCAGATGCCTGCGATTGAGCTTTCCGCCGGCATCGACCGGAATCTCATCCACCAGCGCGATCCGCTGCGGCACTTTGGAGCGCGCCAGCCGCTCGGCGACAAAGCCGCGGATCTGCTGCGTCGACAGCGCTTTCCCCGGCCTGGGAATGACCGCCGCGGCAACAGTCTCGCCAAGCACTGGATGGGGGATGCCGAAGACGACCGCCTGTTCGATGTCGGGATGGTCGAGCAGGACTTGCTCCACCAGCGCCGGCGCGATCTTTTCGCCGCCGCGATTGATGGTGTCCGCCAGGCGGCCGGAAACGAACAGATAGCCGTCTGCGTCGAGATGGCCCCTGTCTCCTGTCCGCAGCCAGCCATCGACGAAAGCAGCCTCATTGGCGGCGGGATTGCCATCGTAGCCAGGCATGACATTGGCGCCACGAATGACGATTTCGCCGCTCTCGTCCGGCATCAGGAGACGTCCGGCGTCATCCATGATGGCGATCCGCGGGCCAGCGGACCTGCCGACGGAGCCGCGCTTGCGTTCGAACGGCGGCAGGCCGTTGCTGGCAATTTGCGGCGCCGCCTCGGTCATCCCATAGGCCTCGACGAACGGTACGCCGAATATGCCTTCAATATCCGCGATCCATTGGGATGGCATTGGCGCAGAAGCCGAACGGATGAAGCGCAGCCCGGCCCGACGCGGGTCTCCCCGGTAAAAACGTATCTGGTCGAGGATCGTACGATGGATGGCCGGCGAAGCCGAATACCAGGTCGGCCTGAATTCTTCGAGGCCGCTGAAAAAGCGGTCGGCGGAAAAGCCCGCCAGGCTGACGTAGCAACTCCCTGAAACCAGCGATGCCAAAAGACTGCTGATGCCATGGATATGGAACAGCGGCATCACGCCCAGGCAGCGGTCGGTGTGCCGCAGATCCAGTGCCGCGCAGATGTCCTGTGCCGAAACGCAGAGGTTTCGATGGGTCAGCGGCACCAGCTTGGGCCGCGCCGACGTGCCCGAGGTGAACAGCAGCAGCGCGGTATCGTCCGGCGTTGCCGCATCCTGTCGTGAGGCCTTGCGCCTGTTATCGCGATGCGTCTCGCCGGCACCGGTCAGCGAAAAGCGCCCGGCCGCCGCACCCGGCTCGGCAAGCAATTGCAGGACGCGGATATCGAGCGACGCCGCCACGGCAAGCAGCGGCGATTGCCAGCCATGCGGCACGATCAGCGTCGTGGCACGCAGCACGGCCAGCTGCGATTCAAGTTCGCGCACCGGCCAGGCGGGGTTCAAGGGAGCGCATGCCGCATTGGCTGCGACGGCCACGATCGCTACCGCGGCTTCCGCACCCTCGGGCAGCAGCAACGCGACACGGTCGGATAGGCCGATGCCCTCCAGCGCCAGCGCCTCGCCGACATAGCGGATCTGGGCAGCCAGCCCTTCAAAGGTCAGCGCTGGCCGTCCCTCGGCCAGAAGGGCCACCGTCTGCGAATTGTGTCCGGCATGCCGGTCCACATGGTCACGTATCGTGCCCATCAGATCCCGATCCGGGATCGACGTCGATCAGAAATAGCCACCGCTCAACCCAAAAAGCCTTTGCCCGGTCCCCTGAGTGCTTGCTGGCGGCGCGGCTGTCAACGCGCGGAGAGCTCAAAACATGAAAACAGGGTTCCGTCGCTGCTGCCGAAGCGACCCTCAAAACAGCGGCTGTCGATCGCCGCCAGGCGCTTTGAGGGAACGATCTGGGCCTTGGCGGCGTGTTTCTCCACATCCAGTTCGACGCGAACATCGTGAAACGCCAAAAACCGGCCGGTAAGCGGGAAATACATTTTGTAGAACGCTTCCTTGATCACGAACAGAAGCTTTGGCTGGTCGCAGCCGAGACGCCTTTCGATCTCGTCCCGCCCCTCTAGTTCGGCAGCGTCGGACACCAATTGCGCCAGTTCGCACGAGAGGAAAGAGGCCTCCTCGATGTCGATGCCGATGCCGAGGAATTCGGCGGATGATCCGACGGCGACGACGCACAGGTTTCGGGTATGAGAGATGGAACCGACAAACCCTGTCGGCCATAGCGGCGCACGATTGTCCCCGATCGGGATGACGCTGCCGCCCGCGCCAAAGCCCTGCAACGCCTGCCGTGCGTAAAAGCGTCCTGCGCGAAATTCACGGCGTCGCGCCGGCACGACATTGCCCAGCGAAAGTTCTTCCTCAAGCAGCAGGTCGCGATCGGCTGGTGTGAGATCGCCGCCCTCGACGACGATGCCATGGCTAACCAACCGCCGGAAAGCTGCCACCAGCTGGACTGACGAACGATCGTCGCGGAGTTCCGGCTCAACAGGCAATGCCATTCCTTTGCCGGTGCAATTGCCGCCATTCGATGCTGTCGCGAGTTGTATCAGAGCGTCGGCGACCCGGCCAAGGCCCAGGGCTGAGACAAGCGCCGTCCCTGTCAGGCGTCGTAAAACGCGACGCTGGCAAGCCTTTGAAGAGGTGCGGTTATTCCTGCAAGGAAAGAGCCGGTTTTGCAGAAAGACTGTTTGGTGGAGCCAATCGGGATCGAACCGACGACCTCTTGAATGCCATTCAAGCGCTCTCCCAACTGAGCTATGGCCCCACTTCCGGCAGTCAACCGGCACCGTTTCCGGCGAAGAGATCCGGCGCGGGTTGGAGACCGCGCCGTTAGTGCAGGCGGCTTCTAACCCCGCCTTTCCCAGATATCAAGCCTTCGAGAGCCGCTTTTTCTTCACAGGCCACGAAAGCCTGCAAACGCCCGCTTTCAAGGCCGATCAGACCTCGTCGTCGTCGTCGCCGACGCCGATCATGTCGGCGACGTCGTCGTCTTCTTCCTCTTCGTCGGCAAGGAAAGTGTCATCCTCGTCGTCGCCGAGGTCGACATCGTCCTCGTCATCGCCAAGATCCGGCAGGTCGTCGCCCTTGACGTCCTCGTCCGCCTCTTCGAGCGAGACGACCTCAACGCCCTCTTCTTCCTCGGCGTCCACTTCCTTCTCGGCCACTTCCTCTTCCTCCTCGAGAGCGGCAATCTTGCCTTCCTCGAAATAGGAACGCGGATAGGTCTTGCCGGTGTAGGGCGAGACGATCGGGTCCTTGTTCAGGTCGTAGAATTTTCGGCCCGTCTCCGGGTCGATACGTTTTGTGCCAAGTTCGGTTTTTGCCACGGCAAGCCTCGTCAATAAAAGAGTGGTCCCCTTAACCACAGTTTGCAGCGCTGTCAAAGCGAAAAGCCGGCGTCACAAAACCATGCATTGGAAGGCCTCGCGTCAAGTGACGACCATTGGGGATGACCATTTCGACCCGCCGTGATACGAGACCGCCGCAACAAATGAAAAGCGCCGGCCCGCCGGCATTCCGTCCAGGGAAATTCCATGTCTCACGCCGCCGCCCCCAAGCCGGCCACCGCCCGTCGATCCCCAGCCCTTTCCGGCACCGCTCGCGTGCCGGGCGACAAGTCGATCTCGCACCGTTCCTTCATGTTCGGCGGCCTCGCCTCCGGCGAGACCCGCATCACTGGCCTGCTCGAAGGCGAGGACGTGATGCGCACGGGCGCGGCCATGAAGGCGATGGGCGCGCATATCGAGAAGCATGGCGCCGAGTGGGTAATCCGCGGCACCGGCAATGGCGCGCTGCTGCAGCCGGAAGGGCCGCTCGATTTCGGCAATGCCGGCACCGGCTCGCGGCTCACCATGGGCCTTGTCGGCACTTATGACATGGAAACGACGTTCATCGGCGACGCCTCGCTGTCGGGCCGGCCGATGGGCCGCGTGCTCGAACCGTTGCGCCAGATGGGCGTGCAGGTGCTGAAGGCGACGCCGGGCGACCGCATGCCGATCACGCTGCATGGGCCCAAGCACGCCGCACCGATCACCTACCGCGTGCCGATGGCCTCTGCGCAGGTGAAGTCTGCGGTGCTGCTCGCCGGGCTGAACACGCCGGGCATCACCACCGTCATCGAACCCGTGATGACGCGCGATCACACTGAAAAGATGCTGAAAGGATTTGGCGCCAACCTGTCGGTCGAGACCGACGAGCGCGGCGTGCGCCACATCTTCATCGAAGGCCAGGGCAAGCTGACGGGGCAGACCATCGCGGTGCCGGGCGACCCGTCCTCGGCCGGTTTTCCGCTGGTGGCCGCACTGATCGTGCCGGGTTCGGACATTGTTATTGAAAACGTGCTGATGAACCCGACCCGCACCGGACTTCTGCTGACGCTGCAGGAGATGGGCGGCAAGATCGACATCCTCAACCCGCGCAATGCCGGCGGCGAGGATGTCGCCGACCTGCGCGTGCGTTACTCCGAACTGAAGGGCGTTATCGTGCCGCCGGAGCGGGCGCCATCGATGATCGACGAATATCCGGTGCTCGCCGTCGCCGCCAGCTTCGCCGAGGGCGAAACGCTGATGCAGGGGCTGGAGGAACTGCGGGTGAAGGAATCCGACCGGCTGTCGGCCGTCGCCAACGGGCTGAAGCTAAACGGCGTCGACTGCACCGAGGGCGAAGCCTCGCTCGCCGTGCGTGGCAAACCGGGCGGCAAGGGGCTTGGCGGCCATCCCAACGGCCAGGACACGACCGTGCAGACCCATCTCGACCACCGCATCGCCATGAGTTTTCTGGTGATGGGGCTGGCGACGGAAAAGCCGGTCACTATCGACGACCAGGCGATGATCGCGACGAGTTTTCCGGAATTCATGGGGTTGATGACAGGACTGGGCGCGGAGATCGAGTGAGCCTAGAGATCAAACATGGCTGAGCTCAAAAGAGTATTCATCTCTTATTCGCACGATTCCCAAGTTCATAAAGAATGGGTTCTCAACCTCGCATCTTTCTTGGTGGAGCGCGGGGTGGATGTTGCCTTAGACCAATGGGACGTGGACCTTGGCGATGACCTAGCAAAATTCATGGAGCAGTCGCTCAGGGAAACCGATCGAGTTCTTTTGATCTGCACCGACAACTACGTGGAAAAGGCGAACGCTGGCATTGGCGGCGTAGGTTATGAAAAAACAATCGCTACGGCTCAAATTCTATCCAACAAATATCGCCGCAGGCGATTCATCCCTATTGTACGGGACGTTGCGGGGGACGAGAAGGTGCCAACCTTCTTTGGTGCAGCGCGATACCTCGATCTCTCGGTGGGGAAAGATACTCCCGAAGCTCGCGAGGCCTTGCTTCAAAGCATCTACGAAGTGAATTCCTCCAAGCCAACACTAGGCTCAACCCCCTACATTCCGCCTTCCGCACCCGCTCTTGCTAGTTCTCGGTCCGAGACGCGACGCATTAAAGAAAGTGACCCTTTGGTCGCCTTCAGCGAACGTTTCTCGCAGGCATTTCCTGGCGTACGTGGCGTCGAGTGGTTCAACGAACCTAGGGTCGTAGCAGAGCGGTTAGCAATCTTGCTATCGCCACCCTTGTCATTCGAGGATGGCCAGCATCTTGCTTGGTGGTGGCGCGGCCTTCGAAACATGCAGATCGAACGCTTCGAACATCTAGAGGCGCAAAACTTCCTGATGGACGCGGATGAAATCAATGTGAAGCGAATTGCCGCTGTCAATAATGGACTCTATTATCGCAATTTTGTTTACGTTGAAACTAATCCCGATCCCGAAACTGGCCTATACTCTTGGCGCGATGGTGAGATTAACAGCGCTATTGAGGGAACCGGCTTTGCAAATGAGGAATACGGCTTAGTCGATGGAAGGCTCCTTGTGCGGCGATCGGAGTATGATGATGGGGCTGCAATTATCGACGGCAAGCCAGTCGACATACGCGGCAGGGTAGAGCTAAGGATACGGTATATAACTCCATACAACTTCCTGATTGCTCCGAACCAATCACCTATAAACAACCCAGAATTTGATTTACCACTCCAAAAATACCTCGACTCCTTGGTTCAAGGAACCAACACCTTCGACGAAATGTGTGATGCGATTCTGAAATTGCGTAGGCAACGCAGGTTAAGTTGAGTACGTCTTGTGAATGACACCACCTTCACCATCGCCATCGACGGACCCGCCGGCGCGGGCAAGGGCACCCTCGCCCGGCGGCTCGCCGACCACTACCGGCTGAACCTGCTCGACACCGGTCTCACCTATCGCGCAGTGGCCTATGCGCTGATCCAACACGCGCTGCCGCTCGACAATGTCTCGGCCGCCGAAACCGCTGCCCGCCAGGTTGATCTGGCCAAGCTCGACCGCACGGTGCTGTCGGCGCATGCAGTCGGCGAGGCTGCCTCGAAGGTCGCCGTGTATCCGACAGTGCGGCGCATCCTCGTCGAAAAGCAGCGTGACTTCGCCAAGACACCGCCGGGTGCGGTGCTGGACGGGCGCGACATCGGCACTGTCGTCTGCCCCGACGCCGACATCAAACTCTATGTGACGGCCAGCGCCGAGGTGCGGGCGCGGCGGCGGCTGGCCGAGATCGAAAGCATCGGCGGCACCGCTGATTTCACCGAGATCCTCGCCGATATCGTGCGCCGCGACGAGCGCGACATGGGCCGTGCGGACTCACCTTTGAAGCCAGCGGCCGACGCGCACTTGCTTGATACCAGCGAAATGGCTATAGAAGCCGCGTTTCTTGCAGCCATGGCGATCATCGACGACGTCTTGGCCAAGAGAGACAAGGCCTGATCCGGGTTTTCCCTCGTGTTTCCGTTGTCGGAGGCGAAGAAAATACCCATATCGGGCACGAACCAGCCTGCCAGCATTCTTCATGCGCCGGAATTGCCGCTTAAAGAGCGGCCCAGGGCTTTTGTAGCCCGGAACGCCGGCAGGCCAACGCAACGCTAACCCACGGCGCCCGTCCCGCATGAGATGCGGGGCACTCCAGGAGAAACAATGTCAGCTGCAAATCCCACTCGCGATGATTTCGCGAGCCTGCTCGAAGAATCATTTTCCGCCGGCCATTCCGGCGAAGGCCAGGTCGTCAAGGGCACGATCACCGCGATCGAAAAGGACATGGCCATCATCGACGTCGGCCTCAAGGTCGAAGGCCGCGTGCCGCTGAAGGAATTCGGCGTCAAGGGCAAGGACACCACCCTGAAGGTTGGTGACACCGTCGAAGTCTATGTCGAGCGCATCGAAAACGCGCTTGGCGAAGCGATGCTGTCGCGTGAGAAGGCCCGCCGCGAAGAGAGCTGGGTCCGTCTCGAAGAGAAGTTCACCAAGGGCGAGCGCGTCGAAGGCGTCATCTTCAACCAGGTCAAGGGCGGCTTCACCGTCGACCTCGACGGCGCCGTGGCCTTCCTGCCGCGCAGCCAGGTCGATATCCGCCCGATCCGCGACGTCTCGCCGCTAATGCACAACCCGCAGCCCTTCGAGATCCTCAAGATGGATCGCCGCCGCGGCAACATCGTGGTGTCGCGCCGTACCGTGCTCGAGGAGAGCCGCGCCGAACAGCGTTCGGAAATCGTGCAGAACCTCGAAGAAGGCCAGGTTGTCGAAGGCGTCGTCAAGAACATCACCGATTACGGTGCGTTCGTCGACCTCGGCGGCATCGACGGCCTGCTGCATGTCACCGACATGGCATGGCGCCGCGTCAACCATCCGACCGAAATCCTCAACATCGGTCAGACGGTCAAGGTGCAGATCATCCGCATCAACCAGGAAACCCACCGCATCTCGCTCGGCATGAAGCAGCTCGAGAGCGATCCGTGGTCCGAGATCGGCACCAAGTTCCCGATCGGCAAGAAGATCAAGGGCACCGTCACCAACATCACCGACTACGGCGCGTTCGTCGAGCTGGAGCCGGGCATCGAGGGTCTCATCCACGTTTCGGAAATGTCGTGGACGAAGAAGAACGTGCATCCCGGCAAGATCCTGTCGACGACCCAGGAAGTCGACGTGGTGGTGCTCGAGGTCGATCCGGCCAAGCGTCGCATCTCGCTCGGCCTCAAGCAGACGCTCGAGAATCCGTGGCAGGCTTTCGCCTCTAGCCATCCGGTCGGCAGCCAGGTCGAGGGCGAGGTCAAGAACAAGACCGAGTTCGGCCTGTTCATCGGCCTCGAAGGCGACGTGGACGGCATGGTGCACCTTTCCGACCTCGACTGGACCCGTCCGGGCGAGCAGGTCATCGAAGAGTACAATCGCGGCGACATGGTCAAGGCGCAGGTGCTCGACGTCGACATCGACAAGGAGCGCATCTCGCTCGGCATCAAGCAGCTGGCCAAGGATACGGTCGGCGAAGCGGCGACTTCCGGCGAACTGCGCAAGAACGCGGTCGTCACCTGTGAAGTCATCGGCGTCAAGGATGGCGGTCTGGAAGTGCGGCTGGTCGACAGCGGCATCGAAACCTTCATCAAGCGCTCCGATCTGAGCCGTGACCGCGACGAGCAGCGCCCCGAGCGCTTCACCGTCGGCCAGAAGGTCGACGCCCGCGTCATCGCCTTCGACAAGAAGACCCGCAAGCTGCAGGTCTCGATCAAGGCGCTGGAAATCGCCGAAGAGAAGGAAGCGGTCGCTCAGTACGGCTCGACCGACTCCGGCGCTTCGCTGGGCGACATCCTGGGTGCCGCGCTGAAGAAGCAGGGCAGCTAAGTCCTTCGCATAGCGAAGTCCTTCGCACAGGCTCGAAAACAAAACCCCGCCGGAGCGATCCGGCGGGGTTTTTCTTTGACCGACGTGAAAGGTTGGAAGGTTACGCCCTGCCGTAAAGCGGCACCAGCGTGCCGCTCATCGCCTGGTTGGCCGGCGAGGCAAGGTAGGCGATGGCCTCGGCGGCGGCTTCGAGGCTGACCCATCTGGTGACATCGGCATCCGGCATGTCGGCGCGGTTTGCCGGCGTGTCGAGCGTCGACGGCGCCACGGCATTGACCAGGATGCCCTTGTGCTTCAGTTCCTCGGCCATCGCCACAGTCATCGCCGCCACCGCCGCCTTGCTGGCCGCGTAAGCGACCGAACCGGCGCCCCTGCGCGGTTCCAACGCCGCCCGTGCGGCGATGTTGACGATGCGGCCTGCCGTGCCTGACGACAGCATCGAACGGACCGCGGCGCGGCAGCACAGGAAGGCGGTGCGTGCATTGGTGTCCATCATCTCGGCAAAGGACGCCGACTCGATCTTTTCCACAGGTGCCGAGGTGAAGCCGCCGGCCAGGTGGATCGAGCCCCAGAGGCCTGGAACCTGACTGTAGAACGCCTCGACCTTGGCGGGGTCCGAGAGATCGACATTGTGCACCAGCTGGACACGGTCATGCGTGGTGAAGGGGAAATGCGTAGGTGCGGCGGCATGGGCATTGGGCACATGGCAGATCGCGCCGTCACTCAGCAGTTTGCCGACAACCGCACCGCCGAGCGCACCGGTTCCGCCGGTCACGACGATATGCTTGCCTTCAAGTGTTTCCGTCATCTTGGACGCTCCTGTCATTTTTTTATCGTTAGGTCGTTTCTTAGCCACGCCGACGCGAAGCGTCGCGCCTTTCGAGCCGTCACTCAATTGAAATCTCGACATGGCAGTTGTCGCGTCTTTGCATGCGTCCGCCCACAGGTCAGCCGTGGGTCATGCCAGCCGGGACGGGAACCACACGCCACTGATATTCAGTCAACCGTGATTTCGATGACGCGCGGCAGTCCGGTTGCCCGTGCGCGTTTCAGCGCGTCCGCCAGAGCGTCGATATCGGCAAGCCGTTCGGCGCCGATGCCATAGGCCTCGGCCAGCTTGCAGAAATCCGGCGGCGCCGGCGACACGCCGACCGGCTCGACGCCGACATCGAGCATCGAGGTTTCGATCTCGCGATAGCCTCTGTTATTCCAGACGACGAAGATGACCGGTGCCTGGGCATCGAGTGCGGCGCCCAGTTCCGGCAGCGTGAACTGAAAGCCGCCGTCGCCGGTGAGGCAGACAACCGGCGCATCGGGCACCGCAAGGGCGGCGCCGATCGCCGCCGGCGGGCCATAGCCGAGGGCGCCGAAGCCGGTGGCGGCATTGAACCAGCCGCCCGGCCGGTCATGGTCGTAATAGAGGTTGGCGGCGTAGATCGGCTGCGTCGAATCGCCGACGATGAGCGCGCCCGGCAAGGCGTCGCGGATCATCTCGACGGCGCACACCTGCGCCTGCAGGGTCGGATTGAGTTCGGCAAAGGCCGCTTTTCGTGCAGCGGCGGCGCGCGACGACCCGCCCTCGCTCGCCGGGACATGGCCCGTTTCCAGAAGCAGCGCTTCGAGCGCCTCGGCGCAATCGGCCTGGATCGAAACCGTCGCCGGGCGGCGGGCAAGCTGGTCGGCGCCGATATCGATGCGGATCAGATTGGCGGGCAGGACGAAGCCGCCATCGCTGTAGCCGTCATAGTCGGTCGGGCCGAATTCGGTGCCCGCGGCAATGACCAGATCGGCGTCGGCCATCAGCGCCCGCACTGCCTTCAGGCTGGGACTGGCTGGCACGCAAAGCGGATGCCCATGCAGCAGGCCGCGCGCATTGGCGGTCTGGACGACCGGCGCTCCCAGACGTTCGGCCAGACGCCGCAAGGGCGCTTCGGCGCGTTTGGCGCCGCCGCCGACCAGGATCAGCGGGCGGCGCGCGGCCGCGATGAGTTCGGCCGCGCTGGCAATTGCAGCACCTTCCGGAGCGGGTGGCGCCACATTGCTCAGCAGGGCAGCGATGCCATCCGCCGGCTTGACCATGACGTCGGTCGGGATCTCGATATGCACCGGCCCGGGCCGCGCCGATGAAAACAGGGCGAAGGCCTGCGCCAGGGCACCGGGCAATTCGCTGGCCTCGGTGACGCGTTGCGAAAACAGCGCCACTTTCTCCATCATGCCGCGCTGGTCGGGCAATTCATGCAGAAAGCCCAGACCCTTGCCCAGCGTCGGCATGGCGTTGACGCCTGATATCACCAGCATCGGCACCGAATCGGCGCGTGCCTGGCCCATGGCGGTGATGGTGTTGGTCAGCCCCGGTCCGGTGATGACGAAAGCGACACCCGGCCTGCCGCTGGCGCGCGCATAGCCGTCGGCCATGAAGCCGGCGCCCTGTTCGTGGCGCGGCGTGACGTGGCGGATCTTGGAGCGCGCCAGCCCACGGTAGAGTTCGACCGTGTGCACGCCGGGAATGCCGAAGACCGTATCGACGCCATGGGCTTCGAGCAGTGAAATGAGCGCCTCGCCGACGGTGGACCCAATGGTGGTTTCAGTGGTGGTCCCAATGGTGGTCATTGGCGCAGCACCGGGCGCGTCAGGCAGGTCGGGCCGCCCTCGCAGGCGATGCAGAGCGCATCCGCCTCGAAGGTGGAAACCACGCAACCGGCCGCCTGCATGGCAGCCGCCGTCCTGGGAAAACCGGCAACGGCGATGACCTGGCGCGGCGCGGTCGGCAGCACGTTGAGGCTGAGCCCGTTGGAAGCGAAGAACTCGTCGGCGTCGCCCTCGACCAGCTTGATGCCGCGCGCGCGCAGCAACTGGTAGAAGGCGGCCGGCAGCAAGGGCGCGTAGACCAGCGCCAGATCGTCGGCGAGCGGACTGATCACCGACATCAGATGCAGGCAGGCTTCCTCGCCGTGCCACAGCGGCAGGTCGAAGCCAAAAACCGAAATGCCCTTCGGCGAAAGCAGGTTCGACAGCTGCTGGATACCGTCCTGGTTTGTGCGCACGCCACGGCCGACGGCCAGCGTGTTTGCATCTACCCAGACGCAATCGCCGCCTTCCACCTGGCCAGGGCTTTCGAGACGGCCAAGGATGGGAATGCCCATGCGCTTGTAGGCTGTCTCATGCAGACCGGGCTCGGCCCGGCGCAGCGCCTTACCCATGGCAAGAATGATCGCGCCATGATCGGTCATCAGCGACGGATCATGGGTGAAGACGGAATCGGCCAGCCCGTCATCGGCATCCGTCAGCCATTCGATCTCGGCGCCGGAGGCCGCGACCATGCCGGTCAACTGCTCATGCTGGGCTGCGGCCTTTTGCGGATCGAAACCCGGACCATAGTGCCATTCCTGTGCCCTGGCATGACGCATGGCGCTGGCGGCGGACCGCATCAGCACGCGTTTCAGGGGTCCGGCCATGGACTGCGACCCGTATGATTTGCCCACTAACTTCTCCCGAAACGTCCGTTGCCGCCACTAACCACTACAGCAAGCTGTGATCAATAGTCCAAAAACCATGGTTGACGGAGGCAAGCGGAACGGTCCATCCTGAGAATGGGAACTCTGTCCAGTGACGGTTAATGGGTAAAAGAATCCAGCAGCGACCAATTCGACAGCTCCGAGAAGCGTCGAAGGGATGACGGCCACAAGCGCCGCATCCGTACTGAAACACACGGCGCAGGACGGCGCCGCCGAAGCCATCCATGTCGAGAACCTGCACAAGAAGTTCGGTGAATTGCATGTGCTGAAGGGTGTCTCGCTGTCGGCGCGCGACGGCGAGGTGATCGCCATCATCGGTGGTTCAGGCTCGGGCAAATCGACGCTGCTGCGCTGCATCAACTGCCTGGAGAACCCGACCAGCGGCATCATCCGCGTCAATGGCGAGGAGATCAAGCTCAAGGCCGACAGCCATGGCCACACGGTTCCGGCCGACCGCAAGCAGATCGAGCGCATCCGCTCCAAGCTCGGCATGGTGTTCCAGAATTTCAATCTGTGGAGCCACATGACGCTGATCGAGAACGTCATCGAGGTTCCCGTGCATGTGCTTGGCGTCAAGCGCGATGTGGCGATAAGCGAAGCCGAAAAGCTGCTCGCTCGCGTGGGGCTGGCCGAAAAGCGCGACGTCTATCCGGCCTATCTGTCGGGCGGCCAGCAGCAGCGCGCCGCGATCGCCCGGGCACTGGCCATCAATCCGCGCGTCATGCTGTTCGACGAGCCGACCTCGGCGCTCGATCCCGAGCTGGTCGGCGAGGTGCTGAAGGTGATCGGCGACCTGGCGCGCGAAGGCCGCACCATGGTGCTGGTCACCCACGAGATGAAGTTCGCCCGCGAGGTCGCGACGCATGTCGTCTATCTCTACAATGGATTGGTCGAGGAAGAAGGACCGCCCGAGCAGATCTTCGGCGCGCCCAGATCCGAAAGGCTGAAGCAGTTCATCCGCAACATCGGCTAGGACAGGCCGGGACGGAAGAAAACCGGGAACCAACAACAAACTGGGAGTCGTGACATGAAGACCGTTCTGAAGACATTCGCCGCAGCGCTGCTGCTCGGCGTCGCCGCCATGGGCGTGGCCAAAGCCGATCCGGTCAAGATCGGCGTCGCCGCCGAGCCTTATCCGCCCTTCACCTCGCCCGATGCTTCGGGCAAATGGGTCGGCTGGGAGATCGATTTCATCGACGCCGTCTGCGCCGAAGAGAAGCTCGACTGCGTCATCACCCCGGTTGCCTGGGACGGCATCATCCCGGCGCTGACGACCAAGAAGATCGACCTCATCGTCTCCTCGATGTCGATCACCGCCGAACGCGAGAAGACGATCGACTTCTCTGACAAATACTATAACACCCCGACCGCGATCATCGGCCCGAAGGACCAGAAATTCGGCTCCTCGCCGGACGACCTCAAGGGCAAAGTGCTCGGCGTGCAGGTTTCGACGGTGCATGCCGTCTACGCCAAGAAGCACTTTGGCAGCACAGCTTCCGAGATCAAGGAATACCAGACACAGGACGAAGCCAACAATGATCTTGCCGCCGGCCGCCTCGATGCGGTGCAGGCCGATTCCATTGCTCTTGGTGAATTCCTCAAATCGGACCAGGGCAAGGCCTGCTGCGATCTGAAGGGCATGGTCGCTCCGGACGACGAAGTGCTCGGACCGGGCGTCGGCGCCGGCGTGCGCAAGGAAGACACCGAGCTGAAGGGCAAAATCAACGCCGGCATCAAGGCGATCCGCGCCAACGGCAAATATGACGAGATCTCGAAGAAGTATTTCGACTTCGACATTTACGGCGGCGGCGCCCAGTCGAACTGACGATCCTCGCATGAGCTGAGGGGCATGGCGCCGATGCCACGCCCCTCCTGCCCGATCTTTCCCAGGCATGTTTGCCACCGACGTTGCCGTCGGTGGTTAGAGCCAACACTTCGGGGGCGACGCTGATCGACGCATTTCTTTCGGCCTCGGCGGCCGGTATCATCGAACTTCTCTCGCCCAATCCGCCGGGCTGGGGCCGGGTTCTTTTGGTTGGACTGCTCCATTCGATCGAAATCGCGCTGGGCGCCACCTGCCTCGGCCTTTTGATCGGCACCGGCGGCGCCTATGGCAAGCTCTACGGCGGGCCGGTGGTGCGCGATCTGCTGGCGGTCTACACCACCATCGTTCGCGCCGTGCCCGAACTGGTGCTGATCCTGCTGCTCTATTATGCCGGAACCGACCTGATCAACCAGGCGCTGACGGCGATGGGCTATCAGCGCGTCGACATCAGCGGCCTCGCCGCCGGCATCGTCGTGCTCGGCTTTGTGCAGGGCGCCTATTCGACCGAGGTGATACGCGGCGCGATCCTGGCCATTCCGCAAGGCCAGATCGAAGCGGCCCGCGCCTATGGCATGTCCCCCGGCCTGCTGCTGCGGCGCATAACACTGCCAGCAATGCTGCCTTTTGCGATACCGGGCCTCGCCAATCTCTGGCTGATCGCCACCAAGGACACCGCGCTGCTGGCGGTCGTCGGTTTCTCCGAACTGGCGCTGGCAACGCGGCAAGCGGCCGGTGTCACCAAAGCCTATTTCACCTTCTTTTTCGCTGCGGGCGTGCTCTATCTGCTGCTGTCGCTGTTTTCCAATCTGCTCATCGGCCGGCTCGAGGCCTGGTCGCGACGCGGCATGCCTTCGCTCAAGGAGGCGCGCTGATGGCGAATGAAGCGGCCATCATCAACGCCGTCGCGCGAACGTCGCTGTGGCTGCAGCCGCACCGCATCGTGCTGATCCTGATCGCACTGGGCCTGGTTCTGTCGGCGGCCTTTTTCATGCGCTGGGACTGGCTGCCGCAATATTATGAAATGGGCTTGATCGGCATCTGGCGCTCGCTGTGGATCCTGGCCGTCACCTGCGTGCTGGGCTTCCTGCTCGCCGTGCCGCTCGGGCTGGCGCAGGCCACCGGCTCCTTCTGGTTCGCCGCGCCCGCCAAGGTGTTCTGCACGGTGATCCGGGGCACGCCGCTGCTGATCCAGCTGTGGTTGCTCTATTACGGCCTGGGTTCGCTGTTCCCGCAATATCCGTGGATCCGCGAATCCTGGATGTGGCCGTATCTCAGGCAAGCCTGGCCCTATGGCGTGCTGGCGTTGACTTTGTCGTTCGCCGGCTATGAGGGCGAGGTGATGCGCGGCGCCTTTGCCGGCGTGCCCAAGGGACAACTGGAGGCCGCCCGCGCCTTCGGCATGAGCCGGTGGAAGACGTTCCGGCGCATCTGGCTGCCGCAAGCCATCTACCGGGCGCTGCCGACGCTGACCGGCGAGACCGTGCTGCAATTGAAGTCGACGCCGCTGGTGGCGACGATCAGCGTCATCGACATCTTCGCCGTTTCGTCCAAGGTGCGGCAGGACACCTACCTCACCTACGAGCCCTTGCTGCTGCTGGCGCTGATCTACATGACGATCACCGGCATTCTGGTCTTCGCCTTCAGCAGGATAGAGGCCAGGATCCCGAACAAGATCGGCTAGTGAGTTAGCGAATAGGGAATAGCGAATAGCAAGCGCCCGCCATTTCCGGTACTCCCTACTCGTTATTCGCTATTCGCTTAGGAACTCAATGTGATGCAACTCAGTCTCGACCAGGCAAAAGGACTGTGCCGGATGGCGGCACTTGGCGCCGGCGCCAATGAGGAAGCGGCACAATCGCTCACCGCTTCGATCGTCGCAGCCGAGGCGGAAGGGCTTTCGAGCGTAGGCCTGTCGCATTTCATCGATTACCTCGAGGCCCTGGAAGCCGGACGCATCGACGGCAACGCCGACCCGGTGATCACCCGGCCGGCGCTGGCGGTCTATCTCTCCGATGCACGCGGCGGGCTGGCGCATACAGGCTTCGACCGCACCATCGACGACCTCGCCAAGGCGGCAAAACTGTTCGGCGTCGCCATCTTCTCGCAGAAGAACGCCTATACGTGCGGCGCGCTCGGCTATTTCACCGGGCGCCTGGCGGCGCAGGGACTGGTGTCGTTCGCCGCCACCAACGGCCCGGCCGTGCTTGCCGGCTCGGGCTCGGTCAAGCCGGTCTACTGCACCAACCCGATGTCGTTTGCCGCGCCCGCAGCCGACGGCGCGCCGCTGGTCATCGACCAGTCGTCGAGCGCCACCGCTTTCGTCAACATCCGCAAGGCGGCCGAGGACGGCAAGACAATCCCCGAAGGCTGGGCGCTGGACGCCAGCGGCAACCCGACCACCGACCCAGCCGCCGCCATGAAGGGCGCCATGCTTGCCTTCGGCGGCCAGCGCGGCGCCAACATCGCGCTAATGGTCGAGGTGCTGGCGGCGGGCCTGTCGGGCGCCAACTGGTCGCTCGACGCACCATGGTTCAGCGGCGGGCCGGACAGCCCCGGCACCGGGCTGTTCGTGCTCGCGGTCGAGCCCAAGCTGCTCGATCCCGATTTCGAGCAGCGGATGAAGGACCAGCTCGACCGGCTGCGGCGGCGCTTCGGCGTGCACGTGCCCGGCCGTGCCCGGGCCGAAGCCGCCGAGAAGGCGCAAGCGCGCGGCATCACCGCGTCCAAGGCGGTGGTGCAGCGCATTTCCGAATTCGCCGCCCGCTATTCTTCCTGAACAACCCATTAGATATCAGATAGTTATCCGAAATCTGCCCGCCTGAGGCGCGGCGCGGTGCGATTTTCTTTGCGCGCCGCTGAACCTTTCCGCGCCTTGCGGCGACACAGCTTTGTCCAGGGCAAGGCGAGCTTGCCCGATCCACACCGAGGGAAGCAGCAAACCGAAAGCGAAAGCCTGTCTCACACAAAGGATGATCCTTTGCGCCTCGGAAAACTCAACCCAAATCAAAAGGAAATTGTCATGACCAACACCAGGATCACCATGCTGACCGCCGTCCTTCTGCTCGGCTCGTTCATGGGTGCCACACAAGCAGCCGGTCTGAAGGCCGCGCCGGTCAGGCCGTCCAGCCCGGGCGTGATCACCGCCCCGAGCGGCGGCGCCACCGAAGATCATTACTGCAAGAACGGCCATGCAAAATTCGCCAACTGCAGCGCCGATTTCGTCGCGGCCTGCAAGAAGGTTGGTGGCACCATGTCGGATGTTCAGGGCTGGGGTGGGCGTACTTGCTTCACGCCCTCCTGATACCGTCTCAGGTCAGGCCGCTCCGTCGGCCCCTGACTTCGCATGGATGTCACCCGGAAAATCCCGCTTCGGCGGGGTTTTCTGCGTTTCGCCGCCGCAATGATAAACATTCGTGTTTTGGTCAACTTTTGTTTATTTGACTTCGCCCGACCTGACCGGCCGTTTGCGCTGATTGAGCAAACAGAGGAGCTATAATGTCGGCAAGCACGGACAATACCCGCAACAGCCTTGTCATCCCGGGCCTTGGCAGGGTCTACGCAGCCTTGCATGATGGTGCGGAAACCGTTCTTCGCGTCGTCGCAGGTGCGTTTCTTGCCATCCACGGTTCGCAGAAGATCACCAGTCCTTTCGGCGCCGCCGAGATGGTCGAGGGCCTCGGCTTTTATCCGGGCGCCTTGTGGTCATTGCTTCTGGCCTGCACCGAATTCTTCGGCGGTATCTTCATCGCCGTCGGGCTTTTGACGCGGCCGGCGGCCTTTGCCGGGCTGTTCGTGCTGCTGGTCACGGTCTGGTTCCACTGGGTCACCATGGGCCAGGGCTATTCGGGCGCGGAAAAGTCGCTGCTATGGGCGGCAATCCTGCTCTTCTTCGTCATTCGCGGCGGCAACCGCCATTCGGTCGACGCCCGCATCGGCAGGGCGTTCTGATAGGGCTGGGATTGCTCTGAAAACAAGGGCGGCAGCGACCACGCGTCGCCCTTTGCCTTTGGCGCGAAACGGATTATGAAACGGCTTCAGCCAAGCTTGCGAGCACCGGAGCCAGCCATGACCGAAATCCTGCAGACCCCAAAGCTCGTCGTCGTCTTTGGCGGGTCAGGCTTTGTCGGTCGCCATGTCGTGCGCGCACTGGCCAAGCGCGGCTATCGTATCCGTGTCGCCTGCCGGCGGCCCGATCTCGCCGGCCATCTGCAGCCGCTTGGCAATGTCGGCCAGATCCAGCCGGTGCAGGCCAATGTGCGTGTGCGCTGGTCGGTCGACCGCGCCGTTCAGGGCGCCGACCATGTCGTCAATCTGGTCGCCATCCTGCATGAGGGCGGCCGGCAGAAATTCTCCGCCGTCCACGAGTTCGGCGCCCGCGCGGTGGCCGAGGCGGCGCGCTCGGTGGGCGCCGGCTTGACCCATATTTCGGCGCTAGGCGCGGATGCGAACTCCGAATCGAACTACGCGCGCACCAAGGCGCTTGGCGAAAGGGCCGTGCTGGAGACGATCAAGGACGCCGTGATCTTCCGGCCATCGATCAATTTCGGGCCCGAGGACGGCTTCTTCAACCGCTTCGCCAACATGGCACGCTATTCACCGGTGCTGCCGCTGATCGGCGGCGGCCAGACCAAGTTCCAGCCGGTCTATGTCGGCGACGTAGCCGAAGCGGTGGCGCGCTCGGTCGACGGCAAGGTCGATGGCGGCCAGATCTATGAACTCGGCGGGCCGAAGGTGCTCACCTTCAAGGAGTGCATGGAAGAGCTGCTCGAGGTGATCGAGCGCAAGCGCCTGCTGGTGCCAGTGCCATGGTGGGTGGCCAACATCCAGGCATCGATCCTCGGCCTCTTGCCCAATCCGCTGCTGACCAAGGACCAGGTGATGCAGTTGCGCGAACACAACATCGTTTCGGACGCGGCGGCCAAGGACAACCGGACGCTTGCCGGGCTTGGCATCCAGCCGCAATCGATCGCGACGATCCTGCCCAGCTACCTCTGGCGCTACCGCGCCGCCGGCCAATTCCAACAGCGCAAGCCGGCAGCTTAATTCGCGCAACTACCTGAGGTGTCACGCCTATCTCGGCGTGACGCGCATCGGCAAACCGCCTTGCGGCTGTGTCGTCAGTTTCTGCACCGGCCAGGGTTTCGTTTCGGCGGTGGTGTCGAAGCGGAAGCGCGACAGCATGATCGCCAGCGCGATGATCGCCTCCTGCATAGCGAAACTGGCGCCGATGCAGACGCGCGGGCCCGCGCCAAACGGCAGATACTGGAAGCGGTCGATCTTTTCGCGATTTCCCGGGTGGAAGCGCTCCGGCAGGAAGGCATCCGGCCGGTCCCACAGCTTCCTGTGGCGATGGACGACCCAAGGCATCACCAGAACCGCGGCGTGCTTCGGGATATAAAGATCCTTCCACATTTCCGGCTCGATCGGCTCGCGGTTGATCGACGGGGCCGGCGGATAGAGCCTGAGCGCTTCGTCGAAAGCCGCACGCGTGAATGGCATGGCATCGAGCCATTTCGTCGGATCGGGCTCGCGCGCCAGCACCCGATCGATCTCCTGCTCGACCCGGTTGCGCTCCCACGGCGATTCCGCGAGGCAATAGAGCGTCCAGCCGAGCGCGCGCGCCGTCGTCTCATGGCCGGCGCCGATGAAGGTGATGATGTTGTCCTCGACCTCGGCCCGCGTCAGTCCTTCCGGCCCTTCGGCCTTGAGCAGCAGCGTCAGGAAATCCTGCGGCACGGCATCGGGATCACGCTTGAATTTCGCTTCGCGCATCTTGACCGTGTCGGTGACGATCTTGCGGAAATAGGCCATGGTCTTGCGGCCACGGATGCGGGTGAGACGCGGCAGCCAGTCGGGCGCGCGCAACAGGTCGAGCGGGTCGACACGGCCCATGGTCTCGAACAGGCGGTCGATCTCGTTGCCGAAACTGCCGGGCTCGCCAGCGATCTCGCCGGAAAACAGCGTTTCAGCCAGGATGTCATAGGTGAGCAGCGTCATGTCATGGGCGATGTCAGACGTGCCGCCATCTTCGTACCGGGCGACGAACTCCTGCGTGCACCTGAGCATCGGCTGGGCGAAGCCGAAGATGTGGCGCGGCGTGAACACCGGCGCCATCGCCTTGCGCGACCGCTTCCAGACCTCGCCCTCGGCGGTCAGCAAGCCGTCGCGCAGGATCGGCCGCAGTATCTTCTGGCGCACCGTCGCCATCTTGTAGTTCTTGGCGTTGTCGACCAGCACGTGGCGGATCAGGCCGGGATCGTTGGCAACGATCAGATGTCCACCAACGCCATTCGCCGAAATCCAGGGCTCGTTATAGGTATGCTCGCCCCACAGTTCGAGCGGGTTGCGGTAGACGATGCGGATCATCTCCAGCGTCGAGGGCGGTGTCGTGCGCGGCTTCGGCGCCGGGGGGACGAAGGGGGCGGGCTGGATGTCCATGGGCTGCTCCGCTGATACACCAATGTAGTGAGCCGCAAAGCAGGCGTCCATGTGACCGAACGGCAAGGCCCCTGCTCCCCGGAATGTGACCGGTTACCGCGAAGTGCCTTCTTGTTGCCCCGGACGGGATGCCTTAGGTGGCAGTCACCAATAGATACCGCCACCGCAGGAGCCCACCTTGAAGCACCAGTTGAACATCATCATCGGCAGCACGCGGCCAGGCCGCGCAGGACCGGTTTTTGCCGAGTGGCTGGAGAGGTTCGCGCGCGAGCATGGAAAATTCGAGCCGGTACTGACCGACATCGATACGTTCAAGCTTCCGGTGCTGGACGAACCGCATCATCCAAGGCTTGGCAACTACCAGAACGACCACACCAAAGCCTGGTCCAAGGCGATCGATGCCGCCGATGCCTTCGTGTTCGTGGCGCCGGAATACAATTATTTCGTGGCGCCGGCGATCGTCAACGCGATCGACTATCTGTCGCGCGAATGGAAGTACAAGGCAGCCGCCATTTTCAGCTATGGCGGCGTCTCCGGCGGCTTGCGTGCGGCGCAAGCGCTGAAGCCGCTGCTGACCTCGGTGGGTGTCATGCCGATCTCGGAAGGCGTCGCGCTGCCGATGTATCAGAAACTGCTCGACGAGAACGGCGCTTTCGATGCCAGCGAGCAGGTGCAGGGCGGAACCAAAACCATGCTCGACGAGCTGTTGCGCTGGAGCCAGGCTTTGAAGCCGATGCGGGCCGCCTGAAAGCGCTGGTCTTCCGCCAAAAGCCCGGCTTGCTCATGCCGTAAAGAGGTGGAATGTTCGCGCAAATGAACAAGCCGGGGGGCGGTTCGACTTGCGTTTGCTTCTTGCCTTGCTGCTGATGCTCATGACCACCGCCACCGCGGTGGCTGAGCGGCGCGTGGCTTTGATCATCGCCGACGACGATTACCGCCTGATCCGGCCGCTTGCCAATCCGGTCCATGACGGCGAGGCGATGGCAGCGGTGCTGAAGAAGCTCGGCTTCGAGGTCGTCCTCGAAACCAATCGTGACCTGCGGCGCATGCGACGCGCGTTCGACGATTTTCGCGAGGATGCCAAAGGCGCTGACGTGGCGCTGGTCTATTTCTCCGGCCATGGCGTCGAAATCTCGGGCGACAATCGGCTGCTGCCGATCGACGCCGACGCCTCCTCGCTCGATGCGCTGGAGAAGACCAGCCTGCCACTGGAGGAGGTGCGCGACACCGTGGCCGCCACCGCCAAGGTCGGCCTGATCATGCTCGACGCCTGCCGCAGCGATCCCTTCTCGGGAAGCAGCGGTGAAGGGCGTGGCGCGACCTCACTGGCAAAGGATGTCGCCGAAAAGGTCAAGCCGGGTCTCGGCCGGACTGGCCGCGCCGAAAACATCCTGTTTGCCTTTTCGGCCGCACCGGGCGAGACGGCCGCCGACGGAACCGGCCAGAACTCGCCGTTCACGACCGCGCTGACCAAATATCTCGGCACCGATGGGCTCGAGATCCGCTCGGTGCTGACGCTGGTGCAGCAGGAGGTCTATGACCTGTCGCGCGGCAAGCAACTGCCTTACGTCGAAAGCGGTCTGCCGCAGCTGTTCTTTGCCGCGAAGGCGAGGCAGGACTTGCCCGAGCGCGAGCGCCTGTTGCTCGCCATGGCCGATGTGACGCCCGAAATGCGCGGCCAGGTCGAGCAGATCGCCAGTGACGTCGATATGCCGCTGGCGCCGCTCTATGGCGCACTGATCGGCCTCGACACCAAGCACCTCTCCGCCGAGAGCCTTGATGCCAGCCTGCGCGAGGCGGCGGACGCTTTCGTCAAGGTGCGCGGCGAAATGAAGACGCTGGCCGCCGACGATCCGCGTGTGACGGAGCTGCGCCGGCAGGCCGAGGAGCAGCTGGCCCTGGGCGCCTTCGGCGCGGCACAGGCAAAACTGGCGGAAGCGGTCGATATCGACGAAATATCGCGCAAGGCGCTGAAGGTGAATTTCATCGATCGCACGCTGTCGCAAGCCGCAACGCTGTTCCTGTCGGCGGGCGCGGCACGCGCCGACCTCAACTATGCAGCGGCCATCAAGGGTTATGAAACCGTGCTGTCATTGTATGGCGAGGCCGGGCAGACCTCGCTCAGCCTGGAACAGACCGACCGCCAGAGCCGCACGCTGGAGGAACTCGGTATCCTCTATACCACGGTCGGCAATGTCGAGGCAGCCGGCCGTGCCTTTGCCGCGTTGTTGGCCAACCTCGAGCAGCGCTCGCATCAGGAAACCGATCCCAGCGTCAAGCGTGATCTCGCCATCGGCCATATCAAGCTCGCCAACACTGAGATGGCGCAAGGCGACCTGCCAACCGCCCTGGAAAACTACGAGGCGGCCAGGGACATGCTGCAGGGCCTGACCGAAAGCCGGCCGAACGAGAAAGGCTGGCTTGGCGATCTGGCCATGGCCAATGACAAGATCGGCAACGTGCTGGCGACGCAAGGCGATGTTGGCGCGGCCGCCCAAGCCTATCAGCAAAGCCTGTCGATCAAGCAGCAATTGGCCGATGCGGAGCCAGACCGCGCCTATCTGTTGCGCGATCTGACCATCACCTATGATGAAATCGGCGACCTTGCCCGTACCGCCGGCCAGTTGGGCAGCGCCCAGACGGCCTTTGAAGAGAGCCTGAGAATTCGGCTGGCGCTGGCCGAGAACAAACCTGATGAGCCTGAGCCCCAGCGCGCTGTCGCCATCAGCCATGAAAGGATCGGTGACGTGCTGCGTGAGCGCGGCGACCCCGCCGGTGCACTCGTGGCCTACAACAAGAGCCAGGCGATCGCCGAAGAGCTGGTGCGCCGCGACCCCAACGATACCGACTTGAAGCGCGACCTGTCGATCAGTTACGCCAAGGCCGGCAATGCGCTGAGCGACCAGAAGAGCTGGTCGCCAGCACTGGCTTCCTATCAGCAAGCGCTTGATATAGCGCGTGAACTCGCCGCCACCGATCCTGGCAACACAAACTGGCAGCGGGACCTGTCGGTCTGTCTGGAAAAGGTCGCCGGTGTGCTCGATGTCCAGGGCGATGTCGGCGGCGCGCTGCAAAACTATCAGGACAGTTTTGCCATTGCCGACCGCCTGGCCAAGCTCGACCCAGCCAATTCCGACTGGCAACGCGATCTGTCGATTACGCTCTCGGAAATCGGCATGCTGGAGACCAAGCAGCGCCACTTCGAGGGCTCCAGGAAAGCCTTCGAAGCCAGCCTCGGCATTCGCCAGCAACTGGCCCTGTCCGATCCGGACAATGCGATCTGGCAATTTGATCTGGTACAGGCCTACATCAACTACGCCTATGTGGCGAAGGATCCGAAGGCGGCGCTGACCAAGGCGCTGAACCTGACGCTGGCGCTCGATCGCACGGGCCGGCTGGCGCCGAGAGACAAATCCACGATCAACTATTTGCGCGGCCTTCTCGCCAAATTCGGCGCCCGAAAAAAATAGCCGGCTGCCGGCTGGGCGTTCGCCCCCGAAATGCGCGCAAACCTTGGAAAAACCGCCTTTAGCGCCTATATCTAGTCGATATCAGAGGCGCGATTCGGGGCCGATTTTTAGCGCCGTGCAAGCGGCATCCAGACAACAGGTTTTCATGAGCGATCAGATCGACAACAACAACGGCGCTGAAGCCGAATACGGCGCCGATTCCATCAAGGTTTTGAAGGGGTTGGATGCTGTCCGCAAACGCCCTGGCATGTATATCGGCGATACTGACGACGGTTCGGGCCTGCATCATATGGTCTATGAGGTGGTCGACAACGCCATCGACGAGGCGCTGGCGGGTCACGCCGACCTCGTCACGGTGACGCTCAACCCCGACGGTTCGGTCACAGTGATCGACAATGGCCGCGGCATTCCGACCGATATCCACACCGGAGAAGGCATTTCGGCGGCCGAAGTGATCATGACGCAGCTGCATGCCGGCGGCAAATTCGACCAGAACTCCTACAAGGTCTCGGGCGGCCTGCATGGCGTCGGCGTCTCGGTGGTCAATGCGCTTTCAGCGTGGCTGAAGCTCAGGATTCGCCGCAATGGCCAGATTTTCGAGATGAGCTTCACGCATGGCAATGCCGACGCGCCGCTGAAGGCCACCGGCAGCTATGAGCAGGACAAGCAGCCCGGCACCTATGAAGGGCGCAGCGGCAGCGAGATCACCTTCTTCCCGTCGTCCGAGACCTTCACCATGGTCGAGTTCGATTTCGGCACGCTGGAACACCGGCTGCGCGAGCTCGCCTTCCTGAATTCCGGCGTGCGCATCATTTTGACCGATGCCCGCCATGCCGACATCGTGCGCCATGAACTGCACTATGATGGTGGGCTGGAAGAGTTCGTCAAATATCTAGACCGAGTGAAGAAGCCGCTGATCGACAAGCCGATCGCCATCAAGGCCGAGCGCGACGGCATTACCGTCGAAGTGGCGATGTGGTGGAACGACAGCTACCACGAGAACGTGCTGGCCTTCACCAACAACATCCCGCAGCGCGACGGCGGCACCCATCTGGCCGGTTTCCGCGGCGCGCTGACACGCCAGATCACCGGCTATGGCGAATCCTCGGGGCTGACCAAGAGGGAAAAGGTGGGGCTGATCGGCGACGATTGCCGCGAAGGCCTGACGGCGGTGCTGTCGGTCAAGGTTCCCGATCCGAAATTCTCCTCGCAGACCAAGGACAAGCTGGTCTCGTCCGAAGTCCGCCCGGTGGTTGAAGGATTGGTCAACGAGGCTCTCGGCACCTGGCTCGAGGAACATCCGGCCGAAGGCAAGGTGGTGATCGACAAGGTGATCCAGGCTGCCGCGGCGCGCGAGGCGGCACGCAAGGCCCGCGACATCACCCGCAAGAGTTCACTCGGCATCACCTCGCTGCCCGGCAAGCTGGCCGACTGCCAGGAACGCGACCCGGCGAAATCCGAGATCTTCATCGTCGAGGGTGACTCCGCCGGCGGCTCGGCCAAGGGCGGCCGTTCGCGCCAGAACCAGGCCATCCTTCCGCTGCGCGGCAAGATCCTCAATGTCGAGCGCGCCCGTTTCGACCGCATGCTCGGCTCCGAGATGATCGGCACGCTGATCACCGCGCTCGGCACCTCGATCGGCAAGGACGAGTTCAACGCCGACAAGCTGCGCTACCACAAGATCATCCTGATGACCGACGCCGACGTCGACGGCGCCCATATCAGAACCTTGCTGCTCACCTTCTTCTTCCGGCAGATGCCTGAGCTGATCGAGCGCGGCCATCTCTACATCGCCCAGCCGCCGCTCTACAAAGTGACGCGGGGCAAGAGTTCGCAATACATCAAGGACGAGAGCGCCTTCGAGGAATTCCTGATCGGCTCGGGGCTGGAGGAAGCATCGCTTACGCTCGGCTCGGGCGAGGTTCGCATCGGACAGGATTTGCGCGGTGCCATCGACGATGCGCTGGCGGTGCGACAGCTCATCAACGGCCTGCACACGCGCTACAACAGAGGCGTGGTCGAGCAGGCGGCGATCGCCGGCGGCCTCAACCCGGACGTCTTTACCGATCTCGCCCAAGCCAACGCCATGGCCGAGCGCATCGCCAAGCGTCTCGACATCATTGCCGAGGACACCGAACGCGGCTGGACCGGTCGCATGTCAACCTCGAACGAGGGCATCGGCGGCTATGTGTTCGAGCGCACGGTGCGCAGCGTCAAGGAATACGCGCATCTCGACCTGGGGCTCATCAATTCGGCCGATGCACGCCAGCTCGACCGCTATGCGCCGCGCCTTACGGAAGTCTATGGCGAGCCACCGGTGCTGCGCCGCAAGGATGTCTCCGAGACCATCTCGGGGCCGCTGGCGCTGCTCAATGCGGTCTTCGCAACCGGGCGCAAGGGCTTGACCATGCAGCGCTACAAGGGTCTCGGCGAGATGAACGCCGAACAACTCTGGGAAACCACGCTCGATCCGAACGTGCGCTCGCTGCTGCAGGTCAAGGTCAATGACGCGACGGATGCGGACAGTCTGTTCTCGCGGCTGATGGGCGACGAGGTCGAACCCAGGCGTGAGTTCATCCAGGACAACGCGCTGTCGGTCGCCAATCTGGATATCTGATCTCGATATTCTCTGACATTGGCGCGCTGCGGCGCGCCGATTGTTCCACCCTTGGCAAACAAAATCATTTTATAACCCGCCGGAACGGAAGTCCCTTCGGGACATTGTGACAACATCGATCACAATTTCTCACAGGAGGCCTTCATGGGACGCGGCATTTTGCTCTGGTTGCTCGGTATTCCGATTCCGATCATCATTCTCATCATGCTTTTCGTACGGTAGGGGGAATTGATGCAGTCCACCCTATCGGCTGTCGACGTTTCCACTTCAACAGAATCATCCGCCACTGCCGTCAGTTGGGGACCGATCATCGCCGGCGCCTTCGCCGCCTCGACGTTGACCTTCATCCTCATGCTGCTTGGTTCAGGCCTTGGGCTGAGCATGGTGTCACCCTGGTCGGGCTCCGGCGCTTCGGTCACCACTTTCGCGGTGTCGACCGCGATCTGGCTGGTCATCGTGCAATGGCTGTCCTCCGGTGTCGGAGGTTACCTTGCCGGACGCCTGCGCACGAAATGGGTCGGCATCCACACCGACGAGGTCTATTTCCGTGACACCGCCCACGGCTTCCTCGCCTGGGCATTAGCCACCCTGATCGTCGTCGGTGTCCTGGGCTCGGCGCTTTCCGCCGCAGTGGGTTCAGGCGTGCAGGCAGTCTCGACCGTGGCGTCGGGCGCCGCCATGGGTGCATCGGCCGGTGCATCCGCCAATGCCGGTGGCGCTGCTGCTGACAATGCGACGTCGTATCTGGTGGACTCGCTGTTTCGTCCGGCTGATCCGAGCAAGCTCGCGGCAGCCAGTCCGGACGGCGATGCAGCCGCGGCAGGCCAAGCCTCGCGCATTCTGGTTGCCAGTGCCGCGGCAGGCGAAATCTCGGCCGACGACAAGACCTACCTATCGCAACTGGTCGCCGCACGCACCGGCCTCTCCGAGGCCGATGCCAAGGCGCGTGTCGATGCGCTGGTCGCCAAGGTCCAGGACGCCAAGGTCAAGGCCCAGCAGGCCGCCGACACCGCCAGGAAGGCCAGCGCGACCTTTGCGCTGCTTGGTGCGCTGTCGCTGGTGATCGGCGCCTTCATCGCCAGTGCGGCAGCCGCTCTCGGCGGCAGGCAGCGCGATGACGAAGAAGGGGTGTTCCTGACCAACCGCTGATCTGGACCTGAAGCAGATCGATCCACTCCGGGCGAAAACCCGGGGTGGATTTTTGTTTGAATTGCCAGGCGGCGCGTGGAGTCTCGATCCCGTTCTCCGTTTTCATTTTTCGGGAGGTATCGCCCGCGCTTCCGCCTGGCTCGGCTCCAGCTTTCGGCCGAGGTCGACAGCGTCGCGCAGCACGGCAAGGTGCGAGCGCGGCCGGTCGCCGGCGGCGACCTCGACACCGGTCGCCGCCAACGACCAGTACAGCGTGTGGGTGAAGACGCGACCAAGTGAGCCGCGCAGCTCGACCTGGATATTGTCCACACCCGGGCCGAAATTTTCCGTCATCGGTCCGGAGATCGGATCGCCCGTCAGCCAACCATTGCCGCGATCGAAGATATTGGTCCAGCGCGTCGCCGCAAACACAGCGCCATGATGCACGGCGCGCTGCGGCTTGCCCGAACGGTTGCGGCCTTCGTGATAGAGTACGGTGCCGCCGGTCGCGCTCTCGGCGATCGGCGGGCATGCCGAGAACAGCCGCTCGGCAATGCCGCACCTGAACTCGGCGAGATTGTACGTCACCAGAAATTCGCTGTGGGTCAGCGGGCTGCCAAGCGTGACGAAATCGCTGATCTTCCAAGGCCGATGGTCGGCATCGCCAGTGCGCAGCTGCCGGTAGAGCTCCCACTGATCGCGCCGGAACCCGGCGAGATCGTCCAGGCTGCCGGGCCATGCCGAACCGTCGGCAACAAGCGTCGCCTTGTCGATGGCGTGGATCGCCTTCAGTTTCGCCTTGTCGCGGATGGCCTCCAGTTTTCGCGGCCTGAAATCGGCCCACAAGATCTGCAGCAGATCATAGGCGATCATCGACCCAAGGCTGTGCGAGACCAGCACGATCCGGTCGTAGCCATCGTCCATCATCAGACGCTTCAGCAGCCTCAGACCGCGGTCGCGGATCAGCGCGCGCTTCTCGACCGTTGCCGCTTCGGCGCGCACATATGCCGCGACATCGCCGAAATAGGGAAGGCCAAACCGGTCCACCGACCAGATGATGAACGAGGCCAGAATGGTGACGAACAGAGCGGCGACCCAGGAGATATAGTGCTGCCAAACCGAGGTCGCGAGCGCGAGCATCGCGCACAGGACGACGATGACGGCGAAAAGAGTGGCGAGATAGAGCTTGCGGGCGTCGCGCGGAATGTCAGCGGGCCTGCGCCACAGCAGGTTTGTCACCCAGGCAGCAAGCCGGCCCCGCGTCGTGCCCTGCGTGATGTCGGCCCAGTAAAGCTCGTAGAAATCGGTGCGGCGGCCATCGACATCGTAAGGCGTGGTGATGCGGCGAAGTTCGTATGAATTTGTCCGGCTGTCGGGTGTGATCCAGCTCTGGTTGGTCTTCGTGCCCGCGGGGTCGGCCGGATCGGCGACGTGGGCATAAAACGGCGCACGGCTGGGATCATGGCTCCAGACGGCCTGGACAAAGCCGCGCAGCGTATCCATCGGCCGCTGTTCGCCCATGCCATGCACGATCACCACCGCCTGGCTCGGCTTGTGCGGCGCTTTTCCGGTGACCGGCGATGCGACGGGATCGGGCACCAGCGTCTCCGTTGACGACAACCCCGTCGGTGAGACGGGAAGTCGTCATCGTAGCCCTGAAACCGCTGTCAGCCAAGAAAAAGCCCGGCGTGAAGCCGGGCGTTTCTTGGCGTGTCGCTGATCTTTGATCAGTGATCCATCGCCTTGACGATCTCTTCGGTCATCTTCTTGGCGTCGCCGAGCAGCATCATGGTGCCGTCCTTGTAGAACAGCGTGTTGTCGATGCCGGCATAGCCGGAGCCGAGCGAGCGCTTGACGAACAGGCAGGTGCGGGCCTTGTCGACGTCGAGGATCGGCATGCCGTAGATCGGCGACGACTTGTCGTCGCGCGCGGACGGGTTGGTGACATCGTTGGCGCCGATGACATAGGCAACGTCGGCCTGCGCGAATTCGGAGTTGATGTCCTCGAGTTCGAACACTTCGTCGTAAGGCACGTTGGCTTCGGCGAGCAGCACGTTCATGTGGCCGGGCATGCGGCCGGCCACCGGGTGAATGGCGTATTTGACGTCGACGCCGTTGGCTTTGAGCTTGTCGGCCATTTCGCGCAGCGCGTGCTGCGCCTGGGCGACCGCCATGCCGTAGCCGGGCACGATGATGACTTTTTGGGCGTTCATCATGAGGTAAGCGGCATCATCGGCAGACCCCTGCTTGACCGTGCGCTCGATGCCGTCATCTGCAGCAGTCGCCGTCTCGCCGCCAAAGCCGCCGAGGATGACCGAGATGAAGCTTCGGTTCATGCCCTTGCACATGATGTAGGACAGGATCGCGCCGGATGAGCCGACCAGCGCGCCGGTGATGATCAGCGCCAGATTGCCGAGTGTGAAACCTAGGGCCGCCGCCGCCCAGCCCGAATAGGAGTTGAGCATCGAGACGACGACCGGCATGTCGGCGCCGCCGATCGGGATGATCAGCAAGATGCCGAGCACCAGCGAGGCGGCAACGATCAGCCAGAAGACCAGCTTGGACTCGGTGGTGACCAGCAGCACGATCAAGACGACGAGCGCGATGGCAAGTGCCGCATTGATGAAGTGACGGCCGCCGATCATGATCGGCTTGCCGGACATGCGGCCATCGAGCTTGAGGAAAGCGATGACGGAGCCGGTGAAGGTGATGGCGCCGATGGCGACGCCAAGGCTCATCTCGATCAGGGCCTGGGCATGTATGTCGCCATTCGTGCCGATGCCGAAGCTTTCCGGGGCATAGATGGCGGCGGCTGCCACCATGACGGCGGCAAGGCCTACCAGCGAGTGGAAGGCAGCGACCAGTTGCGGCATCGAGGTCATGGCGATACGGCGCGCGGTGACGGCGCCGACACCGCCGCCAATGGCAAGGCCGAGCACGATCAGGCCGAAACGGCCGGCAGAGGGAGTCGCCAGCGCCAGTGTGGTGGCGATGGCAATGCCCATGCCGATCATGCCGTAGAGATTGCCCTGGCGGCTGGTGGTCGGATGCGACAGGCCGCGCAGCGCCATGATGAACAGGACGCCGGAGACCAGATAGAGGAAGGACGCGAAGTTGGCGTTCATGGCGCTCTACTTGTCCTTCTTCTTGTACATGGCCAGCATGCGCTGGGTGACGAGGAAGCCGCCGAAGATGTTGACCGAGACCAGCATCAGCGCGACGAAGCCGAAGCCGGCGGCAATGCCAGAGGCGGCGATGCCGACGGCAAGCAGCGCGCCGACGACGATGACCGAGGAGATGGCGTTGGTGACCGCCATCAGCGGCGTGTGCAACGCCGGCGTCACCGACCAGACCACATAGTAGCCGACGAAGATCGCCAGGATGAAAATGGCGAAGCGGAAGACGAAGGGGTCGATGGCGCCACCGGACAGCGCGTGCGCGGCGTCACCCGCCGCATCGGCACCACCGGGCGCGGTCGCCATATTGTGCACCGCCAGCCGAACGGCGGCGGAGGCCTGGTCGAGCTGGTCGAGGGCTTTTTGCAGGGTCTGGTCCATCACGCGATCCCTTTCGGCTTCGACGAGGGCGACTTGGGCGCGGCCGCCTTCTTGGGCGCGGCCTTCTTTGCAGTGGCGGGTTTGACTGAAGCGTCGGCGACCATGGTCGTGGCCGGGATCGCGGCCGGCTCGACACGCGGCTGCTGATCGGCCTTCACGAAAGCTGGATGAACCACCTTGCCGCCATCGGTAAGCATCGTCGCCTTGACCAGATCGTCGGCGCGATTGATGGCAAGCGTCTTGGTCGTCTTGTCGACCAGCGTTTCGAGGAAGGCAAACAGGTTCCTGGCGTAAAGCAGCGATGCCGATGCCGCGATGCGGCCGGGCACATTGAGATGGCCGACGATTTTTACCCCATTGGCCGTTGTCACCACTTGGCCCGGCACAGCACCCTCGACATTGCCGCCGCGCTCGACCGCCAGGTCGACGAGCACCGAGCCCGGCTTCATCGAGGCGACCATCGCCGCCGACACCAGCTTCGGCGCCGGCCGGCCGGGGATCAGCGCCGTGGTGATGACGATGTCCTGCTTGGCGATATGCTCTGATGTGAGCGCCGCCTGCTTGGCCTGGTATTCCTTAGACATTTCCTTGGCGTAGCCGCCTGCCGTTTCCGCAGCCTTGAATTCCTCGTCCTCGACCGCGAGGAACTTTGCGCCGAGCGAGGCGACCTGTTCCTTGGCTGCGGGGCGAACATCGGTGGCGGTGACGACCGCACCAAGCCGGCGCGCGGTGGCGATCGCCTGCAGGCCGGCGACGCCGACGCCCATGATGAAGACCTTCGCCGCCGGGACCGTGCCAGCCGCCGTCATCATCATCGGCAACGCCCTGTCATATTCCGAGGCGCCGTCGATCACCGCCTGGTAGCCGGCAAGATTGGCCTGCGAGGACAGAACGTCCATCGATTGCGCCCTGGTGATGCGCGGCATGAACTCCATCGAAAAAGCGGTGACGCCGGCCTTGGCAAGTGCCGCGACAGCAGCATCATTGCCGTAGGGATCCATGATGGCAATGACCGCCGTACCGGGCTTGTAGCTCTTCAGCTCGGCATCACCGGGCCGACGCACCTTCAGCACCACATCGGCCTTGGCGACATCGGAAGCCTTGCCGATGGCAGCGCCTGCGCTCGCATAGTCGGCATCGATGATTCGCGAATTCTGACCGGCACCGGCCTCGACAATGACGTCGAAGCCCAGCGCCACCAGCCTTTTCACCGTATCGGGCGAGGCCGCGACGCGCGGCTCGTTGGCATCAAGTTCACGAGGAATGAAAACCGTCTGTCCCACCGCATGATCCTTTCGGCCGGAAGGTGTTTCCCGCAAGACGCCGGCCGGCCTCGCGGCGGCGCCATGGACAAGGTGTCGGAAAAATCTATCGGAGGATAAAGGCGCCGACGGCCAGAATCAGCACGAACAGAATGGTCGCCGAGAAGAAGCCCCCCGCGAAGAAACCAAAAGCCATCGCCAGAAGCAGGGCGCCGCAAAAAAGCGATCCGTATTTGGCCAGCGCGACGAAGCCCGCATAGGTGCGGTCATGCTCTGCATAGTCCATCTTCGCGCCCAGTTCGACAGGACCGGTCGGCGAGTGATCAGCCATAGGAATACCCCTTCGAAGACATCTTTCAGGCACATAGCGAAAAGCCGGGCCGAGAGCAATGGCGCTATTGCCGCATAACAGCCAACAACTGCCTCAAAGGAAAATTGAAGCCGGCTGCCGACGGGCGGCGGAGTCCGATCGCTGGATCCGGGTGTTTGATGCGGAAAGATGGTCCGAAAGCGGTCGAGGCGAACGTTGGCGCTGCCTCAAACGGCACTTTCAGCCGGCAAGATGCGGGAAAAGCCCGAGCAGTCCGACGACGATCAGATAGATCGCGACGATGTAGTTCAACAGCCTTGGCATCACGAGGATCAGCACGCCGGCGATCAGCGAGATGAGCGGGGTGAGCGCAAGCGTGGAAATGGTCATGTCGGGTTCCTCAAAGACTTCGTGGCGTGCCACAGTGCTGCAGCGCCCTTGGTGTCATCCAGAACGCCTAAGCTGCCGAAAGGCTCCATGTCCATCCGGCAAAATCGTGCGATCCTGCCGTATCAGGCGGCTTCGTGATAGTATTTTGCCGTGGGCAGGATGGTCAGCGGCGCGAGCTCGCCGACATGCGGCGTATCGAACAGCATACGCTGTTCCATCGGCGTCGAACGGAAGAACGGGAACCGCAAGAAGGACCGCTCGCGGATGGCGTTGACGTCGGCACGGTAGAGCACGACCTTGTTGAACACGCCCGGATAGGCGCGCGACTCGCTGATCTTCTCCGAATAGTAGATGCGCTTGTAGAAGCCGGCGTGATCCTCGCGAATGGTCGACAGGCAGTAGGGCGCGTTGAAATGGAAGCACGCCATGCCGGCCAGCCGCAACGTCAGATAGGGGATCTGCGGATAGACGCGCGACCATTCTGGATCGGACGCAAACCGGCTGGGGCAGATGAAACTCAGCCCTTCACGAAGCATCGGCATGACGATGTCGCCAAAGGCCTTGGTGGAAGGCGACATCGGCGTCGCCAGAGTGACGTGATGGATACGCAGCGTGCTGACGAGCTCCTGGTCGATATAGACCCCGAAACGATACACATTCGGTGCCTCGTCGAGCTCATCATGAATGGTATGGTTTTCGTTGTCGGGCACCATATCGTTCGAGCGATATGACTTGTAGCGCAGGCGGTAGATATCCTCGAGATCTTCGCCCTTGTCGCAGCGGCGATACTCTGTCCGCTCAAGCATCGCCGAGACGTTGCGGGCGAAGCTGGACATGTTGTCGGCGGTATCCTTGCCGTCCTCACCCGTCGCCGGGCGAAGCGAACTCAACTGCACAATCATAAACTCAATCCCCGTACATTGCCGCCGCGATCCGACACTACGTCAGGGTCATGGGATGTAAAGATGAAAATGGGAAGGAGGTCGTTTACCAGACGTTAAGGTTAACAATTGGTAAAATATTATTAAAATTTAATCGTTTTCTTCGTTTTCCGCATCGCGGCGGAGAAAAGAACCGTTCTCAAACCTGACGGGAGGCCGCGGCAATTCTGGCATGGCGCCGCGACGTGCGAGGAAATCTCGGGGGCATGATCTCCATGCTCCACGCGCAAATCAGCGGCGTATCGCCTTTTTGGCAGTCCTGATGTCCTTGGCGAAGGGCCAGACCGTGTTCGACATGGTCTCGATGCCGGAGGCGCTGAGCGCCGAACCGAACAGGAACCCCTGGACGAGGTCCGGCTTGACCTGCAGCGCCAGGATCTTGAGCTGCTCGAAGGTCTCGACACCTTCGACGGTCACCGAAAGCCCCAGTGGCCGCGACAGGTTGACGATGCCCTTGAGCAGCTCGAGCGAACGGGGATTCTGGGTGACGTCCATAAGGAAAGAGCGGTCGATCTTGATCTTGTCGAGCGGCAGCTTGTGCAGGTAGCTCAGGCTCGAATAGCCGGTGCCGAAATCGTCGAGCGCGATGCGCACGCCAATCTGCTTCAGCTCCTCGATGTACTGGCGCGTCAGCGACTTGTCGTCGAGCAGCGCCGTTTCGGTGACCTCGATCTCGAGCCGGCCGGGCGGCGAGGCCGGAGCCGGCCAACGCATCGCGAACCTTCTGGATGACGTCGCGGTTGCGGAAATCCTTGGCGGAGAGATTGACCGAGACGCTGGTGTGATCCGGCCATTTGGCGCATTCGGCGCAGGCTGCCTGCAGCACGAAGGTGCTGATCTCGGAAATGATGCCCATTTCCTCGGCCAGAGGAATGAAGATGCTGGGCGAGATCGGCCCGAGATCGGGATGATCCCACCGGCACAGCGCCTCGCAGCTGGCGATGCGCATGGTGCTCATCGCCACGATCGGCTGATAGACCACCCGCAGGCCCTTGCTTTCCACGGCGCTGCGCAGATCCGCCTTCATCAGCTGACGGTTGCGGAAGGCGGCATCCATCGAGGCTTCGAACAGCCGCCAGCTGTTCTTGCCGAGCTCCTTGGCCTTGTAGAGAGCCAGGTCCGCCTTGACGATCATGGCGTCGACATCGCTATCCTTGACCCGCGACAGCACCGCGCCGCCGCTGGCCTGGATGCGCAGCCCGTGGCCGGCGACGTCCACCTCCCCCTGCAGTTCGGCGAAAATCTCGTCGAGTTGGCTGGTCAGATGGCTCTCATCCTCGACGCGGTCGAAGAAGATCATGAACTCGTCGCCGCCGAAACGGCTGACCGTGATGCCTTGCCCGGCAATGGCGGCAAGCCGCTCGGCAACGGCGTAGATCAAGCCGTCGCCGATCGGATGGCCAAGCGTGTCGTTGACGCTCTTGAAATCATCGAGGTCGAGCACCGCCAGGCCGCAGAGACGGTCGCGATCGCCTGATACCATCGCCTCGCCGATCAGTTCGTGGAAATAGGCGCGGTTGGGCAGGCCGGTGAGGTTGTCGTAGCGTGCCATGAAGCGAATCTTGTCTTCCGCCTCGACACGGGCGGTGACGTCCTCGAAGGTGATGACGCCCAGCTCCTGGCTGCCTTCGCGAGCCGAGAATTCGTAGTGCTGGCCGTTGGCGAGGGAAACCAGCACCTTGCGGTCGCGGCCCTCGCGCAGGGCGCGCGTCAGCTGAGCCTCGATATAGCGGCAATCCTTGGGCGCCAGCATGCCGCCGGCGACGCCGCGCATCAACAGACCATGGATCGACCGCCCGAGCAGCGCATCCGGCGACTTCAGCGACATCAGATGCGCTGCCTCGGCATTGGCAACCGCGACGCGGCCGTCCGGGCCGAGCATGACAAGGCCATGCGACATGGTGTTGAGCGCCCGGTTGAAGCGCTGGGCGATGCGGTTGGCCTTCTTCTCTTCCGATACCGCCGCAAAAAGCACATCGCGCACGGTGTTGGCGAATTTCCGGATGGCGAAAAGGAACGGCGCGGACAGGAGCCCGAGGAGGACATGGTAGATATCGCCGCGCAACAGGAAGCCCAGCGAGATCGGCCAGGTCAAGGCAAGGGTCAGGATGGTGACCATGCGCGGCGAGCCGTAGTTTCGGCCGGCGATGGACGTCGCCGTCGCCAGCGTCAGGCAGACGGAGGCGATTTCGGCAAAATTGTCGCGCGCAAAATAGATGCCGAGCAGACAGAAGGCGCCAAGCGTCAAGCCGTGCAGGGAGCCGTAGAGAATGTAGTCATTCTCGCGCTTGTGGGCCTCTTCCCAGGTCGTCGGCGACGGCATGCTGTTGTATTTTCGAAAGTTTCTCATGCGGAAGATGCCGACGAGAACCATCGAAATGGCGACCAGCAAATACAGCGGATCGCCGTTTTTCCACCAGACAAGGCCAATCAGGAAGGTCTGCGCGAGGATGCCGATCGAAAGCGTCAGCCCGTCGCGAAACAGGGTTTCCACGAACGGAATGTAGACGTCGACCGGGATCTCGTTCTTTTTTCTCAGATTCAACGCCTGAATCCCAACCCTTGGGGACCCAAGCAGTGTCACATCCGCCTTAAGAAAGATTTAGAGAGCCCCTCGCGCGCCCTCCGTCAAGCCGGGTGACGCTGCGGAAAGTGAGGAAACTGTCGTTCAGGTAAACAAGGCGTATCGATCATTCGGCGGCTTGAAGTTCCGGCCGCGCCGGCGTGCCCGACAGGCGTTCGAGCAGTCTTTGGCGTTCGCCGGCGGCCTTTTGCGCGCTGGCTTGGCGGACGTGGCCATAGCCGCGAATGAGGGCCGGCACCGAGGCCAGCGCAACCGCCGCATCGACCCTGGCCGGGGCCAGCGATCCGGCGATGAGCTCCAGATCCGCCTCGTACCGCGCCAACAGCTGCCGCTCCATGCGCCGCTCGGCGGTGTAGCCGAACAGGTCGAAGGCGGTGCCGCGCAGACCTTTCATCGCCGCCAGCAGGCGAAAACCCTTCATCATCCAGGGGCCGAAGCTCGATTTTCTGGGGCTGCCGTCATTGCCGCGCCGGCCCATGATCGGCGGCGCGAGATGGAATTCGAGCTTTTCGTAGCTCTGGAACTGCTTTCCGAGTTCAGCGGCGAAAGAGCCGTCCGTGTAAAGACGCGCCACCTCGTATTCGTCCTTGATCGCCATCAGCTTGAACAGGTTTTTCGCGGCGGCTTCCGACACCGCTGTCGAACCCGGCACGGCCTTGGCTTCGGCGGCACGCAACACGGCCAGTTTCTCGGCATAACGCTTGCCGTAGGCGGTATTCTGATAGGCGGTCAAAAAGGCGACGCGGCGAGCGATGATGTCGTCCAGCGTCTCGGCGACATCGGCGGCCTGGTCGGTCTTGCCAGCGACGGTTGGGCCCGGCTGGGCGACGAGGCCGCGCACGAAATCCGGCTGATGGGCAGCGCGACGGCCCCAGCGGAAGGCGGCGACGTTCATCGCCACGGCTTCGCCATTGAGTTCGATCGCCTTCTCGACGGCCTCGGCCGACAAAGGCAGGCCGCCATGCTGGAAGGCAAAGCCCAGCATGAACATGTTGGCGCCGAGCGAATTGCCGAAAAGTGCCGTGGCGGTGCGGGTAGCGTCGAAGAAATGCGCCTTGTCGTCACCCGCGGCCGCACGGATCGCCTTCTTCAGGCGTTCTATCGGCAACGAGAAATCGGCCGAACGGGCGAATTCGCCGGGCATGATCTCGGCGGTGTTGGCGACGAAGATGGTGTGGCCCTCGCGCACCGCGGTCAGCACCTTCTTGGCGCCCGACACGACGAGATCGCAGCCAAGCACGAGATCGGCCTTGCCGGCCGAGACGCGGATGGCATGGATGTCGTCCGGGGTGCGGGCGATGCGGACATGGGTGAACACCGAACCGCCCTTCTGGGCGAGGCCGGCCATGTCGATCATGCCACAGCCCTTGTCCTCGAGATGCGCCGCCATGCCAAGCACCGCACCGACAGTGACGACGCCGGTGCCGCCGACGCCGTCGATGATCGCCGCCCAGCCTTGTTCGCCAAGCGGGAATTCGGCCGGCACGGGCACGCCGTCGAGCGGATCGGTCTTGCCGGCAAGGCCCTCGGCCTTGCGGATCTTGGCGCCGTGCACGGTGACGAAGGACGGGCAGAAGCCGTTGACGCAGGAGAAATCCTTGTTGCAGCTCGACTGGTCGATCTTGCGCTTGCGCCCGAATTCGGTCTCGACCGGCTGGATCGAGACGCAGTTCGACTGTACGCCGCAATCGCCGCAGCCTTCGCAGACCAGCTCGTTGATGAAGACCCGCTTGTCGGGATCGGGGAATGTGCCGCGCTTGCGGCGGCGGCGTTTTTCGGCAGCGCAGGTCTGGTCGTAGAGCAGCACGGAAACGCCTTTGACATCGCGCAACTCGCGCTGGACGAGGTCGAGGTCGTCGCGGTGATGAATGCTGGCGCCGGCCGGGAATTCGACCTTCCCGGCATATTTGTCCGGTTCATCGGTGACGATGGCGATGCGGTCGACGCCCTCGGCGCGCACCTGCCGGGCGATCATGTCCACGGTCAGGCCGCCTTCGTGCGGCTGGCCGCCGGTCATGGCGACGGCGTCGTTGTAGAGGATCTTGTAGGTGATGTTGGCGTCGGTCGACAGCGCAAAGCGGATCGCCAGCGTGCCGGAATGGTTGTAGGTGCCGTCGCCGAGATTCTGGAAGATGTGGCCGCGCTTCGAGAACGGCGCCTGGCCGACCCATTGCGCGCCCTCGCCGCCCATGGCCGTGAAACCAACGGTGTTGCGGTCCATCCACAGCGCCATGAAATGGCAACCGATGCCGGCCGCGGCAATCGAGCCGTCCGGCACCTTGGTGGACGAATTGTGCGGGCAACCGGAACAGAAGAACGGCGTGCGCGAGCCGATGTCGGTGGCGTCGGCGAGCATTGCCTGGAACTGGCGCAGCTTTGCCACCCGCGCCAATATCTCTTCGGACGGGCCGATGGTCCTGACGATCCTCTCGCCAAGCGCGATGGCGATCTCATTGGGGTCGAGCGCGCCCTTGGCCGGGAACAGCCAGTCGCCGCGTTCGTCCTTCTTGCCGACAATGACTGGCTGCGTGGCGGTGCCGTAAAGGCTTTCGCGCAGCTGCACCTCGATCAGCGAGCGTTTCTCCTCGACGACGACGATGGTGTCGAGGCCGCGGGCGAAATCGGCGATGTGATGCAGGTCGAGCGGCCAAGGGCAGCCAACCTTGAACAGCCGCACACCGATGCGGTTGGCGGCCGCCTCGTCGATGCCGATGTCCTCCAGCGCCTGGCGGACGTCGAGATAGCTCTTGCCCAGCGTGATGATGCCGATCTTGGGGTTGCGGCCACCCGAATAGACGATGCGGTTCAGCCCGTTGGCATGGATGAAGGCGGAGGCCGCGGCGCGCTTGTGCTCATGCAGCCGCTCCTCCTGGCCGAGCATGTCGATCTCATGGCGGATGTTGAGACCGCCTGGAGGCATATCGAAGTCCGGCACGATGATGTTCAGCCGCTCGAGCGAGGCATCGACCGAGGCCGTCGATTCGATGTTGTCCTTGACGCATTTGATCGCCGCCCAGGTGCCGGCAAAGCGCGACATGGCAAAGCCGTAGAGCCCGTAGTCGATGATCTCCTGGACGCCGGCCGGGTTGAGGATCGGCACCATCGTGTCGACGAACAGGAATTCGGTGGCATGCGCGTTGGTCGAGGATTCGGCCATATGGTCGTCGCCCATCAGGGCGAGCACGCCGCCATGTCTGGACGAGCCGGCGAGATTGGCATGGCGGAACACATCGCCGGAGCGATCGACGCCCGGCCCCTTGCCGTACCAGACCGAAAAGACACCGTCATGGGTACCCTCGCCCAGCAGTTCCGTCTGTTGCGATCCCCAGCAAGCGGTGGCGGCAAGCTCCTCGTTGAGCCCTGGCTGGAAGACGATGTCGGCCTGCGCGAGTTGTTTCTTCGCCTTCCACAGCTGCATGTCGAGGCCGCCAAGCGGCGAACCGCGATAGCCGGAGACGAAGCCGGCCGTGTTCAGACCGGCGCGGCGGTCTCGCTCGCGCTGCATCAGAAGCATGCGGATGACCGCTTGCGCGCCGGACAGGAAGATGCGCTCCTTTGCGAGATCGAACTTGTCGTCGAGCGCGACGTCGTGCAGCGTCATCAGGAATTTCCTCTGCGGAGGCCACGCGGGAGCAGGCAGCCAACGTCGGGGTCGGATGACGCATCCTTTCTCCCCTTGCAATGCAGGTCAAACAAAATCGCAGGTGCCAGGCAACGCGCAACGAACAGTCCGTTGCCATCGCGAATCGGGTACGAAACCGATTCGCGGGCATTGTCCGCCGCACGAAAATTTCAGCAGCAACCAGAGCTGGAAGCGACGCGTCAGCTGCCCTTCGAGCAATCCGGCTTCGGTTCGCCCGGCAGCTTGCCGTCGGGATGGCCGACGAGATCGGGATTGGCCGTATAGAGCTGGTCGATGACCAATGGCCGGTCGGGCAGCACCGACTGGTCTTCCGTCGACATCAGCGTGGTGTCGATCTTCTGCAGGACCGCGCCGTCGGCGCCCTTGATGCTGATGGCAATCGCATAGGGCTTGTTCTTGACGACGCAGGTCAGCGCCGGGCTCTCCAACGTCACCTTGTCGAGCTTCGGCCACACCTTCTGCTCGACCACCAGAGGCGCGCCGCCGGCGGGATCCTGGAAGCTGGCGACCGCCACCTGGCCATCGCCCATCGGCTTCAGCGGCCGCAGGGTCACCACATAGGTAGCCCTCGCCAAGCGGTAGTTGAAGACGAATATCTTGCCGGAAATCTCGAACAGTTTGCCTTCGGCGTTGCCGGTATCGCGGCAGGCGCCGAGCGCAACGGCCGCAATGAGTGCCGCGCCGACAACGATCGAGCGGGAAAAACCTCTAGGCATTCTTGACCTCATTGGCCGCCATGCGGCGGCGACGATAGTGGCGACTTGCCTTCTGCCTGTTGCCGCACACCGCCATGTCGCACCAAAGGCGGCTGGAATTGCGGCTTCTGTCGACAAATAGCCAGGTGCAGTTTGGACAGATCCTGAGCCTTGCGACGGTGTCGTCGCGCAGCAGCGACAGAGCGGAAACCGCCAGCGCCGCCTCGAACGCGATCGGCGTCAGGGGATCACCGAACGGCCTTCCCGGCGCACCGATCTCGGTCCGGCTGCCGGCCAGACCATCGGCGCAGGCTCTCAGGAACCCCGGCAGATCGGTGGTGACAACCGCGCCCTTCGACACCGCGCCGCGAAACAACCGGTCCGTCGTTTCGCGGATCGACAGCACGACGGGTGCGATTGTCTCCGGTGCCGGTGCAGCCAGCGGCCTGTCGCCAAGCTCGGCGGCGCGAAAGCGGCTCGCCGCATCGGCGAAGCGGGCAATCTCGGCCGGATCATCGAAACGGTCGAAGGTCCGCTCCGGATCGCCGCGCAGCACGACAGTGTTCGCCGTGTCGAGCGCAAGCAGGCCTCCGGTGAAGCGGTGCGGGGTCCAGGATACCGTCATGCCTAGAATCTAACCGATAAATCGCATTTGACAAGTTAGATTCAGCGATGCAATTTCTCTACCGGGCGCGGACTCCGCAGCCTTTGTCTTGAGCATGTCGTTGTCCCAAAACCGCTTTGCACTTTTGGGCGACATGCTCCGAGGGTTTCGCATGCTCTATTTCTTCCAGCAGGTGCTGAACGGGCTGCATTCGGGCGCGCTCTACGCGCTGCTCGCCTTCGGCTATGTGCTGACCAACGGCATCCTGCACCGCACCAACCTCGCCTATGGCGCGCTGTTCGCCTTTTGCGGCCAGACGATGATCCTGACCGCGGCCTTTGGCTATCAGGTGCTGTGGCTGACGCTTCTGGCGGCGGTGGCGCTCGGCGTCGTGGCGGCTTTCCTCTATGCCGCGCTGATCAGCCACGTGCTGTCGCGCAGCGTCTTCGAACCTTTGGCCGACCGGACACCCAACGCGATCGTGGTGACGACGCTCGGCATATTGCTGCTGTTGTCGGAGGCAAGCCGCATCGCCGCCGACACGCATGATCTGTGGCTGCCGCCGATGCTGGCGCAGCCCATCGTTTTCGCTCAAAACGCCAGCTTCAAGGCGACGCTGACGCTCATCCAGCTCATCGATTGCGCCGTGGCGCTGGCGGCAATCGCGCTGGCCAGCTGGGCATTTGCCCGATCGAGCTTCGGCCGGCGCTGGCGCGCCGTCTCCGACGACCCCAAGGCGGCGGCGATGTGCGGCGTCAACGTGCGCGCGGTGTTCCGGCATGCGGTGCTGTTCGGCGGTTTGTGCGCCGCGCTGGCCGGCGTCATGGCCGGCCTCTATTACGGCAATGTCAGCTTCGGCTCGGGCCTGGTCTACGGGTTGAAGATCCTGTTCGTGACGGCGGTCGGCGGTTATCTCTCGCCGCCGCGAGCGGCGCTGGGGGCGGCGGCGTTCGGCATGGCCGAATCGCTGTGGGCCGGCTATTTCCCGGTCGAATGGCGCGATGCGTGGATGTATCTGTTCCTGGTCGCGACGCTGATCCTGATCGGCGCCGGCCGCGACACCGGCAAGATCGCCTGAGCCATCAGACTTTGGTTGCATGACGCTGGGCAGACCGCCAGTATCCGGCACTGCCTGCCATGCGATGGTATTTTGCTGCCTCTATCCTTGTTGACCCGTCAGTCCACGCGCGGCATACCGTTGGACCATGCGGCGTGACGGACAAGAAGGGGGAAGCCGGCACGCCTCCGCTACAAGGGAGGAATGCATGGCAGGGCTGCTCGCTCTATCCAGGACCATTGATCGCGCCAACGAATTCATCGGCAAATGGGTCTCGTGGCTGATCCTGCTGGCGATCCTGGTGAGCGCCGCCAACGCCATCATCCGCAAGGTGTTCGACATATCCTCGAACGCCTGGCTCGAGCTGCAGTGGTATCTGTTCGGCGCCGCCTTCATGCTGGCCGCCGCCTATACGCTGAAGCAGAACGAACATATCCGCATCGACATCGTCTACGGCCTGTTTCCACGCCGCGTGCAGCACTGGATCGACCTTTTTGGCCATGTCTTCTTCCTGATGCCGTTCGTGACGCTGATGGTGGTCTATTTCGTCCCCTATGTATCGCTGTCGTTTCGCAGCGGCGAGATGTCCAACAATTCCGGCGGGCTGATCATCTGGCCGGCCAAGGCAATCCTGCTCGTCGGCTTTTTCCTGCTCGCACTGCAGGGCATCTCCGAAATCATCAAGAAGATCGCCATCATGCGCGACGACATGGACGACCCCAATCCCTTCATATCGGCACATGAACAGGCCGAGCTCGAAGCCAAGGCGCTGGCCGACGAGGTGCGCTCGTGATGGAGTTCATCGCGCAGAACATGGCGCCGATCATGTTCGCCTCGCTGATCATCTTCCTGCTGATCGGCTATCCCGTCGCCTTCTCGCTGGCCGCCAACGGCTTGATGTTCTTTTTCATCGGCGTGCTCCTGTCGCCCTATTCCGGCGGATCGATCAACCTCGCCTGGCCGCTCCTGCACGCATTGCCGGATAATTTCTACGGCAGCCGGGTGATGTCGAACGACACGCTGCTGGCCATTCCGTTCTTCACCTTCATGGGCATCGTGCTCGAACGATCGGGCATGGCCGAAGACCTGCTCGACACGATCGGCCAGCTGTTCGGGCCGATCCGCGGCGGCCTCGCCTACGCCGTGATCTTCGTCGGCGCGCTGTTGGCGGCAACCACCGGCGTGGTGGCGGCTTCCGTTATCGCCATGGGCCTGATCTCGCTGCCGATCATGCTGCGCTATGGCTATGACCGCCGGCTGGCATCCGGGGTCATTGCCGCCTCGGGCACGCTTGCCCAGATCATCCCGCCCTCGCTGGTGCTGATCGTGCTTGCCGACCAGCTCGGCCGCTCGGTCGGCGACATGTATGCCGGGGCGCTGATTCCTGGACTCGTGCTCACCGGCCTCTACGCGCTTTACATCCTCATCGTTTCGGTCGTCTGGCCAAAAATGGTGCCTGCGCTGCCGCTGGAAGCGCGCACGCTTGGCCATGGCGTGATGTCCCTGCTGGTGGCATTGCTGGTCACTGTGGCGGTTTCCTACGCGGCGTATCGCTATCTCGCGCCGGCGCATGGCGACAATGCCGACATTCTCGGCGCCACTGCCGGGGTGCTCTTCATCTACATCGTGGCGATTGCCGACAAACGCCTGAACTTCAACATGATGTCCAGGCTCGCGCAGCAGGTGATCATCGTGCTGATCCCGCCGCTGGCGCTGATCTTCCTGGTGCTGGGCACCATCTTCCTTGGCATCGCCACCCCGACAGAGGGCGGCGCGATGGGCTCTGTCGGCGCCTTGATCATGGCGGCGGCAAAGGGTCGGCTGTCGCTGGATGTGGTCAAGCAGGCCCTGACCGCGACGACGCGGCTGTCGTCCTTCGTGCTGTTCATCCTGATCGGCGCGCGGGTGTTCTCGCTGACCTTCTACGGCGTCAACGGCCACATCTGGGTCGAACATCTGCTGACCTCGCTGCCGGGTGGCGAAGTCGGGTTCCTGATCGGCGTCAACATTCTCGTCTTCTTCCTCGCCTTCTTCCTCGACTTCTTCGAGCTCGCCTTCATCATCGTGCCGCTGCTGGCGCCGGCCGCCGACAAGCTCGGCATCGACCTGATCTGGTTCGGCGTGCTTCTGGGCGTCAACATGCAGACCAGCTTCATGCATCCGCCCTTCGGCTTCGCGCTCTTCTATTTGCGCTCGGTGGCCGCCCGCGTGCCCTATCTCGACCGCCTCACCGGCAAACAGATCGCGCCGGTCACCACCGGACAGATCTATTGGGGCGCGGTGCCCTTCGTCTGTATCCAGGTGATCATGATCGGGCTGACCATCGCCTTCCCGCAAATGGTGATGCACTACAAGGGAACGACCGTCGATCCGGGCACCATCGACTACAAGGTGCCGGAGGTGCCCGGCCTGTCGCCGCTCGGCGCACCCCCAGCGGATGGTGCAGCGCCTACTGGTGGCGGCACGGCGCCGGCAGCCCCTGACCTTTCGCAACCGCCGAGTTTCGGCGATCCGGCACCAGCCCAACCGGCAGCGCCACAGCCGGACCTGTCGCAGCCGCCAAGCTTCAATTGAGACCGACGTGGCGACGATGATGAAAGCGGTGCGGCTTGAAGCGGTGGGCAGCATCGCGCTGCGCGAAGTCGACAAGCCTGACATCGGGCCGGACGAGCTTCTGGTGCGGATCGAAGCCTGCGGTGTCTGCGGCACGGATCGGCACCTGTTTCACGGTGAATTCCCGTGCACGCCGCCGGTGACGCCCGGCCATGAGTTTTCCGGCATCGTCGAGGCGATCGGCAAATCCGTCTCGGGCTTTGCCGTCGGCGACCGCGTCACCGGCGACCCCAACATCGCCTGCGGGCGTTGCGCGCATTGTCATGCCGGGCGGGTCAACCTCTGCAGCAATCTGCGCGCCATCGGCATTCATCGCGACGGCGGCTTTGCCGACTATCTTGCCTTGCCGCAGAAGCAGGCTTTTGTCCTGCCTGCGGGCCTGGATCCGATGCACGGTGCGTTCTGCGAGCCGCTCGGCTGTTGTTTGCACGGCGTGGACCTTGCCGGGATCAAACCTGGCAGTTCGGTGGTGGTGCTTGGCGGCGGCGTCATCGGCCTGCTCACCGTGCAACTGGCAAGACTGGCCGGAGCCACGACCATCGTGCTGTCGACCAAGCAAGCCTCGCGGCGCGCCCTCGCCAGGGATTTCGGCGCGACAGTGACGGTCGATCCGACCGCCGCCGATGTCGTCAAGGCCATCGCCGGACCAGCCGGCCTGGTGCCAGGCGGAGCCGACGTGGTGTTCGAATGCGCGGGCGTGCGAGAGACCGTCGAGCAGTCGATGCGGCTGGCCCGCGCCGGTGGCACGGTCGTCATCGTCGGCGTGACGCCGCAAGGCATGAAAGCGGAATTCGAGCCCTTCGACCTGCTGTTCCGGGAACTGAAGGTGCTCGGTTCCTTCCTCAACCCCTACACCCATCGCCGCGCCGCCGAACTTATTGCTTCGGGTGCGATCGAGATCGACAGGCTGATCTCCAGGCAGGTGCCGCTCGAAGACGCGGCGGCGGTGATCGCCAATCCACCGGCGCCCGGCGAGGTCAAGGTGCTGGTGGTGCCGCGCCGGGGCTGAGCTGCTGGCTTTCAGACGCTTGCGCTGCCCCTCATCGCCCTGCCGGGCACTTCTCCCCGTATAGTGACCAGGGGAATCGCATATGCGGAACAAAGATGGAATCTTGCGAAGTTTGTTCTCGACGCGATTCCGATTTGTTCGCCGTTCGATTCCTCGAAAGAGGCCATATGCGATTGCCCTGGTATAGTGACGGGGAGAAGGACGCTTTCATCTCCGGTCTTCGCCAATTGGGAACATTGCCGGAAGATGCGCCAAGGGTGCGGCAACTCCCTTCTCCCCGTCACTATGCGGGGAGAAGGTGCCGGTGTCCGAACCGGATAGATAGGTAACAGAATGGACCGATAGCATGGGTGACAGTTTTCTTGTCCGCCGGAGGACCGGCGATGGTTTGGCGAGAGACTGGCATCATGGACGAGCGGCTTCGGTTTGTTGTGGAGTGTCTTTCTGGAGATGAGACGATGGTGGCGCTTTGTGCGGCCCACGAGATCTCACGCAAGACCGGCTACAAATGGCTTGGACGCTATCGGGAGCTAGGCCCGGAAGGTTTGCACGACCGGCCGCGAGCCCCGCTCAATCATGGCCGGGCGACAGCTCTTGATCTGGTTGAGCAGATCGTCGCGGCGAAGGAGACGCATCCGCTCTGGGGTCCCAAGAAGATCGTGGCGCGGCTCAGGCGCACGGCTCCCGAATTCATGTGGCCGTCGGCCTCGACGGTGGGGGCGATCCTTGCGCGGCATGGGCTTGTCAGCGCCCGCAAACGGCCGCGTCTGCGGGCCTGCGGCAATGGACCGTGGCCGCAAGCCGAGAGGCCGAATGCAGTGTGGACTGGCGATCACAAGGGCTGGTTCCGGACCCGTGACGGGTGGCGCTGCGAACCGCTGACGGTGATGGATGCGTCAAGCCGCTATCTTCTGGCGCTCGAAGCGACGGGATCGACGGCCGATAGCGAGGCTTGGCCGGTGTTCGAACGGCTGTTTGAGGAGCATGGCCTGCCGGATCGCTTCAGAAGTGACAACGGCCCACCCTTCGCATCGGCCGGCGTCACCGGGCTGACGCCGCTTGTGGTGCGCTTCATCAAGCTCGACATCGCGCTGGAGCGGATCGCACCCGGCAAGCCGCAGCAGAACGGACGCCACGAGCGCTTCCATCTGACCATGCTACCGCTGGCAGAGGCGCCGGAAGCCGACAGAACGGCCCAGGGTCAAGCCTTCGAGGCCTTCCGGCAAAGCTACAATGAGGAGCGTCCGCATGAGGCACTCGCCATGGACACCCCAGCCCAGCATTACCGCCCCTCGCAGCGCGCCATGCCAAGGACGCCACCCGAGCCTGACTATCCGGCCGAGGCTGCGGTCCGCCGTGTGCGCCACAATGGTGAGATCAGGTGGAATGGCGGCTTCATCTATGTCTCGCAAGCGCTGGCCGGCGAGCCGGTCGCTGCCGCGCAGACCGAGGACGGCGAATGGACACTCTCCTTCCATGCCCATCCGCTCGGCATCATCGACACCAGGCGCATGAAGCTTGTCCGCCGCAGCGCCGCCCCAACCAATCCGCTTGGCGCTGCGCCGGACGCATAGGGGAGAGAAGTGTTACCTATGTATCCGGTTCAATCTGTTACCCATCTATCGGCTGGACACCGGCAGGCGGATGAGGGCGGCGCAGACTTCGGCTATTAGCCGGCGCGAACCCTCTCCAGCCAGGTCTACAGCTTGCCGTTGCGCTGCTGCACCATCATGAAGGTGTCGTAATTGTATTCGGCCACCTGTGCCCAGAGATAATGCTCCTTGCGGAAGCCCTTGATCGATTCCCAGATCTTCTTGAACGGGGCGTTGGAGGCTTCCATTTCGGCATAGACCTCGTTGGCCTTTTCGAAGCAGGCGGCCATGATCTCCTGGCTGAACGGCCGCAGTTTCGCGCCGCCAGCCACCAGCCGCTTCACCGCTGCAGGGTTCAGATAATCGTATTTCTGCAGCATGTTGGCGTCGGCAGCCTGCGCGGCAGTGCGCAGCAGCGACTTGTACGTCGGCGAAAGTTCGTCGTATTTCGCCTTGTTGAACATCAGGTGAACGGTCGGGCCGCCTTCCCACCAACCGGGATAGTAATAGTAGGGCGCGACCTTGTAGAAGCCGAGCTTCTCGTCGTCATAGGGGCCGACCCATTCAGCGGCGTCGATGGTGCCTTTTTCCAGCGCCGGATAGATATCGCCGCCGGCGATCTGCTGCGGCACGACGCCGAGCTTCTGCACCACCTTGCCGGCAAAACCACCGATGCGCATCTTGAGGCCGGAAAGGTCGGCCACCGTGTTGATCTCCTTGCGGAACCAGCCGCCCATCTGCACGCCGGTATTGCCGCCCGGCAGGCCGAAAAGGCCCTGCGTGGCGAGAAACTCGTTGAACAGGTCGATGCCGCCGCCATGGTAGTGCCAGGCATTCATGCCGCGTGCGTTGAGCGAAAAGGGAACCGCCGCACCGAGCGCCCATGTCGGGTCCTTGCCCCAGTAGTAGTATGCCACCGTGTGGCAGGCTTCGACCGTGCCGGCCGTGGTGGCGTCGGCGGCCTGCAGGCCGGGGACCAGCTCACCGGCGGCGAAGACCTGGATCTGGAAGTTGCCGTCGGTGGCTTCCGACAGCATCTTGGAGAACACCTCGGCGCCGCCGTAGATGGTGTCGAGCGACTTCGGGAAGGACGACGCCAGCCGCCACGTGATCTTGGGATTGGACTGGGCGATTGCAGGCGCTGCCAGCGTGGCAGCCGCCGCTGCGGCACCGACGCCGGTGACACCGGCCTTGCGAATGAATGCACGACGATCCATGAAGTTCCTCCCTTTGAATCAACAGACCGACATACGGAAATCCTCGGTTTCCGTGTCGGTTCGTTCGAGACAATACACAGGCAAGAAGTCGAGTCCAGCACGCCGGCCCGATTTGACGGCGAAGCCACGCTGCCCTGCAACTATAGTCTAACAGGCCGCTCGTGGCCCATGCGACACGCTGAAACTTGGCATGGAAAAATACCCAGGGATCGCCTATTTTAGTGGCAGGACATCCCTTGCCCAGATGGAACACAGAGCCAAAATGCACCAGCCGCTCGTCGCCATATCGACCGACGTCCGTCAGTTCGACAACTACACTTGGCATGCCGCCCCGCAGCAATATCTGGAAGCGGCGATCACCGGGGCCGGCGTGTTCCCGCTGCTGGTGCCATCGTTCGGCGACCGGCTCGACTTCGACGAGTTGCTGTCGTCAGTCGACGGCGTCATGGTCACCGGCTCGAAATCCAATGTGCATCCTTCGCTGTATGGCGGCGACGCCAGCGAAGCCAATGGCCCCTATGATCCGGCGCGCGACGCCACGACGCTGCCGTTGATTCGCCGGGCGATCGAGCGCGGCGTGCCGCTGCTCGCCATCTGCCGCGGCATCCAGGAATTGAACGTGGCGCTGGGCGGCACGCTGGGCACCGAGATCCAGGAGCGCGAGGGTTCGCTCGACCACCGCGCGCCGGTGAGCGACCAACAGGACGAACGCTTCGCCATCCACCAGACCATTTCGATCAAGCCGGGCAGCTGCCTGGCCGGCGTGTTCGGTGCCGGCGACATCAAGGTCAATTCGTTGCACCGCCAGGCGATCGACCGGCTCGGCTCGAAGCTGCAGATCGAGGCGGTCGCCAGCGACGGCACGGTCGAGGCGGTTTCGGTGCGCGACTCCCGCGCCTTCGCCGTCGGCGTGCAATGGCATCCTGAATATTGGGTCAAGTCGGACAGCAACTCGGTGAAAATTTTCCGTGCCTTCGGCGATGCGGTTCGCCTGCACGCCGCAGCGAAGGCTGGAGCGCGGGCCGCAGCGGAATAATCAGTCGCCGGATTTCGTATCACCGGTGGCCGCCAGCGACAGCAGCGGCAGCGCCGGGGCATAGGATTCGTAGCCGTCGCCATCAGCGACGCCGAAAGTGACGATCGGATCGATGCCGTTCGCACTGAAGGCGACCGTGCCGTCGTTTTGCTCGCGCCAGAACTTCGCCTGCTCTATGCCCGGCAAGAGCCGGCGGCATTTCGGAGCAACGGTGAGCAGCGACAAGCCGTCCGAAATTTCGGCCCCGCGGCTGACTGCACAGGCCGCCTCATCGCCATTGGCGACCAGCCTGTAGCTGTTGGACGGGGCGGCCTCGTTGGCCACGCTTTCCCCGCTGCCTAGATGAAACAGCTGAACGCCGCCAAACAGCGCTGCGACGGCGATCAATGCGGAAAGTGTTTTCATCATTCTTCATCCACGCACACGGACAGGATGGAGAATGATTCCAAAGGGTTAAGCTGACGTTAATAAGTGTGGCAGCCTGCCATTCAAGCTCGCGCCTTGACGTGCGCTGTCTCGGGCACCGGGGTCAGTGGCCGGCGCTCGGCGAACCAGGACACCAGATTGTCGACACATAGATCCGCCATGGCGCGGCGTGTGTGGTCCGAGGCCGAGCCGACATGCGGCAGTAGCGAGGTGTTGGGCGCGTCGAGCAACGCCTTGGGCACGTTCGGCTCGTCGGCAAAGACATCGAGACCGGCAGCGGCGATGGTGCCATTGGCAAGCGCTGCCGCAAGCGCTGCCTCATCGACCGTGCTGCCGCGACCGATGTTCACGAAGACGCCGTTGGCGCCAAGCGCCGACAGGATTTCGGCATTGACAGCCTTCTCCGTCGAGGCGCCGCCCGGCGCCACCGAAATCAGCGTATCGACGGCTTCGGCAAGCCCTTTCAGGGTCGGGTGATACTGGTAGGAAAGACCTTCTACACGGCGCCGGTTGTGGTAGGCGACCGGCAAGCCAAAGGCTTCCAGACGCCGGGCGACGGCTTGCCCGATACGGCCCATGCCAAAGATGCCGACCTTGCGCCCGCGCAAGGTCAGCCGGCTCAGCGGATAGTTGCCCTTGCGCACCCAGCTGCCGTCGCGCAGCCAGGTTTCGGCACGCGGCAGGTCGCGGACAGTGTTGATCAGCAGCCCGATGGCGGTGTCGGCAACCTCCTCGGTCAACACGTCAGGCGTGTTGGTGACCATGATGTTCTTCGCTCGGGCATGGCCGACATCGACCGAATCATAGCCGACGCCGAAGGAGGCGATGAGTTCGAGATTGGGCAAGGCATCCATCATCGCCGCGTTAATGCCGGCGAACGAAGCGATGCCGCGCACCTCGCTGCGCATCTCGTCGGTGACGAGGGACGGATCGGCGCGTTGGACTGTGACACGCCTGAATGTTTGGTTGATGCGGTCGACCGCATGGTCGTTGAAATCACCCGGCACCAGGATGGCGACGGTCTGCAGCTGTTCGGCCTTGGTCATGCACGCTCCACCGGCTTGCCGGTCGACTGACGCACATGCAGTTCCGGCTTGATCAATTCCTGCGAGGGTCGCACCGTCTGCCCGTTGAGCTTGTCGAGCAGCGCGCTGGCGGCGCGACGGCCAACCTCGCGCTGGCCGTTCCAGACGGTGGTCAGGGCCGGCGTCGCGATCGCCGCCTCTTCGAGGTCGTCGTAGCCGGTGACGGAAATGTCGACGCCCGGCACCAGGCCGGCACGGGCGATGCCGTTCATCAGGCCGATGGCGACAAGGTCGTTCCAGCAGCAGGCGGCCGTCGGTCTGTCCTTCAGCGCCAGGAACTGCCCGGCAGCCTCGAAGCCGGCCTGCTTGGTGCGCGGGCCGGCGATGCGCCAGGACGGCCTGACTTCCAGCCCGGCCGCGTCCATGGCGTTGACATAGCCCTGGTAGCGGTCGCGGCCGGTCGAGGTCTGGTCGGTACCGCCGATCATGGCGATGCGCTTGTGGCCGAGCGAGATCAGATGGTTGGTGGCGAGGCCTGTTCCATAGGAGTCGTCGCCGCGGAAGACCGGCACGTCGGCGCCCTCGACGGTGCGTGCGATCAGCACCGCCGGCAGACCATTCTCCTCGGCCATCACGATGTCGGAAGCCGGCGTGCCGATGGCCGGCGACATGATGACGCCGTCGGCGCCGAGCTGCAAAAGCGTATCGATGAAAGTGCGCTGCTTTTCGAGCTGATCATAGTGGTTGGACAGGATGAAGGTCTGCCGGCTGCGGTCGAGCTCGCTTTCGATCGAGCGCAGTATCTCGGCGAAGAACGGGTTCATGATGTCGTGGACGACGACGCCGACAATGCCCGACCGCGAGGTGCGCAGGCTGGCGGCGCGTCGGTTGTAGATATAGCCGATGGCGCGGGCATGTTCCTTGATGCGGTCGCGGGTGGCCCCGGCAACCAGAGGGCTGTCGCGCAGCGCCAGCGAGACCGTGGCCGTGGACACGCCGAGCGCATCCGCGATCGTCGAAAGCTTGATTTTCTGTGCCAGCGCCTTGCGCTCCCCGGACCTGAATTTCCAGACCTAAACTGTTTAAAGGCGGCGTTATGCCACCGATCGGGGGCAAATCAAAGTTTTTTTGCCAGCGCTTCGGCCTCGACATCGGAGGCCGCGCGGCTCTGCAGCCGAAGCCGGTGCTCACGATGGACGATGTAGAGGCCGCTGGCGACGATGATGGCGGCGCCGACCAGGGTCCAGCGGTCGGGAAACTGCTGGAAGACGATCCAGCCGGAAATGATCATCCACACCATCTGCGAATAGGGATAGGGCGCCAATGCCGTGGTTGTCGCCAGCCGGTAGGCCTGGACCAGCAACCAGTGACCGACGCCGCCGAACACGCCGAGCATAAGCAGCACGAACCAGTGCCAGCCGTCATGCGGCAGGGAAAACGAAAACGGCAGCAAGGGCAACAGCAGCAGCGCCGGCGCCAGTGCCGAGAACAGGATGAGGCTCTCCGACGTCTCGGTCGCCGACATGCGGCGCGTCATGATGACGTAGAAGCAGTTCGACAGCATCGAGCCGAGCGCGAAGAGATGCCCGATGCCGAAAACGCCGACGCCCGGCCTAGTGATGATGAGGACCCCGGCGAAGGCCGCCAGGATCGCCAGCCAGCGCCGCCAGCCTGCCCACTCGCCAAGCAGCGGACCGGCCAGCGCCGTGATCACCATCGGCCCGAAGAAATAGATCGAGGTGGTCTCGGCCAGTTGCAGGGAGCGCAGCGCCAGGATGTTGAAGATGGTCGAGCCGAACAGGAATAGGCCGCGCAGGACATGTGCCGGCAGGTTGACCGGGCGAAACCGCACCGGTTGGCGCCAGCCGCGCAGCAGCGTGCCGACCAGCACGACATGCACGGCAAAGCGCACCCAGGCAACGATCAGCACGGAAACGCCGGCAAGGACGAGATATTTGCTTGAGGTGTCGAGGAAGGTGAAGAAGACGTAGGTGGAAAGCATGCACAGGATCGCCACCGGGGGCGTCGCGCTTTCTACATGTCTCTGGGGAGCACTCACTTGCAGGCCGGGTCGAAAGCTGGGCTGAAGCCCACCTTTGCGGGAATTGCCGGCTGCCGGCAAGCCAATTGTCGCCTGCCGCCACACCAAAGCCGGCTGGCACAACAAGAGCCCCGGCAGGCTTGGTCCATGCTTCGGAAAACTAGGCGTGCATGCGGGCACCCTTGGTGATCTTGTCGACCAGCTTCTTGTCGGCGCGTATCGCGATACCGACCACCTTGGCGTCTTCAGGCGCGAATTCGGCGAAGACGGCGCGGTTGGCCGCGTCAAAGCCGGTCGCGAACATCTCCTCGACATAGAGCGAGGCGGTCAAGCCGCGCTCCAGCGTGCGCCGGTGGATGGTGCCCAGCGTCGCCTGGTCGGCGGACAGCACGATGACTGGCTGGATCGACAGCGGATTGTAGAGATTGCCTGTACGGTCGCGATAGGGTTCGCCGATGATGTCCGGAAACTGGGCGACGATGCCGCTGGTCAGGAAGGCCGTGACGTTGAGTTTCTGCCAGACCGGCAGATCCTCCCGCAGCACGATTGCAAATTTCGTATCGAACATGAGACATTGACCATTCGAGCTTGTGCCCCAATGCGAGGCTGAAGGAGACGATGCCGCACGATCTAGACAGCCAGGCCTTCAGGGGTCTTGGACGTTTGTGCGTTGATGCGGCGGAAAACTGCATCATCTCCGCTCCCGATCCCGCCGGCATGGAGCGGATCGAGGCGCGCTTCCATGGCAGCGCCTTCGACCTGCATCGCCACGACACCTATGCGATCGGGGTGACGCTGCAGGGGGTGCAGACGTTTCGCTATCTTGGTAGTGCGCGCCACAGCCTGCCCGGCCAGATCATCGTGCTGCATCCCGACGAGTTGCATGACGGCGGCGCCGGTACCGAGGACGGCCTGCGCTACCGGATGCTCTATTTGGAGCCGTCGCTGATGCTCGACTGCCTTGGCGGCGCGTCGCTGCCTTTTGTCAGGGATGGCGTGGTGACGGACACCACATTCTGCGCAACGCTGCTTTCGGCGCTGGGACCGTTGGAGCAGGAACTCGACGAGTTGTTCGTCGACGATTTCCTGACGCAACTGATGCAAAGCCTGACACGGCATGCCGGCCAGCCGGCGAAGCCGATGACTAGGACGGCGTGGCGGGCGGCTGCACTGGCGCGCGACTATCTCACGGAAAACCTGACTCGACCGGTGCGCTCCGGCGAACTGGAAGCGATAACCGGGCTCGACCGCTATGCCTTGTCACGGCATTTCCGCGCCGCCTTCTCGACCAGTCCGCATCGCTTCCTGGTAATGCGCCGGCTTCAGCGCGCGCGGCGGATGATCGCCGCCGGCGAGCCACTTGCGCAGATCGCGGTCGAAGCCGGCTTCAGCGACCAGAGCCATTTCATCAGGCAATTCAAGAAGGCGTTCGGAATGACGCCGGGGCGCTGGTCGTCGCTGGTCCATGGATCCACCGCGACGGCGGCCTGATCGCCTGCCGCGACAATCGGCTGATCAGTCGTCCGACTCGGCGTCGTCGTCGATGAGCACCAGTTCCTCGTTCGAGAGGTTCGCCTCGATGCGGGCAAGCAGCTTGAACAGCGCCTTCTGGTCCTTCTTGTCGAGGCCCTTCAGCGCCTGCTTCTCGGTCTTCTTCACCGATTTCTCGATGGCGTGGATGATGTCGCGACCGGTGTCGGTGAGGAAGATATGCGCCTGGCGAGCATCGGCCGACGAGGCGCGCTTCTCCAGGAAACCCTGGGCCTGCAACCGGTTGATGGTCTTGGTGATGGTGGGTGGGCGCACGCCGAGGCGGCCGGCGAGATTGCCCGGCGTCTGGCCATCCTCGCGGTCGAGCGCCAGCATGATCTGGTCCTGGCCGGCATAGAAGCCGTGCGCCAGGAGCCGTGCCGCCAGCGCGGTTCTTGCCAGCCTTGCCGCCGAATGCAGCCGGCTCATTGTCGCAGTCTTGTCCGCCTTGGCCATGGTCATCCCTCTTCGGCCGTACCGGTGCGGGCAGCATAGAGACAGCCGGCCGGTTGGCAATCGACGATCAAAAGATTCCGGAGCTTCAAACAGCTTTGCCGGCAAGCATTGTGGTGTCCGCCGTGGCTAATGCCAGATGTTTATTTCAGTTAGATGACAAACGAGTTTTCGCGGCCGGAGTTTTCGCCGCGAGCAGGCGGGTGAGGGAATGCCGATCAGCCGGGCTTCACCGCGACGATCATCAGCGCCTGATAGGCATCCTCCACCTCGCGCAGCGCGGCCTGCGACTGCGGTCCGGCCCGCCTGGCAATGCCGTCTTTGGCATTCGAGGTGTCGCGCTTGCCAGGCCGGTCATTGTAGGGCGCGACAGTGGTGAATATCTGCTCGCTGAGGCTGTCGGGGAAGAACAACTGGCCGGTCATTACCGAATTGTCGTCGGGGAAGACCTTGAAATGGATATGGGTGGTGCGGCCGCGATACCAGCCGGGATAGATGGTGGCGAAAGAAACGATGCCGCTTGCATCGGTCTTCTGCCAGCCGCGCAGGAAGGTCTGGCCCGACGTGTCGACGTCGCGACCGTCACCCTGTCCCGGATAGCCGGAATAGGCACCTTGCGCGTCGCAATGCCATATGTCGACACGGGCGCCGGCAAGCGGGCGGCAGGCCGCGTCGACGACCTGTAGCCGAACGTCAAGGGCGATGCCCTTCTTGCCCTCGGTGACATCGGCACGTTCGAGTTTCGGGTCGAAATAGAACGGTCCCTCGGTCACTTCAGGTGTAATGGCGCACACGCCGGCGCCGGTTTCGAACAGGGCCAGTCCGGCATAAAGCGAGGCCTGCGTGGCCAATTGGGCGGCCATTGCCGAGGCCGGCAGGAAGGCACGACCTCCGGCGGTGACCGCGATCAAGCCGAGCGCCTTGCGACGACTCAGTGAGAAGGAAGATGGCTTGCCGGACATATCTTGCCTCTCGAATTGGCTGCCGCATCCTGATCCAGGCGGTCACGGCGGCTCTCGCCAGTCAATATTCGGTAATGTCGGCAAGCCGGTTTGGCCCATCGGTTTGCCCCGTGCAAAAGCCCGGCACACATCCTATATGGAGCCGACAATCCCTTTTTCGAGGGCCGGATTTTTCGCGGCCCAGCACCTTCGAGGCAAGCCATGAGCGACGCACAGACGCAGATCCCCGTAACCGTTCTCACCGGCTATCTCGGTGCCGGCAAGACGACACTGCTCAACCGCATCCTGTCGGAAAACCACGGCAAGCGCTACGCTGTCATCGTCAACGAGTTCGGCGAAATCGGCATCGACAATGATCTGATCGTGGAATCCGACGAGGAAATCTACGAGATGAACAATGGCTGCGTCTGCTGCACGGTGCGCGGCGACCTGATCCGTGTCGTCGAGGGCCTGATGCGCCGCCCCGGCCGCTTCGACGCCATAGTCGTCGAGACCACGGGGCTCGCCGATCCCGTGCCGGTGGCGCAGACCTTCTTCATGGACGACGACGTGCGCTCCAAGACCAGGCTTGATGCGGTGGTGGCGCTGGTCGACGCCAAGCACCTGCCGCTGCGGCTCAAGGATTCCAGGGAGGCCGAGGACCAGATCGCCTTCGCCGATGTCGTCGTGCTCAACAAGACCGACCTCGTCACGTCAGAAGAACTCGCCAAGGTCGAAGCGACGATCCGCGCCATCAATCCGGCGGCGAAGATCCATCGCACCACCCGCGCCGGCGTCGCCTTGTCCGAAGTGCTCGACCGCGGCGCGTTCGACCTGTCCAGGGCGCTGGAAAACGACCCACATTTCCTAGAGGCGCATGACGATCACGATCATCACGACCATGACCATGACGGGCACGATCATCATGATCATGACGGGCACGACCACCACCATCACGCGCATGCTTCCGACATCCATGACGTGACGGTGCAGTCGGTGTCGCTGCGCGGCGGCGAGATGGACCCGAAGAAGTTCTTCCCGTGGATCGAGAAGATCACCCAGATGGAAGGCCCCAACATCCTGCGGCTGAAGGGCATCATCGCGCTCAAGGGCGACGATGAACGCTATGTCATTCAGGGCGTGCATATGATCATCGAGGGTGACCACCAGCGCGCCTGGAAGGACGGCGAGAAACATGAGAGCCGGCTGGTGTTCATCGGCCGTGAACTCGACGCCGAGCGGCTGAAGAAGAGCTTTGACGCCTGCCAGGTGGGCTGACCGCAACGAATGCCCCGTTTGCTCGATCTCGCCGATGATTTTCTGACCATCGGCGATGTCATCAGACTCTCCGAGAACTACGATCTTGGGCCGGATTCCGGCCCGGTCGATCTTCTGATCTTCGATCCCCGCGAAGACGAGGCCGGGCTCGGTCTCATTGTCACATCCGGCTACAAGGCAGGGCTGGTCTTCGCGGTGCTGCCCGAGGAAAGCCGGTACGAGAAAAAACCCGGGCTTTCGAGAACCTGGCTGATCGAAAACTGGGACAAATGGTTCGTCTTCACCTATCAAGGCGGCCCGGTTCCGATCGAGGAAACCGTTATCCTGCGCTGGAACGAACGAATGACCGTTGAGATTTGCCATGCCGACCGTCGCCCCGCTTGATCTCGAAGGCCACTGCGTTGCCGCGGTCTTCCTCGGCGACGTGCCGCATTTCGCGCTGGCTGACGGCGCGATCCACCGGCTCGACCATGGTCACAAGACGGTTCAGGCCAATGACGGGCTGCTCGCCGCCTTCCATGATGCGGCCAACGACCGGCTGATCACCGGCGGCGAGGACGGCAAGGTGTTTGCCGTGAAAGCGGGCGGCGAGGCCACGGAATTGACCAGTGCCGGAAAGAAATGGATCACCGGCGTCGCCGCAGGACCGCAAGGCGCCATCGCCTATGCCTCAGGCAAAACCGCCTTCGTGCGCTTTGCCGACGGCAAGACCCGAGAATTCATCCATCCGCGTTCCGTGGAGGGACTGGCGTTCTCGCCCAAGGGCATGCGCTTCGGCGTCGCCCGCTACAATGGCGCGACGCTGCATTTCCCGGCCGCCGAGGGCAAGCCGGTGGAGCTCGAATGGGCCGGCGCCCACACCGGCATCACCTTCTCGCCCGATGGCGCCTTCCTCGTCACCACGATGCAGGAAAACGCGCTGCACGGCTGGAAGCTCGCCGATGGCAAGCACATGCGCATGACCGGTTATCCCGGCAAGGTCAAAAGCCTGTCGTGGAGCGTGAAGGGCAAGTGGCTGGCGAGTTCCGGCGCGCCGGCGGCGATCGTCTGGCCGTTTTCAGGCAAGGACGGGCCGATGGGCAAGGCGCCGCTGGAGCTCGGCACGCGCGGCAACGCCATGGTGACGGCTGTCGCCTGCCACCCGAGCCAGGATGTCGTCGCCGTCGGCTATGATGACGGCATGGTGATGGCGGTGCGTTTTGCCGACGCCAGGGAAGTGCTGTTGCGGCGGCCAGGCAAGGGCGCCATCACCTCGATGATGTGGGACAAGGAAGAACGCCGCGTCGCCTTCGGCAGTGCCGCCGGCGACTGCGGCGTCATCGACATCACGGCCTGAAACCCGCGCCATCGGGGTCAAGCCCGACACCATGCTTGCGCGCTGCCCTTGTTGAGCGCATCCTCTTTCCGTTGGACAAGCTTCCGATGGGAGGAGACCTTGCCAAGCACGGTTACACTTCATGCCTGGGCAACGCCGGCATTTGTCAGCGGCTCGCCGGTCGACCATACCTGGGTCACCACCTACGACAACCAGCAGCACCACTATGCCAATGCAGCCGCTGTCGCCGCCGCCGGCAAGGACTACTGGTTCTGTTGGGGCAGCTATCATCCAACCGGTGGAACACCCGGTAATCCGACGGGAACTCTCGGTAAGCAGTCCGGGCATCTGGCGCTGGCGCAATGCCTTGTCCAGTCGAATGCGGATTCGGCGACAGTTCCTGCCGCCCAGGGAACCATACTGATCTACGGCATCGATGGCGTCTGCCACCAGCTTGCCAATCAGGTGCTCTACGCGACCACCGGGACGCGGCTGACGGTGAAGAAAGCGCGTGGTTATGGGGCGAGCAGCTTCCTATATGGGACCTATGGGCTGCGGCACGCGGCGTGGGCCAGCAAGATCCAGCATTGCTTGGGAACGAGTGCCCTGGCGGCCGGTGGAGCAGGCGGAGTGACCAAAATGCAAGGATTGCCCGACGATTTCGAGGAGCACGCACGATCGGTGCTCGGCGACGAGGAACCCGAACTGCTGGCCAAGCTCCTGTCGCTGAAGGGCGAGGTGCAGAATTTCACAGCGCAGCGAATTCCAGGCTTTGCGCCGCCAAGCCCGGAAACGATCAATGCGCGCAACCAGCATTTGCTCGATCAAGCAGCCTTGCTGCTTGGCCCCAAGCACTTCGAACGTGTGTTCGGCTTTCCGCCCGCCGAAAAGATCAATCTCGTCGATCCATCGGTGACCTCCCGGAAATAACGCGGCGCCGCTGTCATACCGTGTTTGCGCGCTGCCGCATCAGATCGATCTACTCGGCGCCGCAGGATACTGTCCCGCTCAGATTTGCGGGTTTGCCGTCGCCGTCCTTGTCACCCGTGCTGTCATAGACGGCAAGCGTGTACTGCCCGTCATAGACGCCTTCGTCTCTGGCCTTGGTCAGGATCGTCAGCTCGACATAGTCGTAGGCATCCGCGAGCTGACGCTCATGGTAGATGTTCAGCCGCAACTCCTTGCCGTCCAGCCAGTACTGGGTCAGGTTGGAATCCTCGAACACCGTCTTGCGCAGATGATCGCCAACCGGCCTCGCCTTGATTTCGAGGTCGCCGCGAAAATTGAAGGTCGGGCCGCCCATGCCCCTGGTGACGCCGGCGCCGACGTCGAATGTCACCGCCGCATCGTCGACGTCGCACCAGATGCCGCCGGATGCGAAAGCCGCGCTGGCCGACGACAACAGCGTTGCCACACAGATGATCGTCCGCATTTTTTGCCCCACCTCAATTCCCAGCCATATTGGCGCTGACTTCGGCAGCACGGTCAAGCGCCGCTGCCAGAGGCTGAGCCAACGCAGGATGGATGCGCGGCCAATTGCGGATGCGGACACGGATTGTCTAAGAGGGACAGACCAGAGGGGTTTTCATGCATAGCGACACGTCCAAGACGTCCATTGGCGGCATCGGCCGCGACCGCATTGCCGATCTGCGCGACACCGAGGGGGCGGCTTTCCGCAAGGCGCGGCCGAAATCACTGGCGAAGGTCGGCAACGGCCTGCCCGGCTTCTTCGGCGGCGTGCCGATGCACTGGATGAACGACTGGCCGACGCCGTTTCCGATCCTGGTCGACAGCGCCAGGGGCGCGACCATCATCGACATCGACGGTATCAGGCTCGACGATTTCTGCCTTGGCGACACCGGCTCGATGTTCGGCCATTCGCCGCCGCCGGTGGCGCGCGCCATACGCCGCCAGGCCGGACGCGGCCTGACCTATATGCTGCCTTCGGAAGACGCGCTCGCCATCGGGCCGCTGCTGCAGCAGCGTTTCGGCCTGCCGTTCTGGCAGATCGCGACGACGGCGACCGACGCCAACCGCTTTGCGTTGCGCGTTGCCCGCGCCATCACCGGCCGGGCGAAGATCCTCGTCTTCAATGGCTGCTATCATGGCTCGGTCGACGAGACGATGGTACGGCTGATCGATGGCAAGCCCGTCAACCGGCCGGGATTGGCCGGCGAATTCCGCGACCTGACCCGTACGGCCAAGGTCATCGAGTTCAACGATGTTTCAGCACTCGAAGCCGTGCTCAGGGATAAGGACGTCGCCTGCGTCATCGCCGAACCGGTGCTGACCAATTCCTGCATGGTGCTGGCCGATCCGGGCTACCATGACGCGCTGCGCAAAATGACGCATCAGGCCGGCACACTGCTTCTGATCGACGAGACGCATACGATCTCGACCGGCCCCGGCGGCTACACGAGGAAGTATGGTCTCGACCCAGACTTCTTCGTGCTCGGCAAGCCCATCGCCGGCGGTGTACCGGCAAGTGTGTGGGGCATGAGCGACGACGTCGCCTCGCGCTACGCAGATTACAACAGGACCAAGGAGCCGGGCTATTCCGGCATGGGCACGACGCTCTCGGCCAACCCGCTGCAGTTCGCGGCGATGCGCGCCACGCTCGAAGAGGTGATGACCAGTGAGAATTATGACCGGATGGATCATCTGGCGCGGCGGCTCGATGCCGGGCTGACCGGGGTGATCGATCGCTACCGCCTGCCCTGGCATGTTTCCCGTGTCGGCGCCCGCGTCGAGTTCATCTGCGCGCCGGGTCCGCTGCGCAATGGCGCCGAGGCGGAACTGGCGCATGCACCGGAACTGGAGGCTGCCATTCATGTCGCGCTGGTCAATCGCGGCGTGCTGATCGCACCCTTCCACAACATGATGCTGATCTCGCCGGCGACATCAGATGCCCAGGTCAACCGGCTGATCACCGCCTTCGGCGCGGTTGCGGCAAAGCTTGCGGCATGAGACAAGCGGCGATGGACCACCCCAATGCCATGATGACCTCACCTTCGGGCTCGACACCCGCCGAGGCGCAAGCCTTTCTCGACGCCCATCCCGAGATCGAAGCCTTCGATATCGTGCTGACCGATGCCAACGGCGTCGGCCGTGGCAAGATCGTGCGCCGGCATGAGCTGAAGAGCATTTTCGAGGGCGGCCGCCATATGCCGATCTCGATCCTCGGCCTCGACATCACCGGCGAGGATGTGCACGAGACCGGGTTGATCTGGACGACCGGCGACGGCGACCTCAGGGCATGGCCCATCCCCGGCACGCTGGTGCCGCTCTACGGCACAAATCCGCCGCGTGGCCAGCTGCTGATGGCGATGTATATGCTCGACGGCCGGCCGATGTCGTCGGACCCCCGGCTGGCGCTGGCGAGGCAAGTCGATATCCTGGCGGCCAAGGGTCTCTACCCGGCCGGTGCCTTCGAGCTGGAATTCTTCCTGCTGGCCAATGAGCGCGATGCCGACGGCAAGGTGCAGCCGGCGCGCGCCGTGCTCGATGGCCGAGTCTCGGGCAAGACCGAAGTCTACTCCGTCGACCATCTGCATGGCATGGAGCCGCTGTTTTCCGACATCTATGCGGCGGCCAAGGCGCAAGGCATTCCGGCCGAAACGGTGATTTCCGAATATGCGCCCGGCCAGTACGAATTGACGCTGAACTACCGCAAGGACGTGATGCGGGCGGCCGACGATCTGGTCATGTTGAAGCGCCTTGTGCGGGCGCAGGCGCGCCGCCACGGCGTCACCGCCTGTTTCATGGCCAAGCCGATCGAGAAATATGCCGGCTCGGGCATGCATTTCCACGTCTCGCTACAGGACAAGGCCGGACGAAACGTCTTTGCCGAATCCGGCGGCGAGAGCTGGTCGCTGCCATTGTTGCAGGGGCTCGGCGGCCTGATCCAGACGATGGCGGAATCGATGCTGGTGTTTGCGCCGCACGCCAATTCCTGGCGGCGCTTCGTCTCGCAATCCTATGCGCCGGTGGCGCCGACCTGGGGCGTCAACAACCGCTCGGTGGCGCTGCGCGTGCCGGCGGGCGATGCCAAGAACCGGCGCATCGAGCATCGCCCATCCGGCGTCGACGCCAACCCCTATCTGATCGCCGCGACGGTGCTGGCCGGTATCATCAAAGGTCTGGATGAGGGTCTCGACCCTGGCCCGGAAACGACCGGCAATGGCTACGAGGCGGCGGTCACGCGCACGACCATGCCGGTCGACTGGCGCGCCGCCATCGAGGCGGCCAGGGCGTCCAGCTTCCTGAAGGGCGCGCTCGGCGAGGACCTGCACCGGACCTTCGTGGCGATCAAGCAGTCCGAGTATCTGCGCGTGGCGCGCACGGTCAGCGAGTTGGACTACCACCTCTATCTGCACGAGGTTTGAGGGGTTCATGATGGGCGGCGATCACTTTTTCGCCGCCTCCATCGAATGAGGTAGCGCATCTTCTGCTTAGAACATATCATGAACATATGAGCGCGCTCCCCGTCCGAGAAAAGCTGGCGATCCTGTCCGATGCCGCCAAATACGATGCCTCCTGCGCCTCGTCCGGTGCGGCGAAAAAGGATTCGCTGAAATCCGGCGGCATCGGCTCCACCGAAGGCATGGGCATCTGCCATTCCTATGCGCCGGACGGCCGCTGCATTTCGCTGTTGAAGATCCTGCTGACCAATTTCTGCATCTACGATTGCAGTTATTGCATCAACCGCTCGTCCTCGAATGTACGGCGCGCCCGCTTCAGCATCGACGAGGTGGTGAAGCTGACCATGGATTTCTACCGGCGCAATTACATCGAGGGCCTGTTCCTCTCTTCGGGCGTCATCCGCTCACCGGACGAAACCATGGGCGAGATGGTCGAGGTGGCCCGGCGATTGCGGCTGGAGGAGAAATTCTCCGGCTATATCCATCTGAAAACCATACCTGAAAGTTCGACGGAACTGGTCGAGAAGGCAGGGCTTTATGCCGACCGGCTGTCGATCAATGTCGAGTTGCCGACCGACGAGGGTGTGAAGCGGCTGGCGCCGGAAAAGAAGCCGGAAACGATTCGCCTTTCCATGGCCAGGTTGCGCCAGAAAATGGAGGAGAAGGCCGAGCCGACACTGAGGACCAAAAAGCGCGAACGCTTTGCGCCGGGCGGGCAATCGACGCAGATGATCGTCGGCGCCGACAAGACCTCCGACGACGGCATATTGCACACCAGCGCGCGGCTCTATAGCAGCTATCATCTGCGGCGCGTCTACTACTCGGCCTTCAGCCCGATCCCGGATTCGTCGTCGTCCCTGCCGCTGCAGAAACCGCCGCTGATGCGCGAACACCGGCTTTATCAAGCCGATTGGCTGATGCGCTTCTATGGATTTTCACAGCCGGAGATCCTCGCCGGCAGCGGCGACGGCATGCTCGACCTCGCCATCGACCCGAAGCTGGCCTGGGCGCTGCGCAACCGGGGGCAGTTTCCGGTCGACATCAACCGCGCCGACCGCGAGGCGCTGCTGCGCGTTCCGGGTCTCGGCACCAAGGTGGTTGCAAAAATCCTGGAGACTCGCCGCCACCGGCGGATGCGGCTGGAAGATGTCGGGCGGATTTGCCAGTCGATTGCCAAGCTCAGGCCGTTCATCATCGCCGAAGGCTGGTCGCCGGGAACGCTCACCGACAAGGGCGGCCTGCGCGACACGATCGTGCACTCCTGCGAACAGCTGTCGTTGTTTTGACCATGCAGCCGGCTGAGTTCGATCTTACCAGATACAGCGTGCGGCTCGACAGCGAGACCGATTTTGCCGGCTGGCGCGACGCAGCACGGCGGCTGGCGCTGAATGAGATCAAGCCCGAGGATATCAGTTGGCATGTCGCGCCCGACTCCAGGCCCGATTTGCCCGAAGTGCCTGGGGGCGCACAGATCGTCGTGCCGCGCGACTTCATCGGGCATGCGGAAACCGCCTTCTGCCATTCCGATCCCACCCGGTTCGCATTTCTGTACCGGATGCTTTGGCGATTTCGCGACGAGCCGAAACTGCTGGAAATAGCATCGGATCCCGACACCAGGCGTCTCGAGGCCATGGAAAAGGCGGTACGGCGCGACAGCCACAAAATGCATGCCTTCGTGCGCTTCCGAAAGATCGGCGACGGCGCCGATGAACGCTACGTCGCCTGGTTCGAGCCGGATCATTTCATCGTCGAGCGGAACGCCGATTTCTTCGTCAGGCGTTTCACCGGCATGCGCTGGACGATTCTGACGCCCTATGCCTCCGCCAACTGGGATGGCGAAAGGCTGGCGATCGGACCGGGTGCGGCCAAGGACGATGCGCCTGATCAGGACGATACTGAGGCGCTGTGGCGAACCTATTTCGAGAACATCTTCAACCCGGCACGGCTGAAGGTGAAAGCCATGCAGAAAGAGATGCCGAAGAAATATTGGCGGAACCTTCCCGAGGCCTCGCTCATTCCAGACATGATCGCAGGAGCGGACAAGGCCGCCAAAGACATGATTGCCAGAATGCCTACAGCACCCGCGCCGCACCACGCCAAGGTGCAGGCACTCCATTGGCCGAAGCAACAACTAGGCGAGACAGCACAGGACGATGGCGCAAGCACCATTTCCGAACTGCGCGAGGCTTCGAAAGGTTGCCGCCGCTGCCCGCTGTGGCGCGACGCGACGCAGACCGTGTTTGGCGAAGGGCCGGACAATGCCAAGGTGATTTTCGTTGGCGAACAGCCGGGCGATCAGGAGGATCTCGCCGGCAAACCTTTCGTCGGCCCCGCTGGCAAGGTGTTCGATTCGATCCTCGATGAAGCCGGTGTCGACCGCCAAAAAGTCTATGTCACCAATGCGGTCAAGCACTTCAAATTCGAGCCGCGCGGCAAGCGCCGCATCCATTCCAAGCCGAATACCGGCGAGGTTCAGGCCTGCCGCTGGTGGATCGATCGGGAATTCGAGCTGATCAAGCCGGATATCGCCGTAGCGCTTGGTGCAACGGCGGCGTTGTCGCTGCTGGGCAAGGCGGTTCCGGTGACAAAGATGCGCGGCCAGGTGATCGAGCGCGAAGACGGCCTGCGCGTCTTCATCACCATCCACCCGTCCTTCATCCTGCGCATCCATGAGCCGGCGGACAAGGAAGCCGAACGCGACCGGTTCCTGCACGACATGAAGCAGGTCAAGCGGCTGATGGTCGGCTGAAAACGGCCCTCGGACAAATCAGCCTTTTGCGGCGCGCAGGATTGCCATGCGGTGGGCCGCCCCGCGCGTTCGCTGCGTGGTTTCGATCGAGGAGGTGCGGCAGAAGACAAGGAACGCGTCGACCAGGAAACCGTTGTCGCGTTTTCCGACGCCGGCATACTCGAACTCCACCACATTGGATCCGGGAAAAGTTCGTCGCGGTTCGCCTCGCGGCGGAGCGATGGTCTCGCCAATGTCGATCGATGCACGCACAAAGGACCCGAAGTGGCGCCCGGCCAGCCGAGAGCCCCACCTAAGGGTCCAGTCGTCCCGGTCCTTCGTGACATCCAGCATGGGATTTTGCACTTCTGCGGTCAGATCGTCCGCCGCAATCAGGTATCGATCCGCACCACAAGGAGCGATGATCGCGGCTACCCGCTTGTGCCCGGTGATTTCGACGCGCCTGCGTACCAGGGTCGTCGTCGCAGCGTCACGTGGCATTTCGAAATACGTGTCGGCAATTTCGTATCGCCGATAGGAATAGCCTGACAGGCGTTCTCTGAGAAACGTATGTACCGCGGCGGTTGCCGACTCAGGAAAAAGGAACGAGACTTCTATGTTGCGGGCAATGATCCCGACTTCTGGACCCGGGGACGTCATTTGCGGGTCAGCAGAATCGTCCCCTTCGACGAATACCCCGCGCCCTGTTTCGAATTCGCATCCGTATAATACCACCCCTCGGCCCGGCCGCGATTCAAGAAGGTCAGCACCGCCGTTCCATAATGGTCGTTCTTGCCGTCTTTCATGCAACGGTAGAGATACTTGATCCGGCTCTTGCCCGCGCTGTCCTGGTCATAAGCCATCAGCACAGCGTTGCTGGTGAAGTTACCGCCGGACACCGATTCCATGTCGACCTTGTTAAGGGTCTGGCGGATGTTCATGGTCATCGGGATTGGTTGCGGCAGTTGTTCGGCCGTTATTGTGCCTTCCCAGACGCCATCGATGATCGGAAGGTCGAAAAGCTTCAATCGGGAAAAGAGCCGCCAAACGTAGGAGCTGTACAGGAAATAGATGATGCCAAAAACCGCGAAATAGCCGATGGGGTCGATAGTCTGAGCGATGATGCCGTAATTTCCTGTAAAATATTTCGAATATATATAGGTGTCGGCTAAACTTCTTGCCAGAAGGAACGCTGGTACGCTCAGTATCGCGATGCTGACCACCTCTTTGATATTGGTCGCATCACGTCTTTCGTTGATAAAAGGGACCATATGTCAAAGCCCACCCTAAGCTTGCCCAAGCTTTTGGACTCTGCCTTAGAGGTCGGCGCATTTCAAGGGGGCGGACAAGTATGGCGGCGGTCGGTGAGGCACCGACTTGAAGAACGACGCCCGAGGTGGGCTGGCCAAAACGTTACCGGACAAGAACCGCCCTGAGATCATTCACATTCGTGCCGGTCGGGCCGGGTACGAAAAGATCGTCGACCGCATTGAACGCCGTCCAGGCGTTGTTGCCGGCCAGCATCGCCTTGGCGTCGACCCTGGCGGCGCGCATGCGCGAGACGGTCGAGCCGTCAGCGAAGGCGCCAGCATTGTCTTCAGAGCCGTCTATGCCGTCAGTGTCGGCCGCCAGCGCATGGATATTTTCCATACCGCTGATACCGATGGCGAAGGCGAGCAGGAATTCCGAGTTGCGGCCGCCTTTGCCTTTTGCCCGCAACGTCACCGTTGTCTCACCGCCGGACAGGATCAGCACCGGCTTCGAAAATGGCCGATTGCGCGTCGCCACTTCGCGCGCGATTGCCGCATGCACGCCGCCGACCTCGCGTGCTTCGCCTTCAATGGCATCAGAGAGGATGACAGCTTCGACGCCTTGCCTTTTCGCTTCTGCCGCCGCTGCTTCGAGCGAAACGCCGGCCGAAGCGATCAAGTGTACCTCGTTGCGTGAAAAGCGCTCATCATCCGGGCTTGGTGCGTCGGCGGCCGGCGAATTGATGTGAGCCATCACCGCAGCCGGCAGTCTCATGCCATAGGCTGATATCGACGCCAGCGCGTCTGCGCGGCTGCCTGTGTCCGGTACTGTCGGGCCGGAGGCGACCAGCGCCGGATTGTCGCCAGGAATGTCGGACACGACCAGCGACACCACCTTGGCCGGCCAGGCGGCGGCGGCCAGTCGGCCACCCTTGATGGTGGAAAGGTGCTTGCGGATGGTGTTCATCGCCGCGATCGGCGCGCCGGAGGCGAGCAGCGCCTCGTTGACGGCGATCTCGTCGGCGAGCGTCAGGCTGCCAGCGGGCGACGGCAGCAGCGCCGAGCCGCCACCCGAAATCAGCGCCACGACCAGATCGTCCGCCGTCAGTCCCTGGACCCTGGCGAGCAGGCGCCGCGAGGCTTCGAGCCCGGCGGCGTCCGGTACCGGATGCGCCGCCTCGATGATCTCGATGCGCTCGCAGGTCGCGCCATAGCCGTAACGAGTGACGACCAGCCCTTCGATGGGGCCGTCCCAGGCCTTCTCGAACGCCGCCGCCATCTGCGCCGAGCCTTTTCCCGCGCCGATGACGATGGTGCGGCCCTTGGGCTTGGCCGGCAGATGATCCCTGATGGTTCTTTCCGGATCCGCGGCGGCGACGGCCGCGTTGAAGATGGAGGTGAGGAAGGTTTTGGGATCGAGCACGGTCATTCGGTTTCCCGAGGCAATGCCAGGCCACGCTTGTCGACGCCCAAATGATCGCACAACGCATCGACCACGACGCCGTGATCCTCGCGCTCCGGCAGTCCGGAGACGGCGATCACACCAATGACGCCGGCGCCCTTGACCGTCACCGGAAAGCCGCCGCCAGCCAGCACATAGTCCAGAATGTCGAGGCCCTCGCCAACCTTGAAGGTGCGGTCGGAGCGCTGCTGTTCCAGCACCATGCGATAGGTGCTTTTCAGGAACCGTTTGACGACATTGATCTTGCGCCGCGCCCAGTCGGGATTGGAAGCGTTCGAGCCCGGCAGCGCGGCATAGAAGAGCGGCCTATCGAAGGTCCTGATGTCGACGATAACAGGCAGGTTCTCGGCCAGCGCGCGATCGCGGATGGCTGAACCGATCTTGAACGCAACGGCCTCGTCGAAGGCGGCGAAGACCAGGACTTCTTCCTGTCTCTTGATCAGAGCGATGTCGTCAGCAACGGCCATGTCGTTCCCCTGTCAACTTCGCCGCACGCTTTGACCGATGGCTGCCGCCGGGTCAAGCAAGGAACACGTCGGAGCGCTCTAATTCGCCATGTCGGTCTTCGCCGCCCTACCGGCGACATAGACTTCGCGGACAGTGCGGTCGTCGCCAAGCGTCTGCAAAAGAAACAGTTCCTGCGCCAGTGTCTCGACCGTTTCCATCCTGAGCCGCATCGCCGGCGTCGCCCTGGCGTCGAGCACGACGATGTCGGCATCGGTGCCTGCGTCCAGCGTGCCGATCTTCTGCACCACCGACAGCGCCTCGGCATTGCCGCGCGTCATCTGCCAGAAGGACTGGAACGGATTAAGCTTCTCGCCATTCAGCGCGATCACCTTGTAGCCCTCGTCCATGGTGCGCAGCATGGAGTAATTGGTGCCGCCGCCGACATCGGTGGCGGCGGCGATGCGGATCGGCTTGTCGCGGTGGCGAAAGCGTTGGTAATCGAACAGGCCGGAGCCGAGGAACAGGTTCGAAGTCGGGCAGAACACCGCCACCGAGCCCGAGTCCGAAAGCGCATCCGCCTCGCGCTCCGAGAGATGGATGCAATGGCCGAACAGGCTCTTCTTTCCCAACAGCCCGTAATGCTCGTAGACGTCGGTGTAGTCGCGCGACCACGGATAGAGTTCCTGCGTGAAGGCGATTTCAGCGTGGTTTTCCGACAGATGCGTCTGCATGTGCAGGTCAGGATGTTCGCGGCAGAGTGCTGCGGCCATCTCCATCTGCTCCGGCGACGAGGTGACGGCGAAGCGCGGTGTGATGGCGTAAAGCTGCCGCCCCTTGCCATGCCATTGCGCGATCAGCGCCTTGCTGTCGTCGTAGCCGGATTGCGGCGTGTCGAGCACGCCATCAGGCGCATTGCGATCCATCATCACCTTGCCGGCGATGTTGAGCATGTTGCGGTCATGCGACTCGGCAAAGAACGCCTCGGCCGAGGCTTTATGCACCGAGCAGTAGGCGGCGACCGTCGTGGTGCCGTGGCGCACCATCTCGTCGAGGAACAGCCGCGCGATGCGACGGCCATGCTGCGCGTTGGCGAACTTGGTCTCTTCCGGGAAGGTGTAGGTGTTGAGCCAGTCGAGCAGTTCAGCACCATAGGAGGCGATGACCTGCATCTGCGGAAAATGCACATGCGCATCGATGAAGCCCGGCAGCAGCAAATGTGGCCGATGGTCGATTTTTGTCACCGCCTCGCCGGCCTGCTTTTCAACCTCGGCATAGGTGCCCGCGGCGACGATCCTGCCGTCGCGGATCAGCAGGCCGCCATCATCCTCGTAGCGCCAGGCGGAATGGTCGTCGATGGTTTCGGGCCAACGCACAAAGGACAGCGTGCGGCCGCGCAGAAGCGTGGAGGTCATGCTATTTCCCTGCGCCTTCGAACCAGGCCACCAGCAACGCCCGCTCCTTGTCTGATATCTGCGAGACGTTGGCGGGCGGCATGGCGTGGCTGCGGCCTGCCTGCAGATAGATCTCGCGGGCGTGGTTGGCGATGTCGGCATCGGTGTCGAGCATCACGCCCTTCGGCGCATGATAGATGCCCTCATAGACAGGCTCCGCCGCATGGCACATCGAGCAGCGGCCGAGCACGGTGTCGCGTACCGCCGGGAAATGCGCTGAAGCGACATAGATTTGCGCCGACGCCGATTCCCTGGGTTCGCCGGTCAGCACCTTCGGCGCGGTCGACAGCCAGATGATGATGATGAACAGGACAAGGGCGCCCAGCCAAGTCCAATGCGGGTTGCCCTTGCGCGCGTGGACGCTGTTGAAATAGTGCCGGATCAAGACGCCGATGATGAAGACCAGCGAAGCGATGACCCAGTTGAACTGCGTGCCGAACGCCAGGGGGTAGTGGTTCGACAGCATCAGGAACAGCACCGGCAGCGTCAGATAGTTGTTGTGGAGCGAGCGCTGCTTGGCGATCTTGCCATATTTCGGGTCAGGCTTGCGGCCGGCGATGAGGTCAGCGACGACGATCTTCTGGTTGGGGATGATGACCATGAAGACATTGGCCGACATGATCGTGGCGGTGATGGCGCCCAGATGCAGGAAGGCGGCGCGCCCGGTGAACAAATGCGTCAGCCCCCAGGCGATGAACACCAGCACGCAGTAGAGCACCAGCATCAGACCGGTATCGCTTTTTCCCAGCGGCGAGCGGCACAGCAGGTCATAGACCACCCAACCGACGCCGATCGTTGCCAGCGACAGCAGGATGCCGACCGGCACAGACATCGGCAGCACGTTGGGATCGATCAGGAACAGATCGGCTCCGGCATAATAGACGACACACAGCATGGCGAAGCCGGACAGCCAGGTGGCATAGGATTCCCATTTGAACCAGGTCAGGTGTTCCGGCATCTCGGCCGGCGCCACCAGATATTTCTGGATGTGGTAGAACCCGCCGCCATGCACCTGCCATTCCTCGCCGAAGGCGCCGACCGGCATGCCCGGGCGCTGGCGCAGGCCGAGATCGAGCGCGACAAAGTAGAAGGACGAACCAATCCAGGCGATGCCGGTGACGACATGCAGCCAGCGCACGGCAAAACTCAGCCAGTCCCAGAAAATCGCGAAATCCATCATTGAAGTCGTCCCTGCCGATTGGGTGACTTTACGGGCTGGAGCGCAAACCGAAAGAGGCGAGGTGCACGATGACTTTCAAAAAAAAATGGAAAATACTACAGCGCCGCGCGTCCTCTTGGACGCGCAAAGGACGCTGTAGCACTTTGATCTGGCGCATGATCCTTTCCGAAAATCGATTCCCGATTTTCGGGGTCATGCGCTAGGCTGATCGCTGCAAACCGGCGAAGGTGCTCCGCATGGCCTATCTCGACAACATCGCCGTCTTCGTTCGCGTCGTCGAACTCGGCAATCTGTCGGCGGCCGGCCGCGACATGCGCATTTCACCGGCGGTCGCCTCCAACCGCATCAAGGAGTTGGAGAAGCATCTGGGCGTGCGGCTGTTCAACCGCACCACACGGCAATTGATGCCGACCGAGCACGGCACGGTTTTTTACGGGGGCGCCAAGCAGGTGCTGGAGGCGATCACCGAGGCGGAAGCCGCGGTCTCGGCGCTTTCCGGCCAGCCGCGCGGCACCATCCGCGTTACGGCACCCTTGGGCCTCGGCCGCCGGCTGGTGGCTTCGGGCATTCCCGATTTCCACGACAAATATCCTGATATCGAGGTGCGGCTGAGGCTCTCGGACCACAATGTCGACATCATGAAGGAAGGCATCGACGTCGCTTTCCGGCTCGGCATCATCGAGGATTCCAGCCTCAGGATGCGCGGCATCATGGAATGCGAACGCGTGCTGGTGGCGGCGCCGAAATATCTGGAAGCGCGCGGCGAGCCAATTGAGCCGCAGGAGTTGATCGGCAAGAAGCACGACTGCCTGATGCTGCGCTATTCCGGCGCGCGCGAATATGTGTGGACGCTGCAGACCCCCACAGGCCCGCAGAAATTCGAAGTGCACGGGCCTTACGACACCGACGACGGCGACGTGCTGACCGGCTGGGCACTGTCGGGGCGCGGCATCATCAACAAGCCGCGCTTCGAGGTCGAGCCCTTCATCCGCGACCAGCGGTTGAAGGTGATCCTGCCCAGCACCCCGCCGACCCCGGTGCAGTTTGCCGCCGTCTATCCGCACAAGAAGCTGCAGGATCCGAAGGTGCGGCTGCTGCTCGACTTCATGGCCGAACGCTGCCAGCGGCTGATCAACGACCTTCTCGCCGGCAAATAGGACCGCCTGCGGCAAGGAAGGCACCGGTCAATCCTTGACGCCTGCGTACGAGATTGGCCGAAGCTCCCAAACGTCGTCATCCCAGGGCGGAGCAGGAGCGAAGCTCCGTCGCGGAGACCCTGGGATCCATGCCGCGACCTTCACCAAGCAGTGCAGCGGAGCAGAATTCTGCAGCGCAGCAGCGCTCTGAAGTCGCGGCATGGATCCTATGGTCTGCGCCGCGTCGCTTCGCTCCTTGCTCCGCCATAGGATGACGAAGTGATTGATGTCTCGGCCAATCGTCGAGGTGTGAGCTGCCAACGCAAGCACATACGACCTGTCCAAACGTCTGGACCCAGACCTAGCCGCAGACCAGTTACTGGCCGGCACATGACCGGCGGTTGGCCCAGCGCCGGCGGTTGCCATCCCAGGACGTGGCGAACATAGTTCCGCTCCACTTCGTCTCGCAGGGATCATCGATGGACAACGGCGCCACAATGCATCTTGCCGTTTCACTGCTTGCGGGAACCGCCGATCCGGGGCCGGAATTCAGCCGCCTGGCTGGTTTCGTGCAAAAAGCCGAAGCTGCCGGGCTGGACATGGTGCTGTTCGCCGATTCCGCGCCGGCTGCCGGCGGCGATTCAGCGAACACTCCGATGCCCTTCGAAGCGACGACTTTGCTGGCCGCATTGGCGACGGTCACAAGCAGGATCGGCCTCGTTGCCGCCGCCTCGACCATTGCCCACCAGCCCTACAATCTGGCGCGCCGTTTTGCTTCGCTCGACATCATCAGCCATGGTCGCGCCGGCTGGAACGCGACCATGACGCAGGCGCCACGCGAGGCGGCGAATTTCAGCCGGCCGGAAGGATTTTCGGCTGACTATTTCCGCCGCCGCACGGAGGAATATATCGGCATCGTTCAGGGCCTGTGGCAGGGCTGGGACACGGATGCGCTGCTGTTCGACAAGAGCGGCGGCCGCTTCCACGATCCCCAAAAGATGCACCTGCTTGAGCACAAGGGCGCGTTCTTTTCGGTGCGCGGACCGCTGAACGTCGCACGGTCGCCGCAGGACAGGCCGGTGCTCGCTTTATCGGGTCTGTCGGTATCAGACTTGGATATTGCCGCCCGCACCGCCGATGTCATTCTGCTGGATGGCGGACCGGTGGGGGCCGCGACAGCACGCTATGACGATATCAGGCGCCGCGTCGCAGCCTGCGGACGCGACCCGGATGTAGTGAAGGTGCTGACGAACATCGCGCCTATCGCCGATAGTAAGCCGGCTGCCTTCGCCGACAGCATGGAAAAAGAATTCCAGGCGAAAAGCTGCGACGGGTTCAACATCCTCATACCGGCACAACTCTCAGCGCTCGACGATTTCGTCGATCTGGTCTTGCCGGCGCTCAGGCGGCGCGGCCTGTTTCGAGAGCGCTATCGCGGCGCAACCTTGCGCTCGCATCTCGGGCTTGCCGGCGGAGGTGACCGATGACCGCTCGCCAGATGAAGCTCGGCGCCTTCCTGTGGGCGACAGGTCATCACATCGCCGCCTGGCGCCACCCCAAGGCTCATGTAACAGCCGGCATCGACATCGACCATTACATCCAGCTGGCGCGCACGGCGGAAGCGGCGAAGTTCGACATGATCTTCTGCGAGGACGCCGCCGGCCTGCGTGAAGCCAATGTCGGCATCGCCAGCCAGACATCGCGCTCGATCGGCTTCGAGCCGATCAGCCTGCTTTCGGCGCTCGCCGTCCAGACCAGCCGCATCGGTCTCGTCTCGACAGCGTCGACAAGCTACAACGAGCCCTATGGACTGGCACGAACCTTCCTGTCGCTCGATCATCTAAGCGGCGGCCGCGCCGGCTGGAACCTGGTCACCTCGGCCAGTCCCATCGAAGCCGCCAATTTCGGCTCGACAGGCCTCAAGCCCCATGCCGACCGTTATGAGCGGGCGCGCGAATTCGCCGAGGTGGTTACCAAGCTTTGGCATGACAAGCTCGGCGCCTCCGGCCATGACGGCCAAAGCTTTTCGGTACGCGATCCGCTGGATTTGCCGCGTTCGCCGCAGGGCGCGCCGGTGATGGTTCAGGCCGGCGCCTCGGATGTCGGCCGCGACCTTGCCGCCCGCACCGCCGACGTGGTGTTCACCGCGGCGCAGACCTTCGAGGAAGCCAAGGCCTTCTACGACGATCTCAAGGGGCGGCTGGCGGCCTATGGGCGCGAACTGGACGACATCAAGATCATGCCCGGCGTCGCACCCGTGGTGGCGGAAACCGAGGCTGAGGCCCGTGAAAAATATGAGGAATTGCAGGCGCTGATCCCCGACGATGTCGGCGTTGCGCTGCTGTCCAGCTATCTCAGCATCTCCGACCTGTGGCGCTATCCCATCGATGGGCCGCTGCCGGAGCTGCCGGAGAGCGAGGGGATGAAGAGCCGGCAAGCGCTGGTCGTCGAGCAGTCACGCCGCGACGGCCTTTCCATCCGCCACCTGGCCCGGCACTTCGCCGGCGCGCGCGGCCATTGGCGCATCGTCGGCACAGCGGCCCAGGTCGCCGACGAGCTGCAGGCGCGGTTCGAAGGTGGCGCGGCCGACGGTTTCAACGTCATGCCCTCCTATTTCCCCGGTGAACTCGATACCTTTGCGACGCTCGTCGTGCCGGAGCTGCAGCGGCGCGGCCTGTTCCGCACGGAATACGAGGGCCGCACACTGCGCGACCATCTGGGTCTGAAACGGCCTCGCTGAGATGCGTCGAGCAGATGGGTTTTCGGGCGCCTGAAATCGAAGAGCGGTCCGACAGAGCTTAGCCGGCTATCACCTTGTCATGCAGGACTTGATGCTCTGCATTCGATGCGGCGGCGTGCATGACCAGCGCCGTCATGATCTCGGCCGCCGCCAGCGCCGCGATGACTTGCGGGCGCTTGTCCTTGACGGTGTCGCCGCCAATTGGCGAGACGAGGCGGGCAAACTCGGCTTGGCTGCCGTCCGCCGATTTCAGGAACCAGTTCCTGAATGTCGCTTTCTTGGTCTTCGAACCGATCATGCCGACATAGGCGGCATCGTCGCGCTTCAGCGCTTCGGCGACGATCAGGAAATCCAGCGCATGATCATGCGTGAGGATGGCGAAGGCGGTGCCGGCGGGGGCGTCTCGCACCTCGGCCTCGGGCATCGGCGTCAGCCGCGTCTCCACGGTTTCCGGCATGCCTTCCAGTGCTTCAGCCCGCGTCTCGATGACGACGCCGTGCACAGGAAGAAGTGCGATCGTCGACGCCAGCGCCTGGCCGACATGGCCGCCGCCGAAGATGTAGACATGCGGCAGGTGCGCCTCCTCGGCTTCCGCAGCCGCAACCAGCTCAGCGGCGAGCGTGGCATCGATGAGCCGGATCAGCACTTCAACGCGCCCACCGCAGCATTGCCCGATTTCCGGCCCGAGCGGGACGTCGAGGGTTGCGCAGCTCTCCCTCCCCCTTGAGGGGAGGGTGGCGGCGAAGCCGCCGGGTGGGGTCGGATCGACCGGGCTCAACGCCCTGGCGATGCCTTCTGATAGGACCCCCTCTGGCCGCCTTGCGGATTGCCCTTCGCTATGGCTCCGGGCGCTCGTCACTGAAAAAGCCAAATCGTTGGCTTTTTCTCGGCCTTCGGCCGATCGCTCCTCACCCCCCTCAAGGGGCATATGCGCTAAGATAGTTTTGGCATGGACTGAAATTTGCGCTTTCGTGGTGGCTCACGCCATCGATGTCGCAAGGCAGGGAGATTTTGGCGCAGGATTGCCAAGGGAGGTTGAGCAAAGATCGCTGCGATCAGAGAGGCGACGATCTGGCGGGTGGCGCGCCACAGTAGCGGGCGCCCGTCGCTCAAGGGGGAGAGACACCAAACTCCTGCGAGAGGGGTTCGGTCACAAGCGCGATGAGGAAGTGGGCAAGAATCCAAGGCTTTGCGATCCTTGGGTCTTTGGCGGGGGGAGCGCGCAGTCCGATCAGGCTCTTCAGACGTTTGAAGGCGAGCTCGATGCGCCAGCGCATGCGATAGAGCTTGAGAACTGTGTCGGCGTCAAACTCATCCTGGTCGAGCGAGGTCACAAGGATCACGAAGCCGGCAGCAATCAGCGTCTCCTGTCGAACCTGCGTGCCCTTGGCCTTGGCTTCCTTGTTGATCTTGCGTCGTGCTTCTTGTGCCGCGGCCTCGGATTTGCGCAAGGCGATCAGGCGCATCTTCAGGGGATCGCCCTTCTTGAGGCCCAGCCAGACAGGCGTTTCGATGACCTCCTCGCGGCAGCTCTTCAGGTGGCCGATGAGATCGAACGCCGTGCCGCTGGCGTCGAGCCATCGCACATTCTTCCACGCCGCGCGCACGAGAACGTCGCCGCCTTGCGCCAGGACCTTTGCGATCCGCTCGGCCTGCAGATAGGCGCGGTCGCCGATGCGGATCTCGCCCGGTATCACCGGCACGCGGTCGATCAGCTCGGCCTCGCTCTGGTCGGTGATCTCGATGAAATCGAACTGCTCGCGCTCAAGCTCGAAGGCGCAGTGCATCCGCCAAAGGCCATTGTTCTTCTTCTCATGCACACCGGCCTTGGCAACCGCCGTCGCATCGAGGATGCGGATCAGCCGGCCTTTGGCCAGGCCTTTCTCCTCGCGCTTCAAAAGATACCCAATCAACTGCTGCAGCCACGGCCCTGCATTGCGCAGCCGGCCGAGCAACGCCACATCCGAGATGTCGGCGATCCCGCTTGCCGCCGCCCAGGCCACGACGCCCCGCATGCCCACCTTGCCAAGGCAATAAGCCAGCGTCAGGCGCAACAGATCAGTAGCCGACCTGACACCCCGCGGCCGCAGGAACGCCCTCGTCTCGCGAGCACTCCCTGTGATCAACTCTTCACCGCCGAGGAGTTCAATCGTCTCGGCCCAGCCGTCATCTACAAGCGATTCGTGAGTCATCGCAGCGTAGAATCACAACCGATTCCCCGCTGCAACACCTATCTTAGCGCATATGCCTCAAGGGGGGAGAAAAGCATCTGCCTGGCCTTGTCGATCGCCATATATTCGAGCTGACCGCCGCCGATCGTGCCCAGGATTGCCGCCTGCGAGACGAGCATGAAGGCGCCCTTCTCGCGTGGCGTCGAGCCTTTTGTCCCGGCCACTTCGACCAGGGCAACCCGGCCGACGCTGGCGAGAAAGGCTTTCAGGCTTTGCACTTTCGAGTTCATGGCTCACGTTCCCGAATGGGAATTATAGGTTTTTTCGGCCCGAATTGCACGTTCTGCCGGATTCAGGCGACGGCCTCCTTCTTCAGTCGCTCAATCGCCATCAGCACCTGCTCCGGCGTTGCCGGCGCATCGAGGCGCGGGCAAATTTTGTGATCGGCTACGCTGGCCACCGCGTCCGACAGGGCGTGCAGCACCGACATGCCGAGCGGGAACGGCGGCTCGCCGACCGCCTTGGAGCGGTGAATCGTCGGCTCGCTGGCTTCCGGCCAGTCGGCCAAGGTGACGTTGAAGATTTTTGGGCGGTCTGAGGCGAGCGGAATCTTGTAGGTCGACGGCGCGTGCGTGCGCAGCCGGCCCTTGGCGTCCCACCACAGTTCTTCCGTCGTCAGCCAGCCCATACCCTGGATGAAGCCGCCCTCGATCTGACCGATGTCGATGGCGCGGTTCAGCGATCGGCCGCAGTCATGGAGAATATCGGTGCGCTCGACCATATATTCGCCGGTCAGCGTGTCGACCGAGACTTCCGAGCACGAGGCGCCATAGGCGAAATAATAGAAGGGGCGGCCCTCGCCCTTGTCGCGGTTCCAGTGGATCTTCGGCGTCTTGTAGAAACCCGCCGCCGACAGCTGGATGCGGGCCATATAGGCCTGCTTGACGAGGTCGGCGAAGGCGATTTCCTGGTTGCCGATGCGCACCCGGTTGGGCAGGAACAGCACCTGATCGCGCGGCACCTGGTATTTTTCGGCGGCGAAATCGATCAGCCGATCCTTGATCTGACGAGCGCCATTCTGCGCCGCCATGCCGTTGAGGTCGGAACCGGAGGACGCTGCCGTGGCCGAGGTGTTCGGCACCTTGCCGGTCGTGGTCGCGGTGATCTTCACCTGATCGAGGTCGATCTGGAACTCTTCCGCCACCACCTGCGCCACTTTGACGTAGAGGCCCTGCCCCATCTCGGTGCCGCCATGGTTCAGATGCACCGAACCGTCGGTGTAGACATGCACCAACGCCCCAGCCTGGTTGTAATGCGTGGCGGTGAACGAGATGCCGAACTTGACCGGCGTCAGCGCCAGGCCGCGCTTGATGAAACGGCTGTTGGCGTTGAAGGCCGATATTTCGCGCCGCCGCCGCGCATAGCTGGCGCTTTCCTCCAACTCGGCGACGATGCGCTGGATGATGTTGTCCTCGACCGTCTGGTGGTAGGGCGTGACGTTGCGGTCCGATGTGCCGTAGAAATTCCTCTTACGGATTTCGAGCGGATCCTTGCCGACGGCAAAGGCCACCTCGTCGATGACGCGCTCGGCGCCGACCATGCCTTGCGGACCGCCGAAACCACGAAATGCGGTGTTCGACACGGTGTTGGTGTAGAGCGGCGCCGATTGCGCATGCACCGCCGGCCAGAAATAAGTATTGTCGCAGTGGAACAACGCGCGATCGGTTACCGGGCCGGAAAGGTCCGACGAGAAACCGCAGCGCGCCGCGAACATGAAATCGACGCCGAGGATGTTGCCCTCGTCATCGAAGCCGACTTCGTAGTCGACCAGGAAATCGTGACGCTTGCCGGTGGCGATCATGTCGTCGTCGCGGTCGGGCCGGATTTTCACGGCGCGATGGTGTTTCTTCGCGGCGATCGCGGCCAATGCCGCAAACTGATTACCTTGCGTTTCCTTGCCGCCGAAGCCGCCGCCCATGCGGCGGATTTCCACCGTGATGGCGTTGCTCGGCACGCCGAGTGCATGGCTGACCATGTGCTGGACTTCGCTTGGATGCTGGGTCGAGGAATAGATGGTGACGTCCTGGTCCTCGCCGGGCACAGCCATGGCGGTATGGCCTTCGAGATAGAAGTGTTCCTGGCCGCCGACGCGCATTTTTCCTTTCAGCCGGCGCGGCGCCTGACGGATCGCTGTAGCGGCATCGCCGCGCTTCAGGGTGAGAGGTGGCGTGACGAGCTTGTCCTTCTTCGGGTCGAGCGCGCCAATGTCGGTGACGAAAGGCAATTCCTTGTATTCGACCTTGGCCAACCTGGTGGCGCGGCGCGCCTGCTCGCGCGTCTCGGCAATGACGCAGAAGATAGGCTGGCCGTAGAATTGCACCTTGCCGTCGGCCAGCACCGGCTCGTCGTGGCGGCCGGTCGGCGAAATGTCGTTTTCGCCCGGCACGTCGCTGGCCGTCAGCACGTCGACAACACCGGACGCTGCACGCACCGCCGAGAGATCCATGCTGGCGATGGTGGCATGCGTGGCAGCCGAAAGCCCGAGGCAGCCATGCAGCGTGCCGGCTGGTTCCGGCATGTCGTCGATATAAACGGCGGTGCCGCTGACATGTTTGTGGGCGGAGTCATGGCGCTGATCGGTGGCAACGCCGCCAGCGATCTTTTCGGCCCTAGGATTGGTGCTGGCGTGCTTGTTCATCGTGCCGCCTCGTTGCGTGACACCTGGAATGGTGCCCGGGTATCCGTGGTTTCGACAAAGAAGCGCAGCAGCAGGTTCTTCGCTGCCAGGGCGCGATACTCGGCCGAGGCCCGCATATCGGTCAGCGGGGTGAAATCCCTGGCATATTCCGCCATCGCTGCTTCAACCGTCTGTTCGGTCCACGGCTTGCCAAGCAGCGCTTTTTCGACAGAAGACGCCCGCTTCGGCGTCGCGGCCATGCCGCCATAAGCGATGCGCACATCCGCCACCGTGCCATCGCCGGCCAGTGTCAGGAAGAAGGCGCCGAGGGCCGCCGTAATATCCTCGTCGCGACGCTTGGTGATCTTGTGGACGGCGAATTTCGTGCCCTTGGCGGGAACAGGAACATGCACGGCCTCGACGAACTCGCCAGGCTGCCGGTCCTGCTTGCCATAGGCGATGAAGAAGGTTTCCAGCGGGATCGTGCGCCGCTTCTTGCCCTTGCGCAGGGTGAGGCGCGCACCGAGCGCGATCAAGGGCGGCGGCGTATCGCCGATCGGCGAGCCGTTGGCGATGTTGCCGCCGATGGTGCCCATGTTGCGCACCTGTTCGCCGCCGATGCGGTCGAACAACGGCCCCAGCGCCGCGATACGTTTGGCGAGCGTCGAGAACGCGTCGGTGTAGGTGACGCCGGCGCCGATTGTGATGACGCCGTTGTCTTCCGAGATGGTGCAAAGCCCGTCAAGATCGCCGATGAAAATGGCCGGCGAAATATCGCGCATGTGCTTGGTCACCCACAGGCCGACATCGGTTGAACCGGCAACGATGGTGGCGCCGGGTTCCTTGTCCAGCACGGCGGCGAAATCATCGACGTTGGCCGGTACGACCAGCCGCGCCTTGGCCGAATCGATCTCGACCCGGGCGCCGTCATGCATGGCCTCGAGCCTTGCGGTGATCGCCTTGCGCTCCGCTGCCAGCGGATCCTTCGCCGTCTTGCCGTAGCTGGAGATGGCATGCGCCGCGCGCACGATCGCCTCGTAGCCGGTGCAGCGGCAGAGATTGCCTTGCAAAGCCTTTTCGATAGAAGCGTTCGACGGGTCGGGTGATTTCATCCACAAGCCATAGAGCGACATGACGAAGCCCGGCGTGCAGAAGCCGCATTGCGAGCCGTGGAAATCGACCATGGCCTGCTGCACCGGATGCAACTGGCGGGGTGAACCACGCAGATGCTCGACGGTCACGACATGGGTGCCGTCCAGCGAGCCGAGGAAGCGGATGCAGGCATTGACGCTTTCATAGACCAGACCGCTCGCCGAGAGCTTGCCGACCAGCACGGTGCAGGCGCCGCAATCGCCTTCCGCGCAGCCTTCCTTGGTGCCGCGCAGCGAACGGTCGAGCCGCAACCAGTCGAGCAGGGTCGCATCGGGCGCCACTTTTGCAAGCACGATGTCCTCGCCATTGAGGATGAAGCGGATCTCGTTGCGGATATTGACCTTGGCCATGCCTCAGCTCCCCCTGTAGGTCGAATAGCCGTAGGGCGAGACGAGCAGCGGCACATGGTAATGCACCGGTTCGGCCATGCCGAAGCGGATCGGTATCACATCGAGAAAGGCGGGTTTCGGCAGGCTCAGCCCCTGCTGGCGCAAATAGTCGCCCGCGGCGAAGAGCAGTTCGTATTCGCCAGTGCGGAACTCCGCGTCAGCGAGCAGCGGCTTATCGCACCGGCCGTCGGCATTGGTGACAACAGTCTTCAGATGTGTCCGGGCCTTGCCCTCGAGGTGATAGAGCGCGATCGACAGTCCCGCCGCCGGCTTGCCGGTCGCCGTGTCGAGGACATGGGTCGTCAGACGCCCGCCATCGGCTTTCGACGTTTCTGCCATTGGCCGCCTCCCATTTCCGGTACGAGCGAATTGGCCCGGTACGATCAAGTATCAACAGTGAATTGTGCGCCAATTAAAGGCGATGCATAAGTCCCGGTCGAGCGGAGTGCGACAAAAACACTTTCAAAAATTTTCGGGGGAATGCGAGAAGCACCCTTTCGATATCCTGATCATACTTCGGGCCATGCCCGGCGGGAGGGACGATGCGTTACACCAGAGACATGCGCGGCTACGGAGCCAATCCGCCGGACCCGAAATGGCCTGGCGGTGCGCATGTCGCCGTGCAGTTCGTCGTCAATTACGAGGAAGGCGGCGAAAACTGCGTGCTGCACGGCGACAAGGCCTCTGAAGCCTTCCTGTCGGAAATCGTCGGCGCGGCACCCTGGGTGGGTCAGCGCCACTGGAACATGGAATCAATCTACGAATACGGCGCCCGCGCCGGCTTCTGGCGTCTGCTTCGTCTTTTCACCGAGTCGCAAGTGCCCATCACCTGCTACGGCGTCGCCACCGCACTCGCCCGTTCGCCCGATCAGGTCACGGCCATGCAGGAAGCCGGCTGGGAGATCGCTTCGCACGGGCTGAGATGGATCGACTACCGCGACCACAGCGCCGAGGATGAGCGCCGCGACCTCGAAGCCGCGATCAAATTGCATTACGAGGTGACGGGGACACGCCCCACCGGCTGGTACACCGGCCGCACTTCGGTCAACACGGTGCGGCTGGTGGCTGAAGAAGGCGGTTTCGACTACGTGTCGGACACTTATGACGACGAACTGCCTTACTGGTTCGAGCATGAGGGCGGCACGCAGCTCATCATCCCCTATACGCTCGACGCCAACGACATGCGCTTCGCCACGCCGCAAGGCTTCAACTCGGGCGACCAGTTCTTTGCCTATCTGAAGGACAGCTTCGACACGCTCTATGCCGAGGGCCAGGCCGGCCGGCCGCGCATGATGAACATCGGCCTGCATTGCCGCCTCGTCGGGCGGCCGGGCCGGGTCGCGGCGCTGAAGCGCTTCGTCGACTATGTGAAGTCGCACGACAAGGTCTGGCTGGCGCGGCGCATCGACATCGCCCGCCACTGGCAAGAGGTCAATCCTTACAAGCCAGCGGCACTGCGGCCATCGAAGATGGAATTCGAGACGTTCGTTCATACCTTCGGTGGCGTATTCGAGCATTCGCCCTGGATCGCCGAACACGCCTACGAGCTGGAACTGGGTCCGGCGCACGACACATCGGGCGGCCTGCACAATGCGCTTTGCCGTATCTTCCGTTCCGCCAGCGAAAGCGAGCGGCTTTCGGTGCTCAACGCCCATCCCGACCTTGCCGGCAAGCTGGCCAGGGCCAAACGGCTGACGGCGGAATCGACCAGGGAACAGGCTTCGGCCGGCCTCGACGCGCTGACCGACAAGGAGCGCGAACTGTTTTCCAAGCTCAACGCCGCCTACGTCACCACCTTCGGCTTCCCCTTCATCATCGCGGTGAAAGGCAAGACGAAGGAGGAAATCCTGGCGGAATTCGAGGCGCGCATCGGCAACAGCCGCGGTGTCGAATTCGAGACCGCCTGCAAACAGGTCGAGCGCATCGCGCTGCTCCGCCTCAAGGACATGCTCCCGCAATAGGTTTGAACCCATGGATACGATCAGGATGCCCGAGCGAACCTATTACGCACCGCATGGCGGCCATCCCGGCCAGAGCGAGCTTCTGACCGGCCGCGCCGCGTTCACCGAAGCCTACGCCGTCATCCCCCGGGGTGTGATGCAGGACATCGTCACCAGTGCCTTGCCGTTCTGGGACAAGACCCGCGTCTGGATCTTGTCGCGACCACTGTCCGGTTTTGCCGAGACGTTCTCGCAATACATTGTCGAGGTCGCGCCCGGCGGCGGCAGCGATCGGCCGGAACCCGATGTCGATGCGGAAGGCGCCCTGTTTGTGGTTGAAGGCGAACTGACGGTTCTGCTTGCCGGCAAGAAACATGTCATGCGGCCCGGTGGATTTGCTTTCCTGCCGCCGGCTAGCGGCTGGACAGTTCGCAACGAAGGCAAGGCCGATGTCCGCTTCCACTGGATTCGCAAGGCTTACGAGGCGGTCGACGGTCTCGATACACCGGAAGCCTTCTTCACCAACGAACAGGAGATCGCGCCGACGCCGATGCCCGGCACCGAAGGCCGCTGGGCGACGACGCGGTTCGTCGATCCGGCCGATTTGCGCCACGATATGCACATGACCATTGTGACGCTGGAGCCGGGCGCGGTCATCCCCTTCGCCGAGACCCATGTCATGGAGCACGGCCTCTATGTGCTTGAAGGCAAGGCGGTCTACCGCCTCAATCAGGACTGGGTGGAGGTCGAAGCCGGCGACTACATGTGGCTGCGCGCCTTCTGCCCGCAGGCCTGCTATGCAGGCGGCCCGGGTAAATTCCGCTATCTGCTCTACAAGGACGTCAACCGGCACGCCAAGCTCGGCGGCGCAGGCATCGCAAAGCGCGCGCCATGACGCGGATCGTCGCGCGGCCGCTGACCCGCGAGAGCTTTGCCCCCTTCGGCGACGTCATCGACATGGGCGGCGACAACCACTACCCGATCAATGGCGGCAAGGCCGAGCGCTATCACGATCTCGCAACCGCTGAAGCAACTGGACCGAACGCCCGCGTGCTGATCTCCATGGTGCGCGGCACGCCCTACGAATTGCCGCTGAAGCTAGGCATGGTCGAGCGCCACCCTTTCGGCAGCCAGGCGTTCATTCCACTGTCGCCACGCCCGTTCCTGGTCGTCGTCTGCCATGACGGCGATCAGGGACCGGGGGAGCCGCATGCTTTCATCACCGCACCCGGACAAGGCATCAACTACCGGCGCAATCTGTGGCACGGCGTGCTGACGCCACTCGGCGAGGTCCAGGATTTCCTGATCGTCGATCGCGGCGGAGATGGTTCCAACCTCGAGGAATTCCATTTCCCGCACGCCTACGAGATCCATCTCCCCGACGAGAGCCTATAATGACCGATATCTCACTGATCGACCGCCTGCTCGATGTTATCGAGCACGACATCGTGCCGAAGACGGCCGACGGCGTTGCCCATGGCAACAAGCTGTTCGGCGCGGCCATCCTGCGCAAGGACGACCGTTCGCTGGTGCTGGCCGAGACCAACAACGAGATCGAGAACCCGCTCTGGCATGGCGAGGTGCATTGCCTGAAGCGCTTCTACGAAATGCCGAAGGCGGAGCGCGTCGATACGAAAGACGCCATCTTCATCGCCACGCACGAGCCCTGCTCGCTGTGCCTGTCGGCGATCACCTGGACCGGCTTCGACAATTTCTACTATCTGTTCAGCCACGAGGATTCGCGCGACAGTTTTGCTATCCCGCACGACCTGAAGATCCTGAAAGAGGTCTTCACCCTCGATCCCGGCGGCTACAACACCGAGAACGCCTATTGGAAGAGCTTTTCCATCCGCGGGCTGGTGCGGGCGTTGCCCGAGGCAGAGCGCCAGCGCCTGGAAACGCGCATCGGCGAGATCTCGGCACGCTATGATGAACTGTCCGGCGCCTACCAGGCGAGCAAGGGCGAAAACGATATTCCGCTGAACTGACGCGCGGATCGCCTAGCTTACCTTCGTGTTTTTCAGCACTTCATTTATTCTGGCCTGCCAGCCCTTACCGGTCGCCTTGAACTTTCTGACGACATCCTGGTCCAGACGGATGGACACAACTTGCTTGGGCTTCTCCACGGCTGGCCGGCCGCGAGCACGCCTTATGCTTTCGAAAAGCTCCGGAAACACTTCCGCGAAAGGCTTGGCTTGCGACAGCTGTTCGTCGGTCGCTTCAGCGTCGTCGGGATCAGCGGCAATTTGTCTTTGAATTTCCGCTTCTTCCTCATCGGTAAGCGGTCGAATATGTGATTTAGGATTGCTCATGTGCTGACCTTTCCTTTCGGCTGGCACGGCGCATCGAGATCACCGAAATCGCTTCGGAACCAAGCGGCTTGAAGATCACGGCGACAATTATCTCTCCGAATTCGCCAATCGCCTTGAACCGGCCGGCCTTAGCCGGGAGGACCGTTGAAGTGGCAAAAAACTCAATATCGAGTTCGGCAAAGTCGAGACCTCGGTTTTCGAGGTTCGTCAGGCGCTTTGGCTCATCCCAAACGATTTTCAGGCGAGATCGTCCTCAGAGCGTCGGGTCTAGTGAATAAAAGTAATACATAAATTAATAGGGTGGTGCAAGATAGAAAGTGTGAATCGGACCCACGACGCGTCGTCCCGGGGACACAGGCCGTCGTCCGTTTGACTTCATGACGTGCACGCTTCATGCGTCACTGACATCCTTGGAGTCCCCCTATGAAAACCGTCACCGAATTTCCCCGCAAGGTCGTCGAATTCCCGGACATGGGCATCGTCATGCCCGATGGCTGCCGGCTGTCGGCGCGGGTGTGGATGCCGGAAGACGCCGGCGATGATCCGGTGCCGGCAATCCTCGAGCATCTGCCTTACCGCAAGCGCGACGGCACCATCTTTCGCGATCAGCTGACGCATCCCTATTTCGCCGGCCACGGATATGCCTCGATCCGCGTCGACATGCGCGGCAATGGCGATTCCGAAGGGCTGATGGACGACGAATATTCCGAGCAGGAATTGCAGGATGCCTGCGACGTCGTCGCCTGGGCGGCAAGCCAGCCCTGGTGCAACGGCAAGGTCGGCATGATGGGCATTTCCTGGGGCGGCTTCAACTGCCTGCAGGTGGCGGCCAAGCAGCCGCCGGCGCTGAAGGCGGTGATCAGCCTGTGCTCGACCGTCGACCGCTATGCCGACGACATCCACTACAAGGGCGGCTGCTTGCTGATCGAGAATTTCGGCTGGGCCTCGACCATGCTCTCCTACTCGTCGCGGCCGCCGGACCCGCTGATCGCCGGCGACAACCGCTGGCGTGATCTGTGGCTGTCACGACTGGAGAACCAGTCCTTCCTTTTGCCGCTCTGGCTCAGCCACCAGCACCGCGATGCCTACTGGAAGCGCGGCTCGATCTGCGAGGATTATTCCGCCGTAAAAGCCGCGGTGCTGTCGATCGGAGGCTGGCATGACGGCTACCGCAACACGATCTCGCACCTCGTCACCAACATCGAGGCGCCGGTCAAGGGCATCGTCGGCCCCTGGATCCATAAATATCCGCATTATGCCGGGCCTCAGCCGGCCATTGGCTTCCTGCAGGAGGCGTTGCGCTGGTGGGACCATTGGCTGAAGGATATCGACACCGGCGTCGAGGCCGACCCTGCCTACCGCGCCTATGTGATGGACAGCGTGCGTCCGGCGCGCTGGCATCCGGAGCGTCCGGGCCGCTGGGTGGCGGAAAAGCAATGGCCGTCGCCCAACATCAAGACGCAGGCGATTGAGCTCATCCCCACAGGTGAAAAACCCGCCATCGTCGCCTCGCCGCAAAGCTGCGGCCTGGCCGGCGGCGAGTATTTCCCCTTCACCTTCGGCCCGGAACTGCCCGGCGATCAGCGCCCCGACGATGCCTTGTCGGTGTGTTTCGACCAGCCGGAACTCAACGAGGCGATCGACATTGTCGGCGCGCCCGAAGTTGCGGTGCGGCTGTCCTCCGATCGTCCGCAGGCCAATATCGCGATCCGGCTGTGCGACGTGCATCCCGACGGTGCTTCGGAGTTGATCTCCTACGGCGTGCTCAACCTGACGCATCGCTATTCACATGAATTCCCTGAAGCGCTGGTGCCGGGCGAAACCGTGTCTGCGCGTGTCGTGCTCGATCAATGCGCCTATCGTGTGCCGGCCGGCCACCGACTGCGTGTTGCCGTTTCGAATGCCTATTGGCCTGTCATCTGGCCGTCGCCGGAGCCGGTACGGCTCACCCTGTCGGCAGCGATGCTCAGCTTGCCGCTGCGGCCGCTGGCGACAGGCGACGAAGCAACGTTCGCCGAGCCGGAAGGGGCCACTCCCTGGGCAACGGAGACGATCCGCGCCGCCAATTCCGAGCGTCATGTCGATCGCGACGAGAAGACCGGAATTGTCACGCTTTCCATCGTTGATGATTTCGGCGAGGTCCGCGATCTCGCCCATGGCCTGGCAAACGGCAGCGTCGCCCGCGAGACCTGGACGATCCATCCCGACGATCCGCTGTCGGCCTCGGGAAAGACGCACTGGACGCAGACCCTGTCGCGAAATGGATGGTCGGTGCGCACCGAGACATCCGCCGAAATGCGGTCGGACGCGCAAAACTTCATCGTCAGCGCCAGAATTGAGGCCTATGAGGGCGAGAAACTCGTTTTCGAGCGCAATTTCGAGGAGAAGGTGCCGCGCGCGCTTCTTTGAGCGCCGACTTCATTGGTCCAATTGCGACGTACGATTTACGCCACGGCATGTCGCATTCGGTCTTGCTTACCGCTTTCCCTTGCGGTCATTATTCTCCTCACAAGAAACAAGAAAAACGACCGCAGAGTCGAACCAACAGAGTGAGGAACTCAATATGTCAAACGAACTCGAATTCCTTAGCCGGCGTGTCGCGTCGGACAAACTGAGCCGTCGTGACTTTCTCGGTCGGGCGGCAGCGCTCGGCATCTCAGCGCCCTTCGCCAACTCGCTGCTTTCAAGTGCTGCGCGCGCGGCGGGCCCGGTCAAGGGCGGTACGCTGAAGGCCGGCCTGGTCGGCGGTGAATCCACCAACAGCCTCGATCCGGCGCTGATGATGACGCAGGTGCCGTTCGCCTTCGGCAAGTGCTGGGGCGAAATGATCGTCGAACTGTCCCCCGAGGGCAAGCTCGAGAACCGCATCGCCGAGGAGATCGGCTCGTCAGACGACGCCAAGGTGTGGACGCTGAAGATCCGCGACGGCGTCGAATTCCACAACGGCAAGACGGTGACCGCCGAAGACGTGGCCGCCACACTCGAGCGCCATTCCGACGAGAAGTCGAAGTCCGGCGCACTCGGCTACATGAAGGGCATCGAAACCATCAAGGCCAGCGGCAAGGAAGTGGTGCTGACGCTGAAGGAGGCGAACGCCGACCTTCCCTACCTGCTTAGCGACTATCACCTGATCGTCCAGCCGAACGGCGGCAAGGACAAGCCAGATGCCGGCATCTCGGCCGGCCCTTACGTGGTCAAGACCAACGAGCCTGGCGTGCGCCATGGCGCGGAGCGCTTCGCCAATTACTGGCAGGGCGACAAGATGGGCCATGCCGACCAGATCGAGGTCATCGTCATCAACGATGCCACCGCACGTACCGCGGCCCTGCAGGGCGGCCAGGTCAACATGATCAACCGCGTCGAGCCCAAGATCGTCGACCTGATCAAGCGCCTGCCGGGCGTCACCATCCGCAATCACGCCGGTCCCGGCCACTACGTGTTCATCATGCATTGCAACACGGCGCCGTTCGACAACGCCGATTTGCGCATGGCACTGAAGCTGGCGATCGACCGCGAGGAAATGCTGGACAAGATCCTGCGTGGCTACGGCTCGCTCGGCAACGACTTCCCGATCAACGCGTCCTATCCGCTGTTCACCGAGATCGAGCAGCGCAAGTACGACCCGGACAAGGCCAAGTTCCACTTCAAGAAATCGGGTCACGACGGCTCGGGTGCTGCTGCGCACTTCGGATGTCGCCTTCCCCGGCGCCGTCGATGCAGCGCAGCTCTTCCAGCAGAGCGCGGCCAAGGCCGGCATCACGCTCGAGATAAAGCGCGAGCCCGGCGACGGCTACTGGAACGAGGTCTGGAACAAGCAGCCGTTCTGCGCCTCCTACTGGGGCGGCCGTTCGACCCAGGACCAGATGTATTCGACGGCCTATCTGTCGACTGCCGACTGGAACGACACGCGTTTCATCCGTCCGGACTTCGACAAGATGGTGCTGGCGGCGCGCGCCGAGCTCGATGAGGCCAAGCGCAAGCAGATGTACCACGACATGGCCGTCATGGTGCGCGACGACGGTGGCCTGATCCTGCCGATGTTCAACCAGTTCATCGACGCGACCGGCGCCAAGGTCGGCGGCTGGGTCGACGATCCGCATCAGGAGCTGATGAACGGCTACGCGCTGGCGAAGTGCTGGCTCGAAGCCTGAGCTTGGCCTTGCGGATATGTCTTCACCCATCTTGAAACTGGTGGCCCAGCGCGTTGCGCTGGGCATTCTCCTCTTGTTGGCCGTTTCGGTCCTGATCTTCGCCGGCACCCAGATCCTGCCCGGCGACGTCGCGCAAGCCATTCTCGGACAGTCGGCGACGCCGGAGTCGCTCGCCAATCTGCGCGAGCAGCTCGGCCTCAACCAGCCAGCCTATCTCAGGTATTTCCATTGGCTGGGCGGCGTGCTGACCGGCGATCTTGGCACGGCCATGTCGAGCGGGCAGGATATCGCCACGTCGATCAAGGGACGGCTGTGGAACACGCTCTTCCTCGCCTTCTGGGCGGCGATCGTCGCCGTGCCGCTGGCGATCATCCTCGGCCTGATCGCGGTGCGCTACCGCAACGGCTGGGTCGACAAGCTGATTTCCGGACTGGCGCTCGCCTCGACGTCGTTTCCCGAATTCTTCATCGGCTATGTGCTCGTCTATTTCTTCGCCGTGAAATGGCAGATATTCCCCGGCATTTCGACCGTCTATGACGGCATGCCGTTCGGCGAGCGGATGCAGGCGATCGCACTGCCGGCGACGGCGCTGACGCTGGTCGTGCTCGCCCACATGATGCGCATGACACGTGCGGCGATCCTCAATGTCATGCAGTCGGCCTATGTCGAGACGGCGGAACTGAAAGGCCTGTCGGCCTTCAACGTCATACGCAAGCACGCCTTCCCCAATGCCATCGCGCCGATCATCAACGTGGTGATGCTCAACCTTGCTTATCTCATCGTCGGTGTCGTCGTGGTCGAGGTGATCTTCGTCTATCCGGGCATGGGACAGTATCTGGTCGACCACGTCACCAAACGCGACGTGCCGGTGGTCCAGGCAGTCGGCCTGATCTTCGCCGCCGTCTACATCAGCCTGAACATCATTGCGGACATAGCGGCGATCGTCGCCAATCCGCGTCTCAGACATCCGAAATAGGGGGCGGATATGCTCGATATCAAACGCATCCCCATCCCCGCACTGATCGGCATAATCCTGACGGCACTGTTCGTGCTGGCGGCGGTCTTCGCACCGTGGATCGCGCCGCACGGCAATGGCGAAATCGTCGGCGATGTCTGGGAGCCTATGTCGGCGACCCATTTGCTCGGGACCGACAATCTCGGCCGCGATCTCTTGTCGCGCATGATCTACGGCGCCCGCATCACTCTGTTCATCGCGGTGCTGGCCACCGCGCTGTCGTTCTCGCTCGGCGCCATCCTCGGCTTCTCGGCGGCGGTCTTCGGCGGCTGGTTCGACACGCTGCTGTCGCGCCTCGTCGATCTGCTGATGTCGATCCCGACGTTGATCATGGGTCTCGTCGTGCTCTCCGTGCTGCCGACCAACCTGGTGACGCTGATCCTGGTGATGGGCATTCTCGACTCGACCCGCGTCTATCGCCTGTCGCGCGCGGTCGCCGTCGACATCAATGTCATGGACTATGTCGAGGCAGCGAAACTGCGCGGTGAAGGCAGCGCCTGGATCATCTTCCGTGAGATCCTGCCCAATGCGCTGTCGCCGCTGGTTTCCGAACTCGGCCTGCGCTTCATCTACGCCGTGCTGTTCCTGTCGACGCTGTCGTTTCTCGGCCTTGGCGTGCAGCCGCCGGATGCCGACTGGGGCGGCATGGTCAAGGAAAACAAGGACGGCATCGTCTTCGGCATCGCGGCCGCGCTTATCCCGGCGGCGGCGATCGCCTTGCTGGCGATTTCCGTCAACCTGGTCGCCGACTGGGTGCTCAACCGGACGACAAGCCTCAAGGGAGGACGCGGGTGATGGCTGACAGCAAAGCGAAACCTGGCCTTCTGCTCGACATCCGCAATCTGCGCATCGAGGCCACCGTCTTCCCGCCCGGCGAACCGCCGAAGAACATTGTGCTGGTGCACGATGTCTCGCTGACGCTCGAGAAGGGCAAGGTGCTCGGCCTGATCGGCGAATCTGGCGCCGGCAAGTCGACCATCGGCCTGTCTTCGATGGGCTATGGACGCGGCGGCGTGCGCATCACCGGCGGCGAGGTCATCCTCAACGGCCGCGACATCCTCAAGGGTGGCAAGGATGGCTTCCGCAAATTGCGCGGCCGCGAAGTCTGCTATGTCGCGCAGTCGGCGGCAGCGGCCTTCAATCCGGCCCACAGACTGATGGATCAGGTGGTGGAAGCCACGCTGCTGCACGGCACCGCGACACGAGCCGAGGCCGAGAAGCGCGCGGTTGCGCTGTTCAAGAAGCTCAGCCTGCCAAACCCCGAGACCATCGGCGAGCGCTTTCCGCACCAGGTCTCGGGCGGCCAGTTGCAGCGTGTGATGACGGCGATGGCGCTATGCTCCGAGCCGGACCTGATCGTCTTCGACGAGCCGACCACGGCGCTGGACGTGACGACGCAGATCGATGTGCTGGCGGCGATCAAGGACGCCATCCGCGACACCCATGTCGCTGCGCTCTACATCACGCACGACCTTGCCGTCGTCGCCCAGGTCTCGGACGAGATCATGGTGCTGCGCCATGGCCGGCTGGTCGAATGGGGCGGCACGCGGCAGATCATCAAGGAGCCGCGCCAGGAATACACCAACGCGCTGGTGTCGGTGCATGAGATCGAACATGCCGAGCAGAAGCCCGGCATGACGCCGTTCCTGTCGGTAAAGAACGTCACCGCCGCCTATGGCCGCAGCCACATCAAGGTGCTGAAGAACGTCTCGGTCGACATCTATCCGGGTCAGACGCTGGCCGTCGTCGGCGAGTCCGGCTCCGGCAAGTCGACGCTGGCGCGCGCCATCACCGGCCTGCTGCCGCCCGAACAGGGGACCGTCACCTTCGACGGGCGCCCGCTGGCAAACCGGCTGGCCGATCGGCCGAAGGAGGATCTGCGCCAGCTGCAGATGATCTACCAGATGGCCGATGTGGCTATGAACCCGCGCCAGACCGTCGGCACCATTATCGGCCGGCCGCTCGAATTCTATTTCGGCATACGCGGCCGCGAGCGCGACAAACGCGTCGCCGAGCTGCTCGACAAGATCGAGATGGGCAAGGGCTTTTCCGACCGCTATCCGGCCGAGCTTTCCGGCGGCCAGAAGCAGCGCGTCTGCATCGCCCGGTCGCTTGCCGCCAAGCCGAAGCTGATCATCTGCGACGAGGTGACCTCGGCGCTCGATCCGCTGGTCGCCAACGGCATCCTCAAGCTGCTGCTCGAGCTGCAGAAGGAGGAGAACGTCGCCTATCTGTTCATCACCCACGACCTCGCCACGGTGAAGTCGATCGCCGATTCGATCGCGGTGATGTATCGCGGCGAAGTGGTGCGCTACGGCCCCAAGAGCAAGGTGCTGGCGCCACCCTTCGACGCCTATACCGATCTTCTGCTTTCCTCGGTCCCCGAGATGGAGATCGGCTGGCTGGAAAAGGCGATCAAGGGACGGCGCATGGCCAGCGCGGGGAACTAGAGCAATTCCAGGAAAAGTGGGAACCGATTTTCTGTCCGGAATTGCGTCAGAGCAAGCCAGGCGGTCCGCCAAGGTCAGGGGAACCGGCGGCCGTCATCCGGATGCAACACTAGAGCGCCACACGTCCTGCGGACGGGCGGCGCCCGCAGGTTTTTTTCTTAAAAGGGGTAGGACATGAAGACTGAACTCGACCATCTCGCTGAGCTCGCCGGCCAGGGCCGGATATCGCGCCGCGACTTCCTCGGCCGCACAGCCGCACTTGGCGTGTCGGCGGCACTGGCAACGACGCTGGCCGGCAAGGCTTTTGCCCAGACGCCCGTCAAGGGAGGAACGATCAAGGCCGGTCTGCAAGGCGGCGAATCGACCAACAGCCTCGACCCGGCGCTCAACCTCAGCCAGGTCACCTACAGCTTCGGCAAGCAGTGGGGCGAATACCTCGTCCGGCTGATGCCCGACAACAGCCTGACAAATCTGATCGCTGAGGAGATCGGCGCCGCCAAGGACGCCAAGACCTGGACGATCAAGGTGCGCGACGGCATCGAGTTCCACAATGGCAAGACCGTCACCGCCGAGGACATCGCGGCCACCATCGAGCGCCATGCCGACGAGAAGTCGAAATCCGGCGCGCTCGGCATCCTCAAGAACATCAAGGGCGTCAAGGCGAGCGGCAAGGAAGTGATCGTCACGCTCGGCGACGCCGATGCCGACTTCCCCTATCTGATGGCCGACTACCATCTCGTCATCCAGCCGAATGGCGGCAAGGACGATCCGAATGCCGGCATCAGCGCCGGGCCCTACAAGGTCACCGTCAACCAGCCGGGCGTGCGCCACGGTGGCGAGCGCTTCGCCAATTACTGGCAAGGCGACAAGGCCGGCCATGCCGACCAGGTCGAAATCGTCGTCATCAACGACGCTACGGCGCGGTTGGCTGCCTTGCAGGGTGGTCAGGTGCACATGATCAACCGCGTCGAACCCAAGGTGGTGGATCTGGTCAAGCGCATCGCGGGCGTCACCATCGAGAACGTGTCGGGCAAGGGCTACTACCCGTTCAACATGTTCTGCGACACAGCCCCCTTCGACAGCAACGACCTGCGGATGGCGCTGAAACTCGCCATGGACCGCGAGGAAATGCTGGAAAAGATCCTGCGCGGCTATGGTTCGGTCGGCAACGACTTCCCGATCAACGAGGCCTATCCGCTGTTCTCCGCCGACATCGAGCAGCGCAAATTCGACCCGGACAAGGCGGCGGCAGCCTACAAGAAATCAGGCCATAGCGGCTCGATCGTGCTGCGCACCTCGGATGTCGCCTTCCCGGGCGCTGTCGATGCCGCCCAGCTCTATCAGCAGTCCTGCGCCAAGGCCGGCATCAAGATCGAGATCAAGCGCGAGCCCGGCGACGGCTATTGGTCGGAGGTCTGGAACAAGCAGCCCTTCTCGCTCTCCTACTGGGGCGGACGCGCCACGCAGGACCAGATGTATTCCACCGGTTACGTCTCGACCGCCGACTGGAACGACACGCGTTTCAAGCGCCCGGAATTCGACAAGATGCTGTTTACCGCGCGCGGCGAACTCGACCAGGCCAAGCGCAAGGCGATCTACCACGACATGGCGGTGATGATGCGCGACGAAGGCGGGCTGATCGTGCCTTTCTTCAACCAGTTCATCGACGCCGCCGCCACCAACAAGATCAGCGGTTTCGCCAAGAGCCCGATCGGCGAAATGATGGACGGCTACGCGCTCGGCGAGTGCTGGCTCAACGCTTAGCCGAAATCTGATCGTCCGATTTCATTTATCAAGAACGCCGTGTGCCCAAAACGGCACACGGCGTTCCCGTTTCAACTGCCAAACCGCATGGAGCAGCCCATGGCGCTCAAATCCAAGCTTCTGCTGATCATCCTCGACGGCGTGCCCTACAGGAACTGGCGTCGGCTGATGGGCAATCTCGAAGGCTGGGTGCAATCGGGCGAGGCGCGGGTCTGGAAGATGCGCTCCGTGCTGCCGTCGACCTCAGCCTGCTGCTACGCCTCGATCCACACCGGGGTTTCGCCGCAGGTGCACGGCATCCTGTCCAACGAGAACCGGTTCCGCGTCGGGCAGCCCGACATCTTCTCCGAAGTCAGCAAGGCCGGCGGCAAGACGGGTGCGGTGACGCATTCCTACTGGTCGGAGTTCTTCCGCGCCTATCCCTTCGACCTGGTCGAGGACATGGAATTCGACGAGCCAAGCGGGCCGATCACGCATGGCCGCTTCCACACCATGACCGGCTACAACGCCCGCAACCAGATGACGCCGAGCGACGTCGACCTGTTCGCGACGCTGACCATGCTGACCAAACGCCACGGCATCGACTACGGCATCCTGCACACCTGCACGCTGGACTCGATGGGGCACCGCTTCGGCCATGACTGCCACGAGATGGACCATGCCGTCTATGCGATGGACGGCATGCTGGCCGCCTTCCTGCCGCGCTGGATCGAAGCCGGTTATGAGGTGATGGTCACCGCCGACCATGGCCAGACCGATCGTGGTCATCATGGCGGCCATGACGACGAGATGCAGGATTTCGCGCTGTATTATTTCGGTGCCGGCAAGGGTCCGCAGGCCGACACGCTGCTCGACCAGCTGCAATTGGCGCCAACGGTTCTGAGCCGGCTGGGTGTTCCCGTGCCGGCGACGATGAAGGCGAAGCCGTTCTTGGGGTGAGAAGCGGTCCGCGTAGCGGACGAGAAGCCAACTGCTTGGCTTTTCGAGCTTCGAACGCCCTGAGCCTGCGAAGGGCCGGGCAGTGATAGCCTACCTCCCCTGCCGGCCCTACGCTATGGCTTCGGGCGTTCGTCACTTCAATCGACAAATCGTTGTCGATTGACCCGCCTCCGGCGGGACGCTCCTCACCCTCTGGCCACGTCCCCGCTCTTCGGTTAGCCTCCACAAAATTCCTTGGCGGAGGATGAACCTTTTTGGGCCGATCAGCGACAGAGCAGACAGGAGCCAGGCGGCTCGACCGGCCATGACGGCAGCGACGGAGACCGATCGCGCGCTTGTCGACCGGGTCGCGAAGGGCGACCGTGCCGCCGTGCGGCTGCTGTTCATGCGTCACCACGCGCGGGTCTACCGCTTCGTGGCGCGCCAGACGGGATCGGAAATGATGGCTGACGATATCGCCAATGAAGTGTTTCTCGAACTGTGGCGCCAGGCGCCTGGCTTCGAAGGACGCTCCGAAGTCTCGACATGGCTGCTCGGCATCGCCCGTTTCAAGGCGCTGTCCTTGCTACGCAAGAAGAAAGAAGACTGGATCGACGACGAGGCCGCCGCCGCGGTGCCCGATAGCGCCGACACGCCGGAAGTCGTCACCATGAAGGAAGACAAGGCTGCCGCCTTGCGGCGCTTCGTCGATGCCTTGCCCCAAGAGCATCGCGTGGTGATCGACCTTGCCTATTATCACGGACAGTCGGTGAGCGAGATCGGCGAGGTGCTCGACATTCCGGTCGCCACCGTCAAGACCCGGATGTTCTACGCCCGCAAGAAACTCGGCGAGGCCCTCAAGGCCGCCGGTTACGACAGGGGGTGGCCATGAGCGCCGCTGAAAAGATGTCGCGCCGCGACGAACTGGAAACGCTGCTGCCGTTCTATCTGAACGGCTCGCTGGAAGGTTCGGATCTGGAAGCCGTCGAGGAATGGCTGGCCAGCGATCCGGCCGCACTTGCCGCCCTTGGCGAAGTGGAAGCCGAATTCTCCGGCACGACGGCCGCCAACGAAGCGATCCGGCCGCCGGCCGATGCGCTCAGTCGCTTCGCCAAGGCGTTGGACGCCGAGGCTGGACCTGCGCGCAAGCCGGCGGGTTCATCCTGGCTGGCGCAGGCCTGGGGCCACTTCATGGCGGTGCCGGTCGGTGTCGCCTGGGCCGCGGCCGCGGTTTTGCTGGCCCTGGTCATGGTGCAGTCGTTTGTCGAGCCCGGCGGCAAGGGCAATGATTTCGAAATTGCCGGCGCGCAAGACGATCTGGCGAAAATGCCGTTCGCCCTGGTCAAGTTCAAGCCGGATGCAAGGATGTCGGACATTTCCGCCTTCCTCGGCGGCAACGGGCTGAAGATCATCGGTGGACCGACCGCCGACGGCGTGTTCCGGCTTGGCGTCCCCGCCGCCAACGCAGCCGACTATGCGAAGCAAATCGGCCTTATTGCCGCCCAGCCTTTTACGGAAACTGTGATCGCGGGAAGGAAACCGGTTGATGGCGGCTGAGGCGGCCCTTCGATTTGCGGCAATGCTAGCGGCGGCGATGACAATCGCCGCCGTGCCCGCGTCGGCGCAGACCAGCGCCGATCCCGACCAGACGAAAACCGACTGCCGCAACGGGACCAGCGCGGCGGGAGCCGATTGCGCCAAGGACGGCAATGACACAAAGAGCGGATCGGACGCCGGTCAATCCGGCGCTGTCTTCCTGCCGGCGCTGATCGTCGACCTGTTTCCCAACCCGGCGGCGCCGCCGGCACCGGTGCCGACGCCACGGCCGGCGCCCGCGACACCGCCGGCCGATACTCAAGCCGGCCCCCCGCCTGGTGGCCCGATCGTCTCGCCGACCGATCTCATCGCCGTTCAGTCGCCGCGCGCGGTGGTCGGCGATTTCGTGCCCGACGAGGTGCTGGTGACCGTCGACGGTGATGCCGGCACTGTCCAGCAGATCGCCGCTTCCTTCGGCCTGCAGGTGCGCTCGCAACGCCAGTCGCGGCTGCTTGGCACCACGCTGGTGCGCTTCGGCATTCCCGACGGCCGGCCCGTCGGTGTCGTTCTGGCGCAACTGGCCGCCGACGGCCGCACCCAGCGGCGCGAGCCCAACCATGTCTATTCGCTGCAGCAGGCCGCCGGCATCGTCAACTATGCCTTCGACCGCATCGCGCTCGATTCCAAACAAGCCAGTGGCGAAAACGTCCGCATCGCGGTGATCGACACCGGCATCGACGACACCAACCCGGCGCTGGCAGGCGTCATTGCCGGGCAGTTCGACGCCATGCCCGACGTGCCGATCGAAAAGCGCGATCACGGCACGTCGATCGACGGCCTGATCGCCGGCGTCGGCGCGCTGGAAGGCATGGCTCCGGGCGCCAGGATCTACCACGCGCGTGCCTTCGAGGGCGGCAAATCGACCATGGACGTCATCCTGGCGGCACTCGACTGGGCAGCCGAGCAGGACGTGCGCATCATCAATATGAGCTTTGTCGGGCCGAAGAACGACCTGCTCAGCGTCGCCTGCCGCAATGCAAGGGCGCTGGGCATGGTGCTGGTCGCCGCCGCCGGCAACAACGGGCCGAAAGCGCCCTATGGTTATCCGGCCGCCTTCGACGGCGTCATCGCGGTGACTGCCACCGATGCCAAGGACGGGCTGATGCCGCAGGCCAATCGCGGCGCCTATGTCTTCATCTCCGCGCCCGGCGTCGAGATGGTGGCGCCGAGCGGCGCCGGCTCGGACGTGGTCACCGGCACCTCGTTTGCGGCGGCGATCGTGAGCGGCGCCATCGCCAATCTCCTCCATGCCGCGCCCGATCGCTCGGCCGACGATATCGAGAAGGCGCTCGCGGCAACGGCGAAAGACCTCGGCCCCAAGGGGCGAGATAATGACTTCGGCTATGGGCTGCTGGACATCAAGGCGGCGGGAGCGGCGAAGGAATGAGTTTTGGTCGAGATGGATCGGGTCAAAACTCAATCGATTGACTTGCCGCCAATGGCCTAGATGGGCGGGCAGCCGAAGCCCGAGGCTGACGCGAGGAACAACCGTATTACGCCAGGAGCGGTCATTCGCCCCCAATTCTCGAATGACCGGAATGGGGCCGGAAGCGGACTATCCGCTATCCGCGGGAATCCACCAGCAAGCAGCCGCTGCATTAACGCGCTCACGGAAGGCGTCACACCGACGTAAGCTCAAGTTCCAAAAACGGACACCTTGGTGCAGCTTTTGAGACAAGGTGTGCGTCGATGGCAGCGACGGTTATGAGGTCGCTGTCAGGGTTGAAAATAGGACCTGTCGATTCCTTCTTCACAGACCGGCATTGATCGGTTTTCGCAGCAAGCAAAGAATACCGTCATTTCCCTTGGGAGATGGCGCATCCCAGCGCCATCTCCCAAGGCCAGGGTTCAGAAAAACCCGAGTGCTTTGGTCGAGTAGCTGACCAGCAGATTCTTTGTCTGCTGATAGTGGTCGAGCATCATCTTGTGGTTCTCCCGCCCGAACCCGGAAGCTTTGTAGCCGCCGAAGGCGGCATGAGCAGGATAAGCGTGATAGCAATTGGTCCACACCCGCCCGGCCTGGATGCCGCGCCCGACCCGGTAGGCGTCGTTGCCGTTGCGCGACCAGACCCCGGCGCCCAGACCATAGACGGTATCATTGCCGATGCGGATCGCATCTTCTACGGTCTTGAACGTTGTGACCGACAGCACCGGGCCGAAAATCTCCTCTTGAAATATCCGCATGCTGTTGTCTCCGCTGAACACGGTCGGCTTCAGGAAGTAGCCCTTTTCCAGGTCTCCACCGAGATTGGCGCGCTCGCCGCCAGTCAGGCATTTGGCACCTTCCTGCTTGCCGATCTCGATATAGTCAAGGATCTTGGTCAACTGATCTTCGGAAGCCTGCGCGCCCATCTGCGTCAAGGGATCGAGCGGATCGCCGACCTTGATCTTAGCGACCCGAGCCACCGCGCGCTCCATGAACTTGTCAAAGATCGACTCCTGGACAAGCGCTCGCGAAGGGCAGGTGCAGACTTCCCCCTTGTTGAAGGCGAAAAGGGCGAAGCCTTCAAGCGCCTTGTCGAAGAATTCGTCATCGGCATCCATGACGTCGGCCATGAAGATGTTCGGCGATTTGCCACCCAACTCCATGGTCTGCGGAATCAGGTGCTCGGCCGCATATCCCATGATCTGCCTTCCCGTTGTCGTCTCGCCGGTGAACGACACCTTGGATATGCGCGGATTGGCGGCGATCGCCCGTCCGACCGACCCGCCCGGGCCCGTGACGACGTTGAGCACGCCGGGCGGCAGGATGTCTGCCGTCAGATTAGCGAAGATCAAGAGCGTGAGCGGCGTGTTGGAGGCAGGCTTGATCACTGTGCAATTGCCGGCGGCAAGCGCCGGCGCAATCTTCCAGGCCGCCATCAGCAGCGGGAAGTTCCAGGGAATTATCTGACCGACGACACCCAGCGGCTCCTTGAAGTGATAGGCGACCGTGTCGTCATCAATTGTGGAAATGGAGCCTTCGTCGGCGCGGACACAACCCGCGAAATACCGGAAATGATCGATGGCAAGCGGCACATCGGCAGCCCGCGTCTCGCGGATCGGCTTGCCGTTGTCCAGCGTTTCGGCCAGCGCCAGCAGTTCGAGATTCTCCTCCATACGGTCGGCGACCTTGTTGAGCAGCCGCGACCGCTCGGCGGGTGCCATGCGTGCCCAGCCGTCCTTGGCCTTGTAGGCCGCATCAAGCGCGGCTTCCACGTCCGCAGGCGTCGACTTCGCCACCTCGACGAGGCGTTGGCCGTTGATCGGGCTGTAGTCGGTGAAATACTGCCCGTCCAACGGCGCGACCCATTTCCCCCCGATGAAGTTGCCATAGCGGGCTGGAATATTTCCCTTGGAGCGGACGAGTTCGAGGGCGTGCTGGGACATGACAACTTCCTTGTCTTGAAACCCGGGAAGATCCCAGGGCCACGGAGACCCCAGCTTTATGCCCTGCCCAAATAGGCACATTGATTTCGGTCAAGGCACCTCCTGCCGCAGCGCTTAGTCTGCCCTCATCGACAAAGGAGTTGCATCATGGTGAAGACGATGAAGGCCGCCGTCGTACGGGCATTCGGCAAGCCGCTTACGATCGAGGATGTGCCGGTGCCAGTGCCGGGGCCAGGTGAACTGCTCGTCAAGGTTATCGCCTGTGGTGTTTGCCATACGGACCTGCATGCAGCCTCCGGCGACTGGCCGGTGAAGCCTGTGCCGCCCTTCATCCCCGGCCATGAGGTGGCGGGCATCGTGGCCGCACTCGGGCCAGGCGTGATCGATTTCAAGGAGGGCGATCCGGTCGGCGTGGCCTGGCTGCACGATGCCTGCCTGAGCTGCGAATATTGCGAAACCGGTTGGGAGACGCTGTGCGAGCATCAACACGATACCGGCTATAGCTGCGATGGCGGCTTCGCGGAATATGTTATCGCGTCGGCAGCCTTCACCGCGCGACTTCCAGTTGGTGTCGATTTCGCCCAGATTGCCCCGATCCTGTGCGCTGGCGTCACGACCTACAAGGGGCTGAAGGAGACCGAAGCCCGTCCGGGCGAATGGGTGGCGATTTCCGGCATAGGCGGCCTCGGCCATGTGGCGATCCAGTATGCCAAGGCGATGGGGCTCAAGGTCGTGGCACTCGACATCGCACCGGACAAACTCGCCCTGGCGAGTGCGACCGGAGCGGATGTGGTCATTGACGCCCGCTCCCCGGACGCAGTGGCCGATGTCCTCAAGGCGACCGGCGGCGGCGCCCACGGCATTCTGGTGACGGCCGTCTCGCCACCAGCCTTCTCTCAGGCGATAAACATGGTGCGCCGCAAGGGCACAGTCGCTCTTGTCGGTCTCCCGGCAGGGGAATTCCCGACCCCGATCTTTGACGTCGTGCTGAAGCGTATCACCCTGCGCGGATCCATCGTCGGTACGCGACGCGATCTCGACGAAGCCATTGCCTTCGCCGCCGAGGGCAAGGTACGGGCCGAAATCACCAAAGCGCCGTTGGGCGATATCAACGAGATCTTCGCGCGGCTCAAGGCGGGCAAGATAGACGGCCGCATGGTGCTGGATCTCACAGCGCCGATAAAGACTGGAGTGAGGGAGATCGAAGCCGCATATGCATAGGCCAATCCGGTGGCCGCGTCTTTCGGCCACCTTTGCCTGACGAGGCCCCGGGTGAGTGGAATGGATACTCCCGCATCAATCGCGCATTTCTTCCGAGCGTCCGCGCCACACCACCGGCGCGGACGCTCTCGTCCGGGATCCCGGTTGGCCAAGGAAGGGTATCGATCGAGCAGCGTCCTCCAAGCCGCCACGGCAGTTCGCTGGCGACAGCATCGAAATCGACTTCCCGATTTCGATGCCGGACATTGCCAAAATGACCGGGACCACACTTCATCGATCTGATGCTCCCGGCAGGCCGCGATTATCTCCGCGCGCCTGCGGGGGCTGACCGACTTCCACGGCCCCTCGCCGCTGTGGATATTGGTGAAGTGCAATTCCTCGGCGCCAAACTCGTCGCGTACGCCCGTCAGGAAGATATCCATACGCACGTGGTTACGAGCGAGATGAACAACGGCAGCTTTTGGGAAGAAGCGAACGGGCGCTGAATGGCCGGCATGCGGCGCGAAGCGGCCATTCGCGTCATGGAAAGCGGACGCCGCCTCGAGTCGAACTCCGTCGCTGCCAATGATTGAGTTTTGGCCTCTAAACCGGCGCCCCGGCGACCGATCCCCTGACCACCAGGTCGACCGGCCAGACCTCGCCGCGGGCGCCCTCCTCCAACCCCGAGATGCGTGCCGCCAGCCGCTCGGCGATGCGGGCGCCGGCGAGACGGATGGATGAACGCGTCGTCGACAGCGGCACCGAAAAATTCTCCGGCCTCAGCCAGGGGAAGACATCGTCATGGGCGATCAGCGAGACGTCACCCGGAATGCTCAGGCCGAGGTCGCGCACCGCACGCACGACACCCAGCGCCATGATCAGGCTGGAGCAGGCGATCGCCGTCGGCGCGTCGCCCTCTTCCAGCAAACGCCTTGTGGCGCGATAGCCGTTCTCCTCGGTCATCGCCACCGAGCAGACATGGCGCTCGCCCAATGTCAGCCCGCTCGCGGCGAGCGCCCGGCGCACGCCGCGCTCGCGATGGATGGCGAAGGTCTCGCGATCGTCGCCGTTGATCAGCGCCAGCCGCCGGTGACCGAGCTGGATCAGCAGCCTGGCCGCCTCGTGGAAGGCGCCCTCATTGTCGATGTCGGTGAAGGCATAGTCGAAATCGAAACCTTCGCTGCGGCCATGGACGATGAAGGGAATGCCGAGCGTGTTGACCAGCGCCACACGCCGGTCGGCGGGCCTTGGCGAGGAGATGTAGACGGCGTCGACCTGCCGGTTGGCGACGATGCGCCGGTAGGTCGTCTCCTGATCGTCGGCGTCGGCCGGCGACAGCACCAGGTCGAGTTCGTGCGAGCGGGCGTAGTCGCCGAGGCCGGACAGGAACTCGACGAAATGCGGATCGATGTCGACGGCGGCGCCGGTCGGCAGGACATAGCCGATCATGCCGGTCTTGCCGGTCGCCAGCCGGCGCGCGCTCGGATTGGGGCGGTAGCCATGGCGCTTGGCGGCATCCATCACCCGCCTTCGCGTTTCCTCGTTGACCTCGGGATAGCCGTTCAGAGCGCGGCTTACCGTGGTCTGCGAAAGTGCCAGCATATGGGCGAGCTGCTTGAGGTTCACGAAAGGTCTCCATTCCCTCAAAGCGCTTTTAAATTGAATCGACCCAAGTGCCGCAAGGGCCGGTCCATAGGAGGATGAAGCATAGACGCGGTTTGGGCCGGTTTGAAACAAAAATTGCTGCTGCACTGCCATAAAAGCATGTTGCAGCGCACTTTTTCTGCCGCAAATGCGCGAAGTTAAATCGATTAGTTCGCCACCCTCTTGACTTCCAAGCGATTCAATGGCGTGATCAAAAAAGCCAAAGCGCTTTGGAAGACTCTTCGAAAGGTTGCGGTTCCTTTCTGACTGAGTCACAGTCCTGCGGCGTCGGCGGGCGGAATGGAGGTTCCGTCCGGTGTGTGACCCACTGGGAGGAATACCGATGAAGAAAATGCTTTTGCTGGGTGCCGCGTTTGCCACGCTCACCCTGAACGCGCCCGCGCATGCCGAATTGAAGTTCAAGCCGGGTGAGGACAAGCGCTTCAACTGGGCGAACTACGAAGAGCTCAAGAAAGTCGACCTCAAGGGTGAGACGCTGTCGATCTTCGGACCGTGGCGCGGTGAGGACGAAGGCCTGGTGCGCGGCGTTCTCGACTATTTCTCGGAAGCCACCGGCGTCGAGATCAAATACTCCTCCTCGGAGAATTACGAACAGCAGATCGTCATCGACACACAGGCCGGCAGCCCGCCCAACATCGCCGTGCTGCCGCAGCCGGGTCTGATCCAGGACCTGGCATCGAAGGGCCTTTTGACGCCACTCGGTGACGACACCGCCAAATGGGTCAAGGACAATTACGGCGCCGGCCAGTCATGGGTCGATCTCGGCACCTTCAAGGACAAGGACGGCAAGCCGGGCTTCTTCGCCTTCCCCTACAAGGCCGACGTGAAGTCGCTGGTCTGGTACTCGCCGGACAATTTCGAGGAAGCCGGCTACAAGGTGCCGAAGACGCAGGAAGAACTCGCCGATCTCGAAAAGAAGATCATTGCCGATGGCGGCAAGCCGTGGTGCATCGGCCTCGGTTCGGGCGGCGCCACCGGCTGGCCGGCGACCGACTGGGTCGAAGACCTGATGCTGCGCACCCAGTCTCCGGAAACCTATGACAAATGGGTGAAGAACGAGATCCCGTTCAACGATCCGGCGGTGGTCAACGCCATCGACATCTTCGGCAAGATCGCGACCGACGACAAGATGGTCGACGGCGGCGCCAAGGCGGTTGCGGCGACCGATTTCCGCGACAGCCCGAAGGGCCTCTTCTCGGTGCCGCCGAAATGCTACCTGCACCATCAGGCGTCGTTCATCCCGACCTTCTTCCCGGAAGGCACCAAGGTCGGCCAGGACGCGGACTTCTTCTACTTCCCGCCCTATGCCTCCAAGCCTGAACTGGGCACACCCGTGCTCGGCGCCGGTACGCTGGCGATGATCACGAAAGACAGCAAGAGCGCCCGCGCGTTCATCGAATTCCTGAAGATGCCTCTCGCCCATGAGATCTGGATGGCCGAGGGTGGTTTCGTGACGCCGCTCAAGTCGGTCAACAAGGATGCCTACGCCAGCGACGCGCTGAAGAAGCAGGGCGAAATCCTCGCCAACGCCTCGACCTTCCGCTTCGACGGTTCCGACCTGATGCCGGGCAAGATCGGCGCCGGCGCCTTCTGGACCGGCATGATCGACCTGGTCGGCGGCAAGTCCGCGCAGGATGTCGCCACCGACATCCAGAAGAGCTGGGACGCCATCAAGTAGACGGTCGACAGGTAAGCAGCCGATCGTTCGGCTGGACGTTTGGACTATCCCATCCCAAGTGGATCCGGGCCCTGGAGGCCCGGATCTGACCGGCGGCCCATGCCGCAGCGACTATCATGAGCACACAGACATCCGGCATGAAGCGCGATCAGCAAAAGGGAACACCCGTCTTGCCTGGCGATCGCACTCTGAACAACTGAATCGGCGCATCCACCGCCCGGACCGTTCGGCTTTGGCTAATGATGCGCAGGGGGAGGGACCCATGGCGGCTCAGATTTTCTCGGCCATTTTCGTCATCATCGTCGGCGTCGGCGGTTGCGTCGCCTATTTCTGGGGCGCCAACAAGCTGGTCGACCTGATATTCCCGTCGCGCGGCGTCGCCGGTGCCGCGGCCATCGACAATCTGCGCCGGCAAGGGCTGGTCCGTCCCTGGCTGTTTGTTGGCCCGGCGATGATCATCCTGACCATCTACCTGATCTATCCGGTGGTCGAGACGCTGCGGCTGTCGTTCCTCGATCGCGGCGGCATCAACTTCGTCGGCTTGGCCAATTACGAATGGGCCTTCGGCGACCGCGAGTTCCGCAACTCGATCCTCAACAACATCATCTGGCTGGCGGTCGTTCCCGCCGCCTGCACCTTCCTCGGGCTGATCATCGCCGTGCTCACCGACAAGATCTGGTGGGGCACCATCGCCAAGAGCCTGATCTTCCTGCCGCTGGCGATCTCCTTCGTCGGCGCCAGCGTGATCTGGAAATTCATCTATGAGTATCGTGGCGAGGGCCAGACGCAGATCGGCATCCTCAACGCCATCATCCAGCATTTCGGCGGCCAGCCGCAGGTCTGGATATCGCTGCCGTTCTGGAACAATTTCTTCCTGATGGTGATCCTGATCTGGATCCAGACCGGCTTTGCCATGGTCATCCTGTCCTCCGCCTTGCGCGGCATCCCGGAAGAGACGCTGGAAGCCGCCGTCATCGACGGCGCCAATCCATTCCAGATCTTCTGGAAGATTATGGTGCCGCAGATCTGGGGCACCATCGCCGTCGTCTGGACCACGATCACCATTCTCGTGCTGAAAGTGTTCGACATCGTGCTGACCATGACCAACGGCCAGTGGAACAGCCAGGTGCTGGCCAATCTGATGTTCGACTGGATGTTCCGCGGCGGCGGCGATTTCGGCCGTGGCGCCACCATCGCCATCATCATCATGATCGCGGTCATTCCGATCATGGTCTGGAACATCCGCCAGGCGAACAAAGAGACGGGAGGACATTGAGATGGCCGTTGCGACCGGAAATTCCTTCGCCAGCCGCTTTGGCGTCCACATCGCCGTGCTCGTCTTCGTCGCCATCTGGACCATCCCGACGCTCGGCATCCTGGTCTCGTCGCTGCGCGACAAGAACCAGATCATCGCCTCGGGCTGGTGGAATTCGTTCTCCAGCTCCACCCAGACCGAAGCCGGCCGTCTGCCGGCCGCCTCGACGCAAGTCGAAAAGGACGGCAAGTTCGTCCTTCAGGGCAACATCTTCGGTGACGGTGCTGCCCGCAACATCAGCGCCTTCGGCGTCAAATCGGCGGCACCGACGCAGTATCCCGCCGGCACGACAGCCGATCTCGGCGACGGCGTGACATTGCTGCTCAACGCCGACGGCAGCTTCGTCATGGCCTCGCCCAAGGCGTTCGAAGGCGATCGTGGCCAGCGCATCTACTATGCCTCGTCGGCGCCGCCGAAATTCACCACCGACAATTACAAGACGGTGTTGTTTTCGGAGGGCATCGGACGGTCGTTCATGAACTCGCTGACCGTCACCATCCCGGCGACCGTCATCCCGATCCTGATCGCGGCCTTTGCCGCCTATGCACTGGCCTGGATGCGGTTCCCCGGCCGGGCGCTGCTGATCGCGGTCATCATCGGCCTGCTGGTGGTGCCGCTGCAGATGTCGCTGATCCCGCTGTTGAAACTCTACAATGGCGTCGGCTCGTTCTTCGGCATGCCGTCGAAGACCTATCTCGGCATCTGGCTGGCGCATACCGGCTTCGGCCTGCCCTTCGCCATCTATCTGCTGCGCAGCTATATTGCCGGCCTGCCGCGCGAGATCATGGAATCGGCGCGCATCGACGGCGCCAGCGATTTCGAGATCTTCGTCAAGATCGTCTTGCCGCTGTCATTCCCGGTGCTGGCTTCGTTTGCCATCTTCCAGTTCCTGTGGGTATGGAACGATCTGCTGGTGGCGATGGTTTTCCTGGGTACAGAGGCAGACCAGATCGTGCTGACCGCCAAGCTCAATGCGCTTTTGGGCTCACGCGGCGGCGACTGGGAGATCCTGACGACATCGGCTTTCGTGACCATCATCGTGCCGCTGATCGTCTTCTTCTCGCTGCAGCGCTATTTTGTCCGCGGGCTGCTTGCCGGCTCGGTGAAAGGAGGCTGAGACGATGCAATCCGCTTTGAAGGCCAGCTCGAAGCCTGATCTCGCCATCGATCGCGACTGGTGGCGAGGCGCGGTGATCTACCAGATCTATCCGCGCAGCTACCAGGACTCGAACGGCGACGGCATCGGTGACCTCAAGGGCATCATCGGGCGGCTGCCCTACATCGCGGCACTCGGTGCGGACGCCATCTGGATTTCGCCGTTCTTCAAGTCGCCGATGAAGGACTTCGGCTATGACGTGTCGGATTACTGCGACGTCGATCCGATGTTCGGCACGCTGGCCGATTTCGACGCGCTGACCGCCGAGGCACACAGGCTGGGCCTCAAGGTGATGATCGACGAGGTGCTGTCGCACACCGCCGACAACCACCCATGGTTCAAGGAAAGCCGGTCGAGCCGCACCAACCCGAAGGCCGACTGGTACGTCTGGGCGGACGCCAGGCCGGACGGCACGCCGCCCAACAACTGGCTGTCGATCTTCGGCGGCTCGGCCTGGCAATGGGACACCAGCCGCCAGCAATATTACCTGCATAATTTCCTGGCCGAGCAACCCGATCTCAACTTCCACAACCGCCAAGTCCAGGATGCGTTGCTCGACGTCACCCGCTTCTGGCTGGAGCGCGGCGTCGACGGTTTCCGGCTCGACACCATCAATTTCTACTTCCACAGCCAGGGCCTGGAAAACAACCCGCCGCTGCCGCCGGAAGAGCGCAACGACCAGACCGCACCGGCGGTCAACCCCTACAACTACCAGGACCATCTCTACGACAAGAGCCGGCCCGAGAACCTCGGCTTCCTCGAACGGTTCCGCGCCCTGCTCGACGAGTATCCGGCAACCGCAGCGGTTGGCGAAGTCGGCGATTCGCAGCGCGGGCTGGAAGTGGTGGCGGCCTACACCGCCGGCGGCAAGCGCGTGCACATGTGCTATTCCTTCGATTTCCTGGCGCCGGAGAAGATCAGCGCGACCAAGGTCCGCTCGGTGCTGGAATCCTTCGGCAAGGTCGCCAGCGACGGCTGGTCGTGCTGGGCCTTTTCCAACCACGACGTGATGCGCCCCGCCTCGCGCTGGGCCACCAATGAGGCCGACCCGACCGCCTACCTCAAGGTCATCTCGGCACTGCTGATGTCCTTGCGCGGTTCGGTCTGCATCTATCAGGGCGAGGAGCTTGGGCTCGGCGAGGCCGACCTTCGGTTCGAGGATCTGCAGGACCCCTACGGCATCCGTTTCTGGCCGGAATTCAAGGGCCGCGACGGCTGCCGCACGCCAATGGTGTGGGACGGCAGTGCCAGCAATGGCGGCTTCTCCCAGGCAAAACCCTGGCTGCCGGTGCCGGCCAAGCATCTGGCGCAAGCGGTCAATGTCCAGCAGGGCGACGAGACTTCGCTGCTCGAGCATTACCGGCGCTTTCTCAGCTTCCGGCGCGCCCATCCGGCGCTGGCCAAGGGCGATATCACCTTCATCGAAAGTGAGGGCGACACCGTCGCCTTCACGCGCCGCGCCGGCAACGAGCAGATTGTCTGCGTCTTCAATCTGGGCGCCAGGCCGGCCGTGGTTGACCTTGGCAACCGATCGCTGCAACCTTTGCCGGGACACGGATTTTCGGGGCAGACGAGCAGCGGCGCCATAAAGCTCGGCGGCTACGGCGCCTGGTTCGGGCGTATCGACTGAATTTCTAATCACTTGAGTTTCAAATTACTGGGAGGAAACCCAATGGCCGATGTCACGCTAAGACAAGTGAAGAAGTCCTACGGCACTCTGAACATTCTCCACGGCATCGACCTCGACATAAAGTCGGGCGAGTTCATCGTCTTTGTCGGTCCGTCGGGTTGCGGCAAGTCGACATTGCTGCGGTCGATCGCCGGGCTCGAGGAAATCACCTCCGGCGAGCTCAGAATAGCCGGCGAGGTCGTCAACGACGTGCCGCCGTCGAAGCGGGGCATCGCCATGGTGTTCCAGTCCTACGCGCTCTACCCGCACATGACCGTCTACGACAACATGGCGTTCTCGATGAAGATCGGCAAGGAGAACAAGGCTGAGATCGACCGCCGTGTGCGCCAGGCCGCCGAGATCCTGCAGCTGACCAAATATCTCGACCGCCTGCCCAAGGCGATGTCAGGCGGCCAGCGCCAGCGCGTCGCCATCGGCCGCGCCATCGTGCGCAATCCGAAAGTGTTCCTGTTCGACGAGCCGCTGTCGAACCTTGACGCCGCACTTCGCGTCGCCACCCGCATCGAGATCGCCAAGCTCAAGGAATCGATGCCCAACACCACCATGATCTACGTCACCCACGACCAGGTCGAGGCGATGACGCTGGCCGATCGCATCGTGGTGCTCAAGGACGGCCATATCGAGCAGGTCGGCACGCCGATGGATCTCTACAAGAAGCCCGGCAATCTGTTCGTCGCCCAGTTCATCGGCTCGCCGGCCATGAACATCCTGCCAGCGACCATCGACAAGACCGGAAATCCGACCGTCGTCAGCCATGTCGGCGGGCGCAAGGCAACCGTGCCGATCACGACGCCGGCTTCGGCAAAGGGTACCGCGGTGAGTTTCGGCGTACGGCCGGAAGACCTGATCATCGCCAGCGGTGCTGACTATCTGTTCGAGGGAACGGTCGACTATGTCGAGCAGCTCGGCGAGGTCCAGCTGGTCTATATCGACATCGGCCGCGCCGATCTGCCGCTGGTGACCAAGCTGCCCGGCAATGTCGAGGTCAAGCGCGGCTCGACATTGCGGCTCAGCGCCAATGGCGAGGACTTGCATATCTTCGATGCGGACGGACATTCCTTCGCGCTGCAAAAGCCGGAAGCAAAGGCGGCCTGAGGCAGGACCACGTCTTGGACGTAAAAAAGAGCGGCGGGCTTGGCCCGCCGCTCTTTTTCTGAAGATCGGCTTCGGGTGTTAGTGGCCGAAGAGATTCCGGTCACTGCCCTGAGGGGCGGACTTCTGTACGTCACCCGACGAATTGAGCAGCTTCTCGACGAGGCCACCGCTGTTGCGGATCGAGCTCGTGTGCGCGGTGTCAACCGAAGTGACGGCAGGCTGGTTGGCGTTGTTGGAGCCAAAGTTGTCGCTGCCGGCGAAGGCACTGCCGGTGATGGCCAGAACGGTGGCGGCAGCAATGAGGATCTTGTTCATTTTAGTCTCCTGAATTTTTCAAGCCTCTCCAGGGCGGCGGGACAGACCCGCCGTCCGCGTGGAGTTGGCTGTTAGTGGCCGAAGAGGTTGCGGTCGCTGCCCTGAGCGGGCGTCTGGGCAACCGGTTCCGACGTCTTGGTGGAGGCCGTGTACGACTGGTCCACCGCGGCTGCGGGCTGGTTGGCGCCATTGGAGCCAAAGTTGTCACTGCCGGCGAAAGCGCTGCCCGAGATGGCCAGAACGGCGGCGGCAGCAATAAGGATCTTGTTCATTTTAGTCTCCTGAATTTTCTGGATTTCGCCAGGACGGCGGGCAGACCCACCGTCAACTGCGAATCCGCTGTTAGTTGTTGCCGAAGAGGTTGCGGTCGCTGCCCTGAACGACGGGCTGCTTCTCAGCCGGAGCCGACTTCTGCTGGACCGAAGCCGTATACGAGCTGTCAACCGAGGTGACGGCAGGCTGGTTGGCGCCATTGGAACCAAAGTTGTCGCTGCCGGCGAAAGCGCTACCCGAGATGGCCAGAACGGCGGCGGTAGCAAGAATAATCTTCTTCATCTTAAGTCTCCTGAATTTTTGGATTTCGCCAGGGCGGCGGGCGAACCCGCCGTCAACTGGTGATTCGGCTGTTAGTGGTTGCCGAAGAGGTTACGGTCGCTACCCTGAGCAGGCGTCTGAGCAGCCGGTTCCGACTTCTTGATCGAAGCGGTGTACGAGCTGTCGACAGCAGTGGCTGCCGGGGCGTTCGAACCATAGTGGTCGCTACCATTAGCGAAGGCGCTGCCGGAAATGGCCAGAAGGGCGGCGGCAGTGAGAATGATCTTTTTCATTTTATGTACTCCAGTATTTTTCCCGTCCGTCTAGCGGCGTGTCTTGGGAGGAAATCGCGTCGTTCGGACAGCCCCGATGTGGTAGGGCCGGTCTGCCTTTTCCAATCACGAAGTTGTTCCATGTGGACCATGAATCCGGCGCTTGAAATTGCGCCCCAGGCTCCCCACGGGATAATTTTTTCTTTATTTATCAGACAGTTATTACATCACGAATATTCACCGCTTAGGCGGTTTTCGAGCCGGCGTTCACACCGTCCTGCACGCACTGTCAACAGAAACGAACCGTTCGGTTCGATTTTAGAGCGAGCTAATAGTCACTTTTCGAAACTGTTAACCTTTTCTGACCCCGATCAGGGGGCGGCTTCGGGGAAGTTGCAGAAGGGAATGACTGCCGCGGAGATAGGGTTTCAGCTTCGCAATCGCCAACCGGAACGTTTCGCATGCGTGTCGCGCCGCATGGATACGATGTCGTTTTCATGCCGATGACGCGCCCGCGATCGTGGTTAGATCATGCCATCTCAGGTGCCGCTTCGTGACGACGAGGCGGAGAATTGGGAAGCCGGTCAGAATCCGGCGCTGCCCCCGCAACGGTGGTGGAGTTCAAGTCGCAACGGGAGACCACTGGGCAACTGCCTGGGAAGGTGTCGCGATGGTCCGCAAGGACAACTCCAGAGCCCGGAAACCAGCCCGAGATTTCTAGACTCGACTGATCGCGGTGGGCGGTCAAGAGGTGGATCGCGCGTGTCCGGCCCATTGCCGACCTGCGTCCAATCCTTCCTCCGTCACCACCAGTTCAGTCCTTAAAGCGAGGACAGGACATGGATATTCGCAACGACATGCTGAGGCTCTTGAACGGCCGCCGGCAAGGCTTTTCGCTAGAGCAGCCCTTCTACACCGATCCGGACTATTTCAAGCTCGACATGGAGCTGATCTGGTATCGCGACTGGCTGTTCATCGGCCATGATTGCGAACTGCCGAAGCCGGGCAGCTACATCACCGTGCAGATCGGCGACTATCCGGTCGTTCTTGTCCGTGACCAGCAAGGCAAGATCAACGCCTTCCACAATTCCTGCCGACATCGCGGCAGCCGCGTCTGCAACACGGAGAAGGGTACGGCGGCAAAGCTCGTCTGTCCCTATCATCAGTGGACCTATGAACTCGACGGCCGCCTGCTGTTTGCCCGTCAGATGGCCGACGGTTTCGACAAAAGCCAGTTCAGCCTGAAGCCGGTCGCCTGCGAGAGCGTCGGCGGCTACATCTTCATCTGCCTGGCCAAGGAGCCGGCTGACTTCGCGCCGATGCGGGCGATGATCGAACCCTATCTTTTGCCGCACCGTTTGCGCGAGGCAAAGATCGCCTTCGAGAGCACGATTATCGAGAAAGGCAATTGGAAGCTGGTCTGGGAGAACAACCGCGAGTGCTACCACTGCGTCGCCAACCACCCTGAGCTGTGCAAGACCTTCCCCGAGGCGCCGACGGTGACCGGCGTCAACGGCGCCGACAGCGACCCCGAGATGGTCGCGCACTGGGCCAAATGCGAGGCATCAGGCCTGCCGAGCAAATTCCGCATCGATCCGGCCGGACAGTATCGCGCCACCCGCGCGCCGCTGCTGCGCGACGCCGTCAGCTACACCATGACCGGCAAGCTGGCGGTGAAGAAGAACCTCTCCGACACTGTCTCCACCGAAGGGATCGGCACCTTGATGCACTATCATTATCCGACGACATGGAACCACATCCTCATCGATCACGCGGTGACGTTCAGGGTGCTGCCGATCAGCGCCACGGAAACGGCGGTGACGACCAAGTGGCTGGTGCACAAGGATGCGGTCGAGGGTGTCGATTACACCATCGAAGACCTCACCCATGTCTGGACCGAGACCAACGACCAGGACCGCCGCATCGTCGAGGAAAACGCCTTCGGCATCCTGTCGCCCGCTTATGAGCCCGGCCCCTATTCGGAGCTGCATGAGGGTGGCGTGATCCAGTTCGTCGAATGGTACGCGTCGTTCATCGGGCCGCGCCTTGCCGAGGGCGGCCGGCCGACGTTGCGCAGCGTCGCCTAGCATAAAACAAAGGGACAAGAGGATGAATGCGATGACGGATCTTGGCCTCTATCGCCATCTCGACCAGATGACGCCGTGGAACGACAGGCTGCAGGTGCTGGAAGTGATCGGCGTCAGCGACGAAGCGCCTGACGTCAAGACCTTCACCTTCCGCTCCGACAACCAGACCTGGTTTCGCTACAAGCCGGGCCAGTTCGTGACGCTTGAACTGCCGACATCAGACGGGCCGCTGATGCGCACCTATACGCTGTCGTCCTCGCCGTCGCGGCCGTTCTCGATCGCGGTGACGGTGAAGGCGCAAGCGGGCAGTGCAGGCACGCGCTGGATGTTCGACCATCTCACGCCGGGCTCGCACGTCAAGGCCTACGGGCCGACCGGCGATTTTTCGCTGCACAGCCACCCGGCGGCCAAGTATCTGTTCATTTCGGCAGGCTCCGGCGTGACGCCGATGATGTCGATGCTGCGCTGGCTGAATGACTGTGCGCCATGGACCGATGTCGGTTTCGTCAACTGCGCGCGCCGCCCGGAGGAGATCATTTTCCGCAAGGAACTCGAACTGCTCGGCAGCCGCATGCCCGGCCTGTCGCTCGGCTTCATGATCGAGGAACGGTCGAGCCGCGAGGGCTGGTTCGGCCATATGGGTCGCATCGATGCGATCCGGCTGCCGCTGCTGGCGCCCGATTTCCGTGAGCGCGAAATCTTCTGCTGCGGCCCCGATCCCTTCATGCGCGCCGTGCGCGGCATGCTGGACTCCGCCGGCTTCGACATGACGAAATACCATCAGGAGAGCTTTGCGGCGCCTGTCGTGGAAGAAATCCCGGCGCCGTTCACCGCGCCGACTGAAAACGGTGCCGCCATTGTCGTCGAAGCCGCGACGCCGATCCGTTTCGCGCTTTCGGATGTCGACGCCGAATGCGTCGCCGGCCAGACCGTGCTGCAGACGGCACGGGCCTCGGGCGTGCGGATTCCCGCCGCATGCGAGTTCGGCCTGTGCGGCACCTGCAAGGTTAGGAAGGTCGCGGGCGACGTCGAGATGAGCCACAATGGCGGCATCCTCGATCACGAAATCGACGACGGTTTTATCCTCGCCTGTTGCTCAAAACCGCTTTCGGCCCTCGAAATCGAGGCGTGATCCGCTTGGAGCCGCCGGTGCACGCTGGCTTGCCAAGAAAGAATCGAGTGTTTACAGGCCTTATAAGCTGAGCGACCGCGCCGACCGACGATTGCTCGCGCAGCTGCGGGGGCCAAAAGCAATGCGTCATACCGATGTCTACGCAATTTCGAGCAAGGACATTGTCTTTGAATCCTTCGACGGCGAAGCCGTCGTGCTCGATCTTTCGAACGGGAAGTATTTCGGATTTTCCGATTCGGGCAGCAGGATCTGGCAGGCGCTATCGTCCGGCGTCGATGCCCAGGCTTTGATCGGGCTGACCGCTGGCGCCTCGACGATTGACCAGGCTGAACTCGAAGGCTTCGTATCACAATTGCTCGAGCTGGGACTGCTGGTTCGCCTGGATGAGCCGCCGCGGCCGCTGCCCGGCGAACTGCTTGCCGAGCTTGCCACCACGAGCGAGCCGCTCACCGTGAGCGTTCACGACGACCTGGCGGACCTGATCGTCGTGGATCCTATCCATGAAGTCGAGGAACCGGTTGGCTGGCCGGCGGTCAAGCAGGCATCCTGACGAGCGCCGGTTGCATCGCGATAGAAGGGCGCTGGAGCTGGCCATGTCGCGCGTCACTCTCGAAACCTTGCCGGATTATGCCCGATATCTCATCGCCGCCGCTGGGCGCGCGTCCGCCGACAATCCGGTCGCGCGCAAGATCCGCCTGCCCGGGCTGGAGCTTACCGTGCATCTCGGCCCCGGCGTGCTGGCGGATGCGCTCGGCAGTGCTTTTGTCGAGAGCAGGGATGATCAAGCGGAACCGTCCCGTTGCCGCATTTTCATTGCTCATCCAGGCATCCCCGGCATCCCCGAGCCGGCCAAGTGGGGCGACGCGCATTTCACCGAGCACGGCTTTGCCAAGCGGCTCGCCGAGGCTGGATTGCGTGGCCACCATTTTCACGACCTCGACTTCTGGCAGTTCTACGATCCGCAACGTCGCGTTGGCGTGCAATTGATGGCCTCGGCCGACGCCTTTCCACCGTGGGAGCCGGGAGCGCCGCTGCGGGCTTTCCTGCATTGGGAGTATGCGGCGCGCGGCATGCGGCTTGCCCATGCCGGCACGCTCGGCGCCAATGGCAAGGGCGTGCTGCTGGCCGGCGCGGGCGGCGCCGGGAAATCCGGGACCGTCGCTGCCGGCCTCCTCAACGGCCTGGACAGCGTCGGCGACGACTATGTGCTGATCGACCTCGCCAACGGTGTGAGTGCCCGCCCGCTGTTTTCGACGCTCAAGCAGGATCCCCAGGGGTTTGCGCGGCTTGGGCTGGAGCGCCGCCTGCCGGCTCATGGTCCGCTCAACTGGCAAGGCAAGCATGCTTTTCACATTGGCGATATTGCGCCTCGGCCGATACCTGAAACTCTGGACATCGTTGCGCTGGTGGTGCCACATATCAGCGGTGGCGGGACAAGTTCGATCGTGCCGGTGTCGCGCAGGGATGCCATGATCGCCCTGGCGCCGTCCGGCATAGCGCAGATGCCGGGCGAGCGGGAAAGCGGCTTTCGCTTCTTCAGCGACCTGACCCGCCTGCTGCCATGCTACCGTCTGTCACTGGGTACGCAGCCACAGGAGATAGCCGGCATGATCGAAGATTTTCTCGCGCGGGGCGCTTCGTGAAACTGAGCGTGATAATGCCTGTCTACAATCGCGAGCGCTATGTCGCTTCGGCATTGCGCTCGCTGGTGCGGCAGCGCGACGCCGCCGATCTAGACATCATCGTCATCGATGACGGCTCGACCGACGGCTCAGTGGAGGCCGTGCGCTCGGTGATGCGCGAGACCCCCTGCATCCGACTGTTCCGGCAATCCAACATGGGCGTCACCAAGGCGCGCAATGCCGGGCTGAAACAGTTGCTGCCGCAGACTCGCCTGGTGTCGTTTCTCGATTCGGACGACATCTCCCCGATGGGGCGCTTCACGGCGGATCTCGCCTGCTTCGAAGAGGATCCCGGCCTCGACCTGACCTATTCGCGCATGACGCTGGTGGACAAGATAGATGGCGAGACGCTGGAACCGGCCGCCGACAGCCACTCCATCACCGTGCGAGGGATCCACCTGTCAGCCGGGATCTTTGCGCGAGACCTCATCGAGCGCACCGGCGGCTTCGACGAGGACTTCAAACAGGCCGAGGACACCGACTATCTGTTGCGTATCTTTGAGAGCCAAGCAAAATACGTCATGCCCGATACCGTGGCTCTCTATTACAGGCGTCATCCCGGCAACATGACCAAGGAAGCCGATGTGCCCTTTCGCGAGTTCATGCGCGCCATTCACAAGTCGATGAAGCGTCGCAAGGCCGACCCCAGCTTGCGCCGAGTGGAGGGAATCTTCGACTTCAAGGATCTCGCACAGTGGCGTTTCCTGTAATGGCAGGCTACGGCGTCATCATTCCGGCTTTCAACGCGGCCGCGACCATAGGCGCGACCCTGAACTCCGTTCTGGCTCAGACGGCAAAGGCGGAGGCCATCGTCGTGGTCGATGACGGTTCGACCGATGATACGGCTGCCGTGATCGACGCCATGAACCTGCCGGTGACGGTGCTGCGGCAAGAGAATGCGGGGCCTGGAAGCGCCACGACCAAGGGTTTTGCCGCGCTCTCGACACCGTTCGTCGCAACGCTCGATGCCGACGATTTGTGGCTGACCGACAAGATCGAAAAGCAGCTGGCCTATCTCGACCGCCATCCCCGGACAGCGGGCGTCTTTACGCACTGGCGGACGTTTCGCGGTGACAGGCCCGATTTGCCCGAGGCGGCCAGTGTGGCGGGCTGGTCGCGCACGACGATGATGATCCGGCAGGAGGTGGTGCCGGCCGTCGGTCCCATCATCGACCCACCAGGTGGACGCGGCGAGATGATCGACTGGATCGCCCGGGTTCGTGAGGCAGGCTTTGTCCTTGCCATGCTCGACGACGTGCTTGCATTGCGCCGCATCAGGCCGGGCAGCCTTTCCTATGGCCGCGATCCGGAACGCGACCGGGGCTATCTCCAGGTGGCAAGGCTCGCCATGCAGCGGCGAGCCCAGAACAAGGCGGGCTCCAGTTGAAAGCCAGGCCCGTTCGCCGCATCGGGCGTCGCTTCCCGGACTATGGTTGGTCCTGGCCGACCGGCCAGCTCGACCAGTTGCTCAAGGCGGCGCTGCTCTCCGATGAAGACGCAGCCGCCGGCTGCGCCGCGCGCTGGCTGGACGAGAACGACATCGACCTTGTCTCATTTAGAGAACACCGGTTGCTCGCTGCCATCTCCGACAGGTTCGGCAGGAAGCTTGCCGGCCATTCCGCCTATCCGCGCCTTGTTGGCCTGCAGAAGATGCTGTGGACCAAGTCGCGCATGGCGATGCGCGAGGCCGAGCCGGCGCTGAAGGCAATGGCCGACGGCGGCGCCGACATCATGCTGATAAAAGGCGCCAGCCGCATTGCCTTGAATGCGTCGGCGCAGCGTGGCCGGGTGTCGCACGACATCGACATACTGGTGCGCCCGCGCGACATGGCTGCCGTCTTCGACATCCTGCGCGATCGCGACTGGCAGATCGCCTCGGGCGTCAGCGCGCAGTATCTGCGAACCCGGTTGGCGTCGCTGCGGTCGATGAACTTCTTCAAGGGCCGTTTCGGCGACATCGACCTGCACCAGCTCGGCTATGACGGGTCGCAGACGAGCGCGGAAGACGATCTGGCGATCTGGCAACGGGCGATCCCCGCCGAATTCAGCGGCGTCGCGGTCTTCGTGCCGTCGCCGGCCGATCGGATGACCCTGGCCATCGCCCATGGCGGCCTCGACGCCCACACCCATAGCGACTGGCTTGTCGATTGCGCCGTCGCCATCCATGGCGGAGACGTCGACTGGGACGTGTTCCTCGACATCGTCGGCAGACGCGGCCTGGCTGTTCCTGCTGCGGTGGCATTGTCCTATCTGGTGTTTGAGATCGGCGCTGCCGTGCCGGAGCCGACATTGGCCAGAATCTTCGAGATGGCCGACCGTACCGGCCTGTCGCGCTGGTCGTCGGTTCTGCAGGCCAAGCCGCGCACGGATTTCGGCGCCCTTGTCTGGCTGTCGCGCGGGCTTGCCAAGCAATTGCGTCTGAAACGGAAGAAGGGCCGGCTGCAGCAGGAGCCGCCCGACAAACCTTGGCGTGGCAGACCGGCTGCTCGCAAGCCGCAAGCCGCACCGGCGCCATTGGCGTTTTCGCAAGCCATCGCCTGTCCGCAAACGACCGGCGACATGATGCTTGATATCACCGTCAGGATCAGTGTTCCGCCAGTCCGACGCCGCATCGAAATGGAAATCAATGCCGGTGACGAGCATATCGCTCGGCTGCGCGCCATGGCCATCAGCCGATCCGGTAGGGAACGCGTGCTGCATTTTCGCGGCAAGGTGACGCTCGACGGCGCGCGGGATGCGTTGACGCTCGAAGCGCGGCCATCGCGCCAGTTTCGCGAATGGAACGACGAGGCCACAGTGGCTGCCTATGGCGCCTTGCCTTTCCAGCTGCTGTCGGCGGATTTCTCGCCGGCTGGCTGAAGAGCGAAGACACTCCGGCAGTCATCGGGGTCCGAAGTGATCAGCCTCAAGGATGGGAAATAAGTCCGGTAGCGGCCGACATCACGGGTCAGAAGCGGAAGCCGAGCAACGGCGGCATGGGCGCCAATGAAGAAGTCGGGCAAGACGCCGGTCCTCGATCCTCCTGATCGGCGGTATTGCGTAAATACCTTGCCAGCAAGGAAAAGCGCAGCTCTTGGCATCGGAGCCATTTCGAGACCGGCCGCATCCAGAAATACCTCAAGATCCTCGATGCTGGTGTAGCGAACGGCAAGTTCTGCGTAGACCGCGTCATTGATCAACAATGGCCCATCGAGGCTCGCTGCCTCAAGCTGCGCAACCGACCAATCCGCCCAATTAGGATCGTTCGTGACAAGGTCGAGCAGAACGTTGGTGTCGACGAACGTCACACTTCGCCACGCGTCAGCGCCATGATCGCGTCGGTCGTGAGCCCCTCGCCGGCATGGCCGCGCAACCTGGCGAAGCGGCTCGCAGGCGGCTTTTTGTCAACACGAGCCAGCACCACGCTGCCATCGGCGGCGCGTCGGAAATCAACCTTGCTGCCCGGGACGATCCCCAGGAGATCGCGGACCGGTTTGGGAATGGTCACTTGTCCCTTTGCTGTAACGGTGGTGGCCATCTTCATTCCCTGGTAATACCATATTTCAGCAAGGTATTACCTCACTGGTCGATTTTCAAGGCTTGAAGCATCGAGCCCTCGACCGAACCGTCAGAGACAAGACCGACGTGCATTGGGAATGTCCGCTCAGACTCCGTATCGTTCGGTGCGAATGTTTTCCGCTGCAACGTCAGCATCGATCAGCGCCTGGGCAGCGGCGGAAACAAAGGCATTAGAGCCGCAGACAAAGGCAAGACCGGGCGGCACGGGCAGCCGCGCCATTGCTTGCGCCATCATCGCAACATCCACCCGCCGCGCATAGTCGGCCGGGCGACGTGCGGCCTCGCGCGTCAGCGTCAGCACCAGATCGAAGCCGTCCTTGCGGTCGTCGAGAGCGATCAGTTCGTCACGAAAGATCACCTCGTCCCAGACCCGGGCTGAAAAGACCAGGACGACAGGCACGCTTGAATTCTGCGCGGCGCGGTGGCGGACCATCGACATCAAGGGAACGACGCCCGAACCGCCGCCGACCAGCACAAGCGGGCCATTCTCATCTTCTGGCCAGACGAAATGCCCGCCGAGCGGTCCGCGCAATTCGATTTCGTCGCCAATTGCCGCGACCTCGTGGAAAAATGGCGAGACCTCGCCGTCGTCGAGTTTTTCAATCGCCAGTTCGATCACGCCGTTCGTTTCGGGTGCGGAGGCGATGGAATAGGAGCGGCGCGCCTGATAGCCGTCCGGCGCCGTCAGCCTGACGTCGACATGCTGCCCGGCGCGATAGGCAAAGGGCCGAGACGGCTGGAAAAAGAAGCTGGTGACACGCGGCGTGCGCTTTTCGATGCGGACGATCCTGGCTATCTGCCAAGGCGACTGTACTGCTGCCGCATCGCTCATGGATCGTCCGTGTAGCGCTGTTCGCGCCATGGATCGCCATAGATGTGATAGCCGCGCAATTCCCAGAAACCAGGTTCGTCGCGCGTCGTGAATTGCAGTCCGTTCAGCCATTTGGCCGACTTCCAGAAATAGAGATGCGGCACCAGCAGCCTTGCCGGGCCGCCATGGTCCGGTGTGATCGGCTTGCCTTCGTAAAACAGCGCCACCATGGCCTTGCCGGCGGTGAGATCCTTGACCGGCACATTGGTCGTGTAACCGTCGAACGCGTGCGCCAGCGTGAAGCCGGTCGGCGGCTCCAAACCCGCGTCGGCAAGGATATCGTCGACCAGCACGCCCTGCCACGGCGTGTCGAACTTGGTCCATGCGGTCACGCAATGGATGTCGCGCGTCATCTTGGTCAGCGGCAGCGCGTTGAACTCGGCCCAGTTCCATTTCTTGATCGGCCGTGGCCCATGTTTCAGCGTGAAAGACCAATCCTGCGTGCCCACGCGCGGCGTGGGGCCGGCCGACAGGACTGGAAAACCCTGTTCGAGATATTGGCCGGGCGGTATGCGCGCATCGTCATCGGTTGGCGGGCGCCGTCCTGAAGAGAAACCCCGGGTGACCATCGCGGCAATCCCCATTGCATCAGGCCACTATCGGCCTGATGCAATGTTCTCGAAGATGTCGTGGCGGGCAACCGAAATCTTGATCGGCAGAGGCCGGCAGGGATCGTCACCGACGAGCCCCTGCCGATCCTGCGTTTATGTCAATGTTGCGTTTCAGCCATTGGCGAAAGGCACCGCGACATAGATCTGGCCGCCGTCGCGCTCGACCAGCAGAAGGACAGATTTGCGGCCGGACTTGCCGGCCTGGGCGATCGCCTGCGTCACTTGCCTGGCGCTCTTCACCGGCACCTGATTGACAGCGACGATGATGTCGCCGGCCTGGATTCCGGAAGCCGCTGCCGCCTTGTCGGGATTGACGCTGGCAACCACCGCGCCGTGTTGATTGTCGGCGAGTTTCATCTGCTCGCGGATGTCGGGGGTGATGTCCATCAGGCCAAGCCCGATCGCCGGAACGCGCGAGCCATGCTCGGCGCCTGGCGCGCCGGACCCGTCGTCCGCCGACGCGGTCTTCACATCGTCGGTGTTGCGGCCGACAGCGACGGAAATCTGCATCGCCTTGCCCTTGCGCCAGACCTCCAGCGTCTCCCTGGCGCCGGGCGCGACATCGGCGACCGCCCGCGACAGGTCCTTGGGATCCTTCACGTCCTGCCCGGCAAAGCTGGTGATGACGTCGCCCGTCTGGACACCGGCGCTTGCCGCCGGCGAGCTGTCATTGACTTGCGAAACCAGCGCGCCGCCGGGATGATCGAGCCCAATGGCGCTCGCCACGTCCGGCGTCACCGGCTGTATCTCGACGCCGAGATAGCCGTACTGGATGGAACCGTCCTTCATCAGCTTGGCGACCACTTTCTGGGCCTGATCCGACGGAATGGCGAAGCCCACGCCAACGCTGCCGCCATTGGGCGAATAGATCGCCGCGTTGATGCCGACGACATTGCCGTTTACATCGACCAGCGGACCGCCGGAATTGCCGTGATTGATCGGGGCGTCGATCTGGATGAAGTCGTCAAACGGTCCGCTGTGCAGGTCGCGGCCGCGTGCAGAAACGATGCCTGCGGTGACCGTGGTGCCGATGCCGAACGGATTGCCGATCGCCAGCACCTGGTCGCCGGTCATCAACTTGTCGGAGTCACCCCATTTGACCGTCGGCAGGGACTTGCCGGCCTTGATCTTGAGCACGGCGAGATCGTTCTTGGCGTCGCTGCCGACGAGCGTTGCGGGAAATTCTGTGCCGTCGTCGAGCGTCACCTTGATCGAAGAGGCGCCATCGATGACGTGATTGTTGGTGACGATGGTGCCATCGGAGGCGACGATGAAGCCGGAGCCGAGTGCCTCGGCCCGCTGTGCCGGCTCCTGCGGCGGCGTGCGCGGAGCGGGCATGCCCTGGTCGCCGAAGAACTGGCGGAAATAGTCGTCGAATGGCGAGTTGCCGAGAGGCACACCGTCGTCAGTGCTTTCCGGCTGTGCCTTCATGACGGTGGTAACCGTCACCACCGCCGGCTTGTCGGCGGCAACGATGGGGGCGAACGAGCCGTTGGGCGCGGTGATGCCGGCGACAGGTGTCTGGGTTGTCGGAACGGTGTTGCCCGCGCTTTGGGCGAAAGACATGACGAAGGGGGATATGATCAGCGCAGCGCCCAGCAAGGCCGCGACGCGATGTCTGCGAAGGATATCTGACATGGTCGTTTGTCCGGGCGAGAGTTGATCCGTCGCCGTGGCCGCTCCCGTGCGAGGAAACTGGCCATCAGGCGTGTCGAGGGTCGCGATTGCCCGTCTCGCCTGGCATGGCAGCCGACCGGATCGACAGCCTGCATCTAGGGCGCGGATTGGCCCGATTTAGGGTTTTCGGCCGACCTTACGAAGATTTAATATCCGGACGACGGCAGGTCACAATGTCGTCAGGCGTGGCTTTTCTACCCCGCCGGGGGCGTCACATCCCGGCAGTTCGCCCGAGATAGGTCGTGGCAATCGCGCGCATGCGCTTGCGGTCGAAGCTCGGTCCGTGTCCGCCATGACCGATGCGGATTGGCAGGTCGAGCAGGCGCTGCATCGTGCTGATATAGGCGGCTCGGTCCGAATCCGGCAGGTCGTCGATCAGCGTGTCGTCGTAGATGGCGTCGCCGCTGAAGAATAGGCCGTCAACCTCATCGAACAGCGCGATCGAATCCGGGGAATGGCCGGGCAGATGCAGCACACGGAACTGCCGGTCGCCGAGATCGACCACATCGCCCTCATCGAGGGTCCGCGTCAATGGAGCGGACGGGATCTTGTAGTCGGCTGCCTTCCAGCCCGGCGCAGGCAGTTTCGAAACGGCGCCGTCGAGATCGTGGAACATGTAAGCGTAGGTCGCCGCCTCATCCATGCTCTCGAATTGTTCTGCGCTATGCCTTGGTCCGGCCCGCCACGGGAATTCGTGCAGCGAACCGACATGGTCGAGATGGATATGGGTGGCGACGACCAGCAGCGGCTTGCCGTCGAACGTCTCGATCTCGGGCGCCAGCGGACAGATGCCCATGCCGGTGTCGACCAGCAAATCGGCATCCCGGCCGCGCAGATGCCAGATGTTGGCGCGCAGGTACTCATGCACGAACGGTTCGGTCAGCATCGTCGTCTTATCGTCGATGATGCTCCTGCTGAACCAGTCCGGCATCAGGTGTGACCCTGGCATCAAACGAACGGCTTCCCGACCTTGTATTTTTCCGGCACCAGCCGCTTGAGGTAGGCCATGCCGGCCTCGGACAGCTGATTGACATCGGGCTTCATGAAGTCGTCCGGCATGTGGCGGGTCTTGCCGGCGACGTTCTTCAACGGCACCTTCTTCAGCACCGTTTTGGTGCCGTCATATTGCAGCGCCACCGAGCCGCCGCCCTGTTCGGCGACAGTGACGGCGAAAGCGCCGGCATCGAAAGCCTCCTGGGCATCGACCGCGCTGATGGCGCCGATATAGCCGCGCGGCATGTAGCCCAACGCATCGACACGAGCCCGCTTGCCCGGCAGGCCTTCAGCCAGTGCGCGTTCAAGTGCGGCCGGCAGATCGCTGCCCGACAATTTGACGTTGCCATGCGCGTCGCGCTCGAGCTTGTCCGGCGGCACCAGGCTTTCGACCAGCGCCTTGCCGTCGGCGGTGCTGACGCCTTCCGATACGGCGACGATACAGCGCTTGTGGCGATCGAGCGTGGCGCGCACGTCGTCGATGAAGCCGGCGGCCGAGAATGGGCGCTCGGGCACATAGACGAGGTGCGGTCCGCTGTCGGGGTCGAGCTGCCATGCCGCCGCGGCTGCGGTCAGGAAGCCGGCATGCCGGCCCATGACGATGCCGACATAGATGCCGGGCAGGGCGCGAAAATCGAGGTCGACGGAGAGGAAGGCCCCGGCGACGAACTCGGCCGCCGAGATGAAGCCCGGCGTGTGGTCGTTTTCCTCGAGATCATTGTCGATGGTCTTCGGCGCATGGACGAAGGCGATCGTGCCGCCGGCGGCGTCGGTCAGGATCTGCTGCGTTCCGGAAGTGTCGTTGCCGCCGATGTAGATGAAAGCGTCGGCGCCGGCCTTCTTCAGGCCGTTGAGGATGACGTCGCAATAGGCGGCATCCGGCTTGTCGCGGGTCGAGCCAAGGGCCGCGCTTGGCGTGCCGGCTATCAGCCGCAGACGGTCCTCTGATATGGCGGAGAGGTCGACATAATTGCCGTCACGAATGCCGCGCACGCCGTGGATGGAGCCGAGGACCTTGGCGCCGGGATGCCGCTTGCGGATCTCCAGCGTCGCCCCGACCACCGTCTGGTTGATGACGGCGGTTGGGCCGCCGCCCTGCGCGATAACAAAAGTTCCGGCCATTCCTGACGTCTCCCGAGCGATGAATTCGCAGGCACATTCGCCTGTCTTGCGGCATCGCGCAACGGGAGAGTCGGCGGACTAAACGATCAGACGACCACCACCGGGTTTTTCTTTGAGACGCGGCTGTAGAGGTCGATGATGTCCTGGTTGATGAGGCGCACGCAGCCCGACGACATCGCCTGGCCGATGCTCCACCATTCGGGCGAGCCGTGGATGCGATAGCCGGTGTCCTTGCCGTCCTGGTAGATGTAGAGCGCGCGCGCGCCGAGCGGGTTGGTCAGGCCACCGGGCTGGCCGGCCTGCCATTTCACCAGTTCCGGCTTGCGCGCGATCATTTCGGGCGGCGGCGTCCAGGTCGGCCATTCCCTGCCGTACTGGATGTTGGCGCGGCCGGACCAGCGGAAGCCGTCCTTGCCGATGCCGACGCCGTAGCGGATGGCATCGCCGCCCGGCTGGATGAGATAGAGCATGCGCTCCTGCAAATGGACGACAATGGTGCCGGGTGCCTCACCTGTCGTGTCGACGACGATCTGACGGCGGAATTCCGGCTTGACCTTGAGATAGGGCACTTCCGGCACGTTGAAGCCACCATCCGTCATCGCGGCATACATCACGCCGGGGCTGGTGATGTTCTTGTCGACACTGATGCTCGGCCGGATCGGCCGCACGGAACCGGTGACCGTATCGTCGAGTTCGAGCGCCGGCAGGCCGCCGCCCGAGGTCGAGCAACCGGCGGCGCTCAGCAGCGCCAGCGCCCCTGCCCCCGACAGGATGGCACGGCGGGAAAGATGATGATCGGTTTCGAATGCGTCGCCGTTTCGCGGCGGCGTCAGACCTTGCGGCAACTCACGCATATACCCAAACCCTACGCTGTCGGCGGGAAGCACGGTCCGGCCGGATAGCAGGCATTTTCATCATTCATGGTTGATAAAGCGTGAAGACCTTGCACAGCTTGCGTTTGCGCATTGCCCGGCGGGCGCTCGAGCTTCCTGCCTGACCATTGACTGGGAGCTGCTGCACAAAAAGACCTCGGTCGGGTCATAATCCCGGCACTGGTGTTTCCTACCCCTCAAGCGATCAGCGAGGGGCCTCCATGTGCAAGACCTTAAAAACCGACATCAAGCTTTTTGCCGCTGCCATTGTCGCAGCCGCAACCGTTCTCGGTGCCAATGTCAGCCTGGCCGATATCGTGAGCACGCTGAGCGGCGCGAACTGACGCCGACCTGCCGCTGGCGCAGTTAGGGAAATCGCCTCTTTACATTGTGCCGGCCTTAAGGATTTATCCTCTTCTTTGAGCTCAAGGGAGACGAGCATGTCCTTCGAAAACTGGGCCGCCTTCGCCGCTGCGTCGACGATCCTTCTCATCATTCCGGGCCCGACCATCCTGCTGGTCGTGTCGTACGCGCTGGGCCAGGGCTGGCGCACCGCCCTGCCGATGGCCGTCGGCGTGGCGCTGGGCGACTTCACCGCGATGACCTTGTCGATGCTGGGCATCGGCGCGCTGCTGGCCGCTTCGGCGACCGTCTTCACCATCCTGAAGCTGATCGGCGCCGGCTATCTGATCTATCTCGGCGTGAAACTGTTTCGCGCCGGCGGCGCGCTGAAAGCCGAACCGCGCACCGATGCAGTGTCGGCGCTCAAGATGATGGCGCATGCCTGGCTGGTCACCGCGCTCAACCCGAAAAGCATCACGTTCTTCGTCGCCTTCCTGCCGCAGTTCCTCGACCGGCACGCCGATTTCTGGACGCAGATGCTGATCTTCGAGACGACCTTCCTGGCGCTCGCCTTCGCCAATGCCTTCGGCTACGCGCTGATAGCCGCACGCGCACGCAACGTCGTGCGCAATCCCAAGGCAATCCGCATCTTCAACCGCACCGGCGGCACGCTGCTGGTCGGCGCCGGCATCGCCACGGTGGCGATGCGTTCGGGCAATTAGGCTCTCTGTATGGCCATGATCCCGAAACCGGTTCCGGGATCATGGTCAGCCTCACCATTTGACGCTGAACCCCAGATTGCCTTCCAGGATACGGCGTTTGTCGCCGCCGAGATTGGTGGTGTAGTCGCCGGTGGCGAAGATGCTGACCTTGTCGGTCACCTTGGCAATCACGCCGCCGCCGAATTCGAACGAGGTCGATTTGCCCTCGGTCGAGATGTCGGTGGTGTCGAAATTGACATGGCTGGTGCCGCCGAAATCGTGCCAGATGTTGGCCTTGAGGTAGGGCTGCAGCGCCACGCCGTTGATCGTTGTCTCGCCTTGCAGCCGTGCGCCCAGCCGGCCGGTGACGCTGCCGTCGGAACCGAAGGAAACCGAAGCAAAGCGGTCCGAGGTATCGTCGAGCGACAGATGCTGCCAGACCAGTTGCGCCTGCGGCTCGAGCGTCCAGCCTTGTCCTAGCGCTATGGGGTAACCGCCCTCCAACGAAGCTGTGACGCCGGTGCCGCCGACATCGATGCCGATGTCACGCGACGAAGTCGCGTTTCCACCGAAGAAGGTGGCCATCAAGACGCCGTCCATATACCAGCCGCTTTGGCCGATGCGGGTCCAGTAGCCGCCGACACTGGTGCCATCGAGATCGATACCGCCGGCGGATAGATTGTCCTGCCCCAGCGCCTGGCCGCGCACATCACCATTCATGCTGGCATAGGCGATGAACAGGCCGGCGCGATCGACCGAACCGGAGCTGGTTTCTCGGCCGAACACGTCGAAGCCGCCCTGGAAGCCGAACAGTGTGCCGTCGAAGGACGGCGACACCGTTCCCGAATACGCCATCTTGCTGTCCTGGCCGAAAATGCGGCCCCAGACCGGCGACAGCTCGGTGTTCGACAACAGGCTCTGCTCGCCGCGCCGTTCGTGGAATGTACCGAGCGTCGTCATCGCCAGATGTTCGGCGACCGGCGGCAAGGCCGAATAGACCGGAACCTCGATGCGGTAGAGCAGGATTTCCTCTCCCGCGGCCGGTGTTGGCAGGTCGGGCGCGCCCGTCGGCACCACCGGTGGCGGGGGTGGCGGATCCGCCACCGGTGCCGGTGGCGGCGGCGGTGGTGGCTCGGGTTCCGGATCGCTTGCCTGCACCGGTGGTGTCGGGTCGACAGGCGGGTTGTTGATGTCGCCCTCGGTCGGCGGCGGCGTCGGCGGCAGCTCGGAAGGCGGGGGCGGGGGTGGTTCGGCCGCCGGTGGCTCCGGTTCCGGCGGCGGGGTGGGTTCGAGCGCTGGCGGGGCTGGGGCCGGCGAGGCCGGCGTGTTCAGCGTCGAGCGCAGGTACCAGTTCTCTTCGCTGCCGGCGCTGACGCCGCCCTTGAACAGATAATATTCGAAGGCACCGGCGGCGACCGGTGCATCGAGCGCAAAGGTGGAGGCGCCGGAGGTGGCGCCGTTGACCGCCTGGACGACCATGATGCCGTCCTGCGTGGTCGCCGCACCGGCGCCGCCGAGATTGACCACGGTGATGCCGGTCGAACCGGAAGCTGTTCCGCCCGACAGGACCAGCCGGTCGGATGCTGAACTGTCGTCACCAAGCTCGATCTGGATAAGCAGCAGGCCACCCAGGCCGGTATAATTTCCTGATATCGTCAGCCTATCTGTCGCACCGGTGCTGCCATTGGTCAGGTCGATGCGTCCGGCATTGGTGACCTGCGCCAACTGGCCGGCCGTGAAGGCCTGGATCGCCGCATTGAAGCCGCCGCCATAGAGCGTGCTGGCGGCGTCGACGCTGAGCGAACCGGTGCCGGTGCCGCTGTCGCCGAGCACCAAATTGCTATCCAGCGTCAGCTGGGTGTCGTTGGTGGCGCCGATGCTTTCCCAGTTCTGGAGCCGGCTGATCCCATCGAGCTTGACGTTGTCGAGGGTCAGCGCGTCGGTGCCAAGGCCACCTGATATGGCATCCGTGGCGCCGAGATTGGCGTTGGTGAGGTTGCTGAGCTTGGCGGTGTCGTTGTCGCCGCCGAGATCGACGGCGCCATAGATGATGCCGCCGCCGTTCCAGACGAAGTTGTCGGCGCCAAAGCTCATCAGGATATCGCCGCCGACCGTGCCGCCGGTGACCGTCACGCTGTCATTGCCGCCGCTGACGCTGATGTTGCCGCCGATGGTGCCGCTCGACAGGATGATCGTGTCCTCGTCGAAGCCGGTGACGAGGTTGCGGTCTATGGTGCCGCCGGACATGTTGAAATAGTTCTTGTCGAGCTTCATGTTGACGCGGCCGATGCGGCCGCCGGTCATCACGGCGCGGTCGCCATCGTCGAAGAAATCGACGATGCGTCCGCCGGTCATGGTGAAAGTGTCGAGGCCATCGCCCTGGTTGAGCGAACCGATCTGGCCGCCGCTCATATTGAAATCGTCGATGCCGGCGCCCTGCTGGACATTGCCGGCGACAGTGCCCGCGCCAATGGTGAAGAAATCCGTGCCGCCGCCCTGGTCGACGGTGCCTGTGATGGTGCCGGACTGCATGTCGATGCGGTCCGTGCCGACGCCAAAGGTGACGTTGCCTGATATCTGCCCGGTGCCACCGGCGGGAAAATTCAGCGTGTTGTCGCCGTCGGCATCGGTGAGGCTACCGCCCGATGAGCCGCTATCGCAGGTGTAAACGGTGTTCCCGGCGGACGGACCCAGCACGCATGCGGCAAAGGCAGCGGAATTGGGCAGCAACGCAAAGGCTGTAGTTGAGATGGCGCTAATAAGCCATGGATGTAGCTGACGGGACCTTCGCCGCGGCAAAGCAACTGCGGCTTCCGTATCCTCCGAACGACTGTTCTGAGGCCTGTTCTTCAGATGCCGCATCGCGTCCCTCTCGATTCGCGATTTCAAGCCCCCCGCCCGGCGCCGCAATGAAGACACAATTCATTCTCTTTTACAAAGCCTAATCTGCCCTGCATGGTTGCTAAACTGCAAAGACTACTGAAATGGTCTGGCGCAGCGCGTGGTTGGCGTGTCCGTGGCCCATGCGTTAGGATCGCCTTGGGCCGAAGGATCGAGGGCCTGTCACGGGTCGATGAAAGGACATCGCATGGCAATCAGGGACGCATTCGGGCTGACGCTTTCTGGTGCAACGGAGGCGGGATTCACACCCTACAGCCAGGCGGTGCGTGAACTGCAGTGCTTCATCGGCGATCCAGTGGCGTCCATCGACCGCGCCATCGCGGAAGATCCAGGCTTCGTCATGGCGCATGTCTTCAAGGGTTATCTCTTCGGCCTCGCCACCGAGCGGGAGGCGACGGCGGTGGCCAAGGCTTGCCATGAAGCGGCACTGCCGCTTGCCGCGACGACGCGCGAGCAGGCACATGTCGCAGCCCTTGGTCATCTGGCCAACGGGCGTTGGCATGATGCCGGAGCCATCCTCGAGGATATCGCCATCGACTTCCCGCTCGACGCGGTGGCGCTGCAGACCGGTCATCAGATCGATTTCTTCACCGGCAATGCGCGCATGCTGCGCGACCGCATCAGCCGCGCGTTGCCGTCCTGGCAAAACGGCATGCCGGGCTACCACGCCATGCTCGGCATGCAGGCGTTCGGGCTGGAGGAGATGGGTGACTATATCAGGGCCGAGAAGCTTGGCCGAACGGCAGTCGACATGGAGCCGCGCGACGGCTGGGCACAGCATGCCGTCGCCCATGTCATGGAGATGCAGAGCCGGCAAAGGGATGGCATTGCCTGGATGCGCGCCAATCCGGAAGCGTGGGCTCGGGAGAGTTTCCTGCAGGTGCATAATTGGTGGCACCTGGCGCTGTTTCACTACGATCTCGCCGAGACCGACCAGGTGCTGGCCCTCTATGACGGACCGATCTATGGCACACCATCGGCGATGGCGGTGAACATGGTCGACGCGTCGGCACTCCTGTGGCGGCTGCATCTCGGCGGCATCGATGTCGGCGACCGCTGGACCGCGCTCGCCGCCAATTGGCCTAAGGCCGGCCTCGGCCTCTATGCCTTCAACGATGCCCACGCGATGATGGCCTTTGTCGGTGCAGGGCTCGATGGCCCGGCCCAGATCTTGCTCGAGGCGCAGCGCGAAGCCATGCGCGGTAACGACGACAATGCGGCTTTCACCAGGGACGTCGGCCATCCGCTGACGCTTGCCATCAAGGCGTTCGGTGAAGGCAACTACGCCGAGACCGTGCGCCTGATCCGGCCGATACGGGCGATCGCTCACCGTTTCGGCGGCAGCCACGCCCAACGCGACGTCATTGACCTGACGCTGATCGAGGCGGCCCTGCGCTCCGGTGAAGCTGCGCTGGCCAGGGCGCTCACGGCAGAACGTTCGATGGCGCGACCCGACAGTCCGCTCTCGGCGCTGTTTCTGCGACGCGCCGCCGATTTGTCCGAGAATTGACCCGAAGCGGATCTTGTTTTAAAAACTGGCCAAGCCAGATTTTTTCGAGACCCGAAAAAATTAATGGCATGGGAGGAAATCATGTATCTCGGCCTCGATCTCGGGACATCGGGCGTCAAGGCGCTGCTGATCGATGCCGGGCAAACCGTCATCGGTTCCGGTCATGCGTCGCTCGATGTTTCACGCCTGCATCCTGGCTGGTCGGAACAAGATCCCGACGACTGGATCCACGCCTGCGAAGAGGCGATTGCCGACCTCAAGGCCAGGCATCCCGGGGAATTCGCCGCGGTCAAGGGTATCGGCCTATCCGGCCATATGCATGGTGCCACGCTGCTCGACGCCGCCGACAAGGTGCTGCGTCCCTGCATCCTGTGGAACGATACGCGTAGCCATGCCGAGGCCGCCGTCCTCGATGCCGATCCGCGCTTCCGCGCGCTGACCGGCAACATCGTCTTTCCCGGTTTCACCGCGCCGAAGCTTGCCTGGGTGAAGAACAACGAGCCCGCTGTCTTCGCCAAGGTCGCCAAGGTGCTGCTGCCCAAGGATTTCCTGCGGCTCTGGCTGAGCGGCGAACACATTTCGGAAATGTCCGATTCGGCCGGCACCTCGTGGCTCGATGTGGGCAAGCGCCGTTGGTCCGCCGAATTGCTCGCGGCGACATCGCTGGATGAAAAGCAGATGCCGTCGCTGGTCGAGGGTACGGAGAAGGCAGGTGCCTTGCGCGCCGACTTGGCCTCGAAATGGGGCGTCACTGCCGGCATTCCGATCGCCGGCGGCGCCGGCGACAATGCCGCCTCGGCCTGCGGCATGGGCACGGTCGGCGCCGGCCACGCCTTCGTTTCGCTCGGCACATCGGGCGTGCTGTTTGCCGCCAATGCTTCCTACCTGCCCAACCCGGCAAGCGCCGTGCATACCTTCTGCCACGCGCTTCCCAACACCTGGCACCAGATGGGCGTCATCCTGTCGGCAACCGATTCGCTCAACTGGCTGTCCGAAATCACCGGGAAGAGCGCCGGCGAGTTGACCACTGAGCTCGGCGATACATTGAAGGCGCCCAGCGGCGTGTCCTTCCTGCCTTATCTCTCGGGCGAGCGCACACCCTACAATGATTCCGCCATTCGCGGCGCGTTCGCCGGGCTGGCGCATGAATCGAGCCGTGCCGTGCTGACGCAGGCCGTTCTGGAAGGCGTCGCCTTTGCCTTCCGCGACAGCCTCGAAGCCCTGGCCAAGGCCGGCACGACCTTGACGCGGGTGACGGCGATCGGCGGCGGTTCGCGCTCGCGCTACTGGCTGAGGGCGATTGCCACCGCGCTTCAGCTGCCTGTCGACGTTCCCGCCGATGGCGACTTCGGCGCCGCCTTTGGCGCCGCGCGGCTCGGCCTGATCGCGGCGACGGGTGCCGATCCGCTTGAAATCTGTACGGCCCCGAGGACGGATGCCACGATCGAACCGGACACGGCGCTTGGCGGCGTCTATGCCGATGCCTATCAGCGTTACCGGGCGCTGTATCCGGCAATCAAGGTCGCCACGGCGTGAGCGGTTTCTCGCCCACGCCGCAACTGAGCGGCTCACTGCGCTGGCACCTTGTCGAGGAAGCCGGTGATGCTCTTCAGGCGGCCGTTCTCGATGACGCCGATGTCGGTGCCCTTGATGACGGAAGGAGTGCCTTCCGGGCCAAGATTCCACGAGAAGCGGATCTTGTCGGCAAACCCGTCCGGCGTGCCCTTCAGCGAGAACCGGAAGCCGGCAAAGCGCTGCTGGACGCCGTCGATCAGAGCCGCGACGCCTTCATGGCCATCGCCTTGCATGAGCGGATCGCGATAGCTGACGTCTTCGGTGAAGGTCGCCTCGAGCAACGCCGTACGGCGGTTCGCATCGCTCTCGTTCCAGGCAGTGATGTAGTTTTGGGCGATCGTGTTGAGGTCGGTCATGGTTTGTCTCCTTCGTTTGACGGTTTTGACATGACCCTTTTCGACCGGCGCCGGGGTGAAACCAATTACGCCTGAGGTAATGGCGGCAGAACTTTGTGAGAGGACAGAAATCATGAGCAGCGGATTTTTCGGCGACATCCAGAAGATCAAATATGAGGGGCCGGATTCGACCAATCCGCTGGCCTACCGTTTCTACAATCCCGATGAGGTCGTCGCCGGCAAACGGCTGGAAGATCATCTGCGCTTCGCCGTCGCCTATTGGCATTCCTTCGCTTGGCCGGGCGGCGATCCGTTCGGCGGCCAGACCTTCGACCGGCCGTGGTTCCCCAAGGCAGGCGGCGTCGACACGATGGAACTGGCGAAACTGAAAGCAGACGTCGCCTTCGAGATGTTCTCGCTGCTCGGCGCGCCCTATTTCTGCTTTCACGACGCCGATGTGCGGCCGGAGGGCAAGGACTTTTCCGAAAGTGCGGCCCGCCTCGACGAGATATCAGACTACTTCGCCGGAAAGATGAAGCAGACCGGCGTCAAGCTTTTGTGGGGCACGGCCAACTTGTTCTCCAATCGCCGCTTCATGTCGGGTGCGGCCACCAATCCCGACCCGGATGTCTTTGCCTACGCGGCGGCGACGGTGAAAAGCTGTATCGACGTCACCAAGCGGCTGAAGGGCGAGAACTATGTGCTGTGGGGTGGGCGCGAGGGCTATGAGACGCTGCTCAACACCGACCTCGCCCGCGAGCAGGAACAGGCAGGCCGCTTCCTCAGCATGGTCGTCGACTACAAGCACAAGATCGGTTTCAAGGGCACGATCCTGATCGAGCCTAAGCCGCAGGAGCCGACCAAGCACCAGTATGACTACGATGTCGCCACCGTCTACGGCTTCCTCAAGCGCTTCGGGCTGGAGAAGGAGGTCAAGCTCAATATCGAGCAGGGTCACGCCATCCTGGCCGGCCATTCCTTCGAGCACGAGTTGGCGCTGGCCAATGCGCTCGGCGTCTTCGGCTCGATCGACATGAACCGCAACGACTACCAGTCGGGTTGGGACACCGACCAGTTCCCCAACAACGTGCCCGAGATGGCGTTGGCCTACTACCAGGTCCTGCAGGCCGGCGGCTTCAAGACCGGCGGCACCAATTTCGACGCCAAGCTGCGCCGCCAGTCGCTCGATCCGCAGGACCTGCTGATCGGCCATATCGGCGGCATGGACTCTTGCGCACGCGGTCTGAAAGCCGCGGCCCGCATGGTCGAGGACAAGGCGCTGTCCGCGCCGCTGGCCGAACGCTATGCCGGCTGGAACACGGCCGAGGGCAAGGCGATGCTTTCCGGCAAACGCACGCTGGAAGATATCGCCGAGCGCGTCGTCAAGAAGAAGATCGAGCCGCAGCCAAGGTCCGGCCGCCAGGAACTGCTGGAAAACATCGTCAACCGGTACGTGTGAAGCCCGATCCCTGGACCGACATCCGCCACCTCTGGCTGAAAGCCGCCGCCATCGCCATCTGATAGTCAGCCCATTTCGCGCGAGGCTGCCGAGGATCGCACAGATCTTCGGCAGCCAACGTGAGATCAAGATGCCACGCGTGTCGTCGAAAGAGGGCCCGTGCGGCAGCTGGCAGGAGACGAAAATGGCAGAGGATCGAATCATCGTGCGCCCGGCGCAGGCAAGCGATATCCCGGCTTTGAAGCGGGTCCTGCTGGACACATTCGAAGGCACCTGGCTGCCGAACATCACCGAGGCAGCGGCGCAGCGCTATATCGAGACGGATATTGGCGGGCGTTATGTCGACCGGAGCTGGCCTGAATTTGCCGTTGCCGAGATCGATGGCGCGGTCGCCGGCCTGATCCATTGGCGCGCGGACTTCATCGAAGCCCTTCACGTCATGGCGTCCCGTCAAGGGCAAGGTGTCGGCCGCAAGTTGCTTTCCCATGCCGAACAGGCGATCGGCGCCGCCGGATTGCCGCAGGCGCGGCTGGAAACCGACACGTTCAACCTGCCCGCACAAGCACTCTACAAGGCGGTCGGCTATGTCGAGAAAAATCGCTATCCGGATGACGAATGGGACAGTGGCTTCACCACGGTGCTGTTCGAGAAGCGACTGTAGATTTCTCCTTGACCTGCGCTGCCCAGACGCAGGAACAGCTTTGCGCAAGGCCGGGTCAGACGACACGGTTTTGCCCTTTGCCGCCCTTCAATGACCTCGCTCTTGCCTTCAAACAGCCGTCACGTATCTCGTATAAGACTGGCTCGTGGCGGGAGAGGAAGAAGGAGGCGAACCGATATGCAGAACGAACGTGAAATCGACGCCCTGCTCTCACCGGGCGAGGCCGGATCGGTCATCGACCGGTTGATGGCAATGCCGAGGAAAACCGACGACGCCAAGATTTCGAACGAGTGGGATCGCGCCGTTGCCAGCCGCTTCGAAACCCGTCTGGCCAGACAGATGCGCTCGCAGATCGACGGCGACCGTCAGAACGCGGCCTGATCTTTCTTTCGAACTACCCTCTCCGCAGCCTGACCGGCGCTTCGCCGAAAGCCCTTGAAAATGCTCTCGAAAACGCCGCAGCGGACGAAAATCCGGTCCGCCCGGCAATGTCGGCCATCGCCACTCGCGTGTCGACCACCAGCCGGCGCGCAGCGCCGAGGCGCAGCCTGAGATAGTAGGCGCCCGGCGTCTCGCCGATCGACTTGCGAAAGATGCTCTCCAGTGTCCGCGCCGTCACCCCGGCGCGTTTTGCCACCGCTCCTATGGTCAGCGGCTGGTCGACATGCGCTTCCATCAGCCGGATGGCTTGCGCAAGGCGCGGGTCGTAGCCGTCGAGCCGGCCGAGCGAGACCAGCGGCTGCGCGTCGGTGGCGGCGCGTGCCTGGTCGTAGATGAAGACGCTGGCGACATCGAGCGCGACGGCCATGCCGAGCCGCGTGCGAATGAGATGCAGCATCAGGTCGAAGGTCGGCGACGCGCCGCCCGACGTGAACACCGGCCCGTCGATGACATAGCGGTCCGGGCGAACATCGACGCCTGGGAAGGCCGACGAGAAATCCTCCATGTCCTCCCAGTGGGTGGTGGCACTGCGCCCTTCCAGCAGGCCGGCGCGCGCCACCAGCCAGGTGCCGGCCTCGACACCGCCGCAAGCGCGTGCCGTCCGTGCCGCCCGGCGCAGGCCCGACAACAGAGCCGAGGTTGCATAGTTCTGGGTGCCGAAGCCGGCGACGACGACAAGAACGTCGGTTGGCTCAGCCGCGTCGAAGCGGCCACTGACCGCCACCGGCAGGCCGCATGTGGTGACCGGAGCCTCGCCGGTTACCGAGACCAGCCGAAAATCGAACAAGGTCTCGCCGGAGATGCGGTTGGCGGCGCGCAGCGGATCGACGGCCGACGCCACGCACATGATGGACGAGCCGGAAAACACCAGCAGCGTCACCTTGAGCGGCAGGCGCTCGGCACGAAAGATCGTCGGTTTTTCGCTTTTGATCATGCAACCTTCGTAAAACGCAAAACAGTTTCCGGCAAGTCAGTCATTGTTGAGGTCTGTCTTGATTGGAGGAGAGTTCCATGCCGCTTGCGATGAACCGCGAGGTTTTCATTACCTGTGCCGTGACCGGGTCCGGCGGCTCGCAGGATCGCAGCCCGCATGTGCCACGCTCGCCCAAGCAGATCGCCGATTCGGCCATCGATGCGGCCAAGGCGGGTGCGGCGATCGTGCACTGCCATGTCCGCGATCCCGAAACCGGCAAGCCCAGGCGCGACGTGCATCTCTATCGCGAAGTGACCGAGCGTATCCGCGAGGCCAATGTCGACGTGGTGCTGAACCTGACCGCCGGCATGGGCGGCGACATGGTGTTCGGATCGCCGGAAGCGCCGCTGCCGCTCAACGAAAAAGGCACCGACATGGGCGGCGCCACCAACCGCATGGAACATGTGCGCCAGTGCCTGCCGGAAATCTGCACGCTCGACTGCGGCACCATGAATTTCGCCGAGGCCGACTATGTCATGACCAACACCCCCGGCATGCTGCGCGCCATGGGCGGCATGATGACGGCGCTCGGCGTCAAGCCGGAGATCGAGGCTTTCGACACCGGCCATCTGTGGTTCGCCAAGCAACTGGTCGAGGAAAAGGTGCTCAACCCCGACGCGCTGGTGCAGCTCTGCATGGGCGTGCCGTGGGGCGCGCCTGACGACCTCAACACCTTCATGGCCATGGTCAACAATGTGCCGTCGACCTGGAACTGGTCGGCCTTCGCCATCGGCCGCAACCAGATGGCCTATGCCGCGGCAGCGGTGCTGGCCGGCGGCAATGTCCGCGTTGGGCTGGAAGACAATCTGTGGCTCGACAAGGGTGTGCTGGCGACCAATGCGCAGCTGGTTGAGCGTGCCGCCAGCATCGTCACCAATCTGGGCGCCAGGATCATCGGCCCGGAGGAAGTGCGCAAGAAGCTGAACCTGACCAAGCGGGCGCCGATCGCGGCATAGGCATGATCCCGAAAAGTGGGAACCGGTTTTCGGACAAGATCATGCTGAAACAAGAAGGTTCATTCGCTGGGAGGGTCGACATGACTACCGTCAAATTCACCGCTATGAAGGATGGCGACCGGGACGATTACGAGTTCCTGACCGCGCATGAGATCGACTATGCGGCCAGGACCGGCGAGCGGCTGCTCGACGCGCTGGTGCAACTCGACGAGGGCCTGTCCGGCTACAAGATCACCAGGCTCGGCCATTCGCTGCAGGCGGCGACGCGCGCCTGGCGCGACGGCGCCGACACCGACTGGATCGCCTGCGCGCTGCTGCACGATATTGGCGACATCTATGCACCTTACAATCACGACGAATATGCCGCGTCGATCCTGAAACCCTTCGTGCGCGAGCAATGCACCTGGGTGGTGGAAAAGCATGGCGACTTCCAGCGGCTCTACTATGCCCATCATCTGGGCGGCAACCGCCACGCCCGCGACCGCTTTGCCGGCCATGCCTATTTCGACGATTGCGACCAGTTTTGCGAACGCTGGGACCAGTCGAGCTTCGACCCCGACTACGACACGCTGCCGATCGAATTCTTCCGACCCTTCGTGCTCGAGGTCTTTGCCCGCAAGGCTTACGATCCCTCGGTGATCCGCGCTGGCGAGCGCGTGCCTCTCATCGATCCTGCAACAGCCATGACAAGAACCGGAGCCTCCGCATGAGTATCATCAACAAGGCGGCCGCCATCGGCGGCGGTGTCATCGGCGCGGGCTGGGTGGCGCGCCTGCTGCTCAACGGCATCGACGTGTCGATCTTCGACCCGGACCCCGAGGCATTGCGCAAGGTCGGCGAAGTGATGAAGGGCGCGCGCCGCGCCTACAAGCAGATGGTGCCCGGCGGCTTGCCTCGGGAAGGCAAGCTGACCTTTGCCAAGACCATCGCCGAGGCGGTTGCCGATGCCGATTTCATCCAGGAGAGCGTGCCGGAACGGCTCGACCTGAAACACCGCGTGCTGGCCGAGATCGACGCCCATGCGCCGGCCAATGCGATTGTCGGCTCCTCGACCTCAGGCATCAAGCCGACCGACATGCAGGTGGCGATGAAGAAGCATCCGGAGCGGCTGGTGGTCGGCCATCCGTTCAACCCGGTCTACCTCCTGCCGCTGGTCGAGATCGTCGGCGGCGAGCAGACCTTCCCCGAGGCGATCGAGGTCGCCAAGGAGATGTATGCCTCGATCGGCATGAAGCCTGTCGTGATCCGCAAGGAGATCGAGGCCTTCGTCGGCGACCGCCTGCTCGAAGCGGCATGGCGCGAGGCGCTGTGGCTGATCAAGGACGGCATCTGCACGGTCGAGGAACTCGACGACATCATGCGCTATGGCTTCGGCCTGCGCTGGGCGCAGATGGGCATGTTCCAGGTCTATCGCGTCGCCGGCGGCGAGGCCGGCATGCGCCACTTCATGGCGCAGTTCGGCCCGTGCCTGAAATGGCCATGGACCAAGCTGATGGACGTGCCGGAGTTCAACGACGAGCTGGTCGATCTGATCGCCACGCAGTCGGACGACCAGGCGCACGGCCTGTCGATCCGCGAGCTGGAAAAGATCCGCGACGACAATCTGGTCGCCATCATGGATGCGCTGTCGAAGCAGAACAAAGGCAAGGGCTGGGGCGCCGGCGCGCTGCACAAGGACTATACCAGGCAGCTCGCCAAGCTGGCGGCGAAGAAGCCGACGGCCTCCAAGGCGGCCGAGAAGGCCAAAGCCTCCAAGCCGGTGAAAAAAGCCGAAAAGCCGAAGAAGAAGAGCGGCAAGAAGAAAGGCTGAGAGCATGGATTTCGGGCTGTCGGAGGAACAGCGGCTCATCGTCGAGACGACGCGTGCGTTCGTCGAGAATGAGCTTTATCCGCATGAGCGCGAGGTCGAGCGCACCGGCGTGCTGCGCCGCGAGCTGATCGAGGAGATCAAGGTCAAGGCGATCGAGGCTGGGCTCTATGCCGCCAACATGCCGGCCGATGTCGGCGGCGCCGGCCTGGATACGGTGACCTGGCTGCTCTACGAAAAGGAGCTCGGCCGCGCCAACTATGCGCTGCACTGGACCTGCGTGGCGCGACCCTCCAACATCCTCTTGGCCGGCACGCCCGAGCAGCGCGAAAAATATCTGTTCCCCTGCATCCGTGGCGAGAAATGGGACTGCCTGGCGATGACCGAGCCGGGCGCCGGCTCCGATTTGCGCGGCATGAAAGCGACCGCTGTGCAAGACGGCGACGACTGGGTTCTGAACGGCACCAAGCACTTTATCTCCCACGCCGACCTGGCCGATTTCGCCATCGTCTTCATGGCCTCAGGCGAGGAAGAGTCCGCGCGCGGCAAGCGCAAGAAGATCACCGCGTTCTTCGTCGACAAGGGCACCAAAGGCTTCACCGTCCGCGACGGTTACCGCAACGTCTCGCATCGCGGCTATACCAACGCCATCCTCGAATTCGATGATTGCCGGCTGCCGGCCGCCCAAATGTTGGGCGAAGTCCACAAAGGGTTCGACGTCGCCAACTCCTGGCTCGGCGCCACCCGGCTGCAGGTCGGTGCCACCTGCCTCGGCCGCGCCGAGCGGGCGCTTGGCCATGCCGTCGAATATGCCGCGCAACGCCAGCAGTTCGGCCAGCAGATCGGCAAGTTCCAGGGCGTGTCGTTCAAGCTCGCCGACATGGCGACCGAACTGAAGGCCGCCGACCTGATGGTGTTCGAAGCTGGCTGGAAGTACGATCAGGGCACCGTCACCGACCAGGACATGGCCATGGCCAAGCTGAAGGCCACCGAAATGCTCGCTTTCGTCGCCGATGAGGCGATCCAGATCCACGGCGGCATGGGGCTGATGGACGATCTGCCGCTGGAGCGCATCTGGCGCGACGCGCGCGTCGAGCGCATCTGGGAAGGCACGTCCGAGATCCAGCGCCACATCATTTCAAGGGCGCTGCTGCGCCCGTTCGGGGCATAACATATGCATAAACTTGAGCGTCTCCTGCGGCCGAAATCGATCGCCGTGTTCGGCGGTGCGCAGGCCGCAGCCGTCGTCGCGCAGTCGATCAAGATGGGCTTTGCCGGCGAGATCTGGCCGGTGCACCCGACCAAGGACGAGGTCGCCGGCCGCAAGGCCTATCGCTCGGTGGCCGATTTGCCTGACGCGCCGGACGCCGCCTTTGTCGGCGTCAACCGGCATTTGACCATCGAGGTGGTCAAGGCGCTGGCCGAGCGCGACGCCGGCGGCGCCGTCTGCTTTGCCGCCGGCTTCCTCGAGACAGAGGCTTATGACGACGACGGCGAGCGGCTGCAGGCCGAGCTGGTCGCAGCAGCCGGCTCGATGCCGATCATCGGGCCGAATTGCTATGGCCTGATCAATTATGCCGACGGCGCGCTTCTGTGGCCCGACCAGCATGGCGGCATAAGACTGGACGAGGGCGGCAAGGGCGTCGCCATCATCACCCAGTCCTCCAACATCGCCATCAACATGACCATGCAGAAGCGCGGCCTGCCGATCGCCTTCCTGATGACCGCCGGCAACCAGGCGCAGACCGGCCTGTCCGAAATGGCACTTGGCCTGATCGAGGACGAGCGGGTCACATCGCTCGGCCTGCACATCGAGGCTTTCGATTCGGTAGCCGGCTTCGAAAAGCTGGCGGCGCGAGCCCGCGAGCTGAAGAAGCCGATCATCGCCATGAAGGTCGGCCGTTCCGAACAGGCGCGGCAAGCGACTGTTTCGCACACTGCCTCGCTGGCCGGCTCGGATGCTGCCTCCGGCGCGTTCCTGAGGCGGCTTGGCATTGCGCGTGTCGATTCCATCCCTGCCTTCATCGAGGCGCTGAAGCTGTTGCACATCACCGGGCCTTTGCCCGGCTATAGGCTGTCGTCGATGAGCTGCTCGGGCGGTGAGGCCTCTGTCATGGCCGACAGTGCCGAAGGCCGCTGGGTCAATTTCCCGGTCCTGACCGACCAGCACCGTGCCCATGTCAAATCGACGCTTGGGCCGCTGGTTGCGGTGGCCAACCCGCTCGACTACCACACCTTCATCTGGAACAACGAGCCGGCGATGACCGCCACCTTCACCGCCATGGTGTCGGGCGGCTTCGACCTCAACATGCTGGTGCTTGACTTCCCGCGCCCCGACCGCTGCTCGGACACAGACTGGTGGGCGACGCTGCGCGCCTTCGAATCGGCGCTGAAGACAAACAAGGCGCAAGGCGCGATCGTCTCCTCGCTGCCGGAAAACCTGCCCGAGGAATACACCGCCGGGCTGATGGCGCGCGGCATGGTGCCGTTGTTCGGCATTTCCGAAGCCATGGACGCCGCCCAGGCGGCAGCCTTCATCGGCTGGGCTTGGGCTGAGCCGCAAGCGCAGCCGATCGACACGTCGGCTGCCGGTGCGCCTGGCGGTGACCACGTCACCCCTGATGAGGCCGAGGCGAAATCACGCCTCATCGAGGCCGGCCTGCCGGTGCCCAAAGGCGAACGCGCCGCCAATGCCGTCGAGGCGGTGATTTCATCGATGGCGCTCGGCTTTCCGGTGGCGCTGAAGGCGCTCGGCGTCACCCACAAGTCCGAGGTTGGCGCTGTCAGGCTCAACCTCAAAGATGCGGAGTCCGTCAGCACCGCGGCGCATGACCTGTTGCCGCTCGGCACCGGCCTCTATGTGGAACGCATGGTGCGCGACGGTGTCGCCGAACTGATCGTCGGCTTCACCCGGGACCCGATGTTCGGCGCGGTGATGACCTTGGGCACTGGCGGCGTGCTGGTCGAGCTGTTGCGCGACAGCGTCACGCTGATGCTGCCGGCAACCCGCGACGACATCGAGGCGGCCTTGCGTGGCCTGAAACTCTATCCGCTGCTCGAAGGCTATCGCGGCCGGCCGAAAGCCGATGTCGCCGCTGCCATCGATGCCATCTCGGGCATAGCCGGCTTCGTGCAGAAGAATGCCGGCGAGATCGAGGAACTCGACATCAACCCGCTGATCGTCTGCAGCGAAGGCAAGGGCGCCTGGATCGCCGACGCACTGCTGGTGCTGGGAGACAAGAAGAATGTCTGACGTCATTTCGACCCGCCGCGAAGGCACCATCCTCGAGGTCACGCTCGACCGGCCCAAAGCCAACGCCATCGACCTGAAGACCTCGCGGCTGATGGGCGAGACCTTCAAGGCATTCCGCGACGATCCCGGCTTGCGCGTCGCCATCGTCAAGACCGCCGGCGACAGGTTCTTCTGCGCCGGCTGGGATTTGAAGGCGGCTGCCGGCGGCGATGCGGTCGACGGCGACTATGGCGTCGGCGGCTTTGCCGGCCTGCAGGAATTGCGCGATCTCAACAAGCCGGTCATTGCCTGCGTCAACGGCATGGCGGTTGGCGGCGGCTTCGAACTGGCGCTGTCCTGCGACCTGATCTACGCCTCGGACCATTCCTCCTTCGCGCTGCCCGAAATCCGCGCCGGGACGCTGGCCGACGCGGCGACGATCAAACTGCCCAAACGCATCCCCTATCATGTCGCCATGGACCTTTTGCTCACCGGCCGCTGGATGGATGCCGCCGAGGCGTATCGCTGGGGCCTCGTCAACGAAGTGCTGCCCAAGGAAAAGCTCGAGGAGCGCGTCTGGGAGATCGCCCGGCTGCTGGCCGGCGGCCCGCCGCTGGTGTTCGCCGCGATCAAGGAGACGGCGCGCGTGGCCGAGGCGCTGACTTTCCAGGACGCGATGAACAAGGTGACGCGCCGGCAATTGCCGACCGTCGATGCCCTCTACGGCTCCGAGGACAATATGGAAGGTTTTCGCGCCTTCGCCGAAAAACGCGACCCTGTGTGGAAGGGGAAGTAGTGGGAACGATGGCGTTCCATCACACCCCCCTCGGCCCTGCCGGGCATCTCCCCCGCAAGGGGGGAGATCGGGTGTCATTTCTGCTTTCACCAACCGTCAACGTTGCAAGAAGAGCGCCGCGATCGACGCTGCCGATCTCCCCCCTTGCGGGAGAGATGGCCGGCAGGCCAGAGAGGGGTGCCCAGGCTCGCCCTCGGGAGCCCGTTCAACACCCATGACCGACTACAGAATCCTCATCGACGCCGAAACCTGGGCCTTTATCGAGCGGACCAATTCCTACTATCCGCCCGACACGATCGACTACACGATCGCGCAGCAGCGCGAGATCTATGATCGCATGTGCCGCGAATTCTTTGCCGGCTACCCCAAAGGCGTTGCGGTTGAAACGTCCGCCATTGCAACGCGCACGCACGACATCCCGATCCGCACCTACCAAGGCGCTCGCCAGGCAGCCGCGACGGTGCTTTATTTCCATGGCGGCGGCTTCATCCTTGGCGGCTTGGACAGCCACGACGATGTCTGTGCAGAGCTGTGCGCCCGCACCGGCTATGACGTGGTCTCGGTCGATTACCGGCTGGCGCCGGAACATCTGCATCCGGCCGCCTTCGACGACGTGATGAGCGCCTTCGAATGGGCCGTAGCCACCCGCACGAACCCTATCGTCCTTTGTGGCGACAGTGCCGGCGGCAATCTGGCCGCCGCGGTCAGCCACGCGACACGCGGCCATGCGCGAAAACCGATCGGCCAGGTGCTGATCTATCCCGGCCTCGGCGGCGATCGGTCGAAGGGATCCTATATCACGCATGCCGAAGCACCGATGCTGACCATGCGCGATCTCGAATTCTACAAGCAGATCCGCACCGGAGGGCAGGACCGCAGCGGCGATGCGACACTGGCCCCACTCGCCGACACCGATTTCTCCAACCTGCCGCCAACGGTGCTGATCACCGCGCAATGCGACCCGCTGTCATCGGATGGCGAGGTCTATCGCGACCGCATCGTCGCGGCGGGTGGGCGCGCCACCTGGGTCGAGGAGCCAGGGCTGGTGCATGGTTACCTCAGGGCGAGGCACACGGTCGCCCGCGCCCGCGCGAGCTTTACCCGGATCACTGAAGCTGTAGCGGTTTTGGGAAGAGGCGAATGGGCCTCGTGAGCGCCGTCCGTACCTATGCGGCCTTTATAACTCAGGCCGAAACCTGCTCTCGAATTCCTATGCGGCCAGCGACTATGTAATTCCGGGCCGCCGCCTGACGGGCGGCCGGAACGACAGACTGGCTTCAAACGAACATGAAATCACATTCAGTCTGGCTGGCCTCCGGGGTCAGCCGCAGGGTGCCGACGGAGTATTTCGTGCTGGCAAACCTCAGGGAACAGGGAACGATCATCGGCCGGCTCGCTGGCCACCCGATCGCCGATACGGTCGTCGATGCGAGCGGCCTCCAATATCGTTTTGTCGGCGTCGCACCGCGCGACCGCAGCGGGCGCTTCGATGTCGAAGCGCTCCGGGCTGGCGAATGGATCGTCCAGCCGGGACTGGTCTATGCCGTTGACGGCAAAGCGCCTTCCGTGCCGTCAAAGCCGCCACGGCGCGGACGTGGGCAGCACCGGGCTTGATTGCGCAACGCCGGGGTTCCCGCTCAGGGCCAGCATGGCCTCCCGTATTGCGGTTTCAGTTTCGGGACGGACAGCTGTCATCGGCAAGCGAACGTCCGGGCTCAACCCCAGCGCCAGGTTTAGGGCGTATTTGACCGGAACCGGATTGCTCTCCAGCTCGAGCGCAGCGATCAGTGGGCGCAAGCGATGATGGATGGCGCGGGCGGTGTGGTGGTCGCCTTGCCTGCACGCGTCATGCATCTCGACGCACAGCCGCGGCGCGACGTTGGAGACCACGGAGATGGTGCCGCGCCCGCCCATCGTGTTGAAGCCGAACGACGTCGCGTCGTGACCGGACAGACAGATGAAGCGGCGCCTCAGCACAGCGGGAAGCGAGGATAGCCGGCTCACGTCGCCGGTAGCGTCCTTGATGCCGACGATGGTTGGGATCTGCGCCAGGCGCTCGATCGTTTCCAGCGACAGGTCGACGCCGGTTCGTGCCGGGACATTGTAGACAATGATCGGTATCCTGACCTTGCTGGCGACAGCTTCGAAGTGGCGAAAAATCCCCTCCTGGCTCGGCCTGTTGTAGTAGGGCGTCACGATAAGGGCGGCGTCGGCACCGAAAGCTTCGGCGGCGGTCGAAAAGGCAATCGTCGTCTCGGTGCTGTTCGTCCCGGTGCCGGCGACGATCGGAACCCGGCCGCCGGCAATTTTCACGCAGAGCGCGATGATGTCGAGGCGCTCCTCCCAAGACAGGGTCGGGGCCTCACCTGATGTGCCGCACGGGACCAGCCCGTTGATCCCTTGTTCGATCTGCCAACGCAACAGCATGGTCAGCTGCTTCAGGTCGACCTCGCCGTCGGTGAACGGCGTTACCAGTGCGGTCATCGCTCCGGTCAGGCGCAGTCGTGCTTGTTCTGGTGTCATGGGATTCTCCTAAGTAATTTTGTGGGTACGCGGCCTGTTCGAGGTGCGAAGAGAGCAGGGCCGACAACATCGCGGCCGCCAGATCCATATGGACCGCTTCGAATTTGCCCGCCTTGGCCGGCGCCTCTGCAGGCGTGGCTTTCAGGCTGCAAAGCCAACGCTCGCCGGTCCTGTTGATGGACGACACCGAACGCTCCGGCTTCGACAAGGCGATGAGCAAGAGGACGGCGTCTAGCATGGCGCCGGCCTCGACCAGCTGGGCAAACCGGCGGCCTTGTCGGGATGATCTGTCAAGCGACAGGGCGCGTGCGGCTTCCCACAGCTGGTGTTCGAGCAATCTGCCGACATGCGGGAGACGATCGAGCAGTCCGGTCAGGTCGGCGGTGCTGGAATTGTCCATGGCCAGATCGTTCCGATGAGGACGGAACTGGGCGCGATCAGTTGAAAAGGGAAAGCCGCACACTTGCCGGTGCGAAGCGTATCGCGCCGGCTCGATGACCGCTTTCCATCGTGGCAAAGCGCACAGCGGAACTCCTGTCGGCGAAAACGCCGCCGGTCAGGCCTTCTTCGTCGCGCGCGATCCAGTGGCCTTCGCCGTCGCGTCCGACCACAAAGCGATGAAAAGCGTTTCCGTCGGGGGAAATAGGGGAGGTTTGCATGGTCATCTCCTGCCTTGCGATCAGGAGACTTGGGCAGCTACGGTCGCGGCGGCCAGCAAGGCACCGACGACCAGGAGCCACCATGTGGCTGTGAATGGCGCGAGCAGGCTGCCCGGCCGGCGATTGCCGTTGGCCGCGAGCCGCGCCTGTTCGAGCTGCGCCTTCGGTATCGGACGATGGGTGGGCAGATAGAGCCCGTCTGAGAGGAACATCGGAGACTTCCTTCTTTCTAACTGTCACCACGAGGTGGTGACCGCCTGCAGCGGCTCAGGACCGGCTGCACTGCGAAAGATAAAAGCATCCGCATTTGTATTCGAGGCGGGCCAAAACTGAAAAATATAAAAAAGTCATATGTTTATCAACTGGGCGTATGTGGGACCCAGGCCGGAATTCAGACCACGACAGCGCCGTTTCACACCACCGAGGCGGCGGCCGCCCGGCCGGCGCCGCGGCCGGAGAAGATGCAGCCGCCGAGGAAGGTGCCCTCAAGCGCGGCATAGCCATGCACGCCGCCGCCGCCGAAACCGGCGGCTTCGCCAACGGCGTAGAGTCCGGCGACCGGCTGGCCATCGGCACCCAGCACGCGGCTGTCGAGATCGGTCTGCAGGCCGCCCAGCGTCTTGCGGGTCAGGATGTTGAGCCGCACCGCGATCAGCGGGCCATTCGCCGGGTCGAGCATCTTGTGCGGCTTGGCGGTGCGGATCAGCCGGTCGCCGAGATAGGCGCGAGCCCCGCGCAAAGCGGTGATCTGCATGTCCTTGGAGAACGGATTGTCGAGCTGCCTGTCGCGGGCGCGGATCTCGCGCTCGACCTCAGCCAACTCAAGCAGCGGCTCGCCGCCGGCCAGCGCATTCATGCGCGCGACAAGCGTCGGCAGGTCGGCCTCGACGATAAAATCCTCGCCCTTCTCCATGAACGCCTCGACCGGACCCGGAATGCCTGACGTGGCGCGGCCGAGCACCTGGCGCCAGCTCTTGCCGGTCAAATCGGGGTTCTGCTCGGAGCCCGACAACGCGAACTCCTTCTGGATGATCTTTCTGGTCAGGATGAACCAGGAATAGTCGAAGCCGGTGCTCATGATGTGGCTGAGCGTCCCCAGCGTGTCGAAGCCGGGGTAGAGCGGCACCGGCAGGCGCTTGCCGCGTGCGTCGAGCCACAGCGATGACGGGCCGGGCAGGATGCGGATGGCATGGTCGGTCCAGATCGGCGCCCAGTTCTTGATGCCCTCGACATAGTGCCACATGCGGTCGCGGTTGATGATCGAGCCGCCGGCCCGTTCCGTGATCGCCAGCATGCGGCCGTCGACATGGTCGGGCACGCCGGTGATCATGCGCCTGGGCGCCGCACCCAGCCGTTGCGGCCAGTTTTCGCGGACAAGCTGATGGTTGGCGCCGATGCCGCCGGAGGCGACGATAACCGCTTGCGCGTGAAGCTCGAAATCGCCGGCAACGTCGCGCGAGCTCTTGTGGCCGCGCTCGACAGTGCTGGGCTGCAGGACGTCGCCACGCACGCCGTCGACGGTGGCCCCCGTTCGGGTCAATTCATTGACGCGGTGGCGGAATCTGAAACTGATCCGTCCACTTTTCTCGGCCTCGCGCACGCGCAGGACGAAGGGTTCCAGCACGCCGGGGCCGGTGCCCCAGGTGATGTGGAAGCGCGGCACCGAATTGCCGTGGCCGATGGCATTGCCGCCGCCGCGTTCGGCCCAGCCGACGACGGGAAAGAATTTCAGGCCGCGCTGCAGGAGCCAGGAGCGTTTCTCGCCGGCGGCAAAGCCGACATAGGCTTGCGCCCATTTGCGCGGCCAGAAATCCTCCGGCCGATCGAAAGCGGCCGTGCCCATCCAGTCTTCGAGCGCCAGATCATGCGAATCGCGGATGCGCATGCGCCGCTGCTCGGGCGAATCGACGAGGAAAAGGCCGCCGAACGACCAGAACGCCTGGCCGCCCAGCGACTGCTCCGGCTCCTGGTCGACTATGATGATTTTCTTGCCGGCCTCGGCAAGCTCGGCGGCGGCAACCAGCCCGGCGAGGCCGGCGCCGACAATGATCACGTCCGCGTCGTCAGCCATCTTTCCTCCCAGAATTAGCCGGCTACTTCAGGGTAAGGGGTCAGACGGTCTCCCAGCCGCCCGTGCCGCCGGCGCGGAAGATGGCGTCGATGACTTTCTGATTGAGCACGGATTCCTCCAGCGTGAAGACGCGCTCCTTGCCGCCCTGTGCCGCACGCGCGAAGGTCTCCACCTCCAGCCGGTACTGCTGCGTGCCGGGAAAGCGGAACACTTGCGCCTCGGTGTGGTTCTGGTTGTGCAGTTCGACGCGGTGGTGGTCGTAGAGCCCGGCGTTGAAGGGCGAGAACACCTCGATGAAACCTTTCTCACCGTGGAACACCATGACCTGGCGCGCCGCCATCTGCGTCGACAGGTAGAAGGACAGTTCGAAGTCGCCGAAATCGGCGCGGATCGAGGAATAGATGTCGGTGCCGAATTTCTTGTCGCGCTCGATCGTCGCCTGCACACGGCTAGGCTCCTTGCCGGTCGAAAAGCGCGTCGACACGGTCGGGTAGACGCCGATATCGGGCAGCGCGCCGCCGCCGAGATCGAGCTGGTTGCGCATGTTGTTGGGGTCGACATTGTAGTAGGAGAAGGCGCCCTGCACATGGCGCAGCCTGCCGATGGCGCCACTGGCGATGAGATCGCGCACCTTGATCCATTGCGGGTGGTAGATGACCATGAAGGCCTCGCAGACCAGCACCTTCTTCTGGTCGCGCAGCTTGATCAGCGGGAGAATGTCCTTGGCGTCGAGCGCCAGCGGCTTTTCGACCAGCACATGCTTGCCGGCTTCGATGGCCTTGGCCGCCCATTCGACATGCTGCGAGGTTGGCAGCGGGATATAGACGCCGTCGACCTCGTTGGAGGCAAGCAGGTCCTCATAGGAGCCGAAGGCATGGCGTGCACCGAAGCGCTCGGCCAGCGCCTTGGCCTTCGACAGGTCGCGGCTGGCGATTGCCGACAGTACGCCGTTCTCCGCCTCGACCATCGCCGGCAACAAATGCTCGCGGCCGATCTTGGCCGTCGACAACACACCCCATCGGAACATCAGGCTTCTCCATCACGATTACAGGCAACGAGGTTTGCCCGAAATCGCCGGAAAAGCCAATTGGAGACTGGTCCTGCCAACGGCACCTTCGTCATCCTCGGGCTTGACCCGAGGATCCATGCCGCGACATCAGCCTAGGAATGCAGCCGAACGGATTCTGGACCGCCGCAACGCCTTGATGTCACGGCATGGATCCTGGGGGTCTGCGCCGCGTCGCTTCGCTCCTTGCTTCGCCCCAGGATGACGACGCGGGAGGTGTCTCTGCCAATCGCGAAGGTGTGCGATTGCAGACAGAGAAGCTACCCCCGCTTACCCGTCAGCGTCATGTCGAAGTCGACGATGTTCGAATAGATCGGCGTGCCGACATCCATGCCGTAGCGTGACCTGAGCACCTTGCCGGTGACATGGAATTTGATCGTGCCGGCCTTGAGACCGCCAAGCTCGGCCGTGAATTTTTCCGGGAACGTCTTGCCGCGTGCCGTCAGCCGGCCGGTGACGAGGGCCGTGGTGTCGCTGGTGCGGGTCACGCTGGTCGAGCGGAACTGGATTTCAGGGCTGTTGGCGGCATCGAACACCGCGTCGGAGCGCAGGAAGGCATCGATGCGGCCCTGGCCGGTGCCGACGCTTTCGGGAAAGATGGTGAAATTGACCTGCGAGCGGCCGACGTCGCTGTTGTCGATGCGGATCGAGCCCTTGAAGCGGGCGAAGGCGCCATTGAGGCCGCCACCACCGACCTTGCCGATGGAAAAGCGGATGCTGGAGGAGGCCGGGCTGATCGAATAGCTGCCGGCGGCGTCGCCAAGCGCGACGGCCGCTGAAACAGGCATGGCAAGGCAAGCGGCGAGCGCCGCAAATCCGAGGATGCGCGTGTACATGGGGATGTTCCTTGTTGGAGGCAGCGCATTTCCTGCGCCCTCCCCCCATGAACGAATGAACCGCCCGCTCTATTCCTGATCTGACGAAGGCGTGATCATGCGCGTGAGCACGCCATCCCTGAGCTGGAAATGGTGCCGTAGCGCCGCCACGGCATGGAGGGCGACCAGGGCGATGCCGGCATAGGCGAGATACAAATGCGTTGCCGCCCAGAAGCTTTCGGCGCCATCCGATTCGGCCAGCGGCAGGTTCGGCATGATGAACAGATTGAACGGCAGGCTGGGGATCTCCAGCATCGACACCGACACCAGCGCCCAGCCGGACAAAGGCAAGGCAAGCTGAAACGCGTAGAGCGCAAAATGGGCCAGCGGTGCGGCCCGACGCTCCAGGGTTCCGACAGAGCGCGGCAGTGGCGGCCATACATTGCCAAGGCGCCAGGCGATGCGCAGCACCACCAGACCGAGCAGCAGAAAACCGAAGGATTTGTGCAGCTGGATCAGTTCGAAGGCGGTGCGCTGGCTGGTGAGCCGCACCATGATGAAGCCGAGCCCGAACTGGCCGATGAAGATCAGCGCAATCAGCCAGTGGAGAATGATCGCGCCCCAGCCATAGCGGGTTGGAGTGTTGGTGATCGATGTTTGCATGATTGGCAAACGCCGCCGAACTACGCTTTCTTCCCGACGGCAGCGCTGCCCCTCATTGCCCTGCCGGGCATTTCTCCCCGTAAACGGGGGAGAAAGAAGCTGGCCGCGACGCCTGCGCAATCCTTGCGACGTCGGCGACTGGCGAAATCATCGATAAGGGCGTCCCTCTCCCCGTTTACGGCAGGGCTATCGCATATGAGTGATGGCCTGGATGAGATAGTCGTCATTCCACGCGCATTTTTTGATACGGTGGCTGATGGGGACTTTGTCGATGTCGGCGGCCTGAAGGATATTTCTGGCGATGCGGTTTAGGAGCGCGGTGTTGGCAGGGGCGTTGTCCTTGCGGGCACGGCTGAGGTCCTCGCGCAGATGAACGTCGAGCATCCAATGCAGCCCGTTCTCGATCTGCCAATGGGCTCTGGTGAGATCGATCGCCTGCTGCGGGGACAGCAGCGTTGAGGCCATGAACAGGCGCGTCAGCGGCTTGGCCTGATCGCGCCGGCTGGTGATGCGGATGAAGGCCTTGTGCCCAGGCATCAGCGGGTCGGGCGCCGCCACGACTTCTGCCTGCCGCCATTCGTTGCGGCCATGGCTGGTCTCGGTCCGCTCAGTGACGGCGGGAGTGGTCTGGGCCAGTTGTTGTTTGGCCCGAGCCAACCAATGCCGGCGGTTTCCCTTGAGCGTGAGCAGATAGTCGCCGCCGCGCTGAATGATGGCCTTGGCCATGCGCGTGTGGCAATGAAGCGCATCGGCCGTGACCAATCGACCAGTAAGATCAATGAGTTCGACGACCTTGAGGGCAGCCTCGACCTCATTGTCTCCATCGCCGGGCGAGGCCGCCGCCAAACACAGCCGCGTCTGGCTGGCAAAGGCTGACACCGTCAGGGGCGGGCTGGCCGCAAGGCCTTTCTCATAGGCCCGTCGCAGCGCCTTGCCATCAAGTGCGACCACACCCTGGCGTGCCTGGGCAAAGCCCGCGGCAAAGGCGGCGAACGCACGTCCGAAGGCCTCCGGATCGAGCAGGCGCAACAGCCGCGAGAAGGTGTCGTGGCTGGGCGCCTCCTCATAGTCGATCAAGCGCGACAGCGCCTGTTTGCGCTCTTGCGCGAACAACGAAAACTCCGTTGCGCTGGTCGCGCCACACAGGCTCGCAGCGATCATCATCACGATCAGGTCGCCAAGCCGGTGCGTGGCGTTGGCCGCGCGCGGATCAGGGACCGCGCCGAAATAGCTCTCAAGGCTAGAAATGGCAGTCACTCCTCAGTGGACTGCCTTCCCAAAGAATCCCTTCTCAAACCAACTTCAAGCTCAAAATCGCCATATGCGATTCCCCTGCCGTTTACGGGGAGAGGATGCCGGCAGGCAGGTAAGGAGCGGCGCCAGCCTTGACTAGGCATACCCCCAAACGGAGACGATTGCGCCGCCGCTCTCTACCCACTCACCTTGAAGAAATCCACAAACGCCCTGAGCGCCGGACGCATCTGGCGGCGGCTCGGATAATAGACGAAGAAGCCATCGAAGGACGGACACCAGTCCTCCAGCACGCGGATCAGCCTGCCGTCGGCGAGCGGCGCGCGGACATAGTCCTCGAAGACGAAGGCGAGCCCGGCGCCGTCGGCCGCCGCCTGCGCGATCAGATGGTCCTCGTCGAGGATCAGGGGTCCTTGCGCGGAGATTTCGATTTCCTCGCCGCCCTTCGCGAATTCCCAGCGGTAGAGAATGCCGCTGGAGAAGCGGAAGCGGATACAGCGGTGATCGACCAGATCGCGCGGGTGGCGCGGTCTTGGCATGGCATCGAAATAGGATGGCGCGCCGACCACCGCGCCGCGAATGTCGGGCCCGATGCGCACCGCGATCATGTCGCGCTGCAGGCTCTCGCCGAGCCGCACACCGGCATCGAAACCGCCTTCGACGACATCGGTGAACCGGTCCTCGATGACGATCTTCAGCACGATGTCGGGATAGGTCCTGGCAAAAGCGCCTAGCCGTGGCGTCAGCACCAGATGCGCCGCCGTGCGTGGCACGCTCAGCCGTAGATTCCCAGCCGGCCGGTCGCGCGCCTCGACCGCCGTCTCCAGCGCCAGGTCGATTTCGGAGAGCGCCGGCCGCAGCCGCTCCAGCAATTGTGCGCCCTCTTCGGTGGGCGCGACGCTGCGCGTGCTTCGTGCCAGCAGCCGCACGCCAAGCCGCGCCTCCAGACTGGAAACCGCGTGGCTGACCGCCGACGGTGCGATGGCCAATTCCCTGGCGGCGCCGCGAAAGCTGCCGCATTGGGCGACTGTCGCCAACACGGCCAATTGGGAAAGATGTGCTCGGTTCATTGATCTATTTATTGGAACAGCCTGTACGAAGATGATCCCATTATCGAACATAGTGCAAGGCGCTATCTCCTTTCCATCACAACAAGGAGACGCGTGATGCAAACCCGCAAGCTAGGAACTGAATTGAACGTCTTCCCCGTCGGCCTCGGCTGCATGGGCATGAGCTTTGCCTATGGCGGCCAGGCGGAAGCCGATGCGATCGCTACGCTGCACCGCGCTGTCGACATCGGCGTCAACTTCTTCGACACGGCGGAAGTCTATGGCCCCTACGAGAACGAGATCCTGCTCGGCAAGGCGCTGAAGTCGGTTCGTCACAAGGTGGCGATCGCGACCAAGTTCGGCTTCAAGATTCTGGAGGAAGGTACCGGTATGGGCCGCATGGCTGGCGTCGACAGCCGCCCCGAGCACGTCAAGGCCGTCGCCGAGGCTTCGCTGAAGCGGCTGGGCACCGATGTGATCGATCTCTACTACCAGCACCGCGTCGACCCCAACGTGCCGATCGAGGATACGGTCGGCGCCATGGCCGAGCTGGTTCGCCAGGGCAAGGTGCGCGCGCTCGGCCTGTCTGAGGCGAGTGCCGCGACCATCCGCCGGGCCCATGCCGTGCATCCGATATCAGCCGTGCAGAGCGAATATTCGCTGTGGAGCCGCGACCCGGAAGACGAGGTGTTCGCTGTCTGCCGCGAGCTCGGCATCGGCTTTGTCCCCTACAGCCCGCTCGGCCGTGGTCTTCTCACCGGCACGATCGCCAAACCCGAGGCTTTGAGCGACGACGACTGGCGCCGCGGCCTGCCGCGCTTCCAGGCCGACGCGATGGCGGCCAATGCCGCTGTCATCGCCACGCTGGAGAAGCTGGCGGCTGAAAAGGGCGTAACCTCGGCGCAGCTGGCGCTGGCCTGGGTGCTGCATCAGGGCGATTTCATCGTGCCGATCCCCGGCGCAAGAAAGATACGCCATCTGGAGCAGAATACGGCGGCGGCCGGGATCGAACTGAGCGCCGCCGAGGTGGCGGCCATCGGCGATGCGCTGTCGCCGGACAAGGTTATGGGCAAGCGCTATACCGAGGAGCTGCTGGCGCTGGTGAATGGGTGAGCGGCGCAATTTGCCAAAACGAAGAGGGCGCTTCGGCGTCCTTTTCGTGCACCGCGCGGCGCAGAAGGGCGCGAGATGTTGGCGCGAGGCACCCCCCTCTGGCCTGCCGGCCATCTCCCCCGCAAGGGTGGAGATCGGATATCGTCGCTGCTTTCGCCGACAATGCCGAAGCTGCCAATCTCCCTCCTTGCGGGGGAGATGTCCGGCAGGACAGAGGGGGGTGCCTCGCGCCGACATTCCGGCAACTCCTACCAAGGTACCACCGTAATCTCCGGCCATGCCTCCCGTGCCCGCGCGCCCTTCGCCTCATGCGTCCGCCGATTGTCCGTCACCGGGTTGGGCACGATGCGGAACGAGAACATATCGTCGAGCCCGAATGGCGCCACCAGCTCCAGCTGCCCTTCAGCATTGTATCGGACCCCAACCGCATGGGTCTTCGAAGCAAAATTGCCGAGCGGTTCGCTGGAGCCGGTATAGCGCGGACAGGGCCGGCCGAACTTCTGCGGATACCACAGATGCACTCGCGCCTGGTTGCGCACCTCGACCGGCAGCGGCAGTCCTTCGAAATGCGCCGCCGCTCGTAGGATCACCGCGTCCTCCGCCTCATAGGACAGGTCGCTGTCATCGAAGTAGAAGAGATCAACGTCCTTGATGCCGTAGCCCGACGGTTTTCCTGTCAGATGGTTCCAGACCGTGTTGTAGAGCGCGCCGGAAACGATCAGCCAGTCGGGCAAGGCAAGCCCTCTTGCCCGAACCAGCGCCTCGCGGATCAGCGGCTCTTGCGACACGATGGCGAGGAACGCTTCGCGTTGTGCTTCGAACGGGAGCCCGGAATAGTGCAGATGATCCATCACCCTTTGGAGGGCGATTCGCTACTTCCGGGCAATCCTCAAAAGGCAAATGCGTAGAGCGGCGTTGGCCGCTCTACGTCCTCAGAACGCCGCCGGTCTGCTTGCCGACATTCTCGACGATGCGCTTGGCCAGCGCCTCGAAATCCTCGTCGGTGAGCGTCTTTTCGACCGGCTGGATCGACACTTCGATGGCGATCGATTTCTTGCCCTCGCCGAGCGAAGCGCCTTCAAAGATGTCGAAGACCGAGACAGCAGTGATCAGCTTCTTGTCGGCGGCGAGTGCGGCGCGGACCAGCGTGCCGGCCTCGACCGCCTTGTCGACGACGAAAGCGAAATCGCGCTTCACCGCCTGGAAGGCGGACAGCTCGAGCCTGGGCTTGGTCTTCGTCGGCTTGGCCTTCGGTTCGGGCACTGCGTCGACGAACACTTCGAAACCGCAGAGCGGTCCGGAGACATCCAGGCCCTCAAGGGTCTTCGGGTGGAATTCGCCGAAGGTGCCGAGCACGGTTTTCGGGCCGAGCTTGATGGTGCCGGAACGGCCGGGATGATACCAGGCCGGGCCGCCCGCCTCGATCTGCAGCCGCTCGACCGGCGCACCGCAGGCTTCGAGCGCGGCGATGGCGTCGGCCTTGGCGTCGAACACGCCGACCGGGCCTGAATTGCCGGCCCAGTTGCGGCCGGAGCCGTCGAGCTTGGCGGTGCCGCGGCGCACGCCGGCGGCGACGCGCCGCTGCTGGTCGGCGCCGTCGCCTTCATAGGTGCCCGAAACTTCGAACAGCGCCACGTCGCCAATGCCCTTGTCGGCGTTGCGCTGGGCAGCGGCGATCAAGCCCGGCAGCAGCGACGGCCGCATGTCGGACATGTCGGCGGCGATCGGGTTGGCAAGCTTCAGCGCGGTCTGGCCGCCGCCGAACAGTTCGGCGTGCTTGGCCGGAATGAACGACCAGGTGACGGCCTCCATCATGCCGCGCACGGCAAGCGCGCGCTTGGCGGTGCGGGTACGGACCTGCAGCGTGGTGAGGATCCTTGCGTTGACCGCGTCATGCGCGCCGAGCGGCTGTGGCACGATGTTGTCGACGCCATGGATGCGCATGACCTCCTCGACCAGGTCGGCCTTGCCGTCGACATCGGGACGCCAGGACGGCACGGCGACATTGACGACATCGCCCGAGCCCTCGGGCCTAAAGCCGAGGCGCGACAGGATGTCGAGGCTTTCCGCCCTGGGAACCTCGATGCCGGTCAGCCGCTTCACTTCCGAAAGCGGGAAGGAAACGATCTTCGGCTTGTGTTCGGCATAGCCGGCCACTTCGATCTCGGTCGGCGTGCCGCCGCAGAAATCGAGCACCAGTTTCGTTGCCAGCTCGACGCCGGGAACCATGAATTCAGGATCGACGCCGCGCTCGAAGCGGTAGCGCGCGTCGGTGATGATGCCGAGCGTGCGGCCGGTACGGGCGGTGGTGATCGGGTCCCAAAGGGCCGATTCGATCAGCACATCTGAAGTGTTCTCGTCGCAGCCTGAATGCTCGCCGCCCATGATGCCGGCGATCGACTCGACGCCGTTGTCATCAGCTATCACGCACATCTCCGGCGTCAGCGTGTATTCGCGGCCGTCGAGTGCCTGCACCTTTTCGCCATCGCGCGCGCGCCGCACGACGAGATTGCCGGCAACCTTCCTGGCGTCGAACACATGCAGCGGACGGCCGCGATCGAAGGTGACGTAATTGGTGATGTCGACCAGCGCGCTGATTGGCCTGAGACCAATGGCGATCAGCCGCTGCTGCAGCCATTTCGGCGACGGGCCGTTCTTGACGCCCTTGACCAGCCTGAGCGCAAAGCCGGGGCAGAGTTCTGGCGCCACGATCGTCACCTTGACCGGACACATGCCGCTGCCGGCATGGGGCATGATGGCGCCACCGACGAGACGGCCAAGCCCGCTCGCCGCCAGATCCCTGGCGATGCCATAGACGCTGGTGGCGTCCGGCCGGTTCGGCGTCAGGTTGATCTCGATGATCGGATCGTCGATGTGCGCATAGGCGGCGAAGCTGGTGCCGACAGGCGCATCCTCAGGCAGGTCGATGATGCCGTTGTGTTCGTCGGACAGTTCCAGCTCGCGCTCGGAACACATCATGCCGTGGCTTTCGACGCCCCTGATCTTGCCGACTGTCAGCGTCACGTCGATGCCGGGCACATAGGTGCCGGGCGCGGCAAAGGCGCCGATCAGGCCCGCACGCGCGTTGGGCGCGCCGCAGACGACCTGTACCGGTGGCTTGCCGTCGCCGGTATCGACGGTCAGCACGCGCAGGCGGTCGGCATCAGGGTGCTGAACCGCGGTCAGCACCCTGGCGATGACGAAGGGTTTCAGGCTCGACTTGTCGTCGACATGCTCGACTTCGAGGCCGATCGAGGTCAGCCGCTCGACAATGTCGTTGAGCGAGGCGTCGGTCTCGAGGTGGTCCTTGAGCCAGGAGAGGGTGAATTTCATGGGACTGTTCCGTCTGGTCTTTTGACGCTTGATTTCAGATGTCTCGGCAGGTCGTCGGACATATGCAGGAAGGGGAGCTGTTCGCTGACATAGGCATGCAGCGTGGGTTCAAAATCGGCCGGCACGTCCATGGCGCCGAGCATGAAGTAGATGTCGTCCTCCAGCCGCTCGTCGACATAGGCGATGGGTGAGCCGCAGACGCCGCAGAAGGAGCGCGTCACCGGGCCGTTCTCGAACATCTTCAGCGCCTTGCCGGTGAACGCGACCTGATCGACCAGGAAGCCGACAAAGGCCGATACCGGCGCACCGCTCGCCCGCCGGCAATCGCCGCAATGGCAATAGCTGACGTGGTGCGGTTCGGCCAAGGCCTCGAACCGCACGGCGCCGCAGCGGCAGCCGCCGGTGTGCGGCGCTGTCATGCGCTCAGGCCCCCGAACAAGGTCGGCATGTCGAGTGGCCGGAAGCCGTAGTGCGACAGCCAGCGCACATCCGCATCGAAGAAGGCGCGCAGGTCCGGCATGCCGTATTTCAGCATGGCGATGCGATCGATGCCCATGCCCCAGGCAAAGCCCTGATATTCGTCCGGATCGAGCCCGCCATGGCGCAGCACGTTGGGGTGCACCATGCCGCAGCCGAGGATCTCCATCCAGTCGGAACCTTCGCCGAAGCGCACTTCGCCAGGCCTTGAGCGGTCGCACTGGATGTCGACCTCGAGGCTCGGCTCGGTGAACGGGAAGAAGGACGGCCGGAAGCGCATCTTGACCTGCGGCACCTCGAAGAAGGCCTTGCAGAACTCCTCCAGAACCCACTTCATGTTGGCGACATTGGCCGTCTTGTCGATGACCAGCCCCTCGACCTGATGGAACATCGGCGAGTGGGTGGCGTCCGAATCCTGCCGATACGTCTTGCCAGGAATGACGATGCGGATCGGCGGCTTCTTGGTCTCCATGGTGCGGATCTGCACCGGCGAGGTGTGCGTGCGCAAAAGCTTGCGCTCGCCCTTCTCGTCCGGCTGGAAGAAGAAGGTGTCGTGCATCTCGCGCGCCGGATGGCCTTCGGGGAAATTCAGCGCGGTGAAATTGTAGTAGTCGGTTTCGATATCCGGCCCTTCGGCAATGGAGAAACCGAGATCGCCGAAGATCGCCGCGATCTCGTCGATGACCTGGCTGATCGGATGGATGCGGCCGCGCTCGGCCGGCGACTGCCGCACCGGCAGCGTCACGTCGACCTTTTCGGCGGCGAGGCGGGCGGTGATCGCCACGTCCCTCAGCTCGACCTTGCGGGCCGTCAGCGCGTCGGTGACGCGGTTCTTGAGGCCGTTGATGACAGGACCCTTGACCTGCCGCTCCTCGGCGGTCATGGCGCCAAGTGTCTTCAGCATCTCGGACACGGTGCCCTTTTTGCCGAAGGCAGCGATGCGCACGGCCTCGATGGCCGGCTCATCGGCGGCCGACGCGATGTCGGCCAGAAGTGAGTTTTCAAGCGTATCCAAGCTGGTGGTTGCGTCGTTCACGGTCAAACTCGCTACGTTGGAAATCAGCTTCAAAGTGAAAGTCACTTTTAAGTTGAAAGTTCAGGCATAAGAAAAACCCGCGCCAGCCGTGCCAGCGCGGGTTCCCCAAATCAGAATTGCGAATGCTTGGGAAGCGCTGGTCTTAGGCGACAGCGCTTTCAAAAGCGTTCGGCGTGGTGTTCTTCAGATATTCGAGCGCCACCTTGGCCTTGGCGACCAGGGCTGCGAAAGCCTGCGGCTCGTGGATGGCCATGTCCGACAGGATCTTGCGATCGATCTCGATGCCCGACTTGTTGAGGCCGTCGATGAAGCGGCCATAGGTCAGGCCATGCTCGTGCGTCGCGGCGTTGATGCGCTGGATCCACAGCGCGCGGAACGAGCGCTTGCGGTTCTTGCGGTCGCGATACGCGTACTGCATCGACTTTTCCACCGCCTGCTTGGCGATGCGGATGGTGTTCTTGCGGCGGCCGTAGAAGCCTTTCGCGGCTTTCAGGACCTTCTTGTGTTTGGCGTGCGAGGTGACGCCTCTCTTTACGCGTGCCATGTCATGATCTCCTTAAAAGCAATTCCAGGAAAAGTGCCTTGCGGTTTTCCGTTCGGAATTGCGTAAAATAAATGCGTGTCCGGACCGAATGCCTTAGAGGCCGTTCGGAAGAAAATTCTTGATGACCTTCTTGCCATCCGGTTCAGCCAGAACCATCGTGCCGCGGGCATTTCGAATGAACTTGTTGGAACGCTTGATCATGCCGTGACGCTTGCCGGCCGCAGCCGACAGGACTTTACCCGTACCTGTGATCTTGAACCGCTTTTTGGCGGCCGACTTGGTCTTCATCTTGGGCATTTTGCTACTCCGTCTAGTTGGCGCACTATCGCGCTTCTTGTTCGCTTCAGGCCGACCAAAGCCCGAAAAGCAAATGAAACCGCCACGGCATGCCCTGCCGGGCGGTTTTCTTGAACGGCGGTCCTATACGTCAAAGACGGCCGGCGCGCAACACCTCAGCTTGTACGAAACTCTGAGGTACTCATGGTCCTCTCCATGCAAAATTAATTCTGCCTATCGTCTCACCGGGAATCTTCAGTGGAGTTATACCGCCCCCGGCCGCTAGGAACCTCTCGCGCGGCCAGCTAAGCCAAGGCAGGATCGGTTCAACTTTCCCAAATGCCGGTTTTTCATCGGTAATTTCGAGCATGACACGCATTAAAGAAGCACCAGGACCAAACGTCGCCGAAAGATTGTGCGGATCCACCTTGCGCATCGTTTTCGGATTGTTGTTATCCGTGAAGGTGACGAGAACCGGAAAGCGGTCGGCAGGCACGTCCTTTGCTCCGCGAAAACGCATGATAGCGGGCAAAAGTCCTTCGTAGTCGCCGCGATTGTAGCCCAGTTTGTCATGGAGGGTGTATTGGGCGATGTATTTGGTCTCTTCGCCGATCAACGCGAAGAGCTTGCCTCTCGGCCCGAGGTCAACCACCGTCGCCTCGCCTTCATAGCCTGATGGATAGACGTCAAACGCATTGGCCTCCTGCCACCAGACATGAGACACGGCCGAGCCGGAAAAGATCTTGCCGTCGACAAGTACCTCGACAGTCAGCTTCTGGTTCCATTCCCATACGTCGGCGAAGAGGCCGCAAGAGGTGAGGAACAGCGAAGAGATAAGGGCCAGGATACGCAATAGAGGCCGGGCCAACCGAGCGGCTAATCCACACCTGGAGACATTCGCAGATATGGCAATGCCTGGCCCGGCGCTCGACACCATGAATTTCTCCGCCGCGTTCACTCGCGGCGGTTATCGCTACACGATCTCGGAAGACAAATTATTAAGATATCGAAGACCGCGATCTGCAGAGTGGCACTAGCTGCCTGCCTATCCACGTCTAGGGCAGTGTAAATAACACCGGCAGCAAGCCCGACTGCTGGGCGCCGTCGATCAGTTCGAAGGCAGGCAGCGCGACCAGGAACACCAAGCCGTCGAGCAGCGTGGTCAACAGCAGGCGCGGCTTGAAGCTGCCTGTATCGCCCTCCTGGTAGAGCGACAATTTCGGGAAGAAGCGCGGCACCCGCTCCAGATAGGCCTGGTATGTGGCGCCGAGCGCTTCCTTGAGGAATTTCTCCTCGCGCAGGATGACGATGTGGAAGGCGCCCGCGCACAGAACCGCGAAGAGAACGATGCCGGAGAAGGAGCCGATCTGCGCGCCGACGCCGGCCGCGGCCACGGTCGAGAACACATAGAGCGGATTGCGGGTGATCGAGTATGGTCCGCCGGTCACCACCTCGGAAGCCTTGCGCCCGCCTATGTAGAGCGTTGCCCAGAGGCGCCCGACGATGCCGAGGAAAATCAGCAGCACGCCGAACATTTCGATCGACTCATGTACCGGTGTGTCGGGCGGAAACGTCGATTGGCCAAATAGCAGCGCTGCGAACAGCACGGCCACGAGCCCGGTAAGCACCATCCTGCGCGTATGCTGGTAGTTACCCAGCCCGTATTTGAGTTCTTTGTCCAAGGTGGAATCCGATCGTCGAGGAACTTGGCCAGCGATCGCAGCCTTGGCCAAGAAAACAGGCGTCCCGCCGATCGCCGGGACGCCTTGGGATGTGATTCAGGCGGATTTAAGCGCGACAACCAGGCCTGACGTCATCGTGATCTCAGGTCTGTTGGTGTTCAGCACACCTTAGCGCGGCGACAGCACCATCATCATCTGGCGGCCTTCGAGCTTCGGTTCCGCCTCGACCTTGGCGATGGTCGCCACTTCCTCGCGGACCTTGTTCAGAAGCTGCATGCCGAGTTCCATATGCGCCATTTCGCGGCCACGGAACCGCAGCGTCAGCTTGACCTTGTCGCCTTCCTCGAAGAAGCGGCGAACCGCCTTCATCTTGGTCTCATAGTCATGGCTGTCGATGTTCGGGCGCATCTTGATCTCCTTGATCTCGATGACCTTCTGGTTCTTGCGCGCCTCGGCCGCCTTCTTCTGGTTGGCGTATTTCAACTTGCCGAGATCGAGGATCTTGACGACGGGGGGCACCGCGTTGGGCGATATCTCGACGAGATCGAGCCCAGCCTCTTCGGCGAGCAGCAATGCGTCGTTGATGGAAACATCGCCGCGGTTCTGGCCTTCGGCGTCGATAAGCTGGACCCGGGGAACCCGGATGTCACGGTTGGAGCGCGGGCCATCCTTGGTCGGCGCCGCTGCTTTGAAAGGTCTGCGAATGGTCGTGGTCTCCTTGGCCGTTTCGTTCAGGGTTTTTCAGTGTTGATGCGTGGACGCGCCAATGTGGTGAGCGCGCGGGCGGAGTCAATAGCACAGCATTGATAGAAAATCACCCTGATCGCTGCCCTGCACCAAACAAAGAAACATCGCGAGCACTTTTCGCCACGCCATCGGCTGTGCCAAAAGACCGGCTTGAGGAAAAAGCCATGAACGCCAAGCCCCCCGTCTTTATCAATGTCGATGGATCGCGCATGGCGGTGCGCCATACGGCTGGCTCCGCGCCCGGCATCGTCTGGCTCGGCGGCTACAAGTCGGACATGCTGGGCACGAAGGCGCAGACGCTGTCGGACTGGGCGGCACGAGAAGGCCGCGCGTTCCTGCGCCACGACTATTCCGGCCATGGCGAATCCGGCGGCGCCTTTGCCGATGGCACGATTTCGACATGGCTTGCGCAGAGCCTTGCCGTGTTCCGGCATTTCACCGAGGGCAAGCAGATCCTGGTCGGTTCCTCGATGGGCGCCTGGATCGCGCTGCGCATGGTGCAGGAATTGCGCAAGGCCGGCGATAGCAACGTCGCAGGCCTGGTGCTGCTGGCGCCGGCGCCGGATTTCACCGCTGAACTGGTCGAACCGGCGCTGACGCAAGCGCAAAAGCGCGATCTCTCGGAGAAAGGCTTCTTCGAAGAGCCGTCGGACTATTCCGCCGAGCCTTACATCTACACACGTGCGCTGATCGAGGACGGACGCAACAACCTGGTGATGACAGGCCCTATCGACACGCATTGCCCTGTGCACATCTTGCAGGGCCTGGCCGATGCGGACGTGCCGACAAGCCACGCGCTGAAGCTGGTCAGTCTGCTGCCAGCCGACGATGTGACCTTGTCGCTGATCCCTGACGGCGACCACCGCCTGTCGCGGCCGCAGGATCTCGACATGCTGGTGCGGGCCGTCGATGCGATGGCGCAGAGGGGAAACTGATGCGCCTTTCCATTCCGATATCGGCGTTCGTCGCTGCGATCGTCGGCTTCGGCGGCACGCTGGCCATCGTCATCGCCGCGGCCAACGCAGTCGGTGCGACGCAGATCGAGACGGCAAGCTGGGTGACGACCATCTGCCTGGCCATGGCGATCGAGAGCCTGTGGCTGTCCTGGCGCACGAAAATGCCCGTCATCACCGCCTGGTCGACGCCGGGCCTGGCGCTGATCGCGGCCTCGAGCGGCTTTTCGATGGGCGAGGCCGTCGCCGCCTTCATCGTCACCGGCATTCTTCTGATCGCCACCGGGCTGTTCCGGCCGCTGACGCAGTTGATCTCGAAGATACCGCCCTCGGTCGCCTCGGGCATGCTGGCCGGCATCGTCGTCACCTTCGCGCTCAATGCGGTGAAGACCATTCCTGTCGACCCGTGGCTGATCCTGCCGCTGATTGCAGCCTTCTTCGTTATCAGGCTGTTCAACCCGGCCCTGTCGGTGCTGGCAGTGCTGATCGGCGGAGGCCTCGCCGCTTTCCTCACCGGCCGTGTCGGCGGCCTGCCGACACCGGAACTGTCGACGCTGACGCTGATTGCACCCGATTTCACCGCCAAGGCGATGATAGGCCTGGCACTGCCGCTCTATCTCGTCACCATGGCTTCGCAGAACCTGTCCGGCCTCGCCGTGCTGCGCGCCGCCGGCTATCATCCGGAGCCAGGCCCGCTGATCGGCGTCACCGGCCTGTTTTCGCTGCTGTCGGCGCCGTTCGGCGGCTCGACCACCAATCTGGCGGCGATCTCGGCAGCGATCTGCACCGGGCCGGACGTCCATCCCGATCCCGCCGAGCGCTGGAAGACCGGACCGTTCTATGCGCTTGCCTATCTCGTCTTCGCGATTTTCGGCGCTTCGCTGGTGGCGATCTTCGCCGTGCTGCCGCAGAGCCTGATCGTGCTGGTGGCGGGTCTGGCGCTGATGGCGTCGCTTGCCAATGCGCTGTCGATCGCGCTGAAGGAAGAGGGCGACCGCATGGCCGCCACGGTCACCTTCGTCGTCACCACGTCAGGGCTGACACTGTTTGGCGTCGGCGCCGCATTCTGGGGACTTGTTGCCGGCCTGGTCGTGCTTTTCCTCGACAGGCTCAAAAAGCGATAATCATTTCAGATGCTTGTCCGGTTTTGGCGGACATTGTCTTGAATCGCCGTTTTTCTCTTCCCATTTCGATTCCACGCAGCCGGGTTTGGCTGTCTCCAACCGAAGGAATGGGAGAAAATGAACACATCTGCATTGATCCGTCCGGCCTGGACGCCGGCGACCATCGCGTTGATGGTTGTGGGTTTCATGGTGTTCTGGCCACTCGGCTTCGCCATGCTTGCCTACATCATCTGGGGCGACCGCCTCGACGGCTTCAAGCGTGACGTCAACCGTGCGACCGACGGCATCTTCGCCGGCTGCCGCCGTGGTTCCGACAAGGCCGCGCGCTGGGGCAATGGCTCCGCCCGCACCGGCAACGTCGCTTTCGACGACTGGCGCGAAAAGGAACTTGAGCGCCTGAACGAAGAGCGTCGCAAGCTCGACGAGATGCTGAACCAGTTCGACGAGTATGCCCGCGAATTGCGTCGCGCCAAGGACCAGGACGAGTTCGACCGCTTCATGGCCAACCGCAACAAGTCGACGGCGCCGACGAAGACCGATCCGAGCACCGGAACGACGACCACCAAGCGTGGCAAGGGCTCGAACCTGCTTGACGACTGAGGCCAAGCGACAGGCCACATCGTGAAAAAATGGCGTCGCGCGAGCGGCGCCGTTTCTTTTTTGTTCTACTCGTTTTCCTCGAATCACGTATCGTTGCGCCATGTCATTCGGCTTCTTCCGCAACCTGACAAAGCCCAAGCCCGCGCCTGTCGAAGAGCGCGAGCACGTCGTTGCCGGCCGCTCATTGCCGCTCAAGATCGTCGAGAACGACCGCGCGCGGCGGCTGACACTGCGCATAGATTCCGGCGGCCGGGGCCTGCGCATCACCGTGCCGCCGGGCCTGCGCCGGGGCGAGGTGGAAAAATTCCTCGACCGCCATCAGGACTGGCTGGAACAGCGGCTGGCCAAGGTGCCGGCCCGACCGCAGGTGCGGCCCGGCATCAAGATTCCGGTGCGCGGCGTGGCGCACCGCATCGTCCATGAGCCTTCGAAGCGCGGCACCGTCACCGTGTCGCACGACGAGCGCGGTCCGCTGCTGATCGTGCATGGCGATCGCATACACCTGCCGCGCCGCATCGCCGATTTCCTCAAGCGCGAGGCCAAGCGCGAGATCGAGAAGCTGGTGGTCAAGCACACCGAGGCGCTTGGTAAGCGCGCCAAGGCGATCCGCTTCAAGGACACGTCAAGCCGCTGGGGCTCCTGCACCTCCGACGGCAATCTGTCGTTTTCCTGGCGCATCATGATGGCGCCGTCGCCCGTCATCAATTATCTCGTCGCGCATGAAGTGGCGCATCTCAAGGAGATGAATCACGGTCCGAAATTCTGGAAGCTGTGCGAGCAGCTCTGTCCGGACACCGAGCGCTGCAAGGCCTGGCTGAAGCGCAATGGCGGCGCGCTGCAGGCGATTGCGTTCGAGTAGTTCCCTCAATCGTCGTTGGCTGCGTTGAGCTCGTCCGGTCGCAACCCCTCGTCGCCATGATGCGGCCACGGCAGAAAATTGCCGTCGAAGGCATCGCTGCCGAAATAGTCGAGCGCGCGGTGCGCTTCGGCGCCGTTGAAGGCGGCCTTGTCCATCAGATGCGCAATGACCTCGCGCGCCTGCGTGATCTTCTGCCTGAGTTCGGCAACGGTTCTGTCGGCCATGATCGTGCTCCCGCCTTGCATCCTGTCCATCCATAGGTAGCGCCTTTGGCCTTGCCGGCAAACAGCATGCTTTTTCTCGACTCTTTTCGCTTTTCATGCCAATTCCCGCGCCATGGCACTCGACATCAAGATCTGCGGCTTGAAGACCGACGCGGCAATGGCCGCGGCGCTGGCCGGCGGCGCCAGCCATGTCGGGTTTATTTTCTTCGCGAAAAGCCCTCGCTATGTCGAGCCTGCCGAGGCTGGCCGTCTGCGCGAGGCGGCACGCGGCAAGGCTTTGGCGGTTGCCGTCACCGTCGATGCCAGCGACACCTTCCTTGATGAAATCGTTGCCAAAATGCAGCCCGACATGCTGCAGCTGCACGGCGCGGAAACGCCCGAGCGCGTGGCCGAGGTCAAAGCCCGCTACGGCCTGCCGGTGATGAAGGCGCTGCCGCTCAGCGAAGCCGCCGATCTCGACCGGATAAAGCCGTTCGTCGGCATATCAGACCGCTTCCTGTTCGACGCCAAGCCGCCAAAGGGCTCGCAACTGCCGGGCGGCAACGGTGTGGCCTTCGACTGGCACATCCTCGCCGGCCTTGACGCCGGCGTCGATTACATGCTTTCCGGTGGGCTCAACGCCGCCAATATCGGTGATGCCCTTCGGCTTGCCAACCCGCCCGGAATAGACATTTCCTCAGGCGTGGAAAGCGCGCCGGGCGTCAAGGATCCGGCGCTGATCGAACAGTTTTTCCGGGCCGTCCGGGCAGCACGCGACGACCGCGCCGCCTAAAGCCCTAAACGACAAGCCAGGAGATCGGCGATGAACAAGCCGGCGACACCCAATTCCTTCCGCACCGGACCCGACGAACAGGGCATGTTCGGCATTTTTGGCGGTCGTTTCGTCGCCGAAACGCTGATGCCCCTGATCCTCGACCTGGAGCGGCACTGGAACGAGGTCAAGAACGATGCGGATTTCAGAGCCGAGCTGACTGACCTGTCGACCCATTATGCCGGGCGGCCCTCGAAACTCTATTTCGCCGAGGGGCTGACCAGGCATCTCGGCGGCGCAAAGGTCTATTTCAAGCGCGAGGATCTGAACCACACCGGTTCGCACAAGATCAACAACTGCCTCGGCCAGATCCTGCTGGCCAAGCGCATGGGTAAGAAGCGTATCATCGCCGAGACCGGCGCCGGTCAGCATGGCGTCGCATCCGCCACGGTCGCGGCCCGCTTCGGCTTTCCCTGCGTCGTCTATATGGGCGCGACCGACGTCGCCCGGCAAAGCCCCAATGTCTTCCGCATGAAGCTGCTCGGCGCCGAAGTGCGGCCGGTGACATCAGGCCACGGCACGCTGAAGGACGCCATGAACGAGGCGTTGCGCGACTGGGTAACCAATGTCGAGGACACTTATTACCTGATCGGCACCGCCGCCGGCCCGCATCCCTATCCGGAGCTGGTGCGCGACTTCCAGTCGGTGATCGGCATCGAGGCGCGGGCGCAGATCCTCGAGCAGGAAGGCCGGCTGCCGGACACCATCATCGCCGCTGTCGGCGGTGGCTCGAACGCCATCGGCCTGTTCCATCCCTTCCTCGACGACAAGGAGGTTCGCATCATCGGCATCGAAGCCGGCGGCCGCGGCCTCGACGGCATCGAGCATTGCGCCTCGATGAATGCAGGAAAGCCCGGCGTGCTGCATGGCAACCGCACCTATCTCCTGCAGAATGCCGACGGCCAGATCATGGACGGGCATTCGATTTCGGCCGGTCTCGACTATCCCGGCGTCGGCCCGGAGCATTCATGGCTGCGCGATTCGGGCCGCGTCGAATATATACCGATCCTCGATGACGAGGCATTGGAGGCTTTCAAGCTGACGACGCGCGTCGAAGGCATCATCCCGGCGCTGGAATCGGCCCATGCCATCGCGCATGCGGTGAAGATCGTGCCTGCCATGGACAAGGACCAGATCGTCATCGTCAACCTGTCCGGCCGTGGCGACAAGGACGTGCACACGGTGGCCAGCATGCTGGGCATGGAGATCTAGGCCCTTTGGACAGTTTCGATTTGGGAGTTGATTATGAGCAAAATTCGTCCAAAGGGCCAGACATGACCACCCGCATCGACCGCCGCATGGCGAAGCTGAAGACCGAAGGCCGCCCGGCGCTCGTCACCTATTTCATGGGCGGCGACCCCGACTACGACACCTCGCTGTCGATCATGAAGGCGCTGCCCAAGGCTGGCGCCGACATCATCGAGCTCGGCATGCCGTTCTCCGATCCGATGGCTGATGGCCCGGCGATCCAGGCGGCGGGCTTGAGGGCGCTGAAAGGCGGCCAGACGCTGGTCAAGACGCTGAAGATGGCGGCGGACTTCCGCACCGGCGACAATGAAACGCCGATCGTGCTGATGGGCTACTACAATCCGATCTACATCTATGGCGTCGATCGCTTCCTCAAGGACGCTATCGCCAGCGGCATCGACGGACTAATCGTCGTCGACCTGCCGCCGGAGATGGACGAGGAACTATGCATTCCGGCGCTCAAGGCCGGCATCAATTTCATCCGGCTGGCGACGCCGACCACCGACGACAAGCGCCTGCCGAAAGTGCTGCAGAACACGTCCGGCTTCGTCTATTACGTGTCGATGACCGGCATCACCGGCTCGGCACTTGCCGACACCGGCAAGGTGGCGGCGGCGGTCAAGCGCATCAAGGGCCATACCGACCTGCCGGTCTGCGTCGGCTTCGGCGTCAAGACCGCCGAGCAGGCTCGGGTCATCGGCGCCAATGCCGATGGCGTCGTCGTCGGCACCGCGATCGTCAATGCGGTGGCCAATGTGCTGGGGCCGAAGGGCGAGAAGACCGCCGACCCCGCTGAAGCCGTCGCCACGCTGGTCAGCGGCCTTGCGCAAGGTGTACGCTTGGCCCGCCTTGCTGCTGCCGAATAGTTTCCCTACGTCTTTACCCAACTCTTCGTCAGGACAGGAGCCGAAGCGATGAACTGGATCACCAATTACGTTCGCCCGAAGATCAATTCGATGCTCGGCCGGCGCACCGACATGCCCGAAAACCTCTGGATCAAGGATCCGGAGACCGGCGAGATGGTGTTCCACAAGGATTTGGAATCCAACCAGTTCGTCATTCCGTCCTCCGGCCATCACATGAAGATCTCGGCCAAGGAGCGGCTGAGATTCTTCTTCGACGACGGCAAATACGAGACCCTGGACAACCCCAAGGTCATGCAGGATCCGCTGAAATTCCGCGACGAGAAGCGTTATGTCGACCGGTTGAAGGACGCCAAGGCCAAGACCGGCCTGGAAGACGCGATCATCAATGCGCTCGGCACCGTCGAAGGCCTGCCGGTCGTGGTCACGGTGCAGGATTTCGCCTTCATGGGCGGCTCGCTCGGCATGGCTGCCGGCGACGCCATCGTGCATGGTTTCGAAGCGGCCCTGCAGCGCAAGCGGCCGCTGATCCTGTTCGCCGCCTCCGGTGGCGCCCGGATGCAGGAAGGCATTTTGTCGCTCATGCAATTGCCGAGGACCACGGTCGGCGTCGATCGGCTGAAGGAAGCCGGCCTTCCCTATATCGTCGTTTTGACCAATCCGACCACCGGCGGCGTCACTGCCTCCTACGCCATGCTGGGCGACGTGCACATCGCCGAGCCCGGCGCGCTGATCGGCTTTGCCGGACCGCGCGTCATCGAACAAACCATCCGGGAAAAACTGCCCGACGGCTTCCAGCGCTCCGAATATCTGATGGAGCACGGCATGGTCGACATGGTGGTGTCGCGGCTGGAACTGCGCGAAACCATCGCGCGCCTGCTGAAGATGCTGCTCAAGCTGCCGGAGGAGCAAAAGCCGCTGGAGCCGGAAATCCTGCCACCGGCAACAATTCCGGCCGAGGCACGTCCGCAGGCCTGACGCGACAAGAAGCGCCGCGAACAGCGATTGCGCCATATCCCTGGCGCGCAGTAGCTTTTTGAATTGCCATGGCCTTTGCGAAACCGATTCTGGTTTTCGGGGTCATGCGCCAGGATTGCGCCATGACAACGCTTGCCGCCGACCGTGAAATCGAAGCCCTGATGGCGCTTCACCCGAAAGGCTTCGACCTTTCGCTCGACCGCATTTCGCGGCTTCTGGAGCGGCTTGATAATCCGCAGGACCGGCTGCCGCCGGTCATCCACATCGCCGGCACCAATGGCAAGGGTTCGTGCGCTGCCTTTTCGCGCGCCCTGCTCGAGGCGGCGGACTACCGCGTCCATGTCCACACCTCGCCGCATCTGGTCAACTGGCACGAGCGCTACCGGCTGGCCGCCGATGGCGGCGGCAGGCTGGTCGAGGACAGGGTTTTCGCCGATGCCATCGCGCGCGTCGCCAGGGCCAATGAAGGCGAGACGATCACCGTCTTCGAAATCCTCACCGCCGTCACCTTCCTCTTGTTTTCCGAACACCAGGCCGACGCCGCCATCATCGAGGTCGGGCTGGGCGGGCGCTTCGACGCGACCAATGTCGTCAAGGAGCCAGCCGTGTCGGTGATCATGCCGGTGTCGCTCGACCACGAGGCCTATCTTGGCGACCGTGTCGAACTGATCGCCGCCGAAAAGGCCGGCATCATCAAGCGCGGCTGCCCGGTGGTGATCGGTGCCCAGGAGAGCGAGACGGCGCTGCAGGTGCTGATCGAAACCGCCGAGCGGCTGGAGTGCCCGACCTTCGTCTACGGCCAGGATTTCCTCGCCTTCGAGGAAAACGGCCGCATGGTCTACCAGGACGAAGACGGCTTGATGGACCTGCCGCCGCCCCGGCTGCCCGGACGCCACCAGTTCGCCAATGCGGCGGCGGCGATCGCCGCGGTCAAGGCGGCCGGTTTCGAGATCAGCCATCGCGCCGCCGAAAAGGCGATGATCAACGTCGCCTGGCCCGGCCGCATGCAGAAGCTGGCGCAGGGCCGGCTGGCCGAACTGGCGCCGAAGGGCGCCGACATCTGGCTCGACGGCGGCCACAATCCGGGCGCTGGCGTGGTGATTGCCGAAGCGCTGGCCGAGCAGGAAGAAAAGAACCCGCGGCCGCTCTTCCTCATCTCCGGCATGATCAACACCAAGGACCAGAGCGGCTATTTCCGTGCCTTCAAAGGCCTCGCCCGGCATGTCTACACGGTGCCGGTGAGCCTGAGCGAGGCCGGCGTGCCGAACGACGAACTGGCGATCCGCGCTACGGAAGCGGGACTGACGGCCGAGCCGGTGAGCTCCGTCGCCAGCGCGCTGATGCTGCTGCGCGATACCTGGGACGGCCCGGCGCCCCGCATCCTGATCGGCGGTTCATTGTACCTGGCCGGCGCTGTCCTGGCCGAGAACGGCACGCCACCGACCTGAGGTCGGATTTTCTGCGAGGAACCCGTCATGATCAAGGTCAAGCAGCTCGCCCACGTCTGCATCTTCGCGCATGACCTGGAGGCAACGCGAAGCTTCTATCGCGACGTCCTTGGCCTGGATACACAGTTCAATTTCCTGCGCGACGGCAAGATCTTTGGCTTCTACCTAAATTGCGGCGGCAGCAGCCATGTCGAGGTGTTTCAGAAGGACGGCACTGCATACAGCGAGCAGAACCAGATCAACCACTTTTGCCTTGAGGTTGAGAACATCGACGCTGCGATCGCCCATATCAAATCGAAAGGCGTCGATGTCACGGACAAGAAGCATGCCTGCGACGACACGTTTCAGGCCTGGATACGCGATCCTAACGATGTGAAGATCGAGCTGTTCGAATACACCGCCAAAAGCGCGCAATTCGCCGGCGGTGATCGTATCGCCGACTGGTAGAGCATTCCGCCTTTTCCGTGAAACGGTGAAACGCCCTAGAAATCCCAAGGTGAGATCAGCTCAAGTTTGGCCGGGCCGAAGTCGTTCAGGTTACACGTTGCCAGCCGACCGCCATTCACGCGCACTATCGCTGCAATCATGCCATCGGGTGCCGACATGCCCCGGCCCTGACGTGTCGCGGTTCCCATAATCTCGCCATAAGCCAGAGCCGCCTCCTCCGTCAGCCCAAAAATGCGACCGGCAAAGCGATGGCGCCATTGGGAGAGACCTTGCTCCAGGCGATCGGCACGTTCGTCAGGTCGTATCTTTTGGATGCCGAAAGCGATTTCGGCAATCGCCACCGTGGGAAGCCCCAGTTCGGCATCGTTGCTGACCAGCCAAGCCATGACAGCCGCGTCAGGCGCCTTTCCAAGGCTCTCTGAAATCACATTGGTGTCGACGAAAATCAAAGCTCCGGCCCTGTATGGACCTTACGGCTTTCCCAGATGATTTCTTCCAGATCGATGTCGACGCCAACGCTTGCCGTCAGGCGAGAGTAGAAGGCGGATGCCGGTTCTCGCCCGGCCTCCCGAATCTCATAGGATTCAAGCGCGCGTTCGACGATATCAGCTATTGAGCGGTTTTCGCGACGAGCGAGTCGATGCGCAAGATCACGTGCTTTTGCGCTGCGGACGGAAAGCTGGGGTTCGGCCATTTCAAACTCCCTTTTTGAGAAAGATATGCCTTTCCTGCGCCTGCCATCAAGATGGCAGCTGATGGCACGCCATCACTTCAGTTCAATCTCGATAAAGGCGTATTCGCCTTCATTGGCGTTGATGACGTCATGCTCGACGCCTTCCTTGCGGAAATAGGGCGCGCCCTTCTTCATCTCGGCAAAGGATTCGCCATCCTTGGTCAAAAGCTTCACCTTGCCGTCCATCAGCGGCACAACGACATAGTCGTGGCCGTGACGGTGCCAGCCGGTGTTCTCACCCGGTGCGAAGCGGTATTCGGTGACGATGACACGCTCATTGTCGATGAAGACGGTGGCCTTGGCGGATCCGGTCATGGAGTTCTCCTGTCTACCTCAAGCAGATGACATGGAGTGGCTGGACGCGAGGGCCAGAGCGACGCACCGATGACGCCAACAAAAAGCCCGGCGCGAGGCCGGGCTTGATATCGGGAATTTCAGATGGGTCAGGCGAGGTTGCCGTTGATCCAGTGCGACAGCGCGGTCTTCGGCGCTGCACCGACCTTCATGTCGGCCATTTCGCCACCCTTGAAGATCATCAGCGTCGGGATCGAGCGCACGCCGAACTGGGCGGCAAGCTCCGGATTCTCGTCGATGTTGAGCTTGGCGATCTTCACCTTGGCGCCGAGTTCGGTGGCGATGTCTTCGAGCGCCGGCGCGATCATCTTGCAGGGACCGCACCATTCCGCCCAGAAATCGACGACGACCGGTACGTTGGCGTCAAGCACGTCAGCCTGGAAGTTGCTCTTGTCGACCTTCACGGTTGCCATATGGAAAAATCCTTTTGAAAGTTTTTGTCCCACCAAATGTGGTGGTGATCGCGCCCTTCTTCAAGCAGGTGTTGTGTCACGCTCCCGTGAGTCGAGCAAGGGCGTCGTCCATGGCACTGGCCGGCAGTTCGATCAGCCGCGGCGCCTCGGTGAACAGCAAGGCCGCCTTGACCGTGCGACCGGGATAGAGCGGTTGCAGCAAGGCGCGATAGAGGGCGAGCTGGAGCAGGTAGGCTGGCGGCACCTCGGCCAGAGTGGCTGGCGCCGGCCGGTTGGTCTTGTAGTCGACGATCGACACACTGTCCGATGTCACCGCCAGCCGGTCGATCTTGCCGGAAATCGAGCGGTTCTTGCCCTTGACCTCCAGGCTGCCCATGATTGCGACCTCGGCACGCGACGATGGCGCAAACAGCTGACCGAAGCCGGGATCAGCAAGGATTGATGTGACCGACGCCAGCGCCTTTTCGCGCTCTAACGCAGGCCAGCCCGCGCCCGTTCGCAAGAGATAGCGCTCGGCCGCGCCCGCGCGTTCGGGCTCCGCGATGCCGGGCAACATCTGCAGCAGTTTGTGCAGGGCAAGCCCGCGCAACACGGCAAAGCCCGGCTCGGCATCGGCGTCGAGCACCGGCGACGCCTTGTCGACCACGGCTTCCTTGCCCTCGTCGATCAGCGCCGAGGCGCCGGATGGCGACAGCGGAAGCGGCAAATCCTCGAAAGGCGGCAAGGGCCGGAACAGGGTCGCCGGCAAGGGCCCGAAAGCGTCGGCCTGCCGTACCTGCTCAGCGGAACTTGGCGCGACGGGCGGCAGCTTCGTCACATGGAAACGATGCACCGGCTCACCGCCGGCGGGATGCGGACGTTGTTCGCTCTCCGGAGCGCCCAGCAGCGCACGGCTGACGATCGAGTGCCAGGTGCCGGCGTTCGGCGCCCGCTTGCCGTGATAGCCGCAGACGATCAGCCGGTCCTCGGCACGGGTCATGCCTACATAGAGCAGCCGTCGGTATTCGTCATCGGCGAGTTCCCGTGCCCGCGCTGCCGCCGCTTTCGAAAAGCCATTGGCGACATCGCTGGCCGAGCGCCAGAGATAACCCTTGCCGTCCCAGTTTGCGCCGGAGCCGTCGAAGGGCATCAAGCGCGGCAGATGCTGGTCGCTGAATGGGGCGGAACCGCCATCGACCAGGAACACGACCGGCGCTTCGAGGCCCTTGGCGGCGTGCACGGTCATGACCCGAACCTCGTCGCGGGTCTGGTCCATCTCGCGCTTGATCTCGGGACCGGCATTTTCAAGCGTCGACAGGAAGGCTTCCAACCCCGGCAGGCCGGTCCGCTCCTCGGCAAGGCAGAAACTCAGGAACTCGTCGAGAATGTCTCCGGCCTCAGGGCCAAGCCGCGCGATCATCCTTTTGCGCACACCATCACTTCTGCCCACGCCGTCACGCGCCAGTAGGCCAGCGTAAAACTCGAACACCGGCTTGAAGGCGGCCTCGCTCGCCCAGGTATCGAGTTGGGTGACGACCGCCGCAAGTCTCTCGCTGTCGCCGGCGTGAGTGCGCAGCGATGCGATCAACGACAACCCGGCCGGTCTCTCCGCGGCGAGCGTGAAAAGCGTCTCTTCCGGCAGATCGAAGATCGGGCTGCGCAGCACGGTGGCGAGCGACAGGTCGTCCTGCGGCTGGATGAGGAGATGACCGAGCGCGATCAGGTCCTTGACGGCGATGTGTCCGGGCAGGCTCAGCCGGTCGGCGCCGGCAACGGGAATGTCGCGGCGTTTCAAGGCACGGGTCAGTGCATGGACGAAGCGATCGCGCTTGCGCACCAGCACCAGCACGTCGCCCGGCCGCAGCCGCTTGCCACGGCCTTCGATGATCTCACCAGTGCCGATCCAGCCGGCAATGGTGGCGGCGACATTCTCGGCCACGCGCACCGCCGGCGCATGCGCATGGTCGATGGCTTGCGTCCAGTCGTCGGGCTCGTCGACGATGTCGGCGCCGACCGACGGCCATACCTCGACATAGCCGGGCGCGTCGGTGCGGATCGCCTGGTGGCGCAGCGGATCGGGATCATGGCTGATGCCGCGCCGCACGATCGGATCGGCAAAGACGCGATCGACCGCGGTAAGGACGTCATCGGTCGAGCGAAACGACCAGGTCAGCTTGAGGTCGGCAAAGGACGCCTCGGCTTGGCGCACCCGTCCGGCAAACAACAGCCGGCTGTCGGCGAAGGAGTCCGGTGCTGCACCCTGGAACGAATAGATCGACTGCTTCTCGTCGCCGACGGCAAAGACCGTGCGATGGACCCTGTCGCGGGCGCCAAAGCCGGCAAAGAATTCTTCCGCCAGCCGCTTCACCACTTCCCATTGATCGGGGCTGGTGTCCTGCGCCTCGTCGAGCAGGATGTGGTCGATGCCCTGGTCGAGCTTGTATTGCACCCAGGGGCCGGCATCGGGCCGCGCCAGAAGGTTGACGGTGCGGGTGATCAGGTCGTTGAAGTCGAGAAAGCCGCGGCTGCGCTTCAGCACTTCGTAACGGGCGATCAGCCAGTCGGCGACGGTCAGTGCGGCGCTTGTGCCTTCCAGCATCCGAAACAGGGCCAGCCGGTCGGCTGTTTCGATGATGGCTTTGGTCGCCGAGAGGTAGCGCTCCGCCAGATCCGGCAGTCGGTCGACCAAAGCCTTCTTGAAGGCCTTTGCCGGGTCGTAGGCGTCGCCATCGGTCTTGAGGAAGGCTCTCGCGAGCAGTTGCAGGCGGCGAATGGGATCGCCCTCGGCAAAAGCCTGGCGCGCATAGGGCAGGATATTGTTCAGCACCGATCTGGCGTCAGCGGCTTCTGCGGCCTGGGCGAAGCCGGCAAAATAGTCCGGCAGGAAGCCCGGCAACGGCCACACCGAAGCGGCTATGCCTTCGGCGGTCTGGCCGGGGCGAAAATCGAACTCATCGAACAAGGCCTGGAAACGCGTGCCGTCGCGCCCGGCGGCGTCGATGAAATTGCGCAAGCCGTCGCGCTTGCGCACGATCTCGCCCAGCAAGGCATCGAGCCCGGCTTCGCCGCCACGGTCGAGAATGGCGGCAAAGGCCTCGGCCAGATCCCGGTCGCCGGCGGCGGTGCCGGAGATCATGTCGCGGCGCGCGGCGGCAAACAGCGACGCCTCCATCTGGCCGTCGAGCATCTCGAAATGGGCCGGGATGTTGGCTTCCAGCGGGAACTGGTGCAGCACCGATTCGCAGAAGGCATGGATGGTCTGGATCTTCAGCCCGCCGGGTGTTTCCAGCGCTTCGGCGAACAGGCGCCGCGCCCGGCGCATGGTCTCGAGATCGGGCCGGCGCCCCTCCAGAGCCTCGACCTTTGCCGCAAGGTCGGCGTCACCGAGCGTGGTCCATTCCGACAGCGTTGAAAAAACCCGGTTCGACATGTTGGCGGCAGCGGCGCGCGTGTAGGTCAGGCACAGGATCTTCGACGGGTCCGTGCCGCGCAGCAGCAGCCGGATGACACGCTGGGCCAGCACATGGGTCTTGCCGGAGCCGGCGTTCGCCGACACCCAGGCGGAATTGCCGGGATCGGCGGCGCGGGCCTGGCTGTTCGCGGTGTCGCTGGGGATGGGATAGGCCTTCTTCATGCCTCCCCTCCCTCGTCACCGGCATCGCCGCCTGCCGACCATTCGAGCACGCGGGCGAGATGGTCGTAGTCGCCATCGGTCTCGCCTTCGCGAAACGGCAGCGCGCGCGACAGATAGCCGGTCGCCGGGTCGGCATAGTGGATCAGGAGCTTTTCCAGCCGCGCCCAGGCCTCTTCGGCAAGATCGGCTGCGGTGCGCGGCTGGCGGTTGTGTTCGAGGATGGATTCTTCGAACACCTCGCCATTCGGCTTCAGCCTGATGAAGGCCAGTTGCGAGGGCTCGCGCGCGCCCAGATCCTTGAAGGCGCCGCGCCTGAGCAGCGCACCCTCCAGCGCCAGCTGCGGCGCCAGCAGCGTGTGCGCCTGCGCCTTGGACGGCGAGGAGCCGGTCTTGTAATCCAGTATGTCGGCCATGCCGCCGGCCAGAAGATCGACCCGGTCGGCGTAGCCGGACAGCGTCACGCCGGATTGGCCGACGACGGTCTTGCCGGCGCGCTCCTCGGCATGCCGGCGGATCACCGCGTCAGCGCGCGTGCGCTCCCACTCGATGATGTTGGCGGCGAGCTTTTCGAAACGCGGCCACCACACCGCCTCGACATCGGCCGGAAGTGAAGCTTCGGCAAAACAGGCGCGGCCAGCGGCGATAAGGCCGGCGAGCGCATCGGGCGCGCGCGGATCGGCGACGCGCGCCGAGAAGAGGTGCAGGATAGCGTGAAACAGCGTGCCGCGCTCAGCCGCACCGGGGTCGCGAATAACCGGATCGAGCGGCATCAGACCAAGGATCCGTCTGGCATAGACAGCGTAGGGATCCCGGCGCAGGGTCTCGATCTCGGTGACCGAAAAATGGCTCGGCCGGACGGACAGCGGCGGTTTCGGTTGCGGTCGCGGCGCGAAATCCTGCCTTGGCCCGGTATCGAGCGCACGTGCCCAGGTAAGCAATTCGTCGCCACGGCGACGCAGCTCCGCCGCCTGGTCGTTGCCTATGAAAGTGAGCAGGCGCTGCAGCCAGCGTGACGGCACGGCGGGGGCGTCGCCGGCGCGTGCCGAGCGGGACAGCACCACCTTCCTGGCGCCCATCGCCATCTGGAAATCATGCGCGGCAAGGCCGATGCGCCGTTCCGGCGGTTCGAGATCGATGCCGGTCTTCATCAGCCGCGACATGAAGCGGTCGCTCTCCGGCTTGCGCGGCCATACGCCCTCATTGAGCCCGCCGATGACCAGCGTATCGACCGTCTGCAACCGCGCTTCCAGCGCGCCCCAGATGGCGATGTTCCTGTCGGTGCCTTGCGCCGGCTTGACCGTTTCGGCCGCGATCAGCGCCGCCATTACGTCGGGCCACTCGCCCGCCGCGAACGACAAGGACGCCGATGCGGCGACCAGCCCGCGCAGCAGTTCGGCAAGCTTTTCACCGGCGTCACCGGCATAGAGTTCGCCAAGGCCGCCATCGGCGGTGCGGCCGAGATTTTCGAGTGCGACGACGCTGGCCCTGACCAGCGCGGCAAGGTCGGCGTCCGCCTGGCCACGGAAAGCCGCGAGCGGCTCCAGCGCCTGCTTGAGACGTTCGAGCGAATTCCGCGCGCTTTCGATGGAGCGCACGGTCAACCGGGAAAACCAGAAGGGGGGCCGGCTGCCGCTGCCGAGGCCGGTGAGGCGGGCCTCGAACAGTTCCGGCAGCGAAACGATGTCGGGGCGACCGGTGCCGCCGCGCAGCGCCACCAGTTCGACCAGTTCCGCCGCGTGGCGCACATCAGCCCGTTCGAGGCCGAGGCCAAGCAGCGGATGCTTGAGCAGCGACAACAGGCCAACCGGATCGCCTGGCCGGAACAACGCCTCGAGCGCCAGCCTGAGCAGGCTGGCCGCCGGGGTGTTGGCGAGCGGCGTACCGCCGGAATCGTCGGCAACGACGCCGAAGCGCTGGAGCTCGATCGAGACGCGCCGCGCCAATGCGCGGTCGCCGGTGACGAGAGCCGCCCTTTGGCCGGGTTGTTCGACCGCGCGCTTGAGCGCGACGGCGATGGCAACGGCTTCATCGCGTTCGCTGGCCGCTTCGAGCAAGGTCACCTCGGCGAAGGCGCTGGCAATGTCGGATGCCAGGAAATCGGCACGTGTCTCGGCCCAGAGTTCGGTGGTCTCGGCCGGCCGCAATGCTTCGCCGACAAGGGCAGCGCGAAGCGCAAGTTGCGGTTCGCCCGCGCCGATCTCCTCGACATCGCCGCGCAGCACGCCGATCTTGCCGATCAGCCTGGCCAGGCCATATTGCGGGTGGCCAAGCACGGCCGGACGTGCCCCGGGCGCGGCGATTGCCTGGAACGACGCTTCGTCCAGCGTCCGGTCGAGACCGGGCAGCACGATGGCACCGCCGGGCAAGCGCGCGATCACGGCAAGCAGTTCTGCCGTGGCGGGGATCGAGCCGGTCGATCCCGCGGCGATGACCGGGCCAGCAGGCGGATTGCGCTGCAGCCGTGCGGCCTCGGCGCGGATCAGCGCGCTGCGATGCGCGGCCGGATTGGAGCGGTCGCTCTCTTCAAGGAATTTCGGCCAGGCGTCGGTGACGATGCCGAGGAATTCGAGTGTCACCTGCCACCATCCGGCAAGGTTGCCGGTCACCAGGCCGGTGAGCTTGGCCCAGTCCGTGCCCTCCGTCTCGATCTCGTCCATCAGCCGGGCGAGATCGCGCGCCAGCCAGATCGCATCGGCGGTGGAGGCCGGGATGACGATCTCCTCAGCGAAAAGGGCGGCGACATGTGCCGGCAGCCGGCGTTTCCAGGCGCGCACCAGCGGCGTCAGCAGCAACAGGCGCTCAGTCGCTGCGATCGGCGGTGCGAGATCGATGGCCGCCGATGCCTCGGGCTCGAATGCGGCCTCGTCCTCGTCGAACTCGCCGAGTGGCCGGATGACCGGCAAGATCGCCGAACCGCCGCCACCGCGTGCGGCCAAGCTGTCGACGAAGACACCCCGCAGAGCGCGCGCGGCACGGCGCGTCGGCACATAGATGGTGACATCGGCCAAAGCGAGCGGGTCGCCGTCGAAGCGAAATCCCGGAACGAGACGGCCGGCAAGAAGCGCCTCGGCAAGCGTCGGCAGAAACGGCGCTCCGGGCGGAATTGAGAAAACGCGGCTTGAGCCGCTCATTGCGACTCGGCTAGCGCGCCGGCGACCGCTGCTTCCGCGAGCGCAATGGCATCGGGCGTACCGACGGTGATCCAGTGGCCATGCATCGGCATGCCGAACAGGCGCCCCGCGGCGATGGTCGAATCGAAATAGGTGTTGAGCGAGTGCGGCCCGGCCGGTGCTTGCTCGAACAGGCGTGGATGGACGATCGCCGCCCCGGCATAGATCAGGCCCGCCGGATCCCCCTTTGAGCGCCGCAAGCCGCCATCCGGCGCCACCAGGAAATCGGTGCTGCCGCAGTGTCCTGTCGCCTGATGGAGGTCCGCCAGCATCAGCAGAATATCCATTTTCGCCGCGTCCCATGCAAGGGCGAGGCGCTGGAGATTGAGAGGACCGTCGTCGACCCAGAAGGTATCGGCGTTGAGGATGTAGAAGGGTTGCTCGCCCAATTCCGGCAACGCCTTGACGATGCCGCCGGCGGAATCGAGCAGTTGTTCGCTCTCATCGGAAATGACGATCCGTGGCGCCCGGCGGGCGGCGACATGGGCGACGATCTGTTCGGGAAAATAATGGACGTTGACGACGGCCTTGGCGACACCGGCGGCGGCCAGGCTGTCCAGGCTCCAGTCGAGCAACGTCTTGCCGGCGATCCTGACCAGCGGCTTGGGAATGGTGTCGGTGATCGGCCGCATGCGCTTGCCCAGCCCGGCGGCGAGTACGATGGCGGTGTCCGGTCTTGCTGTCACAGCGCCCGCTCCTCCAGCAAGCCGTTGGCATTGTAGAAATCCCGCAGGCTTGCCAGCGCCGGATGAGACAAGGCCCGGCGCAGATAATCGCGAATGCGCGGCAGGTGTTTCAGATAATAGGGCTTGCCGTCGCGCTTTTCGAGACGGACGAAGATGCCGAGGATCTTGGAATTTCGCTGCGCCGCCATGATGGCGTAGGATTCCAGGAAGCTTTCTTCGTCGAAAGCACCGGCTGCGTGGCGCGCGGCGACATAGGCATCCAGCGTCTGTTTCTCGATCTCGGGCGAGATGGTGACCCGCGCGTCCATGGCGAGCGAGGCGACATCGTAGGCCGAAGGGCCGATCAGCGCATCCTGGAAATCGACAATGCCCAGCCGATCATGCCCTGAACGGTCGCCGCGCCAGATGATGTTGGGCGAATGGAAGTCGCGCAGCATCAGCGTGTACTCGCGGCCTTGCAGCCGGTCGAGAAGCGCGTTCCATTGCTTGTGGTAACCGGCGCGCAAGCTGTCGCTTGCCGGGCCGCCCGATATCGCCGGCACGTACCAGTCGACCAGCAGGTCGGCTTCGATCATCATGGCGTCGCGGTCGAAAGGCGGTACGTCGTGGAAGCCGCCCAACCCTGTATCCAGGCGCTGCGGCCAGGTCCTGCCGTGCATCATGGCCAGCAGTTCGGCCGCCGCTGCGTAGCGCTCGGCCAGCGGCTGGCCATCGCTGCCGAGAAACCCTTCCGAACCAAGGTGTTCGAGCAGCAGGAACCCCTGCTCCTGGTCCTCGGCATGGATTTCCGGAACGCTGACGCCGCCGGCCTTCAAGGCGCGGTCGATGGCGACGAAGGCTGAGACCGACTGGGCAGTGTGTGCGATCTCGGCGTAGGGCTTGCCGTCGCGAACCGGCGGGCCAAGCACCAGCCGTGGCGAGTTCATCAACACTTGCGGTTTCTGTTCCGGCAGCGAAACGATCTCATAGGAGCGGGCCGAGGCATCGCCGATGAAGTGGCGGCGCTGCGCTTCCCCCCAGCCTGCCTTTTCGAGAAAGTCGCGCATGGCCAGCGATCGTGCCACACGATCGAAGGCAGCGCCCTGCCCCGACAATCGCGCCAGCCGGCCGTCGCCATGCTCGACGAGTTCGATCAGGACCGTGGCTTTCGGCAGATAGGTCTCCGCCCGTTCCGGCCATTCGACCAAAGCGGCGCCTTGCGCCAGGGCTTCGTCGAACCCAAGCTCATTGAACTCGGCCGCCGAGGACAGGCGGTAGAGATCGAAATGATGGACCGGAATGCGGGTGTCGTAGCTCTGCACCAGCGTGAAGGTCGGGCTCGGTACATCGAGGCCGGCATCGTCGGCCAAAGCCCTGATCAAGGCCCGTGCCAGCGTCGACTTGCCGGCGCCGAGATCGCCCTTGAGGGCAAGCACATCACCCGGGCGCAGCGACAGCGCCAGATCTTCGCCCAGCCGTGCTGTCTGTGTCTCGTCGGCGAGTAGACGCTCCAGCACCAATCCCGTCATCGAGCGCGCTACTCGGCCGCGGCGCGGATGCCCGGCATGTCGGGAAAGGTGCAGATGACGGTCGTGCCCTTGTCCCTGCCGGTTTCGATGCGAACGCTGCCGCCATGCAGCTCGACAAAGCTCTTGACGATCGACAGGCCGAGACCGGCGCCGCGCCGGCGGCCGCCATTGGCGCGCGGCTCGAAGCGGCGGAACACCGAATCGAGCAGGTCCGGCGGCATGCCGGGGCCGTCGTCATGAACCGAGAATTCCACCCCGTCCGCCAGATGGCGGCAGGTGAGCCGGATGGTGCTGGCTTCCGGCGCGTAGTTGGCGGCGTTGCTGAGCAGGTTGTAGAGGATCTGGCGGATGCGGATCTCATCGCCGTGGAACGTCTTCGGTGCAGCGGTGGCGTCGACCTCGAGCCTGATCGAATGCTCTTCCAGCCGGTCGGCCACCAGTTCGGCCGCGGCAGCGATGGTGCGATCGACCTGCACCTCGGAAATGTCGAGTTGCATGATGCCGGCGTCCACCGTCGCCAGGTCGAGGATGTCGTTGACGATGGTGAGCAGGACCGAGGAGGACGAGCTGACATGCTCGACATATTCGCGCTGCTTCTGCGTCAGCGGACCGGTCGTGGGCAGCGACAGCAATTCGGTGAAGCCGATGATGTTGGTCAGCGGCGAGCGCAATTCGTAGGAGACGTGCTGGACGAATTCGTTCTTGAGCTGATCGGATTTTTGCAGCGCCTCGTTCTTGTCCTTCAGCGCCCGTTCGACATTGACGCTGTCGGTGACGTCGACAAAGGTCATCATCACTTGCCCGTTGGGTAACGGGATGATGGCGTAGCTCAGCACATTGCCATTGTTGAGCTCGGTCTGGCCGTGGCGGTCGCGGCGCTCGTCGTCGAAGCCGGTAATGGCGGCAACGAAGCCTGGCCAAGGGCTGTCCGCCGCCTGCCGGTCGCAAAGGTCGCGGATCGTGGACACGTGGACATTGGGCTTGGCGGCCTCAGTGCTCAACCCCCAGAGTTTGGCAAAAGCCGGGTTCGACAGCCGGAGCTTGCCATCGGGACCGAACACCGCCACGCCTTCGGCAAGATTGTCGAGCGTCTCGCCCTGGACCCGCACCGCTGTCTGGTAGCGGCTTTCGAGGTCCATCTTCTCGGTCAGGTTCTCGAACACCCAGGTCACGCCGCCCTTGGGCTGCGGGTTGGCGACGACGCGGATGGTCTTGCCGTCCGGCAGATGCCACCAATGTTCCTGCGATTCGACGGCGCGATAGGCACCGAGCAAGCCTTCCTTCCAGCGGCGCCATTCAGGTTGCTCGGCGATCTTGCCCTCGCTGCGCAGCCGGTCGAGCAGCAAGGCATTGTCTGGAGCGCTGTGCAGGAAGCCGCTGTCGAGGCCCCACAGTTTCTGGAAGGCCTGGTTGAAGAACCGCAGCTTCTCGTCGGTGTCGAAAATGGCAACCGCGGTGTTGAGCTGGTCGAGCGTGTCGGCGTGGCTCCTGACGGTCCGTTCGTATTCGCCGCGAACCGCCTCTATGGCGCTGGTGTCGCAAGCAAGTCCGGCCGAGCCATCGCTGCCGGCGAAATCGGTGACCGCAAACACACGCCGGTCACCTCCGATCACGGTGGAAAGCGACTGCTCGAAAACCGGATGCGTCTTGTGCTGGGCGGCAATCGCATCGCGTGCCTGGCCGCCCAGGAACTCTTTTGCCTCCCGAACCGCGGCTTCGGCATTTTCGGCTTCGACCCCATCGGCATAGGCCCGGTTGACCCACTTCAGCCGCCCATCCTCACTGCGAAGCCATGCCGGCATGTTCAGCGCGTCGAGCAGGCCGATCATCGTGTCATGGTCGGCGGCCAGCCGCTGGTTCTCGATCTTCAGCCTGGCTTGGCTGCGCTGCGTCTCCGAGAGCGAGACGAAACGCACGAGCACATGTGCCGCGCTCTTGCGGCCATGCACTTCGAGCGGCGCGCCGGCCTGCGATTCGATGACGAGATCGAAAGGTCTCGCCTTCTCGCGCAATCCCGCAACGGCATGTTCAAGTGCTGCCGCCGAACGCGGCATCAGCCAGCGGCCGAAAGCGAGGAAAGCGGCCCGGTCCTCCGGAGCGCCGCTTTCGACGGGCAAGGTGCCGATGAGTTCGGGCTTCTTGTTTTCCGCGGCCCAGACGACCACGCGCTGGTCGCGCAGATTGAGCAGCGCCTCCGAGCGGCGGAGCGCCGCATTGATGTCAGCGAGGCGGCTCCTGAGTTCGACATTCTCGGTCGAGGTGCGGGCTCTTTCGCGGATGAGAACGATGGCCGATAGAAGTGCGGCTCCCGTGACGCCGACAAACACGGCAAGCTGCATGACCTCGACGGCGCTCACCGACAATCCGGCCACAGCGGTTTCGGCATGCGCGGCAGCAATAGACAAGGGACTGGCCAGCGCGGAGGTGGCAAGGAAGATTGACGCGCGGGCGCGCCATGACAGGCTTCCGCTTTGCAAAGCGGAGCCGGTGATCCCCGAATCGTCATGGCCGCCGGAAACGGCCCGTCCCGCTCTGTGCGGGTGTTGCCCCGGCATGTCTTGGTCCTCTCCGCCGCCTGAATGCAAGACCGCCCTGATGCGCACCTCTCTCGAGCCCCTCTCGGGGTGGAAGCATCGCCGAATCACCTGACAATAACCCCTCGCCGAATCGCCGTGAAGGCTGATGGCGCGCAAAAATAAAGCCGGGCGAAAAGTCAATCGCCCGGCCTCAATATCTGGTAGGAAATTTAGCTTTGGTTAATAGCGGTAGTGTTCCGGCTTGAACGGGCCCTGCGGCGTGACGCCGATATAGGCGGCCTGCTCACCGGACAATTCGGTCAGACGGGCGCCGAGCTTGTCGAGATGCAGGCGCGCAACCTTTTCGTCGAGATGCTTGGGCAGGACATAGACCTGATTCTCGTACTGGCCGGGCTTGGTGTACAGCTCGATCTGGGCCAGCACCTGGTTGGTGAAGGACGCCGACATGACGAAGCTCGGGTGGCCGGTGGCGTTGCCGAGATTGAGCAGCCGGCCTTCCGACAAAAGGATCATCCGCTTGCCGTCCGGGAAGGTGATCATGTCGACCTGCGGCTTGACGTTTGTCCATTTCAGGTTGCGCAGCGACGCCACCTGGATCTCGTTGTCGAAGTGGCCGATGTTGCCGACGATCACCATGTCCTTCATCGAACGCATGTGGTCGAGGGTTACGACATCCTTGTTGCCGGTGGTGGTGATGACGATGTCGGCGGTGGGTGCCGCATCTTCCAGCGTGACGACTTCAAAACCGTCCATGGCCGCCTGCAGCGCGCAGATCGGATCGACCTCGGTGACCTTGACGCGGGCGCCGGCGCCCTTGAGCGAGGCCGACGAGCCCTTGCCGACGTCGCCATAGCCGCAGACGACCGCGACCTTGCCGGCCATCATCGTGTCGGTGCCACGGCGGATGCCGTCGACCAGTGATTCCTTGCAGCCATATTTGTTGTCGAACTTCGACTTGGTGACCGAGTCGTTGACGTTGATGGCGGGGAAGGGCAGCAGGCCCTTCTTCTGCAGCTGGTAGAGCCGGTTGACGCCGGTGGTCGTCTCTTCGGTGACGCCGCGGATCGCCGCCTTCTGCTTGGTGAAGAAGCCGGGCGAAGCCTTCAGGCGCTTCTTGACCTGGGCGTAGAAATATTCCTCTTCCTCGCTCTGCGGGTTGGACAGCACGTCTTCGCCGGCCTCGGCGCGGGCACCGATCAGGATGTACATGGTGGCGTCGCCGCCATCATCGAGGATCATGTTGGAAAGGCCGCCGTCGGCCCACTGGAAGATCTTGTCGGTGTAGTCCCAGTACTCCTCGAGCGACTCGCCCTTGACGGCGAACACCGGGATACCGGCTTCGGCAATGGCCGCGGCCGCATGGTCCTGGGTGGAGAAGATGTTGCAGGAGGCCCAGCGGAGATCGGCGCCGAGCGCCTTCAGCGTCTCGATCAGCACCGCCGTCTGGATCGTCATGTGCAGCGAGCCGGTGATGCGCGCGCCCTTGAGCGGCTTCTTGGAGCCGAATTCCTCACGGCAGGCCATGAGGCCCGGCATTTCGGTTTCAGCGATATCGAGTTCCTTGCGGCCCCAGCCGGCAAGCGAGATGTCGGCGACCACATAGTCCTTGCTACCCGTCATGGCAGTGCTCCGATGCGAATTGTTATGCTTGCGAATTGGTTGCGGATGCGCCCGCGCCGGTCGGCGCGTCGAAGGGCGCGAATTGCCGGCCTGACTAGCAGATCGGGGCGAAGACGACAATGGGATATAAAGAAATCTTTATCCCTGCATGTCTCCCGGACCTGCATTCGCGGTGTACGAGTTCAGCTTTCCTCGCCGAAGCGGGACGCCACCAGCTGCTCCAGCGCATCGATGACCTGCCGGGCCTCCGGCCCGCTGGCGGTGACACGGATGGAGTAGCCGGGGCTTGCCGCCAGCATCATCAGGCCCATGATGGAGGTGCCGCCGACCTTGACGCCGTCCTTTTCGACATGCACCGAGGCGTCGAAGCCGCTGGCCAGCTGGACGAATTTCGCCGAGGCGCGCGCGTGCAGGCCGCGCTGGTTGATGATGGGAAAGTCCCTAGTGATCGGATCTTTGGCGATATGATCTTTTTCCGGGGACAGCGCGTTCATTTGCTGCTCAGGAGCTGGCTGGCGACGTTGATGTATTTGCGCCCCGCGGCCTGGGCCTCGTCGAGGGCCGTTGCCATATTGTCGCCCTTGCGGATCGAGGAGAGCTTGATCAGCATCGGCAGGTTCATGCCGGCGATCACTTCGGTGCGGCCGGACTCCATCACCGAAATGGCAAGGTTGGACGGCGTGCCGCCGAACATGTCGGTCAGCACGATGACGCCCGTCCCGGTATCGACACGGGCAACCGCATCGACGATGTCGCGGCGACGCTGCTCCATATCGTCGTCGGCGCCGATCGCCACGGTTTCGAAATTGTCTTGTGGCCCGACGACGTGTTCCACGGCATGTCGAAACTCGGCGGCCAGTTGACCGTGCGTTACAAGCACGAGTCCGATCATTCTTTGGTGGCTCCCGTCATCGCCGCTTCACAGGCGCATTTTATGCTCGCCAGCCATTCCAGGCGGCGGGAGCGCTATCTTGTCGACGCGCGGCCCGTTGACAAGCCCAAAATTGCGCAGGCCCATGCCATTTTGACGCATTGCAGCAAAAAAGCCGGGGCGGATCATAGAAAAGGCGCGATCGACAGCCGCGCCATCACGGCGGGCAAGGCCGTGGCGGCGTTACGCTCGGCAAGGTCGATACGCGGCACTGGGCAGCCTGCGACCGGCTCGCTGATTTCCTCCTGGAAACGGGCCATCTCTGCCTTTGGCACCAGCCTCACATGCAGATCGATCACTCCGCCCGGCTCGAACGGCAGCGGGCGTGGCATGAACCCAGGCACTTCGGCGAGACCGGCGATGGTCGCCGGCACGCGACAGACCAGTCGCCCGGCGCGGGCCGCGGCAAGCAGCCTGTCGTCACCGATCAGCCGCGAGAACAGCCCGCGCGCCCGGCAATGGTCCAGGAGTGTCAACGCCAGCGTCGTCTTGCCGGCGCCGGACGGCCCGGTGATAAGAACGCCGCGCTCGCCGATCAGGATCGCGGTTCCGTGAATGTTTTCAGGCTGCGCAACTGGATCATGCACGATCTTGCCCGATCATGTTTTTGGATGAAGCATGATCTCTGGACGAACGGAACCGTTCGTCCGAGAAAACCGGTACCCACTTTTCGGGGTCATGCTTCGGCCGGCAATGTCACGACAAACCGTGCACCCTTGATCTCGCCGGGTTTGGTGCCGGGGATGTTCTCGGCGGTCAATGTGCCGCCATGGGCCTCGACGATCTGCCTGGATATCGACAGGCCAAGGCCCGAATTCTGGCCGAACGCCTCGCCGGCCGGACGGTCGGTGTAGAAGCGTTCGAAGATGCGGTCGATGTTGTCGGCGCGGATGCCGGGACCATTGTCGTCGACCGTGACGATGTTGAACTTGCCGGCGCGCGCCAGCGACAGGCTGATGTGGCCATGGTCCTCGGGAACGAAGGAACGGGCGTTCTCGATCAAATTGGTGATGACCTGGCCGATGCGCAGATCATGCCCGACGACGACATAGCCTTTGACGCCCTGCGGCAGCTTGGCGACCTTGAACTCGATTTCGACCGCCTTCTTGTTGCGCGTTGCCTCACGCGAAACGGCGACCAGATCGGTGATGAATTTCTTCAGATCGACCGTCCCGGCATCCTCGCGCGCCAGTTCGGCGTCCAGGCGCGAGGCGTCGGAAATATCGGTGATGAGCCGGTCCAGCCGCCTGACATCGTGCTGGATGATGTCCATCAGCCGGCCGCGCGAATCGTCGTTCTTGGCCAGCGGCAAGGTCTCCACCGCGCTGCGCAGCGACGTCAGCGGGTTCTTCAATTCATGCGACACGTCGGCCGCGAAGCTTTCGATCGCCTCGATGCGGGCGTAGAGCGCGTTGGTCATGTCGCGTATGGCGATCGACAGATTGCCGATTTCGTCCTGGCGGTCGGAAAAGTCGGGGATTTCTTCGCGGCTCTTGACGCCGCGCCGCACGCGCACCGCCGCCGCCGACAGCCGGCGCAGCGGATTGGCGATGGTGGAGGCGAGCAGCATCGACAGGATGGCGGTGACCAGCGCCGCGATGCCGAAGACGCGCAGGATCGCCTTGCGCTCGGCGGCGACGATCTTGTCGATGTCGCCACCTTCGGTCGACAGCATCAGCACGCCGAGAACGGCGCGGAAGCGCTGGATCGGCACGGCCACGGAAACGATCTGCTCGCCCTGTTCCGAGATGCGCACGATGGTCGACGGGCTGCCGGTGAGCGCCTTGACCACTTCCGGGAAAGCGGCGCCATTGCCGCCCGGCTGCTCGTGATAGACCGGCAGCTCGGTGTTGCGGAAGAAGTCGAAGACGAATTTCTGGATGCGCTCGACCAGATCGGGCTCTTCCTCGTCGACCGGCGGCAGGTCGTAGCGCAGGATCTGGCCGCGCGAATAGAGATGGCGTGAATCGAGCAGCAGGTTGGCGTCGCGGTCATAGATGCGGGCACGCGTGCGGGTCGGCGAGATCAGCCTTCTCAGCACCGGCGCGACACGCTCCGGGTTGATCGGGAAGTCGAGATTGTCGAGCTGGTCGGAGCCCGGTCCCAGGCTTTCGCCGGCCTGCAGCTCGAGCAGCTTTTCCGGGTCGATGCTGATCGAATCCGTCTCGACCGTCGCCGACGCGGCGATCGCACCGGCGATGATCTCGCCCTGGGTCATCAGGCTTTCGACGCGGGCGTCGATCAGCCCGTCGCGGAAGGTGTTGAGATAGAGGATGCCGGTCACCAGAACGGCCAGGCCGGCAAGGTTGAGGAAGAGGATACGCCGCGTCAGGCTGGAAAAGATGTGATGGCCGAGAAAGCGACGCATCGGCACCGTGATCTTCGACACGAAGGACGGCATGATCCGCGACGGCCGCCTAGAGGCGCCCGCCGGTCTTGTTCGCTGTGCCTCGACTGCCATCGAATAGCAGCTCCCGCCTAGTCTTTGGTCAGATGCATGTCGTTGTCCCAAAACCGGGACCACTTTTGGGCGACATGCATCAACTTACGCTTCGCGGAACCGGTATCCGACTCCGTAAAGGGTTTCGATCATTTCGAAGTCGTCGTCGACGGCCTTGAACTTCTTGCGCAGCCGCTTGATGTGGCTGTCGATGGTGCGGTCGTCGACATAGACCTGCTCATCATAGGCCGAATCCATCAGCGCATCACGGCTTTTTACGACACCGGGACGCTGCGCCAGCGAATGCAGGATCAGAAACTCGGTGACGGTGAGCGTCACCGGCTCGCCCTTCCAGGTGCAGGTGTGGCGCTCCTGGTCCATGACAAGCTGGCCGCGCTCGAGCGAGCGGGCCTGCTGGCTGGGTGTCTTGGCGGCGGCCTCGCGAGCGCTGGCCCGGCGCAGCACGGCGCGCACCCGCTCGACCAGCAGACGCTGCGAGAACGGTTTGCGGATGAAGTCGTCGGCGCCCATCTTGAGGCCGAACAATTCGTCGATCTCGTCATCCTTGGAGGTCAGGAAGATCACCGGAAGGTCGGACTTCTGGCGCATCCGGCGCAGCAGTTCCATGCCGTCCATGCGCGGCATCTTGATGTCGAGGATGGCAAGATTCGGCGGGCGTGCCGCCAGTCCTTCCAGCGCTGACGCACCATCCGTGTAGGTCTCGACGCGATACCCCTCGGATTCGAGGGCGATCGACACCGATGTCAGAATGTTGCGGTCGTCATCGACAAGCGCGATAGTTGCCATTTCAAGCGGCTCCCTCATGAGCTGTCCCTTCTTTCGTAGAGAAGGGGCTTTTGCAGGACAAATTAGGTACAAAATGTGGCATAGGCCTTGTCCGCTGTCACGCGCGGCATGCCGGCGGCCACAATCCTACCTCGATATGGATTGGACGAACGAACACCGCCAATCCTTTGGGCAACCGCGAAACTTTTTGCACATATAAACGATTTAAACAACTTTCAAAATATTTAAATCGATTAATGATTTGATATCATTTGGCTTTTCTGGTTCTGACCATCTCAGCCTGCGGTGCGGGCATGCCGGAAACGTGCCGGCAAAGATGCGGCAAATCCAAGAAGGGACACCCATGTCGGAAGTCGGCAAACGCAATTCCGCCTGCGCGATCGATCATATCGGCCTGAAAACCACCGGCGTGGTGCGCTATAATTTCGGTGCGGCTGCCCTTTATGAGGAATCGATCCGGCGCGGCGAAGCCCGGTTGACCGCGCATGGCGCACTGGTCGCCGAGACCGGCCAGCACACCGGCCGCTCGCCCAAGGACAAGTTCGTCGTCCGCGACGACGCCACCGAGCCGCATATCTGGTGGGACAACAACAAGGCGATCTCACCGGCCCAGTTCGACACGCTGCTTGCCGATTTTCGGGCGCATGCCGCGGACAAGGATCTTTATGTCCAGGATCTGATCGGCGGCGCCGATGAGGAGCTGAAACTGCCCACCAGGGTGATCACCGAATTTGCCTGGCACTCGCTGTTCATCCGCAATCTGCTCATCCGTCCGGATGTCGCCGAGCTCGAGCATTTCGTGCCTGACATGACGATCATCGACCTGCCGTCCTTCCGCGCCGATCCCGCCCGCCACGGCAGCCGCACCGAAACGGTGATCGCCGTGGATCTTTCGCGCAAGATCGTGCTGATCGGCGGCACTTCCTATGCCGGCGAGATGAAGAAGTCGGTGTTCACCATGCTCAACTATCTGTTGCCGGCGAAAGGCGTGATGCCGATGCATTGCTCGGCCAATGAGGGTGCGGCCGGCGACGCCGCCATCTTCTTCGGCCTGTCGGGCACCGGCAAGACGACACTCTCTGCCGATCCCTCGCGCACGCTGATCGGCGATGACGAGCATGGCTGGGGGCCGCACGGCATCTTCAATTTCGAAGGCGGCTGCTACGCCAAGACGATCAAGCTGTCGGCGGAAGCCGAGCCGGAAATCTTTGCCACCACGCAGCGCTTCGGCACCGTGCTGGAAAATGTCGTGCTCGACGCCGATGGCGTGCCGGATTTCAACGACGCAAGGCTGACCGAGAACACACGCTGCGCCTACCCGCTGGATTTCATCCCCAACGCCAGCAAGACGGGACGCGCCAGCCATCCGAAGAACATCATCATGCTGACCGCCGATGCGTTCGGTGTGATGCCGCCGATCGCGCGGCTGACACCGGCGCAGGCAATGTATCATTTCCTCTCCGGCTACACCGCCAAGGTGGCCGGAACCGAAAAGGGCGTAACCGAGCCCGAAGCGACGTTTTCGACCTGTTTCGGCGCGCCGTTCATGCCGCGCCATCCATCGGAATACGGCAATTTGCTGCGCGAACTGATTGCCCGCCACGACGCCGATTGCTGGCTGGTCAACACGGGCTGGACCGGCGGCGCCTATGGCACCGGCAAGCGCATGCCGATCAAGGCGACGCGGGCCTTGCTAGCCGCCGCACTCGACGGCTCGCTGAAGACGGCCGAGTTCCGCACCGATGCCCATTTCGGTTTCGAGGTGCCGGTGGCGGTTCGAGGCGTCGACAGCGCCATTCTCGATCCGCGCTCGACCTGGGCCGACAAGGCCGGCTATGACCGGCAGGCGGCAAGACTGGTCGGCATGTTCGCCGTCAACTTCGAGAAATTCGAAAGCCATGTCGACGCCGTGGTGCTGGGTGCAGCGCCGCGCATGCAGGAAGCGGCGGAGTAATCGCCCGATCGGGCTCTGCCTATCGTTGAAAGGCCCGGCTTCGATCGGGCCTTTTCTTTTTCGATCCGCCGCGCCATGACTGCGGCATGGCGAGCGACGACAACATCATCATTGCGCACGATGCGGTGATCTACCCGGGCGACCTGCACGAGGACTTCATCCGCTCGTCCGGTCCCGGCGGCCAGAACGTCAACAAGGTGGCGACGGCGGTGCAGCTGCGCTTCGACGCGGCCAACGCAGCGGGTCTGTCGGAGCGCGTGCGCGAGCGCACGATCAAGCTTGCCGGCCAGCGCGCCACCAAGGACGGTGTCATCGTCATCGAAGCGGGCCGCTTCCGCACCCAGGAACAGAACCGGGCGGACGCTCGGGCCAGGCTTACGGCACTGGTCGCCAAGGCCGCCGAGCCACCGCCGCCGCCGCGCAAGAAGACGCGGCCGTCGAAAGGCGCGGTGGAACGGCGGCTGAAGAGCAAGGCCGGACGCGGCACGATCAAGAAACTGCGCGGCCGGGTGGAAAACGATTAAGCACCACACCAAGCGCGTGCACAAAACGACTTCCCATTTCGCACCGCAGATGCAAGGTTCCCCATTGCCACAGAAAGGGAGACCAAAGATGGGCATGTTCGATTTCGTCAAGAGCGTCGGCAAGAAACTGGGCATCGGCGGCGACGAAGAAGCCGCACCCACTGCCGACACGCTCAAGAAGGAACTCGATTCGCACAAGCTCGGCACCGATGGCGTCGAGGTCGTCGTCAAGGGTGACACGGCGGTGCTGAAGGGTGTGGTCAAGGACCAGTCGATCTTCGAAAAGGCGGTCATCGCCGTCGGCAACACGCTCGGCGTCTCCAAGGTGCAGGCGGACGAGTTGCAGGTCGCGCCAACAGCGGGCACGGCCGCTGCCCCGGCCAAGGCGCCAACCTTCTACACTGTCCAGAAGGGCGACAACCTCTGGAAGATCGCCGAGAAGAGCTACGGCAAGGGCAAGGGCGCCAAGAACACGCTCATCTTCGAAGCCAACAAGCCGATGCTGACCCATCCCGACAAGATCTATCCGGGCCAGGTGCTGCGCATTCCGGATCTCGCCTGATCAAGGCGACTGCCAATTTGCCAAGAGCAATTCCAGGAAAGGCGTGAAACGGTTTTCCCGGGAAAAGCGCATAGCGCTTTCCCTTGGGAATGCGTTGAACAAAGAGGTAGAATGGCGGCTTTCGGGTCGCCGTTTTCATTTGGCGATGGCATGCTTGGCTTTTGACGAACGGATCAAGCGACCAACCTCATGCTCGTCCTGCCCAAAGGCGTCCGCCACATGCCGGCCTACCTGTCCCGCAGCGTGCAGGAAGCGCTGGTCGAAGATGTGAGAAGCATCGTGCAGCAAGCGCCGCTGTTCGTGCCGGCCATGCCGCGCACGGGCAAGGAGATGAGCGTGCGCATGACCAATTGCGGCCCGCTCGGTTGGGTCACCGACAAGGCGCATGGCTACCGCTACCAGCCGACGCACCCGGTGACCGGCTCACCATGGCCGCCAATCCCGGAGGCGCTGCTCGAGCTGTGGCGGCAGGTCTCGGGCTACCCCAAGCCACCGGAAGCGTGCCTGATCAATTTCTACACGCAGGACGCAAGAATGGGCCTGCATCAGGACCGCGACGAGGCCGATTTTTCGGCGCCGGTGGTTTCCGTCTCACTGGGTGATGATTGCCTGTTCCGGGTCGGCCAGACGACGCGTGACGGCGCCACGAAGTCGTTCAGGCTGCAAAGCGGTGACGTCGTGGTGCTCGGTGGCGAAGGGCGGCTGTGCTTTCACGGCGTCGACCGCATCTACCCCTCGACTTCGGCACTGCTGAAAAATGGCGGCAGGATCAATCTGACGTTGCGGCGGGTCAACCCGTGACTCTCAGTCGATCGAGGTGATTTTTCCTGAACCCTTGCGAAGGTAGACGCGAATGTTCTCATCTTCGCTCAGAACTCGATAGTCATTCATGAAGCTCGAAAAATCGTCACGCTGCATGACGCGTGAAACCCAGAAAGGATCGGTTTTCTGAACGATCATCAGGTCGGGCTTCGCGGTCTTCAGCTCGCGTATCTTGGCGTCGAGAAAATTGCGCACGATCGCGTCAAGACGTGCCGCTTCGGCCGTGTCGCCCTGCGCACGTGCAATTCTCGCAAAAGGGACAGCGAGGCCGCCAAGCCAATCGCTGCAATAGGCTGATATCCACCGGCCTCCGATCGTCCGAGTGAGCGGATGGCCGTTTTCCATACCCGAACCGATCAAGCCGACGGTGGGATGATCTACCGCGGCGCGCAGGCTCGCAACAAAGTCCGCCTCGAGCTTCCCGCTATATTTGAAAGGCAACCAGTTGACTGCAACGATGGCGGCCAGCAGCATTTTCTGGACAATGCCCAACCGCGCCACGCCGCGTGCCGATGACCGCTCGACAGCACAGCAGGTGATCGCCGCCAGCATCAGCACCAGCGCCGGATAGGCATGATAGGCCCAACCCTTGCCCTGGTAGACAAGGGGAACAAAGCCGGCAACAGAACCGATCGCCAGCACCATGACCAGGGGCGACAGCGCCCGGCCGTCGCGCAAAAACAGAAGGAAGCAGATCGAAACAAGGTATGCTCCGCCATAGGTGGCGAGCACCGGCCCGTACTGTTTGTAGCGCAAATAGGTGTCGGCCAGATTCGGGTAGACGTCGCGCATGAACTCGGGATAAAGCCAGAGCACTGCGGCCAGATAGCTCAGGCAGACAAAGCCGACGATCCAGTATTCGATTGCAAACAGCGACCTGATGCTGCGTTGGCGCCATGCTACATAAAATGCCGGCGCCATGATCATGATCGCATAGTAGGGCTTCACCAGCACCATGGCACTGCCGGACAGACCGGCCAATGCGGCTACCCACCATTCCGGCGCCGATGACGGGTCATTCGCCGCGCGCCAGGCCATGAGCACCAGCAACGGCAAGAGCAGGGCGACCCCCAGATTCTCGCGCTCGCTGAAACTGTTGCCGGGAAACAGCACGAGCAAAGCCAGAAACGCCGGTAACAGCGTGTAGAGCCCGGAATTTTCGGGGAATCGGGCGCGACGCGCAACGAAGCTGGCAAACCACAGGCCAAAAATGCACAACGCATAGCTGTAGGCATAGACCAGATATTCCGGCGCCACTCCGAGCAGTTTCGCGAGATACACCGCCGGCAGGTATAGCCATACGGTGAAGGGCGGATTGGTCTCGATCACATCGATATAGAGGCGATCGCCGGCCAGCAGCCGCTCGCTGATTGTGATGTTCCAACTCGTATCGCCATTGACGCCCCAGTGCATCTGCCAAGGGACGGCAATGGCCAGAACGGCCATCGACAGAACAAGCGGCCAAAGCCGCTCAGTCCGGCCGCTGGCGGCGAGGGCATCAGGACCAGGACGGACCTCGATCGCGCTCATCCCGGCCAACCAATGTGAAGGAATGGCGCGTTCATTGCCTGTCGGAGCCCGCGAAGTGTCCTCGGTTCGACAGTAGGAAAGCGGGGTTAAGATGACTTTAAGGGCCCCAGAAATCAAGGAACGTCCCGGGAAATTCAGAGTTTCCTGAGCGCCACTTCCTCGATCAGGTGGTCGGCGCCCTTGCGCAGGATGAGGTCGGCGCGGGCTCGTGTCGGCAGGATGTTCTCGCGCAGATTCTTCAGGTTGATGTTGGTCCACAGACCTTCGGCGATGGCGCGGGCAGAATCTTCCGAGAGCTGCGAATAGCGGTGAAAGAAGGAGTCCGGGTTGCGGAAGGCGGTCTCGCGCAGCCGCATGAAGCGGGAAATGTACCAGTTGTGGATCAGCTTCTCGTCGGCATCGATGTAGATGGCGAAGTCGAAAAAATCCGACAGGAAGGGCACGATCTTGCCGTCCTGCGGCAGCTTGCCGGGCTGCAGGACATTGATGCCTTCGAAGATCAGGATGTCGGGCCGGTCGATGGTGACGAACTCGCCGGGAATGACGTCATAGGTCAAATGCGAATAGACCGGTGCGCGGACATTGGGCAGCGCCGACTTGATGCCCGAGAGGAAGCGCAGCAGCGCGCCGACATCATAGCTGTCGGGAAAGCCCTTGCGTTCCATCAGGTTCTCGCGGCGCAGCACCTCGTTGGGCAGCAGGAAGCCGTCGGTGGTGATGAGATCGACCTTCGGGCTCGACGGCCAGCGCGCCAACAGCTCCTTCAGCACGCGCGCCGTGGTCGATTTGCCGACCGCGACGGAACCGGCAATGCCGATGATGAAAGGCGTCTTGATGATGTCCACCGCGTTGAAGAACGCCTGGCGCTGCCTGAACAGCAGCTGGCTTGCTTCGACATGTGCGGACAAAAGCCGCGACAGCGACAGATAGATGCGCCTGACCTCTTCGAGGTCGACCGGATCGTTGAGCGAGCGCAGGCGGCGGAATTCATCCGCGCTCAGCGTCAGCGGCGTGTCGGCGCGGAATTGCGACCATTGCTCGGCGGAAAAGAAACGAAAGGGGGAATACTTCTCGGTTGGCGCGAGCTGATCCATCGAGATACCTGCCCTCCTCGCGGTCAGCCCTTGGGCCGTGACGCCTTCTCGGCGATGCCCGAACGCCCGGTGCGGCCTTCGAGTTCCCTAAGCACGTCGCTCAGCGGAACCCCGGAGAGGCCGAGAACGACGAGCCAATGATATATAAGATCGGCACTTTCCGAAACGAGGGCCGGTTTGTCGCCCTTGACGGCGGCAATCACCGTCTCGACCGCCTCTTCGCCGAGCTTCTGCGCCGCCTTGTCGATGCCGCGCGCGAACAGTTTTGCCGTCCACGAGTCCGGGTCGCCGGAATGCGCGCGTTCCCTGATGGTTTCTTCAAGATCTGACAGCGAGAACTCGGTCATGGCCGTCATCTATCTGCTTGTTTAAGCATGATCTTTTTCCGAAAACCGGTTCCCACTTTTCGGGACCATGCTTTAAGACCGATTACCGAGGGAGTCCAGCCGCATCGGCAGCCCCGCGGCGGCCATATGGGCCTTGGCTTGCCCTATCGTATAGGTGCCGAAATGAAAGATCGACGCCGCGAGCACCGCGCCGGCGTGGCCATCGCGAATGCCTTCGACCATGTGATCGAGCGTGCCGACCCCACCGGAAGCGATCACCGGCGCGCGCACCGCATCCGCAATCGCGCGGGTCAGCGCGATGTCGTAGCCGGCCTTGGTGCCGTCACGATCCATCGATGTCAGCAGGATCTCGCCGGCGCCGCGATCGACCATGTGGCGCGCAAACTCGACCGCGTCGATGCCGGTCTTCTCACGCCCGCCATGAGTGAAGATTTCCCAGCGATCGGCCTCGCCAGCGCCGGACACTTTCTTGGCGTCGATGGCGACGACGATGCACTGGTTGCCGAACTTGTCGGCGGCCTCGGCGACGAAATCCGGATTTTTCACCGCCGCCGTGTTGATCGACACCTTGTCGGCGCCGGCCAGCAGCAGCTTCCTGATGTCGGCGACCTGGCGCACGCCGCCGCCGACGGTCAGCGGCATGAAGCATTGCTCGGCGGTGCGGGCGATGACATCGAAGATGGTTTCACGGTTGTCGGACGAAGCGGTGATGTCGAGGAAACAGAGCTCGTCGGCGCCGGCCGCGTCATAGGCCTTGGCCGCCTCGACCGGATCGCCGGCGTCGATGAGATCGACGAAATTGACGCCCTTGACGACGCGACCGTTCTTGACGTCGAGGCAGGGGATGACACGGGCTTTCAGCATCAGCGGCCCTCTATCGTGGCGATGAGATCGTTGAGCAACTGGCCGACCAGCGGCGGAACATCGGCCTGCCCGTCGAAGGCCGGGTCGTAGGCGGAGACGGTAATGCCGACGACCGGCACCGCAAGCGCCATGGCGCAAGCCGCGTCGCGCAACTGTTCCGGGCTCGGGCCACCGGATGTGACGTAGCGGTTGGCCTGCAAGTCCTGGGGATCGTGCACGTCGAGATCGAGATGCATGTGCACGCGTTTGGCGCCAGCGACCTTCAGTCTTTCGGTCGCCTGGGCCACGCCCGGACATTCCGTCCGGACGATCGGCAATGTCTCGAGAAGCTGTTTTTCCGCCGGATCGAGATCGCGGGCGTTGACGAGCACGCAGCGCGACGGATCGATCGGCTTGAAGCCGGGAATTGCCGCCGCCATCGGCCGCCAGCACAGGCCAAGCACGGTCGCCAGCGCCATGCCATCGAGAAAGCCATGGATGGATGTCTCGGGCGTGTTGAGGTCGCCATGCTGGTCGGCCCAGATGATCGCATCGGCGGCTTCGCCGGCGACAGCACCGGCGCTGGTCAGGCAATTTCCGGCAAGGACGATTGGAAACCGACCGGCGTCACGAGAAAGGCGAACCTCGGCCGCAACCGCGTTGCAGACGGCAAAACCGGTGGCGATCTCGCGCTCCTGGATGTCTCCGACCTTGCCGATGTCTTCCACCGTAACGTCATGGCCGGCCATGGTCAGGGCGTCGACGAGACCGCCCGATATCAGCGCGTCCGGGCCCTGGCCCATGCCGCCATGGTAGTGGCCGCTGTCGTAGGGCGCCAGGATGATGGAGATTTTCACGGTCGCGTCCCCGCCGCTGGCCTGCCTTGCAGGATCGCCAGAGCTTCCGCCGGATCGATGCGGCCATCATAGAGCGCGCGGCCGGAGATCGCGCCTTCGAGCTTTTGCGCATCGGGCATGGTCATGCGCACGATGTCGGCGATCGAGGCGAGGCCACCCGACGCGATGACCGGGATCGACACGGCGTCGGCAAGATCGATGGTGGCGTCCCAGTTGATGCCGGTCAAAACGCCGTCACGGTCGATGTCGGTGTAGATGATGGCGGCGACGCCGGCGCCCTCGAACTTCTTCGCCAGCTCGATGACGCCGAGGCTCGACGCCTCGGCCCAACCCTCGACGGCAACCTTGCCGCCCTTGGCGTCGATGCCGACGGCCACTTTGCCCGGGAACGCCTTGCAGGCCTGCTTGACCAGGTCGGGATCGCGCACCGCCACCGTGCCGAGGATGACGCGGGCCAGCCCGCGATCGAGCCAGTCCTCGATCTGCGCCAGCGTGCGGATGCCGCCGCCGAGCTGCACCGGGTTTTTCGTCGCCTTGAGGATGGCGCCGACTGCCGCGCTGTTGACGCTCTGGCCCTGGAAGGCGCCGTTGAGGTCGACGACATGCAGCCATTCGAAGCCCTGTTGCTCGAAGGCTTTGGCCTGGGCCGCCGGGTCGTCATTGTAGATGGTGGCGGTCGCCATGTCGCCGTGCTTGAGGCGCACGCACTGGCCGTCCTTGAGGTCGATGGCAGGGAAAAGGATCATCCGTTCAGGCGCCTTCAACGATGACGAAATGGCCTGATGAGGCGGCAAGCCGGAATTTCGAGGCATGCTGATATTCCGGCGAATGATAGCATTCGACCGCCCTATCATAGGATTCGAACTCCACCAGGACGTGACGGTTTCCGGTCGGTCCTTCAGGGCTCTCATGGCGGCCGGCCCGCACCGCGAATTTCGCGCTATATTTCGCAAAGGCGACGGCATTCGCCTCGATGTACTGCTTGTAAACCTCGGGATCGCGGACATCGATCATCGCCATCCAGTAGCCCTTCTTGCTCATGGTTTGTCCCTTTGCTTGATCTCTTCCGAAAACCGAGGGCCACTTTTCGGGATCATGCTCTAAGGCCTCCAGCGCAGGAAATTGGTGATCAGCGCCAGGCCCAGCGCCTGGCTCTTTTCGGGATGGAACTGCGTGCCGACGAGATTGTCGCGGGCGACGGCCGCCGTCACCGGACCGCCATAGTCGGCGACCGCCAGGACTTCGTCCGGCTTGCGCGCATCGAGATGGTAGGAATGGACGAAATAGGCGTGCAGTCCCGTGGTCCCGGTGGGAATGCCGGCAAACAGCGGATGCTGGCGTTTGAGGTCGATCGTGTTCCAGCCGATCTGCGGGATTTTCAGCGCCGGATCGGCTGGCGTGATCTCCTTGACGTCGCCTGATATCCAGCCGAAGCCGTTGGTGATTGTCTTTTCCAGGCCGCGCTCGGACATCAGCTGCATGCCGACGCAGATGCCGAGGAACGGCCGGCCCTTGTCGATAGCCACCTCCTCGACCGCTTCCCACATGCCTTCGACGGCATGCAGGCCGGCCGCGCAGTCGGCATAGGCGCCAACGCCGGGCAGGACGATGCGATCGGCGGTGCGGACCCGTTCGGCATCGGATGTCAGGTCGATCTCAGCCGAAATGCCGGCTTCACGCGCGGCACGTTCGAAAGCCTTGGTGGCCGAGCGCAGATTGCCCGAGCCGTAGTCGATGATCGCAACCCGCATGTCAGCTTCTTCCGGGGATGTGGGTGAGCCCCAGCGCGATGCCCGGCTGCGCAGGGCGCGCCAGGGCAGCATCGGGAACCATGCGCGGCATCGGCGCGGCCTCATCGGCAAGCGTTTCCGACCCCAGCGCATAGCGGATATCGGCATCGTCAAGCCTGCCGGCCTGTACCACGCCCCATTCGTGCCAGCCGCGCCGGCGAAGGGCCGAAATGCGCAGCCCCTGCCCTTCCAGGCCGACATAGAGCGAGACCAGCAGCGACAGCAGCGAGCCTGCCAGTCCAAGGCCGAGCTTCTGGCCCAGCATCGAAAGCAGGCCCATGACGACGAAGGCAAGGGCTGCTTCGATCCACAGCCGGTGCCAGGCGAACCACAATGGCGGCACCAGGAAACCGAGCCAGGTGAAGCCATCACGGACAAGGGCCGTCGTATCGACCCTCTCGCTGCGGCCGGGCGGTTCCATCACGACATAGATGGCCATGGCCTTACCCCTTCAACGATCCCTTGGTGGAAGGAACCGCGTCCGGCTGGCGCGGGTCGCGTTCGAGAGCCGCGCGCAGCGCACGCGCCACCGCCTTGAAGCAGGTTTCGGCGATATGGTGGTTGTTGGCGCCATAATGGTTGGTGACATGCAGCGTGATGCCGGCATTCTGCGCCAGCGCCTGGAAGAACTCGCGCACCAGTTCGGTGTCGAACGTGCCGATCTTCGGCGACGAGAAGGAAACGTTCCAGACCAGGAACGGACGGCCGGATACGTCGATCGCCGCACGCGTCAGCGTCTCGTCCATGGCAAGGTCGATCGAGGCATAGCGCATGATGCCGCGCCGCTCGCCGAGCGCCTTGGTCAAGGCCTGGCCGAGCGCGATGCCGGTGTCCTCGACGGTGTGGTGGTCGTCGATGTGCAGGTCGCCCTTCGCCTTGACCGTCATGTCGATCAGGGAGTGGCGCGACAGCTGGTCGAGCATATGGTCGAAAAAGCCGACACCCGTTGCGATATCCGACGTGCCGGAGCCGTCGACATGGACCGACACGGAGATGTCGGTTTCCTTCGTCTTGCGGCTTGCTTCGGCGGAACGGGGCGGCATCACTCAATCCTTGTCCCAGAGGTTCACATCGTGACCGGCTCAGAGGCTTCAAGCGCTCGCAGGCTTGAAAACGAATGCCTTCTAGCAGCATGGTCCGGCGATTGCCAGTTGCCTCTGACAGGGGTATCGGCCTTGCCAGAGAGGCGATTTGCAATCATCGGTCCCATGCATACATATGGCCGATCAAAGTTACTCGTACCGCGCCAATCGCCTTTTTGGGATGGCGCTGCTCGGAGCCAGGAAATGTCCAATGAACTGACCATGCACGCCACGACCATCGTGACGGTGCGCAAGGGCAACAAGGTGGTGATCGCCGGCGATGGCCAGGTCAGCCTTGGCCAGACCATCATGAAGGGCAACGCCAAAAAGGTGCGCCGCATCGGCAAGGGCGGCAATGTGATCGCCGGTTTCGCCGGCGCCACCGCCGACGCCTTCACGCTTCTGGAGCGGCTTGAAGCCAAGCTCGAACAATATCCCGACCAGCTGACGCGCGCCTGCGTCGAGCTCGCCAAGGATTGGCGCACCGACCGCTATCTGCGCCGGCTGGAAGCGATGATGCTGGTGGCCGACAAGTCGGTCTCGCTGGCGCTGACCGGCACCGGCGACGTGCTCGAACCCGAATTTGGCGTCATGGCCATCGGTTCGGGCGGCAACTACGCGCTGGCCGCGGCACGCGCGCTGATGGACACCGACAAGGACGCCGAGGAGATCGCCCGCAAGGCGATGCAGATCGCGTCCGACATCTGCGTCTACACCAACAACAATTTTGTCGTCGAAACGCTCGATGTCGGCTGACCCGGCCGCCAACCATGATCCCGGAAAGTGGAAACCGGTTTTCGGAGAAGATCATGGTCAAACAGGAAGATAGAGCCCCATCCCGATCTCATCGGGATGAATCGGGCTCGCTCTACGATTTTCGGCCGGTGACTGAGAAAGACCTGCCGATGATCGCCGGCTGGCTGGCCGAGCCGCATGTTGCCGAGTGGTGGGACGATCCTGAGACGGAAATCGCCGAGATACGCGAGCACATCGATAGCATTTCCGTCGAGCCGCTGATCGTCGAGCTCGACGGCAAGCCGATTGCCTATCTGCAAAGCTACGATCCGCATCTGGAAGACGACCATCCCTATGCCGACCAGCCGTTCGGGACGCTCGGCATCGACCTGTCGATCGGCCGGCCGGAGTTGATCGGGCTCGGCCATGGCTCGGCGATCGTGCGTCAGTTCGTCGAACAGCTTTTCGAGGAAGGCGTCCCGCGCGTCATCATCGACCCCAACCCCGCCAATATCAGGGCCATCCGCGCCTATGAAAAGGCCGGCTTTGTTGCCTTTGACACCAGAACAACGGAATATGGGCCAGCCCTGATGATGGCGTGCGACGCGCCGCAGGAGCCCAATTGATCAGCGCCGAAACACTCGACAAGGCAGTCGCGAAAGGTTTGATCTCGCAGACGCTGCGCGATCAGTTGGAGGCCATGGAACGCGCGGTCGCTCTCGCCCCCGAGGCAAGGCGCGCCGATGACGAGGGTGACGAGGAAAACCTCCGGCTGGTCGGCGGCGGCAACGATCTGTTCGTCACCGTGGGAACCGTTCTGCTCAGCGCCGGCTTCTTCTTTGTCCTCACCACCTTGCTTCCAGGCCAGACATTCTGGATCGCTGGCATCCTCGCGGTTTTCGCCTGGGGACTCGCCGAAATTGTCACGCGTCAGCACCGGATGAAATTATCGTCGTCCGTGCTTGCCCTGATTTTCATGGCCGCCATTCTGGTCGCCCTGGGGCTACAAGTGGAGGCCAGCATCGGCATACGCAAGCCGGAGACTATCTGGCAGCTATTGGCGTTGCGCCAGACGGCGTCCCGGGCCGGATATCTGTTCCTGGGCGGAGGAATAATTGCGGCGGCGATCTATTTCTGGCGCTTTCGCGTCCCCATCATTGCCGGGGTTATCGCCATCGCCTTCACACTGCTGGCCTTCCTGCAAACGGCGATAATCCTGTATGACAGTGTGACAACGGGCGCGATTGCGCCGCCGCGCCTTGAGGATGTTCCCGAATTGCTCCGCGCGGCACTTTACATGCCGCTGATCTGCGGCCTTATCGTGTTCGCGACGGGTGTAGCTTTTGACATTTACGATAGGGATCGACGCAAGATCTGGTCTGACTGCGCTTTCTGGCTGCATGTCGTCTCGGCGCCCATGCTGGTGCATCCGCTCTTTATCATGGCAACCGGCCAGAACGTCGTATTCGGACATATCGCGCCGGATGCCAATGCAACCATCATGCTGACGATTCTGATCCTTGGCTTCCTCTATGTCGCGCTTGCCATAGACCGCCGGTCGCTTCTGGTTCCTACATTGGCTTACTTCGGCTCGCTGGGCATCTATTATCTGGTGAATTCCGCCTCCGATTCGACTGACATTCCGCCTTTTGCCTTGATCCTGGTCGTTGTTGGCGCGCTGATTATTCTGTTCGGGGCTGGCTGGCAGCGTATCCGGCGGATTGTCGTCAAACCCACCTTGCCGGCGACCGTGATCCGCCGGCTACCGCCGCTGAAGGCGTGACGGGCTTTATCATGGTCGAGACGGCGACGGGGAAGAGGGGCAATAGGGCATGAACGCATCCGGCGAGGACAAAGACCTCTCGGCCTACGAAGACAGCTGGCGAATGGGGCTTCTGCTCGTGCTCGCGCTGATCATCTTCCAGGCCGGGGCGCTCTACGGCATGGGCCGGACACCGATCTGCACCTGCGGCTACGTCAAGCTCTGGCATGGCGTCGTGCAGAGTTCGGAGAATTCCCAGCACATTTCGGACTGGTACACATTCTCGCACATCATCCACGGCTTCCTGTTCTATGCCCTGGCGCGGTTCCTGTTCCCGCGCTCGCCGATCGGCTTGAGGCTGGCCTTCGCTGTCCTCATCGAGGGCGGCTGGGAGCTGCTCGAGAACAGCCCGTTCATCATCGACCGCTATCGCGCCGGCACGATCTCGCTCGACTATTACGGCGACAGCATCATCAATTCGGTGTCCGACACACTGGCCATGGTGCTGGGATTTGTGATGGCGCGAAGGCTACCTATATGGGTGGTCGTCAGCCTCGCCATCATCTTCGAACTCGGTACCGGCTATCTCATCCGGGACAATCTGACACTCAACGTGATCATGCTGCTGCATCCGTTCGAGGCCATCAAGCAGTGGCAAAGTGGAATTTAGTGATATGAGCACCTTCTCTCCCCGCGAAATCGTTTCGGAACTCGACCGCTTCATCATCGGCCAGAAGGACGCCAAGCGCGCCGTGGCCATTGCCTTGCGCAACCGCTGGCGCCGCCAGCAGCTGGAAGGCCAGATGCGCGAAGAGGTGATGCCGAAGAACATCCTGATGATCGGGCCGACCGGCGTCGGCAAGACCGAGATCTCGCGCCGCCTGGCGCGTCTCGCCGGTGCGCCTTTCGTCAAGGTCGAGGCGACCAAGTTCACCGAAGTCGGCTATGTCGGCCGCGACGTCGAGCAGATCATCCGCGACCTGGTCGAGATCGCCATCGGGCTGGTGCGCGAGAAGATGCGCGAGGACGTCAAGGCGCGCGCCCACGTCAACGCCGAGGAACGCGTGCTGGAAGCGCTGGTCGGCAAGACGGCGAGCCCGGCCACCCGCGATAGCTTCCGCAAGAAGCTGCGCGACGGCGAACTCGACGACAAGGAGATCGAGGTCGAGGTCGCCGACACCGGCAATGGCGGCATGCCCGGTTTCGAGATCCCCGGCATGCCGGGCGCCAATATCGGCGTGCTGAACATCAACGACATGCTGTCGAAGGCGATGGGCGGCAAGAAGACCAAGTCGCGCAAGACGACTGTGAAGGAATCCTACGCGTTGCTGGTCAACGACGAGTCCGACAAGCTGCTCGACCAGGACGAGGTGGTGCGCCGGGCCCTCGATGCGACGGAGAACGACGGCATCGTCTTCCTCGACGAGATCGACAAGATCGCGTCGCGCGAAGGCGGCATGGGCGCCGGCGTTTCTCGCGAAGGCGTGCAGCGCGACCTGCTGCCGCTGATCGAAGGCACCACGGTGGCGACCAAATACGGACCGTTGAAGACCGACCACATATTGTTCATCGCCTCCGGCGCCTTCCACGTTTCGAAGCCGTCCGACCTGTTGCCGGAATTGCAGGGCCGCCTGCCGATTCGTGTCGAGTTGCGAGCGCTGGAGAAGGACGATTTCGTCCGCATCCTGACCGAGACCGAAGCCAGCCTGATCAAGCAGTATATCGCACTGATGAAGACCGAGGGCGTCGACCTGACCTTCACCGACGACGCCATCGATTCGCTGGCCGGCATCGCCGTCGACCTCAACGCCAGCGTCGAGAACATCGGCGCCCGACGGCTGCAGACGGTGATGGAGCGGGTACTGGACGAGATCTCCTACGACGCGCCCGACCGCAACGGCACCAGCGTCACCATCGACGCCGCCTATGTGGAAAAGCATGTCGGCGACCTCTCCAGGAATACCGACCTGTCGCGGTTCATCCTTTGAGAAAAGGCGGCGGCGGCGGACAAGGCTGTGGACTCAAAAACGGCTAAGCGAGGATCGAGCTTCACCGACCAATTCATGGGTGTTATTGGCGTCTCGTACGTTCCGCCAAGCCCTCCAGAATAAGCGCCAGCCCCGCCTCGAAAGCTGCCGCATGATCCATCTGCGGGACGTCGGTGATGCGGTTCGTGTCGGCGGCCAGGCTGGCCTCGGCCTGTTCCTCCAGCACGCTGCCGACCGTGAAGCGGCTGGCGGCAAGCATCGCCATCTTGGCGTCCTGCTCAGGCACACCAGACGCGACCAGAAACGCAATCTTATGTGTAATTCGGTCCATGTCTGCCGCTCCCGGGCGGGTTCCGGCGTGGAGCCGTGCGCCGTCGCGGCGCATCAGCAGCGTTCGCCGGAAGCTGCGCGTATTGTCGGCGAACCAGTCATGCCAATTGTCGGATGGCATCGGAAGCCGAGCGGTCGCATGGGACGCCATTGCAGCTTCTGCCATGGCCGCGAGCAGTTCCTCCTTTTTTCGAAAATGCCAGTAGAGCGACGGCTGCTCGACGCGCAGCCGCTTCGCCAGCTGCCTGGTGCTGATGGCATCCAGGCCAACCTCGTCGAGCAGGTCCAGTGCTTCGGCAATCACGATTTCACGGTTCAGTTTTGTCATCTTGACAATCTATCACTGATAGGGAAGGTTGCAACAAACCTATCAGTGATAGATTAGGGATTTCGTATGGCAAGTGGATCGGGAACTTCCTCCCTCAAAATCCTCATCTGCGGCGGCGGCATTGCCGGGCCGGCCCTGGCCTATTGGCTCGCCCGAGGCGGTCACCGGGTCGTCGTTGTCGAACGTTTTCCGGTTTTCCGGGCCACAGGTGCGCAGGTCGACCTTCGCGGCCAAGGCATCGATGCCGTCAAGCGAATGGAACTGCTTGACGTTGTCAGGAGCAGGCTTGTCGATGAAGCCGGTGTCTCTTTTGTAACCGCCAAAGGCAAGGCCATAGCGACGATCATGGCGAACACTTCAGGCCGAGGCCGTCAGTCCCTGACGTCCGAATACGAGATCATGCGCGGGGACCTGGTGCGCATTCTCTTCGATGCAACGAAGAACGCCGTCGCCTACGTCTTTGGCAAAACCGTCGAGCGTTTCGAACAGGATGAGAGGCAGGTCATTGCCCATTTCTCCGACGGCTCTTCCGACGGCTCTTCCGACGGGTTTGACCTCCTGGTTGGGGCGGATGGTCAAGGGTCGCGCATTCGTAAAGCCATTCTGCCGATCGCTTCTCCCGATCCCTACCTGCGGCTGGGGATGCACATGGCTTACTGGTTCATTCCGCGCCTTCCGTCGGACAGCAACATTCGCGACACCTACCTTGCACCCGGCGGCAGAATGATCATGCGCAGGAGCCACAGCCCAACGGAGACCCAGGTCTACTTTGTGCTCAGGGACGATTCCGAAGAGACATCGGCTATTCACAAACAGTCGATCGAGCGCCAGAAACAGTTTTGGACAGACCGTTTTCAAGACGCAGGATGGCAGACCCAACGGTTTCTCGAAGGCATGGCGGTGACTGAAAATTTTTACTCCCAGGAAGTGGTGCAGGTGCGTACGGATACATGGTCCAAGGGGCGAGTGGCCCTGGTCGGCGATGCCGCACATTGTGCTTCTCCCTTTAGCGGCATGGGGGTCTCTGGTGGCCTGGTGGGAGCTTATGTCCTCGCCGGTGAGATCAATCGGAACACTCAAAACCTGCCGGAGGCCCTAGCAAATTACGACAAGTTGCTGCGGCCGTTCGCCAATGAAATTCAAAAGGCGGTCAAGCCGCTCCTCCTGCGATTGGGTATGCCCAGAACGCAGTTGGGAGTTGACGCTTTTCATGCTGTTACAGCATTGGCCTGCGGCCTGCGAATTCCGGATCTGATCGCCCGGCTTTCGAAGGAAGACCGGGGCGGCGACTGGCAGCTGCCGGAATATACCTGAATCAATAACCCATCCTCGACCGTGCGGCGAAATGGCGATAATCCGGCCCGCCGCGACGTTTATGCGTCTCGACTCAGACCGGACACCGGTCCAGGTAACACGTTCGGCAACAAAATCATGTGTGGCCAGATGGTACCATCTGGCCACCTTTCGTCTTGCCGGGTGAAGGGGCGCTCTCGACTCGACCAAGAGCTTTACCTAGTTTGCGCGGCAATTCTCGATCTCTTGGTTTGACGCAATTCCGGGCGGAAAACAGTTTCACACTTTTCCTGGAATTGCTTGGGCGGCGGCGCATGAAAAAACTGATCCTGATCATTCTCGGCTTGACGCTGGCGGCGACGCTGTTCGCGGCCGAGGCGGCGACATTGGTGCCGCCGGGGAACCGCAATGCGGAGCAGCCCAACATTCCCGGCGCCTCCAGCCGGCGGACGCAGGCGACCAACACCACCTTCCAGGCGAAATACCGCAAGGTCTACGCCCTGCTGCAGAACGACGCCGAATTGCGCGGCAAGATCAGGAAGGCAGCAAGCGCCTACGGCATCGATCCGATGCACATCGTCGGTGCCATCGTCGGCGAGCATACCTACAATGTCGACGCCTACGACCGGCTGCAGACCTACTATGTCAAGGCGATCTCCTACCTCTCAAGCAAGCTGTCCTTCGCCTATGACGGCGAGGACATCACCGATTTCGTGCAGCGGCCGGAATTCAAGAAATGCGCCGGGATGTCCGACAGCTACGATCTGTGGGAATGCCGCGAGCAGGTGTGGAACCATTCGTTTCGCGGCAAGTCGGTCGGCGGGACCAGCTTTCCTGACGACCGTTTCGGCGCCACCTTCTTCCAGCCCTACTACGCCGGCCAGACCTTCGGTCTCGGCCAGCTCAATCCACTGACCGCCTTGCAGATGAGCGATCTCGTGCACAAGGTTTCGGGCCTGCCGAAGCTCGACGTCGGCGATCCCAATTCGGTCTACAAGACCATCATGGATCCCGACCTGACGCTGCCCTACGTCGCGGCGACGATCAGGAAATCGATCGACGCCTACAAGAGCATTGCCGGCTTCGACATTTCGGGCAATCCGGGGCTGACCGCCACACTCTACAATGTCGGCAATCCGGAGCAGCGCGCCTATGCGCTGAAGGCGGAGAACGACCGGCGCCGCGCCGGCGGCGAGCCGGAAAAGCTGCCGGAGGAGAATTATTACGGCTGGCTGGTCAACGACAAGCTGCCTGAGCTGAAGGCGCTGTTTTAGCGTTTTCGGCCCTGTATTCCCAGCTGTTGCCGCCTTCGCAAACTCAGGCCGCCAGCAACGACTTCAGCTTGATCGCCTGTGAACCGAGCGCTTCCGGCGCCGGCTTCGCCCGCTTGCCGATCAGCATTTCGGCCAGCCTGATGTCGCGGGCGACCGCGTTGCCGGGGCCGATGCCGCTGGCCGCGACCAGCCTGCCGTCCTGCGCCAGATGGAAGAGGATGAAGGCGCCGTCGCCGAGGTCGCGGCGCACGGTGCTGCGGCCCTCGTCGGAGAGCCCGGCGATCTGCAGCGACAGCCCGTACTGATCCGACCAGAACCACGGCACCGCCGCATGCGCCTCACCGGCACCGAGCATGTTCCTGGCCGCCAGCGCGCCTTGCTCCTGGGCGTTGCGCCAGGCTTCCAGCCGCACGCGGCGGCCGCCATAGACGGCGAGCGGAAACGAGCAGCAATCGCCGGCGGCAAAGATGTCGGGATCGCTGCTGCGCAGCTCGGCATCGACAGCAATGCCGTTGTCGATGGTCAGGCCCGCTTCGGCCGCAAGCCCGGTCACCGGCATGGCGCCGATGCCGATGACGGCGAGATCGGCTGATATCTCCTGTCCGCCGGCAAGTGTGATCCGCACCTCGTTGCCATCGTCGGCGATGGACGCGATGCCATCGCCACACAGGATCTTCACGCCCTCGGCGACATGCGCATCATGGATGATCTCAGCGATCTCGGCCGGCACGCCGCGCATCAGGATGCGCGGCTGTGCCTCGATGACGGTGACCGCGGCACCGAGCTTGCGTGCCGCGGCTGCGAGTTCGAGACCGATGAAGCCGCCGCCGATGACGGCGATACGGTTGCCGGCGGCGAGATGCGCGCGAATGGCGAGCGCGTCGGCGAAGGTGCGGAGATAGACGCAGCGCGGACCCAGCCCCGGCATCGGCAGCTTGCGCGGCGTCGAGCCGGTCGCCAGCAAGAGCTTGTCGTAAGGCAGGGCCGAACCGTCCGACAGGCGCACCGCGTGCACCGCACGGTCGATCGCGACAGCCTGAATGGAATGGATATGCCGGATCGATTTCTCGGCCAGAATTGCGTCGCTGGCGATCGCCTTGATTTCAGGCGCTTCGCTGACCATCGCATCCTTGGACAGAGGCGGGCGCTCGTAGGGCAGATGCGGCTCATCGCCGACCAGCGTCACCGGCCCCTCATAACCGAGATCGCGCAGCGCCATTGCCGCACGCCCACCGCACTCGCCGGCGCCGATGATGACCATTCCCCGCGCCATATCAGTCATGCGATCTGGATCAAGACTTTGCCGGCATCGACCTTGACCGGATAGGTTTTCAGGTTGACGCAGACCGGCGCGCCGCGGGCGTCACCCGTCTTGTAGTTGAAGCGGCCATTGTGCTTGGGGCATTCGATGATGTCGTCCATCACCAGCCCGTCGGCCAGATGCACCTTTTCGTGGGTGCAGAGGCCGTCGGTGGCGAAGAACTCATCCTCGGGGCTGCGATAGATGGCAAAGGTGCGGCCGCCATGATCGAAGCGCATCACATCCTCCTCGTCGATGTCGCCGGTGGCACAGGCCTCGACCCAGTCGCTCATTGATTCCTCCTTCAAAAATCGGGCCTCCCTGGAATTCCGGACGACTGAGCAATCATTCCGCGGCAGCGGCGACGGCATTGTCATGGAATTCCTCGCGATAAGGCCTGGCAGTCGGCGGCAGTTCGCGCTTGAGGAAATAGTCCTCGTTGCGCAGCTGGCGCAGGAAGGCAGGGATCATCTCGCGGTAGCCGGCCAGGATCGACGGTGTCGGCGCCGGCAGGTCGTGCTTGATCAGTTCGTGCAGCTTCGGCAGCGCATGATAAGGCACCATCGGGAACATGTGATGCTCGACATGGTAGTTCATGTTCCAGTAGATGAAGCGGCTGATCGGGTTCATGTAGACGGTGCGGCTGTTGAGCCGATGGTCGGTGACATTCTCGGCCAGGCCGCCATGCTGCAGCAGCCCGACCATGACGTGATGCCAGGCGCCGTAGAGCCTGGGCAGACCGACCAGCATCAGCGGCAGGAACGAACCGGAATACAGCGCCAGCGCGACGGTGGCGGCGTAGATGGCCGTCCAGATGCGGGCGATGCGGATCGCTTTTGGCTGTTCCTGCTCGGGAATGAAGGTCTTTTCCGCCGCGCTGATGTTGCCGGCGGCGTTGCGCAGCATATCGCTCATCGCATGCCAGGCGTCTGTTACACCGACGAAGGCCAGGATAACGCGAACCAGATCCGGCGGCCGCATGACCGAGATTTCCGGGTCGCGGCCAACGATAATGGTGTCGGTGTGATGGCGCGTGTGGCTCCAGCGCCAGGTCACCGGATTGCGCATGATCATGAAGCAGGCGGTCTGATAGACCACATCATTCATCCACTGCGTCCGGAACGCCGTGCCATGGCCGCATTCGTGCCAGCGTGAATCGGTGGAGGAGCCGTAGAGGACGCCATAGACGAAGAAGAACGGCACGCACCACCAGCTACCCCAGAACCAGGCGCCGCCGGCGCCGCTGACGATCAGCGCGGCGAACCAGATGATGGTATCGCGGATCGCCGGCCCGTCAGAGCGTTGCATCAGCTCCTTCATCTGCTTGCGCGGAATCTCGGTGTGATACCATTCGGCTGCCGACAGGCCGGTCTCGACGGCGAGCTTCGCGTCGCGACCGATCAGGCTGTAGTCACGCCGGGACGGTGTTGCGGTCATGATTGCCTCCCACGGCAAACGGCGCTCGCCATAGCGAATGCCAGCCACACATTGGCTTCGAGCCTGAAAATAGCGCCGACCGATGATAGACTCAACATCACAAAGATAGTTTCTATCATTTCCTATCAGAATGATGTAGGACACCCCTGGCGATCCAATGAGGCAAGCATGGCGAAACGGCCGACCATATCAGACCTGGCGCGCATCTCCGGTGTCAGTGTCGCCACGGTGGACCGCGTGCTCAACAGCCGCCTGCCGGTGCGCGAGGAAACGGCGCGCCGCGTCTACGAGGCGGCGACCGAGATCGGCTATCACGCCGCGGGCCTGATCAAGCAGCGGATGCGCCATGAATTGCCCGAATACCGGCTCGGCTTCCTGCTGCTCAAGGGCAACTACGTCTTCTACAGCGAGTTCGCCCGCGAGCTTGAACTTGCCGTTTCGCGATCGCCGCGTTTCCGCGGCGTCGCCATGATCGATTTTGCGGACTCGCTGGCCCCAGACGAAATCGTCGAGCGCGCGCGCAGGCTGGCGACCAAGTGCAGGGCCGTCGCTTTGGTCGGGCCGGACCATCCGACGCTGACGGTCGCCGTCGAGGAGATGAAGGCGAAAGGACTGCCGGTGTTTTCCCTGCTGTCCGACTTCGCCGCGGGCATCCGCGAAGGCTATGTCGGCCTCGACAACCGCAAGGTCGGCCGCAGCGCGGCCTGGATGATCTCGAAGGCGGCGAAACGGCCGGGCAAGGTCGCCCTCTTCGTCGGCAGCCACCGCTTCCACGGCCACGAACTGCGCGAGATCGGCTTTCGCTCCTTCTTTCGCGAACAGGCGCCGGAATTCACCTTGCTCGAGACATTGGTCAATCTCGAGGCCAACCAGATTACCCAGGACACGCTGCTCGATCTCCTTGGCCGTCACGCCGATCTGGTTGGCTGCTATGTCGCCGGCGGCGGCATGGAAGGCGCTGTCTCCGCCCTCAGGCAGGCAAAGCCGGCCGAGATGCCCGCGGTCATCTGCAACGAGATCAACGCGACATCGCGCTCCGCCCTGGCGGACGGCATCCTGACGATGGTGATCTCGACGCCGTTGGCCGCCCTGTGCCGCGAACTCGTCGACCTGATGGCGCATGCCATCGAGACGGGCGCGGCGAACGCGCCTGGCCAGACCTTCCTGCCGTTCGACATCTATCTGCCTGAGAATATCTAGGGGAGGTTGACCTAAACATCCCCGAATTCGTCATCCACGGGCGGAGCAAGGAGCGTAGCGACGCGGCGCAGACCCGAGGATCCATGCCGTGACGCTGATCGTAGAGCGCAGCGGCTGCGAATAGCCACGCCAAGCATCGCCTTTTGATCCCCCAGATCCTGCACCGCAGAAGCGCACATCTGTCACGGCATGGATCCTAGGGCGTGGACTCAACGTGTCGCAGCCAAATCCTTAGGGAGGCGAGGGTAAGAGTTGCGAGGAAGTTTCGACCAAGTTTGTCGAAGCGGGTAGCGGCCCTGCGGAACTGCTTGAGTTTGCAGAAGAAGCGCTCGATGCGGTTTCGCTCGCGATAGAGGTCTGGCGCGACAAATCTCTTTGCCTTTACGTGCCGACGGGTCGGGATGTGAGCGCACCCGCCAGTCTCGGCAACAAGGGCGACGAACGGCCAACTGTCATAGCCTTTGTCGGCGACAAGCGCCTTTGCTGGCGCCAGCCCTTCGATCAATTGCGGGGCGAATGTCTTGTCGGATGCCTTTCCCTCCGAGATGAGGAGACGGATCGGCAGGCCGTCTTGATCGAAGAGCGCGTGGACCTTGGTGCTCAGTCCGCCATGAGAACGGCCAATGGCGTTATCCGGACCCCCTTTTTACCTCCCGCCGCATGCTGGTGGGCGCGGATTATCGAACTGTCGATCAGGTGCAAAGACTGTGGTGACTTAGCCGCCAGCGCTTCAAACATCGCCAACCAGACACCTCTTTTGGCCCAACGGTTGAAGCGGTTGTAGACCGTGGTGTAGGGGCCATACCGCTCGGGCAGATCGCGCCAAGGCGATCCGGTCCTCAGAACATAAAATATGCCATTGACCACCCGCCGATCGTCGACCCGCTTCTTGCCCAAGCCATGTGGCGGCAAAAGCGGTTCCACGATTTGCCATTCTGCTTCGCTTAGATCGTAGCGTGCCATCATCGCCTCCTAATCAAAGGCGTTGAATCACTGCTTCAAAGGCCATGCAAGGGTTGAGTACGCGCCCTAGGGTCTCCGCGACGTCGCTTCGCGACTGCTTCGCCCTAGGATGACGAAGTCGAGATGCTTCGCGGGCGGTGGTGGCTGCAAGGCTGCCAGCGCCTTAGGCCCCGATCCACTTATGGCCTCGGCCTCGGCCTCGGCTTCGACCATCCATCATCCGAAAATCGCGCATCGGGTTTTGGAATCTCCCTTGACGCCTCAGGGCAAAATGGAATAAATATTTCACCAACTGTGTATTTTGGTTCTTTCGTTCCGAAGCATCTGTTTCAAACAGAGAGCTTGGCGTTCCAGCAAACGGCAAGGCTCCCCGGAACGAGACGATATCAGGGAGAGATTCCCCGGGGAGATCGGGGATTCCGGATAGATCGGTGCAACCGGACACCAAAAGTGGAGGAGAGATAAAATGAAGAAACTGCTTTTGGGCGTCGCATTCGCGGCGCTGATGAGTTCATCCGCCATGGCCGCCAAGATCGGCGTCTCGATGGCCAAATTCGACGACAACTTCCTGACCGTGCTGCGCAACGGCATGATCGAGCAGGCCAAGGGCCTGAGCGGCGTCGAGCTGCAGGTCGAAGACGCGCAGAACGACGTCGCCAAGCAGCTCGACCAGATCAAGAACTTCGCCGCCTCGGGCGTCGACGCCATCATCGTCAACCCGGTCGACACTTCGGCCACGCAGGCGATGTCGGATGCCGCGGCGGCCGCCAAGATCCCGCTGGTCTACGTCAACCGCGAGCCGGTCAATGTCGACACGCTGCCGGACAACCAGGCATTCGTTGCCTCGAACGAGGCCGATTCCGGCACGCTCGAGACCAAGGAAGTCTGCCGCCTGTTCACGGAAGCCGGCAAGAAGGAAGCCAATGTCTATGTGATCATGGGCGAGCTTTCCAACCAGGCCGCCGTGCAGCGCACCAAGGATATCGAAGAGGTGATCGCCACGCCGGATTGCAGCTTCATCAAGATCATCGACAAGCAGACGTCGAACTGGAACCGCGACGAGGCCCAGAACCTGATGACCAACTGGCTGTCGACCGGCAAGCCGTTCGATGGTGTGATCGCCAACAATGACGAAAGCGCCATCGGCGCCATCCAGGCGATGAAGGCCGCCAACATCGACATGAAGACGGTCGTGGTCGGCGGCGTCGACGCCACCCAGGACGCGCTTGCCGCCATGCAGGCGGGCGACCTCGACGCAACCGTGTTCCAGGACGCGGCCGGCCAGGGCGCGGGTGCACTGGATGCAGCATTGAAGCTGGCCAAGGGCGAAAAGGTCGAACACAAGGTCTACGTCCCCTTCCAACTGGTGACGCCGGCCAACATCGACAAGTTCCTGAAGAAGAACTGAGCAGCGGACATACGGAGCGGCGCTCACGGCGCCGCTCCTCTTTCCCTCAGCGCCGGTAGGGCAGCGAGGGCGACCGTGGCTGACGGAGGACAGAATACGTGGCACAGACATCTCATGGGGTCGGCGGGGTCGGCTATGACGCGAAGAAGCGCGCATGGCCTGCCGAAATCAACGTCTTCCTGGCGCTCGTCATTCTTGTTGTCGTCTTCGAATTGATCGGCCGGATCTTTCTCGGCGACAGCTTCCTGTTCAACACCCGCAGCGATGTCAGCGCGATCTTCAACGAAGCCCGCCTGCAGATCATCATCCTGCAGGTCTCGATCGTCGGCATCATCGCCATCGGTGTGACGCAAGTGATCATCACCGGCGGCATCGACCTGTCCTCGGGTTCGATCGTCGGCGCGACCGCCATGATTGCCATGAGCTTTGCCCAGGTGGCGACGGTCAACGGCAACCCCAACCCCAAGGCGATGTTCCTCGCGCAAGGCTGGACCGATCTGCCCGTCATCGTGCCGGTGCTGGTGGCGATCGGCTGCGGCCTGTTTGCAGGTCTGGTCAACGGCGCCTTGATTGCCTACACGCGCATTCCGCCTTTCATCGCCACGCTCGGCATGATGGTCACCGCACGCGGCATCGCCAAATGGTGGTCCAAGGGCCAGCCGATCTCGTTTCCCACCGAAGGTTTCGCGGCCATCGGCAAGGGACTGATGCCCGTCATCATCTTCCTGTCGCTGGCGGTGCTGTTCCAGCTGATCATGACCTACACACGGTACGGCAAGCATTGTTACGCGATCGGCTCCAACGAGGACGCCGCGCGCATGTCCGGCATCAAGATCGCCAACCACAAGATCCTGGTCTACGTCATCGCCGGTGTGCTTGCAGCACTCGCCGCCGTGGTGCTGAGCTCCAAGAACCTGACTGCGCAGTCCGGCATGGGAGTCATGTACGAACTCGACGCCATCGCGATGGCTGTCATCGGCGGCGTCTCGCTGTCAGGCGGCCGCGGCTCGATCATCGGCACGGTGATCGGCTCGCTGATCTTCGGCGTCATCATCTCCGGCTTCACCTTCCTGCGCCTCGACGCCTACTACCAGGAGATGGTCAAGGGCGTGATCATCGTCGGTGCGGTGGTTCTCGACCAGTGGCGCCAACGCCTGCGGGCAATGAGGGCTTGACCATGTCAGACATCGTCCTGAAGACCGAAAACCTGACCAAGCGCTATGGTGGCGTGCATGCGCTCGAAGGCGCGAACTTCGAGCTGCGCAAGGGCGAGCATGTCGCCATCATGGGCGACAACGGCGCCGGCAAGTCGACCTTCGTGCGCCAGATCACCGCCGTCGAGCAGCGCACCAGCGGCCAGATCTGGTTCGACGGCAAGGAAGTGAATTTTGCCGGGCCGATCGAGGCCCGCACGGCGGGCATCGAGACCGTGTTCCAGAACCTGGCGCTGGCCGACGATCTCGACGTGCCGTCGAACCTGTTCCTCGGCCGCGAAAAGGTGCTGTTCAACCTTGGGCCGTTCTCGATCCTGGATCGCAAGTATATGCGCAAGGCGACGGAAGCGGCGCTGATCCGTACGGCGGTAAAAATCCCCAATCTGTCCAACACCATCCGCCATATGTCTGGCGGCCAGCGCCAATGCGTGGCGATCGCCCGGACCGCGACTTTCGCGTCCAAACTCGTCATCATGGACGAACCGACGGCGGCGCTCGGCGTGCAGGAGACGGCGCAGGTCGAGAACATCATCCGCACGCTGAAGGACAATGGCGAATCGCTGATCCTGGTCAGCCACAACATGCGCCAGGTGTTCGACCTTTGCGACCGCATCGTCGTGTTCCGGCGCGGCCGCATCGTCGCCAATCTGCGCAAGCAGGACACCGACGGAAACGATATCGTCTCCTACATCACCGGCGCCAAGACCGGTGAGGCCGAACTCGCGGCTTGAGGCCGGGCGCGGAGGCGGTGGTCACCGCCTCCCTGTCGATCTTGTCTTGACCGTAAATCACCCGCGCCCATCACCGGCGCCCCGCTTCGAACCACCCTCAAAGGACATTCCATGACTCTCCGCTTCGCCCTCCTCGGTGCCGGCCGCATCGGCAAGGTCCACGCCCGCGCCGTCGGCTCCAACCCGCAGGCCAAACTGGTTGCCGTCGCCGACGCGTTCGAGAAGGCCGCGAAGGAACTGGCATCGGCCTATGGCGCCGAAGTGCGCACCATCGACGCCATCGAAAAATCGGCGGATATCGACGCCGTCGTCATCTGCACGCCGACCGACACCCATGCCGATTTGATCGAGCGCTTCGCCAAGGCCGGCAAGGCGATCTTCTGCGAGAAGCCAATCGACCTCAACGTCAAGCGGGTCGAGAAGTGCCTGGCTGTGGTCGAGAGAACCAAGGCGACGCTGATGGTCGGCTTCAACCGCCGCTTCGATCCGCATTTCGCCGCCGTGCGCAAGGCGATCGACGACGGCGCCATCGGCACCGTCGAAATGGTCACCATCACCTCGCGCGATCCGGGCGCGCCGCCGATCGACTACATCAAGCGTTCGGGCGGCATCTTTCGCGACATGACCATCCATGATTTCGACATGGCGCGCTTCCTGCTCGGCGAGGAGCCGGTGGCGGTCAGCGCGCACGCCTCGGTTCTGGTCGACAAGAAGATCGGTGCTGCCGGCGATTTCGACAGCGTCAGCGTCATCCTGGAAACCGCTTCCGGCAAGCAGGCCGTCATCTCCAATTCGCGCCGTGCCACCTATGGCTACGACCAGCGCATCGAGGTGCACGGCTCGAAGGGCATGGTCGCTGCCGAGAACCAGCGGCCGGTGTCGATCGAGCTGGCCAACGAAAAGGGCTACACGCGCCCGCCGCTGCACGACTTCTTCATGACCCGCTACCTCGATGCCTATGCCAACGAGATCGCTGCCTTCATCGCAGCGGCGACGTCAGGCAAGAAGGCGGCACCGAGCGGCGCTGATGGGCTGGTGGCGCTGAAGCTGGCGGATGCGGCGCTGAAGTCGGCGACGACAGGCAAGACCGTCCGCCTCGACAAGTAAGAATTCGGGCCCAAGGCACAGGAGCAGAGCGATGAGCGCAACAGCCGATCGCAATTCACAGACACGCGCCATCGTCACCGGCGGTGCGCAAGGCATCGGCTTTGCCGTCGCCACGGCACTGGCCGACGAGGGTTGCCGGGCACTGGCGCTTATCGGCCGCTCGCAGGAGAAGGGCGACAAGGCCGTCGCCCATTTCAAGAAGTCAGGCGTCGACGCGATCTTCATCAGCGCCGACGTTTCAAAGGTGGCGGACTGCAAGCGTGCGGTCGCCACCGCGATCTCGCATTTCGGCACCATCAACGCCCTGGTCAATGCCGCCGCGACATCGGCGCGCGGTTCGCTGGTCGAAACCAGCGAAGAGCTGTTCGACACGATTTTCGACACCAATGTGCGTGGGCCGTTTTTCCTGATGCAGGGCGTGGTGGCGCATCTCTTGGAGAAGAAGGCACCCGGCTCGATCGTCAATGTGCTGTCGATGTCGGCGCATACCGGCCAGTCGTTCCTGACGCCCTATTCGACCAGCAAGGGCGCGCTGATGACGCTGACCAAGAACGTCGCCAATGCCTATCGCTATAACCGCATCCGCTGCAACGCGGTGCTGCCCGGCTGGATGGACACCGAGGGCGAGGACATCGTGCAGAAGAAATGGCACGACGCGCCCGACGACTGGCTGGCGAAGGCCGAGGCGGCGCAGCCGATGGGGCAATTGGTCAAGCCGGACCAGCTTGCCCGGCTGATCAGCTACATGGTCAGCCCGCAGTCCGGTGTCATGACCGGGTCGCTGGTCGACTATGACCAAAGCATTGCAGGGGCGTCGCCCGAATAGCAGCAACCGAGCAGCCTCGCGTCCAGAACAAGCTCGGCCGTGCGTCGGTGCGACCAAACCATCAGGCATCCGCGCTCTGAGTGCCGGTAGCGTCTCAGTGGGAAATAAGCGCACCGATCAGCACGAAGCCGACCTCAATGACGGGGATTGCAGCGTAGACGGCAAGAAAACCAGCAATCCACATCCCAATTTTGACCAGCCAGGACGGATGAGGAATAGCCTTCCAAGCGAAAAATACGCTCGCGACGCCCAAACACAATGCGACAATGCCAATGACCGGAGACCGCGTCATTGGCAGCATCAGGTCATCAAAAACAAGAAAGACCGCGCTAATGACGATTAGCTGGGTCGCGAGGCCAAATAGAAACGCGCGCTTCACGCGGCCCTCCCCGTGCTATCTTTATCGGCATCAGGCGACGCTTTCGTTTTGTAGGGCCGCGCTTTCCCGGTTTCGGAGCAACGACATCCATCATCCGGCAAAGATCGTCCATTGACCAGAGGGGCTTGAAAAACGCCTATCAACATTGCAGGCGACATTTTCGGCGTCTTGTGCACTTCCTGTTGCCGCCGCATCTCCAGTGTCTAGATAGTCAGGAGGTCGAGATGGTGTCTGCGCCCGAAGAACGTACCAACTGGACAGTCGCCGGGGCAAAAGCCCGGCTCTGGCAGGTTATCGAGCGCGCGCAGTCTTCGCCGCAGACGATCACCAGAAACGGCAAACCAAGCGTGGTTGTCGTCTCGGTCGAGGAATGGCAGCGCAAGACCGCGCGCAAGGGTACACTTGCGGAATTCCTGCTGGGGTCGCCCCTGCGCTGCGCCGATCTCGACCTTGAACGTTTGCGCGACGAGTATCGTGATCTGCCGCTGTGAGGCTACCGCTCGATTGCCGTCAGGGCACGTGACAAACGCCTCCGCTTCGACTATATGAGCCTCATGATCAACCTGTCCGCCACGTATTGGTACTTTAGGAGCTCGCTGGCGGCGGGAGGATTGCGCTCGATCTGAAGATTGCAGCAACAACATCCGAACAGCCGCCATACCTGGCGGCTTTTTTGTTTTCAGCCGGCAGGTTTCCCAAACAGGAGCAGAAAGCCGTGTTGACCACCACAGATGATCTTCGGGTCAAGGAAATCAGGGAATTGAGTACGCCGGATCAGGTGATGCGGGAGATCCCGCGCACGCTGACGGCGACGCGCACCGTGACAGCGTCGCGCAACGCGATCCACGCCATCTTGAACGGTACCGACGACCGACTGCTCGTCATCGTCGGCCCCTGTTCGATCCACGATCCGGTCGCCGCCGTTGACTATGCCAGCCGTCTGGCGGCGCTGCGTGAGACTCTATCCGACCGACTCGAGATCGTGATGCGGGTCTATTTCGAAAAGCCGCGCACGACGGTCGGTTGGAAGGGCCTGATCAACGATCCCGACCTCGACGGCAGCTTCAACATCGACAAGGGGCTGCGGATGGCACGCAACGTGCTCTCCGCCGTCAACAATCTCGGCCTGCCGGCGGCGACCGAATTCCTCGACATGACGACGCCGCAATACATTGCCGACCTCGTCGCCTGGGGCGCGATCGGCGCGCGCACGACCGAAAGCCAGATCCACCGCGAGCTTGCTTCCGGCCTGTCCTGCCCGGTCGGCTTCAAGAACGGCACCGACGGCAATCTGCGGATCGCCGCCGAGGCCGTGAAATCCGCCGCCCAGCCGCATCATTTCATGGCGGTGACCAAGGGCGGACGCAGCGGCATCGCGACGACATCAGGCAATGAGGACTGCCACGTCATCCTGCGCGGCGGCGTTCAGCCGAATTATGACGCGGCCAGCGTCGAGGCCGCCAGCGCCGAACTCGCCCGCATCGGCGTCGCGCCCAGGCTGATGATCGATGTCAGCCACGCCAACTCGAGCAAGAAGCCCGAGAACCAGCCCAAGGTGGCGGCCGATGTCGCCGGCCAGGTCGCGGCGGGCGACGAGCGCATCATCGGCGTGATGATCGAGAGCAATCTCGTCGCCGGCCGGCAGGATGTCGTGCCCGGCAAGCCGTTGGTGTATGGCCAGAGCATCACCGATGGCTGCATCGACTGGGCGACCACCGAGACGGTGCTGCACGGCCTTGCCGGTGCCGTCGAGTGGCGCCGCTCGGTGCGCCGCGCCATGATCGACAGCCGCCAAGGTGCTGCCTGATACGGATGGCGATATGGGAAGGGCGGCGGTTCCGGTTTCAACCGGGATTTACGCCGCCCTCAGCCCCTCCCATGCGGTGAGTACGGAAACCGCAACCAGAAGCAGCCCCGCCGCCCGGCCGGCAAAGGCGGTCGCACGGGGATTGGCGACCAGCAGATTGCGGCTGCGGCCGGCTGATATGGCGAGCCCGCCATAGACCGCAAACTGCATGGCGATCGTCATCAATCCCATGATGGAAGCCTGCATCCAGATCGGACCGTAGTCCGGCTTCAGAAATTGCGGATAGACCGCGAAGACGAAGAGATAGGCCTTCGGATTGATCAGGCAGATCACCACCCCCTGGCGAAACGCCTTCCATGCGGAGCGGCTGCCGGCAGGTCCCTCATGGCCGACCTTGATCGAACTGCGCATCAGCGTCAGCCCGATAAAGGCCATGTAGGCGGAGCCGGCGATCAGCAGCGGATTGTAGAGGATCGGCACGAAGTGCATCAGCAGGCCGACGCCGAGCGCGCCGTTCAGCGTATGCACCATGCCGCCCAGCATGATGCCGCCGGTCGCGGCAAGTCCCCTGTTGCCGCCACCGGTCAGCGCATTGGCAAGCACGAAAAGCATATCCATGCCGGGCACGATGATGATGCCGAAGAGGAGGAGACAGAAGAGCCAGAGGTTTTCCGCGTAACCCATGTCAGTTGCCTGTCCCTTCGCCCGGCCAAGCCGCAGCGGAATGTGTTGATTCACAACTCGATAGACGCTCCTATAGGTCAGCCCAACTGACGATGGTGTGTCAGTTGCGATCGGAATACGGGTGAAAAATGCGCAAGGCGTCACGCCTGTTCGAGATCATCCAGATCGTGCGGCTGGCGCGGCAGCCGGTGACGGCGGCAACGATTGCCGAGCGGCTGGAAGTGACGGTGCGCTCGATCTATCGCGATATCGCAGCACTGCAGGCGATGCGCGTGCCGATCGAGGGCGGGCGTGGCATCGGTTATATACTCCGCCCCGGCTTCGACCTGCCGCCGCTGATGTTTTCCGTCGAGGAGATGGAGGCGATCGTCCTGTCGCTCGCGTTGCTGGAGCGCACAGGAGACAGCGAGCTCAAGCAGGCGGCCAAGCGCGTCAGTGCCAAGATCGCCGGCGCGGTGCCGCCGCCCTTGCGCCAGGCGTTCGACGCCAATGCCTTGCATGCATGGGGGTTCGCCGCGCCTTCGACCGGCGCGATCGATCTGGCGCTGGTGCGCCGCGCCATCCGCGACGAGGAGAAGCTCGACCTCTCCTATCGCGACGAAATGGGCCGCGCCTCCGAGCGGCTCGTCCGGCCGATCGCCCTGATCTATTACGCTGAAACCGCCAACATCGTCGCCTGGTGCGAGTTGCGCCAGGCGATCCGCAATTTCCGCAGCGACCGAATCGAGGATTGCCAGGCGACGGGGCTACGATTCAAGGGCGAAGGCGACCGGTTGCGGCAGGTCTGGGTCAACGGCTGGGAGACGAACGTCGCTACCGCCGCCGTCTGAAGCCACCTTCGCTTAGTGAAAACCGGGTGCGAGACTACCTCACATCCACCCAGCGCTTTTCCTCGAACGATCTCGCCATTGCGTGCACCGTGCGCTCGATCTCCAGCCCTTCGGCAAATTCGATGAGCCGCGCCGGTTTGCCGGCAAGCCGCGTCAGCAGTTCGTGGCATTCGATGATCTTGAGATCGTTGAAGCCGAGCCCATGGCCGGGCGCCGGCAGGAAGGCGTCGTAGGGCTTGTGGTGCGGCGCCACCAGGATGGTGCGATAGCCCTGTTCTGTCGGCCGGTCGGCGGTTACATAGAGCTGGATTTCGTTCATCCGCTCCTGATCGAACAGGATCGACCCCTTCGAGCCGAAAATCTGGATGGCGATGCGGCCCTTGCGGCCCCAGGCCGAGCGGTTGACCAGCAGCGTGCCGGCAATGCCGTTTTCCAGATGCATCAACACGCTGGCGATGTCATAGGTCTCCACCGCGCGACGGCCGCCGGCGGCCACCTTGCGGTCGGCATAGGGTTTGGCCATGTCGCAGATGACGCTGGCGACGCGGCCGAACAGGGCTGAGACCAGCGACAGCGGATGCACGGCGAAATCGTCGAGCGCGCCGTAACCGGAAGCCGCCTCGTGCTTCCAGAAGAACAGCGCCTCCGGGTCGGCCATGAAATCCTCGTCCATCTCGATGCGCAGATGGTTGACCTCGCCGATGATCTTCTCGTCGAGCAGCGCGCCGATGTGACGGATGGCCGGGCTCTGGATGTAGTTGTAGCCAAGGGCTGCGACCTTGCCGGACTTTTTCGCCGCGGCCGCCATCGCCTCGGCTTCGGCGAAGCTCGGCGCCATCGGCTTTTCGCACCACAGATGCTTGCCGGCTTCCAGGATGGCGATGGCCATTTCCGGATGGAACTGGTTGGGCGTGGTCAGCGAGACGATATCGACGTCAGGGTCGTTGACGACGGCGCGCCAGTCGCCGGACGCCTTGGCGAAGCCGAACTCGCCTGCCTTGCGTTGGGCAAGCTCCTCATTGACCTCGCCGAGATGGACGAGCCGCGGCTTGGGCACGTCGGGAAAGACGGCGCCGACGGCACTCCATGCGATGGCGTGACACTTGCCCATGAAACCCGTGCCGATGAGACCGACGCCGACCATTTTTCGTTTCTCCACTGCCTGAAGCATCAGATGGATGAATTAGTCCATTTTTTCTTGGAATGGAATGTCTGCCTCATTTTTTATGGCGTTCTTGCGCAAGCTCGCTATGATGATGCACAGAGGGCGCTTCACGCATGAGCTTGGACAGAGCGACGATGGACGAACGGGTACCTCGCGACTTCGAGACATTGCGCGCCACGATCCTGGATCGGCGCGAAAGCCTGCCGAAGCGCATCGCCCAGATCGCCGCCTATGCGCTCGACAATCCCGACGATATCGCCTTCGGCACCGCCGCCAGCATCGCCGCTTCGGCCGGCGTGCAGCCTTCGACCCTGATCCGCTTTGCCCAGCAGCTTGGCTTCGATGGTTTCACCAGCCTGCAGCAAGTGTTTCGCGAGCGGCTGCGCGAGCGCAACTCATCCTATGACGAGAGGCTGCAGGCGCTGCGCGCGAAGGCCGAGGGCGGTGCCGGCCACCGCGCGATCTTCGACGGTTTCGTCGCTGCCGCCAGCACCTCGCTCAACGATATCTCGCGCACGCTGGACGAAGCGCATCTGGAAGACGCCATTTCCCTGCTGGCGAAGGCAGAGACCATCTACGTGCTGGCCAAGCGCCGCTCCTATCCGGTGGCGTCTTACATCGCCTATGCGCTGGGCAAGCTGAAGATCCGCAACCAGCTGATCGAATCGGCGGCCGGCCTGAATGCCGAGATGATCGGCTTCGCCACGCCGGCGGATGCCGTCATCGCCATTTCCTTCTCGCCCTACGCACCGGCCACCATCGAGGAGGCACGCAGCATTTCGGAACGGGGCGTACCGATCGTCGCCATCACCGACAGCTCGTTTTCGCCGCTCGCCCAGTTCGCCAAGGTCTGGTTCGAGGTTGCCGAGGCGGATTTCGCCGGCTTCCGTTCGCTGTCGGCGACGATGGCGCTGGCCATGGCGCTGACCGTCGGCGTCGGCGAGAAGCGACGCGATACGGGCCGCAAGCGCAAGGTCTAGATAATTTCTGTCGCCGCTTCGGCTCCTGCCGAAAGCCGCGCTGCGTCGCGCGCGGGCGGCGACCCGAACTGGCGGGCATACTCGCGGCTGAACTGGGAAGCGCTCTCATAGCCGACGGCGAAAGCGACGCTTGCAACATTGCCTGGCTGGGCAAGCAGCAAATGGCGGGCCTCCAACAGCCGGATCTGTTTCTGATACTGGATCGGACTCATGGCCGTCGCGGCCTTGAAGTGGCGGTAGAAGGCAGCGTTGCTCATATGGGCGATTTCAGCCAGATCGCTGACCCGGACCTGCTGATGGCAATGTGTGCGGATCCAGGCAATCGCCTGGCCAATCCGGGACAGATGGCCGTCGGCGCGCGCAAGCTGGCGAAGCTTTCCGCCCTGGGGGCCTTGCAGCAGCCGAAACAACATCTCGCGTTCGAGCATGGCCGCCAGCACGGGAATCTCCGCTGGCCGGTCGAGCAGCCGCATCATTCGACGCAAGGCATCGAGCAGGTCCTCATTGACGGGTGAGGTGGAGAAACTGTCGCCGCCGAGCGCCGGCTCGTGCTCTACGAGGAGCGCGGCGACGGCCTGCAGGTCGAGGGTGAAGCCGATCGCCAGGTATGGATGTCTGGCGCTCGCCGCGACCAACTGGCTGATGGTGGGTGTGTCGACAGTGTAGATGAAATAGCTGGCGGGATCGTATCGAAGGGTCCGGTCCCCGATCAGAACCGTTTTCGCGCCCTGCAGCACAAACAGGACCCCCGACCCCCATACCCCCGCCATTGGGGCCGTGGCGACTTCGCTGCGGCCGATCGAAACGCGGGGGATCGCCGTTGTCGTTCGTCGCCCGCGCGCATGACGGCCGGCAATATCGATCAACTCCTGCAGTGCCTCGCTCATGACCTCAGCATCGCGCATCCATGCAAGCCGCACAACCCATATGAGAGGATTAGGCAAGAGCCGGAGAGTTTCCGGCGCGCGGCTTTTCGCGCGAGGCGCCATCTCTGAGGTCTTCGACATGGAGAGATGGAGAACCCAGATGACGAGATCGAAAACCGCCGTGGTGACGGGCGCCAACAAGGGCATCGGCCACGAAATCGCCCGGCGGCTGGCGACGATGGGCTTCAAGGTGTGGCTCGGCGCCAGGAATGCCGAGCGTGGCATGGCGGCAGCACAGGAATTGCGCAGCGAAGGTCTGGACGTTCAATGGCTTGAGCTGGATGTCACGCAGGACGAAAGCGTGGCGGCTGCAGCCAGGACTGTCGGGGCGGAAAGCCCTTGTCTCGACGTGCTGGTGAACAATGCCGGCATCGCCATCAACTACGAACTGCCGCCGAGCCAGCAGCGTCTTGCCGATGTCAGAGCCACCTATGACGTCAATGTCTTCGGACCGATCCGCGTGACCCAGGCCTTCCTGCCGCTGCTGCTTGCAGCGCCGACCGCCCGCATCGTCATGGTGAGCAGTTCCACGGGATCCATCGGGCGCGCGCTCGATTCCGGTACGCCGAACCAGTCGGTCAATTTGATGGGCTATGGCAGCTCCAAGACGGCCCTGAATGCCATCACCGTCGCGTTCGCCCGCGAGCTTGCACCGAAAGGCATCAAGATCAATGCAGCGGCGCCCGGCTATACCGCCACCGACCTGAATGGATTTAGGGGCCACCGCACCGTGCAGCAGGCGGCCGAGATCGTCATCCACCTGGCAACCCTGGATGCCGACGGTCCGAACGCCGGGTACTTCAACGACGATGGCCCGCTTCCGTGGTGAACGGAGCCAGGCCCGCCAAAGTCTCTTCCCGCACGCGACACCTGGTGGTACTTTTCGCAGAAGGAATGCTCATTCCATATTGACTATGGATTGGAATTATTATTTCATATTCCCGGCGCCACGCTGCCGCTCGCGCGTGTACCCCAAGACAACAAGGCCGACGGGAGGTTCCAATGAGCGAAGCCGTGGACGCGAAACAGGCGCCGCTCGACGTCATCACCATCGGTCGCGCTTCCGTCGACCTTTATGGCCAGCAGATCGGCTCGCGGCTGGAGGATATCACCTCCTTCGCCAAGTCGGTCGGCGGTTGCCCGGCCAATATTTCGGTCGGCACCGCGAGGCTCGGCCTGCGTTCCGCACTGCTGACCCGCGTGGGCGACGAGCAGATGGGCCGCTTCATCCGCGAGCAGCTGACGCGTGAAGGCGTCAACGTCGACGGGCTGAAGACCGACAAGGAGCGGCTGACCGCTTTGGTGCTGCTGTCGGTCGAGGATGAAGGCGTTTCGCCGATGATCTTCTACCGCTCGGACTGCGCCGACATGGCGCTGGCGCCTGAGGACATCGATGAGGCCTTCGTCGCCTCGGCCCGCTCGATCGTCGTCACCGGCACGCATTTTTCCCGCCCCAACAGCGACGCCGCGCAGCGCAAGGCGATCCGCATCATGAAGGCCAAGAGCGGCAAGGTGGTGTTCGACATCGACTACCGGCCCAATCTGTGGGGTCTCGCCGGCCATGCCGAAGGGTTCGAGCGCTATGTGAAATCGGACCGGGTCTCGGCCCAGCTGAAGACGGTGCTGCCCGACTGCGACCTCATCGTCGGCACCGAGGAAGAGATCATGATCGCCTCGGGTGCCGATGATTGCCTGAGCGCCTTGAAGACGATCCGCTCGCTGTCGTCCGCCACCATTGTGCTCAAGCGCGGCGCCATGGGTTGCATCGTCTATGACGGACCGATCAGCGACGATCTGGAAGACGGCGTCGTCGGCAAGGGCTTTCCGATCGAGATCTACAATGTGCTTGGCGCCGGCGACGCCTTCATGTCCGGCTTCCTGCGCGGCTGGCTGGGCGGAGAAGACCATGCGACTGCCGCGACCTGGGCCAATGCCTGCGGCGCCTTCGCCGTGTCGCGGCTGCTCTGCGCGCCGGAATATCCGACCTTCGAGGAGCTGCAGTTCTTCCTCAAGCACGGCAGCAAGCACCTCGCTTTGCGCAAGGACGAAGCGATCAATCACATCCATTGGGCAACGACGCGCCGGCGTGACATTCCCTCGCTGATGGCGCTCGCCTGCGACCACCGCGTGCAGCTCGAGGATGTGGCTGCGAAGGCCGGCGCCGATCCGGCCCGCATCCGTGATTTCAAGGTGCTGGCGGTCAAGGCCGCCGCGAAGGTCGCCAACGGCCGCGACGGTTACGGCATGCTGATCGACGAGAAACATGGCCGCAAGGCGATGTTCGAGTTCGCCCGTCATCCCTTCGCCTGGCTTGGCCGGCCGGTGGAGCTGCCGGGCTCGCGGCCGCTGCGCTTCGAATTCTCGCAGGACATCGGCTCGCAGCTCACCGAATGGCCGGTCGATCACTGCATCAAGTGCCTGTGCTTCTACCATCCCGACGATCCGGCGGCACTGAAGGAAGAGCAGCAGCAGAAGCTACGCTCGCTGTTCGAGGCCGCGCGCAAGGTCGGCCGCGAATTGCTGGTCGAGATTATCGCCGGCAAGCATGGCAAGCTCGACGACACGACCATCCCGCGCGCGCTGGAGGAGCTCTATGCGCTCGGCATCAAGCCGGACTGGTGGAAGCTCGAGCCACAGGCGTCGAGCGGCGCCTGGGCGAAGATCGAAGCCGTCATCCTGAAGCACGATCCATGGTGCCGGGGTGTCGTGCTGCTTGGCCTGGAGGCGCCGCAGGACGAGTTGGAAGCGGCTTTCGCCGCCACCGCCAAGGCACCCATCGTCAAGGGCTTTGCCGTCGGCCGCACCATCTTCGTCCATGCAGCAGAACAATGGCTGGCCGGCAAGATGTCGGATGACGAGGCTATCGCCGACATGGCTTCGCGCTTCGAACAGCTGACCGAAGCGTGGCTTGCCGCGCGCGGCCGCAAAGCAGCATAAGAAGACGCGACGCAGGACTGCGGAGGAAAACATCATGAGCAAGACAATCCGCCTGACGATGGCGCAGGCGCTGACCCGCTTCCTCAGCCGCCAGATGACCGAGATCGATGGCAAAAAAGTCCCGATCTTCGGCGGCGTCTGGGCGATCTTCGGCCACGGCAATGTCGCGGGCATCGGCGAGGCGCTCTACCAGGTGCGCGACGAATTGCCGACCTTCCGCGCCCACAATGAACAGGCGATGGCGCATGCGGCGATCGCCTATGCCAAGGCCAATTTCCGCCGCCGCTTCATGGCCGCGACCTCTTCGATCGGCCCCGGCGCGCTCAACATGGTGACGGCGGCGGCGCTTGCGCATGTAAACAGGTTGCCCGTCCTGTTTCTGCCCGGCGATGTCTTCGCCAACCGCATCCCCGATCCGGTGCTGCAGCAGGCCGAGGATTTCTCCGACGGCACGGCGACGGTCAATGACTGCTTCCGTCCTGTGTCGCGCTATTTCGACCGCATCACCCGGCCGGAGCAGATCATTCCAGCGCTGAGCCGCGCCATGCAGGTGCTGACCGATCCGGCTGATTGCGGCCCGGTGACGCTGTCGCTCTGCCAGGACGTCCAGGCCGAGGCCTATGACTATCCCGAGAGCTTCTTTGCCGAGCGGGTCTGGCACCAGCGCCGGCCGCGCCCGGACCGCCATGAGCTTGCCGCCGCGGTGGCGGCGTTGAAGGGGGCGAAGAAGCCGCTGGTGATCGCCGGCGGCGGCGTCCTCTATTCGCAGGCGTCGGACGAACTGGCGAAATTCGCCGAGGGCGCCGGCATTCCTGTCTGCGAGACGCAAGGCGGCAAATCCTCGCTGCCGGACGATCATCCGCTCAACATGGCGGCGGTCGGCGTCACCGGCACTTCCGCCGCCAACCGGCTGGCGGAGGAAGCCGATGTCGTGCTTGCCATCGGCACACGCCTGCAGGACTTCACCACCGGCTCGTGGGCGCTGTTCAAGAATTCCGGCAAGACCATCATCGGGCTCAACGTGCAGCCTTTCGACGCCGGCAAGCACCGGGCGCTGCCGCTGGTCACTGACGCGGCCGAGGGCCTGGCTGAACTCGGCGCGGCACTGAAGGGCTGGAAGGCACCTTCCACCTGGACCGAGAATGCAGCCACCGGCAAGAAGGCCTGGCAGACCGAGGCGGCCAAGGTGACGGCGTCGACAAATGCCGCCTATCCATCGGATGCACAGGTGATCGGCGCCGTGCAGCGCGCCATGGGCTCCAGTGTGACGCTGCTGCATGCCGCAGGCGGCCTGCCGGGCGAACTGCACAAATTATGGCAAGCAGGCGCGCCCGGTTCCTATCACGCCGAATACGGCTTCTCGACCATGGGTTACGAGATCGCCGGCGGGCTCGGTACCAAGATGGCCAAGCCAAACGAGGAGGTCGTCGTCATGATCGGCGACGGCTCCTATCTGATGCTGAATTCCGAGATCGCCACGTCGGTGATGCTCGGCCTGAAGCTGACCATCGTGCTGCTCGACAACCGCGGCTATGGCTGTATCAACCGGCTGCAGATGGCGACCGGCGGCGCCAACTTCAACAATCTGCTGAAGGACTCGCGCCACGAGGTCCTGCCTGACATCGACTTCGCCGCGCATGCGGCGAGCATGGGCGCGATTGCCGAAAAGGTGCCGTCGATTGCCGGGCTGGAGAACGCGCTGGCACAAGCCAAGAAGAATACGCGCACCACGGTGCTGGTCATCGACACCGACCCGCTGGTTTCCACCGATGCCGGAGGCCATTGGTGGGATGTGGCGGTGCCGGAAGTGTCGGCACGGCCGCAGGTCAACGCGGCGCGCAAGGCGTATGACGAAAAGCGGCAGATGCAGACCATTGGCGATTGATATAGGCGCTGAAGCTCCTCCTTCTCCCCGTCTCTATACGGGGAGAAGATGCCGGCAGGCAGATGAGGGGCGGCGCCAACGAGCAAGAAATGAACTGTTTTAGGACCGGAGTGACGACTTGAAAGCCAAACTGGGCATGTCCCCCATTGCGTGGTGGAACGACGATCTTGCGGAGCTCAGCGATGATGTGTCGCTGGAGGAATGCTTGCGCCAGTCGCGCTCGGCCGGTTTCACCGGCATGGAGATGGGCCGGCGTTTTCCCAATGATCCCGATGTCATGCTGCCGATCCTGAAGGCAGCCGACGTGAGGCTGTGCGGTGGCTGGTTTTCGGGCACGCTGGTCGATGGGGAGATGGCTGACAACAAGGATCGCATCCAGCCGATGATCGACCTGTTCAAGGCCGTGAACGCGCCTTGCATCGTCTATGGCGAGGTCGGCCGCTCGATCCAGGGCGACCGCTCCAAACCGCTGGCCACCAAGCCGAAGCTGTCGGATGACGAGATGAAGGCCTATGCCAAGCGCCTCACCGCGTTTGGCGAATGGTGCGCCGAACAGGGCATGCCGCTTGCCTATCACCACCACATGGCGGCGGTGGTCGAGACCGAGCCGGAACTCGATGCTTTCATGCGCTATTCCGGAGCCGGCATTCCGTTGCTGCTCGATGCCGGCCATCTGGCCTTCGCCGGCGGCGACGTTCTGCGCGCCATCGACAACCATCACACCCGCATCAGCCATGTGCATGTGAAGGACGTGCGCATGGGCGTGATCGACAGGCTCGACCGCACGAAACAGTCCTTCCTCGACGCCGTGGCGCTGGGCGCGTTCACAGTGCCGGGCGACGGCTCGCTGGATTTCGGCGCCATCGTGCAGCGCTTTGCCGACCATGGCTATGAGGGCTGGTTCGTGGTCGAGGCCGAGCAGGATCCAAAGAAGAACCCGCCGCTCAGGATGGCAGAGGTCGGCTACAAGGAATTGATGCGCGTCATGACCGCCGCCGGATACACGGTTGAGACGCAAGGCTTTCCGAATGCCTAGAGCTTTCCCAACGCCTGATGCGGCGGTTCTCGGCGAAGCCGGGTTGCTGTAGGTTGGTCAGATGAAAGATTCCGAGCACCCCTTCTTCCGGCCTTTGTGGCGGCGTGTCGCCGTCGTCGCAGTCTGCGTCATCTGGTCGATCATCGAATTCGCCACCGGCACGCCGTTCTGGGGCATGATCGCGCTCGGCTTCGCCGGCTACGCCGTCTGGCAGTTTTTTTATCTCTACAAACCGGCCGAAGAGGGCAAGGCAACGGTCGAGCCCGAACCGAAGGAGTAACCCGATGTCGAAGCTGCTGGTGAAGGCCGACAAGGGCCATGGCCGGGTCGCCCATGTGACACCGCAAATCGCGGGCTGGACCTATGTCGGTTTCGACCTGCATCGGCTGAAGCCCGGTGAGACGGCTTCCGGAAAAACGGAGGATCGCGAAGTCTGCCTGGTGTTCGTCACCGGCAAGGGCAATGCCAAAGCTGGCGGCAAGGATCTCGGCCTGCTCGGCGAGCGCATGTCACCCTTCGAGGGCAAGCCGTGGTCGGTCTATGTCCCTGAGGGATCGGACTGGTCGGTGAGCGCGGATACCGAGCTGGAACTCGCGATCTGCTCGGCGCCGGGCCTTGGCGGCGGCCTGCCGGTTCGCGTCATCGGACCGGACGATCTCGGCCAGGAGGTGCGCGGCAAGGGCACCAACACGCGCTACGTCACCAACATTCTGCCCGAAGGCAAGCCGGCCGATTCGCTGCTGGTGGTCGAGGTCATCACGCCCGGCGGCCACACGTCGAGCTATCCGCCGCACAAGCACGACCAGGACAATCTGCCTGATGAATCCTATCTCGAGGAAACCTACTACCATCGGCTCAACCCGCCGCAGGGCTTTGCCTTCCAGCGCGTCTATACCGACGCCGACAAGAATGGCCATCGCGCGCTCGATGAAGCGATGGCGATCGAGGATGGCGATGTCGTGCTGGTGCCCAAGGGCTATCACCCCTGCGCCGCCTGCCATGGCTACGACCTTTACTATCTCAACGTCATGGCCGGACCGAAGCGGACGTGGAAATTCCACAATGCGCCCGAGCACGAATGGCTGATGAAGGCCTGATCGACCCGTTCAGCCTTCGCGACAACTGGTCCAGCACGAAAAAATCGTCGGCTAATGACCCGGCCGCACCGTTTTGTTACCTGAATGCCTGCAAGGCTTCGTCAATCCGTCATGGAAATCACCTATGGCAGCGGAGCTGACGAGGACTATCCATGCGCTACGCCATCTATTTCACCCCCCGGCAGGACGAATCGCTGGCGCGGATCGCCGCCAACTGGCTCGGCCGCGACCCGTTTGGTGCCGCGACAAAGCCGGTCGAGGCGGTGGCCGACCTGTCGGCGGCCGAAGTCGCTTTCCACACCGCTTCGGCGCGCCGCTACGGCTTCCACGCGACGCTGAAAGCACCCTTCCGCCTGGCTGCCAACGAGACGGAAGCCTCGCTGCGCGCCGCACTCGACCATTTTGCCGATGCGACGCCGGTGGTGACCATCCCGCGCCTCGTCGTCAGCCAGATCGACGGCTTCTTCGCACTGGTGCCGGAAGGACCGCTGCCGGCGCTCAATCGCTTCGCCGATGATGTGGTGCTCGGCTTCGACCGGTTCCGCGCGCCATTGACCGAGGCGGAAATCGAGCGGCGCAGCCCGGATTCGCTGAAGCCGGCCGAGTTTCGCAATCTCTGCCAGTGGGGCTACCCCTATGTCTTCGAAACCTTTCGCTTCCACATGACGCTGTCCGGCCGGGCTGCGTCACAGGAAAGCCCTCGTCTTCGCCTAGCAATCGACAATCTGTTCGCACAGGTGTTGCAGCAGCCGGTGCTGGTGGATGCGCTGACGTTGTTTGTCGAAACCGAACCGGGCGGACCGTTCATGGTGCTCTCGCATCACGCGCTCGGGCGCCGCCCGGCCAGAAAAACTGCCTGACACCCTGCCGGAACAACCCCAGCCGGAACAACCAAGGACTGCCTGAGATGACCGCCGAAACTGTCCTCCACAACGCCCGCATCGTGCTTGCCGACGAGATCGTCGAGGGTTCGCTGGTGCTGCGCGACGGCTTTATCGCCGGCATCGAAGCCGGCACCAGCCGGATAGGCGAGGATATGGGCGGCGACTACATCATTCCCGGACTGGTCGAACTCCATACGGACCACCTTGAGGGCCACTACGCGCCGCGGCCCAAGGTGCGCTGGAACCCGATCGCCGCCGTGCTTGCCCATGACGCGCAGGTGGCAACCGCCGGCATCACCACCGTGCTCGACGCCTTGCGCGTCGGCATGGACGAAGACGCCGACCTGACATTAGCCGATATCCGCAAGCTGGCCGATGCGATCGAGGACAGTGTCCAACAGGATCGTCTGCGCGCCGACCATTTTATCCATCTGCGCTGCGAGGTTTCGGCGCCGGACTGCCTCAGGGCATTCGCCAATTTCGACGGCGACGAACGGGTCAAGCTGGCATCGCTGATGGACCACGCGCCCGGACAGCGCCAGTTCGTCAATCTCGAAACCTATGCCTATTACTACCAGCGCAAGCTGAAGCTGACCGACCGCGACTTCAAGCTGTTCTGCGAAAAGCGGATGGGGGAATCGGCCGTAAATTCGGGACCGAACCGTGTCCACATCGCCGCCGCCTGCCGTGAGCGCGGCATCGTGCTGGCCAGCCATGACGACGCCACGACAGGCCATGTCGGCGAGGCGATCGAGCAGGGCGTGCGCGTCGCCGAGTTCCCGACCACGGAAGAAGCCGCCAGGGCCTCGAAGGAGGCCGGGCTCGGCGTGCTGATGGGTGCGCCCAACGTCATGCGCGGCGCCTCGCATTCGGGCAACGTCTCGGCCCGCACGCTGGCCAGCGACGGGCTGCTCGACATCCTGTCGTCGGACTACATTCCCTTCAGCCTGATCCAGTCGGCGTTCTTCCTCGGCGATGTCGTCGAAGGCATTTCCCTGCCGCAGGCGGTCGCCATGGTGTCGAAAAACCCGGCCGAGGCGATTGGCCTGACCGACCGCGGCGTCATCGAGCAGGGCCGTCGCGCCGATCTGGTGCGCGTTCGCGTCGACGACCATGTTCCGGTCGTGCGCACCGTCTGGCGGCAGGGACGCCGGGTCGCATGATGGTGTCGGCGTTGATCGAGCGTGAACTGTCCGCGGAGACGTTTCCGATCCGCGATGGCGTCTTCGTCGCCGTGGTCGGCCCAAGCGGCGCCGGCAAGGACACGGTGATCGGTTACGCCCGCAACCATTTTGCCGACGAGACAAGGCTAGAGTTCGTCCGTCGCGTCATCACGCGGCCGAGCGATGCCGCCAGCGAGGATCACGACACGCTGGCCGACGCCGCCTTCGTCGAGGCCGAAGCCGATGGCGCCTTCGCTATCTCCTGGGAAGCGCACGGCTTGCGCTATGGCATCCCCGCCGATGTCGACTGGTCTGTCGCCAATGGCCGTGTTGCTGTCGCCAACGTGTCGCGCGCGATCATCCCCTCCTTGCGCGAACGCTATGCCAATCTGGCCATCGTCGAGATCACCGCCTCGCCGGAGGTGCTGGCCGAGCGGCTGGCAATGCGGGGACGTGAATCGCGAGGCGAAGTACTGGCGCGGCTGGCACGCAGCGCCAGTGTTACCCTATCCGGCCCTGGCGTCACCTCGATCGACAACAGCGGCCCGCGCGAGGCGGCCGGTGAACGCTTCGCCGAAGTGCTGCGCAAGGCGATGGCTTTTTCCGACATGTCGGGCCTGATCTAGGCCGACGGTTTCCGAACTCGATTCCCAGCCACGCAGGCCACGGCTTTGCGCCAAGCGCCTATCCAATCCCCATGGCGACTTGACGGCATCCATAAAATGGAAAATTATGGTACCGGTACCAATCAGGACTGCCGGAACTGGTAGCGCGCTCATGGACAGGCTTTACATATTATAATAGCATACCATTATAAGTCGCGGAGGAGCGCTGCGCCCCGGTTTTGCAAGGGGAACCCAGCGCGCGAAATACCGATCCTGTTTTACGTCGTCGAGCGGTCTGCGCCCCGCACGAGCGATGCCACACGGGCGCTCAAAAATGCATGGGAGGAAAACATGCGGACTTTCCTGAGAAGGGTTGGCCTGAGAGGGGCCGGTGCCTTGCTGGCCGGCATTGTGCTGGCGCTGTCGGCGCTCAAGCCGTCAATCGCTTCGGCGCAGACTGTCGACGAGATCATCTCGCGCGGCAAGCTGGTCGTCGCGATCGACACCACGACGCCGCCCTACGGCTTTCTTGACGCCAACCTGAAGCCGACCGGCTTCGATATCGAAGTCGCCAACAAGATGGGCGAAGCGCTGGGCGTGCCGGTCGAATTCGTCACCGTCACCTCGCCCGGCCGCATTCCGGCGCTGCTGACCAAGCAGGTCGATGCCGTGATCTCGATCTTCTCGATCACACCGGCGCGCGCCATCCAGATCGACTATTCGATCCCCTATGCCGGACAGTCGGCTGTAGTGATCGCGCCGAAGAGCACCGCGATCAAGGGCGTTGCCGACCTCGTCGGCAAGAAGGTTGGCCTGACGCGCGGCACCGGCGAGGACGGCCTGCTGACCAAGGCGGCTGAAGCCAATCCGGGCATCGAGATCCTGCGCTTCGATGACTATTCCTCGCTGCTGCAAGCCATGGTCTCGGGCCAGATCGACGCCATGGGCGGCGGCGACTACGGCGAGATCTATCTGAAGAAGGCGCAGAACGGCGATGCCTTCGAACAGAAATACGTGCTCAAGACCTTCTACTTCGGCATCGGCGTCGCCAAGGGCAACGACAATCTGCGCCAGTGGGTCAACACTTGGCTGTTCACCATGAAGACCGACGGAACGCTGGATGCACTGTCGATGAAGTACCGCAACCAGCCGCTGCCGACGCTGCCGGTGTTCTGATCATTCCTCAATGAAGGCGGGGCCTTGCCGGCCCCGCTTGCCTGACCTCGTGACGGGATATCAGTGCAAACCGCCCTGCAATTCGGCCCGATCCTCATCCATCTCGACCTGCTGCTGCGCGGCCTGGCGAAGAGCATCCAGCTGGCTGCGCTGTCGATCCTGTTCGGCACCGCCATCGGCATCCTCGGAGCCGTCGGCCGCAGCTTCGGCCCGCGCTTCCTGTCGTGGCCGATCGCCTGTTATGTCGAGCTGATCCGCAACACGCCGCTGCTGATCCAGCTCTATTTCGTGTTCTTCTCGCTGCCGCTGTTCGGCTTCAAGCTGTCGAGCAACACGGCGGCCGTCGTAGCACTCTCGATGCATCTGGGCGCTTACGCCACCGAGATCCTGCGCGCCGGTATCGAATCCATTCCCGAAGGGCAGATCGAGGCGGCCAAGTCGCTCGGCCTCGGCCGCTACCGCATCATCCGCCATGTCGTCCTGGTGCCGGCGGCGCGCGCGGTCTACCCGTCGCTGTCGGCGCAGTTCATCCTGCAGATCATGGGGACTTCGATCGTAGGCGCCATTGCGGCCGAGGAACTGACGGCGGTCGCCAACAACCTCGTCATGCAGACCTTCCGCAGCTTCGAGGTCTACATCATCATCGCCATCATCTATTTCGCGCTGGTGCAGGCCGCCAGCCTGCTCTTTGCCGGCATCGGCAAGCTCATGTTCCGATGGAAGGTCTAGACCATGAGCCTGCGCGATTTCGGCCCCAACGAATTGATGTTCCTGCTTTTGGCGACACGCTGGACGATCCTGCTGGCGCTGATCGCCTTTGCCGGCGGCGGCCTGATCGGCCTGGTGGTGGCGGCGATCCGGGTGGCGCCGGCGCGGCCGCTGCGCTGGCTGGCCGCCGGCTACATCCAGTTCTTCATGGGCACGCCGATCCTGATCCAGCTGTTCATGGCCTATTACGGCTCGTCTTTCCTCGGCCACCGGCCGGACCCGTGGGTGGCGGCGGCCGTCACCTTTTCGCTCAACGGCGGCGCCTTCTTCGGCGAGATTTTTCGCGGCGCCATCGAGGCGATTCCGAAGGGGCAATGGGAAGCGGCAACCGCGCTCGGTTTCCGTTTCACGCGAACGCTGCGCCTGGTGATCATCCCGCAGGCGGTGCGGCTGATGCTGCCGCCGACAGTCGGCTTCATGGTGCAGATCGTCAAGACGACGTCGATCGCCTCGCTGATCGGTCTGACCGAGCTCGCCCGCGCCGCCACGCAGGTCAACACGGTGACCTTCCAGCCGGTGATGGTGTTCGGCACGGTGTCGCTGATCTACTTTGCCTTGTGCTGGCCGCTGTCGCTCTATGCCGGCTATCTCGAGCGTCGTTTCGCCACCGGAATGATCCGCAAGATCGAGACACCGCTGGTCATGTCGGCTGTTTAGTCACCCCCTGAACGCCGGCAGGGTCAAGCCCTTGACGCCGACGTCGAGCGCGAACAATCCCCCCGGATTTTTCTGGCCGACGAAATGGCTGGCCGGACGCCGGAGCACGGCCGAGGTGACATAGAGGATGTCGAGATCCTTGCCGCCGAATTCGCAGCAGGTCGGCAGATCGGTCGGCAACAGCACGGTCTGCATCAGGCGGCCGTCGGGATCGTAGCGGCTGACCTTGCTGGTCACCGGAATGGTCACCCAATAGCAGCCCTCGGCATCGACGGTGGCGCCGTCGGCTAGGCCGCCGGTCACCGTCATGTCGATGAAGGTGCGGCGGTTCTCGATGTCGCCGGTGGCCGGATCGAAATCATAGGCCCAGACCGCGCCGGCATGGCTGTCGGAGAAATACATGGTCTTCGAATCCGGGCTCCAGGCCAGGCCGTTGGAGCAACCGATGCCATCGATCATCCTGTGAACCGAAAGGTCGGGATCGAGCCGGTAGAGCGCGCCGATGAATTCGATCGGCTGGCCCATCATCTCGAACATGGTGCCCGACCAGAAACGCCCCTGGCGGTCCGGCTTGCCGTCGTTGAAGCGGGTCTTCGGCATATGCGCTTCCGGGTCAACGATCGCTTCGAACGTTCCGGTCGCCGGATCGAAGAAATGGAAGCCGTTAGTCATCGTCAGGACCAGGCCGCCCTTCTCGCGCAGGCCGAGGCAGCCGAGATATTCCGGCGTCTCGAACACATCGTCCTTGCCGGTCGACGGATCGTAGCGGTGGATCAGCTTCTTCCAGATGTCTATCCACCAGAGCACACCGGCCTTGGGGTCCCAAAGCGTGCCTTCGCCAAGCTCGGCTCCGGCATCGACGACGCAAGAAATTTCGACCATGGTCAGCCCTCTCTTCTGCGCAGCCTGCCGCCGAGGCCGGCGAAGGTTTCGCTGCCGATCGACACGGTGAGCAGGATCACCGCGCCGTAGACGATGAGCAGTGCGCCGCTCGACAGGTTCAGTGCCGGCAGCAGTCCGGTGAGGATTGTCAGCACCATGGCGCCGGCGACGGTGCCGAGATAGTGACCGCTGCCGCCAAGGATCGAGGCGCCGCCGATGGCGACAGCGGCGATCGAGGTGAACAGATAGGCGTCGCCCATGCCGAGATAGGCCTGGCCGGAATAGCCGGTGAGCAACATACCGGCGAAGGCGGCGGTGAGACCCGAGATGACATAGGTGAGGATGGTGGTGCGCACTGTGGGCACGCCGGAGAATTCGGCGACCGTGGCGCTGGTGCCGAGCGCATAGAGATGGCGGCCGAACGCCGCCTTGGAAAGCAGCAACGTCGCCACCAGGGTCAGAGCCAGCCAGATCAGCGCGATCACCGGGAAACCACCAATGCGCCCGACCGACAGGAACTGGATCAGGGCCGGCGCCGACGGGGTCGGCGAGCCACCGGTCAGCACCAGGATCAGCCCTTGCAGGATGACGTTGGTGGCCAGCGTCATGATGATCGGCGGCACGCCGAATTGGGCAACCCCGACGCCATTGATCAGGCCTATGAAGGCGCCGCCGGCCAGCAGCAACGGCATGACCCAGACCAGCGGCAGATCCTGGCCGCCGCACAGCAGCGCCATGACGATGGCCGCCGAATTGAGCACCCAGGGTACCGACAGGTCGATGCCGCCGCCGATAATGACGAAGGTCTGGCCGAGCGCGACGATGCCGACGAAGGCGGCCAGGACCACGGTGGAGCGCATGTTGGAGACCGACAGGAAGCCCGGCGAGAACAGTGCGGTGACGAGAAGCAGCACGACCATGCCGGCATAGGCGAGCACGATGAGCCGGTTGCGGGCGAGGAAGGCGCTCATTGGACACGGTTCCTTGCGGCCTTTTCGGCGACGGAACTCGCCAGCACCGAGAGCAGAAGGATGACGCCAGAAGCAACCGGCTGCCAGTAGCTCGACACATGCAGGACGAAGACCAGATTGCCGATGAGGGTCAGCACGAAGGCGCCGATCAGGGTGCCGGCCAGATGCCCGCGGCCGCCGAACAGGCTGACACCGCCGATGACCGCCGCCGCCACCGAAGGCAGGATGTAGTCCTTGCCGATGGTCGGGGAGCCGGCGCCGGTCTGCGTCGTCAGATAGAGTGCCGCACCCGCCGCGAACAGGCCTGAGAGACCGTAGGTGATAACATTGACCCGGGTGATCGAGACGCCCGACAGGAAGGCCGACTTTTCGTTGGAGCCCGTCGCCTGGATGGTGACGCCGACGCGCGTCGCCCGGAACCACCACCAGAACAGCAGAAGGGCCAGCAGCATCCAGACCGGGCTGGTCAGGCCGAACAGCTGGGCATAACCGAAGCCGACCCACCAGCCGGGAACGCTGCCGCCATCGGTCGGCAGTATGATCATGGCGACGCCGTTGAGGATCGACCAGGTGGCGAGCGTGACCAGGAAGGGCTGCAGCTTGAGCAGCGAGATCAGCAGGCCGTTGAGCGCACCGATCATGAAGCCAAACGCCAGAATGACAAGGGTCCACAAGGCGACGGTCGACGGATCGTCGGTGAAGCGCGTTGCCGCGATCACCGTGCCGAGGCTGATCATGCCGCCGATCGACAGGTCGATGCCGCCCCGCACCAGCACGATGGTCTGGCCGGTTGCCGCCAGCATCAGCGTCATCGCCGCCGCCGTGTCGAGGTTGATCTCGTCCAGCGAGAAGACACCGGACTGCAGGCTGCCATAGATGGCAACGATCAGGGCCAGCATCAGGCAGGCGACCAGGAATGGCGCGCGGTCGAGCGCGCGGCCGCGCCAATCGATGCCGGGCCTGGCGGGTTTCATTTCGACTGGCCTTTGCGCCATCTCAACAGGTCTCTCTGCGACTGACATCACCATGCCTCAGGCCGCCTCGCTTTCAAGCATGGCGGCGCGCAAAATGCTTGCTTCCGAGATACGGTCACCCTCCAGAGTGGCGGCGATACCGCCGTTGCGCATCACCAGCACGCGGTCGGCGACATGGACGAGTTCCGGCATGTCGCTTGAATGGAACAGGATTGCATAGCCCTTGGCCGCGAGATCCCGCATCAGCTGGAAGATCTCACCCTTGGTGCCGACATCGACGCCGCGCGTCGGGTCGTAGAGCAAGAGCACGCGCGCTTGCGTCAGCAGCATCTTGCCGAAGATCACCTTCTGCTGGTTGCCGCCCGACAGCGTGCCGGCGAGCTGCTCCGGCGTGCCAGCCTTGATGCGAAGGAAATCGACCATCTCCTTGACCAGAGCCGCTTCCTTTTGCCGGCTCAGCAAGCCGTTCTCGGTGAAGCGCTTGATGACCGACAGGGTCAGGTTCTCGCGCACGCTTTTGGTCAGAAGCAGGCCCTGTCCGCGCCGGTCCTCGGGCACCAGCGCGATACCGTCCTTGCCGGTCAGCGCCTGGCGCGGATTGGCGATCGAAACCGGCTTGCCCCACAGTTCGACGGTGCCGCTCGCCTTGCTGGCGCCGAACAGCGACTGGAACAGTTCGCGCTGGCCGTGACCTTGCAGGCCGCCGACGCCGAGCACCTCGCCTTCGCGCAGCGCAAAATCGACGCCGGAGAGCCGGCTGCCGCTGGAAAAACCCTTGACCCTCAGCGCGACGCGATCGGTCGCGGTGGCAATCCGTTCGGGATAGAGCCGGTCGAGATGCCGGCCGATCATCTGGGTGACGATCTCATTGTCGGACACCGCATTGGCCTCATGCACGGCGATGGTGCTGCCATTGCGGAAGATGGTCAGCCGGTCGGCGATGGCGCGCACCTCGGCCATGCGGTGCGAGATGAAGATGACCAGCCTGCCCTCGGCGGCAAGTTGCCGGGTGAGCTTGAGCAGCCACTCCGCCTCCCGCGCGGGCAGCGCCGAGGTCGCCTCGTCGAGGATCAGGATGCGTGGATCCTTGGCCAGGCCCTTGGCGATCTCGACGATCTGCCGTTCGGCCAATGTCAGCCGCCGCAACTCCTGCTCGGGGCGCAGCGCCGGGAATTTGTACCTGTCGAGCAGCGCCAGGGTCTTGCGGCGCATCTCCGCGCGATTGACGGTGCGCAGAAGCGTCCTTGGTTCGTGACGAAACCAGATGTTCTGCTCGACGCTGAGGTCGGGGATCAGCGACAGTTCCTGGAAGACGGCGGCGATGCCGCGCGCCTGCGCAGCATCCGGATTGGCGGGACGATAATCCTGGCCGTCGACCAGGATCGAGCCGCCATCATGCCGCACCGCGCCGGACAGGATCTGGATGAAGGTGCTCTTTCCGGCGCCGTTTTCGCCGAGCAGGGCGTGCACCTCGCCGGCGCGGGCACTGAATGTCGCTTCGCTCAGCGCGACGATGCCGCCATAGCGTTTGGACAGGCCTTTGACGGTGACGAGGTCCATGAATGCGCCTTCGAAAAGCTCTCCCGACATCCTGCGATGCCGGGAGACAGGGTCGTGGTCACGGGATGTTACTTGCTGCCGGCGGCTTCCGCAGCGGTGATCTCCACCCAGTCGGGCGTGATCGGCAGCGTCAGGCCGGGCGCCTGGTCGGGGAAAGCATTCTCGCCGACCGCGATCTTGATCATCTTGGTGCCCGGGTAAAGCTTCGACTCGAACGGATCGGTGGTGACGAAATCACCCTTGACCGAGACGGAGCGCTCAGCCGGCTTCTTGCCGGTGTCGAGCATGTCGACCGCCAGCTTGATGGCTTCCGAAGAGAGATAGGCCGGATTTGAGCCGAGGATACACTTGGCGCCTTGCGTCTGCGCGCAGGTGAGGGCGGCGACATTGTAGGAGAAGCCGACGACCGGGACGATCGGCCGGCCGGCATCCTTCAACGCCTGGATGGCGCCCGAGCCGTAGCCTTGCGTCATGATGCCGTCGATCTGCGGATTGGCGGCAAGCAGTGCCGCCACGCCGGACTGCTCCGGTCCGAGCGCGTAGTTGCCGTTGTAGTAGCCGACCACCTTGATGTCGGGATATTTGGCCAACACCTTCTCATAGCCCTGCTGCAATTGGGCCGAGATCGGCGCGCCGGCAAGGCCGCGGTCGAGGATGATGTTGCCCTTGCCACCAAGTTGTACGGCCATCCACTCGGCCATGACGGAGGGGATACGGTCCCAGTCGGAAGCGACGGCATAGGCGCAGGGCTCGGTCACCACCTGGTCGAAGCTGATGACGACGATGCCGGCGTCGCAGGCCTTCTTGATGGTCGGATTCAGGGCCGAATCCGAGCCGGCATCGACCAGGATCGCGTCCGGCTTCTGGCGGATGATGTTGTTCAGAGAGTTGATCTGCGCCTGAACGGTGTTCTCGACATTCTCGATCTTGAGGTCGACGCGCCCCTTCAGCGGTCCCTTGTTGACCGAAACGGTGGCGACGCGCTCCATCTGCTGGCGCCAGTCATTGCCGACGAAATTGTTCGAGAGGTAGATGGTGTAGGGCTTCTTGTCCTCGGCGCGGCTTGGCGCCGTGCTGATGGCGATTGCAGACATGGCAAGGGCTGCCAATCCTATGCAAACTGTCTTCAGTTTCATGGTCTCTCCTCCTTCGTGTTTCCTGCATCAGCCAGCGACGGACTTCGCCATCTTGGTGGGTGCTGCACATAAATTGATACCGGTACCAATACGCCTTGTCAATTTAAGCCAAGGCGCATTGGGGAGCTTCAAGGCGACCATTCGCCGCCGGCTTGCAGACGTCGCTCATTTCGCGCCGGCGGCCTCGGCCGGGGTGATTTCAACCCAGTCCGGGCTGACCGGAAGGAACAGGCCCGGAGCCATGTCCGGAAAGGCGTTCTTGCCGACCTCGATCTTCTGCATTGCCGCGTCGGGATACAATTCCGACGGGACCGGATCGGTGGTGAGGAAGGCATTGCGCAGCAGGATCTTCTTCTCGGCCGGCTTCTTGCCGTCGAGAATCTCGACCGCCAGCTTCAGGGCCTCGGCCGACAGGTAGGCAGGGTTGGGCGCCAGAATGCACTGGGCGCCTTGCGTCTGGGCACAGGTCGTCGTCGTCAGATTGAACGGACTGCCGGTGATCGGAACGATCGGACGGCCGGCATCCTGCAGCGCCTTGATCGCTCCGGCCCCGTAGCCCTGGACGAAGATGGCGTCGACCTGCGGGTGGGCGGCCAGCAGGCTGGCGACGCCGGCCTGCTCCGGTCCCAGCGCATAGTCGCCGTTGAAATAGCCGACCACTTCAATGCCGGGATATTTCTTGATGACCTCCTCGAACCCGCCCTGCAGCTGAGCGGAGATGGGGGCGCCGGCAAGCCCGCGGTCGACGAGGATCTTGCCCTTGCCGCCGAGTTTCTTGACCAGCCATTCGGCCTCCACGCGCGGCGCCCGGCCCCAGTCGGACTCCATCGTGTAGGCGCAGGGCGCGCTGACGATCTGATCGAAGGCGATGATCAGAATGCCGGCGTCGCAAGCCTTCTGGATCGTGGGGTTGAGCGCTTCGCCCGAGCCCGCATCGATGACAATGGCGTCGGGCTTGTTGCGAATGATGTTGTTGAGGGAATTGATCTGCGCCTGGACCGTGGTCTCGACCACTTCGACCTTCAGATCGACACGACCGGCCAGCGGCGGTTTTTTCACCGCGATGTCGGCGCTGCGCAGCATCTGCTGACGCCAGTCGTTGCCGACGAAATTGTTGGAGAGATAGATGGTGTAGGGCTTCTTGTCCTGTGCGTTGGCCGGCACGGCATCGATCGACAGCAAAATCGTCGCGATCACCGCAAGGCCGGCGAAAAATGCGCCTGCTTTCATGACTTCCTCCTCCCGTGTTTGTTGTCGGCCGCGCGAGCGCCACCGCCTATCATGTGCCTTGCAGGCACCCCCTTATGGACAGACTTTGTTTTTGTGCATGCCGTTACCCCCGGAAACGCTGTGCATTTTTGGTGACATGCACCGGGCAAATGCCAAGCGTGGGAAGTGGCGACACATCCACGTTCGATCGTGGTCCTCCGCGCAGCCGTCATCCTAGCTATGATGCTATTATAATTTTATAAAGCTGTCCATGGGCGAGCCGGGGAAATCCGCGTGGACAATCGCGCCAATCGGCCCGCCGATCGGGTTCAGGCCAGATCGTTCGGCGCGTCGTAGCTGATGCTGAAGAGATCGGCCGGATGCCGGGCAATGGTGAACTCGATGCTCTGCTGGTCGGCCGACTGATAGAGCATCTCCACGCTCAGCACCGCACTGCCGAGCGCAACGCCGAGGTCTTCGGCGATGGCCTCGTCGGCGATTTCGGCGCGGACCGTGACATGCGCGACGTCCAGCCTCAGGCCGAGATGCCGTTGCACCGAACGAAAGATCAGCACGTCGGAAAAATCGTCCCGCTTCAGCTTCGCTCCGACAGCAGGCGGGAAATAGCTGGTGATCTGCGCCTTCTTCTGCTCGCCCACCGACAGGATGCCGCGCAGGCAGTAACCCGCTTCGTCCTTGGCCATGCCGAAATGGCGCTGGAGCACGGGTGAAACCTCCTTGCGATAGGATTTCACCGTCAGCTGCGCGTCCTTGGTGAAGGCCGCCATGTCGGCAAAATTCTTGAATTTCCAGCTCAGATTGACCGACGGATTGCGCGCCGTGACCACCGCCGGTTTCGCCGACCGCTTCCGGATCAGCCCGTCGGCCTCAAGATCACGCAAGGCCTGACGCACGGTGATCAGGCTGACGCCGAAATGCTCGGCGATGGTCGCCTCCTTCGGCAATTCGCCGCCGACGGGGAAGGTGCCGTTGCCGATCGGCTCGCGCAGGATGTCGGCGAGCTGGCGATACAGCGGCCCGTTCGAGCGGCCGAGTGTGCGCCGGGGAAGACTGTCGATGGTGGGAACGGAGTTATCCATGAGCCTCGTCGCGCCTGTGTCGAAGCTTTTATAATAGCTTCTTTGGCTCGAGGCTATGCATGTCGCCCAAAAGTGGCTCCGGTTTTGGGACAACGACATGCATAAAGTCAAAAACCAAGGCTGATGACCATCAACCGTCCTAGACGAAGAGCCGAAGCGGGTGTTCGATCGCCGATTTCAGGGCGGCGAGCCACGCAGCGGCGATACCCTCGTCAACGCTTGCCGCGTCTGTGACGAGCAGGCATTCGGCATGGTCACCCACGGTGCTGATGGAGACAGCCAGACGCATGGCGCGGCCCGGCAGCAGCGGCAGCATCACCGGCCGGATGTCGCCCGCCAGCAGCAGGCGGATCGAAAGCAGCGCCGGCATTTCGGCGTCGTCGCGGTTGACGGCGAGGGCCGCAAGCCGCGTTGCGTGCAGCGACGTCAGGGGCATCTCGGGGACGGTCGCAAACACCGCTTGCCGGCCCGCCAGTTCCAGCGCCACCGAAGCGTCGCCGGCCTTGGCGGCATCCGGGACCTCGTCAAATACACGACCCGCCGCGCGCAGCAGCACGTCGTCGAGGTCGAACGCTCTCCCTGTGCTTTCCAGCGCGGCCAGCAGGTCTCGTAGCGCGGTCAGCGCGACCGACGCCGCAAAGGCGGCAATGCGGTGAGCGGCAACAGAAGGGGCGACGACGTCAGGCAGATTCACGGGCGCGGCGGCCGGAACGAAGCCCAGCACGTCGGCGGCCAGGATGCGGCCACCCGGACCGCTGCCACGAAGGGCTTCGAGCGGGAGAGAGCGCTCGCGCGCCAGGCGGCGTGCATAGGGCGAAACAGCCAGCCGCGGGGACTGCGCCATCGCCATGTTCATTTGAGATACTCTGAATTGACGCAGTTGGTGAGGCGGCCCTCGGCTAGATAGGCGTGCACCACCTCGATCGATTTCAGCCTGAGGTCGCGCATTGATGCCGGGCTGTAGAAGGCCGCGTGCGGGGTGACGATCAGCCGGTTGGCGATCCACGGCTCGCGGCGCCGCCATGCCGCCAGCAGCGGATGGTCGAGATCGCCGGGTTCGTTCGGCAGCACATCGAGCCCCGCTCCCGCGACCGTACCCTTGCGCATCGCGGCTTCCAGCGCATCGAGATCGACGATCGGGCCGCGCGCGGTGTTGATGAGGACAAGCCCGGGCTTGGCGGCGGCGAAGGCGGCCGCGCCCAGCAGCTTGCGGGTCTCCTCGCTCAACGGCGCGTGGACGCTGACCACATCCGCCCGCCCCATCAGCTCGGCCAGTGAATGGACCCGCTCGTAGCCGGTCGACAGGTCGACGCCGGACAGAAGATGCGGATCGTAGAACACCACCTTCATGTCGAAGGCTGCGGCGCGGCGGGCGGTGGCCAACCCGATGCGGCCAAGCCCGACAATGCCGAAGGTGGCGCCCTTGTGCCGGCGCACCAGGGGCGCCTTGGAGAAATGCCAGCCTTCTGCACCGTTGCCGGAAAGCTCCGCGCCATAGGCCGAAGTGCCGCGCGTCAGCGCCAGCATCAGGCCAATGGCGTGGTCAGCGACTTCCGTTGTGCCGTAGTCCGGCACATTGCAGGCTGGCATCCCGCGTGCGCCCCAGCCCGCCGTGTCGATGTTGTCGAAGCCGACGCCGGAACGCACCGCGATTCGTGCCTTGGGAAAGGCTGACGGGGCGGCGGCGACATTGTGGGTCGGCGAATAGTTGATGACGGCATCGACCGTCTCGCAGACAGCCGGATCGAGACTGGCGGCCTTGTCGTTGGTCGACCGGGCGAGGATGAGCTCGATGTCAGGATAGTGCTCGCGCTCGAGTTCGGCCTCGTCGGCGGCTTGCCAGTTGGCGCACAGGATCTTCATGCTAGCCCTTCGGATTTCATGCTGGATGGTGATTACTTCTCGATGCCACCTATACGGCCGCCCATCGGCACGACGGCGCCGACCGGCTGGTCGATCGCGCTTAGCGTGCCGCTGATCGGCGCCTCGATCTCGACCACGGCCTTGTCGGTCTCGATCTCGGCGATCAGTTCGCCCTCCTTGACCGCATCGCCGACTGCCTTCAGCCATTTGACGACGGTGCCTTCGCTGACGGTGAGGTCACCAAACGGCATCGTTATCGGCTCATCGTCGCTGGCGCTGGCGGGCGCCTGGGCCGGCGCGGCCGGCGCCACCTTGGCCGGAACAGGCGCAGGCTTAGCCGGCGCAGCATTTTTCAGGCCGACCGTGTACCAGTGATCCGGTACCGGCGGCTTGCCCGCGATGACGTCGCGCACGCCCTGGACGATGCGCGCCGTGTCGACCAGCATGGCGCGCTCCAGCACCGGCGCGAAGGGGTGCGAGGTCGGCGCCGTGTGCAGCCTTCCGGGCGGGGCGTCGAGTTCGTCGAAGGCGAGTTCGTTGATGGCTTGCGCGATCTCGCCGCCAAGGCCGCACATCGCCCAGGCTTCATCGACGATGAGCAGGCGATGGGTTTTCCGTACACTGGCGACGATCGTGTCGATGTCGAGCGGCATGATGGTGCGCGGGTCGATGACCTCGGCCTCGATGCCTTCGGCGGCGAGCGACTGCGCCGCCTCCAGCGCGCGTTGCACCATTTGCCCGGCGGCAACGATGGTGATGTCGGTGCCGGCCCGGGCGATGCGTGCAACGCCGAACGGCACATAGTGTTCGCCGACCGGGACCTCGCCCTTCGAGGCGAACAGCGCCTTGGGCTCGAGCATGATGACGGGATCACCGGCCCTGAGCGCCGTCTTCATCAACCCCTTGGCATCGGCCGGGGTCGAGGGCACGCAGACGATGAGGCCCGGCATGTGGGCGAAGACCGGGTGGTAGATGCCGCTGTGGTGCGGGCCGGAGCTGCGCAGCGCGCCGGCGCCGACGCGCACCACCATCGGCGCGCTCATCAGGCCGCTGGTCATGTAGCGCAGCTTCGCCGCTTGCAGGAAGATCTGCCCGGCGGTCTCGAAGGCGAAGTCGGCGAACATCAGGTCCGAGACGGTGCGGGCGCCGGTGGCCGAGGCGCCGACGGCAGCGGCGGTGAAGCCCTGCTCGGAGATCGGCGTGTCGACCATCCGCTCGGCGCCGAACTCCTGCCAGAGATTCTTGGTGTGGGCGAAGCTGCCGCCGCGTTCGCCGGTGCCTTCGCCGAAATAGAGGATCGCCGGATTGGCGCGCATCTCTTCGGCAATGCCGTCGCGCACCGCTTCGAGCCAGCCTTGCGTGCGCGTCTCGCCAACCGCTCGCGGCTGCAAGGCGGCCGGCGGGTTGATCGGATCGGCAAAGACATGCAGCCGCACGGTCGCCGGATCGGGCTCGGGCGAGTTGCGGGCGAAGGCCAGCGCCTCCTCGACCACCTTCTCGATCCGGCTTTCGATCGCCGCCAGCGCTTCCGTATCGGCGACGCCATAGTCCTCCACCAGCTTCTTGCGGAACATGTCGATCGGATCGCGCTTGATCCAGGCGTCGAGTTCTTCCTGCGTCCGGTAGGTGCCGATGACCGGATCGCCCTCATGATGACCGACGGTGCGGTAGGTCTTGGCCTCGATCAGCGTCGGGCCCTTGCCGGCGCGGGCGCGCTCGGTGGCTTCCTTCATCGCCAGCCAGACGGCGAAAACGTCGTTGCCGTCCACCGCGACGCCGGGCATGCCGTAGGAGGCGGCCTTGGTGGCGATCTCGGGATTGAGCGTGACGGAGTTGAGCGGCGTCGCCGTGGCGTAGAGGTTGTTTTCGCAGACGAAGACCGCCGGTGCCCGCTGCACGGCGGCGAAGTTGAGTGCTTCGTGGAAGCCGCCATGGTTGGCGGCGCCGTCGCCGAAGAAGGCGACGCCGATGTCGTCACGCCCCTGCTGACGCGCGCTCATGCCGATGCCGACGGCATGGCCGATGCCGGCGGCGACGATGCCGTTGGTGCCGAACAGGCCGACCGAGCGGTCGTAGAGATGCATGGTGCCGCCGCGACCGCCGCAAATGCCGTCGGCCTTGCCGAACAATTCGGCCATCACCCGCCCTGGGTTGGCGCCCTTGGCCAGGGCATGGCCGTGGCCGCGATGGGTCGAGGTGACCCAGTCGGTCGCGCGCAGATGCGCGCAGACGCCAACACCGGTCGCCTCCTCGCCAATATAGAGATGCAGGAAGCCGGGGGTCTCGCCCTTGCGGCAAGCGATCTGGGCAATGCTTTCGAAGCGGCGCAACAGCACCATGCGTTCGAACAGGTCGAGCAGGACCTTCCGGTCGGGGAGGTTTGGCGCACCCCTAGAATGCTCGCGTGTGCGCGCCGCAGAAATTGCCACCAAAGCCTCCCTGAACCCGTCTGCGCCGGGCGGCAAAGCGCCGGCGGCGAGCTTGTGGATCGCCCGCTTCGGTTCATCATAGATTATAATAGCATAATGTCTACTGGCTCTGAAAAGAGCCTGATGACGGCTAGATTTTCGTGATGCGTACCGTCGCGTCGGGCCGCTGGAACAGCTCGGGCCGCAGGCTGAGACCAAGCCCCGGCCCTTCGAGCGGCGCGACATGACCAGTGCTGACCGGCGGTATGTCGGCGACGATCTCGGTGTACCAGCCGGTGAAATAGGCGCGCACCGCTTCCTGGTAGTTGACGTTCGGCAAGGTGGCCGAGAGCGCGCAGCTGGCGGCATAAACGATCGGCCCGGTGCAGTCGTGCAAGGTCACCGGCAGTTCGCTGGCCTCGGCCATGTTGGCGATCTTGCGCGCTTCGGAGAGGCCGCCGCACCAGGCAAGGTCGATCATGATCACGCTAGCCGCGCGCTTGTCGATCAGCTGCTTGAACATTTGCCGCGAGGCTAGCCTTTCGCTGGCGGCGACGGGTATCGAGGTGTGGCGGGCAAGCTCGGCCATGGCGTCGAGCTCGTTGTAGCGGATCGGCTCCTCCAGCCAGGCGACGTCGTAGGGCTTCAGCGCCTCGGCGATGCGCAGCACTGGCGGCAGGGTCCACAGGCCGTGCAGTTCGACCATGATTTCCATGTCGCGGCCGACAGCGTCGCGAATCTTCTGGAACGGCTCCAGCGCCTTGTCGAGATCGGCAAGCGAAATGCGGGTGCCGTTCGACGCTTCGGCGGCGATGTCGAACGGCCATATCTTCATGGCGCCGATGCCTTCCGATTTCAGGCTCTTGGCGAGGTCGCCGGCATTGTAACGCCAGGCGAGGAGATCTTCATACGGACCTTCATTCGAATCGCCAGCCTTGAGCGACCAGTCCTCGCCACGCTCGAACAGGGCATTCTTCTGAGTCGCGCGGACATGTTTGTAGCCGGCGCAGGTGTTGTAGATCGGCACGGTTCTGTGGGTACGACCACCAAGCAGTCGCCAGACCGGCTCGCCGAGCGCCTGGCCATAGATATCCCAGAGCGCGATGTTGACGGCGGAATTGCCGCGCACCTCGGCGCCGGAATCGCGCGCGCCGACATAGACGCTGCCCAGCGTGCGGTCATGCAGCTCGATGTCGCGCGGGTCCTTGCCCAGGAGATAGGCGGCGACATTGTCGTGGATGTAGGAGGCGACCGGCCCCGGCGCCCAGAAGGTCTCGCCGGTGCCGATGAGGCCGGCATCGGTGTGGACGCGCAGCCAGAACAGGAACGGAAATTCCGCCAGCTGCAGCGTTTCGAGCGCAACGACTTTCATCTTTTCCTCCCCATTGCCGACCAACCGTACGGCGAGCGGACAATAGCACATCCCCGTTGACAGCCATTTATGGTACCGGTATCAATCCCGTCAAGATGGCCACCGGGAGGGTGCTCGCTTGCCTGCCGAAATTCACGATATCACGCGAGCATTGGTCACCGGTGCCGCCGGCGGCCTCGGCCGCGAGGTGGCGATCCAGTTGGCCCGGCGCGGCTGTGCCGTCGCAATTGCCGACATCAATGGCGAAGGGCTGGCCGAGACCGCCCGGCAAATCAGGGAAATCGGCGCGGAAACCGAGGCCATAACAGGCGATTTCACCAGGGAAGGTGCGCCGGAAGCGGCGGTGGAAAAAGTGGTCGCACGCTGGGGCGGCATCGACATCCTGGTCAACAACGCCGGCTATGGCGTGATCGAACCTTTCCTCGACGCCACGTTCAAGGCCTGGACGCGCACTCTGGCGCTCAATGTCACCGCACTTGCCATGGCCTGCAAGGCGGCTGGCCGGGTGATGCGCGAGCAGCGTTCGGGGCGCATCGTCAATATCACCTCGCCGGGCTCGCGCATGGCGCTGCCCGATTACACCGCCTACACGGCGAGCAAGGCGGGCGTCGATTCCATCACCCGCGCCGCTGCGGTAGCACTGGCACCCTACGGCGTGCTGGTCAACAGCCTGGCGCCGGGCATGATGGACACCGAGATGCAGCGCTCGACGGAGGCCGATCTCGCCCGCGCCAATGGCCGCAACGATCTGCAGGCCTTTCTCGACGAACGCACCCGCCGCATCCCGCTCGGCCGCCGCGCCGAGATTTCCGAGGTGGCCGAAGCCGTCGTCTGGCTGTGCCTCGATTCGCCTGATTACATGACCGCCGAGCGGCTCAACATGTCGGGCGGGCTCGACAAGGACTGATCCTATGCTGCGAAACTCCCCTCCCGGCAACGCCGACATCGGCGCGCTCGAACGCAAGGCAGAGCGGTTGCGCCGCCACATGCTGACCATGGCGCGCGGCCAGGGCCAGGGCTATATCGGCCAGGGTCTCGGCATCGCGGACACGCTGGCGGCGCTGTATTTCCACGAACTGCGCTACGACCCGCACAATCTGGCGTGGCCCGACCGCGACCGCTTCCTGCTATCGACTGGCCACTATTCCATCGCACTGTGGGCAGCACTTGCCGAGGCCGGCATCATTCCGCTCGAGGAACTGGTCACCTATGGCGCCGACAACAGCCGGCTGGAGATGTCGACGCTCGACACCACGCCCGGCGTGGAAGTGATCGGCGGTTCGCTCGGCCATGGTCTCGGACAAGGTGTCGGCCAGGCGCTGGGTCTGCGCGTCGACCGCTCCGACGCGCGCGTCTTCGTCGAGCTGTCCGACGGCGAGATGCAGGAGGGGTCGACCTGGGAAGCGGCGATGTCGGCCAGCCATTTCAGGCTCGACGGGCTGGTGGCGCTGATCGACTGCAACGGCATCCAGGCCGACGGACCTGTCGTGCTCGACATGGAACCCGTGGCCGACAAATGGTGCGCCTTCGGCTGGGAAACATTCGAGATCGACGGCAACGACATGATAGCGGTGGTCGGCGCGCTGGCTGGTGCGCGTGAGCGCAACGGCAAGCCGAAGGCGATCGTGCTGCGCACGCTGCCCGGCAAGGGTGTGCCGCGCATCGAGGCCAGCGAGAAATCGCACTTCTTCCGCATCGACGTCGCGCAATGGGACGGCATCATCGCCGAGTTCGAGAAGACCGCGGGAGCAGCCCAATGAGCGGCGCGGCAATGGAGGCCGGCCGCACGCTGGCCATGGGCCAGGACGAGGCGGTCGGCGGCGGCCGTCGGAGCGTCGAGGCGCCGTTCGGCCGGGCCCTGGCCAGGCTTGGCCAGAGCCGCCCCGACATTGTCGGGCTGACCGCCGACCTCGGCAAATACACCGACATCCTGCCGTTCCGCGACGCCTTTCCGGACCGCTTCTTCAATGTCGGCATGGCCGAGCAGAATCTCGTCGCCGTCGCCGCCGGACTGGCGCGCACCGGCAAGGTGCCGTTCGCCACCACCTACGGTGTGTTCGCGACGCGGCGCGCCTATGATTTCGTCGCCATCGCGCTCGCCCACTCCAACCTCAACGTCAAGATCGTCGCCGGCCTGCCCGGCCTGACGACCGGCTATGGCGGCACGCATCAGGCGATCGAGGATCTGGCGCTGATGCGCATGATTCCCGGCCTGACAATCATCGATCCCTGCGACGCGACCGAGATCGAGGCCGCGACCGAAGCCATCGCCGAGCATCAAGGCCCGGTTTATATCAGGCTGCTGCGCGGCAGCGTGCCGGTCGTGTTCAAGCCGGGTTATCGCTTCGAGATCGGCAAGGCGCGGCGGCTTCGTGAAGGCAACGATGTTGGCATCATCTCGACCGGCTTCATGACCGAGCGGGCGCTGGACGCGGCGGAGGCTTTGCAGAAGCACGGCGTCTCCGCCGGTGTGCTGCACGTGCCGACCATAAAACCGTTCGACGCCGAGGCAGTGGCTGAGTTTGCGGCCGGCGTCAGCCGTGTTGTCACGGCGGAAAACCATGTCGTGGTCGGCGGGCTGGCGAGCCTGGTCGTCGAGACCTTGTACGATGCGGGCCTTTTGAAGACAGTGACCCGCATCGGCCTGCCCGACCGCTACATCGAATGCGGCGCGGTGCCGACCTTGCAAGCGAAGTATGGCCTGACCACCGAGGCCGTCATCGCAACGATTGCCGCGCTGGGCTAGGACTTTCGCATGAAGATTACCGAGATCGAGACCTTTGCCGTCGGCGCCGAGTGGAAGAACTGGCTATTCGTCAAAGTCCATACCGACAAGGGTATTCACGGCGTCGGCGAAGGTACGCTGAACGGCTTCATCAAGACCACCGAAGCCGGCGTGCATGAACTCAAGCATCTGGCCATCGGCCAGGATCCCCGGCGCATCAATGCGCTGGCCAAACGCATGCTGGACAGCGTCTCGCTCGACGGCGGCCATATCCACCGCACAGTGATCGCGGCGATCGAAGTCGCCTGCTGGGACATTCTGGGCAAGAGCCTCGGCGTGCCGATCCACCAGCTTCTTGGCGGCCGGGTGCGCGACAGCGTGCTCGGCTACGCCAACGGCTGGTACCGCACCGAGCGCACGCCGGAAGCCTTCCTCAAGGCGGCCAAGGCGGTGCTGGCCAAGGGCTTCAAGGCGTTCAAGCTCGACCCGTTCGGCACCGCGCAAGGTTTTATCGCGCGCGAGGAGCTGGAGCTGTCCTACGCCATCTGCCGGACCTTGCGCGATGAGCTGCCCAAGGACACGCTGATCCTGATCGACGTGCATGCGCGCTTCACCGAGATCGCCGCGCTGCAGGCGGCGCAAAAGTTCGCCGACCTCGACATCTACTGGTGGGAGGAGCCGACCTCACGCGACCGGCAGGAGACGGTGCACGAAGTGGCGCATCGCTCGCCGATCCCGGTGGCGACCGGCGAGATGTACGACACGGTCGGCCAGTTCTACACGCTGGCGGCGGGTGGCGGCGTCAACATCTTCCAGCCCGAGCCGATGTCGCTCGGCGGCATCACGCCGTCGATGCAGGTGGCCAACCTCGCCCTCGCCCATGGCAGCCAGATCGCGCCGCACCAGAGCGGCGGGCCGGTGGCGACGGCTGTGTGCCTGCAGCTGGCCGCGGCCGTGCCAAATTTCCTCATCCAGGAGCATTTCGACGCCTTCAACGATCCGTGGACGCGCGACCTCGTGACCTGGCATCCGACCGTCAACCCGGACAACGGCCATCTGTCGCTGCCGGACGCGCCGGGACTCGGCATCGATCTCAACATCGATGCGATCAAGGAGCACCCCTACGATCCCCACGCCTATCTCAACGTCCATGCCGAAGGCTGGGAGAAGCGGCTTGGTCGGCGTGAGGAGGCGGGGAAGCGCGGTTAGGTATCTCAGATACCGATGACCGTTCGAAGCAAATCGCTAGCCTTCGAGATTAGCCGAATCCTCCCTGCCTTCGTCATCCTATGGCGGAGCAAGGAGCGCAGCGACGCGGCGCAGACCATAGGATCCATGCCGCGACCGCGAAGCGTTGCTTCGGTGCAGAATTCTGCTCCGCTGCACTCCATGGCAAAGGTCGCGGCATGGATCCTAGGGTCTCCGCGACGCCGCTTCGCGGCTGCTCCGCCCTAGGATGACGAAGCTGAGGGAGGCTTGGCCAACGAGAAAGGCCGTCACGCGCTCTCGCGGTCGACGATCTCGAAGCCGAGGCTGGTGATGGTCGGCACCTTGGTGTTGCCGCCGAGCCTTGCCAGCAATTGCCGCACCGCGCGCCGGCCCATCTCGTAGCGGTTGACCTTCACCGTGGTCAGCGGCGGATAAAGCTGTGCGGCCAGGTCCATGTCGCCATAACCGGCAATGGCGATCCTGCCCGGCACCGCCCAGCGGCGCCGGTGGCATTCCTGCACGGCGCCGACAGCCAGGGTATCGCTGGAAAAGAAGATGGCGTCGATGTCCTTGTGGCGGGAGGTCAATGTCACCAGCGCCTCGGCGCCGCCTTGGGCGGTGATCGGCACCTCGACCTCCATGTCGTCATGGTTCTTGAACCCGAGTTCGGTGAGTGCCGCGTGATAGCCGGTGCGGCGCTGCTGAAGTCGGTCATTGCCATGGATCGGCGTCGAGACGAAGCCGATGCGCTTGTAGCCCTTGGCCGCCAGATGCATGGTCATGGCATAGGCGGTCTCGAAATTAGAGACGCCGACCACCATATCGATCGGCTTGCGGCCCTTGATCTCGGATATCTCGACCACCGGTGCGCCGCTGCTCTTGAGAAGCGCGCGGGCGACCTCGCTTTGTACGAAGCTCTGCAGGATCATGCCGACCGGGCGCCAGCCGAGCAGATTGCGGATCGATTTCTCCTCGGCTTCCTGCGTGAACTCGCCCTGGACCAGCAGCATCGAATAACCGCTCTCATGGCACTCGTCGGACATGCCTTGCACCTGTTCGGCGATGCCCGAATTGATCAGCGGCGGCACCACGGTGCCGATCATGCGGCCATTGCCGCGCATGCTCGACGCCAGCCGGTTCGGCACGAAGCCGGCCTGCTCGATCGCCTCGAGCACCTTGGCGCGCGTCTCCGGCGACACCATGTCGGGATTGGAGAGCGCGCGCGACACCGTCATCGGCGCAACGCCGACGCGCTTGGCGATCTCGCGGACGCCAAGGCGCTGCGGCTTCTTCTCGCCCGCCGGCGGTCTATCGGTCATCACCATGCTCCAAGAGAGCGCGATCCATCGAAAACAATCTCCGGACCACGCGACATCAGCCCATTCATAGCGGTTGCGGCGCGCGCTTTCCAGCGATGCGCCGGTTGCAGCAACCTCCAAACATTTCGCCGTTGACAAGTTATAATATTATAATCTTAATGGGATCGAGGAGCGTGCCAGGTTTGGCGCGGGTAAATGGTGCCGGACGCAGAGCCGGCAGCAGGCACCGCCAGGGAGGTCAGGATGAACAGCGCGGCAGACGTGAGCTCGCCGCCCCGGGACGCGCAATCGTTCCGGCGGCGACTGATTGGCTTCATTGCCGTCGGCGAAGTCGGCGTGCTGGCCGCCATGGCCCTGCTGATCGCCTTCTTCTGGCTGCTCGAGCCGGCCTTCCTGTCGGAACGAAACATCCGCGCCATTCTCAACGTCGTGTCGTTTGTCGGCATCATCGCCATCGGCCAAACCATTCTGCTGGTCGCCGGCGAGTTCGACCTGTCCGTCGGCTCGGTGGCCGGACTGTCCGCCGTGGTCGCCGCCAAGCTGATGACCGCGGCCGCCTTGCCGGTCTCGATCGCCATACTCGGTGGTGTCGGTGTCGGCGCGCTGATCGGCCTCGTCAACGGGCTGATCGTCGTCAGGCTCGGCATCCCCGCCTTCATCCAGACCCTCGGCATGCTGTTCATCGGCCAGGGCCTGATCCAGGTGGTGACCGGCGGCTATCCGGTCTACCCGCTGCCACAGACGATCAATACGATCGGCGGCACCGATCTCGCCTTCGGGCTCGGCTGGAGTTTTGCCTTCTTCATCATCGCCGCCGTCGTCGCCGACTTCGTCCTGCGGCGCACCGTGCTCGGGCGCAACATGTACGCCACCGGCGGCAACAAGGAAGTGGCGCATCTCGTCGGTATCAACACCAATGCCTACAAGATCGGCGCCTTCATCGTCGTTGGCGCGCTGTCGGCGATCGCCGGCATGTTCGTCATGGCCGATCTCGGCAGCGGCGGCACTTCGATCGGCAGCGGCTGGGAACTGACCGTCATCGCCGGCGTCGTGGTCGGCGGCGTCAGCCTGTTCGGCGGCGCCGGCACGGTTGCCGGCGGCGTCGTCGGCATCCTGATGCTGAAAGTCGTGCAGAGTGGCCTCGTCGTCATCGGCGTCAACTCCAACTGGCAGCAGATCGCGGTCGGCGTGATCATGGTCATGGCCGTCGGCCTCGACATATTGCGCCGCCGCTACTTCATCGCCGGCGCCTGAGCAAACCGCGAGCGTGGATATTGCGCCGGCAAAATACCGGCAAACCAAGGGAGGTTATGACATGAGAAACAAACTGAAGAACGGCCTGATCCGCGCCGCGCTGGCGGCGGCGGTTGTTGCCACGTCGCTGGGCTCGGCGAGCCTTGCCCGGGCGGCCGACATCCATCTGCTGTGGGTGCAGGCGATGAAGGATCATCCGGTGCACCGGCTGATGCAGGCGGGCTTCCTCAACAAATGCAAGGAGCTCGGCTACACCTGCGAGGTCGTCGGCGACCCGAGCGCCACCAACTGGGATATTCCAGCGACATTGCCATTGGCCGAGGCGGCCCTTGCCCGCACCAAATACGACGCCATCGGTGTCTACGGCCCGGATCCGGCGATTTACTCCTATATCTCCAAGCTGGCGAAGGAAGGTTTCCCGATCGTCACCTGGCATGTGCTGCCGCCCGAGGGCACGGTCCAGGGGCTGAGGGCTGCAACCGGCGAAGACATTGCCGACGCAGGAACCAATGCCGCGATCGCCATTGGCGACAAGCTGGGCGGAAAGGGCACCGTGGCGCTGACACAAGGCGCTTCCAACGACACTGAAAATGCCATGTCGGATGCCTTCCGCAAGACCATCGCGGCAAAGTACCCCGGCATCAAGGTGCTCGACACGCAGATGGAAGGTTTCGAGCCATCGGCGGCCGAGGCCAAGGCCGTGGCGATCCTGCAAGGCAATCCGGACGTGACCGCCGCCTTCGGCACCACCGGCAACAGCATCCAGACCTGGTCGGGCGCCTCCCGCAAGGCCGGGCGCGATGTCGTCATCATCGGCATGGACTATATCAGGCAGAACCTCGATCTGGTGAAGTCGGGCGCCGCCTACGGCATCGTCGCGCAGCCGCTCTATGAAGAGAGCGCCAAGGTTGCCGAACTGCTCGGCGACCTCGCCCAGGGCAAGAGCGTGCCCTACAGCAACCCGCTACCGGCCAAGGTGATCACATCAGCCGACCTCGACCCCTATTACAAAATGCTGGATAGCGCCGGCCAGTAGCGCCTGCGCCGGGTCCGCGCCTTGCGCGGATCCGGCATCTCCCGGGAGGATCGTCGTGTCCAGCACCACGCAAGAGCCGCTGTTTTCGGCCACCGGCATCGCCAAGAATTTTGGCGGCGTGCAGGCGCTGCGCGGCGTCGATTTCGATGTGATTCCAGGCGAAATCCACGCCTTGCTGGGCCAGAACGGCGCCGGCAAGTCGACGCTGGTCAAGATCCTCAACGGCGTGCATCCCGCCGGCTCCTACGCGGGCGCCATCAGGCTCGACGGCCGGGCCGTCAGTTTTGCCTCGCCCGCCGATGCGCGGTCGAACGGCGTCGGCTACGTGCCGCAGGAAATCGAAGTGCTGGAACAGCTCTCGGTCGCAGAGAACGTCTTTGCCGGCCGCACCGGCCTGGGTGACGGCATGCTGGTGCATCAGCGCAAGCTCGAACAGAGGGCCGGCGAGATCTTCGCCGAGCTTGGCATCGACATCAATCCCAGGGCCTATGTGGCGTCGCTGACCTCGGCGCAACGCCATCTGGTGATGATTGCGCGTGCCATCGTGCTGAAACCACGCGTGCTGATGCTGGACGAGCCGACAGCTTCGCTCTCAGGCATCGAAGTCGACGCGCTGTTCAGCGTGCTGCGCCGCCTCAAGGCGCAAGGCGTGGCGATGATCTACATCACCCACCGCCTGCCCGAAGTGCTCGCCATCTGCGACCGCGCCACCGTGCTGCGCGACGGACAGGTGGCGGTGCGGATCGCGCGAGAAGATTTCGATGCCGAGACCTTCATCTTCTCGATGTCGGGCCAAAGGCTGCAGCGGCTGTTTCCCGAACACGCGGCGCCCGCCGGCGCTCCGATCGCGCTAGAGGTTCGCCGGCTCACGGTCGCGGGTCACGGCGGCGCTGTTCATGGCGCCAGGGATATCAACCTCTCCGTGGCCGCCGGCGAGATCGTCGGGCTGGCAGGCCTGCTCGGCTCCGGCCGCAGTGAGATCCTGCATGGCATCTATGGCCGCGTTCCAGCAGACGGCGAAATCCGTGTTGCCGGCGAGCCCATATCGATCAAATCGCCGAGCGATGCGCGTGCCGCCGGCATCGCGCTGCTGACCGAGGACCGCAAGCGCGATGGCCTGCTGTTCAACCTGCCGGTCGGCGCCAACGTCACCATCGGCAACCTCGCGCCCTTGTCGCGGTACGGCATGGTGCGCGGCGGGCTCGAACGCAGCTCCATCCTGAGCGCCATGCGTGCGCTCAACGTCAAGGCGTCATCGCCGCAGGCCGCGGTCACCCATCTCTCGGGCGGCAACCAGCAGAAACTGCTGTTTGCCCGCGTGTTGATGCGAGCGCCGAAAGTGCTGCTGCTCGACGAACCGACCAAGGGCGTCGACGCGGCGACCCGGCACGAGATCTACCGGCTCGTGGTCGAGCTGGCAGAGAAGGGCGTGGCCCTCCTCATTGTTGCGTCGGAACTCGAAGAGCTGATCGGCCTGTGCGACCGCTGCCTCGTCGTCGCCGATGGCCGCATCGTCGACGAATTCAGCCGTGGCGAGGGCGGTGAGGATCGCGTGCTGCGTTCGGTGACGGCAGCGCAGGCGCAACGCCACGCGTTGGCTTCACAGGCTTCGTCATGAGCTTTGCCGGCAAACACATTTTCGTCACGGGAGCGGCGACCGGCATCGGCCGGGCGACCGCAGAATACCTTGTCGCGCAGGACGCCAGGGTCTTCGGAGCCGGGCTCGATGCCGAGGAAGGACGGGCGCTTGCCGGCCGCCATGGCGAGAGCAATCTGATCTTCCGCGCGTGCGATCTCACCCGCGAAGTCGAGGTGCAAGCGGCCGTGGCGGCGGCGGCGGCTCGGTTCGGCGGGCTCGACGCTGTCGTCAACTGCGCCGGCATCTATCCGACCGGCAAGCGGCTCGAAGAGCTCTCCGACGACGAATGGGACAGGACCATTGCCGTCAATTTGACAGCCATCTTCCGGGTCTGCCGTGTAACCCTGCCGCTGCTGCGCACGGCCGGCGGCGGCTCGATCGTCAACATCGCCTCGGTGCATGCCGACGCCACCGTGCCCGGCGTGCCGGCCTATGCCGCGACCAAGGCGGCGGTCGTCGGCTTGTCGCGACAGATGGCGCTCGACTATGCCGTCGACCGCATCCGCGTCAACGCCGTGCTGGTCGGCTCCGTCGCCACAAGGATGACGCTGGACGGGCTGGAGGCGGCGGGCGGCGCGGAAGCGCTGGGCTTGTCCTTCGAGCCCAACAGGATCGCGCGCATCGCCAATCCTTCCGAAATCGCCACGGCAATAGGCTTCCTGATCTCCGACGCCTCGTCCTTCGTCACCGGCAGCGCCATGCAGGTGGATGGCGGACTTTTAGCGCGGCTACTCTAGTTCAAAAGGCATGAACCAGACGGTGCCGGCGGCGCTTTCGCCGGCGGCAAGCACAATCACGCCCTCGTCCGGATCATCCCATCCGCCCCGATTGAAGGCCCCAGAAGCGTTGGTTTGCGGCTCGACGCAGAAATACGGCTTTGTCGGATCGGCGTAGAACATCAGGTGCTTGAAGACGGGATCGGCCTGGACCCGCAAACCTGCGCCACGCGTTGGAAAGCGGATCGTCGCCTCCCCCGCCCAGCCGCCGTAATCATTGTTGCGCCAGCCGTTCGGCAAAGGCCGGTCCTTGGCGAAGTCGAGTTCGGGTGGAAGCGTGATCGGGTCGCCGGAAATGCCGTCGGGTTCTTCGAGGTAGAAGCGCCTTGCCTTGAACTGAAGCATCACATCAGGGTCGCGATCGAACCAGGGATGCAGACCAAAGCCGAACGGCAGGGAAACCGGCCCGGTGTTGGTCAATGTCATAGCGACGCCGAGGCCCTGTTCGGTGACCGTAAAAGCCTGCGTCGCGCGGTAGGAATAGGGCTCGGCACCGGCGGCGATGTCCAGCGACAGCGTCGCGCTGGCGGCGGCTGCCTCGGTGACGGTCCAGGCGTGTTGCCAGCCGCTGCCGTGAACGTTGAATTTCTCCGGCGGATTGTTGGGCAGGACCTGCCAGCGCTTCGCCCCAAAGTCGAAGGCGTTCCCAGTGATGCGATTGGCGTAGGGCGTCATCGGAAACATGGCGACGCCAAGCACATTGCCGGCCTCGCGATGCCGATTCGAAAGCCGGCGCATGAGATCGATGCCGTGCCAGCGCAGCGAACTCACCGAGCCGCCGATCTGCGGCACGAGCCCGACCTCGAGCGGCCCGGCTTTCAGCATCAACGGCTCAGAAATTGCGCCCATAGCCTGCCATCCATCCACCGTCGACACAAAGCATCTGGCCCGTCGTATAGGTGTTCAGGGGATCGCAGAAGAACAGCACGGCTGCAACCGCTTCCTCGATGCTGCCGGCGCGGCCGACAGGGGTGTGGCTGAGCATCGCCTTGTCGCCGGACACCATGGTTTCATCCTCGACCGCGCCGACGCCGACGGCGTTGACCAGCACCTTGGGGCCGAACTCCATGGCCAGCGTGCGCATGCCGGCAAGGATCGAGGCGTTGTCCATGGAAAAGCGCGGATGACGGCGCATCGGCATGCCGGCGGTCGCCGACAGCAGGAAGACGATGCGGCCGCGCCCACGCTCGGTCATGATCACGGCGGCCTTGCGCGCATCGGCGTAAAGCGATCGCGGATCGCCCGCCACCGTTCCCGGCCGCAGCGGACAGGACATCAGCAGGATATCGGCGTCACGCGCATGAGAGCCTTCGACCAGCCGGCCGCCATTGGCCTGCAGCGCGGCAAGCGCTGCCTCGGCGATCAGGTTGCTGTCACCGTCATGGGCAACTACTGCGCCATCAAGGTCGATTTCCATGGCCGCACTCACATCATGTATCCCGCCGTCCAGCCGCCATCGACGGCCAGCACCTGGCCGTTGATGTAGCTGGCGGCCGGCGAGGCCAGGAACAGCACGGTTTCCGCGATCTCCTCGGGCTGGGCAGGTCGGGCGAGCGGCACGTGGGCGAGGAATTCCTGGGTGCGGCCGGCAAACTTGCCGTCATCGCCATAAAACAGTTTTGCCGTCAGCGCCGTCATCACCGAGCCCGGTGCGATGGCGTTGGTCAGGATGCCCTTGGCTCCGAGTTCGATGGCCATCGACCGCGTCAGATGGATGATGCCGGCCTTGGCGGCAACGAACGGGCTCTGCAGCCGCATGGCGGCGAGGCCGACGACCGAGGCGATGTTGACGATGCGCCCGCCCTTGCCGGCGGCAAGCATCGGCGCCAATGCCGCGCGGCTCATGATGTAGAGGCCGTCGAGATCGATGCCGGTGATGCGGTCCCATTCCTCGGGGGGAAATTCGTCAATGGTGACGCGATGCGCCAGCGTGTTGACGCCGGCATTGTTGATGAGGATATCCAGGCGACCGTAGCGGTCCATGATGGCGGCGATGGCACTGTCGACCGAGGCGGCATCGCGGATGTCGACGGTGCAGGCGATCGCATCGCTCAAACCGGCCGCGACCTGGCTCGCACCATCGCTGTTGATGTCGGCGACGATGACCGCGGCGCCGTTGTCGGACAGGCGTTTGGCGATGGAACTGCCGATCGCACCCGCGGCTCCGGTGACCAGCGCTACCTTGCCTCGCAAATCGCAGCGCATGTCTCGTCCGCCCCCGACCAAGTTCGGGTTATGCTATTATAATAATCTCAAAGCGCGGACAAGCTTTCGTGTCGCGGCCGGCGGTTATTCCGCGGCCGCGCCGGCAGCGCTTTTGCGGGTGGCGTCGACCATCAGCCGCCGTGCCCGGAAGACGCCCCATTGCTGGTCGACCAGCACGCCGATGAGGATGACGCCGCCCATCACCGCGAAGTTGAGCGAGGACGGGATGCCGAGCAGGTTGACGAGGTTCTGCAGCTCCTGCAGCAGCACGGTGCCGAGGATGACGCCGATCAGCGAGCCCTCGCCGCCGCGCAGCGAGAAGCCGCCGAGCACGGCGGCAGCGATGGCGTAGAGCTCGTAGAACTGGCCGTGGCTGGCCGGTGAGATCGAGCGCGTGTACATGGCGAAATAGATCGCCGACAGCGCCGTCAGCACGCCGCAGATGACATAGGCGGCCATGACGACACGGCCGGTGCGGATGCCGGAATATTTCGCCGCCTCCTCGTTCTTGCCGATGGCGTAGAGGTAGCGGCCGAACACCGAGCGGTGCAGCACCACCCACATGACGATGGAAATGACGATCAGCGCGATGAAGCTGTTGGGCACGCCATAGGAGCGCCCGGCGGTCAGGAATTCAAGATCGGGAAAGTTCTGGCCGAAGGCGAAGCCGGCGGTGCCGTCGGCGGTGTAAAAGCGGGCGACGCCGCGATAGATCAGGAGGCCGCACAGCGTGACGACGAAGGGCTGCAGCTTGAGCCTTGTGATCAGCCAGCCATGCACCAGGCCGATGATGGCGCCGAGCACGAGGATCAGCACGAAGGCCAGCGGCCACGCCACCTCGCGCACGGCGATGAAGTCGATGAACAGCGTTCCCAGCAGCGCGACCACCGAGCCGACCGACAGTTCGATGCCGCCGGTGATGATGACGAAGGCCTGGCCGATCGACAGGATGCCGAACAGGCCGATGAGGTTCGAGGTGTTGGCGAGGTTGATCGGCAACAGGAAGCGCGGATTGATGATCGCCACGATCGCCCCGACCACCAGGATCAGGATCAGCAGGCCGAGATCTTTCTTGCTCATCGTCTTCTCCCCAATGCCCGCCCTGGAAGTTCCGGACCGGAACCCGTGGCAAACAAAAAACTATTTCGGCTGCTTGCCCACCGCCAGCAGCAGCACGTTTTCCTGGCTGAACCGGTCCTTGTCGAGAATGCCCGAGATCTGGCCCTCATGCATGACCGCGATGCGGTCGGACACGCCGATCACCTCTTCCATGTCGGAGGAGATCATCAGCACGGCGACGCCGGCATCGGCCAGCGCCCGCATCAGCCCGTAGATTTCGGCCTTGGCGCCGATGTCGATGCCGCGCGTCGGCTCGTCCAGAATCATCACCTTGGGGTTCATGGCCAGCCATTTGCCGAGCACGACCTTCTGCTGGTTGCCGCCCGACAGCGTGCCGGTGCGCGTCTGCACCGACGGCGCCTTGATGCCGAGATTGCTCTTCTGCTTCTCGGCGGTGGCGGTCTCGGCGCTGGCCGAAACCAGGGAGCGGCGCGCATGCGCCGGCAAATTGGGCAGCGAAATGTTCTGGGCGATCGACAGGTCGAGCAGGATGCCGGTCAGCTTGCGGTCTTCCGGCACCAGGAAGATGCCATGCGCGACGGCGTCGGCCGCGGAAGCCAGCGCAAGCGGCTTGCCGTCGAGTTCGAGCGCGCCACCAAGGCTGCTATCGATGCCGAAGAACACCCGCGCCAGTTCGGTGCGGCCGGAGCCGACAAGCCCGGCGAGGCCGAGGATTTCGCCGCGCCTGACATCGAGATCGACCGGCCGGCCGGGATAGGCCGGGGTGCGGATGGCCTTGGCCGAAAGTGCCGTGGCGCCCGGCGCACGCGCCGCCTCGGAGGCCTTTTCGCGCTCCTTCAGCATGCGGCCGATCATCAGCTTGACCATCTGGTCGTGGCCGATGTCGTGCTTGCCCAGCGTGCCGGCCAGCATGCCGTCGCGCAGCACGACGACGCGGTCGGCGACGCGCTCGACCTCGTGCAGGCGGTGCGAAATGAAGATGACGCTGATGCCGTCCGCCTTCAGCGCCTTGATGACGTCGAGCAATTTGTCGGTTTCGGCGAGCGGCAGGCTCGATGTCGGCTCGTCGAGGATGACCAGCCTTGCCTCGATCGACAGCGCCTTGGCGATCTCGACCATCTGCTGCTGGGCCAACGACAGGGTCGCAACCTGCGTGTCGGCGGAAAAATTGGCGCCGACGCGTTTCAGCAGCGGCGCCACCATGGTGCGCAGTTTTGCCCGGTCGACGAGCCTGAGCGGCCCGGCGCGCAACGGCTCGCGGCCAAAGAAGATGTTGGCGGCGACATCGAGATTGTCGAACAGGTTGAGTTCCTGGTGGACGAAGGCGATGCCCGAACCGAGGCTCGCTTCGACGGTCAGGCCCTTGTGGGCGGTGCCGTCGACCGTGATCGTGCCGCTGTCGGGCGTGGTGACGCCGCCGAGTATCTTCATCAAGGTCGATTTGCCGGCGCCGTTTTCGCCGACGAGGCCGATGACCTCGCCCGGCCTGACCTCCATCGAGAAGCCGTCCAGCGCGACAACGCCCGGATAGGTCTTGCGCACGTTCTCGAGGCTGAGGAACGGAGTAGTCGCGACGATGGATGTATCGGAATAATTCATCATGCCTGACAGCGATTGGCGGGCCGACTTTTTGGCAGACTGACGATCCTCGCGTGGTTCGTCAATGCGAGCAGCCGGCTCAAATCAAGTTGAGCCGGCTGAACTGCTTCAAGTCTTAGTTTCCGGCCATCGCCTTCAAATTGGCGGCGTAGGCGTCGACGTCATCCTTGCCGATGATCTTGGTCGGGATGATGATCAGGCCGCCTTCCGGGATGCCCGACTTGTCGCCCTTGAGATAGGCGGCCATCAGCTTCATGCCCTGATAGGCCCATTCGAAGGGCTGCTGCACGACGGTGGCGGCAACGGTGCCTTCCTTGACGCCGCCCAGCGTGATCGGATCGTCGTCGAAGCCGACAACGGTGATCGAGCCGAGCTTGCCGGCGTCGCGCAGCGCTTCATAGATGCGCGGCGTGTTGTAGGAGTAGAAGCCGACCATGCAGGTGACGTCGGGGCTGGCGACCAGCGCGTCCTCGACATTCTTCTTGGCGCGCGCCTGGTCGATGTCGTCGCCGCGCACGTCGATCAGCTCGATCTTGGTGCCGGCCAGACCATCCTTCATGCCCTGGATGCGCTCCTTGGCATTGTCGGCGCCGAGCAGGCCGACGAAGCCGAGGCATTTTCCCCCATTGGGCATCGCCTTCTTGGCGATTTCGGCCGCCTGCTTGCCGGCATCGACATTGGACGAGCCGATATAGGCGACGCGCTTGGTCTGCGGAGCGTCGCTATCGGTGGTGAACAGCGCCGTTTCCGAAGCGATCTTGTTGAGGCCATCGGTCGAGGTCTTCGGATCGACCGCCGAGACCATGATGCCCTTGACGCCGGCGGTCACCAGATCGTCCATCAGCCGCTGCTGGATGGCGACCGAGGACTGCTCGGGATATTTGAGCTCGAGATTGTAGTCCGGCAGTTCGCCCTGCGCCTTCTTGACGCCGGCTTCGGCGGCCTTCCAGAAATCGGAAGCGCCGTTGACGACGAAGGCCAGCGTCGGCTTGTCGTCGGCACGCGCGATTGCTGTGGCCGACAGGCCAAGCAGCAGCGCGGTGGCGGCTACGGATGCATTTCGTATCAAGGATTTCATGTTCAACCTCCCGTTTGGTTCAGTCGTCAGACTGACCGATCTTGCACTAACCTGATTTTGGCACTGACCTGACTTTGCCGTTTGCAGCTTGGACGCCCTCCTCCTCAAAGGGGTTCCCGGCACCGAAAGAATGGCGTCGTTCCAGCCACGATCATGGACCTTAGAGACTCATCCCTCGTTCGTAAATAGTCCGATTTGTCTGACATATCACATATACAAGACAAGGCTTGCGGGGGTAGATCCGCTTGCCGTCGGGCCATCCGCGTACACTTCCGCCGCTCCCGGACCCAACCGGCCGGACGCGACGGATTGACGGTACAGCGCATTTTTGTATTAGTAAACAGTATTAGTTCCGAGGCGATACCCCTGGGCATGATTGCGGTTCGCGGCACATCCGCTGGCGAACCGCAGCCTCTCCTGCGCCAAAGCCTATGCCTTATGCCGTTTGAACTTCGGGCTGTATGAAGATGCAGGATGGATAGACCTCGAGGCTACTAATAGATATAAATTCGCGTGACGATCTCTATAAGTCGACGGCGTCACGCCATCTTGCCGGCCCGACAGGCCGCCGCTAGACAGGCTGGGGAGTGACATGAGCGACACGAAGGATCCGGCCATCGACACGGCGAAGCGACGCAAGGCGCCGGCGAAGAGCGCCAGGGGCCGCGTCACCATGACCGACATCGCCAGGGCCGCCGGCTGCTCGCAGGCGACCGTTTCCTTCGTGCTCAACAATTCGCCCGGCATCAAGCTGTCGCAGCAGACCCGCGAACGGGTGATCGAGGCCGCGCGGACCCTTGGCTATACCGCGCCCGCTTTCGAGGCGCTTCACCCGGCGTTGCCGGCCTTCGGGGGGCCCGCTTTCGAGGGACTCGACGGGGTGATCGGCTTTGCCGTCGACCAGCTCGCCACCAGCCCGGAAGCCGTGGTCGCCATCGAGGGCGCGCGCCAGGCCTCGTGGAATGCCGGCAACGTGCTTCTGGTGGCGCAGACGCTGGGCGATTCCGTCATGGAGCCGCGCGCCATCGCCGCGCTCACCAAGCGGGGCATTTCGGCGCTGATCTACATGACCATCTTCACCCGCGAGATCACAGCGCCCGATTACCTCTACGGCCTCGACATCCCGGTGATCCTGCTCAACTGCTACACGGCCGACTACGCCTTCCCGGCCGTGGTGCCGAGCGAGATCGCCGGCGGCCAGAGCTCGACCCGCCATTTGATCAGCCACGGCCACCGCCGCATCGCCACCATCACCGGCGAACCGTGGATGCAGGCGGCACAGGACCGGCTGAAAGGCTACCGCCGCGCGCTCGCCACCGCCGACATCCCGTTCGATCCGGAACTGGTGGTCGAGGGCGACTGGTCGGCCAGCGCCGGCTACGCCGCGACCGTCAAGCTCCTGGCGCTGAAGGACAAGCCCACCGCCATCTTCTGCCAGAACGACCGCACCGCGATCGGCTGCTACGAAGCGCTGAAGGAAGCCGGCCTGCACATCCCGCAGGACATTTCCGTCGTCGGCTACGACGACGAGGAAATCGCCCGCCACCTCTTCCCGCCGCTGACCACCTCGATCCTGCCGCACATGGCGATGGGCCAATGGGCGATCGAACAGCTGGAGGCGCCGGCGGCGCCTGGACGGGGACGGTATCCGATTACGAAGCTGGAGTGCCCGCTGGTGGAGCGGGAGAGCGTGAGGGGGGTGGCGGGCTGAATAGATGAGTATAATGGGCGTTGCGCGCTCGACAGAGCCAATTTCGTAGCCAAGTTCCAAAGCAACAATTGCGGCAGGATCATGAAGGAACAGCATGGTCCTTCGAAGGGAGTATGGTCTTGGTTCAGCGGGTCATCCAGAGGGGCCGCGGAGACCTAGAGAGGCTGTTCTTCGAGGTTGAGCACGCTTTTACGCGACGGGCGGCGAAGGCGGACTGGCTCCGCTGACCGTGGGAAAGCCTTTTTTACAATCGCGGCGTAACCCATTGATTTCCAATTAGCGCGTTTTGGCGCATTTTACAGGCAAGCCGTTGGAACCCGGTCGATAGGGCTAGCTTCCCAAGCTTACTGGCCAACTACCGGATCTCGACGCCATCGATTGGAATGTACCAGCCACAAGCGTTCAGCAATGCTTTTTCTTGCGATCCGGTAAACTTATCGGCTCGAGGAGCGGTGCCCCACACTTCGCAGTGGTACGGATTGCCATCCACCGGATCGTAGCCAATCCGTAGTGCTACTGCTCGAGCGTCTGGCGCTTGGAATTGGATAGCTGCCACATAAATGGGCGTTCTGACAAAGGCAACAGGGTCATTACCCTCTTCCAAAATCGACCTCTCATGATCGACGGACATGCCGCCACCCTGAGGCTTCATCAGCTTAGAAGACAGCCTACGACAATTCCGGTTTTCATCCATCACTACGTGCTGGGCCGGATTGACACGGCGAATTAGGGTATCCCCGGGAAGAATCTCGGCGTGATCATGCGGGATCACATTGCCGTCGTCGTCACGCGGCGGCTGGGACAGCATTAGCAGCTCGCCTTGCCATTTCGTCGATGCTTGCCCTCACGATCTTGAAGTCGACAGTGAGCTCTGCGCGCTGCGCGCCACCATTATCAACAATCAAACAGTCGACCTTGTTGACGCTCAGAATGTCGAGTTCAATATCAAGGCCGTAGGTGTGCCATTCGATCTGCAAAGTACCGTCCGACCCTGGTACCAGGCTGGGGCATGGCGCGCCTGGCACATAGATCGCCTGTAAGAGATTTGCTGCGAAATACGCGATAGTGAAATCGACGGATTTTCCGAAATAGCCGTCCCATCCAGTCGGCAATTTCACCAGTTCGTCGAGTTTGCCCATAACGGCTTCCGACCAAGCATAATCGGGGTTTTGGACGATGAGGCGGTGAACAGCCCACTCACTGTCCCTTCCACGGTTCCAATGCGACGTGGTCGAGTACACTGCGACTGACGAACTCGTCATTGCTTTCGTTGCCATATCTTGTGCGCCTGCTCGGTTGTTATATCGCAGAATCGTTTGATGATTTGTGTACGACCGGCCGCAAGAAAATTCCCAACTGAAGGCCCTTCCGTTTGGCTTGGGGCTCCTCGATAGGTAATTCCAAGTCGGATAGCTCTCTTAACCTCACGGCTACTGTAAAGGCTGACCTCGTAGTGCATCCTAGCGACAGGGTGCTTTCCGTCAGATGAAAAAACCACTTCCGTGAAATTGGCGTTGAGTTGCTCTATATTCAAGCCTGTTGGCCGCACAATGCTCAGCCAGTCGTTAAGCCGAGTGCCGTCGCTCAGAGGAATTACGTTTATGTAGGAAACCTCGGCTTGGTTGATCTCTAGTGGCGATCGCTCGTCATTAAATTTGGTACGAAGGCGGGCGAGAAAACCTTCAAACATGGCCGAAATAGCTTCGTACCGGGGATAGGCACGGTTGCCGCGTCTCCTCCAATTTAGTAGAAATCGGTCGTCTTGGAATTGCAGAAGATGGCTATCGTCCTCGGCGATGAACCAATAGCGTTTACTCGGCTCGGAGTTTGAGAACGAGATTTGGAAGTTTGACATCGTTTCGGCCCCGCCAAAGACCTCAAAGCGGGGATCGAGCCGGGGGACTTCAACGTAGTTTGGGAACTCCGCTTTAAATTCTTCCCGGACCTGCCAAGCGAACAGATCCGTGTACCCTGGGTGGCGTGCAAACTGGACTCCCAACACCACCTCATCGAGCGGCGGACTGCCAAAATCGGGCAGGTCTTTAGGCCTTGTCACGGCTGCGGCCCATACGAAAATAGCAAAACGAAGCACCCCCAATTTGTCCGGACACTGCCTCAGAGTAACTTGCAATACAAGTGGCGCCGCACTCCCAAGGTGTGCAGTATTTATGGCGCAGCCACTTTTTGCCAAGCCTTCGCCCGGCGGAGGTCTGACGAGTAAGCAGCTCGGTTCTTAGAACGAAGCCGGATTCCCTATACGGGTTTTGTACGGAAACTGCCTGCAAGTTGCCGTTCTGTTCTCGCATTTCTCTGCACGTAAGTATGAGGGTAAACAAAACGAGCCTGCCCTAACAGCTGATATTCATTGAGAAATTTGGCGCACCCGACAGGATTCGAACCTGTGACCTCTGCCTTCGGAGGGCAGCGCTCTATCCAGCTGAGCTACGGGTGCTTCCCGGAATCCGGAAAACGAACCAGCCGGTGAACCGGCAAGTCACGGCTTCTTAGCGGAAGCAGGCGCGGGCTTCAACGGGCAATTGGAGATTGGCGGCATCGCATGGTGGGTTGGTCCTCTCACGGGTGCCCGCTTGTTGGATATGGCGCTCCCCCTCTCCGTCTCGGCTTCGCCGAGCCACCTCTCCCCCACCTTGTGGGGGCGAGGAACCCTCTCACTGCCCCGTCTCGCTCTTCACTGCCCGCCTCCGCCTCACCGCCCGCTTCGGCTTCTTCGCCCCTGTCAGTTCGTGCATCGCATCCAGCTGCATCTGTTGCATTTCGGCCAGTCGCGTCCACTGGCGCGAGATGAGGTAGTCGAGCTTTTCGTGCAGATGGCGCACTTCGAGCTCGGCCTTGAGGTTGACGCGGTAGTCGTTGAAGGAGCGCAGGCGGTCCTTGGACTCCTGCCGCCTCTGGCTCATCATGATGATCGGCGCCTGGATGGCGGCGATGCAGGAGAGCAGCAGGTTGAGCAGGATGAAGGGGTAGGGATCGAAGGCGCTCGTCGTGCCCTCGAGCAGGTTGATGCCGATCCACACCAGAAGCACGCTGCCGAAGGAGATCAGGAACCACCAGCTGCCGCCGAAGGCCGCCATGTTGTCGGAGACGCGGTCGGCAAAGGTCCGGTGCTCCTCGAACTCCTCCTCCGAGTTTTCGGAAATCGTGTCTTGCCGGGCGATCGATTCGACCACCTGGCGGTCGAGCTCGGAGAATTCGCCGTGCTCCTGCTGGAGCAGCTCCTCCATGTAGCGCATGCGGTAGCGGCCAAGCTCGGCGCGGCTGATGCGGGCGCCGGTCGGCAGATCCGGGTGATCGGCGTGGATGCGGTCGGCGAGGCTCGGGCGCAGCGTGTCGATGCGCACCAGATCGCGCTTGCGGAATTTGCGGCCCGATATCGCCGATGGTTTTTTCTTCGGCTTGCCGCGCGATGCGCCTGGGGCGGATGGTTCGGAGTCCGGCACGTCAGGTGTTTCGAGGTGCTCGTCCGAACCCGGATCGGCCTCGTGCTCACCGACGATCGGCGCCTCGAAATATTCGCCGCCGCTGTCGTTCTCCGCCGCCTGCTCGGGTGCTTTCGGGACGGTGCTCATGGTGCGGGCTCCTGCTGAGGTGCTGGGCGACGATACGCCTATGCCGCAACATCGCCAGCTTCGCGACGGATTTCGCAGCACTACAAGTCTTTTTGATCGATGCCCAACTTCGTCATCCACGGGCGGAGCGGGAGCGAAGCGGACGCGCAGACCCGAGGATCCATGCGATGACCTGCGAGTGTCGCTTGCGGTGAAGAACTTGCCCGATGTTGGCGGACCCCCCTCTGTCCTACCGGACATCTCCCCCGCAAGGAGGGAGATCAGCAGTTTGCTCCGATGGCGCTTTCTTTTCGGCGTTGAGGATTGGCGAAAGCAGTCATGAAATCCAATCTCCCCCCTTGCGGGGGAGATGTCCGGCAGGACAGAGGGGGGTGCTGTCCCGCCAGCGTCCCGCAAAGTTCTGCACCGCTGCGGCGCTTTGAAGTCGCGGCATGGATCCTCGGGTCTGCGCCGCGTCGCTTCGCTCCTTGCTTCGCCCGTGGATGACGAAGTTGCGCCGATCGCCGAGGCATGCGACGGCAACAAAAACCCGCCTTGCGGCGGGTCACAGTGGATCAATTGGCGCAAATCAGCACCATGGCCAAATCTATAGCACAGTTGCCTTCACCGGGCAATCCGTCAGGGGCAGCCGGGCGCGATGCTTGCTACCGGCAGCTCGCCCTTCGCAGGCTCAGGGCGTTCGTCATTCAAAAAGCCAAGCAATTGGCTTTTTGTCCGCTGCGCGGACCGCTTCTCACTGCTCCGCGAACATCAGCCTCGTCTTGGTGCCGTCCATGGCCGGCGATAAACTGCGCTGGATCAGCGCTTCGACGTGATCGTTGCGCTGGCGGGCGCTGTCGGCGCCCATCACCACGACGATCAGGTTGCGGCCGTCGGCGTTGTAGGAGGTGACGATGTTGAAGCCCGAGGCCCTGATGTAGCCGGTCTTGATGCCGTCGACGCCGCGCACGCGGCCGAGCATGTCGTTGTGGCCGCGCACCAGCCTGCCGCGGAACATGAAATCGCTTTCGGAGAAATAGTGGAACTGCTGGGGAAAGCGCTGATGCAGCGCCATGCCGAGCACCGCCATGTCGCGCGCGGTGGTCATCTGGCTGTCGTCGGGCAGGCCCGATGCGTTGCGGAAGGTGGTGCTGGTCATGCCGATCTGGCGCGCCTTGGATGTCATCATGGCGGCGAACTGATCCTCCGAGCCGCCGAGATATTCGCCGACCGCCACCGCCACGTCATTGGCCGATTTGACGACGATGGCGCGGATCGCCGAATCGACGTCGATGCTCTCGCCGCGCCGGAAGCGCATCTTGGTCGGTGGCTGCGAGGCGGCATGGTCCGATACCGGGATCTGCGTTTCCTTGGTGACGCGGCCGGACTCCAGCGCCTCGAACAGCAGATAGAGCGTCATCATCTTGGTCAGCGAGGCCGGGTAGCGCTGCGCCGTCGAGCTGACCTCGAACAGCTGCTTGCCGGTCCTGGCATCGACGACGATGGCGGCATATTTCTGCGCCGGCGCCGGCACGGCCAGTACGCTGTCGGGCGGCGTCGTGGTGGTGCAGCCGGCCAGCAGCACCAGCAGGGCGAGTGCCGCAAAAACTCTCTGGATGAGCGGAAGGGGACGCAGGTTGGACAAGGGCAAGTCTGTTCGGGTCAAGCTGTTGCTGAGATGAGGCGAAGCTAACGTAACGCGGCTGTTGCGTCCATTTGGTTAATGGCTGACAGGCCCGGGATTGTCGAGGCCTCGCAGGCTTGCCGTCCGCCCCGAAAACGCCCGTTTCCCCATGTCTTTCCTTGCCAAAGCCGCGTTTCCTGTGGGAAGGGGCGTGGTATTCGAGGGCTTGGGGGCTTGGCATGACTGACATCGGAGCCGGGGGCGCAGCGCCCTCGCTTATCAGGGCATCGCTCAGCCGCACCGGCAAATGGGCCGGCAGCGTCGCTTTCATCAGCGGCGCCGTTGGCGACGTGCTCAATCCACTGGCGCCGTTCGCCGCTTATATCGCGCTCGTCGCCTCGGTGGCTGCGGCCATCATCGCAATTGCCATCGTGCTCAGGCTGGTGCTGGCGGCCAAGGCGCTGCCGGCCTTGATCTTCGCCACAAGTGCCGCGGCCGTCGCCGGCGGCGTCTACGGCCTGCAACAGCAGACCAACGCCCAGAACGGGGTGATCGCCAGCCTGGTGCCGGCCATTGCCGAGCTGCAGAAATCGATCGGCATCGTTTCGGCCAAGGTGGCCAAGATCGAGCAGACGGTCACGCAAACGCAGAAGACGGTCGAAGAGGTCAAGCAGTCGGCCGACACAGTGGTGAAGAAGACCGACGAGATCGCTAACGCCCAGCAGCAGCAGACGCAGCAGACGGCGCAGGTGCAAAAGACCACCGAAGAGGTGAAGAAACAGACCGAGACGCTGGCCGCCGGCCAGGCGCAGCAGCAGGCCCGGACCGAGAAGCTGCAGGCGACGACGCAGCAGATCGCCGCATCGATCGACACCATCGCCAAGGGCTTTGCCGCGCTCGCCGCACAGGGCGGGGCGATCGCCGAGCCGAAGCGGCCGGACGAGTTCTACCACAATGCCCGCGTCTACGAGCTGTCCGGCGACATGCTCAACGCGCGGCGCTCCTATCTCGCCTTTGCCGGTTTCGATGTCGATGCCATCGACCCCTATACGCGCTTTGCCACGCTGCTTCGGGTGCAGGACGGCAAGGCCGGCGCGCGCGAAGTGTTCGGCGCGCTTGCCGACAGGGGCAAGGCGCTGTCGGTCAAGCTGGTGCATATCCAGCAGTTCGACGACGCCCAGCGCCTCGACAAGCTCAACGCCTTCATCGCGGCCCATGCGGATTTCGCGCCGGCCTATTTCCTGTTGGCGCAGGAGTTTTCGGAGGACCGCCTCGGCGCCCAGACGCTGGCCGACAAGCGCAACGAGGCCAAGGCGCTGACCAAATTCGTGTCTTACGAAAAGGATGGCGGACTGCTGAAATATTTCGTCGACCAGACGCAGTTGGCCGACTGGCTGGACCGCAGCCGCAGCCGGCTGGCAGCGCTTGGCGATGTGCTCGACCCCGCCCGCTTCGTGCCTTCACTGACGCCGATGCGCTCCAACCAGGGCTGGTCGATGACCATCTCGCTGCCGGAGCCGGCGACCGCCATCTCCTGGCGCATGGGCGACAGCGGCCCGTTCACCGACACCGGTTTTCTGGCCATGAACGACCAGACGACCGGCAAGCCGATGGCCAATCCGAGTTTCGAGCTGCCCGACAGCACCGTGGCCGGGATCATCGCCATCAAATATCTCGATATCAGGGGCCGCGAGACCGGCCCGTTCGACATCCGCTTCGATCCGGAGACAGCCCTTCAGCAAGGCAACAAGCAGATCCTCGACCAGTTCTGGACGTCGTGGATCGCCTTCGATGCCAGCGGCAATCACGGCCTGGTCTATTTCACCCAGATGCTGTCCTACCGCTGCGCCATCAAACAGGTGCACTACAGCCTGAACGGCGCGGCACTCGATAAGGAGATCAAGATGCCGCCTTGCGACAAGAAGGACCCTTACGCCATCCCCTACGACTACCAGCCCTATTTCAAGGTCGCCGACAGCGTGACATCGATGTCGGTGCAGGTCACCTACACCGACGACACCAAGTCGCCGGTGCGGGAATACAAGCGGCAGTAGATCTGCTTACCCTCCCTTGTGGGCCCTCTGGGAGAGTGAGAACTGATGCGAAATGCCGACATCAAGCTTGCGCAACCGGCGCCGAACGGGTTCTGTTTGCGCCTTCAGAATCGGTGAGAGCGCAATGACTGTCAGCACCATCAAGGCCAGAGGCATTTCGGTTTCGCTCGACCTCACGGTCGGCCACATCGCCGACATGGTGGTCGAGGGCGGCGGGCGGCAGCTGAAGCCGCTGCACCGCGCACCCTGGGTCGATGCCAACGAGACGCTGCCGGACAATCTGCCGGAAGGCACGGTTCGGCTGTCCGGCGATTTTCTCTGCGCGCCGTTTTCACGCAGCGATGTCGAGGAGGCGCCGCTGCATGGCTGGCCGGCCAACAGCGCCTGGGATGTCGTCGAAAGTGCCGCGACAGAGGATGGCTGGCGCGCGGTCTACCGGCTGCGGCACAAGGTCATGGGCGCGAGCGTCGACAAGATCCTGACGCTGCGCGACGATCATCCCTTCCTCTACCAGGAGCATGAGTTTTGCGGCGGCCATGGCGCGATCTCGGTCGCGCATCACCCGATGACGGCGATGACGGGCGGCGGCAGGCTTGCCTTTTCGCCAAAGCGGTTTGCCGCGACGCTGGACGATCCGCTGGAGCCCGACCCCGCCCGCGGCCGCTTCATGCTGGCCTATCCGGCACGGTCCGCCGATCTCGGCCATTTTCCCGCCGCCGGCGGCGGTACGCTCGATCTCACGCAATACCGCATGGATGACCGCCGCGAGGATTTCATCACCCTGGTCGAGGCCGATCATGGCGGGCCGGGTTGGACCGCGCTTGCGCGGCAGGCCGAAGCGGACCTGGTGCTGGTGCTGAAGAACCCGGCCGAGCTGCCGATCACCATGCTGTGGCTCAGCAATGGCGGGCGCGACTACGCGCCCTGGAGCGGCCGCCACCTTGGCGTGCTCGGCATCGAGGACGGCCGCGCCGCCGTCGGCCATGCCGCCTCGATCGGCGACAACTGGCTGAAGCGCGAAGGCGTGGCAACCGCGTTTGCGCTGGGCGAAGGCCAAAGCGTTTCCTTTCGCCATGTCATCGGCGCCATGCCGCTCTCCGGCGGCGAGCCGCCGCAGGAGATCGCGACGGCGGATGGCCGCATGCGGCTGGTGGCCGGCGTCTCGTCCTGGGAGGTCCCCTTCGACAGCGATTTCCTGCTCATCGGGCGAACGGCGGCTGCCTGATCGGATTTGCGCAGCCACAGGGTTTGAAATTTCCACGAACTGCCGCCAAGATGTGGCCGAAATCATCATGCGGAACATGGTGGATTTGAAGCTCCTGCCGGAGAGGCTCTCATGTCCGAAATCGCCCATCTCGCCGCCACCATCTTCAAGCGTGCCGGCAAGGCAAACCGCTTCATCGTCGCCATTGCCGGGCCGCCGGGGGCCGGCAAGTCGACGCTGTCGGCACGGCTGCATGAGCTGCTGCCCGAAGGTGCTTCGGAAGTCGTGCCGATGGACGGCTTCCACTATGACGACGCCGTGCTCGACCGGCGCGGCCTGCGCGCGCGCAAGGGCGCTCCGGAAACCTTCGACTTTGCCGGTTTCGAGGCCCTGCTGAAGCGTATCCGGGCCGGCGAACCCGACATTGCCATCCCGGTCTTCGACCGCAACATGGAATTGTCGCGCGCCGCCGCCTCGATCGTCGCCACCGAAACCAAATTCATCCTGGTCGAGGGCAATTACCTGCTGCTCGACGAGGAGCCGTGGTCGCGGCTGGCGCCGTTGTTCGATTTCTCGATCTTCGTCGACGTGCCGCGCAATGAACTCGAGCGCCGCCTGCTGGAGCGCTGGCACGGGCACGGCCGCTCCGACGAGGATGCGCGCGCCTGGATCGCCTCCAACGACATGCCCAATATCGACCGGGTTATTGCTCGCCGCCGGGCCGCCGATCTGGTGATCGGCGATTCCGCTTGATTCTACGGATTGCGCAAGGGGAACCTTAAGACATTCAGGCCGTTATCGCCGACAAGGCAATTTTGCCAAACAGGGATTCCGTCCGATGGCACAGAAGGCAAGAAAGCCCGCGCCCGCCAAGGGCAAGGCGACCCAATCCAAGGCAGGCGCCGGCCCGGCGATCGCCGAGCGCTCGAAGGACGCCAAGCCGGCATTCGGCAAGGCGGCGCCGAAGAAAGTGGTGCCGACAACGGCAAAAACCGCGCCGAAAGCCGCAAAGCCCAAAAAGGCAGCGAGCGCTGATGCCTCGATCTCGGGCAGCGCCATGCGCACGGTCAAGGCCGCGGCCAATGTGGCTGCGGGTGCGGTCGTCATCGCCGCAAGGGGCACCGCATCGTTTGCAGCCTCCGTGGTGGGCAAGGGCGGTTCAAAAGCCAAGGCGAAGGCAAAGTAGCCTTCTCCAAAGTTTGCGTCAGGCCTTGGCGGGTATGGTCAGGCCTTTTTGCACCGCCGGCCGCGCCAGACCGCGCTCCAGCCATGTCCCCACATGGACGAAATCGTCGAAGCCGACGAGTTCGCGCGCTTCGTAGAAGCCGATCAGGTTGCGCACCCAGCCGAGCAGCGAGATGTCGGCGATGGTGTAATCATTGCCCATGATCCACTTGCGGCCTTTCAACCGGCCGTCCAGCACGCCGAGCAGTCGCTTTGATTCATCGCGATAGCGCTCCAGCGGGCGCTTGTCGGCGATCTCGCGGCCGGCGAATTTGTGGAAGAAGCCGACCTGGCCGAACATCGGCCCGACCGAGGCCATCTGGAAGAACACCCACTGGATGGTCTCGTAGCGACGCGCGGCGTCCACAGGCATGAGCAGGCCGGTCTTTTCGGCGAGGTAGAGCAGGATGGCGCCGGATTCGAACAGGCCGATCGGCTTGCCGTCGGGACCGTTCGGATCGATGATCGCCGGTATCTTGCCGTTGGGATTGAGCGACAGGAATTCCGGCGTCCAGCTTTCATTCTTGCTGATGTTGACCAGATGCGGCTCGTAGGGCAGGCCGAGCTCCTCCAGGGCGATCGATATCTTCACGCCATTCGGCGTTGTGGCCGAATAAAGCTGTATCTGGTCCAGATGCCTGGCCGGCCAGCGTGTTGCAATCGGAAAGGCGGACAGGTCAGCCATGGAAAACTCCTGAATGGGGATTGGCGCCGAGCGGCGCTGTTTGGCGGGTCCATCAAGGATTAGGCGCGCGGCCGATCCTGATCAATATGGCGGCGGCAGTTTCGCCATGCACGGACAGTCAACAGAACGGATGGCGCGGGACGCTCGGGATCGCCCGGGGCAGGTGTAACGCCCGGGCAGGTGTGACCGCCCGGGGCATATCAGGGATCAGACGGCCTTGAAGGCCAGCACCGCATTGGTGCCGCCGAACGCGAAGCCGTTGCTGATCGCGGCGCGCACCTTGCGCTCGCGCGCCACATTCGGCGTGACGTCGAGGTCGCAATCGGGATCGGCCTCGCGAAAATTGGCCGTCGGCGGCACGATGCCTTCGCGGATCGCCATCACGCAGGCGATCATCTCCAGCGCGCCCGATGCGCCGAGGCAATGGGCGTGCATCGACTTGGTCGACGACACGGAAAGCTTGTAGGCATGGTCGCCGAAGACGCGCTTGATCGCCGCCGTCTCGATCTGGTCGTTGGCCTTGGTGCCGGTGCCGTGGGCATTGAGATAGTCGACATCCTCGGGATTGAACCCGGCGTCGGCCAGGCAGGCGCGCATGGCGGCCGTTGGTCCGTCGATGGTCGGTGCGACAATGTCGGACGCGTCGGCGGAGAGGCCGGCGCCGGCAATTTCGGCAAGGATGGTGGCGCCCCGCGCCATGGCGTGCTCGTAGGTTTCCAACACCGCCATGCCGGCGCCCTCGCCGAGCGACAGGCCCTGGCGATCGGCCGAGAATGGCCGGCAGGTGTCGGGCGCCAGCACGCGCAATGCTTCCCAGCCCTTCAGGATACCCCAGACCAGCGGCGCATCGGTGCCGCCGGCAACCATCACGTCGGCGCGGCCGAGCCTGATCTGGTCGACGGCCGAGGCAATGGCGTGGTTGGACGACGAACAGGCCGAGGTGACGCCGAAGACCGGGCCGCGCAGACCGAGATTCATGCTGACATGGCCGGAGGCCGCACTTGGCATCACCTTTGGTACGGTGAAGATGCCGGCGCGATTCTTGCCCTCGATCAGGATAGCCCGATAGCTCTCTTCGATCGCCTCCCAGCCGCAGACGCCGACACCGACAATGGTGCCCATCCGATAGGTGGTGGCCTCGTTCGAAACCAGGCCGGACTGCTGCATGGCTTCCCTGGCCGCGATCGTTGCCAGCAGGCTGAAGCGGTCCATAGACACGGTCTGCTTGCGGTCGATGCCGTGATCGGGAAGCGTCTTGATTTCGCAGCCGACCTTGACCTTCAAATCATGCAGCTGCGGACTTGTGATCTGGCCGATGGCCGAGCGGCCGGCGCGCATCTCGTTCCAGATCGCAGGCGCGCTGGTGCCGAGCCCGCAAATACCGCCCATGCCGGTGATGACGACGCGCTGCTGCATTCAGGTCAGGCTTTTTTCGCGATCAGCGCGCGGACAGCTTCGACCATATCGCCGACATTCTTCAGATTGCTCCAGGCGTCGACCGTGTTCATCTCGATCTCGATGCCATACTCTTCCTCAAGATCGAAGATGATCTCCGTCAGCTCGAGCGAATGAATACCAAGCGAGGTCAATTCGGTGGTGGTGGTGATTTCTTCGCCGCCCGGCTCGGCATGAGCCTTGATCTTCGCGATGATATCCGTTGCCAGCTGGTCGGCCATTCGGTTCCTTCCCCACTATGTCGCGTTTCCCGACGCCAACTGAGCAGCGCCCCTTTTTCTCCTGGTATCAAGCCGCCGTCGTCGTTTTATACCCCCGCCAAGCGCTGCATGACCGTACCAAGGTGGTTCCCTCTATAGAAACCGAAACGTTGTCAAGCAACAAGCTATATCGAACTCTATATCGACAAAGCCGCCGGAGTGCTTAACGTGCCGGCATGGATACGGTTGAACATGGCGGGATTTCGACGCAGCGCGTTGCGGGCGTGGCGCGGCTTTCCTGCGCCCTCAGTGAGGGTCGCACGCGCCTGCGGCGCCTCTATCAGGACGGCGCCGCCAAGATCAGGATGCCGGCCGTCTCGGCCGATCCGCTCGAAGCGGTGCTGATCAACACCGCCGGCGGGATGACCGGCGGCGACCGTATCGCCTGGGACTTGGATGTCGGCGCCGCTGCCTCAGTGTCGATCACGACCCAGGCCTGCGAGAAGATCTATCGCGCGGCATCCGACCGTGCCGAAGTGCGGGTCAATCTGTCGGTCGGTGAAAACGGCCGCATTGCCTGGCTGCCGCAGGAAACCATCGTCTTCGACCGGGCGGCCTTTGCCCGCAAGCTCGACGTCGAGCTTGCCGTCGACGCCGAGGCGCTGGTGCTGGAAGCCGCCGTCTTCGGCCGCCTGGCGATGGGCGAACGCGCCACGCAGGGGCATTTCCACGACCGCTGGCGTGTCCGCCAGGATGGCTCCCTCATTCATGCCGAGGATTTCCGCATCGGACCCGATATCGCCGCCACGCTCGACCGCCCGGCGATTGCCGGCGGCGCGATCGCGGTAGCGACGTTGCTTTTGGTGTCGCCGCGGGCCGAAGCCCTGCTCGATCCCGTTCTGGAGATCGTCGGCGACCACGGCAGCGCAAGCGTCTGGAGCGTGAAGAAATCTGGCAAGCTTCTTGCGAGGCTCTACGCCGGGGATGGCTACCGGCTGCGCCAGCGGCTGGTTCCACTCGTCGAATTGCTCAACGGAAGGGCGGGGTTGCCCAAATTATGGTCACTGTAGGCCTGTCTCTACCAGCCTGGGAAAGCGCATGAACCTGACGCCGAGGGAAAAGGACAAGCTGCTGATCGCCATGGCGGCGATCGTGGCACGCAAGCGGCTAGAACGCGGCGTCAAGCTCAACCATCCGGAGGCGATCGCGCTGATCACCGACTTCGTCGTCGAGGGTGCCCGCGACGGCCGCCCGGTTGCCGAACTGATGGAGGCCGGCGCCCATGTCGTCACCCGCGCGCAAGTCATGGAAGGCATCGCCGAGATGATCCACGACGTTCAGGTTGAGGCGACGTTCCCGGACGGCACCAAGCTGGTGACCGTGCACGAACCGATCCGCTGAGGAGAGAAGAATGCTTGAGCTGCGCCCCAACTGCGAATGCTGCGACAAGGACCTGCCGCCGGAGGCGACCGATGCGTTGATCTGCACCTTCGAGTGCACCTTCTGCGCCGGCTGCGTGGAACAGGTGTTGGGCGGCGTCTGCCCCAATTGCGGCGGTGGTTTTTCAACGCGGCCGATTCGCCCGGCGGCGATGCTGAAGAAATATCCCGCCTCGACCAAACGCGTTCTCAAGGCCGAAGGCTGCGGCCCCCGCAAGGCTGCGTGAACCTTAACCAGAAGGCATTTCGATGATCCCCGCTCCGATGAAACGCGCTTCACTTTCGGCAATTCTACTTCTGGCCGCTTCGATGCCGGCCTATGCCCATGTCGGCATCGGCACGACCTCCTCCTTCACGGCCGGCTTCATGCACCCGCTCTCCGGCCTCGATCATATGACGGTGATGATCGCGGTTGGACTGTGGGCAGCGCTCAAGGGCGGCAAGGCGGTTCTTGCCTGGCCGGCGGCCTTTGTCGGCGTCATGCTGGTTGGTGGCGCGCTCGGCATGCTGCATATGCCACTGCCCTTCGTCGAACCGGGCATTCTCGCCTCGGTCGTGGCGCTCGGGCTGCTGGTGGCGCTGGCGGTCGATCTGCCGGTCTCGGCCGGCGTCGCCATCATCGGCCTGTTCGCGCTGTTCCACGGCCACGCCCATGGCACCGAGGTGCCAGAGAATGCAGGCGGGCTTGAATACATGGCCGGCTTTGCCGTCGCCACCGCGGCTCTCCATGCCACAGGCATCGCCGCCGGGCTCGGTCTCGGCATCCGGTTGCGTGGCCTGACCCGCGCCGCGGGTGCGGCCTGCGCTGCGGTTGGTCTCGGTCTCGTCTTCGGCGTTCTGTGAGGTGACGATGATCCCCGGTGAAATCATCACGGTGAGCGGCGACATCGAGCTGAACAAGGGTCTGCCGACCGTCACGCTGAAAGTCGCCAACAGCGGCGACCGGCCGATTCAGGTCGGCAGCCACTACCATTTTTTCGAGACCAATGAGGGGCTGAAGTTCGACCGCGAGCGTGCCAGAGGCATGCGCCTCGACATCGCCGCCGGCACGGCCATGCGCTTCGAGCCGGGACAGGAGCGCGACGTCACGCTGGTGCCGCTTGGCGGCAAGCGCGAGGTCTACGGATTTCAGCAGAAGGTGATGGGTAAGCTGTGAGATCTCCCAGCGCGCTCAGCTCAGTTCGACGGCTTGGCCGCAGCGTAGATGACGATCTTTCCGGGATCGCCGAATTCGACGGCGAGAACATCCTGCGCAAGCACGCGCTGCGATTCGATGGCGTTGAACAGCAGCGCGTTGGCCTCGATCTCCTTGCGCAGCTCCGCGATGTCGTCCTGATGCTGTCTGACCTTGCTCTCGATCGCTGGCGGCGGGCCGCCTTCGCTGCGCGCGGCATCGGTGAGGAACACGATGTCGACCTTGTCGAGCTTGGACGTCTTGCGCACGGTACCGATGTTTTCACGCGTCCGGTCGATTGCCGTGTTGACGTTTCCGGCTTCGGCGGTGGCGTTGGCCTCTTCCTGCTTGACCTGCGAGCCGACGATGCGGTTGACGGTCTCCGTGCTTTCGAGCCCTTGCGCGTTCAGTTGCGCAGCAGGACCAACCGCCGCCAGGAACACCATGGCAGCGACTGCCTGCAACAGTCTTTTGGCAAAAAGGGGAATGGTCGCCATAGCTCGCTCCTGAGAGAAGTCGTTTCGGGGCGCGGTTTAGCGCGAAAGAAACAAAACGATTCCCATCCGGCGAAGGTTCCTTTCCCGATGCGGCCGGCGGGCCGGATACTGGCCCGCCGCGCCGCTTTGTCAGCTCGCCTTCTTGGTGATCAGGGTCAGTGCGCCATTGGGTTCCATGCTGGCAGCGACGACTTGCGCCGAACTGAGCCCCTTGGCCTCCAGCGCCGACTTCACCTTGGGCGTGGCGTCGATCGAGCTGCGCAGTTTCTTCAAGCCGTCATCACCACGCTGGGCAATCACCTGGTTGACCTGCGTCTGGGTGTCCTTTGGCAGCTCGGTGATGTCGACGATGCTGACGCTCTGGATCGTCGGCACGGCCGGCTGAGCGCCGGGGGCGGGCTTGGTCGCCCCGGGGGCAGGCGCGGTCGGCGCCGGAGCGGGCTGTTGCGCGGGTTGCTGCTGGGCACTGGCGGCGCCCGCCAGTATGAGCGTGGCAGCGGCGGCAAGAACTATCGTTTTGCGCATGGATTTTCCTTTCCATCGATTGGCAAACGGTCGGTTTGGGGTGACCCCGCAAGCTCAACCGCCAAATGGGAACACAAGGTGTCGCCCAGCGGGTCATTCCGTGACCATTGGATGGCGGCAATGTGCAGCCGGGCTTCAATTACACCGCATTTCGGCAAAACGCATTTCGGGAGCAATCGCTGATGGCCAGAATTACCCGTGCCGCCTACGCGCAGATGTATGGCCCGACGGTCGGCGACAGAGTGCGGCTGGCCGACACCGAGCTGTTCATCGAGGTCGAGAAGGATCTCACCATCCACGGCGAGGAGGTGAAGTTCGGCGGCGGCAAGGTGATCCGCGACGGCATGGGCCAGAGCCAGGTTTCCCGGGCGCAAGGCGCCGTCGACACCGTCATCACCAACGCGCTGGTGGTCGACGCCAGCGCCGGCATCTTCAAGGCCGATATCGGTCTGCGAGATGGGCGCATCGCTGCGATCGGCAAGGCCGGCAATCCTGACACTCAAGATGGCGTCACCATCATCATCGGTCCCGGCACCGAGATCATCGCCGGCGAAGGCAAGATTCTGACATCAGGCGGCTTCGACGCCCACATCCATTTCATCTGCCCGCAGCAGATCGAGGAAGCGCTGATGAGCGGCATCACCACCATGCTCGGCGGCGGCACCGGCCCGGCGCATGGCACATTGGCGACGACCTGCACGCCGGGGCCATGGCATATGGCCCGCATGATCCAGTCTTTCGACGCCTTTCCGATGAACATCGGCCTGTCGGGCAAGGGCAATGCCTCCTTGCCCGCAGCACTCGAGGAAATGGTGCTTGGCGGCGCCTGTTCGCTGAAGCTGCACGAGGACTGGGGCACCACGCCGGCGGCGATAGACTGCTGCCTGTCGGTCGCCGACGACTATGACGTGCAGGTGATGATCCACACCGACACACTGAACGAATCCGGTTTTGTCGAAAACACCGTCGCGGCCATCAAGGGTCGCACCATCCATGCCTTCCACACCGAGGGCGCCGGCGGCGGCCATGCGCCCGACATCATCAAGGTCTGCGGCCTGCCCAACGTCATCCCGTCCTCGACCAATCCGACGCGGCCCTATACGGTCAACACGCTGGCCGAGCATCTCGACATGCTGATGGTCTGCCATCATCTGTCGCCGTCTATCCCCGAAGACATCGCCTTTGCCGAAAGCCGCATCCGCAAGGAGACCATCGCGGCGGAAGACATCCTGCATGACATCGGCGCCTTCTCGATTATCTCGTCGGACAGCCAGGCCATGGGCCGTGTCGGCGAAGTTGCGATCCGCACCTGGCAGACCGCCGACAAGATGAAACGCCAGCGCGGCTCGCTGCCGCAGGAAACCGGCAACAACGACAATTTCCGCGTCCGCCGCTACATCGCCAAATACACGATCAATCCGGCCATCGCGCATGGGCTGTCGAAGGACATCGGCTCGATCGCGGTCGGCAAACGCGCCGACCTGGTGCTGTGGAATCCGGCCTTCTTCGGCGTCAAGCCGGACATGGTCCTGATCGGCGGCATGATCGCCGCCGCCCCGATGGGCGACCCAAACGCCTCGATCCCGACGCCGCAGCCAATGCATTACCGGCCGATGTTCGGCGCCTATGGCAAGGCCAGGACCAACTCGTCGGTAACGTTCGTCTCCAAGGCCGCGCTCGAATCCGGCCTGCACGGCAGGCTTGGCGTCGACAAGCAGTTCGTCGCCGTCGAAAACACCCGCGGCGGCATCGGCAAGCATTCGATGGTGTTGAACGACGCCACGCCGCATGTCGAGGTCGACCCGGAAACCTACGAGGTGCGCGCCGACGGCGAGTTGCTGACCTGCGAGCCGGCGACGGTGCTGCCGATGGCGCAAAGGTATTTCCTGTTCTGAAGTGGCGATTCAACCGAGTGAGCAATATCCGTTGCAGCCCTTGGCGGGACACAGCAATATGCGGCCAACCAACAGCTGCATTGTGATCAAGCATGGCCACCGAAATCGCTTCCGCCCACGACATCTTTCCGCACATCCGCATCGTCATGGGCATGGTGATCGGGCTTGGTGTCGCCCGCCTGCTGTCGGGGGTGGCGCGCATCGTCCAGCATCCCGGCCAGTACAAGCTCTATACCGTGCATCTGGCCTGGGTCGTCTCGGTGCTCCTAATGCTGGTGCATTTCTGGTGGTGGGAGTTCGGCCTCTACGCCATCGAGACCTGGACCTTCGGCAAATACCTGTTCATCATCTTCTATGCGATCACACTGTTCCTGCTCTGCGCGCTGCTGTTTCCCGATTCGATGCTGGACTACACCAGCTACGAGGATTTCTTCTATTCGCGCCGGGCCTGGTTCTTCGGCCTGCTGGCGGCGACCTATCTGCTCGACGTGGTCGACACGCTGCTGAAAGGACCCGAGCATTTCGCCCGCTTCGGCAACGAATATCTGTTCCGCACGCCGGTGTTCGTCGCGCTCTGCATCGTCGCGATCCTGGTGCGCGACCGCCGCTTCCACATCGCTTTTGTCACGGCGGCGCTCATCTATCAGATATCGTTCATCCTGCGGCTCTTCGACACCATCGTCTGAGGGGACGCGATGGTCTAGCTTGTTCGGGAAAGGCAGGGTTTTGCATGTACAAAGCCGTTGGGTCGCGCGGATCCCGGGTCAGCCGAGTCCTCTGGATGCTCGAGGAGCTCGGGCAGCCCTATGAATTCGTCGAGGTCAAGCTTCGCTCGCCGGAAGCCTACGCGCTCAACCCTTCGGGCAAGGTGCCGATCCTGATCGACGGCGAGCTGACGGTGACGGATTCGGCGGCGATCTGCGTCTATCTCGCCGACAAGCACGCGGACAAGGGTATGGGCGCCAATCCGGGCATTGCCGGCCGTGCCGAGATGGATTCCTGGATGCATTTTGCCCAATCGGAATTCGAAGCACCGCTGTGGAACAAACTGCGCCATCGCTTCCTGTTGCCGAGGGAAATTCGGGTCGATGTCGGTCCTGCGGCAGCCTACGATTTCGCCTCGGAACTCAAGGCGCTGGACCGGCGGTTGGGCGACAAGCCGTTTGCGCTGGGCGATCGGTTTTCGGCAGTCGACGTGCTGCTCGGCGACATGGGCGGCTGGGCCCGCGCAGGAAAATTCCCGATCGAGTCCGAGCGCGTCAACGCCTATTTCGACCGCGTGCTGGCGCGGCCTGCCCGTGCACGGGCGCAGGCCAATGCATCGGCCCGAAAACCGCAATCGGTTTTAGGAAAGCACGATGCATAGATTCAAAAATGTTAGAGCGTCCTTTGCGCGTCCAAGAGGACGCGCGGCGCTCTAATGGAGGCTCCATGAAATGAAGCTCAACCTCAACACCGACTTCACCAAATTCCCGCGCGCCATCTCGGTGCTGACCGCTGGCAATGCCGGAACCACCCTACCGTCCGGTCGTGCCATTCTCGCCCATGACGAGCGGCATCTGCGCCGCCGGGCCATCGAACTTGCCGACGGCAGCAAGGTGCTGGTCGACCTTCCCGAACCCGTCGCCTTGAACGATGGCGACCGGCTTGTGCTGGAGGATGGCGAACATATCGAGATCATCGCGGCGGCGGAAGAGGTCTACGACATCCGCGCCCGCGACGGCGTGCATCTGGCCGAGCTCGCCTGGCACATCGGCAACCGTCATCTCGCGGCGAGCATCGAGGCCGGGCGCATCCTCATCCTGCGCGACCATGTCATCAAGGCGATGCTGGAGGGGCTGGGTGCCAAGGTGACCGACGTTTCCGAACCGTTCAAGCCGGTACGCGGCGCCTATTCCGGCGGACACGATCACGGCCATGCGCATGCCCATAGCCACGCCGAAGCGCACAGCCATTCCCATAGCGAATCGCATTCCCATTCGCACAGTCATGCCGGCCACCACCACGACCATGACTGACCAGCCTTCGCACATCGCCCTGCTGCGGCTGATGGCGTGGCTGTCGCCGGCCTTTCCGGTCGGCGGCTTTTCCTACAGCCATGGCCTTGAGCGCGCGGTGCATGACGGGCTGGTTGCCGACGGCGAAAGTCTCGCCGGCTGGCTGGAAACGCTGGTCGAGATGGGCTCGGGCTGGAACGACGCCGTGCTGTTCGCAGAAAGCTGGCGCCGGGCACGCGGCACCGGTGATCTCGATGACATAGCCGCACTCGCCGAAGCGCTGGCCGGTTCGCGCGAACGCCACAACGAGACCATGCTGCAAGGTGCGGCCTTCCTCAAAGCGGCGGCGGCCTGGTCAAATCCGGTGCTGGAGCGCTTGCCGGCCGAATGCGCCTATTGCGTCGCCGTCGGCGCCATTGCCGGCGGCAATTCAATTGCGCTTCAGGATGCGCTGTCGGCCTTCCTGCAGACCTTCTTCTCCAACCTCGTCCAGGCGGCGATCCGGCTTGGCATCGTCGGTCAGAACGGAGCGACGGCACTGCTGGCCGGCTTCGAGACGCTGGCGCTATCGACCGCCGCCCGCGCCGCGCGCTCGACATTGGATGATCTCGGTGGCTGCGCCTTTGTCTCCGATGTCATGGCGATGAAGCACGAAACCCAATATTCGCGATTGTTCCGCTCATGATCATCCTCGCCTTCGCGCTGTCCCTTGTCCTGCTGCTGATCACCGCGCTGCATGTCTATTGGGGCCTTGGCGGCATCTGGCCGGGCGAGGATGCAGCCTCCTGCGCCCGCGCCGTTGTCGGCTTTCGCGGCGTCGATGAGATGCCGACGCCGTTCGCCAGTTTCGCCGTTGCCGCGTGCCTGTGCCTGGCGACGCTGTGGCCGCTGGCGCTCGAAGGCGTCTTTGCTTCACCCTTCCCAAAGGAGGGGCTCGCAGCCACGTCACTGCTCATCGGGCTGGTGTTCCTTGGACGCGGCATAGCCGGCTTCACACCATGGTGGCGGCGGCTGGCGCCGGAACAGCCTTTCGCGCGGCTCGACCTGCGCTACTATTCGCCGCTGTGCCTATTGATCGGGCTCGGCTTTGCCATCCTCGCCACCACGGAGTTTCCCGCATGACACAGACAAATGGCCCGCTGCGCGTCGGCATCGGCGGCCCGGTCGGTTCGGGCAAGACGACGCTGACCGAAAAGCTGTGCAAGGCGCTGCGCGACGAGTTTTCCATCGCCGTCGTCACCAACGACATCTACACCAAGGAAGACGCCATGATGCTGGCGCGGCTGCAGGCGCTGCCCGAGGATCGCATCATGGGCGTCGAGACCGGTGGCTGCCCGCACACCGCGATCCGCGAGGATGCCTCGATCAATCTGCAGGCGATCGCCGAGATGAACCGGAAGTTTCCGGATCTCGACATCGTCTTCATCGAATCCGGCGGCGACAACCTCGCCGCCACCTTCTCGCCCGATCTCGCCGACCTGACGCTCTATGTCATCTCGGTTTGCCAGGGCGAAGAAATCCCGCGCAAGGGCGGGCCGGCGATCACTCGCTCAGATTTCCTGGTGATCAACAAGAGCGATCTCGCTCCTTACGTGAACGTCAACCTCGACGTCATGGAGAGCGACGCCGGCCGCATGCGCGGCAAGCGGCCGTTCGGCTTCACCGACCTGTCGCGCGGCAAGGGGCTGCAGGAGGTGATCGATTTCATCATCGAGCATGGCGGCCTGCGAGCCGGTGCTGCTGCCAGCACGGCTGCATGAGATAGTCCGTCCTGCACCAACCAAAACCGGTTGCGGGCATGGGCTGGTCACGGCATTCTTGCCAAAACCGGAGGATTTTAGGATGAGCATCGCCCGCCTGCAAAAGGAAACGCTGACCAACCTGCCCCACTATGAGGAGCGCGTCGATCTTGCCGCTGCCTTCCGCTGGACGGCGCGGCTCAACATGCACGAGGCGGTGGCCAATCATTTCTCGCTGGCCGTCAACGACGACGGCACGCAGTTCCTGATGAACCCCAACCAGGTGCATTTCTCGCGCATCAAGGCGAGCGACCTTCTGATGATCGACGCCAACGACCCGGATACGCTCTCCGGTCCTGACGCGCCCGACCCGACAGCGTGGGGGCTGCACGGCGCCATCCATCGCAATGTGCGCCACGCGCGCTGTGTCATGCATGTGCACTCGATCCACGCCACGGTGCTGGCCTCGCTCGCCGACTCTCGCCTGCCGCCGATCGACCAAAATTCGGCGATGTTCTTCAACCGCCATGTCGTCGACGCGCATTATGGCGGGCTGGCCTTCGAGGAGGAGGGCGAGCGCTGCTCGCAGCTTCTCGTCGATCCCAAGGTCAAAGTGATGGTGATGGGCAATCACGGCGTGCTGGTCATCGGCGATACGGTCGCCGATGCCTTCAACCGCATGTTCTATTTCGAGCGTGCCGCCGAGACCTACATCAAGGCGCTATGGACCGGCCGGCCGCTGCGCACGCTGTCCGACGCGATCGCCGAGAAGGCGGCAAGCGAGATGGACGACTATCCCGGCCAGGCCGAACGCCATCTCAGCGAATTGAAGGCTATCCTCGACGAGCAGGAACCGGTCTACCGGAACTAAAGGCTACAGGCCCAGTTCAGCCCGCAATTCCTCGGCGCTGTTGATGACGACGGCGCCGGGCGGGCCTTCCATGGGCTTTTCCGGCCAGAAGATCGTCTTCATTCCCGCCGCCAGTCCAGCCAGGGCTCCCGGCCAGCTGTCGTCGATGGCCACGGCATGCGCGGGGTCGACATCGGCCAGATACGCGGCGCGCAGGAACGGCTCGGCATGCGGCTTGCCTTCGCGCACGTCGTTGCGGCTGATCGTCTTCATGCCGGGGTAGATCAGGCCGACCATGCTCAGATTGGCATCGACGATCATCCGGTCCGAATTCGAGACCACGGCTTGCGCAACGCCCCTTGCCCGCAATTCGTTGAAGACCTCGATCGCGCCGGGGCGCGGCTTCAAACTCTCGACCAGCGGCAGATAGTGCTCGTATTTGCGCACGATCCAGTCGTCGAAAGGCAGATCCAGGCCGAACTCGTCGCGCATCATCTCGTAGACCGGCCAGGCGGCAACGCCCAGCACGCGCTCGTGCAGATCATCAGGCGGTACGAGGCCGACATTGCGCATCGCCGCCACCAAGGCTGCCTCGTGCAGCGGTTCGCTGTCGACCAGCGTGCCGTCCATATCCCAGAAAACCGCCTTCGGTGTCATGCAGCGCTCCTTTTTGCGATCCCTTAAAGGGTTTGCGCCGTGAGATAAACCTTCGGGATCGAAGAACCTGCGGCCCGTCGGGACCGCAACCGCGCTTCTTTACCTGATACCGACATCGTAGGAGAAGAAAACTTGGCCCGCCTGCGCCGATGGGCGGCAAGCAATTGCCCTGGAGATTGACAATTGCGCAGCAGGCCGTTCCCTGCGAAAGTAGGCGTGGGCCGCTCTCACATGGTCGGCGGTCTCGGGAGGCAGGACGTGAATACCCGGCAGGATGGTGGCAGCAACAGGCTGGACGACGCGGCGCGCGCCGGCTGGCTTTATTATGTTGCCGGCAACACACAGGACCAGATTGCCGCCACGCTCGGCATCTCACGGCAGACGGCGCAACGGCTGGTGTCGCTGGCGGTGTCGGAGGGTCTGATCAAGGTTCGCGTCGATCATCCGATCGCCAACTGCCTTGATCTGGCGGCACGGCTAAGATCGCGCTTCGCGCTCGATCTGGTCGAAGTGGTGCCGAGCGATCCGAATTCATCCTCCACAACCATCGGCATCGCCGAGGCGGCTGCCGCCGAGATCGAGCGGCGGTTGCGGTCGCCGACCCCGATCGTCATGGCGATCGGCACCGGCCGCACGCTGAAGGCGGCGATCGAGCAGTTGCCGCCGATGGAATGTCCGCAGCACAAGGTGGTGTCCTTGACCGGCAACATCTCGCCGGACGGCTCGGCCGCCTTCTACAACGTCATCTTCACCATGGCCGACAGGGTCAAGGCGCGATCCTTCCCGATGCCGCTGCCGGTCATCGCCTCTTCGCCGGAAGAGCGCGAGATGCTGCTCAACCAGCCGATGATCCAGCCGACGCTGGCGCTTGCCGCCGAGGCCGACGTCACCTTCATCGGCATCGGCGATCTCGGCCCCAAGGCGCCGCTCTATGAGGACGGCTTCATTTCGGAAAGCGAATTGAAGGCGCTGCAGAAAGCTGGCGGCATAGCCGAGATCGTCGGCTGGGTGTTCGACAGGGAAGGCCGCATGATCGAGGGCATCACCAACGACCGGGTGTCGTCGGCTTCGCTGCCGTCGCGCGAAAAATCGCTGGTCATCGCATTGGCCATGGGCGAACGAAAACTGCCGGGCATCCTGGCGGCCGCCAACCGGCGGCTGATCAACGGCCTCATCACCGATGAGCGGACCGCCGCCGCCCTGCTGGCCAGCATCTGACCAGAACCACGGCGGCAGCGCGCCTGATTTGCGATAAAGCAGGCCACACTATCTGTGCCGGCCGAAAGGGTCGTTGCCATCGAGGAGGCCGAGGTCGCGCTGCAGATGCGGCGACAGGTCCCTGACGTCCAGATGTGCCCGCTTTTTTATCGCGAACCAGCCAAATCCGTCCGTGAGCCACGAAATCCAGCGGTGATCCGGAGCGGGAGTGCATTTTTGCTGCGCCATGGTCATGATCGTCAACCTCCGCTATCCTGAGCCCGAATGATGGGTTGATCCTGTATGTCGGCCTTGCCGGCCGCCTTCGCCAATCGAACATTGATCATGGCCCATAAGGACGCCTTATGCCTGACCTCAGCTCGCGACAGGTTTCGCAACTCCCTCCGCTGCAGGCGATCAGGGTGTTCGACGCGGTGGCGCGGCATCTTTCCTTCACCAAGGCCGCCGGCGAACTCGCCATGACGCAGGCGGCGGTCAGCTATCAGATCAAGGTGCTGGAAGAGCGCGTCGGCTCACCGCTGTTCCTGCGCCGGCCACGCCAGATCGTGTTGACCGAGGCCGGACAACGTCTGGCGCCCGCTGTCGGCGAAGCCTTTGCCATTCTTGGCCAGGCCTATGCCGCGGCGCGCGCCGGGGCCGACGGGTTGCTGTGCGTCACCACCGTGCTGACCTTTGCCTCGAACTGGCTGGCGCACCGGCTGGGGTCGTTCCAGATCGCTCATCCCGCACTTGCCGTGCGGCTCGAGACGTCCAGTCGCCTGACAGACTTTGCCCGCGAGGATACCGATATCGCCATCCGATCGGGTGGCGGCAAATGGCCCGGCCTGGAAGCACACAAGCTGCTCGATGCCGATTTCACGCCGATGCTGAGCCCGAAGCTCGCGGCAAGCATAGGCGGCGTCAACGAACCCGCCGACCTCTTGCGGCTGCCGATCCTCGATCCTGGCGACATCTGGTGGACGGAATGGTTCTCGGCTGCCGGCGTGCATTCGCATGATCTTGCCAGACGACCCGGCAGCAGCATGGGCGCGCAAGCCTATGAAGCCAATGCGGCAATCGCCGGCCATGGCGTTGCGATCCTGACCAGGGCGCTGTTCAAGGCGGAACTCGCCGACGGACGCCTGATCCAGCCTTTCGACCTGGTCGGCGATGACGGCCACGCCTATTGGCTGGTCTATCCCCAGGCGCGCCGCAACGTGCCGAAGATCCGCGCCTTCCGCGACTGGTTGTTGGCCGAGATCGCCTGCTGACGGCAAGCCGTCCGGTACCGCGCCAAGTCCCGCAAACCCTTCCGCTATCGTCACCCCGATGTCCGGGCGACGGGCTAGGCTCACGCTGGCAATTTCCACACATTCCCGGTCCGAGGCGTCACCGAGTGCTGCGCTGCAGCATCGAATCCGACTTGACATAATTAACGCCAAGTGAGTAATTGCCCAAAGCCAAGGCAAATGCTCATCTTGGTTCAAGGGAGGAATTTGATGAAACTTCGCACGCTCACCCTGGGCTTGTTGTCGGCCAGCGCGCTTGCGTTCGCCGCACACGCCGAATCCATCACCATCGCCACCGTCAACAATGGCGATATGGTCCGCATGCAAAAGCTGACGGAAGACTTCACCAAGGCGAACCCCGACATCCAGCTCAACTGGGTTACGCTTGAGGAAAACGTGCTGCGCGAGCGCGTCACCACCGACATCGCCACCAAGGGTGGCCAGTACGACGTGATGACCATCGGCACTTATGAAGTTCCGATCTGGGCCAAGCAGAGCTGGCTCTTGCCGCTCGACAAGCTCGGTGACGACTATGACGCCAAGGACATCATCCCGGCCATTGCCGGCGGCCTTTCGGTCGACGGCAAGCTCTATGCCGCCCCCTTCTACGGCGAAAGCTCGTTCGTCATGTACCGCAAGGACCTGATGGACAAGGCCGGGCTGAAGATGCCCGACGCGCCGACCTGGGATTTCATCAGGCAGGCCGCCGACAAGATGACCGACCGCGCCAATGGCGTGAACGGCGTCTGCCTGCGCGGCAAGGCCGGCTGGGGCGAGAACATGGCCTTCCTGACCGCGATGTCGAACTCCTTCGGCGCACGCTGGTTCGACGAGAACTGGAAGCCGCAGTTCGACCAGCCCGAATGGAAGAACACGCTGCAGTTCTATGTCGACCTGATGAAGGCCGACGGACCCGAGGGTGCATCCTCAAACGGCTTCAACGAGAACCTGGCACTGTTCCAGCAGGGCAAATGCGGCATGTGGATCGACGCCACCGTCGCAGCGTCCTTCGTTTCGGATCCGAAGAACTCGACCGTCGCCGACAAGGTCGGCTATGCGCTGGCTCCCGACAACGGTCTGGGCAAGCGCGGCAACTGGCTGTGGGCATGGTCGCTGGCCATCCCCGCCGGCACGCAGAAGGCTGACGCCGCCGAGAAGTTCGTCTCCTGGGCGACCAGCAAGCACTACGCGGAGCTCGTCGCTTCGAAGGAAGGCTGGGCCAACGTTCCTCCGGGCACGCGCTCTTCGCTCTATGCCAATGCCGAGTACCAGAAGGCGGCTCCATTCGCCAAGATGACGCTGGACTCCATCAATGCCGCCGATCCGACGCATCCGACCGTCAAGCCGGTGCCCTATGTCGGCGTCCAGTTCGTCGCCATCCCCGAGTTCCAGGGCCTTGGCACCACCGTCGGCCAGCTCTTCTCGGCGGCTCTTGCCGGCCAGTCGAGCGTCGACGATGCCCTCAAGCAGGCCCAGGACGCTGCCACCGCGGCAATGACCGAAGGCGGTTATATCAAGTAAGGCTCCTCCCGGTGCCGAATGCCGGTCGCCTCCTTGACCGGCAACGGCCGCCCGAGTTCCCAGTTCGGGCGGCCGCCTTTAACGCCTTTTGAAAATTCTGTCTGACCAGTGAAGGGTGACCGTCATGGCTACTCAGCAGACCCGTTCGCTTGCCCGTTTCATGATGGCGCCATCCGTGGTGCTGCTGTTCGTCTGGATGATTGTACCGCTGGTCATCACCATCTGGTTCTCCTTCCAGCAGTACAATCCGCTCAATCCGATCCGCGACGGCTTCGTCGGCTTCTCGAATTACGCGCTGTTCTATTCCAACCCGGCCTTCCTGCAATCGATCCTCAACACGCTAACCCTGGTGGTCAGCGTGCTTCTGATCACGGTGATCGGCGGTATCCTGCTGGCGCTGCTGATCGATCAGCCGATGTGGGGCCAGGGCATAGTCCGCATCCTCGTCATTTCGCCGTTCTTCGTCATGCCGCCGGTGGCCGCATTGGTCTGGAAGAACATGATCATGCACCCGCAATATGGGGTGTTCGCCGATATAGCGCGCTTCTTCGGGGCCCAGCCGATCGACTGGTTCGGGCAGCATCCGATGCTGGCGATCATCATCATCGTCGCCTGGCAATGGCTACCCTTCGCGACGCTCATCCTCTTGACCGCGCTGCAATCACTCGACGGCGAGCAGAAGGAAGCCGCCGAAATGGACGGCGCCGGCTTCATCAGCCGCTTCATCCATCTGACGCTGCCGCATATGTCGCGCGCCATCACGGTCGTCATCCTGATCCAGACGATCTTCCTTTTGTCGGTCTATGCCGAGATCCTCGTCACCACCAATGGCGGCCCGGGATACGCCTCCACGAACCTGCCCTTCCTGGTCTACCAGAAGGCCTTGCTGGAGTTCAAAATCGGCCAGGCATCCGCCGGCGGTGTGATCGCCGTCATTCTCGCCAACATCGTTGCCTTCTTCGCCATGCGCGCCGTCGGCAAGAACCTGGACAAGTAAGGGAGGATACGATGGCCCGCTCAGTCACCACCCAGCACAAGACGATCGCGACAGTTGCCGCCTGGATCGTCGCCCTGCTGATCTTCTTCCCGATCCTCTATACGATCATCACCTCGTTCAAGTCGGAGCAGGAAGCCATCCAGGGTTTCAGTATCATCCCGTCGGGGACCTTCGAGAGCTATACCGAAGTCCAGGCGCAGAGCGGCTACTTCAAGTTCTTCTTCAACTCGGTGCTGCTGTCGGTCGGCTCGACCATCCTGGCCCTGCTGGTCGCCATACCGGCGGCATGGTCGATGGCTTTCTCGCCGACCAAGCGGACCAAGGACATATTGATGTGGATGCTGTCCACCAAGATGATGCCCGCGGTCGCCGTGCTGTTCCCGATCTACCTGATCTTCCGCGACACCGGTCTGCTCGACAGCCGCATCGGGCTGATGGTCATGCTGATGCTGATCAACCTGCCGATCGTGGTGTGGATGCTCTACACCTACTTCCGAGAAATCCCGGGCGAGATCCTGGAAGCGGCGCGTATGGACGGCGCTTCGCTGTGGAACGAGATCGTCTATGTGCTGACGCCCATGGCGGTACCGGGCATCGCCTCGACGATGCTGCTCAACATCATCCTGGCCTGGAACGAGGCATTCTGGACGATCCGGCTGACGACCACGGAAGCCGCACCCTTGACCGCCTTCATCAGCTCGTTCTCCAGCCCGCAAGGCCTGTTCTGGGCCAAGCTTTCGGCCGCTTCGACACTGGCCATCGCGCCGATCCTGATCATGGGCTGGTTCAGCCAGAAGCAGCTGGTGCGCGGCCTGACATTCGGTGCGGTGAAGTAACGGAATTTGCCCGAAGCAATCGGCAGAAATAACCCCTCGGGGAGGAAACCATGGGAAACATCACGCTCAAGAACGTCTCCAAATCCTTCGGAGCGACGTCCATCATCCCCGGCCTCGACCTGGTGATCGAGAATGGCGAGTTCGTCGTCTTCGTCGGCCCGTCGGGTTGCGGCAAGTCAACGCTGCTGCGCCTGATCGCCGGCCTGGAAGACACCAGCGGCGGCAGCATCAACATCGACGGCCGCGACGTCACCGGTGAGGCGCCGGCCAAACGCAAGCTGGCCATGGTGTTCCAGTCCTATGCGCTCTATCCGCACATGACGGTGGCCAAGAACATCGGCTTCCCGCTGAAGATGGCCGGCGAAGACAAGGCGACCATCGACAGGAAGGTGGGAGACGCGGCGCGCGTGCTCAACCTTACCAACTACCTCGAACGCCGGCCCGGTCAGCTTTCCGGCGGCCAGCGCCAGCGCGTCGCCATCGGCCGTGCCATCGTGCGTCAGCCGACCGCGTTCCTGTTCGATGAACCGCTGTCCAACCTCGATGCAGCACTTCGCGGCACGATGCGGCTGGAGATCAGCGAGCTGCACCATCAGCTCAAGACGACCATGATCTACGTCACCCACGACCAGGTCGAAGCCATGACCATGGCCGACAAGATCGTCGTGCTGAACGCCGGCAACATCGAGCAGGTCGGCTCGCCGATGGAACTCTACAAGACGCCGAAGAACCTGTTCGTCGCCGGCTTCATCGGTTCGCCGAAGATGAACCTGATCGAAGGCGCGCCGGCTGCCAAATACAGCGCCAAGACGATCGGCATCCGTCCCGAGCACCTGGAGATCTCGACCACGGCGGGCGAATGGAAAGCCACTGTCGGCGTTGCCGAGCATCTGGGTTCCGACACCTTCCTGCATGTCCAGGCCGATGGCGTCGGCCCGCTGACGGTGCGCGCCGACGGCGAACTCGCCGTCCATCATGGCGACACCATCTATCTGACGCCCGACAAGGCCAAGCTGCATCGCTTCGGCGCCGACGGAAAGGCGATGTGAGCATGCGACTGGTCGGCAAATCCGCGCTGATCACGGGTTCGGCCCGTGGCATCGGCAGGGCCTTCGCGGAAGCCTATGCCGGCGAAGGCGCCACCGTCGCCATCGCCGACATCAATCTCGAGGCTGCGCAGAAAACGGCCGCAGAGATCGGCGGCAAAGCCTATGCGGTCAAGCTCGACGTCACCGACCTCGCCTCGATCGAGACGGCGGTGAAAGCCGTCGAGGCCAAGACCGGCGGGCTCGATATCCTGATCAACAACGCCGCTCTGTTCGACCTGGCACCAATCGTCGAGATCACCAAGGCAAGCTACGACAAGTTGTTTTCCGTCAATGTCGCCGGCACGCTGTTCATGCTGCAGGCTGCCGCCCGCTCGATGATCGCCGCTGGCCGGGGCGGGCGGATCATCAACATGGCGAGCCAGGCCGGGCGACGCGGCGAGGCACTTGTCGGCGTCTATTGCGCCACCAAGGCCGCCGTCATCTCGCTGACCCAGTCGGCGGGGCTCGACCTCATCAAGCACCGCATCAACGTCAACGCGATTGCCCCTGGCGTCGTCGACGGCGAGCATTGGGATCACGTCGATTCGCTGTTCGCCAAATATGAAAACCGGCCCAAGGGCGAGAAGAAGAGACTGGTCGGCGAGGCGGTGCCCTATGGCCGCATGGGCACAGCGCAGGACCTTACCGGCATGGCGGTTTTTCTCGCCAGCAGCGACGCCGAATACATCGTCGCCCAGACCTACAATGTCGACGGCGGCCAGTGGATGAGTTGAGGCGGGGACGGCCTCTGCTCCTCGTCCCTCCGCGGGGAGCAGAGGCCGACATCAGAGGCTGTATCGACCTCAAGAAGTGCCACCCCTTATCCTCTCCGCGTGAAGACGGGAGAGGGCGTAACGAAGGCCGAGACCCGGCCAAAGGGTAAAACAGATGACCGTGAAACTCTCGTCCTCAAACCTCTCCAGGCTGCCCACCGAGGTCGCCGGCCCGAAGTATGACCGCGCGACGCTCAAGGCCGGCATCGTGCATTTCGGCGTCGGCAATTTCCATCGCTCGCATCAGGCCGTCTATCTCGACGATTTGTTCAATGCGGGCATCGGCCATGACTGGGCGCTAATTGGCGCCGGGGTATTCGAGGGCGAGAAGATCGGCCGCGCCAAGCTGCAAGAGCAGGACTGGCTGACCACCGTGGTCGAGCAGGATAGCGGCCATATGAGCGCCCGCGTCACCGGCGCCATGATCGACTTCCTGATGCCCGGCGATGCAGCCGCTATCATCGAACGTCTGGCCGACCCGGCGATCAAGATCGTTTCGCTTACCATCACCGAAGGCGGCTATTTCATCGACCCGGCCTCCGGCGTGTTCAACCCGACCCATCCCGACATCGTTGCCGACGCCCAACCGGGCGCCACACCGAAGACGGTGTTCGGTATCATCCTTGCCGGGCTGGTGCGCCGCCGTGACGAGGGCACCGCGCCGTTCACGGTGATGTCGTGCGACAATATTCCTCACAATGGCCATGTCACCTCCGACGGCGTCATTGGGCTGGCCCGCCTGATCGACGAGGATCTGGCGAACTGGGTCAGCGAGCATGTCGCCTTTCCGAACGGCATGGTCGATCGCATCACGCCGGCCACCACCGACCGCGAGCGCGGCATCCTGGTCAAGGATTTCGGGCTGGAGGACAACTGGCCGGTGTTTTGCGAGCCGTTCCGGCAATGGGTGCTGGAGGACCATTTCACCGATGGCCGTCCGCCGCTGGAAAAGGTCGGGGTGCAGTTCGTCAAAGACGTTGCCCCCTACGAACTGATGAAGATCCGTATCCTCAATGGCGGCCACGCGACGATTGCCTATCCGGCCGGCCTGATGGACATCCATTTCGTCCACGAGGCGATGCAGGAGCCGCTGGTGAGCGGGTTTCTGGCCAAGCTCGAACGAGAAGAAATCATCCCGACCGTGCCGCCGGTGCCGGACACGGTTCTGGAAGACTATTACCAGCTCATCGAGAGCCGCTTCTCCAACCCGAAGATCGGCGACACGGTGCGCCGGCTGTGCCTCGACGGCTCCAACCGCCAGCCGAAATTCATCATCCCGACCATCGCCGATCGTCTGAAGGCCGGGAAAAGCGTCGCCGGCCTGGCGCTGGAATCGGCGCTTTGGTGCCGCTACTGCTTCGGCACGACCGACAGCGGCGCCGTCATCGAGCCCAACGACCCGAGCTGGGACCGGCTGCAGGCAACGGCAAAAGCGGCAAAGGATGCGCCGGCCGCCTGGCTTGCCATGGAGGACATCTATGGCGATGTCGGCCGCGCCACGGCGTTTGTCGAGGCCTTCGCCCATGCGCTCGCCGTGCTGTGGGCAAACGGCACGCGTGCGACGCTGACGCGCTACCTCACCGGCAAGCTCTGAGAGCCATTCGCCGCCATGACGCCTGAACTGGTCATCTTCGACTGCGATGGCGTGCTGGTCGACAGCGAGGCGCTCTCCGTCTCGGCGCTGCTCGGCATGATCAAGCTGGCCGGCGGCAGCGTTGGCGAGGATGCCGCCTACGAGCATTTCCTCGGCAAGAGCATGAAGAGCGTGCGCGAGATCCTCGGCCGCGACTTCGGGCTTGAGATCACCGACAGCCACCTGACCGATATGCGCGTCGAATTGATGCGCAAATTCCGCGAGGAACTGAAGCCGATCGCCGGCGTCAAGGAGATGCTGCCCAGGCTTGGGCTGCCGTTCTGTGTCGCGTCCTCGGGCACGCTCGACCGCATCCGTTATGCGCTCGACGTCACCGGATTGCTTGGGCTGATGGAGCCGCATCTGTTCAGCGCCGCCATGGTGGCCAGGGGAAAGCCAGCGCCGGACTTGTTCCTCCACGCCGCCGCCAGCATGCGGGCTCATCCGCGCAAATGCCTTGTCGTCGAAGATAGCCCGGCCGGCATCACCGCGGCGCGGGCGGCGGGCATGCGCGTGTTTGCCTTCACCGGCGGCTCGCATGCCGGCAACCCCACATTGAAAGCGCGGCTTGCGTCGAGTGAACCGGACTTTATATTCGCTGACATGCTGCAATTGCCCGATCTGATTGCAGGCCTGGGAGCGAGAGTTAGAGCATCTTGACGAAACAGTTCGTTTGCGCGGTCGATGTCGGCACCGGGAGCGCTCGCGCGGGCATTCTCGACACCAGTGGCACCTTGCTCGGCCGCGCCGAGCGGCCGATCGTCATGAACCAGCCGAAGCCCGATCACGCCGAGCATGATTCGCGCGATATCTGGTCTTCTGTCTGCGCTGCCGTGCGCGCTGCGCGCGAAAAGGCCGACGTCGCCGCCGAGGATGTCGTCGGTATATCCTTCGACGCCACTTGTTCGCTGGTGGTGCGGGGTGTTGATGGCGGCCAGCTCAGTGTTTCGGTCACCGGCGACAGGCGGTGGGACACCATCGTCTGGCTCGACCACCGCGCCATTGCCGAGGCGGACGAATGCACGGCAAGCGGCCATGCCGTGCTCGATTACGTTGGCGGCGTCATGTCACCGGAAATGGAGACGCCGAAGCTGATGTGGCTGAAGCGGAACCTGCCCAGGACCTGGAATGAAGCCGGCTATCTATTCGACCTCACCGATTTCCTGACCTGGCAAGCGACGGGCTCGGTGGCCCGTTCACAATGCACGCTGACCGCCAAATGGACCTATCTGGCGCATGAAGAGACTGGTTGGCGCCATGATTTCTTCGAACTCGTCGGCCTCGACGATCTTTTCGAGCATGGCAACCTGCCGGAGCGAGCCAGTCCGGTCGGCGCCGATATTGGGCAATTGACGGCGCAAGCGGCGGCCGAACTTGGCCTGACCGAGAAATGCCGGGTCGGCGCCGGCGTCATCGATGCCTATGCCGGCGCGCTTGGCGTGCTCGGCGGCTTTGCCGGCAACGAACAGGATATCGGCCGGCACCTGGCGCTGATTGCCGGCACGTCGAGCTGCGTGATGGCGATGTCGCCCGATCCGCAACCCTTCGCCGGCGTCTGGGGCCCATATTACGGCGCGGCACTGCCGAAGCTGTGGCTGTCGGAAGGCGGGCAGTCGGCAACCGGCGCCCTGCTCGACCACATTATCCGCTGGCACGGTGCCGGTGGCGAGCCGGATGCCGCCATGCATGCAAGGATTGCCAGGCGTGTCGCCGAGCTGCGCGCCACCGAGGGTGAGAACCTTGCCGCAAGGCTGCATGTGCTGCCGGATTTCCATGGCAACCGTTCGCCGCTCGCCGATCCGCACGCCGTCGGCGTCGTCAGCGGGCTGACGCTGGATTCGTCCTTCGACAGCCTGTGCAAGCTTTACTGGCGCACCGCCGTCGGCATCGCGCTCGGCGTGCGCCACGTGCTGGAGGCGCTGAACGAGAACGGCTACCTGATCGACACGCTGCATGTCACCGGCGGCCACACCAAGAACCCGCTGTTGATGGAGCTCTATGCCGACGCCACCGGCTGCACGGTGATCGAGCCGCTGGCCGACGAGGCGGTGCTGCTCGGCACCGGCATGATTGCTGCTACCGCGGCCGGGCTGTTTCCCGACCTCAATGCGGCCTGTCTTGCCATGCAGCAAGGCGGCAGGACACGCGCGTCGAACCCGAAATCATCAGGGCGTTTCGACCGCGATTACAAGGTTTTCCTCGAGATGCACCGCCAGCGGCAAATGCTGGACGCGATCCGTTAGAGCGACTGTCTCAGCAGGGACATGCCCGACTTGGCATCGAACAGATGAAGGCTCGTTTCGTCAACCGTATAGCGGACATGGCTGTTGACGGCGGGGCATTCGCGGGTTGGCACCAGTGCGCTGATTTCCTTGCCGCCGGAACAGAAGATCACCAGCGCGTCGTTGCCATGAAACTCGATAAGGTCGGCCGTGCCTTCCAGAAGGCTGTCGGCATTGGCGCCGGCGGTCTTCAGGTCCGGAGGCCGGATACCAAGCACCGCACGCTCGCCGTGCTGAAGCTTGAAGCGTGAGCCATCCATGGTGAAGACGGTTCCGGCACTGGTCAGTGTCCAACCGTTGCCTTTGCGGCCGACAGTGACATCGATGAAATTCATGTTCGGCGTGCCAATGAACCCGGCGACGAACAGGTTTCCTGGCCGCTCGTAGATTTCCGCCGGTGAGCCGATCTGTTCGATCTTGCCGTCGCGCAGCAGCACGATGCGGTCGGCGAGCGTCATCGCCTCCAACTGGTCGTGGGTGACGTAGACGGTCGTGGTCTTCAGCGACTGGTGCAGCCGGGCGATCTCGATGCGCATGTGATTGCGCAATTTGGCATCCAGATTGGACAGCGGCTCGTCGAACAGAAAGACTTTCGGCGTCTTGATCATGGCGCGGGCAATCGCCACGCGCTGCTGCTGGCCGCCGGACAGTTCGGCCGGTTTGCGGCCGAGATAGGGATCCAGCCCCAGCGTCCTCGAGACCGCCTCGACGCGCTTTTGTATCTCGGCCTTCGGCACCTTCTGCCGCTTCAGGCCGAAGGCGATGTTGTCGAAGATCGTCATATGCGGATAGAGCGCGTAGTTCTGGAACACCATGGCAATGCCGCGGTCGCCCGGATCGAGATCATTGACCACCTTGCCGCCGATCGAGACCTCGCCGGCGCTGATGTCCTCCAGCCCCGCCAGCATACGCAGCAAGGTCGACTTGCCGCAGCCGGATGGGCCGAGGAAGACGACGAATTCGTGTTCCTCGATGGCGAGGTTGAGGTCGCGGATGACGGTCGTGGCGCCATAGGATTTTTCGACATGGGAACAGGTAATCGCGGACATGGTTCGGTCAGTCCTTCTCGCCGGAAACCAGGATCTGCAGCTTGACGTCTTCCGGCTTGCCCGCGGCCGCCCGCTCGAACGCCTTGATGCTGTCGTCGAATGGATAGGTGCCGGTTATCAGCGGATTGAGGTCGACCTTGCCTGACGCGATCAGTTGCAGGGCACGGTCGAAGATGTTGGCGTAGCGGAACACCGTCTCGATGCGCACTTCCTTCGATATGGCCGCCGGCACGTTGAGCGCCACCGGCTCGACCGGCAAGCCGACGAGGACCACCGCGCCGCCGGGGCGTACGACGTCGAACAGGTTGGCGAACGCCTTCGGGCTGCCGCTGGCCTCGAAGACGATGTCGGCCCCCCAATGGTCGGTCGCCTCAGCCACCGCATCTACCAGTGACTGCTCGCCGATGTTGACCGGGACGATGCCGGGATAGCGCGCCGCGATTTCGAGCTTTGGCGCGGAGAAGTCCGAAATCAGCACCTTCGAACAGCCGCCGGCAAGGGCTGCCAGCGCGATCATGATGCCGATCGGGCCGCAGCCGACGACGACCGCCACGTCGCCCGGAACGATGCGCGCACGGGCCGCCGCCTGCATGCCGATGGCAAAGGGTTCGACCATCGCCCCTTCGGCGAAGGAGACGTTGTCCGGCAACCTGTAGGTGAACGCCGCCGGATGGACGGCTTGCGGCGCAAGAATGCCATGCACCGGCGGCGTCGCCCAGAAGCTTACGTCGGGGTCGACATTGTAGATGCCGAGTTTTGTCGCCCGCGATGACAGGTTCGGCACGCCCGGCTCCATGCAGACGCGATCGCCGACCTTCAGTGTCCTGACATTGGTGCCAATCTCGATGATTGTCCCCGAGGCTTCGTGGCCAAGCACCATCGGCGCGCGCACGACGTAACTGCCGATGGCGCCATGGGTGTAATAGTGCACGTCGCTGCCGCAGACACCGACCGTGTGGATGGCGATCCTGACGTCGTCCGGCCCGACCTCGAGCGGCAACGCAATTTCGCGCAGGGCCAGCTCGCCCTTTTTCTCAAGCACCAGTGCCCGCATCGTGTCGTCCTCGTTTCAAGTCTTTTTTTGCCGGAAAACGGAATTCAGGAAGCCGCTGAGCACGCCGAGAAACAGAAGGGGCGGCAGCGACAGAAGCACGACCGAGGCATTCAGGATGCCCCACGGCACGTTCATGCCTTGCTGGGACAGTTCCGAAGCAACGATCGGCAAGGTCTTGGCGTTGGAGCTGGACAGCATCAGTGCGATCAGGAACTCGTTCCAGACCAGCACGAAACTGAAGGCAACAGCACCGATCAGCGAGCGCGCCGCGACGGGCAGCGCGATCCGCCAGAACACCGAATAGGCGCCGTAGCCATCGACGAAGGCGGCTTCCTCGACCTCCTTCGGAACGGCCTGGAAGGCCGGGATGGCCAGCCACATGATCACCGATATGGTGAGCAGCGAATAGGTGACGATCAGCGCCGCGAGCGTGTCGTAGAGCCCAAGCTGCAGCCAGATCACCATCAGCGGTATGGCCACCGCCACCGGCGGCAGGAAACGCAGCGACAGCACGAAGAACTGGATGTCGCCGGCCCAGCGGTTGGGGTAGCGCGCAACCGCATAGGCTGCAGGCAGGCCAAGCACGACGCCGATCAGCACCGCGACGCCGCACGCGATGACCGAGTTGTAGAGGCCGGTCATGACGCTGTCGCGGCCGATGATGTAGCTGATGTTGGCCAGCGTCGGCGTGAACACCACGCGCGGCACGCGGGTGATGATGTCGACATTGTTCTTCAGCGAATTGAGCGCCGTCCACAGCAGCGGAAACACCGCCATGAAGCCGGCAAATCCCAGAACGGCCTTGCCGATCAGGCGGCCCAGTCTCATGCGATATGGTCTCATGCCTGCACCCGCTTCCACAGCATGGTGAAGGTGATGACGGTGGCGATCATCATCAGTACGGCCATGGCCGAGGCATAGGACACCTTGCCGGACTCGATGAAGCCCTGCGAGAACGCGTACATGTCGAGGGTTTCGGTCGCCACGCCCGGTCCGCCGCGGGTCATCACATAGATCAGGTCGAAGGAGCGCAGCGACTCGATCATCTTCACGAACATCAGGCTGATGAGCGGCGCCTTCAGCATCGGCAGGGTGACGTAGGCGTGGATTTGCCAGCGCCTGGCATGATCGAGCCGTGCCGCCTCGATCGGCTGTGGTGGCAGCGTTTCCAGGAGCTTCAGCACGATGACGGCGAAGAAAAGGCCCCATTGCCAGACGTCGACCGAGGCGACCGCGAACAATGCCGTCGCCGGCTTGGACAGCGGGTCGAAGATCAGCCCGCCGGTCAGCAGCCGATAGGGATAGGTGGCGATGCCGTAGAGGGGATGGTAGGCGAACTTCCAGACGAAGGCGGCCGAGACACGCGGCAGCAGGACCGGGATGATGAACAGCAGGCAGTAGATGTTGCGCAGGCGCGGCGACGCGACCTCGAACATCAGCACGCCCAGTCCAATCGCCACGGCCATCGTCGCGACAACGGTGACGACCTCCCACTTCACCGACACCCAGACGGCGTTGAGAAAGCGGCGGTCGAAGAACAGGTCGACGAAATTCGAGAACCAGACATAGGAATAGGCTGTCGAGGACAGCTCACGGTTCTGCAGGGCGATGACGATCGCGTAGAGCGTCGGCACCATCGACAGCACCAGAAGAATGACCAGCGTCGGCACGACGAAGGTGACCGGCAAGGATGAGCGTCGGGGCATCTGTCTATCCCTGGCTGCGTCTCGAGCGATTGAACATGGCTGGGCCTTTTCGCGCGATGTCCGGCTCAAGCGGCGGTGGTGAGAAAGGGAGACCTGCGGCCACAGGCCCCGGCATTCGGTTGAATGCCGCGGACCGCGCGCCGCAGGGGGAGGATGGCCTATTTCTTCACCAGCTCGTTGGCATAGGCTTCAAGCTCGGTGAGGCCGCCCTTGATGTCGGTGCGGGTGCCGGTGACCAGTTCCTCGAGGATGATGCCCCAGCGGTCGCCAAGATCCGGCCAGCGCGGATCCTGCCAGAAATTGACTGCCGTGACCTTGCCTGTCTCGGCCAGCGCCTGACCGAGATCGGCGCCGTAGATGTCGGCAAATTCCTTGCTGGACAGGATGCTGGTGCGGTTCAGCTCGCCGAACTGGTGGGCGTCGAGCCGGCGCTTCTCGTTTTCCTTCGATGTCGCCCAGGCGATGAACAGGCCGGCGCATTTCTTCGACGCATCGTCGGCATTGGCCTTTGCCGCGATGGCGAGGCCATGGCCATAGCCACCACCGGTGAGCGGCGCCGGCGGCGGCAGGAAGCCGATCTTGCCGACCACCTGCGAGGTCTTCGGATCGACCGCCATGCCCGACAGCGGCGTCGATTCGACGAGGATGGCGACCTGGCCCGACAGGAAGGCGCCGGTCGATTCATCCCAGCTGCCGGTCTGCGTGCCGGGCGCCGAATCCTTGAACAGCTTCAGATAGGTTTCGGTCGCCTTGACGGCGGCATCCGAGTTGAAGGCCGGCTTGTCGCCGTCGAACCACTGGCCGCCATAGGCCTTGAAGAACGGCATCCAGCGCCAGACATTGGCGCCCGAACCGCGTGCGCCACGCAGCGCGATGCCATAAATGCCCTTGTCCGGATTGGTCAGCTTCGGCACGTCGGCGATCAGTTCGTCCAGCGTCTTCGGCGGCTGGATTCCGGCCGCTTCCAGGATATCCTTGCGGTAGACCATCAGGTCACCACCGCCGGTCAGCGGCGCGAACCAGACCTTGCCGTCATAGGTGGCGACCTTCTGGCGGCCCGGATCGAAATCGGCATAGTCATAGTCCGCCGGATAGTAGTCGGTGAGCGGCACGATCCATTTCGACGAGGCAAACAGCGCCACGTTGGCTTCGTCGACATAGTAGACGTTGTAGTTGCCAACGGTGGACGCATCGGCGCGCGATTTCGCCCGGCGGTCGTTCTCGTTCAGATAATCGATCTGGAAGCTGGCGCCGGCAAGCTTCTGGAACTCGTCCTTGGAGTCCTCCAGAAGCGTTAGGCCGTCGCGTGGCTGCGCCAGCACCTTGACAGGCGCCGAGCAGACCGGCGCCTGCGCCAAGGCGATGGTGGAAACGGTAGCGGAAAGCATAAAAGCTGCGCCAAGGCTGGCAGCAAGCCGAACTGGTTTCATGATCTTTTCTCCTCCAGGAAAACGTCGCAGGAAGCGGAAGTCCTCGGGTTACGCGATCCTCACCATCGCCCGAGTGACATGCCACCCATCGCCAAGATGCGGAGTTACGGCGAGCCACGCTAGAAGCCTCGTTGCAACAGACCTGTACTTTTATGCATTGTGCAGCGCAAAAACTGGTGCCCGGCCACGGAGCCTGTCACATGAGTATCGATTGGGTCTGAGACGTTGTTTTCAGGAGGCGCTCACGCCCGCATAGTCAGCCGCTGTCGCGACAGCCTTCGGTAGGACGATGGCGTCATCCGATGCTTGCGCATGAACGCCCGGTTGAAGTTCGAGATGTTCATGTAGCCGACCTGGAAACAGATGTCGGTGATCGGAATATCGGTGTCCGCCAAGAGCTTGCAGGCCTGCCACAGCCTGAGCTTGGCAAGGTGGTCGCTGAAGCTGTTGCCGGTGTTCTTCTGGAAGAACCGCGAAAACGTGCTCTCCGTCATGCCGGCCAGTTCCGCCATTTCCGGCAGCTTCAGATCTTCGGCGAAATGCTGGAACAGATAGGTCAGTGTGCGCTGGATGATGTCCAGCGAGGCCGCATCGAGAACCGGCGAGAAATCCGGTGACGACAACAATTCGTATTCGTCGGTCCTGGCGAGAAGATCGACGAGGTTCAGGAACAGACAAAACCTGCTTAGCCCGCTAACCTCGCCCATCTGCTCCATCAGCTCAGCGCCTTCCAATGCGGCCCGGCCGTGAAAGACCATCCCGCGCAGCGAGCGTTCGAGGAACGGTTCCAGTTCACGCAATTCCGGCAAAAGGCCTGCCGACCCCCGCAGCCTCTGCGCATCGAACTGCAGGACGATGTCGCGGCCTTCGATCAGCTCTCCTGGCTGTACCGCGGTCACCCAATCATGCGGCAGCCCGCCACCGACGATGGTCAGGTAGCCCGGCCCGAACTCGCCGATGTGATCGCCGACCAGCACCACGCCGGAGGACTTTCGCAGCAGATGGATCTCGTATTCCGGATGGAAGTTCCAGACATTGCGTTCCCAGGGGTAGTCGTCGAGCCGCCACAGGAAACTGTCGCTCGCTTCGGTGACGATGTGCTCGAAGGACGGCGCCGTGCGTGGGATCGCGGCCGGATTCTTCCTGCGCCTGAACTGCATTCTGCCTCCTGGAGAATCCGGGAACTGTCGTCGCACCTCGTCGTCCATGCAATCCGTAGCAGCCCACCGCCTGCATGTGAAATAGACCTCAGCGGCGAGCATGGGTGGTCCGAGTGTTCCGGCTGGCTCAATCCGTTCCCGCCCCTCCTCTCTTGCCTTCATGTCGCGTTTCGTCCAAAAGCTGGCGCAAACGCCGCGAAACCGAAGGTTTTGCCGTTTGACATGCGGATTCCGGCTCCTTGCCGACGCGCCGCAACTGGAAAGAGCAGGAAAATGTCTGCGATCGAAGCCGGCGCTCGCGCGCCGGAAAATCTTTGGCGTCAGGAAATCAGGGCGACGCTGGCGCTCGCCTGGCCGATGGTGCTGACCAATCTCGGCCAGACCGCGATGACGGCCACCGACGTCATGATGATGGGTCGTCTGGGGCCCGATACGCTGGCCAGCGGCGCGCTTGGCGCCAACCTCTATTTCATGCCACTGATCTTCGGGCTCGGCCTGATGCTGGCAACCTCGCCGATGATCGCCACCGAGCTTGGCCGCCGCCGCTATTCGGTGCGCGACCTGCGCCGCACCGTGCGCCAGGGCCTGTGGCTGGCGATCCTGATCTCGATCCCGATCTGGCTCGTGCTCTGGCACGGCGAAGCCATTCTTTTGGCCATGGGCCAGGACCCGGTGCTGGCCCATCAGGCCGGCATCTATCTGCGCTGGCTCGAATGGGCGGTGCTGCCGTTCTACGGTTATATCGTGCTGCGCTCGTTCATCTCGGCGCTGGAACGGCCGGGCTGGGCGCTGGTCATCGTCTTCGTCGCTGTCGCCTGCAACGTCTTCTTCAACTGGGTGTTTATGTTCGGCAATCTCGGCGTCGCCCCGATGGGCATTGCCGGGTCGGGCCTTGCCACCTCGCTGTCCAGCACGCTGATGTTCGTCGGCATGGCTGTCGTGGTGATGCTGGAGACGAAGTTTCGGCGCTACCGTCTGTTCGGGCGTTTCTGGCGCGCCGACTGGCCGCGCTTCAAGGGCCTGTTGCGGCTCGGCCTGCCGATTGCCGGCATTCTCGCCTTCGAGGTGACGATCTTCAATGCGGCAGCGCTGCTGATGGGCCTGATCGATGCGGATTCGCTGGCCGCGCACGCGATCGCCATCCAGATCGCCTCGATCAGCTTCATGGTGCCGCTAGGCCTCAACCAGGCGGTGACGGTGCGTGTCGGCCTTGCGCACGGCGCCGGCAATCCGGAAGGCGTTTCGCGCGCCGGCTGGACCGCCTTTGTCATCGGCGTTTCGTTCATGGCCCTGATGGGACTGGTGATGATCCTGTGGCCGCATCCGCTGATCAGCGCCTTCATCGATCTGGGCAATCCGGCCAATGCCAGGGTGATCGCGCTTGCCGTGTCGTTCCTGGCCTTTGCCGCGCTGTTCCAGGTCTTCGACGGCGCACAGGCGGTGGCCGCCGGCATGCTGCGCGGCCTGCACGACACCAAGGTGCCGATGATCTACGCCGCGATCGGCTATTGGGGCGTCGGCCTGCCGCTCGGCGTGCTGCTCGCCTTCCATTTCGGCTTGCATGGCGTCGGCATCTGGATCGGCCTGTCGTCGGGGCTGGCCGTGGTGGCGGCGCTGCTTCTCGGGCGCTGGCTGCGGCGGGACCGATTGGCGCCGCCCTTGGCGTTTGGGCATTGAGAGCAAAAGCGGCCCCCGTTTCAGCGGCCGTTTGTTCTAACATTGTGGCTCATTAAACTGCGCCGGCAGAACTGCAGTGAAACGTCCGCTAAGCGCCGTGAGCCGGCGCTTGGCACCCAGGCAATGAACGTCTCAATAGGGCCGAGAGCGGAACTATGTTCCCTTCACGATTCTCGGTTTAGTCGGTCGGCGGGACTGAGCCGCGCTCTCGAGGGCCAAGGCCAATCGCTTCTCGTCTTCGAGGGCGCGATCGACTGCCTCAATTTCCTCCTGGAGCGCCTTCAGCTCGGCTCCGTAGCTGGACCCATCGCTGTCCCCTATCTGAAAGCCACTTGCCCGCATTGCGTCGCGAGTATGGTGCACGTTGCGGACTCCTTCGCGTCGAGTCGCGACCAGGATTTCCCTGAACTCTTCAAGACGTTCAATGTGATTGCGAGTCATTGCGTTCTCCTATTTTCGTCGTTCATCGTCGCCGACGGCGATTCAAAACGGCTAAAACTTACGGCGCACACGGTTTAGGTGATTACAGGAGATACTCTCGACAAAGCATGAGTGCGGAAGCTCAAATTTGAACGTTTTGCAACAACGTGCGCGCGGCAGGTGGAATTTGGCTTGAGAGCCGACCGATCCCCTCCGCCCTTGAACGACCAAAGAAAGCGCTAGTCGCAGGGACGGCTTGCAGTCGCAGTCTATGTTCGCCAACACACCATGCCTGCGCCTCAGCGCGCCGGCGCCTGCTTTTCGAGCTTGCGCGCGTATTGCGTCAGCGGAAAGCACATGACGAAGAAGATCAGCGCGACCAGCCCGTAGACCTTGAACGGTTCGAAGGTGGCGTTGTTGATGGCGTTGGAGGTTCGCACCAGCTCCTCGAAGCCGATGATCGAGGTCAGCGCCGTCGATTTGATCAGCTGTACCAGGAAGCCGACGGTCGGCGCACGGGTGATCGAAAAGGCCTGCGGCAGGATGATCAGCCGCAGCTCCTGCAGATAGTGCAGGCCGAGGCTGGCGCCGGCGTCCCATTGGCCTAATGGCAGCGCCGCGACGCCGGAGCGCCAGATTTCGGCCAGATAGGCGCTGGCGAAGAAGGTGAGGCCAAGTACCGCCGCCGTCCACGGCTCGATGCGCAAACCCAGCATCGGCAGGCCGAAGAACATCAGGAACAGCTGCATCAAGAGCGGCGTTCCCTGGAACAGGGCGATGTAGCCTGAGGCGATGCGCCGGCTCCATTTATTCTCAGCGATCCTGAAGAACAACACGATCAGGCCGACGATGCCGCCGCCGATGAAGGCGGCCAGCGACAAAAGCACCGTCCAGCGGGCGGCGAGCAGCAGGTTGCGCACGATGTCCCAGAAGGTGAATTCGATCATGACACGCCAGCCCCCAGGACGCGGCGTCCGCCCGTGACCAGCAGTCGGCGCAAGGCCATCGACAGGACGAGATAGACCATCGTCACGACAAAATAGGTCTCGAAGGAACGGAAGGTGCGCGCCTGCAGCATGTCAGCCTCGTAGGTCAGCTCGCGCACCGCGATCTGCGACACCACGGCCGACTCCAGCATCATGATGACGATCTGGCTGGTCAGCGCCGGAAAGATCACCTTGAGCGCCTGCGGCAGCACGATCTTGATGAACACCTGGCGTGGCCGCAGGCCAAGCGCGAGCGCTGCTTCCGTCTGTCCGTGAGGCACGGCGTCAAGCCCAGCGCCGACGATCTCGATGGTGTAGGCCGCCATGTTGAGCGTCATCGCCAGGATGGCGGCCAGCACCGGATCGAGCCTGATGCCGAGGCTGGGCAGGCCGAAGAAGATGAAGAACAACTGCACCAGGAACGGCGTGTTGCGGATGATCTCGACGTACCACGCGATGGCCCGCCTGAGCAGCGCCGGGCCGTTTCGGCGACCCGCGGCACCCAGGATGCTGAGGAACGTTCCCGCGAGCGTGGTCACGGCGATCAACAGGATCGTCGTGAGTGCTCCGCGCGCGATGTCGCCGACGGCACCTGGAAGCCAGGCAAAAGCCACGGAAACTCAATCCTTGAGGTTGTCGGGATTGAGCGGCGTCTTCAGCCAGGCCTTCGAGCTCTCGTCGAGCTTGCCGTCCGCCAGCATCTTGGCGACGGCATCGTTGACCGCCTTCTTGAGACTGTCCTCGTTCTTGTTGAGGCCGATATGCGAAGGCGAGGTCAGAAGCTGGAATTTCTGCTCCGGCTTCAGTGCGTCCTGCTTGGCCAGCACCTGCGCGCCGACGTCGTTGCCGACGACCATCAGCTGGGTCTGGCCGGAGATGAAGGCCTGGATCACTGAATTGTAGTTGTCGAAGCGCTTGATGTCGGCCGACGCGGGGGCGGCTTCAGTGAGCGAGGTGTCTTCGAGCGTGCCGCGGTTGACGGCGATCGACTTGTCGGCAAGATCCTCCTTGCCCTTGACCGCCAGTGCCGCCGGACCGATCACGGCGATGTAGTAGGGCGCGTAGGCGACAGCGAAATCGATGACCTGCTCGCGTTCCTTCGAATAGCCGACGCTCATCAGGATATCGACTCGGTGGTCGTTGAGGTACGGGATGCGATTCTGGCCGGTGACGGCGACGGGATTGAGCTTCACCTTGAGCGTGTCGGCAATGTATTGCGCGACATCCATGTCATAGCCCTTGAGGCTCATGTCGGCGCTGGCCGAGGAGAACGGCGGAAAATCGGCGAAGACGCCGACATTGATGGCTCCGGCCTTGGTGATGTCTGCCAGCGCATCGGCGCTGGCAGCCTGAATTGCGAGGCCGAAACCGGCCGTGCCAAGCATCAGCACGGCAGCGATGGATGTAAATGTCTTGCGGATCGTCATTGTTATTCCCCTGTCTGGACGCTTTGTTTGTTTGATACGGCCGCCGGCTCCAGCGCGGCGGCCGCCTTTGCTTTTCTGAACGTCAGGCTCCCTTGCCTGTTATCGCCGGGCTGAACACCATCAGGCTCAGTATCTCGAACAGCACCTGTGCGGCGGCATGCGCCGTGTTGGTGGTCGCGTCATATTGCGGCGCCACCTCGACGACGTCGCCGCCGACGATGTTGAGGCCCTTGAGGCCGCGCAGCAGTTCGAGCACTTCGCGCGTCGTCAGCCCGCCGATTTCCGGCGTACCTGTGCCGGGCGCGAAGGCCGGATCGACGCTGTCGATGTCGAAGGAGACATAGGTCGGCCCGTCGCCGACGATCTTGCGCGCCTTCTCGATGATGGCCGGAATGCCGAGACCGGTCACCTCCTCGGCATGGACCACGGTCATGCCGGACTCATAGGTGAACTCCCACAGATATTCGGCCGAGCCGCGGATGCCGATCTGGATGGTGCGCGTCGGATCGAGCACGCCGTCGAGCACCGCGTTGCGGAACGGCCCGCCATGGTGGAACTTGGTCATGTCGAACAGGCCACTGGTGTCGCAATGGGCGTCGATATGGATGAGGCCGACCGGCGCCTTCTTGCCGACGGCCTTCAGGATCGGATGGCTGATCGAATGGTCGCCACCGATCGACAGCGGGATGACGCCGGCATCGACGATCTGGTTGGTGCGGCGCTCGATGTCCTCATGGCTGATCTCCAGCCGGTAGCGGCTGCGGAACGGCGTATCGCCGATGTCGGCGACCCGAAGTTCATGCGTCGGCGCGCATTCCAGCACGTGATTGTAGGGACCAATGCGCTCGATGGCGCGCAACGCCCTTGGCCCGAAGCGGGAGCCCGGCCGGTTGGTGACGCCGAGATCCATCGGCACGCCGATCATCGCCACCTGCAAATCGCCGAAATCCGGATTGTCGGCTGATATTTCGCGGTAGGGCGCGGCGAGGAAGGTCGGAATGCCGGAATAGGGCGCCAGCCGCGTGCCGCTCTTGGAAAAGATCTTGTCGGCGACCTTGCGGAATTTCGGGTCGAACATTTCGCCGCCATGGCTTTCACCATATTTGCGACGCAACGCGTCGAGCTTGCCGCGATCGTAACCCATCTGCACTCCTCCTGCCGGGCTGATGCAGTGCGACCGTTGGCGATGCCTGGCGAACCGACCGTCATCCGGCCGGGTCGCTGTCCCGCTGGCTGCCTGCAGATTTCACGTCTTGATGCTGTTCCGGGCTCAAGTGTCTGGCAGCGGCATTGAAAAATCAATTGATATTGTTAGGGTGTTTCTTGTGAGAAAATCTCACAATGAACTCTGGGCACGATCTCATCCGAAAACCGGCCTCCGCTTTTCGGGATCGTGCTTCAATGGATGCTCATGACCAAGCGCCTGCCGCCCCTCAATCCGCTGCGCGCCTTCGAGGCAACGGCCCGGCATGGCTCGCTGACTAAGGCGGCCAGTGAGCTGAATGTCACGCACGGCGCCATCAGCCACCAGATCAAGGCGCTCGAGCAGTCGCTCGGCGTCAAGCTGTTCGAGCGGGTCGGCCAGCGGGTCAAGCTGACACCGCACGGCGCGGAGTTGCTGCCGGCGGTATCGACCGCCTTCGACAGCATCGCCGCCGCCACCCAGCGCATGACAAGGCCAGCGAGCAGCGGCACACTTTCAGTCTCCTGCGTGCCGGCGCTGCTGTTGCTGTGGATGACACCGCGGCTCGGCAGTTTCATGGCGCAATATCCCGACATCATGCTGACGCTTATCCCCTCCAATGACCCCAAGGATCTGCGGGCGCCGAACATCGATGTCTGCGTGCATTACGGCGACGGCAGCTGGACCGATTGCTGGATACGCAAATGGTCGGGCCTCGAACTCTTTCCCGTGGTCAGCCCGACCTTGATCAACAACCGCCCGATCCGCAGCGTCAGGGACCTTGCCGACCATGTCTTCCTGCATGGCGACGACGGCCGCGAATGGCACACCTGGCTGGCGGCGGCCGATGCGCTGGACCTGGAGCGGGGCCGCCGCCATCACCTTGGCGATGCGCGCATGGCGACCGAGGCGGCAGTGCATGGCCACGGCGTGGCGTTGGGCGATTCGGTGACGGCAAGCGCGCTGCTGGCAAGGGGCATGCTCGTCGCGCCGTTCAGCCTGTCGGTGCCGGCGGTCGACGACTTCTATGTCGTCTGCCGCAACGAGATGAGAGCTACGCCGATCGTGCAGGTGTTCATCGACTGGCTGTTTGCCGAGAAGGCGCAGGACGACGGCCGCGCCGACGCCCCGGTGGCTGGCCGCATCGTCAGCCGCCGCAAGCGTCCGGCGCTCAGGGTCATCGGCGCCAAAACCGGGACCTGACACCTCAGCGACCGACGGTGGTCGTCCGTCCATGCAGGGTTTTCTTTTTGTCGGGCCAGCCTGAAACCGGGAAGCGTTTTGGCCAATTCGATGCTATGAGGCCTGTCGCGGTTGTGGATTGCTGGCAGCGAAGGCGGTGTTGAGACATGGCTAAGACCGATATTGCGCGGCGGGTCTACAACCACACATGGAAGCTCGATCCGATCGTGCGCAGCCTGCTCGACACGGATTTCTACAAGCTTTTGATGCTGCAGATGATCTGGGGCATGTATCCCAAGGTCGACACCACCTTCTCGCTGATCAACCGCACAACTTCGGTGCGCCTTGCCAACGAGATCGATGAAGGCGAACTGCGCGAGCAGCTCGACCACGCCCGCACGCTGCGATTCTCCAAGAAGGAGATGATCTGGCTCGGCGGCAACAATTTCTACGGCCGCAAGCAGATCTTCGAGCCTGAATTCCTCGCCTGGCTGGAAGGCTTCCGGCTGCCCGAATACGAGCTGTCGAAGCGCGACGGCCAGTACGAGCTGACCTTCAGCGGGCCATGGATGTACACCACGCTGTGGGAGATCCCGGCGCTGGCGATCATCAACGAACTGAGATCTCGCGCGGCCATGCGGGCGTTCGGGCCGTTCGCGCTCGACGTGCTCTATGCCCGCGCCAAGGCCAAGATGTGGGCCAAGACCGAGCGGCTGAAGGCTTTGCCCGGCATTCGCATTTCCGATTTCGGCACGCGCCGGCGCCATTCCTTCCTGTGGCAGCGCTGGTGCGTCGAGGCGTTGAAGGAAGGCATCGGTGAAGCGTTCACCGGCACCTCCAACGTGCTTCTGGCGATGGACAACGATCTCGAAGCGCTCGGCACCAACGCGCATGAACTGCCGATGGTGTTTGCCGCACTCGCCAATTCGGAAAAAGAGCTGAAACAGTCGCCCTACAAGGTGCTGCAGGACTGGCAGCGTTACTATGGCGGCAATCTGCTGATCGTGCTGCCCGACGCCTTCGGCACCGCATCGTTCCTGCGCGACGCGCCGGACTGGGTCGCTGATTGGACCGGCTTCCGCCCCGACAGCGCACCGCCGATCGAGGGTGGCGAAAAAATCCTGTCCTGGTGGCGCGACAAGGGCAAGGATCCCCGGCAGAAACTGCTGATCTTCTCCGACGGGCTCGAGGTCGAAACGATCGAGGAAACCTACCGCCACTTCAAGGGCAAGGTGCGCATGTCCTTCGGCTGGGGCACCAATTTGACCAATGATTTCGAGGGCTGCGCGCCGACGGAAACCAACAGCCTGGACGCCATATCGCTGGTCTGCAAGGTCACCGAAGCCAATGGCCGCCCGGCGGTGAAGTTGTCAGACAATCCGGCCAAGGCAACCGGCGACGAGAAAGAGATCGAGCGGTATTTGCGGATTTTTGGCGAGAAGGACCGCGTGGAGCAACTGGTCAAGGTGTGAGGGGTGGTGTGCTCGCAAGTGACATGACCGCCAAGTCGCATTCCTTCACACCCCCCTCTGTCCTGCCGGACATCTCCCCCGCAAGGGGGGAGATTGGCCGCTTCGACCGGCCCGCCTTTTTCTCCGACGTTGAAAATTGGCGAAAGCCTGAACGACATCCGATCTCCCCCCTTGCGGGGGAGATGGCCGGCAGGCCAGAGGGAGGTGCTAAGGATCGCGGCGGCGAAGGTTGTTGCCTCTTAAAGACAAGCTTCACTTGCTTATTCGCTTCTCTTCCCACCCCCGCCTTCGCGCACGCCTCAGACCGCGGCCACGTCCTGCTGTTGCCCACCGGCTACTACCTGATCGGCGGCGCCTTTGCCGTTGCCGTCAGCTTCCTCGTCCTGGCGCTGCTGCCGGCGGATTGGCTTGACCGCTTCTGGCGCCGCCGCCTGCCGCTTTTCGCCCTCAGTGACCGCGCCCACACTGTTGTCCGCGTGATATCCTTTGCCGGCTTAGCAATCCTCATCACCGCCGGCGTTTTCGGCAGCCGCGACCCGCTTTCCAACCCACTGCCTTTGGTGATCTGGACGCTGCTGTGGGCTGGCATCACCTTGCTGCAGGGCGTCTTCGGCGATCTCTGGTCCTGGATAAACCCTTGGTTTGGGCCGTGGCGTCTCGTCTCGCGCCTGTGGGGCGGAAACAATGAAGGAAGATGGTGTCTCCCGCGATGGCTCGGCTGCTGGCCGGCCGTCTTGCTGTTCTTCGCCTTTGCCTGGTTCGAACTCATCGATCCGGCGCCCGACGATCCGGCTCGGCTGGCCTTGGCCGCCGGCCTCTACTGGTCGCTCACCTTCCTTGCCATGCTGGCGTTCGGCTATCGAAACTGGAGCCGCAGCGGCGAATTCCTGACGATTTTCTTCTCTATGGTGGCGCGTTTCGCTATCGTCGAGCGCAACGAAAACGGCCGGCTTGCCCTGTGCTGGCCGGGCGCCAAACTGCTGACCGCCGAACCGTTGCCGACCAGCGGCATTGCCTTCCTGCTGCTGGCCCTGTCGTCGGTCTCGTTCGACGGCCTGTCGAAAACCTTCTTCTGGCTTGGCCTGTTCGGCATCAACCCGCTCGAATTTCCCGGCCGCACCGCGCTGATCGGCAGCGGCACGCTCGGGCTCGTCCTGACATTCGTGCTGCTGGCGGCGGTGTTCCTGCTCGCCGTCTGGCTCGGCCAGCGTCTCGCAAGGAGTGATCACACTCTCGGCCAGGCGGCTGGACTGCTGGTCTGGTCGATCGTGCCGATCGCGCTCGCCTATCATGTCGCGCATTATCTGACGGCGCTGCTCGTCGACGGCCAGTATGCACTTGCAGCACTTTCCGACCCGTTCGCGCTGGGCTGGAACCTGTTCGGCACCGCCGACATGCAGATCGAGGCCGGCATCGTTGCCGGGGCGGACTCGGCGTGGTGGCTATGGAATGTCCAGGCCGGCGCCATCATCCTTGGCCATGTGCTCGCCGTCCTCGTCGCCCACGGCTTCACCTGGCGCCTGCACCCGCAGCCTGCCCGCGCAGCACTCAGCCAGTTCCCGCTCACTCTGCTGATGATCGCCTATACCGTCTTCGGTCTCTGGTTGCTTGCCACGCCGACCGTCGGATGAGAAAAGGGCGGCCCCGATGTCGTTGGGGAACGTCGCTTGCCACATCAAGGCTTTGGTGATTTAGTTTGTACACATGCAATTTTTTGCACCCTCTGAGCGAGGATGCCGAAGCCGCCTTATCGTTGGTCAAGACTGAAAAACAGGGGAACGAACATGGCTGACAAGAACGGATTTTTCGACCTCTCCAAGACTCGCCTCACCTCCAAGACTGCCCTCACCCGCCGCACGGCGCTGAAGGGTCTGGCCGCGGGCGCCGGCCTCGCCGTCGCACCGGGCTTCGTCCGTTATTCCCAGGCGCAGAGTTCGGCGCCGATCAAGATCGGCTTCCAGTCGCACCGCACCGGCATCGGCGCCGCCTATGGCCGCTGGTACGAAAAGACCACCGCTGCCGCGGTCAAGGCGATCAATGCCGCCGGCGGCATCAATGGCCGCCAGGTCGAGGTGATCATCGAGGATGACGGTACCGATCCCGGCCGCGGCGCCGAAGTGGTCGGCAAGTTCGCCACCCAGCACAAGACCGACATCGTCTTCGGCACGCTGTTCTCGCATGTCGTCATCGGCTCGGCGCCCGCCGCCGGCGAAAACAAGATGCCCTATTTCGTCGTCAGCGAAGGCCACCACGTCGCCTCGACCAAGCTGAACCGCTATGTCTTCCAGCCCGGCATCACCGACGTGAAGAGCCAGATCCAGTCGATGGCGCCGTGGATCGCGGCCAATGCCGGCAAGAAGGTGACGCAGATATTCCCGGATTTCGCCTTCGGCTACGACCATCGCGACTATCTGCCGCCAGCACTGAAGGCGCAAGGCGCCGAGGTCATCGCGCAGATCGCCATCCCGCCGACGGAATCGTCCTTCACCAAATACTTCCCGCAAATCCCGGCCGAGACCGAGGTGATCTACCACGTGATGGTCGGCCCGGCCGTGCTCACCTTCGTCAAGGAGCTCGGCGAGTTCTACGGCTCCAACCGGCCGCAGTTGTTCGGCTTCATCGATTCGCTCGAGGCCACCGACATCAACAGCCCCGGGCTGGAGTTCCTCGACGGCAGCCATTTCTGGGAAGGCTCGCCGCGCTATGCACAAGCCGATGATTCCGAGGCGCAAAAGGCCTATCGTGCCGCTGTCGGCATCGACGACAATGGCGCTGCCGTCGGCGACCCCAAGGACGTCTCCACCGCCGCCCACATGTTCGGCTGCTGGGAAACGCTCTACGTCGTCAAGAAGGCGATGGAAGATGCCGGCTACAAGGGACCGGAAGACCGCGCCAAGCTGGTCGAGGCGACCGAAGCGCTAACCGAATTCGCCGAGGGTCCGGAGCATCCGCAGGGACCGAAAACCTTCAACGGCAAGATCCACCAGTGTTTTGGCATCCAGAACATCTCCAAGGTCGAAGGCGGCAAGCTGAAGGTCGTGCACAAGACCAAGATCGAGGACGGGCTTTACGAGGCCGAAGGGGATTATACGACGCAAGCGCTGTGAGCTTAGCTCCAGCAGCGTGAGCGCCAAGCAACCCCCCTCTGGCCTGCCGGCCATCTCCCCCGCAAGGGGGGAGATCGACGGTTCTTGCGGCGGCACATATCTGCCGACGTTGGCGATTGGCGAAACCCTAGGTGAAATCCAATCTCCCCCCTTGCGGGGGAGATGTCCGGCAGGACAGAGGGGGGTGCCTCGCGCCTCCGCCGGTGCATAACCGATGCACTTCGGTCCCCACCTTCTCCTCGCCGCCCTAGAAGGCCTCGTCACTTCCGCAGTGCTGGCGCTGACGGCGCTCGGCCTGTCGCTGGTGTTCGGTGTCATGCGCGTCGTCAATGTCGCGCATGGCGATTTCTTCATGCTGGGCGCCGTGCTTGCCTGGGCGATCACGACAGCTATCGGCGGCCACCCGGCGCTCGGCTTCCTGGCGGCGCTGGTGATCGCGCCACTGATCGTCGGCGCCATAGCGCTGGTCGCCGAACGGCTGGTGCTGCGCCGGCTCAACTACAATCCGGAAGCCACCATCGTCGCCACCATCGGCATGCTCTACATCATCCAGCAGTTGGCGCTGACCTTCTACGGTCCGGAGGCGCGGCCGGTGGAGCCGCCGTTCAGCTACCGCATCCTTTTGCCGTGGTTCGGTTACTCCGGCTACAAACTGTCCGTTATAGCCACTTCGGCGCTGCTGCTAATCGCGACCTGGCTGGTGCTGACGCGCACCAGGATCGGCCTCATCATGCGCGCCACGCAGTATGACAGCGAGACGGCGCAAGCCTTCGGCATCCCCGTCGGCCGCGTCTATGGCGGCGTCTTCGCGCTTGGCGCCATGCTGGCGGCCATTGCCGCGGTGCTGATCGTGCCGATCAGCCAGGCGCATTATTTGATGGGGCAGGACCCGCTGCTGCTCTCCTTCATCGTCGTCATCATCGGCGGCCTCGGCTCGCTGCGCGGCACGGTCGTCGCCGCCGTGCTGATCGGCCTCTCCGACGGCATCATCTCGATGTTCTTCTCGCCGACTTTGGCCAAGATCATCGCCACGCTGCTCGTCGCCATGGTGCTGGTGTTCCGGCCGCAAGGCCTGTTCGGGACGGCATCGCGATGAGCGAAGCTTCGCCGGCAAAGCCCTATGCGTTGCATCTCGGCGTCATCGCGCTGCTCTTCGTGCTGAGTTTCCTGCTGCCGGAGTACTATCACGGCCTGCTCGCCCGCATCATGGTGCTGGCGGTCTTTGCCATGGGCTACAACATGCTGTTCGGCTATGTCGGCCTGCTCAGCCTCGGCCATGCGATGTTCTTTGCCGCCGGGCTCTATGGCGCCGGCCTTGCCGTCATCCAGCTCGGCTGGAGCGTACCAGCGGCATTCGCTGCGGGGCTTACCTGTGGTGTTGTTCTTTCGCTCCTCATCGGCCTGCTGGCGCTGCGCACCACGGGTGTCGCCTTCATGATAGTCACCATGATGTTCGCTCAGGTTTTTTATCTCCTCATTCTTTATTTTGCGACGTGGACCGGCGGCGACCAGGGCATGGTCGTGCCGCAGCCAGCGCGGGTGCTGGCTTTCGGCGCAACATCGCTCGAGCTCACCAATCCGACCGTGCGCTACATGATAGCGCTCGGGCTGTTTTCGATCGTGCTGCTCGGCACATTGGCCATCGTCCGCTCCCGGTATGGCCGCGTGCTGGTCGCCATCCGCGAGAACGAGGAGCGGACGAAGATGCTGGGCTACGACACCTTCTCCAACAAGCTCGCTGCCGTCGTCATTTCCGGCACCATCTGCGCGGCCTCGGGCGCCGCCTATGCACTGCTGTTCGGCTATGTCGGATCGAGCTTCGCTTCCGTGCAGTATTCGATCTTGCCGCTGCTCTGGGTGCTGCTGGGGGGTGCCGCCACCACGCTAGGGCCGCTGATCGGCACGCTGTTCATGTATTACGTCATCGACATCACCAGCGGCTACACCTCCGCCTATCTGCTGATCGTCGGCATCGCGCTCATCCTTTTGGTGCTGTTCTTCCCCAAAGGCATTCTGGGCAGCATCCGCCAGCGCTGGCTCGGGTGGCTGCCATGATGCCGCTTTTGACCACCAAGGGCCTGTCGCGCAATTTCGGCGGTCTGCGCGCCGTCGACGGCGTCGACTTCGCCCTGATGCCGGGAGAGATCCGCGCCGTCATCGGTCCCAACGGGGCGGGGAAGACCACCTTCGTCAGCCTGGTCAGCGGCCGCATTCAGCCGTCATCGGGCATGATCGTCTTCGATGGCGCCGACATCACCAGCCAGCCGGCCTATATCAGGGTTCGCCGGGGCATCGCCTACACGTTCCAGATCACCAGCGTCTTTGCCAATCTCTCCGCCTACGACAATGTCGCGCTGCCGGTGCAGCGGACCTTGAGCGATGGCCGTTCGAAGGGTGCGGTGCGTGCCGGCGTCATGACTGCGCTCGAACGCACCGGCCTGGCCGACCGCGCCCACATGCCGGCCGGGCAATTGTCCTACGGCCATCAACGCCTGCTGGAAGTGGCGATGGGGCTGGCGCTGAAACCGCGCCTGCTGATTCTCGACGAACCGACGCAAGGGCTGGCCGACAGCGAGATCGACAATTTCATCACCCTGGTGCGCGAGATCGCTAAGAACGCCACCGTGCTTCTGATCGAGCACAACATGCCGGTCGTCATGCAACTCGCCGACCGCATCACTGTCTTCAATACCGGCAAGATCCTCGCCGAAGGCACGCCCGAAGCGATCCGAGAGAACGCAGCGGTGCAGGAAGCCTATCTGGGGACTGCCCCATGACCGAGACAAACAAGGCCGAGGCGACGTCTCAAGCACTCACCATTTCGGGGCTCGATTGTTTCTATGGCGAGGTCCAGGTGCTCTATGGCCTCGACCTCGTCCTGAACAAGGGCGAGGTGCTGTGCCTGTTCGGCCGCAATGGCGCCGGCAAGACGACGACGCTCAAAGCCATCATGGGGCTGGTTCCCTCAAGCGCCGGCTCGATCAGGCTCGACGGCCAGGAATTGACCGGCCTGCCGGCGCACGAGGTGCCCAAGGCCGGCGTCGCCTATGTGCCGCAAGGCAGGCGGCTGTTCGCCGAGATGACGGTGGCCGAAAACATCGAGATCGGCCTGATGGCGCGCGGCAAGGGCAAGGCGACGCGGGAAAACGTTCTCGACCTCTTTCCGCTGCTGCGCCAGCGGCTGCGGCAACGCTCCGGTACGCTGTCCGGCGGCGAGCAGCAGATGCTGGCCATGGCGCGCGCGCTTTGCCTCGAGCCGCAGGTGCTGCTGCTCGACGAGCCGACCGAAGGGCTGATGCCGTCGATGATCGCCAAGATCCGCGAGACGGTGTCGAAGCTGCGCGACATGGGCGTTTCGACCATCCTGGTCGAGCAGCGTGTCGATGCGGTGCTTTCAGTCGCCGACCGCGTTGCCTTCATCGAAAACGGCCGCAACCGCGAGACGGTTGATGTCGAGGATCTACGCGCCGATCCGTCGGCCGTTCGCCGCTATGTCGGAGTGGGCTAATCAGCCAAAGAACAGAAAGCCCGCAACCAAGAATGTCGGGATCAGCACCAGCCCCGACCATGCCATGTAACCGAAGAAGCCCGGCATCCTGACGCCGCGATGTCGGGCGATGGCGTAGACCATGAAGTTCGGCGCATTGCCGATATAGGTGTTGGCGCCCATGAACACGGCACCCGCCGAGATCGCCGCCAAAGTCGAGGCGACCTCCGTCATCAGGTGCTGGGGGTCGCCGCCGGCAAGCTCGAAAAACACCAGATAGGTCGGCGCATTGTCGAGGAAGGACGACAGCGCCCCGGTCAGCCAGAAATAGGCGAGATCGTTGGGCTGGCCCGAGGGCGAACTGACAAGCGACACCAGCGGTGCCAGTGCCCCCTCATGGCTTGCCCTGAGGATGGCGATGACCGGCACGATGCAGATGAAGATGCCGGCAAACAATTTGGCCACCTCCGTTATCGGACCCCAGTTGAAGCCGTTGGCCTCGCGGTGGCTCTTGTAGGAGAGCGGAAGCGACAGCAGGGCCAGCGCCAGGATGATGGCGTCGCGCACCAGATTCTGCAGTTCGAGACTGACGCCGAACACGGAAAAGCTCACGCCCGGTTTCCAGGCCGCCGACAGCAGGATTGCGCCGATCACACCCGCCAGCAGCGGAAGGTTGGCCAGGCCGCGCAGGCGCACCGTCTTGTCCGGCGTCGGGTCCTTGATCTTCGGCGCACCGGCCTCGCGCCGATGCAGGATGATGTCAATGCCCAGGAAGACGGCCAGCACGGCGGCGCCGACAAACAGCGTCTCACGCCAGAGGTTCGTCATCGTCCAGAAGAAGTCGACGCCGCGCAGGAAGCCGACGAACAGCGGCGGATCACCCAGGGGCGTCAGCGAGCCGCCGATGTTGGACACCAGGAAGATGAAGAAGATCACGACATGGGCGTTGAATGGCCTGTTATCGTTGGCGCGCAGGATCGGCCGGATCAGGATCATCGAGGCGCCGGTCGTGCCGATGACCGAGGCGAGCACAGCGCCGACCAGCAGCAGCCCGGCATTGACCAGCGGCGTGCCGTGGATGTTGCCGGAAAGCAGGATGCCGCCTGAAATCGTGTAGAGCGCAAACAGCAGGATGATGAACGACATGTATTCGGTGAGCAGCGCATGCAGCACCGCTTCGGTCGCCATGGGGACACCGAAGGCAAGCGCCAGCGGCACGATCACCAGCGCCGCCCACAGGGCCGTGATCTTGCCGTAGTGATGCTCCCAGACATGGTGGAAGAGCAGCGGACCGGTGGCGATCGACAACAGCAGCCCGGCAAAGGGCAGCGCCCACCACAGCGGCATCACGGCGCCGGGCAGGCCGTGTTCCTCTGCCGCGAAAGCCTGCGCTGGAAACAGCATGGCGACGGCGATTGCAGCGCCCGCCTTTGTCGCGATCCGCAAAAAGCCCCCCTTGCGCCCCACGGTCCGGTCAGTCCGACAAATGGTCTTCGAGCGTCACGCCGGCGTCGCGCATGCGCTGCAGCATGGCCTCGAGCGAACCGTTGAGATCGATGCCACGGCAGGCATCGAGCCGGACTGTGGTTTTGAAGCCCTGGCTGACGGCGTCCAGCGCCGAGAAGCCGACACAGAAATCGGTCGCCAGCCCGACTAGGGTTACTGTGTCGATGCCACGTTCCCGGAGGTAGCCGGCAAGGCCAGTCTGCGTCGTGCGGTCATTCTCGAAGAAGGCCGAGTAGCTGTCGATATCAGGCCGAAATCCCTTGCGGATGACGAGCTCGGCCTTGGTCCAGGCGAGGCCGGAATGGAAATCCGAGCCGAGGCTGCCCTGGATGCAGTGGTCCGGCCACAGCGTCTGCTGGCCATAGGGCATTTCAATCATGGTGAAGGGGCTGCGCGCCCGGATGGCTGGAGGCAAAGCTGGAATGACCGGCGGGATGCCAGTCTTGCGTCAGCACGACATGGTCGGTTCGCCGGATCAGGTCGTTGACCAGCGGCACGATCTCATCGCCGCCGGCAACCGCCAGCGCGCCACCCGGACAAAAGTCGTTCTGCAGGTCGATGACAACAAGCGCTTCGTCGGCCATGGGGGCTTCCTTGTGGGTTGTCTTGGGAGCTTGCTCTAGTGAAAAAATGCCGCTGCCGCGACCGGAGGCAGAAACTCGACCAGATGGCCGGCTGCGTCAACCTCTGGCTGCGTAACAAATGCGTGCCGGCCGAGCCGCCGCAAACTCCGGCTTTGACAAATCCTGCCGGCTTGATATCATTTGCATACGAATGAATTTACCCGGCAGCTGATGCTGGCAGAGTCTTGGGAACACCGGTTTCTGGAAGACCCCTTTTCTGGAAGGCAAAGCGTGATCCGTTACGCGAAACCCACCTCGGTCGACGAAGCGCTCGCTTTGCTTGGCGAGGGCGCCTGGCGCATCCTGGCCGGCGGCACCGATTTCTATCCGGCACAAGGCAGCAAACCCTTCCGCGACAATGTCCTAGACATCAACGGCCTGGCTTCGCTGCGCGGCATTGCCGAGACGGACGACCATGTCGTCATCGGTGCGCGCACGACCTGGACCGACATCATCCGCCACCCCTTGCCGCCAGCCTTCGATGCGCTGAAACAGGCGGCGCGAGAGGTCGGCTCGGCGCAGATCCAGAACGTCGCCTCGGTCGCCGGCAATCTCTGCAACGCGTCGCCTGCCGCCGACGGCGTGCCGGCCCTGCTCGTCCTCGATGCCGAGGTCGAGCTGCGCTCCGTGGCAGCCACGCGGCATTTGCCGTTGCAGGACTTCATTCTCGGCAACCGCCGCACGGCTCTGTTGCCCGGTGAGATGGTGACGGCCATCCGCGTGCCGAAGCCCCGCGGCAAATCGGCTTTCGTGAAACTCGGCGCAAGGCGCTACCTCGTCATTTCCATCGCCATGGTGGCGGCACGTCTGGTCGTCGACAACGACATCGTTGTGGAAGCGGCGGTCGCCGCCGGCTCCTGCTCGGTGGTGGCCAGGCGGCTGGCCGGCGTCGAAGCCGCGCTGCGCGGGCTGCCGGTGGACGGCGGACTTGCCGACGCGGTCCTGGCCGCGCCGATGGCTGAACTGTCGCCCATCGCCGACGTGCGCGGCAGCGCCGAATACCGGCTCGATGCGGTGCGCGAGATTATCGCCCGCGCCGTGCTTGCGGCCGTGGGGCGAACGACTGGCGACGAGGTGGCCGCGGCATGAGCCAGGTTCAACCTGAAGCGAGCGAACCCCTGCCGGATCTGGGCGTCATCCAGCCTGGCTTCGGCGCTGAGCGCGCCGATATCGCCTTCGAGGTCAATGGCACTGCCATCTCTGTCAACGTACCGCCGCTGCGCCGGCTGTCCCTGGTGTTGCGTGATGAATTGCTGCTGACCGGCACCAAGGTCGGCTGCGATGCCGGCGACTGCGGCGCCTGTACGGTGCTGGTCGACGGCGATCCCGTCTGCGCCTGCCTGATGCCGGCTGCGTCCGTCGCCGGGGCGTCGGTGACGACAGTCGAAGGCCTCGCCAATGGCCGGCTGTCGGCGCTGCAGGCGTCGTTCCTTGCCCACGGCGCGGCGCAGTGCGGCATCTGCACGCCGGCGCTGCTGGTCGCGGCAACCGCATTGCTGGACAAGCAACCCCGCCCGACCGAGACCGAGGTGCAGGACGCACTAGGCGGTATTCTCTGCCGCTGCACAGGCTACCGGAAGATCATCGCGGCGGTGATGGATGCCTCCCTGCAGGCCGCAAGCCTCGATTTCCGCTTGCCTCAATCGGGCCATGCGATCGGCTCCTCACCCATCCGGCTCGACGGCGTGCCGAAGGTCACCGGCGGGGAGAAATTCGGCGGCGATTCCTTCCCCGTCGATGCGCTGGCCGTGCTGGTGGTCCGCTCGCCGCATTATCACGCCAGCTTCGCCTTCGGCGACCTCGACGGCTGGGCGAAGGCGCATCCCGGCATCGCCGGTGTCTTCACAGCAGCCGACATTCCGGGAAAGAACTGTTTCGGCGCTATCGGCCCGTTCGCCGACCAGCCGGCTCTGGCCGAAGGGTTTTCACGGCTTCGCGGCGAGGCGGTGGCGCTGGTTGCCGGCGAGCGCGAGGCGATCCTCGATCTCGATTTGTCGGATTTTCCTATCCGCTGGAGCGAACTGCCGCATTTTCTGCAACCTGCCGAAGCGCAGGCCAAGGGTGCCGCGCCGATCCACGAAAATCGACCGGCGAACCTGCTCACCTCCGGCCTGGTCGAACGCGGCGACCCCGAGACGGCGCTTGCCGGTTCTGCTTTCACCGTGTCCGGCGCCATCGACACCTCCTATGTCGAGCACGCCTATATCGAACCGGAAGCCGGCTATGCTTATCTGGACGGCGACACGCTGGTGGTCGTCGCTTGCACCCAGGCGCCTTACATGGACCGCGACGAGACGGCGAAGGTGCTCGGCCTTGCCGTCGACAAGGTGCGCATCGTGCCGACCGCGACCGGTGGCGGTTTCGGTTCGAAACTCGACGTTTCGCTGCAGCCGCTGATCGGCCTTGTGGCGCTGAAGACCGGGCGGCCGGCGGCACTCGCCTACACCCGCACCGAATCGATGACATCGACCACCAAGCGCCATCCAGCCGTGATGAAAGCGACCGTCGGCGCCGATGCCGATGGCCTTGTCACCGGCATGACCTTCTCAGGCGATTTCAACACCGGCGCCTATGCGAGCTGGGGGCCGACCGTCGCCAACCGCGTGCCGGTGCATGCGTCCGGCCCCTATGCGACGCCAAACTACCGCGCCGAGGGCCGCGCCATTCACACGCATGGGCCGATCTCCGGCGCCTTCCGCGGCTTCGGCGTGCCGCAGGCGACAATCATGCAGGAGACGCTCTATGACGAACTGGCCGGCAAGCTCGGCATGGACCGGCTCGACTTTCGCTTGAGGAACTGCCTTCGTAACGGTTCCGAAACGGTTACCGGACAGCGACTGGACTCCGGCGTCGGCATAGCCGAGTGCCTCGAATCGCTGCGGCCGCATTGGGTGCGCGCGACGGCTGATGCGGACGCATTCAACAGTGCCAACAGGGATAGAAAGCGCGGCGTTGGCGTCGCGTCCTGCTGGTATGGCTGCGGCAACACCTCGCTGCCCAACCCGTCGACAATCCGTGTCGGCATCGCGGCTGACGGCACGGTCATCCTGCACCAGGGCGCCGTCGATATCGGCCAGGGTTCGAACACCGTCATCACACAGATCTGCGCCGACGCGCTCGGCCTGCCGCTGGAAAGATTCCGGCTGAAGAGCGCCGATACATCAATCACTCCCGACGCCGGCAAGACATCGGCCTCGCGCCAGACCTTCGTCACGGGCAAGGCGGCCGAAAAGGCCGGCCGCGCCTTGCGCGAAAAGATCCTGCGCTTTGCCAATGTTTCCGGAAACGCAGCCCTGCAACTCGACGGCCAGGCGATCGTCATCCGCGAGGGCGAAGCCACCCGCCGCATCGACCTCGCCACATTGGACGTGGATGCCGATGGCTTCGTCTTCCGCGCAGAGGAGACCTACGACCCGCCGACGCTGCCGCTCGATGCCAAGGGCCAGGGCAAACCCTACGCCGTCTACGGCTTTGGCGCGCAGATCGCCGAACTGGAGGTCGACCTCAAGCTCGGCACGGTCAAGCTGATCAAGATCACCGCCGCGCACGATGTCGGCAAGGCGATCAACCCGCTGCTGGTCGAAGGCCAGATCGAAGGCGGCATCGCGCAAGGCATCGGCATGGCGCTGATGGAGGAGTACATCCCCGGCCGCACCGAGAATCTGCACGACTATCTCATCCCGACCATCGGTGACGTGCCGCCGATCGAGACCATTCTGATAGAAGTTCCGGATCCGGAAGGACCCTTCGGCGCCAAGGGGCTGGGCGAGCATGTGCTGATCCCGACGGCACCGGCTATTCTCAATGCCATCCGCCACGCCACCGGTGTTCTGGTCACCAAGGTCCCGGCGACGCCGACGCGTATCCGCGCTGGCATCCGTGAAAAAGATGGCATTCGCGAAAAGGAGGCACGCCGATGAGCGAGCTTGCCGAACGCTTCGAAACGCATGATCCCGGCGAGAAACTGGTGGCGGAGAAGATCCGCTGCGATGCCTGTCCGGTCATGTGCTACATCGCCGATGGACGCACCGGCGCCTGCGACCGCTACGGCAATGTCGGCGGCAGGATCGTGCGGATGGACCCGCTGACCATCCTCGACCATGCGGCGGAGACCGGCGCGGCAATCGTGCCCTTCGTTGCCGAGGGCGAGGCATGGGACGGCGAATTGGTCAACACCGGCCGCCGCTTCGTCACCGCCATCGGTGCCGGCACCACCTACCCCGACTACAAGCCGGCCCCTTTCATCGTCAGCCAGGAGGTCGAGGGCGTCGATCTCGTCACCGTCGTCACCGAGGGCATTTTCTCCTACTGCGGCGTCAAGGTGAAGATCGACACCGACCGGCATATCGGACCCGAGACGGCTATTGTGCGATCGCAAGGCGAGGCGATCGGCCATGTCACGACGGGCGAATATGGCTCGCAAATGCTGTCGCTGGGCGGTGTGCATCATCTGACCGGCGGCTCCAAGGCCGAGGGTCGCGCGACCTGCGACGCGCTGCTCAATCTGTGCAACCGCAAACCGGTGGAACTGGCCATCGACGGCGGCGCCACCATAACAGTCGAAGCCGGCAAACCGCCAGTCATCGACGGCAAGCAGGAACACCGCATGCGTGTCGGCTGCGGCTCGGCCACCATCGGCATGTTCGCCACGCAATGGCGTGGTCTGGTCGACGAGGTGGTGGTGGTCGACGACCACATCACCGGCGTCGTTTCCGAGCATCAGGCCGGCAAGGTGCTGGGCTGGCAGGATACCGGGATAAAAATCATCGGCCGCCGTTCAACGCCGGGCCGCTATTTCAAGGTCTCCGAACCCGGGCTGGGCTGGGGCGGCACCAGCATTTCCGACCCGCTGTCGATCCTCGGCGAATGGAACGCCAAGAAGGGCGCGCGGCCGGGCCTGTCGTTGCTGATGGTTTCGACCACCGGCGAGCAGTTCGCCTATTACGAGCTCGACGACGAGTTGAAGCCGGTCCAAAAACCGTTTCCCGAGCGGCTGCAAAAGTCGGTCGGGCTGATCGAGGACAATTGCGAGCCGGCGCTCTGCACCGTGCTGTTCATCGGCGGTGCCGGCGGTTCACTGCGCGCCGGCGTCACCGAAAACCCGGTCAACCTCACGCGATCGGTGCAGGGCCTGACCACCTATGTCACGGTCGGCGGCGCGCCGGTCTATGTCTGGCCGGGCGGCGGCATCACGCTGATGGTCGATGTCACCAGGGTGCCGGAGGGCGCCTTCGGCTATGTGCCGACCCCCGCACTGGTGGCGCCGATCGAATTCACGCTCCGCCGCGACGACTATATCAGGCTCGGGGGCTACGAGGCAGAGATTCGCAGCGTCGAGGATATCGTTGCCAAGGGTGGCGAATATTTCAATCCGCGCCGCGGCACCGGTGCCGCAGCCAGCAATCCATGGCCACCACTGGCGCAACTGCGCCGCGCTGCGTCTGATGAGACCGGATGATGGACGGCCCGCAAACGCATTGGCTGCAGGACGGCAAGCGGCTGCATCTCAACCACGGGCCGATCGACCTGATCGTCGAGGCCTTTGGCGACGCGGATGAGTGTCGTGCTGCCTACACTCAAGCCGTCGCGCGCTTTCAGACGATCCTGATCGAGTTGGTCGAGGAGCTCCCCGAATTGCGGCTCCCGGCGTTTTTCCTGGCGCCTCGCACCTTCGCCGGCCCGACGGCGCGCCGCATGGAAGCAGCCGTCATGCCCCTGGCGGAATGTTTCATAACACCGATGGCCGCCGTCGCGGGATCGGTAGCCGACGAAATGCTCGCCGCGTTGCTTGCCGGTCGCAAGCTCGATCGCGCCTATGTCAACAATGGCGGTGACTGCGCAATCCATATCGGCAAGGGCCAGTCGATGGGCTTGGCGATCGCCGGCACCGGCAACCATTTGGCGGATCGGATCACGATCCGCGCAGAAGATGGCGTTCGCGGCGTTGCCACCAGCGGTTGGCGCGGCCGCTCCTTCTCGCTTGGCATTGCCGACGCCGTCACCGTGCTCGCGCGGACTGGCGCCGAGGCCGATGCGGCGGCGACGCTCATTGCCAACGCGGTTGACCTGCCCGGCAATCCCGCCATCAGGCGCATTTCCGCACAGGAACTGTCGCCAGACAGCGATCTTGGCGCGCGGCTGGTGACACAAGGCGTCGGCACGCTTGCGCCTGGCGAGGTGGCGCGGGCGCTGGACAATGGCCTTGCCGTCGCCGAAGATTTTCGCCGGCGCGGCCTGATTGCCGGATCGGCGCTGTTTCTTGGCGGTGAGGCCCGCATCAGTGGCTCGGTCGCACTTGCCGCGCCCAACAAAAGTTCGAGGGAGGAAGTTGCCCATGCCTGAGTTTCCGATCCGCAAGATCGCGGTGCTGACCGAAGAGATTTTTCACGAGGGCGGGCCGATCGCAAAAGTACCGCGCCGCCGCGCGGCCGCCATGGGGCTGGTGAAAAACCCGTTCGCCGGGCGCTATGTCGAGGACTTGCAGAGCGCCATGGACGATCTGAAGCCGCTCGGCCTGCTGCTCGCCGATCGACTGATCGCGGCACTCGGCGGCGACGTCAAGCAGATCGACGGCTATGGCAAGGGCGCCATTGTCGGCACGGCGGGCGAACTCGAGCACGGTGCGCTCTGGCATGTGCCTGGTGGCTACGCCATGCGCGAACGGCTCGGCGACGCCAAGGCGATCGTGCCGTCGGCGAAGAAGGTCGGCGCTTTCGGTTCAAAACTCGACGTGCCGCTCGGCCATATCAACGCCGCCTATGTGCGCAGCCATTTCGACGCCATGGAAGTCGGCATCAGTGACGGGCCGCGCCCCGACGAGATCCTGTTCTGCCTCGCCATGACCTGTGGCCCACGCGTGCACGACCGCATGGGCGGGCTGGCTGCTGGGGATATCAAGGCCTGGGACGGGCTGCGGTGAGCGCCGAGGACAATCTGCTCAAGCTGGTCGAGGTCGAGACGCCGGACGATCAGGACTACCTCTTGCAGGAGCAGGTCGGCTTCATCCTGCGCAAGGCGCACCAGCGTCATGTCTCGATCTTTGCCGCGCATATCGGCGATCTGACGCCGCCGCAATTCGCCGCACTCGCCAAGCTGCGCGATGTCGGCGAGACCTCGCAGAACCAGCTCGGCACGCTGATCGCCATGGATGCGGCGACGGTGAAAGGCGTCATCGACCGGCTGAAGGCGCGCGGCCTGGTCGAGCTTTCCAGGCACGAGGTCGACAAAAGGCGGCTGCTGGTCAATCTGACCGCGGCAGGCCGCGATGCGATCGAGCGCCTGATCCCGCTGGCGCGCGAGATCACGCAGGAAACGCTGGCGCCGCTCTCGGCCAAGGAGATCGCCACCTTCATGAAATTGCTGGCGAAGCTGGCGTAAGGGCGACGGCGTGGTTCTTTCCTCTCCCTCCGGAGGAGGGAGAGGTGGCGCTGCGAAGCAGCGACGGAGTGGGGGAACCACCTGGCAACCGCCGCCAACGAATATTGAAAAGGGACCACTGCGCAAGAATCTTCCTGCACCGCGCCAAGGGTCGACCCCCACTCCGTCGAGCTGCGCTCGACACCTCTCCCCCGATCGACGGGGGAGAGGAGAGGTGAGGTGCCAAGCTGTCCCTGGGACGAAGAACCTGGACCTTGGGCCGGCACTTATCCCCGGCGAAAACTCAGAGGCCGTTGTCTTTCAGCACCTGGGCGGCGTTTTCTTTGGTGATCTTCTCGGTCGGCAGAGTGATGGTCTTTTCGACCTTCTCGCCGTTGAGGAACTTGATCGCCTGCCGCAAGCCTTCGGCGCCCGGGGTGACATAGGTGAAGGTCGCCGTCAGCTCGCCCTTGTTGACCATCTGCACGCCTTCGTTGGGCAGACCGTCGATGCCGATGAACTTGATGTCCTTCTCGCGACCGACATCCTTGGCGGCGAGATAGGCGCCATAGGCCATCGGGTCGTTGTGGCCGTAGACGAGATCGATCTTCTCGTTGCTCTTCAGCGCGTTGGCCATCAGATTATAGGCCTGGTCCTGCTTCCAGTCGCCCGACTGCTGGTCGAGCAGATATTTGATGCCCGGTTCCTTGTCGGTGAACTCGTGGAAGCCGTCATGGCGGTCATGCGCCGGCTGGGTGCCCATGCCGCCCCAGATCTCGACGACGTTGCCTGAAGCCTTGCCCTTGCCGCCAAGCAGCTCGACGGCATATTCGCCGGCGGCGCGGCCGATCAGCGCGTTGTCGCCGCCGACGAACTGCGTGTAGTCCTTGGTGTCGACATTGCGGTCGAGCACAAAGACCGGGATCTTGGCGTCGATCGCCTGCTGCACGACGCCGGTCAGGCCGGCGGATTCCTTCGGTGACACCAGCAGTGCGTCGACCTCCTGACGGATCAGGTTCTCGACATCGGCGACCTGCTTTTCGGTCTTGTCCTCACCGTCGGTGATGATCAGCTCGACCTCGGGATGCTTGGCGGCTTCGGCCAGGATGTCCTTGTTGAACTGCGCGCGCCAGGGCTCGATAGTCGTCACCTGCGAGAAGCCGATCTTCCACTTCTTGTCCTGGGCGAAGGCATTGCCGGTGGTCATGAGCGCGGTGGTGGTCAGCAGTGCCGCGGTCATGGCGGCAAGCTTCAGCATGTCACGTCGTTTCATTTTTGTTTCCTCCGAGATTGAGAGACGGTGTCTCTTGCGACGGCCGCTTTGCCGCGGTCGTTTCCTTGTGCGCCGCTTGCCCGCCGGGCAGGCGCAGATAGGCCAGGAGATCACCGGCATTGCGCTCCTGCACGAGCACGGTGCCGATGATGATCATCCCCTTCAGCACCAGCTGAAGGTTCGAATTGATGTTGTGGAGCTGCAGGATGTTGGAGAGCAGCCCGAAGATCAGCACGCCGCAGAACGTGCCGATAAGGCTGCCGCGCCCGCCCATCAGGCTGGTGCCGCCGATGACGACGGCGGCGATGGCGTCGAGCTCCAGCCCCGCGCCCGCATCCGGCTTGCCTTGCCGGTATTGCGCGACATAGAGCACGGCGGCGATGCCGGCGAGCAGCCCGGAGATGGCATAGGTGGCGATCTTGACGCGGCCGGCGGCGATACCCGAGAGCCGCGCCGCTTCCTCATTGCCGCCGATGGCGTAGACATAGCGGCCGAACGGCGTGAAGCGCAGCACCGCGCCGTAGATCAGGATGGCGCCGAGGAAGAACAGCCCCGGCATCGGGATGACGCCGAACACCAGCGAGCGCAGGATCTCGAAATCGGCGGTGGCGTTCGAGCCGGTATAGACCGGCAGCACCGCATTGTTCTGGCCGGCGGTGAGGCGGGCGATGCCGAGCGCCGTCACCATCATCGCCAGTGTGACGATGAAGGGCTGCAACCGCCCGGCAACGATGATGAAGCCGTTGAGCGCGCCGAACAGCAATCCCACGCACGGCGCGACCAGCAGCACGCCGAGAACGCCGAATTTGGGCTCGATCTGCGGCAGCAGGTACCACAGGGACAGGCAGCACAGGACCACGCCGACGACGGCGGGCGTGACCAGACCGCGAATACCGTCAAGCCTGATGTCGCGGGCGAGGTCGACGCCGGCACGGGATTTTGCGAGGTTCTGGAAGATGAAGCGGGTGACGACGAAGCCGAGGCAAAGGGCCACCAGTGCGACGGTCGGCACGCCCAGCACGACGCCCGGCGTCACGCCAGGAACCGTCAGCAGCATGGCGCAGACCACCGAGCAGATGGCCATCAGCGAGCCGACGGAAAGGTCGATGCCGCCGGTGATGATCACCGCCGTCATGCCGGTGGCGATCAGGCCGGTGGTCGACACCTGGCGCAGCACGTCGAGCAGATTGCCGTAGGAGAGGAAGATGTTGTTGCCCTTCGAACTCATCGGCGAGCCCAGCACGCCGATCAGGAAGATGGCGATCAGACCCCAATAAAGCTTGGTCCGGGATAGGAGTTTCAGGGCGGTCATGCGGCTGGTCTCGATATGGTCCGGCGCGGGGCGGCGAGGCGCATGATGGCCTCCTCGCTGGCCGCATCGCGGGAAAGAATGCCTGTCTGGCGGCCATCGGCCATCACCAGGATGCGGTCGGAGAGATGCAGAAGCTCCGGCAGTTCGGAGCTGATGACGGCGATGGCGAGACCGTCGCGCGCCAGCTTGAAGATCAGGTCGTAGATCTCACGCTTGGCGCCGACATCGATGCCACGCGTCGGCTCGTCCAGCAACAGCACTCTTGGCCTGGTCGCCAGCCACTTGCCGATGACGACTTTCTGCTGGTTGCCGCCCGACAGCGTGCCGGCGGGCTGGTCGATGCCCTGGCAGCGGATGCCGAGCGCCTTGACCGCCTGCCGCGCCAGCCCCTGTTCGCCGGCCAGAGAGCGGATGCCGAAGCGCGCCAGCGATCCGACCAGCGGCAGCGCGACATTGTCCGTGATCGATGCCTGCAGATGCAGGCCTTGCGTCTTGCGGTCCTCGGTGACCAGTGCGATGCCCAGCCGCCTTGCATCGCGGGGCGAACGGATATCCACGGGTTGGCCATCGACCTGGATTTCGCCACCGGTACGACCATCGCTCGAGCCGAAGATCGCTTCCAGGATCTCGGTACGGCCCGAACCCAGCAGCCCGCCAATGCCAAGGATTTCTCCGGCGGCAAGATCGAAGCCGACGCCGTCGATCACCGTGCGCCAGCCATGGGCATCGGGCTTCGACAGCGACAGGTTTTCGACCGAAAGCACGATCTTGCCGCCGGAGTGGCGCTCTTCCTGGGAGGAAGCGAGCAGGTTTCGTCCGACCATCGCGGAAATGATCGCATCTTCGTCGAGCCTGGCCATCGGCTTGGTCAGCACATGGCGTCCGTCGCGAAACACGGTGACGCGGCTGGCCAGATGCATCACCTCGTCGATGCGGTGCGAGATGTAGACGATGGCGACACCGCTCTCGGCAAGCTGGCGGATGATGCGGAACAGCCGCTGGCATTCGGCCGGCGACAGCGCCGAGGTCGGCTCGTCCATGATCAGGATGCGTGCCGACATCGACAAGGCCTTGGCGATCTCGACCAGTTGCTGCTCGCCGACACGCAGGGCGCCGACGCGGGCTTGCGGATCGAGTTCGATGCCGAGCCGCTGCAACAAGGCGCCCGCCGCGCGGCTGCTCGCCTTGCGGTCGACGATCAGCCCGGCGATCAGCTTCTCGCGGCCGAGGAAGATGTTGTCGGCGACGCTGAGTTCGGGCACCAGGTTGAGCTCCTGGTGGATGATGGCGATGCCGGCATCCTCGGCGTCACGCACGCCGGCGAAGCTGACGGGACGGCCATCGACGCTGACCGTGCCTTCATAGCCGGTGTAGACGCCGGAGAGGATCTTCATAAGCGTCGACTTGCCGGCGCCGTTCTCACCCATCAAGGCATGAACCTCGCCGCGTCTCAGCTCGAAGCCGACATCGACCAGGGCAGCGATGCCGCCGAAGCTCTTGGAGATGCGCTCAGCGCTCAGAACGGTGTCTGACCGATCCGCCGCACCGTGCTCCGGGGAAAGGGAACTCGCGTGTTCCATGACAATGGCGGCCTCCCTTCCGTCGTCGTCAACTTCCCGCAAACGCTAATCTAAACGTTTCGATCGTGTCAAGCCGATATCCAGTGACGGAAGTTTGATGCATTTCGATTCTTGCTAAAAAATACGGTATTCCGTAGGTATTGGCAGCAAGGGGTGACGAAACGTTTCGAAAATGACAGCGTCAGGGCGAAAAAAACAGCGCAAATCAACCGCACCCACCATGCTTCATGTGGCTGAGGCAGCGCGTGTCTCGGTCGCCACCGTGTCGGCGTTGATCAACGGCACGGCGACGGTCAGCCCGGAACTCAGCCAGCGCATCGAACAGGCGATCCGCGATATCGGCTACAAGCGCAATGCGATCGCCCGCAGCCTGAAGATGGGCACGACCCGCACCATCGGGTTGACCGTGCCGCACATCACCAACCCGTTCTTCACCGATGTCGTCTCGGTTATCCAGCAGGCCTTCGACCGGGCCGGCTATGCCGTCATGCTGTGCTGCACGGACGAGGATTTGAACACCCAGGACGACCAGATCCGGCTGCTGCTCGACCGCATGGTCGACGGGCTGATCGTGGCGCGAGTCGGCGACGGCGCGATCCTCAAGCGGATCGTCGACGACGCCAATGTGCCGGTCGTGCTGCTCGACCGCATGTGCGAGGGCGTCGACACCGACACCGTGGTGCTCGACAACCAGCGCGCGGTGTTCGACGCCATCACCTATCTGATCAATCTCGGCCATCGGCGCATCGGCTACATCACCGGCACATCGGACATTTCGCCGATGCATGATCGCATGGCAGGATATCGCGAGGCGCTTCACGCCGCCGGCCTGCCGATCGCGGAGGAGCTGGTCCGCTTCGGAAATTTCCACGAGATAGACGGCTATAACGCCACCATGCAGATGCTTTCCTCGCATGATCGGCCAAGCGCGATTTTTTCTGCCAACAACCCGATGGTGATCGGCACCATGAAGGCGATCCGCGACATCGGTCTTACCTGCCCGGAAGACATTTCGGTCGCCTGCTTCGACGATTTTCCATGGTCCGACGTGTTCCAGCCGCAGCTGACCACGGTGGCCCAGCCGGTGCAGGCGATCGGCGAACAGGCGGCCAATCTGCTTCTCGACCGTCTCGCCGGCAACAGGGACGCGCCACCGCGCAAGCTGGTGCTCAAGGGTAGGCTGATGATCCGCAATTCATGCCGCCCGCTCGGAGCGATGGCGCAGAGCGTGAGCGCCTGACCCTGTCATATCCTAGAGCTTGAACGCTTCCAAACAAAGCGCGTGCAGTGTCGGGAAGACCCCCTTGCCGCCGGTGATGACCAGGGTTCCGCCCTGCAGCACCGTCTTCGGATCGGGTTTCACGACCGTACCGCCGGCTTCCTCGACCAGAAGCATGCCGGCCAGGCAATCCCAGGCGTTCATGTGCTCTTCGACGTAACCAAGCAGCCGGCCGGCAGCGACATAGGCGAGCATCAGCGCGCCGGATGCATTGCGGAAGAAGACGCCGCCGTCGGCCAGGATCAGGCGGATCAGCACGGCGACATTTTCGGTGTCGGCGCGGTTCGAAAATCCGGTCCCGACAGATCCTTCCTCGATGCTGGTGGCCGCACTGGTCCTGATCGGCCGGCCGTTGACGAAGGCGCCGCCGCCGAGCCTGCCGTGGAACGTCTCGCCGGTCGACGGCTCATGGATGACGCCAACCACGGCCTCCCCGTCCCTGGCGCAGGCGATCACCACGCACCAAGCCGGAATGCCGCGCACGAAGTTGGCGGTTCCGTCGATGGGATCAATGACCCAGACACAGCCTGTCTGCCCGGCAACCGAGGCATGTTCCTCGCCGACGATGCCGTCTTGCGGATAAGCAGCGGCGATTGCCGCCCTGATGAACAGCTCAACCTCGCGGTCACCATCCGAGACCAGGTCCTGATGACCCTTGCTCTCGATGGTCAGGTTTTCCAGATCGCGAAAATATTTCAGGCCGAGCTCGCCTGCCCGACGCGCCAGATCGATGGCAAATTGCATGCGGGCGTCATGGTCATTGTTCACGGGGGCGCTCAATTGCGGAAGGGTGCCCTGCCTTAGCAGAGGCGGACCACACCTTCCAAGCCAAGAGTATCTCGCATCAGGACTGTCAGGCCGCTTGCGACAGCGATTTATGGGCCTCGGCCAGGATCTCGAACGACCGCACCCGCGCCGCATGATCTGATATCTGCGCGGTGACCATCAGCTCGTCGGCACCGGTGCGGCGCACGAAGGCATCGATGCCTTGCCGGACCGTTTCCGGGGAGCCGACGACGGCGCAGGACAATGCCTGGTCGAGCATGGTCTTTGCCATCGGATCGAGATCGCGGTCATAGTTCTCGACAGGCGGCGGCAGCCGGCCGGCTCGGCCGGTGCGCAGATTGACGAAAGCCTGCTGCAACGAGGTGAACAGCAGCCTAGCCTCCGCATCGGTGGGCGCGGCAAAGACGTTGAGGCCGAGCATGACATGCGGCTTGTCGAGCTGCTCCGACGGCTGGAAGCGCGAGCGGTAGACGTCCAGCGCGTGATCCAGCTCCGCCGGCGCGAAATGCGAGGCGAAGGCGTAGGGCAGGCCGAGCATGGCGGCGAGCTGCGCGCCGTAGAGGCTGGAGCCGAGGATCCAGACCGGCACGTTCTGGCCTTCGCCGGGCACGGCGCGGATGCGCTGGCCTTCCTCGGCCGGCTGGAAATAGCCCATCAGCTCGACGACATCCTGCGGGAAATTGTCGACGCCAGCTTCAAGATTACGGCGCAGCGCCCGCGCGGTGCCCATGTCGGTGCCGGGCGCGCGGCCGATGCCGAGATCGATGCGGCCCGGATGCAAGGCGGCCAGCGTGCCGAACTGCTCGGCAATGACCAGCGGCGCATGGTTCGGCAGCATGATGCCGCCGGCACCGACACGAATGGTCTTGGTGCCACCGGCGACATGGGCGATGACGACAGCGGTTGCCGCACTGGCAATGCCCGGCATGTTGTGATGCTCGGCCAGCCAGTAGCGTTTGTAGCCCAGCCGCTCGGCATGGCGGGCAAGATCAAGCGAGTTGGCCAGCGACTGCGAGGCATCGCTGCCTTCGATGATCGGCGACAGGTCGAGAACGGAAAGGTCGGTCATGAACGGTATCCTGTGTCAGGACCGCATGTAGGAAGCGCCCGGCGACGCCGCAAATTCAAAAATATTGATCAGCCTTTGACGGCGTCGATGTCGTCCACCTCGACGACGGTCGTCTGCTGCGCGGCGAGAAAATTGCCGACGTGGCTGAGCCCGTCGAAATGATCGCAGAACACCTTGATGACGACCAGCAGCGGCACCGCCATCAGGGCACCGACGAAGCCCCACAGCCATGACCAGAAGGCGATGGCGATGAAGATCGCCACGGCGTTGATCTCGAGCCGCCGGCCAACCACCATCGGTGTGACGAACTGGCCTTCGACGATGTCGCACAACAGCACGAAAGCCGGCGCCAAGAGCGCGTAGGAGATCGTGTCGAAGCTGATCAGCGCCATCACCGCGACAAGCACGATGGTCATCAGTGCGCCGACATAGGGCAGGAAATTGAGCAGGGCGGCAGCGACGCCCCAGACCAGCGGATTGGGCATGCCGAGTGCCCACAGGCCAAGGCCGATGACGGCGCCGAGACCGGCATTGATGATGGTGACGGTGAGCAGGTAGTGCGAGATTTCGCGTTCCACGTCATAGACGACGCGCAGCGCCCGCTTCTTTTCGCTGAGACGGGCGAAGGACTGGATGATCTTTTCATAGAACATCGTGCCGGACGCGAGCAGGAACAGCGACAAAACGAAGATGATGGTGAGGCTTGTTCCCGCCGACAGGATGTTGCTGGCCGCCGCCGACATCATGCCGGACTGCGCCACTGCCACCTTCTGGATGCCCGACTCCTGCGACGTCTGGGTCAGCTGTTCGACCTGATGCGATATCTGCATGATCCTCTCGAACGGCCGCCGCAATTGCGCCAGCCGTTCGGTGAGCTGCTGGCCGATCGACGAGGTGTTGTTGATGAGGTCGATGATCGGGCCGCTGAGCAGGTAGCCGGCGCTGGCAAAGATGCAGATCGACAACAGCACGAGAAGGGTCGCTGAAATCACTTCGGGGATGCCGTGCTTGCGCAGGAGCCGAACGATGGGCGTCAGCGTCAGAGCCAGCAGGAAAGCCAGGATGACCGGCATGAAGAAGGCGCGGCCAAAGTAGAGCGCGTAGACGGCCATGAACAGGAAGATGCCGATGAGCAGTGAACGCATCAGGTGCGTGTCGGCGCGAGCCGCCACGCGCGCGTCTTCGATCTCGGCAGCGCCTGCGCCCAAAGCGGCGGGGTCGGCTCTCATCACGGTCCCTCAACGGCGCACCGCAATTGGTGCAATCCGTCGACCGAAAACGCTGGCGTGGCTTCAAGGTTCCGTTAGCCGGCAAGGCCCGCGCCCGTAGGCCTTGCCGTTGGCTCAGGCGACGGGCGCTGCCAGTGCCGGTGCGGCCTTGGCCGTTTCCTTGCGCACGATCGGCGCCACCCTGGTGCCGTAGAGCTCGATCGCCTTCATGATCTTGGCATGCGGCATGGTGCCGATCGCCATCTGCAGCAGGAAGCGATCATTGCCGAAGATCTTGTGCTGGGCGACGATCTTCTCGGCCACCTGCTCGGGACTGCCGACGAACAAGGCACCGTTCGGACCACGCGACTGGTCGAAATGCGCCCGCGATGTCGGCCCCCAGCCGCGCTCGCGGCCGATACGGTTCATCACTTCCGCCTGCGGGCCGTAGAAGTCGTCGGCCGCCTGCTCGGTCGTCTCGGCGATGAAGCCGTGCACGTTGATGCTGGTGGCGAGGCCCGCCGGATCGCTGCCGGCGCGCTTGGCTGCCTCGCGGTAGATGTCGAACAGCGGCGCGAACCGTGCCGGCTCGCCGCCGATGATGGCGAGCGCCAGCGGCAGGCCGAGCGCGCCGGCGCGGGCGGCGGATTGCGGCGTCCCACCTATGGCGATCCAGACTGGCAGCCTGTCCTGGAAGGGCCGGGGATAAACGCCGCGATCGTTGATCGGCGCGCGCAGATTGCCGGACCAGGTGACCTTCACGCTATCGCGGATGGCAAGCAGCAGGTCGAGCTTTTCGGCGAACAGCTCGTCATAGTCCTCGAGGTTGTAGCCGAACAGCGGGAAGGATTCGATGAACGAGCCGCGCCCGGCCATGATCTCGGCACGGCCGCCAGAAAGGAGATCAAGCGTGGCAAATTGCTGGAAGACGCGTACCGGGTCATCGGAGGACAGAACGGTGACCGCGCTGGTCAGCTTGATGCGCTTCGAACGCTCGGCGGCCGCGGCCAGGGCCACGACCGGTGCCGAGGCGGCATAATCGGGCCGGTGGTGCTCGCCGAGGCCGAAGACGTCGAGGCCGACCTGGTCGGCCAGTTCGACCTCCTCGATCAGGTTGCGCAGCCGCTCATGCGGGTCGATGGCGCCAGGACCCGGCTGTGGGCTGACGTCGGCGAAGGTGTATAGACCGAGTTCCATTTGATGTCATCCTGGTGTTGGGTTTTCCGGCTAGACGTAGCCATCCGCCAGCCGCCTCGCCAGAGGGGCGGACGGTGAACAGTGCATGTCGGTTTCGGCCGAAAAGGCGTCTCCCGGCTGCCACAGCCAACAATTTCATGGCTGCCATGCCGTTTTGGCGCTTGAACTCTCGGTATTCGCGCGTATGTAAGCGTCGCGAATTGACTTCAGGGAAGTGGACTTGGCTATCTACAGGGAAAAAGACGTTTTCGAGCGGCGCAACGCCGCAAACGAGGCAAAGAAGGCGCTCCTCGAGCGCTTCAAGGCAAAGCCGGCGGCGGATGATCCCGCAGTGCTGGCGCGGCAAGCCGAACGCAAGGCGATCCTCGAGGCCCGCGAAATCCGCGAGGCCGAGAAGGCCCGGCTGAAGCAGGAAAAGCTGGCACGCGAAGCGGTCGAGAAGGCCGAGCGCGAGGCAGCAGCCGAGGCGGCACGTATCGCCGCGGAGGAAGCTGCACAGGCTGAGGCCAAGATTCGGGAGTCCGAAGAGAACGAGCGCATCGCCCGTTTTCTGGCGGACGAAGCCGAACGCAAGGCCAAGCGCGACGCGCGTTATGCGGCGCGCAAGCAGCGTACCGGCAGGACGCCTCCAGGCTTCTCCGCCCGCTAGCCTCCAGGCTACGAAGCAATCTGCTTCGAGAATCAGGGTCGCCTCACAGCGGCCCTGAAGGTGTTTGTCCGCCGCTATGCTCAGGCGGCGAACTTCAGCCCCATGATGCCGCACACGATGAGCGCGATGCAGGCCAGCCTGATCGCGGTGGCTGGCTCGCCGAGCAGCCAGATGCCGAGCAGTGCCGTACCGACGGTGCCGATGCCGGTCCACACCGCATAGGCGGTACCGACCGGCAGCGCCTTCAGCGCCAGGCCGAGCAGAGTGAGGCTGACGACCATAGAGGCAACGGTCAGTACGGTCGGCACCAGTTTCGAGAAGCCGTCGGTGTATTTGAGGCCGATTGCCCAGCCGATCTCGAACAGACCGGCAAAAAAGAGAAGAATCCACGACATCGACAACGCTCCATCAGAGCATCGGACCGAAAAAGGATTTTCGCAGTCCGACGCTCAGTCAAACAATGGCGGGTCGTCCCGTCCGGATTTTTGGGGAAGCGCGAGGTCGTCCCCGCCACGCCAATATAGAAATTTCGGGCGCTCGATCAACAGCGACCGGCAACAGTGTCGCCGGTCGTAATCTTATTCCGAAGCGGATGGGCCGGACTTACTTGTCCTTGAGCTTCATCGCCTTGACCGGGGGGGCCTTCAGGGCCGGAGCCGGGGCTGGCTTCTTGGCATCCTTCTTCGGCTTGCGGGCTTCCTTGCCTGCCTTCATCGCACCTTTAGCCATGATTCGTTCCTCCTGATGTGGGAAGCGAAGTGAAACAAGAGAACCGCCCGACCGCAAGGGGTTAGCGGCCGCTGCGGCCGTCAGCGGATCGCTTTCAACCGGTTTCTAATTTGCTCGTAAACCGTGGCGGTCCGTGCCATGGTTGTCTTCGCACTGCAGCATCAACCCGTGCCTTCGCCGGGTGATCGTCAGGCAGGCCGTCAGGACGACAATGCGAATCCACATCGGCTGCGAGATGAGCTTCGACTTTCCTCAGGAAACGCCGCTCATCGCGATGCTGAATGTCCACTATTCGCGTGCCTCCGATCTTGAGCGGCCGGATTTCCTGATCTCCAACCCGCCAGTGCCGATCGAAAGCTATCGTGACAGCTTCGGCAACTGGTGCAACCGGTTCGTCGCGCCGCCCGGGCGTTTCACCTTCGGCACCGACTCAGTGATCCGCGATCCCGGCACCTTCGAGATGGGCGACCTGATGGCCTGGCAGCACGAAGTGCGCGACCTGCCGGCGGACACGCTGCTGTTCCTGCTGCCCAGCCGTTTTTGCGAGAGCGACCTTCTGGCTGGTGAGGCGTGGCGGCTGTTCGGCAACACGCCGCTTGGTATTCCACGCGTGCAGGCGGTCTGCGACTTCGTCCACAACCATATCGTCTTCAACTACGGCAATGCGCGGCCAACGCGCACCGCTGCGGAAGCCTATCGGGAACAGAGTGGCGTGTGCCGCGACTACGCGCATCTCGCCGTCACCTTCTGCCGGGCACTCAACATACCGACGCGGTACTGCACCGGCTACATCAGCGACATCGGCATGCCGAAGCCGTGGGCGAGCATGGATTTCTGCGCCTGGATGGAAGTCTATCTCGGCGGCCGCTGGCATGTCTTCGACCCGCGCAACAATGCGCCGCGCATCGGCCGCGTCCTGATCGCCTCCGGCCGCGACGCCGCCGACGTGCCGTTGACCCATATTTTCGGGCCGGGCACGCTCGCCGGCTTCAAGGTGTGGACTGAAGAGATCGTCGAATAATCGCCGGCTCCTGCCGCCGGTCTTTGGCCAGCGACCTCTTTGGCAACCGCCGTCTTGAACGATCGGGCTACTCGCGCGTTGCCTGTAGAGCTTCGGCGGTCTTGCCGTTAGACTGGGTGCCTGGAACGGGGACTATACGATGGCCGGGCACGGCGGCTCAAAGAAAGTCATCTACGCCGCACTCGCTGGCAATCTCGCCATCGCGCTGACCAAGTTCGGCGCCGCCTTCTTCACCGGCAGCTCGGCAATGCTGTCGGAAGGCGTGCACTCGCTGGTCGATACCGGCAATGGCGGCCTTCTGCTCTACGGCATGCACCGCGCCGCCCGCCCGGCCGACAGCTCGCATCCGCTCGGGCACGCCCGCGAGCTGTATTTCTGGAGCTTCATCGTCGCACTCCTCGTCTTCGCGCTGGGCGCGGGCGTGTCGTTCTACGAAGGCGTGGTCCATATCATGGCGCCGGAGCCGGTCGTCAACGCTGAGGTGACCTACATCGTCCTGGGTCTTTCCTTCCTGTTCGAAGGCAGTTCGTGGTGGGTGGCGCTGCAGGAGTTTCGCAAGCAGAAGGGCAAGGAGGGCTGGCTGCAGGCCGTGCAATCGAGCAAGGATCCGAGCGTCTACACCGTGCTGTTCGAGGATAGTGCGGCCCTTCTCGGCCTGATCGTCGCTTTCGCCGGCATCCTGGCGGCGGAACTGCTGGAAATGCCGGAACTCGACGGCGCCGCCTCGATCGGCATTGGACTGATCCTTGGCGCGACGGCGATCTTCCTGGCGCGCGAAAGCAAAGGCCTTCTGATCGGCGAGCCGGCATCGCTCGAGGTGCAGAGACAAATGCTGGCGATCGCCCAGCAGGATCCGGCTGTGCAGCGGGCGAACGGCGTCCTGACCGTCCATATGGGGCCAACAGAGATCGTCGCCGGCCTGAGCATCGAGTTCGAGGATCATCTGACGGCGCCGGAGATCGAAGCCTGTGTGGAGCGCCTGGAGGCGAAGCTGAAAAAGGAGATGCCGGAGATCACCCGGCTCTTCGTCAAGCCGCAGACCACCGGGACCTGGGAAAAGCGACGCAAGGTGGTCGAGGCGGCATCCGGAGAGGCCCTGGACTAGCCGCCAGCCATTGCCTGGCGACGCCGCTACGGTAAAGATTGCAGGACGGATTTCGGGAGGAGCCAGGATGAAAATCGACGGCGGCTGCCATTGTGGCGCCATCACCTACGAGGCGGAAGTCGATCCGGAAAAGACGAACATCTGCCACTGCACGGACTGCCAGCAACTGACCGGCACGGCTTTTCGCGTGACGGTCCCGGCGCCCGAAAACAACTACCGCATCACCAAGGGTACACCGAAAATCTACATCAAGATCGTGGCGAGCGGCGCCAAGCGCGCTCAGGCCTTTTGCGCCGACTGCGGTTCGCACCTTTACGCCACGTCGGTTGGAGATGGTCCAAAGGTCTATGGAATTCGCGTGGGGACCGCGCGGCAACGCCAGGACTTGATACCGACACAGCAGAAATGGCATCGCTCGGCGCTGCATTGGCTTCCGGAATTTCAAGGCATGACGACTATTGAGGAGCAGTAGCGCGGCTTAATCGTCGCCTTCGACAACCCTCAGCCTGAGCTGTCCGGTCTTCGAATCGGCAACACGCGCGCCCGTATCGACCTTCGCCGCCGGAGCCCGTGACGCGGCGTCCGCGGCGGCATCGCCGTCGGGCTGCGCGCCGAACTCCAGCGCCTCGATCTTCTGGCCGCGCTTGGTGACCTTCGACGTCGAAACCAGGATGTCGTCAATGTCCTTGGCCGACTGGCCGAAATGCACCTGCAGCTTGCGCACCCGCTCGTCGACACGCGCGACGTCCTCCATCAGCCGGATGACCTCGCCCTGGATCAGGTGCGCCTGTTCGCGCATGCGGGCGTCCTTGAGGATCGCCTGGATGACCTGGATCGACAGCATCAGCAGCGACGGCGAGACGATGACGACGCGGGCGCGGTGCGCCTTGTGCACGATCGCTTCGAAATTCTCGTGGATCTCGGCGAACACCGATTCCGACGGCACGAACATGAAGGCGGTGTCCTGTGTCTCGCCCTGGATCAGGTATTTTTCCGAGATATCGCGGACATGGATCTCGATGTCGCGGCGGAAGGCCTGCGAGGCGACCTTCTGCAGGTCGGCGCCGTCGGCGGCTCGAATGGCGTTCCAGGCTTCCAGCGGAAATTTGGCGTCGATGGCAAGCGACGGCGCGCCGTTCGGCATTTTCACCAGGCAGTCGGGCCGGCTGCCGTTCGACAATGTCGCCTGGAATTCATAGGCGCCGTGCGGCAGGCCGTCGGCGACGATCGCTTCCATGCGCGACTGGCCGAAGGCGCCGCGCGTCTGCTTGTTGGAGAGGATCGCCTGCAGCTGCACCACCTGGCCGGCGAGCGACTGGATGTTGCCTTGCGCGACATCGATGATCGCCAGCCGTTCCTGCAATTTGGCCAGGCTCTCATGCGTGGATTTCGTCTGCTCGGTCATGGTCTGGCCAAGGCGGCCGGTCATGGCGTCGAGGCGCTGGCCGATCGACTGCGTCAGCTCCGCCTGGCGCGCGCCAAACACTTCGGCGATGGCGCCCATGCGGCCCTGCATCTCGGCCTGGCTTTGCAAAATGCCGGCCATCCGCGCCTCGCCGTCGCGGGCATGATCGGCGGCCTCGGCTGCCGCCACGGCGCGCGCCTTGGCCGACCGCCACAGCGCGATGACGAGCGCCACGAACAGGCCAAGAAACAGCAACGCGCCGAAGGCCAGCGCATGGCCGAGCGTGATCGTGGTGGCGCCAAGCCGGGCGACGGGCTCCGAAAGGATAGTGCTCAGATCATTCATGTGGACAGCATAGCCGATTCGGCAGTCTGGCACAGATCAAAACGTGAACGAGCCTTAAGCCCACCGGTTGACGCTTTTCGCTGGAGGTCTTAGGTGGAACGCCATGCCGATCAAGCCGCTCATCATCCTTCCCGACCCCATCCTGCGCCAGGTTTCCAAGCCGGTGGAACGCGTCGATGCGCCCTTGCGCAAATTAGCCGACGATATGCTGGCGACGATGTATGACGCACCTGGCATCGGCCTGGCGGCAATCCAGATCGGCGAGCCGCTGCGCATGCTGGTGATCGATCTGGCCAAGGAAGACGAGACGCCGGCGCCGCAGGTCTTCATCAACCCGGAAATCCTGGAGAGCGCCGACGCGCGCTCCGTCTACGAGGAAGGCTGCCTGTCGATCCCGGACTATTACGCCGAGGTCGAACGTCCGGCCTCCGTGCGGGTCAAGTATCTCGACCGCGACGGCAAATTGCAGGAGATGGAGGCCGAGGGCCTGATGGCAACCTGCCTGCAGCACGAGATCGACCACCTCAACGGCGTCTTGTTCATCGACCACATCTCGAAGCTGAAGCGCGACATGGTGGTGAAGAAATTCAAGAAGCTCGCCAGGGACAAGGCGCCGGGCAAACTGGCGGGATAGGGGAAATGCCCCTTCGCGTCATCTTCATGGGCACGCCTGAGTTTTCGGTGCCGACGCTGCGCGCGATTGCCGAAGCGGGACATGAGATATCAGCCGTGTACACCCAGCCGCCGCGCGCCGCCGGACGGCGGGGGCTGGAGCTGACACCGTCACCGGTGCAGCGCGAGGCGGAACGGCTGGGCATCGAGGCGCGGACACCGACTTCGCTCAAGGGCGAGGCCGAGCAGGCGGCTTTCCGTGCCTTGCAGGCCGATGTCGCCGTGGTCGTCGCCTATGGTTTGCTGCTGCCGAAAGCGGTTCTCGAGGCAACCCGGCTTGGCTGCATCAACGGCCATGCATCGCTGCTGCCGCGCTGGCGTGGCGCCGCACCCATCCAACGCGCCATCATGGCCGGCGACCTGGAAAGCGGCATGATGGTGATGCGCATGGAAGAGGGTCTGGACACCGGCCCGGTCGGAATGGTTGAAAAATGCGCCATCGAACCCGATATGACTGCCGGCGATCTGCATGATCGGTTGATGAGTGTCGGTGCAATCCTGATGGTGGAAGCGCTGACGCGGCTGGAAAGGAAAACCCTGACATTTGCCGCCCAGGCGGTGGAAGGGGTGACCTATGCCAAGAAAATCGATAAATCCGAGACGCGCGTGGACTGGACTCGCTCGGCGAGCGAGGTCCACAATACCATTCGTGGCCTGTCGCCCTTTCCCGGCGCCTGGTCCGAGATAGGAATTGGCGGCCGCCCGGAGCGGCTGAAACTGCTTCGCTCGACGCTGTCCGAAGGCCTGTCGCTTTCGGAAGATTTGGGCGAGTCGGGAGGAATTCTCGATGACCGGCTGACGGTCGCCTGCGGGGCAGGCGCGATCAGACTGGTCGAAGTTCAACGGGCGGGCGGAAGGCCCGCTGCCGCGTCGGAATTCCTGCGCGGGGCCAAGATCGAAAAAGGAATGAAATTCTCATGAGCATGATGTCGATACGCGCGGCGACGCCGCGGGATCGCGAGGCCATTCGCCTCGTCGAGGAACACGCTTTCGGCCAGCAGGCGGAGGCCGGACTGGTCGACGCGCTGGTGACGGGCGGCGACGCCGTTGCCGAACTGGTGGCGGAAGAAGACGGCCAGGTGGTCGGCCACATCCTGTTTTCCCGGCTGTTCGTCCAGAATGGCGGCAAGAATTTTGCGGCCGTGGCGCTCGCGCCGCTGGCGGTGGAGCCTTCGTTCCATGGCAGCGGCATTGGCGGCGCGCTGATCCGCGAGGCGCATATCCGCCTCAGGGACGGCGGAGAGACGCTGGCCGTGGTGCTGGGCGATCCGGCCTATTACAGCCGTTTCGGCTACAGCCACGCCCGCGCCGAAAAATTCGAGAGCGAGTATCAGGGCGAGGCATTGCAGGCACTGGCCTGGGGCGACGCCCCGGAAGCCGGCAGGCTGGTCTACGCCTCGGCCTTCGGCTCAGCACTCGCCGCCTAGGCGAGTGCAAATTGCCGCGTTTTCGCCTCGACATCGAATATGACGGCAGCCTGTTTGCCGGCTGGCAGCACCAGGCGGACCAGCCTTCGGTGCAGCAGGCGATCGAACAGGCGATCGAGAAATTCTGCGGCGAAGAGGTGAGGCTGCGCGCCGCCGGCCGCACCGATGCCGGCGTGCATGCGACCGCCCAGGTGGCGCATGTCGACCTCGCCAAGGCGTGGCCCGGCGACAAGGTGCGCGATGCCATCAATGCTCATCTGCAGGCCGCCGGCACCCATATTGCCATCGTGAAGGCGTCGGTCGTCTCCGACGGTTTCGACGCTCGCTTCTCGGCCACTGGCCGCCACTATCTCTACCGCATCCTCAACCGCCGGGCGCCGGCCGCGCTCGACAAGGGCAAGGTGTGGTGGGTGCCGAAGCGGCTCGACGCCGGCGCCATGCATGAGGCGGCGAAGGTCTTGCTTGGGCGGCATGACTTCACCACCTTCCGTTCGACCCAATGCCAGGCCAACAGCCCGGTCAGGACGCTGGAGCGGCTCGATGTGACGAGGCAAGGCGACCTGATCGAGGTAAGGGCCTCGGCGCGCTCCTTCCTGCACAACCAGGTGCGGTCGATGGTCGGTTCGCTCAAGCGCGTCGGCGACGGCGGCTGGACCGAGGCCGACCTGAAAGCGGCGCTCGAGGCGCACGACCGCGCCGCCTGCGGCCAGGTGGCGCCGCCCGACGGTCTGTTTCTCATCGGCGTCGATTATCCTGGGGTCGACTATCCAGGATAGAGGCGGAAGGCTCTATCCCGGGGTAGAGGCCGGAAGGCTCTACCCGGAGACGAACCCGGAAAGGCTCTGAGCCCCGACATCATCCGGCACGGTGATACCGAGCAACGTCTGCAGGCCGAACAGCACCAACAGCGAAGCGATGAACATGCCGACGAAAACGGCGGTGCCGACGGCTGCGCCCTTGCCGATGGTGGCGTTGGTCATGCGCCAGGTCAGCACCATCGACAGGGCAAACAACAGCAGCGACACAAGGCTTGAAATCTGGCTTGCTGACGACAGGAAAAGCCGGATCAGCGCCGAGGGCAGCATCAGCCAGGCGGTGATGGCCGAGGCCCAGTTGCTGGCGACGACGTAGTGGACTAAGCGGCCGCCTATGCCGGCGCGCGGCGCGATCAGGGCGAGCGCGATCAGCGGCAACACCCAGGAGCCGATATCGACCGTCGCCAGGCGCACCAGCATGCTGAAGCGACCCGCGAAGGCATCGGGATCGCCGATCTCGTTGGCGATGCCGACCCAGCCGACGATCAGCGCCGGTGCGGCAACGACAATGGCGAAGAAGGAATTCCAGAAGCCGTCCGCCGACAGGTCGAGCAGGCGCAATCCATCGGCCTTGCCGAGCATCAATCGCCAGGCGCCCGTCAGCGAAGCTTGGGTTTCGTCCGCCGAAAGCATGCTGCTCAGCCCTGTCCGAACCAGTCTTCGATGAAGCGCTGGTAGATTTGCGTCAGCGTTTCGAGATCGGCAATGGCGACGCGCTCGTCGACCATGTGCATGGTCTTGCCGACCAGCCCGAACTCGACCACCGGGCAATAGTCCTTGATGAAACGTGCGTCGGACGTACCACCGGAGGTCGACAGCGTCGGCTCCTTGCCGACCGCCGACTTGATCGAGCCGCGAAGCGTTTCGATCAGTTTGTCGTCGCGGGTCAGGAAAACATGGCTTGGCCGGTCGCGCCAGACGAGCTCATAGTCGACCGGCGTCTTCTTGCCGGCCCGGTACTTCTTGCGCCTGGCTGCCTGGTCGAGCCGGTTGTGGATCTCGGCCTGCAGGGTCTCATCAGTCCAGGTGTCGTTGAAACGGATGTTGAAGGTAGCTAGCGCCTTGGCCGGAATGACATTGGTGGCCGGGTTGCCGACATCGATGGAGGTGATCTCCAAATTGGTCGGCTGGAAATCCCTGGTTCCCTTGTCGAAGACGGGATGCAGCAAGGCGTCGACCAGGCTCATCAGCCCGCGCACCGGATTGTCGGCAAGCTGCGGGTAGGCGACATGGCCCTGGCGGCCATTGACGGTGACGGCGCCAGACATCGAGCCGCGGCGGCCGATCTTGATCATGTCGCCGAGCGCGTCCGGGTTGGTCGGCTCGCCGACGATAGAGGCATCCCATTTCTCGCCCCTGGAAGCCGCCCATTCGAGCAGCTTGACGGTGCCGTTGATGGCCGGACCTTCCTCGTCGCCGGTGATCAGCAGCGAGACCGACCCTTTCGGACCACCATTCTGCTCGACATGGCGCGCCACGGCGGCGATGAAACAGGCGATGCCGCCCTTCATGTCGACCGCGCCGCGGCCATACATCTCGCCATTGGCGATCTCGGCGGCGAAGGGCGGATGCGTCCAGGCGGCTTCATCACCGACCGGCACCACATCGGTGTGGCCGGCGAACATCAGATGCGGGCCGTTGCCGGAGCGCCTCGCATAGAGGTTTTCGATGTCGGGCGTGCCGTCTTCGGAAAACACCGGCCGATCGACCAGGAAGCCGAGCGGTTTCAGCATCGTCTCCAGCGCGGTCAGCGCACCGCCCTCAGTGGGCGTCACCGAAGCACAACGGATAAGGGCGGCAAGGTTTTCGGCGGGATCGGTCGGCAGCGTCATGGCAAAAGCGATAGTCGAAAGCGCAGGGCCTGTCACGGCCAGACATAGGGGCCAGCGTCATGGCTGGCGATACCGCCGACATTATGGTTTTCATGTCGTATAGTTGCGGGCCGGATGCGGGGCGACGGGATGGCAAACGGGGACAGAAGGATCGTCATCGCCGGCGCAGGCAGCATCGGCTGCTATGCCGGCGGCTGCCTGGCGCTCGCCGGGCGCGAGGTGATTCTGCTGGCCCGGCCGCGCGTCGAGGCGGCGCTGCGGCAGGATGGGTTGCGGGTCAGCGACCTTGACGGCCGCGATCGCTTGATCAAGCCGGAGGCGCTTGCCGTCACCACCGATCCGGCCGCCGCCCTGCCTCGGGCGGATGTAATCCTGGTCACGGTCAAGAGTGGCGCGACGCAGGATATGGCAGCTCTCATCAAGGCCCATGCCCGCCCCGATGCTGTGGTGGTCAGCCTGCAGAACGGCGTCGATAATGCCGACAGGCTGCGCGCCGGACTTGGCCAGCGCACGGTGCTGGCCGGCATGGTGCCGTTCAATGTCGTGCAGTCACCGGACAGCGAACTGCCGCTGCGTGTGCACCGCGCCAGCGACGGCACAGTGATGGTCGAGGATGGCGACGCCGGCCTGGTCGGCCTGCTCGGCGTCGAAGGCTTTGCGGTCGAAGCCCATGGCGAGATGAAGGCCGTGCTGTGGGGCAAGCTGCTGATGAATTTGAACAACGCGCTGGTGGCGCTTTCCGGCCTGCCGCTGGCAACCCAATTGGCCGATCGGCGCTGGCGGCTGATCCTGGCCAGCCAGATCGACGAGGCGCTCGAGGCGATGAAAGCGTCCGGCATCGAGCCGGCACGGATCGCCGGCCTGCGGCCGGCGCTGCTGCCGAAAGTGCTCCGGCTGCCGGACTGGCTGTTCAAGCTCTTGGCGCGGCGCATGCTGGCGATCGACCCGCAGGCGCGCTCGTCGATGTGGGACGATTTGCAGCGCGGCCGGCCGACGGAGATCGATGACTTGCAAGGCGCCATCCTGCGGCTGGCGGAAAAGGCCGGCACGCCGGCACCGATGGTCCAGCGGATCACCGCCTTGGTGCGCGCGGCGGAGGCGGAGCAGCTTGGCTCGCCGGGCCTGGTGCCGGAGCAAGTCGTTGCGCCGCCGGCTGGCCGTCGATCAACGTGATCTTCTGCCAGATTTTCCGCGACAGGTTGGACGCCAGGTTTTCGATGTCGTTGACGCCGTCGATGACCACGTCGTCATTGACCGACTGCGCGAACAGTGCTGCGATCTTGCCGGTGATCGACAGCATTTCAGAGCAATAGTCGAGGTAGCGCGCCAGGTCGGCGGCATTGGTGATGCGGGCCGGCGAGTGCGCCGTCGGCTTGAAATCAGCCGAAAGGGCCGCCGGATCCTTGGTCAGCTGGTGCATGTCGATGACATGGATCAGCGAGCGCAGGCCGTGCAGCTGGCGAAACACTCGCTTGCGCTTGATACGCTCCTCGGTGCGGATCAACGCCAGGAAGCCGAGCACGGCCAGGATCATCATGTTGATCGTGGCTTCGATGCCTTGCACCGACTGCACCGCATCGTCGGCCTGGGAGATGTGGATGAGCGGCAGGATGGTGCCGACGAACAGGAAGATCAGCGCGCCGGCGATGACGGCGGCGATGATGAGCCCGCGCAGCCACCAGATCGGCGCTTCGAGAGCCTGAGCCGCCTTGGCCAGATCGCGCGACAGCGAGACCAGTTCGGCGGCGACGCCACGCAATCCCGCTTCGGGGAAACGGTCGGCGATCCGCTCCTCCAGCCGCTCGGCGGTTTCGACGATCAGCTTCGGATCAAGCGTGCGGTAGCGCATGTCCGATCGGCCCTCAGGGTTGCGCCGGCTCGTTGGTGCGCCGGCCATAGCGGTTAGGCCCAGGCTGCCCTGGAAACAGGCACAACACAAGGAAGGCGACGATCGAGACCACCGGCACGAACAGGATCAGCGCGGCAATGCCCGGCTTGTCGAGGTCGTGCAGCCGCTTGACCGCCAGTGCGATGTTGGACCACAGCGAGGCGATGAAGGCGACGAAGAAGATGAACGACCACATGTTGCTCTCGGCCGAACCTTCCGGCACCAGCGTGAAGCGGTAGAGCGGAAAGGCCTGGATGATGGCGACGAGCAACCCGCCAAGAAAATAGGCCGCGCGACTGACGCGGCCCGAGGTTTTGAAGAAAAGCCAGGTGAGATCTGATCTGTCAGGCAAGCGGGTCCGGTCCATATTGATTGGCGCCCCTGGCGCCTTCGAGAATGCCGCATTCCACCAGAAACCAGATCGGGCCGACGAAAGGCACCAGCATGATCAGGCTCCACCAGCCCGACTTGCCGCGATCATGCCAGCGCTTGGCGTAGACTGCGAGTGCGAAATAGATCGAGGCCAGAGCGACGAGAATGCCGATGATGCCGATCTGGGCGCCGCTGGCAGTGCTGATGCGTGTGCCGAGGATCGCATCGAGAATAAAGGCAACGATACCAATGACGACGAAAACTCCGATCGCGGCCCAGAACTTGCCACGGTTGATGCGACCATCAAAGCTTGTGAGCAGATATTTCCAGTCCATGTCACCCCTCCATATTGAACCAGCGCGACCGATTGTCGCGCCGGCGGAAGGTGCGCTCGCTTTGCGGAAAGATCAATCGCGCAGCAATTCGTTGATCGAGGTCTTGGACCGGGTCTTCGCATCGACGCGCTTGACGATGACGGCGCAGTAGAGGCTGGGACCAGGCTCGTTGTTCGGAAAAGGCTTGCCCGGCAGCGAACCGGCGACGACGACGGAATTCGGTGGCACTTCGCCATAAAAGATTTCGCCGGTGGCGCGGTCGACGATCTTGGTCGACTGGCCGATGAAGACGCCCATGCCGAGCACCGAGCCTTCGCGCACGATGCAGCCCTCGACCACTTCCGAGCGCGCACCGATGAAGCAATTGTCCTCGATGATGGTGGGGCCGGCCTGCATCGGCTCCAGCACGCCGCCGATGCCGACGCCGCCGGACAGATGGACGTTCTTGCCGATCTGGGCGCAGGAGCCGACCGAGGCCCAGGTGTCGACCATGGTGCCTTTATCGACATAGGCACCGACATTGACGAAGGACGGCATCAACACGGCGCCAGGCGCGACATAGGCCGAACGGCGCACGATCGACGACGGCACGGCGCGGAAGCCTGCCTTCTCGAAGTCGACGGCGCTCCAGCCGTCGAACTTCGACGGCACCTTGTCCCACCACACCGCCTCGCCCGGACCACCCTTGATGATCTCCATCGGGTTGAGCCGGAACGACAACAGCACGGCCTTCTTCAGCCACTGGTTGACATGCCATTTGCCGTCAGCCTGCCGCTCGGCGACACGGGCGGCGCCGCGGTCGAGCAGGTCGAGCGCCGACTGGATGGCGTCACGCGTTTCGCCACGCGTCGCAGTCGAAATCGCGTCGCGTTCCTCGAAGGCCTTCTCAATGGTCTTTTCGAGGCTCGCCAGATCGGGTTTCGACATGAATTCGCTCCATTACCAAGCTGTTAAGGGGCAACGCCTTAACCTGTTTCCAAAGTCGCGCGGCCCCTTGGCAGGCTTTGCCTGCCTGGGTCTTTGCATGTAGCAGGTTCTTGTCACAAAACCGCCGGACACTTTTGCGGAACCTGCTTATGTGAAGCCTTGGTGAGGGTCAATCGCGGGTGCGTCATGGGACGGCGCAAGTGAAAGAATTGGACGGGTAAAGCATATGACTCCTATGGAAAAGGCGGGGTGGACGCCGCTGCCGCATTCGGACGAGGATCTGGAGCGGTCGAAGAGCGTGCCGGACACGCCGCAGACGCGTGCCGAGACCTACCGGCTGGCCTGGAACGATCCCGACTTCATGACGCGCCGCGAATTGCGCGCGGTCAGGCTGCAGCTCGAACTCTTGAAGCCCGAGATGATCCTGGCCGAACGCGGCATCCGTTCGACGGTGATCCTGTTTGGCGGCGCACGCCTGCCGGAACCCGGCGGCGAGGCCTGGGCGGCCAAGAACGAGACGCAGAGGAAGAACCTCGAGGAAAACAGCAAATACTACGAGGAGGCGCGCAAGTTCGCCCGCCTCTGCTCGCAGCAGTCGGCTGCTTCATACTACCGCGAATATGTCGTGGTGACTGGCGGCGGCCCCGGCGTGATGGAAGCGGGGAACCGCGGCGCCGACGATGTCGGCGCCCCGTCGATCGGCCTCAACATCGTCTTGCCGCATGAGCAGGCGCCGAACATCTATGTGACGCCGGAGCTGTGCTTCAACTTCCACTATTTCGCCATCCGCAAGATGCATTTCGTCATGCGTGCCAAGGCCGTGGCGGTGTTTCCCGGCGGCTTCGGCACGATGGACGAGTTCTTCGAGACGCTGACCCTGATCCAGACCGGCCGCATGGAGCGCGTGCCGGTGATCCTGTTCGGCAAATCCTTCTGGAAACGGGCAATCGATCTCGATTTCCTCGCCGAACAGGGCACGATCAGCCCCGGCGACCAGGATATCATCGACTTCGTCGACACTGCCGACGAGGCCTGGGGGATCATCAGCCGGTTCTACAAGTTAGGGGAGTAGGGCTGGGAGTTGGAGAACTGGGGAATTGAGGAATTGAGGAATGATCGATCCCCAATTCGTCAGTTCTTCAATTCTTCAATTCCCCTCCCCCCTCTCCACAATCGCCGTCAGGAACCCCGCCAGATCGTCGGTGACGAAATCGACGTCGTCTTCCTGCGTCGGGTCACGCTCCCAGATCTCGGCAAAGGTCGGCTCGAAATTGCGCGGCACGATAAGCACCGTGGTCATGCCGAGCGACTTCGGCACCGAAAGATTGCGGGCAAGGTCTTCGAACATCACCGCATTGTGGCCGGTGACGGCATGCAGCTCGGCGAACTTCTCGTAGGTCTGGCGCGCCGGTTTGGGATTGAGCCCGGCGGCGACGATATCGAAGATGTCGTCGAAATGGTCGAGGATGCCGAGCTGGCGCGCGGTGCGCTCGGCATGCCTGCGGTCGCCGTTGGTGAAGATGAACTTGCGGCCCGGAAGCTGGCGGATGGCGGTGCCGAGAACGGGATCGGGTACCAGCCATGAATAATCGATGTCATGCACCTTCTCGAGGAAATCGTCGGGGTCGATGCCATGTCTCGTCATCAGCCCGTTCAGCGTCGTGCCATATTCGCGGTAGAGCTCCTTCTGCAGCTTGCGCGCTTCGTCGCGCGGCAGCGCCAGCAGTTCGCCGACATAGGCGGTCATCTTGACGTCGATCTGCGAGAACAGATTCGAATGGTGCGGATAGAGCGTGTTGTCGAGATCGAACACCCAGTCGGTGACATGGGCGAAGCGCGCGGGGTCGGGGAGCGTGGTCATGCGCTCCTTATGGCATGAAACAAGCGTCCTGAAAGAGACTTTATCCACAACTTCTGCTCGTTGAGGTTGCGTAAATCGCCTCACGATTCAAATTTTATGCATCCGGGAAAGGTGGCCTTCAGGGCTTGCTGGCACAGAGACAAGTCCCGTGGGAGCAAGCGATGAACAGCATAATCTTGAAATCCGCCGCCATTGCTTTCGCCTCTGTCGCAGCCTCTCTTCTGCTGACGCTGATCATCGTTCCGGCGATGGGATTTCCAGTCAACCGCACGATCTGGCTGACCTCCACGCTCTGTCCGCTGGTGCTGGCATGGGTCGCCAGCGCAAGCACGTTCTGGCAAAGCGACAGGCTGAAAAATGCGCATCGCGAGCTTGCCCGGGCCCATGCCCAGCTCGCCGCCGCACATCGCCGCCTGGCGGAAAAGGCGAGCCGCGACGACATGACCGGCATGCTCAACCGGGAAAGCTTCTTTGCCACGCTCGACGGTTCGCGCCGCAAGTCCGATCGCGGCTCGCTGCTGATCATCGACGCCGACCACTTCAAGAAGATCAACGATAATTTTGGCCACCTGACCGGGGATGACGCGCTGCTTCTGATCGCCAGCGCGATCCAGCGCGGCGTGCGCAGCGGCGATGTGCTCGGGCGCATCGGCGGCGAGGAGTTCGGCGCCTTCCTGGTCGGCGCCACCGAACAGGAGGCCAAGCGCGTCGCCGAGCGCATTCGCCGCGAAGTCGAGCTGATCCGCTTCCGGCCCGTCGACGAGCGGACCATTCCGCTCACGGTCAGCATCGGCGGCACCGTCTGTGGCGACGATGTCAGCGTATCGGACCTGATGCGCGCCGCCGACCGGCGCCTCTACCAGGCCAAGCATCAGGGCCGGAACCTGACGATCCTCGATACGGACATTTCCGCAGCGGCCTGATCAGGCGGTCGATTCGCTACACCCGGCCCATTAAGGAAATTCTAACCCTGTTTGCACTCGGTTGCATCGCCTAACCGGGTTTTCGCTGCTTTGTGGTGAAGCTTGGCACGATACTGGCTTCTGCACCGATGCATGTGCCGTTCAGAGAAAACGCCATGCGTCGTCGAAGCCCCATCCGAGAGACCAGTCATGAGTTTCTTCATCAAAAAAATGTCGCGTCGCACGCTCGTGCAGGCGCTGATCGCGCTGCCTGCCCTGTCCTTGTTCCGCAAGCTGCCTGATGCCGATGTCGCCCAAGCTGACCCAAACCGGGCCGACCCGAACGAGATCGTCGAGGTCAATGGCTGGATCCTGAAGCGGAGTGACCTGGCATGATCTTCGACAGCTACGAGGCATATCGCGCCGCAAACTTCACCCCAAAGGTGTGCATCCTCGGCTCCGGCCCGGCCGGCACCACCATTGCCCGCAAGCTTGGCGCCGCCGGCATTCCGGTCGTGGTGCTGGAGGCCGGCTCGCGTGAGTACAGCGACGAGTCGCAGGATTTCTACCGTGGCACCACGGTCGGCGATTTCTATTTCGATCTCGACATCACCCGGCTGCGGTTCATGGGTGGCAGTTCCAACCACTGGGCCGGCTGGTGCCGCGTGCTCGACAAACAGGATTTCGAGCCGAAGGCCTGGGTGCCCGATACGGGCTGGCCGATCCGCCGCAGCGACATCGAGCCCTATCTACCGGAAGTGCGCGATATTCTCGACCTTCCGGCTTTCCGGCCGGACATGCCGATCTCGGACGACATTCGCTGGGTGCAGCTGATCAAGAGCCCGGCTGTGCGCTTCGCCGAGAAATTCGGCGACGAACTCGACAAGGCCAGGAACATCGCAGTGGTGCTCAACACATGCGTCACCGAACTTGCCGGCGACGGCAAACGCGTGACCGGTGCCAGACTGTGGTCGAACGGGCAGGATGCCGGCTCCTTCAGCGCGGACTATTTCATCGCCTGCACCGGCGGGCTGGAGAATTCGCGGCTGCTTCTGTGGTCGAACCAGCGTTCGAACGGCGGCGTCGTGCCGAATGCGGCAGCACTTGGCCGCTACTGGATGGAGCATCCGACCTTCGAGGGCGGCAACGCCATCCTCGCCGACTACAACGCGTTCGAGGTTGACGCTGTCAACGAGGCCTTCTTCTCGCCGACCCTTGCCGCGATGGAGCGGCTGCAGATCATGAATTTCGGCATCAGATTGATCGAGACGCCGTATCCCGGCGTCAAGAGCCTTATCGCGGACCTCGCCTGCACGGCGCCCGACATGGCCGAGTGGATGTCCTCCAAGCTCAGTCAGAGACTGCGCTGTGCCGCCCAACTCTACGTCGCATGGGAGCAGGCGCCGCTGGCCTCCAACCAGATCGAGCTGTCGATGACCGATGTCGACCATGCCGGCGTGCCGCGCATCGAATTACACTGGAAGAAATCCGAGCTGGAACATCGCACCCTGCTCGAAGGGCTCAGACTGTTCGGCACGACGCTGATCGAGAAGAATCTCGGCCGGGTGCGCATCGCCGACTGGATCAGCAATGGTCAGGACTATCCGACCAACGACGAGACGGCGGGCCATCACCATATGGGCGGCACGCGCATGGGCACCGACATCAGCAAGAGCGTGGTCGACGCCAACTGCAAGGTGCACGGCATGGACAATCTCTATGTCGGCGGCTCCTCGGTGTTCTGCACATCGGGCCAATGCAACCCGACGACGACGATCACCGCACTGGCCTGCCGGCTGGGCGATCATCTGAGCAAGGTGGTCACCGTCTGACGGTCCCACGGCAACGTCCTGAATTTCGAGGCATTCAACAATGCCGGCGCCAGTGATGGCGCCGGCAGATGCGCGGCATGGCTCAAAAGCCGTAGACGGCGATGCGCACAAGCACGGCTGCTGCGGCCAGCGAGACGAGCAGAATGCCGAGGCCGATGGGGGAGCCCCAGCCATACCATTCCATCGCCAGCTTGGCGTATTTGAACTCCTCCTCATGCGAGAGCGGCGCGCGCTGTTGAATCAAGCTCATTTTTCACTCCTTGTCGGCGGCCGGCTCTTGCCTTGCAGGCATTGCGGTCGCATATTGTTGCGATAGTCTAAATGTTAGACAGATTGATAGTTAGATGATCGAAGTAAATTCGTCAAGCGAGAATCGCGCCGATCTGACGAAGGCCATCGGCATTGCCATCATGCAGTGGCAGGACGCGACGCAGGCCTATGACGAAGCGGTGGGGGTGAGGCTCGGGCTGAACATGGCCGAACGCCATTGCATCGGGCTGCTGCATGGCGGCCCGCAATCGGCCGGCGCGATCGCCACCGCGACCGGGCTGACGCCGGCCGCGGTGACCGCGCTGATCGACCGGCTGGAGGCGCGCGGGCTGCTGACGCGCACGCGCAGTCTCGAGGACAGGCGCAAGGTGGTGATAGAGGCGACCGAGGCGACACGGGAGCTGTCGGCGCGCTACTACGGCGCCATCGCGCGGGAAGGTGAAAAGGTGATCGCCAGCTTCGACGATGCGGAGCTCGTCACCATATCGCGCTTCGTCAACGCCGCACTCGGCCTGCAGCGCGACCAGCTGGCGCGGCTGAAGGCCGAGGGGTCCGACACTCCAAACGGGCGATAGGAGTGCCGATGGCTCCCGCCCCATCGAGGCGGGAGTTCGCGACACGCTTGCGGAAGGCTAGACCGTTGCCGGGTCGAGCGCCGGCTGGCCCTTGCGGCGGGCGACGATCGCCTCGAAGTCGGCAGTCTGGAAGGCATCGCGCAAGGCGTCAAACGACGGCAGCACGAAATAGGCGCGCTGGAACTTGTCGATCTCGTAGCCGGTCCGCATCACCGTTTCCAGGTCGAAAGGCACGTGGTGGGCGTCCTTGCTGTCGACGGCGAACTGCAATTCGGTGAACGACGACATCAGGCCGGCGCCAAAGGCTTTCAGCGGCTGGCCGGCCTCCTGCATCAGGCCGTATTCGGCCGTGTACCAGTAGAGCCGGGTGATCATCTCGTCGCCACCCAGCGCAATGATGTCGCCGGCCTTGCGGCCATACATCTGCATGAAATCGGCGAACACCGGTTGCGACAGCACCGGAACGTGACCGAAGAAATCATGGAACATGTCGGGCTCGACGATGTAGTCGAGTTCCTGCCGGGTCCGCAGCCAGTTGGTGACCGGGAAGCGGCGATTGGCGAGATGATCGAAGAACGGGGCGGCGGGAATGAGGCCCGGCACGGCGACGATCTCCCAGCCGGTCAGCTCGCGCAGCTTGGCGCTGACCGCGTCGAAATCGGGGATGCGGTCGAGCAGGCCAAGCTTTTCGACACCGTCGAGATAGGAATGGTGGGCGAGCTTGCGCGTCAGTTTGGTCTGGCGGTCGCACAGCGTGCGCCACACCGCCTGCTCCTCGGCGCTGTAGTCGTAACCCTGCGCCACGGTGAAATCGGAACGGCAGACCGAGTAGTCGCCGCGCAACCCTTGCGCCGCGCAGTCGCGGGCGTATTCGGCAACGCTCATCGTCGTCATGGTTTTTCTCCTCGCAAATCATGAATGGCGAATGGTGCGAAAGGCTAACCGGATTTGCGGAGGCAAATCGGTTTTGATGATGGCTCGGATGCAGGAATCGGGATAATATTCACTCAGAAAGTGTCTCCAAGGAGTGAAAATGCCTCAATTCGATGATTTCGAGATCAAGATGCTCGATGTCCTGCAGCGCGACGGACGCAAGCCGGTGTCCGAACTGGCACAAGAGATCGGCTTGTCGACGACGCCATGCGCGCGGCGCTTCGAGGCGCTGCAGGAGGCCGGCATCATCAAGGGTTTTGCCGCGGTGATCAGCCGCCGCGCGGTCGGGCTGATGGTCGAGGTGTTCATCCAAGTTCGCCTTGTCAGCCACAGCGACGGCTCGCCCGAAAGCTTCATTGCCGCCGTTCAGCGCATGGACGAGGTGTCCTCGTGCTGGACGATGACCGGCGACCACGATTTCCTGCTGCATGTCATGGTGCCGTCGGTCGACGAGCTCAACGCCTTCGTCATGCACCGGCTGATGCGGCTCGACGGCGTGCGCGACGTCCACACCCAACTGGTGCTGCAGAACATCAAGGGGCCCGGCCACGTGCCGCTCGCCCACCTCAAGCGGTGACAATGCCTGTCTTCGCACTCCTTTAAGGAAAAGCTGCACGCAAACTGCTGAAACGGGCCAAGCCCGTGTCCACATCGCCGGCCAGCTTGCGCGGACCAAATCCCCAGGAGGTCCGCCATGAAAATCGTCCTGATCAATCCACCGCACACGGCCATCGGCAGCCGCGTGCCCGACGATCATCTGCCGCCGCTCGGCCTGCTGGCGCTGGGCGGCCCGCTGGTCGATGCCGGCCATGAGGTGCGGCTCGTCGACGCCGAATTGGGGCCTATGCCGCTCGACAGGGTGGTGCGCAACGCGCTCGCCGATCGCCCCGACTTCATCCTGATCGGCCATTCCGGCTCGACCTCGGCGCATCCGACCGCCTTGCTGATCGCCGAGATGATCAAGGAGCAAGAGCCGGCGACCATCGTCATCTATGGCGGCGTCTTTCCGACCTATCACTGGCGCGACATCCTGGCCGCAACGGATGCCTTCGACTTCATCGTGCGCGGCGAGGGCGAGGCGACCGTGGTGGCGCTGGTCGAGGCGCTGGAGATGCACCAGCCACCGGCGAGCGTGGCCGGCATCGCCTTTCGCGACGATCTGCGCCGTCCCTTCGCCACGCAGCCGGCCATGACCATTGCCGACCTCGACGCCTACCGCGTCGGCTGGGAGTTGATCGACCATATCAACTACAGCTACTGGGGCGGCAAGCGGGCCGTGGTCATGCAGTTTTCGCGCGGCTGCCCGCATCTTTGCAACTATTGCGGCCAGCGCGGCTTCTGGACCCGCTGGCGGCATCGCGATCCGGTGAAATTCGCACAAGAGATCGCCCGGCTGCACCGCGAACACGGCGTCGAGCTGATCAACCTCGCCGACGAGAATCCGACGGTTTCGAAGAAAGCCTGGCGCGCCTTTCTCGATGCGATGATCGCTGAAAACGTGCCGGTGCTGATCGTCGGCTCGACCCGTGCCGACGACATCGTGCGCGACGCCGACATCCTGCTTCTCTACCGCAAGGCCGGCATCATCCGCTGGTTGCTCGGCATGGAAAACACCGACGAGCAGACGCTTCAATTGATCCGCAAGGGCGGCAGCACCTCATCCGATCGCGAGGCGATAAGGCTGCTGCGCCTGCACGGCATCCTGTCTATGGCGACCTGGGTGGCCGGCTTCGAGGACGAGGGCTTTCGCGACCTGTGGCGCGGCTTTCGCCAACTGATCGCCTACGACCCGGACCAGATCCAGGCGCTCTATGTGACGCCGCATCGCTGGACGCCGTTCTTCCGGATCGCGCGGGACCGCAAGGTGATCCAGCAGGACGCCCGCCTGTGGGACTACAAGCACCAGGTGCTGCAGATGACGCGTCTGAAGCCGTGGATGCTGTTCTTCAGCGTCAAGCTGATCGAGCTGGCCGTGCAATCGCGGCCGAAGGCGCTGGCCCGTATCCTGTTCCACAGAGATCCGGTGCAGCGGCACTCGATGCGCTGGTACACGCAGATGGGCCGCCGCGTCTGGTTCCGCGAGGTCTGGGGATTTCTGGTCCGCGACATCAGGGTGAAAGACGGCCCGACGCTGGCCGAATTCTGGGGCGCGCCGCAGGACGCCGACGAGGAATCGATGGTCTTTCAACGCTCCACGCGCAAGCCGACACCGCCGAGGATCACGATTTCGCCGAGTGCTTGACCCTTGGCAATCTCCTGAGAACATACGCGACGCATGTGTATTGACATACGCAACGTATGTACCCACATCAAATATACGGGGCGTATGTCAATAACCGTCCCGGATGTTGTAGTGCAGCGATCCAGAACCTGAAGCCTTGCGGCCTGCTCTCGCCTTTTCGGCGAAGCCACGTCGCGATTCTCGGGAGGTCCGGCCTGCTTTTTTTGAACGGAGTAAAAATGACCAAACGCGACGCGATCTTCCCTGCCGGCCGGCAGGCCCTCTACGAGATCAACCGCTATTCGGCGGCGATCCGCTCGGGCGACCTTCTGTTCGTCTCCGGCCAGGTCGGCAGCCGCGAGGACGGGTCGCCCGAGCCGGTCTTCGAAAAGCAGGTGCAGCTTGCCTTCGACAATCTCGCTGCCGTGCTGAAGGCCGCCGGCTGCACGTTCGACGACATCGTCGACGTGACCACGTTCCACACCGATCCGGCAGCGCAGTGGCAGGCAATCGACGCCGTTCGGCTGAAGGTGTTCGGTGAACCGCCCTACACGAACTGGACCGCGGTGGGCGTGAACTGGCTGGCGGGCTTCGATTTCGAGATAAAGGTCATCGCGCGCCTTCCTCAGGCGGCCTGATCGATCGGTGGCGAGCGGCCAAGCGGCCGTTCGCCGCTCAGGGCACGATCAGCGTGCCGGCGCCGTGTTCGGTGAACAGTTCCAGCAGCACCGCATGCGGCGTCTTGCCGTTGAGGATGACGACGCCTTCGACGCCACGCTCGATCGCTTCGATGCAGGTCTCGACCTTGGGAATCATGCCGCCCGATACCGTGCCATCCTTGATCAGCGCCCTGGCCTCGGCCACCGTCAGTTCGTCGATCAGCTTCTTGTTCTTGTCGAGCACGCCCGGCACATCGGTGAGGAACAGCAGGCGCGTCGCCTGGCAGGCGCCGGCAATGGCGCCGGCGAAGGTGTCGGCATTGATGTTGTAGGTGTGGCCGTCGCGGCCCGGCGCCACCGGCGCCAGCACCGGGATCATTTCGGAGCGTGCCAGAAGGTCGAGCAAGGTGCGGTCGACCTCGACCGGCTCGCCGACAAAGCCGAGATCGAGCACGCGCTCGATGTTGGAGTCAGGGTCGATCATGGTCTTGCGCGCCTTTTCGGCAAAGACCATGTTGCCGTCCTTGCCGCACAGGCCGATCGCCCATTCGCCCTCGGCGTTGATCAGCGCGACGATCTCCTTGTTGATCGAACCGGCCAGCACCATTTCGACGATCTCGACGGTCTTCTGGTCGGTGACGCGCAGGCCGCCCTCGAATTTGGATTCGATGCCCATCTTGGCCAGCATGGCGCCGATCTGCGGGCCGCCGCCATGCACGACGATCGGGTTGACGCCGGATTGCTTCAGGAGCGCGATGTCGCGGGCGAACGCCTTGCCGAGCTCGATATTGCCCATGGCGTGGCCGCCATATTTCACCACGACCGTCTTGTTCTCGTAGCGCTGCATGTAGGGCAACGCCCGCGACAGCAGGGCGGCCTGCATTTCGGCGGTGGCGGTTATTTCCGTCATCGGCTTGTTTCCCTGGAGTCGGTGAGGACGGCGGCGTCTTAGCGGGAATTGGCGCCGCCGGCAAATGGCTTTGCTGTCATATTCGAGCGCTTCACGACCTCGTCATCATGACGGCATCATCAGCGGCGCCCGGCGGCCCAACCACCCCGAGATCTTCTCCATCTGAGCGGCAAGCGACAGCAGCGTCTCCTCGTCGCCCGGACGGCCCGCTGCCTGGATGCCGATCGGCAGGCCGGCGTCGGTGACATGGACCGGCAGGGCGATCGAGGGCTGGCCGCTGACATTCTGGATCGCTGGCCAAGGGGTGAACCAGAGACTCTTGTCCATCAGTTGGCCGAAGAACGGCTTCAGCTTCAGCAACGGCGTCAGATGCAGCTTGTCGAGCAGGTTCTCGATGAGCTCGTCGGCGCCTTTCGGATCCATGGCGCCGCAGGCGAGCGGCGGGTGGGCAATGATCGGCATCAGCACGGCGTCATACTGCGCGGTCTGTGCGATCAGTTGCCGCGAGGCGGCATGCAGCCGCTGCAGGTCGGCATAGGTCTCGCCGGCCGACACCATTTCACCGAAGCGGGCGAGCACGCGCGTCGCCCGCTCGATGTCGCCCATAACGGAACGGCCGACACGCAACGCTTCCGCACGCATCGTGCCGGCGACGGCAGAGGCAACCGTCCTGCAGAAGTCGGCGAAGAAATCGCGCCCGATAGAGGGCAGGTCGATGTCCTCGACCGTATGGCCGCCCTCGCGGGCAAGCGCCACCGCCGTGTCGAGCGCCTTGAGCGTCTCGTCCGAGATCGGCAGGCCAAGCGGCGATTTGCGATATACGGCCAGCCTGAGCTTGCCGGGATCGCGCGCGGCAGCGGCTGTGAACGTGCCTTTCGGCGGCGCCGCGGCATAGGGCGACAGAAGGTCGGGACCGTGGGTGAGGTCGAGCAGCAGCGCACAATCGCGCACCGAACGGGTGAGCGCATGATCGACGACCATGCCGTACCAGCTTTCGCTCACCAGGGGCGTCAGCGGTGTGCGGCCACGCGAAGTCTTCAGGCCGACAAGCCCGGTGCAGGCAGCAGGCACGCGGATCGAGCCGCCGCCATCCGAGGCATGCGCCACCGGCACCACGCCGGCGGCGACCAGTGCCGCCGCACCACCCGACGAGCCGCCGCTGGTATGGCCGGTGTTCCAGGGATTGCGGGTGATGCCGAAGGCCTTGGATTCGGTCATCAGCCGCAACCCGTGTTCCGGCGACGTCGAGGTGACGATCGGAATGAGACCGGCGGCGAGATAGCGGTCGGTCAGCACCGAATTGACATCGGCCAGCCATGCCGGAATGCGGCTGCCGCCATGCGTCGGCACGCCCTTGATGGCGATGCCGAGATCCTTGATGGCGAAGGGAACGCCGGCCAGCGGCAGCGAGCGGTCGACGGTCTTCGCCCTGGCGCGGGCGGCATCGTAGAGCGGTTCGGCCGTGGCGTTGATGTCGGGGCGGGTGGCCTCGGCACGCGCGATCGCGGCTTCGGTCAGCTCGACGGCTGAAATGTCGCCCTTGCGGACCAGGTCGGCGAGGCCGGTTGCGTCCTGCGCCCACAGTGTATCTTCAACCGACATGCGCGCCCCCGTCACTTCAGGCAAGCTAGCCAGTGGCGACTTCATTGGCAATCGAGGGAGAGAGCCGGGCTGGCGACAGGCAAGGCTTAGGCGTGCACAAGATTATTTCCGCCGTTGCAAATACATTGCAATCGCCTAATTTGCCTGAGATGACGCCGCAGGACATCACCAAGCTGATCGTCCGGACTTCGATGAAGGATCGGGCTGCGTTCGATCTGCTCTACCGGCAGACCAGCGCGAAACTTTTCGGCGTCTGTCTTCGTGTATTGAACGACCGGGGAGATGCTGAAGAAGCGCTACAGGAAGTCTTCGTCAAGATATGGACGAAGGCGGATCGTTTTGCCGTCTCCGATCTGAGCCCGATCTCCTGGCTGGTGGCGATAGCGCGCAATCATGCGATCGATCGCATACGAGCGCGACGCAAGCCTGCCGCCGATATCGACGCCGCGCTCGACGTGGCCGATCCGGCGCCGGGGCCTGAAGCAATGGTGGTGGCGGGCGACGAATCCGAACGCATCCACCATTGTCTCGATGAGCTGGAGAAGGACCGGGCGGCGGCCGTTCGGGGCGCCTATCTCAAGGGCGAAAGCTATGCCGAACTGGCGGAGCGCCACGGCGTGCCGTTGAACACGATGCGTACCTGGCTGCGCCGCAGCCTGTTGAAACTCAGAGAATGCCTGGAAAGATGACGCTGGCGGAAAACACAGGACCGGAACGTGGAGGCGACGACCTGCTCGCCGCCGAATACGTTCTTGGCGTGCTGGATGCCGACGAACGACAGATCGCCTCCCGTCGCATCGACGCCGAGACGGATTTCGCCCGCCTGGTCGATGGCTGGGAGGTCAAGCTTTCGCCACTGGCTGCCGCCTATCCGGAAATCGAGCCGCCGGCTTCGGTCAAGCCTGCGATCGATCGCCGCCTGTTCGCTTCCGTGGCGACTCCTGCTGGATCGCGCGGCCTGTGGTCCAGCCTGGCCTTCTGGCGTGGCCTTGCCGCGGCGGCGGTTGCAGCACTGGCGATCTACATCGCCGTGCCCATTCTCAACCCGCCGGTAGAGCAGCCGCAGGCGCGCCTCGTCGCTTCGCTCACCGCCGAGGGCAGCGATGTGAAATATCTTGCCGTCTACGATGCCGCGCATCACGAAGTCGGCCTGTCGCACGTCTCCGGTGAGCGTGCCGCAGGCAAGGACTTCGAACTGTGGATGATCGAGGGCAAGAACCCGCCGGTCTCGATGGGCGTCATTCCGGCCGGAACGACAGCGCATATCGTCGTCTCGCCGGCTGCCCAGCAGAAGCTCGCCCAGGGCGCGGTGCTTGCCGTCAGCCTCGAGCCGGCAGGCGGTTCGCCGACCGGCCAGCCTACCGGACCGGTGGTCGCCGCGGGCGATCTGAAGAGCATCTGACCGGCCCTTGACGTCGGCAGACTCAAAATAGACTCCCTGAAGTCTATCTGCCGCCTCACATGCCTATAGACAGCATGTTAGCCGGCAAGCGGTTGCACCGCAAAATCTCTCCGGCTGAGCGGATAAAATAAAAAATCAAAATATTTCTGAAACTCGCGCATTTTTATTCCGTATCTCCTCGCGTCCCCAAAGATGGGAAGAGAAAAACCCGAGGAGTTTGACATCATGCGTAGATACGCCACCCTTTTGCTTGCCGGTACGATCGCCGTTTCCGCTCTTGCCACTGCCGCCTATGCCGAAAACCCGATGGTTGGCGGCGCCGCCATGTTTGCCAACAAGAACATCGTCGAAAACGCCGTGAACTCGAAGGACCACACGACGCTGGTCGCCGCCGTGAAGGCTGCCGGCCTGGTCGAAACGCTGCAGGGCGCCGGTCCGTTCACCGTGTTCGCGCCGACCAACGACGCCTTCGCGGCACTTCCGGCCGGCACGGTCGAGACGCTGCTCAAGCCCGAGAACAAGGACAAGCTCACCAAGATCCTGACCTGCCATGTCATCGGTGCCAAGGCGATGGGGGCGGACGTCGCCGCGATGGCCAAGGCCGACGGCGGCACGCACAAGGTCAAGACGGTCGGCGGCTGCGAACTGTCGCTCAAGGCCGACGGCGGCAAGGTCACCGTCACCGACGAGAACGGCAATGTCGCCAATGTGACGATCGCCGATGTCGAACAGTCCAACGGCGTGATCCACGTCATCGACAAGGTTCTGCTCCCTAAAATGTAAAAAGGGGGGCCAAGATGTAACAAGTGATTTGCTGCCGGCGAACTTGCAGCAAGGACCCTCCGTCGATTGCATGGTCTCGCTCCCGTGATCCGCAATTGACCCGCGCACTCCGCGTCGCCCACGTTCAGATGTGGGACGGCGCGGAGTGTTCGTTCGAGGGCCACCGTCACCGGCTTTTGATTTCCGCGCGGCGGTATAGTTTGGCAAAGAGACATCAGGAGGAACTGGTCATGAACCGTCGCGACTTTCTTTTGAGCGGCGTCGCCGCCATCGGCGTCGTCGGGGCAGCGGCAACAGTGCTGCGCATGAGCAACCCGCAGGCCGCGCAGGCCGCCGAAAAGTTCGAGGTCACCAAGACCGAGGCCGAGTGGAAAGCCATGCTGTCGCCGGCCGCGTTCGACGTGCTGCGCAAGGAAGGCACGGAATATCCCGGCACCAGCCCTCTGCTCAACGAACACCGCAAGGGCATCTTCGCCTGTGCCGGCTGCGACCTGCCGGTCTACCCGTCGGAGACGAAATTCGAGTCCGGCACCGGCTGGCCGAGCTTCTGGCAGGAGATCCCCAAGGCGATCGGCACGACCGTGGACCGGTCGCTCGGCATGACGCGCACCGAGGCGCATTGCCGCCGCTGCGGCGGCCATCTTGGCCACGTCTTCGACGACGGCCCGGCGCCGACCGGCTTGCGTCACTGCATCAACGGTGTCGCGCTGACCTTCAAGCCCGCCACGGCCTGATAAGATCCAACTCAGATACGAAAAAACTCCGGGCTTGCGGCCCGGAGTTTTTTTGCGCGGTCAGAGCTTTTCGGGCGTGGACTGGAGGAGCTTCCCGAAACCGCTGCCCACGTCTGGGTTCAATGACCCCCGCCGCCGCCACCACCGGCCGCGGCCGGCTTGCGGATCAGCATGGTGAACAGGCCAAGCGTCGCAAACAGCACCGTCAGCATGAAGAACACATCCATGAAAGACAGCAACGCCGCCTGTTGCTGGACCATACCCGACAGCTTGGAGATGGCGGCACTCGTCGCGTCCAGGCCGGGGGTCTGCTCGAAATTGAGTGTCATGTTCTGCAGCTTGGTCTGCGCGGCTTCACTGCCCCATTGCACGTGCTCGGAGAGCCTTGCGTAGTGGAAGGCATTGCGGTCGATCAGCACGGTGTTGATCAGGGCAAGGCCGACGGCGCCGCCAAGGTTGCGGGTGAGGTTGAACAGGCCTGACGCGTTCTTCAGCCGCTCGGGCGGCAGCGTGCCGAGCGCGATATTGTTGATCGGCACCATGCACAGCATCATCGAACAGCCGCGCAGGATCTGCGGGATGAGCAGTTCGTAGAAATCCCAGTCGGCGGTCAGATGCGTCATCCACCAGGTGCCGGTGGCAAAGCCGAAGAAGCCGACCATCATCATCAGCCGCGGATCCATCTTGTTCGACAGGATGCCCGAGATCGGCGCGGTGAAGAACATGGCCAGTCCGCTGACGAACAGCGCCTCGCCGATCATCATCGAATCGTAGCCGCGGATGCGCCCGAGGAACACCGGGTAGAGATAGGTCAGGCCGTAGAGGCCGATGCCGATGACGAAGGAGAACAGCGAGCCGAAGGCGAAGTTGATGTTGGTGAACGCCTTCAGGTCGACGATCGGCTCCTCGGCGGTGAACACGCGCCAGAAGAACAGCACCCCGCCAATGGTCATGACAATGGCGCAGATGAACACGCCCTGGTCCTGCAGCCAGTCATTGTTGGGGCCTTCCTCGAGCACATATTCCATGCAGCCCAGGAGCGCCGCCATGCCGGCGAGGCCCCACCAGTCGAACTTGTTGAACAGCTTGAGGTTCGGCTTGTCGAAGTCGATCAGCGTCCAGGCGGCCGTCGTCACCAGGATGCCGGGCACGACATTGACCAGGAACAGCCAATGCCAGGACATGGCATGGCTGATATAGCCGCCGACGGTCGGGCCGATGGTCGGCGCCAGCGTCGCCACCAGGCCGATCATCGGCGACACGACGGCGCGGCGCGACGGCGGGAAGATGGTGAAGGCGGCAGCGAAGACGCTCGGGATCATGCCGCCGCCGATGAAGCCCTGGACGGCGCGGTAGACGATCATCTGGTCGATGTTGGTGGCGGTCGCCGCCAGCGCACTGGCCGCGGTGAAGCCCGCCGCCGAGATCGTGAACAGCACGCGTGTCGACAGCATCCGGCTGAGGAAACCCGACAGCGGGATCATCACCACCTCGGCGATCAGATAGGCGGTCTGCACCCACGGGATCTCGTCCGAGCTGGCGCTCAGGCCGGCCTGGATCTCGGCCAGCGAGGCGGAGACGATCTGGATGTCCAGGATGGCCATGAACATGCCGAACACCATCGCCAGGAACGCGATGACGCGCCGCGTCGAAATGGTGTCAGGCACGGCCGGCCTCGCCGGCGGCGCTCCTGCTGTCAGGGTTGCGGTTGCCATGGTATTGCTCCCTGGCGATCGCTCAGTTCGATGCGGCCGCTGATGCCGACCCGGATGGGGCGGTGCGGCTGTCGACGGCGACGACGACGCTCAGGCCGGCGCGCAGCTTGCCGCTCTTCAGCACGTCGGCGGGCACGTCGATGCGGACCGGAACGCGCTGCACCACCTTGGTGAAGTTGCCGGTGGCGTTTTCAGGCGGCAGCAGCGAGAACACGGCACCGGACGCCGGCGCCAGCGACGAGACGGTGCCCACGAAGTCCTGGCCGTCGGTTGCATCGACCGAGATCTTGACCTTCTCGCCGGGAACCAGCCGGGCAAGCTGCGTCTCCTTGAAGTTGGCGACGATGTAGAGCTTGTCCATCGGCACGATGACGGCGAGCTTCTGGCCGGGGCTGACGAGATCGCCCTGTTCCACGGAACGGTTGCCGACGACGCCGTCATAAGGCGCCTTGAGCACGGTGAAGGAAAGATCCCGCTCGGCCTTGTCCCGGCTGAGCTGCAAGGACGCCAGCGTGCTTGCCGATTCGGCGCGTTGCGCCTGCAGCACGCCGATATTGGCCTGCGCCGCGGCGATCGTCGCGTCGGCGCCGACAAGGGCGGCATTGGCCTGCTGGACAGCCGTCTGGGCGTCGTCCAGTTGTGCCTGCGTGCCGACATGCGTCTTGAGCAGTTGCGAGGCGCGCGCCGCGACCTTGGCCGCATTGTCGGCCGCGGCCTGGTCGGCGACCTTCTGCGCCTGCGCCTGCTGCAGCGAGGCGCGCGCCGCTTCGGTCTGGGCGTCGATACGGTCGAGCGTCTTGCTCAAAGTGGCAATCTGCGCCTCGGCCTGGGCGACTGCGATCTTGTAGTCGCCATCATCGACGACGAGCAGCGGATCGCCGGCCTTGACCGACTGGTTCTCGCTCACCTTGACCTGATCGACATAGCCGGAAATCTTGGGCGAGATGAACGCCATGTCGGCCTGGACATAGGCGTCGTCCGTCGAGATCATGAAGCGCCCAGTGGTCCAGTAATCGTAACCGTACCAGGCGCCGGCGCCCAGCAAGGCAACGCCGATAATTGGCAGCAGAAAGGGCCGCACCGAACGCTTCTTCTTGGCCGGAGCTTCTGCTGGCGGCGACGAGACGGGCTGGGTGGGCACTTGCGGTGCTTCCGTCGCCGGCGCAACCTTGGCGTTGGGGAAGGGACGGACTTCGGCTGACGTCGGCGCGTTCGAGGACATGACATCTCTCTAAAATTATAATACTGAACCGTTCGGTTCGATCCGGGCGTTGACATAGCGCGTAAAGAGGACCATATCAAGGGCAATCGAACCGGTTGGTTCGAATTATTTTCGAGGTGTGACTTTCATGACCGAGACTCCGCCCAACGTCGAAACCGACCAGTGTGGCGACCTGCTGGACAGCCTGCGCCGTGGCCGCCCGGCGGCCGGACAGGATCCGATCAAGCGCAGCCAGATCATCGATGGTGCCCGTCGTGTCTTCATCGACAAGGGCTTCGAAGCCGCCTCGATGAACGACATCACCCGTGAGGCCGGCGTCTCCAAGGGCACGATCTATGTCTATTTCGCCAATAAGGAAGAGTTGTTCGAAGCGCTGATCGAGGAAGAGCGCGGCTCCATCTTCAAGAACATGTATGACGTGCTGGACAAATCCGACGACCTGCGCGAGACGCTAGTGAAGTTCGGCAAGGTGCTTGCCCTCAAGATCACGTCGGCCAAGGTGATTCAGGCGCAGCGCACGGTGATCGGGGCATCCGACCGGATACCCGACATGGGCGCGCGTTTCTATGAACGCGGTCCCAAGCGCGGTCACGACAAGGTCGCTGCCTTTCTCAATGCCGCCATCGAGCGCGACCTGCTGCGGATCGACGATGTCGATCTCGCCGCCTATCAATTCACCGAACTGTGCCTGGCCGGCCTGTTCCGCCAGTGCATCTTCGCCTACCGCACCAAAGCCCCGACCCAGGACGAGATCGACCACATCGTCAGGTCAGGCGTCAGCATGTTCCTCAGGGCATACGGCACCGAAAGGCTTGTGGCGGAAGAAGGCCATCAGACGATTGCTATCGAAGCCAAGCCCTAGCCATTTGTTTTTGCGGAATTCCCGGACGGAAACCGGTTCACGCTTTCCTGGAATTGCTCTAGCCGCCGTTGGCGGCAAGCACGATGGCGGCCTGCAATTCCTGCAGGCCCTCGGCCTTTTCCGAAGACGTCGCCAGAACGAAGGGAAACGCCGCCGGCCGCTTCTTGATCTTCGCCAGCGTCTCCTCGATCAGCCGCGGCACGCCGGCAGTCTTGATCTTGTCGGTCTTGGTCAGCACGATCTGGTAGGACACCGCCGCCTTGTCGAGCAGCGACAGCACTTCATCGTCCTTGGCCTTGATGCCGTGGCGGGCGTCGATCAGCACATAAACCCGCTTCAGCGTGACGCGGCCCTTGAGATAGTCGAAGACCAGCTTGGTCCACTCGTCGACCTTCTCCTTCGGCGCGGTGGCATAGCCGTAGCCGGGCATGTCGACCAGCGCCAAGGGCGGCAGGTCGGCACCCTCACCTGAAAATCCGTCCGGCACGAAATAGTTGAGCTCCTGCGTGCGCCCCGGCGTGTTGGAGGTGCGCGCCAGCCCCTTCTGGTTGACCAGCGCGTTGATCAGCGACGACTTGCCGACATTCGAGCGGCCGGCAAAGGCGATTTCCGGCGGTCCCTCCGGCGGCAGGAACTTCATGGCCGGCACGCCGCGGATGAAGATCCACCCTCGCGTAAACAGTTCGGTGCCGATTATGCTGCTGTTCAGAGCGTTCAAGCTGCTGCCTCCAGAAGAGAAATATTGGCACCCCGGATAGCATCGAGGTTGCGGCTGACCTTGTCCACCGGCCAATCCCACCACGCCACCGCCAGCAGCCGCCTGATTGTCCGGTCGTCGAAACGCATCCTTACCACCTTGGCCGCGTTGCCGGCGACGATCGCATAGGACGGCACGTCGTGTGTCACCACTGATTTCGCACCGACGATGGCGCCATGGCCGATCGACACGCCAGGCATGATCACCGCCTCCATGCCGATCCAGACGTCGTTGCCGACGATTGTGTCGCCGCGCACTTCCTTCGACCATGTCGCCGGGTCAAAACCCTTTTCCCAGCCATGACCGAAAATATTGAACGGATAAGTCGAAAAGCCGGACATGGCGTGGTTGGCGCCGTTCATGATGAAGCGCGCGCCCTCGGCGATGGCGCAGAACCTACCGATGATCAGCTTGTCGCCTATGAACGGATAATGGTGCAGGACGCATTTTTCGGCGAATTTGTCCGGTCCGTCGGGATCGTCATAATAGGTGTAGTCGCCGATCTCGATGTTCGGCGCGCTCACCAGCCCCTTGAGGAAGCCGACGCGGGTATGCATCGGGATCGGGTGCTTGATGTTGGGGTTGGGTCCGTCCATGTCGATGTCCGTTAAAGAATTGGGGTCCGTCAAAGAAATGGCCGCCAGGCGCATCCTAAATCCGCATGCGCCCGTTCAAAATAGCGTGATCCGCCCTATAGCACCAATCGGCTGACGAGCGAGCTTTCCTTGGCGGCTTTGCTCATTTGCTGCCGCGGCAGATCACGATCGGATCGGACAGCGCACTGTCGAAACCGCTGCCCTGATAGACGGTGACATTCGAAGCGCCGGGCGGCAACATGAAGGTGCCCTCGACGATTTTCTGGTCGCCGGCCGGCGTGTGCAGAGCCCAGCTATAGGTGCAAAACTGAGGCGGCGCCTGGGGTTCGACGTGGCTGCAGTTCAATTGTGCGCCGCCCAGCATGGCGGCACCGCCGCAACTGACGGCCTCCTTTGCGAGCGCAATTCCAGGCCATGCTGCGAGGGCCGCCACGGTCGCGATCTTCAACCAGTTTATCGTCATATCCTCGCCCGGCAACGGCCTGTCACCGGGTCCTTTTTGTTGCGTCGCAGCCCATGCGTCATTTTTTTCAGGCGGCTTAGTCCGTCTTGCGCATCGCGTCCAGCGGGATTATGTGCATGATGATAATAAGCATGCTCACTAAAAGTCGCGCCGAAAACCCCAGTACCTCCCATGCCATCCCCCCCCAACATCAGCTTCGTGCTGCACGATGTCGCGCGCCTGCTTCGAAAGCGGTTCGAGCAGCGGTCGCGGGCGTCGGGGCTGACCCGCGCCCAGTGGCAGGTGCTGGCCTATCTGTCCCTGCATGAAGGCATCCACCAGAACAAGCTCGCCGACCTGATCGAGATCATGCCGATCACGCTCGCCCGGCTGCTCGACAAGATGGAAGTACGCGGCTTCATCGAGCGCCGGCCCAATCCCACTGACCGCCGGGCATGGCTGCTTTACCTGACGCCGCAAGCCCATCCGCTGATCGAAATCATGCGCAGCAATGGCCAGAAAACGCGTGACGAGGCCTTCGTCGGCCTTTCCGCGGATGCCCAGCTGCATCTGCTGCAAACCCTGTCCCACATCAAATCCAATCTGCTCGCGGCTTGCACCCAGCCTGCCGTCGACCGGGAGAAAATACATGGCTGAATCAACCTCACCCAAAAAGCCTGTCGAAGACGACGGACCTTCCGCCGACCGGACGAGCGACCAGATCATCCGGCTGGACAGCGAACGGGAGCAAAGGCGTGCCAACACCGTCATCGACGATGACGAACTGGAGGCACCGGTTGCCCTGGAGCCGGCGGCACTCGAGGCTCCGTCAAAAGAGCCGCGGCAGGCCACGGTCGCCGTTGCGCCGCCGGCCCCGGTCAAGCCCAGGCGCAGCCTGACGCGGCCCATCCTGTTCGCGCTGCTTCCGGTCGCGCTGGTCGTCGGCGGCTATTACTACGTCATCGGCGGCCAGGTCATGACGACGGACAATGCCTACATTCAGGCGCAGTCGCTCGGCGTCTCCACCGATGTCTCCGGCACCGTGCTCGAGATCGACGTGCACGAGAACCAGGCGGTGAAGAAGGACCAGGTGCTTTTCCGGCTGCGGCCGGCCTCTTTCGAAACCGCTCTTGCCGCGGCCGAGGCCCAGCTCGGGACCGTGCGCAACCAGGTGCTGACCTTGCAGGCGAGCTACCAGCAGTCGCAGGCGCTGATCGAGCAGGCGCAGGCCGATATCCCCTATTACGAGGCCGCTTTCCAGCGCCAGCAGGATCTTCTCAAGACCTCCACCTCCTCCAAGGCGACCTTCGACAGCGCCCAGCATGACCTCGTTGCCGCCCGCCAGAAAGTGTCCGTTGCCGAGGCGCAGGCGCAGGCGACGCTTGCCCAGCTCGGCGGCGACGCCAACCAGCCCGTGGAGAAGAACCCCTTCTACCTCCAGGCCCAGTCGGCGGTGGACGACGCCCAGCGCAATCTTGCCGATTCCATCGTCAAGGCGCCGTTCGACGGCATCGTCACCAATGTCGACGCGCTTCAGGTCGGCAAGTACCTGCCGGCTTCGCAGCCGGCGTTCAGCCTGATTTCGGCGACCGATCTGTGGATCGCAGCCGAGCCGAAGGAAACCGAACTGACCTATGTGCGGCCGGGACAGACGGCGACGATCAGCGTCGACAGCTATCCGGGTGCCGTCTGGCACGGCACGGTCGCCTCGATCAGCCCGGCGTCGTCGTCGAGCTTCTCGCTGCTTCCGGCGCAGAACACCACCGGCAACTGGGTCAAGGTCGTGCAGCGCATTCCGCTGCGCGTGACGGTCGATGATCTCCAAGGCAAGCCGCCGCTGCGCGGCGGAATGAGCGTCGTGGTCGGCATCGATACCGGCCATGCGCGCGGCCTGCCGGACTTCGTCACCGACCTCATCAACCGGTTCGGGCAAAAGTCATGACCGGCGCGTCCGCGACGGGTGGCGTGATCGCCAATCGCGGCGCCATCACCGCCTGCGTGATCCTGGCCGTGATCATGCAGGCGCTGGACACCACCATCGCCAATGTGGCGCTTCCCTATATCCAGGGCAGCGTTTCGGCGAGCGCCGACCAGATCAACTGGGTGCTGACGTCCTATATCGTGGCGGCGGCCGTCATGACGCCGCCTTCGGGCTACCTTGCCAATCGTTTCGGCCGCAAGCGCATCCTGCTGATATCCATCACCGGCTTCGTCGTCGCGTCGGTGCTGTGCGGCTTCGCGCAGTCGCTGCCGCAGATCGTCGGCTTCCGCCTGCTGCAAGGCCTGTTCGGCGCGGCCCTGGTGCCTTTGGCGCAGAGCATCCTGCTCGATATCTACAGCGTCGAAGAGCGCGGCTCGGCGATGGCGCTGTTCGGCGTTTCGGTGATGGTCGGGCCGGTGCTCGGCCCGGTCATCGGCGGCTGGCTGACCGAAAATGTCAGCTGGCGCTGGGTGTTCTACATCAACGTGCCGATTGGCGCCCTGGCTTTCGCCGGCGTCTCGATGTTCGTCCTGGAGACCAAGACCGACCTGAAGGCGAGGCTGGACTGGCTGGGCTTCGGCATGCTCAGCGTCACCATCGCATCGCTGCAGATGTTCCTCGATCGCGGCGAGCAGCTCAACTGGTTCTCGTCCTCCGAGATCATCGTCGAGGCGCTGATCTGCGCGTCGGCCTTCTACACCTTCCTCGTCCACACCTTCACCGCCCGCAACACCTTTGTGAACCCGAGGCTCTTCCTCGACCGCAACTTCGCCGTCGGCATGATCTTCATCTTCATCATCGGCATGACCTATCTGGCCTCGCTGGCCCTGATGACACCCTATCTGCAGACACTGATGGGCTATCCGGTGGTGACGGCCGGCATCGTCATGGGGCCGCGTGGTCTCGGCACCATGGCGTGCATGTTCCTGGTCGGCAGGCTGATCGGCAAGGTGGACACGCGCTGGCTGCTGTTGACCGGCCTGCTGGTCACCGCCTGGGCGATGTACGACATGACCGGCTGGACGCCTGACGTCTCGCAATGGACGATCATCAGCACAGGCTTCATCCAGGGCGCGGGCCTGGGCTTCCTGTTCGTGCCGCTGACCACCATCACCTTCGCCACGCTGGCGCCGGAGCGGCGCGCGGAAGGCACCGGGCTGTACAATCTGTCGCGAAACATCGGCTCCAGCGTCGGCATATCGGTCGTCACCGCGCTGTTGACGCAGAACGTGCAGATCAACCACGCCAACATCGCCACCTATGTGACGCCCTACAACCAGGCGTTCGGCAATCCGGCGATCTTCCAGGCGATGAACCCTTACAGCGCCGCCGGCCGGGCCGCGCTCGACGGCGTGGTGACGCTGCAGGCGACTGTTATCAGCTACATGAACGACTTCAAGCTGATGATGATCCTGTCGCTTGCCGCCATTCCGCTGGTTCTCTTGCTGCGCAAGCCGGCGACGCCGGCCAAGATCGACCACAGCGCCGTCATGGAGTAACGGGCGACGCAGTCAAAAAGAAACCGGGGTCCTGTGAGGGACTACAGGACCCCGGCCGATACGGCTTCCCAAGAAACATGGCGCCTCGTCATGAGGTGGGGACGGCAGGCCCGAGAAAGCCCCAACGGTCCTGCCTGTATCCCCTCGCCGGAAGCCGTTACTTCGGCAACAGCACCTTGTTGACGACATGGATGACGCCGTTCGACTGGTTGACGTCGGCGATCGTCACCTTGGCCTCGCCACCGGACTCATCCATGATGTAGAGCTTGCCCTTCTTGACCTCGGCGGTCAGCGTGTCGCCGGAAACGGTCTTCATCTCATACTTGCCGCCCATCGCCTTGGCCTTCTTCATCATTTCGGCGCCCGAGATCTTGCCGGCCACGACATGAGCGGTCAGCACCTTGTTCAGTTGGTCCTTGTTCTCAGGCTTCAGCAGCGTGTCGACGGTGCCCTTGGGCAGGGCCGCGAAGGCTGCGTTGGTTGGCGCGAAGACGGTGAACGGGCCGGCGCCCTGCAGCGTGTCGACAAGGCCGGCCGCCTTCACGGCGGCGACCAAGGTCGTGTGGTCCTTCGAATTGACGGCGTTCTCGACGATGTTCTTGGTGGTGTACATCGGCGCGCCGCCAACGTTCGGGTTCTTGGCATAGGCGGGAGCGGCAATCGCCACGCTGGCGACAAGTGCGGAAATGGCGACGGTCCTGAATGACGGCAAGCGCATGTGTTCTTCCTCCGGGTGAGGGCTGATCGGAATTGATAGCCTTTGGAAACGCACACGCAGTCACGCCGCTTGTGGGGCGCTAGTTTCGTCGGTCACGGGAACGTGATGAAAGGGTTCGTTCAACAAAAAAGCCCCGGCGAAGCGGGGCTCTTTTGAATGCTGGAGAAAGCTCGGTGCCTTCTATTCCGCTGGTGACGGTTTCTTTCGGAACAGTGCGATCAGATTGTCCCACAGCTCGATTTTGGCGCCCTGGCGCTTCATGATCACGCCTTGCTGGAGGATCGACAGCGTGTTGTTCCAAGCCCAGTAGATGACCAGGCCGGCCGGGAAACCCGCCATCATGAAGGTGAAGATGACAGGCATCCAGGTGAAGATCGCGGCCTGCGTCGGATCCGGCGGCGTCGGGTTCATGCGCATCTGCAGGAACATGGTGACGCCCATGATCAGCGGCCAGACACCGATCATCAGCATGTGCGGCAAGGTGACCGGAACGAGGCCGAACAGATTGAAGATCGACGTCGGATCGGGTGCCGCCAGATCCTGGATCCAGCCGAAGAACGGCGCGTGCCGCATCTCGATGGTGATGTAGAGCACCTTGTAGAGCGAGAAGAAGACCGGGATCTGCAGCGCCACCGGCCAGCAGCCGGCAAGCGGATTGATCTTCTCGGTCTTGTACAGCTCCATCATCGCCTGCTGCTGCTTCATCTTGTCGTCCGCGTATTTCTCGCGGATCTCGAGCATCTTGGGCTGCACCTTCTTCATGTTCGCCATCGACGCGTAGGACTTGTTGGCTAGCGGGAAGAAGATGGCCTTGACGATGACGGTGGTGGCGAGGATCGCCAGGCCGAAATTGCCGAAGAATTTGTAGAGCGTGTCTATCAGCCAGAACATCGGCTTGGTGATGAAGTGGAACCAGCCCCAGTCGATCAGCAGGTCGAACCGCTTGATATGGCGATCTTCCGCATAGGCATTGATCTTGCCGACTTCCTTGGCGCCGGCAAAGATTTCACTCTCCACCGTCGCCGACTGACCGGCATCGACGGTGATCGGGTCGGTGAGGAAGTCGGACTGGTAGCGATGGCGGCCATCCTCGAAATAGGCGTAGCGCGGCTGGAACGGCTGCTTCTCGGTCGGCACCAGCGTCACCGCCCAGTATTTGTCGGTGATGCCGAGCCAGCCATCGGTCGACTTGCCCGGCGTGAACTGCTTGTCCTTCTCGATGGACGCGTATTTGTGTTCCTGCAGGCCCTCGGTGCCGGTGAAGCCGATCAGGCCCTCATGCAGCACGTAGGTGCTGGCAACGGCCGGCTTGTCGAAACGGGTGACGCGGCCGTAATTGGACAGCGAGACGGCAGCGGTACCCGAATTCTGCACCGTGTCGGAAACCGTGAACATGTAGTTGGTGTCGACGGAAAAGGTGCGCTTGAAGGTCAGGCCCTTGTCGTTCGAATAGGTCAGCGTGACCGGCGTTGTCGGAGTCAGCGTCGCATTGCCGTCGATGGCCCACACGGTCTCGGGACCGGGCACCGCGCCGGTCTTGTCGTTGCCGACGAAGCCGATCTCGGCATAGTAGCCATTGGGGAGTGCTGCCGGGTTGAGCAGGCTGATCTCGGGCGAATTCTTGTCGACCGTCTCGGTGTAGTGCTTGAGTTTGAGGTCATCGAGACGGGCACCGGTCAGGTTGATCGAACCCTCGAGGCTCGGCGTATCGATCTTGGCGCGGGTCGTGGTGGCGAGCGCCTGTTCGCGGCCGGCCGGCGTCACTGCGTCGGTGCCGGGTGCATTCGGAATGGCGCCCGGTGCGGCGGGCGTTCCGGTGTCGGCGCCGGGATTGGTGCCGGCGGCCTTCTTCTGCTCCTCGACGCGCTGCTGTTCGACGCGTGCCGCCTCGCGCTGGGCTTCGCTGCGCGGCAAGACGTAAAAATATTGCCATACCGCCAGGATCAGCACCGACAGCGCGATGGTGATGAAGAAGTTCCGGTTGTTTTCCATCGAAAGCCCTTGGCCTATCGTGTTCCGCGCAGTCGGCGGGAGAGTTCGGCCTTCAACTGGCCGAACGGAATGGTAAGCACGTCTTCACGCCCGACGATGACATAGTCATTGCCAGGCGCCATGTCACTTGCCGCATGCGTACGGACGGCTTCTCGCAGCCGCCGGCGGACGCGGTTGCGGACAACCGCATTGCCGACCTTCTTGGTGACGGTGTAGCCGACACGCGGCGACAGGCCGTCGCCGCGGTCGAGAACTTCAACGAGAAAAAGCCGCCCGCGTCGCTTTTCACCACGACGGACGGCCAGGAATTCCGCGCGCTTCAGAAGCCGCTTGGGATTTGGTCCCACTGGCTTGCCGGATGCGGGCAACGATCTCGTCTTCCGTTCAGGCGCTGAGCCGCTTGCGACCGCGGTTGCGGCGAGCTGCGACGACGCCGCGACCACCCTTGGTGGCCATGCGGGCACGAAAGCCGTGCCGACGTTTGCGGACGAGTTTAGACGGTTGGTAGGTACGCTTCATTTGTTTTAATACCGCGGGGTGCGGCCCTTCTTGATTCTGTCACTGTGTAACAGGAGCTTTGCCGGGCCGGCTTTGGCGCGATCGAAACCGCGCCGGGACGAATGGCCCGAGCGTGTGCGGGCTTATAGAAAGAAGGCTTTTGGAAGTCAATCCGGAGTCGTCGGGCCGAAGCCGGGCGTTGTTCAGACCGGTTTGTGTTTCCGACCAAGGATGAAATTGGCAAAAAAGCCGTAATCGCCTAATCTGCGTTGATCAAGTGATTGTGAAGACATGGACCGCATGAGCGAAACCATACAAGCGCAGGAAAGGATCGGCACGGCGGAGCCAGCCATCGTGCGCACGGTGCCACTGTCGCGCGGCCTGTCGACCAAGCTGCTGCTGCTCACCATCGTCTTCGTGCTGATGGCCGAAGTGCTGATCTTCCTGCCCTGGATCGCCAGCTACCGGCTGAACTGGCTGAAGGAGCGGCTGAGCACGGCGGCGGCGGTGTCGATCGTGCTGGTGCAAGGTGAATCCACCTCTTTGTCGCGCACGGCCCAGAACGACGTGCTGATGGCGATCGGTGCCAAGGCGATCGCGGTGCGCGACGGCGGCGTCTCGCGGCTGCTGGTGGTGGCCGAAATGCCGCCGAAGGTCGACGAACACATCGATATCGCCAGCATCGGCATGATCAAGGGCATGACCGGCGCGCTCGACACGCTGTTTTTCGGTGGCGACCGGATGCTGCGCGTCTTCGGCCCGGTCGGCGACTCGGACAAGGAGTTCGAACTGATCATGCCGGACAACAGCCTGCGCAATGCGATGCTGCGATACTCCCGCAACGTCGCCTTCGTCTCGCTGCTGATCTCGCTGTTCACCGCCATGCTGGTTTATGCCGCGATCGACCTGATCATGATCGGGCCGATCCGGACCATGACGCGCTCGATGCTGTCCTTCTCCGAAGCCCCTGACGATCCCGGACGCATCATCCATCCGGCCGCCCGCGCCGACGAGATCGGCGTTGCCGAGCGCGAACTGTCGCAGATGCAGGAGCGGCTGCAAAAAATGCTTTCCGAGCAGAAGCACCTTGCCGACCTTGGCCTTGCCGTCTCCAAGATCAACCATGACATGCGCAACATCCTGGCCTCGGCGCAGCTGATGTCGGACCGCCTGCGCCAGGTCAAGGATCCGACCGTGCAGGCCTTCGCGCCGAAACTGCTGCGCGCGCTCGACCGTGCCGTCTCCTATTCCGAAGGCGTGCTCGCCTATGGCCGCACCCAGGAGCCGCCGCCGGCGCGCCGACGCTTGAGGCTGCGCCAGCTGGTCGAGGACGTCCACGGCCTGCTCGACATCGAGCAGGGCATCGAGTTCGTGAATTCCGTCGAGCCGGCCTTCGAGGTGGACGCCGATTCCGATCAGCTGTTCCGCGTACTCACCAATCTGTGCCGCAACTCGGTGCAGGCGATGGCGGCAGACAGTGAAAACGCCCTGGTTCGCCGCCTGGCGGTGTCGGCCGTGCGCCTGGGCAGCGTCAGCCGCATCGCCGTCAGCGACACCGGCCCCGGCCTGCCGCCGAAGGCGCGCGAAAACCTGTTCGCGGCCTTTCGCGGCTCGGCGCGCAGCGGCGGCACCGGCCTTGGCCTGGCGATCGCGCACGAACTAATCCGCGCGCATGGCGGCACGGTGGAACTGGTCGAGAGCATTGGCGGGCGCACCACATTCGCCGTCACCATTCCCGACCAGCCGGTCCGGCTCGACCAGGCCCGCAACGGCCTGCGCCGCCCGGCATGATGGTTCGGGCGCGTTTTGCCCGATGCTCCTCCCTGTAGGTCCGGCGCTCATTTCTCAGGGATCGGTGTTCTTCCCTCCAAGGATTGAGTTCGGGCTCGACTTCGGAGCCATTTCCAAGCGCCGGAATCCGCGCCGTGATCGCCGACCAGGGCACTTGTGACAAAACTTTTACCGGATCGACTTGCTTTTCGGAAATTCAGTCGCTAGGGAACACGTCTCGTCGCGGCCGGTCGTTCACGATCGGCTCGCGGGGTCATGGAAAGCATGGCCTGTTGCGCGCCCGTAGCTCAGCTGGATAGAGCACCAGACTACGAATCTGGGGGTCAGGAGTTCGAATCTCTTCGGGCGCGCCATTCTATCCACCCTTCTAGATTCATGCCGCTCAGCGGACGCCAGCGCTGCAGCTAGCCGCGCTGGCGCTTCTTATTATTTGTTATTTGCCGTCTTGCCCGCGACGGACGCGTCGACTGGCATCGGCGTGAGCGTCGCCGTGGCTGGCCAGACGACGCCTGCCGTGCCGATGCGGAGGCGCGCATGATCGCGACCTACCGCAGCGCAGCCGCATGGATCTAACAGGCGCTGGGGCGCTGGGTAGAAGCGGTCGAGCGCTTGCCGAAACCAAGATCACAGACCGAGGGTCTGACTGGCTTCCAGATGAGGTGCGATCGTCACGTCTATGGCAGGTCGACGGGTGGCCTCGACCAAAACGGCCGCTGCCTGTTCAACCTGATCGGCCGCATGGTCAACCAGGTCGAGCTTCTTCGCCAGCCGGTCGTGCAGCGTCGAAAGCCGTGCTGCGTGGTAGACGGCGCTTCGCTTTCGGCCGTCCAGGTTGAGCGGTTCAAAGAGCATGGTGACGGCTCCTTACTGTGCGTGTCGGTGGCAACGATCCTCAGCAGTCGCCTTCTGGCTGCTTTCGCATGTCGAGCGACCTCCCGTTCCAAAACCCCAAGTTCAATCTTTATGCCGCGTCCTCACACGGTTTGCGATCCCTTCAAAAGGAGAACCGTGGCCTATCCCTTTGGTCCGCCTTCGGGGGGCCAGTCGACCTCCGGGCCAATAAGCTGGGGACCGCTCGCCGATCCAAATCTTTCACGATGGCAAACTAAATTCCTGGAGGTCCAATTCCATGAAGCAAGGAAAGCGACAACTTCCAGGCCGCTTGCGTCTGATCGAAGGCACCTATCGCGCCAATCGGCACGGGCCTGAAGGAAGCGCACAAGAACGACTCGCCAAGCCCGCTTGGCTGCGCTTCCCGGAAGGTGGGACGAATGAGCGGGCGCCTTCCTGTCAAAACAGCGCCAAAAACAGGCGAACGGTTGCGGCCGCCGAGCACCTTCAGCTTCGGGAATACATCTCAAAGATATCCATTTATCACGGCAACTATTCGCTCAGGTACACCTCAGAGGACATTCTCTACCGGCATCCCCTCCCAGAGCCGTTGCAGGAGCACCTGAAGAAGGTTCAGGATTTCACTCAGCAGTACGTCCAATATCCTCCCGCTATTGTGACGACTGGACCAGCCCACCCATAAAACCACCGATCAACGCGCCAAATTTCCCCCACCACGCCGCGTCATAGTTTGCTTCCCCAAAAGAATCCCAAACATGCCCAGACGTGCGGAATACCACATCCGCTGATCGCCTGCGATTCTCGGCCTCGAAAACAGGGGCAGGAGAATAGGGAGAATGGCCTTTGTAGCTAGCAATCTGGGTAACGGTCAGGCCACGTCTGTCAGCGTGGTACCCATGTGCCATGACGACATGATGGGTGTGAAGGCTGCCACCGACTACGCGTATTGGGACGACAAGACGATCGGGCGCTGGTGTATGCTTATGATATTAGTCGCTGGGCAGGGCGCAACGCTCCGCTTGATTGCGCAACTGTCCGACTTCGAGGACAGGCGGAGACCAACGAGCCTGATTTGAACATGTCCCCCACCAGCACCAAGCGCGCTTTGATCACCGGGGCGGGCGCCGCCGACGGCATCGGCTTTGCCATTGCCCGGCAACTCGGCCGTGCTGGCCATGCCGTTTTCCTCACAGGCGCCAGTGGGCGTGTGCTCGATCGCGCTGTTGAGCTTTGCGCCGAAGGCATCGATGCCAAAGCCGTTGTCGCCGATCTCACCATCGCGGCTGATGTCGCGCGGCTGCGGGCTGATGTCGGCGCGGTCGATATCCTGGTCAACAATGCCGGCATGGGCTCGCTGGCATCGCCCTCGGTCGACAAGGCGTTTCTCGCCATGACCGAGGCCGACTGGGACCAAGGGATCGACATCAGCCTGAAGACCGCGTTTCTGGTCACCCGTGCGTTTCTGCCGGCGATGGTCGAAGCGGGCTATGGGCGCCTCGTCAATGTGGCGTCGGTCACCGGACCGCTGGTGTCTTTCGAAGGCACATCAGCCTATTCCGCCGCCAAGGCCGGCATGGTTGGTCTGACGCGCACGCTGGCGCTCGAAGTGGCGAGACACGGCATCACAGCCAATGCCGTGGCCCCCGGCTGGATCGAAACGGGGTCGTCGAGCGAGATGGAGCGGCAGGCCGCCCTGCATACGCCGCCGGGACGGGCCGGGCGACCCGACGAGGTGGCCGCCGCGGTCGTGTTCCTGGCGTCGGATGGCGCCAGCTATGTCAATGGCGCCCTGCTGGTGGTGCCTTCAGGAACGCAAGGGCTGAGGGCTCAAAGGCGTTTGTCGTCGACGTCAGCCGGCGGGCAGGCCTCGCCGAAGATCCTCGCCCCTCAGGACGCCTTGGCCAGGAAATTCCGACAGTCCGACTTGGCCTGCAGCAGGCGCGGAACATTGTCTCGCGATCCGCGCACATGGGCGCGGCCCAGCGTGCCGGCCCGAGCGGCGTCGCCGGCGCAGATCGCCTCGACGATCTCGGCATGCTCGTCGCGGGCGATCTGCGCCCTGGCGGCATCATTTCCTTCAGCGCCCAATTGGCTATGTGCGAAAAATCGTGGCCCGTGGATGGAGGTCCACGGGCCACAGGCCGAACCAGTGGGAGTGGTCTGGTTCAGCAAAGTGACGGCCGGCACCGCTTCTGGCGACTGCGAAACGGATTGGCGTTGCCCCATGTCATCTGGGCCACTTGTGTCTCGCCACACCTCGGCCAGGCATCCAGCTTGACCTATGCCGGCGAGCGACGTGTCGATCCGCGAGGCAGGGAATATGTTTGCGGCCGCTCAACCTCGATGCGGCGTCCTTCGTCGGCCGAGCGTCGCACGGCCAAGGCAGTGGCCAAAGATGCGACACCATCCCATCCTGTAGCGGTGGGCTTTGCGCCATCTAGTACGGCGTTGTTAAACTGAGAGACAGTCGCTTCGTAGAGATCGACAGGGGTCGTTGGTATTTCGACCACCTCTCTTCCCACGCGAAGAAAAACCTGCCCGACCGGTGCTTCATCAAGGATCCCGCGACCGTAGATCGAACCGTCGGTCCCGTGGATTTCCAAAGCTGTTTCGTGGTGCGCGAAAGCTTGCCCTTCGTGCATGTAGGCGATCAGCCCCGAGCCAAATCGAACAATCGATTGCGCCTGATCCTCGACACCATTTCTTCCAATTAGCGAGCTCGCCTTCATCGCCATAACGTCAATGGGTTCATCTTCAAGAACAAACCGCAAGACATCCGCATTGTGGACTGTAAGATCGTAAATGACACCGCCTTGGGCCTTGTCATTTGTTCGCCATGTCTGCAGCTCTTCCGGCAGGTATTCGCAATACATCACCCTCGCCGCGAGCGGTTTTCCTATCCGTCCGCTCCGCACGAGATCGCGAATTGCACGATGTGTCGATGCACCTCGCATGTGGTGATTTGTGCCCAAGACAACGCCCGCTCGATCGCATGCTTCGGCCATTGCAACGGCATCCGCAACTGTCAGTCCCAAAGGTTTTTCGCAGAGTACATGAAGCCCCATTCCCGCTGCTTCAAGCGTGACGGCGTGGTGCCGTTCATTCTGGGTGGAAACGTAGACAGCGTCGATGCTCGTCAGTTTGTGAAGTTCACTCAGGCTGGTGGCCGCGAACGGAATGTCAAACTGCTTTGCAAAGTCACGACCGCGTCCAATGTCACTGCTGACAATGCCGACAAGTACCCCTCTGGGAGCGGACTTGATGGCCTTCGCGACCCAGGTCCGTGCAATTTGGCTGGCACCCACGATGGCCCAGCGCACCGGGCCTGGAGCTGCGGCAGATGCCTCAGTTTCAGCAACCAGCTTTTCAGTCATGGAGTTCCCTCGCGATGGGAGGCCCTATCTGAAAGTCACGGAACGTAGCCTCGAAGCCCTCGCGTTCTGGCGAGCAGCACATCAATCCAACGTCAACGGCCTCGGATGGAGGGAAATAGGCAAGACGAACAGGTTTCCAGAGTTGATCGGAAGCATCGAGGTACTGGACGCGGATTGCTTCGCGATGCCTGGTGAGCCTGATTCCAATTCCATTCTCGTCAGCCGGAATGCTGACCAACGACCAATCGGAGACATCGTTTGTAACGACAACCGAAAAATACAGTCGCCCGTCTGTGAGCTCTATACCAGCCTTGATCCAATGCGTTTCACTCAACCTGATCATCAATCCGGCCTGGTCATAAAGCGACTCGTACGTCCCTTTGACAAACACCTGAACCGTAAAATCGCCATCGACTCTTCTGTGAAAGAAATGACCAGAGTCCCGCCAGAAACCATAAAACGTCTCTCTCCAGAAATCCGTCTTGTCCCCGGTTATGACCTTCAGACTGCCATCGCCATATTTGTATTGAAGAGGCTGATTTAGCCATCTCATGTTGTCAGCGTCCATTTCTTGACTGCTCCTGCTTGCTGGAATCACCAATTCAAGTGGGTCCGCCCACGACCAGGTGTCGGCGCTTGCCGACTATGCAAACCAGGTGTCTGAAAGCCTGTATCCTTCGGGAAACGGATCTTCCGGATCGACACCGTAGTAGCTGACGCCCGTTAGCCAGGCGCGCCCCGAGACCTGAGGGATTACCGCCGGGATTTCCCCTGCCTTCGCGGTTTCAACGATCGTGCAGTTAAAAACCGTATCAAGAATGGACAGATGGCGGAACGCCTCTCCAACATCGAGGTCTCCGCGCGCATGAAGAAGCGCCAAGCGCGCGGACGTGCCCGTCCCGCAGGGGCAACGGTCAAGGCGCCCGGGTGAGACCACGACCGCGTTCTTCGATGTCTTAACCCCATCTACGATCTTGAGGGGGTCGACGAACAGCGTCTGGTTGATTGTGTGGATCTGCGGGTTTTCAGGATGAATGGAAGGCAATTGGGCCGCCGCCGCGCTCTTGATTCTTTCACCCACCTCGACGAGCTTCCTGGCTTCACCACGATCAAGCGCAAGCCCGACATCTGCAACTTCAACAATGCAATAGATCATCCCGCCGTACGCCACATCCACGCGCAGTGAACCGATTCCAGGGACCTCAATCGTCTTGTCTCTGTGCATGACGAAGGAAGGAACATTGCGAAATGTAATGCGACGGCATTTTCCGGCCCGGCATTCTGCCACCACCTCCACAAGTCCTGCGGGGGTGTCGACCCGCACGATCGTCTGGGGCTCTCTCATGGCTATCATACCGGTCTCAAGAGCGACCGTGACCGTGCAGATAAGGTTGGAGCCCGACATCGGAACGAAAAAATCGGACTCCATCACGATCATTCCGAAGTCGGCCTCAGGCCGCATCGGTGGCGTAATGAGGTTGACCGCGGCGTTGACACTTCCACGCGGATCAAACAACAGCATGTTTCGCAGCCATGGACTGTCGCTCTCGAGATTCTGCATGCGCTCGAACATATTGGCGCCCCTGGGCGGAAGCACGCCACCGGTAATCACACGGCCGACTTCACCTTCAGCGTGGGCACCAACCACGGTAATTGCTCGATCCAGTTGCATCAGCGTTTTTCCTTCATGCCTGCGAATATCGGATTCAAAGATCCAATATATCATATCCAAAAATACGGAGGGGCCACAGCATCCAGTTTAGACCGGCTCTCGGCTCTCGAAGAGCGGCTAGACGTTCCCCGAGAGCACAACCGAGCTCTCCGATTGCCAACCAATTCTGACCGTATCGCCAATCTTCGGCGGCAGGAGCGCAGGAGTGTTCTGGACCTGTATCCGCACTTTGTGCCCCGCTTCTGTGGTTGCGGTGAAGAATGACCGACTGCCGGTGAAAAGAATGTCCACAATCTTTGCCGATAGCGAATTGTCAGATCGGCTATCGATACCCTGAAAGAACAGGGTTTCAGGACGCACAGACATCGTCGCCAAACTCCCTGGCCGCACGTTGTGATCTGATGCGCCGATAAGGAACCGACCCTCGGAAGCCTCCAAAAACAACTTGCCACCTCCTGGATCGACGACGACCTCGCCCTCAAACAGGTTGGTTTCGCCGAGGAACTTGGCTGCAAAAAGCGTTCGCGGCCGATTGTACATGGCTTGGGGAGGATCGATTTGGACAATATTGCCACGATCGATCAACACCACTCGATCCGATAGGATCATGGCTTCATCCTGATCGTGAGTAACGTAGATGAACGTCGCGCCGGTTTCAGCCTGAATGCGCTTCATTTCGATGAGCATGTGCTGGCGGATTTTCAGATCAAGCGCGGCAAGCGGCTCATCAAGCAGTAGCACCTTCGGACCATTCACCAAGGCTCGCGCCAACGCAACACGCTGACACTGGCCGCCGCTGAGTTCATGAATGTAGCGATGCGCCAGCTGCTCCATCTGAACAATATGCAGCATCTTCTGGACGCGCTCGCGGCGTGTTTCCTTGTCTATTCCCTTGACCTTTAAGCCATAAGCAACATTCTCGAAGACATCCAAATGTGGGAACAATGCATAGCGCTGGAACACCATATTGACCGGACGCTTCTCCGGAGGGAGGTTCGCGACGTCCTGTCCATCAATGCGCAACGTACCTGCCGAGAGAGACTCGAAACCAGCGATGATGCGCATCAGGGTCGTCTTGCCACAACCGCTCGGCCCCAAAAGGGTAACGATCTCACCCTCCTGAATCCTGATATTGATGTTGGTCAGAGCCTGAAATTGTCCAAAGCGCTTCTGTCCCCCGGTCACCTCTATTATGGGTTGAGCATTGTTCATATTTTCACCACTAGGATTGACGGGCCGACAATGCGGACGCCCTTTTCAGGTGCGAGATCAGATAGGCAACCGCCATCACCACGATCGAGAACAATAACGCGAGAGTTGAAACCGCGTTGATGAGCGGAGTGACCGTTCTTCGCATCATCGACCAAATATACATTGGAAGTGTGGTCTCTGTTCCCGACACAAAGGACGTCACCACGAATTCGTCAAAAGACAGAGCGAAGCTTAAGATCGCGCAAGATATCAGGGTTGGCGCAATAATCGGAAGTGTTACGCGCCTGAACGTCGTGAGCTGAGAAGCACCGAGATCACGTGACGCCTCTTCAAGTGTCCGGTCGAAGAGCGCCAAGCGAGCCCGCATGGCGATCATCAACATTGGAAGAGCGAGCACGACATGAGAAATCACTATGGTAACGGAAGACAATTGAACGCCGAGTTGGGCAGCAAGGACCAGAAGCGAGACACCAAGGAAAAGACCGGGCAACGCAATTGGGGTAATGCAAAGGAAATCGAGAACCGCCCGACCTCGTTTGCCCAGTCTGAGCCAAGCCAGCGAAGTCGCCGAGCCAAGAAGCAGCGTCACGACAGCAGTCGCCAAGGCTATCAGCAGGCTCAGCATCAGCGCCGATCCCAGCTGTGGCACTTCAAAAATCTGCTGATACCAACGGAGGCTATAGCCAGTAATCGGAAACGAGAACGATTGAGTCGCGTTGAAGCTGAACAGCACGATCAGAACGAGCGGGAGCAGTAGAAAGCCAAGCGTTAAGTAGACGACGGATTTCAGAAGCATCACTTCGGCTCCCTGGCAATCATGATTTTCCTGCGCCGCGGCATCAATCCGCATAGGCGGGATATCGCTACGACGATCACGTAAATCACCAGCGAAAGCAGAAACATCAAGAATGCCTGCGCAGCGCCAAGCGGCCAGTTGCCTGTTTTTCGAAATTGGTCAGCGATAAGCAAGCCGGTTGTTTGTCCAGACGAACCGCCAACCATCTGGGGAGTCACGTAGTCCCCGGCCGCGAGTATGAATGTCAGCATGAATGCACCAATCAATCCCTGGGCAGCATTCGGCGCCACGACGCGAAAGAACGCGCCAAGGGCAGACGTGCCAAGATCACGAGACGCATCGATCAATTCCGATTTGATTTCGCTCATCGCCGCGACGACCATCAAAATGGCGAAAGGCAAATAGATATGAATGAGTGTGACCGCGACTGCGAATGGACTGAACAGAAACGCACCGATCGGCGTGTTTATGATTCCAAGCTGAATAAGGGCAGTGTTGAGCAGCCCATTTGTCCCGAGTAACGTCCTCCACGCATAAATCCGTACCAGATAGCTAGAGAACCAAGTTATCAAAATAAGATAGTATATGACTTTCGAACGCGTTACATAAGTCAGATAATAAGCCATAGGCACAGCCAGAAGCAATGTCGCCACAGCTGTAATTAAGCCGATCACAATCGCATTCAACGTAACGCGAATAAACAAGGCTGATCCGATTGCGTCCAAATAGTTTTTTGCGACAAAATCGGGAACAATTCGGAAGGCGCTGGCCGTCCAAAAGCTGTACGAAAACAATAATATGGCTGGAGCAGCGAAGAAAGCTACCATGTATAGCGCTGCTGGCGCAGCCAGCATGCTGCCCGATTTCTGCGAAGCGTTCACGATTCAGCTCCTGACTCTGTTGGACGCAGGAGATGAGGATATCTCCTGCGATCATCAACAATTTGTCGGTCGACAGACGCTTTACATCCCAGCCTTGAACTCTTGCCAAGCCTGGACCCAGTCCGCGTATGAAGCGTGCTCGGTATCTCCCTCGACGGGCGGAATGCCCGGAAGCCCCGCAGCGAAAAGCTCGGCTACCTTGGAGTAGTCGATGCGCTTTTTCGCATTTTCGTCCAGAAACTCGACTGCTTTCTTGGAGACTGGAGCCTGAGACACAGCCATCGCGACTTCAGCTTGAATCTTCGGATCCAGCGCCTGGTTGATAAATGCATGCGCGGTATCAATGTTGTCGGCAGAAACCGGAATGAACCAGGCATCCACCCAGAGTACCGGCCCCTCCTTCGGAATAGCCATTTCGAGCTCGATACCCTGCGGCTTAACCTGCGCGATGATTGCCGGATCCGCTACGACAACGGCGACAACCTCGCCCGACGCAATGAAGTTAGCCACATCTCCCATATTAATCGAAATTAGACGCGCCTGATCACGATAGGCGATAAAGCCGTCAAAGGCGCTCTTCAACTCAGCCTTGGTCAGCAGCGGATACTTCTCACCGAAACCAGCAAGTCTGGCAATGAGCGGCCAGTTGCCGGTTGCATCGTCCATGATCGCGATCTTACCCTTCAATTCGGGCTTCAGGAGATCCGTGTAGGAAGTCGGCTTTGCCATCACCTTCGAGTTATACAGGAGCGAGTTAAAGCCCCAGGAGTATGGAGCTCCCCAATGCTGCCCACCCGAGAACCAGGTGGGCTTGTCAAAAAATACGTCAAAGAGATTTTCTGGATTATAATTTGGGATTTTTTGGACGTCCAATGGATGAACGATCTTCATGTCATTGATGTATAGTTTGCTATAGGCCTGATTGTATTCCGCCAGATCAATTGGTGGGGGATTTCCGGCGACGAATTTGGCTTGAACATCGTCCTGCGACGCGATTGTTGCCGTCTCAACGGTGATCCCATTTTTCTCACGCCAGTCCTTCAACTGCACTGAGAGGTCGTAGCCCTCCCAAGCCATGATCTGCAATTCTCCGCCCGCGGCTGCGTTTGCCGGCGTCACAAACAAACGCCCCGTCATCAAACCGAGGCCTGCGCCCGCAATGCCGACCAGCGCGCGACGACGCGTCATTTCAACGCCGTTGGATACCAATCCTTCCGGTGACATGGACATTCCCCTTTGCTCTTCGCGTTTCGCGAAATTTTGATATAAAGGATATTGGATACAAATCTGCGGTCTGTCAATCAGCTTGTCACGACCGACTTGATTGACCCATCACTGAGAGGGAAGATACGTTGTCCCTCTCGCCACCAATCGGAAGCGATCAAGCACATACCCTCAAGACTGATTTAGCTCTTGCTAAGGATCACACCCGCTTAGGTGTGCTCGACCACGGCTCTTGCGATTTGTACGGCTCCCCCGCCGTGCTCAAGTCATCAAAGCTTATGCCGTTCAAACATTTAGCCATTGGGTAAGGATACGGCGCAAGTGTGCCCTGGCAACATACCCCCTTTGGCATATTGAGCGGCCGAGTTGGCCTGCTGGATGACACAAGCAGGCACGGACTCGCGGTTTGTCCCACCCTAGCCCTTGCTTCTAAGCGCCCCACGAAGCTCTGGCAGGCGAAGAGAAGGCGCACTGAAAGCAACTCGATAGACGCCAGGCCGAACGCCTTGGGGGAGCGCAGATTGCCGGGCGCAGTAGTCACAGAGGAACTAGAGAGCATCGCCGCCGTCCGCCACAATCAACGGCGTTCGACGGTTCGAGAGAGCATTCGACCAACGAATGCCGCCGGCAATCCCTTGCGATCGGAAACGTGGACCAGACCGGCAATCCGCCCGGAATGAGCGTATCACTCGCCTCTGCGGATACCGCTACCGGCGGCGGCGCTGATCAATGTAAACAGCAACCACCAAGATAACGCCCACCGCTATCTGCTGCCAAAAAGACGACAGTCCGACGATGACAAAGCCGTTGCGCAGAACGGCAGGAATGAAAACGCCAATCACGGCACCCATTATCGATGCAACTCCACCAAAGAGGCTGGTTCCGCCAATCACCACGGCAGCAATTGCCTCTAAACTGAGGTTGGAATACGCGCCCACGGCAGTTGTGGAAAAGCGTGCAAGATCGACAATTGCACCCAGGCCAGCACATCCCCCCGAGATGACGTAGACACCGATCTTGATAGCAGCGACGTTGACGCCAGATCGGGTCAGCGCTTGTTCCTTGGAGCCAACCCCAAGGACGTGCAGGCCGAAACGCGTCGTGTTCAGCAAGACTGCGGCGGCGAACACCACGGCGAGTGCGACGAGCGACACATAAGGCAGCAAGTTGAATAACCGCCCTGTCCCGATGGTGAGGGTCAGGGTATCCGGAATACCCGCTCGGATGTTAATTCCGTCGGTCAGCAACAGAGCACTCCCACCGGCCGTGCCCAAGGTGCCGAGAGTGGCGATAAGCGGTGGAATGCGGAATTTTGCAACCATGATGCCGTTGATAGCCCCCCAGATCATGCCAGTTGCAATGCTGGCGACAACGCCGACGATAGTGGCAACCCATCCCTCACCACCAAACATGATCATCGTCTTGGCAGCGACTATCTGGCTGAAAACCAGCACCGAACCGAGCGACAAATCGATCCCCGCCGTAGCAACCACGAAGGTCACTCCGACAGCGACTATAAGGAGCGTGGAAGCGTCCCCGATTATGTTGCGAATATTGTAGGCGGAAAGCACGGCATTGGGATTCCATGCGCCGAAGAATCCGAACAGCAGCAAAAGGCATACCAGCAGCCACAGCCATCGGACGCGCCCCGACGTCACAATTTGGCGAAGCATATAAGTCCTGTCCGTGACGTCCGACATGGTCAACGTGCCCCTGTGATCGAGGCGACCAGCCCCATTGTGTCAGTCTCGCCCCGCAAAAACACCGCAGCTGTTTGGCCACGACGCAGGACATGAATTCGGTCGGCGATATCAATGACCTCAGGCAGGTCATGGCTTATCAAGACGATACCCAGTCCTTTTTGGCGCACCCGCTTGATCATTTCGTGCACTCCTGCCCTCTGGATGACCCCCAACGCCGCTGTAGGCTCATCGAGAAAGAGCACCTTGGAAGCCCAATGCGCAGCGCGCGCGACAGCAATGCCCTGTTGCTGGCCGCCTGACAGTTCAGACACTTGGCAGCGTTCATTCTTGAGTTTGACATTAAGGGCGACCAGGGCGGCAATTGCCTGTGTGCGCATTTTAGCCCGGTCGAGGATTCCGAGTTTTCGAGCAAACGGGCCTGATTTGTATAACTCACGTCCGAGAAAGAAATTCTCAGAGGGTTCTAGGTGCGGAGCAAGTGCCAGGTCTTGATAGACAATTTCTATTCCGGCCACGCGCGCTTCCGACGGATTGGAAAACGAGACTGCACGCCCCTCAAACTCGATCTTGCCCCCTGTCGGCTCTTCCGCGCCCACGAGGATCTTGGTCAAGGTGCTTTTGCCCGCACCATTGTCGCCGATCAGCGCGGTAATCTCACCGGGATAGACGTCGAAATCGACGCCGCGCAACGCCTCGATAGAACCATAACGCTTGCCTATGCTACGCGCGGAAAGGATGGGTTGGTTCATTTTCGTCCTTCGAGAAATGAGTCGAAAGTGTTTTTGGTGTTGGTTGATCCAGGATTTTCAAAACCGTGAGGGCTTCCCCACCGATCGAACTCGTTTCGAGAACTCGACTGCCGCCTGGGACATGGCCCTGGCCGCGGACCAGCGTCGGGAGATATTGATATCGACTTCAGATCGTTGCTGCCGACGGCATTGTTTTAAGATCAAACGCAAGCACTGCCGGGCAGATTTTTTGGCGCACAGGTTCGGTTGGCACTTCGCTCGGCCTCGACAGAATGGCTTTCTGACTGTCTGGATCTCACCTTGGCCAGCCGGACAAGGCGGACGACCGCCTTGCCCTTGCCCGCTTATGCGAGCGGAAATGTGCTGCGCCAGCCCATAGCTAGAGGCGTCAAGGTAGGCCGCGCAGAGCCTCGTTCATGCCCGCTCCATTCGATCCGATAAACTGCAAGACCTAACGAAAGCCGCCGTCAATTCTTGCAGGTGAAGGTGTAGAGCGTCGCCTGAGCCTCTGGCGATGTGAGGCTTTCCAACGTCACCGGCAGGTAGCCCTTGAGGACCTTGGGTTCTACCTTTTGCCCATCGAGCTGCGCTGCAACATTCTTCACGCCAAGATATCCCAGTTCGTCAGGATTAAACGGCAGCAGGACATCGAGATAGCCCTGCTTTAGCCAGTCGACCTCGGTTGGACTGGCATCGAACGCGACGGCTGGGATATCTGCGCGATCGAGGTTTCGCAGCGTCGCACCGACAAACTCCCCGATCAGAGTTGCATCAGAGTGAATACCCGCAAGATCAGGATGCGCTGCCAATGCACCGCGGATCGCATTCGACACCTTGTCTGGGCTGTCACCCGCAAACTGCTTCTCCAGCACAATTATGCCGGGAAAGGTTTTCATGACCTCGAGAAATCCAGCATGTCGCTGGTCGGTTATTGCTATTCCTGGAGCCACCCCAACTTCCAGAACTGTACCTTTGCCATTAATTAGTTTGGCCAACTGCCGTGCAGCTTCCCGGCCACCCTCGGTGCCGTCTGTGCCGATATGGGGAATGCCCAGCCCGCCACCCAGTTCGGAATCCACGGTCGCCACTTTAATACCGGCATCAAGGGCCTCCTTGAGCGGAGCCTGAAGTGCAACTGAATCCGTTGGGTCGATCACAAGTCCATCCGGATGGCTCGCAATCGTAGCTCGTAGAACTGGAATTTGTTGCTGGGCGTTCCATTCGGGTGGACCGCTGACATTGATTGTTGCACCAATCTCTTTGGCCGCTCGGCGCGCGCCGCACTCCATCATAGCGAACACGGGGTCTCCGGTCCGAGCCACTATCAGCGATAGATTCTTCGCCTGGAGTGGAGTAATGGCCGCTGCCATCAGGAAAGCAGTCAATAGATTAACTCGCATGTAATTCCCCTTCTTTTTTGGTTGTATTTGCGTCTACGCAGAGAAATGACCGCCTGGTATATTAGGCATACGCAAGATGCTGCGGCGGCAAAGCAGGCACCTTGAGCAGAGAGTCCGAAAGCTTTTCTGCGATCATCATTGTCGGGCCGTGAAGGTTGGCGTTCGTAATGCGCGGCATGATCGACGCATCAATAACGCGAAGGCCTCCAGCCCCATGCACTCGGCCATCAGCATCGACCACAGCCATATCGTCATGACCCATTCGGCAACTCGAGCAGGGATGATACTGGGTGCTCGTGTTGGACTTGAGCCAGGCAAGGATGTCGGCATCCGCCATTTTATAAAGTCCGGGATCTACGGCTTCGCCGCGAAGCTTGGACCATGCCTTCTGCTGGATGATCTCGTCGGTATGACGCACGCCATCTATGAGATCGCGCCGATCTTCGGGATGCGACAGATACCCCAGTACGATGCTCGGATTGGCCTTCGGATCCGCCGAATTTAGCGTCACAGCGCCGCGGCTGCGCGGGAGAGCAAGGCAGGTTTGGTACAGAAAGCCATCTTCAACGGTGACGCTGCCGTGCGAGAGCTCGCCAAGAACAGGGAGGAACTCGTGCTGGATGTTCGCGTAGTCCGCCCGATCGCTGCTCCTGAAGAACGAACCTGTTTCCCACAGATTGGTGGCCCCGAGACCAGAGCGCAAGAAGAGCCATCTGGCTCCGATCAGCCCCTTTTTTAGCACCCCCATGTCTACGCCGGGGGACATGCCGCGGCGCGCCGCGCGATATTTTACCGAGACGGCGACGTGATCCTGAATTCCCTTCCCGACTCCAGGCAGATTGACGAGGGTTTTGATCCCATGCTGCTCAAGCTCTGCCCTCGGACCTATCCCCGACAACATTAGGATCTGCGGTGAGTTGAAAGCGCCACCGCAGACAACAACCTCGGTCTCGGCGAATACGTCATGCAAAGCGCCATTCTGTTCGTAGCGCACGCCTATTGCACGCGTACCATCGAAGAGAATCTTCTGAACCAGCGCACCTAATTCGAGACGGACATTGCCCTTGCGCAACGCTGGCCGCAGATACTGTCGCCCGCCACTTGCGCGGATGCCATGATCAATATTTGCTTGATAGGCATGCACACCTTCCTGGCGGTAGCCGTTGTAGTCCTCGTTGAGCGCATGACCCGCTTGCTGACCCGCTTCTAGAAAGGCTTGGAACGGCTCAAGCTCCGCCTTCATTGTGGTGATCGCGATTGGCCCCTTGCCACCTCGGTATTCGTTGGCTCCCTTGTCGAACCTCTCAAGGCGTTTGAAATACGGCAAGCAGTGAGCGTAGGACCAAGTTGGCAAATTGAAATCTTCCGCCCATCGGTCAAAATCGCGCGGATTGCCACGCACATAAACCATTCCGTTCAGGGAGCCCGATCCTCCAAGCATCTTGCCGCGGACATGGGTGATGTACCGTCCGTCCAAATCGGGTTCTGGACCCGTCTGAAAGGACCAGGTTCTGGCTTTGTCAGTCAGTGGGTAGGATAAGGCCGCAGGCATGCGTATATAGATCGAGTTGTCACTGGGGCCGGCTTCAACAACCAAAATCCGCAGGTTGGGGTTTGCCCCAAGTCTTGCCGCCACTATTGCGCCCGCGGCACCGGATCCAATGACGATGTAGTCAAACTTCGACATTGTCGTGTGTCCCCACAACGTTTTGAAATGAGCTACGCCTCGATGCCGCTCAAAGGGCCGAGTCCCGCCAACAGTCCGGTGAGAGTTCGAACCGACAACTCGAATTGAAAGGTTTCGTCCGTCAGTGGGGAGCGTTTTTCGCCACGGCGCCTGGCGTCGTGGACCAGTTCTTGTACCACTTGCGGAACAGGGCGAACTGGCTGTCCACAAAGCCGCGTTGGCTGTCGGACAGCTTGTCAGAATCGTTGAAGTGCGCCGCGTATTCGGCGTCGCCGTTTAGCACCATCATGTGCTTGTAGTAGAGCACCAAATCCGGTCCTGCGTCGAAGGACGAAAGTACACTTAGCGCATTTTCAAGTTCCTGCGCCCTCACGCGTGCGTCGACATCGCCCTTTTGGGCAGATTGGCAAAGCTTGACCAGATGCAGGACCTCTTTCGGCAACGCATTGCCGACTCCGGTGATGGCCCCAGCCGCGCCGCAATTGACGAAGCCATGATAGACCGTGGTGTCCACGCCGGTCATCAAGATGACTTCGTCATCACGACTTGTGATGTTTTCCGCCGCGTAGGTCATATCATCGGCGCTGCCGAACTCTTTGAAGCCGACGAGGTTCTTGTGATCACGGCGCAGATCAAAGAACAGGTCTGCGCGAGTCACAAAGCCATAATACGGACTGTTATAAATGATAGCTGGCAGATCTGGAGCTGCCGTCAGTATGGCTTTGAAATGCGCCCGCTGAGCAACGACAACCGAGCCGCGCGACAGCACGCGCGGGATGACCATCAGGCCCTGGGCGCCAACCTTTTGCGCATGGGCGGCATGATCGGCCGCCTTCGAAGTGTTGACTGCACCGGTACCGACGATCAAGGGGACACCCGCTTTGACCAAGCGCTCCACGCCTTCCATGCGCTGCTCATCCGTCAAAAGCGGCCAGTCGCCCATGGAGCCGCAATAGACAACTGCCGACATTCCCGCCGCCAGCAACTCCTTGCCCTTACGAACGAGAGCATCAAAATCGGGAGTTTTGTCAGGTTTGCACGGAGTCATGAGCGCCGGGATGCAGCCGGTGAAAATGTTGGCTTTCATATACCTTCTCCATCATTCCACACCGTCCAAGAAGGTGCTTTCCGCCAGAAACTTCGCGCCTGTTTTCAAAGCGCCGATCTCGTCCTGTCCGGGATCTGAAAGCACCTTGGGTAAAGTTAACTGGTGACAGTCGCGTAACGACATACCCCCTTTGGCATATTGAGCCGAACAACCGCTCTGAAGGAGTGACTTGCCGGGCAGCTCTGTCCGTGGGCCGGGCCTGGATTCTTCGTTCATTGAGCTACTTGAGGGTCCGGAGCCGGGATACCCGGCAACTCCGTCCAAGGCTATGATGATAGCGCGGCGATAGGGAGTGAGCCTTGATGGCAACAATTGGAACAGTTGAAGCTATTGATTTCACTAGGCAATTGTTCAAGGCAGTCGGCCTGGCCGACTATCCTGAAAAGTTAATGGCATCACTTCGGAAGGTGGCGCCATTCGATATCTACTCGGTCACGGTTTTCTCGCCGAACGGAAAACCCTCGCTGCTTGCCAACAATCTGGAGGCGTTTGTGTCGAGCCGCGTCATCGAGAATTTTCTCTCTGCCACATATCTCCTCGACGCAGTCTATACGGCTTGCTGCGCGCGCGTACCGCCGGGGCTCTATCGATTGTCCGAACTGGCGCCAGACAACTATTTTTCCAGCGACTTCTACAATTCCGCGGATTTCCACCCATGCGTGTCCGACCAGGCCGGCTCGCTTGCCGAAGAGATCGTTTATCTGGCCACGCCTTTTGACGACGACTACCTCGTGCTCTCCCTTATGCGGGGCAACGGCCTGTCAGTATTCAGCGAGGCCGAGTTCTCTGACCTCAAACTGGTGGCGCCTGTCGTTCTGGATACGATGATCGAACATTGGAGCTCATCGATCTCCCGATCATCCCAACCCGACGCCGTGCCCCCCGTATCGACGCTGGAGAAGGCCGTCACCACCTTCGCCAACGACAAACTTTCCCCAAGAGAACAAACCATCATGAGTCTGCTCTTAAGGGGACATTCGACCCTTTCAGTTGCCTACAATCTCGACATTGCCGAAGGCACTGCAAAAGTTCATCGGAAGAATATCTATGACAAGCTCGGCATCAGCAGCCAGGCGCAAATGTTCTTGATGTTTTGCGAGCACATAATCAACACTCAGGAGCCCAACGCATGAAAAATTGTGCTGCAGTGGATTAGGGTCATACTTGTTTGGTGGCGACATTCACGGCTAGCAAGAGCTCGAAATCGCAGCGACTGTAGAGCATGCCATGGCGCCTCTCACGATTTCACTTTTCCTGCCCCCGTGCCGGCAGCGGCTCGCCATGAACAACCCAATCGGACGGCGCCACCTCAAAAAACATCACTGTCGTATCCGACGGCGAAATATCAGCGACAGCTTCGAGAGCATTGGTGATCGCCTTGGCAATTTCCAGCTTTTTAGCTGAGCTTCTGCCAGGAAACAGTTCCACTCGTACAATTGGCACGGGTTCTACTCCACAAGCTTTCGATATTCTGGATATGCCGCTTAAGTGTGAGGTTTAAGTTGCTGCAGTGGAACTCGGTGTGCGCCAGGGATTCCCACACGACCGTCGACCACTATTATTCGGCCCTATCTCGCCAGCTTGACGTAGATCGCCTTGGTTTCCATAAACTCCAAGATGCCCTCGGAGCCGTTTTCGCGGCCAAGACCGCTTTCCTTCATGCCGCCGAAAGGCAGTTGAGGCATCGTTTCGAGATAAGCGTTGACGTAGACAGTACCGCTCTTGACCTTGCGCGACACCGTGAGGGCGCGAGACAAGTTGCTTGTCCAGACGCCATTGGCAAGGCCGTAGCTCGTGTCATTGACGAGTTCAACCGCCTCTTGCTCGGTGTCGAAGGGCATAACGCAAACAACAGGACCAAATATCTCTTCACGGAAAACAGTCATTTCAGGTGTGACGCCGACGAGTATCGTCGGCTCCACGAAATAGCCATCTGCGAGAGCAGCATCCTTCGGCGCGCCACCTCCGCAGAAGATTTGAGCGCCCTCAGTCCGCGCGGTCTCGATATAGCCAAGGACCTTGTCAAAGTGCTCCTTGTGAATGAGCGCACCGACGGACGCGTCCGGGTCAGCCGGCGTGCCCAGACGCATGCGCCCTGCCTTCTCAGCCAGCCTCTCTAGGAATGTATCGAAAATCGGCGCTTCGACAAACAAGCGACCTGCGGCGCAACACTCTTCACCCTGATTGATCGTGAACCCTGCCAGCGCCCCGTCGAGCGCCGCATCCATGTCAGCATCGGCGAAAACGATGTTAGCGCCCTTCCCGCCGAGCTCAAGTGCAACCTTCTTTAATTTAGCAGACGCCCGAGCAGCGATTATACGACCGACGCGCGTCGATCCGGTGAATGAAATCATGTCTACGAACGGGCTGTCGCAAATGGCGGAACCTACCGTGTCGCCAATCCCCGGCACCACGTTGATGACGCCATCCGGGATACCGGCCTTCTTCGCCAGGACCGCACATTCAAGCGCGGTTCCGGCGGTAAGTTCCGATGGCTTGATCACGACAGAACATCCAGCGGCCAAGGCAAAGGGCAGCTTCTGGAACAGGGTTACCATGGGATAGTTCCACGGCACGATCATCGCCACGACGCCGTAGGGCTCATAAGTGACCAAGCCCATCTTTCCGGAGCCTTCATGATTGACCAGACGCCCGGGGAGACTCCAGGCCAATGAAGCGGCATAGCGGATCAGCTGGACTGACCATCTGATCTCATCGGCGGCCGCTGCAATCACCTTTCCAGCTTCATCGGCCTCAATGCGAGCGAGCTTTGCCACATCGGCTTCGATGAGATCTGCCCAGCGGTTAAGGATTGCGGCGCGCCCGCTGCCGCCTAGTTCGTTCCAACTTCCCTTGAGGAACGTCGAATGGGCGGCGGCGGCTGCATCATCGATTTGCGAGGGCCCGCAGAGCGCAAATGTCGCCACGGGTTTCGATGTCGATGGCGAGCGCCGTTCGAGATAAGCACCATCCAAGGGTTCGACCCATTCTCCCGCGATCCAGAGACCATATTTTCGTGTGCTTACCATGGTCAAATGACCTTTCCTGTTCGGCCGCTTCGATCCGCGACAGCACACGACGACTGAATTAGGTCGCGCAAGATCGGAAGGAATTCCGATTAAGCGACGGCATGCCCGGTATCATCGCTGGATTCTAAGGCTGCCAAAGTCCAGACAGTATACCCCGTTTGGCATATGGAACGGCGCGCGCGACCACCGTAGCAGGAGCGCCTTCGTCAGCGACGACCGGCATATCCTGGGGTCAGGTTCAATCGCGGGATACGGGAGAGGGTCGGGATGAATGATGCTACCGGCAAAAACTGGCAGCCCTCACAGAAGATTTGCTCTAAACGGTCTGGAACGCAGGTTCCAACGCGCCAAGGCAGCCACAGACAGAGCAATTCCCGATGCCCGCAAAAAGTGACGACGTCCTTGTCAGCTACGAAGATCTGGTGGCATTGCTTAAAGCGATTTTTTCCAGAGCAGGGGTCTCTGACTGCGGCGCCCTTATCTTGGCAGAGAACTGCGCGTCATGTGAGCGCGACGGTGCGATCAGCCATGGCATATTCCGTATTCCAGGATATGTCGCATCTCTGAAATGCGGCTGGGTGGATGGCAAGGCTAAGCCTTTGATCCAAGAAGCAGGCGCGGCAATGCTGCTTGCAGACGCATCTAACGGCTTTGCACAAGTTGCTCTGGCGGCAATGCTTGAAGCGATCAAATCGAAGGTTCGCCAAACAGGCGCAATTGTTGTTGCCATCCGGAACTCTCACCATTTCAGCGCACTTTGGCCAGACTTAGAGCCATTCGCGAGAGATGGATTGGTGGCGTTTTCAGCAGTCACCGGCACGGCTTGCGTCGTACCCCTTGGGGGCAGAGTGCCAGTATTTGGAACGAACCCGATCGCATTCGCCACACCCGTAGCCGGCGGCGATCCAATGGTCTTCGATTTCGCAACAAGCGCCATTTCCCGTGGTGATGTAAGCATAGCGGCCCGAGAAGGCCATCTTCTTCCAGAACGAGCCGGTATCGACCGGATGGGCCGCCCGACGAGAGACCCCCGCTCGGTGCTAGATGGGGGAGCCCTGTTGCCGTTTGGCGATCACAAGGGTGCTGCCCTCAGTCTTATGGTCGAGATTCTGGCATCGGCCGTGACCGGTGGGCAATTTTCGGCCGAAGTGGATTTCGCGGGGTATCCTGGTGCGGAGATTCCGAAGACTGGGCAGTTTTTGCTCGTAATGGATCCTACACGGGGCGGCAACAACCTCTTTGCCAACAGGGTGGCAGATTTGATTGGATCAGTCAGGCGAGCCGGGCAGATGCGTCTGCCCGCCGATCGCCGCTATGCGACGAGGCAATTGTCTCGATCGAGGGGCATTCCGATCAAGCGGAACCAGTACGACGACTTGCTGGCTCTCTCTTGAGCGAATTCGGATGGCGATCACAAGCCGCAAACTTGCCTCAGACATCGCCCTAGCAATAGCTTCTTATGAATTGGCGCAGAGCAATGAGATGGGATCATGCGTTCTCGAGATCCAACCTCGCCTGCAAGCCGGTAATCACATCGTCGCGAGCGTCCGCAATGTGTTTCTTCAACAGCTTCTGCGCAAGTGCTTGACTGCCATCGGCGAACGCTTCCGCAAGAGCCTTATGATCTTCCAAGGCTTTCGACTGCGCAAGTCGAGCATCGATCTGAAGACGGAGGTACCTGTCCGCCGACGTATAGAGTGAGGACAGTAGTGCAAGTGATCTGGGCCGCCTTGAGGAGCGAGATAGCGCCTTGTGAAACGCCCAGTTCAATTCACTCAACTTCGCCGGCGACTCCTTCGCCTTCAAGGCCCTTGTGTAGTCCTCCAGCGCACGCTGGACATAGGTCACATCCGCCTCGGTGGCATTTTCCATTGCCTTCTTGAGAATGAAGGGCTCAAGCGCAAGCCTGGCATCGAAGATGTCGATGGCATCATCAACGGTCAGCGAAGCCACAACCGCGCCTTTGTGGGTATGGATGACGACGAGCCCCTCACCCTCAAGCTGGAGCAAAGCCTCGCGGATAGGGATGCGGCTGACTCCCAATTCCTCTGCGATCGCCTCCTGCCGGATCTGCTGACCGCCCTTGTAAAAGCCCGATATGATCCGGGCGCGGACGAGGTCGACGACCGAAGACGTGACAGTGTTGCGTTTAATGGCGACTGAGGGTTTCATCCAAGACCTACCGCGAACAATTCTGCATATTGAATAAAGGATATACCCTGTCGGCGCTAGTGGAGGTCCCACGTGGCGAAATCCCAAAAACCACCCTTCAAGTCGCCTTACGAAACAATCGACGTTTTCAAAACGAACCCGTTTTGGCAGCCAGCCTCAGATCTTTCGATCATTTATCATCTTGTGGCGGCACGATGCTCACAGAGGCCCCAGCGGGAGCCGGGGCGAAGATCGCGGATACTCCAAAGCATCGAATTCTTCAGCCTCTTTTGAGATGCTTGTTGCTTGCTGGATTCGTTCCTGCAGCGTCTAGACCGGAGGTTTCTCGTCGGCGTAGTGCGCAATTTGCGGTGGCATCGCCTGGCGACCTCGTACGCGATCGACCATCTTCTCGGCGATCATCATTGTCGGGCAGTGGAGATTGCCATTGGGGATGCGCGGCATGACCGAAGCATCGATCACCCGGAGCCGTTCGACACCGTGGACCCGACCTTCGTCATCAACCACGGCCATGTCGTCATTGCCCATACGGCAACTCGAGCAAGGATGGTATTGGGTTCCCATATTCTCTTTGAGCCAACCGAAAACTTCTTCATCGGATTTCTTGCGCAAGCCAGGGACAATGGCTTCCCCGCGGATGCTATCCCAGCCCCTTTGCTGGATGATCTCGTCAGTATGGCGAACACCATCGATCAGATTGCGTCTGTCTTCCGGCTGTTGAAGATAGTTGAGAACGATCGACGGGTGCAGCCTCGGATCGCGCGATTTGAGTGTCACCGCGCCCCGGCTTTCCGGTCGGCCAAGGCAGACCTGGTACTGGAACCCTTCCTCGATGTTGACCTTTCCATGCATGAGTTCGCCGAGCATCGGCAGGAACTCGTGCTGGATGTTGGCATACTCGACGGAATCGCTGCTTTTGAAGAAGGAGCCAACTTCCCAGAGATTGGTTATGCCCAGGCCCTTCCTGAAAAACAGCCATTGTGCACCGATGAATGCCATCTTGATGAGGTTCATGTCGACCGCCGGTGACACACCTTTGTGCGAGGCACGATACTTGATGGACACCGCGACATGGTCCTGCAAGCCTTTTCCCACGCCGGGAACGTCAGCCACGCTCTTGATGCCATACGCGGCAAGTTCCGCGGCAGGACCTATGCCGGAAAGGAGAAGCAAATGCGGCGAGTTGAAGGCGCCACCGCACAGGATAACCTCCCGCCCAGCTTCAACCGACTGAACCACTCCATCCTTCTCGAAGGTGACGCCGACGGCTTTGCTTCCACTGAAATCGACCTTGTGAACCAGAGCATTCAGGACGAGTTTGACATTGCCGCGTTTGATGGCGGGGCGAAGGTAGGCCCTGCCGCCACTCGCGCGGATACCGTTGTCGATGTTTGCCTGATAGGCGTGGACGCCTTCCTGGCTATAGGCGTTGTAATCTTCGTTCAATGGGTGACCGGCCTGTTGCCCGGCTTCCAGAAACGCACGGAACGGTTCGAGCTCGGCCTTCAGCGTGGTGATCCGGATTGGCCCCTGCCCGCCCCTGTATTCGTTGTCACCCCTGTCATACGATTCCAGTTTCTTGAAGTATGGAAGGCAATGGGCATAGGACCAGTTGGTCAAGCCGTCTTCTGCCCAGCGGTCGAAGTCGCGCGGATTTCCGCGAACATAGACCATCCCGTTCAGGGATCCTGAGCCGCCAAGCATCTTGCCGCGAAGATGAGTGACCATGCGGCCATCGAGAGCCGCCTCGGGGCCAGTTTCGAATTCCCATGTCCGCTTTTTGTCAGTCAGTGGATAGGACATCGCGGCAGGCATGCGAACATAGATCGAATTGTCGTGCGGCCCTGCCTCAAGGACCAGGACGTTGACATTGCGGTCTTCGCCGAGACGGGCGGCAACAATGGAACCCGCCGCGCCAGATCCCACGACGATGTAGTCATACTTCTTCGAAAGCACCTGTATCACTCCGGATTCTGGATTCGGCGATGAAAAAAGGCGGACAACTCAGTAAGAACTGTCCGCCGTCCTTCTTATTAGGATGGTCTGAAGATCATGCGGCCTTCGGTAGCGAGTAGCTTTCGAGCTGTTTGATCGCGTCCTTGATGGTTCGGGTCACGAATTCCCGTTCGTCGCCAACGAGCGGCAGGCGCGGTCCACGCACCCACTCAGGCGCGCCATAGACCAGGCTTTCAGAGAGCTTGATGTACTGGACGAGCTTCACATGCGTGTCGAGATGGAAAGCAGGTGTGAGCAATCTGTAAAGCTGCAGTGCCTCTTCCTTGCGCCCCTGGTTGCAAAGGTTGAACAGCGTAACGCATTCCTTGGGCCAGACATTCGTCATGCCCGACACCCAGCCGACCGCACCGAGTGCGATGCTCTCGACGATCTGATCGTCAACGCCACAGAAAATCTGATACCGATTGCCGAGCGCGACAAACATATCGGTCACGCGACGGACATCACCAGTCTCTTCCTTGACGGCAACGATGGTCGGCGAGTCGGCCAGTTCCTGCAGGACGCGGGGGGTAACGTCGACGCCATAGGCGATCGGATTGTTGTAGATCATGATCGGTAGCCCGCTGGCCTTGGCGAGGCTCCTGTACCATTCGGTTGTCTCTCGAGCATCGGACTTGTAGCCAAGCGTGGGGAACGCCATCAGCCCTTCCACGCCAAGCTTCTCGAATTCACGGGCACGCGCATTGGCGTCGGCCTGGGTGATCTCGGCAAGCCCGGATAGCACCGGAACACGCCCGCCAGCCACTTCCTGCGCACTGCGGATGACGAGTTCCTTCTCGGAAGGCGTGAGGCAGGAATTTTCGCCAAGCATCGGCAACACGATTACGCCAGACACCCCATTGGTGATCAGCCGGTCAATGGCAGACTGGTTTGCCTGCACGTCGATCGAGCCGTCCTGATTCAGCTTTGTGGTTACGGCGGGAAACACCCCTGTCCACTGGTTCATTTTTTTCCTCTTGTATTCGACGGCGCACCTTACGCCACCATTGTATCCAATCTACAATATCCTATATTTAAAGTCTAGTCCTAGCCTTGGCGATTCGGGAACCTTGGGAAGAGGAACAGGACTCCGCTCCGAATGTGACTTCCTACACTTTCTGCAGAAAATGCCGGAGCACATTGGTCGTCAGCGTCGCAACGTTGTTGTCGTAGTTGCTGTAAGCAAGTGATCCCGCCCAACAGATCGACCCGACCGAAAATATTCCACCGCCCGCACCGGTATCGATGTAGACGACGTCGGACCTGACATTTGGGTTATTCGGCCCACTGACATTCGGCTCGATCGCCGTGACGGACTCGAGAAATGGGTAGTAGGTATCATTGTGCCGCGAACTCAGGATCACGCGGGCATTGCGCGGCGTACCTGCCTCAAAGTCAGCACTGTCCAACTCGTCGCCTGCAGCGCCACCAAGAACATAGCCAAAGTCACCTATCATCTCATCGCCGATGGTCTCGAAAATGAATGCGAGGTCGGGACTGTATGAGTCCTGCGTGCGAGAATAGCCCGAAGCGGTCCCCCAGCCGACACCGGCCGATGCGACGCCAAAAAACAGGCGGCTGCTTTGACCTCGGTGCGTATAGAGGCCTCCGACTTCTCCTGTCGTGGCATGCATCAATTCAGCAGGATGAGACGTCCAGTTGCGCTCACCCGAATAGCCGCGGCGGCACTCCAATGTCATAGTGTCGTCACGGTCATAGCTCGTCACCCAGTACCAGCCATTGCCGCCGAGGTACATGAGACTGCCGCCTTGTCCGGCATAAGCCTTCAGCGCATCCATTTCCGACGAGGTTGGATATTCCGGGTGGGTTCCAGACACAACGACGTCGTAGCGGGCGAGAAGTTCCAGCCCCATATGGTGGAGGTCTTCGTCCGTCGCCACGTCGAAACCAAAGCCTGATCCCTCCAACCAGCCGGTGATGTAGAAGTCAGCCGCAAAATGTCGTCGCGCAGCATTGAGCCACGTGATGTAGTTGGGCGAAAAATTGACGACAGGCCGCTTCCACGAGGAATGCATGACGCCACTACCATCGGCATGCCGGTCGTAGATCGAAAGGCCTAGCTCGGGATGTGTATGGATGAAAACGTCCGTCTCATTCAGTTGAATCTTGTCGCGCATACGCTTTTGGTGTGCCGCGCCACGCTCGCCGAAACCCAGATGCTCGTTGGCATAGGCGAGATAAGTGTTGGTTGGCGCCAGAAACAGGATTTTGTTTTTGGATCGCTCGGTCGGCTGAATGTAGAAGGGCAGATGCTCGACCTGGTCTCCCTGCGTGAGCTTCGCTGCGTAAATGCCACTCGGCGTCCCCTCAGGAAAGGTGGCACTGAAATCAGTTTCCCATCTTGCATCGTTCAGGTCGTCCTCATGGAAATGTATGGCTGACCACTCTGACGGATTTTCTTGGTAGCGGACCTTCGTTCCCTTCCACAGATGACCCCGCACCCCACGGGCCGGCCGATTGACGAGCGTCCCGTGCAGGTCATTGCCGGAAACATCGGTGACAGTGAGCGTGTCGATACCTGTCGCAAAGTCCCATGACGCGATCGGCCTTTCTCCCTCTCCGGGAGCAGACAGCACACATGGGTTATCGATCCGACCGTTGAACCGGTCAACCGGATGGTTGTTCTCATCAAGATTGGAACCGATGAGGATGCGGTCGATACGAGCGGGTTCAGGCGTATCCGGCAGCGCGAGAAACCGAGTCTCTCCAAAACGTTGGGACGGCCATAGTCCATCAACGGCAAACTCAAGGGCGATGCCGCGATCGTTCCGCCCGCCCTTGATGTGGATCCACTTCCCCTCATAGTCATTGAGGTTCACGGAAAGAGCCTTGGCGCTTTCTCCCGAGCCGATGCGCAGCTCAAGCTGGTCTCTCGCGACGACGAGAGACCAGCTTGCCGCGGTCCGGTCGGCGGCGACAGCCAGGATTGTCTGGCAGTCGCGATCCTGGAGGGTTGGCTGGACCCAGACATCAAAGCCAAAAGTCGAGATCGCCGGGGAAAGTTTGGGCGCCACGATTGCGTAAGAACCCGGACAAAGGTCCTGAAATCGTCCCTCATAGAGACCGGCGGCGGCGTTGCCGATGCCTTCTTCTCTTACAGACTGGCCATCGCCATCGATTTCGACACCATGCAGCCGAACGAATTCGACATGGTATGGCGCCTCAGCCGCACTGACCTTGAAATCGATCGTACCGCCCGGCCGAATGCTCACATGACTTGCATACCCTAGAATTTTCACCGTGTTTCCTCGAAATACATCGCTGCCCACCGGGCTTGCCAAACTGAGTTGCGCCGACAGCCGGCTCAAGATTTTGCATCCCTGGACAGGAGCCCGTCGGCGGTGACGGCCAGCACCAGGATCAAACCCTGAACCAGATACTTGATCTCGGTGGGAGCACTGAGCAGTGAAAGCCCGTTGGTGATGCTGCCGATAAGCAAGGCCCCCAGAAGGGCCGCCCATACCGACCCACGGCCGCCGAACAGGCTGGCGCCACCGATAACAGCGGCGGCAACGGCCTCCAGCAACAGCGTCCCGCTGCCGGACTGTGCGGAAACCCCGAGCGTGCGTGACGCGGAGATGATGCCAGCAATGCCCGCCAACGCACCGGCGATCATGAATGTGTAGATGCGAATCCGGCCGACATTGATGGCGGCGCGCCGGCTGGCCTCAACGTTCCCGCCGATGGCGTAGAGATAGGTGCCGAATTTCGTCTGGGTCGTGACATAGGCCATGATCGAGAGGAGAACGATCAATATCGCCACCGGCGTTGGAACGCCACGATCAAGGTTGAGAATGGCGACAACGAGACCGCCGGCGAGGCCCAAAACCGCGATTGGCAGCAAGACATTGCTCGGGATTGATTGGTGGATGCCGAGACGCCTCTTGTGGTTTGACGATTGGACAAGGAGTGCGGCAACCACGCCGATACCGATGGCCAGAAGCAGGTAGCCGGCCAGCGGCGGCAAGAAGCTGTTGGCGATCCACTGGATATCGGTTCCCGACAGCGGGATCGATCCGCTCCTCGGCAAGAGCATCAGCAGCACGCCCTGCATGGCAAGCGAGGTGCCAAGGGTAACGATGAAAGCGGGCGCCCGGAATCTCGAGATGATCAGACCCTGGACTAACCCGACCGCCGATCCCGTGAAAATTGCGGCCAACAGGCACAGCCACGACGGAAGCCCGACTGTGACCAGGAGATAACCCATGACGGCGGATGCCACCGCACTGAGTGCGGCAACCGAAAGATCGATCTCCTTCACGATGAGCACGAGCACGAGACCAAGGGCCAGCATGGCCGTCACAACGATCTGAACGGCGAGGTTTGTCAGGTTTCGCGGCGAGAGGAAGCGGTCATTCATCGCATAGAAGAAAAACCAGATGAGCGCGATTGCGATAAGGACGGGGACAAACCGATACTTGCCGCTGACCCCGTTCAGGATCCGTCTCTGCAAATCCTGGGAGTTTGTACGGTCATTTGGCACATTGGCCCCCCTGGTTATCCGCAGGCCTTTTGAATTGTTCATGGGCTTTCCTAGGCGGCTGACGCGGACAGACCGGTGATCGCCGAGACCAGATCGTCGCGCGAGAAAGTTCCACGGCTGAATTCAGCCACTTTGCGACCAAGCCGCAAGACGACAACCGTGTCAGCCATCTCCTGCACATCGGCCAGGTCGTGCGAAATGACGATGACGCCATGATTGGTCTGGCGAAGTCGTGTGATCAACGCCATGACTTCCTTGCGCTGGGCAACGCCCAGCGCTGCCGTTGGCTCGTCGAGCAATACGACTTTCGGTTCCCAGAGCACCGAGCGGCAGATGGCGACCGACTGGCGTTGCCCTCCGGAGAGACTGCCCACCGGCACCGTTAGGTCGCGCAGCGTACTGACTCCCAGTTCGCGCAGCACCTTGCGCGCCCGGCTCTCCATGTCGGCACGGCGCAAACGGCCCGCGGCCAGGACCCCGCCCTGCAGTTCGCGCCCCAGGAACAGGTTCTGGACCGTATCGAGATTGTCGCACAGAGCGAGATCCTGATAGACGGTTTGGATACCCAAGCCGAATTGAGTCATGCGGCGCGGTGATCCTGACCTTCGCGCCGCTGACACGTATTTCCCCGGCATCGGGTATGTTGATGCCGGCAATGGTTTTGACCAAGGTCGACTTTCCGGCACCGTTATCGCCCACCAGTGCGACAACCTCCCCGGGACGAACCGCCAAGGATACGCCTTCGAGAGCGTGGACGCCCCCGAAGTGCTTGCTGATGTTCATGAGTTCAAGAACGGGCTGACCGTTTGTGTTTGTGGAACCCATGGCGCTCACCGTGTCACTTGGTGCACAAGGCGCTCTTGACGGCGGGACCCGCGCAGACTTCCTCGTGCGTCAGAATTCCCTTGTCGATCAGTTCAGCCTGTACATTGTCGCGGGTGATGAAGACGTTTTCGTTGAAGATCGCCGGAACAGCCTTCATGCCGTTGTTGTAGGTCCCGTTAACCATCTTCTTTTCATTGCCGTTCTTGTCGAGCAGGGCAATCACTAGCCGGACTGCACTGTCGGCCATCGCATGATATGGCGGCACCATGTCGTTTTCGATGTTGCCGGCCAGAAGATGCTGGATCGTCCCGGCCTGGCTGTCGTAGCCGCCGAAAACCTTCACCTTTCCAAGCAGATTCTGCGCAGCCAGGGCGGCTATGGTGCCGTTCGCGGAACTGTCATTGTGAACAAGAATTGCATCGATGTCGCCGCCGGCCTGCTGCAGGCAGCCGTCAGTCGCGACACGGGCATTTTCCTCTGAGAGCTGCAGGTTGTCGCTCTTGCAGACGATCTCCACCTTGCCCTGTTGCACGAGCGGAGTCAGCACCTTTTCCGTGCCGGCTACGATCTCGCGATCAAAGAAGAACGACGGGTCTCCCGTGATCAGGCCAATTTTGATTGGCTTCTTGGCATCCGCCAGCGTCTTGATCGCAAAATTGGCGGTCGCTTCACCAATCGGCTCAAACGGCACGGTGACGTAGTAGTCGATGTCGCTGTTGTCGGAATTGTAGGCATACCCGACAACCGGAATGCTGGCGTCATGCGCCACCTGCACAATGCCCTGGCTTTGATTTGGCACGGCCGGCGCCAGAATGATTGCCTTGGCGCCCTGCGTCACGGCTGCCTGGGCCTGTTCGAGTTGCCTCGAAGGATCGTTGTCGGCGCTCAGAACGACAAGCTTCAGATTGGGAGCGTATTTCTTGAGCGCCTCTTCCATCCCGGGTTTGTCATAGGACTCAAACCTCGTGATTTGGGAATTGGGCGTCAGAAAATATAGCGTTCCTTCGACCTTTGAAGCCGCTTCCTGGGCTTGGGCCACCGGGGTGTTCATCATGGCCAGCCCTGAATAGGCGACCGTCAATACGAACAGGCCGCGCGTCACATTCATGGTAAGTTTCATGCCATTCCCCTTTCATTTTTAATTCTGTTTTATAAAGGATATTGGATACAAACTGAACTTGTCAAGCGGCAATCGGACCCGGCATCGTGCTGTCGGTCGTGCTGTTGTCGGTTGCGCAGATCTTCGGCAGGCGGCATTGATTTCAAGTGACCATGGGATATCCAGACAGAATGCGTGATTTCCAGTTTCCCGGCCGCTCGCCGGTTCGTGCCACGGAAGCGATGGCAGCCACATCGCATCCGCTTGCGACCCTTGCCGCCATCGAGATGCTGCGCTCCGGCGGCAATGCCATGGATGCAGCGGTCTGTGCCGCCGCCGTGCAGGGCGTGGTCGAACCGCAGTCGACCGGCATCGGCGGTGACTGCTTCGTGCTCTATAGCCCGGCAGGGCAAGGCAATGTGCTGGCCTTCAATGGCTCGGGGCGGGCGCCGGCCAAGGCGACGGTCGACTGGTATCTCGAAAAAGGCTTCGATCGCATCCCGCTGCAGGGTCCGCATGCGGTCACCGTGCCGGGTGCCGTCGACGCCTGGAGCCGCCTGCTGGAGGATCATGGCCGCAAGGGCCTTGCCGAAGCGCTGGCGCCGGCCATCCACTATGCCGAGAACGGCTATGTCGTGCACGACCGCGTCGCCTTCGACTGGGCCGAACCGGAAACCGATCTTTCAGCCGACGAACATGCCGCGCGCATCTTCCTGCCCGGCGGCAAGGCGCCGAAGGCCGGCGATGTCCACCGGCAGCCGGAACTGGCGGCCACCTTGCGCGTCATCGCCAGACATGGCCGCGCCGGTTTCTACGAGGGTGCCGTCGCCGACGATATCGTGCGCCGGCTCAACGAATTGGGCGGACTTCATTCGGCCGAGGATTTTGCCGCCACCAGAGGCGACTATGTGGCGCCGGTCAGCACCTCGTATGGCGGCCACGACATCCACCAGATGCCGCCGAACAATCAGGGGCTGACGGCGCTTTTGATGCTGAACGTGCTGTCGGGCTTCAAGCTTGGCGGGCTCGACCCCAATGGTGCCGAACGCCTGCATCTGGAGATCGAGGCCGGACGCCTGGCTTACCGCGACCGCGACCGCTATGTCGGCGACCAGGACCATGTTCCGGTGCCGGTCAAGCAGCTTCTGTCCGGCGCCTATGCCGACCGGCTGCGCGCCGAGATCGACCGCGAACGCGCCATGACACATCTGCCGCGCGTGGAATTGCCCGGCAGCGACACAGTCTACATCTCCATCGTCGACCGCGACCGCAACGCGGTCTCCTTTATCAACTCGACCTATTATTCGTTCGGCAGCGGCGTGGTCGGCCCGAAGACCGGCGTGGTGCTGCAGAACCGCGGCTCGAGCTTCCGCCTCGACCCAGCACACCCGAACGCGATCGCGCCCGGCAAGCGGCCGATGCACACGATCATGCCGGGCATGGCGACGAAGAACGGCCGCGTCGTGATGCCCTTCGGCGTCATGGGCGGCGGCTACCAGCCGTTCGGCCATGTCCATCTGCTCACCAACATGATCGACTTCGGCATGGACCCACAGCAGGCGCTGGATGCGCCGCGAGTGTTCTACAATGATGACACGGTTGAAGCCGAGCGCGGCGTTCCCGCCGAGGCGATCGTGGGCCTGCGCCGGCGCGGCCACCGCATAGCCGAGCCGCATCATCCGCTTGGCGGCGGACAGGCGGTGCTGATCGACTGGGAGAAGGGCACGCTGACCGGCGCCTCCGATCCGCGCAAGGATGGCTTGGCGCTTGGATATTGAGGTGATCGACATGAACAAGGAGGCTCGGAAATCGGGGGATTACCTCACCACCGGGTGTCGGCGCCGCCCCTCACCTGCCTGCCGGTGTCCAGCCGATAGATGGGTAACAGATTGAACCGGATACATAGGTAACACTTCTCTCCCCTATGCGTCCGGCGCAGCGCCAAGCGGATTGGTTGGGGCGGCGCTGCGGCGGACAAGCTTCATGCGCCTGGTGTCGATGATGCCGAGCGGATGGGCATGGAAGGAGAGTGTCCATTCGCCGTCCTCGGTCTGCGCGGCAGCGACCGGCTCGCCGGCCAGCGCTTGCGAGACATAGATGAAGCCGCCATTCCACCTGATCTCACCATTGTGGCGCACACGGCGGACCGCAGCCTCGGCCGGATAGTCAGGCTCGGGTGGCGTCCTTGGCATGGCGCGCTGCGAGGGGCGGTAATGCTGGGCTGGGGTGTCCATGGCGAGTGCCTCATGCGGACGCTCCTCATTGTAGCTTTGCCGGAAGGCCTCGAAGGCTTGACCCTGGGCCGTTCTGTCGGCTTCCGGCGCCTCTGCCAGCGGTAGCATGGTCAGATGGAAGCGCTCGTGGCGTCCGTTCTGCTGCGGCTTGCCGGGTGCGATCCGCTCCAGCGCGATGTCGAGCTTGATGAAGCGCACCACAAGCGGCGTCAGCCCGGTGACGCCGGCCGATGCGAAGGGTGGGCCGTTGTCACTTCTGAAGCGATCCGGCAGGCCATGCTCCTCAAACAGCCGTTCGAACACCGGCCAAGCCTCGCTATCGGCCGTCGATCCCGTCGCTTCGAGCGCCAGAAGATAGCGGCTTGACGCATCCATCACCGTCAGCGGTTCGCAGCGCCACCCGTCACGGGTCCGGAACCAGCCCTTGTGATCGCCAGTCCACACTGCATTCGGCCTCTCGGCTTGCGGCCACGGTCCATTGCCGCAGGCCCGCAGACGCGGCCGTTTGCGGGCGCTGACAAGCCCATGCCGCGCAAGGATCGCCCCCACCGTCGAGGCCGACGGCCACATGAATTCGGGAGCCGTGCGCCTGAGCCGCGCCACGATCTTCTTGGGACCCCAGAGCGGATGCGTCTCCTTCGCCGCGACGATCTGCTCAACCAGATCAAGAGCTGTCGCCCGGCCATGATTGAGCGGGGCTCGCGGCCGGTCGTGCAAACCTTCCGGGCCTAGCTCCCGATAGCGTCCAAGCCATTTGTAGCCGGTCTTGCGTGAGATCTCGTGGGCCGCACAAAGCGCCACCATCGTCTCATCTCCAGAAAGACACTCCACAACAAACCGAAGCCGCTCGTCCATGATGCCAGTCTCTCGCCAAACCATCGCCGGTCCTCCGGCGGACAAGAAAACTGTCACCCATGCTATCGGTCCATTCTGTTACCTATCTATCCGGTTCGGACAATTCCTCAACTCCCCGTATAGTGACGGGGAGAGGGACGCTCTCATCGATGGGTTCGCCAATCACTGGCGTTGCAGAACAAGTGCCTACGTTGCGGCAAGCGCTTTCTCCCCGTCACTATACGGGGAGAAATGCCCGGCAGGGCAATGAGGGGCGGCGCCAACGTCGACAATTGCCTAGGATCGGAACCGTCCGCTGGACTTCGAAGAGCAGTCGTTTGAAACATAGCCGGTGACCATGACCCAAACTGAAACCCACGCAGACCTCTCCCGCCACCTCGCCGCCGGCGCCGATGATGCGCCCGCCATCCTGGCACCCGACAGGGCGACGCTCACCCATGGCGGATTGCGCGGCCTGATCGCCGACACGGCAAAACAGCTGCATGCGCGCGGCATCGGCCGGGGCGACAGGGTGGCGATCGTGCTGCCGAACGGACCCGAGATGGCCACCGCCTTCGTCGCCGTGGCGGCCGCCGCCTCGACGGCGCCGCTCAATCCCGCCTACCGGGCCGACGAACTCGACTTCTACCTGACCGACATCGGCGCCAAGGCGATCCTGGTTGCGGAGGGTGAGACCGGACCGGCGGTGACGGTTGCCGAGCGCCTCGGCATCGGCGTGCTGCGGCTTGTCGTGCAGCCCGACACACCCGCCGGCAGTTTTGCCATCGAGGGCCCAGCGATCGGACCGCCGGCAGCGCCTGACATGGCGCGGGATGATGACATCGCGCTGCTGTTGCATACCTCCGGCACGACATCGCGGCCAAAGCTGGTGCCGCTCAGCCATGCCAACATCGCGGCCTCATCAGCCCATATCGGCGGCACACTCGGCCTGACGGCCGATGACCGCTGCCTCAACATCATGCCGCTGTTCCACATCCACGGCCTGATCGCGGCGGTGCTTTCCTCACTCGCCGCCGGCGGCAGCATCTACTGCACCCCCGGCTTCAACGCGCTGCGCTTCTTCCAGTGGCTGGGTGAGGCACGGCCAAGCTGGTACACGGCGGTGCCGACCATGCATCAGGCGATCCTGCCGCGCGCGGCACGCTACACCGAGGCGCTGGCGGCAGCGCGCCTGCGCTTCATCCGCTCGTCCTCGGCGTCGCTGCCGGCGCAAGTGATGGCCGAACTCGAGGCGACCTTCGGCTGCCCTGTGATCGAATCCTACGGGATGACCGAGGCCGCGCACCAGATGGCGTCGAACCGGCTGCCGCCTGGCCAGCGCAAGCCGGGCAGCGTCGGGGCCTCCGCCGGTCCGGACGTGGCTGTCATGGCGCCCGACGGGCGGCTGCTCGCAGCCGGCGAGACCGGCGAGATCGTCATTCGCGGGCCCAACGTCACGGCGGGTTACGAGAAGAACCCGGATGCCAATGCCACCGCCTTCGCGCATGGCTGGTTCCACACCGGCGATCAGGGCGTGCTGGACGAGGACGGCTATCTCAGGGTCACCGGACGGCTCAAGGAGATCATCAATCGCGGTGGCGAAAAGATCTCGCCGCTCGAGGTCGACGATGTGCTGATGGATCATCCGGCGGTGGCGCAGGTCGTCACCTTCGCCATGCCGCATGACAAGCTTGGCGAGGAGGTGGCGGCGGCGGTTGTGCTGCGCGAAGGCATCAGCGCCACCGAGGGCGACATCCGCCTCTATGCCGCGACGCGGCTTGCCGACTTCAAGGTGCCGCGCAAGATCCTGATCCTGGACGAGATCCCCAAGGGCGCGACCGGCAAGCTGCAGCGCATCGGCCTTGCCGCCAAACTCGGGCTTTGACGATGAAGATCACCATTTTCGGCGCCGGTGCGATCGGCGGCTATCTCGCAGCCAAGCTCGCCATGATTGGGCGGACCGATCTTTCGATCGTCGCGCGCGGCGCGCATCTGGAGGCGATCCAGGCGAACGGCCTGCGCCTGATCGAGGATGGCCAGGAAATTCCGGTCCGCGTCCGGGCTGCCGCCAAAGCCGAGGCACTTGGCGTCCAGGACTATGTCGTGCTGGCGCTGAAGGCCCATTCCCTTACCCCGGCCCTTGACCAGATCGCGCCGCTGCTCGGCGAACACACCGCCGTCGTCACCATGCAGAACGGCGTGCCGTGGTGGTATTTCCATGGCGTCGGCGGACCGCTCGAAGGCACAAGGCTGAGCGCGGTCGATCCCGGCGGCGCCATCTGGCAGCGGATCGGACCGGAGCGCGTCATCGGCTCGGTCGTCTATCCCGCGGTCGAGGTCGATGCGCCCGGCCTCATCCGCCATGTCGAGGGCAAGCGCTTCTCGCTCGGCGAACCCTCCGGCGAGCGCAGCGAACGGGTCACGCTTCTGGCCGAGGAGATGGTCAAGGCCGGCTTGCAGGTGCCGGTGCGCGACGACATCCGCAGCGAAATCTGGGTGAAGCTGTGGGGCAATCTCTCCTTCAACCCGATATCGGCGCTGACTGGCAGCACGCTTGCCGCGATCGTTGCCGACGAAGGCACCCGCACGCTCGCCCGCACCATGATGCTGGAGGCGCAGGCGATCGGCGAAAGCCTCGGCGTGCGCTTTCCCATCGCGGTCGACCGGCGCATCAAGGGCGCCGGCGATGTCGGCGAACACAAGACCTCGATGCTGCAGGACCTGGAGCGCGGCCGGCCGATGGAGATCGACGCGCTGGTGAGCGCGGTGCAGGAACTCGGCCGCCTGACGGACAAGCCGACGCCGACCATCAATGCCGTGCTGGCGCTGGTGCGCCGGCTGGCGGTGGAGCGCGGGTGTTATGGGTGAGGGGCGCTTAGGGGTAAGGCCTTGAAGCGCCGGCTCTGCCTTGGCCTCAAATCCCAGCTTAACTAGAGTTAGCAGCATGCTGAACGCCATTCACCACGTCGCGCTGATCTGCACCGACTACGACCGGTCGCGACGGTTCTACGTCGAACTCCTCGGCCTCGATCTGATCCGGGAGGTCTATCGGGAGGAGCGGCAGTCATGGAAGGCGGATCTGCGGATCGGGTCGGTCCAACTGGAATTGTTCTCCTTCCCTGCACCAGCGATGCGGCCGTCCCATCCAGAGGCGACAGGCCTGAGACATCTGGCATTTGCCGTGGCGAATCTTGATCCCGTAATTATGCGCCTGGAAGCCGCAGGCGTCGCCGTTGAGCCAATCCGGGTCGACCCATATACAGACCAACGGTTTACCTTTTTCAGAGACCCAGATGGATTGCCGCTGGAACTCTACGAAGCCCCTTAAGGAACGGTTCGCTTTCGCGATGGGCGCTGTGTACTGACGGTCTAGGTATCGGCGGAACCGCAAATCTGTGCTAAGCGCCGCCCAACCAACCAAAGGACGACACCAATGAGCGAACTGACCGTGGCCGAGGCGACCGAAAGCATCTACGCCTCGCTCCGAGCGGACAATGCCGACATCGACGCACATATCGCTACGCTTAAGGCGGCGCTGGCACGAGAGGGGATAAAACAGGCGGTGTTCGATCCGACCAAGTTGGCGCAGAGCAACCGCTCGGGCCGCAAGTTGATGCAGGCTTATTTTCGGCAGCGCGGCGTAAGCGTGAGGTTCTCGGACCAGTAGAACCGCGCGCGGGCGATCTCAACCGCGCCGTTGGGAGTTCTCGGCCGGTCCATCATCTGGATGCCGGGACTGCGCCACATGCAGGCTCTAATCTATGGGAGCTGTTTCGAAGTCGGTCCTGGATCACGGAGGGGGATGTGACATGGTGGATTCCGATCGGATCGACAGACTGATCGCAGCGGTACCCCCCGCCCTGGCGCTTCGCGCCGGGTTGGACCTTGGCATCTTCACCCGGCTCGGTGGCGATGCTGCGACTGCCGACAGCCTCGGGGTCGCGCTCAAAGTCGAGCCCGATCGTCTGTCGCGGCTCCTCTACGCGCTCGCCAGCATCGGTCTCCTCGAAGTCGAGGATGGTCAATTTCGCAATGGAGCCGAAGCGTCGGAGTTCCTCGACGCGTCCAAGCCGACCTATCGCGGCGGCGATCATGCGCTCCTGCGCGAGCTGTGGGGAGCCGACCTTTTGACCGCAGAGTCGCTGCGACAGAACCGGCCGGCTGCGCTTCATGACTTTTCCGAAGCGGAGCCCGAGGCCGCGGCGGCCTTCAGCCGCATGCTCGCGCCGGGCGGGGTGATTTTCGGCCGGAATCTGGCCCGGGAGATGGACCTCTCGGCGACCGGTTCGGTGATCGACATCGGCGGGGGCGCCGGGACAATTCTCGTGGGACTTCGCGAGCGGTGGCCACGGATGACGGCGACGCTGATGGAACTGCCAACGGTCGCAGCGGTCGCGCCAGCTATCCTGTCGGAATACGGTGCCGACGACGTGGTTGTCGAAGAGGGGGACATAACGGTCGCGCCATCGATCGGCCGGCACGATCTGGCGATCCTGAAGGCCGTTGTCCAGGTCCTTCCGCCGGACAAGGCGCGCAGTGCGATCCTGAACGCGGCGCGTTGCCTTACACAAGGAGGCGAGATTGCAATTGCCGGGTGGGGTGTCGTCGATGACGACCGCCTCGGTCCGCCTGAGGGTGTCTTTTTGAATCTCACCTTCTTGAACCTCTATCGCCACGGCGAATCGTACACTGAAGGTCAGTATCGCGCGTGGATGACCGAGGCTGGATTCCGCGATATCTGCAGGTCGCGCCTGACGGACGGCTGCACATTGTTTCGTGCGCGCCTCACAAGCTGAGACGGTCAATAACAGCTATCTGCCGCCGCGAGTGCTTCGGCACGGTGAGCTTCGTCCAGTGCGCCAATCCGTCGGACCGACGCATAGAACCTGACATAGTCGCCCGAACACAAGTCGAACAGGCGGAGAAACGCCGGAACCTGCTCACCGTACACAGCAGTCGCGGCGAGCTTTGCATTGTTGATTGGGGAAGCGAACCAGGCATCGTATCCCCGGTATCGGCCCCAGCGCCTGTCGCGCATGTGTCGGTAGCGTATCCGCAGCCGTTCAATCGCGGCCGTCTTTACGGCCAGCTTTTGCTCCGAGGTGCCGGAGTTGGAATAGACTTGCGTCAACTCGTCCCGGGTCTGCGACACCAGCGCAAGAAATTCAGCTTTGCGCCTCCGGGCGGCTTCGTAACGGCGCAATGCGGCGGTATTGCCAGCCGCGCGCAGCCATTTTCTCACGCCGGTTGTTTCGACGGCGACAGCGAACGCTTCATTGAATGCGGAATCGTCGTGCACGTAGACGCGCTGGTGGGCCAGTTCATGGAAAACCAGCCCTGCAAGATAGGTTTCATCCTGGCCGAGCATCGTGCTCAGCAGCGGGTCACTTGACCAGCCAAGCGTGGAATATGCAGTGATGCCCGTCACATAGACGTCCATGCCCTGTCCTTGAAGTTCGACAGCGGTTTCAGTCGCGGACTTCCTGGAGAAATATCCCCGGTAGGGCACACAGCCGAAAACGGGAAAACACCATGTTCGCGGCGTCAGCGAGAATTCCGGCGCGGCGAAGACGGCCCATGTCACCGAGTCCCGACCGATATCAACATAGCTGCGATAGCTATTGTTGTCGGGCAGCGCCAGTTCATCTGTTGCGAACTGTCGTATGGCGCTCGCCGATGCCATTCTGGCGCGCAATGCCTTCGGCGTCGAAGGATCCTCGATCAGCTTTCCGACATCCTGGCGTGCCGTCATGATCTGCAGATGACCCTTCATGGATTGCGCGTAGTAGGAAATACTGGTGCAACCGGTCACGCCGGACACCCCGATCACAACGGCAACCAATCGAACGAATGCGCGCATCACGATTTGCCCAAAGCAGTGCTCGCCCGTTTCGATAGGGCGATCCTCGCGATTGCCCCCAGTCTCAAGCAGTCGCATCAATTGATCGAGATCTATAGCTTTCTAAAGAAGCCGGACAGAATATTCGAACTCCTTAGCGCAACCCCGCGTCCAATCGTTCCGGAGCTGATCAATCCTTCGCCGCTCGCTTGAGAAGCCGTGCATAAAATTCGCCGACAATGCCGCGCCGGAAGATCAGCACGCACACCATGAAGATCAGCCCGGTGGCGATGGTCACCGGAAAGCCCGAGGTGGCAAGCGTGTTTTCCAGTCCGATTACCAGGCTGGCGCCGATGATCGGCCCGACCATTGTGCCGATGCCGCCGAGGAGCGTCATCAGGATCACCTCGCCCGACATCTGCCAGGTGACGTCGGTGAGCGTGGCGAACTGGAAAACGATCGCCTTGAGCGAGCCAGCCAGCCCGGCCAGCGCCGCCGACATGACGAAGGCGCCCAGCTTGTAATTGGCGACGGAATAGCCCAGCGAAATGGCGCGATTCTCGTTTTCCCGGATCGAGCGCAGGATCATGCCGAACGGCGAATTGACGATGCGCCAGATGGCGAAGACGCCGATGAGGAACACCGCCAGCACGAAATAATACATGTTCAGCGACACGTTCAGGTCGAGGACGCCAAGCAGCATGCCGCGCGGCACGCCTTGAATGCCGTCCTCGCCTTCGGTGAAAGGCGCCTGCACGCAGAAGAAGAAGAACATCTGCGACAGCGCCAGCGTGATCATGGCGAAATAGATGCCTTGCCGGCGAATGGCGAAAAAGCCCATGACAAGGCCGAGCAATGCCGCGCCCGCCATGCCGAGCAGGATGCCCGTTTCCGGCGGCCAGCCCCAGACCTTGACGGCATGGGCGGTGAAATAGGCGGCGCCGCCAAAGAAGGTGGCGTGGCCGAACGACAGGAGCCCGGTATAACCAAGGAGAAGATTGAAGGCGCAGGCAAACAGCGCGAAACACAGCATTTTCATCAGGAAGATCGGATAGACCAGGAAGGGCGCCACCAGCAGCGCCAGGATGCCGAGCCCGACCAGCGTCCATTCAAGCCGTGCCGAGGTTCTGGCGGACGTTTCGCGAAGCGTCAGTTCTGTCATGTCAGATGCCCCTTCCGACATGTCAGGCGTCCCTTCCGAACAGGCCGGCCGGCCGGACCAAAAGCACGATGGCCATGATGACGAAGACCACGAGGTTGGACGCCTCGGGGTAGAAGACCTTGGTCAGGCCTTCGGCAAGGCCAAGCATGTAGCCGGTGACGATTGCGCCGAGGATCGATCCCATGCCGCCGACCACGACCACCGCGAAGACGACGATGATGAGATCCGATCCCATCAGTGGGCTCACCTGATAGATTGGTGCTGCCAGAATTCCGGCAAGCCCGGCAAGAGCCGAGCCGAGGCCGTAGGTGAGGGTCAGCAGCAACGGCACGTTGACGCCGAAAGCCTGGACGAGACGGGGATTCTCGGTTGCCGCGCGCAGGTAGGACCCCAGCCTGGTCTTCTCGATCAGCGCCCAGGTCCCGAAGCAGACGATCAGCGAGGCGACCACCACCCAGCCGCGATAGTTGGGCAGGAACATGAAGCCGAGATTGGTGCCTCCGGCAAGCAGCGGCGGCACGGCGTAAGGATTTCCCGACACGCCGTAATAATAGCGGAAGATGCCCTCGAGCACGAGCGCGAGACCGAAGGTGAAGAGCAGGCCGTAGAGCGGATCGAGATCGTAGAGCCTCGACAGCGCCAGGCGCTCGACCACGATACCGAAGACACCGACGATCAGCGGCGTAAAGATCAAAGCGGGCCAGTAGCCGATGCCGAGGTAGGTGAGAAGCAGATAACCGACGAAGGCGCCGAGCATATACTGGGCGCCATGGGCGAAATTGATGACGCGCAGCAGGCCGAATATGACGGCCAGGCCCAGGCTCAGCATGGCGTAGAAAGAGCCGTTGATCAGCCCGACCAGCAACTGGCCGAGGAAAGCCTGAACGGGGATTCCGAAGATCATCGTCATGGCGCCATCATACACCCAGGACTTCGTGGAGCTGCGTCATGCGGTCCGGCAGGTCGCCGACCGGAAACCCTGCCACGACCTTGCCATGCTCCATCAGGTAGAAACGATCGGCGACACGGCTGGCGAAGCGGAAGTTCTGCTCGACCAGCAGGATCGTCATGCCGCGCTTTTTCAACGTCGCCAGCAACTCGCCGATGCGCTGCACGATGACGGGAGCGAGACCCTCCGTCGGCTCGTCGAGAAGCAGCATTTTCACGCCGGTCCGCAGCATGCGCGCGATCGCCAGCATCTGTTGTTCGCCGCCTGACAGCCTCGTGCCGGGACTGTTGCGCCGCTCCTTCAGATTGGGGAAGAGATCGAATATCTCCTCGACGCTCATGCCGCCCTCGGCGACGATCGGCGGCAGCACCAGATTTTCGTCGACGGTGAGCGTTGCGAAGATGCCGCGTTCCTCCGGCACGAAGCCGATTCCTTGATGCGCGGTGCGGTGCAGCGGCAGCCGCATCAGGTCCTTGCCGTCGAAAGCGATCCGGCCGGTTCGCTTGCGGATCAGCCCCATGATGGAGCGCAGCGTCGTCGTCTTGCCGACGCCGTTGCGACCGAGCAGCGTGACCGTCTCGCCGGCAAACACCTCCAGATCGACCCCGTGCAGCGCATGGCTCTCGCCATACCAGGCGTTGAGACCGCCGACCGCAAGAAGAGGGGCAGCACTAGTCATCGGCGGTGCCCATATAGGCGATCTTCACGCGTTCGTCGCGGCTGACGGTGGCGTAGTCGCCGGCGGCCAGGACCTCGCCGCGCTGCATGACCGTTATCCAGTCGCAAAGATCGGCCACGACAGTCAGATTGTGCTCGACCATCAGCACGGCGCGATCCTTGGCCACCGAGCGGATGAGGTCGGAAACCGTGGCCACGTCCTCGTGCCCCATGCCGGCCATCGGCTCGTCCAGCAGCAGCACTTTCGGATCGAGCGCCAGGGTCGTGGCGATCTCCAGCACGCGTTTCCTGCCATAGGAAAGATCGCCAGCGAGCCTGTTCCTGGCGTCGTCGAGACCGACCGAGCGCAGCAATTCCTCGGCGCGCGGCGTCAGCCGATCGAGTGCCGCGAGCGAGCGCCAGAACTGGATGGCAAGACCACCCGGGCGCTGCAGCGCAACGCGCACATTGTCGAGCACGCTGAGGTGCGGAAAGATCGCCGATATCTGGAACGAGCGCACCAGGCCCATCCGCGCAACCCTGGCCGGCGACGTTCGGGTGATGTCGTGGCCAAGCAGCTCGATCCTGCCGCTGGTCGGCGCCAGGAACTTGGTGAGCAGGTTGAAGACGGTCGTCTTGCCGGCGCCATTGGGTCCGATCAGTGCATGGATGTTGCCATGGCGGACATCGAGATCGACACTTTTGACAGCGACGAAGCCGGCAAAGTCACGCCGCAAGCCGCGGGCGGAAAGCACCACCCGTGGCTCATTCCCTTTCAGGTCAGGCGGCACCATGGCCGCGCCGATCACTGGCCGGCCGTCGGACAGCCGCTTTCCTTCTCGCTCAGGAATGCCTCGTTGCCGGGAATGGTGGCAAGGTATTTGTAGTAGTCCCACTCCTTGGTGCTCTCGGCTGGCGACTTGACCTGATAGAGATACATGTCGTGGACCATGTTGCCGTCCGCCTGCACCTTGCCGTTGGCCGTGAAGACGTCGTTCACCGGCATCGAATGCAATTCCTTGGCGACGGCTTCGGTCTCGTCGGTGCCAGCCTTGTCGATCGCCTTCAGGTATTGCGTCACCGCCGAGTAGGTGGCGACCTGGATCATGTTCGGCATGCGGTTGGTGCGCTTGAAAAAGCGCTGCGCGAATTCGCGGCTCTTGTCATCGCGATCCCAGTAGAAGCCCTCGGTCAGCACGACGCCTTGTGCTGCCTGAAGACCCAGCCCATGCACCTCGGCCAGCGTGAAGAGAAGCGCTGCAAGACGCTGGCCGCCCTGGACGATGCCGAATTCGGCCGCCTGCTTGATGGAGTTGGAGGTATCGAGGCCGGCATTCGCCAGGCCGATGACCTTGGCGCCGGACGATTGCGCCTGCAGCAGGAAGGACGAATAATCGGTCGCCCCCAGGGGATAGCGCACTTCGCCCAGCACCTTGCCGCCGTGACCCTCGACGAACTTGGCGGTCTGCTCCTTCAGCGAATAGCCGAATGCATAGTCGACGGTGACGAAGAACCAGCTATCACCGCCCTGCTGCACGAGAGAGCCGCCGGTTCCCACCGCCTGCGAGTGGGTGTCGTAGGCCCAGTGGAAGCCATAGGGCGAGCACTGTTTGCCGGTCAGCTCCGTGGTCGCCGCACCGGTGACGATATCGATCTTCTTCTTTTCCTTCGAAATCCCCTGGACGGCGAGCGCCACCGAAGAGGTCGTCAGTTCCATGATGGCATCGACCTGTTCGGTGTCGTACCACTGCCGGGCGATGTTGGAGGCAATGTCCGGCTTGTTCTGGTGGTCGGCGCTGATGATTTCGATCGGCGCTCCCTGCACCTTGCCGCCGAAATCCTCGACCGCCATCTTGGCCGCCTCGACCGACCACTTGCCGCCGAAATCGGCATAGACGCCCGACTGGTCATTGAGGATGCCGATCTTGACCTTGCCATCGGAAATTTCGGCGGCTGAGGCGGGAACTGCAGCCGCGGCAAGAAGGGCGGCCGAAACGAAATAGGATAGCTTCATTGTCCAACTTCCTCCCATCACGATGAAGCCGACCGACCCTCCACGATCGATCATCGGCAAGACGAACATGAGGAAGATGGGGATGAACGGCAAGAGGCCATTGCGGATTCATGTCCAAAGCGACGCGCTTTGACGGCACAGTACGAGCCCCGGATGGAACACAAACATGTGAACCGCTCCTGCGGCACGGCGGTCGTCTTGAGTTGCCGGAGTCCCGGCGCGGCCGCGGGTGCGCTCTCCGCCGGGCAGTAACCGCCTCAAGCCTCGGTCGCGACGAGATGGCCGTTGCCGAAATCGACTCCGCCCAGTCGTGTGCTTTGTTTCACATACGTCTGCCTCGAATCCAAGTTTAGTCAGGAAGAGCTAAAACAGTGGAGTAGAGGCCAAGCCCCGCGGGGGCGAGATACGACAAAGGGGTGGAGTCATGCTAACAATTCAACCATATGAGACGGCTCAACAAAGCCTGTGCGCTTTTGATATCGATCCTGATAGCCCACCGCCATCCATAGCGGCGGATATCGAGATCGCCATTGTCGATGATCGACCGCTGATGTGCGACTGCCTGGCAAGGGGCCTGGCGGTTTTCGAACCAGCGTTTCGTTTCCAGCATTTCTCGAGCATCGAAGCCTTCGATGCGGCAAGCCTGGATGAGACCCAAAGCATCTCGACGGTGTTGATGTGCGTTATGTGGTCAAATTCCGAGGCGGACCACCATCTTGCCCGGATCGCCCATCTCAAGGCCACCAGACCTTCGGTGAATGCCATCATCCTGGCCGATATCGAAAATCTTGACGATATTCTCAAGGCGATCGAAAAAGGCGCGCGCGGCTATGTTCCGACGAGCGTCAGCTTGCAAGTTGCGGCCAAGGCCATTCATCTTGTCGCGGCAGGGGGAATTTTCATCCCACCGAGTGTCCTTTACCAATCGGCGCAAAACGCCAGGGACGGCCAGCAAACGATCAAGGCGCAGGACGACAATGTTTTTACGTCACGCCAGATCTCGGTCATCGAAGCCCTGCGTCGAGGAAAAGCGAACAAGATCATCGCCTACGAACTCAACATGTGCGAGAGCACGGTCAAGGTGCATGTCCGCAACATCATGAAAAAACTTCGCGCCCGGAATCGGACCGAGGTGGCTTACATCCTGAATACGGAGCCGTATCAGGGACTCATCCGGAATTGATCGCGACAGCCGCTTGCTCACCGCCGCCGACATCTCTTGGCGCCAGTTTCAACGGCGCCTCTCCGATCCTGCGGGTGGCGCTCGGGATCTCCTGGTCGAGGCGGGCGAAGCGGCTTCTTCGCTTGGCCGGATCGGGCACCGGCACGGCTTCGATCAGCGATCGGCGTTGCTTTGGGGATCGCGCTCGACCGGCACCAGCTCGATGCCTGAGTTGCGGTTGGCGTTGATGTCGGCAATCGCACGCATGGCGCCCATGCGACACGCATCGGAGACGAGTTGATAGCTGCCCGAGCGGGAATAGAGGATGCCGATCTCGATGCGCCGTTTCAAACACAACCCCAGAAATGACAATGCCCCGCAGCCAGCGCCGGAAGGGGCGAGGCATACGAGGCATATTTGCCGCCCGGCTATCAGAGCCGGTATTTTGTCCTGGCGTATTCGGTCCGGCTGGTCAGTCAAGCGGGAAAGTAAGGCAGTTGTATCAACCCTGCCGCAACTGCTTCCTCCGCCAGGCAGCCGGCGCGTCACCTGCCCGCGCGCGAAAGACCCTTGAGAAGTACGCCGGGTCGTCAAAGCCGATTTCGTAGGCGATGTCCTCAACCGTGCGCACGGTGAACAGCAGCAGCCGCTTGGCCTCCAGCAGCCGCCGTTCGCTGACGACCCGCTTGACGCCGCTGCCCAGCACCGCGCGGGCAGCCTTGTCGAGAAGATGCGGCGTGGTGGCCAAAGCCTCGACGTAGCGGTCGACCGGCCAGTTATCGCGGAAATGCGCATCAGCAAGCCGACGCAGGCCGAGCGCCAGCGAAGCGTCGGAGGTGGTGGTGGCGGCGGTCACGCCGGGCCTGAGGCGCGCGATGTGGGATAGCGCGACGGCGATCAGCGCCGGCAGGACCCTGTCATTGCCGGCTTGCGTCTCGGCGTATTCGGCGGCGATCATCTCCAGCACCGCCGCCAATCTCGTCCACGCAGCGTGTTGCGGCAGACCGTCGGCAAAGACCGGCCTGTCCAGCGGCAGCAGGCTGTGACCGGCGATTGCCGCGAGCGCGCCGTCGGCGACCGAGACCACGATGGCGTCGGTGCCGGGTCCGATCGAGAAGCCATGCACGACATTGCTCGGCACGAAGCTGACGGCGGGCGCCGAAAAGTCCCAGGACCGGTCTTCTATGCGGTAGGTGCCGGAGCCGCTGGTCCAGTAAGTGATCTGGCCCATCTGCGGATGTTTGTGCGCTGCGACCTGGCCAAGATGGATGTTGCTGCGTGCAAGCACCGTCTCGACATGCAGGAAGCCGACATCGAGCGGCCGCACCGGCTCGCCATAGACGAAGAAGTCGGGGATGGAATTCTGGCTCATGGCGCCGGAAAAAGTCCAATCGGTTTTGCCGTTCCGTCCATAACCGATCCCTGGTCCAAGCGCTACACTTGTCGCCGCAAGAGGAGGACCATCATGCGATCAGAAGACTTCCGCGCCGACAAGGGACGCCCGTTCACCGGGGCCGAGTATCTGGAGAGCCTGCGCGACGGGCGCGAGGTCTATATCAATGGCGAACGTATTGCCGACGTCACCACACACCCTTCGATGCGCAATTCGGCACGGTCGCTGGCGCGCCTCTACGACGCCCTGCACGACGCCAAGCGGCGGGACACGCTGACCTCGCCGACCGACACCGGCTCGGGCGGCTACACCCACAAATATTTCCGCGTTGCCAAATCTTCCGCCGAGCTTGTCGCCCAGCAGACGGCAATCGCCGAGTGGTCGCGCATGTCCTATGGCTGGATGGGGCGCACGCCCGACTACAAGGCGGCGCTGATGAACACGCTCGGCGCCAATGCCGACTGGTACGGGCCGTTCAAGGACAACGCTCTATCCTGGCACAAACGCGCCCAGGAAGCGGCGCTGTTCATGAACCACGCCATCGTCAACCCGCCGATCGACCGCCACAAGCCGGCCGAGCAGGTGAAGGATGTCTTCGTCCACATCACCAAAGAGACGGACGCCGGCATCCATGTCTCCGGCGCCAAGGTGGTGGCGACGTCCTCGGCGCTGACCCACTACAATTTCCTGGCACAGGGATCGGCGACGGTCACCGAGGATCCGTCGCTGTCGGTGATGTTCATCGTGCCGATGAACGCGCCGGGGATAAAGATGTTCTGCCGCGTCTCCTACGAGCAGACGGCCAACACGGTGGCCGCACCCTTCGACTATCCGTTGTCGTCGCGCTTCGACGAGAACGACGCGATCCTGGTGCTCGACAATGTCTTCATCCCCTGGGAGGACGTGCTGGTGCTGCGCGACGCGCAAAAAATCCTGTCCTTCCACCCGGCGTCGGGCTTCATGCACGGCTACTGTTTTCAGGGCTGTACGCGCTTCGCTGTCAAGCTCGACTTCCTCGCCGGCCTGCTGGCCAAGGCGCTGCGTGCCACCGGCGGCGATGCCTTCCGCGGCAACCAGGCGGCGCTGGGCGAGGTCATCGCGCTCAGGCACATGTTCTGGAGTTTTTCCAACGCCATGGCCTACAACCCGATCCCGTGGGCGAATGGCGCGGTGCTGCCCAATCTGGAAGCAGCACTGGCCTATCGGACTTTCATGTCGGAAGCCTATCCGCGCGTCATCGACACCGTGCGCCGGGTGATCGCCTCGGGGCTGATCTACCTGCCGTCGTCGGTGCGCGACTTCAACAATCCCGAGATCGACAAGTACCTGGCGCAATATGTGCGCGGCTCCAACGATATGGGCCACATCGAGCGCATCAAGATCATGAAGCTGTTGTGGGACGCGACCGGCACCGAGTTCGGCGGCCGCCACGCGCTCTACGAGTTGAATTATGCCGGCGCGCCGGAAGAGGTGCGGCTGCAGGTGCTGAAGGGGGCTGAGCGCGGCGGGCCGTTGAAGGCGATGGAAGAGCTCGTCGACACCTGCATGGCCGACTATGACGAAAACGGCTGGACGGGCGATGCCTGGCTCAATCCGCTTGTCTCGACGGCCGAGTGAAATCAGATGGCCACGCAGATTTCGAAAGCCGATTTCCGCGACGCCATGGCGAGGGTCTGCGCACCGGTCAACATCATCACCACCGACGGGCCGGCGGGACGCGGCGGCTTTACCGCCACCGCCATGTGCAGCGTCTCCGACGAGCCGCCGACGCTGCTCGTCTGCATGAACGGGCGCTCGACACAGGCCGCCATGTTCCTGTCCAACCGGCGCTTCTGCGTCAACGTGCTGACGCATGACCACATGCATTTGGCGGGAAAGTTCGCGGGCGCGACCAGGGACATGGAGGCGCGCTACTCCTCAGCGCGCTGGCAGACGCTGACCTCCGGCACGCCGGCGCTGTCGGATGCGATCGTCAACTTCGATTGCGAGATCGAGACTGTGCATGTGGTCGGCTCGCACAATGTCATGATCGGCCGCGTCATCGATGTCCGGCACGGCAGCGGTGGCTCGGCCCTGCTTTACGTCGACCGCAATTATACGCAGCCGACGCGGCTTGGCAGCTTTGGCGGGTGAGGGCAATTGATGGCGCCGACAGGGGATGGAGGCGAAGCCTTCCCAACGTCGTCATCCACGGGCGAAGCAGGAGCGAAGCTCCGTCGCGGAGACCCGAGGATGACGAAGTGATCGATGTTTCCGCCAATCTCCAAGGCATGCGGTCAGTCAACGCAGACGACCAGTCAAAACCTTCGCGCCGAGGATCGAAAAGCCTCAGCTCTCGCCATCAATCAGCGTCTCCAGCAGGTCAAGCAACTGCTCAAGCTTTTCGTGGCCGAAGCGCTGTTCGATGTCGTCATAGATGACGCGACGCTCGGGCGACAGGGCGTCGATCAAAGCGGAACCGGCAGGCGCAATGGTCAGCACGACGCGGCGGCCGTCGCCTTCCGCCTTGTTGCGGGTGATGAATTTGCGTCCCTCGAGCGCCTTGATGATGCGCGTCAGGCTGGGCGGCAAAACCGACGCGCGATCGGCAAGCTCTGTTGCCTCGACCGGGCCGGCTTCGCTCAACACACGCAGCACGCGCCATTGCTGTTCGGTCACGTCATGCGCCGCAAGCATCGGGCGAAACCGCGCCATCACCGCTTCGCGGGCGTGAAGGAGAGCCATTGGCAGGGAACGACGGGTGTTTTCAGGCAGCAAGAAAAAGAGCCTCCCACGCTGGCGTGCGATCGAAACCAGGCCTTCTCTCAGCCGAATCCACCCGCCAAGGCCCGTTCCTGCCATCCCCGTATCGTTGCGCCAAGCCCGATGCAAGACTTGACTTCGCGGATATCGCATGTAATTAACGCGTTAACTACAACAAAGCAATAACCCAGGGAACGAAGCGCCGTGCCTCACTTCTCCATCGAGTATTCGGCCAATCTCGATGCCAAGGTCGATATGGGCGAATTGTGCGCGCTGGTGTTGCGCACCGTGCTGGAGACCGGGCTGTTCGAGACCGGCGCCGTGCGGGTGCGGGCCTTTCGCGCCGAGGCCTATGCCCTTGCCGACGGCCTGCCGGAAAACGCCTTTCTCGACATGTCGTTTCGCATCGGCACCGGCCGCAGCCCTGACGAAAAGAAGCGGACCGGCGAGGCCGTCTTCGCGGCGGTGAGCGACTATCTGGCCGCGCTGTTCGAGACCCCGCATTTCGCTTTGTCGCTCGAGATCCGGGAAATCGACCCGGTGCTGAGCTGGAAGAAAAACGCAATCCACCCGCGGCTGCGCGGCAAGTGACGGAACCCGATATGTCCGACCTGCAAGGCAATCTGAACAAGGCCGAGGCCTATCTGGCCCGCTTCAAGCGCGATGGCGTGTTGAACCAGATCGGCGGCGAGGCGGTGCCGGCGCTCGACGGCGCGACGTTCGAAACGCTGTCGCCGGTCGACCTCAAGCCACTAGCCAAGGTCGCGCGTGGCGGAGCCGCCGACATCGACCGCGCCGCCAAGGCGGCCAAGGCGGCGTTCCCGGCCTGGGCCGCGATGCCTGGCGAAGCGCGCAAGAAGCTGCTGCACAAAATCGCCGACGCGATCGAAGCGCGCGCCGAGGAGATCGCCTTCGTCGAATGCATGGATACCGGCCAGGCGCTGAAGTTCATGGCCAAGGCGGCGTTGCGGGGTGCCGAGAATTTCCGCTTCTTCGCCGACCGGGCGCCCGAAGCGCGCGACGGCGAGACGCTTCGGACATCTGGCCAGGTCAACCTGACCACACGGGTGCCGATCGGCCCGGTCGGCATCATCACGCCGTGGAACACGCCGTTCATGCTGTCGACCTGGAAGATCGCACCGGCGCTGGCGGCCGGCTGCACCGTGGTTCATAAGCCGGCTGAATTCTCACCGCTGACCGCCCGCCTGCTGGTCGAGATCGCCGAGGAAGCCGGCCTGCCGAAAGGTGTATGGAACCTGGTCAACGGCCTGGGTGAAGATGCCGGCAAGGCGCTGACCGAGCATCCCGACATCAAGGCGATCGGCTTTGTCGGCGAAAGCCGTACCGGCTCGATGATCATGAAGCAGGGGGCCGACACGCTGAAGCGCGTGCATTTCGAGCTTGGCGGCAAGAACCCGGTGATCGTCTTTGCCGACGCCGATCTCGAGCGCGCCGCCGACGCCGCCGTGTTCATGATCTATTCGTTGAACGGCGAACGCTGCACCTCGTCGTCGCGCCTGCTGGTCGAAACCTCGGTCTATGAGCGCTTCACCGCCAAAATTGCCGAGAAGGCAAAGCGCATCGTCGTCGGTCACCCGCTCGATCCGAAAACGGTGGTAGGGCCGCTGATCCATCCGGTGCATGAAAAGAAGGTGCTTTCCTATATCGACATCGGCAGGTCGGAGGGCGCGACGCTCGCCGTCGGCGGCGGCAAGGTCGATGGGCCGGGCGGCGGCTGCTATGTCGGCCCGACGCTGTTCACCAACGTTACCAACGGCATGCGGATCGCGCAGGAGGAGATTTTCGGGCCGGTGCTGAGCGCCATTCCGTTCAAAGACGAGGCCGAGGCACTGGCACTGGCCAACGACACGCAATACGGCCTGACCGGCTATCTCTGGACCTCGGATGTCACCCGCGCGTTTCGCTTCACCGACGCGCTGGATGCCGGCATGATCTGGGTCAATTCCGAGAATGTGCGCCATTTGCCGACCCCGTTCGGCGGCGTCAAGAATTCCGGCATCGGCCGCGACGGCGGCGACCATTCCTTCGATTTCTACATGGAGACGAAGAACGTAGCCTTTGCGACGACGGCGCACGCGATCCAGAAACTCGGCGGCTGACCGGAGGAAATCAGATGCCCTTGCCCAAGCCCAATCTCTACCCCGGCTTCAACATCGTGCGCCTCAGCCATGTCGAGCTGGCCGTCACCGACCTCGCCAAATCCCGCGCCTTCTATGTCGATACGCTCGGCCTGCAGGTCACCGACGAGACATCGGACACCATCTATCTCAGGGCACTGGAGGAGCGCGGGCACCATTGCATCGTGCTGAAGAAAGCCGGCGCCGCCGAGGCGCGCGACCTCGGCTTCAAGGTCTTCTCGGACGAGGACCTCGACAAGGCGGTGCATTTCTTCAAGGGTGAAGGCCTGCCGGTGGAATGGGTCGAGCGGCCCTACCAGTCGCGCACCTTCCGCACGCGCGATCCGCACGGCATTCCGCTGGAATTCTACGCCCAGATGGAACGATTGCCACCGATCCACCAGAAGTATGTGCTCTACAAGGGCGTCAAGCCGCTGCGCATCGACCACTTCAACTGCTTCTCGCCCAATGTCGACGAGTCCGTCGCCTTCTACAACGAGCTCGGCTTCCGGGTGACCGAATACACCGAGGATGCTGCAACCGGAAAGCTGTGGGCGGCGTGGACGCACCGCAAGGGCGGCGTGCACGACATCGCCTTCACCAACGGCATCGGACCACGCCTGCACCACGTCGCCTTCTGGGTGCCGACGCCGCTCAACATCATCGACCTGCTCGATCTGATGGCGACGACCGGTTATCTCGCAAACATCGAACGCGGCCCCGGCCGGCACGGCATCTCCAATGCCTTCTTCCTGTATGTCCGTGATCCGGACAACCACCGCATCGAGATCTACTGTTCGGATTACCAGACCGTCGATCCGGACCTGGAGCCGATCAAGTGGGATCTCAAGGACCCGCAGCGGCAGACGCTGTGGGGCGCGCCGGCGCCGAAAAGCTGGTTCGAGGAAGGCAGCTCGTTTGCCGGCGCCACCGCGCGCCAGCCGGATTTGACGGCATCGCCGATCATTGCGCCGTGACGATGGACCTTACGAGGAAACCCGGATGACTGGACATAGGCGGCTCGCCACCTTCACCGTCGGCGGCAAGGCGCGCTATGGCGCGGTGACCGGCAAGGGCGTCGTCGACCTGTCGGCGCGCCACGGCCAATGGCCGACGCTGCGCGAAGTGATCGAGGCTGGCGCCTTGCTGCGACTTACGGAAGAGGCGGAGGCCTTCGCCGCCGATTTCCCGCTCGACGCCATCGCCTACGAGATTCCCATTCCGTCACCGGAAAAGATCATCTGCGTCGGCGTCAACTACCCGGACCGCAACGAGGAGTACAAGGACGGCCAGGCGGCGCCCTCCAATCCGTCGCTGTTCGTCCGCTTTCCCCGCTCGTTCGTCGGCCATGGCGCGCCGCTGGTGCGGCCGCCGGAATCCCCGCAGCTCGACTATGAGGGTGAAATCGTCATCGTCATCGGCAAGGCCGGCCGGCGCATTGCCGAGGCCGACGCGCTCGGCCATATCGCGGCGCTGTCGTTGTGCAATGAGGGCACCATCCGCGACTGGGTGCGGCATGCCAAGTTCAACGTCACGCAAGGCAAGAATTTCGACCGCAGCGGCTCGATCGGCCCTTGGCTGGTGCCGTTCATAGATGAGGCGCAGATCGCCGACATCGCGCTGACCACCCGCGTCAACGGCGAGTTGCGCCAGCAGGATCGCACCAGCCGGATGATCTTCTCGTTCCGCAAGATTATCGCCTATGTCTCGACCTTCACCACGCTGGTGCCGGGCGATATCATCATCACGGGCACGCCGACGGGTGCAGGCGCCCGTTTCGAGCCGCCGATCTGGCTGAAGCCGGGCGATGTGATCGAGGTGGAGGCCGACGGCATCGGCGTGCTCAGAAACGGTGTCGTCGACGAGGCAGTGCAATGACCCCGGAGCAAGTGGAAGACGCCGCGGCAAGATTGTTCGAGGCCGAACGCTCGCGCCGCCAGATCCGTCTGCTCAGCCTCGATTACCCGCAAGCGACCATGGAGGACGCCTATTGCGTGCAGGCAGCGCTGGTGACGCGCAAGATCGATGCCGGGCTGAAACCGAAGGGCTGGAAGATCGGGCTGACCTCCAAGGCAATGCAATATGCGCTCGCCATCGACACGCCGGATTCGGGGGTGCTGTTCGACGACATGTTCTTCAACGACGGCGCGACGGTTCGGGCCGGCCGCTTCATCCAGCCGCGCGTCGAGGCGGAGATCGCCTTCGTCATGAAGGCGCCGCTCAAGGGCCCCGGCGTGACGATCTTCGACGTGCTCAACGCCACCGACTACATCACGCCGGCGCTCGAAATCCTCGATACGCGGATCGAGCGCGTTAATGCGGAGACGAAGAAAGTACGCACCTTCTTCGACACGATTTCCGACAACGCCGCCAATGCCGGCATCGTCATCGGCGGCCGGCCGCAGCGGCCCGATGAGGCCGACATGCGCTGGATCGGCGCCATCGTTTCGCGCAACGCCGAGGTCGAGGAAACCGGACTCGGCGCCGGCGTGCTCAACCATCCGGCGATGGGCATTGCCTGGCTGGCCGACAGGCTCGCCCGCTACGGCATGTCGATCGCGGCAGGTGAGGTTGTTTTGTCCGGGTCGTTCGTGCGACCGGTCGAGGCGCGGCCCGGCGACACCATCGTCGCCGATTTCGGCAGTTCGGGAACCGTCAGCATCCATTTCGCAAAGAGCTGACGGTTCTATCGTCAGCCCGGACAGCAGTCCTTATTCTCCTCGCAGATAGGCAATCACCACATCGGCTGCGATGGCCGACATGCGCATGCCGACATCCCTGGTGATGTCGCCTTCGACACGGCTCTGCACCCAGCCGAGGAAGGCGAAGGCCCGCAAGGCCGAAAACAGCGGCAGCGCGGTGATGTCCTGCGCGGTCAGCGCCCGCGCCTGCCGATAGCCGTCGAGCAGTGCGGCCTCGATCAGCGGGTAGATCGGCTCTTCGCGATTCTGGTACAGCGCAACGGCAAGGTCGTACATGTGCCAGCCATAGCCGCAATCGTCGAAGTCGATGATGCGGATCGCACCGTCATGGACGAGCACATTTTCGCGCACCAGATCGGCGTGGATGATGCCGAAATTGCGGGCACTGCTTTCATGCTCCGACAGCGCCTTCACGGCCTTTTCGCGTGCCTGGAAAACCAGCTCGCGGCGGGAACCGTCGAGGAAGGGCGAGGTCTCGAAACGGCCCCAGGTCGGGTTTGCGCCGAAGAAGCCGTCAAAATCCCAGGCATGGCGGGCAAAGCCGGGCGGAGGCGCCCAGGTAGACGTGACATTGTGCATGTGGGCGATGGTTCGCCCTATCGCCGTGAAGACCTGTCTTGCCTGCTCGGGCGTAAAATCCAGCGGTATGCCTCGTGCCCCGACGGCGCGGCCTTCCAGCCACCTCAGGCAATCGGCCTGCCGGGGCTGCGTCGACGTGGCGGTGCTGACGAGCACGAACAGGTCGCCGGCCGGCGTGGCGATGCCGGCGGATTGCAAAAAACCCATCCATTGCAGTTCCGAGCGCAGCGCAGCGTCGGAGTGATAGCCAAGCCGGTGAATGCGCATGGCGGCCGGCTGGCCTGTCGGCAAGATGACGCGAAACACCGCGTTCTCGCGGTATTTCAACAGCTCCGGCTCACCCTCATGAATGCCCCAATGTTCGAGCGCGCGCCTGGCAAGCGCGGTGACATCCGCTTCCGTCTCGGGCTCGGATTGCGTGGAAACAGCGTTCACGCCTTCACTCCGCCGACTTCACCCAGCACCTCGTCGAGCAGGCCGATCAGGAAGTCGGCATTGTCGCGGGAAAACGGCATCGGCGGGCGGATTTTCAGCACATTGCCGTGGATGCCGGTCTTGCCCATCAGCACGCCGCGACGGCGCATGCCGTTGGCGACCCGCTCGGCAATGTCGGGCGCCGGTTCGCGCGTCTCACGATCGTGAACCAGCTCGGCGCCGAAGAACAGGCCCGCGCCCCTGACCTCGCCGATGCATTCATGGCGCTGGGCCAGCGGGCGCAGCAGCCAAAGCGCATAGGCGCCGACATCGCGTGCGTTGGCGACGAGATTTTCCTGTTCGATGACGTCGAGGACGGCATTCGCCACCGCGCAGGAGACAGGGTTGCCGCCAAAGGTGTTGAAATAGCGGAAGGCGTTGCGGAAGGTCGCCAGGATCTCCCTTGATGTGACCACGGCGGCGACCGGATGGCCGTTGCCCATCGGCTTGCCCATGGTGACGATGTCGGGAACGAAACCGGCGCGCTGGTGGCCCCAGAAATGGCTGCCGGTGCGGCCGAACCCCGGCTGCACCTCATCGGCGATGACCAGTCCGCCCGCCTCGCGCACCGCCGCTAAGGCGTCGTCGAAAAATCCGCTTGGAAGAGTAGGAAAACCTTCATTGGCGAGCAGCGGGCAAAGGATGATGCCGGACAGGCCGATGCCGTCCTTTTCCAGCGAGGCGATGGCTTCGCGCACCGCGTCGCCAAAAGCCTTGCCATTCGCCATCGTATCCGGGTGGCGAAACCTATCGGGCGCCGGCACCAGCCTGACATTGCGGGCGCGGCCGCCGACCGGCGGCATGCGGGTGCTGAGCTGCGAAACCGCCGTGGTGTTGCCGTGATAGGTGGCGTCGGTGGCGATGATGCCTATGCGGCCGGTCGCTGCCTGCGCCATGCGCAGCGCGATGTCATTGGCCTCGCTGCCGGTGCAGGTCAGGATGGCGGTGGACAGGCCAGCGTCGAAGGTGGCCGTCAACCGCTCGACATAGTTGAGGATGGCGGTGTGCAGATAGCGCGTGTGGGTGTTGAGCAGGCTGGCCTGCCGGCACAGGGCCTCGACCACATGCGGGTGGCAGTGGCCGACATGGGCGACATTGTTGTAGGCGTCGAGATATTTGCGGCGGTCGGCATCGTAGAGCCAGACGCCTTTGCCGCGCACCAGATGCACGGGCTCGTCATAGAACAATTGCGATTTCGCACCGAGCAGGCGAGAACGCCGGCTAACCAGCGCTTCCTCGCCCATTTTTTCCTGCGATTGGGGCATCTGTGTCCTAAAACTCCATTGTAAAAGCAGACCCGTCAGACCTTCGACAAGCCGGCATCGAGCGCTTCGCCGATCTTCGTCACATCGGCGGCGCTGATGATGAGCGGCGGCGACAGGATGATGGTGTTGCCGGACACGCGCAGCATGACGCCGGCTTCGTAGGCCGCTTCCGAAACCACGGCCATGGTCTTCTTGTCGGCCGGCTTCTTGGTGGCGCGGTCCGAGACCAGTTCCAGCGCCGCCATCAGGCCCTTGTACCTGACATCACCGACGATCGCATGCTTGGCCTTCAACCCTTCCAGCACGGCCGCGAGTTCGACACCACGCGCGGCCGCGTTCTCGTTCAGGCGCAGCCGTTTGGTCTCGGCAAGCGCCGCAAGACCTGCCGCGCAGCCGACCGGATGGCCGGAATAGGTATAGCCATGGCCGATGGCGCCGAAGCTGGTCTTGTCGGCCTCGAAGACGTCCGCGACCTTGGCGCCGATCAAGGTCGCGCCGAGCGGGAAATAGCCTGACGTGATCGCCTTGGCGATGGTCATGAAATCCGGCTTCACACCGGACAGACGCGAACCCGACCATGCGCCGGTGCGGCCGAAGCCTGTGACCACTTCGTCGGCGATCAGCAGGATCTCGTGGCGGTCGCAGATCTCGCGCACCAGCGGCATGAAGCTCTCATGCGGAACGATGACGCCGCCGGCACCGAGCACCGGCTCCATGATGAAAGCGGCGATTGTGTCGCCGCCCTGGAAGGCGATCTCGTCCTCCAGCGCCCTGGCGCACAACTTCGCCAGCCGCACCGGGTCGGTCTCGTCGAACGGGTTGCGGAAGGTCCAGGGTGCCGGGATGTGAAAGACACCAGGCAGCAGCGGCTCGTAGTTGCGGCGGAAATTGGCGTTGCCGTTGACCGACGCGCCACCGAAATGCGTGCCGTGATAGCCCTTCTTCAGGGCAAGGAACTTGGTGCGATCGGCCTGGCCGCGGATCTTCCAGTATTGCCTGGCCAGCCGAAGTGCGGTTTCGACCGAATCCGAGCCGCCCGAGGTGAAGAAGGTCCGCACCATGCCTTCCGGCTCGAACCATTCAGCGAGTTCATAGGCGAGCTCGATCGACGGGCCGGTCGAGGTGCCGCGAAAGCCGGAATAGTAGGGCAGCGCGCCGAGCTGGTCGGCGATCGCCTTCTTGATCGGATCGCTGCTGTAGCCGAGATTGACGTTCCACAGGCCGCCGACGGCGTCGAGCACGGTGTTGCCCGCGATGTCGGTGACCATCACGCCCTCGCCCTTCATGATCACCTTTGGCGGGTTGGCCCGCATCTCGGCCGGATGCGCCATCGGGTGCCAGATCGGCTTGGCATTCGTCTCGGTGAGGAAATTGATGTCGCGCATGGCAGGCTCCGCAGTGGTCTCAGGGGACGAGGTCGAAATGGCCGAGGGCCTCGGCATAGGAAAGTGCCGGGCGAGCGACGTCGAAATGCACGGTGCGCATGCCGGCGGCACGGCCGCCATCGACATTGCGCTGCTGGTCATCGACGAAGACGCAAGCACCGGCAGGCAGGCCGAGCGCTTCGGTGACGTAGGCATAGGCACGCGGGTCGGGCTTGAGGATGCCGGTATAGGTGGCGTCGACGATTGTATCGAACAGGCCAAGCAGCGGCAGCCGCCGGCGGAAATCAGCGCCGTAGAAGAGGTCGAGTTCGTTGGACAGGATCGCCAGCCGAAAACCGGCTGCATAGACAGCGCGGATGGCGCTGTCGGCTTCGGGCCGCACCACCTTTTCCGGCTCCGCACCGCGCGCCCGCTGGACGAAGGTTTCCATCGCCTGCCAGTCCTCGCCGACCAAACGGCCAACCTCACGGGTGCGCTTGCGCCAATAGTCGCGCTCGCTGATCTCGTCGGCCTGCATCGCGCGCCACAGCGGATCGCTGTCCGGATCGAACGGCCCGCGCCATTGCAGCGTCCCCTCGATGAGGCCGAGCGCCTGTTCGGTCAAGGTGTGGGTCTCGAACAGCGTCCGGGTGACGACGCCGCCGAAATCGAGGACAAGCGCCTGGGCCGGCAGAGCGCTCACGCGGCCACTCCTTTGACCGGCATGCCGCGCGGGATGATGCCTTCCTCGACCCAGCGATCGAATATCTCGAGCGCCTTGCCGACGAAGTCGTCGCTGTTGATGTGGGCGTCGATCTCGTGGAACTCGACCCGCGTGGGAATGGCCTTGCGCATTTCATCGACGAAGGCGGCCAAGGCTTCGGGTTCATAGAGCGGTTCGCCCTGCGTATCCCACTCCTGGATGCCGCCGGTAGGCAGGATGAAGGCTGATCGCCCTTTTGCCGCGCCGAGCTTGGCGGCAATGGTTCTGGCAACCTGGCGGCGGTCGTCGGCATCGACGGTGACCGAACCGATCAGCCTGTTGTGGGCATGAAACGGCCGCGCAGAGAATTTAGCCGGCAAATCCTGCCAGGTCGGCAGGTCGACCATGTCGACGGCGCCGGGCGCGGCGATCTGCGGAATGCCGCGGGCGCCGGCATTCTCCAGCCGGTCGGCGCCAGAACTGACGACGGAGCCGGCGAGATGGTTGGTGATTTCCTGCAGGCTGAAGTCGAACACCGCGCAGAAATGCCCCTGTCCGGCGATCGATTCGAAGGCGCGGCCGCCCATTCCGGTGGTGTGGAAGACGGCAACGTCATAGCCGCGCTGCTCCAGCGCCGGCTTCAGCGTCTTCATGTAGCGCAGGCAACTGCTGCCGAGCGAGGTCATGCCGATGGTCGGCCCGATGGCGGGAGTCGTGGCGCGTGACGCAAGCGCGATCCTGGCCGCGCCGACAACCGCGCCGCAGGCCTGCGACAGGACCAGCTTGCAGATGCTGTTGAGGCCGTACAGTCCACCCGCCCACAGGATCATCATCAGGTCGGGCGCGACACGCTCGGGCGGGACGAGGTGCGAATAGGCGATGGTCGAGACGACGAATTTCGGCACGCCGAGCGGCAGGCACAGCGCCACGTCGAGAGCCAGGTCGGTCCCCATCGAGCCGCCAATGGCGATGAAGGCATCGATCTCGCCGTTTTGATGGAGCTTGCGCGCCAGTTGCACGGCGCCGCCGGCCATCAGCGTCATGGCGGTGTTCTCGTCGCCGCTCGAGACGATTTCTTCGATCGTCACATCCACGGCGCGGGCAACGGCATGCTTGTCGTGATCCGGGCTGTAGGGCGGGTCGCCCAGCACGCTGACATCCATCATCACGGCGCTGCCACCCGATGCCTCGATGCACTGCTTCATGAACCGCAGCTCGTCGGCCTTGGTGTCTCCGGTGCCGATGACCAGGATGCGGGGCGCCGTTGCCGTCTCTGCAGACATCACGCCTGCCTCCTTAGGGTTTGCAAATTGTCGCCGTTGAGGCGCACCGAAATCTCCCGTGCCGCTTCCATCACCGCAAGTCCCCGTTCCGTGATCGCCGCAGCCGTTGTCCTGGCCTTCGGCGCGGCCACCGCGATCGTGCCGAGCGCAAAGCCGTCAGCCGCACGGATTGCCGCCGCGACGCTGATGACACCTTCCTCGAAACCCTGGTCGCAGATCGAATAGCCGCGATCGCGCGTCTCGCCCACGGATCTGGAAATGGCCTCCGGTTCGACCAGCGTATGCGCCGTGAAGGCGTCGAGCGCACCCGCCAGGCATGCCTTGACGGTCTCGTCGCGGGCGAAGGCCAGATAGGCGATGCCGGAAGCGGTCGAATGCAGCGGCAGAAGCTGGCCGATATCGACATTGACCCGGTTTGCCCGTGCCGGATGTTCGACATGGACAGTGACCAGCGTTTCGACGCCGAATTCCGACAGATGCACGGTCTCGGCCGTCGATGCCGCGAGATCCCGCACCAGGGGAACCGCCGTCTGCAGGAAGGGAAAGCGGGCTTCACGGATGCGCGCCAGCCGCGACAGGCCAGCGCCGAGGCGATAGTGCCGCGTGCCGGTATCCTGCTCGACGAAACCGTGGCCGGTCAACGCCATCAGCAACCGCCGCGTCGTCGCCTTGTCGAAGCCCGAGCGGCGCGCCAGATCGGACAGGCCGAGCTCGGGCTCGTCGACGGTGAACTGCTCCAGAAGTGAGATCGCTTTTCCGACCGTACCCAAATTTGCCTCCCAGCGCGGGACAATCAATTAACGTGTGAATTAACTTGACAGGCATCGGCTTTGTTTGCAAGTCTATATTCAAAATAATGGTTCAAATAATGAACCGACCACCAGAGTGCATGGGACAGGCCATTCGGCCGGCAAATAGGAGGGACCAATGTCAGCAGTTTCGGAACAGGCGCCGGCCAACAGGCTGCGCAAGAACAGTCTTGGCGTCGGCGCCATCACCTTCATGGTGATTTCGGCGGCGGCACCCCTTACCGCGGTCGCCGGCGGCACGCCGCTCGGCATGCTGATGGGCAATGGCGCCGGCTTTGCCGGCACCTATCTCGTCGTCACCATCCTGCTGCTGCTGTTCGCGGTCGGCTATGTCACCATGTCGCGCCATGTCGGCAATGCCGGCGCCTTCTACGCCTATGCGGCACGCGGGCTGGGCGGCCTGGCCGGCGGCGCCACGGCGCTGATCGCCATCCTGTCCTACAATGCCATGCAGATCGGCGTCATGGGCCTGCTCGGTGCCGCAACCGCCGGCCTGTTCGCCGGCTGGGGCATCAATTTGCCCTGGTGGGTGTGGAGCTTCATCGCCATCGCGCTGGTCGCCGTGCTCGGCTATCGCCAGGTCGATCTGTCGGCCAAGATCCTGACGGTGCTGGTGCTGTGCGAATATCTGGTGGTGCTGGTCCTCGACATCGCCATCCTCAAGACCGGTGGCGACAGCGGCCTGTCGGCGGCGCCGTTCAGCTGGAGCCAGATCACGTCAGGCGCACCGGCCATCGCCATCCTGTTCTGCTTCGCCGCCTTCATCGGTTTCGAGGCGACGACCATCTATGCCGAGGAAGCCCGCGACCCCGAGGTCACGGTTCCGCGCGCGACCTATTTCTCCGTCCTGCTGATCGGCGTCTTCTACATGCTCACGGCATGGCTGATGGCTGTCGGCGCCGGTGTCGACAAATTGCTGCCGACGCTGCAGGGCTTGCCGGATCCGACGACCTTCCTGTTCGGCCTGTCCGATCGCTACGCCGGAACGATGCTGTCGCAGGCGATGAGCATCCTGTTCGTGTCGAGCCTGTTTGCCGGCGTGCTGGCGTTCCATAATGCGGTGGCCCGCTACATCTATGTCTCGGGCCGCGAGAAGCTGTTGCCGCAGACGATCGGCGTGACGCATTCCGTGCACCAGAGCCCGCATGTCGCCTCCGTCATCCAGAGCGTGCTCGCCGCCGTCGTCGTCGGGCTGTTCGCCGTGCTTGGCCTCGATCCGGTGCTGGCGCTGTTTTCGTGGCTGACCAATGTCGCGACGCTCGGCGTCATCGTGATGATGGCGGTGGCGTCGCTCGCCGTGGTGATGTTCTTCCGCGCCAACCCGGCCCAGGAGAACGCGCTGAAGACCACCATCCTGCCCGGGCTGACCTTCATCGCTTTCGTCGTCATCATCTACCTGATCGTCATCAATTTCGGCGGCCTGTCGGGTGCCAGCGGCGTCCTCGGCGTGTTCCTGCCCGGGCTGGTGCTGATTGCGGCTGTCGTCGGACTGCTGCTGGCCAGCGCGCTGAAGAGCCGCGATCCCACAGCCTTCGAAAACCTCGGCCAACCGCTGAGAGATTGAGAAAAGCAAGGGGGCGGGTTACGCCGCTCTCCTGCATGTTTCCTTGAGGTGAGAGCACAATGATCAGTCAGAATGCCATCGACGCGCTGCGCACGATCGAGATCGGCGCGCGGGGCCTGTTCATCGATGGCGCACCGACCGAGGGCACGGAAGGTGCAAGCCTGACGGTGACATCGCCGATCGACGGCCGGCCTTTCGCCAGCATCGCCGACGGCAACGCCGCCGACATCGATCGTGCGGTAAAGTCGGCGCGCAGGGCGTTCGAGAAGGGGGCGTGGTCGCGCTCGGCACCGGCCTTTCGCAAGAAGGTGCTGACGCGGTTCGCCGAGCTAGTCGAAAAGCATGCCGACGAACTCGCCGTGCTCGGCGTGCGCGACAACGGCACCGAGATCGGCATGGCCTACAAGGCCGAACCGCTCTCGGCGGCCGGCACCATCCGCCACTATGCCGAAGCGATCGACAAGGTCTATGGCGAGATCGCACCGACAGCCGACACTGTGCTCGGGCTGATCCACAAGGAGCCGCTCGGTGTCGTCGGCATCATCGTGCCGTGGAATTTTCCGCTGATGATCGGCGCCTGGAAGATCGCACCAGCTCTGGCCGCCGGCAATTGCGTGGTGGTCAAGCCGCCGGAGATCGCTTCGCTGACGCTGCTGCGGCTGGCGGAACTCGCCAGCGAGGCCGGGCTTCCCGCCGGCGTGCTCAACGTCGTCACCGGGCGTGGTTCGGTCACCGGCGCGGCGCTCGGCCTGCACATGGATATCGACGCCATCGCCTTCACCGGCTCGGGACCGGTCGGCCGGCGGCTGCTCGAATATTCCGCGCGCTCCAATCTGAAGCGCGTCTTCCTCGAACTCGGCGGCAAGTCGCCCAACATCGTCTTTGCCGACGCCCCGGACCTGAAGCAGGCGGCGGTCGTCTCGGCCAATGGCATCTTCCGCAATTCCGGCCAGGTCTGCGTCGCGGGCTCGCGCCTCCTCGTCCAGGCGCCGGTCTATGACCGCTTCATGGATGAACTTCTCCAGGCAACCACGCGGCTGAAGGTCGGCGACCCGCTCGATCTCACCAGCGACGTCGGCGCCGTGTCGAGCGCCGAACAGCTGAACAAGAATCTCAGCTTCGTCACCAGGGCCACGGAAGAAGGCGCCCGTCTCGTCACCGGCGGCGAACGAATCCTGACTGAGACCGGCGGCAGCTACATGGCGCCGACCATCTTCGAGAATGTCACGCAAGGCATGCAGCTGGCGCGCGAGGAGGTGTTCGGGCCGGTACTCGGCGTCATGCGCTTCGAGACCGAGGAGGAGGCGGTGCGCCTTGCCAATTCGACCGTCTACGGGCTTGCCTCGGCGGTTTGGACCGCCAACCTCTCCACCGCGCATCGCATGGTGCGCGCCATCAATGCCGGCGTCGTCCACGTCAACACCTATGGCGGCGCCGACATCACCGTGCCGCTCGGCGGCGTCAAGCAGTCCGGCTTCGGCCGCGACAAGTCGCTGCACGCTTTGGAGAAATATCTGGAACTCAAGACGGCCTGGATCGCGCTTTGAGGACCTCTTGGGTGGCCTGAGAATCTGACTGTCGTCCCGAGACCACCGCATCGCAGCGCAGCTCGCCGCAGTCGATCCGATGGCGTCTTGTGCTCTCGTCCTTGAAATTTTTGAGAGAATATTCCCGGCTTGGACGAGAACGGCGAAACACGTTCTTTGATATAATCGATAGAATTTCTGATGATGTGACCAAGGCTAGGCAATCCGCCTGGCTGCCATGACTTCACAACCGCAGAGATCAATCATGTCCGACTTCAAGAACACTTTGCCATCTTCCCTTTGGTCAACCGTCAACCGGCGCAGCGGCCTTGCTCTGCTGTTCGCATCGGCCGTCGCGATCGGCAGCCTGATGGCGCCGAACACGTCGCTCGCCGAGGACAAGAAGGCGATCAAGGTCGGTATCATCAGCGGCGAGGACGAGGATGTCTGGCGCGTCGTCGTCACCCAGGCGGCCGAAAAGGGCCTCGCCATCGAGACCGTGGTGTTCAACGACTACACCCAACCCAACGAGGCGCTCGAGCGCGGCGAGATCGATGCCAACGCTTTCCAGCACCAGCCCTATCTCGACAACCAGATCAAGACGCAGGGCTACCACATCGTGCGCGTCGGCTATACCGGCGTCTGGCCGATCGGCCTCTACTCGAAGAAGTACAAAGAGGTCGCCGACCTGCCCGAGGGCGCGGTGATCGGCGTGCCGAACGACCCTTCCAATGAAGGCCGGGCGCTGCGCGTGCTGCAGAATGAGGGCGTGATCAAGTTGAAGGACGGCACCGGCATTCTGGCCACCACCGCCGACATCGCCGAGAACGCGAAGAAGGTGGTGATCAAGGAGCTCGACGCCGGTATTGTCGGCCGCTCGGTCGAGGATCTCGATGCGGCCGTGGTCAACACCGACTGGGCGCTAAAAAGCGGCCTGTCGCCAGAAAACCGCATCGCGCAGGAACCGATCGCCGACAATCCGTACCGCAACTTCATCGCGGTGAAGGTCGGCAATGAAAACGAGGCCTGGGTGAAGACGTTGGTCGCCTCCTATCAGAACGAGGCGGTGAAGGCTGAGTTCGACAAGGTCTACAAGGGCACTGGCCTCAGCGCCTATTGATCCGACCGGAAGCCCGGTTCGAGAGCAACAGCGGTCCGCGCTCAGGCGCGGGCCGCGATTGCGTTTTCGGGAACAGGAACATTCATGAACCAGCATATCACGGCACCCGGGGACATCGCCGATCCGACCCACGCCCGGCCCGAGGCGTCTCAGGATGTCGTGCGCCTTGTCGACCTGAAGCGCCGCTTCGGTGTGACGGCGGCGCTCGACGGTGTGTCGTTGACGGTGCGCAAGGGCGAGATCCTTGGCATCATCGGCCGCAGCGGCGCCGGCAAGTCGACGCTGATCCGCTGCCTGAACGGTTTGGAACGGCCTGACTCCGGTGAGGTGTTCATCGAAGGCCGCGAGATCAGCCGGCTTGGCGAGCGCGACCTGCAGCCGCTGCGGCGGCGCATCGGCATGATCTTCCAGCATTTCAACCTGCTGTCGGCCAAGACCGTCGAAGACAATGTGGCGCTGCCGCTGAAGATCGAGGGCCGCCCTAAAGCCGAGCGACTGAAGCGCGCCGCCGAACTGCTCGATCTCGTCGGCCTGTCGGAGAAAGCCAAGGCCTATCCAGCGTCGCTGTCGGGCGGCCAGAAGCAGCGCGTCGGCATTGCCAGGGCGCTTGCGGCGCGCCCGGCGCTGCTTTTGTCGGACGAGGCCACCTCGGCGCTCGATCCGGAGACGACGCGCTCCATCCTTGCCTTGCTCAAAGACATCAACCGTCAGCTTGGCCTGACCATCCTTTTGATCACCCATGAGATGGAGGTGATCCGTTCGATCGCCGACCGCGTTGCGGTGATCGACGCCGGGCGCATCGTCGAGGAGGGGCCGGTCTGGTCGGTGTTCGCCGACCCACGCTCGGACATCACCAAAAGCCTGCTCGGCGCCATCCGGCCGCAGCTGCCGGCCGAGCTGGCGGCCCGGCTGCTGCCGGCGGCCGGCGCCGAGACGATCCTGCGCGTGGACGTGGCCGGCGAGGCGGCGCGAGCCCCGCTGCTGTCCGACCTTGCCACGGCGGTTCCAGGCGCCTTCCGCCTCGTCCATGGCGGCATCGACCATATCCAGCAGCAGCCAGTGGGCACGCTGTTCCTGTCTGTTCCCGGCAGCGATGCAAATCATCTCGCTGACATCATCACATTCCTGAAGGCCCGCCAGGCGCGGGTGGAGGTGCTTGGCCATGTCGCCAATCCTGTTTGAGCTTCTGCTGCGTTCGATCTGGGAGACGGTGCTGATGACGGCCGCGTCCGGCCTGATCTCGCTGGTGTTCGGCCTGCCGCTCGGCTTGGCATTGATTGCCACCGAACGCGGCGGCATTGCCGAAAGCCTGTGGGTGAACCGCGTGCTTGGCGCCGTCATCAACGGCTTCCGCTCGGTGCCCTTCATCATCCTTCTGGTGGCGCTGATCCCAGTGACGCGACTGATCGTCGGCACCTCGATCGGCACATGGGCGGCCATCGTGCCGCTGTCGATCGCCGCCACGCCCTATTATGCGCGCATCGCCGAAGTGTCGCTGCGCGAGGTCGACCGCGGCTTGATCGAAGCAGCGCGCGCCATGGGCGGCAACCGCTGGACGATCATCCGCGAAGTGCTGGTGCCCGAAGCGCTGCCCGGTATCGTCGCCGGTTTCACCGTAACGCTGGTGACGCTGATCGGCGCCTCGGCGATGGCCGGCGCCATCGGCGCGGGCGGGCTCGGCGACCTCGCCATCCGCTATGGCTATCAGCGGTTTGAGACATCCGTGATGATCGCCGTGGTGATCGTGCTGATCATCCTGGTCTGCGGCATCCAATGGGTGGGGGACAGGCTAGTGGCGAGGTTGGATCGAAGAGGGTGAGCCGACCGGTAGTTGGGCTTGGGCGAGGCTTCCCCAACTTCGTCATCCACGGGCGGAGCAGCCGCGAAGCGGCGTCGCGGAGACCCGAGGATCCATGCCGCGACCTTGCCCAAGGGATGCAGCGGAGCAGAATTCTGCACCGTGGCGATGCGTTGGAGTCGCGGCATGGATCCTCGGGTCTACGCCGCGTCGCTACGCTCCTTGCTCCGCCCGTGGATGACGAAGTGAAGGGCGTTTCGGCCAGTCGCCAAGGCATGCCGTCCATCGGCGCAAGCGTCTAAGCCCTCAACCTAGCCCCTTCCGGATCGAAGAACGGGATCGGCGCCACGACCGCGCGTGTCGGCACGCCGTCGATGACGATGCTGAGCTCGGTGCCGACAGCGGTAAAAGGCAGCCGCAGATGCGCGGTGGCCAGCACCTTGCCGAGGGAATAGCCGTGGTCGCTGTAGGTGACCACGCCGGCGTCCTCGCCATCAGCGGCCCGAACCCTGGCATCGGTCGCGGCTGGCTTGTCGCCGTCGAGGATCAGCCCGGCCCATTGCTCGTCGAGGCCCTTGTCGCGGACCTTGAGCAGCGCTTCGCGGCCGACGAAATCGCCCTTGTCGAACTTGATCCAGCGGTCGAGGCCGACATGGAACGGCGTGCGGCTCTCGTCCATGTCGATGCCATGCGCCGGATAGGCCTTTTCCAACCCGAGCGTGAACATCGCCAGCACGCCATAGGGTTTCAGGCCAAAGTCACGGCCGGTCCGCATCAGCGCCTCCCAGACTGAGGCCGCCTCGTCGGCCGGCACGAACAGTTCGAAGCCGAGTTCACCGGTGACACCAGTGCGCGAGATCAGCACCCGCGTGCCGTTGATATGGCCTGACGTGAACGACCAGCGCTTCAGCCCGTCCAGATCGGCATCCGCAACCAGCGCCTTCAGCAATTCGCGCGAGCGCGGGCCCTGGATTGTCGGGAAAGCGATGGCGGCGGTGATGTCGGTGACATAGGCCTTGCGACCCCCGGCATGATGCAGCAGCCAAGGCAGTATCTTAAGGCGGTTGACCGAGCCGGTCACCAGCATGAAATGCTCCGGCGCCAGGCGGAACACGGTAAGATCGTCCATGATGCCGCCATCCTCGCGGCAGACCGTGGAATAGCGGACCTGGCCCGGCTTCATCGCAGCGGCGTCATTGACGATGACATGGTTGACCAGCGCCTCGGCGTCCGGCCCCTTGATGTCCATCTTGCCCATGGTGCTGAGATCCTGCACGCCGACATTTTTGCGGGTGTTCAGATGCTCGTCGGCAATGCTGGAATAATATTTGGCCGAGATGAAATCGCCGCCGACACGACCCATGGTCGCGCCCAGTCCGACGATGCTGCTGTAGAAAGGGGAGCGTCGCTCAACCAAGGAAGTCTCCATCATTCATTGCGATCCAGAGACCGTTTCGAAATTCGCTCTGGCGAGTCATATGATGGTGGTTTCGAGAACCGGAGCGCAGCGGACATTCAGGTCCGTGAGCACCGGAAGCGCAGAAAACGCCTTCAGATGGCCGCCAGAGTAGAGTTTCCAAACGGTCTCAGCTGCCGTAGACGTCGAAGGAAAAGTACTTGTCGTTGATTTCCTTGTACTTGCCATTGGCGCGCAGCGCGTCGATGGCCGCATTGAGCTTGTCGGTCAGCTCCTTGTTGCCCTTCTGCAGCGCGATGCCGACGCCGGGGCCATGAATGGCCGGATCGGCCGTCAGCGTGCCGAGCAGCTTGCAGCAGGCGCCGTCGGGCTTCTTCAGCCATTCGGTCAGGATGATCGAGCCGTCCATCATCGCGTCAAGGCGGCCATTGGCCATGTCGGTGCGGGCGTCGTCGCCGGTCGGATAGGCCTTGACGGTCGAGCCTGTGTATTTCTGCTCGGCGAATTTCTGATGGATGGTCGCGGTCTGCACGCCGAGCGCCTTGCCTTTCAGGTCGTCCGGCGAGGTGCCTGATATGGTCGAATCCTTCGGCACGGCGATGGCCGGCGGCGTCTGGTAGTATTTGTGGGTGAACTCGACCTTCTCGGCCCGCTCGGGCGTGATGGTGATGTTGATGATCGCGTCGAACTTGCCGGCTTGCAGCGCCGGTATGGAACCATCGAAATCCTGCACGCTGAACTCACACTCGGCCTTCATCTCAGCACACAGCGCCTTGCCGAGGTCGATGTCGAAGCCACCCAGCGTACCGTCGGCACTGGCGTAATTGAAGGGCGGATAGGCGCCTTCGGTACCGATCCTGAGTTTTTTGTCCTGGGCGGAAGCCGCGCCCGTGGCAAGGGTGAGAGCGACGGAAGCGGCAAGCACGAAACGACCGAAAAGACGCATGTTCGAGATCTCCGTTGACCGGAGAAGTCTACGGGCTTTCATGCCCCCGGCGGAGACGGAAACGACATGCGCTGCGGCGATCGCGGCGCGGCGAGCGGACCAAGCCCTCACGATTGGTGGTGCGTTAGCCGGCGCGCTGCTTGTTCGTCGCCGTCCGGTCGATGGCGAGTTCGCCTGCCGAGAGGACAACGCCAAATTTTTCGCTGGCTTCCTCGACCGTATAGTAACCCAACGCCACGTCGCGCAGCACCAGATTCGGATCGCGCTCCAGCGGATTGCCATAGCCGCCGCCGCCCGGCGTGCCGACGCGCACGCGGTCGCCGGCCTTGAGCGCGATATCCTGCTCCTTGGACAGGTGCGGCGGGACGTGTTCCTCACCGTTGCGGAAGACGGCCACCGTGTTGACCGCGCCGTCCTTGCCGCCGAGCGCGCCTTGCGGACCGAAACGGCCGTGATCCATGACGAAGGAGGCACGAGCGTCGCCACGCAGGATCTCGACCTCATAGGCGAGGCCAAAGCCGCCGCGATGCTTGCCGGCGCCGCCCGAGCCTTCGCGCAGGGCATAGTGGCGGTAGAGCACGGGAAAGGCCTGCTCCATGATCTCGACCGGCGGCGATTTGGAGATGCCGATGGTCGAGCAGCCATTGGTCAGCCCGTCATGACCCGAATTGCCGCCATAGCCGCCGCCGGAGATCTGGTACATGACGTAATCGCGGCCGCGCGCCGGATCGTTGCCGCCGAGCGCGAAATTGCCGCTGGAGCCGGCGGGCGCCGCCGTCACCTTGTCGGGCAGCGCCTGCACCATGGCCGCGAACACTGCCTCGGCGATGCGCTGGGAAACCTCGGCGGCGCAACCCGATACGGGGCGCGGATATTTGGCGTCGAGGAAGGTGCCTTCCGGCCGCTTGACGATCAATGGCTCGAAAGCGCCGGCGCTGATCGGCACATCGGGGAAAATGTGGCGCATGGCAAGATAGACCGAGGACAAGGTGGTCGCCAGCACGCTGTTCATCGGTCCGGCGCAGGGTTTTGACGAGCCGGTGAAATCGAAGGTCAGCGTGTCGCCCTGCTTCTCGACGGCGAGCGCGATGGTCAGCGGCTCGTTGACCACACCGTCGGAATCGACAAAGGCCTTCGAGCGGTAGGTGCCGTCGGGGATGGCCGCTATGTTGGCGCGCATCTGTTCGGCGGCGCGGCGGCGCAGTTCGGCGATCGCCTCGACAACAGTTTCGTTCCCGTAACGATCCAGGATTCCGTTGAGCCGGTCCTGGCCGATCAGCAGCGCCGCAGCCTGGGCCCTGATGTCGCCGATGCGCTGGTCGGCAACGCGGATGTTGGAGCAGATGATGGCGTAGATCTCCGGATCGAGCACGCCCTTCTTGAACAGTTTGACAGGCGGCAGCCGCAGGCCTTCCTGCTCGACCGCGGTCGCCGAGGCCGAAAACCCGCCCGGCACCGAGCCGCCAATGTCGGGCCAGTGGCCGGTGTTGGACAGCCAGCAGAAAATCTTTCCGTCCCGGTAGACCGGCATGGCAAAGCGCACATCCATCAGATGGGTGCCGCCGAGATAGGGGTCGTTGACGATGTAGATGTCGCCCGGCTCGGGCGGCAGGCAGCGGCCATCGGCGATCATCTCGATCACCGTCCTGGTCGAATACTGCATGACACCGACGAACACCGGCAGGCCCTGGCTGCCTTGCGCGATCAGCGCACCGTCGAGCGCCGAATAGATGCCGTCGGAGCGGTCATTGGCCTCGGCGATGACGGGCGAGAAGGCGGCGCGCGAAAAGGTCAGGTCCATCTCGTCGCAGACCTGCTGCAGGGCCGCCTGGAGGACCGAGAGCGTGATGGCGTCGAGTTTTGCCCTGTCAAGATTTGGCATCTCAGGCCTCGCCGATGTCGATGATGATGTTGCCGTCGGCGTCGCAGCGTGCGCGGTCGCCGGGTTCGAGCACGGTGGTGGCGTCCATCTGTTCGAGGATCGCCGGCCCTTCGATTTCAGCGTCGAGCGGCAGCTTTTCGCGTGCGTATACCGGTGTGTCGTGCCAGCGTCCGCCATACCAGACCGGCCGGATTTCGCGCCGCGCCTCGTCGAGCGTTGTTGCGCGTCCCGCCGGGTCGATCAGCCGTGACAGGTCGATCGCCGGGCGCACGCCGGTCACCGAGGTGTTGAGATTGACGAGGTTGGCGCGGATTTCCGGCAACTCGACCTTGAAGCGGGCGAAATAGGCCTTTTCGAAAAGCTGCTGAAGCGTTGCCCGCGTCACCGATGAGGACGGCAGCGCCACGTTGATGATGTGGGTCTGGCCGACGAACTGCATGTCGGCGGAGTGGGTGACGCGGATCGTCTCCGGCTTCACCGCTTCCTTGCCGATCAGCTCTTCACCTTCGTTTCGGTGCCGTTCCAATACAGCGTGAAGCTGCGTTTCGTCGAGCACCGCCACTGGCTGGTTGATGGTGTTGACGAAGTCGTGGCGCAGATCGGCGACGACGCAGCCGAGCGCGTTGGTGATGCCTGGACGCGCCGGCACCAGCACCCGGGGCAGGCCGAGTTCGCGCGCCAGCGCGGTCGCATGCAGCGGCCCGGCGCCGCCAAAGGCAAACAGCGCGAAATCGCGCGGGTCATGGCCACGTGAAACCGAGACCATGCGGATAGCGCCGGCCATCTTCATGTTGCCGAGCCGCAGGACCGCACCGGCCGCCTCGACGCCGGACAGGCCGGTCGCCTTGCCGATCTTGTCGGCGAAGATGCCGGTGACGCGCTCTGTTGTGACCGGGTTTTCGACCGCCAGCAGCTTCTTCGGCGCCAGCCGGCCGAGCACCAGATTGGCGTCGGTGATGGTCGGCTCCACGCCGCCGCGCCCGTAGCAGATCGGGCCAGGATTGGCGCCGGCACTTTCCGGGCCGATCTGGATCAGGCCAGCCGCATCGACACGGGCGATCGAGCCGCCGCCGGCGCCGACCGTGTGCACCGCCACCATCGGCACATGGATCGGCATGGCATATTCGATCTCGATCTCGTTCGAAACAGCCGGCTCGGCATTGCGGATCAGCGCCACGTCGGTCGAGGTGCCGCCCATGTCGTAGGTGACGAGGTTTTCAAAGCCTGCGCGCTTTCCCGTATAGGCGGCGGCGATGACGCCCGAGGCCGGACCGGACATGACCGTCTTGGCCGATTCACGGGTGACGAAGCGGGCCGAGATCATGCCGCCATTGCCGTTCATGATCAGGAAGTCGCGGGCATAGCCTTTTGCAGCCAGTTCCTTGCGCAGCCGTTCGACATAGCGCTCGAGGATCGGCTGCACGGAGGCATTGACCGAAGCGGTGACGCCGCGCTCGAATTCGCGCGCTTCCGACAGCAGTGCGTGGCCTGCCGTGATGTAGCCGTTCGGCCAGAGTTCGGCGGCGATTTCGGCGGCGCGCCGCTCATGCGCCGGGTTGGCGTAGGAATGCAGGAAATGGATGACGAGGGATTCGCAGCCCGCCGCGATCAGCGTCTTCACCGCCTCGCGCATTTCGGCCTCGTCGAGCGGCGTGCGTATCGCGCCTGAAGCCTCGACGCGCTCCGACACTTCGAGCCTGAGATTGCGCGGGATGATCGGCACGAAGCTGCCGGTCATGCCATAAGCCTGCGGCCGCGTGCGCCGGCCAAGCTCGATCACGTCGCGAAAGCCGCGCGTGGTGATCATGCCGGTTTTCGCCAGCCGGCGCTCCAGCACCGCATTGGTGGTGGTGGTGGTGCCATGCACGATGAGGTCGATGCCGTCGATCGGAAATCCGGTGGCGCCGAGTGCCGAAACGACGCCGAACGCCTGGTTGTCGACCGTGGTCGGAGTCTTGGCTAGATACACCCTGCCGCCATCGCGTCCGTCGATCAGGAGCAGGTCGGTGAAGGTGCCGCCGACATCGATACCGGCAACGACATTTCCCTGGGAATCGCGCGCTTGCGCCGAAAAATTCTCTTCCATCGTCGAAACCCGAAATGCACGGACTACGGATATGCGTCAGTTTGGAAAGCTGTTTTAAGGGAGCATCTTGACGCAAATATCGTTTGTATACTAATAAATTCCCGACACAAGAGCTTGCCGCTTTGCAGTGTGCGACAGCACGCCGGAACCTGAATGGTTCGGGCGCGCAGGTGAAGGTTTGGCGCCCGCGTCCGTGAGTTGGGCCAGAAGGTTGGATTTGATGAACACCACATCCGCTCTCAACACCGTCGGCGCCCGCCCGCTGCAATTCCCGATTCCGGCCAACGTGTATGCCGAGACCGTCGTCTCGGTGAAGCACTATACCGACCGGCTGTTCTCGTTCCGCATCACCCGTCCGCAGTCGCTGCGCTTCCGCTCCGGCGAGTTCGTCATGATCGGCCTGCCCAATGCCGAGAAGCCGGTGTACCGCGCCTATTCGGTGGCGAGCCCGGCCTGGGACGAAGAGCTGGAATTCTTCTCGATCAAGGTGCCGGACGGCCCGTTGACCTCGGAACTGCAGAAGATCCAGGTCGGCGACACGGTCATCATGCGCCAGAAGTCGACCGGCACGCTGGTGGTCGACGCGCTGACCCCGGCCAAGCGGCTGTTCATGATCTCGACCGGCACCGGCATCGCGCCCTTCGCCAGCCTGCTGCGCGACCCCGACACCTACGAGAAATTCGATCAGCTGATCCTGACCCATACCTGCCGCGACAATGCCGAGCTGACCTACGGCCAGGAGCTGGTGGCGGCGCTGGAAAGCGACCCGCTGATCGGCGAACTGACCGCTGGGCGCGTCACCCTCTACAATTCGACGACCCGCGAGGAGTCGGCCTGCATGGGCCGTATCACCGCGCTGATCGGCTCCGGCAAATTCTACAGCGATCTCGGCATCGACAAGCTCAACCCGGAAACCGACCGCATCATGATCTGCGGCTCGATGCATATGCTCAAGGACGTCAAGGAACTGGCCGAAAGCCTCGGTTTCGTGGAAGGCTCGCTGAGCCATCCGGCGACTTTTGTGGTCGAGCGCGCCTTCGTCGGCTAGAGCCGAGCGCCTCGTCCCAAATCAGGGTTTGACCTTCCGGTCAAAAATTAGCTGCTTTCGCGGCCTTTTTCAGCTATGAGCGCCCTAAGGACTCGTGAAGCGTCAATTCACGGGCTATCTTCGTGCGTGTCGCCCAAACGTGTCGAGCGGTTTTGGGAAAACGATGCGCACCAAGACATAAGCGCACGTCGCTGAATGAAAGGGCAGGAGATGAGCAGCACAATCCGCGAAGCCGATGTTGGCTCGTCCAAAGTGACGCCGCTGCCGGCGCGTGCCGCCGCCAACACCGCCGTCCCGCATGACCATCGCATCGCGCGCAACCCCGGCATGAAGCTCGATCTCGGCTTCATGGAATCGGTGCGCAGCGTCAATCGCTCGGCGCTGGAACGCCGTGTTGCCAGCCTGACCAAGCGGCGCTCGATCAAGGCCGACAACCAGGCGGCCTGGTTGCTGCGCGCCGTCGCCTGCATGGATCTGACGACGCTGAATTCCAACGACACCGAGGAACGCGTGCGCCGGCTCTGCGCCAAGGCGATCAACCCGTTTCGCCGCGACATTGTCGAGGGTCTCGGCATATCAGCCGAAACCATCCGCCCGGCCGCCGTTTGCGTCTATCATCCCTTCGTCGCCACCGCCGTCGATGCGGTGCGCGGCACCGGCATCCATGTCGCCGCCGTCTCCACCGCCTTCCCGCATGGGCTGGCACCCCTGTCGACCCGCCTGCAGGAGATCGAGGCCTCGGTCCGCGACGGCGCCGATGAGATCGACGTGGTCATTCCGCGCGGCCTGGTGTTCGGCGCCAAATGGCGGGAGCTTTACAATGAGATTGTCTCGATGCGGGCCGCCTGCGGTGACGCGCATCTGAAGGTCATCCTCGGCACCGGCGACCTCGCCACGCTGCGCAATGTCATGCTGGCCTCGATGGTGGCGATGATGGCGGGCGCCGACTTCATCAAGACCTCGACCGGCAAGGAAAGCGTCAATGCGACGCTGCCCGTCGGCCTCGCCATGGTGCGCGCCATCAGGGCCTATTTCGAGGAAACCGGCTATCTCATCGGCTTCAAGCCTGCCGGCGGCATTTCCACGGCCAAGGCTTCGCTCGACTGGCTGGTGTTGATGAAGGAAGAGCTTGGCCGCCCATGGCTGGAGCCGGAGCTGTTCCGCTTCGGCGCGTCAAGCCTTTTGACCGACATCGAGCGCCAGCTCGAGCACCATCTGACTGGTCACTATTCGGCCAATCATCGCCACGCAATGGCTTGAGCACCCACCCCGATCGGCTTTGCCGATCGACCTCCCAGGCGGGAGGGTGAAGGAGGCACCTGATGAACATTCTCGACCGTTATCACGCCATGGAGTACGGCCCGGCGCCGGAGGCGCGCAACGAGGCCGATGCGTGGCTTACAGCGCGTGATTTCGGCAAGGCGCTGTTCATCGGCGGCGACTGGAAAGCCGCTTCCGGCGGCAAGACCTTCGAGACCAGCGAGCCGTCTTCCGGCAAGTTGCTGGCCAAGGTCTCGGACGCCAATGCCGCCGATATCGACGCGGCGGTTGCGGCGGCCACCAAGGCGCTGCCAAAATGGAGCGCCAGTTCAGGCTATGTCAGGGCGAAAGTGCTCTACGCCATTGGCCGCGCCATGCAGCGCCACCAGCGTCTGTTCGCGGTGCTTGAGACAATCGACAACGGCAAGCCGATCCGCGAAAGCCGCGACATCGACGTGCCGCTGGCGATCCGCCATTTCATCTATCATGCCGGCTGGGCGCAGGCGCTGGACAGGGATTTCCCCGGCCAAAAGGGTGTCGGTGTCGTCGGCCAGATCATCCCGTGGAATTTTCCGCTGCTGATGCTGGCCTGGAAGATCGCACCGGCGCTCGCCGCAGGCTGCACGGTGGTGCTCAAGCCGGCCGAATTCACGCCGCTGACATCGATCCTGTTCGCCGAAATCTGCGAGCGCGCCGGCGTGCCGAAAGGCGTCGTCAACATCGTCCAGGGCGGCCCGGAGGCAGGTGCGGCCATCGTCAACCATCCCGGCATTCAGAAGATCGCCTTCACCGGCTCTTCCGAGGTCGGCAAGATCATCCGCAAGGCGACCGCCGGCTCTGGCAAGAAACTGTCGCTGGAGCTCGGCGGCAAATCGGCCTTCATCGTCTTCGAGGATGCCGATCTCGACAGCGCGGTCGAAGGCCTGGTCGACGGCATCTGGTTCAATCAGGGCCAAGTCTGCTGCGCCGGCTCGCGGTTGCTGGTCCAGGAAGGCATTGCGGACGCCTTGATCGCCAAGGTCAAGACGCGGATGAGCCGGCTGCGCGTCGGAAGCCCGCTCGACAAGAACACCGATATCGGCCCGCTGGTCGACTTGACACAGCTCGAGCGCGTCAAGGGTCTGGTTGCCGAGGGCGCCAGGCAAGGCGCTGTCTGCTGGCAGCCGGATGCCGCGCTGCCGTCCTCCGGCTACTACTATCTACCGACTCTCGCCACTGGTGTTTCGCCGGCTAATATCCTGGCGCAGGAAGAGGTGTTTGGCCCGGTTCTGGCCACCATGACCTTCCGCAACACCGAGGAAGCGATCGAGCTTGCCAACAACACGCGCTACGGGCTCGCCGCCTCGGTGTGGAGCGAAAACGTCAATCTCGCTTTGCACGTCGCGCCGCAGCTGAAGGCCGGCGTCGTCTGGGTCAACGGCACCAACATGTTCGATGCCGCTTGTGGTTTTGGCGGCTACCGCGAAAGCGGATTCGGCCGCGAAGGCGGGCGTGAAGGCATGTTCGAATATCTCACGGCGAAACTGCCGCTTGGCCCTGTCATCAAACCGGCGACGATCTCTGCACAGCCCGTCGAGCAGGCCGATGGCGCGGCAATCGACCGCACGGCAAAGCTGTTCATCGGCGGCAAGCAAATTCGGCCGGACGGCAATTACTCGCTGGCGGTCGCCACCGCCAAAGGCAAGCTTGCCGGCGAGGTCGGGCTCGGCAGCCGCAAGGATATCCGCGATGCCGTCTCCGCTGCCCGAGCCTGCAAGGGCTGGCCCGAGGCGACCGCCTATAACAGGTCCCAGGTGCTCTATTATCTGGCCGAGAACCTTTCCGGCCGCGCAAGCGAGTTTGCCGCCCGCCTCAGCGAACTGACCAGCGCCAATGCCAAGGCGGCGCGCGAGGAGGTCGACCAGTCGATCGAGCGGCTGTTCCTCTATGCCGGCCTTGCCGACAAGTTCGAGGGCCGCGTGCACCAGCCGCCGGCTCGCGCCGTGACGCTCGCCTTGCACGAGCCGGTCGGCGTCGTCGGCATCGTCGCACCAGATAGCTCCCCGCTGCTCGGCCTGATCTCGCTGGTGGCACCCGCACTCGCGATGGGCAACACGGTGGTCGCGGTGCCGTCCGAGCGCTATCCGCTGCTGGCGACCGATCTCTACCAGGTGATCGAATATTCGGATCTTCCGGCCGGCGCCATCAACATCGTCACCGGCCGCAGTGCCGAACTTGCCGGCGTGCTGGCCAAGCATAACGATGTTGACGGGCTCTGGGTGTTCGCCGATGCAGAGACCTGCGCCAAGGCGGAAGCCGAGTCCATCGGCAACCTCAAGCGGGTCTGGAGCGGCAACGGCCGCAGCCTCGACTGGGCGTCCGACGAGGCTGCCGGCGACGCCTTCCTGCGCCGCGCCGTCGAGGTGAAGAACGTCTGGGTGCCCTACGGCGATTGAGCCGCGTGGCCATCGCGATGGTGATCGTGTTCGGGCTTGACGCCCGGATGCATGTTCTTTAACGAGAAAAAACATCTTTATCTGTGGGCTGACAGGCGCGCAGGCCGCATAATGGCGTCCGACTGGCACATGACGCCCTGGCCAACTGCCGATAAACCCCAACGATCCCAAACGGGCTAGGAGAACAGCATGGCGGATCTGGCAGGCAAGGTCGTTGTCGTCACGGCAGCGGCGCAAGGCATCGGCAAGGCGAGCGCGCTGGCCTTCGCCAAGGCAGGTGCTGTCGTCCATGCCACCGACATCAACGAGGCGCTGCTGGCGGAACTCGCCAAGACACCAGGGGTCAAGACCCGCAAGCTGGACGTGCTCAACGACGAGGCGGTCAATGCCGCCTTTGCCGAGATCGGTGTCGTCGATGTGCTGTTCAACTGCGCCGGTTTCGTCCATTCCGGCTCGATCCTCGAGATGAAGGACGCCGATCTCGATTTCGCGCTGAACCTCAATGTCCGTGCCATGATCCGCACCAGCCGCGCCGTGCTGCCCGGCATGCTGGAACGCGGCGACGGATCGATCATCAACATGGCCTCGCTGGCCAGTTCCACCAAGGGCGTGCCCAACCGCTTCGTCTACGGCCTGACCAAGGCGGCCGTCATCGGCCTGACCAAGGCGATCGCCGCCGACTATGTCGGCAAGGGCATACGCTGCAACGCCATCTGCCCCGGCACGGTCGAAAGCCCGTCGCTGCAGGACCGCATGCATGCGCAAGGCGACTACGATGCCGCCCGCGCCGCCTTCATCGCCCGCCAGCCAATGGGCCGGCTCGGCACGCCGGAGGAAATCGCCGATCTCGCCGTCTATCTGGCCGGCGCCACCTATACGTCCGGACAGGCCTACAATATCGACGGCGGCTGGTCGATCTGACCAGGACGATCGGCCTCTTCCCGGCGTTTACCAGGGGATCGAGGAGTCTGAAAATCCTGTTCACCGGCTATCTTGTATGGCGAGCGCGCTTGTCCGGGAATAGGTCGATGGGTACGGTCCGCCGGTTCCTCGAAGGAGCCATCGCCTTGGCGGAGAGTTTGCAAAAGGCCGCGAGGCCGCAATCAGGAGAAGGATTTAAATGAAGCTGCTGCGCTATGGCGAGGTCGGGAGCGAACGCCCCGGCATGCTCGATGCGGATGGAACGATCCGTGATCTCACTGGCCACGTCGCCGATATCGGCGGCAAGGCACTCGATCCGGCATCGCTGGCGGCACTGGCCAAGCTCGATCCGAAGTCGCTGCCGGCGGTTTCCGGCAGCCCGCGCCTTGGTGCCTGCGTTGCCGGCACCGGCAAGTTCATCTGCATCGGCCTCAACTATTCCGACCATGCCGCTGAAACCGGCGCCACGGTGCCGCCGGAGCCGATCATCTTCATGAAGGCAAGCTCGGCCATTGTCGGGCCGGATGACGACGTGCTGATCCCGCGCGGCTCTGACAAGACCGACTGGGAAGTCGAACTGGCCGTGGTCATCGGCAAGACCGCCAAATATGTCAGCGAGGCCGATGCACTCGACTATGTCGCCGGCTATTGCGTTGCCCACGACGTCTCCGAGCGTGCCTTCCAGGCCGAGCGGCAGGGCCAGTGGACCAAGGGCAAGTCCTGCGACACGTTCGGTCCGACCGGCCCGTGGCTGGTGACCAAGGACGAGGTGTCAGACCCGCAGAACCTCAAGATGTGGCTGACGGTCAACGGCAAGACGATGCAGAACGGCTCGACCAAGACCATGGTCTACGGCGTCAAGTATCTGGTTTCCTATCTCAGCCAGTTCATGTCGCTTCACCCCGGCGACATCATCTCCACCGGCACGCCGCCCGGCGTTGGCCTCGGCATGAAGCCGCCGGTGTTCCTGAAGGCCGGCGACGTGGTGGAGCTCGGCATTGAAGGCTTGGGTCAGCAGAAGCAGACGTTCAAGGCTGACGTGTAATCTGCAAGGTTGCGCTGCTCCCTCATCCGGCCGCTTCGCGGCCACCTTCTCCCCGCTGGGGAGAAGAGGTGAGCGGCGGCGCTGACAATCTCCTCTCCCCTCGGGGAGAGGTCAGCCGAGCGAAGCGGAGGCTGGGTGAGGGGGCTGCGCCGTCAGCCCCTACTTCAGCACCTTCCCATCAGCCCCAAACCGATAGGTCTTGGCCGGATCCGGCGTCGCATACAGCGTGGCACCCGGTTCGGCATCGTAGACGCCGAAAATGCGCACGGTGATCAGTCCGGCTTTCTCGCAATCGAGATAGAGATTGGTGTCGGCACCGAGATGCTCGGCATGAACGACCGTTCCCTTCCACGCGCCTGACTTCGGATCGACGGTCAGATGTTCCGGCCGCACGCCGATGGTCTTGGCCGCCTCGCCGAGCCTGGCGCCGTCGACGAAGTTCATCTTCGGTGAGCCGATGAAGCCGGCGACGAACTCATTAGCCGGCGAATTGTAGAGCTCCATTGGCCCGCCGATCTGCTCGATCCTGCCGGCATTGAGCACGACGATCTTGTCGGCCAGCGTCATCGCCTCGACCTGGTCGTGCGTGACGTAGATCATCGTCGCCTTCAGCCGGCGGTGCAGTTGCGCGATTTCCAGCCGCGTGTTGACGCGAAGTGCTGCATCAAGGTTCGACAACGGTTCGTCGAACAGGAACAATTTTGGCTCGCGCACCACGGCGCGGCCGATGGCGACGCGCTGGCGCTGGCCGCCGGAGAGCTCGGCCGGCCGCCTTTCGAGATAGGGTTCCAGCGACAGCATCGACGAGGCGATGCCGATCCGCCGCTCGATCTCGGCCGCCGGCGTACCGGCCTGTTTGAGGCCGAGGCCCATATTGTTCTTCACCGTCAGATGCGGGTAGAGCGCATAGGTCTGGAACACCATGGCGATGCCGCGCTTGGCCGGCGGCGTGGCGGAGACATCCTCGCCGTCGATGACGACGCGGCCAGAGGTCGAATCCTCCAGTCCGGCGATGACCCGGAGCAAGGTCGACTTGCCGCAGCCGGACGGGCCGACGAAGACGACGAATTCGCCATCATTCACTTCGAGGTTGATGCCCTTCAGCACCTCGACCGGCCCGAAGGCCTTCTTCACGTTCTCGATGTTCAGCGAGCCCACGGCTTCGTCCCTGTTCTAGAGTTTCACGGCAGCGCCACTGCGCACGCTCTCGTCGGCGGCAAGGCAGACGGCGAGCGATTTGACCGCGTCGTCCATGTGTTTGGTGAGATCCAGATCCTCGCGGATCGCCTTCAGCACGAAGGCCTGTTCGAGGTCGCAAAGGTCCTGGTGGCCGGGCTCGCCCTCCATCGACAGCATTTCATCACCCTTGACGAACTTGCCGTCCGCACCGGTCGCGGCGCTGTGCAGGCGGATGGTCGAGGTCTTGGTGTGGGTGTCGATGTCGTCGGACTTCACACCCTCCTTCATGACGATCGACACGCAACCATTCGGCGAAATGACGTCCTTCACGAAGAACGCCGTTTCCGAAATCATCGGCCCCCAGCCGGCTTCATACCAGCCGACCGAACCGTCATCGAACAGCACCTGCAGGTGGCCGTAATTGTACATCGAGGGCGCCACCTCTTCAGTCAGCCGCACGCCCATGCCGCGCACCTCGATCGGCTTCGCATCGGTGATCTGCAGCATCACGTCGAGATAGTGCACGCCGCAGTCGACGATCGGCGAAGTCGTCTGCATCAACTGCTTGTGCGTCTCCCAGGTATGGCCTGAGGATTGCTGGTTGAGGTTCATGCGGAAGACGTAGGGGCCGCCGAGCTTGCGCGCTTCGGCGATCAGCCTGATCCAGGATGGGTGATGGCGCAGGATGTAACCGATCACCAGTTTTCTGCCATTCGCCTTGGCCGCCGCAACGACGCGCTTGGCGTCGGCCACGGTCGTTGCCAGCGGCTTTTCGACGAAGACGTGACAGCCGGCCTCGAAGGCCTTCACAGCGTAATCGGCATGGCTGTCGGAATAGGTGGCGATGCAGGCGACATCGGGCTTTTCGTCGCGCAGCACCTCGTCGAAGGAGCGCCTGATACCGTAGCCCGACAGCCCTTCAGGCAGCGGCACGTCGGAGCGGTTGATGAGTGCTGCGATCTGGAAACCCGGATTGGTGTGATAGGCCAGCGCATGGCTGCGGCCCATATTGCCGAGGCCGGCGACAACAACGCGCAGGGGTGTTTCAGAACTCACTTGACGGCTCCCGAGGTGATGCCGCGGATTAGCTGCCGCGAGAAGATGACGTAGAGGATCAGCACAGGCATGATCGCCAGCGACAATGCGGCCAGGATGGCGTTCCAGTTGGTGACGAACTGGCCGAGGAAGAGCTGCGCGCCGAGTGTCACCGTCTTGGTCTCTTCCGACGGCGCCAGGATCAGCGGGAACCAAAGATCGTTCCAGATCGGGATCATGGTGAAGACGGCGACGGTTGCCATCGATGGCCGCACCAGCGGCAGCACAAGCCGGAAGAAGATGGTGTATTCGGACAGGCCGTCGATGCGGCCGGCATTCTTCAGATCGTCCGACACCTGCTTCATGAATTCCGACAGGATGAAGACGGCAAGCGGCAGGCCCTGCGCGGTGTAGACCAGGATCAGCGCCGTCAGCGTGTTGACCAGTCCGCTCGCCACCATCAACTGCAGGATGGCGACGGTGCCCAGCCGGATCGGGATCATGATGCCGAGCGCCAGATAGAGGCCCATCAGCGAATTGCCGCGAAAGCGGTATTCCGACAGCGCGAAGGCCGCCATGGCGCCGAACAGGAGCACGAAGAACAGCGAGGCGACGGTGACGACGAGGCTGTTCTGGAAATAATGGATGAAGTCGCCCTGGCCGATCACCGTGGTGTAGCCGATCAGGTCGAAGGTCTTTGGCGTCGGCGGCGTCAATGGTGCGCCGAAGATGCCCGCGCGCGACTTGAACGAGTTCATGATGACGAGGATCACCGGAAACAGCGCGATCGCCGTGTATGTTAGCAGGATCGCGTGGGCGCCGATGGTGCGGGGCATGGAACGGGTGGCGGTGCTCATCTCTTGCCTCCTCAGAACTGGTAGCGACGCAGGCGCGTCTGCACGAGGAAGAGGTAGACGCAGACGCCACCAAGGATGATCAGGAACATCATCGTGGCGATCGCCGCCCCCATGTTGGGATCGCCGACCTGCAGCTGGAAGCCGAAGAAAGCGCGGTAGAGGAAGGTGCCGAGGATGTCGGTCGAATAGTTCGGCCCGGCGAGCGCGCCTTGCGCGGTGTAGATCAGGTCGAAGGCGTTGAAATTGCCGACGAAGGTGAGGATCGAGATGATGCCGATCGACGGCAGGATCAGCGGCAGCTTGATCTTCCAGAACTGCGACAGGCCGGTGATGCCATCGCATTCGGCGGCCTCGATCACCTCTTCGGGGATCGACAGCAGGGCGGCGTAGATCAGCATCATCGGGATGCCGACGAACTGCCACACCGAGATCAGGCTGAGCGCGGTCAGCGCATATTGCTCCTTGCCCAGCCATGGCGTGAACAGGCTTTTCAGGCCGACAAGATCCATCAGATGCGGCGCCACGCCCCACAACGGCGACAGGATCAGCTTCCAGGCGAAGCCTACGATGACGAAGGACAGGATGGTCGGCACGAAGATCGCCGTGCGGTAGAAGGCCGCAAATCTCAGTCTTGGGCTGGACAGCAGGGCCGCCAGCATGACGCCGATCGGGTTCTGCACGATCATGTGGATGATGAAGAACCAGGTGTTGTTCCTGAGCGCGTTCCAGAAGCCCACCGACCAGTTGGGGTCGCCGAACAGCGTGCTGAAGTTTTGCAGCCCGACGAAGACCTGGTGCTGCTCGATGTTGCGAAACAGCGACAGCTGCAGCGTGCCGGCGAGCGGCAGGATCATGATCGCCGTGTAGACGAGCACGGCCGGCGCCAGGAAGATGCCGATGTGCCAGCGGAACGGTCTTTTCGGTCTGATATCTGCGGCCATGAGTTCGGTCCCCGCCGATCAGGTCTCGGCAAATGCCGCCAAAGGCGCGGCGCCTCCCTCCCCCTCGAGGGGAGGGTGCCTCGCGAAGCGAGGCGGGTGGGGTCGGTCAAGCAGCGCGCCGTCGACATTTGACCGCGCTTTCCAGCAACGATCAAGTCGCGGCCTGCCTCCACCGACCCCCTCTGTCGCCTTTGGCGACATCTCCCCCTCAAGGGGGGAGATAAGCAGCGCTCAGCCTGAGCTCTTACTTGGCCGGCTTGTACCAGCTGTCGAGACCGGTCTGCAGCTTCTTGGCCGCGGCGTCCGGCGTATCGGTGCCGTTGATGACGTTGGCCGATTCAACCCAGGTCTCGTTTTCGAGGTTCGGCGTGCCGCGCGACAGGATCTGGTAGGTCGAGCGGATCGTCGACTTGCACTTGCCGCGCCAGGAGACGAATTCCTGCGCCAGCGGGTCTTCCATCTTCACCGGCGCGGAGTTCAGGCTGAAGAAGCCCGGCAGCGCGTTGGCGTAGATGGTGGCGAAGTCCGGCGAGGCGACCCAGGACAGGAAGGTCTTGGCCGCATCTGCGTTCTTCGAAGCCGCATTCAGGCCCATGCCGATATCGGTATGGTCGGAGATGTAGCACGTGTCGCCGGCCTTCTCGACCGGCGGCGGGAAGGCGCCCATCTTGAACTGGGCCTGGGTGTTGAACAGGCCGATTTCCCACGAGCCGGCCGGGTAGATGGCGGCGCGGCCGAGCGTGAACAGGTTCTGGCTGTCCGGATAGGTCTGGGCTTCAAAGCCATCGCCGAGATAAGGCTTCCACTTGGCCAGTTCCTCATACGGCGCGACCCAGTCCTTGTCGGTCAGCTTCTGATCGCCCTTGATCAGCGCCGCACGGCCGTCCTCGCCCTTCCAGTAGTTGGGGCCGATGTTCTGGTAGCCCATGGTCGCGGCTTCCCAGAGATCCTTGGTGCCCATCGCCATCGGGATGTAGGTGCCGTCGGCCTTGATCTTGTCGAGCGCGGCGAAGAACTCGTCGCGGGTCTCCGGTACCTTGATGCCGAGCTTGTCGAAGGCGTCCTTGTTGTAGATGAAGCCGTGGATGACCGAGGCCATCGGCACGCAGAAGCTTGCCTTGCCGTCGTCGGTCTGCCAGGCGGACTTGGCCACCGGGGAGAAGTTCTCCATGCCGGGCAGCGCCGACAGGTCGGCAAGGTTGCCCTTCTTGAACAGTTCAAGCGACTTGTCGAACGGGCGGCAGGTGATCAGGTCGCCCGCCGAGCCGGCGGCGAGCTTGGCGCCCAGCGCCGCGTCATATTCGGTCGGAGCCGACGGGGCGAACACCACCTTGATGCCCGGGTTCTTGGCTTCGAAAGCCGGGATCAGCTTGTCCTTCCAGATGGCAAGGTCGTCGCCGCGCCAGCTTTCGATGTTGAGCGTTACGTCGTCGGCATAAGCCACCCCGGCGGAGCCGAGAATGCTGGTGCCCAGAAGCAGTGCCGTCAGTAGTTTCGTTGTCATGCTCAGTCTCCCTGTTGACCTTTTTCAGGTTCGGTTTTGATGAGAACGGAGGCAGTGCGCCCCTTGCTCCCCTCGCAAGCCCTGTTTCCCCCGATGGAAATCGGGATGAAACATGGCTCTATTTCTTTGTTCGGGCATGATCTTTCCCAAAAACCGGTTTCCACTTTTCGGGATCATGCCCCAGCGCGGAAAGGGCCGGCCGCAACTTCTGGCCGGCCTCTTCCAGTATCCTCTGCGCCGCATCGGCGCTGTCGGCGCCGGCGGCAAGCAGAATGGCGGTCTTGACCGCGCCGCCGCTCTTCTCGAGCAGGCGGGCCGCTTCGTCCGTGCCGCGCCCGCTGACGGCGGCGACGATGCGTGCCGCGCGGTTGCGCAGCTTGATGTTGTCGGCCGTCAAATTGACCATGTAGCCGTCATGGACATGGCCGAGATGGACCGCGGTCAGCGTCGACAGCATGTTGAGCGCGATCTTCTGGGCGGTGCCGGCGCCCATGCGCGTCGAGCCGGCGATCAGTTCCGGCGGCGTTTCGAGCACGACCGCCACATCGGCCAGGTTGAGCAGCGGCGTGCCCCTGTTGTTGGCAATGCCGATGGTAGCGGCACCCCGACGGGTGGCTTCCTCGATCGCTTTGACGGCATAGGGCGTCGTGCCGCTGGCCGAAATGGCGATCAGGCAGTCGCCCTTGCCGATGCCGGCATTGGCGACCGCTGCCGCGGCTTCCTCGGTGTCGTCTTCCGGCCCGCCGGCCAGTGTGCGGAAGGCATCGTCGCCGCCGGCGATCAGGATGGCGATGCGGTCGCGGTGAATGCCGAAGGTGCCCGGCAATTCCAGTGCGTCGGCCAGCGCCATCAGGCCGGAACTGCCGGCCGCCGCGTAGGCAAGCTTGCCGCCGCTCTTCAGCCTGCCCGCGATGATTTCGGCTGCCCTGGCAATGGACGGAATGGCGTGGCGCACCACCTTGGCGGCTTCGATCTGCGCATCGGCCAAATAGGAAAGGATGGCGTCCGGGGCCTGGATATCCAGCCCTTCGGCATTCTGGTGAAGCGCTTCGGTGCGCGTTTCGGCCATCCCGGTTCCTCCAATACCAGAACAATACCAAAAAAATACCACTTGTCCACATGCATTAACGAATTCGCTGGCCGGAAATCGCTGAACCGACGAAATGCATAGGTTTTTCAATAAAATACGGCTTAATCTTTTTGAAACGGAAATTAACCCTTGGCTATTGGTATTTTATTGGTATTATCCGCCCGGAGGAGAAATCACGTGAATTTCGTGCTCGGAATCGATGGCGGCGGCACCAGCTGCAGGGCCGCCCTGGCAACTGCGGACGGCACTGTTGTTGGCCGCGCCAAGAGCGGCGCCGCAAACATCCGCACAGACCTGACCGGCGCCCGCTCGAACATCGTCGAGGCTGCACGGCAGGCGTTCATCGCCGGTGGGCAAGATCCGGAACTGATCCCGCAGACGCCGGCCATTCTCGGCCTTGCCGGCGCCAATGTCGGCACCTACCGGCAGCAGCTCGAAGCGATCCTGCCGTTCAGCATCAGCCGCGTCGAGACCGACGCTGAAATCGCGCTGGAAGGCGCTGTCGGCTCGGGTGACGGCGCCATGGCGATCCTCGGCACCGGCACCGCCTACATGGCGCGCAAGAACGGCAAATCGCGCGCCATCGGCGGCTGGGGCTTCCAGGTCGGCGACCAGGGCAGCGGCGCCCGCATCGGCCGCGACCTGCTCGAACAGACACTGCTTGCCTATGACGGCGTCCGCGCCGGCTCGCCGCTGACGCAGAGCATGCTCGCGGTCTTCCGCAACAACCCGGAGGACGTGGTCGAATTCACCACCAATGCCAAGCCAGGCGATTTCGGCGGCTTCGCGCCCAAGGTGTTCGAGCATGCCGAGAAGGGCGACAGCGTCGCCAACTGGATCCTCGACAGGGTGGTCGCCGACGTCGAGGCCTCGCTCGGGGCGCTCGACCTGGCGGACGACGCGCCGCTTTGCCTGCTCGGCGGGCTGGCGCCGCTCTACGCGCCGCGCCTCTCGGTGCGCTACCGGGCGCTGCTGAAGCCGCCGCTCGACGACGCACTGGGCGGCGCCGTGCAGATGGCGGTCCGTCTTTTCGCGACCACGGAGGCGGCTCGATGAGCGAGGCCGCCGACCAGATCTTCGCCACGCTGAAACATCAGGCGCAAAGCGGCGCGCCGCTCTATCTGCAGCTTCGCAAGAGCATCGAGGACGCGGTCAATCGCGGCCTGATCGGGCCGGGCGACGCGCTGCCCTCCGAGCGCGACATCGCCACCAAGGCCGACATTTCCCGTGTCACCGTGCGCAAGGCGGTGCAGGACCTGGTCAAGGGCGGCATACTGGTTCAGCGCCACGGCTCCGGCACGTTCGTCGCACCGCGCATGGAGCGCGTCGAGCAGTCGCTGTCGCGGCTGACCTCGTTTACCGAAGACATGGCGCGGCGAGGCATGGCGGTGCGTTCGGCATGGCTCGATCGCGGCCTTTACGCGCCTTCGCCCGACGAGATGATGGTGCTCGGCCTATCGTCGAGCGAACTTGTGGCCCGCGTGGCGCGCCTGCGCATTGCCAACGACACGCCGCTGGCGATCGAACGCGCCTCGCTGTCGGCCAGCGTGTTGCCCGATCCGGCCGATATAGGCTCCTCGCTCTATGCGGCGCTGGAATTGACCGGCAACCGGCCGGTGCGGGCGGTGCAGCGCATCTCCGCCGCCAATCTCGGCGACAGCGACGCGCGCCTGCTCGAAGTGCCGCCGGGCGTCGCCGGCCTGCACATCGAACGCATCTCCTATCTGGCGAGCGGCAAGGTGATCGAGTTCACCCGCTCCATCTACCGGGGCGACGCCTATGATTTCGTCGCCGAACTGCGGCTGACAGGGCCGAGCGAAGAGGGCCGACCATGACGACAGAGCCGAGCAAGTCGACAGAGCCGACCATGTCGGCAGAAATGACCCATATGCGGCGCGAGATCGAGGAGATCCCGCAAGCCGTCGCCCGCCTGCTCGATGGCTCCGGCACCGTGCTGGCCGAAGCCGGGCGCGGCATCCGCGAACGCGACCCGCAGTTTGTCGTCACCGTGGCGCGCGGCTCGTCCGACCATGCCGCCACCTTCATGAAATATGCCGTCGAGCTGACCGCCGGACTTGCCGTGGCGTCGGTCGGACCATCCATCGCCTCGATCTATGGCCGCAAGCTCAGGCTCGCCGGCTCGGCCTGCCTGGCGATCTCGCAGTCGGGCAAGAGCCCCGACATCGTCGCCATGGCCGAAACCGCGCGGGCCGGTGGCGCGCTGACCATCGCCATCACCAACACCGCCGATTCGCCGCTGGCGCGTGCCTCGGACTATGCGATCGATATACTGGCCGGCCCCGAGCGCAGCGTGGCGGCCACCAAGACCTTCATCAATTCCGCTGTCGCCGGTCTCGCTTTGATGGCGCATGCCACTGGCGACGATGCGCTGCTGGCGGCACTCGCCCAATTGCCCGAGCATTTCCGCAAGGCGATCGCCTGCGACTGGATGAGCGTGCTGGCCGAGACGATCGAGAAGCAGAAGTCGCTGTTCATCCTCGGCCGCGGCCCATCCGCGGCAATGGCCAACGAGGCGGCACTGAAATTCAAGGAGACCTGCGGCATGCATGCCGAGGCCTACAGCGCCGCCGAGGTCATGCATGGCCCGCTGGCGCTGATCGGCCCCGATTTTCCGGTGCTGGCGCTGGCCGCGCGCGACGCGTCCGAACCATCCATCGCTGAGGCCGCCGACAGCCTGGCGGCCAAGGGCGCGCCGGTGTTCGTCACCTCGGCACTTGCCCAGCGCGCCGTGCGCCTGCCGCATGTCGCCACCGGCCATCCGCTGACCGATCCGCTGACGCTGATCGTCTCCTTCTACATGTTCGTCGAGGCCTTTGCCCGCCATCGAGGCCTCGATCCGGACACGCCGCGCAATCTTCGCAAGGTGACGGAGACAGTATGAGCGACCGTTTTGCCCTGACTGGCGCCCGCATTTTCGACGGAGACGACTGGCATGAAGGCCACGCGCTGGTCGTGCGCGACGGCCTCGTCGAGGCTATTTTGCCCACCAGCGCCATCTCCTCGGATATCCGCGTCATCGACACCGGCGGTGGCGTGCTGGCGCCGGGCTTCGTCGACCTGCAGGTCAATGGTGGCGGCGGCGTCATGCTCAACGACCACCCCGATGTCGCCTCGATCGAAACCATCTGCAAGGCGCATGCGCCCTTCGGCACGACGGCGCTGCTCGTGACGCTGATCACCGACACACCCAGCATCACCGCCGCCGCCGTCGCCTCCGGCGAAGCGGCGGCGCTGCGGAAGCTGCCGGGCTTCCTCGGCCTGCATCTCGAAGGCCCGCATCTGTCGATCGCCCGCAAGGGCGCGCATGATCCGGCGCTGATCCGGCCGATGCTCGATGCCGATCAGGCGATGCTGATCGCGGCGCGGCAAAGACTGCCGGTGCTGCTCACCACCGTAGCGCCGGAATCCGTTGAACCGGCGCGCGTCACGGCACTCGCCAAGGCTGGCGTGATCGTCAGTCTTGGCCATTCCGACACCGGCTACGCCACCGCCAGCACCTTCGCCGAAGCCGGTGCGAGCGTGGTCACCCATCTGTTCAACGCAATGAGCCAGATCGGCAATCGCGAGCCTGGTCTGGCCGGCGCGGCCATCGACATCGGCACCTTGTCCGCCGGACTTATCGCCGACGGCATCCATGTCGATCCCGCCACCATCAAGATCGCGCTGCGCGCCAAGCAAGGGCCCGGCAAGATCGTGCTGGTCAGCGACGCCATGGCGACGATCGGCACCGACATGACCTCGTTCACGCTGAACGGGCGCACCATCTACCGCAGGGATGGCAGCCTGCGGCTTGCCGACGGAACGCTGGCGGGTGCCGATCTCGACATGATCTCGGCTGTTCGATACGTCCACCGGGTTGTCGGGCTGGACCTGTCGGAAGCGTTGCGCATGGCCTCGCTCTATCCGGCGCAGGCGATAGGGCAATCGCATCGGCTCGGGCGATTCGCCAACGGCACGGCGGCGGATATCGTTTCGCTGTCTGATAATCTCGACATGAAGGGCGTCTGGATCAGTGGCGAAAAGGTCTTCGGGGCTGACGCGCCAGTCTGACAGACTGACCGCGCACCTCCGGCTTCAGGACGTGACGGTGGTGGCGCCCGATCTTTCCGCCAACGCTGCTATGTCGGCTGCCCTTGCCGGATCGCAGACGACCAGACGTGGTGCCGCGTCGCTGAAGAAGTACTCCAGCTCGGGCAGTGTGTAGGCAGTGTCGAGCGGCAGGAAGACGGCGCCGGCGCGCAGGCAGGCGAGACAGAGCAGGACCGCTTCCGGGCTCTTCTCGACCTGCACGGCAATGCGGTCACCGGGTTCGACACCCATTGCAAGTGCGCATGCGCCAGCTTCACCGAGCGCCAGCATGTCGCCATAGGTAAGCGAGCGGCCGTCGTCGGTTTCCACCAGCAAGCGCCCTGACGCCGGCATCCGGGACCGCTGACACGCAGAGCCGAGCGTGCTTTTCGAGTGGCATGCATTGGCGGCGAAGAGTTCGCGATTCCCAGCCGCGCCGTCACGACCGCAGACGATGGTTGACGCCTGTCGGGCCAACGCCAGAGGTTATGGGCAATGGGCCGCAAAAGACCCGCCGGGAAAACGGCCGCTATCGCCGAGCGCGCTCGGCTCTGCCCGCGACCGCCTTTGACCCGTCGTTCTGCTCGAAGCGTTTCATGCACATGGCAGCGGTCAACTGGTAGTGATTGATCAGTGCCTCGACGGCACCGTCGGCATTGCCGTCCAGGGCACATTCGGCGATCAGACGATGCTCGGCGAAATCGTCGCGCTGGACGCTCTCGCCATCATTGGCCATTTGCCGGTAGCGGTGGGCGTGATCGGAAAGCTGATCGCAGAACCCGACCAGCCATTGCGACCGGCAGGCCGAGATCAGCACCCGATGGAAGATACGGTGCAGCCGCTCCCAGTCCGGATTGAGGGAGTGGAGATTTTGCGGCGAAAGACGCGACGCGCGGCCCAGGCGATGCAGCGCCAGGACGAGTTGTTCTTCCCATTCGGCGGTGCGGTGGGCGATGGATTCGCGAAGCGCCCGCTCCTCGAGCCAGCAACGGGTGCGCGTCAGCTCTTCGAGCTCCGACGCGGTGACCGGCATGATGAAGAAGCCACGCTGGTCGTGGCGGCCGAGAAGGCCTTCCGAAGCGAGGCGATTGAGGGCCTCGCGGACAGGGGAAGCGCCAGCCCCATATTTGGAAACCACCCACTCGACCCGCAGCTTGCTCTCGGCTTCAAGAACACCCCCGAGAAGGTCGTCACGCAATTGCTGATAGACCGTGCTGGCAAGCGTGCTCTTGGGTGCTGCGGCGTCATCGTTCAGATTGGCGGCTCCGTATGTCACAGCGACTCCTTGTCCCCAATTTTTGTTTTGGGCAATTCGAGTCCGAAAGCATCCCCCTTTCGTACATGTACCATACAGCGCCTGTCGTCTCGTGCTCAAGCAGAAGATCACGCTATTGTACTTTAGCACAAAGAAATATGCACCATTCCGAAGGTCGATGCTGTAATTCCGCGCATTCCCACAACCTGCGGAAACTTAACATGTTTTCTATGCACGCAGAAGAATCTGTTCTTTTGTACGCGCGTAACCATCTGTTCTGCCGTGCGTATAGACGGCGGACGCCCGAAACGAATCAGACCGTGCTCCATTTCCGATGGCTGGACAGACGCCGAAGCCCCCGGGGCGGCTAGCCGAACAAAAAGAGCCGGGATTGATGTGGGGATGAATGCCAGTGGGTTAGCCGGCTGCGTTGTCGGCTGCCGTCCTGATCGCCTGGATGTTTTGCCGGTAGGCTTCGACACTGCCGCCTTTGAAAATGGCGGCGCCCGCCACCAGCACGTCGGCGCCGGCGGCGGTGACCAGCGGCGCGGTTTCGGCTGAAACACCGCCGTCGATCTCGATGCGGATCGGCCGGTCGCCGATCAGCGCCTTGACCCGCTTCACCTTGTCGACAACAGCCGGGATGAAGGCCTGGCCGCCGAAGCCCGGATTGACGGTCATGATCAGGATCAGGTCGAGCCGGTCGAGCACATATTCGACCACGCTTTCAGGCGTTGCCGGATTGAGCGACACTCCGGCCTTCTTGCCAAGGTTCCTGATGGTTTGAAGCGAACGGTCGAGATGCGGCCCGGCCTCGGCATGCACGGTCAAACCGTCACAGCCGGCCTCGGCGAAAGCGGCCAGATAGGGATCGGCCGGGGCAATCATCAGATGGCAGTCGAAGAAGGCCTTGGTGCGGTTGCGGATCGCCTTGATCACCGGTGGGCCAAAGGTGATGTTGGGGACAAAGTGCCCGTCCATCACATCGAGATGGATCCAGTCGGCGCCGGCCGCCGCCACCGCTTCGACCTCATCGCCAAGCCTGGAAAAATCCGATGCCAGCACCGACGGTGCGATCAAGGTCTTTCTGGTCATGGGTGCGGCCTTTCCGAGTGCCCTTTTCATCCGGCGACTCTGGATCGACTGCCTAATGCGCTCCAGCCGACTTGTCGAGTGCGCCGGCGCGGGTGCTGCACGGCCGGGTGGCGTTGTGGCGTCTCCGATCGCGTTGCAGCCAATTTCCGCTTGCCCCGGAGCCATAAGAAAAACCCGCCGGATTGCTCCGGCGGGTTTTGGTCTGGCGTCGAGCAGATGGCTATTGCTGCTGGAGTTTCAGGATTCTGTCTTGAACCGGATCCTGCTGCTGTTCGACCTGCGGCCTGCGCCGTGGCAGTACCTGCTGCAGCAGCAGGCCCGGGTTGAGCTCCAGCGACGGTTGCCCGCGAACCGGCCGGCAGTTCGGATACCGCCCGATCGTGCCTTCAGGGCAGCGCCGCCTGATGATCGGCTGGCATTGGCCATTGATCATCTGTGAGCCCGGTGCGCATTCCACCTCCTGCCTGGGCTTGCGGCATGCGCCGTTGATCACCTGCGTCCCACGCGGACAGACACATTCCCCGCGCTTGTTGTGGACCTGGCCGCGTATGTCGCACTGCTCCTGCACCGGCTGTTTGCGCCGGCAGGCATTGCCCTGCACCTCGGTACCCCTCGGGCAGACACAATCGCCGTTGGTGTCGTGGACCTGGCCACGGATGGTGCATTGCTCCGGCTTTGGCTGGATCGGGCGGCAAGCGCCATTGCGCACCTCGGTCCCTCTTGGGCAGACGCAGTCTCCATCCGCGTCGTGGACCTGGCCACGGATGGTGCACTGCTCAGGCTTCGGCCGGATCGGACGGCAAGCGCCATTGCGCACCTCAGTCCCTCTCGGGCAGACGCAATCGCCGTCGGCATTGTGGACCTGGCCACGGATGGTGCACTGCTCGGGCTTGTCGGTCCTGACGCATTTGCCGTTCTCAAGCCCGGTTCCGCGTGGGCAGACGCAGCGTCCGTCCTCGGTGCGGATCTGGCCTTCGAGCAGCACGCAGCGCTTCGGCGGCGGTGGTGTTGGCAGAATATTGGTACCACCGCCGGTGCACTGGCCGTTGCGGAAGGTTGTGCCTTCCGGGCAGACGCAGCGGCCGGCGTCGTTCATGACGAAGCCTTGCGAGCATTCCTTCTTCGTCTCCTGCCTGATCGTGAAGGGATGGCAAGCATAGGCCTTGCCGCGATCGCCCTGCACATTGGTCTGGCCGCCGCCAAGCACGTCACCGCCGCCTTGCACCCGCGTGTCGGGAGACAGGACGCCGACGCAGTTCTGGCCGCTGACGTTGCCCTGCAGATTGGCCAGGCGGCCGTCGTCGGGAATGACCACGGTGACATGGTGCACCTGGCTTTCGCCGGCGCCGAGCGTCAGGTTGGCAATGCAGGACGCAGGCAAGGTTGCCGGTTCCGGCGAGCAGCCGAAGGGCGGATCGATCGACGTGATCGCAACGCCTTCCAGCCTGCCAAGCCCGTCTACGCCGATCGCATCACCGATACGGACCGGACCCGAGAAGGGGGTCGTCCCGTCATTGGTGATGGTGATCTCGAACGAGCAGGGTTGGCCGAGCTTGCATTCGCGGTCGCCGGTCTTCTCGACACGGATGGTTGAGGTGCCGCCGCCCTTGGCGCAGGCCTGGCCGATCGGATAGACGATGTCGTCGCCCGGGGCCGGACCATACGAACCGCGCGCGCAGTTCTCGAACGCGCCATTCGCCGAGACCATCACGTCGAAGTGGCGGCTGGTTCCAGGTGTCATCACGGCACCCGGAATCTGGCACGACAGCGCATTGGCCGGAACCGGTCCGCACGCCCATTCCGCGCCGTCGGGGGTGACGGTCTGGATCTGGACGGGCGCGCCGCCGGCCACCAGCGTGGCGGCATCGTTGACCCGCACCGGACCGGTGGGGGCAGCGTTGCCAAGGCTGATGACGGTGATGCGGCAAGAGATGACCGCGGCACCGGCGAGCGAGCCGTTGCACACCTTGGTGATGCGCAGGGTCGGCTTGCCGCCATTGGGATGACGGAAGCGTTCCTTGGCGCAGGCCTTGTTGTTGGTGAGGTCGACCTCACCGGGGATGGGCTTCACCGCGGCGCAGTTCTCCACCGTGTCCGACTGGTAGCCGGCCGGCATGACCGCCTTGACGACGATCGGTGTCGAGGCGCCCGCAGGCAGCGAGATCCCCGCATTGTCGCAGCGGAACTGGCCGGGGCCGTTCGGTCCGCATGTCCAGGGCGGGCTCGGGCCAAAGGTCGAGGAGGACGGCGCGCCGCCGGGATAGCTGTCGATCACCGTCAGCGGCCCGTTATAGGTTGATGTGCCGTTGTTGATGATGTCGATCACGAAGTAGCAGATGCCGTCGGCCGTGCAGACCGGGATACGGGCACGCTTCTTCAGGATCAGGTCGACCTTCTTTTCGACCGGCGGCTGGCAGTCGCGGTCACGGTCGCCACGCCGGCAGATCGGGATCGAGGCACAGCCGCGATCGTTCGACTGGCTGCCGAACAGCGGCTTGCCGCTGGCCCCATAGTTGTAGGTGGCGCAGTTGCGCAGCACGCTGCCTTGCCAGCCTCCAGCCGGCTTGAAGCCGAGCTTGAGGTCGACGGAGGCACCCGGATTGAGTGTGGTCACCGGATAGGTGCATGTCATCGGGGTGGTGCCGGGTACGCAGACCCAGGGCGGATTGGGCCCTGAATCGAGCGTGGATCCAGCCGGCAGCGTCACCTCGTCGAGCACGATCTTGCCGTGGTAGGCACCGGTGCCGACATTGGTGACCCTGATGGTGAAGTCGCAGCCGCCGGCCATCGTGCAACGCGTCACGTCGGCGCGTTTCTCGACCTTGAGGTCCGGCTCCTTGTCCTTGGGCGGGCACCTCTGGTCACGCGGGATGACGATGTCGATCGTCTGCGTGCAGCACAGGCCCCAGCCTTCCTTCGGACCGGCATAGGTTTCGATGCCGGTGACGATGAGGTGGATGACGTCGCCGGGCGATGCGCCGACGATCTTCCAGTTTAAGACACCGCCGCCCGCCGGCACCAGCTGGGTGTCGGGGATGATGGTGATGCCTGATGTGGTCGTCGACACCTGCACCCATTTGCCGCCCATCTCCGGGCCGACCGGCATGTGGTAGATGAAGGCGCCACCGCCGGGCACGCAGTCGACCGTGCCGCGTTCCACCTTGAAGCATTCCTTGCCGGGAGGTGGCGGCGGCGGGTTGCACTTGGTGACGTCGATCTTGATCGAGGTCTTCACGCCGGTCTTGAAGTCGCCGTCGTCGGGCTTGCTCGGATCCTGCGACGGGATGATGGTCCCGGTGCCCGGTCCGGCGGTCACCTTGATCATGCCCTGGTTGTCGACGATCGTCGGCGCGGGAAATGCCGCATGATCGATCTTGGCCGTGATCACGAAGTTGATGACGCGCTCGTTGGCAGCGCCGACGCCGTCCAGATCGGAAGTGGAGATGCGGAAATCGGAAACGACAGCCGTGTCGTTCGGATTCGACGACGTGCTGATCGTCGCCCCCGGCAGCGGTCCACCGGACGCATCCGTGCCGTCGCCGGACACATTGACGTTGACGATCTCGAGGCCGTGCGGAAGCTGGTCCTTGAAGTCGAGTTGGAGTTTTTTCAGCCTGGCCACGAAGCTTGGGTCCGCAAAGCCTTGCGGGTCGCCGCGCAGGCCGAAGCTCAGCGAATAGACGACGTAGTCGCAGCCTCGTTGAGTGCCTTTCTTGGTGAAGAAGGGCACGACCCGGTCGGGCCTTGGAGTGACGACGCGCGAACTGTCGAGGTCGAGCTTCAGCTCCGGGGTGATCGGGGCAGCGTCTTCCGCAAAGCCTTGCACCGGGGTCAGCATGGCGACCGCGATACCGGCCGCCATCAGCCAGCGCGCGCCGCGCCTGGCGTATGACAGGGGTTTCATGATCGTCTCCATGACGGTTGTTTGAGCGTTCGTTGCGAGCGGGGAGAGTGCGAGATTTTTCATCTTCCCCTCCTCAACGTTCGCAGCTGACGGCTGGGGTTCTGAGCGGCAAAGTCATCTTGCAGCAAGGGTAGTAGCCACCCTTGTCCTTGTCGGACTTCCTGTAGAAACAGAGCCCGACATCGACTGTGTCGCCCGGATAGTGGCCGGTGATGTCGATCGTGTAAGGCTTGCCGGGCGTATGCGACTGGGATGATGTCACCCCGACGCCTGGTGTCCTGGACTGGGCCTTGATCGAATCGCCGCCGAAGCCGGCATGGTCATGGAGATAGAGATCGGCCTCGAGGCCGGAAGGCGTGCAGTAATACTGGACGTCCTCGACATCGATGCACGGAGGCAGATTGCCGGGCGGTGGGAAGTCCGGCGGGTAGAAGGGGGGCAGATAGCCGCCCGGGATTTCTTCATAATAGCCGGCGCGGCCCTCGCAAGGATGCCAGACGGCAACGTCGCCGACATGGCCTTCGACTTCCGGGTCTTCGAAATAGCCGTCGAAATCGACGAACCAGGAGCCGAAGGGCGGCACATTGGCCGGCTCGACCAGCTCTTTCGGCGTGATCTGCACGCCGTGCACGGCCAGCGGTCCGCCGGCGGCGAGCTGTTCGGCGAGAGCCGGATTGTCGCGCAATTTGTCGCCGGTGTTGACCAGCGTCTGCGTGCAGACCGAGGTGTCGAGATTGCCATCGGCGTCATAGCCATATTGCAGGTCGAGACCGCCGGCCGACTGCCGGTTGCCCTGCGGGAAGCCGATCGCATATTCCTGCGGCATTTCCACCCAGACCGATTCGGTTGCCGGATCGTCCGGGTTCTCTCTGAAGTAGCGGATGACCTCGCCCTTGCCGGAATCGGCGAACTGGCTGTAATCGTAGCGGTTCTCGACCGGGCCGCGCTGGGCCAGGTACATGAAGCCGCTGTTGTCGAAGGCGATATCGGTGACGGCGTAGTCCTTGTCGGCCTTGACCGTCAGTTCCCAGCGCGGGTCGCCGGCAAAGGTGCCGTCGCGGGCGATGCCCACCGACCAGATTTCCGACTTTTCGCCGACCGAGTAGTAGAGCCGGCCGCCATGATAGGAGACGCCCCAGACGCGGCGCTCGTCCTGCGTGTAGCCCCAGCTGTCGGGGTCTTCGCTGTCGAAGGCCGCGCCCTGTATGTCCATGACCGACCCGTCGTCGGCGACGGGAGCGAGGCCATGTGCGGGCCGGCCGGCAACGCCATGGTCGAAGCTGTCGATCAACCTGCCGTCGGCGTCGATGCGATGGATCAGGCCGGTATCGAGGTCGGAAGCAAAGAACTGGCGGTGGCTGGCATCGAAGGTGAGATTGCCGATGCCGGGACCGCTGTTGGTGTCGATGTCGGCGAATTTGGAGACCTGGCCGGTGATGCCGTCGATCTTCCAGACGGTGCCCGGCCCGCCGCCGTTTTCGGTGCCGAACTGGCCATCCATGAAGGTGGCGCCGGCCGCGCCGCGGCGCTGCCGCTCGGGGCGACCGTCATCGTCGGCGTCCGGGATGACGATGCGGATGCCGTGCAGCGAGGTGGCGCCGGCATAGAGATTGGGAACGCCTGATGGAACGCCATCGCGCACGCCATCGTCATAGGTGACGCCGAACACCTGGCCGATCTGGCCGGCCGTCACCTCGAAGGGCGGCGGCGTGTTGACTAGCTGGCCGGCGGCCGGCCCGCCCAGGTGCGAAACGTCGAACACGCGCAAGGTGGCGCGGGTGGGGTCGATGAAGGTTTCGTCGACCGGATCGACGCCGGGCGGGAGGCCCCCTTTTTCGGAATCAGGGGGGTCGAAATTGGGAATGATGGTGCCGGAAAATCCGGTCACCGCCATCGAGCCGGGATAGATGATCTGAGTTTGCTGCGCCTGCGCGGCGCCACCCAGCCACAGGCCGGCGGCGAGCGCCAGCGCCAGCAATGCGCCGCCGGCATGCGCGGCACGACGCAAACGACCATCAAGAGACGACACGAACGAGCCGCGGATGCGAGACATGACACTCCCCCCGTAGTCGACGGGAGAAACGTCCGGTCTGGCCGCGCAAATCAGGGCAAGGCGCGGCGTTCCGGCTCGTTCTTCCCTGATCGAATTGTCTGCTTTCCTCATTGTCACGATACGCCTGCTCTTACGCAGGGTCAACGGAATCAGCGGAAAGCCCAGCGCATCGACCCCGTCCCGAAGGCGGTGGTCGCGCCGAGCTCCTGTTGTTCCCGGAGACCGCGGAGTCTCTGGGTTATTGGTCATGGGGGGCTTCCTTTCCGGGCCGCACCATGCGGCACCTGGACATCAGTCGCAGGCGGAGGTGGAAAGGTTCATGGAAGCCTTGCGCAGAATGCTTGCGCGCGATGCTGCCTGTTCTTATATACGCGCCAAGCCGTTCGGTGCCGGAATGCCGGTTGCCGGAACGGGATTTCTTGTGAACAGGGGCTTTCGTTGGAACGCCTGTACGGGTCCTGAGAGCCTGCTTAGCGGAGAGACTAGAAAAATGGCAAAAGTAATCGGTATCGATCTCGGCACCACCAACTCCTGCATCGCCATCATGGATGGCAAGGAGCCGAAGGTAATCGAGAATGCGGAAGGCGCGCGCACGACGCCTTCCATCGTCGCCATCAGCGGCGACGACGAACGTCTCGTCGGCCAGCCGGCCAAGCGCCAGGCGGTCACCAATCCTGAAAACACCATCTTCGCGGTCAAGCGCCTGATCGGCCGCCGCTATGACGATCCGGTGACGGAAAAGGACAAGAAGCTTGTCCCCTACAAGATCGTCAAGGGCGACAATGGCGATGCCTGGGTCGAGGCCGGCGGCAGGAAGCAGTCGCCCTCGCAGATTTCGGCCATGATCCTGCAGAAGATGAAGGAGACGGCGGAAGCCTATCTCGGCGAGAAGGTCGAGAAGGCGGTCATCACCGTTCCGGCCTATTTCAACGACGCCCAGCGCCAGGCAACCAAGGATGCCGGCAAGATCGCCGGCCTTGAAGTGCTGCGCATCATCAACGAGCCGACGGCTGCGGCGCTTGCCTATGGCCTCGACAAGAAGGAAGGCAAGACCATTGCCGTCTATGACCTTGGCGGCGGCACGTTCGACATTTCGGTGCTCGAGATCGGCGACGGCGTGTTCGAGGTCAAGTCGACCAATGGCGACACCTTCCTCGGCGGCGAGGATTTCGACATGCGCCTGGTCGAATATCTGGCGGCCGAGTTCAAGAAGGAACAGGGCATCGACCTGAAGAACGACAAGCTTGCCCTGCAGCGCCTCAAGGAGGCTGCTGAAAAGGCCAAGATCGAGCTGTCGTCGACCACCCAGACCGAAATCAACCTGCCTTTCATCACCGCCGATGCGACCGGGCCGAAGCACCTGACGCTGAAGCTGACGCGCGCCAAGTTCGAGCAGCTGGTCGACGACCTGGTTCAGCGCACGATTGCCCCTTGCAAGGCAGCGCTCAAGGACGCCGGCCTGAAGGCCGGCGAGATCGACGAAGTCGTCCTGGTCGGCGGCATGACCCGCATGCCCAAGATCCAGGAGATCGTGAAGCAGTTCTTCGGCAAGGAGCCGCACAAGGGCGTCAATCCGGATGAGGTCGTCGCTCTCGGCGCCGCCATCCAGGCCGGCGTGTTGCAGGGCGACGTCAAGGACGTGCTGCTGCTCGACGTGACGCCGCTGTCGCTCGGCATCGAGACGCTGGGTGGCGTGTTCACGCGCCTGATCGAGCGCAACACGACGATCCCGACCAAGAAGAGCCAGGTGTTCTCGACGGCCGAGGACAGTCAGTCGGCCGTGACCATCCGGGTCTTCCAGGGTGAGCGCGAAATGGCCGCCGACAACAAGGCGCTCGGCCAGTTCGACCTGGTCGGCATCCCGCCAGCGCCGCGCGGCGTGCCGCAGATCGAGGTCACCTTCGACATCGACGCCAACGGCATCGTCAACGTTTCGGCCAAGGACAAGGGCACCGGCAAGGAGCACCAGATCCGCATCCAGGCATCGGGTGGTCTTTCGGACGCCGACATCGAGAAGATGGTCAAGGACGCCGAGGCCAATGCCGAGACCGACAAGAAGCGGCGTGCGCTGGTCGAAGCCCGCAACCAGGCTGAAGCGCTGCTGCATTCCTCGGAGAAGTCGCTGAAGGAATATGGCGACAAGGTCTCGGAGACCGAGCGCACGGCGATCTCCGACGCGATCACGGCGCTGAAGACCGCGACCGAAGGCGATGACGCGGCCGACATCGAGGCCAAGAGCCAGGCGCTCGCCGAGGCTTCGATGAAGCTTGGCCAGGCCATGTACGAGGCTTCGCAGAAGGAAGCGGCGGAAGCCGACGCCAAGGCGGACGCCGCCAAGGACAGCGACGTGGTCGATGCCGATTTCGAGGAAATCGACGAGGACGACGACAAGAAGAAGTCGGCCTGAACCGTTTGACGGCAAGATAAAGCGAAAAGCCCGGCGAAGGCCGGGCTTTTTTGCAACCCCTTGCAGAAAAACAGCGAGCCTTGCTGAAAAAATGCAGGCAAAGCCCCGTCGACACTGGCATCCCGCTTCCATCGCACCTAAATCGGAACGGCAATGCCGGCAAACGACGCAACAAGGCTTCAAGACGTTGAGCATCCGGACAGCGGGAAAAAATGAAAGCTGATTTCTACGAAACGCTGGGCGTGCAAAAGGGCGCCGATGAGAAGGAGCTCAAGAGCGCTTTCCGCAAGCTCGCCATGCAGTTCCATCCCGACCGCAATCCCGGCGATCATTCCTGCGAGCACAAGTTCAAGGAAATCAACGAAGCCTACGAGACGCTGAAGGATCCGCAGAAGCGCGCGGCCTATGACCGCTTCGGCCACGCGGCCTTCGAACAGGGCGGCATGAATGGCGGCGCGCAAGGCTTTGGCGCCGGCGGCTTCGCCGACATCTTCGAGGATATTTTCGGCGACATGATGGGCGGGCGCCAGCGCCGCTCGTCGGGCGGCCGCGAGCGCGGCGCCGACCTGCGCTACAACATGGAAATCACGCTGGAAGAGGCCTTTGCCGGCAAGACCGCGCAGATCCGCGTGCCGGCGTCGATCTCGTGTACGGAATGTTCGGGCAGCGGCGCCAAGCCCGGCACCCAGCCTGTCACCTGCTCGATGTGCAACGGCCACGGCAAGGTGCGCGCCACTCAAGGCTTCTTCTCGATCGAGCGCACCTGCCCGCAATGCCAGGGGCGTGGCCAGACCATCAAGGACCCATGCCCGAAATGCGCCGGCCAGGGCCGCGTCACCGAGGAGCGGTCGCTGTCGGTCAACATCCCGGCCGGCATCGAGGACGGCACCCGCATCCGCCTTGCCAATGAGGGCGAGGCCGGCCTGCGCGGCGGGCCGTCGGGCGACCTCTATATTTTCCTGGCGGTCAAGCCGCACGAGTTCTTCCAGCGCGACGGCGCCGACCTCTATTGCAAGGTACCGATCTCGATGACGACGGCCGCCCTTGGCGGCTCCTTCGAGGTGACGACGCTGGATGGCACCCAGACCAAGGTCAAGGTGACCGAAGGCACCCAGAACGGGCGTCAGTTCCGCCTCAAGGGCAAGGGCATGCCGGTTCTGCGCCAGCCCAATGTCGGCGACCTCTATATCCAGACCGCGGTCGAGACGCCGCAGAACCTCACCCGCCGCCAGCGCGAACTGCTGGAGGAGTTCGAACAGCTCTCCTCGCAGGACAATTCGCCCCAATCGAGCGGCTTTTTCGCTCGTATGAAGGATTTCTTCGAATCCTTCGGCGAGCGTTGACAAATCAGGAATGGCGCGCGAACCGATAAACCGCGCCGCATCCTGGGACGCGACGAAATCTATCTTATCCACGACATTGGCGAGGTCGTGCCTTGCCTTGCGTCAACCAGGTGTTAATTAGCTTTGCGGGGAGCGCTGAGGAGAACTTGCATGACACGTCCCGGACTGCGGAAGGCGCTTGCCGAAAAGTTCGACGACGAGCTCAAATTCTTCAAGGGCTGGATCGACAAGCCGAAGACGGTCGGCTCGATCGTGCCGACCAGCTCGATCACCGCCCGCAAGATGGCTTCGATCGTCAATCCGAAATCCGGCCTGCCGGTGCTCGAGGTCGGTCCCGGCACCGGCGTCATCACGCGCGCCATCCTCGCCCAGGGCGTGCGGCCCGAAAACCTCTACGCGGTCGAATACAACACGGATTTCGTGGGCCACCTGCGGCGGCTCTATCCCGGTGTCAACGTCATCGAGGGCGATGCCTTCAATCTCAACGCCACGCTTGGCGACAAGAGCGGGATGATCTTCGATTCCGTCGTTTCGGGCGTGCCGCTGCTCAACTTTCCGGTCGCCCAGCGCATCGCCTATATCGAGAGCCTGCTCGACCGCATCCCGGCCGGACGGCCGATCGTGCAGCTGACCTATGGCCCGATGTCGCCGATCCCGGCCGGTCGCGGCGACTACACGGTCAAGCATTTCGATTTCATCTTCCGCAACATCCCGCCGACGCAGCTGTGGATCTACCGGCGCGAGGCGCACTGAGTGAGAGGGGAGTACGGGAATAGGGGAGTAAGGCAGTAGGAAATGAACGGCTCAATTTCCATTCTGTCCCCTACTCCCCTACTGCCTTACTCCCCTATTCCCCCATCCAGCCGTTGATTTGCTCGAACCTTGGCTGTACCTGTCCGGGAACAAGGGTGGCCAATGGCAGTGATCCCGAAAATCCTCGTCTTCGCCGGCTCGGTGCGCAGCGGCGCCTACAGCGGCAGGACCGCCGACGTGGCGCAGAAGGAACTTGCCATGCAAGGCGCCGAGGTGACCCGCATCTCGCTCGCCGACTATCCCTTGCCGATCCTCGACGAGGATCTGGAAAAGGAAAAGGGCGTTCCTGAAAACGCCCAGAAACTCGGCCGTCTGGTGATCGCCCATGACGGGCTGCTGATCGCCACGCCCGAATATAACGGCTCCATCCCGCCGCTGCTCAAGAACACGATCGACTGGGTGAGCCGGGTGCGCAGGGATGGTGGCCGCACGGTCAGGCCGCTTGCCGGCAAGGTCGCCGGCCTCTGCTCATCCTCCAACGGGCACTTTGCCGGCATCCGTTGCATCAACCATCTGCGCGCCGTTCTGGTGCGCTGCCAGATGGAAGTGGTAACGCCGGAATGCTCGGTGCCGGAGGGTGGCGACGCCTTCGACGAAGACGGCAATTTCCGTGACGAAAGACTGCACAAATCGATGGAGCATCTATGCCGCACGCTGATCGAAACCTCGCGCATGCTGTCCACCCGGATCGAGGCATGATCGCCGATAGCATGCGCGACCGGCTCATCGTCGGCCTCGACGTGCCGACCGTGAAGCAAGCCGAGCAGGCGGTGCGCGAACTCGACGGCGTCGTCTCCTTCTACAAGATCGGCTATCAGCTGGCCTTCGCCGGCGGGCTCGACTTCGCCAGGGAACTGGCCAGCGGCGGGACCAAGGTCTTCCTCGACATGAAGCTGCTCGACATCGACCACACGGTGGCCAAGGGGGTCGAGAACATCGTCAAGATGGGCATGACCATGCTGACCATCCACGCCTATCCAAAGGCGATGCGGGCAGCGGTGGAAGCAGCGCGCGGCAGCGACCTTTGCCTGCTTGCCGTCAGCGTGCTGACCTCTATGGACGAACAGGACGTGATCGACGCGGGCTATGAATATGACCCGCACACACTGGTGCTGCGGCGCTCGGAACAGGCGCTGCATGCCGGCATGGGCGGCATCGTCTGCTCGGCCGAGGAGGCGGAAGCGGTACGCCGCATCGCCGGGCCCGACCTGGCCGTGGTGACGCCCGGCATCCGTCCCACGGGTAGCGACCATGGCGACCAGAAGCGTGTGGTGACGCCGGGCCAGGCGATCCGCAACGGCTCCAGCCACCTCGTCGTCGGCCGGCCTATCGTCGCCGCCGCCAACAAACGGGAAGCGGCCGAAGCCATCCTTGACGAAATGCGCTCGGCATAATCCAAAGAACGACTTCGGAGACAACAAATGCCCAAGGGATACTGGATCGCCCGCGTCGATGTGCGCGACGCTGAAGGCTACAAGGACTATGTCGCCGCCGCCAAGCCTGCCTTCGAGCGCTTCGGCGCGAAATTCCTGGCGCGCGGCGGCGAACATGAAAAGGCCGAAGGGCCCGGCCGCGCACGCAATGTCATCATTGAGTTCGAATCGCTCGCCGCCGCACACGACTGCTACCACTCGCCGGAATACCAGCGCGCCGTCGCCATCCGCCAGAAGGTCGCCGACGGCGAGATCGTCCTGGTCGAGGGCGCCTGAGGTCCACCGAACCATAGTTCTGAAGCGTGGTATTCGGTTTCGCCGGAGATCATGCTCAAGGCTGGATGGAGCCTAGCGGCGCTTCAAGCAAAGCCCCGGCAGGCTCACCTCCCATATCTTTGCCGCGTCCCTCCATGGCGACCTGCCAAGCACCAGTTGCCGGCTGCGGAGCGTTGATGCCGCGCGGCTTGTCGAACGACCGACTGTCCCAACAGCCTTCGCTTTGAGCCATTGCGACGCGGCCGACTGCCAGTTGACATGCAGGTATTTACCTGCATATTCTGCCTTACAACAGAGCGAGACCGATGGACGCCGACAAGGTTTTCAAAGCGCTGGGCGACCCGACACGCAGAAGGCTGCTTGACCTTCTGTGTGAGCAGAACGGGCAGACGCTCAGTCAGCTTTGCGAAAACCTGGACATGGCACGGCAATCCGCCACCCAGCACCTCGACCTGCTGGAGGCGGCCAATCTGGTGAGCACGGTCAAGCGCGGTCGCGAGAAGCTGCATTTCATCAACCCCGTGCCGCTGCACGAAGTCTACGAGCGCTGGGTGCGGAAATTCGAACGGCAGCGGCTCAGCCTGCTGCACGACCTGAAGCAAGAACTCGAAGGAGAAGACAAATGACCACCAAAGAGACCACGAGCTTTGTCTACGTGACCTATATACGCTCGACGCCGCAGAAGGTGTTCGAGGCCATAATCAAGCCCGATGTCGCAAGGCGCTACTGGGGCCACGAGAACGTCTCCGACTGGAAAGCGGGCTCGACATGGGAGCACATCCGCGCCAATGACGAACGGACCGTCGAACTCGTCGGCAAGGTCGTCGAGATCTCGCCACCGACCCGTCTCGTCATCACATGGGCGAACGCCTCGCAGGCCGACGATCCGTCAAAAACCAGCCGGGTGACGTTCGCCATCGAGGAATACGACACCATGGTGCGGCTGACCGTCAGCCATGACGAACTCGAAGCCGGCAGCGGCATGGCGAAGGGCGTCAGCCAGGGTTGGCCGGCCGTGCTGTCGAGCATGAAATCCTTCCTGGAAACCGGCAGCGGCATCGACCTTTTCGCCAAGCCGAAATCAGCCCTGATCGCAGCGGGAGAATAACAATGACCAAGCGCTATATCGGCGGCTGTGCATGCGGCGCGATCCGCTATGAGACCAGCGGCGAGCCGATCTTCCAGAACCACTGCCAATGCATCGATTGCCAGAAGCGCTCAGGCACGGGCCATGGATCCTATATGACCTTCGGCCGGCGCGCCGATATGGCAATTACCGGCGAGGCGAGCACCTGGCGGGTGGCGGGCGCCAGCGGCAACGAAAAGATCCACGCCTTCTGCCCAACCTGCGGAACGCCGGTCTACCTGACATTCTTCGCCATGCCGGAGCTGATCGCGATCAACGCCACCAGCCTTGACGACCCGGACCAGTTCAATCCGCAGGCGGTCACCTATACCATCCGCGCCCATGCCTGGGACAAGATGGATCCGTCCTTGCAGGCGTTCGAGCGAATGCCTCGGGGATAGTCCTGGAAGCAATCCAGTTATTGTCGCGGCTCGTCGCTGGCGAGCGCTTCAGCCTGGTGGCGGTGCCCGAGCATTTCGTAGCCGACGATGGTGACGGCCGGCGCCAGCATCAGGATGATCAGGCAGATCGCCATGTCGACGCCGGCAAGTGCCGCGAGAATGGCAAGTGCCACGACCGCCGCGGTCGCGAGCAGCAGCCAGATGTGGAACGGGTCGAAGCGCCGAACGAGATAGGTGTAGAGCGCATAGATTGCCGCCAGGAAGACGGCGACGGGAACAGCGGTGGCAAGCAGTGTCGCAAGCGGGCCGATATGCGCCTTGTGCTCGATGAAATAGGCCGCGACATGCAGTCCAGCACCGGTGGCGACGATTGCCGCGACAACCAGCATCTGCCCGTACCCCCAGACGAATGCGCGGTTGCGATGGGCATGCAGGATCGGCGCTGACGGCAGCATGTAATAAACCCACCACATGCCGAAGGTGAGCCCGGTGCCGGCGATGCAGACCAGTGCCGCATCCACGGTCCAGCCCTGTTCCTCGACCACGGCGGACAGGGTGGCGAGGGTGCCGACGACCCCCTCACCCAAAGCGATGATGGCAAACAGGCTGTAGCGCTCGGCCATATGGTGCGCATGCCAGGGCGTGCCGCCATCCTTGCCTTCCGCGATCACCGGCCCCGCCATTTCGATCAACCCGAGAATGACGGCGAGGATGATGCTGGTGCCGACCGGGAAATCGACGACGATCTGCACCACCCAGCCGATCTGGGCGACCGCAATTGCCGTGACGTAGGTCAGGCAGGCGCGACGCCGGGCAGGGTCCTGCCGTGCAGCGCGCAGCCACTGGAAGATCATCGCCACCCGCATGATGACATAGCCCAGCACCATCACCGAATTGTTGAGGTGCTCGCCGTGTTCGATGGAGGCGAACATGCGTGGCAGGCCGAGCGCCAGCACCAGCACGCCGATCATCTGCACCATGGTGACGAGCCGGAAAATCCAGTCGTCGGTGTCATAGGCGGAAGAGAACCAGGAGAAATTGATCCAGGCCCAGCAGATGGCGAAGCTGGCAAAAGCGAAACCGAGCAGGGCCGCCGAGTAATGGCCTTCGGCCAATGCATGGGCGAGTTGCGATGAGGCAAAGCTGAACGCCGTCACGAAGGTCAGGTCGAACAGAAGCTCGAGCGGCGTCGCGACGCGATGCACCTCATGCGGATCGCGCCCGGCCATGCGCCTGACATGATGGTGGAGGACTTCGACTGAAGTTGTGTTCATCGCGCGGCCTTCGCTTAACTCTTTGTTTTGACGCAATTCCCAAGGGAAAGCGCTATGCGCTTTTCCCGGGAAAACCGCTTCACACTTTTCCCGGAATTGCTTTCGGATCGTCCGCCGACACTAGAGGCAGGGCGAAAGCCGTCAAGGCACGCAGCTACCGGTTGACGCCGAGCAGCCGGCTCGCCGCGGTTTCGGCCATGGCATCGGCAAGCTCGAGGCCCCATTGCTGGCGGCAATAGGCGCGGAAATCGAAGCAAGGCAGGCCGGGACAGACCTCGAACTCGATGAGGTGGACGGTGTCGTCGGCCTCGACCCTGAGATCGATGGAAAACACATCGCGCAGGCCGAGCCCGCTCATCAGCTGCTCGGCGATCGCGCGAATCCCGGCATCGGCGGCCGGCTGGCTGTCGGCAACCGCGACGAGTTCCGGTTCGGCGTAGTGTCCCGCCGCTTTCGCTGCCTCGCCGGTGTCGCCATAGAGCGCCAGGCTGTCCGCCATGGTCTGGAAATCGGCGCCTGAATCGACAAAGGCGACGCCAAGCGCTTCGACCCCGGCGCCAGGCACCAAGCCGAGAAAACTGGCGCGTACGTTGCGGCCGGCGACATAGGGCTGGACGACGACGTCATCGCGATAGGCCGAAAACACGCGCCGGCTGAGTTCCAGCGCGTGGCCGAGATCGTGGCAGCGCGAATCCGCCCAGATACCGATCTTGGCGCCAAGCCGATTGGGCTTGACGAACCAGCCGTCGGCAGAGGCCGGCGGCTCGACCAGCCATTTGCCGTCGCGCGCAAGACCAGCCTGCGGCACCGGCAGGCCGAGCGCGCCAAGCACGGCGCCGGAGCGGAACTTGTCCTGGCAGAGCGCGAACAGCGCATCGTCGGCGCCGATCGTCTTGAAGCCACCCAGTCTCGCCAAAGCGGGCGCCGCGCCGCCCCGGAAATAGGCAATGCCGTCGGTCAGTGTCCAGACCAGCGTCGTGTCCGGGTCCGCGCCGGCGAGCGCGCTCGCGGCGTCGTCCAGCGCCACTGGCGTGAAAGACAGGCCGCGTGCCTGACAGGCGCGGCCAAGCGCCCCGAATTCAGGGGCGAGATCGGTCGACTGCGCCAGATAGGACGCGATTTCGGCAGCACGCTGCGGTGCATGCCCGTCGGCGACCAGACGGCCCAGGCAGGCCTTTTCCGGCTCGTGGACGAGGATCAGTCTTGGCTTGCGGCTCGGCATGAAATGAACGTTCCCCGACGACACGATCGCCTACCATCGCACGGTGAAGGGAATCGGCTCTTGCGAAACCGACCGGGTCGGACGGTTGCGTGACAACACACCGTCCGACCGCAGTGTGCAGTTCAATCAGGCGATCAGCACGCGCGGTTCGAAGCGGCCGTTGACGGGAATGTCGAGCAGAAAGGTCATGCCGCCCTGCAGATCCAGCAGACGCTGCTTCTCATCCTTGCCCGACCAGGCGGAGGTGACCGCCAACCGGTCGGCCTTGGCGCCGATAAAGGCCGGGCAGGATGGCTGCGTCACCGGCATGGCGACCGTGCGGACGAGCTTGCCGTCGGGTCCATAGGCTTCGATGACGCTGCCGCCCCAGACGGCGTTCCACAGAATGCCGTCGCGGTCGAGCACGGACCCATCGATATAGCCCTTGGCCGAGCGGTGATCGACGAATACCTTCGGCTCACCGGCGGGCAGGCCGGTCGCCGGATCGCAGGCGACGCGCAGCAGCAGCCCGGTCGCGGTGTCGGTGTAGTAAGCGATCGTGCCGTCCTGCGAAAAGCAGATCGAGTTCGACACGGTGATGTCCGAAAACAGGCGGCGCAGCTCACCCTTGAAAAACCAGTAGATCGAACCGGCGCCCTTTTCCTCCTTCTTGCCCATCGTGCCCATCCACAGGGCACCGCAGGGATGGACCCGGGAATCGTTGGAGCGCGTGATCGGATTGTCGGCCTCGACAGGCGTGTGCAGCGTCAGTTTGCCGGTCGCGACGTCGCGGACAAAAAGGCCGGTCTCGGCGGCGATCAGCTGGCGCTTCTCGTCGATGACGGCGATGGCGCTCGCCATCCGGCCAAGCTCATGGACGGTGGTCGCGCCGCCGGACAGCCGCTTTTCCAGAAGCTGGCTGTTGACGATGTCGAACCAGAACAGCGTATCGGTGGCGGGATCGTAGCTCGGCCCTTCGCCGAGCTGGCAGACGTGATCGGAAAAAACCGAAACGATCGCTTCGCTCATCATGCTTCTCCGAACACCGCATCCCAGGCCGTAACGGCGGCGTGCGCACGCGCCGCCACCTCGTCAACGCTCATGCCCGGTTTGAACAGGCTGGAGCCCAGTCCGAAGGCCGTCACGCCCGCCGCCTTGTAGCCGGCAAAATCTTTTTCGGAGACGCCGCCGACGGCACCGACCAGCGTTTGCGCCGGCAACACGGCGCGCATCGCTGAAATGCCGCCGGCACCCAGCACGCTCGCCGGGAAGAATTTCAGGGCCGAGGCGCCGAGCTTGATCGCCTGGAAGGCTTCGGTCGGCGTGAACACGCCGGGCATCGTCACCATGCCGTAGTGCATGGCGCGCGCCATCACCTCGGCATCGATGTTGGGACTGACCAGCAGCCGCCCTCCGGCCTGGTGCAAGCCATCGACATCGGCCGGCGTCAGCACCGTGCCGGCGCCGACCAGCGCCGCTTTCGGTAGCACTTGGACGATGCGAGCGATCGACGAGAACGGTTGCGGTGAGTTCAGCGGCACTTCGATCGCCTCGATGCCGGCGTCGAACAGCGCCTGGCCCATGGCCATCGCCTCGGTGGGCTTGAGCCCGCGAAGGATGGCAACCAGGCCGCGCTTGAGTTTGGGGAAAGGTGCGGTCTGGCTCATCGGGCTGCTCCAATTCTGGCGATCATGCCGTTCTCGCGCGCGGCTTCAATGAGCCCAGCACGCACCGCCTCGTCGGCGTCGACGGCCCGAACCTCAAGCCCGGCAAGGCCGAGTGCGGCCTGGTAGAGCGCGGCCAGCGCGCCTGAGGCAATCAGCACCACGGGTTCCGCGCCGGCGCCGTGACGGCGGCTGGCCGAGGCGATCTCGCCACCGATCAAAAGACCGGACAGGCAGGCCGCGGCATCGTCGGCTTTCAGGTCCTGCAGCAGGCCGGCGGCGCGGATGGAAAACAGCCGCGAGGTGACATCGCCGCCTTCGCCCAATGCGGTTTCGCACCAGCGGCGGAAGAACGGATTGTCCGATGTAACCGCGCCTGGATGTTCGCCGAGCGAATGGCGCAGGATCGAGTGCGCGGCAAGCACCGAGAACAGCTCGCCGGTCGGCCAGGTGCCGAAGCCGGCGACAGTGCCGTCCTCGACCAGCACCCATTTCGAATGGGTGCCGGGCATGCAGACCAGCTGGCGACCCTGGGCCGGCAGGCCGGCGCCGGCGAGCTGGGTTTCCTCGCCGCGCATGACGTCGGGCGCATCGGTCAGCCGCTGGGCAAGACCCGGAACGATGCGGATATCGCGGCTCTGGCCTGGCACCTTGGCAGCACCGCCGAGAATGGCCCTGAGCGGCGCCGGCACGGTGACATAGGGCGCTTCCAGCCAACCCTGGCGGGAACCGGCCATGCCGCAGATGATGACGGGCAGCGCCTCCAGCGCTCCCATCGCCTCCAGGTGCCCATCGAGAATGGTTGCAAAACCTTTCTGCTGCGCGGTGATCAAGCCATCATCGCCGCGACGTTCGGCAAGCACCTTGCCTTGTCCGTCGATCAGCCAGACCCGCATGCGGGTCGTGCCCCAGTCGACAGCGGCGAGCGCCGGCGCGTTGCCGGCAAACCCTGGGCTCACAGGAAACCTCCATCGACGATCAGCATCTGCGCGGTCAGCATGCGCGAGGCGTCCGAGGCGAGGAACAGCACGGTGCCGACGATGTCGTCCGGCTGCATCACCTGCTTGATGCACTGCTTGGCGACATGGGCGGCAAGTCCCTGCTCTGTCACCCAGAGCTCTTTCTGCCGCTCGGTGATCACCCAGCCGGGCGCGATGGCGTTGACGCGGATGCCGTCGACACCGAGCTTGCCGGCCAGCCCCTTGGTGAGGCCGAGGATGCCGGCCTTGGCGGCCGTGTAGGACGGCATGTCGGGGTGGTTGATGAGGTAGGATGTCGAGGTGAAGTTGATGATCGAGCCGCCGCCGGCCCGCTTCATGCCCGGCGCCACCGCTTGCGCGGTGAAGAAGTGCGGCCGCAGATTAATGGCCTGGTTGTTGTCCCAGAACTCGACCGTCACGTCTTCGACGGCGTGGCGTTCGTCCCAGGCCGCATTGTTGACCAGCACGGTGACATCGCCATGCGCCTCAGCGGCCTTCGCGGCCGACGCACGCAAAGCCTCGACGTCGCGCAGGTCGGTCTTGAGATAAAGCGGCCGCCTGCCAAACTCTTTCTCGACGCGGTCGGCAAGTATCGTGCTTGGGCCGTCGGCGATGTCGATGAAGGCGACATTGGCGCCCTGGCGCACAAAACCCTCGGTCAGTGCCGCGCCAATTCCGGAGCCGCCGCCGGTGATCAGCACCGAGGCTCCTTCGAGGTCGGCAAAATGCGCCGATGGCATCATATCTGTCTCTCCCAGCGTGACCGGCGCGCATCCTAGCCAGACAGGTCGCGCGGGCAAGGGCGAACCATCGGATTTCTGGGCTTATGTCAGACAAAACGACAATGCGCCGCACTGGATGCGCATGGCGGCATCATCAGGATGGCGGCGGCTTCGCGACCGCCGGTCAGATCGCCTTGGCGCGCAGGGCGCCGCGGAAGGAATCGCGGAGATAGCCGAGTGTGGCGTCGGCATCGACCGGCTTGCCGAACAGATAACCTTGCCCGCCGGCGCAGCCGAACTGGACGAGGCGGTCGGCCTGCGCTTCCTGCTCGATGCCTTCGGCGACGACGTCCATGCCGAGCCCTTCGCACATGGCGAGAATGGCGCGGATGATGTGTTCGGACGGCCTGTCATCGAGAATGGAGGAGACGAAGGCGCGATCGATCTTGAGCTTGTCGAAATGGAATTCGCGCAAGCGGCCGAGCGAGGACTGGCCGGTGCCGAAATCGTCGAGTGAGACACGGATGCCGACGCGGCGCAGATCCTCGACGATCTGCGCGGCCGAAGCCGGGTCGTTCATCAGGCCGGTCTCGGTGATCTCGATCTCCAGCCGGCGCGGATCGAAGCCGGTGCGGTCGAGGATCGCCAGTATGTGCAGGCCGGTGTTCTGGTCGACGAGCTGCGAGGGCGACAGGTTGAACGACAGGAACAGGTCCTTCGGCCAGCTTCTGGCGGCTTCTGTCGCCTTGCGCAGCACCAGTTGCGACAGCGGGCCGATGATGCCGCGCTCCTCGGCGATGGGAATGAAGACCGTTGGCGGCACGGAGCCAAGGTCGCGATCGGTCCAGCGCGCCAGCGTCTCGAAACCGATGGTACGGCGAGTATTGAGGTCGACGATGGGCTGGAAATGCGGCTCCACCTCGCCGGCCGAGACGGCGCGGCGCAGCGCCTGTTCGATGCGGGTGACGCGCTTGGCCGCTTCTTCCATCTCGCGGGTGTAGACGACGACGCGGCCACGGCCGGAACGCTTGGCGTGGTAGAGCGCCGTCTCTGCCTTGTTGATGAGGATCTCGGTGGTCTCGTCGCCGGAATAGAACAGCGAGCAGCCGACCGAAGCCGAAAGCCTGGCTGTGCGTTCGCCGACATCATAAGGCGCCGACAGGATCTCGATCAGCATGCGGGATTTTTCGGCCGCTGCATCCTCGCTGAACACCAGGGGATAGAGAAAGGCGAACTCGTCGGCGCCGATGCGGCAGACCGTGGAATGGCCGTCCATCGAGGCGCGCAGCCGCATGGCGACCTGGATCAGGATATCGTCGCCGGCCTTGTGGCCGAACAAATCGTTGATCGGCTTGAAGCCGTCGAGATCGAGAATGCCGACGGTAAAGGGTGCGGGATCGTCGGCACGGTCGCTGATCAGGCGATCGACCTTGTCGAAGAAGCGGCGATGGTTGCCAAGCCCGGTCAACGGATCTGTGAATGCCAGATCCGTGCTCTCCCTGTTTGCCTGACCGGTGCCAAACGAAGTTTGCATCGGTGTCCCTGTTTTGTGACGTCGGAATTTATTTCGAGACTGGCAGCAAACCCTTTAGGAAACGTATCGCGAAATCGATTTTTCGCGGCTAAGCGGCGTCATGTGCACGGGGACCGATGCGAGGGGCGGCGCGGGCTGGCGACAGTCACTCCACAAAGCGCAAAATAGCGCGCAAAAAAGCGCACTAGCCGCGCGTCGGAAACACCCATAGCGACGACATGACGTAGCTCACGGCGCCTGCGGCAACCGTGGTCAGCGCCGACATGGCGAGCGGCGACAAGCCGAAACGCGTGACCGCCAGGTGCGACACCAGGCCCGAAAACAGAGCGCATCCGAGCTGCAGGGCAAGATAGCGCGGCATGGCGCTGACGTGGTCGTGCTGGCCGCCGAATGTCCAGCCGCGCTGTGCGCTATAGGCAACTACGACGGCAATCGCATAGGCGACAACGCTGCCGATGAAGGGCGAAAGGCCCAGCGACACCAGGAGCCACGACAGAACGAAGAACAGCAATGCGGCGCCGATGCCGACCGTCAGGAACCGGAACAGGCGTGTCTGGACAAAGGCCGGCAATGCTTCGCTCATGCGTCGCGCGCCGGCAGCTGGTTGGCCGGCAGCTCATCGGCCAGCAAGTCATCGTTGAAGCATGGCATCCGGATGGTGAGTTCGAGCTGTCTGGTTGCGATGGCGCGGATGGCGGTGACGGCGTTCATGGTCGTTGTTCCATCGAGTGCCCCGGGACTGCGTCAGCACGGGCCGGACGCATTCGGGGGCTTACCCTTGCACGGCAAGGCTTAAGAAAGCGATGACGCGCAGCCTCGCTCTGTCTCCAGATGGCCGGCGGATCGGGCGTTGGCTCGGGTTTGCGACTTCTGATGCCAATCTTCAAAATGTCGCGATTGGCAGACGGGCAGTGAGCCTGTACAGGCAAGACAGTCGCCCATCCGAGCCGCCGGAGACCCGCCATGAAGCTGAAAATCGCCGTCCAGATGGACCACATCTCCACGGTGTCGATCGCCGGCGACACCTCGTTCGCGCTATCGCTGGAAGCGCAGCGGCGCGGCCATCTTCTGTTCCACTACACGCCGGACCGGCTATCGTTGCGCGACGGCAAGGTGTTTGCCCGCATCGAGGAGATGCAGGTGCGCGACGAGAAGGGCAGCCACTATTCGCTGGGCGAGAAGGTGCGTACCGATCTGTCGGAGATGGACGTTGTCCTGCTGCGTCAGGATCCGCCCTTCGACATGAACTACATCACCACCACGCACATCCTGGAGCGCATCCATCCCGGGACATTGGTGGTCAACGACCCGGCCTGGGTGCGTAACAGCCCGGAAAAGATCTTCGTCACCGAGTTTTCCGACCTGATGCCGGACACGCTGATCACCAAGGATCCGCTCGAAGTTGCCGCCTTCCGCAAGGAGTTCGGCGACATCATCGTCAAGCCGCTCTACGGCAATGGCGGCGCCGGCATCTTCCATCTGCACGAGGCCGACCGCAACCTTGCCTCGCTGCTCGAAATGTTCGGCCAGATGTTTCGCGAACCCTATATCGTGCAGCGCTATCTGAAGGACGTGCGCAAGGGCGACAAGCGCATCATCCTAATCGACGGCGAGCCGGTCGGCGCCATCAACCGGGTGCCGGCCGAGCACGATTCCCGGTCCAACATGCATGTCGGCGGCCGCGCCGAAAAGACCGAGCTGACGGAACGCGAGCGCGAAATCTGCGCCCGCATCGGACCTTCGCTGAAGGAGCGCGGCTTCATCCTTGTCGGCATCGACGTCATCGGCGACTACATGACCGAGATCAACGTGACCTCGCCGACCGGTGTGCGCGAGGTCAAGCGCTTCGGCGGCGCCGACATCGCCAGCCTGTTCTGGGACGCGGTCGAGGACAAGCGGAAGTGACCGTTTTCATTTTGTCTTAACCATGTTCCGTTTTTGCAACCGGACTCTATTCGGCTGCAACCTACGCGCTTATGTGTTCCTGTAATGTTCTTGATTTGACCAAGGAATTGTGATTGTCTCCCCGAGGGGCCATTTTTGGCCTGGTCGCACGGGCTGGGACCAGCCTGAATTGGGGTTGCACGATGGTGGCGCGGGTTCGCACGGTCGCTTTCCAGGGCATAGAGGCCGTACCGGTCGACGTGCAGGTGATGATCGCGCCCGGCAAGGTCAACATGCACATCGTCGGCCTGGCCGACAAGGCAGTGGCCGAAAGCCGTGAGCGGGTGCAGGCAGCACTGCATGCTTCCGGCCTGTCGATGCCGTCGAAGAAGGTCACGGTCAATCTGGCGCCCGCCGACCTGCCCAAGGAAGGCAGCCATTACGATCTGCCGATCGCGCTTGGCCTGATGGCCGCCCTTGGCGCCATTCCGGGCGACATGCTGGCCGGCTATGTCGTGCTTGGCGAATTGTCGCTCGACGGCACGATTGCCGCCGTCGCCGGCGCCTTGCCGGCAGCGATCGGCGCCAATGCCGAGGGCAAGGGCCTGATCTGCCCGTTCGCCTGCGGGCCGGAAGCGGCCTGGGCGGGCAAGGATTTCGACATACTGGCGCCGCGCAGCCTGATCGCGATCGCCAATCATTTTCGCGGCACGCAGGTGCTGTCGCGACCGGAGGCCGGCATCCACGCCGCGGCGCGCGACCTGCCCGACCTTGCCGACATCAAGGGCCAGGAGACCGCCAAGCGGGCGCTGGAAGTGGCGGCGGCCGGTGGGCATAATCTGCTGATGATCGGGCCACCGGGATCGGGAAAATCGATGCTGGCGCAGCGGCTGCCTTCGATCCTGCCGCCGCTGGCGCCGAAGGAACTGCTCGAAGTGTCGATGATCGCCTCGGTGGCGGGAGAGCTCGGCGAGGGCAAGCTGACCGACCGGCGGCCGTTCCGCGCGCCGCACCATTCGGCCTCGATGGCGGCGATGGTCGGTGGTGGCATCCGCGCGCGGCCGGGTGAAGTGTCGCTCGCCCATCATGGCGTGCTGTTCCTCGACGAGTTTCCCGAGTTCACGCCGCAGACGCTCGATGCGCTGCGCCAGCCGCTCGAGACCGGCGACTGCATGATCGCGCGGGCCAATCATCGCGTCACCTATCCGGCGCGCATCCAGCTGGTCGCGGCGATGAACCCGTGCCGCTGCGGCATGGCCGGCGAGCCGGGCTATCGCTGCCTGCGCGGCGAGCGCTGCCGCACCGACTACCAGGCGCGTATCTCGGGCCCGCTGCTCGACCGCATCGATCTCAGGATCGAAGTGCCGGCGGTGTCGGCCAGCGACCTGATCCGGCCCGACCGGGCGGAGAAAAGCGCCGATGTGGCGCTGCGCGTGGCGCGTGCCCGCACCATCCAGCGCGAACGCTTCGAACGGCTCGGCGCTACCCGAGCCACCACCAACGCGCATTGCGCGCCATCGGTGATCGAGGAGATCGCCATGCCTGACGCCGCCGGCCTGTCGCTGCTCAAGGACGCCAGCGAAAAACTCGCCTTTTCCGCCCGCGCTTACCACCGGGTGCTGAAAGTGGCGCGGACTCTCGCCGATCTCGACGCCAGCGAAACCGTCGGCCGCATCCATCTGGCAGAGGCTATCTCCTACCGCATGAGTTCGGAGCGGGTGGCGCAGGCGGCTTAGGTCACTTGCCTGCTGACGGCCGTGCTTGCGGTTGTGGTTTTTGGTCCCGTGGGCGAAATCTGGCAGTACGCGATCGCGCGGCAAGCCGACCCTGCCAAATTGCCTTCCGCGATCACGCCATAACCGCCACCCAACGAATCGACCATCTCTGCAGTGCGGCGGACCTGATTGTCCGCTTGGCCGGCGTCCTCACCACCCAACGGCCCCCACCGAACGGGCGCCGGCCATTTTCTTCCTCTTCACCAGAAGCGTGGCTGTCATCGGCGCCGGACTAAAGTCTGGGCTTCTGCTTTGGATGTTCTTTATTTAGACAATGCGAATATGATTGCGGTTGAGGGTGTACCGCTATGTTCATCGACTACTATGAAGTGTTGGAAGTCAGCCCGAATGCCAACTCGGAAACGCTGGAGCGCATATTTCGCTATTTTGCGATGCGCTATCATCCAGACAATCAACAGACTGGCGATGAAGCCCGCTTCAGCGAAGTCGTGGAAGCCCACAATACGCTCAAGGATCCGGTCAAGCGCGCTCAATACGACATCGCCTATAGAGATCACGCCGGCCTTCGCCGCGAGTTGACCGAGGAAGCCAGCAACACCAAGGGCATCGAGCGGGATGTTGTGATCCAGGCCAAACTCCTGTCGCTGCTTTACGCAAAGCGCCGCCACGACGTCACCGACCCTGGGATCGGAGATGTAGAGCTCGAACGCCTGTCAGGCTGTCCGCGAGAACATCTCGAGTTTCATCTTTGGTACATGAAAGCGAAGGGATGGATCGCGAGGATAGAAAACGGGACGATCGCGATTACGGTGGAAGGCGTCGACCGCGCCAATTCCGAACACCGTCGCGATCCCACCATCCGGCTCCTGGATCATACAGCTCCCTAACGCCTGATCTCCAGACGGAAGCCAGGTCGAAGACCCGCCGCCCCATTCACGGCAAGGACTGGCCTCTTCAGCCCTGCTTCGCCTTCAGCTCCAGCCGCCGCGCGTGCAGCACCGGCTCGGTGTAGCCGTTGGGCTGGACGCGGCCCTTGAAGACCAGGTCGCAGGCGGCGAGGAAGGCGATCGAGTTGTCGAAATCTACCGCCATCGGCTGGTAGAGTGGATCGCTCGCGTTCTGGCGGTCGACGATTTCAGCCATGCGCTTCATCGTCGCCATCACCTGGTCCTTGCTGCACACGCCGTGATGCAGCCAGTTGGCGATATGCTGCGAGGAGATGCGCAGCGTGGCGCGGTCCTCCATCAGGCCGACATCATTGATGTCTGGCACTTTCGAACAGCCGACGCCCTGGTCGATCCAGCGCACGACGTAGCCGAGAATGCCTTGCGCGTTGTTGTCGAGCTCCTTCTGGATGTCTTCCGGCGACCAGTTCGGCCGCACGGCGACAGGCACCGACAGTATGTCGTCGAGCTTCGCCTTGGGCCGGTTCTTCAGCGCTGCCTGCACCGCGTGGACGTCGACCTTGTGGTAGTGCGTGGCATGCAGCGTCGCCGCCGTCGGCGACGGCACCCAGGCGGTGTTGGCGCCGGCCTTGGGGTGGGCGATCTTCTGTTCCAGCATCGCCGCCATCAAATCGGGCATCGCCCACATGCCCTTGCCGATCTGGGCGTGGCCGGCCAGCCCGCATTCGAGCCCGGTGTCGACATTCCACGCTTCGTAGGCGGAGATCCAGGCGGCCTGCTTCATGTCGCCCTTGCGGATCATCGGGCCGGCTTCCATCGAGGTGTGGATCTCGTCGCCGGTGCGGTCGAGGAAGCCGGTGTTGATGAACACCACGCGCTCGCGCGCGGCGCGGATCGCTTCCTTGAGGTTGACGGTGGTGCGCCGTTCCTCGTCCATGATGCCCATCTTGATGGTGTTCCTGGCCATGCCGAGCAGGGCCTCGACACGGTCGAAGATCTCGACGGCGAAGGCGACTTCCTCCGGCCCGTGCATCTTGGGTTTCACGACATACATCGAGCCGGCGCGGGAATTGGCACGGCGGCCGTTGGTTCCGACGTCATGCAGCGCGATCAGCGCCGTCATCGCCGCATCCATAATGCCTTCCGGAACCTCGTTGCCGTCGCGGTCAAGGATCGCCGGATTGGTCATGAGGTGGCCGACATTCCTGACCAGCATCAGCGAGCGGCCGGGCACGGTCAGCGTGCCGCCGGCGGGCGCGGTGTAGGAGCGGTCGGGATTGAGCTTGCGGACAAAACTCCGGCCAGCCTTGGTGATTTCTTCCGCTAGGTCACCCTTCATCAGGCCAAGCCAGTTGCGGTAGACGACGACCTTGTCGGGCGCATCCACCGCGGCGACCGAATCCTCGCAGTCCTGGATGGTGGTCAGCGCCGATTCCAGGACGACATCGGCGATCCCCGCCGGATCGGTGCGGCCGATCTGGTTGTCGCGGTCGATCACGATCTCGATATGCAGGCCGTTCCTGACCAGCAGCACGGCATCGGGATTGGCGGCGTCGCCACGGTAGCCGACGAATTGCTTCGGGTTGGCCAGCGTGGTCGAGCCAGCACCAGCACTCAGCCGCAACCCGCCTTGCGCCAGCGACAGACCGTTGACGCCGGCCCATTTGCCCGAGGTGAGCGGGGCAGCCTCGTCGAGAAAGGTCTTTGTCCAGGCGACGACCTTGGCGCCGCGCACCGGATTGAAGGCCTTGCCCTTCTCGGCGCCATCGGTTTCAGGAATGGCGTCGGTGCCGTAGAGCGCATCATAGAGCGAGCCCCAGCGCGCGTTGGCGGCGTTGAGCGCATAGCGGGCATTCATCACCGGCACGACCAGCTGCGGCCCGGCAACGACTGATATTTCCGGGTCGACATTGTCGGTCGACACGCTGAAGGCCGGGCCTTCGGGAACGAGGTAGCCGATCTCTTTCAGGAAACCCTTGTAGACCTCCATGTCGACGGGTGCGCCATGGTCGCGATACCAGCCGTCTATCTGTTCCTGGATGGCGTCGCGCTTTGCCAGCAGCGCCCGGTTCTTGGGCGCGAGGTCATGGACGACGGCCGAAAAACCGTTCCAGAAGGCGTCCGCTTCGATGCCCGTGCCCGGCAGCGCTTCCCTGGCCACGAACTCATGCAGCTCGCGGGCAATCCGCAATCCGGCGATCTCGATGCGATCGGTCATCAGGCTACTCCAGATGAAAGGCTTTGCGGGCCTTTGGCATGTCAGGGGTGCAGGGTCAATTCAGCTTAGGGTGAAGGTGGGTGTTTTTGGCGAGCGGTGACGCTGCCGATCTCCCCCCTTGAGGGGGAGATGGCCGGCAGGCCAGAGGGGGTCGCCGGACGTAAGGCGCTAGCCTCTTCTGTTCAAAGCAGGAGGGTCGCGTCCCGTCGAACCGACCCCCTCTGTCGCCTTCGGCGACATCTCTCCCTCAAGGGGGGAGATCAGCCGCTACACCGCAATCCGCGGCCTTCCCGACGCCACCGCCACCACATGCGCCTCGATGAACATGCGCTGGGCTTCGACGGTCGAGACGCGGAACTCGGTCGCGACGTCGATCTCGGCGCTGTCGGTGCCAGCCTCCCTGGCGCGCTGGGCGACGATGGCGCGGACATCGGCCTCGGCCGCCGCGATCGCCGCCGCCTCGTCGAGGAAATCGCGTACGGTTTCGCCCGAGGCAAGACGAAACAGCCCTTCCCTGGGCTGGCTGACACGGGCCTCGGCCGAAACCCTGACCTGGCCGACAACGGCGCCGAGCGCATTGGCGACATCGGTGTCTTCCGGCACCACGCAGTCATTGCCGATCAAGGGCGGCAGGCCGGCATAATGCAGCGGCGCCGAGGCGCCGAGGCCTATGACCGGGCGGTCGAGCGCCACGGTCAGCCGGGCAATGCCGGGATGCGCGTCGACCGCGCGCTGCACCAGCGCATGCGCCACGGTTGACGCGCCATCGAGGCCGTCCTCGGCAAAGGCAGTTTCGAGGATATATTCGGCCGACCAGCGTGTCAGCGTCACCAGCACCCGCTCCGAGATCGCTTCGGGCGAAGCGGCGATGTACTGGCCACGGCCGTCACGCTTGCGGGCGAACAGTTCGGCGCCGAGGCGCGCGGCGACAGGATCCCAGTTCGCCTGCTTGCCCAGCACATGGGCGGCGTCCGACGGGGTGAAGCCGGCGATATGCACCAGCCCGCGTGACACCAGCCGGTTCAGCGTCGCGTTCTGCGCGTTCGAGGTCAAAAGCCTGTCGATGGCGAGCGGCACAGCACCAATCAGCTCGTAGAGCCTGGCTTCGGCGCCGGTCAATCCGGCGGCGAGCCTGTCCGGCACGCCGGTGCGCACCGCGAAGCGGCCGTCCATGCGGCCGGGATTGGGCGCCCGCAATTGGCGTTCGAGTTCCGATGTGATGGCGCTGCCATGCGCCATGCCGGCCAGCGCCAGAGGCACCAGGCGGCGCGGCCCGAGCAGGATCTTCGGGTTAAGCGCGCCATCCTCCAGCGTCACTTCGGAATCGCCGCCAAGGCCGAAGGTGCGCATGGCGACAGCCTCGACCATGGTGCGGAAGCCGCCGACGGTGGCGCCCTCCGGATCGAGCCTGGGACGGCCGCCGTCGAGCACGGCGACGTCGGTCGTGGTGCCGCCGATGTCGGACACCATGGCGTTGTCGAGCCCGGTCATGTGACGGGCGCCGACCAGGCTGGCGGCCGGGCCGGACAGGATGGTCTCGATCGGCCGCTGGCGGGCAAAGGCGGCCGAAACCAGGGCGCCATCGCCGCGCACCACCATCAGGGGCGCCGCAATGTTGCGCGCCTCGAGAAAGCCTTCGGTTGCCGCCACCAGCCGGTCGATCATCGAGATCAGCCTGGCGTTGAGCAGCGTCGTCAGCGCCCGGCGCGGGCCACCGAGCTTGGCCGACAGCTCGTGGCTGGCGGTTACCGGCAGCCCGGTCTTTTCGCGGATCAACTCGCGGGCGGCAATCTCGTGCGCCGGATTGCGGGTGGCGAAATAGGCGCAGACGGCAAAACCGGACACCGAGGCACCGAGTTCGGGCAGCGCTGCCTCCAGTCCGGACAGATCGAGCCTGGCGGCATTACCGTGCACGTCGTGGCCGCCGGGACAAAAAACCACCGGGTCGGTGCCAAGCGCTGCCTTCAGCCCGTCGCGGGCGAGGTCGCCCTCGGAAAAGCCGATCATGACCAGCGCGACGCGGCCGCCCTGGCCCTCGACCAGTGCATTGGTGGCCAGCGTCGTCGACATCGAGACCAGCTTGATCGCAGCGGGATCGGTGCCGGCCTTCCGCAGCACCGCGTCGACGGCGCCGGAGATCCCGACGGCCAGATCATGCCTGGTGGTCAGCGCCTTGGCCTTGGCCAGCACCTTGCCCTTGTTCGGCCCCTGCTGCGGGCCTTCCGTTTCAGACCACAGCACGGCATCGGTGTAGGTGCCGCCGGTGTCGATCCCGAGGAACAGCGGCTTTGGCTTGGTCTTGGCGGTCATTTCTGATGGCGGTCCGGCTGGCGAATTTGTCTGCCCCTGCCCTTAGCCGATACGGAGCGGGCGATAAAGCTGCGAGCGCTGGGCCACGTGTAATCCCCCCCCACGAGGGCAGGGGAATCGCATATGGCGATTTTGAGCTTGAAGTTGGTTTGAGAAGGGATTCTTTGGGAAGGCAGTCCACTGAGGAGTGACTGCCATTTCTAGCCTTGAGAGCTATTTCGGCGCGGTCCCTGATCCGCGCGCGGCCAACGCCACGCACCGGCTTGGCGACCTGATCGTGATGATGATCGCTGCGAGCCTGTGTGGCGCGACCAGCGCAACGGAGTTTTCGTTGTTCGCGCAAGAGCGCAAACAGGCGCTGTCGCGCTTGATCGACTATGAGGAGGCGCCCAGCCACGACACCTTCTCGCGGCTGTTGCGCCTGCTCGATCCGGAGGCCTTCGGACGTGCGTTCGCCGCCTTTGCCGCGGGCTTTGCCCAGGCACGCCAGGGTGTGGTCGCACTTGATGGCAAGGCGCTGCGACGGGCCTATGAGAAAGGCCTTGCGGCCAGCCCGCCCCTGACGGTGTCAGCCTTTGCCAGCCAGACGCGGCTGTGTTTGGCGGCGGCCTCGCCCGGCGATGGAGACAATGAGGTCGAGGCTGCCCTCAAGGTCGTCGAACTCATTGATCTTACTGGTCGATTGGTCACGGCCGATGCGCTTCATTGCCACACGCGCATGGCCAAGGCCATCATTCAGCGCGGCGGCGACTATCTGCTCACGCTCAAGGGAAACCGCCGGCATTGGTTGGCTCGGGCCAAACAACAACTGGCCCAGACCACTCCCGCCGTCACTGAGCGGACCGAGACCAGCCATGGCCGCAACGAATGGCGGCAGGCAGAAGTCGTGGCGGCGCCCGACCCGCTGATGCCTGGGCACAAGGCCTTCATCCGCATCACCAGCCGGCGCGATCAGGCCAAGCCGCTGACGCGCCTGTTCATGGCCTCAACGCTGCTGTCCCCGCAGCAGGCGATCGATCTCACCAGAGCCCATTGGCAGATCGAGAACGGGCTGCATTGGATGCTCGACGTTCATCTGCGCGAGGACCTCAGCCGTGCCCGCAAGGACAACGCCCCTGCCAACACCGCGCTCCTAAACCGCATCGCCAGAAATATCCTTCAGGCCGCCGACATCGACAAAGTCCCCATCAGCCACCGTATCAAAAAATGCGCGTGGAATGACGACTATCTCATCCAGGCCATCACTCATATGCGATAGCCCTGCCCTCGAGGGGGAGATGGCCGGCAGGCCAGAGGGGGTCGTCGCGCGTGAAGCGCTGACCTCGTCTCGCCCTCGCATGGCGTCGCGTCAGGACGTGCCGACCCCCTCTGTCGCTTATTGCCGCTACCCGACAAACCCCACCTTCTTATGCGTTCCATCGCAAAACGGCTTGTTGGCGGAATGGCCGCAGCGGCAGAGGAAGGTGCGTTGCGTGCGGTCGACCGTGTGGCCGGTGCCGGTGACGATCTCGACATTGCCTTCGAGCTTGAGCGGACCGTTGGTGGTCGGTGTCACTTTCAGCGGGCCATTCCTCGCCTCCAGCGCCGGCGTGTCCTTCAGCGCCGGCTCGCCGGTGGCGGCAAAACCTGACTTGTTGTGGCTGCCGTCGCAGAACGGCTTGTTTTCCGAGGCGCCGCAGCGGCATAGCGTGGCGCGATAAAACGTTTCGCCGTCGAGCACGATCTCGGCATGCACGGCCAGCGGGCCGTTTTCCCGCAGTCGCACGGTGTTGACCACCGGCGGCTGCTCCTGCGGCCCGCCATCCTTCCTGATGTAGGTGATGGCGCCCGAGGGGCAGCTTTCAGCGATGGCGACGATCTTCTCGACGCTGGCCGCTTCCGGATGGATCCACTGGCCCGGTGCATTGGGCACGAAGACATGCGGATCGCCGAGCACGCAATTGCGCGAATGGATGCAGCGCTTGCCGGAGAATCCGACGTCGATCTTGTCGCTTTCGACCATGCCGGCCATAGCTGGGCTCCTTTTGCCTGAAGCACGTCGCATTCGATGGACGCGGCGCGCTCCGGGTATCTGTCCAGGCTATGGCTCCAGCAGGAAAAACCGTCAAGCTGGCAAGCCGGTCAGGGGACCAGATCGATTTCCTCGGTCTCGCCGCCGTTGCAGGTATAGCAGCAATCCTCGCATTTCTCCTTGTTGCCGGGACCGACGCCCCAATAGGTGCCCTCGTCGCCATCGACCCAGGCGCCGTAGCAGATCGATTCGCCCTCGTTGCACGAGATCGGCAGCTGTTTGGTCTCGCCATCGTCAAGGAAGTAGTCCTTGTCCTCGCCCGGCCAGACATAGTCGCGGTCCTGGCTGTAGAGCTCGACGCGCATGGCGTTGGGGTGGCTGTTCTTGAGGGCGAAGGTGATATCGGCGGCGTGCGCGGACGGCGCAAACAGCGCGGCAAGCGACAGCGCGACCAGCGTGCGGCGCGCATAGGTGTAAAGCATGGTAACCCCCTGAAATAGCGGCCCACCCGGCCGCGCAGCGACCATCGCATGCTGCATTGAATCGCCAAAGGGATGATTGCAACAATTCCCGGACTGATTTTGGGGATATCGGCGTGCCTTGGCCCTATGGCACCAGATCGATCGTCTCGGTCGAGTGTTCCACGCAGATGAAGCAGCAGGTGTCGCAAGGCTGGTCATTGTCCGGCCCGACGCCGGCGGAGATGCTGTCGTCGCCATCGACCCAGGCGCCGTAGCAGATATGTTCGCCCTGATTGCAGGAGAGCGGCACGGATTTCTGCGAGCTGGGGTCGATCAGGAACACCTTGTCGTTGCCCGGCCAGACCGTCTCGCGGTCGCGGCTGAACAGCTCGACCGCGACCGCTTCCTTGCGCAGATTCTTGATGAAAAAGGCCATCTCGGCGGCCTGCGCCGAGGTGGTGAAGAGCAAGGCCGCCAGTGCAGCCATACGAAAGAGCGTCACCGTCGGGACCTCGCGAATCAGAACGGCAGAATCGCATGCCTGCCGGTGACTAGGAAGACGCAGCACCCTCCGCCGCGATCTCGCGCCCCAGCCGCATCGTTTCACGCACCAGAAGGTCGAGATCCTCGCGCCTTGTGCGATGGTTGGTGATCGCAACGCGCAGCCAGTGCTCGCCGTGCACCGTGGTGTCCGACAGTGCGGCAATACCCTGTTCCTGCAGCCGCAGCATGATCTCGGTGTTGAGCGCCTTCAGCGCCTCGCCGACCAAACCGGGCTGATAGCGGAAGCAGACGATGTTGATGGTCGGCAATGCCGCCAGCTCCAGCAGCGGCTCGGCCTCGATCAATCCTCCGAGATAGAAGGCTTGCGCGATGTTCTGGTCGATCAGGCGACCGAACTTATCGACGCCATGTTGCTTCAGCGCCATCCACACCTTCAGCGCGCGAAAGCCGCGCGATGTCTGCAAGCCGTAGTCGTGCAGCCACTCGCCCGAGGCGAGGCCGCGCGGCGTCGATTCCAGATATTCCGGCGTCACCGCGAAGGTCCGGCGATGCGCGATGGCATCCCTGACCAGGGCGCAGCCGACCTCGAACGGCGCGTGCAGCCATTTGTGCGGATCGAGCGCGACCGAATCGGCCCATTCGATGCCGGCGACGCGATGGGCATTTTCAGGCGCAATGGCGACCAGCGCGCCGATACAGCCGTCGACATGGAACCAGAGGTCCTCCTCATGCGCCAGCTTGGCGAGTGACCGCAGGTCGTCGATCGCCCCGGTGTTCACCGTGCCGGCATTGCCGATGACACAGGCCGGCTTGAATCCCGCTGCGCGGTCCTCGGCGATTGCCGCCCGCAAGGCAGCGATATCGATGCGCAGCCCGGCATCGGTCGGAATGCGGCGCAGCGCCTTGTTGCCGAGGCCGAGCGCCTCCATTGCCTTGCGATGGCAGGAATGGATCTGGTCCGAGCCATAGAAACGCAGCGGCTTCTCGATGGCGGCAACACCTTGCTCGCGCACGTCGATGCCCGCCTTGGTGTTACGCGCCACCGTCAGCCCGATAAGGTTGGCCATCGAGCCGCCGCTGACCAGCGTGCCGCTGGCAGAAGCCGGAAAGCCCAGCATCTGCTTGCACCAATTCACCACCTGGCTGTCCATCAGCCCGGCGGCGTGGTTGCCGCCGCCGAGATTGGAGCCCTGGATTGCCGCCAGGAAGTCGCCGAGCGCGCCGGTGAAGTTGCTCGACCCCATATACCAGGACCAGAAGCGCGGATGGATGTTGCCCATCGGATAGGACATCACCGTGCGCGAGACCTCGCCATAGACAGCGGCAAGTGGCGCCGGCGATCGCGGCAGCGGTGCCGCGAAGACCTCTCTCACATAGGGCGGCATCTCCCGCCAGACCGGACGGTCCCTGATATCGCGCAGATAATCGACGGCATCGTCGATGACCTGGTGCGACAGAGCCTGCACATCGGCCCAGTCCGGGGGATCGAGCGTTTCCTCGGCCACCAGGCCGAGGGGTTCCTGCACGGTATCCACGGCATCCTCCCGTCAAGCCGCCGGGAACTGGCAGCCGGGCGTCGAGCGCGACAGGGCGATCTCGTCGGCGTCCATCTCGGCCTCGATGCCGTCGAACAGCGGCGTCGACATGTAGCGTTCGCCGGTGTCGGGCAGCATGCACAGGATCACCGCCCCGGCCGGTGCCTGTTCGGCGACTTGCCGCGCCACGGCAAAAGTGGCGCCGCCGGAGATGCCGGTGAAGATGCCTTCTTTCTGTGCCAATGCTCTGGCCCATTTGATACCTTCCGGTCCGGCAATCGGCATCACCTCATCATAGAGGCTGCCATCGATCGCTTCCTGCAGCACATTGGGAATGAAATCCGGCGTCCAGCCCTGGATCGGGTGCGGCTCGAAGGCTGGGTGGCTGGCGGCGGGCGCGCCACCGGCACCGCGCTGCTGCACCTTGCCGCTGCCGATGAGCTGCGCGTTGGCCGGCTCGGAAAGCACGATGCGGGTTTCCGGCCGCTCGCGGCGCAGTACACGCGCCACACCGACGACGGTGCCGCCGGTGCCATAGCCGGTGACGAAGCAGTCGAGCCGCGAACCGGCGAAGTCATTGACGATCTCGCGCGCCGTCGTCGCCTCGTGGATGGCGGCGTTGGCGGCGGTCTCGAACTGGCGGGCGAGGAACCAGCCATTGGCCTCAGCCAGTTCCACCGCTTTCTTGTACATGCCGAAACCCTTTTCGGCGCGCGGCGTCAGCACCACCTTGGCGCCCAGCATGCGCATCAGCTTGCGGCGCTCGACGGAAAAACTGTCGGCCATGGTGACGACCAGCGGATAGCCCTTCTGCGCGCAGACCATGGCCAGGCCAATGCCGGTGTTGCCGCTGGTCGCCTCGACCACCGTCTGGCCCGGCTTCAGCGCGCCGCTGCGCTCGCCCTCCTCGATGATGTTGAGCGCCAGACGGTCCTTCACCGAAGCGCCGGGATTGAAGTACTCGGCCTTGACATAGATCGTCGCGTGGGCCGGTCCGAGATTGTTGATGCGGACCACCGGCGTGTCGCCGACGGTGTCGAGAATGCTGTCGAAAAGGCGACCGCGGCCGGCCGTGGTCCTGATTTTCCGCTGCTGCAACATGTTTGATCTCCTCGATCGTCGTTTCTTGTTATCACGGGCCGGTTACAAACCGGCGGGTTGGGCGGCGAGGTTTCGAGACCTTGCCGCGTTAGGACTGACATGCCGGGAATGCGGCAATGTCGGTACCCGGCGCGGAAATTCGCCGCCGGATGCGCCTTGTCGCTATCGGTGATACAAGAAAGGCCGACAGGCCAGCGTGGGAGCAGGCGTGGAAACCAACGTGGAATCCGCACGATCGAGGCTGGGCGGCGAGACGCCGGCGCTTTCCGTGCGCCTGCTCGGGGCGCTGGCGATTCTGCGCGACGGCGTGCCGTTGGCGCTGCCGGCGTCACGCAAGCTGCGAGCGCTGTTCGCCTACCTGGCGCTGGCACCGCATCCGGTCGGCCGCAGCCGCCTGTGCGAGCTGTTGTGGGACGTACCGAACGATCCACGGGGCGAGCTGCGCTGGTGCCTGAGCAAGTTGCGCGGCGTCCTCGACGAGCCGGATCGACACCGGGTCACGACACAGGGAGACACGGTCGCGCTCGATCTGAGCGATTGCCTTGTCGATGCGCTGGAGGTCAGCCAGGCCGCCACACAAGGGATCGGCACGCTTGATCTCGAGCGCTTGCGCGTGCTGGCCGGACTGTTTGCCGGCGATCTCCTCGACGGGCTGGAGCTCGAGCGCAGCCCTCATTTCAACAGCTGGCTGATCGCCCAGCGCCGCCGTTTCCACTCGTGCCACATCGCCGTTCTGGAACAGCTTGTCGCGAGCCTGCCGGCGGATAGCGACGAAGCAATCGCCCATCTCGACAAATGGGTGGAACTGGCGCCGTTCGACGGGCGTGCGCATGCAGCACTTCTGGCCAGTCTGGCCCGGCGAGGCGAGGTCGGCGCGGCCGAGCAGCACCTGGCTTCGGCGGAACGATTGTTCCAGTCGGAGGAACTGGATTTCGCACCGCTTCGCGCGGCGTGGCGGGCAATCCGTGACCAACAGTCGGGCACCCCGCTCCGGCCGCAGCCGGCCTGCCTGTCCACAATATCGCAGTTGGTCGCGGCGCCCTCAGATGTCGGCCCGGTCGGGCCCAGCCACGCTTCGCTGGCAGTGATGCCGTTTGTTGAAGAGACCGGCGCAGGCGGCGGATTGGCCGATGGTTTCACCCACGATATCATCACCCGCCTCGCCAAGCTCAGGGATTTCTTCGTCATCGCGCGCGGATCGGTATTTGCGCTGGCCGAGAAGGACATCGCGCCCGAGGATGCCGGCCGCCGGCTGAATGTCGACTATGTCGCCACCGGCACGGTGCGTAGCCCGGCCGGCCGCCTGATTGTCAGCGTCGAACTGATCGAGGTGCGCACTGCCAGGATCGTCTGGGCCGAAACGTTCGAGCGCAGGCCCGACGACATCTTTGCCGTGCTCGACGATATCGGCAACAGCATCGTCTCGTCGATCTCGGCCGAGATCGAAACGGTCGAGCGTAACCGCGCCATGCTGAAGGCGCCCAACTCGCTCAACGCCTGGGAGGCCTATCATCGCGGCCTCTGGCATATGTACCGCTTCACCCAGGCCGAGAACGAGCAGGCGCGGCATTTCTTTGATACGGCCCTGCAGCTCGACCCGACCTTTGCCCGTGCCTATGCCGGCCTGTCCTTCACCCATTGGCAGAATGCCTTCCAGCGCTGGGGCGACCGCGACCGCGAAAGCGCGCTGGCCTTCGAGAGCGCCGGCCGCAGCCTGCTGATCGACGACCACAATCCGGCAGCGCATTGGGCGATGGGCCGGGCGCTGTGGCTGCGCGGTGAGCAGGATGGGTCCTTGATCGAACTGGAACGGGCGGTGGATCTCAGTCCCAATTTCGCGCTTGGCCATTATGCGTTATCCTTCGTCCATTCGCAGTCGGGCGACCCGCAAACGGCGATAAGTTCTTCCGATCATTCGCGTCATCTCAGCCCGTTCGATCCCTTGCTGTTTGGCATGCTGGGGGCACGCGCCATGTCCCATGTGCGGCTTGGCCAGTTCGAGGAGGCGGCCGAATGGGCGCTGAAGGCGGCGGCGCGGCCGAACGCGCACGCCATCATCCTGGCGATCGCGGCTCACTGCCTGGCTCTGGCGGGACGGCTCGACGAGGCACGCGGCTTTGCCGCCGCCATCCGCAAGACGCGACCGGACTACCGCCTCGACGATTTCATCGGCACCTTCCACTTCGAGCCGGACGCCGTGGCGCTGTTCCGGCAAGGGGCAAGGCGGATCGGGCTGGGCTGAGGCCGGGGGATTATCTTGAGAATTTCGCCTCAATTCCGCCCGGTTAACACTATCGGAAGGGGTTGCTTAACCGTTCGCGGCTATGTCACGGCCGGGGGGCCTGACAAAGTGAGTGTGATGAGCAACAGCCCCGACAAGCGCAATGAATGGCGCGCCATCTTTTACGTGCAAGCCCGCGTTGCCATCCTGTTTGTCCCGGTGGTTGCCAGTCTGCTGATCATAGCGGCCCTTGCCGGCAACGAACGCAAATCCGTTCCCAGCACGATCGACCCGACCGTCACAGGCTCCGTGCGATAAGCGGCATCGGTCGGCGTTACCCCTCTCGGGGAGAGCGTTTTCTTTTGCCGGAACCCCATGCACCGTCGAACATTGTGTTTCCAGACATGGAGGACATGATGACCAGAGCCCTCGACGTGAATGAGAACACCGAGCAAAATCCGAAACGTTCGCCGCAGCAACAGACCGGCGACGACCTGAAGAAAAAGAAGGTCGAAGGAAAGGCCTTCCAGATCAACGAGAACAGCGTGGACAACCCTGAGCCCACCCCGGCGCCAGCACGGCAAGACTGATCGACGAAGCGCCTGGGGTGTCTCTCTCTGTTCACGCAATTGCCAAGGGAAAGCGCTATACGCTTTCTCAGGAAACAGTCTCACACTTTCCCGACTAAGAGCCCGTGCTTTCCGGCAGCATTCGCTTGAGCACGTCGTCCTTGCGGATGAAATGGTGCCACAGCGCCGCGGCCGCGTGCACTCCGGCGAGGATGAGGATCGAGTTGGCGCAGAGGCTGTGCAGTTCCCTGATGAACCGGGCCGTATCGCGGTCGGGCGAAACCGGAGCCGGGATGGTGAAGAGGCCAAAGAAACTCAGGGCGTCGCCCCTGTACCAGGTCAGCAGGATGCCGAGAACTGGAATGGCCACGAGCAGTGCATAAAGCAGCAGATGAGCGATCTTTGCCGCCCATCGTTCAAGCTCCGACATTTCCGTCGGCAGCCCCGGCGTTCCCAGCGTCAGGCGCAGGCCGACGCGGATGACGACCAGCGCAAACAGCAGCAGCCCGAACGAAATATGAAACCACCAGACGAGCGCGCGACCGGGATCGCCGCGCGGAAAAAGCTCCTCCACATAGGTCAAGCCATAAAGGCCGATGACCAGCAGAAACACCGCCCAGTGAATGGCCTTTTGCGTGGTTGTATAGGTGGGGTGCATGCGAGCCTTCCAGTTTTGAATATTTCTAAACTAGCTGCGATCATGTCAAAGCTTTGTCGGACTCTGGTGATCGAGAGCTGGCAGACACTGGAACGGGTAAGCTGTCAGTTCGCTGACAGCCGGGCATCGAGCGGCGATTATGCCTGGACAAAGAAAAGCCCGGGCGAACCGGGCTTTTTTCGGGTCTCTCGGGCGCACCTCAATAAAAGCGCGGGATCGGGCCGTTCTGTGGGGTCACGTCGTCGCCGAGGTCGACAAACACCTCGTCGACATAGCACCATGCCCAGCCTTCCGGCGGATCGTAGCCCTCGATGATCGGATGCCTGGTGGCGTGAAAGTGCTTGGTGGCGTGGCGGTTGGGTGAGTCGTCGCAGCAGCCGACATGGCCGCAGGTGCGGCACAGCCGCAGATGCACCCATTGCGACCCGCTCTTCAGGCATTCCTCGCAGCCGAGCGCGCTCGGCGTCACCTTCCTGATGTCGCGCGTATGTCTGCATTCATCCATCATGGTCTCCCTGCCGTTTGAGGTGCGTCGGCGTTGCCTCGCGCGAGATATGCATGCAATGCCGCGACCACCTGGGCGCCTTCGCCGACAGCCGCCGCGACGCGCTTGACCGAGCCGGCGCGGACGTCGCCGATGGCGAACACACCGCTGCGGCTCGTCTCCATCTGCGCCGATCCCAGGTCCGATCCGGTGCGCACGAAACCCTTGGCGTCCAGCGCCACATCGCAGTTCGCCAGCCAATCGGTGTTCGGGTCGGCGCCAATGAACAGGAAGAGATGGCGGATCGGGCGCGTCGTCTCCGCGCCGCTGGCCCGGTTGCGCCAGCGCACCGTGCCAAGATTACCCCCGTCGCCTTCCAGGGCCACGATTTCGGTCCCGGTCAGCACCTCGATGTTCGGTTGCGCCCTGATGCGCTCGACCAGATAGCGCGACATGCTGGCATCGAGGCTGCCGCCGCGCGCCAGCAGCGCCACTTTGCGAGCATGGCTGGCCAGATAGACGGCCGCCTGCCCGGCCGAATTGCCGGCGCCGACGAGCGCCACTTCCTGGCCCGCGCAAAGCCGGCCTTCGATGGGCGACGCCCAATAATGCACGGACGTTCCCTCGAACTGCGCCAGATTGGCAATGTCGAGGCGGCGATAGCGCGCGCCGCTGGCGATCACCACGCTGCGCGTCCGCACCGTCTCGCCGTCGCCGACATCGAGCCTGTAACGGGCGCCGTCGGTCGCGGCACTCAAAAGCTTCGCCTCGTCCGGGATCACCATTTCGACGCCGAATTTCTGCGCCTGGTTGTAGGCGCGCGCCATCAGCGCCATGCCGGAAATGCCGGTGGGGAAACCGAGATAGTTCTCGATGCGCGAGGAGGCGCCGGCCTGTCCGCCGAAGGCACGGCAATCGAGCACGATCGTCGACAGGCCTTCGGAGGCCGCATAGACGGCGGCCGCCAGCCCAGCCGGTCCGGCGCCGACAATGGCGACGTCGTACAGCCTGGAAGCATCGATCGGCCGCAGCAGGCCGATGCAGCGGGCGAGGTCCTTTTCGCCGGGGTTCATCAGCAGCCTGCCGTTCGGACACAGCACGATCGGCAGATGGTGAAGATCGACGTCGAAGCGCTCGACCAGGGTTTTGGCGCAAGGATCGCTATCGGAATCAAGCACGCGGTGCGGCTGGCCGCTGCGGGCCAGAAAACCCTGCAGCCGCAACACGTCGGCATTGTTTATGGGTCCGATGATGATCGGCCCGCCGGTGGCGCTTTCCAGCAGCCCGACACGGCGCAGGATCAGCGCCCGCATGATGCGCTCGCCGAGATTGGCCTCCTGCACCATCAGGTCGCGCAGCCTCCGCGAGGGGATGACGAACGCCTCGACCGGTTCGGCGGCCTGCGCATTCACCAGAGAGGGACGGGCCGAAAGCTGCGCCAGTTCGCCGACAAAACTGCCCGGACCGTGCGTGACGATCGTTTCGCGCCGGCCGAGCCCACCATCCTGGGTGATGTCGACCTTGCCCGACAGCACGACGATCAGACCGGGCGCCACATCGCCAGCCGTGACGATGTTCTCGCCGGCCACATAGGCGCGGGCCTCGCCGAACCGGCGCATACGATCGATGTCCGTCTCGGCCAGCGTCGGGAAGGCCTGATCGCGACGGGCGCCGAAGATCGGGTTGGTGGGTTGAGACATGGTTTTGAGCGTAGCGAAGCGGCCGCGGAGTTTGAAGCGCTTTGTTTGATGCCTAGCCGGGAAGCGAGGCTGGCGGCACGAGATGCCAACAGACGGCCGTCGAGCGTGTCGCGCGGTTGCGCCGAATCAAAAGGTCTCGTTTATGACAGCTATCAGCGCCGCGGATGTTCAACACGCCACGGCAATGAGCGCGCTACCCAATCAGCCCGTTCAAAGGCCTGACGGCGATGCTGGACGGGAATACACGCTGCGACAAGGCGAGCTCCGAGATGCCGAGATGGTCGCGCAAAAGGCCCTTCAGCACCGCCCGAAGATCGGTGGTCGGCATTAGGTCCCGGCCTTGATACAATTGGGGGGTTCCAAGTCCCGGCCAGTCCGCCACCACTCGTCCGCCCCTGACGGCACCACCCATCAGGAAGGCCGTCGTGGCGGTACCATGATCGGTCCCCTCATTGCCGTTGATCCGCGCCGTGCGCCCGAACTCGGTGATGACCACGATCACGGTATCGTGCCAGACGGACTTCAGGCCGCTGACCAAACCCTCCAAAGCGCCATCCAGGGCCGCCAGCAGCCTTGCCAGCTTCCCGTCTTTGGCGCCCTCTTTCGCGTGCGTGTCCCAGCCGTCAAAACTGAGTGCGGCAATGCGCGGGCCGGACTCGGCCGCAAGCAATTTCGCGGCGCCGTCCGCAGCCTCGCGAAAGGAAGGCCCTGCCATCTTGGTGTGCGGCACCGGATCGTCGCCATGACCTGACAGACTGTCTATCTCGCAGCCTTCGACGAAGGCACGCAAGAGCGCCGGATCGATTTCGCCATAGAGTCCCATGAGCCGATCTTGCGTGTCCGGGGAGGCTGACCGGAAATTTGGCGGCGTCCATGTCAATGTGGGTGCGGCACCGCGGAAAATCAGCGGAACAGTGGGGCTGACGGCCAGCCCCACCGGCCGGGCGACCTCGATCTCGTCTCCGACCGGAAGTTCCAACACCGCGCGATTGAGCCAGCCGGATGCGGTATCTCTCGGTCCAGGCATGCCGCTTTCCAGGACATCCTGGCCGTCGAAATGGGATCGATCCCTGTAAGGCGTGGCGGCGGCATGGACGATCAGGGTGTCGCCGGCCACGTAGTGCGCGTGCAATGTCCGCATCGCATCGTGCAAGCCGAAAAACCCGTCCAATGATAGGATACGGCCGATGCCGGCCACGCCAATCGCAAGCTCGCCCCGCAACCGCGCGTAATTCGGGTCCCCGATGGGTGGCACAACGGCCAGACCGTCCAACGCTCCGCGCAGGATCACGACCACCATCCGTGGATCGCGCGGCGCTGCGTGGGCCATACGTGGCATTCTCGACCAGGCGACGAAACTGCCCCTTGAGACACGCATAGGAGTCATCTTCGTTGGAACTCCGGGCTCATGAGCAACAAAGCCAGCGCCTGGGACCTGCTTCGGGCGTGGGCAATATGTTCCCGCGTGGTTGCGGAACAACTCGTGCCCAGCACCGCATCGATGAGGGCCAGCGGATCCAGGTCGACACGGACGCGCCCCGCCAGCTCTTCGGCGAAATCGAGGCGATCGGTCATCGCATTGCCGGCCAGCCAGCTATCGGCATGATCAGGAAAACCATTGGGGGCGTTCGGATTCCACAATGGCTGCCCAAGGGCACTCAGAACGCGTGCGACCTGCGCGACATCAATGCGGAGATCCAGTGTCCTGAGAGCCGACCACAGGAATTCGCTGGGGCTCTTGATCTTCACCGCCGGACCCCACGCCTTGTCGTGGAGAAGCAGCATTCGTACGCACGCTTTGAGATCCCCGGCACTCTCCAGGAAGATTGCTGCGATTCCTTCGGCAATGTCGGGCGCGGGATGATCGCTGATGAAGTGCCGGACGAGCTTCCAGGCGATTCGCCTTGCCGTTGCTTCATGGACCGCCAGAGTGGACAGAACCGCCTCGCCCTGATCCACGCCGGTTTGCGGATAGTCGACATCCATGACCATCTGGCTGCCAGGCTCGTGCGCATCCGCGGTGAAGCAAAAGCAGCCGTAGTCATCGGCATGCTCATCGTCCTCGCTAGCGCCACGGTAACTCCAGCCGGTCAACACTTTCGACAGCGCGGTGACATCTGCCTGCGAATAGCCCGCCTCGACCCCGACCGTGTGCAATTCCAGCAGCTCGCGCGCGTGGTTTTCATTGCACCCGCGCCTGGACCGGCGCCCGATCACCGAATTCGGTCCGACCGAATTTGCGCTGTTGAAATAGGAAAGCATTGCCGGATGCCGGGTTACGGCGACAAGCATGTCTTCGAACCGCCCGAGTACGAAAGGCCGGATGGCTTCCCGCTCGAATGCCGCAGCGGTGCGCCGGACAGTGCCATTGGCACTGGTCTCGACCACGAAATGGTTCATCCAGAACGTCACGAGCCGCTCGACGAGCCCTGTCCTGACGATCAAGGCGCGGTCTATCCTGGCCCGCACTTCCGCATCGAACACCCGCCGATCAATCGGCACGAAGAAGGTAAGGCGGCGGATCGCCGCCGCGAGATAGCCGCGCGGAAGCTGATCCTGGCGATGTCGTTCCGTGATGATCTCGGCTGCGGACAGGAGATCTCCGCCAGTAAGGAGGGCAATGTCCGGCTCATCCAGCTCATTTAGAAGAACACTGCGTGGATCTTCACCCAATAGAGACAAATCGCGGGATCGCGGCCCGAGGCCGAAACGATGATAACCAACCGATGCGGATGCGAAAACCACTCTTTCCCACCCCATCCATGGATGCAATATTCGTTTGCCGTGCAACATACATTGCGAATCAGCAAAAGAAATCGGCCGGTGGAGGTATGCAACTGTGCAATAGAGGTATCTCGGCCAGTATCTTTGATACTAGGCCGGTTTGTTCTTCAGCCTGCCTCCATCAAAGCGCATGTTTTAGCTGGATCTTCGCTCACGCGGCTGGCAAGCAGGATAAGAACCCACGGCCTCGAACGTCACTGACCGTTGGTAACAAAAAAGCCCGGACGAACCGGGCTTTTTCTTAGAGTTTCTGAACCATCGAATGGTTCGAAACAGTAATTTGGTGCCCAGAAGAGGACTCGAACCTCCACTCCTTGCGGAACACGGACCTGAACCGTGCGCGTCTACCAATTCCGCCATCTGGGCTGGTGCGGGCTCATGTAAGCGGGCAAGCGATGTGTGTCAACGCGCTTTTTTCAAAGCCGTTTGCCGCTTACCGGCTCAAGGACCGTCAGTCGTCCAGCACTTCCTTGGAAGCCACGGTCGAATCGGCGTTCAGCTCGTAGATGACCGGCACGCCGGTGCCGAGTTCCAGCTTGACGATCTCCTCGCCCGACTTGCCGTCCAGCGCCATGATCAGCGCGCGCAGCGAGTTGCCGTGGGCGGCGACCAGCACGGTGCCGCCGCGCAGCACGTGCGGCTGCAGATCGTGCAGGTAATAGGGCCAGACGCGGGCGCCGGTGTCCTTCAGGCTTTCGCCGGCGGGCGGCGGCACGTCATAGGAGCGGCGCCAGACATGCACCTGCTCCTCGCCCCACTTCTTGCGGGCATCGTCCTTGTTGAGGCCGGAGAGGTCGCCATAGTCGCGCTCGTTCAGCGCCTGATCGCGGATGGTCTTCAGATCGCTCTGGCCGACCGCATCGAGAATGTGCTGGCAGGTCTTCTGCGCCCGGACCAGCGCCGAGGTGAAGGCGATGTCGAACTTCAGGCCACGTGCCTTGAGTTTTTGCCCGGCGGCCTTAGCCTCGGCGTGGCCCTGCTCGGTCAAGTCGACGTCACGCCAGCCGGTGAACAGGTTCTTCAAATTCCATTCGCTCTGGCCGTGGCGCACGAGCACGAGGGTTCTCGACATATTTGCTCCATTCAAAGTTGGCAGTTTGGCCGCTCAGCTGAGGCCGAGCACGTCCCGCATCGAATACAGTCCTGGCTTCTTGCCGCGCGCCCACAAGGCGGCCTTGACGGCGCCGCGAGCGAAGATGGCGCGGTCCTCGGCGTGGTGCGACAGCGTAATGCGCTCGCCGGTCCCGGCCAGCAGCACGCTGTGATCGCCGACCACCGAGCCACCGCGCAGCGTGGCAAAGCCGATCGAGCCCGTCTTGCGCACGCCGGTGTGACCGTCGCGGACCCGCACATCATTGCCGGCCAGCGCGATACCGCGCCCGGCGGCGGCGGCCTCGCCGAGCAGCAAAGCGGTGCCGGACGGCGCGTCGACCTTGTGCCTGTGGTGCATCTCGAGGATCTCGATGTCGAAATCGTCGGCATCGAGTGCGCGCGCCGCCTGTTCGACCAGCACCGCCAAAAGATTGACGCCGAGGCTCATATTGCCCGACTTGACGATCGTCGCGTGGCGCGCCGCCGCCGCGATCCTGGCATTGTCGTCGGCCGTGCAGCCGGTCGTGCCGATGATGTGGACGATGCGCGCCTGCGCCGCGTAGCCGGCGAATTCGACTGATGAGGCAGGCGTGGTGAAATCGAGCACGCCGTCTGCCTTGGCGAAGACCGGCAACGGATCGTCACCGATCGCCACATCGATGCGGCCGACGCCGGCGAGCTCGCCTGCGTCCTTGCCCAGATAGGGCGACCCCACCCGCTCGACCGCGCCGATGACACGCGCGCCGGGGATGGTGTGGATCGCCCGGATCAGCGTCTGGCCCATGCGGCCGGCCGCGCCCACCACCACCAGGCCCATATCCCTTGCTGGCTTGTTGGTTGCGGGCGTCTCGCTCATGTCGTGCTCCCGGCGATGCTCTGCGTCTCGGTGTTGCGAATTGGGCCTTGGGCCGAAGTCTGGATCGGCGCGCTGTCGTCGACAAGCCCCAGGCCCTTGATGCCCTGGATGCGGTGGAAGCGGGCATAGACGCTGTGCGGATCGGCCATCAGCGAGGCATGCGTGCCCTCTTCGACCAGCCGGCCCTGTTCCATGACGATGATGTGGTCGGCGTTGACCACCGTCGACAGCCGGTGCGCGATGACGATGGTGGTGCGGCCTTCCATGACCTGGGTCAGCGCCTGCTGGACGCGGGCCTCGGCCTCGTTGTCGAGCGCCGATGTCGCTTCGTCGAGCAACAGGATCGGTGCCTGGCGCACGATGGCGCGCGCGATCGATACGCGCTGGCGCTGGCCGCCCGAAAGCGTCACACCGTTCTCGCCGACCGGCGTGTCATAGCCCTGCGGCTGCTGGCGGATGAAATCGTCGGCCGCGGCCTGCCTTGCAGCCTGTTCGATCTCGGCATCGGTGGCGCCCAGCCGGCCGTAGCGGATGTTGTCACGGATGGTGCCTTCGAACAGATAGGGCTGCTGCGAGACATAGGCGATGGAGCCGCGCAGCGATTGTTTGGTGACCTTGGAAATGTCCTGGCCGTCGATCTCGATCGTGCCCGCCTCGACGTCGTAGAAGCGCTGCAGCAGCGCCACCAGCGTCGTCTTGCCGGCGCCCGAAGCGCCGACGATCGCCGTCACCTTGCCGGCGGCCGCGACGAAGCTCAGATCGTGCAGAACCGGCGCCTCCTCGACATAGTGGAAGGAGACATTGTTGAAGCGCACTTCGCCGGAGGTGAATTTCGCCTCGGCGGCACCAGCAGCGTCGCTCTGCTGCGGCTCGATGTCGAGAAGCTCGTAGATCATGCGCGCATTGACCAGCGCGCGCTCCATGCCGACCTGCATGCGCGCCAGCCGGCGGGCCGGATCATAGGCGAGCGTCAGTGCTGTGATGAAGGAAAACACCGCGCCCGGCGGCTGGCCGAGAACGGTGGCCCGGTAGCCGGAATAGGCGATGACGCTGGCAAAGGCGATGCCGGCCAGCAGTTCGGAAACCGGCGTCAGCCGTTCCGAGACGCGGGCGATCTTGTTCGACCGCTGTTCCGCATCCTCGGCGAGCTTGCTGATGCGGCGCGACAGCTCATCCTCCATGGTGAAGGCCTTGACGATGGCGATGCCTTGCGTCGCCTCCTGCATGGCGCCGATCAGCCGCGAGTTGATCTGCACCGATTCGCGCGTGATGCGCCGCACCCGGCGCATCAGGTAGGTGACGGTCCAGATCAGCGGCGGTCCGATGAGCAGTGAGCTCAGCGAAAGGACCGGATCCTGGTAGATCATGACGCCCACCAGGCCGACCAGCGAAACGGCGTCGCGCGCCGTCGAGGTCACCGTCATCGACAGAAGGTCGCGAATGCCATTGACGTTCTCGTTGACCTGCGCCGCCAGCCGCCCGGACCTTGTGTCATTGAAGAAGGAGACGCCGAGCTTCATCAGATGGTTGAAGATGCGCTGCTGGTAGCGCGCCACCAGATTGTTGCCGATCCTGGCCATCGTCACCGCCTGGCCGTAGCCGGCAAGGCCGCGCAGGATGAAAGCGCCCAGCAGTGCGGCGCAGATCCATGGGATCAGGTCGCCGCGCCGTTCATAGAAGATCTGGTTGACGACCGGACTCATGATCCAGGCGGCAAGCGCCGTCGTCGCCGACACGGTCAGCAGGCAGAGGATCGTGAAAATATACGCGCCCCGATACTCGCGGCCGTTTTCCTGGAGAATGCGGCGGATGACCGCCACGATCTCGCCCGCACGGGGTTTCGACGGATTGGGGGGCTGAAATGTCAAATCGGAGCGCTTCGTAGGTTTCCGCTTCCCGCGGCCGGGCAATTCGGCACCCCTCTTAGCGCCAAGGAGCCGGCTTGCCTATGCCTTGGCGTGACTAACTTCGTCGCGCCAGCGGCGGCCGGAAGTCTGGACGCCGAACAGCGAGGGGTTACGGGCATAGGCGGCAAGGCCCAGAAGGGCCGCCAGCGGGTGGGTGATGACATAGACCGGCATGGTGCGCATCAGCGCGCTGTGCGGCGCCTTGTCCTCGAAGGCGGCGCGGAAATTGCCGGCTTTCAGCGCCGGCACGATCTTTTGCGCGATGCCGCCGGTGAGGAAGACGCCGCCACGGCTCATGAACACCAAAGCGAGGTCGCCGGCGGTGCGCCCGAGGCAGGTGACGAAGGTCTCCAGCGCTTCTTCCGCAACGAGATCGGTTTTCGCAAGCGCGGCGGCAGTGACTTCCGCCGGCGTGGTGAAGGGCGACGGCTTGCCGTCCGCCTTGGCCACCGCCCGGTAGACATTGACCAGACCGCGTCCGCACAGGATCTGCTCGCCCGAAATGCGGCCTTCGAGCTTCTCGATATGCGGGAAAACCTCGAAATCGCGCGGTGTGCGCGGGCCGATGTCCATATGGCCGCCCTCGCCGGGCACTGGTATCCAGTGGCGAAGCGCATAGACCAGCCCGGCGACGCCGAGCCCGGTTCCCGGACCCAGTACGACGCGCCCGGCATTGGGCTCCGGCGTGCCGCCGCCGATCTTTTCCATGTGCTCCTCGCCGAGCGCGACGACGGCGAGCGCCTGCGCCTCGAAATCGTTGAGCACGACGATGTCGCTCAAGCCAAGGCTGGCGAACATTTTTCTCGGCTTGACGATCCAAGGGCAGTTGGTGAGCTCGATCTCGTCGCCGTCGACCGGGCCGGCCACCGCCAGCACCGCCGAATTGGGGCGCACCGATGAGCGGTCGAGCACGGCCGCCTGGATCGCCTCGTCGATGGTGTTGTAATTGGCGGTCTGGACGATGGTCGGCTCGCCGGCCTCGGAATTGGCGTCGAGCACGATCGAAAAGCGCGCATTGGTGCCGCCGATGTCGCCGATCAGGATCGGAAACCGCAACAAAGTATCGTCGTCACCTGTGCCTGGCATGCTCTCGTCCGTCTCCGGCGCCCCGACGGCATCGACCGTTCTCCCGTTGACTAGCGCATGAGTTTGAAAAGGGAAACGGTTTTCGACCCCGGCGGCGTGCAGACACAGCTTCTGCGGCCAAATGGCCACTATTCACAAAAACGGCACGCTAAACCGATTGAGTCGCCGATGGGCGCCGCGACTGTCAGTTCCCCGGCGGCCGTGGCCGCGGCAGCGGGACGCCGATTTCGGGGGTCGCGGTGAAGGCGTTCACCGCGCTTGGCAATCCAGTCGCGGCCGCCGTGGCGGGTAGCGACGGCGCTTCGGGTTCGGGCGCGGCAACCGCAACCGGCACGCCGCCGCCATGATAGGTCGCGGCCTCGGCGGAGGCCGGCCCCGGCGCGTCGAGCACGGCGCGGCATTCGCTGGGCAGGTTCGCCATCGTCATCACGTCGCGCGCTTTGGGCGCATCCGGGTTCTTGTTGGGCCGCCACGGCTCCTCGGTAAACCACCAGGCCAGCGGCTTGCCGCAGCCATCATCGTCCGGCGTTGCTTCCTGCGCCTTGCAGCCGGGCGAACCCGGCTGACAGCCGATGCGCATGTGGAAATGATAGTCGTGGCCCCAGAACGGCCTGACCTTGCGCAGCCAGGTGCGGTCGCCCTTGACGGTGTCGCAGAGCTTTTTCTTGATGCCCGGATTGACCAGGATGCGCTCGACTTGGCTGTAGCTCGCCGCCCGCTTCAGAAGCCGGGTATGCGCCGGCGTCCACAGCGCGTCCTTCACCAGATGGGTCTTCTCGTCGACCATCAAGGTGGCGCTCTTGGTCTCACGCTGCGCCATCGACAGCGGGCGGCTGGGCATAGGCGTCAGCCAGATGTCGGCGTCGAGCCCGATCTGGTGCGAAGCATGGCCCGTCATCATCGGTCCGCCGCGCGGCTGCGAAATGTCGCCGATCAGCAAGCCTGGCCAACCATCGACTGCTGCATCGCGCGACAATTTCTCGATCACCGCGATCATCGCCGGATGGCCCCAGCGGCGGTTGCGCGATGGCCGCATCACCTCCCAGGTCGGACCATCCATGGGAATGGCAACGCCGCCGGCAAAACAGCCCTTCGAATAAAAGCCGATCGACTGCGCGGCGGTCGCGGCCGGCAGTTTCTTGGCGCCGAACAGGTCCTTTGCCCGTTCCTCGGCCGCAGCCGGTTGTACAGCTAGACCGGCAAGGACGAACAGGCCGAGAGCTGCCGCCAGCCGGAATTTTTTGCCGAGAAGTGGCCGTATCGCTGTTTTCATGAAACCGGATCCCCACCAGGCCGAATCATAGCACGCAAAGCACGACGCTTCGATCTTCAGCGCTTCATCGGGCTGCGCGCTGCACCGTCGCGCCAGTCGCCGCTTGCCCACATATGGTCGAAGGCGGCGCGGTAATCCGGAAAGCGCAGGGAATAGCCCGCCGCCTTGATCGCCGCATTGCCGACACGCTTGTTCTCGCCATAGAAGGACCGCGCCATGGGCGAAAGTTGGGCGGCGTCGAAGGGAATTTCGGGCGGCGGTTCGATACCCATCAATGAAGCGGCATAGGCGACGACATCCTGCGGCGGCGCCGGCAGATCATCGGTGACGTTGAAGATTCCGCCTGTATTGCTGTCGATGAGCTGCCACAGCGCGCCGGCAATATCGTCGCAATGGATCCGGTTGAACACCTGGTCCGGCTTGACCAGCCGCCTTGCGGTGCCGTTTTCCAGATTGACCAAGGCGTTGCGGCCCGGCCCGTAAATGCCGGAAAGCCGCAGGATCGCCACTGGCCGGCCGATATCCGTGCCCAATTGCAGCCAGTCCTGCTCGGCCGCCACGCGCATCGCCGAGCGCTTCGACACCGGGCGGCATTGCGCCGTTTCATCGACCCATGCGCCGTCATAATTGCCGTAGACGCCGACGGTGGAGAGATAGCCGATCCATTCCAGCACCGGCATTTGAGCGATGGCCGCTCGCGCGGCCTTCAAAACGGGATCGCCGGCCTCTTCCGGGGCAACCGAAATCAGCAGATGCGTCGTCTTTTTCAGCGCATCGCCGATTTCCTCGGTCAGCGCGCCATCGAACAGCAGTGGAGCGATGCTGGCCTGCCGCAGCGTCGCGAATTTGTCCGCGGAGCGCGTCGTGCCAAGGATGTGGACGGCACCTTTGCCGGCGCGGGCAAAAGCCTTGCCGGAATAGCCGGCGCCGAAGATGAGGATCTGTTTTTCGCTCATGCATGCGCCCTGGTTGACCGCGCCAGACGCCATTCGTCGCGCACGGCTTCATCGCTCTCGGTTTTCAGGCCGACAGCGGCCCGTTCGGAATATTCGGCATCCGGCACAAGCCGCGCCAGCGCCCATATTGCCGCGCCCCGCACCAGCGGCGAGGCGTCGTCCAGCAAGGCACGCACGGCGCCGGCAAGCGAGGCATCGCCGGAATTGCCGGCGGCGATCAGCACGTTGCGGACAAACCGGTCGCGGCCGATGCGTTTTATCGGCGAACCCGAGAAGAAGCTTCGGAAGGCCGCGTCGTCCAGTTGCAGCAGGTCGGCGAGCGGCGGCTCGCGCAATTCGTCGCGCGCGGCAAGCTTGGCCTCGGACGCGGCTCGCGCGAACTTGTTCCAGGGGCAGGCGGCGAGGCAGTCGTCGCAGCCATAGATGCGGTTGCCGATCTTTTCGCGGAATTCATGCGGAATCGGCCCCTTGTTCTCTATGGTGAGGTAGGAGATGCAGCGCCGCGCATCGAGCCGGTAGGGTGCCGGGAAGGCATCGGTCGGGCACGCGTCGAGGCAGGCGCGGCAGGAGCCGCAATGGTCGATCTCGGCGCGATCGGGCGCAAGCTCGGCCGTGGTGAAGATGGTGCCGAGGAACAGCCAGGAGCCGTGTTCACGGCTGACCAGGTTGGTGTGCTTGCCTTGCCAGCCAAGCCCGGCGGCCTCCGCCAGCGGCTTTTCCATGACCGGCGCGGTGTCGACGAACACCTTCACGTCGCCACCGGCGCGCGCCACGAGCTTGCCGGCGATCTCTTTCAGCCGGCCCTTCATCACCTCGTGATAGTCGCGGTTTTGCGCATAGACCGAGATGGCGCCACGGTCGCGCTTGGCCAACACGCCGCGCGGATCATGGTCGGGGCCGTAGTTCATCGCCAGCACGATGATCGAGCGCACCTGCGGCCATAGTGCCGTCGGTTCGGCACGGCGTTGCAGCGTCTCGGCGATCCAGCCCATCGAGCCGTGGAAGCCGTCGGCGACGAATTCGGCCAGCCGCGCCGGCGCCAGCGGGATTGCATCGGGGGTGGTGACGGCGACGGCATCGAAGCCGGCGCGATGCGCCTCCGCGTCGATCAACGCGCGCAGTTTTGCGGCGTCAGAAGTCGAGGTCCGCATAATGCGACACCGGCGAGAGGCCGCGCACGCGGTCGGTCAAAAGCGGCCGGAAGGAGGGCCGCGACTTGACCCGCGTGTACCATTCGCGCGCCGCGGCGTGTTCGCGCCAATCGATCTCGCCGAGATAATCGAGCACCGACAGCGTCGCCGCGGCCGCGAGATCGGCATAGGTGACCCTCGAGCCGGCCAGCCAATGGCGGGTGCCGGCCAGCCAATTGGTGTATTTCATATGCTGGCGGATGTTGGCGCGCGCCGCGCGGATAGCGCCTGAATCAGGCGAGCCGCCGCCCGCCGTTTCCGGCATGACCGGCTTCAGCACGCGCTCGCGCACCAGATGGCGGGTGACTTCGCTTTCGGCCTTGTTGAGGTACCAGTCGATCAGCCGGCGGATTTCTGCGCGCTGCATCGGATCCTCGGCGAACAGCCGCTTGTCGCGCTTCAGGACGCCGCGCGTTTCATCGAGATATTCGGCGATGACGGTCGCCCCGACGATCGGCACATCGCCTTCGGCCAGCAGGATCGGCAGCGTACCGGCCGGGTTCAGCGCCAGGAACTCCTTGCGCCGGGTCCACGGCTTTTCCTCGATCAAGGCCAGCTCCTCGCCATACTCGCCGAAAGCGAGGCGGACGAAGCGACAGGTGGCGAACATGGGATGGTGGAAAAGCGTCAGCATGGTTCCGCGATGATAAAGCGCACTGGCGAATCGCAGGGCGCACCGGTAAGTCTTGGCCGCCCGGTTAGCGGGCCGTCAGGGTGTTGCGACCTATAGGGGGACTTGCACGCCATGACAAGCAAGCCGTTCTGTCAGCCGTCACGCCAATGCCGAGGTAGCCATGGAAAGCCAGACCATCGTCGAAGCCCTGCTGCTCGGCCTGCTGGAGGGGCTGACCGAGTTCATCCCGGTGTCGTCGACCGGCCATATCCTGCTCGCCGGCCATTTCCTCGGCTTCCACTCGACCGGCAAGGCCTTCGAGATCCTGATCCAGCTCGGTGCGATCCTGGCGATCCTCAGCGTCTATTTCCGCCGGCTGTGGCAAATGCTGCTCGACCTGCCGCATGACCGGCTGACCCGGCATTTCGCCATCGGCATCCTGATCGCTTTCCTGCCGGCGGCGATCATCGGCGCGCTGGCGCACGATTTCATCAAGACGGTGCTGTTCGAATCGCCAAGGCTGATCTGCATCATGCTGATCATCGGCGGCGTCGTGCTGCTGGCGGTGGACCGCATGAACCTGAAGCCGGTCTACCGCGACGTCGAGCGGTTTCCGACCCGGCTTTACCTGCAGATCGGGCTTTTCCAGTGCCTGTCGCTCATTCCCGGCACGTCGCGTTCGGGTTCGACGATCGTCGGCGCGCTGCTTTTGGGCGTCGACAAGCGGGCGGCGGCGGAATTTTCTTTCTTCCTTGCGATCCCGACCATGGTCGGCGCCTTCGCCTTCGACCTGTTCAAGAACCGCAATGTTCTGAGCAGCGCCGACCTGCCGATCATCGCCGTCGGCTTCGTCGCCGCCTTCGTCACAGCGCTCATCGTCGTGCGCTTCCTGCTCGATTACGTCTCGCGCAACGGCTACTCGCTGTTCGGCTGGTGGCGGCTGGTGGTGGGTGGTGTCGGACTGGTTGGCTTGATGATCTGGGGGTGAGGAGTGGTCCGCGACCTCCGCGACTTCGTCATCCACGGGCGGAGCAAGGAGCGCAGCGACGCAGCGCAGACCCGAGGATCCATGCCGTGACGTCGACCGAAGAGCGCGGCGGTCGAGAATGGATTGCCGAGTTCTGCACCGCAGCAACGCCTATAGGTCGCGGCATGGATCCTCGGGTCTTCGCGACTGCTTCGCCCTAGGATGACGAAGAGAGGGCTCCTCCCCTCTAATTCCTTCCATAAAACGCGTTCTCGACATGCACCGGCCAGCGCCAGGGCAGCACCGCGACCATGTCGAAGCGCATCGACAGTTTGCCGTAATCCGACTGGCGCGACAGCCAGATGTCGGCGGCGGCCTCGATGCGGCGTTCCGATTCGTGGCCGATGGCCTGCATGGCTTCCATCAGCGTGCGGCGCGCCTTGACCTCGACGAACAGCACAAGGTCGCCGCGCCGCGCGATCAGGTCGATCTCGCCGAAGCGCGTGCGATGGCGACGCGCCAGAATCCGGTAGCCCTTCAGCATCAACGCTGCCGCCGCCAGCCATTCGCCGCGATGGCCGCGCCGGTAGGCTTTCTGGCGGCTGGCGCTCGGGCGCTCAGCCACCGCCCTCTCCGGAAGCATCCCTGAGTTCGAGCAGCCGCCGATAGAGCGCCTGTTTCTGGCCGCCGGTCATCTTCGCGGCTTCCGCCGCCGCCTTGGAGGCCGGCATCTCGGCGGCAAGCGACAGCAGCAGGCGGTCGATGTCTTCAGGCTCGTCGGCCTTGGCCTCGGCCGGACCGATGCAGACGACGATCTCGCCCTTCGGCGTATCGGCCGCTGCATAGTGGTCGGCCAGCGCCTGCAGCGTGCCGGTGCGCATCTCTTCGAAGGTTTTGGTCAGTTCCCTGCCGATCGCCGCTTTTCGCTCGCCGCCCAGCGCTTCGACCATGGCGACAAGCGAGTCGGCCAGCCGGCGCGGCGATTCGAAGAAGATCAATGTCGCCGGCACGGCCTTCAGTGCCTCCAGCCGCGTCAGCCGCTGTCCGACCTTCACCGGCAAAAATCCGGCGAACATGAAGGCATCGGAGGGCAGGCCGGATGCCGTCAGCGCGGCGAGCGGCGCCGACGGGCCGGGGATGGGTACGACGCGAATGCCGTGGTCGAGCGCCTCGCCGACCAGCCGGTAGCCGGGATCGGAGACCAGCGGCGTGCCGGCATCGGAGATCAGCGCCACGCTCTGTCCGGCCTGGAGCGCCGCGATCAGCTTCGGCCCGGCCTCGCCGGCATTGTGCTCGTGATAGGCCGTGGTGCGGCGACGGATGCCGTAGCGGTCGAGCAGCACGCGCGACACCCGCGTGTCCTCGCAAGCGACGATGTCGGCGGCGGCCAGCGTCTCCAGCGCGCGCAGCGTGATGTCGGCCAGATTGCCGATCGGCGTCGCCACCAGATAGAGCGCCGGCTCGAGCGGCCGGGCCGCGATCTCGGTCTGACCGACCACATAGCTGCGCTTGCCCGTCTCGCCGGTCACTGATGCCTTCTCCATTCAGAACCTGTTTGGCACGGCTGACGTCGGCTTGCAAAAGCTGACGTTACGTCTCCCCCGCCATTCCTTTGCCACAGTAGGGAACGAAACCGGCTACGGCAGATTTACCCCCTGATTCCCGAGGAGGACAGGATGGATAGCCTGAAGATACAGGACGCTTTCGAGCCCTATTATGCCGACCGCAACCGCGTTGCCGTACGCAGGGACAAGCGCTTGCCTGCCAAGACCGACGCCAGCCTGACCAAGCAGGCCGCCTTGCCTACGAATGTCAGGCTTTCCGACAACAAACCCGACAGCACGACGGAGCACTGACCGGACGATGCCCAATCGCTTCGATATCTTCATCACCCGTCTTGAAACAAAAAGCGCTGGCAATGCCGTGCCGCTACCCCCGATAGGCGACCAGCACCGCGCCCGCCGCGATAAGAGCGACGCCAAGCCAGTTCGCGCCGGTGAGCCGCTCGCCGAGAAAGACCGCGCCAAACACCGCCACAAGCACGACGCTTAGCTTGTCGATCGGCGCCACCTGCGCCGCATTGCCGATCTTCAGGGCGCGAAAATAGCAGAGCCATGAGGCGCCGGTGGCCAGGCCGGACAGGCCGAGGAAAGCCCAGGTCTTTCCCGTGATCGTAGCCGGCGACTGGAACTGGCCGCTGGCAAGCAGGATCGCACCAAGCACGATCAGGATGATGACCGTGCGGATGAATGTGGCGAAATCGGAATTGATGTTCTCGATGCCGACCTTGGCGAAAATCGCCGTCAACGCCGCGAATGCAGCCGACAGCAGTGCCCAGAATTGCCAGGAGGAGACGGTCAGGTTCATGCGGGTAGCCTTCGTGGATGGCGTCTCAACCGAGATACCGTGAAACGCGTGCCTTCAGAAGTGCAATCCTCAAGTTTGGAGATCGGGCGCGGCATTCCCACCTTCGTCATCCACGGGCGGAGCAGGAGCGAAGTGACGTCGCGAAGACCCGAGGATCCATTCCGTGACTTCTGAATTTCGCTGCGGTGCAGAATTTGGAAGGCTTGGGTAGAGAAGGTGCGCCGGCAACGAAATCAATTGTTTGAACGGGACAAGTGGCAGAGCAGGCATGCACATTCTGGACCGTGACTCCCCTCGGCAGCCGTCGCGGCATGGATCCTCGGGTCTGCGCTCCGCTTCGCGTCGCTCCGCCCGTGGATGACGAAAGCAGGGAGGCGTCTTGGAGCAGCAAGGTCCGCTTTGCTACCGCGCCAGATCGGCCACCACGGCGTCGAGCACGATCATGCCGGCGGGCGTGGCGCGCAGCCGGGTATTGCCGATCGGCGCTACCAGACCCTCGCCCTGCAGCATCGACAGCCGTGCGCTCGACAGACCGCGCCCGGAGAACGCTTCGTAACGGGAGAGGTCGATGCCTTCGGCCAGCCGCAGGCCCATCAGCAGGAACTCGTCAGCCTCTTCCGAGCGCGTCAGGATTTCGCCGCCGGTGACGCCATGACCCTTGGCCTCGACCAGGTTGGCCCAGGTTTCCGGCATCCGCTCGGCGATCGTCACCGTGCGACGGCCATTCTCGACGAAGCGGCCATGCGCGCCGGGGCCGACGCCGACATATTCGCCATATCGCCAGTAGGTCAGATTGTGCCGGCTCTCGGCGCCCGGCCTTGCGTGGTTGGAAATCTCATAGGCCGGCAGACCATGCGCCGATGTGATCTCTTGCGTCAGCGCATAGAGGTCGGCGGCGTGGTCATTGTCGGGAATGATGAATTTCTTCGCCGCATGCAGCGCATGGAAGGGCGTGCCTTCCTCGATGGTCAGCTGATAGAGCGACAGATGGTCGGCCGCATGGCCGATCGCCTGTTCCAGCTCCGATGCCCAAGCCTCCGGCGTCTGGCCTGGCCGGGCGTAGATGAGATCAAAGGAGAGCCTTGGGAATATTTCCCGCGCCAGCCCGATGGCGTGCAGTGCCTCTTCAACGTTGTGCAGCCGGCCGAGGAAGCGCAAATCCTTGTCGTTCAGCGCCTGCACGCCGAGCGACACGCGATTGACGCCGGCTGCCCGGTAGCCGCGAAAGCGTTCGGCCTCGACCGAGGACGGATTGGCCTCCAGCGTCACCTCTATGCCGTCAGGCACCATCCAGTTCTTCGCCACCGCGTCCAGAACCCTGGCCACCGTTTCCGGCTTCATCAGCGACGGCGTGCCGCCGCCGAGAAAAATGCTGGTCACCTCGCGCGGTCCGGTGCGCTCGCGCATCGTTGCAAGCTCCGCCTCGAAGGCGCTGGCGAAACGATCCTGGTCGACCGGCTGGTGGCGGACATGGCTGTTGAAGTCGCAATAGGGGCACTTGGCCGCGCAGAACGGCCAATGGACATAGACGCCGAAGCCAGGCGTCCGGTCGAGCAGCATGCTCATGTCGAGCCCAATCTCGCCTTGGCGAATTTCTGGAAGGCACGGGCGCGGTGCGACAGCGCCGTCGGCTGGCCGGGCTTCCAGCCATGCTTTTCCTCGGCGCTCATCTCGCCGAAGGTTTTTTCGAAGCCATCGGGCAAAAACACCGGATCATAGCCGAAGCCGAGCTCGCCGCGCGGCGGCCAGACCAGCGTGCCTTCGGCCTCGCCGCGATAATATTCCGCCTCGCCGTCAGGAAACGCCAGGCAGATGACGGCGACGAAGCGGCCCTTGCGCTGTTGTGGCAAGGCGGCGCCGACTTCCTGCAGCGCCACTTCGGTGCGCTGCATGGCCATGCCGAAGTCGCGCGTCCCCTCAGGGGTTTCGGCCCAGTTGGCGGTGTAGACGCCGGGCGCGCCATCAAGCGCGTCGACGCACAGGCCGGAATCGTCCGACAGCGCCGGCAGGCCGGTCGCCTTGCTGGCGGCGAGCGCCTTGATGTAGGCGTTCTCCTCGAAGGTGGTGCCGGTCTCATCCGGCTCCGGCAGGTCATACGCCTTGGCCGATTTCGCTTCGAAGCCGAACGGCCCCATCAGGTCGGCGAATTCACGCAGCTTGCCTTCATTGTGGCTGGCGACGACGATCTTCTTGCCATCAAGAGAATGCATCAAAGGCCCCAGATTCGTGGCTCGGCGAATTCGATCGAATTGCCCGAGGGGTCGCGTATATAGATCGAACGGCCGCCCTGCGGCCACTCGAATTCGCTTTCGATAGCGATCTTCTTCGCTTCGAGATGCGCTTTCCAGCCGGCGATTTCGTCGGCGCTGGCCGCAAAGCAGAGATGGCCCTCGCCGACAGCGCCGTGCGGCGGCACCGGCAGCCTGGCGTCGGGCGCCGGCGGTACTTTCGTCGCCTCGGCGTTGAAGACGAGCAGCACGCCCGGCCCGCAGCGGAAGAAGAGGTGCCGGCCGTCAACCTTGCCGAGCAGGTCGAGGCCGAGGATGCCGACATAGAATTCTTCCGCCGCCGCCAGATCGGTGACGTAGAGGGCCGATTCCAGGATGGCGGAGGGGATCACCAGAAAACCGTCAAGCCACAGCCATCTGCTGCAAGCTCACCAGCCTCTGGATGCCTTTCTTGGCCAGGCCCATCAATTCCGCGAACTGCTCTTCCGAAAAAGGCTCGCCCTCGGCGGTGCCCTGGATTTCGACGATGCCGCCCTTGCCGGTCATGACGAAGTTGGCGTCGGTGCCGGCCGCGGAATCCTCGACATAATCGAGATCGATGACCGGCTGGCCGTCATGGATGCCGCAGGAGATCGCCGCGACGTGGTCTTTCAGCACCTTGGCGACGCTGGCCATCTGGCGCGCTTCCATCCAGCGCAGGCAGTCATACAGCGCCACCCAGCCGCCGGTGATCGAGGCGGTGCGGGTGCCGCCATCGGCCTGGATGACGTCGCAGTCGACGGTGATCTGCTGCTCGCCCAGCGCCTGCAGGTCGACCACGGCGCGCAAGGAGCGACCGATCAGCCGCTGGATTTCCAGCGTGCGGCCGCCCTGCTTGCCGGCCGAAGCCTCGCGGCGCATGCGCTCGCCGGTCGAGCGCGGCAGCATGCCGTATTCCGCCGTCACCCAGCCTTTGCCGGAATTGCGCATCCAGCCCGGCACTTTTTCCTCAAGGCTGGCCGTGCACAGGACATGCGTGTCGCCGAACTTCACCAGGCATGAGCCTTCGGCATGCTTGGAGACGCCACGCTCGAAGGAGATGGCACGCATTTCGTCGAATTGACGTTTGGAGGGGCGCATTCTGGCTGCTTTCTTGTCATTTTTCGGAATCTTGGCCGGCTTGTAACCACATGGAGCGTGTGGCGCAAAGGAAAATGGCCGGGCGATCTAACACAGACACCGGGTGATCTCACAAAGACACCGGGTGATCTGGCACAGACACCGGGTTGCGCGGGCCGTAGTGAAGTCTATATCCTTGGGCCGGAGGTTTTTGGCCGTATGACCAAGGCAGTCGATCCGAGTTCGCAGTCGCCCGCGCTTCAGTCGCTCGACATGCGTTCCCGCGACATCTTCCGGCGCATCGTCGATTCCTACCTCAAGGATGGTGAACCGGTCGGTTCGCGCAGCCTGTCGCGCATCCTGCCGTCCTCGCTGTCGCCGGCGACCATCCGCAACGTGATGAGCGACCTCGAGCATCTCGGCCTGATCTACGCGCCGCACATCTCGGCCGGCCGGCTGCCGACGCAGGCCGGCCTGCGTTTCTTCGTCGATGCCTTCATGGAGCTAGGCGACCTTTCCGACGAGGAGCGCCGCGCCATCGAGGCACAGGTGCGGGCGTCGGGCTCCGGCGCGACGCTGGAACACATGCTCACCGAGGCCAGCCAGATGCTGTCGGGCATGTCGCGCGGCGCCGGCCTGGTGCTCGCCGCCAAGAACGAGGTAGCGTTGAAGCACATCGAATTCATCCAGCTTGAGCCGACCAAGGCGCTGGCGGTGCTGGTGTCGCAGAATGGCGACGTCGAAAACCGCGTCGTCGAACTGCCCGCCGGCATCACCGTCTCGCAACTGCACGAGGCCTCGAACTTCCTCAATGCCCATATTCGCGGCCGCACACTGGCCGAGGCGCGGATCGAGATCGCCCGCATCAAGGAAGAGACCAGGGCCGCGCTCGACACGCTGTCGCAGGACCTGGTCGAAAAGGGGCTGGCGGTGTGGGCCGGCGCCGACAGCGGCCTGCCGGCGCGGCTCATCGTGCGCGGCCGCGCCAATCTGCTCGAAAACGTCACCGCCCAGGCAGACATCGAACTGTTGCGCCATCTGTTCGAGGACATGGAGACGCAGGACGGGCTGATCCAGCTGCTCGACCTCGCCGAGGAAGGCTCGGGCGTGCGCATCTTCATCGGCTCGGAAAACAAGCTGTTCTCGCTGTCGGGCTCGTCGCTGGTGGTCGCCCCCTATCGCGACAAGGACGCCCGCGTCGTCGGCGCGCTCGGCGTCATCGGCCCCACACGGTTGAACTACGCGCGCATTGTGCCGATGGTGGATTACACCGCGCAGCTGATATCGCGCATGCTACGTTAGGTGCATTGATATTCAGGTGATGCCGGCCTGCAAATGGTGGCTTCTTGCGCTTCCGGTGCTCACGTACGAAAAGTACGCTCCGCTCCGGTTCTCGGAAACCACCCTTTTCGGCGCGGCCTGACATGAATCTCAACGCACCTGGTCCAAGTCCAACCTAGGCTGAGCAGGAGAAAAAGAATGGCGCTCGAAGAATTCAAGGCCCGGATCAGCCTGCTGCTGGAGGAGATGGTCAACCAGCCGGAAGACCAGCACGAAATCCAGGAACAGTTGCGCGAAAAGCTGCGGGAAATGCGCGCCATGGGCCTGCCGCTGCCGGCCGACCTCGTCGAGCTGGAAAAACGCCTCGACGACGATTTCTACGCCGCCGGAACCTGAACCCGGGAATCGGGGCCTTCCTTCAACTCATCGTGTGGCGCGGAACGATCGACGAAACCGCTCGTTCCTGTCTTCACGGCCAATATGGGAGGACAGGATGATCCGTTTCGCCGGTCTGGCTATTTCCGCCGCCCTGTTTGTCACCACAACGGCATTCGCCCAGCAGGCGGACGAGCCCGTGCTGAAGGGCGCGGCCGCCTTCGGTGACTGGCGCGCCGACAGGCCGGGGGTGCGCCGCGTGATCAGGCCGAACGATCTGCCGAAGCCCTATGTCACCAAATCCGCCTCGAACAGTGCCGGCTTGGCGGAACGGCCGGCGGATGCCAAGCCCAAGCTGCCGCAGGGCTTTTCGGCCGAATTGATCGCGTCGGGCATCGACAATCCGCGCGTCGTGCGCGTGGCGCCGAATGGCGACCTGTTCGTCGCCGACAGTGAGGCCAACCAGATTCGCGTCTACCGCCTCGCCGAGGACAGCGCGAAGCCGGCGCAGGACGGCATCTTTGCCGGCAACCTCAACCAGCCCTATGGCATCGCCTTCTATCCGCCGGGCAATGATCCGCAATGGGTCTATGTCGCCAACAGCGACAGCGTCGTGCGCTTTGCCTACCGCAAGGGTGACCTGAAGGCATCAGGCGATCCGGAAACCATCATCGACAACATCCCCGCCAGTCATCACTGGACGCGCGACATCGCTTTTTCGCCAGACGGCAAGACGCTTTATCTGTCGGTCGGCTCGGGATCGAATGTCGCCGAGGATATGAGCAAGGAACCGGAGGGCGGCCTCGACGCCTGGGCGAAGTCGAAGCCGCTCGGCGCCACATGGGGCCCTGAAGATGGCCGCGCCGACGTGCTGGCCTTCGACCCCGACGGCAAGAACGGACGCATCGTCGCCACCGGCCTGCGCAACTGCTCGGGCATGACCGTGCAACCGGCGACCGGCGCGCTATGGTGTGTCGTCAATGAGCGCGATGGGCTCGGCGACAACGTGCCGTCCGAATATGCAACAGTGGTCAAGGACGGCGCCTTCTATGGCTGGCCCTGGTACTATATCGGCAACAACGAGGATCCGCGCCACAAGGGCGAGCGCCCCGACCTTGCCGGCAAGATTGATATTCCCGATGTGCTGATGCAGGCGCATTCGGCGCCGCTCAACATCACCTTCTACGAGGGCAAGAGCTTTCCGGCCGAATACAACGGCGACGCCTTCGTCGCTCTGCATGGTTCATGGAATCGCGGCAACAGGACCGGCTACAAGGTGGTGAGATTGCTGTTCAAGGATGGCAAGCCGACCGGCGAATATGAGGATTTCATGACCGGCTTCGTCGTCTCCAACGGCGAGGTCTGGGGCCGACCGGTCGGCGTGGCGGTGGCGAACGACGGCGCGCTTGTTATCACCGAGGACGGCAACGGCACCATCTGGCGCGTCACCCATGGCAGCGGTCGCTCCTGAGCGCAAATCCGCGCATCGGCGTGGTGCAATCGAATCCGGCGCCAGGGAATTCACGCCTGGCGGACTTTGTGCGATAGGGGACTGTCACAACAGCGCCGGGCGCAAGGCCGCAACCATGACCCTCACCGGATTTCTCGCCTACAGTGCCGCTCTCGGCATTGCCGCCGCCATTCCTGGTCCCGGCATCACCGCGCTTGTCGCGCGTGCGCTCGGCTCCGGCTTCCGCTCGTCGCTGGCGATGTCGTTTGGCCTGATGGTTGGCGACATCACTTATCTGACCGCGGTGGTGCTTGGCCTCGCCTTCGTCGCGCAGAGTTTCGGCATGGTCTTTCTCGCCATCAAATGGCTTGGCGTCGCCTATCTTGCCTTTCTCGGCTGGCGGTTCTGGAACAGCGGCATCACGCCCGAGACCGTCGAGGCGAGGAAGGGCAAAGGCGGGCTGCTGTCGAGCTTCGCCGCCGGCCTCACCGTCACGCTCGGCAATCCGAAGACGATGATCTTCTACCTCGCGATCACGCCGACCATCGTCGACCTGAAGACCATCACGCTGGCCGACTATGGCATTCTCGTCGCGCTGACTGTCGTCGTGCTGTTGGTGGTGCTGGTGCCGTATCTGGCGCTGGCCGCCAAGGCGCGCTGGTTCCTGAAATCACCAAGCGCGCTCAAGGCACTCAACCGCACCGCCGCCGGCTTCATGGTCGGTGCTGCCGCAGCGATTGCCGCCCGCCAATAGAGGGCCCTCGGCCAAAGCATTTCGCAAACAGGCCTTTGCGGGAAATGCTTTTCCGGGAGGAAGGCGTTTTCGACACAGGCCCCACTCGGATATTTTCGGCCGACAGCTTATGTTGCGCGGCTGAAAGCCCTATCTTGCCGGCTGCAATTCCACTTGCCTGAAATTCTGGGAGCGAAACCAATGAACAAGCCTGTCACATCAGCCCGCGTGCCCGGTCGCGGCCGCGTCTACGATTCCATCACCGACACGATCGGCGACACGCCCTTGGTGCGGCTCGACAAATTCGCCAAGGAAAAGGGCATCGTCGCCAATCTCATCGCCAAGCTCGAATTCTTCAATCCGATCGCTTCGGTCAAGGACCGTATCGGCGTGGCGATGATCGAGGCGCTGGAGGCGTCCGGCAGGATTTCTCCCGGCAAGACCACGCTGATCGAACCGACGTCCGGCAACACCGGCATCGCGCTTGCCTTCGCCGCCGCCGCCAAGGGCTACAAGCTGATCCTGACGATGCCGGAAACGATGTCGATCGAGCGCCGGAAAATGCTGGCGCTGCTCGGTGCCGAGCTGGTGCTGACCGAGGGGCCGAAAGGCATGAAGGGTGCCATCGCCAAGGCCGACGAACTGGCAGCGACGATCCCCAATGCGATCATCCCGCAGCAGTTCGAGAATCCGGCCAACCCGGAAATCCACCGCACGACGACGGCCGAGGAAATCTGGAACGATACGCATGGCGAGGTCGATATCTTCGTCGCCGGCATCGGCACCGGCGGCACCATCACCGGCGTCGGCCAGGTGCTGAAGAAGCGCAAGCCTTCGGTGCATGTCGTCGCCGTCGAGCCGGAATCCTCACCGGTGCTGTCAGGCGGCCAGCCCGGCCCGCACAAGATCCAGGGCATCGGCGCCGGCTTTGCGCCCAAGATCCTCGACACGACGATCTATGACGAGATCGTCAAGGTCTCGAACGAGGATTCGGTCGCCAATGCCCGTCTGGTCGCCCGCCTCGAAGGCGTGCCGGTCGGCATCTCGTCGGGCGCCGCCCTGCAGGCAGCCATCGTCGTCGGCTCGCGGCCGGAGAACAAGGGCAAGAACCTGGTGGTGATCATCCCGTCCTTCGCCGAGCGCTATCTGTCGACCATCCTGTTCGAAGGGTTGGGGTCGTAGTCCTCTCCCTTCGTCATCCACGGGCGAAGCAGGAGCGAAGCTCCGTCGCGGAGACCCGAGGATCCATTCCGTGACGGCTGTCGGGGAATGCGGCGGATCAGAATTCTGAACCGCAGCAACGCTGAGAGGTCGCGGCATGGATCCTGGGGTCTGCTCTCGTCGCTCCGCTCCTCGCTGCGCCCAGGATGACGAAGGGACAGGTGTCCTGGCCAATTTCACATGTCCGCGATGCCGCCTGGGTTTTGGTTGAGGCCTCTTCACTGGACGGTCGCAGTTCGCTGGCCCGCTGAAAAAATCCCGGTGGCGTCAGCCACCGGCTTGAGCGCGACACCGCTTCCGGTTCATATCCCCACCGGCCTGCTTTCCGTGGGCCGGGGAGGATTTCATGTACAAGCTCTACACCCGTCCGGGCAGCGGCGGCTTCGTCGTCGAGGCTGCGCTGGCGCTGGCGAACGCACCGTTCGAGCACATCGACGTGCCGAAGACCGACCGGCCCGATCCGGCCTTTCTCGGCATCAGCCCGTTGAACCAGGTACCGGTGCTGACCTTGCCGGACGGAAGCTCGATGACCGAATCGGCGGCGATCTGCATCCTGCTTGCCGAGCGTCACCCCAATGCCGGCCTGGCGCCGGCTGTCGACGCGCCTGCCCGTGCCGACTTCCTGCGCTGGATGACCTTCATGTCGTCGGTGCTCTATCCGGCGGTGCTGCGTTTCTACTACGCGTATCGATACACGGCCGATCCCGACGGCACCAAGGCGGTCAAGCAGGCAGCCGTCGCCGAGATGGACCGCGGCTTTGCTGTTCTTGATGCCGCTCTCGAAGGACGCGACTGGCTGGTCGGCGACCAGCTGTCCCTGGCCGACATCTATCTCGTCATGCTGGTGGCCTGGCATCCCGACATCGAGAGGGCGCGCGCGGCCTGGCCTGATATCGAGCGTCTGTGGTCGAAACTGCGCGAGCACCCGCTGATGAGGACGCTCAACACATCGCATGAGATGTGGCCAGGCTGAACGGACAGCCGGTGGCCAGGCTCAATTTCTGAGCACTGCACGTTTTCCTTGCAGGAAGCGGCGCACCGCCGGGTCGCGCTCGAGGCCGATCGCCCGGTCATAGGCCTCGGTTGCCTGTGGCACCTGACCGAGCCTGGCCAGCAGACCGGCGCGGGCTGCCCAATAGGGCTGATAGTCATCAAGCCGCTTGTCGTCGCCCAGCACGTAAAGGGCCGCCAATCCGGCCACGGCGCCCTCGGCCTCGGCAATCGCCACCGCGCGGTTGATCGCCACCACCGGCGATCCTGCGATCGAAAGAAGCGCGTCGTAGAGTTCGCGGATCGCCGCCCAGTCGGTGCGGCCGGTCAGCCGTCGTGCCGCATGTGCGGACTGCACGGCCGCCTCGAGCTGGTAGCGGCCGATGACGCCCTTGGCCGCGGCGTGCGAAAGCAGCGCCTCCGCCTCATCGATGAGGGCGCGGTCCCATAGAAGGCAATCCTGTTCCGCCAGTGGCACGAAGTCGCCTGCGGCACTGCGCCGTGCGGCGCGGCGCGCTTCGGCGAACAGCATCAGCGACAAGAGGCCAAGCGCCTCGGGCTCTTCCGGCAACAGCGACGCCACCAGCCGGCCGAGCCAGATGCCTTCGGTCGCCAGATTGCGGCGGCGCGTTTCGGTGCCCGCCGGGTCGGACCAGCCTTCGGCGAAGGCGGCGTAGATCGCTTCCAGCACCGCATCCAGCCGTTCGCCGAGTTCCGCCCGCTCCGGCACGCGGAACGGAATGCCGGTTTCACGGATGCGGGTCTTGGCGCGCACCAGGCGCTGGCTCATCGTTGCCGGCGAGACCAGGAAGGCGGAAGCGATCGTCGCGGCGTCGAACCCCAGCACCGTCTGCAGGATGAGCGGCGAACGCACGCCCGATTCGATCGCCGGATGGGCGCAAGCGAACATCAGCCGCAACCGTTCGTCGGGTAGGTCTTCGTCGGTCATGCGCGCCTCCACTTCCTCGGCAATCAGCTTGAGATGCTCGCGGCCAGCCTCGCTGGTCAGCCGCCGCCGCACCGCATCGACGCGGCGCCGCCTTGCCACCGCCAGCAGCCAGGCTTCCGGCTTTTCCGGCACGCCGGTTCGTGGCCAGAGTTCGAGTGCCGCGGCAAAGGCGTCGGCCAGCGCGTCCTCGGCGGCGGTCACGTCGCGCGTGCGCGCCGCGAGCCAGGCGACAAGCTTGCCGTAGCTTTGCCGGGCGGCGACTTCCGCCGCCGCGCGGGCGATCTCCAGGCCACTCTCCATCACATGGTCTGTTCCCAGATCGGCCGCAGCTCGACCGTGCCGGCGCTGGCGGCGGGGCAGCGCGCCGCCCAAGCGATAGCGGCATCGGCGTCCTCAGCCTCGATCATGTAGAAACCGGCGAGTTGCTCCTTGGTGTCGGCATAGGGGCCGTCGAGCACGTTGGTCTTGCCGTTGGCCATCCGCACCGAAGTGGCGGCCTGGGTCGGCTTCAGCCGGTCGCCGGCCAGCCAGGCGCCGGATTTCTTCAACGCCTCGGTATAGGCGCCATAGGCTGCGCTGATCTCGTAGGTCTTATCGGTCGGCGCGGCCGCCATCGCGGCTTCGTTGACGTAGATCAAAAGCATGTATCGCATGGTCTTCTCCCGTTTTCTCGAAGGCCGCTTCGTTGCTGGCCGACCCTATGTCGCGTGGCCTGGACCGATTTCGACAGGCGCCGCGAAAAAATCATTCGGCGGCATCGGACAGGTACTCGGTCATTTCCCAGATCGGGCGCACCTCGACCGTGCCGGTGCTGGCTGCCGGACAGCGTCCAGCCCATTCCTTGGCCGTGTCGATGTCGGTCGCCTCGATCATGTAGAAGCCGGCAAGTTGCTCCTTGGTGTCGGCATAGGGGCCATCGAGCACGTTGGTGTTGCCGTTGGCCATCCGCACCGAGGCAGCCGCCTGGGTCGGGCGCAGCCGGTCCCCGGCCAGCCATGCGCCGGATTTCTTCAACGCCTCGGTATAGGCGCCATAGGCTGCGAGGACCTGCTCGGTCTTGTCGCGTGGCGCATTCGCCGTCGCGGCCTCGTCATTGTAGATCAAAAGCATGTATCGCATGGTCTTCTCCCGTTTTGACGAACGGCCGCTTCGTGCGGGCCGACCCTATGTCGTGCGGTCTCGGCCGATTTCGACAGGTGCTGGAAAAATCTTTCGGCCTTGGCCGCATCATGCGCAAGCCGGCGCCCGCCACGGCAGCACTCAGCCGTTCGTCTAATGGGTGCAATTGCGGGTTGGCATTTGCCGTCCGCCGTCTAAACTCGCGCCGCTCATGCCGAGGAGGGCAGTGCGGCGCCACTATTTCAGGGAGGAAATCACGATGCTCAATTTCAGAACGAAATTTGTTGCTGTCGGCGCAATGGCGCTTTCACTTGGCCTTGGCGTTGTTTCGGCAGGAGCGCAGGAATTCATCAATGTGCTGACCGGCGGCACGTCCGGCGTCTATTACCCGCTCGGCGTGGCATTGTCTGAAATCTACGGCAAGGGCATCGAAGGCGCCCGCACCCAGGTGCAGGCGACCAAGGCTTCGGTCGAAAACCTCAATCTGCTGCAGCAGGGCAAGGGCGAGGTCGCCTTTGCGCTGGGCGATTCCGTCAAGATGGCCGCCGAAGGCAACACCGAGGCCGGGTTCCCCGGCAAGCTCGACAAATTGCGCGGCATCGCTGCCATCTATCCCAACTACATCCAGATCGTCGCCAGCCAGGAGTCCGGCATCAAGACGCTGGCCGACCTCAAGGGCAAGAGCCTGTCGGTCGGCGCGCCCGCGTCCGGCACCGAGCTCAACGCGCGCGCCATCTTCGCCGCCGCCGGGCTCAAATACGAGGATCTCGGCCGGGTCGAATACCTGCCCTTCGCCGAATCGGTCGAGCTGATCAAGAACCGGCAGCTCGACGCCACGCTGCAATCGGCCGGGCTCGGCGTCGCCTCGATCCGCGACCTCGCCACCTCCGTGCCGATCAATGTCGTGGCCGTGTCGGCGGAAGACGTCGCCAAGATCGGCTCGCCCTATCTTTCGGTGGTCATTCCCAAGGGCACCTATGAGGGCCAGAGCGAGGATGTCGCGACCGCCGCCGTCGGCAATTTCCTCATCACCCGCGCCGACGTCTCCGACGAGACCGCCTACCAGATGACCAAGCTGATGTTCGACCATCTCGACCAGCTGGCCGCCGCGCATGCCGCCGCCAAGGCAATCGACCCGGCCAAGGCGCTCGACGGCATGCCGGTGCCGCTGCATCCCGGTGCCGAGCGGTACTACAAGGAGAAGGGGCTGCTGAAGTAAGGCGTTCCCTCCCCCTCGAGGCCCTCGAGGGGAGGGTGGACAGCCGCCGAAGGCGGATGGACGGGTGTGGGGTCCTCGGCGACGCGCTCGACCTCCTTGATCAAAGGTCGAGGCAGCTGAGGTGACCCCACCCGCCTCGCTTCGCTCGGCACCCTCCCCTCAAGGGGGAGGGGAAGCACCGCCAGGAGCCCGCCATGACTGACGTCCATCCGAAAATCCCGACTGTTCTTGCTCCGGCCGAAGAGCAGGTCGAAGGGCTGCCGCCTGGCTTCGGCGACGGCGTCGCCGGCAAGGTTGCCTTTCTCATCGCCGTCGCCTTTTCCGTGTTCCAGATCTATGTCGCAGCCTATGGCAGCATTCCGAGCCAGGTGGTGCGGGCCATGCATGTCGGCTTCCTGTTGCTGCTCGGCTTCGGCCTGATCGCCAATTTGCGCACCAAAAGCGTGCCGGCCAAGGCCATAGTCTGGACGCTCGGCGTGCTCGGCTTCGGCACCGGCCTGTACAATTGGGTTTTCTATGCCGATCTCATCCGGCGCTCGGGCTTTCTGACCACGCCGGACCTGATCGTCGGCGCGGTGCTGGTGGTGCTGGTCTTCGAGGCCGCGCGGCGGCTGATGGGCCTGCCGCTGGCGGTCATCGCCTTCATCTTCCTCGCCTATTGCTTTGTCGGCAATCATCTGCCGCCGCCGCTCATCCATCGCGGCTATGATTTCGCCCAGCTCGTCGACACTTTCGCCTACGGCACCGAAGGCATATACGGCACGCCGATCTATGTCTCGGCCGCCTACATCTTCATCTTCGTCGTCTTTGCCGCCTTTCTCGAACGCGCCGGCATGATCGCGCTGTTCAACGATTTCGCGCTTGGCCTGGTCGGCACATGGCGCGGTGGCCCGGCGCAGGTCTGCGTGCTGTCGTCGGCGTTGATGGGCACCATTTCCGGCTCGGGCGTGGCCAATGTGGTGGCCAGCGGGCAGTTCACCATCCCGCTGATGAAGCGCTTCGGCTTCCGCTCGGCTTTTGCCGGCGCCGTCGAGGCGACGTCCTCGATGGGCGGCCAGATCATGCCGCCGGTGATGGGCGCGGTCGCCTTCATCATGGCCGAAACGCTGAACGTGGCTTACGCCGAGGTGGTGAAGGCGGCGATCATCCCGGCGCTGCTCTATTTCGGCGCCTGCTTCTGGCAGGTGCATCTGGAAGCCGGCAAGGCCGGGCTGCACGGCATGGCCAAGGCGGACCTGCCCAACCCGTGGGACGCGGTACGGCAACACTGGCCGCTGGTGCTGCCGCTGGCAGCCCTGATCTACCTGCTGTTTGCCGGCTATACGCCAATCTTCGCCGGCACGATGGGCCTGGCGCTGACCATCGTGCTCATCCTCGGCACGCCGCTGGCGGCAGCGATCGGGCCGCTCGCCTTCCGCATCGTCTTCTGGATCGCGCTTGGGCTTGCCGCCGCCTCGTTCATGAAGTTCGGCGTCAACATTCTCGGCCTGGTCATCGCCGCGCTCATTGTCGCCTGCTTCACCTTCAAGGGTGGGCGCGAGACACTGCGAATTTGCGTCGATTCGCTTGCCGAAGGCGCCAAGAACGCGCTGCCGGTCGGCATTGCCTGCGCCATCGTCGGCATCGTCATCGGCACGCTGACGCTGACCGGTATCGCCTCGACCTTCATCGGCTGGATCATCTCGATCGGCGAGGACAATCTGTTCCTGTCGCTGGTGTTGACCATGGTCACCTGCCTGGTGCTCGGCATGGGCATCCCGACCATTCCCAACTACATCATCACCTCGTCGCTGGCCGGGCCGGCGCTGCTGGAGCTTGGGGTGCCGCTGCTGGTCAGCCACATGTTCGTCTTCTATTTCGGCATCATGGCCGACCTGACGCCGCCAGTGGCGCTGGCCGCGTTTGCCGCCGCACCCATGGCCAAGGAAAGCGGCCTGAAGATCGGCATCCAGGCGACCAAGCTTGCCATTGCCGGCTTCGTCGTGCCGTTCATGGCTGTCTACACCCCGGCGCTGATGTTGCAGGACGCCGGGCCGATCGCCGCCCAGTTCGGCTATCCCGTCGAGGTCGCCTACATCGTTGCCAAGGCGTGCATGGGCATCGTGCTGTGGGGTGCCGCCGCCGTTGGCTTTCTCGCCCGCCGCATGGCGTTGTGGGAACGCCTGCTTGCCTTCGCCGCCGGCGTGCTCCTGGTCGCCGCGGTGCCGCTCACCGACGAGGCCGGCTGGGCGCTGTCGCTTGCCTGGATCGGCTGGCACTGCTGGCGGGCGCGGCCAGCCACCGCATGAGCCTGTGCATCCTGGCCGCCGGCAAGACGGTGACGCTCTCCGTTGCCGCCTTCACGCTGTCCTGGACGCATTCGGTGGAGCGCACGCGCTGGGAGGAGGACTGGAAGGTCACGCCTACCGGCCTGCAGGTGATCGAGGCCCGGATCAAGGGCTCGGGCGCCGGCATGGAACCGCCGGAAAGCGCGGTGCTGCGCGACGGCTGGTGGATCTATGCGCCCAAGGTCGGCCCGCAGCGACGCGTCGTGCTTGCCGCCTCTGGCGCCACCAGCGACGGCTGGATGCTGTGCTCGGTTCAGGGCTGCCGCGAACTGGGCAAGGCGGCCGGTGACAGGATCGTGCTGGAGCCGTGTGGATCGGACGGCGCGAGCCAGCCGCGATAGCGCACGATCAGGCCGGTGACATGAGCGTTTGACCGGTTCGTTCTCCAGCAATTGGATGATGCGGCCGCCAAAAATTCCGTAGCCGCCGACGATGAGAAGCTTCATCCGCTGCTCCCCCTAGGGTCCCTAGCCAAGAAACCGCTCGCGCAGTTCGGCCGACGGGATGTCGCAGCTGTCCTTCCTGCCGAACAGGGCGTAGCGGTTCTTGGCGATGCGATCGTAGAGCCAGTCGCGCAGCGGGCGCGGCAGCAACAGCAGAGCCTTCATCGCCCGCCACGGCCAGCCGAGTTCCGCCATGACGGCAACGAAGCTGTCGAGCCGCGTGAAGGCTATGCCGTCGATCAGGACGAGATTGGTTTCGTAGCTGTCCGTGCGCAGCCCGTGCTTCCTGAACAGCGCCTCGCCGAACGGCGATTGCGCGGTGGCGAAGCGGAAGCGGCTTTGGCGGTCGAGCCTGACCACCATGCGCACGAAACCGGAGCACAGCACGCAGACGCCATCGAAGACGATCAGCGGATGGCGTGCATCGAAGGATGTTTCGGAGGGACGGCCTGACTTGCGACGGCTTGACTGGGGAAGGTCGGTCACGTTGGCCTCGGCTGCTTGTGCCCTTGGGACACTAAGCCAGCCGAAGGCGGTATCAAAGCCGTGGTGATGTCGCACGCCGCCTGTCGGCGAGAGCGGGACGCTCGGCGCGATAGGTGGTGGCGCGGGTAGAGGCGGCCGGCCTGCAGATCCGACTGTCGTGGCGATTTTCGAAAGCCATGATCAGTGCGCGCTCACGCCGAGCGAGTTGCCGCGACGGGCGCAAGCCGGGCCGGGGCCGCGCATGTAATAGCGCTCGGGCCGATAGGTCGGCGCGACGAATTCGCGGATGGCGGCGGCATAGCCGATGAGGTGCGCGAGGAAGTTCATTACCCTTGTCCCTGTCCCGATTTTCGGATGTCCCTTCCGAATTGCGGTCATCATAGCGTCGAGGCGTGAATAGTCGGTGAACGTGATGTTAATATCTGGTCGAAAATGCCTCGCTTCGTGGCCGGAATGCGGCTGATTCGGGGTCTTTCCGTGCAGTTGGTCGGCATTCCGCCCAATGTGACTTTTCCATCACATATGTTTCGTTTGAATGTCGCCTGCGTGCGGTTCTGTTTCAACTTTGACCGCCTCCGAGAAATTTCCGTGCCGGCGGCCAGAACGCCCCGGGCGCGCCTTGCATCCAGATCGGTGCGTGAGCGCGGAACTGGAGCGGGCTCTGTCCGTTCTCACCTTCATCGGGTTCTGGAAGGGAAGATGTCATGGCGCCGCGTCCAGCCTGGAAGGGCTATCTGAAACTGTCGCTGGTCACCTGCGCCGTCGAGCTGACCAATGTCGTCACCCAAACCGAGAAGGTCTCGTTCCGGGTGCTGAACCGCAAGACCGGCAACACGGTGAAGCGCATCTATGTCGATTCCGAAACCGGCAAGCCGCTCGGCGACGACGACCAGATCAAGGGCTACGAAGTCAGCGACGGCGATTTCGTCCATATCGAGGAAGACGAGATCGAGGCGGTGCAGATCGAATCCTCGCATACCATGGCGCTCGACGGGTTCGTCGACAAAGCCTCGATTCAGCAGATCTACCTCGACACGCCCTATTATGTCGCGCCGGCCGACAAGGTGTCGGAGGAGGCGTTCGCCGTCATCCGCGATGCGATGGCGGGCAAGAAGATGGCCGGGCTGGCCCGCATCGTGCTCTACAATCGCGAGCGCCCGGTGGTCATCGAGCCGCTGGGCAAAGGCATGGTGCTGACGACGCTGCGCTACGACAACACGGTGCGCCAGCCGGACACGGTGTTCGGCGACATCAAGGCGGTGAAGACCGACCAGGAGATGACCGATCTGGCCGAACTGATCATCGACAAGAAGAAGGCCAAGTTCGACCCCTCGAAGTTCGATGACAAATACGAGGATGCACTGCTGGAGCTGATCCGTGCCAAAAAGGCCGGCAAGAAGGCGCCTACGGCCAAGTCGGCGCCCAAGCCTTCCAACGTCGTCAATCTGTTCGATGCGCTGAAGAAGAGCCTGTCGTCGGATAGCGGCTCAACGAAGGCTTCATCGGCGAAAGCCCGAAGCGCCAAGCCGAAAGCCGCCGCGCCCAAGCGCAAATCGGCCTGAGGACATCAGGGATGGCCAGCCTCGAACAATATCACGCCAAGCGCGATTTCAAGAAGACCGCCGAGCCCTCCGGCAAGGTTTCTCGCGACAGGAAGGCCACGGCCGGCGGTATCTTCGTCATCCACAAGCATGCGGCGACGCGGTTGCATTACGACCTGCGGCTTGAGCATGACGGTGTGCTGTGGAGCTGGGCGGTGACGCGCGGCCCGAGCCTCGACCCGCATGAGAAGCGGCTGGCCGTGCATGTCGAGGACCACCCGATCGACTATGCGCCGTTCGAAGGCACCATCCCCAAGGGCGAATATGGCGGCGGCTCGGTCATCGTCTGGGACGAGGGCACCTGGACACCCGAGATCGATCCCGCCAAGGCGATGAAAAAAGGCCATATCAGCTTCGAGCTCAAAGGCCACAAGCTGCACGGTCTCTGGCATCTGGTCAGGCTGAAGCCGCGCGCGGGTGAAAAACGCGACAACTGGCTGCTGATCAAGTCGGACGATGCCGCGGCACGCCCCGGCGAGGACATTCTCAAGGAAGCGCCGGAATCGGTGAAGTCGGGCCTGACGATCGAGGAGGTCGGCGAAGGCAAGGCCGCCAAGGGCGAGAAGCCAAAGGTCTGGCATTCCAACAAGCCGGCGGCCGCCAAGGCGAAGGCCGGCAAGCGCCTCGACTTTGTCGAGCCTCAGCTCGCCACGCTGGAGCGCGATGCTCCGCCTGGCAAGGACTGGCTGCACGAGGTGAAGTTCGACGGCTATCGCATGCAGGCGCAGATCGCCGGGACCGAGGTGCGGCTGCTGACCCGCACCGGCCTCGACTGGACGGAGAAATTCGGCGGCGAGATCATGGCGGAACTGGCCGGACTGAAATGCAGCGACGCCATCATCGACGGCGAGATCGTCGTGCTGGCCGACAGCGGCGTTTCGTCCTTCTCGCTGCTGCAGCAGGATCTGTCTGCCAATCGAACCAACCGCTTCATCTATTACGTCTTCGACCTGATGCACCTCGACGGGAAGGATCTGCGCCGCGAGCCATTGGTCGAGCGCAAGCAGGCCTTGCAAGACTTGCTCGGCAAACAGCCGGAGAATGCGGCCGTCCGTTTCAGCGACCATTTTTCCGAACCCGGCAAGATCATGCTGGAGCATGCCTGCCGCATGGGCCTGGAAGGCGTCGTCTCAAAACGCGCCGATGCACCCTATCGCAGCGGCCGCGGCCCAACCTGGGTGAAATCGAAATGCACGGCGCGGCAGGAATTCGTCATCGGCGGCTATCTGCCGTCGGAGAAGACCGGGCGCGGACTGCGCTCGCTGCTGGTCGGCTATCATGAGGGCGGCAAGCTGCATTATGCCGGGCGTGTCGGCACCGGTTTCTCCGCCAAGGGCGCAACCGATTTGAAGACGAAGCTCGATGCGCTGAAGGCAAAGTCGTCGCCGTTCGCTGCCGCCGTGCCGAAGGGCAAGGGCGTGGTCTGGGTCAAGCCGGAACTTGTCGGCGAAGTGGAGTTTCGCAGCTGGACGTCGGACCGTATAATACGCCACGCCTCGTTCCAGGGATTGCGCGAGGACAAGCCGGCGGAGGAAGTCGTGCAGGAAAAGCCCAAAGCGTCGACGGCAGCGACAGGCAAGGCGAAGCCAGCGGCCAGCAGCATCGCCAAACCTGCCGGGTCGATGACGACCACGGTGAAACTTTCCCACCCCGACAAGCTGCTGTGGCCGGACGAAAAAATATCCAAGCAGGGCCTGCTCGACCACTACGCGTCGGTGTGGCCACGCATGGAACAGTTCGTCGTCAACCGGCCGCTCAGCCTGGTGCGCGCGCCGGACGGCGTCGGCGGCCCGCGCTTCTTCCAGAAGCACGCCTCCGCCGGCATGAGCGACAAGATCGCCCGCATGAAGGACCCAAACGATAGCGAGGAGATCCTGTTCATCAGGGATTTCGACGGCGTTGCGGCACTGGTCCAGTACGGCGTGGTCGAGATCCACATCTGGGGCTGTACCGTCGAGAAGCTTGAACAGCCGGACCAGATCATCTTCGACCTCGACCCCGATGAAGGCGTCGACGTGAAGGCGGTGCGCGAGGCGGCGCTCGATATCAGAGGCAAGCTCGACGAGCTGTCGCTGCCCAACTTTGTCAAGACGTCGGGCGGCAAGGGCTATCATGTGCTGGTGCCGCTGAAGCCATCGGCGGATTGGGACGCGGTGAAGACCTTCGCCCATGATTTCGCCAAGGCGCTCGAACAGGGCGCCCCGGACCGCTACACGGCAACGCTGTCGAAGAAGGCGCGCACAGGAAAGATCTTCGTCGACTATCTGCGCAATGGCAGGGGCTCGACGACGGTCGCGCCCTATTCGTCGCGCGCCAAGAAGGGCGCCACCGTGTCGATGCCGGTGACCTGGGCCGAGATCGAGGCTGGGCTGGCGCCGAACGCCTTTCCGATCGGCGACAAGACGACGCTGAAGCAGCTCGCGCAAGCCGATCCGTGGGCGGATTTTTTCGGGCGGGGCAAGGTGCTGAAGCGGGGGTGAGCCGAACGGCGGAAGCGATGCGGCTTGCGCAGAATGGTGAACGTAGCGTTCTGTCACACCCCCCTCTGTCCTGCCGGACATCTCCCCCGCAAGGGGGGAGATCGGCTGTTTCGAAGTATCGCTCATTCCTGCAACGTTGGAGATTGGCGAAAATGGAGGAGCGCCTAATCTCCCTCCTTGCGGGGGAGATGGCCGGCAGGCCAGAGGGGGGTGCTGTCCCGCCAACGACTGCCGGAGTAACGTCCCGCTGAATCGTCAGCTCAAAAACACCCTTTCAAACGCCTGCTTGCCCGGCGGCGAGAAAATGACCGCGCGGCTGTCCTTTTCGCGGCGCGCCCATTTCTCGGCAAGGATCTTGTCGAGGATGGCGGCGCCCAGCGTGCCGGCGAGGTGCGAGCGGCGCACGCTCCAGTCGAGGCAGGCGCGGCACACTGGCCGCCGCGGCTTGGTGTAGACATCGATGCCGATGGCCGCGAAATGCGAAGCCGCCGATGGCCCGAGCCTGATCTCCTTGTCGTCGCGGACCAACACGTTTTTGGCAACGAGGCGATCCAGCATCGCCACCGCCTGCTCACCGGCGAGATGATCATAGCAGACACGCGCCACGCGCATCGCCCCGTCGCGAGGGCCCGGCCGCACGCGCTTTGGACCGACGGCTTCCGCGACACCGGTGATGGCTTCGATCATGCCCGCCACCTGCGGCCCGGCGAGGCCGTAGTAGCGATGGCGGCCCTGGCTCGCCACCGTGAGCAGCCCGCCCTCCATCAATTTGCCCAGATGCGAGCTGGCGGTCGGCAGCGAGACGCCGGCCTCGAGCGCCAGTTCGCTCGCCGTCAGCGCCGTGCCGCCCATCAGGGCATTCAGCATGTTTGCCCGTGCCGGGTCGCCGACCAGGCTGGCGATGCGGGCGATGTCAGGGCCTTCACGCATAGTTCGTTCCTCATCGAAGCATTCTTGTCAGATAACCACTATTCTCCGATCAGATCAAGGAGACGACGATGACCGCACGAACCGCTTTCCCCTCGGCACCGCTCGCCAGCCGTCAATCGTTCCCGTTCGTCAGCTGGCTTCGCTCGCGGCTCCTGGCCCAATGGTATGACCGCCATTTGCAACGTCTCGACCTTGCCGAGATCGACGACCACCTGCTGCGCGACCTTGGCCTGACGCCCGAAGACGTGCGCCGCGAATGCGCGAAATCCTTCTGGCAGCCCTAGCAGACCGGGCGGCACGACGTTTCGACGCCGCTCGAACTATCGACGCGGAAACCCAAGGAGACCACAATGACCATCACCTGCTTCATCCGCTATAAGATCGACCCGTTCGGCAAGGCTGCCTTCGAGGAGTACGCCCGCAACTGGGGACAGGCCATCCCGCGCTGCGGTGCCGATCTGATCGGCTACTACGCGCCGCATGAGGGCTCGGCGACGACCGCCTACGCCGCCTACAACATCGACAGCCTGGCCGCCTATGAAGCCTATCGCGCCCGGCTTGCCGCCGATCCCGCCGGCAAGGCAAACTACGAATTCGCCCGCCGCGAGAGATTCATCCTGAAGGAGGACCGCATGTTCCTGAAACACGTCTCGGGCCCGCACGCGAAACTGGCGCTGCCGTGATTGCCGTCATTTTCGAGGTCGAGCCGGCGGCGGGCAGGCGCGACGCCTATCTGAGCATCGCCGCCGACTTGCGTCCGCTGCTCGACGGTATCGACGGCTTTGTCTCCATCGAACGCTTCCAGAGCCTGGTCGAGCCTAACCGCATCCTGTCCCTGTCGTTCTGGCGCGACGAGGAGGCGGTGAAGGCCTGGCGCAACACCGAGGAACACCGGCAAGCGCAAAAGGCCGGCCGCGACGGTATCTTTGCCGGCTACCGACTGCGCATCGCCCATGTCGTGCGTGATTATGGGCTGACCGAAAGGGCCGAGGCGCCTGGGGATAGCCGGGCGGTGAACGGGTAGCTCCTCTTCCTTCCCCCTTGTGGGGGAAGGAAGAGGAGCTACGCATTCCCGATCAGCACACCGGCCGCGAACACCAGGGCGCCGCCAAGCACCACCTGGAAGGCTGCACGCAGGAAGGGCGTCTGCATGTAGCGGTTCTGGACGAAGGCAATCGCCCACAATTCGAAGAAAACCACGACCGCGGCGACTGCTGTCGCAGTCCAGAAATGCGGGATGAGATAGGGCAATGCGTGGCCAAGGCCGCCCGCCGACGTCATGACGCCGGTGGTGATGCCGCGTTTTATCGGCGAACCACGGCCCGACAGCTTGCCGTCGTCGGAAGCCACTTCGGTGAAGCCCATCGAGATGCCGGCGCCGATCGAGGCGGCAAGCCCGACCAGAAAGGTCTGCCAGGTGTCATGCGTGGCAAACGCCGCGGCGAAGATCGGCGCCAGCGTCGACACCGATCCGTCCATCAATCCGGCAAGCCCCGGCTGCACATAGGTGAGGATGAACTGGCGCTGCTCGGCAGCGGCCTCTTCGTCCTTCACTTCGCCCGGCACGTGCTTCTGCTCCAGGCGTTGCGCCAGCGTTTCGTGCCCCTGTTCGGCCAGCGCCAGATCGTCGAGCAGTTTTCTGGTCGAGACATCCGTGGTGCGCTTGGCCGCCTCGACATAGAACAGATAGGCCTGCCGCTCCATCGCCTCGGCCTGGCTGCGCACGTGCTCGATGCCGAGCGGTCTCACCAGCCAGTCTGGCTTGCGCTCGTAATAACCCTTCACATGTTCGCGCCGGATCAGCGGGATGCGTTCGCCGAACCGATTGCGGAAAAGCTCGATCAGCGCATCGCGATGGCCATCCTCTTCCTCGGCCATCTCCTCGAACACTTTTGCCGATTGCGGAAAGGTGTCCGCCAGCCCGTCGGCATAGGCCCGGTAGATGCGTCCGTCATCCTCCTCGGACGAAATGGCCAGCGCCAGTATTTCCTGTTCGGTGAGCGATTCGAAGGGACGGCGGCCGAAGCCGAAGACGCGGGAAAGCATGAGGAATTCACCCTAGTTTAGAATAGTTCTAAACTAGGGTTTGAGTCGGCCTTGGTCAATTGCGTGCTTGGGTCGCGGTCAAGAAATGTTGAACCCACGTAGGCGGCAAGGTCTTCATTATCAGTGAAGGTTCACCTATATAGCTGGACCAAGCCAAGACAAGGAGCCAGCAGATGACGGCAAAACAGCCTCCGCATCCCTATGACCCAAAGCCCGTTCTCGATCTCATCGCCAGCATCGAGGCCGACTTGCAGCGCCTGAAAGGCCTGGTCGAGCAGCAGGTCGAGAAATTCGACCCCGCCAATCCGCACAACAAGGCCCCGGACGGCAAACTGACCGAGGAAGGCGTCGAGTGCTGCTACCGCATGTTCGACGAGGGCAAGTCGCGCTATTCGGTCGCCCAGCAGATGAAGATCTCCTTTGCCGCCGCCAGCCACCGGTTCAACAACTGGCGCAAGCTGGGTGGGAGCAAGAGGCAGAGGACGTTGCTTGGCTAGAATTGGGTGGCCAATTTGCTGATCTCGGCGCCGCCCCTCATTGCCCTGCCGGGCATTTCTCCCCGTCACTATACGGGGAGAGGATGCCGGCAGGCAGGTGAGGGGCGGCGCAGACGCCGATCATGACTCGCCAAACTTTGTAACGGTCACATTTTTCCCATGGTGCGCCACCTCCCTTTGCGGGCATCATGAAGGGCAACATGTTTCCACAGGACCCGCCATGACCACCCCTCCCGGCATTGCCGACATCCACGCCGCCGCCGCGCGTCTCTCCGGCCTGATCGTCGAAACCCCCTTGATCGAATCGCAGGAGCTGAACAAGCGCTTCGGCGCCCGCATCCTGTTCAAGCCGGAAACGCTGCAGCGCACCGGCTCGTTCAAATTCCGTGGCGCCTACAACAAGCTGTCGTCTCTGAGTGAAGAGGAGCGCAGCCGTGGCGTCGTTGCCTTCTCGTCGGGCAATCATGCGCAGGGCGTCGCGGCGTCGGCGGCGATGTTCGGCGTCAAGGCGGTCATCGCCATGCCGGCCGACGCCCCGGCGATGAAGATCGCCAATGTCCGCAAGATGGGCGCGGAAGTGGTGCCGTTCGACCGCTTTCGCGACGACCGCATGACCGTGGTTGGCCCTTACATCGAGAGAGGCATGGTGCTGGTGCCGCCCTTCGACGACCCGGCCATCATCGCTGGCCAGGGCACAATCGGCCTCGAATTGATGCGCCAGGCAAAAGCGCTTGGCGTCAGCCTCGACGCGGTCGTCATTCCCTGCGGCGGCGGCGGCCTGACCAGCGGCATCTCGGTTGCGGTCAAGGACGCCTCGCCCGGGACCGCGGTCTGGGCAGTGGAGCCCGAACATTTCGACGACACCCGCCGTTCGCTGGCCGCCGGCGCCAGGGTTTCGAACGAGCCCGGCCACGCTTCGATCTGCGACGCGATCCTGACCGCCGAGCCCGGCCTGATCACCTTCGAGATCAACCGCCGGAACCTTGCCGGCGGCATCGCCGTCTCCGACAAGGCGACGGCACAGGCGATGCGCGACGCCATGGCCTATCTCAAGCTGGTGGTCGAGCCCGGCGGCTGCGTGGCGCTGGCGGCACTGTCATCGGGCGAGATCGAACTGTCCGGCAAGTGCGTGGCCGTGGTGCTGTCCGGCGGCAATGTCGATTTCGGCACCTATGCCGAGATCATGGCGGCGTAGGGTAGCGAAAGGTCCGATCACGCGGTCGATGTCCGAGGAGATCCGGCATGGGAGACCAGGAGACAAGAGCGGCTCTGGATCGCCACTGGGCCGCCTCCGATGCCAGCGACTTCGAGGCGGAACACGAGATTTACCGCGAGGACGCGGTGCTCGACTATCCGCAGTCGGGCGAGCGCATAAGCGGGCGGCGAAACATCCAGTTGTCGCGCGCCGCACAGCCGAACCGCAAACGCTTCACAGTGCGGCGGATCATTGGCGGGGGCGATCTCTGGGTTACTGAATTTGTCCTCGCCTATGACGGGCGGCCGTCCTACACCGTGAGCATCATGGAGTTCCTCGATGGCAAGGTGGCCCGCGAGACCCAGTATTTCGCAGATCCGTTCGAGCCGGGACTTTCGCGCGCGCAATGGGTCGAGCGGATGCCGTGAAGCCTGGCCGCGCGGAGCATGACCATCCGCCGCCCGCTCGTGCGCTCGGAACTGCCTGATGATACGGCATCCCTTGCCCGCTACCTCATTGGCAAGATCGTGGTGCGGGAGCTGCCTGAAGGCATCGCCAGCGGCCGCATCGTCGAGACCGAGGCCTATGTGGTCGGCGACGCCGCCGGGCACGGCTACCGGGGAATGACTCCACGCAACCGTTCGCTGTTTCTCGAGCCTGGGCACGCCTATGTCTATCTCGCCTACGGCATCTCCTACATGCTCAACGTTTCGAGCGAGATGCCGGGGATTGGAACCGGTGTGCTGATCAGGGCGCTCGAACCGCTCGAAGGCATCGCGATCATGCGGCAGAACCGAGGCGTCGAGCCCCTGCGCGACCTGGCGCGAGGGCCGGGACGGCTTTCCCAGGCACTGCGGATCGACCGTTCGCTCGACGGGCTGGATCTTTGCCGGGAAGGCTCGCTATGGCTGGCAATTGATGATCAACAGGCCGGTGACATCGGGCAGGGCATCCGGATCGGCATTACGAAGGACGCGGATCGCCCGCTACGCTTCTATGTCCGAGGAAGTCCGTTCGTTAGCGGTACGAGATCACTCAACCCGTGAGAGCTAGTCGAGCGTCCGCCTGAACCGCACCAATGCGATGCCGGCAAACAACGCCACGAACACCACCAGCCAGCCGATCTCCGTTGCCACCGCCGGCAGTTCGGCGCCCTTCAGCATCACCGCGCGGGTGATGCGCAGGAAATGCGTCAGCGGGAAGATCTCGCCGAAGGTCTGCGCCCAGTCCGGCATGCCCCGATAGGGAAACATGAAACCCGACAGCATGATCGACGGCAGGAAGAAGAAGAAGGTGAGCTGGAGGGCCTGCATCTGCGTGCGGGCGACGGTCGAAATCGTATAGCCGAGCAGCACCAGCGCCAGCACGAAGATCAGCACGGCGGTCAACAGCAGCGACATCGATCCGGTGAAGGGTATGGCGAACAGAAGCTTGGCCGCCGCCAGCACCACCACCACCTGCACGCCGCCGACCGCCAGATAGGGCAGCACCTTGCCGAGCATGATCTCGAGCGGGCTGGACGGCATCGCCAGCAGGTTCTCCATCGTGCCGCGCTCGGTCTCGCGCGTCAGCGCGATCGAAGTCATCATCACCATGGTCATCTGCAGGATGACGCCGAGCAGGCCGGGCACGATGTTGTATTGCGAGATGCCTTCGGGATTGTAGCGCCGGTGTACGACGACATCGAGCTGACCCTTGGCGGCCTCGGCGGCGGCTTCCTGCGTGCCTTGCGCCCTCAGCAGCGCCTGGCTAGCGACGGTGCCGAGCGTCGAGATGGCGCCGCTGGCCACCGCCGGGTCGGTGGCGTCGGCCTCGATAAGGATCTGCGGGTTGTTGCCGCTCTCCACCCTCTTGGCGAAATCGGCGGGGATGGTGACGACGAAGGCGACGTCGCCGCGCGATATCAGGAACTCCGCCTCGGCAGCACTTTGCGCGACATGGTCGAAACGATAGTAGCCGGTGGTCTGCAGCGCCGCGACAATGGCACGCGTGTAGGGATCGTTGCTCGTCGCCACGAGTGCTGCAGGCAGGCTCTTCGGGTCGTTGTTGATGGCGTAGCCGAACAGAACAAGCTGTATCAGTGGCACGCCCAGCATCATGGCGAAGGTGATGCGGTCGCGCCGCATCTGGATGAATTCCTTGATCAGCAGCGCGCCAAGCCGGGCGAAGGAAAAGACGCTGTTCATGCCATGTTGTCCTTCGAGCCGGACATGAACTGGATGAAGACATCTTCCAGGCTGGTTTCGCCCGGCGAAACTTTCACGCCCTTGTGCTCTCTCTCGACATCGGCGAGTGCGGCTTCGAGCTTCTTCTTGTCGGAGCCGACGACATGCAGCGTCGCGCCGAACGGCGCCACCTGGTCGACGCCGGGGCGGCCCTGAAGCGCTTCGGCGACCTGGTCGAGGCGCGGGCCCTGCAGGACGAAGGTGGTCAGCCCGGCATTCCTGACCACTTCGGCGACGGTGCCGGTGGCCAGCATCTTGCCGTAGGAGATATAGCTGATGCGGTGACAGCGCTCGGCCTCGTCCATGTAGTGGGTGGAGACCAGCACGGTCAGCCCGCCGCTGGCGAGGCGATGGATCTCGTCCCAGAACTCGCGCCGCGCCTTCGGATCGACGCCGGCCGTCGGCTCGTCGAGCAGCAGCAATTTCGGCTTGTGCATGATGCAGGCGGCCAGCGCCAGCCGCTGCTTCCAGCCGCCCGACAAGGTGCCGGCCAATTGGTTGCGGCGCGTGGTCAGGCCAAGGTCTTCAAGCGTCCCGGCGACATATTCTTCAACCGGCTTCAGCCGGTAGAGCCGCGCCACGAATTCGAGATTCTCGCCGATCGTCAGATCCTCGTAGAACGAGAATTTCTGCGTCATGTAGCCGACTTCGCGCTTGATGCGCAGGCTGTCGGTGCGGATGTTGAAGCCGAGCACCGTGCCTTCGCCTTCGTCGGGCGTCAGCAAGCCGCACATGATGCGGATGGTGGTGGTCTTGCCCGAACCGTTGGGTCCGAGGAAGCCGACGATCTCGCCTTCGGCGACCGTCATCGTCACATGGTCGACGACGGTCTTTTCGCCAAAACGCTTGACCAGACCATGGACATCGATGGCGTTCATTTTGCGCCGTCCGCGAGATCGACATCGACGATCTGGCCCGGCTGCAGCGGGCCGGCATCGCCCTCCGGCCGTGCCTCGACCAGGTAGACCAGCTTCTGCCGGTTCTCGAGCGAATAGATCACCGGCGGGGTGAACTCGGGATCTGGCGAGACGTAGCTGACGCGTGCCTTCACATCCGGGCCGCAGCCGTCGCAATGGACGCCGAGCAAGGTGCCGACCTTGACCGAGGCGAAGGCGCTCTCCGGGATGTAGACGCTGAGCTTCACCGCGCCGTCGGGCAGGATCGAAATGACCGGCGCGGTCGGGCCGGCGGTGTCGCCCGGATTGCGGATGACGTCGTTGACGCGGCCGGGCGAAGGGGCTGCCAGCACGCGCTTCGACAGCCGCCACTGCGCCTGCTCCAGCGTCGCCTGCGCCTGCTTGACCTGATTGTCGGCCGCCTTGATGGTCTCCGGACGCGCCGGCAGGCCACCGACGGCGAGATTGGCGGTGGCCTGGCCGACCTGCGCGTTGGCCGTTTCCAATGTGGCCGACGCGGTGTCGAAATCGGCCTGCGTGCCGGCGCCGCGTTTGAACAGATCGGCGGCGCGGTCGAATTTGCGCTTGGCGTCGGCGGCCTGGGCGCTGGCCATGTCGACCTCGGCCTTCAGCACGGCGATCTCTTCCGGCCGTTTGCCGATCTGCAGGTCGGCCAATTGCGCCTGCGCCTGGGCAAGGCCGGCCTCGGCCTGCGCCACCGCGATTTTTGCATCGGCACTTTCCAGCGTCACCACGGTCGTGCCGGGCACCACACGGTCTCCACGTTTGACCATGACGGTCTCGACCTGCGCCACCTCGATCGGCGCCAGCAGCACATAGTCGCCTTCGACATAGCCGACGGCCAGCGGGGCTGCCGGGGCACAGGCGCTGAAAAGCTGCGCGGCGAGTGGCAGCGAACACAGAAAGCTCATGGTCTTTGCCCCTTCATCCCTGCCCCTTTTCTGGAAGCCAATATGGCCTTGAGATTGCCCGACGTGGCCGCCACCACCTTGGCGGCCTCGGCGGCGCCGATGTCGTGCCAGCCCATGCGGCGCATCACCGCCTCGCGGCCGATGCGGAAATAGATGACCTGGCCGATTAGCGTGAACACGGTCAGCCTTGTGGCCTCGCTTTCGGCCGGCTCGCCGGTCGCCTGTTCCCAGAGCTGGCACAGCCGGCGGTGCGTCGGCTCGAAGACGCCGTCATAGATGCGATCGAGGGCTGCCGTCGGATGCGAAAGCTCGCGCAACACGAACTGCACGATCTCGCCGGCCTGCGGGCTGGCCACGACGAAGCCGACCATCCGCTCCAGCGCCGCGAAGAGTTGTGCTTGCGCCGCCTCCGGACCACCCGGCATGGGCGCCTGCGCATTGCCGAGCGCCTGACCGGCGACCGTCTGGATGGTCTCGACGATAAAGTCGGCGGCAGCGGCGCGAAGGCCCTCCTTGCCGCCGAAATGATAGGCGATCGAGCCGATATTGGCTTGCGCCTCGGCAGCGATCTCGCGCGTCGAGGTGCCGTCGAAACCCTGCCGCCCAAACAGTTTCAGCGCCGCCCGGACGAGGGCGGCACGCGTCATCTCGGCGGGAGATGCTTCGCGGCGAAGGATTTTGGCGTCAGGCTGCTTGATCATACCAGGTATTTAATCAATCGATTGATTAAAGTCAATTCGTGAACGCCAATCTGTGTACGTCACCGTCTTGCCATGGGCGGCGGCAACCGCTTTAGTGCGCGGCCATGGGCAAGGAAGTCGAACGCAAATTCCTGGTCTCCAGTCCCGCGTGGCGGGATCTGGCCGAGGCGGATATCCGCATCCTCCAGTTCTATCTCGCCGCCGGTCCCGGGCGCACGGTGCGCATCCGCATCAGCGATGGCACTTCCGCCAAGCTGACGCTCAAGTTCGGCAGCAAGGCGCGCGAGCGCGACGAATTCGAATATCCGATCCCGCTGCCGGAGGCGGTGGAGATGATGGGCTTCGCCATTGGACGTGTCATCGAGAAGACACGTCACCATGTTAGGCACCGCGGCTATCTCTATGAAGTCGATGTCTTTGGCGGACCGCTTGCGGGACTTGTGGTCGCCGAACTTGAGACGCCGGAGGACGTTCCGGACGAAATGCTGCCTGACTGGCTCGGCCGTGAAGTCACCGGCGAGCAGAAATTCTACAACGCGTCGCTCGCCCTCGGGGGGACACCGGAGATCGCCGCATGAGCTTTCGCATCGATCCGCGCCTGCCGCTGACCGGCGAGGTCAGGCGTATCCTTGCCGAGGAAATCGGCAAGGCATTGGCCCATCTTGATGCCGCGCGCAGCCGGCCGGAACAGGCACTGCACAAATGCCGCAAGCGGCTGAAGAACGCTCGTGCCTTGTTGCGCCTGGTTCGTTCCGGTGACGAAACATTCTGTGAGACCGAAAACCAGTGCTATCGCAATGTGGCGGCCCTGCTTGCCGGTCCGCGCGAGGCGACGGCACTGATCGAGACCATCGACCGGCTGGCGGCAAGCTTTCCCAAGGAGAGCGCCGACGGCCGGCTAACTGCTGCGCGCGACAGGCTGATCGCGCGCCAGCATGAAATGCATGAGGGCAGCGGGCTCGAAGCGGCGATCGGTGCTGCGACCGCCGCTTGCGAAGAAGGCCTCAAGCGGATCGAAAGCCTTGCCTTGCCCGATCAGCCGGAGCAGGCGGCAGACGTCCTTGCCGAAGGCGCCCGCATCACCTTGCGCCGGGCCAGGAAGGCGCTGGACAAGGCCGGATCGCGCGGCGTCGCCAATGATTTTCACGACCTGCGCAAGGCGGCCAAGACCCACGGCATGCATCTGTCGCTGCTCGGCAGGCTGTGGCCGACGCCGATCAAGGCAAGGCGCAAGGCGGTCGACGAACTGGGCGAGCGGCTGGGCGACCTGCACGATGTGCTGGTGATGCGCGATCTGCTCGAGGCCGATGACCGTCCGCTCGGGCCGCCCGAAGACACGAAGCTTCTGGGCAAGCTGCTGAAACGGTCGGAGAAGCAGCTGAAGAAGAGCTGTCTTGCCGAGGCGGCCGAGCTGTTCGGCGACAGTCCCAAACGCTCGACACGCAAACTGGCCCGCAAGGCGCGCGACGATCTGGCTGCGTCGCCGGAAGAGGCAAACGGCATCGTAGGCTGACTTGGCGCCTTTCCTCTCCCTCCGGAGGGCAGGGCTATCGCATATGAGTGATGGCCTGGATGAGATAGTCGTCATTCCACGCGCATTTTTTGATACGGTGGCTGATGGGGACTTTGTCGATGTCGGCGGCCTGAAGGATATTTCTGGCGATGCGGTTTAGGAGCGCGGTGTTGGCAAGGGCGTTGTCCTTGCGGGCACGGCTGAGGTCCTCGCGCAGATGAACGTCGAGCATCCAATGCAGCCCGTTCTCGATCTGCCAATGGGCTCTGGTGAGATCGATCGCCTGCTGCGGGGACAGCAGCGTTGAGGCCATGAACAGGCGCGTCAGCGGCTTGGCCTGATCGCGCCGGCTGGTGATGCGGATGAAGGCCTTGTGCCCAGGCATCAGCGGGTCGGGCGCCGCCACGACTTCTGCCTGCCGCCATTCGTTGCGGCCATGGCTGGTCTCGGTCCGCTCAGTGACGGCGGGAGTGGTCTGGGCCAGTTGTTGTTTGGCCCGAGCCAACCAATGCCGGCGGTTTCCCTTGAGCGTGAGCAGATAGTCGCCGCCGCGCTGAATGATGGCCTTGGCCATGCGCGTGTGGCAATGAAGCGCATCGGCCGTGACCAATCGACCAGTAAGATCAATGAGTTCGACGACCTTGAGGGCAGCCTCGACCTCATTGTCTCCATCGCCGGGCGAGGCCGCCGCCAAACACAGCCGCGTCTGGCTGGCAAAGGCTGACACCGTCAGGGGCGGGCTGGCCGCAAGGCCTTTCTCATAGGCCCGTCGCAGCGCCTTGCCATCAAGTGCGACCACACCCTGGCGTGCCTGGGCAAAGCCCGCGGCAAAGGCGGCGAACGCACGTCCGAAGGCCTCCGGATCGAGCAGGCGCAACAGCCGCGAGAAGGTGTCGTGGCTGGGCGCCTCCTCATAGTCGATCAAGCGCGACAGCGCCTGTTTGCGCTCTTGCGCGAACAACGAAAACTCCGTTGCGCTGGTCGCGCCACACAGGCTCGCAGCGATCATCATCACGATCAGGTCGCCAAGCCGGTGCGTGGCGTTGGCCGCGCGCGGATCAGGGACCGCGCCGAAATAGCTCTCAAGGCTAGAAATGGCAGTCACTCCTCAGTGGACTGCCTTCCCAAAGAATCCCTTCTCAAACCAACTTCAAGCTCAAAATCGCCATATGCGATTCCCCTGCCCGCAAGGGGGAGAGGAAAGGCGCGCGTTCACCGGCTTCATTCCTCTAGAGCGTTTCCTACTTTGAGAGAATCGTAGGATTCCCAAATCAGGCTGTTTGTGATTCAAGATGCAGGCTGGGTTGGAGGCCAGCATCTAATGACGCGAGCGCTTTCAAACGATCTTCGTGAGCGTGTTGTTGAAGCAGTTGGCGCAGGCGAGAATTGCCGTACCGTGGCATCGCGCTTTGGCGTTGCAGTTTCCTCTGTCGTGAAGTGGTCGCAGCGCTATCGAGCGACCGGCTCGGTGGCGCCGGGCAAGATGGGCGGACATCGCAAGCGCATTCTTGAGCCGCATCGGGCCTTCATCGTGGAGCGGATCAATCAGACCTCTGAGCTGAGTTTGCATAGGCTGAAAGACGAGTTGGAAGCGCGCGGGGTCAAGGTCTCGCACAATACGATCTGGATGTTCCTGCGCCGCGAGGGCCTGAGGTTCAAAAAAAACACTGTTCGGCCTTGAGCAGGCCCGCGCTGATATTGCCCGCAGGCGTCAGCGATGGCGGTCCTGGCAGGCGGGTCTCGATCCACAGTGCCTGGTTCTTCATCGATGAGACCTGGATCAAGACCAACATGGCTCCGCTGCGCGGTTGGGGGCCGAAGGGCAAGCGGCTGCGCGGCCTGGCGCCGCACGGCCACTGGCGCACGCTGACCTTCCTTGGCGCGCTGCGCTGGGATCGGCTCGCAGCACCTTGTGTCTTCGACGGACCGATCAACGGCCAATGCTTCCGGGCCTATGTCGAGCAGCAGCTCGTCACCGTTCTGAAGCCCGGCGACATCGTCGTCATGGACAATCTGGGAAGTCATAAGTCGGCCGCCATCAGGCAGATGATCAAGGCTGCCGGCGCCAGGCTTTGGTACCTGCCGCCTTACTCTCCGGATCTCAATCCCATCGAGCAGGCCTTCGCCAAGATCAAACACTGGATGCGCCAGGCTCAGAAACGCACTGTCGAGGAAACTTGGCGCCACATCGGCCACCTCGTCGAAACCATCGAGGCAGCCGAATGCAAGAACTACTTCGTAAATGCGGGATACGCTTCCGTCAAAACGTGAAACGCTCTAGCGGAGAGAAGGTGGCCGCGAAGCGCGCAGAATGAGGGGCTGCGCCCTATCAGCAACCCTGTCGCTCCACCCGCGCGCTAGCCCTCATTACCCGCCTATGCTAATCGCCATGGGGCATGACCAAGCCCGGCGACACGCTTCTGGATCGACTTGGCCGCTGGCTTGCCGGCCGGCTGCAGGGAGAATCGTCCGGCTACGAGCCCTATACGCCCTCCGATGCGGAGACGCTGCGCCGCACGCTTGAACCCGGCGACATCCTGCTGATCGAGGGCAACCAGAAGATCTCGGCGGCGATCAAGTACCTGACCCAGTCGACCTGGTCGCATGCCGCCTTCTATGTTGGCGATGCCTTGGCCGAACCGGAAGATGGAACGGAACGGAGGCGGCTGATCGAGGTCACGCTCGGCGAAGGCTGCGTCGCCGTGCCCTTGTCGCGCTATCGCACCTACAACACCCGCATCTGCCGGGCGAGCGGGCTGGCGCCGGAGGACCGCGACAAGGTCGTCGCCTTCATGATCGGCAAGCTCGGCCTGAAATACGACCTCAAGAACATTTTCGACATGCTGCGTTTTTTCTTCCCGACGCCACCAGTGCCGGTGCGCTGGCGCCGCCGCATGCTGGCCTTCGGCTCCGGCGATCCGACACGGGCGATCTGCTCGACGCTGATCGCCGAGGCCTATGGCCAGATCCGCTATCCGATCCTGCCCGAGATCACCCGTGCGCCCGGCCGCGCTTCGGCGCAGTCGAATTATTCGCGCAAGGAAATCCTGCACATCCGCCACCACTCGCTCTACACACCGCGCGATTTCGACCTGTCGCCCTATTTCCGCATCGTCAAGCCGACGCTGGAATATGGTTTCGACTATCGGCAGATGGTCTGGGACGACAAGGTTGCCGATGCGAAGGCCACTGAATAGCAGGTGCTAAGTCGGCAAGGGGCGACGCCTTTTTGTCGGGGCGTTGGGGCTGTCGGGCACCCGTGCACCGGCATCTCGCGCGTGCGGCCCAATCGGCATGATCGCCGGGAATGGCGTCGCACCAAAGGCAAACGTCCATTTGTAGCCGACCAGCCCGTCCTCCGGCGTGGTGTGCTGGTCGTGATGGGCGAGCAGCTTGGCGCGATCGGCCAGCTCCTGCGCCTCGCGCCGCACCATCTCCGCCGTCTCCGGCCGCATCCGCCGGGAGAAGCTGACGAAGGTTGCTTCCTTGTCGATATGGGTGATCGCCCAGCCGATGAAATTCTTGTTGGTCATCTCGAACAGCGGCCTGAGCGGCCCTTCGAAATTCCACTGGATCGGCGTCTCGACCAGCAGTCTCGCCGAGAGACCGCGGCCGAGCGCGATCAAACCGAGTTCCTCGAGATCGCGCAGATAGAGGAACATCGAGGCCTCGCTCAGGCCTTGCGAACGCATGATGCCTTGCGGCGTGAACTTTTCCGACAGCATGACGAAGACGAACAGCAGCGCCGGCCGGCCGGCAAGCCTGCGCTCGATCTCCGGCCCGATGTGATTGACCGGTCCTGGCCCCCGGTTCATCGAGCCGAGCACGTTCTCCAGCTCGACGCCGGCGGCGGCGCATATTTCCATCAGCCGGTCGAGCTTGCAGTTGCGCTCGTGGAAGATACGCTTCACCGTCGGTTCGGAAACGCCCATGCGTTCGGCAAGCGCGCGATAGGTGACGCCCTTCGACTTCAGCGTCCGCTTCAACGCCTCGAAGATCAGACCGTTCATCGGATGCGCCTCTCGCTGGCAGTTTCGTATCGGTTTTCGATACTAGCGGTAATCGACCTTTCCAGAAAGTATCGAAAATCATAGCTGTCCCGCCGTCATCACAGGAGACCAGCCATGAACACCCTCATCACCTCGGCCTTGCTCACCGTCATCGGCATCGCGGCCGCGCCTGCCGCCGAGGCCGGCGAACTCTGGCGCGCCGCCGGCTTCGAGCAACCGGAATCGGCTTTGTTCGACGCCGCCAACAACCGCATCATCGTCTCCAACATATCAGGCAATCCCGGCGAGGCCGACGGCAACGGTTATCTCTCCGTCCTGTCCGTGGACGGCAAGACGGTCACCCGGCACTGGACCGGCGGCATGGACGCGCCCAAGGGCATGGCGATCTCGGGCGGCAAGCTCTATGTCGCCGACATCACGAAAGTCCGCGTCGTCGACCTCGCCAGCGGCAAGCTCGTCGCCAGCATCGCGGTGCCGAACGCGGTCTTCCTGAACGACATGACTTCGGACCAGTCCGGCAAGATCTATGTCACCGACATGCTGGCCGACGCCATCTACCGCATCGACGGCGACCGACCGGAGCTGTTCGTCAAGGACGCGGCGCTGGCCTCGCCCAACGGCGTCTTCGCCGATGGTAACAGGCTGATCGTCGCCTCCTGGGGCAAGGGCATCAAGCCCGACTTCAGCACGGCGGAGCCGGGTGGCCTGCTGTCGGTCGACATCGCCAACAAGGTGGTTGCGCCCTTGCCGGGCGCCCAGAAATTCGCCGACCTCGATGGCGTCATTGCTATTCGTGACAGCATCTACGCCACCGCCTACATGACCGGCACGCTCTACCGCTATCACGTGGGCGGCGCGCCGGAAGCGGTGGCGCATTTCAGGCCCGGCAGCGCCGACATCGGCACCGATGGGAAGTCGATCCTCTATGTGCCGCTGATGAACGAGGGCGAGGTGGCGGCCATGAAGCTCGATTGAGAGCCGGCCGGCGCGCAACGCCCAGGTGCGCAATACGCTTGGGCCGGTAACATGCAGGCTCGAGCGAAGCACTGCCACAACCCGCGACCAGTGCAGCGGTATGTAGCGCATGATAGCATGCGGGTTGTGGCAGCACGCCCTCAACCGGCAGACACATTGCATTCATGAACCACACGCCAGACATTGTATATTTCTAAATCGCCATAGCAGGTGGAAAGCAGCTGTTCGCGCCAGTCCGATCAATCGATCACCGCGATGAAGCAATGAGAGGCACGCCGTCCTTGGTCAGGCGATCTTGGACAACTCTGGCTTACCGCGCGGTTTCCTGACCAATTTCGAGGCCTCGGCTGCGGGCATTGCCTTGCCGAAGTGGTAGCCCTGCCCGATCTCGCAGCCCGCCTTGTTCAGGCGATCCACGATCTCGGAATCCTCGATCCCTTCCGCAGTTGTGGGTAGGGCAAGGCTCTTTGCCAAGCCGAGGATGCCATAGACGATCTTCGCACTTTCTGGATTGTCCTTCATCGATTGGATGAAGCTGCGATCGATCTTGATCTTGTCGAGTTTGAGCTCGCGCAGGTGATAGAGGCTGGAATAGCCAGTGCCAAAATCATCGAGCGCGATCTTGATTCCGACATTCTGAAGCGATCCAAGAATCGTTTTCGCAGTGTTCAGATCCGTCACGAGAGCATTTTCCGTGATTTCGATCTCGAGCCGATTCGGCGCGAAGCCTGTTTCGGAGAGCACGGCAAGCAGACGTATCGGGAACAGCAAATCTGTCAGTTCGTGCGGCGAGACGTTGAGCGAGAGCCTGAGATTGGCCGGCCACGCCTTTGCGTCAAGGCAAGCCCGCCGTAGCATGCCGAGGGTGAAGTCCGGCATCAGTCCGAGGCGCTCTATAGTCGAGATGAACACATCGGGCACGATCAGGCCTTTTTCTGGATGATGCCAACGCGCGAGGATTTCGAATCCGAGCAAGCGGCCGTCGGATAGCTCGATCAAGGGCTGGTAGTGCGGCTGGATCTCACCCGTTAACACTGCGCGCTGAATGTCGGCTTCCAGCGCGGCCTGTGCCTTCAGCTCCGTATCCATGCTCTGTTCGTAGAAGCGGAAGGTTCCGCGGCCGGCCTGCTTTGCCCGATACATGGCGACGTCGGCCGCATGCAGGAGCGAGTCGGCCTCCTGTCCGTCCGCTGGACAAAGAGCGATTCCGATGCTCGCGCCGATCCCAACGGTCCTTGCGCCGATGGAGACCGGAGCGGAAATCGCAGCAATGATACGCTCCGCCAGGAAAATGGGCGCTTTGGTAGGTTCCTGCCCCTCGCGGTCGAACTCGCAGATGATAACAAATTCATCACCGCCGATGCGGGCAAGCGTGTCCTGCTTGCGCACGATCGTCTTCAAGCGGGCCGTGATTTCACCCAGTACAAGGTCGCCGGCGCCGTGCCCGTGAATATCGTTGACGGCCTTGAACCTGTCGAGGTCGATCAACAGCACGGCGAAGGAACCCTCGCTGCGGTCGATGCGGCCGAGGGCCTTTTCTAGCTCATCCGACAACACGCGCCGGTTTGCCAGACCGGTGAGCGTGTCGTAGCGGGCCAGTGCCTCCGCGAGTGCCTGGGCTTCTTCCAGAGCGACGGCGTTGGTTCGGAAAACCTCGAAGGCCACAGCCATGCTGCCGATCTCATCGTGCCTGTCGACTTGTGGAATGACGACATCGCGATTTCCAGCGGCGAGTTCGGAGAGGGCCTTGGTGATGGAGGCGAGAGGCCGGGATATCCCGGCGTGGATGACCCATGTTACCCAGATCGCCAAGACAAGGGCGCAGGCTACGACGATAGCGAAAAGCACGTATGCGGTATCGACAATGCTGTCGGCACGCGTTCCGGCTTCGTCCGCTCCCGCCGAATTGACGGTAATGAGCGCATCAATGGCGTCGTCAGCGATCCGGTAGAGATTATCGGCACGAAGCTGAAAGGCCGGCGAGACTGTGAGCCTGCTATCATGAGGGAGCGCTATCCATGCGCGATGTTCGGCCGCCCAGGTGCTCCAATCCCGATCAAAGTTTCCCAGGAGGATTAGCTCGTCTTCTGTCTTGTGCAACAGGCCATAGGCGGCTCTCTGTTCGGCAATCGCTTTCATGTACTCATCGGCCGCGGCCAATGCCTGGTTGGTCTGTTCCTGATCCGTGGCGAGTGCGAGGCGCGTTTCAGCCAGACGGGTCTCGGAGAGGAGATCTGCCATCTCTCCAAGAACGCGGGTGCCCACCACCCATTTGCGATCAAGCGATTCCGTCAGTCGATCGAGCGCAAGCATCTGGACAAGCGCATACGCACTGACTCCAATCAGCAGCGCGACTGAAAGCAAATAATACGAGATTAATCTCGCGCGCACGGATGAGAATTGAGACATGCGTCATTCCCCTCTCGTCAGGCTTTACAGAGTCTTGCTTTTCAAGCGGGCGCGTCTGCAATTATTTGCGCGACGAATGTTTCTGATAATGTCGGCTAATGGTTGCGCGACCATTAAGGAGCCGAACAAATGTTGCAGCACCTGGCGGTCGCTGCGATTTCAAGAAAACTTGGCCCTGCTCGGGATCCCACCCGATCAGGCCGTTCCGGGACGGGGACTTGAAGGGGAGCAGAGGGTAAGGACTTCCCCCTCAATCTCCGCGCGGGAAGGTTCCCCGAAGGGTTTGACCTCGTCCGGCCGATGCCAAGCTCGTTCAGTGGACAGATGAGTTCGCCGTCCGCGAGCGTGAATTAATGGAGCACAACGTCCTGACATTGTGGCAGCGCCGGGGTTAATCGCCAAGGCTATTTGCCCCTACTGTGGCAAGCGCCTCGAACCTCCCGAATGCCTCAGCGACGCCCAGACAGCGTATGTCGAAGCCTGCTGCGCACTTCTCCATCAGGTGATTAGGGCGCGCGAGATGTAGTGCTCGCGGCTAAGCCCTCCACCGCAATCAGCCGATGCTGCCATGTAACACTCCGATTGGACCTCGCCGGTGATGGGTGCGGGCGGTATAAGCGATCCGACCACCATTGACGGCCGGGAATTTGCACCCAAGCAACAGCCGACGAATGAGGTTCCGCTCCCGCATGGGCACAATTTTTCGCGTAGCCAAGGGTATCCAAAGCTATCTCGGGGAGGTCGCGCTGTGGCTGAACAGGTAATCGAGCGCAACCCGGTCGAAGGCAAATTTGGTTCGCCAAACCGACCTCGATCCGGCGGCTCCGCGGTGCCGACAGAGTGCCCACCGGCCGGCAAATCCCGGCTGCTACTCCGTGTCCGGATTGCCTTTCAGCTGTGCCCGCGCATCACGGATCGAGGCGGCATAGGTCACCAGCGGACGCTTGACGCCGTGGTTGATCAGCATGCGCCGTATCTGCGGCGCGGCGCCTGATATGATGAAGCGGACACCGGCGCGCTTCGCCTTGTGGGCGGCGCCCTCGATGACATTGGCCGCCGTCGAATCGAAGAACGGCACGGCCGAACAGTCGAGGATGAAGTTCTTGCGCTGGTCGGCGATGCGGTCGAGCACGGTGCCGACGGTCGACGCGGCGCCGAAGAAGAAGGCGCCCGAGATGCGGTAGACGACAGTGTCGGCGTCGGTCGCATCGCTGGAATCGTAGGCGTTGCTGCTGTCGGCGACATCCTCCTGCACCAGCGGCTGATCGACCTCGACCGCAATGCTCTTGGACATGCGGTCGATGAACAGGATCGAGCCCAGCGCGAAGCCGACGACGATGCCTTCGGTGAGGTCGCGGAAGACGACGATCAGGAAGGTTGCCATCAGCACCAGCGCATCGCCGCGCGAAGCGCGCAACAGGGTGGCAAAGGCCTGTTTTTCGAACATGTTCCAGCAGACGACCGCCAGCACGCCGGCAAGGGCGGCGAGCGGGATGTAGCTGGCCAGCGGTGCCGCCACCAGCATGAAGACGAGCAGGAACAGCGAATGCAGCATGCCCGAGATCGGCCCATGTGCGCCGGCCCGCACATTGGTGGCGGTGCGGGCGATGGTACCGGTGGTGCAGATGCCGCCGAACAGCGCCGAGGCGATGTTGGCGAAGCCTTGCGCCACCAGTTCGCAATTTGAACGGTGCCGCCGGCCCGTCATGCCATCGGCGACCACCGCCGACAGCAGCGATTCGATCGCGCCGAGCAGCGCAAAGGCGATGGCGTCAGGCAGCACGGCGATCGCCTTGTCGAGGCTGAGCGCCGGCAGTGCCGGAAACGGCAGGCTGCGCGGAATGCCGCCGTAACGCGTGCCGATCGTTTCCGCCGGCAGCGCCAGCAGCGCCACCACCAGCGAGGCCAGGCCGACGGCGATCAGCATGCCCGGCCAGCCCGGCCGCCAGCGTTTCACTGTGACAATGGTAACGATGGTAAGCAACGCCACCAGCGTCGCCGAGATGTTGAGCGTGCCGGCCGCCTCACCGATTGCCATCAGCTTCGGCAGAAGCGGTCCGGGCTCGGTGCCTGCAAGCTTCAACCCGAACAGTTCGACGATCTGGCCGGAGAAGATGATGATCGAGATGCCGGCGGTGAAGCCGACCGTCACCGGATAGGGGATGAATTTGATGTAGGTGCCGAGACGGAGATAGCCGATCGCGAGCAGGAAGACGCCCGACATCATCGTTGCCAGCAGCAGCCCGTCGACACCTTCGCGCTGAACCGTTGCCGCCACCAACACGATGAAGGCGCCAGCGGGTCCGCCGATCTGGAAACGGCTGCCGCCAAGCGCCGAGACGATGAAGCCGCCGACGATGGCGGTGAACAGGCCGCGCTCCGGCGTCACCCCCGACGCGATGGCGATCGCCATCGACAGCGGCAGTGCGACGATGGCGACGGTCAGGCCGGCCATGAAGTCGGCCTTGAACTGCGGCAGGCGGTAACCTTCGCGCCAGACCGTCACCAGTTTCGGCGTGAACAATTCGTAAAATGTCGGCCTTGCCGGATGGTGGCTTGCCGGATGGCTCTGGTCCATGAATGTGCCTTCCGCTCCGTGAAGGCGGCGGGATCGTCGGCAGGATCGTCGGCGGTCGCGTCGCGACTTATGTGTGCCGACTCGGGTTGCGGGAGAGGCTTAGCGCGGCACAGTCTGCTTGAGGCGCACGCCCCTGCCACCGCGCTCGCTGGCCTGGTTCTCGCCGATCAATTCCACCCCGGCCTCGTCGAGTGCCTGGATGACCTTCATCAGCGTATCGACCACGCCCCTGACCACACCGTCGCTCGCTTCCATGCGTTGGATGGTCGGAAGCGAAACCCCGGCGCGCTCGGCGAGCGTCTTTTGATCGATGCCGGCCAGCGCCCTTGCGGCGCGCATCTGCGCGGCAGTGATCATCGGCCAAAACCCCCGTCTGAGTCTGCGGTATCAACGTATAGTACAGTCATGATGATGTTTCAACCATCATAATGCATATATGAAACATGTACCCTCTCGGGAAACCGGATGGCGGGGATCAAGACAGGCATGCTAGGCTGGTCATTGCCGGGAAGATATCGACGCAGCCTTCCCTTTTCAGCATCGACCGGGGTGAGCAGTTGAAGATTTCCAGGGCCTGGATGACATCGGCAGCCTTGCTGTCGGCGGTTTTGCTGTTGGCGGGTTGCGGGCACGGGCTGATCAACCGGCTGATCTAATCTCCAGTCTCGCTGTCGCCGTCCGGGCGCTGCCCGCGCCATCGCTGCCACGCCCGGGCAGTGAGCCAGCAGAGCATCGCCCAGACGAAGCCGGCGCACCAGCCGGCCAGCACATCCGACGGCCAGTGCACACCGAGATAGATGCGGCTGATGCCGACCAGCAGCGTCGTCAGCACCGCCAGCGACAGCACATAGATCTTCGTCGTCCGTCCCGGCAGGAAGCGCGCTGCCAGCGCGCCGAGCGTCAGATAGGTCACCGCCGACAGCATGGCGTGGCCGCTCGGAAAAGACAGCGTCGTTTCGTTGACGAGATGCGAGACGAGTTCGGGGCGCGGCCGGTCGATGCCGGCTTTCAGCAGGCTCGACAGCACCTGACCACCGGCCACCGCCACGAAGATGAAAAGGGCGGTCGCCGGCCTGCGGATAAGCAAGAGATAGAGGATTACCGCCGTTACGATCAGCACCAGCACGCTGCCGCTGCCCAGACTGGTGATATCGCGCATCGCCCCTTCCAGCCAGGGCGGGCCGATCGGGCTGTCGGGCTGGCCCGCCTTGCGGAAGGCGAGCAGGATTTCGGTGTCGAAGGCGTGCGGCGTGGTGGCGCGCGCCACCTCCATCAACTCCTCGAATCCCCACAAGCCGGCGGCGATGACCAGGCCGGCCAGCGAGCACCGGGAATTCGACCCGGTTGAGCAGAGCGTTCGCGGCGTTCTTCATCGGCAATTCGCCCGTTACAACCGGCCTTGCAGATAGGGTCCGAGCGTAATCAGCGCCACGGCGGCAATTGCCAGCATGATGCCGGTCGCCTGCAGCGCGTTGACGCGCTCGCCGAAGAACACCAGCGCGACGACATTCACCGAGACCAGCTGGATGACGGCCGAGAGGCTGAACGACACCGACATGCCGAATTCGCGGATCAGCCGCAGCATGATCAGATTGCCCAGCGAATAGAGCGCCAGCGTCAGCAGGATCTTGCCCAGGCTCGGCGCCAGGCCCCATTGCTTGGCCGCCGTCGCCGCCAACAGGAAAATGACCGTCGAAAAGCCAAGCTGCAGCAATCCCGAAAAACTCAACGTCCCGTCCCCTCTTGAAGCGGCTCCCGCCGCGTGTGTCGCGGACCTTGTTTCCGAAGCGCGCCGGGACGTCAAGCGACCTCGATCAAACGTAGCTCTTGGCAACGGCAAGAGGGAGGGTCAATGTGCAGATATCGCCCAGTCTGTCGATTCAAGGGCGGTCAGGGGCTCATGATACGCATTCTGCAAAACCTGGTGCGACGCTGGAGCGAACTTTCTCTTGCCCTGCAATTCGTCGTTGCCGGCGGCTTTGGCCTGCTGGCCGTCATGCTGGTGGTGGGCGCCTGGGTGACGGCGCAGATCCGGGACGGCGTCATCCGCAATTCGGCAGCCACCACGGCCCTCTATGTCGACAGCGTGATTGCGCCGCTGCTTCCCGACCTGCGCAAGGATCAGGAACTCAGCGACTCCGTCAAGCAGGCGCTCGACGAGACACTTGGCCAGGGCGCGCTCGGCAAGCGCCTCGTCTCGTTCAGGCTCTGGAGCCGCGACGGCACGGTTCTCTATGCGAAGGAGACGGCGCTGATAGGCCAACGTTTCGAACCGAGCAGCGGGCTGCGCTCTGCCTTCCAGGGCAATGTCGTCGCCCAGCTCGACACGTTCGACGAGACAGAAAGCAAGGAAGAGGCCACCGGCGTGCCTTTGCTGGAAATCTACAACCCCGTGCGCGAGCCCTGGTCCGGCGAAGTCGTGGCCGTCACCGAATTCTTCGAGATCGCCGACGAGTTCAAAGCCAGCCTGGCTTCCGCTCTGTGGTCTAGCTGGCTGATCGTGGCCAGCGCGACCCTGGCGGCATTCCTGCTCCTGTCGGGCATCGTCCTGCGCGGCAGCCGCACCATCGACGATCAGCGCGGGGCGCTTCGCCGCCAAGTGTCGGAGCTGCAGGGCCTGGTAACGCAAAACAGCGCCCTGCGAATGCGCGTGCAGCGGGCCTCCCGCCGCGCCACCGCGCTCAACGAAAGATATTTGCGCCGTATCGGCGCCGATCTCCATGACGGTCCGGCCCAGCTCGTGGCCCTGGCGGCGCTGCGCATGGACAGTCCGATATTCTCCGGCGACGGCCATTCGGGCGAAAGCCGCGCGACCGAGGTCGCGATGATCCGCAAGACGCTGGAAGATGCGCTGCGCGAAATACGCGGCATCTGCACCGGCCTCGTCCTGCCGCAGATAGAGACGGCAGCCGCACCGGACATTCTGCGGTTGGCGGTCAACGAACATGAGCTGAGGACGGGAACATCGGTGACACTCACGCTGGCCGGACAGTTGCCGGAGCCCGGCGCCTCCGAGAAGATCAGCATCTATCGTTTCGTGCAGGAAGGGCTAAACAATGCCTACCGTCACGGGCGAGGCAAGGATCAAGCGGTGAGTGCTGGGATGAAAGGTGGCAGGCTTTGTGTTGAAGTGTCGGACGCCGGGCCAGGCTTCGATCCGGCACGGGTCGAGGGCCTCGGGCTCGCCGGCCTCAGAGAACGGGTCGAAAGCATTGGTGGCCAGTTCGAAACCTTGACCGGGCCGCAAGGCACGCGATTGGTGATCCGTCTATCGGTTGAGGAGCAAGCATGACTGATGTCATTCGCATCGCCATTGTCGACGATCATCCCCTCTTTCGCGAAGGTGTGACGCGCAGCCTGTCGGAGATCGGAGGTTTCGAGATGGCTGGCGAGGGCGCCACGGCGCAGGATGCCGAACGCATCGCCTCGACGGTGCGGCCCGATATTTTGCTGCTCGATATCTCCATGCCGGGCGGCGGTCTGGCCGCGGTTGCAGGCATCCTCGCCAGCCATCCCGCCCAGAAGATCGTCATGCTGACCGTTTCGGAGGCCAATGCCGATGTGACCACGGCCCTTAACGCAGGGGTGCGCGGCTATGTCCTCAAAGGTATCGGATCGCGCGCGCTTGCCGACATCCTGCGCAACGTGGCGGCTGGCGAGAGCTATCTTTCGCCGACGCTGTCGGCCCGGCTGCTTTCGGATCTCCAGTCCCAGAAACCCACCAACGGCATAGCGGACCGGCTGCGGCAACTCACCGAACGGCAGACGGAAATCCTGCGGCTGGTGGCCGAGGGGCTGAGCAACAAGGAAGTCGCCTTGCGGCTGGAGCTTCAGGAGAAGACCGTCAAGCATCACATGACCGGCGTGCTGTCGAAACTCAATGTGCGAAACCGCACCGAAGCAGCCTTGATGATGCGTGAGGCACGCGACCGCGACAGGAACCATACTTAACAGTTCAGCGCTTCTAGAGTGGTTCGCCGTTTCACGGAAACGGCGAACCACTCTAACTCTTTGTTTTGACGCAATTCCGGACGGAAAATCGTTTCACACTTTCCTGGAATTGCTCTAGCAAACCTGAACCGCTCCAGGGACTTCGGTCATCGCGGCGCCGGCCCAGAAACGAGGTCACCTCCGCCGGGGGGCGGCGGAGGTGACATGTGAAGCCGGCCGTTGCCTGTTGGCAAGCTTCACAAGGCCATGAGGCGGCTGACATCGGCCGGCGTGGCCCGGCGGTCGATGATCGTGCGCCCGAGCGCATCCTCCATCCTGAAACGGCCGTTCTCGATCTTTTCCGTTATGCCGTCGGGATGCCGGACGGTGATCTTGTTGCCTGTCACGTCGACCTTGTCACCGGTCACGGCATTGACATGACTCGCGCTGTTGCCGCTCTTGCCCCTGTTGGATCCCGACTTGCCGGAATTGCCGTTCCCGTTGCTGTTGCCGCTATTACCACTGTTGCCGCCGCTGTTGCCAGAATTGCCGCCGCTGCTGTTTCCGCCACCGCCGTTACCGCCGTTACCGCCTCCACCACCACCGCCGTTGCCGCCGCCGTTACCGCCGCCGCCCTTGCCAGCCTGTGCGCTGGCAGCATCGATTCCGGGAACGGAGCCGTGGAGGGCAAAGTGATAGGGAGCGATGGTCAACGCCAGCGCGGCCGCCGATCTGAGCGCCAGCCGGCAACAACGGGTCGTGACCGATCTGTGCATCCTGATCTCCGTCGATTGAGCCGGCGCCCACCCTCAACGTCGCAGCAGCAACCAACATCGCCGAAAGACGTGGTTCCCGGAAGCGACCTCCGACCGTTGCGGTTGTCACCCAGGACCTTTGCAAGCGCAAGATTGGACTAAAGTCCCATGCCTGTGCTATATTAGCTTCGTATGAACGACGCCGCCATCGCCATCGCTGAACGGGAGACTTGTTTTCCCGATGCCTGACGACGGCAGACGCCGGACATCAAGTCACCTCCGCCGGGGGCGGCGGAGGTGACTTGTAACGCTGGCCTTTGCCTGGTTGACCTGTTTCACAAAGCCTGAAGACGACTGATATCGTCCGCCGGCGCCGGACGTTCGATGATAGCGCGGACGTTCTCGATCGCTTCCCTGGTGCTGTCTCTCCTATGCCGTCGGGATGCTCGATCTTGTTGCCGACCACTCCGATCGCCGGTTGTCCGCCGCCGTCACATCATGTCCACCATCTCTGGCAATGCGCGCTTGCGGCGGCAACTCCGGGAATGCTTGGCCAACGGTGCGCGGAATGCCTGTCGCGTCCAAAAGGTCTCTTGATGTCACGAAAATGTGATCCGGCGATTATAAGGGGGTCAAACAGGTACCCATGCTCCAGCCACCCACGCAGCCAGAGGCAAGCCACCATGACTGACCATCGCTCCCCCGACGCCCGATTCCGCACCAGCCTGCTCGAGGAAAACGACGGCCCGGCCACCAACCCCACCGACAACCGCACCATGGGCGAGATCATCGCCGCGCGGTTCTCGCGCCGCGGTTTCCTCAAGGGCTCGCTGGCCGTCTCGGCCATCGCCGCCACGGTCAGCCCGCTGGCGCTGATCAGCGCCGACGAGGCCCGGGCCGCGGAAGGCTCGGCCTTCGCGTTCGACGAACTGGAGGCCGGCATCGACGACAAGCATCATGTCGCGCCGGGCTACGACGCCGATGTGCTGTTGCGCTGGGGCGACCCGCTGTTTGCCGATTCGCCGGACTTCGACCCGACGAAACAGTCGGCGCAGGCGCAGTCCAGACAGTTCGGCTACAACAACGACTATGTCGGCTATCTCCCGATCGACGGTTCGGCCGAACACGGCCTGCTGGTGGTCAACCACGAATACACCAACCCGCATCTGATGTTCCCGGGCATCGTCAAGATCGTCGAGAAGGACGGCAAGAAGTCGGCCGAAGTCGCACCGCTCTCGAAGGAGCAGGTCGATGTCGAGATGGCGGCCCATGGCGGCACCATCGTCGAGATCCGCAAGCAAGCTGGCAAATGGCAGGTGGTGCGCGACGGCAAGCTCAATCGCCGCATCACCTCCAACACCGAAATGGTGCTGTCCGGCCCGGTCGCCGGCCATGACCGCGTCAAGACCAATGCCGATCCATCCGGCACCAAGGTGTTCGGCACGTTCAACAATTGCGCCGGCGGCGTTACGCCCTGGGGCACCTATGTGATGGCCGAGGAAAACATCCACGGCTATTTCTCCGGCGCCTTGCCGGAAGGCCACAAGGAAGCCGCCAACTACAAGCGCCTCGGCATTCCCGAAGGCGCCTATGAATGGGCGGCGCATTACGACCGTTTCGACCTCGCCAAGGAGCCCAACGAGGCCAACCGCTTCGGCTGGATCGTCGAGGTCGATGTCAACGATCCGACCTCGACGCCGAGGAAGCGCACCGCCATGGGCCGCTTCAAGCATGAAGGCGCCGAATCGATCGTCGCCAAGGACGGCCGCGTCGTCTTCTATCTCGGCGACGACGAGCGCTTCGACTATGTCTACAAGTTCGTCACCAAGGCCGCGTTCAATCCGAACGACCATGCCACCAACAAGGACCTGCTCGACGACGGCACGCTGCATGTCGCCAAGTTCGCCGAGGACGGCACGGTCGAATGGCTGCCGATCGTCTTCGGCCACGGGCCGCTGACGGCTGAAAACGGCTTCGCTGGCCAGGCCGACGTGCTGATCGAAACACGCCGCGCCGCCGACCTGCTCGGCGCCACCAAGATGGACCGCCCGGAAGACATCCAGCCAAATGCCGTCAACGGCAAGGTCTATGTCATGCTGACCAACAATTCGAAGCGCAAGGCCGACCAGGTCGACGCCGCCAACCCGCGCGCCGAAAACGCCTTCGGCCACATCATAGAAATATCGGAGGACGGCGGCGATTTCGCTGCCGCCAAGGGCAAGTGGGAAGTGCTTTTGAAATGCGGCGATCCCTCGGTGGCCGATGTCGGCGCCACCTTCTCGACGGCAACGACAGCCAATGGCTGGTTCGGCATGCCCGACAATTGCGCCGTCGATTCGGCCGGTCGCCTGTGGGTTGCCACCGACGGCCAGGGCCCGAAAGCCACCGGCCGTACCGACGGCCTGTGGGCGGTCGACACCGAAGGGTCGGCACGGGCGACCTCGAAACTGTTCTTCCGCGTGCCGATCGGGGCCGAGATGTGCGGTCCGCTGTTCGCGCCCGACGACCAGACCGCCTTCGTCGCCGTCCAGCATCCGGGCGACGGCGGCGAGGACTGGGAGGCGTTCGGCCGCCCGTCCTACTATGAAGACCTGTCGACACGCTGGCCCGACTTCAAGCCCGACATGCCGGTGCGGCCGTCGGTGGTCGCCATCACCAAACAGGGCGGCGGCAAGATCGCGGTCTGATATCCGGCGCTTGCAGCGGAGCAGAATTCTGCACCGCTGCACCGCTTTGAAGTCGCGGCATGGATCCTGGGGTCTGCACCGCGTCGCTTCGCTCCTTGCTCCGCCCCCAGGATGACGAAGCTATCGGTGAAATCATTCAAGCCTCGGGAAAGATTGGAAATTTAAACGTGGCGCCCTAGGTCTTTATCAGGAGATCGCCATGTCGAAGTCCGTCTATGACCGTGGCTTGCTCAAGCCAGCCGATATAGCCAAGCTGCAGCGCGTGTTCGATGAGGCCTGCCGGCGGCGCGAAGCGCATCCCGATTCCGCCGATGCGCGCGAAATCGCGCTGAACCTGCTTGCCCTGCACAATGCAGGGATGGTCGAAGAGGACATGCTGATGGAGGCCGTCGGGTTCCGGCGGCTCGAGCCGAAATCGGCATGATGCCAGGCGGCGGCTTCCGCTATTCGGCTCGCTGAACCAAAGCCACATTGATCATGCTTCTCAATCGGAAGCCGATGGATTCGTACAATCCTATGGCACCAGTGTTTGCGGCATAGGCGTGGAGGTACGGTATCTCGCCCCGTGCAAAAATCTGGTTTGCCACGAACAGCGACAGCAGCCGGCCGAGGCCGCCGCCACGGAATTCCGGGTGCGAACAGACGCCGCTGAGTTCGCTATAGCCGGGTTGCTTCATGCGCTCGCCGGCCATCGCCACCAGCCTGCCCTCGATTTTGACACCCCAGAAGTCGCCGAGACTCAACGCCCCTGATGTGAACGGGCCGGGCTTGGTGAGTGACGCCAGGGCCAGCATCTCGGCCGCATCCTCTTGCGTCAAACGTTGCACGCGCTCGTCCGACACGGTCCGCAACGGCGCCTCGGCAACCATCTGCACGGCAGCGGCAGTCGAGATCGCCGACAGGCCGACCGGCAGCGCAATGGCATCGGCCTGAGCCATGATCACGCTCTCGCCCGAGGACACAAGCTTGCCGAACGCCCGCAGGCTTTCGGCATCGTCGGTGGCGGTAGCGGCAAAGAGGGCGATTGACGGTGAATAGCGCCTGGCAAGCTTGCCACCTTGTGCGAAGGCCTGATGCCTCGTCTCCAGCGCACTCCAGACGGGACGGTCAAGAATGTGTTTCATTGCCTGGCGCCTTCCTTGACGCGACGATCGAGCGGGGCCGCGGCCAGACCGTCCTCAATGGCAGCGAGTTGATCGAGAAGCGGCCCCGAAAGATTCCGGCACAAATCCGCAACGGCGCTCTCTATGCGCGGCCACACGTCCCGCTTCGCGACATCGACCAAGCGTTGACCCTTCTTGGTCAGCGAGACCACCCGCCGCCGCTGGTCACCATCCGACTGGATGGCTTCGACCAGCCCCAGCTCGGCCAGAAGCGACACGCTTCTTGTCACACCCGGCTGTGTCAGCCCCAGCGATTGCGCCAGTTCGCCGACAGCCAACGGCCCCAGCTTGTCGAGAGCGGCAAGCAGTGGGTATTGGCTCGATTGAAGTGGAACTTCCAAGCCGTCGAGCAGACGCTGCGCGTCGGCCTGCAACTGCTCGCCAATGCGCTTCAACCTGCTGCCCAGGCAGAGGTAGCCAAGAGATCGTATGACGTCTTCCATGATCGACCTGTTTCATAACTGATAACATGTTATATAACATGGCAAATAACGGATCAAGCCGGCGTGCCGGCGTCTCCGATCAAGTCAGCGTGAAGCACCGGATTGGTGGGAGACGTCAGCGGAAGCTGCAATCCGTTTGGCGATCGCCTTGGCCAGGATGCCGGCATTGGCGAAGCAGCCGCGAATGCTTGGCCGCATGCCGGTGAACCACAGGCCGGGCAGTTTCGGATCGGCTTGCCCGCCGTTGAAGAGCGGAACGCCCTTGCTGTCGAGCACGCCGAGCTTGCCGACCATGGGCTCCAGCCCGGTGCGGTAGCCTGTCGCGGCAATGACGATATCGGGATCGATCAGGCTGCCATTGGCCAGCATCACGCCGTCGCGGGTGAATTCCCGTATGGCCGGCACGACGGTGATCTTGCCGGCCTTGATGGCGTCGACTGCACCGTCGTCGGCGGCGATCGCGGTATAGTCCGAGGTCAGGCGGCTGGCGCCGCCGCCGCGTGCTGGCGGCATGCCGAATTTGCTCAGGTCGCCGAAGACCAGGCGTTGCGTTGCGGCGATCGCCGCATCGGCGACTCGCAACGGCAAGCGCGCCATGAACGGCGAAAGCCGATGCACGGCGATCTTGCCGATCCGCTTGGGCAGCAGGGCGGGGCTGTTGCGGGCCGACAGCCAGATGGCGGCCGTGTCTATATCGGCCAGATGATTGAGCGCGTCGAAGCCCGAATTGCCGGCGCCGACGACCAGCACTTTCTGGCCCGCATAATCCTGCGCGTCGCCGAAATCCGCCGAATGGATGATGCGGCCGGCGAAATCCTTCATGCCTTTCCATTCCGGAGTGAACGGCTGCCTGTCGCGGCCGGTGGCGATGACGACATTGCGGGCGAGGCGCGGCCCCGCGCTGGTCCGCAGCGCCCAATGATCGCCGTTGAAGGCGATTTCTTCGACAGCGACGCCAAACTGCACCGGCAGCCGGTTCTCCTCCCTGAAATCATTCATATGGCGGACGACGACCATCCTTTCCGGAAAGGCAGGAGTACCCGGGGGATAGGCGAGACCAGGCAACGAAGAAAGATCGCGATGGGTGTTGAGACGCAGCTGCTTGTGCCGCCGGTGCCAGGGCTCGGCCAGCCGGCTTTCCTTTTCCAGGATCGCGGTCGGCACGCCGGCGTTCATCAAGGCGTGCGCGACGGCCAGTCCGGCAGCACCGGCGCCGACGACGATTGCCGGCTCGACCGTCACCGTCTGGTCCGCCACCCACCTGATTGTCGTATCAGCCATTCACTCTTGAATCCCATTCGACTGCCCTGCCGCAAGGCTCGCATGACGCTGTAACCGTTTGATCCCGTGCAGGACCCGACCCGCAAACCGCTGCCAATTTCGGGCCATACGATTTTCGAGCCATACGCTGGGCCGCGGTTGCGCACTATATGGCATATGCGCGATATCAACGGTAATCAGGTCGCGGCAATGTGATTGATTCGAGGCCCTGGGGGGCTGGCGGGTCTCTGTTATCCCCCACGCGCATGCCCGAAATCGAGTTCGATTTTCGAGGCCATGCGCAGAATCAAAGTGTACAGCACCTTTGCGTGTCTTGAACGCGCGGCGCTGTAGGCGGCACGCGGAATCTCGGCCATGGCCTCCTTGCGTATCTATGTCGACAGCATCCTTGAGGGCGCCGCGCCCAAGGTCGAGCGGCAGGCGCTGACCCATGTCGAACGACTGGCGCTTGTCCGGCGCCATGGCGACTTCTCGCTTGCCTACTCCACCGCCGTGCAGAACAAGCTTTCCTATTTCGGCGACGCCGACGGCTACATCGCCTTCGGCACCAAGATGAAGCATCATTTCGCGCTCGGCGATCCGGTGGCGGCTCCGACGCATCGACCCGACTATATCAGACGCTTCGTCGAGGCCGCCGGCAGCCCGTGGTTCGTGCAGATCGGCGAGGAGACCGCACGCGTGCTGGCCGGGCTCGGCTACAAGGTCAATCGTTTCGGTATCGACACCCGTCTCACCCTGCCTGGGCATGATTTCTCCGGAAAGCGCAACGAAACCGTGCGCTACTCCGAGCGCTGGCTGTTGAAGAAGGGCTTTTCGTTCGAAGAGGACAGGCGCACGATCCACCTCGACGAGATCGCCCGGCTTTCCCAAAACTGGCGCAGCGACCGCATCGTCAAGCGCTGGGAGATGGGCTTTCTCAACCGCCCGTTCGCCGACCATCTCGGCATCGACATGCGCCGTTTCGTGCTGCATGGCCCCGAGGGCGAACTGGTCGCCTTGCTTGATTTCGATCCACTGTTTGCCGACGGCAAGGTCATCGGCTACACCACCGCCTTCAAGCGCAAGCACATCGATGCCTCGCCGCACGCCGAGATCGGCCTGACCAAATTCGCCGTCGACCGTTTTCGCGAGCAAGGCATCTCGGTGGTCACGCTCGGCCTGTCGCCGCTCGTCGACATCGGCCCGAGCGGCTTTTCCGAAAGCGATTTCTGGCGCAGCACCTTCCAACGCGCCTATGACTCGCCCTGGGTCAACCGCCGCAGGTTCAACCTGCAGGGCCAGGCGGCGTTCAAGCGCCGCTTCCATGGTGTCGAGGAGCCGGTCTACATCGCCTTCCGCGAGGGGACGTATGTCGAGATGCTGGGGCTGCTGCGGCTGGTCAAGGCGATCTAGGCAGCCAACTATCGCAAACCCTGGAGATTGGCCGACGCCTTCCCAAACGTCGTCATCCTAGAGCGGAGCAGGAGCGAAGCGACGTCGCGGAGACCCTAGGATGACGAAGGAAGAGAGGTTCGCCCAGGACCCGTCAGTTCCTTAGCCGGTAGCCGGTCCTGAAGATCCAGGCGACGATGATTATGCAGACAGCCAAGAAGACGACGGTCATGCCCAGGCTGACCCCGACCGAGACGTCGGATTTGCCGTAGAAGCTCCAGCGGAAGCCGCTGATCAGATAGACGACCGGGTTGAACAGCGTCACCGTGCGCCAGATCTCGGGCAGCATGTTGATCGAATAGAAGCTGCCACCGAGGAAGGTCAGCGGCGTGATGATCAGCAGCGGCACCAGTTGCAACTGCTCGAAGCTCTTCGCCCAGATACCGATGATGAAGCCGAACAGGCTGAAGGTCACCGCCGTCAGCACCAAGAAGGCGAGCATCCAGAACGGATGCAGGATGGTCAGCGGCACGAACAGCGAGGCTGTCGCCAGGATGATCAGGCCGAGGATGATCGACTTGGTCGCCGCGCCGCCGACATAGGCGATGACGATCTCCAGATAGGAGACCGGCGCAGACAGAAGCTCGTAGATCGAACCGACGAATTTCGGAAAGTAGATGGCAAAGGAGGCGTTGGAGATCGACTGCGTCAAGAGCGACAGCATGATCAGGCCAGGCACAATGAAGGCACCGTAGCTGATGCCATCGATCTCGGTGATGCGCGAGCCGATGGCCGAGCCGAAGACAACGAAATACAGCGATGTCGAGATGACCGGCGAGACGATGCTCTGCAGCACGGTGCGAAAGGCCCGCGCCATTTCCATGCGGTAGATCGCCCAGACTGCGCGCAGGTTCATGGCTCTCTCCTCACCAGATTGACGAAGATCTCCTCGAGCGAGCTGTTTTGCGTGTCGATGTCGCGGAACTGGATGCCGCCGGCCTCGAGATCGCGGATGAGCGAGGCGACGCCCGGCCGCTCGGCCTGGTTGTCATAGGTGTAGGTCAGCTGCCCGCCATCCGGCGACAGCTCCAGCGCATAATGCGAGAACGCCTCCGGAATGGCCGTCAGCGGATTGCGCAGTTCCAGCACCAGCCGCTTGCGGCCGAGCTTGCGCATCAGTTCGGCCTTGTTCTCGACCAGGATGATCTCGCCGCGGTTGATGACGCCGACGCGGTCGGCCATCGCCTCGGCTTCCTCGATGTAATGCGTGGTGAGGATGATGGTGACGCCGTCCTCGCGCAGCCGGCGCACCATCGCCCACATGTCCTGGCGCAGCTCGACGTCGACGCCGGCGGTCGGCTCGTCGAGGAACAGGATGCGCGGCTCGTGCGACAGCGCCTTGGCGATCATCAGCCGGCGCTTCATGCCGCCGGAGAGCGTGATCGCCTTGGCGTCCTTCTTGTCCCACAGCGACAAGTCGCGCAGCACCTTCTCGACGAAAGCCGGGTTGGCCGGCTTGCCGAACAGGCCACGGCTGTAATTGACCGTCGCCCAGACGCTCTCGAAGGCATCGATGGTCAGTTCCTGCGGCACCAGGCCGATCAGGCTGCGCGCGGCGCGGTAGTCCTTGTTGATGTCGTGGCCGTCGACGGTGACGGTGCCCGACGAGCGGTTGACGATGCCGCAGACGATCGAAATCAGCGTCGTCTTGCCGGCGCCGTTGGGACCGAGCAGCGCAAAGATCTCGCCACGCTGGATGTCGAGATTGACCTCCTTGAGCGCGGCAAAGCCGGTAGCGTAGGTCTTGGAGACCCCGGAAATAGACAGGATGGAGGGCATGGCTGAAAACGGCTGCTTGAAAGAGGTCCCCTGATATAGGCCGAATGTCGGTGCATGCAACCGCAAGTCAATGCCGCTGCTGACAGTTGTCGACAATCGTTGCAGGCAGGTCGTTGCAGGTTCAGGGCCGATACGCTGAGCCCCAAACCTGAGCGCGCGTGGAAAGACGGGGCGAAATCAGGCTTGCCGCCTCTCCAGCGTGAACACGGTGCGCCTTGTGCTGTCGTCCTTGGCCCAGGCCTGTTCGATATCGGCCAGCGGCACCGGTGTGGTGGCGATTTCGAGGCCGGCCGGCACGGCAGCGCGCAGCAAGTCGCCGGCGCAGGCGATGAAGCGGTCGAGCGGGATGCTGCCGATGCCGCTGCCCATCAAGGCAATTGCCGACGACCGAAGCACGGCGCTCGGCAGATTTATGTCCGAACCGCTGACGGAGCCTATCTGGACGAAGCGGATCGGCACCGCGCCGGCGCCGGCCCTGGCGGCGGCGATCAGCAGGCGCTCGGCGCTGTTGCCCCAGAGGTAGTCGATGACGACGTCCACCCCCTCGGCGAACTGTCGCTTGAAGTTTTCCTCCAGAGCCGCCTCGTCCTCGACAAGCGGAATGGTCACATCCGCGCCGAGTGCGGCGACTGCGTCCAGGGCTGCGTCGTTGCGACCGGTGGCAATGATTTTGCCTGCGCCGAGATGCCTGGCTATCTGGACGGCGAGACGGCCCGCCGTGCCGGTGGCGCCATTGATCAGCACGGTTTCGCCGGACTTGAGTTTCGCCCGTTCGGTATAGGCCGCCCATGACGACATGCCGGGATTGGCGATGGCCGCGGCGGTGATGTCATCCAGTTCGTCGGGCAGCGCGACGCAGTGCGCCGTCGCAACAACCGTTCGTTCCGCCATGCTGCCATTGGGGCCCCTGGGTAGGGCGAAATAGACCCTTGAGCCGTCGTCGAGCCGGCCGACACCGTCGATGCCGACGACGAAGGGGAAATGGCCCGAAGAGCTGTAGTGCGCACCCGAGGCGCGGCTCTTGACGACGTGACTGATGGCGGCGGTGCTGACCGCGATGCGGCTCTCGCCTGCTGCGGGAACCGGTTCGGGGAAATCGCCATAGATTGGCGTTTGCCCGGCGCTTGAAACAATCGCGGCCTTCATGATGTTTCTCTTTCTGGTTTCTGAATTAAGTGTATAATGCACATATATGGAGTCGCCGCATGCCGTCAACAAATAAAGTGCAAAATACACATATCGCCACCCAACTGCGGCAGCTGCATGGGTCGGTGCTCGATATCGTCGGCCTGATGAACCGGCCACAGCGCGACGAGCTGCTGATCAAGGCGGCCGGCATTCCGCTCGACCGGGCGCTGTTTCCGCTGCTCGTCGGCATCGAGCGTTTCGGGCCGATCGGCGTCGTCGAAATGGCCGACCGCGTCGGGCGCGACTACACCACCGTCAGCCGGCAGGTCGCCAAGCTGGAGAGCCTGGGCCTTGTCCAGCGCCGGCCGAGTGCCGCCGACCGGCGCGTGCGCGAGGCGGTCATCAGTCCGAAGGGCAAGGCGATGACCGACCTCGTCGACGCGGCGCGCGAGAAGATCGGCCGCGCCATCTTCGAGACCTGGGACGCGCGGGAGATCGAGGAGCTGGTGCGCCTGATGCGCAAATTCGCGGACGCGCTCGGCGACATGCCGGACACCAGCACATAGGCTAAGCAACCACGTATGCGTCATATTGGCAGCGCGCTGCGGCGTTCCGCCTCGCGGCGGGACGCCGCTTTGACCGCCCGGCGCGACAGGCCTATTCTTGCCTCATTAGAAGCCGCCGGAGCCCACCATGGACCCGCTCATCCTGTCGCGCATGCAATTCGGCGCAAATATTTCGTTCCACATATTGTTTCCGACGATCACCATTGCGCTGGGCTGGGTGCTGCTGTTCTTCAAGCTGCGCTACAACGCGACAGGCGATTCAGCCTGGATACGTGCGTATTTCACCTGGGTGAAGGTGTTCGCACTGTCCTTCGCCATGGGTGTGGTTACCGGCGTCACCATGAGTTTCCAGTTCGGCACCAATTGGCCCGGCTACATGGAAAAGGTCGGCAACATTGCCGGGCCGCTGCTGGCCTACGAGATCCTCACCGCCTTCTTCCTCGAAGCGGCCTTCCTTGGCATCATGCTGTTCGGCTTCCGCCGCGTCTCCAACCGCATCCACACGCTGGCGACGGTGCTGGTGGCAGGCGGCACGACCGTCTCGGCCTTCTGGATCATCGCGCTCAATTCCTGGATGCAGACGCCGGCCGGCTTCGAGATCCGCGACGGCGTCGCGCACGCCGTCGACTGGTGGGCTGTTGTTTTCAACTCGTCGATGCCCTACCGGCTCACCCACATGCTGCTCGCATCCGGCCTGACGGTGTCGTTCCTGATCGCTGGCCTGTCGGCGCTGCGCTATCTCACCGGCGACCGCTCGGAATCGATGTGGAAGGCGCTGCGCACCGGCGTCTTCACCGCGGCGATCCTGATCCCGATCCAGATCTTTGCCGGCGACCAGCATGGGCTGAACACACTGGAGCATCAGCCGCAGAAGATCGCCGCCATGGAGGCCAACTGGAACACCGGCCCCAACGTGCCGCTGGTGCTCTTCGCCCTGCCCGACGAGGCGGCCAAGGAAAACAGGTTCGAGATCGCCATTCCCAACGGCGCCAGCCTGGTGCTGCGGCATTCGACCAGCGGCGTGGTGCCGGGGCTGAACGATTTTCCCGGCAACCATCCGCCGGTCTTCCCGGTGTTCTGGGGTTTCCGCATCATGGTCGGCACCGGCATATTGATGCTGATCGTCTCATGGTCGGCGGCCTATTTCCTCAAGCGCCGGCATAGCCTGCCGAAGCCGCTCGCCCTGCTGATGGTGCCGATGGCGCTGTCGGGCTGGCTGGCGACGCTGGCCGGCTGGTACACCACCGAGATCGGCCGCCAGCCCTGGCTGGTGACCGGCGTGCTGAAAACCGCCGATGCGGTCGGCCCGGTGGCCGGCAGCCATGTCGCGCTGACGCTGGCCATCTATCTCATTCTCTACGTGCTTTTGCTGATCGCCTATCTCGGCGTGCTGGTGCATCTGGCGCTGAAGGCGGCGAAGGACGGCGATTCATCGCCGCTGCCGGGCGTGATGAAGACGGCCATGTCGCAACCGGCAGCTGGCGAGTAGGAGAAGAAAAATGAGCTTCGACTGGCCAACCGCGCTTCCACTGATCTTTGCCGGCCTGATGGGCCTCGCCATCCTGATCTACGTCATTCTCGACGGTTTCGATCTCGGCATCGGCATCCTGTTCGCCGCCGCCGAAGACGCCGAGCAGGACACGATGATTGCCGCGATCGGTCCGTTCTGGGATGCCAACGAAACCTGGCTGGTGCTGGCCGTCGGCCTGCTGCTGGTCGCCTTCCCGCTGGCGCATGGCGTCATCCTGACCGCGCTCTACATTCCGGTGTTCGTGCTTTTGGTCGGGCTGATCCTGCGCGGCGTCGCCTTCGATTTCCGCGCCAAGGTGCCGACCGAGCGCAAGCACCGCTGGAACCGTATTTTCTTCCTCGGCTCGCTCATCGCCTCATTGGCGCAGGGCTACATGCTGGGCGTCTATGTGCTGGGCCTCGATGTTGGCTTCGGCGGCATGGCGTTCGGCGTGCTGGTGGCGTTCTGCCTGGCCGCGGCTTACGCGGCGATGGGCGCCGCGTGGGTGATCTACAAGACCGAAGGCGAGTTGCAGAAGAAGGCGGTGCGCTGGCTGCGCACGACGCTGGTGCTGACCGCGCTCGGCATGGCTGCCATCTCGCTGGCGACGCCGTTCGCCAGCCCGCGCATCTTCGACAAATGGTTCGTCTGGCCCGCGATGCTCTATTTGTCACCGCTGCCGATCCTGTCGGCAATATTGTTCCTGTGGTTGTGGCGGCAGACCTTCCACCTGCCGAAGCCCAACGACCGCCATTCGCTGACGCCGTTCCTGACGCTGGCCGCCATCTTCGCGCTCGGCTTTGCCGGCCTGGCCTGGTCGTTCTATCCGTTCGTGGTCCCGGATCGCCTGACCATCTGGCAGGCGGCCTCGGCACCGGAAAGCTTGGCCATCATCCTGGCCGGGACCGTGGTCGTGCTGCCGGTCATCATCTTCTATTCGTTCTATGCCTACCGGGTGTTTGGCGGGAAGGCGACGGATCTGACGTATGATTGAGAGATAATCTCCCCCCTCGAGGGCATATGCGCTAAGATAGGTGTTGCAGCGGGGAATCGGTTGTGATTCTACGCTGCGATGACTCACGAATCGCTTGTAGATGACGGCTGGGCCGAGACGATTGAACTCCTCGGCGGTGAAGAGTTGATCACAGGGAGTGCTCGCGAGACGAGGGCGTTCCTGCGGCCGCGGGGTGTCAGGTCGGCTACTGATCTGTTGCGCCTGACGCTGGCTTATTGCCTTGGCAAGGTGGGCATGCGGGGCGTCGTGGCCTGGGCGGCGGCAAGCGGGATCGCCGACATCTCGGATGTGGCGTTGCTCGGCCGGCTGCGCAATGCAGGGCCGTGGCTGCAGCAGTTGATTGGGTATCTTTTGAAGCGCGAGGAGAAAGGCCTGGCCAAAGGCCGGCTGATCCGCATCCTCGATGCGACGGCGGTTGCCAAGGCCGGTGTGCATGAGAAGAAGAACAATGGCCTTTGGCGGATGCACTGCGCCTTCGAGCTTGAGCGCGAGCAGTTCGATTTCATCGAGATCACCGACCAGAGCGAGGCCGAGCTGATCGACCGCGTGCCGGTGATACCGGGCGAGATCCGCATCGGCGACCGCGCCTATCTGCAGGCCGAGCGGATCGCAAAGGTCCTGGCGCAAGGCGGCGACGTTCTCGTGCGCGCGGCGTGGAAGAATGTGCGATGGCTCGACGCCAGCGGCACGGCGTTCGATCTCATCGGCCACCTGAAGAGCTGCCGCGAGGAGGTCATCGAAACGCCTGTCTGGCTGGGCCTCAAGAAGGGCGATCCCCTGAAGATGCGCCTGATCGCCTTGCGCAAATCCGAGGCCGCGGCACAAGAAGCACGACGCAAGATCAACAAGGAAGCCAAGGCCAAGGGCACGCAGGTTCGACAGGAGACGCTGATTGCTGCCGGCTTCGTGATCCTTGTGACCTCGCTCGACCAGGATGAGTTTGACGCCGACACAGTTCTCAAGCTCTATCGCATGCGCTGGCGCATCGAGCTCGCCTTCAAACGTCTGAAGAGCCTGATCGGACTGCGCGCTCCCCCCGCCAAAGACCCAAGGATCGCAAAGCCTTGGATTCTTGCCCACTTCCTCATCGCGCTTGTGACCGAACCCCTCTCGCAGGAGTTTGGTGTCTCTCCCCCTTGAGCGACGGGCGCCCGCTACTGTGGCGCGCCACCCGCCAGATCGTCGCCTCTCTGATCGCAGCGATCTTTGCTCAACCTCCCTTGGCAATCCTGCGCCAAAATCTCCCTGCCTTGCGACATCGATGGCGTGAGCCACCACGAAAGCGCAAATTTCAGTCCATGCCAAAACTATCTTAGCGCATATGCCCTCGAGGGGGAGATGTCGCCGTAGGCGACAGAGGGGGTCGCCGCGCGTGTGGCGCTAACCTCCATTCGCCGCAAGAGGCCGAGTCCGGTCGAGCCGACCCCCTCTGGCCGCTTCGCGGCCATCTCCCCCTCAAGGGGGGAGATTACGCGCAGCCACCAAACCTCAGTTGCTCGCCGCCAGCACCAGCACCGGCTTTTCGCTGTACAACGCCGGGAACAGCGCCTTCAAATTCGCCACCTTGGGCAGGTCGTTGTAGACGATGTAGGGATAGGTCGGGTTCAGCGTCAGGAAGTCCTGATGATAATTCTCGGCCGGATAGAAGGTCTTGCCGGTTTCCAGCGTGGTGACGATCGGCTCCGGAAACACCTTGGCCTGGTCGAGCTGGGCGATGTAGCTCTGCGCGATCTTTTTTTGCGCTTCGTTTTCGGCAAAGATCGTCGAGCGGTACTGCGTGCCGGAGTCCGGACCCTGGAAATTCAGCTGGGTCGGGTTGTGGGCGACCGAGAAATAAACCTGCAGCAGTTGGCCGTAGGTAATCTTGGACGGATCGTAGGTGATCTCGACGGATTCGGCATGCCCGGTGCGGCCTGAGCCGACCGTCTCGTAGACGGCGGTGTCCTTGTCGCCGCCGGTGTAGCCGGAGACGGCCTTGGTCACGCCCTTGACGTGCTGGAACACGCCCTGCACGCCCCAGAAGCAGCCGCCGGCGAAGATTGCCTTTTCACTGCCGGCAGCCGCCTTTTCGTCCAAAGCCGGCGGCGGGATCTTCACCGCATCCTCGGCCGAAACCGCCGGCGTCAGCCAGAAGGCGGCGCCCGCGGCGGCCAGCGCAAGCGCGGCGAGCGCGCCTTTGACAAAGCCGAGCGAACGGTTTGAAATCTTGATGTCGGTCATGGTTGCACTCCTCATGGCTTCCATTGGGATCAGTCTATTGCATCAGCTACGGCGGCGCGACGCGCGAGTTGCGGCGGGGGCTCACATTCGCGTGCGCCGCCGGCAGCCGGCCTAGTTGGCCGGCTTCATGGCATCGGTTGCCGGCTTCATCGCATCCGTTGCCGGTTTCATCGCGTCAGCCGCTGGCTTCATGGAATTGGTGGCCATGGGATCGGCAGGTTTCATCGCGTCGGTCGCAGGCTTCATCGCATCCGCGGCGGGTTTCATGGTATCGGCGGCGGGTTTCATCGCATTGGCAGCAGGCTTCATCGTGTTGGTCGCGTCATCGGCACGGGCGATGCCGCCGGCAAGCAGCGTCGTCGAGCACACAGCGAGTGCGAGTGCCGGCAGGGTCAGGCGGGCCAACAATGTCGGCCGGGACAGAATGGTCATGGTGATCTCCTTTGGGGTTGGTCGTTGAAGGCGCGCCCTCTTGGCGGCCGTGCTATGCGGCGCCGCGCGTGCGGCGTTTGCGCAATCTCTTGTTGAAGCGTGATCTAGTTTGTCGCGGCGGCCAGGATCGGCCCGCCGCCGGGCGATTGCACGAACACGGCCATGCTCAGGCCGTCCGAAGCTGGCGGCAGATCCAGCGCCGTGGCGTCGCCGGTCCAGCTGCCGAGTTTCTTGAGCGCATGCACGACATTGGCGTGCGGCAGGGTGCGGCCGCTGTTTTCGCCGCGCGCCACCGGCACCTCGACGACGCCCTTGGCATAGCGCACCAGCCAGACATCGGCCCGGCCGGCCGGCACCGCGCCGGCGCCGATGCTGATCTTGCCGCCATCGAGCGTCAGCGACGGGCCGCTGGTGCGGCCAGTGCTTGCGATCAGGTTCTGGATCTCGCCGGGTGCGGCGCCGACGACATCGGCATGGCCGTTGACCACCACTTGCGGCGTGAACGGGCCGTCATGGCCGAGCGGCGGCTCGTAAGTAACCTGGCGCTGGGTGAATTCCTGGCGGCCGAAAATATCCTTCCAGCCGAGATAGTCCCAGTAGGTGACGTTGAACGACAGCGCCAGCACGCCGGGCTGGTCCTTGACCTTGATCAGATTGGCGTTGGCCGGCGGGCAGGACGAGCAACCCTGGCTGGTGAACAGCTCGACCACGGTGAGCGGCTGGGCAGCCGCCGCGCCGAGCGACGCTGCCAGCGCAAGCGCGCAAAGGCCGGACAATGCGATAGGTTTGCGGGACATCGGCTTGCTCCGTGGGCGGCGGCGCCTGGATGCACCGCTCATGTCCCCACTTCGCCGCCGCTTGCTGCTTCGTTACAGCGCTCACCGGTTTGTGATCTGGCGTTCTTCCCTCCTCCCCCTGTGGGAGAAGGCAGGAAGCGCAGCATCTACTGCGTCAGCGTCGTCTCGGATGGCCGCTTGGTGAAGTCGCATTTACCGGTGACGTTGTAGAAGAAGTCGGCGTTGCTGACTGGCGCCGGCACCGCGTTGCCGCCGTCTTCCCACGCCTGATAACCTGTCTCGCCGCAAGGTATGTCGGAGAAGATGTCGACGGTCTTCCCGGTCTCGACCTCGGGCATAAGGGTCGGGCTTAGACCCATGTAGAGCCGGTTCGATGTCGTCGGATCGTTCGACGTCAGCGTGCTCGGCGAACCGGACGGAACGGACATCTGCAGAACCAGCTTGTTCATCGTGCTGACATCGATGACCGCACCGGATCCGGTCGGGGGAGTGTTGGTCGTCACGCAGGTGGTCGAGAAGTAGATCGTCTTGTTGTTGACGTCTTTTGCGGTGCCGGCGATTGAGCCTGCCGGCACGGCGGCCGCACTGGCGACGGTGGTTGTCGTGCATATCTGCTTCTGCACTTCCGTCTTGTTGCCCGATGCGTCCACCGTGGACACCGTGGTCGTGCCATAGCCCTTCGGTTCGCCAAGGCTGTAATTCTTGCCACCGGATTTATAAGTGTACTGGTAATTGCTGTAGACATAGTCGATCTGCATCAGGCTCTTGTCCTGCGTGCCGGTAAACGTCCTGCCGTACAGCTTCATGGTCTTGTTCCAGTAGCCCGACACCTTGTCGATCTTGAAGGTGGCCTGCACCAGGCCCGGCGCCTTGCTCACCGCCGACGCGACGCCGATCGGCACGGTGTCGATCCTGGCGATCTTCATGAACACGGTTGGCATGGCGAAACTCGCCGTGGCCTGCGCGGCGGCGGTGCCGTTGGCGGTGACGGTGAAGGTGCTCAGCGTCGCGGCGCCCTGTCCGCCATTGGCTACGTAGGAATCCTGCAGCACCACCTGGCGCTGCGCCTTCGTCGAGGCCGTATCCATCGTGGTGATCGCCAGGACCGCGGCATCGAGTGCCGCCTGCTCGGCCGACTTGGTCTGGACCGCCGAGGTGTAGTCGACCGAAAAGCCGACCGCGGTGATCAGCGGAATCATGATGACGATGAGAATCGGCGCAATTGAACCGCTCCTCGACTTGATAAACCTGCCAGCCAGCCCCCGCATGCCTTGATCCTTACAACGGAATATCACTACCGGCTAACATGGCACTCCCCAATTATGCTCTAACGGACTTGGTTAAAATTTATTGATTTTTCGCGAAAAGCGCGAAAGCCAGCGAAAAGTGTGGCGGCGCTTGCCCTGGCAGCGGCTGCACGGCCTTGCCTGCCAACGGGCCGCGCCATTTGTCCGGCGGCAGCCTGCCGCTTGCTCGGGCAAGCCGCCCCTGCTAAACGCGCGCCATGAGCACGCCCCTCGACCACATCCGCAATTTCTCCATCGTCGCGCATATCGACCATGGCAAATCCACGCTTGCCGACCGGCTGATCCAGCTGACCGGCGGGCTGGAGCTGCGCGACATGAAGGAGCAGGTGCTGGACTCGATGGACATCGAGCGCGAGCGCGGCATCACCATCAAGGCGCAGACGGTGCGGCTGAAGTACCACGCCAACAATGGCGAGGACTATATCCTCAACCTGATCGACACGCCCGGCCATGTCGACTTCGCCTATGAAGTGTCGCGGTCGCTGGCCGCCTGCGAAGGTTCGCTGCTGGTCGTCGACGCCTCTCAAGGCGTCGAAGCGCAGACATTGGCCAATGTCTACCAGGCCATCGACAACAACCACGAGATCGTCGTGGTGCTGAACAAGGTCGACCTGCCGGCCGCCGAGCCCGAGCGCATCCGCGAGCAGGTCGAGGAGGTGATCGGCATCGACGCCTCCAACGCCGTGCTGATCTCGGCCAAGACCGGGCTTGGCATTCCCGATGTCTTGGAGGCCATCGTCCACCAATTGCCGCCGCCGCGCGAAGGCGATGCCACGGCCCCCTTGAAGGCGATGCTGGTCGACAGCTGGTACGACGCCTATCTCGGCGTCATCGTGCTGGTGCGCGTCATCGACGGCGTGCTGAAGAAGGGCCAGACCATCCGCATGATGGGCACCGGCGCCAAGCACCTGGTCGAGCGCACCGGCGTGTTCACCCCGGCCCGCATCAATGTCGACGAGCTCGGCCCCGGTGAGTTCGGCTTCTTCACCGGCTCGATCAAGGAAGTGGCCGACACCCGCGTCGGCGACACCATCACCGAGGACAAGCGCTCGACGGCCAAGGCGCTGCCCGGCTTCAAGCCGGCGCAGCCGGTGGTGTTCTGCGGCCTGTTCCCGGTCGACGCCGCCGATTTCGAGGATCTGCGCGCCGCGGTCGGCAAATTGCGCCTCAACGACGCCAGCTTCTCTTTTGAGATGGAAACCAGTGCCGCGCTCGGCTTCGGCTATCGTTGCGGCTTCCTTGGCCTGCTGCATCTCGAAATCATCCAGGAGCGGCTGGAGCGCGAGTTCAACCTCGACCTGATCGCCACGGCACCCAGCGTCGTCTACCGGCTGCTGCTCACCGACGGCTCGATGAAGGAACTGCACAACCCGGCCGACATGCCCGACGTGGTGAAGATCTCGGCCATCGAGGAGCCGTGGATCCGCGCCACGATCCTGACCCCCGACGACTACCTCGGCGGGATTCTGAAGCTCTGCCAGGACCGGCGCGGCATCCAGGCCGACCTGTCCTACGTCGGCAAGCGCGCCATGCTGATCTACGATCTGCCGCTCAATGAAGTTGTGTTCGATTTCTACGACCGGCTGAAGTCGATCTCCAAGGGCTACGCCTCCTTCGACTATCACCTCACCGACTACAGGGAAGGCGACCTCGTCAAGATGTCGATCCTGGTCAATGAGGAGCCGGTGGACGCGCTGTCCATGCTGGTGCACCGCACGGCGGCGGAAAAGCGCGGAAGGCAGATGTGCGAGAAGCTGAAGGAGCTGATCCCGAACCATCTGTTCAAGATCCCGATCCAGGCCGCCATCGGCGGCAAGGTCATCGCCCGCGAAACCATCTCGGCGCTGCGCAAGGACGTGACCGCCAAATGCTACGGCGGCGACGTCTCGCGCAAGCGCAAGCTGCTGGACAAGCAGAAAGAGGGCAAGAAGCGGATGCGGCAGTTCGGCAAGGTCGATATCCCGCAGGAGGCGTTTATCCAGGCGCTGAAGATGGGGGATTGAGAAGCCGGTTGGTGCGCAAAGCGCGCCAAGTCATCGATCCGGTGGATCGATGACAGGCTTCGAAAGCGGGGGAGCTGCCGGAGGCAGCGGGCCCCCCGCCAGCGCGGCGCTGACGCTGCACGGTGGAGATTGGGCGCCAGCCGCTCAAACTTACGAATTCGCGTAGGTTTAGCTTTGAGTTTGTTTCCAACCCACATTCAGCGACTGAACGACAGCCGGTGTTGGATTTGCAATAATTGGACTAACAGACAACGTCACGTGTGCGCATCTCGAACATCCGTGGTCGTTGGAAGGTGTGCGAGCGCGAAGGCCTTGGTCACATATTGGCGTACCGCATTCTTCGCAATTTATTGACCTAACCGCCGCACGGAGTTGATGTATTTCACGCTGCGCCATCCAAAGCCGAGCAGCCGTAACGTTTATCTCGGTCGCTCCTATGGTCACGGTGTCGAATGTATCATCTCGTAGCATGATGCCGTCGCTTGCGTACCAGTGTATATGAAGGCCTTCCTCTTCGGGCCTGCAAGCGGTCCAGATTATCGCCTGATTGGACCCCCAAATATCTATTCCTCCGGGAAACTGGTCCCATCGAAGCGACAGCGGCCGTTGAGGCGAAACCACAGCCGGATCGATTTTGCTCGAATACCCTTCGCGCAAAGATATCAATGGGTTGGCTATAGCTTCGACATCGGTAGTATTAGTCATCGAACACGACGGGCATCTGTGGCTCGTCGATGGCCGAGCTGCAGACTGTCGCCCAAGAAAAATATCCCCTCCGCAATTCGCGCAAATAACATGCCTCATGCGCAAACCAAGAATCTGGGAGATCATGAAACCTACTGCCGCGTCTTGATCAATCCGTATGTCTCGTCCTGTGACTCGATCTCTGAAAGTGACTTCATCAAAGCTTTGATCTATGTCTTTGTCGGCTTCTGGTCTTTTGCGTGCGTGAACATGTATTCCTGCCTCTTCATTGGGCCTGTGCGCCGTCATGAAAATCGGCTCGACGCCCCCCCAGATGGCAATCCCTGCAGGGTACTCGAACGGGTCTAATAAAAGGTGGTCCATCAAGTTGCCAAGCTTGTTTCTATTATCATAAGATAAAGATCATAGCTTAACATGGTCTTTTCAAGAGGAATGAATATGAACGGCTATGTCTACATCACCGGTCAGGGAGCGGACCCCGGCGCAGGCCGTTTTTTAAAGGACCCTATGTTTGGACCGGTACCTACATTGGGCGCATGTATGCCAAATATTCGGCGTGCGGTCTCCATAGGAGATTGGATATTTGTCGTGAGCGGGAAGATCGAAAGGTTTCAACAGTACATAATCGGTGGAATGCAGGTCGCGGAAAAAATCAGTGCGTTGGAAGCACACGCGAGATTTCCTGGAAATCGACTGGCGTTGACTCCTGGAGGCCTCCTAGTCGGAAACGTGGTGGTGTCTGACACCGGTGACAAACATCCCTTAGATACTCATTCAGAGGATGGATTTGATCGCCGCGTTGAGAACTTTATCGTAGGCGGCAATTCCATAAACCTAGAAACTCCAGGGCAGGTTCAGCGCAGCCGAAATGAAACCCTGCCCATCTTACAAAAGGTCGTCGGCAAGGCCGGAAACAGGCCGATTGACGTGATCGGTCGCATGTCCAAATTAGATGGATTAGAGGTCGATACCATGCTTGCATGGCTGGGCGACATCAAGTCGGGAAAATGATCGCGTGAGAAGCAAAATTTCTCGCCTGGAACCACGATTCCCTACCATCTCTAAGCGAACTGGTATCGCGGTCGAGCGACTACAATCCATATCGCATGGATCAAGCCCAAATCTCAGCGAATTGCTTGCTCTAGGCAAATATCTGCGCATCCCCGTGGACGCGATCGGCGAGTTCGATGACAGTACCGGCATGGCAGACATGCGCCTTCGCTCGTCCAGCCATCCAGACATGTTTTACTCCTCCGAAATGCGGGTCCGGTTGATCACCGACTTCATACTGAAAGAGGCAGGGCCAGATCAAAGAAATATCCAGATAGAAATGAAGGCGAGTACCGACAGCCTCAGATCAATCGACGACACGTCATTGGTCGTAAGGAGCCTTTTCCGTCTTGGACAAGATATCGACCCAATCAGAGATATCTCTAAGGTTATTAGCGATTCTGGATTGGCTCACGTTATTAAATTGAGGGGCCTTGGAGTAGACGGAGCCTGCGTCAGTATAGATGGCATGAATTTTATATTTGTTTCAGCTCAATATCTCCCGAGAATGAGATTCACTATAGCTCACGAATTGGCTCACATAATTTTTGGACATTGTAGAAACAGGCCAATAATTGACGAAAATATATTCGACGATGAAGCGAGCATGGCGGATGATGAGAAATTAGCTAACGCCTTCGCATCATGCCTCCTGATACCCCTTCTTGGGGTTACGCGATTTATCAGCAGGTTCAAGGACTTATTTGATCAGAAGAATGACTCCATCTCGTCTGTCGAGATCGCATACATCGCCCGTTTTTTTGGCTCCAGCTTTGAAGCTGCCGGGAACAGATTAGAGCAGATTCGAGTCATAGACAGAGGGGTCACGGCTCGGATTTTGAGCGAAATTAGGAAGAATTTCGAGAGTGCGGAGGCTTATATGCGCAGCCTGCCGGTCAAAGATAATTATGACGAAATCCCGGTCTTGTCCCCCGCTATAAAGTCTTTCGTTAGATCAAAAATCGAAGATGGCCAGTATTCCGTCAGTCGTGTTGCCAACATATTCGGATATACGGTGAACGAAGTTTATGAATTTATCCGATAGCGTTAGATTCGATACCTGCAGCTGGGTTAATCTCGTTAATTGCGGGCTTCTACAAACCGTACTCGCCTTTCTCAATGGGCAAAAAGCAATTGTAAGGGCAGTTCAGATGGAGATGAGCGGCCCTTACCGGGAACTGTTCGATGCGCTTCAGTCGGACAGCGTATGCGGCCTGTGCGAGAGTGAGGTGGACCCGGATGAACTGCAAGAGTTCATTCGAACTGAGAATATCGGACAGGGGGAGGCGCATTCGATACTCGCATGTCGAAATCAAGATATCTACTTTGTTTGTGACGATCGGCGAGCAAGATTAGTTGCAGAAAGAATTATCGGACGAGAAAAAGTTATAGGTTCAATTGGCATCTTGTGCAGCCTGTTGGCGACCGGAATTTTGGATATCGAAAAAACACTCCTATGCGTGGATAGGATGATGGAATCGGGCGGATTTTTGCCGGCAATGAATGCCGATTACTGGCGCAGATGCGAAGCTGGTGAGGCTCGATTAACGCAATGAACTTGGCTTTCCTTGTGAACAATCCCCGCCGATCGTAGCCGACGCCGCTCTTTTCACTTCGTCCGATCTCGCCCTGATTTACGCCGTGTTGTTACTAGCCTCACCCTGAAGTATCCTCCGCCCGACTTGGGGGAGACATCACATGCGTTCCACCTCAGACACCGTCGCCGCGATCGGCCTCGCCATCGGCGGCGCTTTCGGTCTCGCCGGCACCTTCGTGGCCAGCGCTCCGCTGCGCGAAACGCTGTGGACGATCGACGGCGTGGCCCTGGTGGTGGCGACCGCGCTGCTGACCATGAAATATCAGCGGCTGGGCAATGACTGCATAGCTGCCGGCTTCCTGACCTTCCTTGCCGGCGAAAGCCTGCTGCTGGCCGGCAATGCGGCGGGGCTGGAGGCCAGCGTTCCTTCCTATGTCGGCGGCATCTCGCTTTGGGCGGCGGCACTGGTGATGATCAGCGCACCGAAGACCTTTGCGCTGTGGATGCGGCTCACCGCGCTCGTGGCCGCCGGGCTGTTTATCGTCTCGGCCGGCATGATCCTGTGGGGCGCGCCCTTGCTGCCGACCTCGGCGCCGCTGCCCGCCGCCGGCTATCCGTTCCTGGTGCTGACCTTTGCCGGCTGGATCTGGACACTGCTCAGGTCTGCGCGGTGAGCTGGTCAGGGCGCGCGCAACAGATTGACATCGCCCGGATACAGCGTCATTGGATTCCAGTCATTGCGGGCAAGGGGGACTATCCGTGAAAAAGACCTATCAAAAGCCGACGCTGAGCAAGCGCGAAAAGCTTTCGGCCGTCGTGGCACTTTGTCCTGCGTCACAGATCTGCGGCCAATAGGGTCCCAAGCCCGACCGGTGCCGGTTCCCTTCCGGTCGCTCGACACGAAGTGCGGCGCGCCGGCGCATTGACATTGCACGCGCGCAGGCGCCTTTGGGCGCCGGCCATTGGGGGCTAAAGGGGAACATCCATGAAGAAAATCTATCAGAAGCCGACGCTCAACAGGCGCGAGAAGCTTTCGGCCGTGACGGCAATAGCCTGTCCGATCTCGCAACCCTGCGGATAATAGCCGCCCCGCCGCTGTCGCCGGACGGCGCTTTTTTCAATGACGCAACGGGCATACCAGTGCGCAACCAACCCTGAGTTGGTTGATCGCGCAGACTCGGAGCGGTAGAAAACTCGGGCGGCGGACACTAATCAGTTCGCCAGGTGGCCGGCGCGGGCTCAGGCAACTGCCTCACCGGCATTCGCGCCGGCCATTTCTGCTTCACTTGCGAATGATCCAGGCGACGAGGCCGCTGTCGACATGCGCGCTGTGCGTGAGTTTGCGCACCAGGGCCTTGGCGTGGCTGGTCCATTGCGCCTCGGGGATGAGGCGTTCGGCGATGGATGTCTTGAATGCCCTTCGCAACGCATGGAAGGTAAGCGCGGGCACCGGGCCCGTGGGGTCTTCCATTGCATTGCTTCCCGACGGGGGCGGGAGCACGCTGACACTCCCCATCGCCCATACAGTGGCCAGCGACAGGGGAACCATGCGCCCTGTGGCGGCGGCGGTCCACCGCCTGGCACCGCACGTTTTGCGCCGTACATGAAATATAGGGCCTGGCGATGCGCGCGGGCGGCAGCTCTCTGCTCCTCACTCGCCGCCCAATCCCCGTTGGAATCCACCGGAAAGCCGTTTGCGGAGAGGGCTGGCATCGGTTGTGAGGGTGGGCGGTAGTGGGAGCAACCTGGTTCCTCGCCTCACGAAGTGGGGAGAGGTGGCCCGGCGAAGCCGGGACGGAGAGGGGCCTGCGCGGCATTGGGAGATTTGTTTCAGGGGTTCCTGATGGGGCTTCCTGTTATCTCAGCAAGCCCGTGACAGGATTTTGACTTGGCGAATGGCGTCCCCCACTCCGTCGCTGCTTCGCAGCGCCACCTCTCCCCCCTCCGGAGGGAGAGGAAGGGCGCCAAGGTTGGCGAACTCGCGCCTGTCCAGCCGATAGATGGGTAACAGTTTGAACCGGATACATAGGTAACAGTTTTCTCCCCTTATGATGGGTTCGGCGCAGCGCCGAGCGGTTGGGTTGGCGCGGCGCTGCGGCGAACCAGTTTCATGTGCTTGTGGTCGATGAGGCCGAGCGGATGGGCATAGAAGCGCATCGCCCATTCGCCGTTCTCGGTCTCTTCGATGGCAATCGGCTCGCCTGCCAGCGTGGCCGAGACATAGATCTCGGTGCCCTGCCATTTGACGGCGCCGTTCTGACGCACGCTGCGCACCGCCGCCTCGGCCGGATAGTCCGGCTCGGGGGTCGTCTTGGGCATGGGACGGGTCGAGGGACGGTAATGCTGCGCCGGGGTGCCCATGCCAAGGGCCTCGTGCGGGCGCTCCTCATTGTAGCTGCGCCGGAAGGCCTCGAAGACCTGGGCTTGAGCCGCCCTGTCAGCCTCCGGTGCCTTGGCCATCGGCAGCATGGTCAGGTGAAAACGCTCATGGCGCCCGTTCTGCTGCGGCTTGCCCGGCTGGATGCGCTCAAGGGCGATGCCGAGCTTGATGAAGCGCGCCGCAAGCGGCGTCAGCCCGGTGACGCCGGCCGACGCAAATGGGGAGCCATTGTCGCTTCTGAAGCGATCCGGCAGGCCGTTCTCCTCAAACAACCGCTCAAACACCGGCCAAGCCTCTTCATCCGACGTCGAGCTCGTTGCCTCGAGCCCCAACAGGTAGCGGCTCAACGCATCCATCACCGTCAGCGGTTCGCAGCGCCACCCGTCGCGGGTCCGGAACCAGCCCTTGTGGTCCCCCGTCCACACCGCGTTCGGCTCCGAAGCTTCCGGCCATGGGCCGTTGCCTGCCGCCCTCCAGCGCCTGCGCCTGCGCCCCACAAGTCCATGCCGCTTCAGAAGCTCACCGGCCGTCGAGACCGCGGGCCAGCCGCAGCAGGGCTCCGCAAGCTTGAGCCTGGCAATGATCTTCTTGGGTCCCCACAACGGATGCGCCTCCTTCATGGCCACGATCCGCTCCACCACATCCACGGCCGTCGCCCGACCGTGATTGAGCGGCGCACGCGGCAGATCATGCAAGCCTCCCGGTCCATACTCCCGGTAGCGTTCAAGCCATTTGTAGCCGGTCTTGCGAGAGATATCGAAGGCCGCACACACCTGCGTCATCGTCTCCTCGCCAGAAAGGCATTCCACAACAAACCGAAGCCGCTCATCCATGAGTGCAGTCTCTCGCCAAACCATCGCCGGTCCTCCCGGCGAGGCAGAAAACTGTCACCCATCTAATCGGTCCATTCTGTTACCTATCTATCCGGTTCGGACACGCCTTTCCTCTCCCCCGTCGATCGGGGGAGAGGTGGCGAGCGGAGCTCGACGGAGTGGGGGTCGATCTTTCTGATTGCCGCTTTGCCTAAGTTTTCGCGCTCGGCGGTTTGTGCCTATTTTTCGGCGACTGCGCGTTTCATGAATGGCTTCCCCCACTCCGTCGCTGCTTCGCAGCGCCACCTCTCCCCCCTCCGGAGGGCGAGGAACCCAAGACTGGCGAAACCTCAGCTTTCCAACCAAACCTTCTCAAAATGCTGCTCCAGCGCCTGGTGCTGTTCGCAGCCTTCGACGCCCTTGCGGTAGGTGCGGTAGACCGAGCGCCAGTAGGGTTGGATGATGATGCCGGAGTCGCGCAGATTCTGCTCGATCTTGCCCATGACCTCCTTGCGCGCCTTGGCGTCCGGTGTGGCCAGCGCCTTGTCGAGCAGCGTGTCGAACTCGGGATTGGCGTAGGCGCTTTCGTTCCAGGCAGCGCCCGATTTATACGCCAGGGCCAGCACCTGGACGCCGAGCGGGCGGCCGAGCCATTCGGTGCAGGAGAAGGGGTATTTGCTCCAGTCGTTCCAGAAGGTGGCGGCCGGAAGCACGGTGCGCTTGATCTTGAGACCCGCCTCGCGCATCTGCGCGCCGATGGCGTCGCCGGTGCTCTTTTGCCATTCGACATCGACGGAGATGAGCTCGAATTCGTGGTCGGCCTTGCCGGCTTCGGCAAGCAGCTTCTTCGACTGGTCGACGTCACGCCTGGCCGGACCGATATCGGCATATTCGGGGTGCATGGGGCCGACATGGTGGTTGTCGGCGGGCTTGCCGCGGCCACCGAGGCCGAGCGTCAGCACGGCGGCATTGTCGACGGCGAGCTGGGCGGCGCGGCGCACCTTGACGTCGTCATAGGGCGCGTTGCCGACATTGAAGCGGGCGACGATGGTGGAGCCGGTGGCGATCTCGGAATTTTTGAGCCCCATCTGCTCGGTCTGCGAGACGGCATCGGAGGCGGTTTCGTGGTCGGTGTCGATCTCGCCGGATTCGAACGCCGACAGCATGGCGTTGGGGTCGGAGCCGTAATCGACCCATTTGATGCCGTCGAGGTGGAATTCGCCCTTCCACCAGGGCTTTTCCTTGCGCTTCACCTCGGCGCCGGTTTCGGCATCCCAGCTCACCAGCTCGCAAGGGCCGGTGGTGATGGCCAGCGCCTTCATGGGATCGCCGTCGCCCTCGTAGGAGCGGTGCATGATCAGCGCCGGATAGTCGGCCATGCCGGCGATCAGCGAAATGTCGGGCTTGGGCAGATTGAGCTTGATGGTGAAGTCGTCGACCTTGGCGATGCCGCCGTCGACCAATTTCTTGGTGTCGGCATTGACCAGCGCGCCCATGCGCGCGGCGACCGAATTGCCGGGCACGGAAGCGTCGCACCAGCGGGTGAGGTTGTGGATGACATCGTCGGCGTTGAAGGCATCGCCATTCGACCAGGAAATGCCCTTGCGCACATGCAAGGTGAGCGTCCTGGCGTCGTCGCTCGCCTCCCAGCTTTCGAGCAGCCAGGGCTCGAAGGAGAAGTCGGTGTTCCAGCGCACCAGATATTCGTTGCAGTGGCGGGCGACATTGGACATCTCGACGCCGTCGAAGGTGCGCGGGTCCTTGAAACCCTTGACGTTCATGGCGACGCGCAAGACGCCGCCCTTCTTCGGTTCCGCCGCGCGGGCGGGGGTGGTGCTCAGACCGCCCAGCGCCAGCGCACCAGCGGCGCTGACGCCGAGGCCGGCCATCAGCGCCAGATATTCGCGGCGGTTGATGCCGCCGGTCTTGAAATCGTCGGCGACGGGCTTGGCTTGCGGGTGCAGTTTGCGGTCGGTCAGCATGAATTTCATCGTCGTTCCCCTGTTGTTGGGCGCCCCGGCGGACACATCCAACGCGGTGTGGCGCGGCCGCCGGGACGCCGTTGCCTGAGCAGGCGAATAGTAGAGCGGGGTGACGCTGCGGAGTGTTCGGTTTTCCGCAGTGATTGTGCGGTGCTCCGCAGGGCTAAGCTCCCCCCCTTGAGGGGAAGATGTCGCCGAAGGCGACAGAGGGGGTCGGTACGACGGGACGCGACCTCCTACCTTCAAAAGATGATGCTAGCGCCTTACGCGAGGCGACCCCCTCTGCCCTGCCGGGCATCTCCCCCTCAAGGGGGGAGATCACCTCTACCCAGCGCGCCAACCGCCGCCACGATCCGCGCAAACGCCTCCGCCGCCGCCGGCACAGTAGCCCGGGCGCGCAGGAAGCTGTGCACCAGCCTTGGCTCCTCGTGCCACCACGCCTTGCCGCCGGCGGCCAGAATGCGGTCGTGATAGGTTTCGCCATCCGACGACAGCGGGTCGCACTCGGCGGTGACGATCACCGTTGGCGGCAGGCCGGAAAAATCGCGGTCACGCAGCGGCGAGAAGGTCGGATCGTCCTGTGATTGCCGCTTGGCCGAGCGGACGTCGCGATAGAAGGCGACGTCGTGCAGCGACAGAAGCGGCGCCTCGGCGTGCTCGATGTAGGAGCCGGAGTTCTCGTCGCCGCCGAGGCCGGGATAGATCAGCACCTGGCCGATGGCGGCGCGGGCGTGCCTGCGCGTTGCCTGCGCCACGGCCGCGGCGAGATTGCCGCCCGCACTTTCGCCGCACAGCACCAGCGGCAGATCTGATGTCGCCGCCGCCCATTCGAAGGCGGTGACGGCATCGTCGAAGGCGGCCGGGTGGACATGCTCCGGCGCCAGCCGGTAGTCGACCGACAGCACGTCGAAGCCGGTGCCGACGCAGAGTTCGGCGCAGATGTCGTCATGGCTGTCGAGCCCGCCGAGGATGAAGCCGCCGCCGTGGTAGTAGACCACCATGGCGCGGGCGGCCTTGCCGGCGCGCTGGTAGCGGCGCACCGGGATGTCGCGGCCGGCGGCGGCGATCAGGCCGTCGCTGGCCTTGACGCCGGGTGGGCGGCCCTGGTGGAAGGCACGGCTCATCCTGTCATAGACGGCGCGCTGCTTGTCGATCGGCAGGCCGGTGACTTCAGGCGGATACCAGGCGTTGACCGCGTCGATATAGGCCCACAGGGCCGGGTCGAGCCTTGTTTCGTAGGGGCCGCGCGTCATAGATCGGCGTAGAGTGTGGCCGCGTTGTCGAAGCTGAAGCGCAGCGGCACAGAGCCCTCGACCTGCCAGGCGGTGACGGTTTCGCCGGCCAGCAGCCGGCAGGCGCCGTCGGTGTCGGTGACGGCGCCGCCATAGAGCCGGTTGGCGAGGTTGATTATGCCGGTCTGGTGCATGGCCGCACTGCCGCTGCCGCAGGCATCCTTGACCAAGAGCACGCGAAAGCCTTTCGCCACCGCATCCTTGACCGTGGCGTCGATGCAGGCCTCGGTCCAGACGCCCGACACAACCAGCCATTCGATGCCCGAAGACTTGATGTCGCGCGCCGCCGGCCCGGAGCGGAAGGCGCTGGCCTCGGCCTTGATCAGCAGCGCCTCGCCGTTGGCCGGCGCCACCTCATGACAGATCTCGGTCAGCGGATCGCTCTTGTCGGAAAAGGCCGACTTGCCGTCCTCACCGACCGGATGGAACGGCCGGTCCTGGCTGTCGAGATCGACGATGTAGGCCCAGTGGTAGAGCGGCACATGGTTCTGCCGCGCCGCCGCCTGCAGGCGCTGGACGTTGGCGAGGATCTCGGCAAAGCCCTCGACCAGATAGCGCTTGTCCTGCCGGTGCTCCTCCTGCAGGTCGATGAAGATCGCGGCCACGGTGCCACGCTTGATGGCGATGGGGGTTTTCATGTGGATGCGCCTTGGTCATGCACGGGCGGAGCGGTCCAAGACTTTTCCATATGCCGGCGGGACAGCACCCCCCTCTGCCCTGCCGGGCATCTCCCCCGCAAGGGGGGAGATCGATCGTCGCGAATGCCCTCACCAATCGCCAGAGTTGCAGGAAAAGGCGCTGCAGGCGACGCTGCCAATCTCCCCCCTTGCGGGGGAGATGTCCGGCAGGACAGAGGGGGGTGGGCGGGAATGAGGCGCTCGTTATAAGCCTTGGTTGCCACCCTCAAACCTGCGTCTCCAGAAACTCATCCTCATAGGGGAAGCGCGACAGGAGTTCGGTGCCGGTGTCGGTGATCAGGATCTCGTCCTCCAGCTTGACGCCCTCGCGGCCGCCCTTTTCGCCGATATAGCTTTCGACGCTCACCACCATGCCTGGCACGATATGGCCGTCGCGGCCATAGGTCTCGTAGTCCATGGCGTGCGCGATGAAGGGTGTTTCGCCATGCATGCCGACGCCGTGCATGACCGAGGTGTAGCGCTGGTCGACGAAACGGTCCGGGATCTTCCAGGCCTTTTCGGCGATCTCGCGAAAAGCCATGCCGGGCTTGACGATTCCGATGTTGTGCTGAACCTGGTCATGCGCCATGCGGTAGAGCGACTTCTGGTAAGGCGTCGGTTTGCCCGGCCCGCAGCGGAAGGTGCGCGAGAAATCCGAGTAATAGCCGTAGCAGCCGATCGTGTCGGTATCGAGCGCCAGCAGTTCGCCGGGCCGGATCTTGCGGCCGCTGGCCTCGTTGAACCACGGGTTGGTGCGCTGGCCGGAGGTGAGCAGCCGCGTCTCGATGAACTCGCCGCCCTGGCGGATGACCTCGCCATACATGATGGCGAACAGGTCGTTCTCGGAGACGCCGGGCTTGATCGCCTCACGCACCGCATAGACCGCGGCTTCGGCGCCGGCCATCGACACCTGCAGGCATTTGACTTCCTCCGGCGTCTTCACCGCGCGCACCGCCAGGATCTCGCCCTGGCAATCACGGACCTCGCAGCCGCGCTTTTCCAGGGCCAGCGCCTGCAGATGGCTGCAGCGGTCGAGGCCGAGCTTCATCGAGCCGCCGCCATGCTGCTTCAGGAGTTCGGCGATCTCGTCGGCGAAAGGGCCGGCGGTTTCGTCGTCGCGGCCGGAGACCGACGACCAGACGAGCTTGGACGGACGCGCCTCGTCGATCGTGTCGAGCACCATGGAGACATGGTAGCTCTGCGGGTATTCGAACAACACGATCGGCCCGTCGGTCGGGATGAAGAAGTAGCGGGTCGAGTTGCGCAGGAAATAGCCGAACATGTTGCGCGAGCCGGTGGCGTAGCGCTGGTTGTAGGGGTCGAACAGCACGACGCCGCCATAGCCCGCCTCGCGCATCCAGCCGCGCAGTTTTGCCAGCCGGCCCTTGCGCAAGGCATCCGCGTCGATGAAGGACGGCTCGGTGTCCGACAGCCACATGCCGCCGGCCGGATCGGCCGCCGCCGGATGGCGCATGCGATCCTTGAAGTCCACGTCCTCGGTGCTGTCGGGGTCGAAAACGACGATGCTCATGGGGGTACGGCCTTGGGTGGATTTTGCTCGGTCAGAGCATGGCGCAAGAGGGGCGGATGGATTGTGCGGAAAACCGCGTGTGTTGTGCGGGATGCCGCTGGGTTTAAGTCGGAACGCCGGCGGGACAGTACCCCCCTCTGTCCTGCCGGACATCTCCCCCGCAAGGAGGGAGATCGGCTCTCATCTCGGCTTTCGCTAATCTCCACCGTTGCAAGGAGAGCGGCTGCATCCAAACTGCTGATCTCCCCCCTTGCGGGGGAGATGTCCGGCAGGACAGAGGGGGGTGTGACGGAACTCGACAAGGCCGCGCCTAGCACCGAGCCCCCTAATGCCGTCTCGCCAGCTTCGGCGGATGCCCGTGCTCCTCGCGAAACGCCCGGGCAAAGCTCGACATCGAGGCAAAGCCGCAGGCCAGCGCCACGTCGCGCACGGCGAGCGTCGAATGCGCAAGGAGGTCGGCGGCGCGTTTCAGCCGTAGCCGCCGGTAGTAGCCATTGGGCGAGATGGCGAGTTCGGAGCGGAAGCTGCGCTCGAGCTTGTCGGACGACACGCCGAGCTTCGCGGTCAACTCGGCCATGCCGAGCCGTTCTTCGACCGCGTCCTCCATGATGGCGATGGCCGACAGCACCAGCTCGTTCTGAACGCCGGTGCGCAGCCGCAGCGGCATCATCTTGCGGTCGATGCTGGAGCGCAGCTGGCTGTGCACGAACCATTCGGCGACGCCGGCGGCAAGCTCAGCGCCGTAATCGCGGGTGATGATCTCCAGCATCATGTCGAGGCTGCCGACGCCGCCGGCCGAAGTGAAACGCTTGCGGTCGATGACATAGAGGTCGCGCCTCAGCTCGATGTTGGGGAAGGCTTCGGTGAAGGCCGCCTGGCTGGTCCAGTGCAAGGTGCAGGCATGGCCGTCGAGCAGGCCGGCCCGCGCCAGGAAGAAAGCCGCATCCGCCACCGCGCCGATATGGGCGCCATTGCGCAGGCTCTTGCGGATCCAGCTTGCCGCATCCTCGGCGACGAGATGATCGGCATCGCCGCCCGAACAGACGACGATGCGGTCGACCTTCGGCGCATCCTCGGCATAGAAACCCGGCTGGATGACGACGCCGTTCGAGGCCTCGACCGCACCTTTCGTGCCGCCGACGATGATCCAGCGATAGCATTCCCGCTTGGCCAGGACATTGGCGGCGCGCAGCGGCTCGATGACCGAGCTGAACGCCATCATCGGAAAGCCAGGGAACACCAGCACCGCGAAGGTGAGGGGGGTGTCGGTGGGTTTGGGTGCGGCGTGTGTGGCCATGGGGCGCTACATTTCGGGCAGATGCGGGGCGGGGTCAATTGGGGCGATGACCGGCGCAAGATTGCAGTTACCTTGACCGCCATCGTGGCGAAGAAGTTTGTGTAATGTCGGCGGGACAGCACCCCCCTCTGTCCTGCCGGACATCTCCCCCGCAAGGAGGGAGATTGGCAGCTTCGACGCCCCCGCTCGTCTTGCAACGTTCGATATTGGCGAAAGCGGAAGTGACATCTGATCTCCCCCCTTGCGGGGGAGATGTCCGGCAGGACGGAGGGGGGTGTGAAGGATCGCTACAGAACCAGTTACCCTACGCCGCCGCATCTTCCTCGCCGCGACATCAGCCCCTCAGCCCCCCAGCGCCTGATCCAGATCGGCGATCAGATCATCACCGTCCTCGATCCCCGCCGACAACCTTACCAGCGAATCCGATATGCCGATCTCGGCACGCTTCTCGGCGGGAATCGAGCCATGCGTCATCAGCGCCGGGTGTTCGATCAGGCTCTCCACCCCGCCGAGGCTTTCAGCCAAGGTGAACAGCTGCGTGCGTTCGAGGAAGCGTTTTGTGCCGGCGAGGTCGCGGTCGAGGACGGCCGTGATCATGCCGCCGAAGGCGTGCATCTGGCGCTTGGCGATGGCGTGCTGCGGATGGCTGGCGAGGCCGGGATAGATGACCCGACGCACGTCGGGGCGCGCTTCCAGCCACTGCGCGATCTTGAGGCCGTTGGTGGAATGGCGCTCCATCCTGAGCGCCAAAGTCTTGAGGCCGCGCAGCGCCAGAAAACTGTCGAACGGGCCCGAAATGGCGCCGATGGCGTTCTGCAGGAATTTGAGTTGGGCGGCCAGATCCTTGTTGTCGCCGACTATCGCCACGCCGCCGACCATGTCGGAATGGCCGTTGAGATATTTGGTCGTCGAGTGGACGACGATGTCGATGCCGAGTTCCAGCGGCCGCTGAATATAAGGGCTGCAGAAGGTGTTGTCGGCGACGGTGAGAACCCCCTTGCGCCTGGCAAGCGCGGCGACGCCTTCGAGGTCGACAATGCGCAGCAGCGGGTTGGTCGGCGTCTCGACCCAGAGCATTTTTGTCTCGGGCCGGATCGCGGCTTCCACGGCGGCGAGGTCAGTAAAATCGACGAAGCTGACCTGCAGATTGGCCGAGCGTTTGCGCACCCGCTCCATCAAGCGGAAGGAGCCGCCATAGATGTCGTCGGTGGCGACGATATGCGCGCCGGAGTCGAGCAGCTCCAGCACAGTGGCGATCGAGGCCAGGCCCGAGGCAAAAGCGAACGCATTGGTGCCGCTTTCCAGGTCGGCGACCGCGCGCTCGAAGGCAAACCGCGTCGGGTTCTGGCTGCGGGCATATTCGAAACCCTTGTGCACGCCGGGCGATTGCTGGGCAAAGGTCGAGGTGGCGTAGATCGGCACCATCACCGCGCCGGTCAGCGGGTCGTGGCTCTGGCCGCCATGGATGGTGCGCGTCGAAAAGGCCAGGCGGTTCTTGCCCGCCGACGATGGGCCGGATGTACTGTTGGTCATCGTGCGCGCCTCAAATGGTTGATCAGGTCGATGCGGGTTATCAGGCCGACGAACTCGTCGCCGTCGAAGATGATGGCGACCTCGTTGCGGTCGAAGACCGGCAGCAGCGCATCCAGCGTCTGGCTGGCCTGCAGGGTGTGCAGGTTGGAGGTCATCGCCGTGCGCACCGGGCCGTTGAAACGCTCCCAGCGGCCGTCATGCGGGCCTTCGACCTTGGCCAGGATGTCGCTTTCGTCCACGATGCCGATCAGCTTGCCGTTGTCGAGCACCGGCAGCTGCGAGACATCGGAGCGGCGCATGCGGCCATAGGCGTTGAGCAGGCTTTCGTCCGGGCCGACGGAGACCGTGTCGCCGGTGCGATGCGAGCGCATCACCAGATCGCGCAGATCGCCATGCTGTTCCTGCTCGGCCAGGCCCTGCTCAGCCAGCCAGAAATCATCGAAGACCTTCGACAGATATTTGTTGCCGCTGTCGCAGACAAAGGTGACGACGCGCTTGGCCGACGTCTGTTCGCGGCAATAGCGCAAGGCGGCCGACAGCAGCGTGCCCGACGACGAGCCGGCGAGGATGCCTTCCTTGGATAGCAGGTCGCGCACGGCCAGCATGCTCTGCTTGTCGGGGATGGAATAAGCCTTTTTCACCAGCGACAAATCGGCATTGGGCGGCACGAAATCCTCGCCGATGCCTTCCACCGTCCAGCTGCCGGCCTCTTCCATCTTGCCGGTCTTGATCAGCGGCGCCAGCACCGAGCCGACCGGGTCGGCCAGGATCATCTCGGTCTTCGGCGACACCTTGGCGAAGTAACGGCCAAGCCCAGTCAGCGTGCCGCCGGAGCCAACGCCGACGACCACCGCGTCGACATCGCCGTCGAGCTGCGAAAAGATTTCCGGGCCGGTGGTCGTTTCATGCGCCAGCGGGTTGGCCGGGTTGGCGAACTGGTTGGCATAGAAGGCGCCGGGCGTTTCCGCCGCGATCTTCTCGGCCATGTCCTGGTAATATTCGGCATGGCCCTTGCCGACATCGGAGCGGGTCATGCGCACCTCGGCGCCGAGCGCGCGCAGATGCTGGATCTTTTCGCGCGACATCTTGTCGGGCACGACCAGCACGATGCGGTAACCCTTGGGGATGCCGACCTGGGCGAGGCCGAGGCCGGTGTTGCCGGCCGTCGCCTCGACGATGGTGCCGCCACGCCGCAGTTTGCCCTCCCGCTCCGCCGCGGCAATCATCGACAGCGCGATGCGGTCCTTGATCGAGCCGCCGGGGTTCTGGCTTTCGAGCTTGATGAACAGCCGGCATTTGCCGGTGTCGAACCTGGTCAGTTCGACCACCGGCGTCTGGCCGATCAGGTCGAGAACCGATCTGTAGGGCGGACGCAGGCGGGACAACGCGTCGGGTGCGGCGATCTCGTGCTCGCTCATATCGATGCTCCATGACCAAGCGACCGCCTCGTGGCAGAGCGGCAGCGTATCCTCTTTTCCAGCCCTTTGCAGTCGGAAAGAAGATAGATCGTGCCAATGAACCGGCCAGATGAGGAATGAAATTCCGGGTTGTGGCTGCTGCCTTCGGCCTAATCGTCCTCCGCCGCGATCCTTCACACCCCCCTCTGTCCTACCGGACATCTCCCCCGCAAGGGGGGAGATTGGCGGCTTCGATGATAGCGCCCTTCCTGCAACGTTGGAGATTGGCGAAGGTCAAGGTGACATCCGATCTCCCCCCTTGCGGGGGAGATGGCCGGCAGGCCAGAGGGGGGTGCTGTCCCTCCAGCATCAAAAAGGTTCTGCCTCTACCCCAGCAGCTGCTTGCTCAGCCTTGCACACTGCACGCGAATATCGGGAATGGCGTCGATCTCGAAGAAGGTGCCGCGCGTCAGTGGGCCGACGGCGAGGATCTTGGCCGAAACGGTGCCGTCGCCGGCGATGATCTCGCAATTGGCCGACACGTCGAGGCCGATGCGCAGCGGGTCCGGCCGTGCCAGCCCGCGATCGACCAGCGAGCGCACGACGCTGTTCGACGAGGTCGAGATGTCCCTGACGATGCCCGAGCAATCGTAGATGCGGGCGACCTCGAAGGTCTCGAGGCGCTGTGTGTGGCGCGACTGGACCTGGACAGTGAATTCGCCGTTGCGTGCGATGTCGACGACGCGGCCGGCGACCAGGCGGATGCGGCCGGATTGCACGGCCTCGGTCACACGGGCGTAGACCTCGGGCGGCATGCGATGGCGGTGGATGTCCCACCAGGCCTTGGTGTGTTCGACAAAGCGGCGCTTGGCGGAAGCCGGCCAGTTCTGCCAGATCTTCTGGTTGAACGGCCGCAGGCCGTCGACGACGTCGCGCCAGTCGATGCCGGCCTTCTGGTTCTCCTTGATCAGGTCGCGGAACCAGCCGACGAAATAGGAAAGCTGGGTGCCCAATGGGATGTCGGCAACGTCGAGCTTGATCGGTTTGCCCTTGCGGTGCGGCGAGGGCAGCAGGCCGCGCCGCGACACCGCGATGATGTCGCCGCGATGACCGCGCTGTTCCAGCGCCAGGAAGGCGTCGACCATGCTCAAGCCGGTGCCCAGCACCATGACACTGCTGTCGGGATCGAGCGCGGTGTCGGCTTCCGAGCCCATCCTGATCGTGTGCCCTTGTCCCTTGGCCGGCTCCTCGTCATGGCCGGTGGCCAGCACCGCCAGATGGGCAACGACGCTGGTGCCATTGGCCAGCGCCACTTCGACGCCGGACGGGGTGGGCGAAATCGACAGGCTCTCTTCATGGATCAGCCGAAGCCGGCCGGTCTGCTTCTCACGCGCTTCGAGATCGTCCAGCAATTCGCCGAGGTAGCGGGCATAGATGCTTCGCGGCGCATAGAATGGCGTCTGCTCGGATGTCGCCAGGCCACGCTCCTGCAGCCAGCGCAGGAAATTGCCTGCATCGTCGGCATAGGCGCTCATGCCGGCGGCACTGACATTGAGCACATGCGCCGAGAGCAGCGTCGAATAGGCGATGCCCTGGCCGAAATGCGGGCGCCTTTCGATCAGCGTGACGCGCAGGTCGGGATTGGACGATTTCAAGAGATGCGCGGCCAGCACGACGCCGCTGGCGCCGCCGCCGACAATGATGATCGAGTTGGCGCGCCCGGTCATGCGCGCACCTGAAGTCGCAGGCTCAGGCCTGGACCTTCACCGCGACCGGCAGGTCGTCCGTGGCCATATCGCGCATTTCGGCGAGGCTGCGCTGATCGAGCACCTCGGCGATCGCCTGCCGGACCTCGAGCATCAGATGTCGGACTTGGCATGTCGCCTCGTTGCAATCTTCACAGCGCTGGTACTGAGTGCGGCTGGCGCAGGGAATAGGGGCCAGCGGCCCGTCGAGGACGCGCACGACATGGCCGACCTTGATTTCATCCGCCGGTCGGGCGAGGCGATAGCCGCCATCCTTGCCCTTGCGGCTCTGGACGAAGCCGGCATTGCGCAGCTCGCCCAGGATGGCGTCGAGAAATTTCTTCGGGATGTTGTTGCCGGTGGCAATGTCGTTGACGAAGGCGAGCTGTCCGATCGGCAATCGCGCGAGATGTACGAGCGCCTTGAGGCCGTACTTGCCCTTTTTCGTGAGCATGAGATCAAAATTTCTCTGTCATGCGACGGCATGGAACCATCGGTTGCAAAACGCCTGGCGTGCGTTGCCGCCGCTTCCAGGCCCGCATGACACATAAATTCTAGTGACATGATGTACAAGCCGAGAACTGTTGATTTTGCTTCGTTTTCAAGCCGCTGTAGCCATTTTGACCGATCTTTGTGCTCCTGAGAGCACAGAAATGCGTTTTAGCGGCAGCGGGATGGCAAATGGTCCCCCAGGAACAGAAGTGGTTTGAGCCGACTCAGGCGACGGCGAAAGCCGATCCATGCCGCGAGCGATCATGGTGATGTGGTGGCCACTCATCATCGACTGCAACTCCCTATGTCGATAAGAATACTATACTTACCCTCGAACACGCGAAACGTGTTTTTAAATCGTCGGTTGTTTGAGGCATGGATTTGCCGAATGAGGGCTGGAGGGGGAATTCTCGTTTACGGGTGGGGCGGGCACGGACAGTTGTCGAGGCAGCCGAGTCTTCGACTTCGTCATCCACGGGCGGAGCAGGAGCGAAGCGACGTCGCGAAGACCCGAGGATCCATTCATGAAATCGGAGCGCCGCGACGAGCGGAGCGTTGAAACTGCGATCTCCCTCCCTGCGGGGGAGATGGCCGGCAGGCCAGAGGGGGGTGCTGTCCCGCCGACATTAGAGGACTTCGGGCCGTGGTCGAGCCTTCACAGCCGCCCTATCCGCCTCACCACCCCACCACCGACAGCTTTTTTCTAATAAGCCGGCCTTCGTTGGAAGGATTTAACTCTACAAGAACGATAGAATTAGCGGACTATCATGAGGCATTCCGGTTTTCTCTTTTTCAGGAGCCCTTCATGTCCACCATTTCGCGACGCATTGTTCTGCTCTCGTCCGCGGCACTGGCCGGTGCTGCCTTCCTCGGTCCGGCCCATGCCGACGACCTCAAGATCACCATCGGCTATCAGACGGTGGTCGAACCCTCGAAAGTGCCGCAGGCCGACGGCGCCTATGAAAAGGCGACGAAGGCGGCGATCGACTGGCGGAAATTCGATTCCGGCGCCGATGTCATCGCCGCGGTCGCTTCGGGCTCGGTCGATATCGGTTATGTCGGGTCGAGCCCGCTGGCGGCGGCGGCGAGCCGCGATCTGCCGATCCAGACCATCTTCATCGTCGGCCTGATCGGCGAATCCGAGGCGCTGGTGGCCCGCAACGGCGCCGGCATCGAGAAGGTCGCCGACCTCGCCGGCAAGAAAGTCGCCGTGCCGTTCGTCTCGACGACGCATTACAGCCTGCTCGCCGCACTGAAGCACGAGGGCGTCGATCCGAAGTCGGTCGAGATCCTCAATCTCAGGCCACCGGAAATCGCGGCGGCCTTTTCGCGCGGCGACATCGACGCGGCTTACGTCTGGGATCCGGCGCTCGGCCAGATCAAGACGACGGGCAAGGTTGTGCTGGATTCCTCGCAGGTCGCGGCCTGGGGCGCGCCGACCTTCGACGCCTGGATCGTGCGCACCGACTTTGCCGAAAAGAACCCGGAAGCGGTGCGCGACTTCGTCAAGGTGACCGGCGAATCCTATGCCGAATTCCTGGCCAAGCCGGACGCCTGGTCTGTGTCGTCACCGCAGGCGGCCGCGATCGCCAAGCTCACCGGCGCCAAGCTGGAGGAAGTGCCGCAGCTGCTCAAGGGCTATGTCTTCCCAACGCTCGAAGAACAGGCGTCCGATAAATTCCTCGGCGGCGGCACGGTCAAGGCGGTGGAAGCGACATCCGCCTTCCTCAAGGAGCAAGGCAAGATCGACGCCGTGCTGCCCGACTATTCGAAATACGTGTCGTCGAAATACGTCACCGAGGCGCTGGCCTCGAACTGAGCGCCTGACTCACACTGAACGCGCGCGGATCTTTTCCCTGACGCCGCGTGCTGACTGCCCCGGAACCGCTGACGAGGAGCGGTTCCGGGGCAGTCGGATTATCCATTCGTTTGAGCATGATCTTTTCCAAAAACCGGACGCCACTTTTCGGGATCATGCTCCAGAACTGCGAGGCATCCATGCCGCATCTCGTGCTCGACCCCCATCTCGTACTGGACAAGGTCTCGATCCATTATGACGGCCAGCCGGCACCAGCCGTCGAACGGGTGTCGATCGATGTCGCCAAGGGCGACTTCGTCGTGCTTGTCGGCCGTTCTGGCTGCGGCAAGACCTCGCTGCTCAATGTCGCCGCCGGCCTGGTCGCGCCGGCGCGTGGGCGTGCCTCCATCAACGGCCAACCGATCACCGCGCCGGGCTCGGACCGGGCGGTGGTGTTCCAGAACGATGCGCTGTTTCCGTGGCTGACCGCGCGCGAAAACGTTGCCTTCGCGCTCAGGCTGCGTGGCATCCGGCCGGCCGAGCGGGCGCGCCGCGCCGACGAGCTGCTTGAGCTGGTGAAGCTCACCGATGCCGGCGACAAGCGCATCTGGGAGCTTTCCGGCGGCATGCGCCAGCGCGTCGGCCTGGCCAGGGCGCTCGCCGCCGAACCTGAATTCCTGCTGCTCGACGAGCCGCTTGGCGCACTCGACGCACTGACGCGCGAGCGCATGCAGACGACGCTGCTCGATTTGTGGACGGCGAGCGAGGTCGGCGTGCTGATGGTGACGCACGGCATCGAGGAGGCGCTGGTGCTCGCCACCCGCATCGTCGTGCTGGCACCCGGCCCGGGCCGCGTGGTGCGCACCTTCGAGCCTGGCTTCTCCAGGCGCTACGCGGCTGGCGAGGCCATTCGCACCATCAAGGCCGATCCGGCTTTTGCCGCGGCGCGCGGCGAGTTGACCGATGCGATCTTCGAAGGAGAAGCGGCATGACGGTTACTTCCTACACGGAGCGGCCGGGCTGCAAGATCGACGAGGCCGACGGCCTCTCGGTGCCGTGGTCGCGGCCAAGCCCGAAGCGCAAGGGCATCTCGGCACGCGCGGTCAGCGCCGTGACCATCCTGGTGGTGCTGGCGCTGTGGGCGCTGTCGGCCCGCCTGCAACTGGTGTCGCCGGTGTTCCTGCCGTCGCCGGTTGCGGTGTGGAACAAGTTCATCCTCGTCGCCCGTGACGGCTTCGTCGACGCGACGCTGCTCCAGCATGCGGTCGCCAGCCTGTGGCGGGTGTTCGCGGCGCTGATCGCGGCCATCCTCGTCGGCGTGCCGGTTGGTCTGGCCATCGGCATCAGCACCATCGGGCGCGGCATCTTCGATCCCCTGCTGGAATTCCTGCGGCCGATCCCGCCGCTGGCCTATCTGCCGCTGGTCATCATCTGGTTCGGCATCGGCGAGCCGTCGAAAATCCTGGTGATCACTATTTCCATGCTGGCGCCGGTGGCGCTGTCGACCGCGTCCGGCGTTCGCGGCGTCTCGCAGGAACGCATCAATGCGGCGCGCTCGCTTGGCGCCACGCGCGCGCAAGTGGTCCGCCACGTCATCCTGCCCAGCGCGCTGCCGTCGATCCTGACCGGCCTGCGCATCGCGCTCGGTGCCGGCTGGTCGACGCTTGTCGCCGCAGAACTGGTCGCAGCGACGCGCGGGCTCGGCTTCATGATCCAGTCGGCCGCCCAGTTCCTCGTCACCGACGTGGTGGTGATGGGCATATTGGTGATCGCGGCCATCGCCTTCGTACTCGAATTCACCATCCGCAGGATCGAGCGCGTGCTCGTCCCGTGGGCGGGACGCGAATGATTGGAAAACCAGAAGAGCAGGAGAGAATGACGATGACCCATTCCACCGCCGTGCTGTTCGCCCAGGCCGGCAACTGGCTTCTCGCCTGGACCAGGGAAAGCCAGCCGCTTGAACAGCAACCGAAGTCACCGACGCCGGTGCGCTTGGACGCCGAGCGCGACCGCCTGCCGCCGCGTGACGAAAGTTTTTACTGGGCCTGGCAGTATTGGTCGCAGTGAGGGGTGGGTGCACACTAACGCAGAGCGTTAACGATCCGTCGCGCCAACCCTAGCGTCTTCGTCCTCCTAGGGCGAAGCAAGGAGCGAAGTGACGCGCGCAGACCTTGGGATGACGAAGGGATGGTTGCCGCAGGAAAAATTTCCACGAGATGTTGCCAACTCGCAAAATCATTCCTCTACTAAGTTTATAGAAATACCTAGCCTGATCCATCTTCCAACCGGCGAGGCCATTTTCCCGGCGCCGTTCCGCATCGAAGGAGAGGGATCATGCTCAATCTTACCAGACGTGTTTTCGGCATCGGGCTGCTGGCGGCAAGCGTTGCCGTGTCGCTCAGTGCCGCGGCGCAGGAGCTGAAGCAGTTCAGCATCGGCTATCAGAAGACCGGCCTGCCGGTGATCGCCAGGCAGCAGCAGGTGATCGAAAAGGCGCTCAGCGACAAGGGCGTGTCGGTGAAGTGGGTCGAGTTCACCGCCGGGCCGCCGCTGGTCGAGGCGCTCAATGTCGGCGCCATCGATGTCGGCTGGACCGGCGATGCACCGCCGATCTTCGGCCAATCGGCCGGCGCCAACATCGTCTATGCTGCAGCACTGCCATCCAATGGCGACGGCGAGGCGATCTTCGTGAAGCCGGCGTCGCCGATCCAGTCGGTCGCCGATCTGAAAGGCAAGCGCGTCGGTGTCGGCAAGGGTACCAGCGCACACAATCTGCTCGTCGCCGCGCTGGAAAAGGCCGGCATTCCGTTCGACCAGATCACGCCGGTCTATCTCAGCCCGGCGGATGCGGCCGCCGCCTTCGCCAGCGATCAGATCGATGCCTGGACCGTCTGGGATCCGTTCTTCGCCATCGCCGAAACCCGCTACCAGCCGCGTGTGCTGGCCCGCTCCAGCGAGGTGCTCAAGGTCAACACCTATTTCCTCGCCAACAAGGATTTCGCCAAGGCGCACCCCGAAACCGTCACCACGACGATATCGGCCCTTGGCGAGGCGGCGAAATGGGCCGACCAGAACCGTGACAAGGTGGCCGCGGCGCTGCATGAGGTGACCGGCGTGCCGCTCGACGCGCAGATCATCGCAGCCAACCGCACCAAATTCGGCATCTTCCCGATCACCGACGAGATCATCGCCGGCCAGCAGGCGACCGCCAACCGCTTCTACAAACTCGGGCTGATCCCGAATGCGGTCCGCATCTCCGACGCGGTGTGGACCGCACCGGGCAATTGATTTTTGTCGCGCGGCGCCGGGCGGAAAACGCCCGGCGCCGTTTGTCGTTTCCGCTTCGAGGATTTCGCCATGACCGCTACAGCCAGTCCGCAAGCCAACCCGCTCGATTTCTTCTGGTTCATCCCGACGCATGGCGACGGTTCCTATCTCGGCTCCGAGGAACAGCAGCGGCCGCCCGAATTCGGCTACTTCAAGGAGATCGCGCAAGCGGTCGACCGGCTCGGCTTTCCCGGCGTGCTGTTGCCAACTGGTCAGAACTGCGAGGATTCCTGGATCACCGCGACAGGCCTTGCTACACTCACGGAAAAACTCAAATTCCTTGTCGCGCTGCGGCCCGGCGTGACGCTGCCGACTTTTGCCGCGCGCCAGACCGCCGCCCTCGACCGCTTGAGCAATGGCCGCCTGCTGCTCAATGTCGTGGTCGGCGGCAACCCGACCGAGCTCGCCGGTGACGGCGTCTTCCTGCCGCATGACGAGCGCTATGCCCAGGCGCATGAATTCCTGACCATCTGGCGCGGCCTGGTATCCGGCGAACGGGTCAATTTCGACGGCAAATATTACCGCGTCGAAAATGGCCGCCTCGACCTTCTGCCGCGCCAAGAGCGGCCGCCGCTCTATTTCGGCGGATCGTCGGAAGCCGGACAGGACCTCGCCGCCGACCTCGTCGACATGTATCTGACTTGGGGCGAGCCGCCGGCACAGGTGGCCGAGAAGCTCGCTGCGGCACGCAAGAAAGCAGCACTTCGTGGTCGCAAACTGCGCTTCGGCATCAGGCTGCATTTCATCGTGCGCGAGACCGAGGACGAAGCCTGGCGCGCCGCCGACCGGCTGATCAGCCACGTCACCGACGCCCAGATCGAAAACGCGCAGGCGCGCTTCCTCACCCAGATGGACTCGGTCGGCCAGCGCCGCATGGCCGAACTGCATGGCGGCCGCCGCGACAGGCTGGTCGTGTCGCCCAATCTATGGGCGGGCGTCGGATTGGTGCGCGGCGGCGCCGGCACGGCACTGGTCGGCACGCCGGAGCAGATCGCAGAGCGCATCCGCGAGTACCAGGCGATCGGCATCGATACCATCATCGGTTCGGGCTATCCGCATCTCGAGGAAGCCTACCGTGTCGCCGAGCTTCTGTTTCCAAAACTCGGGCTCGGCACCAAGCGGCAGCGGGCGCATGAGAACATCGCCAACGAATTCTCGGTCGGCTTCCACGGCGCCGCCCGCCTGCAGGCCTCGTCATGAGTCTGGCGCAACGCGTCGGCAAGAACGGCATCGGCTGGCTGCTGCCTGTGCTGGTGATCGCCGGTTGGGAAATTGCATCCCGCGCCGGCGTCATGCCGGCCAACGTGCTGCCGGCGCCAAGCGCGGTTGCCGAGGCCTTCTGGCGGCTGACGCTGTCGGGCGAGCTGATCCGCAACATCGGCGTCTCGACCGCGCGCGCCCTTGCCGGCTTTGCCGTCGGCGGCTCGATCGGCTTTGCGCTTGGGCTTGCCAACGGGCTGTCGACGCTCAGCCGCGGCCTGACCGACACGACGCTGCAGATGATCCGCAATATCCCGCATCTGGCGCTGATCCCGCTCGTCATCCTGTGGTTCGGCATCGACGAGGAAGCCAAACTGTTCCTGGTGGCGCTCGGCGTGTTCTTTCCGATCTATGTCAACACGCTGCTCGGCATCCAGAGCGTCGACCCGCAGCTGGTCGAGATGGGCCGCGTCTACGGCATGGACCGGCGCACGCTGTTCTTCCGCGTCATCCTGCCCGGCGCGCTGCCGGCGATCTTCGTCGGCCTGCGCTATGCCCTGGGCATCATGTGGCTGACGCTGATCGTTGCCGAAACGATCTCGGCCAGTTCCGGCCTCGGCTACATGGCCATGCAGGCGCGCGAATTCCTGCTGATCGATGTCGTCGTGCTGTCGATCCTGATCTATGCGCTGCTTGGCAAGCTGGCCGACAGCCTCGCCCGCCTGCTCGAACGCCTGTCGCTCGGCTGGCATCCGGCCTTCCAGAACGGATGAGATGTTGCCCATGACAGCCGCCAGCCTGACCGCCGTCCGCTCCTTCGTCGCCACGCCGCCGTCACGGCCGGTGGAACCTGTTGCAAGGCAGCGCGCCTTCGCCTTCAAGGGCGCGGAGAAACGCTTCGGCGACAAGACGGTGCTCGACGGCATCGATCTCGACGTGCCGGTCGGGCAGTTCCTTGCCGTCATCGGCAAGAGCGGCTGCGGCAAGAGCACGCTGCTCAGGCTGTTGGCCGGGCTCGACCGGCCGACATCGGGATCGCTGACATTCGGCGTGGAAGAGGAAGGACACAGCCGCACCCGCTTCATGTTCCAGGAGCCGCGGCTCCTGCCCTGGGCCAGCGTGGTGAAGAACGTCGAGGTCGGGCTGACCGGGATTGCTTCCGGCGCCGAGGCAACGCAACGCGCGCTCGACATTCTCGGCGAGGTCGGGCTTGCCGATCGTGCCGACGAATGGCCCTCGGTGCTATCCGGCGGCCAGAAGCAGCGCGTGGCGCTGGCCCGTGCGCTGGTCGGCCACCCGCAGATCCTGGCGCTCGACGAGCCGCTGGGCGCGCTCGACGCCCTGACCCGCATCGAGATGCAGCAATTGCTTGAACGCATCTGGCTCGCGCAGAAGTTCACCGCAGTGCTGGTCACGCATGATGTCGCCGAGGCGGTCGCGCTGGCCGATCGGGTCGTGGTGATCAGCGAAGGCCGGATCGCGCTCGATCTGGATGTCCCCGTGGAACGGCCGCGCCGTCGCGGGTCGGTGGAGCTGGCTCGGTTGGAGGGAAAGATGTTGGATCGGCTGTTCGGGTAGGTTTTTGGCGCGGAGTTTTGTCGGGCTGCTTGCGTTGACCGACGATAAGCCTTGAAGATTGGCGCAAACACCCATCGCTTCGTCATCCTATGGCGGAGTAAGGAGCGAAGCGACGCAGCGCAGACCATAGGATCCATGCCGTGACACATAAGCGCCGCCACGGTTCAGAATTCTGCACGGCTGCGCCCTTCGACCAAGGTCGCGGCATGGATCCCAGGGTCTCCGCGACGCCGCTTCGCGGCTGCTACGCCCAGGGATGACGAAGTTGGGAGGCTTCGGCCAATTGCGAAAGCGCTCGTCCTGCAGCTCACCCCCTACCGGTTCGCCCACACCACGCCAACCAGCCCGACCAGCGCGGTGACGATGCCGATATAGAGCCATTGCGACTGGCCGGTCATGAAGCTGCCGCCGATCACACCGACGCCCTGCAGCGACCACACAGCGCCGATGGCAAGCACAATCAACGCCAGCAGATTTTTGGTCAGTCTCATTGCCGGATCTCGCTTTCGAAGTCGATCGGTTGCAGCGCCATGGCCACGATGAAAGAGCCAAAGGAAGTGGCCCGATTGCGCCGACTTCTACTTGGATATCTATGCTCGATCTTGTCAAACAAATCCCTGAGATCAGCACGAAGATCATCATCAATTGATCTCTTCTCGTCGGAAAATCCCTGACAGACTGTTACCCAATGACTCCAAACGTGTGCCACTGCCACGGAACCGCCAGATCATTGCCGCATTTCCTGCCTTATTCGGCACCTAACGGCTGGGGTCTGTCAAAGAACGGAGCCATCCCTCAACATGAAGAACTCAAAACAGACCGCGCTTGTCGCGGTAACGATCGCTGCTGGCCTTATGGTCGGCGCTTCTTCGGCCACCGCCGCCAGCCAATGCGGCCGTGCCTCGTGGTATGCCCTGCACTCCAAGACCGCATCGGGCGAACGCATGAACCCGTCGGCGATGACCGCCGCCCACCGCACCTTGCCTTTCGGCACCAAGCTCAGGGTCACCAACAAGAACAACGGCCGCAGCGTCATCGTGCGCATCAATGATCGCGGCCCGTTCATCAGGGGTCGCGTGCTCGACCTGTCGAAGGGTGCGGCCGGCCAGCTCGGCTTCATCGGCTCCGGCCACACCGCCGTGTGCATGGCGCGCGTCTAAGGCTTCCTGTGTCCGGCGACATGGGCCGGACACATTACTTATACATTTCGCAGCCGCACACTGAGCCGGCTGGCGCCGTTCAGGGCCGATTCCCAGAGCTTTGAACCAAAGAAGCATTGGTCACGCCGCGTGACGTATTGCATCGCAGCAATTAGTTGTTAACTTCGCCGCGAGACATTCAAGGCTCGGCGCTGCTCGTCGTCCCTTCGGTCGCAGGCAGCAGCGGGGTTCTCGATGTTCTACCAGCTCTATGAAATGAACCACGCGGCCTTGCAGCCGGCGCGCCTTTATGCCGACGCGGTGCGGCTGTTCTACTCCAATCCACTCAATCCGTTTTCCCACACGCCCTGGGGCCGTTCGGTCGCGGCGACGGCCGAACTGTTCGAGCGCACCACGCGCCGCTACGGCAAGCCGACCTTCGGCCTCGACAAGACAGTGGTCGACTGGAAGAGCGTCGAGGTCACCGAGAAGACCGTCTGGTCGAAGCCGTTCTGTAAAGTCGTCCGCTTCGAACGCGCCATTCCCGCCGGGCGCCGGCCGGATCCCAAGCTTTTGATCGTGGCGCCGATGTCGGGCCACTATGCGACGCTGCTGCGCGGCACGGTGGAAGCCATGCTGCCCCACGCCGACGTACACATCACCGACTGGGTCGATGCCCGCATGGTGCCGCTGGCCGACGGCAGTTTCGATCTCGACGACTATATCGACTACATCGTCGACATGCTGCATGCGCTGGGGCCCGACACGCATGTGATGGCGGTGTGCCAGCCTTCGGTGCCGGTGCTGGCCGCCGTGGCGCTGATGGAAACGAAGGGCGATCCCTTCGTGCCCTCGACGATGACCTTGATGGGCGGGCCGATCGACACCCGCAGCAACCCGACCGCGGTCAATTTGCTGGCACAGGAAAAGGGCATCGACTGGTTCCGCGACAATGTCATCATGCAGGCGCCGTGGCCGGTGCCGGGCTTCGGCCGCGAGGTTTATCCAGGCTTCCTGCAGCTGTCCGGCTTCATGAGCATGAACCTCGACCGCCACATCATCGCCCACAAGGACTTCTTCATGCACCTGGTGAAGCATGACGGCGACAATGCCGTGAAGCACCGCGATTTCTACGACGAGTATCTGGCGGTCATGGACCTGACGGCGGAGTTCTACCTGCAGACCGTCGACACCGTCTTCGTGCGCCAGGCCTTGCCCAAGGGCGAGATGATGCATCGCGGCGCCAGGATCGATCCGTCAGCGATCCGCAATGTCGCGCTGTTCACGGTCGAAGGCGAGAACGACGACATCTCAGGCCTTGGCCAGACCAAGGCGGCGCATGATCTGTGCCCCAACATCCCCACAGAGCGGCACGCCCACTACATGCAGCCGGCGGTCGGCCATTACGGTGTGTTCAACGGCTCGCGTTTCCGTTCCGAAATCGTGCCGCGCATCGTCGACTTCATCACCAGCTATGGCCGCCAGGAGCGTGTCGCGGTGAAGCCGAAGCTGGTCCGCACCGCCAAAAGATAATGCGCATCGCCCAAAAGCATGGGGACGGACTGACCCGAGGGCGTAGCTATTTTGGGAAATGACGTGCCTGGAACAAAGCTTAACGGCGCCAATCCGGCAAAAACCGGCCGGCTGGCCGATTCTGTTGCACAATAGACGCGGTGCTGCCCCTCGGGTAACCATGCCGACAATCCGACCGTCGTCGTAATTGACACGGACTGTAAATCCCCCTTAACCTTTCGTTAATAACAAGGGTGAGCGGGGACAATGATATCCTCATCAATGGCGCGAAGGCTGCGCGTGTATGTGGCGGCCGGGCTGGCAGTAACGGGAGGCTGGGTGGCACCGGCTTTGGCGGCCGGAGCGATGGCGACCGGGGGGCTCACCTCGCAGCCGATCGGCCACTATGATTTCTGCAAGCTGCATCCGGGCGAATGCTCGATCCGTCCGACCAATCTCGCGCCGGCCCCGATGACCGACGGGTTGATGCGCAAGCTCCTCAATGTCACCGCCAGGGTCAACGCCGCCGTCAAGCCGATGAGCGACATGGACATCTACGGCAAGGACGAGGTCTGGGCCTATCCCGACAACGGCGTCGGCGATTGCGAGGACTATGTGCTGGAAAAGCGGCGCCAGCTTTCGCGCATGAGCATCTCGCTGGCCGATCTGCTGATCACCGTCGTGCGCAAGCCCGACGGCGAGGGCCACGCGGTGCTGACGGTGCGCACCGACAAGGGCGACTATGTGCTCGACAATCTGACCGACAAGGTCAAGCCATGGGACGCGACCGGCTACCGCTTCCTCAAGCGGCAGGCAATCGACAACACCGGCCGCTGGGTCTCGATCCGCGGTGGCCAGCAGGTGCTGGTCGGCGCGGTTCAGTAGGCACTGGCTGCGGCTGCCCTGGGGGCGGCATCCATCACTTCGTCATCCCAGGGCGGAGCAGGAGCGAAGCTCCGTCGCGAAGACCCTGGGATCCATGCCGTGAGGCAGATGAAGAACGTTGGGCGCGGGAACAGGCGCCATTTACACCGACATATCGCCAGATTTTGCACCGCCGCGACGCTCGCAACTCGCGGCATGGATCCTCGGGTCTACGCGTCCGCTTCGCTTCCGCTCCGCCCGTGGATGACGAAAGCGATATTTCTCCGTGAACCATTTCCTCCCGGCCGACGACACATGGCCGTAGACGGTAACCAATCATGGAGACTTCAGATGACTGCACTTTTGCGAAATGCCTTCCTCGCCGCCATCGCGGTATCGGCTTTGGCCGGACCCGCCCTGGCCGATCAGACCGTTACAAGCTGCGCCCAGACGCAAACCAACGATTTGTGGAGCGGCCGCTGTTGCGGTGCTGGCGACTCGAACTGCCTCGGCGGTGGAAACAATGGCCACGACCACAACGACAATGGCGGTCGGGGAAATAATGGCGGCGCGGCCGGCAAGAAATGATCTCATCACAGTTGCCTGCTGGCTGCCCGCCAGCGGGCGCTGTTTTGCGATCAGGCGGACGTTCGGCCGCAAAATCCGGGCAAGACCAGTTACGGCCGTCGGCCGAGCGCCGCTTGGATCGATGCGGTGATGTGGCGAAGCTCCGCTTCGTCGAGCTTTTCGATGTTCTCGGCCAGCAGATTGGCAAGCTCGGTGGCGGCGGGGTTCAGGCCCGACGTGTCGAGCTTGACGCGCGGATGCGAGGCTTCGGCCAGCCGCGCCAGCTCCTCGGCGTCGTCCCAGATAATGTTGAAATAGCCGATGATCTTCTGGATCAGCGTCCAGGTCGGCGCGCCGCGCCTGCCATGCTCGAGCGCCGACAGATAGGCGGCGCTGACGCCGATCGCCGCCGCCATGTCCTTCTGGCTGACACCGCGTTCGCCTCGTAGCGTCCGCAGCTTCTCGCCGAACGGGGTCATGAACGCACCCGCCGCAGCCGGATATAGAGCGCGCCCGAACCGCCATGGTTGCGGGCGGCATGGTCGTGGCTGGAGACCAGCGGCCGGAAGGCGGGCGTCGACAGCCAGGCGGGTACGGCGCGCCGGAGCACCCCGTCGCCGCCCGAGGACGATCCCTTGCCGGTGATGACCAGGACATAGCGGACGCCGCCGGCATGCGCCCGGTGCAGGAACGAAAACAGCAGCGAATAGGCCTCGTCCTGAGTCATGCCGTGCAGGTCGACGCGACCCTCGATCGGCAGCCGGCCCTTCGACAATTTGTCCAGCGTGGGCTCGTCGAGGCGGTGCGTGACATGCTGAGCCTTCGGCTTTGCGGCCCCTCCGGCGTTGGTAGCGGCCATCGCCGGCTGCGACGGCGTCGGCCTGGCCTCGGCAGCAATTTCGGGGATTTCGGCGGCGATCCTGCCCTTCAGCGGCTTGGCCGTGCGCGCCACCAGATTCCACAGAACCCGGTCGTCCTCGCTTAATTTGTCTGGGCGCCGGGTCATCGATTCGCACCCGGAACGAGCGCGCGCGGCACCAGCGCATAAAAATCGGCCGCATTGCGGACCACGCCGGCAATCTCGCCGGCGGCATCGCCGGAACCGGCGAAGAGATCACCCCGCGCCGGCCCGGTGATGGCGGAGCCGGTGTCCTGCGCGATCATCAGCCGCCGGAACGGTTTTGCATCGAAAGCGGTGAGCATCGGCGCGTCGATGTAGAACGGCGTGCCGAATGTGTGCAGCAGGCGGTCGACGGCGATGGAGCGGCCCGGCGTCAGCGGCACCTTGGCGGCGGCGATCGGACCAAGGGCCGCGTCCTCGACATCGGCCTCGCGGAAGAAGATGTAGGAGCGGTTCTGCCACAGGATCTCGTCGACACGATCCGGATGCGCCTTGAACCAGGCGCGGATCGACTGCATCGTCACCTCCGCCAGCGGGATCTCGCCGATCTCGCTCAGGATCTTGCCAGGCCCGGTAAAGCGCTGGCCGGATTTGGCGGCATAGGTGACGCGGGCAAGCCGGCCGTCGGTCATGTTCAGTCTGGCCGCGCCCTGCACGTGAATGAAAAAAGCATCGACCTTGTCGGCCAGCCAGGCGATCTCCAGGCCTTCGCCATCCAGCGCCCCGCGCTCGATCTCGCCGCGATCGGGATATTCGACCAGCCCGTCCGGCGTCTGGCGCGCGAAAGCGAGGTAGGGATCCAGGTCGGGCGGCCGATTGCTGTCGTCTATGTCGACGAGATCGGCCGGGCGCGACAAAAGCGGCACCGAAAAGCGGTCAGTCCGCACCGGCGATGCCTCGACTTGTGGTTCGTAGAAACCGGTGACGAGGCCGGCGGCGCCAGTCTCGGCGCGGACAAGCGCCGGGACAAAATGGCGCTCGAAGAAGGCCCGGGCTTCCTTCCGATCCAGAAACGGCCGATCCAGAAATGGCGACCGATTCGCCGGCGAAACGGAACGGGCCTCGGCGTAGGCTTCGGCAAAGGCGTCGAAGTCGACGCCGAGCGCACCGCTGCGATAGGGTTTGGTCAGGACATGAAAGGCCGAGCGGCGAAAGGCGGCGAAAGCCGCCAGATGGTCGTCCTCCTCCCAGCCAGGGAGGTCAGCGAAAGATTTTCCGACAAAGAGAGGCGATAGCGACACCGGAGCCTCGCCGCGTATCCGAACTCAGTCTTCTTCCTCGGTGGCGACGAGCTTCCAGTTCGGATCGCGCGAGCGCGTGTCGCGGGCGAAGGTCCAGACATCCTTGACCTCGGCGACGGTTTCCGGGTCGCCGTCGATGACCGCACCCGCCTTGTCGCGGGTCGCCGAGATCAGCTCGCTGATGATGCGCAGCGTGACATGCGCCTCACCACCCTTCATCTCGGCCGAGACGATGTCGGCCTTGTCGATGCCGACGAAGGAGGACTGGATTTTTTCCGCCTTGGCCTCGCGTTCGCCGATCGCGGCGACAAAGCCGTCAAAGACTTCGCGCGACAACAGGTTCTTCAGCGTTTTGCGGTCGCCGTCGGCATAGGCCATGACGATCATCTCGTAGGCCATCTTGGCGCCGTCGACGAAACCCTTCGGCTCGAAGGACGGATCGTTGTCCTTGATCGTGCGCAGCCCCTTGTTGAGGTCGGTGTCGGGCTTGGCGAAGGCGTCGATCGCCGCATAGGTGTCGGCGGCCGGCTCACCCGGCAGACGCTTGCGCGGCAACGAAACGACATTCTCGGATTTCTGCGCGGCATCCTTGTCGCCCTTGTCGCCGCTGCGGGCCGCCGTATAGGGGTCGAAGGGCGGCCGTTCGCTGCCGGTGCGACGGCCCAGCACATTGCGCAGCTGGAAAAAGATGACCACCGCCGCAATCAGGAAGAAAATCGTGCCGAAGTCGAAGAATCCCATATCTTCCGCCAATCAATCCCTGCCTTGTGGCCGGACCGTCAGGCCCAATGGCCGCGGTCGCATAGCGTTCAACATTCAAAGCATATAGAACGCAAGGCGCAATCATTCAAATCAAAGGCAGGCATACCTATCTAACAGCCTCAGTGCCAGCGGCGATTGCTCGCCGGCGGCCAAAACAATCGAAACGGCCAAAACGATCGAAAAAGGTTGGCAAGACTTGCGCATTTCGTTCCTCCCCCTTTTTCTCCTGGCACTTCCGCTGTTGGAAATCGCCGGCTTCGTGGTTGTCGGACGCCAGGTCGGCGCGCTGGCAACAGTCGGCCTGGTGCTGGCGTCTGGTATCGCCGGCGCGCTGCTGCTCCGGCATCAGGGTTTCAGCGTCATGACGCGGATCCGGACCGAAATGGACGCCGGCCGCGATCCGAGCCGCCAGCTGGCGCATGGTGCCATGATCGTGCTGGCGGCGATCCTGTTGATCATCCCCGGTTTCATCACGGACATTATCGGCCTGCTGCTGTTCCTGCCGCCGATCCGCGACCTCGCCTGGCGAGCCTTGAAAGGCCGCGTCGTGCTGGCCACCAATTTCTCGACCGGCGGCTTCCGCGGCCGGCAGCGCGACAAGACCATCGACCTCGACGATGGCGATTATTCGCGCAGCGACGACTATGCGCGCGGACCGGACCACAACTCCCCCTGGCGGCGTTTGAAGGACGAGTAGGGCGCCGGCCCTCCCACATCCCAAAGGCCGGGAAGCAAGGCGGCAAACCTTGTCTTGTCATCCCCGCCATGGTAGCGAACGCCCGATTTCAATTCGGTCAGCGACGCTGCCCAGGCAAGAGGACAAGGCTTATGGCCAGCAAAGATGAAGCGCCGGTCGGCGCAGCCAACGGAAACGGCAATGCGGCGCAGCCGTCGCTCAACGTGCTGGCGCAGTATGTGAAGGACCTTTCCTTTGAAAGCCCCGGCGCGCCGAATTCGCTGCGTGGCCGCGACAAGGCGCCCGGCATCGCCATCAACGTCAACGTCAACGCCAACCCGCTCTCCGACAAGCAGTTCGACGTCAATCTGACGCTGAACGCCAAGGCGTCCTTCGATCAGGAAGTGCTGTTCAATGTCGAGCTGGTCTATGGCGGCGTGTTCGCGATCGCAGGCTTCCCGCAGGAACACATGCTGCCGATCCTGTTCATCGAATGCCCGCGCCTTTTGTTCCCGTTCGCCCGGCAGATCATCGCCGAGGCAACCCGCAATGGCGGGTTCCCGCCGCTGATGCTCGACCCGATCGACTTCGCGCAGATGTTCCAGCAGAAGCTGGCCGAGGACCAGGCGGCGTCGAAGGTCAAGGTGAGCTGAGGCCTGCCTGCCACGGATTGTGAAAAGCCCGGCCTCGCGCCGGGTTTTTTGTTTGGGGTGCTGGCGGGACAGCGAATCCTAGCGGTTGGCCGAAGTCCTCGCGTTTTCGGCCAGCAGTTTGCGATCACCCCGTCGCAACCTTCAACCACAGCGCCTTTTCGCCAAGCGTGGCGACCATGCCGGCATGCGCGGCGCGTTCGGCTTCGGTGAGGCGCGGCGGTAAGGGTGCCGGCCGCTGGCTGATGACAATCTCGATCTGGCGAACATTCTCGCCGCCCCTGGCCGGCGCGCTGGCGCTGTCGAGGACGAGGGCTGCCTGCTTGCCGCCGATCAGCTCGATATAGACCTCGGCCAGCAATTCGGAATCGAGCAGGGCGCCGTGCTTGGTGCGCCTTGTGTTGTCGATGCCGTAGCGACGGCAGAGCGCGTCGAGTGAATTGGGGCCCATCGGGTGCTTGCGGCGCGCCAGCGCCAGCGTGTCGACGACGAGGCCGTTGTCGATGGCGGGGTGACCGAGCCGGCCAAACTCGACATTTAGGAAGCCGATGTCGAAGGTGGCGTTGTGGGCGACCAGCTTGGCGCCGTCGGTGAAGGCCAGCCACTCCTGCACAATCTCGGCAAAGGTCGGCTTGCCCGCGAGGTCCGCCGCGCTGATGCCGTGCACCGCCTGCGCCTCGGCGTGGATCGCGCGCCCTTGAGGGTTGATGTAGTGGTGGAAGGTCTTTCCGGTCGGGAAGCGATTGACCAGCTCGACGCCACCCAGCTCGATCACGCGGTCGTCGCGCGAATCGAGCCCGGTTGTTTCCGTGTCGAAGATGATCTCACGCATCGAATCAGTCGCTCCAAAGAAGCAGAATCGTGAGACCGGAACAAAATGGCAATGGCCAATGCTGACGGCCTGCCGTCAGGAGCCTGCCTTGCCGGACTTATCCCCGGAGAGTTCGGCGATGATGGCTTTGACCGCCGCGCGCGCAGCATCCAACCCCTGTCCGGTGTCGATAACGAAATCGGCCTGTCTGCGCTTTTCCGCATCCGGCACCTGCTTGGCCAGGATCGATGCCAGTTTTTCTTCCGTCATGCCCGGCCGCGCCAGCACGCGTTCTCGCTGGATCTCGGCCGGGGCGGTGACGACGACCACCTTGTCGACGCGGTTGCGCCCGCCGGTTTCGAACAGCAGGGGGATATCGAGAACAGCGATCGATTCGCCTGCGGTACGATGCCTGGCCAGGAAGGCATCGGCGTCGGCACGCACCAGCGGATGGATGATCGCCTCGAGCCGCTTCAGCGCGGCGGCATCGCCGAGCACGCGCGCGCCAAGTTTTGTTCGGTCGACCACGCCGGCAAATGTGGTGCCGGGAAAGGCCACTTCCACCAGCGGAGCTGCCTTGCCGGCATAGAGGCGATGCACCGCCTCGTCGGAATCATGAACCGGCACACCGGCGTCAGTGAACATCTTGGCCGTGGTCGACTTGCCCATGCCGATGGAGCCGGTGAGGCCAAGCACGATCATGGCTTCGGCACCAGATCGGCAACGATGATCGCACGGAGTTCAGCTGTAACTCGCGGCCTGACACCGAACCAGCGTTCGAAACCGGGCACGGCCTGATGCAGCAGCATGCCGAGGCCGTCGACCGTCTTCAGCTTTCGCGCGCGCGCCGCCGCTAGCAGCGGGGTCTCCAGCGGCACATAGACGATGTCGGTGACGATGGCATGGTCCGGCAGCAAGGCGGGGTCGGCCGACAGGCCTTCATTGCCATGCATGCCAAGTGCGGTGGTGTTGACCAGCAGGCCGGCATCGCCAAGCAGTTCGTCCGTCGCCGCCATGCCATGCGCCGACACGCCGGCGCCGAAACGATCGCGCAACTCTATAGCCCGGGCGAGCGTGCGGTTGACGATGCGGATGTCGGCAACGCCGCGTTCCTTCAGCGCATGGATGACGGCGCGCGACGCACCGCCGGCGCCAAGCACCACCGCCGCGCCCGTGCTCGCCCAGCCCGGCGCATGATCGTCGAGGTTGGCGGCAAAGCCGTGCGCGTCGGTATTGCCGCCCCACAGGATACCGTCCTCGAACCACAGCGTGTTGACGGCGCCGATCTCTTGCGCCGCCTGGTCGCGGCGCTCGGCCAGCGTGAAAGCCGCCTCCTTGTGCGGGATGGTGACATTGCCGCCGCGGTAGCCGTTTGCCCGCAGCGTCTTCACGAACGCGGCAAAATCTTCCGGCGCGATATCGATGGCCTGGTAGCTGCCATCGATGCCGTGTTTGGCCAGCCAGTGGCCGTGGATCTTCGGCGAGCGCGAATGCTTGACCGGATGGCCGGTGACGAAGGCTTTTTTCTTAGCCATCGATGGCTCCCAGCGTGCGCAGTTCGGCCAGCAGCGGCAGAAGCGGCAGGCCGACAATGGTGAAATGATCACCCTCGATCTTCTCGAACAGCTGAATGCCTTCTGCTTCGATCTGGTAGGCGCCGACGCTGGACAGCGCCTTGGCGCCGACGCGGGCGAGATGGCGGCCGATGAAGGTGGGGTCGAGCTTGCGCATAGTCATGCCAGCGATGCCGACATGTCGCCACAAAACCTTGCCGTCGCGAACCAGCACGGCGGCGCTGTTGAGCTGATGGGTCTTGCCCGACAGCGCCAGGAGGTGACGGCGCGCGCCTTCCCTATCGGCCGGCTTGTGGAACACCTCGTCGCCGAGCGACAGCGTCTGGTCGCAGCCGAGCACCAGGGCACCCGGCCTGCGCTCGCTGACTTCAGTGGCCTTCGCCTCGGCCAGCACCAGGGCGACGTCTTCGGGCGAGACACCGCTGTCCTGCAAAGGCGACTCGAGCGCCCGCTCATCGACATCGGCCGGCACCGCTTCGACATCGACGCCGGCATTGACGAGCATCGCCTTGCGGAACGGACTGCCTGAAGCGAGGATGATTTTCTCGGTCATGGTTTGTGCACCTGATTACCTGTCCAGTTGCCGTCGAGATGTTCACCCAAGTAGAAAACCGTTGCAATCGTCGGCCACTGTCGCGGCATGGATCCTAGGGTCTCCGCGACGTCGCTTCGCGACTGCTCCGCCCTAGGATGACGAAGGCGCGATGGTTCATCGACAATCACCAACGTTGGAGATTGGCAGAGACGACCCTCTCTTCGTCATCCTAGGGCAAAGCAAGGAGCGTAGCGACGCGGCGCAGACCCTAGGATCCATGCCGCGACCTTCGAGCTTCGCGGCGGTGGGTGTTGGCGACGCACAGTCCGGCTCCAATTATCTGTTCTTCCCTCGCAGGGCAACGATGGCCGCGGCCGTTTCTTCGATCGAGCGGCGGCTGACGTCGATCATCGGCCAGCCATGGCGCGTGCAGATCTTGCGGGCGTAGGCGAGCTCTTCGCTGATCGCGGCGCGGTCGACATAGTCTGATGCCTCGTAATCGCTGCTGTTGCCGAGGATGCGGTTTTGCCGGACATGCGAGATGCGCTCGGCGGTGGCGATCAGCCCGACGATCAGCGGCTTGCTGGCGTTGACCAGGCTTTCCGGCACCGGCACGCCGAGCACGATCGGGATGTTGGCGGTCTTGATGCCACGATTGGCGAGATAGATGCTGGTCGGCGTCTTCGACGTGCGCGAGATGCCGATCAGCACGACATCGGCATCGTCCATGTTGAGCGGCAGCTGGCCGTCATCATGGTCCATGGTGAAATTGAGCGCGTCGATGCGGCGAAAATATTCGGCATCGAGAACGTGCTGGGCGCCGACGCGTCGGCCGGCCGGCGTGCCGAGATAGGACTGGAACACGGTCAGCACCGGCTCCAGCACCGATACACAGGGCAGGCCCATGGTCGCGCAGCGCTCGTCGATGCCGCGCGCCAGCTTCTGGTCGACGACCGTATAGAGGATGATGCCGGGCTCCTCCTCGATGTCCTCGAACACTTTCGCTACCTGCTTTTCGGTGCGGATGAGCGGATAGATGTGCTCGATGGCGCGCGCATCCTTGTATTGCGCCGAAGCCGCCCGGCCGGCGGCGAGCAGCGTTTCGCCGGTCGCGTCGGAAATCAGGTGCAGGTGGAAGAAGCTCTGGGGTTTGTTCACAGGGGGACGCTCCAGGCTGTGGGCTTCTGTGGATAAAGCGGGATGAAAAGACGGGTCGGTCGGAGGCGACTGTATCAGATGGCAGTTTGTCCACAATTCGATGCGCTGTCAGCTTCGTCGAGCGGCTGGGGACAAGTTTGGGGACCGGTTTTCTTGCGCTGCTACTGTCCACAGGGCTGGTTTTTCCCGAAGCATCCTAAGGCTTTGACTCCAGTAGCGGATTCCAAACTATCCCCAGAGCCCTACATCCGGGAGAAAGAAGCGCGCGACAATATGCTTGCTGGTGTTTTTCGGGGCAAAGCGGGACAGGTGATAACCACCACAACCAACAGACTCTTAGAATCAGAAGAATCTTAGATATAAGAATCTTTAAGATTATAGAGGGCTGGGAGAGGCGAGCGTTCGATGCCCAAAAGCCGGATCATGCTGGACGTCCTCAAGGGCGAAGCGGTGTTTCCGCCTCCGCTCTGGATGATGCGTCAGGCCGGGCGCTATCTGCCGGAGTATCGTGAAACACGCAGACGAGCCGGGTCGTTCCTCGATCTCTGCTACGATCCGGACCTTGCCGTCGAAGTGACCTTGCAGCCGATCGAGCGCTTCGGCTTCGATGCCTCGATCCTGTTTTCCGATATCCTTGTCGTTCCGCACGCGCTTGGCCGTGACGTCCGCTTCGAAGAGGGGCGAGGGCCGCTGCTGACGCCGATCACCGCGCCGGAGATTCTGGCTCTGGAAAGCAAGGTGTTTCACGTGAATCTCGAACCGGTCTACGAGACGGTTCGCCGGTTGCGGGCCAAACTGCCCGACGAGACGACCCTGATCGGCTTTTGCGGCGCGCCGTGGACAGTGGCGACCTACATGATCGCCGGCCATGGCACGCCCGACCAGGCGCCGGCGCGGCTGTTTGCCTATCGTGAGCCGGCGGCGTTCCAGCACTTGCTGAAAGTGCTTGCCGATCATTCGGCAGCCTATCTCATCCGCCAGATCGAAGCGGGTGCGGATGTGGTGCAGATTTTCGATTCCTGGGCCGGCGTGCTCGACGATGCCTCTTTCGACCTGTTCTGCGTCGAGCCGGTGGCGGAGATCGTGCGTCAGGTTCGGGCCGTCCATCCCGATGTGCCGATCATCGGTTTTCCCAAGGGCGCCGGCGCGCGCTACCAGACCTATCGCCAGAAGACCGGTGTGACGGGTCTGGGGATCGACTGGACGGTGCCCCTGGAGGCGGCGAAGGATTTGCAGCGCTCAGGAGCGGTTCAGGGCAACCTCGATCCCTTGCGCCTCGTGGCTGGCGGCAAGGCACTGTCCGATGGCATCGAGGCGATCCTGAAAGCGCTGGGAGACGGGCCGCTGATTTTCAATCTCGGTCACGGCATCACGCCGGAGACGCCGATCGCCCATGTCGAGGCGATGGTGAAACAGGTACGGAGCGCGACACGCTGATGGCTGAGATGAACAACACGAACAGCACCGGGCAGGCGATGATGCGCATGATATCAGGTATCGTCGTGCTGGTCGTTCTCACCGCGCTTTTGTATTTCGCCGCACCCGACAGCTTTTATCCGTGGGCGAAGGCAATCCATATCCTCGCAGTCATCTCGTGGATGGCCGGCATGCTCTATCTGCCGCGGCTGCTGGTCTACCACGCCGATGCCGAAAAAGGCTCGGTGCAGTCGGAGACCTTCAAGGTGATGGAGCGGCGCCTGCTGCGTGGCATCATCAATCCGGCGATGATCGTCACCTGGGTGTTCGGCCTGTGGCTGGCCTGGAAAGGCTTTGGTTTCGAGGGTGGCTGGCTGCACGCCAAGATCGGTGCGGTGCTTTTGCTATCAGCCGTTCATGGCTATCTGGCCGGCGCGGTGCGCAAATTCGCCGAGGATCGCAATGAAAAGCCCGCGAAGCACTGGCGGATCGTCAATGAGATCCCTACATTGCTGATGATCGCAATCGTGATCCTGGTTGTCGTCAAGCCGTTCTAGGCCTTTATCGGTCCCGCAAAACGCAGCTTGCTCTTTCCCCTGACCGACGATAAAAGACGGGTCTTCCTTCCCGTCATGCGCCGCCCCTCATTGCTTTCGGCCGCGCCCGGCATTTGTCGCATCCCGCCGATATTTTCCCAAAGCTTACCCAGACTCCATCTATTCAAGGTCCGTCTATGCAAGAAATGAAACTCGCCGAGTTCAAAAACAAGAAACCACCAGAGCTGATCGCTTATGCCGAATCGCTCGAGGTCGAAAACGCCAGCGTCATGCGCAAGCAGGAACTGATGTTCGCGATCCTGAAGAAACTGGCCGCACAGGACGTCGAGATCATCGGCGACGGCGTGGTCGAGGTGCTGCAGGACGGTTTTGGTTTCCTGCGCTCAGCCAACGCCAACTATCTGCCAGGTCCCGACGACATCTACATTTCGCCGTCTCAGATCAGGCGCTTTTCGCTGAAGACCGGCGATACGGTCGAAGGACCGATCCGCAGCCCGAAAGAGGGCGAGCGCTATTTCGCGCTGCTCAAGGTCAACACGATCAATTTCGACGATCCCGAAAAGATCCGCCACAAGATCCACTTCGACAATCTGACACCGCTCTATCCGACCTCGCGGCTGAAGATGGAAATGGAGGTTCCAACCTCCAAGGACATCTCGGCCCGCGTCATCGACCTGGTGGCGCCGCTCGGCAAGGGCCAGCGCGCCCTGATCGTGGCGCAGCCGCGCACCGGCAAGACGGTGCTGTTGCAGAACATCGCCCACTCGATCACCACCAACCATCCCGAATGCTATCTGATCGTGCTTCTGATCGACGAGCGGCCGGAAGAAGTGACCGACATGCAGCGCTCGGTGAAGGGCGAGGTCGTGTCCTCGACCTTCGACGAGCCGGCGGTGCGCCACGTGCAGGTCGCCGAAATGGTCATCGAGAAGGCCAAGCGCCTGGTCGAACATGGCCGTGACGTCGTCATCCTGCTCGATTCGATCACCCGCCTCGGCCGCGCCTACAACACCGTGGTGCCGTCATCCGGCAAGGTGCTGACCGGCGGTGTCGACGCCAACGCGCTGCAGCGCCCGAAGCGCTTCTTCGGCGCCGCCCGTAACATCGAGGAAGGCGGCTCGCTGACCATCATCGCCACCGCGCTGATCGACACCGGCAGCCGCATGGACGAAGTCATTTTCGAAGAGTTCAAGGGCACCGGCAATTCGGAAATCGTGCTCGACCGCAAGGTCGCCGACAAGCGCATCTATCCGGCCATGGATATCCTGAAGTCCGGCACCCGCAAGGAAGACCTGCTGGTCGCCCGTCAGGACCTGCAGAAGATCTTCGTGCTGCGCCGCATCCTGGCGCCGATGGGAACCACCGACGCAATCGAGTTCCTGATCGACAAGCTGAAGCAGACCAAGACCAATGCGGACTTCTTCGATTCGATGAACACGTAAGGGGCGGGCGGGGATTACATCCTCGCCTTCGTCATCCTCGGGCTTGACCCGAGGATCCATGCCGTGAGGTCTGCCGGGGAAAGCAGCGAAGCAGAATCTGTGCCGTTGCAACGCTCGGAAGTAACGGCATGGATCCTATGGTCTGCGCCGCGTCGCTTCGCTCCTTGCTTCGCCATAGGATGACGAACCTAGAGCGTTTCCTACTTTGAGAGAATCGTAGGATTCCCAAATCAGGCTGTTTGTGATTCAAGATGCAGGCTGGGTTGGAGGCCAGCATCTAATGACGCGAGCGCTTTCAAACGATCTTCGTGAGCGTGTTGTTGAAGCAGTTGGCGCAAGCGAGAATTGCCGTACCGTGGCATCGCGCTTTGGCGTTGCAGTTTCCTCTGTCGTGAAGTGGTCGCAGCGCTATCGAGCGACCGGCTCGGTGGCGCCGGGCAAGATGGGCGGACATCGCAAGCGCATTCTTGAGCCGCATCGGGCCTTCATCGTGGAGCGGATCAATCAGACCTCTGAGCTGAGTTTGCATAGGCTGAAAGACGAGTTGGAAGCGCGCGGGGTCAAGGTCTCGCACAATACGATCTGGATGTTCCTGCGCCGCGAGGGCCTGAGGTTCAAAAAAAACACTGTTCGGCCTTGAGCAGGCCCGCGCTGATATTGCCCGCAGGCGTCAGCGATGGCGGTCCTGGCAGGCGGGTCTCGATCCACAGTGCCTGGTTCTTCATCGATGAGACCTGGATCAAGACCAACATGGCTCCGCTGCGCGGTTGGGGGCCGAAGGGCAAGCGGCTGCGCGGCCTGGCGCCGCACGGCCACTGGCGCACGCTGACCTTCCTTGGCGCGCTGCGCTGGGATCGGCTCGCAGCACCTTGTGTCTTCGACGGACCGATCAACGGCCAATGCTTCCGGGCCTATGTCGAGCAGCAGCTCGTCACCGTTCTGAAGCCCGGCGACATCGTCGTCATGGACAATCTGGGAAGTCATAAGTCGGCCGCCATCAGGCAGATGATCAAGGCTGCCGGCGCCAGGCTTTGGTACCTGCCGCCTTACTCTCCGGATCTCAATCCCATCGAGCAGGCCTTCGCCAAGATCAAACACTGGATGCGCCAGGCTCAGAAACGCACTGTCGAGGAAACTTGGCGCCACATCGGCCACCTCGTCGAAACCATCGAGGCAGCCGAATGCAAGAACTACTTCGTAAATGCGGGATACGCTTCCGTCAAAACGTGAAACGCTCTAGCTTCGCCTCAACAGCTTCTCCAACTCCTCAGCATCCGTGACCACCGGCAGGCAAACCTGCCCCGTGCACAACCATGCACCCGCTCTGTCGGTCGGCGGCAGGATTCCACCGGGCAGCAAGGGTCGATTCGCACCCGTACCGATTGGCACGACGATGTCGACGCGGCGCGGGTCCGGGCATCGATTCGCAACCGGAACGAGCTTTGGATCGTCCAGTGAATCGACGATGACCAGTTTGAGTGGTTCGATCGCCAGCGCGCAGGCGTTGACGATGCCGGCCTGGCCGTAGGCCTGGTGCGCCGCACGGCCGGCGGCATGTTCGGCGAGTTGCCAGGCTCTTTCCTGCAGCTCGAGGTCGCCGGTGACGGAGGCGAGCCGGACCAATGCCTCGATGATCTGGCCGGTGGCGGACGGAATGGCTTCGTCGACATCGCCCCTGATGCGGATCGGCACGTCGGCGCTGTCCGATGCGGTCAAATAATAACCGGTCTTCTCGGCGTCGGCGTGCCATTGGTCGAGCTGCCCGACGAAGTGGCCGGCCTGGTCGACATAGCTCCAATCCCCAGTGGCCTCGAACAGCGAGATCGCCGCATTGGCCATGGCGGCGTAGTCGCTGGACAAAGCGGGAAACAATCTTTTGGCGCCGAGCATGGAATGCGGCAAGCGGCCGCCGCGGCTGGCAGAGCAGATATGGGCGAAGGCTTTTGCCGCAGCGTCGATCCAGTCAGGCCGCGCCAGCGAGCGGCCGGCCTCGGCAAGGGCTGCAATCATCAGGCCGTTCCAGTCGGTGAGCGCCTTGTCGTCGCGCCCGGGCCTGACACGATGCTCTCTGACCGCCAGGAGCTTCGCTGTCAGCGGGACGAGCCGATCGCGGTCGATCACACTTTGCGATTGCTGGGACCTTGTTTGGTGGACGACCGGCTTGCCTTCCCAGCCATGCGGGCTTGAGAGCGTGAAGTGTTTGAAAAACAATGCAGAATCGTCGCCTAGAACAGCTTCGATCTCATCGCGGGTCCAGGTGTAGAACAGCCCTTCCTCGCCGTCGCTGTCGGCGTCGAGACTGGCGGCAAAGGCGCCGCCATCGACGCGCATTTCGCGCAGCAGCCAGTCGACCGTCTCTTCGATTCGGACCCGGAACAGTTCATTGCCGCTCGCGGCAAAAGCCCAGTTGCAGAAGCGGATGAGTTGGGCATTGTCGTTGAGCATTTTTTCGAAATGCGGCACCAGCCATTCGGCATCGGTCGAGTAGCGGCTGAGCCCGCCGCCGATATGATCGTAGATGCCGCCGCTCACCATCTGTTCAAGGCTGATGAGGACGTCGTCGCGATGGGCGGTGTTGCCGTCGCGCAGCCAGGACAGCCAGAGTGTGAGCATGAACGGCGCATTGGGGAATTTCGGCGCGCCGCGCAGGCCGCCGAGATCGCGGTCGACCATGCCGTCTACGCCCTTGGCAAGCTCCGCCAGCGTGTCGCGATCGAGCCCTGTTTTTGCATGCGAACCAGCGAGGCGCGCCTCGACATGGGTCGTCAGGCCGTCGGCGCTCTGGTTGAGGCTCGCGCGCTTCTCGCGCCAGGCCTTGTCCACCGCCTCCATCACCTGGATGAAACCGGGGCGCCCATAGCGCGGCTCGCGCGGGAAATAAGTGCCGCCCCAGAACGGCTTGCCGTCCGGCGTCAGGAACATGGTCAGCGGCCAGCCGCCCTGCTCGCCCATCGCGGAAAGTGCCGCCATGTAGATCTGGTCGATGTCCGGACGCTCCTCGCGGTCGACCTTGATATTGACGAACAGACGGTTCATGACGGCGGCGACAGCGTCGTTTTCGAAGCTTTCATGCGCCATGACATGGCACCAATGGCAGGCGGCATAGCCGACCGAAAGCAGGATCGGCCTGTCCAGCGTCTTTGCCTCCTCAAGCGAAGCCGGCGACCAGGCTCGCCAGTGGACGGGGTTGCCGCTGTGCTGCTGCAGATAGGGGCTGGCCTCTTGGGAAAGCAGGTTTTGCGCAGGCAATGTCACAATGAGGAACTCGGTTCACAGCGTTGGCGGAAAGCTAGGGCGGTTCGGTAGAGCGGGCAAATGAATTCAGGCAGTTCCATCGTTGCGTTGTCGAGCGGTCGGCTCCCCGCCGGCGTCGCCGTCATCCGCATCTCCGGCCCCCAGACTCGATTCGTAGTCGAAACGATTGCCGGTGGTATGGTTAAAGACCGCGCGACGGTTCTGCGCAGGCTGCGGGCGCCCGATGGAACCGTGCTCGACAACGGCCTGGTTCTTTTCTTTCCCGGTCCTGCGAGCTTTACCGGCGAGGATGTTGCCGAGTTCCATGTTCATGGCGGGCGTGCCGTGGTGGCTCGAATGCTGGAGACCATCGGTGGTTTTGATGGCGTCAGGCATGCTGAACCGGGCGAGTTCACTCGCCGCGCCTTTCTTAACGGCAAAATCGACCTCGTAGAGACGGAGGCGCTGGCTGATTTGGTCAATGCCGAGACCGAGGCGCAGCGGCGGTTTGCGGTCCAGAATGCCGAAGGCGTTCAGAGCGAACTTTATCTCGGCTGGCGCCGCAGGCTGATCCATGCCCGTGCCATGATCGAGGCCGAGATCGACTTTGCCGATGAGGACGATGTCCCCGGTTCCGTTTCGGATACGGTCTGGTCCGACGTTCGGGCAATGATCGGCGAGGTCGACCAACACATTGCCGGATTTCGCGCCGCCGAGATCATTCGCGATGGCTTCGAGGTCGTCATCCTCGGTGCGCCCAACGCTGGTAAGTCGAGTCTTTTCAACGCCCTGGCGCGGCGCGATGCCGCTATTGTAACGGATGAGCCTGGCACGACGCGGGACCTGCTTGAAGTGACACTTGATCTCCAGGGGATGCGGGTCAGGCTTACGGATACGGCCGGGTTGCGCGATGCGCCGGGCAAGGTCGAGGCGATCGGCATCGAGAAGGCGAAGGCCAAGGCGCATGGCGCCGATCTCCTGCTGCTGCTGCAGGACGTCGCGAATCCCAGGGATATCGGTCCGCTGGCGGCCTCGGCGCCGGCCTTGCGCGTCGGCACGAAGCTCGATCTGCTGGAAAGCCGAGCGGCAAGGGATGCGGCGGGGGACTATGACCGTGTCATCTCGGTGAAGAATGGTGCCGGCGTGGACGGACTGCTGGCGGAAATCGGCCGTCGCGCGGCGGACGCGGCCGGTAGTGCCGGCGATATCCTGCCGTCGCGCCTGCGCCATGTCGAATTGCTTGGCGAAGCCAACCGCCATCTGCGTCGCGCCACCGACGACCGGACTGTTGGGCAGGAATTGCGCGCCGAGGAGTTGCGGCTCGCTGCCGATCGCCTGGGGCGCATTGTCGGCGCCATCGATGTCGAGGACATGCTGGACGTGATTTTCTCGCAGTTCTGCATCGGGAAATGACTCACGTGAAACAATGGGTTGCTAGGCGGAACCACGACGTCGTCATCCTAGGGCGGAGCAAGGAGCGTAGCGACGCGGCGCAGACCCGAGGATCCATGCCGCGACATCAAAGCAGCCGCCACGGTGCAGAGTTCTGCCCCGCTGTCCCCTTTGGTCAAGGTCACGGCATGGATCCTCGGGTCTTCGTGACGGAGCTTCGCTCCTGCTCCGCCCGTGGATGACGAAGGCGGGGAGGCTCGTCCAAGCCACCGCGCTGCGCCGCCGGTGTGACTCACGTGAAACGTCGGTGCCCCCGATGACTCACGTGAAACACGCGCGATGGCAGGTGCAGGGTTGTTTCACGTGAAACGACTTGCGGAGTTTTCTTGACAGCGCTGCCTGGCAGGGACATGTGTCCCTCATTCATTTGAGTCTGGGACGTTTGGAAATGACCAATCACTATGATGTGGTTGTGGTGGGCGGCGGCCACGCCGGGTGCGAGGCGGCCAGCGCTGCCGCGCGCGCCGGTGCCAGGACCGCACTCGTGACGCTGCGCTTTGACACGATTGGGGTCATGTCCTGCAATCCGGCGATCGGTGGGCTCGGCAAGGGCCATCTGGTGCGCGAGATCGATGCCATGGACGGGCTGATGGGCCGCGTGGCGGATGCTGCCGGCATTCAGTTCCGTCTGCTCAACCGCCGCAAGGGTCCGGCGGTGCGCGGACCGCGCACGCAGGCCGACAGGAAGCTCTATCGCCTTGCCATGCAAGAAGCGATTCGGCAGCAGAACGATCTCGACGTGGTCGAAGGCGAGGTTTTGGACTTCGAGATCGTTGATGAGCAGATCGCGGCGGTTCTCCTGGCCGGCGGCAGGCGGCTTGCCTGTGGTGCGGTCGTTCTGACGACCGGGACCTTCCTGCGCGGGCTTATTCATATTGGCGAGAAGAAGATTGTCGCCGGCCGCATGAACGAGCAGGCCAGCCTCGGTCTCTCGGCGACGATGGACCGCGCGGGTTTCAAGCTCGGCCGGCTGAAGACCGGCACGCCGCCGCGGCTCGATGGCCGGACCATCGACTGGGCGTCGCTGGAAAAACAGGCCGCGGATGCGGATCCGGTGCCGTTCTCGCTGATGACCGATCGCATCGAGACTCCGCAGATCGACTGCGGCATCACGCGCACGACCACGGCCACGCACGAGCTGATCCGCGCCAATCTCGGCCGCTCCGCCATGTATTCCGGCTCGATCGAAGGCATCGGGCCGCGCTATTGCCCGTCGATCGAGGACAAGATCGTCAAGTTCGGCGATAGGGACGGACACCAGATCTTTCTTGAGCCGGAAGGGCTCGATGACGATACTGTTTATCCCAATGGTATTTCGACCTCGCTACCTGAGGATGTGCAGCTCGATATCCTGAAGACCATCCCCGGGCTCGAACGTGCAACCATGCTGCAGCCTGGCTATGCCATTGAATATGATCATGTCGATCCGCGCGAGTTGCATCAGACGCTGGAGACGAAGCGCGTTGGCGGCCTCTTCCTCGCCGGGCAGATCAACGGCACGACTGGCTACGAAGAGGCGGCCGGGCAAGGCCTGCTTGCCGGGCTCAATGCGGCACGGCGGGCGGCCGGCAGCGAGCAGATCGTGCTCAGCCGTACCGAGGCCTATATCGGCGTGATGGTCGACGATTTGACAAGCCGCGGCATCAGCGAGCCCTACCGGATGTTCACCTCTCGGGCCGAGTTCCGGCTGTCGCTGCGCGCCGACAATGCGGATGATCGGCTGACGCCCCTTGCTGCGAAACTGGGAATTGCCTCGACGCAGAGGATGCAGCGCTACGAGACTGTCATGCAGTACCTCGATGAAGCACGTCAGCTGGCAAAGTCACTCGCCCTGACGCCCAACGAGGCGGCGCGTCATGGGCTGGAAATCAACCGGGATGGCGTGCGCCGGTCTGGCTATGAATTGCTGTCTTATCCCGACGTCGATGTGGCCTGGCTGGCTCGTATCGATTCGCGCTTCGCGGACATCGACGGCAAGACAGCAGAGCGTCTCGAAACGGAAGCGAAATATTCGGTCTATCTCGACCGCCAGAAGACGGATGTGGCGCAAATCCGGCATGAAGAGAGCCGCTTGATTCCCGAGACGGTCGATTTTGCCGGCGTGCCGGGGCTGTCCAACGAGTTAAAGCAGAAGATGCAGGCGCGGCGGCCGCGCTCCATCGCCGATGCCCAGCGCATGGAAGGCATGACGCCGGCGGCGCTGGCGATCATTGTCGCGCATGTCCGCCATGCGGAGAGCGCCCAGCGCCCACAAAGGGATGTTGCGTGAGTTCACTATCCCTAGAGAGCCTGCAGGACGCGGCAGGCCCGGTTTCACGTGAAACATTCGATCGGTTGGTGGCATTCGAGCAGATGTTCCAGAAATGGAATCGCAGCATCAACCTCGTGGCGCAATCGACGTCCGGCGATGTCTGGCAGCGCCACATCCTGGACAGCGCGCAGCTCGCGCGCATAGAGCCTCAAGCCACACGCTGGGTGGATCTCGGCTCGGGCGGCGGATTTCCGGGGCTTGTCATGGCTTTCCTGCTTGCCGAGCGGGATGGCGCCAGCATTGATCTGGTTGAAAGCAATCGCAAAAAGGCATCCTTCCTGCAGACCGTGGTCGGGCAATTCAGCCTGCCGGCGCGGGTGGTGGCGCGCCGCATCGATGACAGCCATGCGCTTGTTTCGACACCGCAAATCGTCACGGCGCGGGCGCTGGCCTCGCTTTCGACCTTGCTGGACCTGTCGGCGCCCTGGCTGACGTCAGGCGCGCGCGGCCTGTTCCACAAAGGCCGGGATTATCGCGCCGAAGTGCAAGAAAGCGTTAACCGGTGGTCCTTCGATCTGGTAGAACATCCCAGTGTGACCGACCCTCAGGGCGTCATCCTTGAACTGTCCAACCTGCGACCTGTCTGATTCGCGACTGGTCAGACTCCTTGGCGACCCAAAATGAATTTCTGGCATAGACCCATGATGAAGAATGGCCCCCGAATCATCACCGTAGCCAACCAGAAGGGCGGTGTCGGCAAGACGACCACCGCCATCAACCTGGCCACGGCGCTCGCCGCGATCGGCGAAAAGGTGCTGATCGTCGATCTCGACCCGCAAGGCAATGCCAGCACCGGCCTCGGCATCGACCGCAAGGACCGCACTGTCTCGTCCTATGACGTGCTGACCGGCGAGCTGGAGCTGGAAGCGGCTGCTATTCCAACGGCAGTGCCTGGCCTGTCGATCGTGCCGTCGACGCTCGACCTGCTCGGCATCGAAATGGAGATCGCCTCCGCACCCGACCGTGTGCTCAAGCTGCGCAATGCGTTGCGCGCCGCGACCGCTCGCGGAGCGCCCTTCGGCTACGTGCTGATCGACTGCCCGCCGTCGCTCAATCTGTTGACCTTGAATTCCATGGCGGCAGCCGATTCTGTTCTTGTGCCGCTGCAATGCGAGTTCTTCGCGCTCGAAGGTCTGAGCCAATTGCTGGAAACGGTCGAGCAGGTGCGCCGTTCGATCAATCCGGATCTCACCATCCAGGGCATCGTGCTGACCATGTATGACGGCCGCAACAATCTGGCCAACCAGGTGGTGCAGGATGTGCGGGCGCATATGGGCGACAAGGTCTACGAGACCGTCATTCCGCGCAATGTGCGGGTGTCCGAGGCGCCGTCCTACGGCAAGCCCGCGATCCTCTATGACCTCAAGTGCTCGGGCAGCCAGGCGTATCTGCAACTGGCGTCGGAAGTGATCCGCCGCGAGCGCAAATTACGCGCCGCTTGATTAGGCTGGATGCATAGTTAAAAGCCGATTCGACACCGAAACGATCCGAGACTTGGAATAAAGATGAGCGAAGACCTTTCGAGAAAGAGACTGGGCCGTGGGCTGGCAGCGCTGATCGGCGAGATCGATCGCCCGGTAGCACCCGAAAAGCCGGGGATGAGCGCCGACGGCAAGGTGCCGATCGAGTTCCTTACCCCCAATCCGAAGAATCCGCGCCGGCATTTCGGCGATGCCGAACTGACCGACCTCGCCCAGTCCATCCGCGAACATGGCGTCGTCCAGCCCGTGGTGGCGCGGCCTTCGCCGACACAGGCCGGCCGCTACGAGATCATCGCTGGCGAGCGACGCTGGCGTGCGGCGCAGCGCGCCGGGCTGTCCGAGATCCCGGTCATCATCCGCGAAGTCAACGATCGCACCGCGCTCGAACTGGCGATCATCGAGAACGTCCAGCGCACCGATCTCAACGCGGTCGAGGAAGCGCTTGGCTACCAGCAGCTGATCGACGAACACGGCTACACCCAGGCCGATCTCGGCCAGGTGATCGGCAAGAGCCGCAGCCATGTCGCCAACACGCTGCGCCTGCTGAAGCTGCCGGATGTGATCCGCGACATGCTGGTCGACGGCGCACTGTCGGCCGGGCACGCTCGCACGCTGGTGACGGCCGAGGATCCGGCCGGCCTTGCCAAGCGCATCGTCGAAGAAGGACTCTCTGTACGCCAGGCCGAAGCGCTGGCGCAGATGCCGGCCGGCACCAGCACCTCCAAGGAAGCCAAGCCTGCGCCAAGTCCGGAGCAGAAGGACGCCGACACGCTGGCGCTGGAAAAGCTGCTGACCGACACGATCGGCATGATCGTGTCGGTGGACCACAAGGGCAAGGGCGGCACGCTTCGGGTGGCCTATCGGTCGCTCGAGCAGCTTGATGAGCTGTGCCGCAGGCTGAAGCAGGAGCGGTAGTTAGCCGGCGAATTATCTTCAAGCCGAAGATTGCGCGCATATGGAAAGGGGCTGGCCGTTGGGCCGGCCCTTTCTTTTGCAGCGCGGCAATTGGCGAAAACGCTGAGGCTGCTGATCTCCCTCCTTGAGGGGGAGATGGCCGGCAGGCCAGAGGGGGTCGTCTGACGCCAAGCGCCGACGCCCTTGCGGAAGCGAAGAAAAGGTGGACGCTTCACGCGCGGCGACCCCCTCTGTCGCCTTCGGCGACATCTCCCCCTCAAGGGGGGAGATCAGGCGCGCTGCGCCAGCCGGCTGCTCTCCACCGCAATCCCCAGCAGCGCCTGCCGTGCCAGCGCCACGGAAAGATCGGGCCGCCGTCGTGTCTGCAGCACCGCCGTCTGCAGCCGGGTCAGCGCGCGGCCGAGCGCCTCGGTGCTCCAGCGCTCCAGCGCTTTCTCGACCAGCTTGCGGCGCGAGAAAAACACCGGCGGCCGGGCCGCGGCAACGACCGAGGCGGCGTTGCGATTGCCGGATTCCATCTGGCCGCGCATGGCCTGGATCTGCTGCAATTGCCGCATTGCCGAGGACAGCACCAGGAAGGGCTGGCCGCCGGACTGGCAATGCCGGCTGAAGGCGGTGTCGAAGTCGCCGATCTTGCCTTCGAGAAGCGCATCCACGGCGTCATCGAAAGAGGCGCCGGACACGTCGCCCGACATCGCCTTGACCTCCTCCAGCCCGATCTCGTTCTGGCCATGCGCGTAGAGCACGAGCTTCTCGATCTCGCCGCGCGAGGCCAGCCGGTCGCCGCCGAGATTGCGGCGCAACGCCTGTCTCGCTTCCATGGTCATCGACATGCCGGCCTTGCTCAGTTCGTGGTCGATGACGGCGTCGATGTCGCGGGCTTCATCGGCGTAGCACGGCAGCGCCATGGCATTGTCCGCCGCCTCGACGATGGCGCGCAGGCCGACGCCCTTTTTGAGATCGCCGGCCTCGATGATAATGATCGCGTCCCGCGCGGGCTCTGCCGTCAGCGCCTTGACGTCGTCGGCCAACGCCTTCTGGCCGCTGGCATTGCGCACCCACAGCAGGCGCCGGTCGGAAAACATCGGCACGGTGCGGGCCTCGTCGAGCAGCCGGCCCTCGTCGCGATCGACCTCCGACCCCTCCAGCCTGACCACCGAGAACGGGTCGTCGAGCGGCAGGCCGGTCTTTTCGGCAAAGGCCTTCGCCCGCTCGGAGACGAGGCCGCGATCGGGGCCATAAAGCAGGACAATGGAGATGCGCTGGTCCGGCCGCGCCAGCCACCCATCGACCTCGTAAGCTTTCTTCTGTGCCATGGCGGGTTGGTTAGCATGACGCGGGGGCGAGGTGAACGGGGTGTGGTGGTTGAGGCAAAGGATGGTGCGTGATTTTGGAGAGGGGAAGATTGGCATAGTGTGGAAGATTGGTGAAAACGGCGGAGCGCATAATCTCCCTCCTTGAGGGGGAGATGGCCGGCAGGCCAGAGGGGGTCGGTTCGACTGGATGCGACCTCCTTGCGGCAGATGGAGGCTAGCGCTCCACGCGCGGCGACCCCCCTCTGTCGCCTTCGGCGACATCTCCCCCTCGAGGGGGGAGATTACCCGCTTCGTCGCTGTCGCCAACTATCAATGCCGCAAAGTGGGCATCCACCCGCCAATCACCTTATCTTCCGACAAACCCTTCCCAACCTTCTCCCAAATTGCGCGCCGGCCCCCAACATCGACAAGAAATTTCGCGGACATATCTTCATCTTGGCGCTGGGAGGCTGGATCGGCCGGCGCGGCCGGGACCGACGTCCGAAGGCTACCCGACGAATTCGCACTGGTCTGGCCGCGCAGATATGTAAATATCGGCACCAGGCAACATTGGAGGACAAAGGTCATGGCCGATGCTGGGATGTTGCGTTTCCACGTTCCGGAGCCGGAAGTGCGGCCGGGCGGCACGCCTGACTTTTCCAATGTGCCGATCCCCAAGGCCGGCTCGGTGCCGCGCCCCGAGATCGATGTCGATCCGCGCACCATCCGCGATCATGCCTTCTCGATCATCCGGGTGCTGAACCGCAATGGCGAAGCCGTCGGCCCTTGGGCCGGCCTGCTGTCCAGCGACGAACTGTTGGCCGGCCTGCGCCACATGGTGACGCTGCGGACCTTCGACGCCCGTATGCAGATGGCGCAACGGCAGGGCAAGACCTCCTTCTACATGCAGCATTTGGGCGAAGAGGCGGTGGCCTGCGCCTTCCGCAAGGCGCTCGAACCCGGCGACATGAACTTTCCGACCTATCGCCAGGCGGGGCTGCTCATCGCAGACGGCTACCCGATGGTCACGATGATGAACCAGATCTATTCGAACGAGGCAGACCCGCTGAAGGGCCGGCAATTGCCGATCATGTATTCGTCGAAGGAGCATGGCTTCTTTTCGATCTCCGGCAATCTGGCGACGCAGTATATCCAGGCGGTCGGCTGGGCGATGGCCTCGGCCATCAGCAATGATTCGAAGATCGCCGCGGCCTGGATCGGCGACGGCTCGACGGCCGAATCCGACTTCCATTCGGCGCTGGTGTTCGCCTCCACCTACAAGGCGCCGGTCGTGCTCAATGTCGTCAACAACCAGTGGGCGATCTCGACCTTTCAAGGCATCGCGCGCGGCGGCTCGGGCACGTTCGCTGCCCGCGGCCTTGGCTTCGGCATCCCGTCGCTGCGCGTCGACGGCAACGACTATCTCGCCGTCCATGCGGTGGCCAAATGGGCGGCGGAGCGGGCGCGCAGCAATCTCGGGCCGACGCTGGTCGAATATGTCACCTACCGCGCCGGCGCGCATTCGAGCTCGGACGACCCGTCCGCCTACCGGCCAAAGACCGAATCCGACGCCTGGCCGCTCGGCGACCCGATCGTGCGGCTGAAGAACCATCTGATAGGGCTCGGCGTCTGGTCGGACGAGCGGCACGCGCAGGCCGAGGCGGAAATCCTCGACACGGTGATCGCGGCGCAGAAGGAAGCCGAAAGCCACGGCACGCTGCATGCCGGCGGCAAGCCGTCGACGCGCGACATGTTCGAGGGGCTCTACGCCGAAATGCCGCCGCATCTGCGGCGCCAGCGCCAGCAGGCGGGAGTCTGAGCCATGCCGAGACGGACCATGATCGAGGCGATCCGCGACGCCATGGATGTGTCGATGGGGCGCGATAGCAAAGTTGTCGTGTTCGGCGAGGATGTCGGCTTCTTCGGCGGCGTCTTCCGCTGCACGCAGGGCCTGCAGGCCAAATACGGCAAGAGCCGCTGTTTCGACGCGCCGATCAATGAATCCGGTATTGTCGGTTCGGCCATCGGCATGGCGGCCTATGGCCTGAAGCCCTGCGTGGAGATTCAGTTTGCCGACTACATGTATCCGGCCTACGACCAGCTGACCCAGGAAGCAGCTAGACTGCGCTACCGCTCCAACGGTGATTTCACCTGCCCGATCGTGGTGCGCATGCCGACCGGCGGCGGCATCTTCGGCGGCCAGACGCACAGCCAGAGCCCGGAAGCGCTGTTCACCCATGTGTCGGGGCTGAAGACGGTGGTGCCGTCCAACCCTCATGACGCCAAGGGGCTGCTGATCGCGGCGATCGAGGATCCGGACCCGGTGATCTTCCTCGAGCCGAAGCGGCTCTATAACGGCCCGTTCGACGGCCATCACGACCGGCCGGTGACGCCATGGTCGAAACATGAGCTGGGCGAGGTCGCCGACGGCCATTACACAGTGCCGCTCGGCAAGGCGGCGATTCGCCGGGCGGGCTCGGCCGTTACCGTGTTGGCCTATGGCACCATGGTCTATGTCGCGCAGGCCGCCGTCGAGGAGACCGGCATCGACGCCGAGATCATCGATCTCAGAACCCTGCTGCCGCTCGACCTGGATACGATCGTCGCTTCGGTCAAGAAGACCGGGCGCTGCGTCATCGTGCACGAGGCGACGCTGACGTCGGGCTTCGGCGCAGAACTGTCGGCGCTGGTGCAGGAAAACTGTTTCTACCACCTGGAGGCGCCGGTGGCGCGTGTCGCCGGCTGGGACACGCCCTATCCGCATGCGCAGGAATGGGACTATTTCCCCGGCCCCGCCCGGGTCGGCCGCACTTTGCTCGAAACCATGGGAGCCTGAGATGGGCGAACACATCATCAAGCTGCCCGATGTCGGCGAAGGTGTCGCCGAGGCCGAGCTCGTCGAGTGGCATGTCAAGATCGGCGACATCGTGCGCGAGGACACCGTGCTTGCCGCCGTCATGACCGACAAGGCGACGGTCGAAATCCCGTCTCCGGTCGACGGCGAAATCCTGTGGCTGGGCGCCGAGATCGGCGACACGGTGGCGATCGGTTCGCCCATCGTGCGGCTGAAGGTGGCGGGTGAGGGCAATGTGAAGCCGCAAAGCGGCGAAGTGAAAACGGTCGCTGCCGAACCCCCGGCAGAACTTCCGACCCCGAAACCCGAGGCTGCCGCGCCGACCGCAAAGACCTCGCCAAAGGCCAGCGTGGCGGACGTGAAACCCGCCCCGGTCGTTTCGAAAAGTCTCGGGCAGACTTCCGTCTCCGGCGCGCCGCGCCCCGAGGGTGAAAAGCCGCTGGCTTCGCCGGCTGTCCGTCTGCGCGCAAAAGAGGCGGGCATCGATCTCAGGCAGGTTGCGGGATCCGGTCCGGCCGGCCGCATCGGCCACGAGGACATCGAGGCGTTCCTTTCGCGCGGACCGCAGGTCGCCAGGGCATCCGGCCTCGCCCGCAACGACACGACACAGGACATCAAGGTGGTGGGCTTGCGGCGCAAGATCGCCGAGAAGATGTCGCTGTCCAAGTCGCGCATCCCGCACATCACCTATGTCGAGGAGATCGACGTCACCGCGCTGGAGGATCTGCGCGCCGCGCTCAACAAGGAGAAGCGTCCGGGTGTGGAGCGGCCGAAGCTGACGCTGCTGCCGTTCCTGATGCGGGCGATGGTCAAGGCGATATCGGACCAGCCCAATCTCAATTCGCTGTTCGACGACGAGGCCGGAATCATCCACCAGCATGGCGGCATCCATATCGGCATTGCCGCGCAGACCCCGTCGGGGCTGGTGGTGCCGGTGGTCAAGCATGCCGAGGCGCGTGACATCTGGGATTGCGGCGCCGAGGTCATCAGGCTGGCCGAGGCGGCCAAGTCCGGCACCGCGACACGCGACGAGCTGTCCGGCTCGACCATCACCATCACTTCGCTCGGCGCCATGGGCGGCGTGGCGACGACGCCGGTCATCAACCATCCGGAAGTGGCGATCATCGGCGTCAACAAGATGATGGTGCGGCCGGTGTGGGACGGCACCCAGTTCATCCCGCGCAAGATGATGAACCTGTCCTCGAGCTTCGACCATCGCGTCATCGACGGCTGGGACGCGGCGGTGTTCATCCAGCGCATCAAGACGCTGCTGGAAACGCCGGCGCTGATTTTCGTGGATTGAGGGGGATGAGCGGAGAATCTTCTTCTTTGGCTGGACAGGCGCGACCGACAGGCTTTCAGCCGCTAATCGCCGACAGTTGCGATTGGCCGCAGGCCTCCACGCCTTCGTCATCCTCGGGCTTGACCCGAGGATCCATGCCGCGACCGATGTCGAAGGTTGCCGCGGAACAGAATTCTGCACCGATGCGGCGCTCCGATGTAACGGCATGGATCCTGGGGTCTTCGCGACATCGCTTCGCTCCTGCTTCGCCCCAGGATGACGAAGGCAGGAGCGTTTCGGCCAATCCCCGAGGTCGACGATTTGCAGGCCTGGTGCTGCAACGAACCAAGGTGCCAACATGAAAGAAATCTCCTGCAAGCTGCTCGTCATCGGCGCGGGTCCCGGTGGTTACGTCTGCGCCATCCGCGCCGGACAGCTCGGCGTCGATACGGTGATCGTGGAAGCCGGCAAACCGGGCGGCACCTGCCTCAATGTCGGCTGCATCCCGTCCAAAGCGCTGATCCATGCGGCGGAAGAGTTCGAGAAGGTGTCGCATATGGCAGGCGGCAACAGCCCGCTCGGCATTTCGGTCACCGCGCCCACGCTCGACCTCGCCCGGACCGTCGCCTGGAAGGACGGCATTGTCAGCCGGCTCAACAGCGGCGTCGCCGGCCTGCTCAAGAAGGCCGGGGTCAAGACGGTGCATGGCTGGGCGACGTTCCGCGATGGCAAGACGGTCGCGGTCGAGACAGAGACCGGGGTTCAGGTCATCCGGGCCGAGGCGATCGTCATCGCCACCGGTTCGGCGCCGGTCGACCTTTCGTTCCTGCCGTTTGGCGGTCCGGTGATTTCGTCCACGGAGGTGCTGGCGCTGAGCGAAGTGCCGAAGAAACTCGCGGTCGTTGGCGGCGGCTATATCGGGCTGGAACTCGGCATGGCCTTCGCCAAGATGGGTGCCAAAGTGACCCTGGTCGAGGCCTTGCCGCGCGTGCTGGCGCAGTATGATGCTGAGTTGACGCGGCCGGTGGTCAAGCGGCTCACTGCACTGGGCGTCGAGGTGATGCCGGGCGCCAAGGCCAAGGGGCTGTCGACCAAGGGTGACGCGCTGCTGGTCGAGACATCCGACGGCAAGAGCGCCAAGGTCGCCGCCGAAAAAATCCTGGTCACGGTCGGGCGCAAGCCGGTGACCGACGGTTGGGGGCTCGAGCAGATCGACCTTGATATGGCTGGAAAGTTCATCCGTATCGACGACCAGTGCCGTACCTCGATGCGCGGCATCTTTGCCATCGGCGACGTCACCGGCGAGCCGATGCTGGCGCATCGGGCGATGGCGCAAGGCGAGATGGTCGCCGAGATCGTCGCCGGCCACAAACGCAGCTGGGACAAGCGTTCGATACCCGCCGTCTGCTTCACCGATCCGGAACTCGTCACCGCCGGCCTGTCGCCGGAAGAGGCCAAGGCGCTCGGCGGCGAGATCAAGATCGGCATGTTCCCGTTCGCCGCCAATGGCCGGGCGATGACGAAGCTGGGCGAGGACGGCTTCGTCCGCGTCGTCGCGCGGGCCGACAACCATCTGGTGCTCGGCATCCAGGCGGTCGGGCAGGGCGTGTCGGAACTGGCGGCGGCTTTTGGACTGGCGCTTGAAATGGGCGCAAGGCTGGAGGACATCGCCGGTACGATCCATGCGCACCCGACGCAAGGCGAGGGGTTCCAGGAAGCAGCGCTGAAGGCGCTGGGCCACGCGCTGCATATTTGAGGGAGGTGATCTCCCTCCTTGAGGGGGAGATGGCCGGCAGGCCAGAGGGGGTCGGTTCGACCGGATGCGACCTCCTTGCGACAGATGGAGGTTGGCGCTTCACGCGCGGCGACCCCCTCTGTCGCCTTCGGCGACATCTCCCCCTCAAGGGCAGGGCAATCGCATATGGCCTCTTTCGAGGAATCGAACGGCGAACAAATCGGAATCGCGTCGAGAACAAACTTCGCAAGATTCCATCTTTGTTCCGCATATGCGATTCCCCTGCCCTCAAGGGGGAGACTACGCCTCATCAGCTCGCCAGCCGGCTCACCATCTCGTGCTGGGCGTAGGCGCGGCCGAAGCGGTTGGCCAGGAAGGTGTCGAGCGCGATGTCCTCCTGCTTGATGAAACCCGTCGCCGGCAGGCTGCCGTCGGCCAGCATGTCGAGCACGGCGCAGATGCCGGAGGCGGTGGTGATCTGGATGGCGCTGCGTACCGTCTGACCGATGCGCTGCGAGTAGACCTTGTTGGCGTAGGTCTCCTGCAGCAGGCGGCCGTTCTTGCGGCCCGACACGGTGACGAAGACGATGACCACATCCTGCAGCGTCGCCGGCAGGGCGCTCTCGAAAATGTCCTTCAGCACGTCGCGGCGGTGGCGCAGGCCGAGGTCGTTGAGCAGCGCCTTCATGATCGCGGCGTGGCCGGGATAGCGGATGGTGCGGTAGTTGAGCGTGCGCACCTTGCCCTTCAGCGTCTCGGCCAGCGTGCCCAGCCCACCGGAGGTGTTGAACGCTTCGTAGGTGACGCCGTCGAGCGAGAATTCCTCGCGCTCCTCCAGCGGCGGCACTTCGACCAGCTCGCCCTCGACGATCGCCTCGCAGGGTTCGCAATATTCGTTGATGACGCCGTCGGTGCTCCAGGTCAGATTGTAGTTCAGCGCATTGGACGGATATTGCGGCAGGGCGCCGACGCGCATGCGCACGCTCTCCAGCGAATCGAAGCGGCTGGCGAGATCGTTGGCGACGATCGAGATGAAGCCCGGCGCCAGGCCGCATTGCGGAATGAAGGCGCTCTTGCCCGAGCGGGCCAGTTCCTTGACCCGGCGGGTCGAGACGACGTCCTCGGTGAGGTCGAGATAGTGCACGCCGGCACTGGCCGCCGCCTCGGCGATGCGCGTGGTCAGATGGAAGGGGGCGGCGCTGAGCACCGCGAACTTGCCGGCGAGCGCGGCTTCCAGGATGCCGGCGGCTTCGATGTCGAGCTCCAGCGCTGCAACCGTGGCCGGCAGTTCGGCGGCAGTGAGTTGCGCCGCCGAGCGGTCGACGAGCGTGACCTGGTAATCCCCCGTGGCGGCGAGCATCTCGGCAATGGTCGAGCCGATCTTGCCAGCGCCGACAACAACAATTTTCTTCATGACCGATCCCTCACTGATTGTGAGCACAGAATCGCAGCTTGCCCGTCGAAAGGAAGCGTGGAATTGTTCGAAACGAAACTCTGATTGCGCACTACGCCGAAGGTAATCGTCGAAATGCTCAGTGAAGCCGAACAGGCCCTGCTTTCCCTGCTGCGCGAGAACGCGCGCGCCTCGACCGCCGAGCTGGCGCGGCGGCTTGGCGTCTCGCGGACCACCGTGCAGAGCCGCCTCGAAAGGCTGGAGCAGCGCGGTATCATCACCGGCTATGGTGTGCGGCTGGCGCCGGACTATGAGCAGGGGTTGGTGCGGGCGCATGTGCTGCTCACCGTGACGCCCAAGCTCGCCGACAAGGTGGTGCGCGGCCTGCGCGCGCTGGCGCCGGTCAGGACGCTGCATTCGGTCAGCGGCAATTTCGACATGATCGTCATCGTCGACGCGCCGTCGATCCGCGACCTTGACATGCTGCTCGACCAGATCGGCGCCATGGATGGGGTCGAGCGGACCTTGTCGTCGATCATCCTGTCGACGCGGATTGATCGGTGAGGGTTGACGCTGCCAATCTCCCCCCTTGCGGGGGAGATGGCCGGCAGGCCAGAGGGGGTCGGTTCGACCGGATGCGACCTCCTTTCGACAGATCGGGGGTTAGCGCTTCACGTGAGGCGACCCCCTCTGTCGCCTACGGCGACATCTCCCCCTCAAGGGGGGAGATCGGCCGGCTAATCCATCGTCACGGGAAAACTCACCACCACGGCCAGGCCGGGCCGGCAATCGTCCAGCGTGATGGATGCGCCATGCAGATCGGCGATGGCCCTGACAAGGCTGAGGCCGAGGCCGCTGCCCGGCGTCGACCGGCTGTGGTCCAGCCGGTAAAGCCGCTGGAACACTTTTTCACGCTCATCGGCCGGAATGCCGGGACCGTTGTCGGCAACGCCGGCGACAACGCGCTCGCCCTGGCGCGTCACCGACAGCTTGATGGATGTGCCTGATGGACAATGGCGCAGCGCGTTTTCGACCAGATTGGCGAACATCTGCGTCAGCAACTCGCGGTCGCCGTGGATCCGGTCGGCCGTTTCCTGCAGTTGCGCCAACGTCAGCGATTTTCCATCGTCCTCGGCAACATCTGTGTAGATCTCGCCGATGGTCTGCAGGATCTCGCCCAGATCGACATCGGTAAACCGCGCCTTGCGGGCGCCGGCCTCGATCTGCGCGATGCGCAACAGCGCGTCGAAGGTCTCGTTGATCTGCAGGCTCTCGGCATGCGCCTCCGCCAGTTCGCCGGCGACCTTCTGGCCCGACAGGTTCTTTTCCGATGCGGTGTCGAGGATCATCTGCAGCCGGTTGAGCGGTGTCTTCAGATCGTGGGCGATGTTGGCGCTGACCTGTTTCATGCCTTCGACCAGCGCCGACAGGCGGTCGAGCGCGGCATTGACCTGATTGGAGACGATGTCGATATCGTCGCCCTTACCGGTCAGCGGAATGCGGGTGTCCAGCCGTCCATGCGAGACATCCACCATGGTGGCGGCGATGCCGTCGAGACGGCGCTGGACGCGCGAGGCCAGCAGGGCGCCGCCGGCGACCGCCAGCCCGGTGATGATCAGCGTCCCCCAGCCGAAGCTCATCAGCACCACCTCTTCCAGCTCCTCCGTCTCGGAAAGGCTGAAGGCGACGGTCAGGGTGTTGCCACCGATCGAGCCGGAATAGGCGCGGTACTCGGCGCCGGGCGGCACGCCGGGCATCTCGGCATCGAACATCGAGAAGCCGTCGGGGAGCCCTGCCGCGGTGAAATTGCCGGCCAGGCGATTACCGGCCGCGTCGGTCAGCGAAAACAGCTGTTGCTTCTTGAGGCTGCGCATGGAGTGGCTGCCGACGGTCTCGACCAGCTCCTTGAGGTCATTGTCGGCATAGGTGGCGGCGACGACCGCGTAGGTTTCCTTGATGGTGTCGTCGAGCCGCTCGGCAAGATCGGCGCTCATCATCTGGTAGACGATGGCGCCCGACAGAACGAAGGCCAGCACAAACAGGAAGGCGAAGGTCAGGGCAAGCCGGAACGGCGTGCTGCGCAGCAGGCGGGACCATGTTCCGGTCATGGCGGCGCGTGCAGGCTGTAGCCGGTGTTGCGGACCGTGTGGATGAGCTGGGTTTCGAACGGTTTGTCGACCTTGGCCCGCAGCCGGCTGATATGGGTTTCGACGACGCTGGTCCGGGGATCGAAATGAAAATCCCAGACGCGTTCCAGCAGCATGGTGCGGGTGATGACGCGGCCTTCGCCGCGCATCAGCACCTCCAGCAGGCTGAACTCGCGCGGCTGCAGGTCGATCGGCTGGCCCCGCCGCGTGACGCGGCGCATGATCAGGTCCATCTCGAGATCGGCGACCCGCAGGACGGTCTTCTGCTCCTGCGCGGCCGGCCGCCGGCCAAGCGCGTTGATGCGGGCAAGAAGCTCGGAAAAGGCGAAGGGCTTGACCAGATAGTCGTCGCCGCCGGCCTCAAGCCCCTCGACGCGGTCGTCGATGCCGCCGACCGAGGTGAGGAAGATTGCCGGCGTCCGCACGCCCGCGGCGCGTATCGCCTTGACCATCGACAGGCCGTCGAGGCCCGGGATCATGCGATCGGCGATGATCACGTCATAGTTGCCGCTGGTCGCCGCGAAAAGCGCGTCATGCCCGTTGCGCAGCAAGTCGCAGACATGGCCGGCCTCGGTCAGTCCCCTGACGATATAGTCGGCCGTCCTGTGGTCGTCCTCGACAAGAAGCAGTCGCATGAAAGGTCCGGTCCGTTGCCGAGATCGACGACAGGCTAGCACTGGCACGGGCTTGTTCCTAGGATGTCACGAGGGCGCTGGCCTTCGGAGGGACCCCTGACGAAGCCAAGGCTTCAATCAGACTCCAGCAGAATCTCGTCGGCATCGTCTGCTGTTTTCTTCAACGTCATGTAGAGGACGAGGGCAAAGATGCAGCCGAGGAAGATCAGGCTGGTGAAGGTCGTGCCGAAGCCGAGACCGCCATATTCGACCGGCTGCGACAGCAGATCGCCGAACGAGGCGCCGAGCGGGCGCGTCAGGATATAGGCAAGCCAGAACGCCAGGATGCCGTCGAGATGCAGCAGCCAGTAGGCTAGCGCAATGAGCGCGATGACGCCGCCGAACAGCAGGCCTGATGTCAGATAGCCCATGTCGAAGCTTTCGGCGACCAGGTCGCCGGCGGCGGTGCCGAGCGAGAAGGTGAAGAGGATCGCCAGCCAGTAGAAGATCTCGCGCCGGGTGGTGAAGATGGTGTGGATCGACAGCGTTCTTTCGCTGGCGTACCAGACCGCGAATGTCGCGGCGAGCGCCACCGAGAAGGCCATGGTCGTCGTCTGCAGGCGCACGCCGAAACTGTCGACGAGGTTGTCCGTCACCAATGTGCCGACGATGCTGATCAGCACCACCGCCAGCCAGTAGGCCCAAGGCACGTAGCGTTTCTGCGCAAACTGCAGGACCAGGGCTGCGATCAGGATGCCGGTCATGATCGCCGACGTGACGGTCAGTCCAAGTCCCAGGTTGACGGCGAGATAGTCGGCCGCGGTCTCGCCCATGGTCACCGCCATCAGCTTGATCAGCCAGAAATCGAAGGTGACGTCGGGAACCCTGTTGTGGTCCGGTCCGATTTTCTTCTGCACATTGGGAGAGAGCATGGCTGATATCCTGAGGCTGATGGTTCGCGGAATTACTTGCCCATGACCTTCATGGCTTGAGCGAAGAAGTCGTCGGCGCGCTTGTCGTCGTCCGCATTGCAGCGCTCGATTCCCTTGGTCTCCAGCTCCGAGACCTTGGCCTTGTCGGCGGCGCTGAGCGTGGCCACTGCCTCGGCTGCGCGAGGGGTTTTCAACGTCTCCTCGCAAGGCGCGGTGGCGGCAAAGACGGTGGAAATCGCGCCGGAGACGGGGAGGGTGCCGACTGCGATGGCAAGCGCAAATCTTCTCATGAAACCATTCCTTGTTTGATGCCGGTGGTCCGGCTGGCGCAATTGAAGCCGGCCCTTAAATGGCAGGCCGGCATCCGAACGATAGGCAAGCGACTTCACCCCACCCTGTCCGGCGGCATACAAATTCGTAAGAAAGGGCGTGCGTCGCGCAAAATGCCTTTACGAATGGCGCGCGATGCGCTGATGGAATGCGGGTGCCTTGCATCCGCCATCAATGTGGTGGCCAGTGCCCCGAATGTGCCCGACGCCGCTGTCGAAGCCCAAGGAAAACAAGAATGACCTACGCTTCCCTCAAGCCGGTTTCACAGGCCTTCGACCAGCGCAAGCGGCTGATCTTCGTGCGGGCCGCGGCGGTGCTGGCGGTGCTGCTGCTGTTTCTCACCAAGCCTGCCCTGACCGAGGGCTCGGACGGGCACGAAACGCTCGAACTCCTCGGCTTCTGCCTGGTGCTCGTCTGCGTCGTCGGGCGGCTCTGGAGCATCCTCTATGTCGGCGGCAAGAAGAACGAGGAACTGGTGTCGACGGGACCGTTCTCGACAACGCAGAACCCGCTCTATTTCTTCTCGACGGTCGGCGCGGTCGGCGTTGGATTGCTCTACGGCTCGCTGATGGCGGCCGTGGCGCTGGGCCTTGCCAGCTTCTTCATCTTTCGCGTCACGGCACGCAAGGAAGCCGCATTCCTGCTCGGCAAGTTCGGCCCGGCCTATCTTGCCTACACCAGGAACACGCCCCGGTTCTGGCCAAATCCCTTCCTGTACCACGACCATGACGAGCTGCAGTTCTCGACGCGCGCGCTCAAGCGCACATTTTTCGACGGGCTCTATTTCCTCGCCATCTTCCCGGCCATCGAACTGGTCGAGCATTTCCGGGCAACCGGCCTGTTGTTCCCGGCCTTCGTCACGCTTTACTGATCAGCGGCTCCTGGCTTTCGGGCATGTCGTTCTCCCAAAACCGGGGCCACTTTTGGGCGACATGCATTAGCTGCCGAGCGGATGCGGCATGTAGCCGACAAAACCCGCGATCTTCCAGCGTCCACCGACCTTGGTGCAGAAATACAGCGTCTGCCATTTCAGCCTGTCGACGCTGCCATCGGCCTTGGCAACCGAGCCATCGAATTTCTTGTGCAGCACGGCGCGGTCCCCGTCGACATCGATGTCGCGCATGTTGGTGACGCGAAACAGCGCCTCGCGCAGCGGCTCGGCGAATTTGGTCGCCGCGGTCTCCCTGGCCTGGCGCAACCACTCGTCGCGATAGATTTCCAGCCGCGGAAACTGCAGCCGCCAGGCGTCGGCGTTGTGGAGGAAATGCGCGTGCATGCCGAAGAAGCTCTCGGCGACGAAATCATCCTCGACCATGGGCCAGTCCTGGCCGATGAAGGCGTCGATGTCGCGCCGCACCAGCATTTCCCAGAGCGCGTGGCGATCGGCATCGCCTGATGGAAACGGGTTCTTGTCGTAGGTCATGGCTGTTGTCTCCCGGTCCGGCAAATGCGTCTGTGCGTTGCGGCTGCAAGGCAGCCCGGCAGCGCGCACGATGCAAGCGCTTCTGTAATAAAGCAACATGAATTCCTGGGAATGTTGCTTTCCAACAAGGCCTCTATGACGATCGCCTCGATCGGGGTAAATGTCGACGCAGCGGGCGCTGCCACGGCATCCCGTCCTGTCATCAAAGGAGGCTGTCCCTTGCCCAAGCAATGTTTTGGAACGTCCCATGTACCGCTGTCGCCGGCCGTGCGGGCCGGTGATCTCGTCTATGTCTCGGGCCAGGTGCCCGTCGGCAGCGACGGCATCGTGGTCAAGGGCGGCATAACGGAACAGACCGAGCAGGTGCTCGCCAATATCAAGGCCGCGCTGGCGCTCGCCGGCTGCACTCTGGACGATGTCGTCAAGACAACGGTATGGCTGGAAGACGCGCGCGATTTCGGTGCCTTCAACGCCGTCTATGCCCGGCACTTCCCGAAGAACCCGCCGGCCCGCACCACGGTCGAATCGCGGCTGATGATCGACATCAAGATCGAGGTCGAGGCGGTCGCCTACCGGCCTCTCTGAGAAAGCAAAGCAACGAACCGGAGGTTATAGCAATGCAATTCGACCTCCTGCTGAAGGGCGGACGGCTGGTCGACCCGGCGTCCGGGATCGACGCGCCGCGCGATGTCGCCATTGCCAATGGCCGCGTTGCCGCGGTCGACGCCGATATACCGGCCGACCGCGCCGCGCAAATCGTCGATGCCGGCGGCTGCATCGTCACGCCGGGTCTCGTTGACCTGCACAGCCACGTCTATTGGGGCGGCACGTCGCTGGGCGTCGATGCCGATCGGCTGGCCGCCAAGAGCGGCACCACCACCTTCATCGATGCGGGCAGTGCGGGAGCCGGCAATTTCCTCGGCTTTCGCCGCCACGTCATGGAGCGTTCGAAGGTCCGCATCCTGGCTTATGTCAACATTTCCTTTGCCGGCATCTTCGGCTTCTCGCAGACGGTGTCGGTCGGCGAATGCAGCGATCTCAGGCTTTGCGAGCCGCGCGAGGTTGTCGCGGCCGTGCGCGAGCACCGCGATGTCGTGGTCGGTGTAAAAGTCCGCTCCGGCAAGCATGCCGGCGGCACCAGCGGCATCGCCCCGGTGGATCTGGCGCTGGAGGCCGCCGACCAGGTCGGCCTGCCGCTGATGGCGCATATCGACGAGCCGCCGCCCGGCCGCTCGGAAGTGCTGCCGCGCCTGCGCAAGGGCGATATACTCACCCATTGCTTCCGGCCGTTTCCCAACGCGCCGGTCTTCGCCTCCGGCGCGGTGCGGCCCGACATGCGGCTGGCGCGCGAGCGCGGCGTCATCTTCGACATCGGCCACGGCATGGGCTCGTTCGATTTCGCCGTCGCCAGGGCCATGCTCGAGGAAGGGCTGGCGCCGGACGTGATCTCGAGCGACGTGCATCTCTACTGCGTCGACGGGCCGGCCTTCGACATCCTGGTCTGCATGTCGAAGCTCTTGGCGCTCGGCATGCCGCTGGTCGAGGTCCTGCGCGCTGCGACGCAAGCGCCGGCGCAGGCGATCGCGAGGCCTGATCTCGGCACGCTGGCGGTCGGCACCGTCGGCGATGTCGCCGTGCTCCGGCAGCGCCCGGGCCGCTTCACCTTCGTCGACGCGGTCGGCGCCTCGCTGGTCGCCGACCAGAGGCTGGTGTCGGAAGGCATCGTCCTCGGCGGCACCTGGTGGCCAAACGAGGCGGTCAACGATGTCAGCGAGACCGAGCGTTTCGAGCCGCATGCGTCGCATACGCATGTCGAGGTTGCGGCGAGGCATTTTGGGCATCGGCACGAGTGAGGCTGCGCCTTTCCGCGGACGGGTCGTCGGATGTCAGGGCAGTTATGCCGGATCCAGCGTGGCTACGAAGCGATCGGCGTCTACCGCCGTCAGAAGCTCGATGCGCTCGCGGATCAGATCGTCGCTCCAGTTCCACCATTCCAGCGCCTGCAGGCGCTGGATGACTTCCGGCGAGAATCTGTGTCTGAGCACACGAGCGGGATTGCCGACCGCGATAGCGTAGGGTGCAATGTCCCTGGTGACGATGGCTCCCGCACCGATGACTGCACCGTTGCCGATCGTGACACCGCTGAGGATAGTGCAACGAGCACCAAACCACACGTCGTTGCCGACGGTGATCGGCCCTTTGCCGGTGGGCTCGATGCTGTTTCGAACCTTTCCGTTCATACGGTGAATCGGATAGGTGGTCGCAGCGCCGACGCCGTGTTCAGCCGCGCAGACGAAGAGAACTTCCGGGCCAACCGAACAGAACGACCCTATCCGCACCGGCACGTTTTCATGGGGCATATAGAACGATCTCTTGTTGAGACCGTAGGTATGCCGGCCTATCTCGACACCCGGCAGTGGCGGCAACGGGTCCTTCTTTAATCCGAGCTTTATGCGAAGGCCTCTCAGCAGTCCCATCGGCTTTCCTCCCAATTGCCAAGCATAGCCGAATCCATGGCATCGGATAGACTCGAGCGACTGGTTCTCGAAGCGGTCCGGCATGGAATCGCCGCCGCCCCACGCCCTCGCAATCCTGGGGTCGCGCCACGTTGCGACGCGACGCCAGCGGCGCTCTTCCTACCTTCTGGAATTGCTCGGTGCTCCGTAAACCGGTGTTTCGATTCCCTCCATCCGCGCCTTGATCTGCAGCGCCACATATTTCGAATAGAAGCGCGACAGCGCCAGATTGCCGCCGTGGAACCAGAGCGCTTCCTGCGCGGTCGGCTTCCACATGTTGCGCAGCTCGCCCTGCCATGGTCCGGGGTCACCTTTCACGCCCGAGCCAAGTCCCCAGCAAGGGCCGACCTTGTCGGCGACTTCACGCGAAACGATCGCCGCCACCGTCTCGTTCATCGATTGATAGCCGGTGCAGGCGATGATGGCGTCGGCGGCGAGCTCGCTGCCGTCCTCGAACAGAATGCCGCCCGCCATCAGCGACTTGATGGCGACGCCGCTGCGGACGCCGATCTCGCCGTCGATGATCAGGTCGGAGGCACCGACATCGATGTAGTAGCCGGAGCCGGTGCGGTAGGCCTTCATCAACAGGCCGGTTTCGTCGTCGCCGAAATCGATGGCGAAGCCGGCGGCGCGCAAGCGATCATAGAAGGCCGCGTCGCGCGCCTTGATCACCTCATAGAGGGCGCGCTGGCCCCTGGGCACCAGCGCGAACGGTGTCGAGGCGACGATCATGTCGGCCTTCTCGGTGGTGATGCCGCGTGCCAGTGCCGCCTCCGAAAAAATCTCGAAGCCGACTTCCATCAGCGTGTCCGACTTGACCACGGTCGTCGGTGAACGCTGAATCATGGTCACCTCGGCGCCGCTCTCCCAGAGATCGACGCAGACATCGTGCCCCGAGCTTGCCGCGCCGATGACGGCGACCTTCTTGCCGCGGAATCTCTCGCCGCTGGCATACTGGCTGGAGTGCAGCAGCTCGCCCTTGAACTGATCGGCGCCCGGCAGATCGATCCGCCGTGGCGGGCCATAGGCGCCGGTGGCGAAGACGATGTGCTTCGGCTTCAGCGTGATGTGCCGGCCGACGCGGTCGACCACTACGGTCCAGACTTTCTCCGCCTCGTCATAGCTGGCGCTAAGGCATTTCGTGGCGACCCAATAGTTGAGCTCCATGACGCGCGTGTACATTTCCAGCCAGTCGCCCATCTTGTCCTTGGGCGTGAACACCGGCCAGTTTTCGGGGAAGGGTATGTAGGGCAGATGATCGTACCAAACCGGGTCGTGCAGCACGAGCGTGCGGTAGCGGTTGCGCCAGGAATCGCCCGGCCTTGCGTTCTTCTCGATGACGATGGTGGGCACGCCGAGCTGGCGCAGCCGTGCACCCAGCATGATGCCGCCCTGGCCGCCGCCGATGACCAGGCAGTAGGGCTGCTCGTCAGCGCCAAGCTCGCGCGTCTCGCGCGCCCGCGCCTCGCCCCAAGTCTCGCGCCTGGGGTCGGCCTTGTGGCGCACGCCCAGCGGTCGCTCCGCCCCCTTGCGCTCCTCGAACCCTTTGAGGTCGGTCATCGCGGTGAACAATGTCCGGCAGCGGCCGTCGCGCAGCCGCATGATGCCTTCCCCTGACGCCACCGCGGTTTCGAAGCTGAACCAGGCCTCGATGGTGCCCTCGTCCGAAGTCGCCTCGCCGGTCAGCTGCCATGCCTTGGGCTTGGTCGTCGCCAGCGTCGCCGCCAGCATGTCGGCGATCGCCTCGCGGCCTTCCATGGTCGTCACGTTCCAGGTGAAGGTCAGCAGATCGCGCCAGTAGCAATCGTCGACGAACAGGTTGGTCGCAGCCGCAGCGTCGCCGGCTTCGAGCGCTTTGGCAAAGGACCCGAGCCATGCGGCTGCCTGTTTCGATGGCGCTATCTCGAGCATGTCTTCCCTCTTTGTGCATGTGCCCCAATCCAAGTTGGGACCGTCAATTGTTGAACTCGGCGCCGCCCCTCATCCGCCTGCCGGCACCTTCTCCCCGTATAGGGACGGGGAGAAGGGAGCTAGTCCCCGAGCGGCTCCATCTCCTTGCCGGTGCGGTGGATCTGGGCGTTGTATTTGATGCGGCGCACCGTCTCGCGGGCCGAGCCGTCGAGCTTGTAGGCCGAGGCCACCGCCAAAAGGTCGATCGCCGCCAGGAAGGCGAAGCGCGACGCCGTCGGCTTCAGCGTGTCGGGATATTCCGGCACCGCCACCGTCAGCCTGACGTCGCAGGCGCGGGCGAGCTCGGTGTCGGGCGCGGTCACCGCGATCGCATTGGCGCGATAATGCTTGGCGAGTTCGACGGCCTCGATCACCTCGCGGGTGCGTCCCGTCGCCGAAATGGCGATCACCAGATCGCCGGGCTTGAGCGTCGAGGCAGTCATGCGCATCAGATAGGGGTCGCACTGGGCGCTGACTGTGATGCCGTAGCGGAACAGCCGGTACTGGGTTTCCTGCGCCAGCGCCGAGGAGCTGCCGCCGAGGCCGAAGACCGTGACCTGGCGCGCCTTGGCGATCAGCTCGGCCGCCTTCTGCAACTGCGCCGGGTCGAGCTGCCGCTCGGCCTCCTGCAGCGCCCGGCGCGCCTCGCCGAACACGGCGTTCCAGAACGGCATGCCATTGTCGTTGCTGACGGAAGGTGACTTCGCCAGATAGAGCGCACCGACGACGAGGCTCTGCGCCAGCTTGAGCTTGAAATCGCGCACGCCTTCGCAGCCGATGGCGCGGCAGAACCGCGTCACCGTCGGCTCGCTGACCCCGGCGCGCTGGGCAAGGGCCGCGTTGGAGGCGTCGACGGCGTATTTGACATCGTCGAGCACGACATCGGCGACACGCCGTTCGGCCGGACGCAATTCGCTGTAGGAATCCTTGACCAGCGAGATGATGTCGGGGATGCGCCGGACAGGATCGCGCCCCTCGGTATCGTGGCCTGGAACAGGCTCGTCCTGGCTGCCAGCTTCGGTCATGGGGTCCTGGTCTTTCCCTGGGTTGCGAGGCTGCCGTCTTAGCATGTTTGGACGCCATGGCTCCACGTGCCTGACCGCATCGCAACCGTAGCGTGTCGTTGGGGAAACCTCACCTTCTCCGCTTCCTTCCAGTCCGCGTGAATTCGGAAGTATGTAGGAAAGCAACATGTATTTCAAGGCCATGAAAGTATCGCAAAAACAATATGATAGCTATGCGAGCCAATTTATGTGATACGGGTACCAGCACTCGTGCTTGACACGAAAGTAGGATAGTTACAGACTGATTTTCGCGGTCGGGTGAGCCAGTGGATCATCGCGCAGTCTTCCCGGGGGGCAGATGAACACGGGCGATGCAAAAAACCCGAAGCTTGGCGTGCAGGCAGCGACCAAGATCTATCACACGGCTTCCGGTGACCTGCTGGCGCTGGACCGCTGCAGCCTCGATGTCAGCGCCAATGAAATCGTTTCGATCGTCGGCCCTTCCGGCTGTGGCAAGACGACCCTCTTGTGGTCGATGTCGGGCCTGCACAGCCTGACCAGCGGCGAGATACGGCTCGACGGCAAGACCATCACCGGCCCGCATCCCGATATCGGCATCGTCTTCCAGGAAGCGAACCTTTTGCCGTGGCGCAATCTCGACGCCAACATCCGCTTCCCCTTCGAGATCAAGGGCGAGAAGCCGGACCGGGCGTGGATCGCGCATCTGCTCAACCGGGTCGGGCTCGACGGCTTCGGCGGCAAGTTTCCGCGCGAGCTGTCGGGCGGCATGCAGCAGCGCGCGGCGATCGTGCGGGCGCTGGCGCTGAAGCCGTCGGTGCTGCTGATGGACGAGCCATTCGGCGCGCTCGACAGTTTCACCCGCGAGGAGATGAACCGGCTGGTCGAGGAGATCTGGCTCGACACCAAGACCACCATCGTCTTCATCACCCACAGCATCGAGGAAGCGATCTTCCTCTCCGACCGGGTGGTGGTGCTGAGCGCCCGGCCGGGACGCGTCGCCAAGGAGTATCGCGTGCCGTTTGCGCGGCCACGCTCGCTGGAGATCATGGCGACGAAGGAGGTCTTCGACCTCACCAATCGGATCAAGATGGACATTGTCGGCGAACGCACGCGGCCAAAAGCGCCGGAGCGCGCGAGCGCCGAGATCGTGAGGATCAGACCGTGAGCGGAGGCGACGCCATTCCGGAATTCTCCAAGTCCAAGTCTGGCGACGGCCACGAGGTCAGCCTGACCAATCTGTCGGCCTTCGCCAGTGGTCCCGGCATCAAGTCGGGCAAGGAGGTTGCGGCCATCATCGCTGTCGCTGTGATCATCATCGGCGGCATCGAGCTGGCGCTGCGGCTGTTCCACGTGCCGCTCTACATCATGCCGCCGCCGAGCTCGATCGCCTATGCGCTGTTCGACGAGTTTCCGCTGATTGCGCCGCATCTCGGCTACACGCTGGTCGAGCTGGTGTCCGGCTTCACCATCGGCGCCATCATCGGCCTGGTGCTGGCCGCCGTCATCACCCAATTTCCTTTCGCCGAGAAGATCGTCGCGCCCTACATCCTGCTTTTGGTCACCACGCCGATGCTGGCCCTGGTGCCGCTTTTGATCCTGCGCTTCGGCTTCGGCTACACGCCGCGCATCATCGCGGTGGCGCTGGCCGCGGGGCCGATGGTGATGATCAATGCGGCGACCGGTTTCCGCCGCGTCGACAGCGCCAAGATCGCGCTGGCGCGCTCCTATGGCGCCAGCACCTTGCAGATCTTCTGGAAGATCCGCGCGCCGATGGCGCTGCCGATGATCCTGGTCGGGCTGATGATCGGCGCCATCTTCGGCCTGCTGACCGCGGTCGGCGCCGAAATGGTCGGCGGCGGCTTCGGCCTCGGCAACCGGCTGACCACCTATTCGTCGATGATCCAGATGCCGCAGTTCTTCGCCGTGGTGCTGATCCTGTCGACGCTCGGCATCCTGATCTACGTGCTGTTCTTCCTGATCGGCAAGAAATGGGCGAGCTGGGAGGCTTGAACACAAAGGGTAAGACGACGCCCGCGAGGCGGGCGGCAAGAGACTGACATCAAACAAAAAAGGGGAATGCCATGACCAAAGAGAACTCGATCAATCCGGCGGGGATCAGCCGCCGCTATTTCCTGCAGGTGACCGGCGCCGGACTGGTGACCGCGACGGCGCTCGGCGCCACCGGCCTCAAGGCCAGGGCCGAACCTTATGGGAAATTCACCTGGATCTCGCCGCGCGGCACGCTCGAAGTGCTCGACGACTATCCCTACTGGGCTGCCAAGAAGGCCGGCTATTTCGACGGGCTGGACACCGACATGCAGCCGGGACCGTCGGACGGCACCGCGACGGTGAAGTTCGTCGATGTCGGCCAGGCCGATATGGGCTTCCCGTCGCCCGGCGTGTTCTCCTTCGCCATCCAGAACGGCATGAAGCTGAAGTCGGTGTTCCACATGGGCGCGCGCGACACGTTCAGCTTCGCCTTCCGCAAGGGCGAGGGATCGAACGATCTGAAGAAGCTGGAAGGCAAGACCATCCTGCTCGGCTCCGCCGCCTGGCAGTCGATCACGGACCCGCTGCTGGCCGCGCAAGGCGTCGACATCAAGAAGGTCAAATATGTCGAGGCCGGCTGGCCGACCTGGGGCACGGCACTTGCCGGCGGCCAGGGCGACGCTGCCCTGTCGTGGGAGGGGCTCCGCGCCGAATGGATCGCCAAGGGGCTCGACTTCGAATATTGGCTCGGCGTGCAGAATTCCAAGCTGCCGGCCAACACCTTCGTCGTGCGCGCCGCCGATCTCGAGGATCCCGACCGCAAGGCGTTCCTGGAAAAGTATCTGCGCGGCTGGGCGATGGGCCTGGAGTTTGGGTATCAAAATCCCCGCGCGGCCGTCGAAGCAGTGTTCGAGCAGTTCCCGACGCTGGCCAAGAATCTGGGACCCGAACTCGGCACCACCTCGATCCTGCAGCAGATCAACGTCTTCCGCGGCGACATGGACAAGCGCGGCGGCTGGGGCTCGCACGACATGGCGAGCTGGCAGGGCTTCTTCGACGAGATCCACAAGATCGGCCAGATCACCGCTCCGGTGAAGGCCGAGGATGTCTGCACCAACGACCTGATCGGCCCGGCCAATGATTTCGACAAGGCCAAGGTCAAGGCCGACGCCGACGCATACAAGCTGTCGGAAGGCTTTGCCGCGCTCGATGTCGAGAAGATCAAGGCGCATCTGTTCGATTCGGCGATCAAGTAGGAACCGGCGACAACAAGGCCGGGCGGCGATACGATTGCCGCCCGCAGTCCATTGAATGAAAAGCGTGGAGGTAGCGGTGTCCGACAGAGTGAAAGTGCTGGTGGTGGGTCTCGGCAATATGGGTGCGTCGCATGCCAGCGCCTATCACCGCTCCGACGGCTTCGAGATCGTCGGCATCATGAGCCGCTCGATCAAGAGCAACTCAAAAATCCCGGCCGAACTGGCGGGCTATCCGCTCTATGAGGATTTCGACCAGGCGTTGAAGGAAACAAAACCGGACGCCGTCTCGATCAACAGCTGGCCGAACACCCACGCCGAGTACGCGCTGAAGGCAATCGCCGCCAACTGCCATGTGTTCATGGAAAAGCCGCTCGCCACCAACAATGAGGACGCCGAAAAGGTGGTCGCGGCGGCGCGGGCGAAGAACCGCAAGCTGGTGCTCGGCTATATCCTGCGCGTCCATCCCTCCTGGATCAAGTTCATCGAGGTCGGCAAGACGCTCGGCAAGCCGCTGGTGATGCGGCTCAACCTCAACCAGCAGAGCAGCGGCAGCGCCTGGCACTGGCACAAGAACCTGATCGATTCGCTGATCCCGATCGTCGATTGTGGCGTGCACTATGTCGATGTCATGTGCCAGCTGACCGGCGCCAAACCGGTGCGCGTGCACGGCATCGGCGCCAAATTGTGGGCGGAAGCCGACAAGCAGAATTACGGCCATCTGCACGTCACCTTCGATGACGGCTCGGTCGGCTGGTACGAGGCCGGATGGGGGCCGATGATGAGCGAGACGGCCTATTTCGTGAAGGACGTGGTCGGCCCCAAGGGCGCGGTGTCGATCGTCGCCGGCCAGCAGGCGAGCAGTGCTGCTGATACCGCCGAAGTGTCGAACTCCGCCGACATCGACCGTCACACCAAGACCGATGCGCTGAAGATCCACTATGCCGCGGTCGACGGCGACAAGAATTTCTCGAAGCCCGACGAGATCGTCAGCATGGAAGACGAGCCCGGCCATCAGGAACTCTGCGATCGCGAGCAGGCCTTCTTCCTGCGCGCCATCCGCGAGGATCTCGACCTCACCGAGCAGATGGATGCGGCGGTCAACAGCCTGCGCATCGTACTCGCCGCCGAGCAGAGCATCGCGCTGGGGCGGACCATCGACCTGGCCTGACGCAATCCGGCTGCTGGCAGGCAATCGTTCCAGGCCGGCGCTCACCCTTACCCTCTCCCGCGAGGAACGCTACGGGATGCACATTTCCAAGCGACTGGTCTTTGGCGATAGCGTGCACGTCGGCTTGGCGCATGCATCGTCTTACGCTGCGCTGGTCGACCCCCACTCCGTCCCGGCTTCGCCGTGCCACCTCTCCCCCGATCGACGGGGTAGAGGAAAGGCGCCAGGCTTTTTGCCGTCAACGCCCGTCCAACAACGCTTGTCCAGAAACGCTCCCTTCCTTTCCCTCCGGAGGGGGAAGGTGGCGCTGCGAAGCAGCGACGGATTGGGGGAACCACGTGGCAATCAGGCCTCGGGCCGTTCAGTCACGCAATCGCAGAAGATGTGTGCATAGCGTAGGTGAAGAACGGGGAGAGGGGGCGTCAGCGTTGGCAAGATCAACCAACGCCGTTGAAAAATCGGGAGCGAGACATGGTCACTGACAATCTGCTGAAAACCTATGCCGAGTCCGACGCACTCGACCTGGCCGGACTGGTGCGCAGCGGCCAGGTTTCGCCGGCGGAACTGGTCGAGGCGGCGATCACGCTGGTCGAGCGGCTCAACCCTGCGCTCAACGCGGTCATCCATCGCCTCTACGACATGGCGCGCGTGCAAGCCGAGACGGTCGACAAATCAGCGCCCTTCGCCGGCGTACCATTCCTGCTGAAGGAACTGGCCTCGTCCTGGACCGGGGCGCCGAACACCAATTCATCATTCTACCTGAAGGACGTCGTCGCCGACTTCGACACCGAAGTCGTTCGCCGCATGAAGGCGGCCGGGCTGGTGCTGGTCGGCAAGTCGAACGCGCCGGAGAATGGCTGGTCGATCACCACGGAACCAAAACTCTATGGCGTGACCAGGAACCCATGGAAGGAAGGCATCACGCCCGGCGGCTCGAGTGGCGGTGCTGCCGTGGCCATCGCGTCCCGCATGGTGCCGATCGCCGAGGCCAGCGATGGCGCCGGTTCGATCCGCATCCCGGCCTCCTGCTGCGGCATCGTCGGGCTGAAGCCGTCGCGCGGCCGTGTCAGCCTCGCGCCGTTCGGCGACTATTGGTATGGCGGCGCGTATTTCCTGTGCTGCTCGCGCACCGTGCGCGACACCGCGGCCTATCTCGATGCGGTGGCCGGCGCGCTGCCGGGCGATCCCTATACGCCGCCGGTGCCGGACGGTTCGTGGCTCAGCCTGTCGGGGCGGGCACCGAAGAAGCTGCACATCGGCTTTTCCGTCACGCCGCCCAACGGCACCGCGATCGATCCGGAGGTGAAGGCGGCGGTGCTGGCGACCGTCGCAGTGCTCGAGCGGCTCGGGCACGATGTCGAGGAGCATGACATGCCGCTCGACGCCAATGCGGTGTGGAAAACCTACACGAACATGACCTGCGTGCAGACGGCGGCGACGTTCGATTATCTTGAAACGGTCATCGGCCGGCCGGTGACGCCAAACGACGTGGAGGCGGTGACCTTTGCGATCATCGAACGCGGCCGCTCAACCAGCGGTACCAGGCACATCTCCGATGTCGAGCAATTGCGGCAGGTCGGCCGCGACATCGTCGGCGACCTCGGCGCCTACGATCTCTTCATAACCCCGACGCTCACCCAGCTGCCGCGCCCGCTCGGCTATTACGACATGTCGGAAACCGACATCGACCGCTACAACGCCAAATGGGCGGACTCGGTGTTTGCTTTTCCGTTCAACATTTCCGGCCAACCGGCGATCTCGCTGCCGCTCGGCTGGTCGAAAGGTGGCGTGCCGATCGGCGTCCAACTGGTCGGCCGCTACGGCGACGAGGCGACGGTGCTGGCCGCGTCGGCGCAGCTGGAGCAGGAGATGCCGTGGAAGGAGAGGCGGCCGCCGGTGAGCGCTTAGTTGCTCGGCACCGCGTGCGGCTTCGAGATTGGCCGAATCGCCTATCGCTTCGTCATCCTCGGGTCTGCGCGTCCGCTTCGCTCCCGCTCCGCCCGTGGATGACGAAGACGGGAATGCTCCGGCCAATCTCCGGCGTTGCAGACCTGAAGCCGGCTAACCAATCGTCTCCAGCCGCCTCGGCAGGCGGTTCATGGCAACAGGTCCGTCCGGGGTGATCAGGAACTGGTCCTCGAGATTGAAGCTGGCGAGGCCGTCGATGTAGAGCGGGATCTCGAAGGCCAGCACCATGCCGGCATCGATCACGACATCGCTGTCGGCAGCGATGAAGGGCCATTGTTCTGAGAAGACCGACTGGCCGACGCCATGGCCGAAATGACCGCGGCGGTAGGAGCGCAGCCCTTGCCGCGCCAGGCTTTCGGTGGCGACGCGATGCACATGGGCGAGCGTGTTGCCGGGGACAAGGGATGCCAGCCCGTCCTCGAAGGCCTGTTCGGCGATCGCATGCAGTTCGGCCTGCTCGGCGGATGGCGGTCCGAAGGTGAAGTTGCGCGACATGTCGGAGGCGTAGCCGCCGACCGTGCAGACCATGTCGCACTTCAGCGGATCGCCAGGCATGGCTTTCGCATCGGTGCTTTTGAGCCGGGCGCCGAGCGTCACATATTCGGCTGTGGAGACCGGATGGGACAGGCCTGACGCGGCCGTGGCGACGCCTTGCCGATAGAGGGCAATGAGATCGGCCTGACGCATGCCGGCCATCGCATCGACCTGCAGCCGCTCCAGCCCGGCTTCGGACAGGATGATGCCTTGCTGCAGCAGGTCGATCTCGCGCGGCGACTTGATGGCCCGCAACCCGTCGAGCACGGCCGAGCCGTCGACCATGGTGCAGGCCGGCAGCAGCGCCTGCATGGCAGAGAAATCAGCGGCTGGAATAAAATCGAGATCGACGCCGATCCTTGCGCGCTCGAGCCCGAACCCGGTCAGGATCTGCTTGAGCTCATGGACGGAATTGGCCAGCTCGAATGTCGCGGGCCGGGTAATGGCAGGCGTCCAGCCGGACGAGCCAAAGCCGGCCACGATGCGCCGCGCCAGCCCTTGCGCTGGCCTCGAGGCGTCAAAAGTGGCCGTTTCGATCCAGATCGGGTGGCTGCGGATGACGGCGTCGGACAGAGCCCGTTGCAGTTGTCCTGCATTGAAATCCGCCACCACGACGCCCATCGGGAGGTCTCGGCCAGCCGGGATGACGACGAAGCCGGCGCCGGCGCGCCGGAACAGTCCCGCCGGGCCGATCGAGGCGCCGGTCGCATAGTGAAAGGCCTCGGGTGCGCACAGCACCAGCGCCTCGATACCGGCGCGGTCCATCAGTTGGGCCGCACGCTGGCGGTCGACAAAGCCTGTCACCAATCTTCTCCGGACGTCAGAAGTGGTATCGGAGCATTCCGGGCATCGACGTTCAAGAGGGAAATACCGGGTAAGCGATCGACACGCCCATGGGTGCCTATCGCCAAACTTGTGCTGCCCAGAAAACGAAAAAGCCGCGGCGGACCGCGGCTTTTCGATGCTTGACTTCCCAGAAGGAAATTGGAGCGGGTGAAGCGATTCGAACGCTCGACCCCAACCTTGGCAAGGTTGTGCTCTACCCCTGAGCTACACCCGCTCGCACGGCATCTTGGCCGCAAGCCGGGCCTATATGGCTGAAGAGCGCGGCGATTGCAACAGGGAAATCGCAGGCTTTTTTGCGACGCGAAGGGCGGTGCCGCTCACCGTGATGTCGCATGACGGTCTTGTGTCGGCCGCCCCATTGGCCGTAAACGGCTTGGCTGAGAAACCGGACGAAGACGAAACCGATGCCGAAGACCGAAGCCGACCTTTTTGCCTTTCTCGCCGATCTCGGCATCGCCGTGTCGACGAAGCGCCATCCGCCGCTCTATACGGTCGCCGATTCGCAGGCGCTGCGTGGCGAAATCGCCGGCGGGCACACGAAAAACCTGTTCCTGAAGGACAAGAAGGACAATTTCTTCCTGGTCACCGTTGGCGAGGACGCGGTCGTCGACCTGAAGCAGATCCACCAGGTGATCGGCGCCGCCGGCCGCGTTTCCTTCGGCAAACCGGAGATGCTGATGGAGCTGCTCGGCGTCACGCCGGGCGCGGTCACGGTCTTCGGCGTCATCAATGATACGGCAAACCGGGTCAAGCTCGTGCTCGACAAGGATTTGATGGAGCATGCGGTGATCAATGGCCATCCGCTGACCAATGAGGCGACGACATCGATCGCAGCGAGCGACCTGATCAAATTCGTCGAGGCAACCGGGCACGATGCTGCTATCTTGAAAGTTTCCACGTGATCGCCACATGGATGGCTTGAGTCAGATGGTCTGAAGCATGTGGCGCCTGGCTGCCGGCCGGCCGCGCCACGGAAGGGTAAAGAAATGAGCGACAACAATCCGTTTGGCGGCCCCTTTGGCGGCAATGGTGGCCAGTACACCACATCCGTGCAGTATGGTGGAACCGCGCCGGCGCCGGCGAAAGTCGCGCTTGGCGATGCGCCCGCCGCCCCGGCCGATGTCATCAAGGACACGACGACCGCCGCCTTTGCCGCCGATGTCATCCAGGAATCGCGCCGCCAGCCGGTGCTGGTCGATTTCTGGGCGCCCTGGTGCGGACCTTGCAAGCAGTTGACGCCACAGCTGGAGAAGGCGGTCAAGGCCGCCGGCGGCAAGGTCAAGCTGGTCAAGATGAACATCGACGACCATCCCTCGATCGCCGGCCAGCTTGGCATCCAGTCGATTCCCGCGGTCATCGCCTTCAAGGACGGCCAGCCGGTCGACGGCTTCATGGGCGCCATCCCGGAGAGCCAGATCAACGAATTCATCACCAAGGTCGGCGGCAAGGGCGATGGCGCGCCGCCGGTGGCCGAGGCGCTTGCCGCAGCGACCGAGGCGCGCGACGCCGGCGACATGCAGACCGCGGCCGACATCTATGACGCCATCCTGGCGCAGGCGCCGGAGACGATCGAGGCAATCGCCGGGCTGGGCGAGCTGTTGTTCGAGGCCGGCGACACGGAAGGCGCCGAGGCGCTTTTGGCGACAGCCCCGGAAGCCAAGAAGGATGCGCCGCCGCTGGCCGCCTTGCGCGCCAGGATAGCGTTGGCCGCGCAAGCGGCAGCGCTTGGCAATCCGGCCGAGTTCGAGCGGCGGCTGGCGGAAAATCCTGCGGATCATCAGGCGCGTTTCGATCTGGCCATGATCCAGAACGCCAACGGCGACCGCACGGCGGCCGCCGACAATCTGCTGGCCATCATCAAGGCCGACCGCGCCTGGAACGAAGACGGCGCCAGGACGCAATTGCTGCAGCTGTTCGAGGCATGGGGCATGACCGACGAGGCGACGCTTGGCGCGCGCCGCAAATTGTCGGCGTTGCTGTTTTCCTGAGCCGGTTGTTTTGCCGCACGGGCTTGGCGTCGGCGATGACCGCGCCAGATAGAACAGGGAATTGACGCGCTTCCTTGTGGCGCGATCGGAGGAATGAGGTGCAAGCGGGAAACGCGCATTACCGGCTCGCCAAGGATTTTCCGTCGACGATCCCGATCTTTCCGCTCGAGGGTGCGCTGTTGCTGCCGGGAGGCCGCATGCCGCTCAACATCTTCGAGCCGCGCTATCTGCAGATGGTGGACGAGGCCATCGCCGGCTCGCGGCTCATCGGCATCATCCAGCCCAGTCTCGACGGCGCCTTGCGCGACGACGGCGAGCCGGAGCTCTGCAATGTCGGCTGCGCCGGGCGAATCATTGCCTTTTCCGAGACCGGCGACGGCCGCTATCTGATTTCGCTGCAGGGCGTGTGCCGGTTCCGCATTGCAAGCGAATTGACGGTCAAGACGCCGTTTCGCCAGTGCAAGCCAGCGGCTTTCCTTGCCGATCTCGATGAGGACCAGGCGGCCAACGAGATCGACCGGCCATCGCTGCTCAAGGCATTTCGCGCCTATCTGCAGGCCAACGACCTGGAGGCCGACTGGGAAAGCGTCAGCCGGGCCGAAAATGCCATGCTGGTCAATGCGCTGTCGATGATGGCGCCCTACGGGCCGGCCGAGAAACAGGCGCTGCTCGAAGCGGCCGACCTGAAGACCCGGGCCGAGACGCTGATCGCCATCACAGAAATGGCGCTGGCACGCGAGAATGAGGATTTTGGCTCGAGCCTGCAATAAGAGGGTGCGATGGCGGCGGATGGACGTGACGGGAAGAAGGCCAATGTCGATCCCAAGCTGCTGGAGCTGCTGGCCTGTCCGCTGACCAAGGGGCCGCTGGCCTGGGACCCGGAGCGCGGTGAACTGGTCTCGCGGGTCGCCAAGCTCGCCTATCCGGTGCGTGACGGCATCCCGATCATGCTGCCCTCGGAGGCGCGGACGCTCTCCGTGGAGGATGTGCTGGCGCCACCGCCGCCGCGCCTGAGCGGGCCGAGCTGAGGGGCAGAGCGCCCCCTCTTTCGTCATCCTCGGGTCTCCGCGACGTCGCTTCGCTCCTGCTCCGCCCGTGGATGACGAAAGTAAGGATGGCGCGGCCGTAGGGAGCTGCCTACTGAAAATTACGCCCCTTGGGCATGACCTGTTCCGCCTCTTCCGACAGCGTCGCGATGTCCTGCCGGATCGGCGTGTTCCCTATAGCGGGTCGATTGGAGCGATCGGGCCCCCTGGCAGCGCGTTCCGCAGGACCGGCAACCGCCGGTGCGGCCTCGCTGACCTTCTCCAGAAGCACGGTCAGCCAGGGCGTCAGATCCTCGATCTTCTCGGCGACGATGTGGACCACATCCGATTCCGACTGCAGTTTCCCGGTGACCTTCACGAACCGCGCGCCCATGATAACAGGCCGGTATCGGTCGAAGGTTCTTTGCCAGAAAATGACGTTGGCGACGGCCTTGTCGTCTTCCAGCGTCAGGAAGATCGCGTTGCCCTTGCCGGGGCGCTGCCGCACCAGCACGAGGCCGGCAACGGTGACACGCCTGCCGTCGCGCACGGAAGGCAGGTTCGCATTGGGCGTGACGCCGGCCCGGTCGAGCCGCTCGCGCAGGAAGGCGACCGGATGCGCCTTCAGCGACAGGCCGAGCGAGCGGTAATCGTGGATGACATGCTCGCCAAGCGGCATTTTCGGCAGCTTCGTCTCGGGCTCCAGCTCGCGCAGGCGGATATCCTTCTGGTCGAACAACGGCAGTCTTTCGGCGGCACTCTTGCCGTCGAGCGCACGCACCGCCCACAGCGCCTCGCGGCGGTCGAGGCCGAGCGAACGGAAGGCATCGGCCTGCGCCAGCCGCTCGATCTCGTCGACATCGAGGCCGGAGCGCAGCCAGACATCCCGGACGGTCGAGTAGCCTGAACCGCGCCGCTCGACGAAAGCCTCCATGCGTTCCTTCGACAGGCCCTTGATCTGCCTGAAGCCGAGCCGCAGCGCATGGTTCGTCTCGATGACGCCGCGCATTTCGGCATGGCGCGCGAGAATGCGAGCCGGATCGAACAGGGATTCCTCCAGCGTGCAGTCCCAGACCGAGAAATTGACGTCGACTTCGCGGATGTCGACACCATGGTCGCGCGCGTCGCGGACGAGCTGGGCCGGCTGGTAAAACCCCATCGGCTGCGAATTCAGGATCGCGGCGCAGAACACGTCGGGATAGAAGGTCTTGAACCAGCAGGAGGCATAGACGAGCAGGGCGAAGGAGGCAGCGTGGCTTTCGGGAAAGCCGTATTCGCCAAAACCCTCGATCTGCTTGAAGCAGCGCTCGGCGAAGTCCTTGGTGTAGCCCTTGCCGACCATGCCATTGATCATACGGTCGCGGTAATTGCCGATGGTGCCGGTACGCTTGAAGGTGGCCATGGCACGGCGTAATTCGTCGGCTTCGCCCGGTTTGAAACCACCGGCGACGATGGCGATATTCATAGCCTGTTCCTGAAACAGCGGCACACCCAGCGTCTTGCTGAGAATCGCCTCCAGCTCCGGTTTCTGATATTCGGGTTTTTCCTTGCCTTGCCGGCGGCGCAGATAGGGATGGACCATGTCGCCCTGGATCGGGCCCGGCCGCACGATCGCCACCTCGATGACGAGATCATAAAAATTGTCTGGCTTGAGACGCGGCAGCATCGACATCTGGGCGCGCGATTCGATCTGGAAGACGCCGAGCGTGTCGGCGCGGCAGATCATCTTGTAGACCTGCTTATCCTCCGGCGGCAGGGTGGCCAGCACATAGGGCTGCCCATACGGGTCCCTCGCCTTCGGATAATGCTCGGTGAGCAAGGTGAAGGCGCGTTGCAGGCAGGTCAGCATGCCGAGCGCCAGCACATCCACTTTCAGGATCTTCACCGCGTCGAGATCATCCTTGTCCCACTCCACCATCTTGCGCTGGTCCATCGCCGTCTTGACGATGGGCACGATCTCGTCGAGCCGGTCCCTGGTGATGACGAAACCGCCGACATGCTGGGACAGGTGGCGTGGAAAACCCATGATCTCGTTGGCACGCTCCATCACGTGCCTCGACACCGGGTCGGTGCGGTCGAGGCCGCCGGCCCGGGCTTCCTTCTCGCCAAGTTCCGATGTCGACCAACCCCAGATCGAGCCAGAAAGCGATGCCCTGACATCCTCGGACAGGCCCATCGCTTTCGACACTTCGCGCAGCGCCGAGCGGCCGCGATAGCTGATGACGGCGGCGGCAAGTGCTGTGCGCTTGCCGCTGTATTTCTCGTAGATGTACTGGATTACGGTTTCGCGCTTCTCGTGCTCGAAATCGACGTCGATGTCTGGCGGTTCGTTCCTTTCCTCGGAAATGAAGCGCTCGAAAAGAGAATCGATTTTTTCCGGCCCCACTTCGGTGATGCCGATGCAGAAGCAGACGACCGAATTGGCGGCTGACCCACGTCCCTGGCAGAGAATATCCTTGCTGCGCGCGAACTTGACGATGTCGTAGACGGTCAGGAAATAGCGGGCATAGTTGAGGCGCTCGATCAGAGCGAGCTCTTCCTCGATGCGCTTGGTCACGGAAGCCGGCACACCCGCCGGGTAGCGGTTCGCCGCCCCCTCACGAGCCAGCCTCGCCAGTTCGGCCTGTGGGCCAAGACCCGATTCCGTCGGCTCGTCCGGATAATTGTACTGGAGGTCGCCAAGCGAGAAGGTCAGTTCTTCCGCAAACCGCAGCGTCTCGGCCAGCGCCTGCGGATGCCTGCGGAACAGGCGCGCCATTTCCATCGGCGGCTTCAGATGGCGTTCGGCATTGGCGGTGAGTTGCAGCCCGACCTCGGCGACGGGGGTGTTGAGGCGGATCGCGGTCAGCACGTCCTGTAGCGGGCGCCGTTCGGCCGTGTGGTAGAGAACATCGTTGGTCGCCATCAGCGGAATGCCGGCGCTCTCGGCCATCGCCGCTGCCTGCTCGATCCGGAAACGGTCATTGCCGGCATAGTCGGGCGAAACGCCAAGCCACAGGTTCCGGCCGAAGCGGCCCTTGAGTTCTCGAAGCAAAGCGAGACCGTCTTGCGCTCCCACCGTCAGATCGGGCAGGACAGCCAGCGACATCAGGTCACCCCATTCGAGGAGGTCGCTGCGCTGGAGAAGGGTGGCGCCCTTTTCGTTCTCGTCGCGCAGATTGGCCTGGGTGAGCATGCGGCAGAGATGCCCCCAGCCCTTGCGGTCCTGGGGGTAGGCGAGAATGTCCGGCGTGCCGTCGCCAAAAACCAGCCGGCAGCCGGGATGATAGGACAGCTTTTCGACCTTGGCCTGCTGCCAGGCGCGCACCACGCCGGCCACCGTGTTGCGGTCGGCAAGTCCGATCGCGGAGAAGCCGAGAAGCTTGGCAGCGACCACCAGCTCCTCCGGCTTGGAGGCGCCGCGCAGGAAGGAGAAATTCGACTGGATGCCGAACTCGGCATAGGGAATGACGGTCAGCGCGTTCATGCAAAAACCCCATGCAGGAACCAGCGCGGCGGCACCTGCGAGGCGCCGCCGTAAAGGCCTTGCCTATAGAGCCAGTAACGGCGGCCGTCGGCATCCTCGATGCGGAAATAGTCGCGCGTCGATGCAGCTTCATCGCTCGCTGCCTCGCGCCACCATTCGGCGGCGATGCGTTCCGGCCCCTCGGCCCGCGTGACGCGGTAGAGCGCGCGCCGCCAGCGGAAGTTCAGCGGCGGGCCTTCAGGCATTTCAGTGGCCGGCACGTCGATGGGTTCGGGCGAGCGGAACAGCCGGATCGGCCGTTCCGGCGGAAAAATGGTCATCGGCGCCCGCAGCCTGTCCGGCTTCTTCGGCGGTGTGGTCCGGCGCGGGGGTTCGGTGAAGGGGATCGTGACGACGGCGCGCTCCGGCAGATGGCTTTCCACAGTGACCGGCTGCAGCACCGCGCCCTCGCCGAGCCGGGCGCGGATGCGGTCGGCGAACAGTGCGATATCGGCGCCGTCATCGGTCACCTCGCCGGCAAGGTCGGCCTGCTGCATGTCGAAAGCGGCTGATGTCAGCACCGAAAGCCGCACCAGATCGAAGCCGTAGCCGGCATCGATATCCTGTTCGAGGGCGGCCAGCCGCTCATGGAACAAGCGCTGGATCAGCCGGGGTTCGCGCATCGGCCGCGAGGTGCCGATGGCGATGCGGCTGACGGCGCCGTCGACGCGAAAGAGCAGCAGCGCCAGCGTCCTGGCGCCCTCGCCGCGGCGCTCGAGATCGGTTTTCAAGGTCGCCGCCAGCATGCCCACCAGCCGTTCGATGTCCTCGGTCAAGGTGACGGGCTCGGCGAGGTGGCGTTCGACCGAAAGCGGCGCGACGGGCAGGCGCGGCGACACCGCTTCGTCGAGGCGGCCAAGCGCCTGGTCGAGGCGCAGCAGCAGCAAGGCGCCGAAGCGGCGGGCGAGCGGCGCGCGCGGCGCCGCCATGACGGCGCCCGCCGTGCGCAGGCCGACGCTTTCCAGGCTGGTGCGGGTTGCCGGCTCGATGCGCAGTGCGGCGAGCGGCAAGGGCGCGAGCAGTGCTTCTTCCTCGCCGCAAGGCACGATGCGGTCGCCGGCAAAGCGTGCCGCCGCCCATGCAGCCCCCGGTGTCGCGGCAAGCCCGGCGCGGACATCGAATCCCTGGTGGAAGAAACGCGACAGGATGTCGTCCAGCATGGTGCGTTCGCCGCCGAACAGATGGGTGCAGCCGGTGACGTCGAGAAACAGGCCGTCCGCCCCGTCCAGCGCCACCAGCGGCGTGTAGCGGTCGCACCAGTCGGCTAGGCCTTCGAGCAGGCGGCGGTCGGCCTCCGGATCGGCCTCGACGACGTCGATCGACGGATGCATGGCGCGCGCATCGGCGATGCCCATGTCGCGCTTCAGGTGCAGCGCTTCAGCCCGCTCGTCGAGGGCCGAGATGCGCTGCGCGTTGCGGTCGCGATGGCTGATCACGAGCGGCGGGTGAGATGGGTGATCCGACGGCCGGGAACGCCAGGACCGCCCCAGACGCTGCCGCAGGATCCTTTCCACCGCCAGATAGGGAAACCAGAGGGACAGGATTCTTTGCCCGGTCTCTTTCCCCGCCTGTTCTTTCGTCAAATGCGCGTTCATCGGGGTTCCACTCCAGTGTGAATTGTCCAGGCAAGGCCGTGCGGCTCTTGCCGACGGTGAGGGTGAAGGCCGGGCGGCCGATCGAGCCGGCGAGCGGCCCGGCGATGGTGGCGCGCGGCGCCGCCGGCGCCGACGCGACGATGAGGCGGACGGGGGCGGCCGTTGGCTCGGGCTCGGCCGCCTGCCGCAGCAGGAACACCGGCCGGCCGGCACCTTGCGCCCTTGCATGCAGCCGGCGTGTCGCGGTCAGGTCCAGCCGCTGCGGATTGCCGCGAATTTCCAGGATGACCGCGGCGAGCGCCGTCATCCGGGCCGCCTCCTCGGCGACCCAAAGCGCATCGACAAGCCTTGGCGCCTCGGAAAACAGCAATTGCCCCGGCTCGATGCCGAAGGAGGCATGCAGCCCCCTGGCATAGGGAAAGCCAGCTTCGCGGAAGATTTCCGTGGTCCCGATCCACAGCACCGGCAACCCCGGCCTTTGCTTGAGGATCAGGCTGGTAAGCGACAAAGCGAAGCCGGCGACGGCCCCGGCATCGCGGGTTTCCAGCCCATGGATTTCGCTCAAGGCGGCCTTCGGCAGGCCACCGCTCAGGGCGGCATCGAGGCGCTCGACGCCGATGGGCAGGAACGCATCCGGCAACGCCACGGCAATGCCGCGCCGGACGATTGTGAGATCGGTGTTGACGTCAGCATCGGAGGTCGCGGCGGCCGGCGCAGCCAAGCGCTCGGGCAGCGTTCCCTCGATCTTCGCGATCTGGCGGCGCAGGGCAAAAACAGTCTCCCGCGCCACGGCGGTCATCGCCATGACGGTCAGCTTCCACTCACAATTGTTCCTGTTATGTTCTTATAGATTCCAGAGCGCATCCCAAGAGTCAAGCAGACTCATGGGGAATTTATTCCTCTCCACCTGGATGTGCAGGCGCATCGGCCCGTTCATTTGCCGATTACGGCGTGAAAGCCTATATGCCGGGATCAAAGGATAAAGCATGGCCCGCATCTACAAGACCCGCACCTGGCACGACGAACTCTCGCCCTCGATGGACGAAATGGAGTTCCTGGCGCTGGAGGCCTATGCCCATCTGCCGGAGGACTTTCGCAAGCTGACCGGCGAAATCGTCATCCAGATCGCCGAATTCCCGACCGACGAGATCATGGACGACCTGTCGCTGGAAACGCCCTTCGACCTGCTCGGCCTGTTCGAGGGGCGCGGCATCGCCGAACGCTGGAATCCGCAGACCGGCGAGGGCCCGAACCGCATCACGCTCTACCGCCGCGCCATCCTCGACTACTGGTCCGAGAATGAGGAAACGCTGGGCGACATCGTCACCCACGTGCTGATCCACGAGATCGGCCACCATTTCGGCCTGTCGGACGATGATATGGAGAAGATCGAAGAGGCGGCGGAGTAGCCCTGCACCTTCGTCATCCTAGGGCGGAGCAAGGAGCGAAGCGACGCGGCGCAGACCCTAGGATCCATACCGTGATGATAGTGTAGTGCACCCACGGCGCAGAATCGAACACTCACCATGCGGTTCCAGATAATGTGTCGGGCCGTGATCCCTAGGGCTTTGCCTATCCACTAATCCTCGTCCGCCGTGCTCTTCGACTGATGTAACGGCATGGATCCTAGGTCTGCGCGACGCCGCTTCGCGGCTGCTCCGCCCTAGGTGACGAAGGGTGGGGTGCTTCAGCGAAAAGCCTACCAGTCGCTGAGCTTGGTGTCCGGCCCGTATTCCTGACCATCGATATCCTTGACCACGGCCTGGCCGCAGCGCATCGTTTTGGCCTTCTTGTCGTAGGCATAGGTCGGCGAGCCGAACAGGTGCCAGCCCTTGTTCAGCGCCGCCGTCACCTTGTGGCAAAAGCTGGCGTCGTCCGGGGCGGTCAGGAAGCGGTAGAGTTTCATTTTTCAGTCCTGTCGTGAGTGCCCATAGCCCGCGAGCATAGGGTTGATATCATGCGCCGATGGCGGCCGCCTTCGCCAGCAGTTTTTCGGCCTGCGCCAGGTGAAGACGCTCGACCATCTTGCCATTCAGCGCGATCACGCCCTTGCCGGCATTTTCCGGCAGCGCGAAAGCTTGCCTGACCAGGCACGCATCGGCCACTGCTTCCTTGGACGGCGCGAAGGCGCGGTTCGCGGCTTCGACCTGGGCCGGATGGATGAGGCTCTTGCCGTCGAATCCCATGGCGGCCGCCTCGGTGCACTCATGGGCGAAGGCATCGAGGTCGCGAAAATCGTTGGAGACGCCGTCGACCATGTCGATGCCGCCGGCACGCGCGGCCAGCACCATCTGCATCAGCCATGGCACGAGGTAGCGCCGGTCGGGTGTCGCCAGCACGCCGGTTTCCTTGACCAGATCATTCGTTCCGGCAACGAAACAAGAGAGCCGAGAGGCCGGATCACGGCCAAGCTCGGCGATGGCGCCGATGTTGAGCAGCGCCTTGGGCGTCTCGATCATCGCCCACAGTTTCACGCTGTCGGGCGCAAAATTGTCGTCGAGCACATCGCCGGCCTCGAGCAGGTCGCGCGGCGTGTCGACCTTGGGCAGAAGGATGCCGTCGGCTTCGCAGCTTGCGGCGGCCAGCAGGTCGTCGGCACCCCATTCGCTGGCCAGCGCATTGATCCGCACGACCATATCGCAGCGGCCAATATGGGCTGGGCGGTTGGCAAAAATGCCGGCCAGTTTTTCGCGCGCGGCGATCTTGTCGGCTGGGGCGACGGCATCCTCCAGGTCGATGATGATCGCGTCGCAGGTGAGCTGCGCGATCTTGGCCAAGGCCTTGTCGTTGGAGGCCGGGATGTAGAGCACGGAGCGGCGGGGGCGATAGGTTTCCATGGATGATCTATGCCGCCTGTGGGGGATGGAGGCAAGCGGGCAGGGTTAGGCTTGTGAGACGAGCAATCGTCGAAGCTGGCGCCGCCCCTCATCTGCCTGCCCTCCCCCCAGCAGTTGCGGAAGAGGTCCTTCCTCTCCCCCGTCGATCGGGGGAGAGGTGTCGAGCGAAGCTCGACGGAGTGGGGGTCGACCCCCCTCCCTGTCGCGGTGCCGGAAGATTCTCGCGCCTAATGCCCTTCCTATGTCCGTTCGCGGCGATTGCCAGGTGGTTCCCCCACTCCGTCTCGGCTTTGCCGAGCCACCTCTCCCCCCTCCGGAGGGAGAGGAAAGGAGCCTGGCTGGGGCGGCGCCAACGTCCGGAAAGGATGGTGGGCAGCGCATCAGCCCTGAAGCGCAGCCTCTGCACGAAAACTGCACACGCCTGCCGAAAACCTCCTCGGATCCGCCGTATCGCTTCCCTGCCGGCCTGCGAGACAGGCGGCATGCAAAAGCGAGCCAAACTCCGTCTGCCTTATCGACTGCGCAACGAAGGCTGGTGGCTGGCCGATCCGCCGCGCGCGACGGCGATCCTCATTCCCTTTGTCCGCAAGAGCCCGCCGGCAATCCGCCGGGACGCCATCAGGAAAGCCAGGTCATGACAGCGTTGTTCTCCGCCGCGCCGAGCTATTGCAGCCGCTTCGGTGTCGCCATCCTGCTGGCTGCACTTGCGGATTTTCTCTTCTACGGCCAGCCCGCCGGCATTACGGTTTTCCTGTTCGCCCTGCTGATCGCCGCAGCTGTCGTGGCCGTGCACCCGGCAGCGTTCAGCGACGGCAGGGTCTGGCTCAAGCCCGCTGCCCTGCTTCTCGCGCTGCTGCCGCTGGCTGAAAATGTCAGCGCCCTGTCGGTCTCGATCGCGCTGGCGGCCCTGGTCGTCTTCGCGCTATCGCTGAGCGGGCGGCTGCGGCACAGCATCGCGCGCATTGCCGGCCAGATCGCGCTGTTCGGGCTGGCGGCGCCGTTCCGCTTCGCCAGTGATTTTATCCGCTGGCGCAAGACGGCGCGGCGCTTCGGCCGCCGCCGGGTCCGCCTGGCGGCGATCGCCGTCTGGGCGATGCCGCTGACCCTGGGCGCGGTCTTCCTGGCGCTGTTCGGCGCCGCCAATCCGGTCATCGACTACTGGTTGTCGCTGATCGACCTCGTGAGGCTGCTCGATCTCATCCAGCTTGCGCGGATTGCCTTCTGGCTGTTCGTGCTCGCCGGTGTCTGGGCTTTTCTGCGGCCACGCCTGCCGCGCCTGGTACGCCGCATTCCGCGCGTGGCGCCGGCGGCTGCCATCAGCGCTCAAGCCGAGAAAACCGTCACCACCATCGAGGACATCCTGTTCGGCAAGGCAGCCATCCTTCGCGCGCTTGTCGTCTTCAACATCCTGTTTGCGCTGCAGACCGGGCTCGACGCCGCCTATCTGTGGGGCGGGGCTGCGCTTCCCGACGGGCTGAGCTACGCCTCTTACGCGCATCGCGGCGCCTATCCCCTTGTTGCCACCGCGCTGCTTGCCGCCGGCTTCGTGCTGGCGGCGCTGCGGCCGGGCAGCGAGACATCGGCCGATCCGATCATCCGCCGGCTGGTCTATGCCTGGGTGGCGCAGAACATCATGCTGGTCGTCTCGTCGATCCTGCGGCTCGACCTCTATATCGGCATCTATGCGCTGACCTACTGGCGCGTTGCCGCCTTCGTCTGGATGGGGCTGGTGGCATCAGGCCTTGCCCTGATCATCGCCCGCATCGCGCTCGGAAAATCCAATGAATGGCTGCTGTCCGCCAATCTTCTGACGTTATCTCTGACGCTTTATGCCGGTTGTTTCATCAATTTCGCAGCAACGATCGCCAATTACAATGTCGACCACTCCTTCGAAATGACCGGCCAGGGCATTTCCCTCGACGCCTGGTATCTGCGCTCGCTCGGCCCGGGCGCGTTTCCGGCGCTCGACCGCTTCCTCGATCATCAAAGCCGGACGGCCGCCGCCAATGATCCGGTCTTGCGCCAACTCGTCGGGTTGCGCGGCAGCGACGAAGGCTGGTATCGCACCCAGCAGCAGAACTGGCGGGCCTGGAGCTTTCGCGACTGGCGGCTGCTCGGATATCTCGACACCAGGGGGCCGTTCGTGGTTCCTGACCGCATCGAACCTTCCATGCTGGGCCGCTGATCCATGCCGCATCACATCCTCGTCGCCGACGATGATCCGCATATCCGCGAAGTGATCTGCTTTGCGCTGGAAAAGGCCGGCATGAAAACGCTTGGGGTGGCCGACGGTGCGGCTGCCCTGCAAGCGATCGGACGGCGCACACCTGACCTGGTCGTGCTCGACATCGGCATGCCGGAGATGGACGGGCTGGAGGTCTGCCGGCGGCTCAGGCACACATCCGATGTGCCGGTGCTGTTCCTGTCCGCGCGCGACGAGGAGATCGACCGCATCCTCGGGCTCGAAATGGGCGGCGACGACTATGTGACGAAACCGTTCAGCCCGCGCGAGCTGGTCGCCCGCGTCAACGTCATCCTGCGGCGCGCCCGCCCGGCGGTGTCCGAACCGGCCGACGACAGGCAGTTCTCGCATGGCAAACTGGCTCTGGCGCCGGCCAGCCATGCCGCCAGCTTCGACGGCAGGCCGCTTGCCCTGACGGGGATAGAGTTCTCGATCCTGAAAGGGTTTCTGGCGCGGCCGGCGCATGTGCTCGACCGCGACGCGGTGATGGCCAGCGCCTATGCCGGCAACATCCATGTCGCCGGCCGCACCGTCGACAGCCATATCCGCAACATCCGCGCCAAGCTGGCGGCAGTGGGTTGCCCGGATGTTATCGAGACCGTGCATGGCGTCGGCTTCCGGCTTGGCCGATGCGGCTGACGAGCAAATGGATCGGCCGCAAATGGCGGCCTCGGCTCGCCACGGTCGTCGTTGCCATCCTGATCCTGGTGATGGCCTTGCCGCTGGTCGGCCTGTTCTTCTTTCGCCTCTACGAGAACCAGCTGATCCGCCAGACCGAAGCCGAGCTGATCGCGCAAGGAGCGGCCATCGCCGCCATCTATGCGCAGGATGTGCGCGACGCCGGCATCCCGCCGGAAAAACTCGGTGCGCCGATGCCGGGGCCAAGCGGGGAGTCAAGCCGAAGCGTCAATCCTGACCCGCTATACAGGCCGATCGAGCCGCAACTCGATCTCGCCTCCGACTATGTCCTGCCGACCCGGCCGTCGGCCATGCCAGGCACCGCCGATCCCGCCTTCGCCGCGATCGGCGCGCGCCTGTCCGGCATTCTCGACGCCACGCAGAAAACCACGCTGGCCGGCTTCCGGCTGCTCGATCCCACAGGCGTTGTCATTGCCGGGCGCGGCGAGGTCGGGCAGTCGCTTGGCGAGGTCGAGGAGGTGCGCGCAGCACTTGCCGGCCGCTATGCCAGCGCGCTCAGGCTGCGCATCCCCGACCAGCCGGCGCCACCGCTCTATTCGGTCAGCCGCGGCACCAAGGTGCGTGTCTTCGTCGCTTTGCCGGTGGCCGTCGACGGCAAGGTCGCCGGCGTGGTCTATGTGTCGCGGACGCCCAACAACATCATAAAACATCTCTATGGCGAGCGCGGCAAGGTGACCTTGGCGGCGATCGCCATAATCGGCGGCACGCTGCTCATCGGCCTGGTCTTCCTGCGCACCGTCAGCCGGCCGATCTATGCGCTGATCGACCGCACGGAGCGCATCGCCGCCGGCGATCGCGCGGCGATCCGGCCGCTCGACCACCATGGCACTCGAGAGATGGCGGAGCTTTCCGCCGCTTTCCTCGACATGGCCGAAAAGCTGCAGGCGCGATCGGACTCAATCCAGACTTTTGCCACCCATGTCTCGCACGAACTCAAATCGCCGCTGACGGCGATCCAGGGCGCGGCCGAGCTGCTGCGCGATTCAGGCAGCGCGATGGACGATACGGAGCGGCGGCGCTTTTCCAACAATATCGTCACCGATGCCGGGCGGCTCAATCTGCTGGTGCGCCGCCTGCTCGACCTGGCGCGCGCCGAAAACCTTGCGCCGAGCGGCGAAAGCACCTCGATCGGTGCGGCGTTAGCGCTGCTTCCCGTCGACACCAGACTGGCGGTCCGCGTCGAGGTCGGCGGCGAGATCGGGTTGCGCATATCGGCCGAGAACGCGGCAATCGTGCTGGCCAATCTCATCGACAATTCGGCGCGGCATGGCGCGACGCTGGTTTCAATCACTGCCGCAAGTGCCGGTGGCAAGGCGACGGTGCTGGTCAGCGACGACGGCGCCGGCATTTCGCCCAGCAACCGGTCGCGCATCTTCGAGCCGTTTTTCACCACGCGGCGCTCTACCGGCGGCACCGGCATGGGTCTCGGCATCGTGCTGGCCCTCCTGAAAGCGCATGATGGTATGATCGCGCTGGTTGACTCCGAACGCGGCACGCGCTTCGAGATCATTTTGCCAGCCGCGTGACCCCGATCAGCGGCTCGAATCGGAAAGGGCATAAAAGCGTGCGCTACGACATCGTCATCATCGGTGGGGCTATCGTCGGCTCCTCGGTCGCCTATTATCTGCGCGAGGAAGGGTTTTCCGGTTCGATCGCGCTGATCGAGCGCGATCCGCAATTCGCGCATGCGGCAACGACGCTGTCCCTGGCCTCGATCCGCCAGCAATTCTCGATCCCGGAAAACATCCGCCTGTCGCAGTTCACGCTAAAGCTGTTCCGGCGGCTGAAGGAAGAATTCGGCGCGGATGCCGATATCGGCTTTCGCGAGGGTGGCTATCTGATCCTTGCCGGCGAGAACGGGCTGCCGATCCTCAAGGCCAATCACGAGGCGCAGATGGCCGAGGGCGCCGACATCGTGCTGGAGGACGCGGAGCAGCTGGTGCGCCGCTTCCCGTGGCTGTCGGCCGAGGGCATCACCGCCGGCGCCTATGGCCGCAGCGGCGAGGGCTGGTTCGACGCGCATGCGATGCTGATGCTGTTCCGCAAGGCGCTGCGGCAGAAGAAGATCGATTTCATCACCGCCGGTGTCACCGGCATCGGGCGGCAAGGCGACCGTGTCACCAGCGTCAGCCTCGACAATGGCGACAGGCTGGAAGCCGGCATCGTCGTCAACGCCGCCGGGCCGAATGCCGGCAAGGTGGCGGCCCTTGCCGGGCTGGCGCTGCCGGTCGAGCCGCGCAAGCGCAACGTCTTCGTTTTCGAGGCGCGCGAGAAATATGCCGACATGCCGCTGCTGGTCGATCCCTCCGGCATCTATGTCAGGCCGGAAGGCTCGGTCTACCTCACGGGCGGCGCCGAACCGGAAGAGGGCGACGGCCCGGCGGCCCCCGGGGATTTCGAGGTCGATTGGCCGCTGTTCGAAGAGGTGATCTGGCCGGCGCTGGCGACCCGCATTCCGGCCTTCGAGGCGATCAAGCCGACCCGCGCCTGGGCCGGCCATTACGACTACAACACGTTGGACCAGAACGCGGTGATCGGTCCGCATCCCGAGGTCGGCAATTTCATCTTCGCCAACGGTTTTTCCGGCCACGGCCTGCAGCAGGCGCCGGCGGTCGGCAAGGCGTTGGCGGAACTCATCGTCCATGGCGGCTATCGCACGGTGGATTGCTCGGCGTTTGGCTATGGCCGCGTCGCGGAAGGGCGGGCATTTCGGGAATTGAATGTGATTTAGCGAAGCATCGCATCGATGGCGAGAGCGTTGCCGAGCGCGTGCCCCGATGCGGTGTTGTCGAAAATGCACCAGACCTCGGCGCTGGAAGCGGCCGCTGCTTTCACCTGCTGCCCGATCCGGTCGAGACTTTCGGCATCGTAGTCCGAATAATAGACGCGCGGCACGCCATGCCAGCGGAAATAGGCAAGGCCGGACCAGCCGCCCGGCATCGCCGCCGCAGGGACCGGAGCCGGGTCGGCGGCAACACGCGCAATCCTGCGGCTTGCCAGAAGCGCTTCTGCCTCCGCTTCGAACCAACTGGGATGGCGCGGCTCGCATACCAGCCTTGCCTGGGTTCGCTTTCCCAGCATGTCGAAGAAACCACCTGCGGCGCTTACCTCGAAGGGCAAACTCGGCGGCAGCTGCACCAGAAGCACGCTTAGCTTTTCGCCGAGACCTTCAACCTGTTCGAGAAAGGCGTCGACAAGCGTCTCGCAGCCGACGAGACGATGCTCATGGGTGATGGTCTTGGGCGTCTTGACGGCAAAGCGGAAATGCTCCGGGACGGAACCCGCCCAGCGCTCATAGGTCTCGCGGCGGTGCGGCTTGTAGAAGGAGGTGTCGATCTCGACGATTGGAAGGCGTCGGGCGTAGCGTTCGAGATGCGACCCAGGTTGCGGGAAGTCTTCCTTGTGTCGGGTTGGAATTCCCCAGCCGGCCGTGCCTATGAAATACCCCTGCTTTTCCATGCATGGGATGTGGACCAGATGAGGTGCGGGTCAAGGCGAGGGTGCGTGAAGGGCCGCTCTGCCACCGACCCGCTGCTCAAGCCGCCGCCAGTCTTCCAGCCTCGACATACGCCTGCAACCAGGCCAGCACGCGTCCCCAACCCTCGGCATGCTCGGTGGCCGCTTCGCTCAGCCCGGAAAAACCGCCATGGCATATGGTGAGGCGTGTGCCCTCGGCGATCGGCTCCAGCAGCCAGGCAATCGTCGTTTTCCGTCGGCCAAGTGTTGGATGGTCCCATGCATAGGCCCGAGTCTGCACGATCTGGCGTGGCGCCTCGATGTCGAGGAACTCGCCACTGGCCGGCAGGTCCCTGCCGCCAGCCGTCCGGACAACAACCGTCCAATGGCCGCCGACGCGAAGGTCGGCCGACCAGTCGACCATCCGGTAGGTAGCGGCAGACCCCCACCATTGCTCGACTTCCTTGCCTACCAGCGCCCTGAAGATGCGTTCCGGAGGCGCTTCGATCTCGGCGGATGCCATGATCGTTTCGCCATTGGTCATGCTGTGAACCCTGGCAATTTGCATCTTGGATGCCTCCACGTTAAATTTGTTTCGTTATCGAAACGAGGCCTTCATCCTTTTGATGGCGGACGCTCAAAACCCTTGCCGGTCTCGAGCAGGCTCTTCAAGTTGGCCAACACCAGCGGCCAGCCCTTGGCGACGTTCCCGATCAGGCTGTGCGGCCCGTCCGCTTCATGGGTGACGGCAAGCTTCATCAACTCGCCGTCCTGCTCGATGATGAAGGTGCAGCGCGTGTAGCCGTCGGCCTTCACCTCCGGCATCCATTCATTGCGCCATTTGATGACCAGGCGTCTGGGCGGGTCGATCTCGAGGATTTCGCCGCTGTCCGCAACGCGCCCGTCCGGGAACATCAGCTTCCAGCTGGAGCCCACTTTCCAATCGCTCTCCTGATAGGAGCAGAGAAAGAACTGCCGGTTGAACTCCGGCTCGGTCAGCGCCTCCCAGAGCTTTTCGGGCGTGGTGCGGATGTAGGTCACGTAGACGAACTTGTTGCTCATCAGTCTTCCCTTTCGAGGCGTTTCTTCAAGTCGCCGAGAGCGGTCAGCCGCCCCCGCTCGAATTTGCCGATCCAGCGGTCGGCGATCTCGTTGATGGGAACGGGATTGAGGTAATGCTCCTTCTCGCGCCCCTTGCGGACGGTGGTGACGAGGTTGGCCTCCTCCAGGATCGCCAAATGCTTGGTCACCGCCTGGCGCGTCATGTCCATCTCGGCGCACAGCGCGTTCAGCGTCTGCCCGTTCCTGGCATGGAGGCTGTCCAGCAACTGCCGGCGGGTCGGGTCGGCCAGGGCGCGAAAGACGGCATCCATGCTCATGGCTTAATATGCAACCAAATGGTTGCATGTCAAGTGACCGAGAGCATCAGGAATGTCACGGCTTTGTGAGGAGCGTCAGCCCTTGCGGGAGAACCAGAAGGCGTCGGCCATGCGCTTCATGCCGATGCGATCGTAGAAGCCGACGGCGTCGGGCATGGAGATCAGGCTGATGGCGACGGACGGACCGAGTTGCCGCCGCGCCTCGTCCATCAGGCCCTTGCCGATGCCGAGCCCCTGCGCCGACCGGGAAACGGCGAGTTCGGAGATGTAGCAGACCCAGGAAAAGTCGGTCATCGCCCTGATAACGCCAATCAGCGGCTTGCCCTCCACGTCGAGGCGCGCGGTCAGCACCAGATTGGCGCCCGCCAGCATCGCCTGCAACCGCACAGCTTCATCGACGGGGCGTGTCTCGCCGAGGCCGGATTCGATCAGAACGCGGCGAAATTCGCCGATATCGAGCGCGGCTTCGCGTGCATAGAGGACGTGCGAGTTTTCTGCCATGACACGCAGATTGCACCATCGGGCTGGCTTGTGCCACCGCGCACAAACAGTTGCCTTTTATTTGCCGTCGGCTTTGTGTAAACCGGCGTCAGCAAATCCTCCCGCAACGAAAACACGGGCAAAGCCATGGAAAAATTCACCAAGCTCACCGGCGTCGCCGCTCCAATGCCGATCGTCAATGTCGACACCGACATGATCATCCCCAAGGATTATCTGAAGACGATCAAGCGCACCGGGCTTGGCACCGGCCTGTTCGCCGAAATGCGCTACAAGGACGACGGTTCGGAAAATCCGGATTTCGTGCTCAACAAGCCGGCCTACCGCAAGGCGCAGATCCTGGTCGCCGGCGACAATTTCGGCTGCGGCTCGTCGCGTGAACACGCGCCGTGGGCGCTGCTCGACTTCGGCATTCGTTGCGTCATCTCGACATCGTTCGCCGACATTTTCTACAACAACTGCTTCAAGAACGGCATCCTGCCGATCACCGTCAGCCCCGAGGATCTCGAGAAGCTGATGGACGATGCCTCGCGCGGCTCCAACGCCACGGTGTCGGTCGACCTCGAGGCCAAGGAAATCCGCGGCCCGGATGGCGGCGTGGTCACCTTCGACCTCGACGACTTCAAGCGCCACTGCCTGCTCAACGGGCTCGACGACATCGGCCTGACCATGGAGAAGGCCGGCGCCATCGCTTCGTTCGAGAAGCGCAACGCCGAACAGCGCCCCTGGGCCTGAGCGGCACGCTCCCGGGTGGATTGGCCCCGGCCGCCTTCAGGCCGGGTTCGTGGCGACTGAGTGGAGGGACAGACATGACTCGTTCGCTTCTTGCCGGCACTTGCGGGCTGGCGTTTCTTCTGATGACCGCCGCTTTGAGCCATGCCCAGACGCAGACGCCCGCCGCGCCGCCTGCGGCCGAAAAGCCTGCCGCCGACCAGGGGACAGACGCCGCCGACGCTTCCGATGACGACAAGCAGGCGCCCGTACCGTTCGAAGGCGGCACGCTGACCATCACCCAACCGGAACAGGACGGTGAGAAGGTGCTTGCCTATGACGGCAAGCAGCTGGCCACCAACTATGACGTCTTCTTCGACAGAATAGTCGAGGTCGGCGGCGTCAAGGTGGCGCTGTTCGATGTCGGCGATGGCGGCAATCAATGCGGACCGGCGACGGTGATCGTCTGGAAGCCGGAAGGCGGCACCATCCAGAGCACCACGGTCGAGCAGGACGACTGCGGCGCGCCGCCCTCGGCGGTGTCCGACAACGCCATCTATTTCGTGCCCTATCTGTTGCCGGGAGATCAGAAGCCGGCTTTGCAATGGTCGCCGACCGACGGGCTGACGATTTCGGGCAATCTGAGCTACATGCCGGAACCCGGCACGGACTGGAAAGACATCGATCCGGAAAAGTACCAGAACATCATCGACGCCTTCCACAACGAGGCCGTCTACAAGGAAGCTGAAAAGCTTCTCGGCAAGGACATGCCCGACATGGCGACCAGCCTGCTGGTCGGCGGCGGCACGGAAAAGACCGCTTCGGGCGCCTTCTACGCCAGCGGCTGCGTGCCGCATGACTGCGGCGGCAATGACGGCTTCATGGCGGTCGACCCGGCCAAGCACAAGCTCTACTTCGCCCGTCGCGGCGACAATGGCCAGCCGAACGCCTGGCCGCCGGTGGCGACATGGCCGGCCGATGTGAAGGAGGCGCTGGATAAGGCGCTGGGGCAGGCGAATTAAAGCATTAGCGTTGCGCGGCGCCCCCCCGCGCTTTCGTCATCCACGGGCGGAGCGACGCGCAGCGGAGCGCAGACCCGAGGATCCATGCCGCGACCGTCATCGGAGGGTGCTACGGAGCAGAATTCTACACCGCTGCAACGCCTTGAAGTCGCGGCATGGATCCTATGGTCTGCGCCGCGTCGCTCCGCTCCTTGCTCCGCTCAGGGATGACGATGCGAGGGATGCTCGGGCTAATCTCCGAGGTTGCGTTTGCCACATCGTGACAACAGTCCGCCCGGTTTGGCCCATGGCCGGGTCACCTTCTCACCTGCTAGATGGCCGCACTGACTTGCGAGGGACACCCATGCGTAAACTCATCTCCACCGGCTCGCCGTTCGAAAAGACCGCCGGCTATTCGCGCGCCGTGGTGCAGGGCGACTGGTGTTTCGTGTCCGGCACCACCGGCTACGACTATGCGACGATGACGATGCCGGAGACGGTCGAGGCGCAGACGCGCAATTGCCTGGCGACGATCGGCAAGGCGCTTCATGACGGCGGCTTCGAAATGGCCGACGTCGTGCGGGCGCATTACTACATCACCGACCAGACCTTCGTGGACATCGTCTTCCCGATCCTCGGCGAGACGTTCGGCGACATCAGGCCAGCGGCGACGATGATCGTCTGCCAGCTCAACAGACCGGAAATGAAGATCGAGATCGAAGTCACGGCGCTGCGGCGCACGGCGTGAAAGGCAGGCCGACGATGAAAGTCCAACGCATCGTTGCCAACATCGAGACATCGGATGTCGCGGCGGCGAAGCGCTTCTACCAGGACGTGCTCGGCCTCGACGTGCTGATGGATCTCGGCTGGATCGCCACCTACGGCTCCGAGGAAACGATGCAGATGCAGGTCAGTTTCATGGCGCAAGGCGGCTCCGGCACGCCGGTGCCGGATCTTTCGATCGAGGTCGATGACGTCGATGCGGCGCTCGATGCCATGAAGGCGGCCGGCTTCGCCATCGAATACGGACCGGCCGACGAGCCTTGGGGCGTACGGCGCTTCTATGTCCGCGATCCGTTCGGCCGACTGGTCAACATTCTCTCGCATCGGTGATCATGGTTGCGACCTGCAGGCTTGCACGCCGGGCGCTTGGCGTTTAGCAAGGCGCGGTCGCACAGCGACGCACGCCTCCTTGGCGTGCAAAGGACGCTGGGCAAAATCGAAACGCATTCTTTCTGGGACGGTTTCTCCATGGCAACGAAGCATCTTTTCCTGCTCCCCGGCGACGGCATCGGTCCGGAGGCCATGGCCGAGGTCAAGAAACTCATATCAGCCATGAACGACAAGCTCGGCAGCGGTTTTACCACCGAGGACGGGCTGGTTGGCGGCTGCGCCTATGACGCGCATGGCGCGGCGATTTCCGATGCCGACATGGAAAAGGCGATGGCCGCCGACGCGGTGCTGTTCGGCGCCGTCGGCGGTCCGAAATGGGATGCGGTGCCCTACGAGGTGCGCCCTGAGGCCGGCCTGCTGCGGCTGCGCAAGGACATGGAGCTGTTCGCCAATCTGCGCCCGGCCATCTGCTATCCGGCGCTGGCGGCGTCCTCCTCGCTCAAGCAAGAGGTGGTCGAAGGCCTCGACATCCTCATCGTGCGCGAGCTGACCGGCGGCGTCTATTTCGGCGAGCCCAAGCAGATCATCGATCTCGGCAACGGCCAGAAGCGCGGCATCGACACGCAGGTCTACGACACGTTCGAGATCGAGCGCATTTCGGGCGTCGCCTTCGAGTTGGCGCGGACGCGCAAGAACCACGTCACTTCGATGGAAAAGCGCAATGTGATGAAGTCGGGCGTGCTGTGGAACGAGGTCGTCACCCAGACCCACAAGGCGCGCTATCCGGACGTCAAGCTCGACCACATGCTGGCCGATGCCGGCGGTATGCAGCTGGTGCGCTGGCCAAAACAATTCGACGTCATCGTCACCGACAATCTGTTCGGCGACATGCTGTCCGACATCGCCGCCATGCTGACCGGCTCCATCGGCATGCTGCCGTCGGCCTCGCTCGGCGCGCCTGACGTGAAGACCAAGAAGCGCAAGGCGCTCTACGAGCCGGTGCACGGCTCGGCGCCCGACATAGCCGGCAAGGGCATCGCCAACCCGATCGCCATGATCGCCTCCTTCGCCATGTGCCTGCGCTATTCCTTCGGCATGGTCGATGAAGCCGACCGTGTCGAAAGCGCGATCGCCGCCGTGCTCGATGCAGGCCTGCGAACGAAAGACATCATGTCCGATGGCATGACCGAAGTCGGTACGGTTCAGATGGGTGACGCGATCATCGCCAGGTTCCTGGGCTGATCCCCATGGCGGTCGACGTCCGCTGGGCGACGATCGAGGACGCCGCGGCACTCGCGGCAATGTTGTGCGAGATGGCGGAGCATTACCGGCAGCCGCCTCCCGGTGCCGACCGGGCCCTCTCTGCCGCATGCAAATGGCTTGGCGAGGAAAGCCCGGCCTATCCGCATTTCGCGCTCGCCTTCGTCGACGGCGAGGTCAGCGGCCTGGCGTCGGTGGCGATCGCGCATCCAGGCATCGATCTTGAGCGGCTGCTGTTCCTCAAGGACCTGTTCGTGCGCGACAACATCCGCAATGCCGGCGTCGGCCGGGCGCTGATCGGCTTTCTCGCCGACCATTGCCTCAACCACGGCATTGGCCGTATCGACCTGACCACCGAGGACTGGAACGAGGGCGCGCTGCGTTTTTACGCGCGGCTCGGCGCCGAACGCCACGGCCAGAAGGTCTTTCTCAGGCTTTCGGGCGACGCCTTGAAGGCCATCGCCCCTAGACCCTGACGCCTGCCGGCACCGGTCCCCACTGGTTTTCCCGGGCCTGCGTCGGGATTAGCGCGAAGACCAGGATGATCAGGCTGCCGATGGTCGGGATCAGGATCAGCAGGCAGAGCCAGCCCGACAGGCCGATGTCGTGCAGCCGGCGCACGATCATGCCGAGACTGGGAAGAATTGTCGCCAGCAGGAAGGTGCCGCACAGCCCGACCGTTATCGCGCCCGAGATATCGCTGTCGAAGCCGCCCATATCCATATCGGTGTACAGGCCGATGCCGCCGATGATCAGCAGGCAAACCATCCAGAACAGGCTGTAGCCCCAATATTCCTTGCGGCGGGCGCGCCCGGCGAAATTGAAATAGTTTTTCGTCACGCCACGCCAGAAATAGCCCCAGAGATCGCTGGGCTCGGCTGTCTCGGAAGACCGACCGAAACGCTGCGCAGGAGGTGGGGCCGCTGCAGGGGGAACGCCGGCCTGGGCCGGTGCGGCCTTGATACCGGGGTCGGCGGCGGCCGCAGCGGCGGTCTGGGCACCAATCGAAAAGACATCGCGCGCCTGGCCGCCGCCCGGCTGGAACTCGACGGCCGTGCCGTTGGGCATGGCGGTTTGCCGGCGCAGGTTCTCGCGGGTGAAGGTGTAGGGGTTGCCGTCGGCTCCGGTGATGAAGCCAAAGCCCTGGTCCTCGTCGTAATGAAGCACTTCGCCGCGCATTTGCCGCCCCCGCTCGCCACGTCCCGGTCAAGATGTGGCACAGGGCCGAGCCGGTGGGCAATACCGGGCGGCATGGCTACCGTCCTGGCGGCAAATGAAGCATAAGGCATCAAGTGCAACCGCCTTCGCCAAAAGCAGACCCAAAAGCAGACAATGACAGCCGAGCGTTCCGATACCAGCATCGCGATAGGGGACAGGGAGGTCGCAAGGCCTCCGAGGCTGGCCATCGACGCCACCGGCCTGATGTTCTGGCCGCGAGGTGAGGGCCTGGCCGGGATCCCACGAGTGGAAAGCTTTCTCATCAACGCGGCGTTGGCGGATCCCGACCCATGCGTGGAGGTGGTGGCGTTCAGAGCCAATGAAGGCCGGTTCCGCCCGCTTGCCCCCTACGAACAGGACCATGTCGCGGCAGGTGAGATTTCACCGCATCATGTCCAGAGGTGGCCGGGGAGACGCACGGCGCTGTCGCAGGCCTTCGCGGCAGTGCGGCAGCAGCCATGGGGCAAGCGCGACGCTGACCGCCATCTCGCCAAGACGGTGACCAATGGCCGCAAAGGGATTGCCTATCAGGCGACGAGGCTGCTGATCCGTGCCTATCGCCTGTACCAGCGGGCGAGGATTCGGTCGGGCCTGCGCCGGGACGTTCCAAGCCAACCGGCCGAGACGGAACGCGGCCTTGTGCTGATCAGCCATCACATCCTGACCGGGGAAGACCGGTCGGCCGTCTCGGGTGGGGCCGGTGACCTTGCCTTCCTTTGCCACGATCTTATCCCGACACTACGCCCCGACCTGCTTGGTGCGGGCACTGGCGAGGGGCGTTACGGGTCCTATCTCGAGCACCTCGTCGGCTCCGGCGCTCCGGCGTTTTGCGCCTCTGACGAGGTTGGCGCCACGCTCGCCGACCATATGCGCAAAGCCGGCATCGCCGCGCCGGTCGTGTATCGCTTTCCGATGCCCTCCATCCTGCACGAGACGGCTTCCCGCATGGGCACGACCTCGCGCATCGAGACCGGCGAGCCGTTCGTGCTCTATTGCTCGACCATCGAAGTGCGCAAGAACCACATCCTGTTGGCGCGGATCTGGCAGCAGGCGCTCGACGAGGGCGTCAAGCTGCCGCGGCTTGTCTGCGCCGGGCGCTGGGGTTGGATGATCGATCCGCTGCGGGCTTACTTGAAGGCGCATCCCGAGCTCCTCCAGTCGGTCACGTTCACCGGGCTGGTCAGCGACGAGGAACTCATCGGCTACTATCGCCGCGCTTCCTTCGGCGTCTTTCCCTCGCATATCGAGGGTTGGGGCTACGGCGCCTCGGAATGCCTCGATTTCGGGGTTCCGGTTATCGTCTCGACAGCGCCGTCGCTGATCGAGGCGACCGGCGGCCTGATGCCGGCGATCGATTCACAGGATCAGCAAGGCTGGTATGCGGCGATCCGCAGGATGGCGCAGGACCATGCGTGGCGCTCCTCGCTGGCGGAGCGCATCGCAGAGAAGCATCGGCCAACACCGGCGGCGGCAAGCTGGGCCGCCATCAAGGCCGGCCTGCAGGCCAGCGCGTCGAACCGATCAAAGTTCTAGGCGGGCCGCTTCTTCTCCTTCTTGTGCTTCGGCGCGGCGGTGTTGTCGAATTTCGGCTTGCCCGGCTTCGCCCACGGCTTTGCCTCATGCGCGGCTGCCGGGCGCTGATCGGCTGATGCCGGTGCGCGTTTTTCGAATTTGCGCTTCGGCGCGTTGGGGTCGAACGGCGCCTTGCCGCGATGCGGTTTCTTGTCGGGGCTCGGCGGCTGATAGCCGGCGCGCGACAAATCAGGCTGGCCGTCGAGCCGCTTCACAAGGATGTTGCCCTGCAGCTTGCGGTCGGGACCGATCGCGGCCAGGAAGCGGTCGGCCCAGTCGGCGGCGATCTGCACGAAGGTCTCCTCCGGCTGCATCTTGATGGCGCCGATCTCGCGCTTCGAGATGCTGCCGGTGCGGCACAGCATCGGGATCAGCCAGCGCGGCTCGGCATTCTGCCGGCGCCCGATCGAAAGCGAAAACCAGACGCTGTCGCCGAAATCGTCGCGGCGGCTGGGTGCCTCGTCGCGACGCGCGAAACCTTCGCCCGCCGGCCTTTCGCGCGACGGCGTGAACGGCGCGATTTCCATGAGGTCCTCGGGCGCCGAGCGGCTGGCCCGGCACTGGCGCACGAAGGCGGCGGCCACCTGTTCGGCGCCATGCCTGGCGAGCAGCGCGTCGATGAAACCGCGCTCGTCCTCCTTCACAGGTTCTTCGAAAGCCGGATCGGCAAGGATGCGATCGTCGTCGCGCCGCATCACGTCGTCGGCCGAGGGCGGGCTCGCCCATGTCGCCTTGAGGCCGGCGTTCTGCAGCAGCCGCTCGGTGCGCTTGCGGGCGCTGTTGGGCACGATCAGCGCGCTGACGCCCTTGCGCCCGGCACGGCCGGTGCGGCCGCTGCGGTGCAGCAGCGTTTCCGGATTGGTCGGCAGGTCGGCGTGGATCACCAGTTCGAGGTTGGGCAGGTCGATGCCGCGCGCCGCCACATCGGTGGCGATGCAGACCTTGGCGCGGCCGTCGCGCATCGCCTGCAAGGCATGGCTGCGCTCGTTCTGGCTGAGTTCGCCGGAGAGGGCGACAACGGAGAAGTTGCGGTTGTTGAAGCGTGCGGTGAGATGATTGACGGCTGCACGCGTGTTGCAGAACACCAGCGCGTTCTTGGCCTCGTAATAGCGCAGCACGTTGATGATGGCGTTTTCCCGGTCGGGCTGGGCAACGCTCAGCGCCCGGTATTCGATGTCGAGATGCTGCTTTTCCTCGCCGGCGGCCGAAATGCGCACGGCATCGCGCTGGTAGCCCTGCGCCAGCGTGGCGATCGAACGCGGCACGGTGGCCGAGAACATCAGCGTGCGGCGCTCGGCGGGGGCAGCATCGAGGATGAATTCGAGGTCCTCGCGAAAGCCGAGATCGAGCATCTCGTCGGCCTCGTCGAGCACCACCGCCTTGAGCGCCGACATGTCGAGCGAGCGCCGGGTGATATGGTCGCGCAGCCGGCCGGGCGTGCCGACGACGATGTGGGCGCCGCGCTCCAGCACACGCCGCTCCGAGCGCATGTCCATGCCGCCGACGCAGGACGCCACGGTGGCGCCGGTCAGCTCGTAGAGCCATTCCAGCTCGCGCGTCACCTGCAACGCCAGTTCGCGCGTCGGCGCCACCGCCAGCGCCAGTGGTGCCGCGGCGTGGCCAAAGCGCTCGGCGCCTCCGAGCAGGGTTGGCGCCAAGGCGAGGCCGAAGGCCACCGTCTTGCCGGAGCCGGTCTGCGCCGAAACCAGCGCATCGGCCTCACCGAGTTCGGGCGCCACAACCGCCTTCTGTACGGGGGTCAGTTCGGAATAGCCGCGTTTTTCCAGCGCCTTTGCCAGCGCGGGAACGAGTGCATCGAAGTTGGACATCTTACTCTTTCGGAATTCGGATTCTTATATGCCCAGCAACGGGCCTGTCTTCGGCGGGCGTCGGGACGCTCCATCAGCCGGATAGTCATGCCGTTCGTACTTCGTGCCGCTGCCATTGTACAGGGCAACAGGGCGCTCATCGCAATTGACTCTTGACGCAAACCGCGTAAAAGCCCGCTTCGAACGGGATCGTTTTTCGATGCGCGGCCTTTTGATGGCTCTTCTTGCATTCGATGCCCCCAGCCTCGATGCACATCATTGGGCCGGGCGCGTCGGCGCGTCTCCTCGTTCCAGCAAAACTATGGCCAAAACCACCACCAAAACGGTGTGATTCCCTTGGCCTAACCACCCTCTCCCGGGTTCGGCCCGGGGGACGGAACCCGCATCGGCCAGCGGGTTTCTCCAAAAACCAAGCGGAGAGGGACAGGAGATTTTTATGAGTTTCAAGGTTGCAGTCGTCGGCGCTACGGGCAATGTGGGCCGGGAAATGCTCAACATACTGGAAGAGCGTGGCTTTCCGGTGAGCGAAGTCGTGGCGCTGGCCTCGCGGCGCAGCCAGGGCACTGAAGTGTCGTTCGGCGACCGCACGCTGAAGGTCAGGACGCTCGACCAGTATGATTTTTCCGACACCGACATCTGCATCATGTCGGCCGGCGGCAACGTCTCCAAGGAATGGTCGCCGAAGATCGGCAAGCAGGGCTGCGTCGTCATCGATAATTCGTCGGCCTTCCGCTACGACCAGGACGTGCCGCTGATCGTGCCGGAAGTGAACCCGGATGCGATCTCGCTGTTCACGCGCAAGAACATCATCGCCAATCCGAACTGCTCGACGGCGCAACTGGTGGTGGCGCTGAAGCCGCTGCACGACTTCGCCACCATCAAGCGCGTCGTCGTCGCCACCTATCAATCGGTATCCGGCGCCGGCAAGGAAGGCATGGACGAGCTCTTTACCCAGACCCGCGCGGTGTTCGTCGCCGATGGCGTCGAGGTCAAGAAGTTCACCAAGCGCATCGCCTTCAACGTCATCCCGCACATCGACGTCTTCCTCGACGACGGCTCCACCAAGGAAGAGTGGAAGATGGTCGCCGAGACCAAGAAGATGCTCGACCCCAAGATCAAGCTGACGGCGACCTGCGTGCGCGTGCCGGTGTTCATCGGCCATTCGGAAGCGGTCAACATCGAGTTCGAAAAGCCGATCACCGCTGACGAGGCGCGCGATATCCTGCGCGAGGCGCCGGGCTGCCAGGTCTTGGACAAGCGCGAGGACGGCGGCTACATCACGCCGCTGGAATCGGCCGGCGAGGACGCAACCTTCATCTCGCGCATCCGCGAGGATTCGACCATCGACAACGGCCTGTCGATGTGGATCGTCTCCGACAATCTGCGCAAGGGCGCGGCGCTGAACGCGGTGCAGATCGCCGAGCTTTTGGTCGAGCGCGGCCTGATCCAGCCGAAGAAGAAGGCGGCCTGATTTTCGCTCACGGGCCGCACCGCCGCTAGCGCGGCTGGCCCTCCGCGTGGGCGCCGGACGACCGGCGGCCCGCGGTCGCGGGCTCGACCTTCGGCCGGGGTGCCTCTTGCTTTTCCCCTTGTCGGATACGGAGGACGGGCGAGACCGTGGCTCGCCCGCCCCGGGGTGGTGGATTGGCGCGAAGCGCCAAGACGGATAGGAGAGCTGGACGGGTGCTGCGGCGCCAAGTTGGGCTCTTCGACGTATCCTTCGGCGCGGCCATCCGCAAAGGGTCAGTCGCGCGGCACCTGACGGCCTTGCCCGGCTTCCCAGATCGTTCTGAGGCGCTCCACCAGCGATGAAAACAGCCGTGGCGGCAACAGGCCGTAGTCATAGCGGTCGGTAGAGCGCGGCACCGGACGAAGGTCGTAGCCTGGCCACGCAAAGCGATTGCCTTCGTGGAGCATCACCCATGAGCGCTCGCCGTCCAGCCCCAAATGACGCTTGACGGCCGGCGGCAGCTCGATCGCCAGCGATGGATCGGCCGGCGGTACATGCGTGACAGGCACCACCGTAACGATCAGACCATCGGCGCCGCGTTCGACGGCTAGCACGATCACGCAAGGGCGATCTTTCCGCCCTTCATCCTGCCCGGCTTGATGTTCATGATGCCACAGATACGCATAGGAGATGACGAGGCCGAGCTGTGGGTCGGGAAGCGGCATGCCCTACTTGGTATCCATCAAGGCATCGAGATGATCGTGTTCCGACGACATGCGGCCGCTGGCGATAGCTTCCACTTCCTCGCGCTGCAGATCCCTGGTCGCAAATGATTGCCGGGCCAGGTTCTTGTAGTGCTGCAGCTCTTCATACTCGACAGCTGAAACGAAATAGCCGGTTGGCCGCCCATGACTCATCACGGCGACAGGCTCACGCTGCACGATCTCTCGGTAACGCCCAAAATTACGGGTGAATTCTGTGGTGGGAACTTCACGCATGATGGCTCATCCTAAATCGCGTAATTTACGCATTTACCGTAATTTACGCGTTTTTTGATATCCTGTCAAAGTTCAGTCGGCGCTGTCCCGTGCCAGCTGACGCAACAGCTCCATTGCTTCCTCCGCGCGGTCGGCGGGGACGAACAGATGATCATGGTAGAAGGCCGAGACCGGGTTGACGCCCATGCCGGCGGCGGCGAGGCGCGTGGTGATGGCGGCGAGGAAGCCGACGGCTTCCAGCGACGAATGGATGTTCAGAGTCAGCATCCGGCAAGGGAACGACGCGGTCAGTGCCGCTGCACTCGCCGCCTCTTCGGTTACGATCAGCGTCACGCCTTCGCGCTCGCGAAACACCATCACCGGCTCGAGGCCTTCCGGCTGAGCGATGCCAGGCGCCAGCGTGGCGAAGACATAGGTTCCGGCGAGCAATTCCGGCGTCATCGATGCCAGCAATGTCTTCAGGTCGGTTTCGCCAGTCATTCGTCTTCTCTCGCCTGCAGAAACGGGCGCAGTCTGCTCTTCAATATCCGCGACCGAAGGGTACCGATAGTCCGCCGCTGCACAGACGACATGGCGATGTCGCTGGCGGCTGGGCTTGCAGACCTTTCGCGTCGCACAATAAAGGAGCTGAGGACCAGCGCCGGTCCGCGAAAGGCCTTTGATGATCGTCCGCCCGCGCCCACGCCTTCTGCACCTGTTCTTCATCATGCGCGGCTCGGTGGTGCCGCGCATCCTGCCGCAGATCCTTGGCTTTGCAGCCTATGGCGCGCTGGTGGTGGTGGTCGTGCGGGCGCTGAAGCTTGATTTCGGCAATGCCGGCACTGCACCCTTCGCGCTGCTCGGGGTGGCATTGTCGATCTATCTCGGCTTCCGCAACAACGCCGCCTACGACCGCTGGTGGGAGGCGCGCAAACTGTGGGGCCAGCTCGTCTTCGACATCCGCAATCTGGCGCGCGCCTCCGCCGGGCTGGTCGACGACCGGACGGAATTGCGCGGCCTGCTGATGGAAGCGGTCGCCTTCTGCCACTTTCTGCGCGGTCTGCTCAGACGGGTCGACGCGGCGCCGCAAGCCCGCGCTTTCATCGGTGACGAAACCGAGATCGTCGCCAAGGCGGCCAACGCACCCGACGCGATGGTGCGCGGCATGGGCCGCCGCATCGCCGCGCTGCGCAAGGCCGGCGCGATCGATACGATCGGCTACCGCATCCTCGACGAGCGCCTGTCGGAAATCGCCGCCGCGCAGGCCGGATGCGAGCGCATCATGGGAACACCCCTGCCGTTCGCCTACACGCTGCTTCTGCAGCGCACCGCCTATGTCTTCTGCCTGCTCTTGCCCTTCGGGCTGGTCTCCTCCGCCGGCTGGGCGACGCCGCTGTTCACGGCGCTGATCGCCTACACCTTCTTCGGCCTCGACGCGCTTTCGGAAGAACTCGAGGATCCGTTCGGCACCGAGGCCAACGACCTCGCGCTCGACGGTCTCTGCCGCGTTTGCGAGATCTCGGTGTTCGAGGCGCTGGGCGAGACGCCGCCGAAAATGCTGCCGGCCGAGAAGTTTTACTTTTCGTAGGTGCTGGATACGGATGGCTCTGTCTTCGGAGATTGGCCGACACGGCCCTCTCTTCGTCATCCACGGGCGTAGCAAGGAGCGAAGCGACGCGGCGCAGACCCGAGGATCCATGCCGGGGCGTCTGTTTCAGACGAAAGCGGCTCAGAACCGGCACTCTCGCGAGGCCGACACATCCTGGACCGCTGCATCCTTCGGCCGGCGTCGCGGCATGGATCCTAGGGCGCGTACTCAACCCTTGCATGGCCTTTGAAGCAGTGATTCAACGCCTTTGATTAGGAGGCGATGATGGCACGCTACGATCTAAGCGAAGCAGAATGGCAAATCGTGGAACCGCTTTTGCCGCCACATGGCTTGGGCAAGAAGCGGGTCGACGATCGGCGGGTGGTCAATGGCATATTTTATGTTCTGAGGACCGGATCGCCTTGGCGCGATCTGCCCGAGCGGTATGGCCCCTACACCACGGTCTACAACCGCTTCAACCGTTGGGCCAAAAGAGGTGTCTGGTTGGCGATGTTTGAAGCGCTGGCGGCTAAGTCACCACAGTCTTTGCACCTGATCGACAGTTCGATAATCCGCGCCCACCAGCATGCGGCGGGAGGTAAAAAGGGGGTCCGGATAACGCCATTGGCCGTTCTCATGGCGGACTGAGCACCAAGGTCCACGCGCTCTTCGATCAAGACGGCCTGCCGATCCGTCTCCTCATCTCGGAGGGAAAGGCATCCGACAAGACATTCGCCCCGCAATTGATCGAAGGGCTGGCGCCAGCAAAGGCGCTTGTCGCCGACAAAGGCTATGACAGTTGGCCGTTCGTCGCCCTTGTTGCCGAGACTGGCGGGTGCGCTCACATCCCGACCCGTCGGCACGTAAAGGCAAAGAGATTTGTCGCGCCAGACCTCTATCGCGAGCGAAACCGCATCGAGCGCTTCTTCTGCAAACTCAAGCAGTTCCGCAGGGCCGCTACCCGCTTCGACAAACTTGGTCGAAACTTCCTCGCAACTCTTACCCTCGCCTCCCTAAGGATTTGGCTGCGACACGTTGAGTCCACGCCCTAGAGCGTTTCACGTTTTGACGGAAGCGTATCCCGCATTTACGAAGTAGTTCTTGCATTCGGCTGCCTCGATGGTTTCGACGAGGTGGCCGATGTGGCGCCAAGTTTCCTCGACAGTGCGTTTCTGGGCCTGGCGCATCCAGTGTTTGATCTTGGCGAAGGCCTGCTCAATCGGATTGAGGTCCGGAGAGTAAGGCGGCAGGTACCAAAGCCTGGCGCCGGCAGCCTTGATCATCTGCCTGATGGCGGCCGACTTATGACTTCCCAGATTGTCCATGACGACGATGTCGCCGGGCTTCAGAACGGTGATGAGCTGTTGCTCGACATAGGCCCGGAAGCATTGGCCGTTGATCGGTCCGTCGAAGACACAAGGTGCCGCGAGCCGATCCCAGCGCAGCGCGCCAAGGAAGGTCAACGTGCGCCAATGGCCGTGCGGAGCCAATCCGCGCAGCCGCTTGCCCTTCGGCCCCCAACCGCGCAGCGGAGCCATGTTGGTCTTGATCCAGGTCTCATCGATGAAGACCAGGCACTGTGGATCGAGACCCGCCTGCCAGGACCGCCATCGCTGACGCCTGCGGGCAATATCAGCGCGGGCCTGCTCAAGGCCGAACAGTGTTTTTTTTGAAGCTCAGGCCCTCGCGGCGCAGGAACATCCAGATCGTATTGTGCGAGACCTTGACCCCGCGCGCTTCCAACTCGTCTTTCAGCCTATGCAAACTCAGCTCAGAGGTCTGATTGATCCGCTCCACGATGAAGGCCCGATGCGGCTCAAGAATGCGCTTGCGATGTCCGCCCATCTTGCCCGGCGCCACCGAGCCGGTCGCTCGATAGCGCTGCGACCACTTCACGACAGAGGAAACTGCAACGCCAAAGCGCGATGCCACGGTACGGCAATTCTCGCCTGCGCCAACTGCTTCAACAACACGCTCACGAAGATCGTTTGAAAGCGCTCGCGTCATTAGATGCTGGCCTCCAACCCAGCCTGCATCTTGAATCACAAACAGCCTGATTTGGGAATCCTACGATTCTCTCAAAGTAGGAAACGCTCTAGGGTCTGCGCCGCGTCGCTTCGCTCCTTGCTTCGCCCTAGGATGACGAAGGCATGATTATCTCGGCGCCAAGGTTGCCTTCGCCTCATTGTAGCGCCACCGGCGCCAAAAAGAATCCGCACCCTGTCGGATCTTCGCCTCATGCCGCGTCCTTGGTTCGACCCCAGCGAAAAGGGTTCGAACCATCAGGAGGGACCGCCATGAGCATTTCCGAAACCGCGCCCGTATCGCCGGGCGCTTTGTGGACCGGCCGCGCGCTCAGTGGCGTCATCGTGCTGTTCATGATCTTCGACGGTGTCATCAAGCTGCCGCCGCTCGACATCGTCACCCAGACGATGGTGCCGCTCGGCTGGTCGGCGGATGCGAATGTCGCACGCATGCTCGGCATCATCGGCCTGATCTCGACGGCGCTCTACGCCTTGCCGCGCACCGCGGTGCTCGGCGCCATCCTGCTCACCGCCTATATGGGCGGCGCCATCGCAACCAATCTCCGCGTCGATAATCCGCTGTTCTCGCACACGCTGTTTGGCGTCTATCTCGGCATCATCCTGTGGGGTGGCCTGTATCTGCGCGACCCACGCGTGCGCGCGCTGATCCCGTTCAGCCGATAGTCTCATCATTTTGAAGCAATTCAGGACGGAAAACCGCTTTTTCCTGGAAATTGCCTTAGGGAGAAAAAATGTTCAGCACCATCCTCATCATCCTGCTCGTCATCATCGCCGTCGTGCTCCTCTATGCCGCAACGCGACCGAACGATTTCGTCGTCACCCGCACAGCCAGCATCAAGGCTCCGCCGGAAGCGATCTTCCCGCTGATCAATGATTTCAGCCGCTGGCCGACATGGTCGCCCTACGAAAAGCTCGACCCGCGGATGAAGCGCACGCTCTCCGGCACTGAGAGCGGCAAGGGCGCGGCCTATGCCTGGGAGGGCAATGGCAAGGCCGGCAAGGGGCGCATGGAGATCGTCAATTCGGTGCCGTCCTCGCTGGTGTCGTTGAAACTCGATTTCGAGAAGCCGTTCAGGGCCAACAACAGCGTCGATTTCACCCTGATGCCGTCGGGCGGCAACACTGCCGTCACCTGGGCGATGCGCGGCGGCCGGCCCTTTATCGCCAAGCTGATGGGCCTGTTCATGAACTTCGACACGCTGATCGGCAAGGATTTCGAGGTCGGCCTCGCCAATCTGAAAAGTCTCAGCGAAAAGTGACGTGCATGAGCCCTGTCAGAATTTGCCGCTCCAAAGGAAGGGCGGCATAACGTCCACATCGTGAGACGGTCGCGATCAAAGCACCCTGTTGGACGCCTGAAATTCCTTTGTCGGCATCTCTTTTGGATCAAATCGCCGAGTCGCAAGTTAGGGATTCGCTTGGCGGCGGAGGCATTTCCTATCAGAGAGGAACGACAATGAAGAAAACGATGCTTTTGATGGCCCTGCTGGTGCCGCTCGCCGCTTGTTCACAAACGGAAAAAGGCGCTGCTGTCGGCGGGCTGGGCGGGGCGGCTGTCGGCGCTGCCGTCGCCGGCGATCCGGTTGAAGGTGCCGTCGTTGGTGGCGCTGTCGGCGCTGTTGCCGGTGCGCTCATCGGCCGGGCGAGCGAGCGTGGCGAATGCCGCTACCGTGATAGCCGTGGCCGCGTCTACATCGACCGCTGCCCAAGCGGCTATTGATCGGGCCGCATTCGAGAATGAAGTCGACATAGCAAAACGGCGGGCACCATGGCCCGCCGTTTTCCTGGAAGCGATAGAGCAATATCTATTCGGCGGTAGCGGCTTCGGCCTCGGCCGGTGCTGCTGCAGCGGCGGCAACAGCGGCTGCGGCGTCTTCCTGCGCCTTCTTCAGAAGGGCAGCGCGTTCCTGCGCCTTCTTGCCCGGCTCGGCCTTCTTCGGGTTGGAGCGGGCGTCGCGCTTGACGAGGCCGGCCTCGTCGAGGAAGCGCAGCACGCGGTCGGTCGGCTGGGCGCCATGCGCCAGCCAATGCTTGACGCGGTCGGCGTCGACCTTGACGCGTTCGCCGTCCTTGGGCAGCAGCGGGTTCCACGAGCCGATCGACTCGATGAACCGGCCGTCGCGCGGCGAACGGGCGTCGGCGATGACGACGTGGTAGTAAGGACGCTTCTTCGAGCCCGCACGGGCCAGTCGGATCTTCAAGGGCATTTCTTTTCTCCTAAAAACTCTAAGTTCGTTGATTGGGTTTCAGTTGGTTTTCGTCACGCCGTTGGAAGTGGAAGCGGCGATCTGTTCGTGGTGGCGGATCACTTCGCGGACGACGAAGTTGAGGAATTTTTCCGCGAAATCCGGGTCCAGATGAGCATCCTTCGCCAGCTGGCGAAGCCGGGCGATCTGCTGCTGCTCGCGCGCCGGGTCGGCCGGCGGCAGGCCATGCGTCGCCTTCAGCACGCCAACCGCCTTGGTGCAGCGGAAGCGCTCGGCCAGCATGTGGATGAGGGCTGCGTCGATGTTGTCGATCGAAGCGCGGTAATCGGCCAGGATGGTGCGGGCGTCGGCCATATCTTTCTCTTCGTTCATGGCGTGCTCACTTCTTCTTGCCAAGGCCGGGCAGCCCGCCGCCGCCGAGGCCGGGAAGCCCCGGAAGTTTCATGCCACCAGGCAGACCGGGCAGGCCACCGCCGCCGGGAAGGCCTTTCATGCCGCCGCCGAGACCGGCTGCCTGTGCCTGCTTCTGCAAGGCTTCGAGCTGCTTGGGGTCCATCTTCGACAGGTCAGGCATGCCGCCGCCCATCATGCCACCCATGCCGCCTAGGCCCATCTTGGAGGCAAGGCCGCCCATCATGCCGCGCATCAGGCCGCCGCCTTTGCCCTTGCCACCCATCGCCTTCATCATGTCGGCCATGCCGCGATGCATCTTGAGCAGCTTGTTGATTTCGGCCGCGTCGGTGCCGGAACCGGCGGCGATACGCTTCTTGCGCGAATGCTTGAGAAGATCCGGGTTGGCGCGCTCGGCCTTGGTCATCGACGAGATGATGGCGAGCTGGCGGCCGAACATCTTGTCGTCGAGACCGGCGGCGGCCATCTGGTCCTTCATCTTGCCCATGCCGGGCATCATGCCCATGATGCCGCCCATACCGCCCATCTTCGACATCTGCTGAAGCTGGCTGGCGAGGTCGTTCAGGTCGAACTTGCCCGACTGCATCTTCTTGGCCATCGCCGCCGCCTGTTCGGCGTCGATGTTCTCGGCGGCCTTTTCGACGAGCGAGACAATGTCGCCCATGCCGAGGATGCGGTCGGCGATGCGCTTGGGGTGGAATTCCTCCAGCCCATCCATCTTTTCGCCGGTGCCGATCAGCTTGATCGGCTTGCCGGTGACGGCACGCATCGAAAGGGCAGCACCGCCGCGGCCGTCGCCATCCATGCGGGTCAGCACCAGACCGGTGATGCCGACGCGCTCGTCGAAGCTCTTGGCCAGGTTGACGGCGTCCTGGCCGGTCAGCGAGTCGGCGACCAGCAGGATTTCGTGTGGGTTCGACACCTTCTTGATGTCGGCCATCTCGACCATCAGCGGCTCGTCGATATGGGTGCGGCCGGCGGTGTCGAGGATGACGACGTCATGGCCGCCGAGCTTGGCCGCCTGCACGGCGCGGCGCGCGATGTCGACCGGCGACTGGCCGTCGATGATCGGCAGCGTGGCGACCTTGACCTGTTCGCCGAGCTGGCGAAGCTGCTCCTGCGCGGCGGGGCGGCGCGTGTCGAGCGAGGCCATCAGAACCTTCTTGTTCTGACGCTCGGAAAGGCGCTTGGCGATCTTGGCCGAAGTGGTCGTCTTGCCGGAACCCTGCAGGCCGACCATCATGATGACGACCGGGGCCGGGGCATTGAGATCGATGGCGACGCCCTCGGCGCCGAGCATGTCGACCAGTTCGTCATGGACGATCTTGACGACCATCTGGCCGGGCTTGATCGACTTGACCACGGCAGCGCCGACGGCCTTCTCGCGCACCTTGTCGGTGAAGGAACGCACCACTTCCAGCGCCACGTCGGCTTCGAGCAGCGCACGGCGCACCTCGCGCAGTGCCGCCGAGACATCAGCCTCCGACAGGGCACCGCGGCCGGTCAGGCCGTTCAGGATGGAGCCAAGGCGCTCTTGCAGGGACTCAAACATTGGTCAACCCGCCACGCGACGGCGCCTTGGACTCATAGTGGTCCCTGTCGGGCCGATGGCCCTCCACGTCTCTTGCGCGCTCCTGAAGCGATTCAAACATTCTTTTTCCTTTTCCCGAGCACCGGATGGTGCCGGAGAAATAATGCGTTCGCGCCAAGTGTCCAAGCAAAAGCCCAAAACCAAAAAGCACCCGGGGGCGCTCAGCGCTGCCGGGTGTTGGCCTCCAGGATCGATTTACAGCACTTCACCTCAAGGAGGTTTCGGCGTCCTGGTCGGCTTGCTCGGAGGGATACTCGTCGCGGAATTCGGGGCGTGTAGACAGGAAATCGGCCACGGAGTCAAGACAAGGCCCTTATCGCGCCGTTCTCCAGGCTGCATTCAGGCCGCGCTCGCCTGATCCGGGAGATCGGCGGCAACCCTGAGCGGCGAGCGCGGATGTAAAAGCAGCACGATCGTCAGCAGGCTGCAGGCGATGCCGATGAAGGCGATGAGAACCGCATCATATGTCGTCCAGCCCGGTCCTTCCAGCGGCCTGGCGGTGAACAAGGCGAAGGAATTGTAGCTCTGCTGATGCGAGATCAGCAGAAACCCGGTCAGGTTGTTGCCGAGATGAGCGCCCAGGGCGGCGCCGAGATTGCCGGTGGCATAGACGACAAGCGTCAGCAGCAGCGCGAAAGCGGCGATCGAGGCGAGCACGCAGGCGTTGATGGCGGGCGACGCGCTTGCACTCCAGTGCAGCGAGGTGAACAGCAGGGCCGGCAGCAGTGCCCAGATGAACGGGCTCCTGAACCGGTTGGCGAGACCCCGCAGCAGGTAGCCGCGAAACAGCACCTCTTCCGACGAGGTCTGCAACAGAGTGAGCACGGAGATCGGGATCGCGAACAGCAACCAGGACGACAGGCTGATCGGGCCGCGCGCGATCTCAGGCTGCAAGAGATAGAGCAGGATCTCGGATAGGAACGATGTGATCAGCACCGCGATCAGCCCCTTGAGGAAGCCCGACCATGAAATACGACGGCTGATGCCGATCAGCGCCGACAGCTTCTCGCCATGCACCCAGCGCATGGCGACCCACAGGCCGATCCAGATGCCGGCGAACGAGACAAGCGCGGTGAGGACGCCGATGGGCGATGCGAGGAACCCCTGCATCACGCCCTCGGGCGGCGCAGCCGCTGGTGCCTGCCAGGCGAAGAAGACATAGGTGCCGCCGAACAGCACGGCCGCGGTCGTGGCGGCCCAGAACAGCAACACGATCGCCGTTCCAAGGAACAGGCGCGGCAAGGTCTTCCTGGCGTTCGGCGAATGCCGGTAGCGTTCGAATGCGGCCGAATCGATGGTCACGCTGGCTCCTTTGCCGAATTCATCGCCTTTTGATCTAGCCGATGGTCCGGAAAATCGGAATCGATTTTCGCAAAGGATTCACGCACGGATGAGCGCCGCCGCACGTCCAGCGGATGCAGCACTGCCGCCTGCCTGTTACCGGGCGGCCGCTGCTGTCGCGGCCGCCTGGCTAAAATCCAGGTCAGCGCACGACGTACATGATGCGCCGCGTCTGCGGATCGATCAGCGCCGGCTGGCCGTTCACATAGACATAGCGGTAGTTGTAGTCCGGAATTTCGCGCAACTCGACGGTGTCGGGCAAGGTGGCGCCGGTCACCACCTCGCCGTCGAGATAGACGGGGTCGAGGCGATGGGTGTCGACATAGGTTCTGATTTCGGGCGGCGGTGGCGGAAACGCGTCTTCGATCGGCTCGCCGGCAACGATCGCGCCGGTATAGTCGGTCGAGTAGTTACCGATGTCGTCCGGCGGCGAGACGACCGCGATGCTGGAACCGTGCGGCCGCTGCGTCAGAACCACCCGGGTGCCGCTGAAATCGGCCGTCACATAGTCGGAATAGACCCAGCCCTGGCCGCCAGCCTCGGCGATGGTGCACCATTTGCTGTTTTCGATGCAGCCATTGAGCGTCGCCGACTGGCCCGCGGCGAGCACGCCGATGACAGGATATTGCGGGCCCGGCCCGGCGCGGACGTTGAGATCGGTGACGGCGGAGACGGCGGTGTCGGCAAAGGCGGCGCCCGACATCACGGTCAGCATTCCGGCGACCGCCGGAAACAACAGGGATTTCATGTTTTCTCTCCGTTTTCATGGGCCCTCGCCAGCAAAAACGGGTCAGTGGCGTATGCGTTCCCGCTAAAACGCCTGCGCCAACTCACGATTTGTTCCCGGTTCTCCAGGCAAACCGGTCAGAAGTTCGTGAACGAAGGCCAATTTTCGCGCGGTGACGTCCGAAATGACGAAGGGGTAGAGGTCGGGCAGGCCCATGCAGCGGTTGATCGAATTGGAGGCTTCAGACAGCACCAGCCAGCGGGCAAGGATCTTTTCGAAAGGCTCGGGCGCGGTCGCCGGCTCCGAGGGTGCGGCCTGCGGCCCGCCGCCGGTGTCTCCCCGCGGCAACTCGTTGGTCTCCACCGTCTCCAGCCGGCCGAGCGGAAAATTCAGGGCGTGGACCATTTCCAGCGTGTCGGTGATGTGCAGATGGTGGGCCCAGGTCTCGGCCCAGTCCTCCCACGGATGCGAGGTGGCATAGGCCGAGATGTGGCCTTGCTGCCAGTCGGGCGCGGCGCCATTGGCGTAATAGGTCTTCAACGCCTGTTCGTAGTCGGCGCGGTCGTCGCCGAACAGCGCGCGGAAAGCTTCCAGCCTTTGAGGATCGTCGCGGATCAGGCGGTCCCAGTAATAATGGCCGAGCTCGTGGCGGAAATGGCCGAGCAAGGTGCGATAATTCTCGCCCATCTCGACACGCCGCTTCTCGCGCTCGGCCGAGTCCGCCTCGGCGACGTTGAGCGTGATCAGGCCATTGTCATGGCCGGTCAGGATGCGTTCGCCGCCGGGGCCGCCGCCGATCGGATCGGCGAGGAAGTCGAAGGCCAGGCCGATCTCGTCGGCAGGGCTCTGCTTGGGCGCCACCGGCAGCCCGAAGGCCAGCAGCGAATAGATGGCCCGCTTCTTCGCCGCCTCGACGCGGATCCAGCGGCGGCGGTTGCCGTCGACGGAAAGGTCGGGGATCAGCTGGTTCAGCACGCAGGCGCGGCAAAAACCCTGTCCCTGCTCGGCCATCCAGTTGCAGGCGCATTCATCGGCGTTGGTGCACTGGAAGATGCCGTTGACGCCGGCCAGCGCAAAGCGGGCGTCCTGGGGATCGTAGAGCACGAGACTGCTGCAGTTCAGGCACTGGGCGTTCTCGAAATAGATGCGGTGGCTGCAATGTGGGCAGTCGAAGAGTTTCATGTCGGTCTCTAACCTTCAGAGCCAGCATATGTGGGGCGGCAGGTGCCCAACGCCAACCGCCCAACGGCGTTCCGCATCTCTCGAAGCTATTTCGCCGCCAGCTGGGCGACGACCTGCCTTGCAACCGCTTCGCCCGACAGCCTGGCGCCGCCGCAGGTCTGGATCAGCGGTCCGGCGAGATGCTCGCCGGCGAAGAAGATCTTGTCGGCCACCGGCTGCATCAGCGCCGCACGCGCCTGCGAACGGCCGGGGCGGGCGGCGGCATAGGCGCCACGCACGAAGCGCTCGCCGCCCCAATTGGTCATCATGGCGCGCCCGACATGCTTGCGCGTATCGCCGCCGAAAATGCCGCACAGCCGGTCAACGACGAAGTCGATGCCGGCCGCTTCGCCGGCCGCCGACATCTCCCAGGCGAAATCGCCGCCGACGAAACCGACCATCAGGTCGAGATCGAACGGAAAGCACAGGAAATAGATGTCGTGCCTGGCCATCCGTTCGATCAGCAGGTCGTCGAAGGGCTGCAACCCGAGCCTTGTGCCAGATATTTCAACCGGCAATTTGGTCAGCATGCCCATCGGCAGGTCGAAGAACGCGCCGAAATGCGTGTCCGGCAGGACCGGCGAGAACGCGATCTCCTCGAAGGCGAGCACCGCCGGCGAAGCGGTGACGATCACCGCCCTGGCGCGGATGGTGCCGCGATCGGTGACACAGGCGACGCCGGGCACATCCCAGAGGATCTTGCGCACCGGCGTCGACAGTTCGACCGGCACGCCGGCGCCGAAACGCGCGACCAGCGCACCAAAGCCCTCCTTGCTGAAATAGTTGGGGTCGAGATCGGCCGCGGCCTGAAAGTCGCGGATCGAGATTTCGTCCTCGTCGGCGCCGAAATCCATCGGCCCGGCGAATGTAGCCGCCGCGCGTGGCGCATGGCCTTTTGCCAACAGCGCCGACAGGCGATCGTCATCCCCGTCCTTCACCTCATGCCTGGCCAGCAGTTCGAACAGCTTTGCATCGGCCGCCTTCATGTCGGCTTCTTCCGCTTCGCTCGCCTTGCGCTCTCGGTAGTAGAGATGGTCGACATTCATGTCATGATGGTGCAGCGCCCAGCCGGCCGCCTGGGCTTCGGGAAAATAGGGGTTGCGGTCGGCGGCATGCAGCCAGGCGCAGCCGATGTCGAAGGGCACGCCGAAATGCTGGTCGCTGGTCCAGGCGCGCCCGCCGATGCGGTCCATCGCTTCCAGCAGCGTGAAGGAAAGGCCTGCCGCCTGCAGGGTTCTGGCGGCGGCTAGACCCGCCGAGCCGGCGCCGATGATGACGACATCAACGTCTTGCATGGAGCACCCCTGCCACAATAATCACTTGATCGTAGGCAAATTCCCCTTCATTGGCCAGCGTAGCGCCGGGGGACGGTGACAATTGCGCGTTTCACTGGCAAATTCGCAACCGGGACGTGATTCAGGCAAATCAGGAGAGAAAAGCATGGCATTACTTGCCAAGGGAAAGATGTTTGCATCGGCCGTGGTGGCGGTGCTTGCGCTGGCGACGGGCGCGCAGGCGGCGGCCAGCTGCGGCAAGACCGGCGCCGGATTCGAGGCTTGGAAGCCGGAGTTCGCCGCCGAGGCCAAGTCCGAAGGTGTAGGCCCCAAGGGTCTGGCCGCCCTGGCCGGCGCGAGCTACGCAACAAAGACGATCTCCGTCGACCGCGGCATTCACAAGGCTTTCAGCGGCTCGGTGGATGATTTCATGAAGCGCCGTGGCGGGGCCGCGATCATTTCCAAGGGCCGGTCGCTGAAGAAGTCGAACGCGGCACTGTTTTCCAAGATCGAAGCGAACTACGGCGTGTCGCCGGGTGTGTTGCTCGCCATCTGGGGTATGGAAACCGGCTTCGGTTCCGCCATGGGCAACCAGAATACGGTCTCCGCCATTTTGACGCTTGCCTATGATTGCCGCCGCCCGGGATTCTTTTACCCGCATGCCATTGCGGCCCTTAAGCTGGTTGATCGCGGGGCGTTGACATCCTCGTCGGTCGGCGCCGCGCATGGCGAGATAGGTCACACGCAGTTCCTGCCCGGAAATGTCTTGAAGTATGGCGTCGGCAGCGGAAACCTGCGCGACAAGGGCACTGCCCTGGCTTCCACCGCCAACTTCCTCAAGGGTCATGGCTGGCGTGCCGGTGCGAGCGCGAGTGCGAATATGGGCGCTATTGCCGGCTGGAATTCCGCCAGCGTCTATCAGCAGGCCATCGCCCGCATCGCCACGGCGATCGACGGCGACTGATAGAAATCTCCAGACCATTCGACGGGAAGCCCGGCCATGCGCCGGGCTTTCTCGTTCTGACATTCGGGATTGGCCGAGGTCTCCCAACGTCGTCATCCCTGGGCGGAGCAGGAGCGAAGCTCCGTCGCGGAGACCCTGGGATCCATGCCGTGACCTTTGCCACGGAGTGCAGCGGAGCAGAAATCTGCACCGCTGCAGCGCTTTGAAGTCGCGGCATGGATCCTCGGGTCTGCGCCGCGTCGCTGCGCTCCTTGCTCCGCCCGTGGATGACGAAGCGATGGGCGTTCCCTGCTAATTGCTCAAGATGTTCGGGTTCGCCAACGCACCGATCAAACTCTTGCGCCGGGCGCATTTCACTGGCTCAATAGAACCCGGCGCCGCGCCGCGTTCTATTTCACATCAAGCACGTAGGAGCAGCCAGCCAGCGTCTTGCCAGGATGTGACTCGACGGTCGAGACGTTGAGCTTGATGTCCGTGGAGAAGGTCAATCCATCTGTCTCTTCAGTGCTTTTGACAACGACCTTCTCGCCAAGGAATTTTTCCGGCGTCGAAAAAACGGCTGTGACATTGAGCTCTCTGGCCAGCTCTGGCGCGGCAATGCCATCGAGCACGGCCATCGGCCCGGCAGCGGTGAAGACGATTGATCCTGTCTCGCGGCTGAACGCACGAATTTTGGCCGGTAGTTCGTATTGGCTGAGAAACGGATTGCCCGAGGCAACTTCCTTCCAGCCAAGCGTTTCAACGGCACCTGGTGCGCTGGAAAGCCAAAGGGCAAAGTCGTTATAGGCCGGCACATCCGCCCGGCATTCGATCAGGGCAGCCAGGTCAAGCGAGGCCGGGTCGAACTCCTGGCCGGCCGCCGGCGTCGCCAGAAGAACCAGCGGCGCCAGGCGGCGACCGAGACCGCGCATCCGCGTTACTTGTTGCGGTTGCGCGCGGCCAATGTGCGCAGCCTGAGCGCGTTGAGGCGGATGAAGCCGGCGGCGTCCTTCTGGTCGTAGGCGCCGCGGTCATCCTCGAAGGTGACCAGCGCGTCGGAATAGAGCGTCTTCTTCGACTTGCGGCCGGTGACCATGACGTTGCCCTTGTAGAGCTTGAGGCGCACCGTGCCTTCGACGTCTTCCTGGCTCTTGTCGATCATCGCCTGCAGCATCAGCCGCTCGGGCGCGAACCAGAAGCCGTTGTAGATCAGCTCGGCATAGCGCGGCATGAACTCGTCCTTGAGGTGGGCGGCACCGCGGTCGAGCGTGATCGATTCGATCGCTCGGTGCGCGGCGATCAGGATCGTGCCGCCGGGCGTCTCGTAGACGCCGCGTGATTTCATGCCGACGAAACGGTTCTCGACCAGGTCGAGCCGGCCGATGCCATTGTCGCGGCCGAGATCGTTGAGCGCGGCCAGCATCGTTGCCGGCGACAGCTTCTTGCCATTGAGCGCGATCGGATCGCCCTTGAGGAACTCAATCTCGATCTCGGTGACGGTATCAGGCGCATCCATCGGCGAAACTGTGCGCTGGTGGACGAATTCCGGCGGCTCGCTCCACGGGTCTTCCAGCACCTTGCCCTCGGAAGAGGAATGCAGGAGGTTGGCATCGACCGAGAACGGCGCGTCGCCCTTCTTGTCCTTCGGCACCGGGATCTGGTGCTGCTCGGCAAAATTGATCAGGTCGGTACGCGACTTGAACGACCAGTCGCGCCACGGCGCGATGACCTTGATGTCGGGGTTGAGCGCGTAAGCCGAAAGCTCGAAGCGAACCTGGTCGTTGCCCTTGCCGGTGGCGCCATGCGCAATCGCGTCGGCGCCCGTCTCTTTGGCAATCTCGACCAGGTGCTTGGAGATCAGCGGCCGCGCGATCGAGGTGCCGAGCAGATACGTGCCTTCGTAGACGGCATTGGCACGGAACATCGGGAAGACGAAGTCGGAGACGAATTCCTCGCGCACATCGACGACACGGATGTCCTTGATGCCCATCATCTCGGCCTTGCGGCGCGCCGGCTCGAGTTCGCCGCCCTGGCCGAGATCGGCGGTGAAGGTCACGACTTCGGCGCCGAGCTCGGTCTGCAGCCATTTCAGGATGATGGATGTGTCGAGGCCGCCGGAATAGGCGAGCACGACTTTCTTGACGTCTTTGGCCTTGGACATTTTTACCCCGTCGATGGCGGACGCCCCAGCCGAGGCGTCACGGATTGTCGGAGGGCCTTTTAGCAGGAACGGCAAAGCGAGCAAGCACGCGCGCGTGCAAGGCTTCTGGTCCAGCGCATGGCGAGGGCTAGCGCCGGCAGGGGAAACAACCTGCTGCAATCAAGGGCTGCATTTGCTGGAGGGATTTAATCAAGTTTTCACGCCCCGCAGCTAACACTGAGGCAAAGCCGCCTTGGTATGTGCCGGGCGGCTCCTGTCTGCTTCGCCGTGGGCATCCTCGGGCTTGGGCCGTTCTTGATGCGCGTTATATCATGTATCGCCACGGAGCATAATCTGTGGCTCGTTCTGCTGGCGGCGCTGATGTGCGTCACCGGCTGCTGGGTGACGATCGGCCTCTTCGACCGTGCCAGGAAAACCGCCGGCGTGCAGATGCGCGGCTGGCTGTTCCTGACCGCGGTCGCCGCTGGCTCCTCGATCTGGTGCACGCATTTCATCGCCATGCTGGCCTATCAGCCCGGCGCGCCCATCACCTTCGATCCGGTCCTGACCATGGTGTCGCTGGTCATCGCCATCGCCGGCACCGGAGCGGGCTTCACCCTTGCCTCCGACAAGAGCCGGCGTCTCGCTCCGGAATGGGGCGGATGTGTCGTCGGGCTGGCGATCTCGGCCATGCACTACACCGGCATGATGGCCTATCACGTTGCCGGCATCGTCGAATGGGACAGCTCCTATGTTGCCGCTTCACTGGTGATTTCGGCGGCGTTTTCCGCCGTAGCCGTTGGCCATGCCGTGCGCCGGCCGTACCGCTGGTCGCACTATGTCGCCATCGGGCTTTTGGTGCTGGCGATCGTCGGCCTGCATTTCACCGCGATGGCGGCGGTGGCGGTGACGCCGCTGTCCTTCATCACCACAGGCACCAATCCCGACATTCTGGTAGCCATGGCGGTCGCCGTTGCCGTCGTCGGCCTGATCGTCGCGGCCACCGGCTTCGCCAGCCACCTGATCGACGAACGCGGCCGCCTGGAAAGCTTCGAGCGGCTTCAGCATCTTGCCCTCAACGACGCCCTTACCGGTCTTCCCAACCGGGTCTCCTTCAACGACCGCCTCGACCATGAGATCGACCAGGCGCGCGAGGGCGAGGGAACGATGACGGCGGTCATCGTCATCGATCTCGACCGCTTCAAGGAGATCAACGACCTCAGGGGGCACGCCGCCGGCGACCAGGCGCTCAAGATCGTCGCCCGCAGGTTGGCGAAACTCACCGGCGAGGGTGAATTCGTCGCAAGGCTCGGCGGTGACGAGTTCGCCGCGATCAAGCGCTTCAAGGATCAGAACGACCTTCTCGGCCTGGTCTCGCGGCTGGAGAAATCCCTGTTCGAGCCATTGCGGCTCGACGATTTCGAAATTGCCGCCGGCGCCAGCATCGGCGTCGCCGTCTTCCCACGCGACGGGGCCGATCGGGAGCGGCTGGTCAGCAATGCCGACCTTGCCATGTACCGGGCAAAGAACGATGTGACGCGGGCCGTCTGCTTCTACGAATCCGCCATGGACGAGACGGCGCGGGCGCGCCGCGCGCTGGCCACCGACCTTCGGCAGGCAATCGAGCGCGGCGAGCTTTCGCTCCATTATCAGGTGCAGACCTCGGTCCCGACCGGCGCCACCTGCGGCTACGAGGCGTTGCTGCGCTGGACGCATCCCGTGCATGGCATGATCCCGCCGGTCGAATTCATCCCGATTGCCGAGGAGAACGGCTCGATCATGGCGATCGGCGAATGGGTGCTGCGGACCGCGTGCCGTCAGGCGGCCTTGTGGGACAATGGCCACAAGATCGCGGTCAATCTGTCGCCGGTGCAGTTCGCCCATGCCGATCTCGCCAAGCTCGTCCACCAGATCCTGCTCGAGACCGGGCTGTCGCCGAAACGCCTGGAGCTCGAACTGACCGAATCGACGATCGTCGCCGACAAGGTGCGCACGCTGCATGTCCTGCGCCAGATCAAGGCGCTGGGGGTGACGATCGCGATCGACGATTTCGGCACCGGCTATTCGTCGCTCGACACGCTGCGCTCGTTTCCCTTCGACAAGATCAAGCTCGATCGTTCGTTCATGGCCGATGTCGAGCGAAGCCCGCAAGCCAAGGCGATCATCCGGGCGGTGCTGACGCTGGGCCGCAGCCTCGACATTCCGGTGCTCGCCGAAGGCGTCGAGACGCATGTCCAGCTCACCATCCTGCAAGTCGAAGGCTGCAACGAGGCGCAAGGCTATTTCCTCGGCCGGCCCAAGCCGATCGACCAGATCACCGGGGGCGCCGATGTCCGCAACGATCAGCTCGTCGCGGAGGAGTCCGCCAGGATGCGGCTGAGCAGGCAGGCATAGGATTTGCGGCGAGCCGGCCCGGGTCCGGCAACCATCTCGGGATGTGTCGAGGCAGCCGCTTGTCGGTTCCGCGCGATGGGGTTGCCGGCAACGAGTCAGCGCAAATCGTTATGTCCCCGATTTGGCCAGCACAAGCTCGAGGAACATGCGCACGAAGCGTGTCTGCACGAATGCGTTGTGAACGGCCACGCTGGTCTTCTTGTCGCATCCGTCCCGATCAGCATTTTTTGGCAGGCAATCATTGGTCGCGTTGGAGGCGTCGATGCCCACCTTGTCGGCGCGGATGTTCCACATCCATGTCGGCACGCCGGGATAGTGCAGCTTCGGCGCAACGGACTTCAGGTCAACGAAATAGAACCGGGAATCGCATTGGGTGTCTCGGTTGAGATAGAATAGCCGGGACAGCTTTTCCTTTTTGCCGGTATCGATCCGATACCATTGCGTCTGCCGGGGAATTTCATCAGCCGTGTTGAAAAATCCCTGCCATTTCTTATCGGTGTTCGGGATGAAGCAGCCCTGAAATTCGAAACAGCCGCCAGCATCGGTGCATTTCTTGCTGGCTGGCACATACGGCATCTCAAGGACGTGCGTCAGGTACCGGCCGTAGTGGCCTATCGATCTGTAGGCACTTGCCGAGAGGACCTTGTCGGTAATGCCAATCCCAAGTCCAACCGCCCGGCCAAGCGATGCGGCGACGGGAAGCAGGCCACCCGTGGCCCAGTCGTCCGCCGATGTGACGTTGATCCAATAGGGCAACCGGGAATCGTCAGGGTATCCAGCTCGCATGAGGTCATCAAAGGCATCGGCGCCAATCGCCGCATTGATTGTCGCAACCAGGCTCCTGGGGCCGAAAGGCTGAACCAGGCCCTTTGCTCCCGCAACCTGTTTCAGCATGTAGCGCGACAACAGCCGGCCTCCAAACGAATGGCCGATCACCAGCACAGGGGTGATGACGCCATGTGTTGGATCGACCGCCATTTTGATGCGGTGCATGTCGATTGCGAACTCTTCCGATTTGCCGATCCTGTCGGCGGCGCGGGCGATACTGGCGGGGTTCAGGTAATTGTTCGCCGAGCCGCCATTCCAACCGATATAGATTCCGAAAACTGTCCGCTTGCCTTCGCCCTGCACGCCAAGCTCGTATTTGGTTTTCGCCAGAATGTGCTTGAAAGCCAGCAGGTTCAGATTCTGGTTGTAGGGCCGATCCCCTGTTGCCTCGATGCTGTCAGGTTTGCCTGGGGCGTGGTTCTCGAATGCGTTGTGGTGCCAGCCATGCGCGAAGATGACCAGCATGATCGGCTTGTGCCGTGCCACCAGTTCATCAAGTCGCCCGACAATCGCATCCAATTGTCTGGGATCGAAAAGCTTGCCGGCTTGCGGGCCGTTGGAGCGATACTCGAGCGTTGCGTATTCGAATGACTGCGGCACAAGGCTGCTGTTGTTTCGCCAGGCATCCATGCGAAGAGTGTCCCAGCCGTCATTGCCGACGCCAAAACATCGATCCCTCTCAGGGCCATCGCATTTGTCCCTGTGCTGCACATAGGCCGCAAAGGGGACGCAACCGGCTTTATCCACCGCGCCGCATATCGGGTGATAATTGATATCCGGATCGGAATAGGATGCATTCGGAAACAGGATTAGAAAGAGCAGCAAGATCCAGGCGGCAGAAATAAGCAACCTCTTCTGCCTGTTCTTCATGGAATTTCCCCCGAAACCCGATTTCCAAACTAAATTATATAGAACGGTGGTCGAAAGACAAGCTTAGAGGGCCGTTTCCTCTTGAATAGAATTGCCTTCGTTCGGGCGGGAAGAAGTTTCGCGGGGCCTTGACGAACGACAAGAATGGCAGAAAGGTCCGGCTCTCCCGACCAGGAACCGCCCATGTCGTTCATTCCAGACACCACCACGCTGATCCAGTTCGCCATCGCCACCGTGATCCTGGCGATCACGCCGGGGCCGGACATGACCTTGTTCGTCTCGCGCACGCTGAGCCAGGGCCGCGCCACCGGCTTTGCCTCGATGGCCGGCGCGCTGTGCGGCACGCTGATCCACACCACGCTGGTGGTGGTCGGTGTCTCGGCGCTGATCGTCGCTTCGCCGATGGCCTTCTTCGTGCTGAAGATTTTTGGCGCCGGTTATCTCGTCTTCCTGGCCTGGCAGGCGATCACCAGGGGCTCAGCCTTTTCGCCGGAGAAGAAAACGGGACCTGAGATTTCGCTGTTGCGCAGCTGGGCGGCGGGCCTCGGCGTCAATCTGCTCAACCCGAAGATTATCCTGTTCTTCATGACCTTCCTGCCGCAGTTCGTGTCCGCGCATGATCCGAGCGCTCCGGGAAAGCTGTTTTTCCTTGGGCTCATGTTCATCGTGCTGTCGATCCCGGTGACCGTGCCGATGGTGCTGGCGGCGGAAAAGTTCTCGGCGGCAATGAAGGCCAGCCCGCGCGTGACGCGGGTGGTCGACTATCTCTTTGCCGGCGTGTTCTCGGCCTTCGCGCTCAAGATCCTGACGGCGCATGCGAAGTAGGGGCCGTCATCCTGTTCGACCATCCTCTTCGGATCCTGGCTCGCCCTGCCACCAGCTTCCGGCCCAGCGCCCGGCGCTGAGCCAGTAGAAGATGCCGCCGACCATGCCGCTGCCGATCACCGCCATGATGGCGCTGGTGTCCCTGACCGCGAAGGTGGTGTCACCGTTGTGGTCGACAAGGCCGAGGAAGACGGCCGCGACCACCGCGCCCGCCAGCGCATAGAACAGCCAGTCGCGCCGGCCGAGGATTTCGGCAACCAGGATGACAACAGAGGCCGGCACCAGGGCGAAATAGGCGACGAACAGGGCGACGAAGGGAATTGAGAAATAGAGCGAAGCCGTCGCCGTCGGGTGCGCCTGCTCCGGCGCGTAGCCCAGCGATGCCAGGAACAGGACATTGAGGAAGGCGCTCGCTGCCAATGAGGCGACGGCATAGCCGAACAGGATGACGGTGAAACGGACTAGGTAGCCGACGAGACGGGTCATCCCAGATCTCGGCCCAAATCCCGGCGCATGCCAGATTTGCGTCCGGCCAGAAGCCAGTAGACCGAACCGGCGGCAATGCCGGCCGTGGCCAGAAAACCGAGATAGCCCGGATTGAAAACAAAGCTGCCGGCGGAGCGCGGGAGGGACACGCCAAACGCCGTCGAGGTGATCGCACCCGTGGCGGCAAAGTAGAACCATCCCCGAAGCGAAAACCATTCAGCGACAAGGAGCGCGGGGCCGACGATCAACAGCGCGCCGATCATCACGGTCAACACGGCGAGCGGGAAGGAGCCCAACCAGTCGAAGGCGAAGATGATGGACCAGTTCCCGTCCTCGATGCCTTCCAGAAGCGCGATCAGCAGCACAGGGACCAGGATCGAGGTCAGCACACCGGCGATATAACCGACGGCCATCACGGCGAGGCGCTTCAGCCAGGCGACGCGGCGGCTCACGCCTCGCCGTGCCCCGCGATCATCATGGCCTCCAGGGCCAGCCGGTCGACCTTGCGCATGCGCTCGGAATCCGACTTGAGCTGGCCGCAGGCGGCGAGGATGTCGCGGCCGCGCGGCGTGCGGATCGGCGAGGCATAGCCGGCATTGTTGATGTAGTCGGCGAATTTCTCGATCGTCTCCCAGTCCGAGCACTGGTAGTTGGTGCCCGGCCATGGGTTGAACGGGATCAAATTGATCTTGGCCGGAATGCCCTTGAGCAGCTTGATCAGGCCCTTGGCGTCCTCGATGGAATCGTTGACGTCCTTCAGCATCACATATTCGAAGGTGATGCGCTTGGCGTTCGACAGGCCGGGATAGGCACGGCAGGCGGCGATCAGCTCTTTCAGCGGATACTTCTTGTTGATCGGCACCAGAAGGTCGCGCAGATCATCATTGGTGGCGTGCAGCGAGATCGCCAGCATGACGCCGATCTCCTCGCCGGTGCGGAAGATTTCCGGCACGACACCGGAGGTCGACAGCGTGATGCGCCTCTTCGACAAGGAAAGACCATCGCCGTCGGAGGCTATCAGCAGCGCCTTCTTCACCGCCTCGAAATTGTAGAGCGGCTCGCCCATGCCCATCATGACGATGTTGGACACTTTGCGGCCCTCGGCCGGCACGATGGCGCCGTCCGGCGTGTCGCGGTCGGGGAAATCGCCGAGCCGGTCGCGGGCGGTGAGCAGCTGGGCAAGGATCTCCTCGGCCGTCAGGTTGCGGACCAGCTTCTGCGTGCCGGTGTGGCAGAACGAGCAGGTCAGGGTGCAGCCAACCTGCGAGGAGATGCACAGCGTGCCGCGGCCTTCCTCGGGAATATAGACGGTCTCGATCTCCACCGGCCGGCCGGCGCCGCGCGGCGGAAAGCGGAACAGCCATTTGCGCGTGCCGTCGGAGGAGATCTGCTCCTCGACGATTTCGGGCCTGGCAACGGTGAAATGCTTGTCGAGTTCGGCGCGCAGATCCTTGGAGATGTTGAACATGCCGGCGAAGTCGGAGACGCCGCGCACATACATCCAGTGCCAGAGTTGCTGGGCACGCATCTTGGCCTGGCGCTCGGGCACGGTGCCTGATGCAACCAGAGCCTCGGCGAGTTCGACCCGCGTCAGGCCGATCAGCGACGGCTTTTCGGCCTGTGCCGCGCGGGCGCGCAACGCATCACGGGCGCCGTCAATGGTAAGATCGAATGAAAGGGTCATGGTTGCACTGATATAAGCGGTTTGCGGCCGATTTCACGCATCGTGCCGGAAAGGAAGCGCGGCGCATAGCACAGGTTGAGGGCAGAGTCATGCGGGGGCGACTTTACGATCTACGATCGCCGTGGAACGTCGGCGCCGCCCCTCATCGCCCTGCCGGGCATTTCTCCCCCTCTGCAGGTTTGTGCCTGTCCTGCGGCGGCGGCGCGATTGACGAGCGGCTTCCCCCACTCCGTCGCTGCTTCGCAGCGCCACCTCTCCCCCCTCCGGAGGGAGAGGAAGGGAGCCAAGGTCGGTGAACTCGCGCCTTTCCTCTCCCCCGTCGATCGGGGGAGAGGTGTCGAGCGAAGCTCGACGGAGTGGGGGTCGACCTTTCGCCGAAGCCATGCTTCCGCCCTGATTGCCGCTTGGCTGAGTTTTCATGCTCGCAGATCGAGCCAAGGCTGAAAAGCAAAGGCCGGGCTTTGTGGCCCGGCCAGTTCCTCAAAACGAAGCTTTGCCTATTTGCACTTGGCGATCGATGTCAGCGCCGCCGAAATGCCCTTCAGCGAGAACACATAGCTGGTCGGGTTGCCGCGGCCGGACTTCGCCGTCACCTTCATGTCGGTGCCGGTCTTCATGGCGGCGATCAGCACCGGCTCCTCGGCGGCATTCTCGACCCAGGCCGACTTGCCGCGCGTGAACATCGAGAAGGTCTTCTTGTCGATGGTGACGGTGGCCTTGGAGCCTTCCTGGAAATTGTAGCCGGCGATGAATTGCGGCTCGTAGGACACTTGTTGGCCGGGCCGCTGGCTGACGAAGAAGAACATGTCGCCATGATCGAGCGTCGGCGGCTGCTTGTCGGTCGGCACGGTCAGGACATAGCAGACCTTGCCGCCCGATGCCTGGTAGCTGTAGGTGCCCCAGGCATTGTGCTGGCCGATCTTGGTCGCCGACTGCGCCAGTGCCGGCGCCGCCACGGCCACCAGGACCAGGCTCGAAACTAGTGCAATCAATCCGCGCATCGCTTTTCCCGTATTCCAACTGGTGCGAAGGCAGGCCGGCTTGGCGTCCTGCCCGTCGCTTCATTTTGATTTAATCTGGGTTACCAAACGGTGAATTTCCTTTGAGAAAAGGACCCTCACCCGAGGAAACCGCCGCCATTCCCGCGCCGCCGCCCTCTCAGCGGGTGGCGCGACGTCCCTTTGGCGACTTGGAGGCCACGAAAGCGGCAAGAGTTTGACTTTTTGCGCTGCCGCCGAAAGCCGGCTTCAACGGCGTTCGCGGGCGTGTTCAGCCCTTGTCGGCGATGGCGTCCTTGGCGGCCTGCCGGTGCGCCGGGGTGATGTGGGCGCTGACGGCGGTGATCGCGGCGGTGAGCACGGCGATATCGTCGGTGAAGCCAAGTCCGAAGACGAAGTCGGGGATGACATCCACCGGCAGCACGAAATAGCCGAGCGCGGCCAGCAGGATGCCCTTGGCGCGTATCGGCGTTTTCTTGTCCATGGCGCAGTAATAGGCGGCCACGACCTCTTCCATGAAGGGGATCTGCCGCGCGGCCTTCTTTGCCGTGCGCCAGAATTTCTCGCGCACTTCGTTCTCGTCGCCGAGCTTGCCGCCAAAGCCGAAGAAATCAAAACCGGATTGTTGCGCCATCAGTTTCTCCTTGCAGGGCCCATGCGCATCCCGGCGCATGCCCGCGAGCGAAAATGTGGTGAAACCGGACCCCGGCTACAAGATGCCGGCGCCGATTTGGGTCTGCTGCCCTATCGTGGACGTCGCAACACCCGGGGCGATGCCTGGTCGGTACCGGCGTCAGCCGCCGGCAAAGCGGTTCATCTTCTTCGCCAGATCGATATCGAGCGCGGTGACGCCGCCGGCATCGTGGGTGTTCAGCGTCACGTCGACGGTCTTGTAGACATTCGACCAGTCGGGATGGTGGTCCATCTTCTCGGCGGCAAGCGCGACGCGAGTCATGAAGGCGAAAGCCTCGGGGAAATTCGCGAAGGTGAATGTGCGCTTGATGGACGCGCCGTCGGCCGCCGGTGCCCAGCCTTCGAGCCCGACCAGTGCTGCGGCGATTGCGTCCTTGCCCAGTTTCTCTCTCGTCATGTCAGCTTCCCGTGCTATTTCCAAAATGACTCTCACCATAGTGCATGTCGCCCAAAAGTGCGTTGCGGTTTTGGGATAACGACATGCACAAAAACAAATCCGGATCGATGAGCGCGAAGCGCATAAATTCCATTCTCTTCGTCTGCCTCGGCAACATCTGCCGGTCGCCATTGGCGGAAGGCGTCCTTCGGGCCGTCCTGGCGGAGCGCGGGACGGGCCGGAATATCCTGCTCGATTCTGCGGCAACCAGTGGCTGGGAGGTCGGCTCCGCCCCCGATCCGCGCTCGATCGCGGTGGCGGTGCGCCACGGCGTCGACATTTCCGGGCAGAAGGCGCGCAAGGTCACGCCGCAGGATTTCTCCCGTTTTGACCTGATCCTCGGCATGGACCGGTCGAATGTCGCCGACCTGAAAGCGCTGGCGCCAGCAGCCATGCGTGACCGGGTGCACCTGTTCCTGGAATTCGCGCACGGCAAGGCAGATGACGTGCCGGACCCCTATTATGACGGAGCGGAAGCCTTCGCTTCGGTCTACCGCATGATCCGCGAGGCGTCGGAGGCGCTGGCGACAAGGCTGGAGGCACGGGCGTCCGTGCCCGACAGCGGCCAGGCTTCCTCGACGATGTAGGGGCCGCCGCCGACCGAATCGCGCGACGACATCAACACGAAACGGCCGATGCGAAACGGCAGCGTCGAGAAATTGCCACGTGCCGACAGATATTGGGCGACGTCCAGCGGGGTCGAATTGCGTAGCCTTGCAAGTGTGACATGCGGCATGAACTTGCGCGGGTCGGCGGGGATGCCGAGCCGCTGGCAGATGCGGTCGATCTCGCCCTGAAGGGCGGCAAGATCTGATGAGGCGGAAGCGCCTGCCCATACGGCGTGCGGCTTCTTCTGGCCGAAAGCACCGACGCCGGACAGCGCCAGCGAGAAGGAGGGGCGATGGACCCGGTCGAGTGCGTTGGCGATCTCGTCGGCGACATGGCCCGGGACGTCGCCGATGAAACGCAGCGTCAGATGATAGTTTTCGACGTCGATCCAGCGGGCGCCTGGCAGGCCGCCCCGCAGCAGGGACAGCGAAAGGGCGGCGTCACGCGGTATTTCGAGGGCGGTGAAAAGACGCGGCATGAAGAGCCTCCCTTCCTCGAATCGAACTGTACCCATAGCGAATCATCGATAATCAAACGGGGCAAGAGGTTTGTTGGTCACAGTCCTTGTTAAAAAGCTTCCCCAACGGAAACAGCTCCAGTCCCGCCTTAAGAACCGCCCGGCACCGCCGCGATGGCCTTCTCGACGGTGGGCAGGATGCGTTCGACCATCTGGTCGACGCCCTGCGGGCTCGGATGCAGGCCGTCCTCGAGCTGCATGCCGGGCTGGCCGGCGACGCCGTCGAGAAAGAACGGGTAGAGCGCAACGCCATATTTGCCGGCCAGGTCCGGAAAGATGGCGTCGAAGGCGCCCTGGTAGTCGGCGCCGAGATTGGGCGCGGCGCGCATGCCGGCCAAAAGCACGGCAATCTTGCGCTCCTTCAGTCTGCCCAGCATCTCGTCGAGGTTCTTTTTGGTGATGTCGGGCGAGACGCCGCGCAGCATGTCGTTGGCGCCGAGCTCGAGGATGACCAGTTGCGTGCCGTCCGGCACCGACCAGTCGAGCCGCGCCAGACCGCCGCTCGTCGTGTCGCCGGAAACACCGGCATTGGCGACCGTCACATCATGGCCTTTGGCGCGAAGGGCGGCCTGCAACCTGTCGGTAAAGCCCTGGTCCGGCCCAAGGCCATAGCCCGCCGTCAGGCTGTCGCCGAAGCCGACGATCTTGAACGGCTCGGCACCCGCCGACGACATGGCGCCGCAAGTGGCGAGGAAAACCATGAAGCCTGCGGCAATCAGGCGTTTGAAAGACATGCGGCAGGCCCCATATACCCCGAGGAATTCATCCGACGGCATCCGGCAAGCAGAGCCCTCATCCTTCATATAGGACGCTTTCATTTTGACAGAAGCCGTCATTGCGCTGAAAGACGTATCCCTGACCCTCGGCGAAGGAGCTTCCTCCGTCCATGTGCTGAAGAGCGTCAGCCTCGATGTGGCGGCTGGCGAGGCGACCGGCATCGTCGGGCCCTCGGGCTCCGGCAAGTCGACATTGCTTATGGTCCTGGCAGGGCTGGAAAGGGTCGATTCGGGTACGGTCCGAATCGCCGGCGAGCTGCTAAACGGCAAAAGCGAAGACCAGATTGCCTCGTTTCGGGGCCGAAACATTGGCATCGTGTTCCAGTCCTTTCATCTCATCCCCAACATGACGGCGCTCGAAAATGTCGCGGTGCCGCTGGAGCTGGCCGGCCACGCAGATCCGTTTTCGGTGGCGGCGCGCGAGCTGGCGGCGGTTGGCCTCAGCGACCGCGTCACCCACTATCCCGGCGAATTGTCGGGCGGCGAACAGCAGCGCGTGGCGATCGCCCGGGCGCTGGCGCCGTCGCCGCGCATTCTGATCGCCGACGAGCCGACCGGCAATCTCGACCAGGCGACCGGGCGGCAGGTCGCCGACCTTTTGTTTGCCAAGGCGGCCGAGCGCGGCATGACGCTGGTGCTGGTCACCCATGATCCGGCCCTTGCGGCACGCTGTTCGCGCCAGGTTTCGATGCGGTCGGGACGGATCGAAGCGCCGGCGCCCGTCAAGGTGACGGCCTGATGCCATTGTCGCAGACGCTGAAGCTTGCGGTCCGCTTTTCGCTGCGCGAGATGCGCGGCGGCTTGTCCGGCTTCCTCATCTTCCTCGCCTGCATCGCGCTCGGCGTCGCGGCCATCGGCGGCGTCAACTCGGTGGCGCGTTCGATCACCGCCGGTGTCGCCAATCAGGGCCAGACGCTGCTTGGCGGCGATCTTCGCTTCCAGATCAACCAGCGTGACGCCAGCCAGGCCGAAAGGGGTTTCTTTGATGGGCTGGGCGAGATTTCCAGAACCGCCAGCATGCGTTCGATGGCGCGTCTCGCCGACGGAACCGACCAGGCGCTGGTCGAGGCCAAGGCGGTCGACCATGTCTATCCGCTCTATGGCGCGCTGGAGACCGAGCCGGCACTGTCGAAGCAGGAACTGTTTGGCGAAGAGTTCGGCGTCTTCGGTGCGGCAGCGCCCGATCTGCTGTTCGAGCGGCTGCATCTCAAGCTCGGCGACCGGCTGAAGCTCGGCACCGCCACCTTCGAACTGCGCGCCAGGCTGATGACCGAACCGGACGCCGTGTCCGACGGTTTCGGCTTCGCGCCAAGGCTGATGATCTCGACCGAAGGGTTGGCGGCCACCGGGCTGGTCCAGCCGGGCAGCCTGGTCGAAAATGCCTACAAGATCCGGCTGCCGGCAGACGCCGACGAGGCGCGGCTCAAGGCCATCCAGGATCAGGCGGCCAAGGATTTTCCCGAGGCCGGCTGGTCGATCCGCACGCGCAGCAATGCGGCTCCGGCGCTGTCGTCCAACATCGAACGCTTCTCGCAGTTCCTGACCCTGGTCGGGCTGACGGCGCTGGTGGTCGGCGGCGTCGGCGTCGCCAATGCGGTGCGCGCCTATCTCGACGGCAAGCGCGGCGTCATCGCCACCTTCAAGAGCCTGGGCGCTTCGGGCGGCTTCGTCTTTGCCGTCTATCTCGTACAGATCCTGATCATTGCCGCCCTCGGCATCGTGCTTGGCCTGGTGATGGGCGCGCTGATGCCGTTCGCTGCGAGTGCCGCACTTCAGTCCGTTATTCCGGTGCCGGCGGCAGGCGGTTTCTATCCCGGCGCGCTCGGCATGGCGGCGCTGTTCGGCCTGCTGGTGACGCTGGCCTTCGCGCTGCTGCCGCTCGGCCGCGCCCGTGACGTACCGGCCACCGCGCTGTTTCGCGAGATGGGGCTGGAAGGCCGCGGCTTCCCGCGTCCCGTCTATGTCGCGGCGGCTGTCGGCATCGCGCTCCTGCTGGCGGCGCTGGCCATTCTGTTCTCGGGCGACCAGCGCATCGCCTCGATCTTCGTCGGCGCCACCATCTTCGCCTTCCTGGTGCTGCGCCTGGTCGGCGCGCTGGTGCAATGGGTGGCCAGGAAGAGCCCGCGTGTGCGCTTCGTGGCGCTGCGGCTCGCTGTCGGCAACATCCATCGGCCAGGCGCGCTGACGCCATCGGTGGTGTTGTCGCTGGGGCTCGGGCTGACGCTGCTGGTGACGCTGGCGCTGATCGACGGCAATCTGCGACGCCAGATCTCCGGCAGCCTGCCGGAGCGGGCGCCGAACTTCTTCTTCGTCGACATCCAGAGCAGCGATGTCGCTCCCTTCTCGGCGCTGATCGGCAAGGAGGCACCGCAGGGAGCGCTGGTCAAGGTGCCGATGCTGCGCGGCCGGGTGATGGCGCTGAACGGGGTCGATGTCGACAAGGTGAAGGTGCCGGCGGAAGGCGCCTGGGTGCTGAAGGGCGATCGCGGCCTGACCTATGACGCCAGGCAGCCGGAGAACGCGACGCTGACCGAGGGCAACTGGTGGCCGGAGAAATATAGCGGCGAGCCGCTGGTCTCGTTTTCGGCGCAAGAAGGCAAGGAGATCGGGCTGAAGCTCGGCGACACCATCACCGTCAATGTGCTCGGCCGCAATGTCACGGCCAGGATCGCCAATTTCCGTCAGGTCGAATGGGAGACGATGGGCATCAATTTCGTCATGGTGTTCTCGCCCAACACATTCGCAGGCGCCCCGCATGGCTGGATGGCGACGCTGACCGAAAAGAATGCCTCGACGGCGGACGATGCCCGCATCCTCAACGCCGTCACCCGTGCCTTCCCGGCGGTGACGTCGGTCCGGGTCAAGGATGCGCTCGATGTGGTCAACCGGCTGGTCGGGCAGCTCGGCACGGCGATCCGGGGGGCGGCCGGCGTGGCGCTGATCGCTTCTGTGCTGGTGCTGGCCGGCGCGCTTGCCGCCGGCAACCGGGCACGGATCCATGATGCGGTGGTGCTGAAGACGCTTGGCGCGACGCGCAGGACGCTGATCGCGGCCTTCTCGCTCGAATACATGCTGATCGGGCTCGCCACCGCGATCTTCGCGCTGGCGGCAGGCAGTGCCGCTGCCTGGTTCGTCGTCGCGCGCATCATGACATTGCCGTCGCATTTCATGCCCGAGGTGGCGGTGGCGACCATTCTGTTCTCACTGGTGATCACGGTCGGCATTGGTCTCGCCGGCACCTGGCGGGTGCTCGGCCAGAAGGCGGCACCCGTGCTGCGCAACCTGTAATCTCAGGTCCGCAACGGTCGTCCCGGATCTTGGCTCGGATTAAATCTTGGTAAGAATGCCGTCGGGAAAGCCGAGGAATCGGCACTTCGTTGTCTCACGAACCGTTACATCCGGTTACGGTCTTGTTCTTGACGCGAATAACCATCATATTTCGCCACAGGCATGCTGGAGCCCTGCCAGCGGCGCCTGGGTCCGGAAAGACCTGACACCGGACGGGGCAGAAGCAATAGAGGACTACAATGGCTGATCCCATTCGCAACTACCAGACGCGCGCCGTGCCCGGCGTCAGCGTCGGTGCTGACATCGATCAGGGCCTGCGCGCCTACATGATCAAGGTTTACAATCTGATGGGGCTTGGCCTCCTCATCACCGGTCTTGCCGCTGTCGGCACGATCATGCTGGCCACCACCACCGATCCGGCTTCGGCTGTCGCGACGCTGCCAAGCGGCGAGATGCTGACCTCCTTCGGCTACGCGATCTTCGGCTCGCCGCTGCGCTGGGTGGTGATGCTGGCGCCGCTGGCCGCCGTGTTCTTCCTGTCGTTCAGGATTCAGTCGATGAGCGTCGCTGCCGCGCAGACCACGTTCTGGGTCTACGCCGGTCTCGTCGGCCTGTCGCTGTCGTCGATCTTCCTGGTCTACACCACGGCAAGCATCTCGCAGACCTTCTTTGCCACCGCTGCCGCTTTCGGCGCGCTGTCGCTGTTCGGTTACACAACCAAGCGCGACCTGACGGCGATGGGTTCGTTCCTGATCATGGGCGTGTTCGGCATCATCATCGCGTCGGTGATCAACATCTTCCTGCAGTCGTCGGCGCTGTCTTTCGCAGTCTCGGCGATCGGTGTGCTGGTCTTCGCCGGCCTTACCGCCTATGACACGCAGAAGATCAAGGAGATGTATTTCGATGGCGACGCTTCGGATGTCGCCGGCCGCAAGGCGATCATGGGTGCCCTGAGGCTCTATCTCGACTTCATCAACCTGTTCATGTTCCTGCTGCAGTTCATGGGCGACCGTCGCTAAGGCGGCATTGGACCATCAACTTCCGAAAGGGCGGCCCAACGGCCGCCCTTTCCTTTTGTGCCGGGCTTTGCTGTTATTGCATGCAAGGAAATGGCATGCATAAATTATGAGCAATCTTACAATTCGACCCGCGACAGCGGCCGACCTCGACCGGATCACGGACATCTATGCCGACGCGGTGGTCCAAGGCACGGCGAGCTACGAACTGGACCCGCCCAGCCGCGCGGAGATGGGCGTCCGTTTCGACAGTTTGATGGCCGGCGGATTTCCTTATCTGGTGGCGCAGAAGGATGGCGCCGTCCTCGGCTACGCCTATGCCGGTGCCTTCCGGCCGCGCCCGGCCTACCGCTTCATCGTCGAGGATTCGGTCTATGTCGCGCCCTTGGCCAAGGGCCAGGGCGTTGGCTTGTTGCTGATGCAGCAGCTGATCGAGGCGTTGCGGGCCGCGGGTTTCCGCCAGGTCATCGCGGTGATCGGCGATGGCCGTCCCGATAGCGCCTCGGTGCGATTGCACGAAAAGCTCGGCTTTCGCCATTCAGGCCGCCTGGAAGGCTCCGGCTACAAGCACGGGCGCTGGCTGGACACGGTGTTCATGCAGCTGTCGCTGAATGGCGGGGCATCGGCGCCGCCCGATCCGGCCTCTCTGCCGGAGCGGAGATTTCGCGGGACCTAAGAGGAATTGGGGAAATGAGGAATTGAAGAACTGACGGCTACACTAGGCGCGGAGCCGTTTTCTTCAACTCTTCAATTCCTCAACTCTCCATTTCTTCAATTCCCCAATTCCAATTTTCCCGCTCAGGCCTCGACCAGCTTCAACTTGCTGTCGAAGATCCCAAGCACGCGGCCAAGTTCCTGGCCGCGCTTCAAGATGCGGCCGCCGGCGGCAATGACGGCAAAGGCGCCCTGCTTGCGGGCCAGTTTCGGATCCTTGACGATCTGGAACAGCGGCACTTCGCTGGCCCGGCGGAACACGGAAAACACAGCGCGGTCCGTGAGATGATCGATGGCGTAGTCGCGCCATTCATTGGCGGCGACCATGCGTCCGTAGAGCCTGAGGATCTGATCCAGCTCGCGCCGGTCGAATCGCACCGGCTGATCAAGGCGCTCGCGTCGCGCCTCGTGCAGCGGGATCAATATTGCGGATGCGTCCCCATCCCCCATCCCGCCGCTGTCATCGGTCATGCCTCGATCCTTCAAAATGAATCTTTGCCAACCAAAGTTGGCGTGTTCGCGGCTGAATTGCAAGACCCGGCGAAGCACGGCGGCGCCGCGCTGTTTCCGCCACGTCCAGTCACTTTTATGAAACGCCGTGTTGGAATTGGTGATGCTTCGCCACATTTCTGCCTTTTTTTATCCGCGCTCATGCCCCAATGTCCGACGAATTTACCGGCGTTGCCTGAGACGGTTCGGTCCGGCACCGGCTCGTAAACCCCAAGCCCCCCGCCCACGGGTCTGCGTCGGATCGAACCAACCTCGGCTCTTCCTTGGAAGAACCGGGTGCGACGATCCCAAAACCTAAATGACCGACGTCAGAAGCAAGCTGACGTCGGTTTTTTCATGTCTGGTGAGTCGAGTGCGGTTTTTTAGCGAGCGTCGCGTCCCCCTCACCCGGATTGCCAACCGAATTGCGAAGGGGCAATTCGGGACAATCCGACCTCTCCCCGAGGGGAGAGGAGATCGCGGCGGCGCCTTACCTCTTCTCCCCTCGGGGAGAAGGTGGCCGCGAAGCGGCCGGATGAGGGGCCTCTCCCATCCGCGGTCCTAGCGAAGATGGGGGGACGCTGACGCCCGTTACGGCTTGTGAATGAACGCGGCGCCCAGAATGGGACCTGGCATGCCGTCCTTGCCGACCGACTGCAGCAGCACGGCGCAGCCGCCCTTCTTGGCAATCTCGCTCATCGGCAGTTCGTAGCGCTGCGCCTTGCCGTGCCACATGCCGGCGGTCTGGATGCCGGTGACCGCATTCCAGTAGGTCATCTTGCGGCCGGTATTCTCGCCCTCACCGATCTTGACCGTCTGCGGTGGGTCGAAATAGACGATGACGACATGGGCGTCACTGGGACCGCTACCGGCATCGCCGGCGTCGATCATCACCCGGTCGCTGGTGCGGCTGACCTTGATGGCGACGCGCATGCCTTCGCCATTCTTGGCCATGCGGGCGAGCGCGCCATCGACCTCGCCGCGGCTGGCGCCGTTGACGTGGACGCGGCCGTTGATGACGGCCTGCGGCGTATAGACGGAGCGGCTGCCGAAGGCGCGCATATAGTCATATTGCCGCTCGGTGTTCTCCTTGCGGCTCAGCGTGTCCTGCCAGCCGAGATAGTCCCAGTAGTCGACATGGTAGGCGAGCGCGACGATGTCTTCCTTGGCGACAAGTTCGGCGAACAACGCATCGGCCGGCGGACAGGAATTGCAGCCCTGGCTGGTGAACAGCTCGACCACGCCCAATGGTCTTTCGAGCTGGGGCTTGTCGGACTCGCCGGCGGCGCCGGCAGACGCCGAGAAGGCCAGCGCACAGGCTGCTAGCCACAATGATTTACGCGAGGCCATGGCCATTCCGATTCCCGCCGGTGGTGCCGGCTTTATCTTGATTGCTAAAATATGTGGCAGAAGCGGAAGTCAACGGGAAGTCACGTTGCGGTGAAATTTTGCCAGTGCAGCCGACAGCAACGGCGCGATAGGGCGGTTCACCATTTCACCGAAACGCTCTATCTCGTTGGCTTGACGCAATTGCCAAGGGAAAGCGCTATGCGCTTTTCCTGGAATTGCTCTAGGAGAAGGCTTGCGCTTCAGGATAGAAACCGATTCGGGCAGCAATCACGATGTGGCAAACTCTTTTGGCGCCGGTCGACCTCTATTGCGAGCGGACCGGGCCGGAATTCTGGTCCGAGCCGGTCAACGCCCTGACGAACCTCGCCTTCATCGCCGCCGGCCTGTGGGGCGTGCGCGAGGTGCGAAGGCTGGGCACCGGCACCTTCGCCGAAGTGCTGGCCTGGTGGGTGGTGGCGATCGGCGTCGGCTCGACGCTCTTCCACACGTTTGCCACCAAGGGCACGGTCTGGGCCGACGTGCTGCCGATCGCCGGCTTCACGCTGGCCTACACGCTGTTCAACCTGCGCCGCTTTCTCGGCATGCCATGGGGCAAGTCCATCGCCGTCTTCCTTGCCTTCTATGTGATTGCCGGAGCGATAACCCTGGCCGTGCCGGACTGGCTGCGCCAGGCGTCGAACGGCACGACGGGTTATCTGCCGCCGTTCCTGGCGCTTGCCTTCTTCGGCGCGCTGGTGGCGGCCAGCGGCAATCGCGCCGGCTGGTACAATCTGGCGGGATCGGCGATCTTCGTCGTCTCCGTCATCTGCCGGATGATCGATCCGCTGGTCTGCGGCAGCTTTCCGCTCGGCACGCACTTCCTCTGGCACATCTTCAACGGCCTGATGCTCGGCGTGCTTCTGGCGGCAGCGGCGCGGTATGGAGCGCCGAAGACAGGGCAGTAGGGCAGTAGGGCAGTAGGGCAGTAGGGTGCTCTATTCCCTACTCCCTTACTGCCTTATTCCCTTACTACGCAGCCAGATCGCGCAGCACGTATTGCAGGATGCCGCCGTTCTTGAAGTAGTCGAGCTCGTCCAGCGTATCGATGCGGCAGATGATCGGCACGTTCTTCACCGTGCCGTCGCCATAGGTGACCTTGGCGATCATCGTCTGGCGCGGCTTGATGGTGCTCAGTCCGTCGATCTCGACCAGCTCGTCGCCCTTGAGATTGAGCGAGGCCCAGGAGGTGCCGTCCTCGAAGACGAAGGGGATGACGCCCATGCCGACCAGGTTCGAGCGGTGGATGCGCTCGAAGGACTGGGCGATGACCGCGCGGACTCCAAGCAGGTTGGTTCCCTTGGCCGCCCAGTCGCGCGACGAGCCGTTGCCGTATTCGACACCGGCGAAGATGACCAGCGGCACGCCTTCCTTCTTGTATTCCATCGCGGCGTCGTAGATCGATTCCTCTTCCTTCGACGGGTAGTGGATGGTGTAGCCACCCTCGCGGCCGTTCTCGCCCAGCATGTGGTTGCGGATGCGGATGTTGGCGAAGGTGCCGCGCATCATGACCTCGTGATTGCCGCGCCGCGTGCCGTACTGGTTGAAGTCGGCGACGCCGACGCCGTGGTCGGTGAGGTATTTTCCGGCCGGTGAGGCCGCCTTGATCGATCCCGCCGGCGAGATGTGGTCGGTGGTGATCTTGTCGCCGAACAGGCCAAGCACGCGGGCGCCCTTGATATCGCCGATCTTGCCGAAACCAGCGGTCATGCCGGCGAAATAGGGCGGGTTCTGCACATAGGTCGAATTGTCGTCCCAGGCATAGGTCTGGCCTTCCGGTGCCTGGACCTTCTGCCAGTGTTCGTCACCCTTGAAGACGTCGGCATATTTGCGGGCGAACAGCTCGCGGGTGACGTTCTTCTCGATGAACTCCTGGATCTCGGCCGAGCTTGGCCAGATATCCTTGAGGTAGACCGGATTGCCGTTCTTGTCCTCGCCGAGCGGCTCTGTCGTGAGGTCCTTGGTGACGGTGCCGGCCAGCGCATGCGCAACGACCAGCGGCGGCGAGGCCAGATAGTTCGCCTGCACGTCGGGCGAGACGCGGCCTTCGAAGTTGCGGTTGCCGGAGAGCACCGCGGCAGCGATCAGGCCCTTGTCGTTGATGGTCTTGGAGATCGGCGCCGGCAGCGGGCCGGAATTGCCGATGCAGGTGGTGCAGCCGAAGCCGACCAGGTTGAAGCCGATCTGGTCGAGTTCCTTCTGCAGGCCGGATTTTTCGAGATATTCGGCCACCACCTGGCTGCCCGGTGCCAGCGAGGTCTTCACCCATGGCTTCTGCTTCAAACCGAGGCGGTTGGCGTTGCGGGCCAGGAGGCCGGCGCCGATCAGCACGCTCGGGTTCGAGGTGTTGGTGCAGGAGGTGATGGCGGCAATGACGACATCGCCATGACCGAGATCATGGTCGGTGCCTTCGACGGGGTAGCGCTTGTGGATCTCGGCGGCCTTCTTGTATTCGGTCTCCATCGCCTTGGCGAAGCCTTCCGGAATGCCTTCGAGCGCAACGCGGCCTTCGGGCCGCTTGGGGCCGGCCATCGACGGCACGACGGAGCCAAGTTCCAGCTCGAGCAGGTCGGTGAAGACAGGGTCGGCCGAGCCGGTGTCGCGCCACAGGCCTTGCGCCTTGGCATAGGCCTCGACCAGTGCGATGCGGTCCTCGCTGCGACCGGACATTGTGAGGTAGCGGATGGTTTCGTTGTCGACCGGGAAGAAGCCGCAGGTGGCGCCATATTCGGGCGCCATGTTGCCGATGGTGGCGCGGTCGGCCAGCGTCATGTTGGAGAGACCCGGCCCGAAGAACTCGACGAACTTGCCGACGACGCCCTTCTTGCGCAGCATCTGGGTGACGGTGAGCACGAGGTCGGTGGCGGTGACGCCTTCCTTGAGCTTGCCGGTCAGGCGGAAGCCTATGACTTCCGGCAAAAGCATGGAGACGGGCTGGCCGAGCATGGCCGCCTCGGCCTCGATGCCGCCGACGCCCCAGCCGAGCACGCCAAGGCCGTTGATCATGGTGGTGTGCGAATCGGTGCCGACGCAGGTGTCGGGATAGGCGGTGGTTTCGCCGTCCTCTGTGTTGGTCCACACCACCTGGCCGAGATATTCGAGGTTGACCTGGTGGCAGATGCCGGTGCCGGGCGGCACGACGCGGAAATTGCGGAACGCCTGCTGGCCCCATTTCAGGAATTTGTAGCGTTCCTCATTGCGCTCATATTCGAGCTCGACATTGCGGGCGAAGGCCATCGGCGTGCCGAATTCATCGACGATGACGGAATGGTCGATGACGAGGTCGACCGGCACCAGCGGGTTGATCTTCTGCGGATCGCCACCGAGCGAGGCCATGGCGTCGCGCATGGCGGCAAGGTCGACCACGGCCGGAACGCCGGTGAAATCCTGCATCAGTACGCGGGCCGGGCGATACGCGATCTCGACGCCGGCGGTGCCCTTGTCGGTCAGCCAGCCGGCCACCGCCTGGATCGATTCCTTGGTGACGGAGCGGCCGTCCTCGTTGCGCAGCAGGTTCTCCAGCAGCACCTTCATCGAATAGGGCAGCTGGGCGATGCCGGTCAGGCCGTTCTTCTCGGCCTCGATGAGGTCGAAATAGACATACTCGGTGCCGCTTGCGGTCAGCGTGCGGCGGCAATTGAAACTGTCGAGGGATTTTGACACGTGCGATCCTTGTCTGTTCAGCCTGAAAGGGAACGGACGCCGATGGCATGCAATCACGCGCAAAGGTGCGGGTACGGCCATTTCCGCTGTCCGTTCCCAAGCAACCCGAGCCGTTCAAGGCGGCGCGTGCGCTGGTTCGGCGCTAATTCTGTTCCCGTGCCGACCGCTGGCACGGATGCACCGCATATAGAGAATTTTCTGGAATAGTTCTAGACAGTTGGAAAGCAAATTTGTGCGATGCGGCAGCTGCCGCGACACATGGTTTTCAGGGCAGGCTAGGGATGCGGCTGATCGCCGAAAATCTGGGCGGCGAACGCGGCGGCGACACGGTGTTTTCCGGCATCGGTTTTGCCCTGGAAGACGGTCAGGCGCTTGTCGTCACCGGGCCGAACGGATCAGGCAAGTCGACTTTGCTGCGGGTCATCGCCGGGCTGTTGCCGGTGGCGGAAGGCCGCGTGAGGATCGAAGGTGGCGGCGAAGCGTTTCCGTCTGTTGCCTCGGCCTGTCATTACCTTGGCCACCAGAACGCAATGAAGCCGGCGCTCAGCGTGGCGGAGAACCTGCGCTTCTGGCGCGACTTCAACGGCGATGGGCAGCTCGGCCTCGAAGAGGCGCTGGAGACGGTCGGACTGGGCGGCATCGGCCACCTGCCGTTCGGCTATCTGTCGACCGGGCAGCGGCGGCGGTCAGCGATCGCCAAGCTTTTGGTCAGCCACCGGCCATTGTGGCTGCTCGACGAGCCGACGGCGGGGCTGGACAAGGCTTCGGAAGGGCGGTTCGCGGGGTTGATGACGAGACATTGCGCGGATGGCGGGATGATCGTTGCGGCGACGCATCTGCCGCTTGGGTTGGACGGCGCTGCGGAATTGGTGATGGGGGAACTCCTGCCTCAACAAGGGACCGCATCCTAATGTGGGCGCTCTTCCTGCGCGACATCCGCCTCAACATCCGTGCCGGCGGCGGCGCGCTGACCGGCGTTATTTTCTTCCTCGCCGTCATCGCCACCATCCCGTTCGGGGTCGGGCCGGATCTCAAGCTGCTTGCCCGCATCGGGCCGGCGATCCTGTGGATCGGTGCGCTGCTGGCCTGCCTGCTCGGGCTCGACCGGTTGTTCCAGGCCGACCGCGAGGACGGCTCTCTCGATCTGCTGGTGCTCGGCAATGACCGCCATATGCTGGCGCTGACGGTGCTGACGAAATGCCTGGCGCATTGGGCGGGCAGCGTGCTGCCGCTGGTCATCGCGGCTCCCTTGCTCGGCCTGTTCATGAACATGGAGCCGCTCGGCATCGGCGCCACGGCGCTGACCCTTCTGGTCGGCACGCCGGCCATCACCTTCATCGGTGCCGCCGGTGCCGCGGTGGCGGTGGCGTTGCCGCGTGGCGGGCTGCTGATCTCGGTGCTGGTGCTGCCGCTGACCATCCCGGTGCTGATCTTCGGCGTTTCGGCGAGCTATGGCGCGACGGCCAATCCCGATCCGTTTCTGCAGCCCTTCCTCATTCTTGCCGCGCTGACCTTGTTTCTTAGCGTGCTGGGTCCGGTCTCGGCGGCGCTGGCGCTGCGCCATGGCACGGATTGAGTCAGGCGTGGTTTGCGCGACATCAAGGGCGGCAGCGCCGCGACCGCATAAGTTCGGAAGCCGCGGCGCGGCAGCCGATTGCGAAGCCGCCAGCACGCCGTTAAGGGAAAGCATGATCGAGCGAGGCGGAAGGATCCGGTTGGGAAGAAGGATGTCGATGGAGCGGCAGGCATGAGCGCGCATGCACTTTACGTCACCGCCGCCTATGGCATCACCGCCGTGGTGCTGATCGGGCTGATCGGCTGGATTCTGATAGACCAGCGGGCGCGCAAGCGCGAACTCGCCGAACTGGAGGCAGCCGGCGTGCGGCGTCGATCCGACAAGGCCACCAAGCCATGAGCACCGAAACGGAAACGCCGACGCCACGTCGCCGCCTGATCGTACTTTTGCCCCTGTTGATCTTCCTCGGCCTGGCCGGACTGTTCCTGTCGCAGCTGTTGTCGGGGCGCGATGTTTCGGAAGTGCCGTCGGCCCTGATCGGCCTGCCGGCGCCGCAGACCAACCTGCCGGCGCTGGAGGGCATCAATCTGCCCGGGCTCGATTCGAAATCCTTTACCGGCAAGGTCACGCTGGTCAACGTCTTCGCATCGTGGTGCGCGCCATGCCGCGAAGAGCACCCGGTGCTTTTGGCGCTGTCGCAGGACAAGCGCTTCGCCATGGCGGCGCTGAATTACAAGGACCGGCCGGAAAATGCCCGCCGGTTCCTCGGCGATCTCGGCAATCCGTTCCAGGCGATAGGCGTCGACGAAGCTGGCCGCACGGCGATCGACTGGGGCGTCTACGGCGTGCCGGAAACCTTCGTCATCGGCAAGGACGGCAGGATCGCCTATAAGCACGTCGGTCCGCTGACGCCCGAGATGGCGAGGGATCTCTTACTGCCACAGATAGACAAGGCGCTGGCGGTGCCGGGTTAGGCGGTCACTCGCTTTCGTAATCCTAGGGCGAAGTAAGGAGCGGAGCGACGCGGCGAAGACCTAGGATCCATGCCGCGACATTCACCAGGAAATGCGGCGGTCCGAAACGCGCGCTTGTTCGCGCGAAATCCCGGATCATCGCAAAACAAATTCTGCACCGCCGTGGTGCTCGAAAATCACGGCATGGATCCTTGGGTCTTCGCTCCGCTTCGCGTCGCTACGCCCAAGGATGACGAACGTGATGGGCTGACCGAATGCTCAGCCGTAGATCTGCTTGTGGACCTGGTAGAGCATTTCCGAGCGGTCGGCGCGCATGTCGGCCAGATCGCGGCTGGAAAAGCTGTCGATTTCGGCGACAAGGCGGTTGTAGTGCTTGCGCTTGGCAATGCTGTTGCGAGCGCGGGTCATGAGACTGTCGAGGATCATAGCAAGGTTCCTTTTTGGCGCCGCATTTCGGCGGCCGTTTCTTCCTCCCTTGATCGATACGAAGCATGACATAGTAATGGTGCGTTGCAAAAAGAAGATGTTGCAATGCACCATTGCGCCCAGCGCATAGCCGGTTAATGCGGCGTTGACGTCATGCGCAGAGCTGGCAAGCGATCTGTCTTGGCCGCGCTTTTTGTATGACACTGTGCGTACGCACATTGCCTTCTGTCCCGCGGGCTGGCTTGATCCGCTGTCACGTGATGCCGGGAGGAAAAGCATGGCGGCCGCAGACTATTATGAAATTCTCGATCCACGCTTCGCGCGCCTGTTCAACGGCAACGCGCAGGTCGAGAAGCTGTTCACCGGATGCCAGTGGGCGGAAGGACCGGCCTGGTTTGCCGCCGGCCGCTATGTCGTCTGGTCCGATATCCCCAACAACCGCATGCTGCGCTACGACGAGACCGACGGCAATGTCAGCGTCTTCCGTCAGCCATCCGGCAACTCGAACGGCAACACTGTCGACCGGCAGGGCCGACTGATCACCTGCGAGCATTCCGGCCGCCGCGTCAGCCGCACCGAATTCGACGGCTCGGTCACCACCATCGCCGCCAAATGGAAGGGCAAGCGGCTGAACTCACCCAACGACGCGGTGGTGAAGTCGGATGGCTCGATCTGGTTCACCGATCCGAGCTACGGCATCGATACCGACTATGAAGGCGACAAGGCCGAGAGCGAGATCGGCGCCTGCCATGTCTATCGGGTCGATCCCGGCACCGGCGAGGTCGAAGCTGTCATTACCGACATGGTCAGGCCCAACGGGCTCGCCTTCTCGCTCGACGAGAGCAAGCTCTATGTCGTCGACACTGGCCGCACGCATGGCGCGCAGAATCCGGCGCATATGCGGGTGTTCAATGTCGGCAAGGGCGGCAAGAAGGTTTCTGGCGAAAAAATCTTCGCCGAGTGCACGGCGGGCCTGTTCGACGGCTTCCGGCTCGACGAGGACGGACGCATCTGGACCAGTGCGGCCGACGGCATCCATTGCTACGATCCGGACGGCACGCTGATCGGCAAGGTCAAGGTGCCGGAAGTCACCGCCAATTGCGTGTTCGGCGGCAACAAGCTGAATTGCCTCTACATCGCCGGCACCACGTCGCTCTACATGGTGCGGCTGATGGTCAACGGCGCCAAGACTTATTGAGACCAGTGCATTGGCGGTTGCTTCGACAGTTTCGTCGAAGCGGGTCGCGAGCACGAACATCCCCGGGAGGACATCATGCCATTCGTCAACATCCGCATCGTCAAGGAAGTGATATCAGCCGATCCGGCGGGCAAGAAGGCGGATATCGCCAAAAAGGTCACGGCGGCCATCATGGACGCCACCGGCCTCGGCAATGACGATGTCTGGGTGGTCTTCGAGGAGGTCAACGCCCGCGACTGGTATGTCGGCAAGACCGATGTCGAGACGCTGCGCAAGGGGTAGGGCGGAGGCGTGGCGGACCGCCGCTCAACGCGAACAGATGAAATCGGTGAAGGCCGAGAGGGCGTTGCGTATCGCCAGCACGTTCACCGCCTCCGCCAGGATGCGTTCCACCTCCGGCGGCTTCTTGCCGAGCAGGGCAATCTCCAGCACATCGTCGCAAAGCGCGAACGACATCGTCCGCATGATCTCGGCCAGAGCGGCGCGGGCAAACAGCGAGCGCGGCGAGGCGTGCACCAGCATGGCGGGCTTCTCGACAGCGGCGTCGCGTGAGACCAGCCAGTCGAGGGCGTTCTTCAGCCCGCCCGGCACGCCATGGGCATATTCCGGACAGGAGATGACAACGCCGTCGGCTTGAGTGACGGCATCGATCAATTCGAACGCTGCTCGCGGCGTCCGCTCGCCCTCGTCGTCGGGATTGAAGATCGGCAGACGGCCGAGCCCGTCATAGACGGTGACGCGGCAGCCGGGCGGCGCGTTGCGCGCCAGTGCGGCGACCAGCGCCGAATTGGTGGAGGCCGCGCGCAGGCTGCCGGAAATGGCAAGAATGTTCAGCAAGGTGTGGAACCGGTCAGGGCGAATCGTGGTCCCGAAAGCCTACCACATCGTCTGCTTGTAGCTGTCGTCCAGCCAGCGGTCGGTCGCCTCGGCCGAATCGGCCAGCGCCAGCTGGTCACGCAGGATCTGGCCGAGCGTCGGCAACGTCGCGCGGTCGTACCAGGTTTCCGGCTTCCACAGATCCGAACGCATGAAGGCCTTGGCGCAATGCATGTAGGTGGCCTTGACGGTGACCACGATAACGCTTTGCGGTTCCTTGCCGTCGACGGCAAGCCGTTCGCGCAAGGCGGCGTCGACGGTGATGCGGGCCTCGCCGTTGACGCGCAGCGTCTCGTTCATGCCTGGAATGAGGAAGAGCAGTCCGACCGAGGGATTGACGAGGATGTTCTCCAGCGTGTCGAGCCGGTTGTTTCCGGGCCGGTCGGGGATGGCGATGGTGGTGTCGTCGAGCACGGCGGCGAAGCCCGGTTTGTCGCCCTTCGGCGTCACGTCGGCATTGCCGGCGCCATCGGACGAGCCGATCAGCACGAACGGGCTCTTGCCGATGAAGGAGCGGCAATGGCCGTCGAGCACCTTCAATTCCTTGCGGATCGAGCCGTCGGTCGGCCGTGGCGTCTTGTAGATCGTCCTCAGCTCGTCGCGCGTGGTGACGAATTCCATGGCCCTCTCCCTCTTTGTTTTGACGCAATTCCCTAGGGAAAGCGCTACGCGCTTTTCCCGGGGAAACCGCTTCACACTTTTCCTGGAATTGCTCTATTTACCGGCCTTCTCTTCTTTCGCGGTCTTGTCCTCGAGAGAATGACGCAGGATCAGCGGCATCTGGCTGAAGGTGAACAGAAGCGTGATCGGCATGATGCCCCAGACCTTGAAGGTAACCCAGGCGTCGGTGGAAAAATTCCGCCACACCACTTCATTGGCAAGGGCCAGGAGCAGGAAGAACAGGCCCCAGCGGAAGGTCAGCTTGCGCCAGCCCTCGGCGTCGAGGCTGAAGGCTGAATCGAAGACATAGCCAAGCAGCGACTTGCCGAAGTAGAGGCCGCCGAGCAGCACGCCGCCAAACAGCGTGTTGACGATGGTCGGCTTCATCTTGATGAAGATGTCGTCCTGCAGATAGAGCGTCAGCGCGCCGAAGATGAAGACGACGACGCCGGACACCATCGGCATGATCGGCAAGGTGCGCATCAAAAGCCATGAGGCGATCAGCGCGATGGCTGTGGCGGCCATGAACAGGCCGGTGGCGACGAAGATCGGGCCGCCGAATTCGGCCAAAGCAGGGAATTTCCGCACCAGCCATTCGCCGCGCGCATTGGCGAAGAAGAACACCATCAACGGCCCCAGCTCCAGCACCAGCTTGAGCAGCGGATTGACGCCTTCCTTCTTCTGTTTTTGCGGGTCCGACGGATCGCGTTCGAGAATGGGTGGGTTCATGGAATCTCTTTCTTGCGCATGATCCGATCCAAAAAGTCTGCAGCTTTTTGGGACATGCTTGTTAAGCCACTCCAGCGATCGCCCTGGCGAATTCGCTTGCCGAGAAGGGTTCGAGGTCGTCGACCTGTTCGCCGACGCCGATGAAATAGACCGGCAGTTTGTGCTTTGCCGCGATCGCCACCAGAATACCGCCGCGTGCCGTGCCGTCCAGCTTGGTCATCACCAGGCCGTTGACGCCGGCAATGTTGCGGAAGATTTCGACCTGGTTGAGCGCGTTCTGGCCGGTGGTGGCATCGACCGTCTGCAGCACGGTATGCGGCGCTTCCGGGTCGAGCTTGCCGAGCACGCGGACGATCTTTTCGAGCTCGGCCATCAGTTCGGTCTTGTTTTGCAGGCGGCCGGCGGTGTCGATGATCAGCACGTCCGAGCCGGCTTCCCTGGCCTTCTCGAAGGCATCGTAGGCCAGCCCTGCGGCATCGGCGCCGATCTTGGAGGCGATGACCGGCGATTTCGTCCGCTCGCCCCAGATCTTCAACTGCTCGATCGCGGCAGCGCGGAACGTGTCGCCGGCGGCGAGCATCACCGACAGGCCGCCATCGGTTAGCTTGGCTGCCAGCTTGCCGATGGTCGTGGTCTTGCCGGTGCCATTGACGCCGACCACCAGGATGACATGCGGCTTGTGCGAGAGATCGAGCTCCAGCGGCATGGCGACGTGGGTCAGCACCTTTTCCACCTCGGCCGCCATGATGGCGCGAACCTCGGTGTCCGAGACATCCTTGCCGTAGCGGCTGGCGGCCAGCGCATCGGTGACGCGCAAGGCGGTTTCCATGCCGAGATCGGCACGGATCAGCACATCCTCCAGATCCTGCAGCGTCTCTTCGTCCAGCTTGCGCTTGGTGAAGACGCCGGCAATGTTGCCGGTCAGTTCCTTGGACGAGCGGGCAAGCCCATCCTTCATGCGCTGGAACCATGAACGCCTCGGCGCCGGCTCCGGCGCCTTCTGCGGCTCGGCCTTCTGCTCGACCTTCTTGGTGACGGTCACCTTGCCGGGCGCTGGAACAGGTTTTGGAGCAGGTTGCGGAATGGCCTGCGGTTCGGGCGCGATTTCGGCAATGACCGGCTGTGCTTCAACAGGCGACGACTGGCGAATGGGCACCTGGATTTCGGCAGGCGGGGCTTCGGGCGACGTGCGCTCTACCTCCCCCTCGATGGGGGAGGTCCCGAGCGTAGCTCGGGGGTGGGGGTGACTGGCGCCGGCGCTGTCACCCCACCCCGCCGCTTCGCGTCGACCCTCCCCATCGAGGGGAGGGTGGGGCGTCGGCGCTGAAACTTCTTCCTTCTCCCCGTCACTATACGGGGAGAAGGTGCCGGCAGGCGGATGAGGGGCGGCGTCGACCTCTGAAGACGGCTGAAGAGGGGACGGCGCCGGTGTCGGCACCTCGATCGGCGCTGGTGTTTCTACCGGAACCTCGGCAGGCGTCGGCACTTCGACCGGTGCCGGCTCCGGCTGCTTTTCCGGGCGTGACGGGACGATCTCCGGCTCGGCCGGTACGGGTGGTGGTACCTCTTGCGGTTGCGGCTCAGGAACAGCGGGAGGTGTTGGGATCTCCCCGGGCACCGGCGGCTCAGCAGGCGTCTCGGGTGCCGGTTCCTCTTTCGGCGCAGGCTCCGGTAGCGGTTCCGGTTCCGACGGAACAGTCGGCTCAGGCGTTGGCGGAATTGTCGGAGCCGGCTCGGGCTCCGGTTTCTCGACAGGCGCCGGTTGAGGCGCAGGAACCACCTCCGGCTCGACCGTCGGCGTCGTTTCCGCCTCGGGCCGCGGCTCGTCGCGCTTCAAGAACTCCGGAACGACCTGCTCGGCCGCCGGCTTCAGCGCATCGAGTGCCTCCCATTTGATCGGCGGGAGCGGGGCGGTCTCGTCGACCCGCTCCTCGACCACCTCTTTCTTGCCGAACGAAAATATCTTCTTGAAAAAACCAGCCATGCTTTGCGTTTCTCAGGCGGCGCGGACGGCGAGCGGCGCCGCGATCAGCCGGGCGCCGTCATGGCCGGTGATGTCAGCCTGGACGATCTCGCCCGGTGCGCCCGTGCCGAGTGCGGCAAGCGTAAAACCCTCGGTGCGGCCAAGGCCGTCGCGTTCGATCAGGATCGACTGACGCGTACCAGTGAGCGACGACAGATGCCTGATATACGCAGCCTCGCCGGCGACGCGCAGCCGGGCGGCGCGTTGCTTGACCACCTCGCGGCGCAGCTGCGGCATGCGCGCGGCGGGTGTGCCTTCGCGGGGGCTGAACGGGAAGACGTGGAGATGGGTCAGGCCACACTCCTCGACGATTTTCTCCGAGTTCTCGAACATCTCGTCGGTTTCGGTCGGGAAGCCGGCGATGATATCGGCGCCGAAGACGATGCCGGGGCGCAGCTTGCGCACATCCTCGCAGAAGCGGATTGACTGGTCGCGCAGATGGCGGCGCTTCATCCGCTTCAGGATCATGTCGTCGCCCGACTGCAGCGACAGATGCAGATGCGGCATCAGCCGCGGCTCGGTGGCAATCGTGTCGAGCAGATCGTCGTCGGCCTCGATCGAATCGATGGAGGACAGCCGCAGGCGCTTCACATCGGGCACTTGCTTGAGGATGGTCTTCACCAGCTTGCCGAGTTTCGGGGCGCCCGGCAGGTCGGCGCCGAAACTGGTCATGTCGACGCCGGTCAGCACGATCTCGGCATAGCCGTTTCCGGCGAGCCGCTTGACCTGCTCGACGACGGCGCCCATCGGCACCGAACGCGAATTGCCGCGGCCGTAAGGAATGATGCAGAAGGTGCAGCGGTGGTCGCAGCCATTTTGCACCTGGACGAAGGCGCGTGCCCGGCCCTCGATGGCGTCGACCATGTGGCCTGCGGTTTCGCGCACCGAAAAGATGTCGTTGACGCGCGCCTTCTCGGTGTCGTTGATGCCGAAATCCGGCAGCGCGCGATAGGAATTGGCCTTGAGCTTCTCCTCATTGCCAAGCACGAGATCGACCTCGTCCATGGCGGCGAATTTTTCGGGCTCGGTCTGCGCGGCGCAGCCGGTGACGATGATGCGCGCCTGTGGGTTGTCCCGGCGCGCCTTGCGGATCGCCTGTTTGGCCTGGCGCACCGCCTCGCCGGTGACAGCGCAGGTGTTGAAGATCACGGCGCCGCCTTCCAGCTCGCCGAGACCGGCGGTTTCAGCCTCGCGCCGCATCACCTCGGACTCATAGGTGTTCAGCCGGCAGCCGAAGGTCACCACATCGATGCCCCTGGACACCGGGCTCTTGGACAGAGCGGACATCAGGCCGCGCTTTCGGTGTCGCGGGCCCATGTTCCGGTCGACGGATCGAAGCTGCCGGAAAATTCCCATTCGGCGGCACCGGTGAGGATGACGTGGTCGTCGTCGCGCCATTCGACATGCAGCGTGCCGCCGCCTGGGGTCAGCAGATTGACGCTGCGGCCGGTCCGGTTGGTGCGGGCCGCGGCAACAACGGCGGCGCAGGAGGCCGAGCCGCACGCCTTGGTCAGGCCGGCGCCGCGCTCCCAGGTGCGGATGACCATGGTCTGCGGCGAGGTGACCTGAGCGATAGTTATGTTGGCGCGCTCGGGGAACATCGGGTGGTTCTCGAGCAGCGGGCCGAAGCGGTCGAGCTCATAGGACCAGACGTCGTTGTCGACCCAGAAGATGGCGTGCGGATTGCCCATCGAGACGACGGAGGGCGAGTGCAGCACCGGTGCGTCGATCGGGCCGATCTGCAGCTCGATCATGCGGGTGTCGCGGAATTCCTCGGCCAGCGGAATGTCCTGCCAGCCGAAACGCGGCGTGCCCATGTCGACCGAGATCGACCCGTCGGCATGTTCGCGCGCGTTGAGGATGCCGGCAACGGTCTCGAAGGTGAAGGTCTTCTGGCCGGTCTCGGCGGCGAGCGCCTGGACGACACAGCGCATGCCGTTGCCGCAGGCCTGCGCGCCGGTTCCGTCGGAATTCAAGATGTCGATGAAAAAGGCGGTGCCCGGCGTCCTGGCGTCGTGGATCGCCATGATCTGATCGAAGCGGGTCGCGGCATCGGCGTTCAGCGCAATGGCGGCGGCAGCGGTCACCCGATCGGCACGGCTGCGCATGTCGGCAACGATGATCTCGTTGCCGATGCCGTTCATCTTGGCGAAAGGGGCAGTGCTGGCCATTGCTCCGAAAATTCCGTGTCCGTTTGGCGCTATATGGCGGAAACGGGCAGGAATTACCAGTGCGCAGCCGCTTGGTCACGGCGAAGGCGCCGGACTTACGTGACGGCGAAGATGCCAAGCACCACCAGCAGGAAGATGACCAGAACAATGCCGATGAGGATGCGCGCGCCGGTGGCGGCGGCACCGGCCAGCGCCGGCATGCCCAGCAGGCTCGCCGCGGCGGCGACGATCAGGAGAATGATGATCCATTTGAGCATGGAATGCCTCGCAAACCGACCGATTTTCAAACCGCATGAAAACGCGTCGGCCGCGTTTGGGTTCCGTCGGCCGCGAGGTCGATGCTCGTCGCCAGGATCTAGCCGGCGATCTCGATATCGGTGGTGAAGGGCGCCGTCTTGTTCGAATTCTCGTCATGCATGAGGAAGTCGCAGCGGTATTTGCCGGGCGGCAAGCCGTCGAGGGAGAGATCCAGCTTGAAGAACAGTTCGCGGTTGTGCGAGCGGGAGGCGACCTGAACACGGCCGACCTTCTCGCTCGTGCCGAGCGTCTCGCCGGCCGCGGAAACCACCGTGATGTCGACGGAAAGCGCGATCATGCTGTTGCCGAGGCCGTCCGAGCCGTAGCCATAGCCAATGGGTTCCATGTACAGCACGATCTTCTCGCCGGGCTTGTAGATGTGATTGGCACGCTCGCTGTAGATGCCGAAACCGCTTGCGGTATCGACCTGTTTGACGTTCTGGACGGCCAGCGGCATCGCTTGCCAAAAGGCTTCCTCGGCGCTGCGGAATTTGTCCAGCGCGCCGGCGCCGTCACCCGATTGCAGCAGCTTTTCGGCTTCCGCGGCGCGGTCGCTGATTTCGCCTGCTAAAGCGCACGGCGTCGAAATCGCCAACGCCATCAGAACTGCCATGATCGATTTCATCTGAATTCCCCTTTTCCTGTCGGGCGGACCATCTGCGAAAATGACCGGGCCGTAAATGGCCGATGCAGACGTCAGCCGCGCCCGATCTCGGGCACGGTCCAGACCTCGCCGGGCCGCAAGGCGCGAAAGCGCTCGCGCGGGACACCTTGATCCTCGAGCACCTCGGTCAATTTCCGCGCCGGCTCGTCGATCGGTTCGTCGGTGAGCTGGAAGGTGCCCCAGTGGCAGCCCGCGGCGAAAGCGGCGTTGCACAGCGTCATGCCTTGCACGGCTTCCCCAGGGTTTTGGTGCTGCGGCGCCATGAACCAGCGCGGTTCATAGGCGCCGATCGGCAGGATGGCGAAGCGGAAACCGCCATGTTTTTCGGCCATCAGTCGGTAGTTGATGCCATCGTGGAAGCCGGTGTCACCGGCGAAATAGAGCTTGCTATCAGGCGTTTCGATGACGAAGCCAGCCCACAGCGCCATGCGCCGGTCGCGGGCACCACGCGCCGACCAGTGATGCACCGGCTCGACATGGAGGGCGACTCCATTGCCGACTTCGACCCTGTCGCCCCAGTCATGCGCCGACAGCCGCATGCCGGGCGCGGCGGCTTCGATGATGGCGTCGTTGCCAAGCGGGGTGAGCACCAGCGGATCGTGGCCGGCCTTCAGCCGCTTCAGCGTGGCGAGGTCGAGATGGTCGTAGTGGTTGTGGTTGACCAGCACGAGGTCGATCGGCGGCAGGTCGGCGAAGGCGATGCCTGGTGGATTGATGCGTCTTGGCCCCGTGAAGGAAAGCGGCGACGCGCGCAGCGACCACACTGGGTCGGTGAGGATGTTCAGACCGGCCGTCTGGATCAGCAAGGTGGAATGGCCGACCATGGTCACTTCCAGCGCGGCGCCTTCGATCTTCGCGGCCGGCTTTGCCTGCGGAAAGGGGCTTGGATTGGTCGCCGGCCATTTCGAGCGCTTGCCATTCAACTGCCATTTCAGCAGGTCGGCGAAACTGCCGGGCGGCTGGCCGTCGGGATTGAAGAACAATGTGCCGTCGAAATGGTCGCTGGGCGGGCCGCTGTAGTAGCGATTGGCGGCTCTCTTTCTCGCGGCCAATTTTGCGGCTCCAGCAGGGTTTCGTCTCCCTGACATAGGGGCTGCGCCGGCGCACACAAGCTTCTGACCGCCGAATGCCAGGGCAGCAATCGTGCCGACTGGGGTCGAGGACGACGCGCGACGAGCGGCCCATGCCATCGCCATTGCGATAAATTTGCAACAAATCTTGCCGCAAACCGTATTTTAACCATATCGGGTTGAAATTTCGCCACCTTCTCCATCTTGGTGGAGGTGAGATTGTGCGGACGGCTTCCCCCCAGCCGGATCCGACGGAGGTTGGAATGACTTTTTCGAAAACCGGTCTGGTGGCCGTATCGCTGGCCGCGCTCGTTGCGAGCGGCTGTTCGACCTCACGTTTCTCGTCGATGGATGATCAGCAGCCTGCACCGCTGGAGGCCGCGCCCGCCGGTAAGGTGACCGGCAACCAGCTGCCGCCGCCGGCCTCGCCCGGCACCACCGACCCGTCGCAATTCCCAACCGCTCCGGCGAACACGCAGGTCGCCTCGCTGCCGCCGGACGGCGCGGCGCCGGCCGGTGCGTCGGACGTGACCGCCGCCAGCGTCGCCGGTGTCTGGAACGTCAGCGTCGCCGGCCAGAGCTGCAAGGTGGCGACGCCGCAGACCAAATTCGGCGCCGGCTTCCGCGCCGGGCCGCTGCATTGCCCGGCCCCGATCGACGGCATCAAGTCGTGGAATGTCGCCGGCAAGCAGTTGACGCTCTATGACGAGAGTGGCGGCGCGCTGGCGCGGCTCTATTCCTCGGGCGGCTCGAAATTCGACGGCCAGACTTCCAACGGCCAGCCGATTTCGCTTACAAGGTAGGCTAGTCCTTCCGAATGCACGTCGCGCAGAAGTGGCCCCGGTTTCGGGAAGCGGCATGCATGAAAACAAATGACGTGACCGATGCATCTGCGTGACGGCCTCCAGACCCATGCGACCGTCAGGCAGCGCTACGACCATCTGGTGGAAACCGGTGCGATCGAACGCGATCCGGCACAGGAGCAGATCGCGGCTGCGCTCGATCGGCTGATCGATGAGATCTCGGCCAAGCGGCTGGCGCACAAGTCGAGTGCGCTGGGCTGGCTGTTTGCCCGCAAGCGCGAGAGGCATGAGGCCGTCAAGGGCCTTTACATCCATGGCGGCGTCGGCCGTGGCAAGACCATGTTGATGGACATGTTCTTCGACTTGCTGCCGGTGCGGCGCAAGCGCCGCGTCCACTTCAACGACTTCATGGCCGATGTGCAGGACCGTATCCAGAAGCACCGGCTGGCGCGCAAGAATGGCGACGTCAGGGAAGACGATCCGATCCCGCCGGTGGCCAAGGCGCTTGGTGAGCAGGCCTGGGTGCTGTGCTTCGACGAATTCTCGGTCACCGACATTGCCGACGCGATGATCCTGTCCAGATTGTTTTCGGCGCTGTTTGCCAGCGGCGTGGTGCTGGTCGCCACCTCGAACGTGGCGCCGGAAAATCTTTACAGCGACGGGCTGAACCGCCAGCTTTTCCTGCCGTTCATCGGCATTCTGGAGCGGCATGCACAGGTGTTGGCGCTCGATGCCGACAAGGACTACCGGTTGGAAAAGCTCGCCCGGACACCGGTCTATCTCACGCCGGCCGATGCGGCGGCCGACCGGGTGCTCGACGAGGCCTGGCAAGCCATGACGCGCGGGACGCCACAGGCGCAGACGTCGCTGGCGCTCAAAGGCCGGCAGGTGGTCGTGCCGCGTGCGGCGGGCGATGCGGCGCGGTTCTCCTTTGCCGATCTCTGCGAAAAGCCGCTCGGCGCCCGCGATTTCCTGGCGATCGCCGGGCGCTTTTCGACCGTCTTCATCGACCACGTCCCGGTGCTTGGCGAAGGCAAGCGCAACGAGGCCAAGCGCTTTATCCTTCTGATCGACACGCTCTACGACCATCATGTGCGGCTGGTGATGAGTGCCGAAGCGCCGCCACCGCAGCTTTATGTGGCCAAGCGCGGCGTCGAGGTCTTCGAGTTCGAGCGCACGGCATCGCGGCTGATCGAGATGCAAAGCCGCGACTGGCTGGAGGATTGGACGGAGCGGCAGAAGGTGAAGGCGGCGCCGGAAGCCCAGCAGGCGCAGGCTTAGGCTCGGAGACGTAGGTTCCCCTCTTGCATCGTTGACGGTTGGCGAAACCGGCGCGACGATCGATCTCCCCCCTCGAGGGGGAGATGGCCGGCAGGCCAGAGGGGGTTGGTTCGACCGGGCGCGGCACAGATGGCGCCAGCGCTTCACGCGCGGCGACCCCCTCTGTCGCCTTTGGCGACATCTCCCCCTCAAGGGGGGAGATTTGGTGCGGCATCACAAGGGCGTCATCACCCGGGTCTAGCCTTACGATCTCCATCCTCATTGTGTAGATTCCCGCAAGTCGGCTTACAAACTTTGACGTTTACGTAAATCCCAATCACTCTAACCGATTGAAAATGCTGGCCCGGAAATAATCGTTTGAATTTATCCCGCACCAAGGCTATTGGGTGCGGCGAAAATTCGCGGTTTCCCCGCAGCATTCCGGCCTCTTCCTCGACGCCGCATGGCGCCGTTACTGACAAAGGGAAAACATCCTCACATGGCACGCAACAAGATAGCGCTCATCGGCTCTGGCATGATCGGCGGCACGCTCGCCCACATGATCGGCCTCAAGGATCTCGGCGACGTGGTGCTGTTCGATATTGCCGAGGGCATCCCGCAGGGCAAGGGGCTCGATATCGCGCAGTCGTCACCGGTCGATGGCTTCGACTCCAGGCTCACCGGCATCAACGACTATGCCGGCATCGAGGGTGCCGATGTCTGCATCGTCACCGCCGGCGTGCCGCGCAAGCCGGGCATGAGCCGCGACGATCTCTTGGGCATCAACCTCAAGGTCATGGAACAGGTCGGCGCCGGCCTGAAGAAATACGCGCCGAAGGCCTTCGTCATCTGCATCACCAACCCGCTCGACGCCATGGTGTGGGCGCTGCAGAAGTTTTCCGGCCTGCCCAAGAGCCATGTCGTCGGCATGGCCGGGGTGCTCGACAGCGCGCGCTTCCGCTATTTCCTGGCCGAGGAATTCAAGGTCTCGGTCGAGGACGTCACCGCCTTCGTGCTCGGCGGCCACGGCGATTCCATGGTGCCGATGATCCGCTATTCGACGGTGTCAGGCATTCCGCTGCCCGACCTCATCAAGATGGGCTGGACCTCGAAGGAGAAGCTCGACCAGATCGTGCAGCGCACTCGCGACGGCGGCGCCGAGATCGTAGGCCTGCTCAAGACCGGCTCGGCCTACTATGCGCCGGCCGCCTCGGCGATCTCGATGGCCGAAGCCTATCTCAAGGACAAGAAGCGCGTGCTGCCGTGCGCGGCGTATCTCTCCGGCCAGTATGGCGTCAAGAACACCTATGTCGGCGTTCCCGTGGTGATCGGCGCCGGCGGCGTCGAGCGCATCATCGAGATCGACCTCAACAAGAGCGAGCAGAAGATGTTCGACAGTTCGGTGGCGACGGTGCAGGGCCTGACCGAGGCCTGCGTCAAGATCGCGCCGCAACTCGCCTCGAAGTGAACCGGAGCAAATCCAGATGAACATCCATGAGTATCAGGGCAAGGCGCTGCTGAAGTCTTTCGGCGCGCCGGTGGCCGAAGGTGTGCCGGTGTTCAAGGCTGATGAGGCGGAAGCCGCTGCCAAGGCGCTGCCGGGTCCGCTCTATGTGGTGAAGAGCCAGATCCATGCCGGCGGCCGCGGCAAGGGCAAATTCAAGGAGCTTGGCCCGGACGCCAAGGGCGGCGTGCGGCTGGCCAAGTCGGTGGCCGATGTCGTCGCCAACGCCAACGAGATGCTGGGCAACACGCTGGTGACCAAGCAGACCGGCCCGGCCGGCAAGCAGGTCAACCGCCTCTACATCGAGGACGGCGCCGACATCGAACGTGAGCTCTATCTGTCGATCCTGGTCGACCGTTCGGTCGGCCGCATCGCCTTCGTCGTCTCGACCGAGGGTGGCATGGACATCGAGGCGGTCGCTCATGACACGCCGGAAAAGATCGTCACTGTCGCCATCGACCCGGAAAAAGGCGTCACGGCAGCCGATCTGAAGGCGCTCAACGGCGCGCTGAAGCTCGACGGCGACGCGGCCAAGGATGGCAATACGCTGTTTCCGATCCTCTACAAGGCCTTCGTCGAGAAGGACATGAGCCTGCTCGAGGTCAACCCGCTGATCGTCATGAAGAACGGCCGGCTGCGCGTGCTCGACGCAAAAGTGTCGTTCGACAACAACGCGCTGTTCCGTCACCCCGATGTGCTCGAACTGCGCGACACCACGGAAGAGGACGAGAAGGAGATCGAGGCGTCGAAATACGATCTCGCCTATGTCGCCCTCGACGGCAATATCGGCTGCATGGTCAATGGCGCCGGCCTTGCCATGGCGACGATGGACATCATCAAGCTCTATGGCGCCGAGCCCGCCAACTTCCTCGATGTCGGCGGCGGTGCATCCAAGGAGAAGGTGACGGCAGCGTTCAAGATCATCACCAGGGATCCAGCCGTCAAAGGCATCCTGATCAACATCTTCGGCGGCATCATGAAGTGCGACATCATCGCCGAGGGCGTCATTGCCGCGGTCAAGGAAGTCGGGCTGGAAGTGCCGCTGGTGGTGCGTCTGGAAGGCACCAATGCTGAGCTCGGCAAGAAGATCATCAACGACAGCGGGTTGAACGTCGTGTCGGCCGATGATCTCGACGACGCGGCCAAGAAGATCGTGGCGGCGGTGAAGGGCTGATCTGGTGCCTCCGCACAAGATAAACCTGGTCGAGGCGGCGGATCAAAAGATCAAGAAGGTCTTCGATCCGCACATTGCCGGCGACGTCAACGAGTCTCAGGTCAAGATCGCCAAATTCGGCGACGTCTTCGACTGGCACGCGCATGATAATGAGGACGAAGCCTTCCTCGTGCTGCGCGGCCGTATCGCCATCGATTTTCGCGACGGCACGGTGGAGCTCTCCAGCGGCGAGTTCATCGTCGTGCCGCGCGCCGTCGAGCATCGCCCGCGCTCGCTCAGCGAAGAACCTGTCGTGCTGATGTTCGAGCCGGCGACGACGCTCAACACCGGCAACGCCAAGAGCGACCTCACGGTCGCCGATCTGAAGCGGCTCTGACCGTGACCGCGCAGCCTTCCTCGATCAACAGTTTTTAGAAAAGGGCTCCCATGTCCATTCTCGTCGACAAGAACACCAAGGTGCTGGTGCAGGGCCTGACCGGCAAGACCGGCACGTTCCATACCGAGCAGGCGCTGGCCTATCACGGCACGAAAATGGTCGGCGGCATCCATCCCAAGAAGGGTGGTGAGACGTGGACCGGCTCGAAGGGCGAGAACCTGCCGATCTTCGCCACGGTCGCCGAGGGCAAGGAAAAGACCGGCGCCAACGCGTCCGTCGTCTATGTGCCGCCGGCGGGCGCCGCCGAAGCCATCCTCGAAGCGATCGAGGCCGAGATCCCGCTGATCATCTGCATCACCGAAGGCATACCGGTGATGGACATGATCAAGGTCAAGGCCAGGCTCGACCGCTCGACCTCGCGGCTGATCGGGCCGAACTGCCCGGGCGTGCTTACCCCCAATGAATGCAAGATCGGCATCATGCCCGGAAACATCTTCCGCAAGGGCTCGGTCGGCGTTGTTTCGCGCTCGGGAACACTTACCTATGAGGCTGTGTTCCAGACCACCAATGTCGGCCTCGGCCAGACCACCGCCGTCGGCATTGGCGGCGATCCCGTCAAGGGCACCGAGTTCATCGACGTGCTCGAGATGTTCCTTGCCGACGACGAGACCAAGTCGATCATCATGATCGGCGAGATCGGCGGTTCGGCCGAAGAAGACGCCGCGCAGTTCCTCAAGGACGAAGCCAAGCGTGGCCGCAAGAAGCCGATGGCCGGCTTCATCGCCGGGCGCACGGCGCCGGCCGGCCGCACCATGGGTCATGCGGGCGCGGTCATCTCCGGCGGCAAGGGCGGCGCCGAAGACAAGATCGCGGCGATGGAATCGGCCGGTATCAAGGTATCGCCCTCGCCGGCAAGGCTGGGCACGACCCTGGTCGAGGCGATCAAGGGTTAAGGCAGTAAGGGAATAAGGCAGTATGGCAGTAGGGGAATAGGAAGAACGGGACGAGCGGCGCCAACCGGCTGCTTTCCCTACTGCCTTACTCCCCTACTGCCCTACTCCAAAACAGGAGACGGAGCCGGGCTCCGCGGACAAAAATGGCAAGACAAGATCAGGCCAACGACCAGTTTTCACTCACCTCTTTCCTCTATGGCGGCAATGCCGATTACATCGACGCGCTCTACGCCGCCTATGAGGACGATCCTGCCTCGGTCAATCCCGAATGGCAGGAGTTCTTCGCCGGGCTGAAGGACGATGCCGGCGATGTGCGCAAGAACGCCAAGGGCGCCTCATGGGCAAAGCCCTCCTGGCCGCTGCAGGCCAATGGCGAACTGGTGTCGGCGCTCGACGGCAATTGGGGCATCGTCGAGAAGCATCTGGAAAAGAAGGTCAAGGACAAGGCGGTCACCAACGGCATCGTCCTTTCCGACGCCGACGTGCATCAGGCGACGCGCGATTCCGTGCGCGCCATCATGATGATCCGCGCCTATCGCATGCGCGGCCATCTGCATGCCAATCTCGACCCGCTCGGCATCGCCAAGCCGCTCGAGGACTACAACGAGCTGTCGCCGGAGAACTACGGCTTCACCGAAGCCGATTACGACCGTCCGATCTTCCTCGACAATGTGCTCGGGCTCGAATTCGGCAGCATCCGGCAGATGCTGGAAATCCTGACGCGCACCTATTGCTCGACGCTCGGCGTCGAGTTCATGCATATTTCCGATCCCGAGGAAAAGGCCTGGATCCAGGCGCGCATCGAGGGCGCCGACAAGGAGATCACCTTCACCGCCACCGGCAAGAAGGCGATCCTGCAGAAGCTGGTCGAGGCCGAAGGCTTCGAGCAGTTCATCGACGTCAAGTACAAGGGCACCAAGCGCTTCGGCCTCGATGGCAGTGAAGCGCTGATCCCGGCGCTGGAGCAGATCGTCAAGCGCGGCGGCCAGCTCGGCATGAAGGAGATCGTGCTCGGCATGGCGCATCGCGGCCGGCTGAACGTGCTCTCCCAGGTGATGGCCAAGCCGCACCGCGCCATCTTCCACGAGTTCAAGGGCGGCTCGGCGGCACCCGACGAGGTCGAGGGCTCGGGCGACGTCAAGTACCATCTCGGCGCTTCGTCGGACCGCGAGTTCGACGGCAACAAGGTGCATCTGTCGCTGACCGCCAATCCCTCGCATCTGGAGATCGTCGATCCGGTGGTGATGGGCAAGGCGCGCGCCAAGCAGGATTATCTGTTCGGCCGCAGCCGCGAGGAAATCGTGCCGCTGGAAGAGCGCGCCAAGGTGTTGCCGCTGCTCTTGCATGGCGACGCCGCCTTCGCCGGCCAGGGCGTGATTGCCGAAATCCTCGGCCTGTCCGGCCTGCGCGGCCACCGCGTCGCCGGCACGCTGCATTTCATCATCAACAACCAGATCGGCTTCACCACCAATCCGCGCTTCTCGCGCTCGTCGCCCTATCCGTCCGACGTCGCCAAGATGATCGAAGCGCCGATCTTCCACGTCAATGGCGACGACCCGGAAGCCGTGGTGCACGCCACCAAGGTGGCGATCGAATTCCGCATGAAGTTCCACAAGCCGGTTGTGGTCGACATGTTCTGCTACCGCCGCTTCGGCCACAATGAGGGCGACGAACCGGCCTTCACCCAGCCGATCATGTATCGCAACATCCGCACCCACAAGACGACGGTGCAGATCTATGCCGACCGCCTGATTGCCGAGGGGCACATCACCCAGGCCGAGTTCGACAAGCTCAAGGCCGACTGGCGGGCGCATCTGGAATCCGAGTGGGAGGTCGGCCAGCACTACAAGCCCAACAAGGCCGATTGGCTCGACGGCGCTTGGTCGGGCCTGCGCACGGCCGACAACCAGGACGAACAGCGGCGCGGCAAGACCGCCGTGCCGGTCAAGACGCTGAAGGAAATCGGCAAGAAGCTGACCGAGGTGCCGAAGGATTTCGAGGCGCACAAGACGATCATCCGCTTCCTCGAGAACCGCCGCCAGGCGATCGAGTCCGGCGAAGGCATCGACTGGTCGACGGCCGAGGCGCTGGCCTTCGGTGCCATCCTGCTCGACGGCAATCCGATCCGCCTGTCGGGGCAGGATTCCGAACGCGGCACCTTCTCGCAGCGCCATTCCGTGCTCTACGACCAGCGCGACGAGACCCGCTACATCCCGCTCAACAATCTGTCTGCCGCTCAAGCGGGCTACGAAGTCATCAACTCGATGCTGTCGGAAGAGGCGGTGCTCGGTTTCGAATATGGCTACAGTCTTGCCGAGCCGAAGGCGCTGACGCTGTGGGAAGCGCAGTTCGGCGACTTCGCCAACGGCGCCCAAGTGGTGTTCGACCAGTTCATCTCTAGCGGCGAACGCAAGTGGCTCAGAATGTCGGGCCTCGTGTGTCTGTTGCCGCATGGCTATGAAGGCCAGGGTCCGGAACATTCCTCGGCCCGGCTCGAACGCTTCCTGCAGCTTTGCGCCGAAGACAACATGCAAGTGGCCAACTGCACGACGCCGGCAAACTACTTCCACATCCTGCGCCGGCAGCTGAAGCGCGACTTCCGCAAGCCGCTGATCCTGATGACGCCGAAGTCGCTGCTGCGCCACAAGCGGGCGGTGTCGACGCTGCCGGAAATTTCGGGCGAAAGCTCGTTCCACCGGCTGCTTTGGGACGACGCGCAACTGCTCTCCGGCCAGGCGATCAAGCTCACCAAGGATTCGAAGATCCGCCGCGTCGTGCTGTGTTCGGGCAAGGTCTATTATGACCTCTATGAGGAGCGCGAGAAGCGCGGCATCAATGACATCTATCTGCTGCGCGTCGAACAGCTCTATCCGTTCCCGGCCAAGGCGCTGATCACCGAGCTGTCGCGTTTCCGCAATGCCGAGATGGTCTGGTGCCAGGAGGAGCCCAAGAACATGGGCGCCTGGTCGTTCATCGACCCCTATCTGGAATGGGTGCTGGCGCATATCGACGCCAAGCATCAACGGGTGCGCTACACCGGCCGTCCGGCTGCCGCTTCGCCGGCGACCGGACTGATGTCCAAACACCTTGCCCAGCTCGCCGCCTTGCTCGAAGACGCGCTCGGCGAATAGAACAGATCCGGACTGACAAAACAGAACCGAAAGAAAACGGACAGGCACAATGGCTACCGAAATCCGCGTTCCCACTCTCGGCGAATCCGTCACCGAAGCGACCATCGGCAAATGGTTCAAGAAGGTTGGCGACGCGATCGCCGTCGACGAGCCGCTGGTCGAACTCGAGACCGACAAGGTGACGGTGGAAGTGCCCGCCGCCGCCGCCGGGACGCTGAGCGAAATCACCGTCAAGGAAGGCGAGACTGTCGGCGTCGGCGCTTTGCTGGGGTCGATTTCGGCAGCTGGCGCGGCCGCCGCTCCCGCGACCAAGCCGCAAGCGGTATCGCAGGCTTCGTCGCCGGATGCGGCATCGACTGGCAAGCAGGCCGCGGCCGAGACCGCCAAGATCGCCGGCGATGCCGGCGCGGTCGAGCCGCGCAGCATGCCGCCGGCGCCTGCCGCCGCCAAACTGATCGCCGAAAACAATCTCTCGGTCGACCAGCTCTCGGGTTCCGGCAAGCGTGGCCAGGTGCTGAAGGGCGACGTGCTCGACGCCATCTCCAAGGGCGCGCCGTCGCAGCCGGCCGAGACGCCCAAGGCCGCACCGGCCCCGATCACTGTCCGTGCGCCATCCTCGGGCGACGATGCCTCGCGCGAAGAGCGCGTGCGCATGACCAAATTGCGCCAGACCATCGCGCGCCGCCTCAAGGAAGCGCAGTCGACCGCAGCCATGCTGACCACCTTCAACGAGGTCGACATGTCAGCGGTGATGGCGCTCAGGACCAAGTACAAGGACGTGTTCGAGAAGAAGCACGGCGTGAAGCTCGGCTTCATGGGCTTCTTCACCAAGGCCGTCACCCACGCCTTGAAGGAAATCCCCTCGGTCAACGCCGAGATCGACGCCACCGACATCATCTTCAAGAACTACGCCCATATCGGCGTCGCCGTCGGCACCGAAAAGGGCCTCGTCGTGCCGGTCGTGCGCAATGCCGACCAGATGTCGATCGCCGAGATCGAGAAGGACATCGGCCGGCTGGGCATCGCCGCGCGCGACGGCAAGCTGTCGGTTGCCGACATGCAAGGCGGCACGTTCACGATTTCCAACGGCGGCGTTTACGGGTCGCTGATGTCGACGCCGATCCTCAACGCGCCGCAGTCGGGCATCCTGGGCATGCACAAGATCCAGGACCGGCCTGTCGTGGTCGGCGGCCAGATCGTGATCCGGCCGATGATGTATCTGGCGCTCAGCTACGATCACCGCATCGTCGACGGCAAGGAAGCGGTGACTTTCCTGGTGCGCGTCAAGGAAAGCCTGGAGGATCCGGAACGGCTGGTGCTCGATTTGTGATCGGAGCTGATCCGCAATGAGCGGCTGGCTGGAACGGTTTGAGTTCAGGCTGGGCCGCCTGCTGCGGGTTTTTCGGCGAGCGGCCTCGACTGCTATTGCTTCGCCGGCGACATCGACTGAATGGGATTCGGCGCCGGCGAGCAGCAATCTCGGTGTATTCGCCCTCAGCGAAGCCGAGATGGCGGAACGGAAAATCATCGTCACCGCGATTGGTGAACTTGAGCTCCCGACTGGCGAAATTGTCGCTTGCGATCCACTGATTACCGGGCTGGAACGGCCTGTGTTTATCCGGAAGGTCAGGCCGGGACGTTACCCGATCACGCTGTTTGAGGCGCAAGGCCGTGTTGCAGCAGCGGTGTTGCGGTTTGGCCCTGGCTTGCCGGTGCGGTGGGAATTGGCCGCCTTCGCCCGCGACAGCGGTACGTCGTCCTGGAAGTCTGGATTTATTGTCGATGACGCTGTTGCTTCGTTCATGGACAAGTCGGTTCTCACTCTGATGTCCGATCAGGAGGAGCTCGACGGCTATCTTGCTGACGTTGCATGCTCGTTCGACAGGTTCCGCATCGATAATCCGCTTGATGGAAATCCGCTTAATATAGCCATGTTCGACACTGGCTTGGGTGATGGGATTTATTATTCCTTCTGGGGACTGGACGCGGCCGGCGAGCCGCTGGTCTTGATGACCGATTTCGAGGTGCTCGAGAACGCCGATGGCCGAGAAGGTGATCGGGCTAACTGATGACAAATGTCGCTTCTCCCATGATCGGATTTATCGCTGGGTCGATGTTTTTTCTCGTAGCGGGTTCGGTCGCGAGAGCCGCATGTCCGATCGAGCTAGCCGTGTATGGCGACGCCCAGAGCGGCGCCGAGATCGATTTTACCCCGACCGGCACCTCGGCGACCGTCACCAACACCTTCCGCATGATCCTCGACAACAATGTGGTGCTCAACGGCATCGTCATGTGGAACGAGGGCGTGTCGCGGCCGAACGGCGCGCTGATGCACAAATGCCCGGAGGGCGACGTCACCGGCGAGGAGCTTGCCGCCTGTACGCCCTGGCATGGCGTCATCTACACGGCGGATGACAAGGGCAGCATCGGACTGCTGCCGGCCGAAGGCGTCGAAGCGCCGAAGACGCTGATCCTGCCGGACCTTGGGCCGTCGCTGCGGCAGTCCAGCGCCTATGGCGGCAGCGGGTTTTCGAAAGTGCCGTGGGATGTGTTTGCGTTGAAGGGATGCCAGGAATGAGCGCGACGCAAAAGGTGCTGCTGGTCACCGGTGGCAGCCGCGGCATCGGCGCCGCGATCTGTCGGCTCGGCTCGAAGGCCGGCTACCGACTGGGGATCAACTACGCTGCGAATCAGGACGCCGCCAACGCGCTGGTCGACGAGATCAAGGCTGCCGGCGGCGAGGCTTTTGCCGTCAAGGGCGATGTCGGCAGCGAGGCCGAAATCGTGGCCATGTTCGAGGCTGTCGACCGCGCCTATGGCCGGCTCGATGCCTTCGTCAACAATGCCGGCATCGTCGACGTCAAGGCGCGCGTCGACGAGATGGATGTCGCGCGGCTGGAGCGCATGATGCGCGTCAATGTCGTCGGCTCGTTCCTCTGCGCCCGCGAGGCGGTCAAGCGCATGTCGACCCGTCATGGCGGGTCGGGCGGATCCATCGTCAACATCTCGTCGGCGGCAGCGACACTGGGCTCGCCAGGCGAATATGTCGACTATGCCGCCTCCAAGGGCGCCATCGACACCTTCACCATCGGGCTCGCCCGCGAAGTGGCGCTGGAGGGCATCCGCGTCAATGCGGTGCGGCCGGGCCTCATCGACACCGAAATTCATGCCTCCGGCGGGCAACCAGACAGGATAGAGCGGTTCCGCGACATACTGCCGATGAAAAGAGCCGGCACGGCTGATGAAGTCGCGGGCGCGGTTCTCTATCTTCTATCCGACGCCGCGTCCTATACGACAGGCGCGATCCTGAATGTAAGCGGCGGCCGCTGAGCGCCAAGCAAAGGGAAACAAACATGGCTTATGACGTCGTTATCATCGGATCGGGGCCGGGCGGCTATGTCTGCGCCATCAAGGCGGCGCAGCTCGGGCTCAAGGTTGCGGTGGTCGAGAAGGACGCGACCTTCGGCGGCACCTGCCTCAACATCGGCTGTATTCCGTCCAAGGCGCTGCTCCATGCCTCCGAAATGTTCGCCGAGGCCGGCCATTCCTTCGATACGCTCGGCGTTGAGATACCGGCGCCGAAGCTGAACCTGAAGAAGATGATGGCGCACAAGGATGCAACGGTGTCGTCGAACGTCAACGGCGTCGCCTTCCTGTTCAAGAAGAACAAGATCGACGCGTTCCGCGGCACCGGCAAGGTGATCGCCGCCGGCAAGGTCTCGGTCACCTCTGAGGACGGCAAGGTCGAGGAGATCGAGACCAGGAACATCGTCATCGCCACCGGCTCGGATGTCGCCGGCATTCCCGGCGTCAAGGTCGATATCGACGAGAAGGTGATCGTGTCGTCGACCGGCGCATTGTCGCTGGACAAGGTACCTGGCCATCTGGTGGTGGTCGGCGGCGGTGTCATCGGGCTCGAGCTCGGCTCGGTGTGGGCGCGGCTCGGCGCCAAGGTCACCGTGGTCGAATTCCTTGACACCATCCTCGGCGGCATGGACGGCGAGGTCTCCAAGCAGTTCCAGCGGCTTTTGTCGAAACAGGGTTTCGAGTTCAAGCTCGGTGCCAAGGTCACCGGCGTCGCCAAGGCGAAGAAGGGTGCGACAGTCACCTTCGAGCCGGTCAAGGGCGGCGCCGCCGAGACCATCGAGGCCGATGCCGTGCTGATCGCCACCGGCCGCCGCGCCTATGCGGACAGTCTTGGCCTGAAGGAAGCCGGCGTAGAGGTCGACGAGCGCGGCCGCGTCAAGACCGATGGCCATCTCAGGACCAATGTCCCCGGCATCTACGCCATCGGTGATGTCATCGCCGGGCCGATGCTGGCGCACAAGGCCGAGGACGAGGGCGTGGCGGTGGCGGAAACCATTGCCGGCCAGGCCGGCCATGTGAATTACGAGGTCATTCCCAGCGTCGTCTACACCAGCCCGGAAATCGCCTCGGTCGGCAAGACCGAGGAAGAGCTGAAGAAGGCCGGCATCGACTACAAGGTCGGGAAATTCCCGTTCAGCGCCAATGGCCGGGCGCGCGCCATGCTGCACACGGACGGTTTCGTGAAGATCCTCGCCGACAAGACGAGCGACCGTGTGCTCGGCGTGCATATCGTCGGCTTCGGCGCCGGCGAGATGATCCACGAGGCAGCGGTGCTGATGGAGTTCGGCGGCTCGTCCGAGGACCTCGCCCGCACCTGCCACGCGCATCCGACGATGTCGGAAGCGGTGAAGGAGGCGGCGCTGGCCACGTTCTTCAAGCCGATCCACATTTAGAGCGTTTCACGTTTTGACGGAAGCGTATCCCGCATTTACGAAGTAGTTCTTGCATTCGGCTGCCTCGATGGTTTCGACGAGGTGGCCGATGTGGCGCCAAGTTTCCTCGACAGTGCGTTTCTGAGCCTGGCGCATCCAGTGTTTGATCTTGGCGAAGGCCTGCTCAATCGGATTGAGGTCCGGAGAGTAAGGCGGCAGGTACCAAAGCCTGGCGCCGGCAGCCTTGATCATCTGCCTGATGGCGGCCGACTTATGGCTTCCCAGATTGTCCATGACGACGATATCGCCGGGCTTCAGCACGGTGATGAGCTGTTGCTCGACATAGGCCCGGAAGCATTGGCCGTTGATCGGTCCGTCGAAGACGCAAGGTGCCGCGAGCCGATCCCAGCGCAGCGCGCCAAGGAAGGTCAACGTGCGCCAATGGCCGTGCGGAGCCAATCCGCGCAGCCGCTTGCCCTTCGGCCCCCAACCGCGCAGCGGAGCCATGTTGGTCTTGATCCAGGTCTCATCGATGAAGACCAGGCACTGTGGATCGAGACCCGCCTGCCAGGACCGCCATCGCTGACGCCTGCGGGCAATATCAGCGCGGGCCTGCTCAAGGCCGAACAGTGTTTTTTTTGAAGCTCAGGCCCTCGCGGCGCAGGAACATCCAGATCGTATTGTGCGAGACCTTGACCCCGCGCGCTTCCAACTCGTCTTTCAGCCTATGCAAACTCAGCTCAGAGGTCTGATTGATCCGCTCCACGATGAAGGCCCGATGCGGCTCAAGAATGCGCTTGCGATGTCCGCCCATCTTGCCCGGCGCCACCGAGCCGGTCGCTCGATAACGCTGCGACCACTTCACGACAGAGGAAACTGCAACGCCAAAGCGCGATGCCACGGTACGGCAATTCTCGCCTGCGCCAACTGCTTCAACAACACGCTCACGAAGATCGTTTGAAAGCGCTCGCGTCATTAGATGCTGGCCTCCAACCCAGCCTGCATCTTGAATCACAAACAGCCTGATTTGGGAATCCTACGATTCTCTCAAAGTAGGAAACGCTCTAGAGGCGCTCATCGGGTCGACGCTTCGCTCGCTCCTGTTCCGTCACGCGAAGAATACCTCCAGCGTCGCGCTGCCCCTCATTGCCCTGCCGGGCATTTCTCCCCGTACAGAGACGGGAGAAAGAAGCTCGCATCGAGGCTTTGCCAGTTGCCCAGCGTAGCAGAAAGAGCGCCGAGGTTGCGGCCAGCCCCCTTCTCCCCGCGTTCTACGGGGAGAAGATGCCGGCAGGCAGATGAGGGGCGGCGCCAGCGTCGACAGTGCGGCGCTCGCAACATCGGCACCTGGTCAAGGATCATCGCCCAAAAACAAAACGGCCCGCTTTTCAGCGGGCCGTTCGTATTTGATATCGAGCCGATCAGTTGGCCGGTGCAGGTGCTGGCGCAGGCGCTGGGGCCGGTGCAGGTGCAGGTGCCGGGGCCGGCGCCGGTTCTGCAGGTGCCGGAGCAGGTGCAGGCGCTGGTTCGGCCGGCTTCATCGGTTCTGCCGGTGCGGGCGCGGGGGCCGGTGTGCTGGCCGCCGGCGGCTCGGCTGGTGCCGGATGCTCACCACTTCTTCCGAAAACATAATACGCGACAACCGCCAGAATAACGACGACCAGCGCAATCAGCCAGCCACTACCGCCACCGCCGCTCTGCTTGATGGTGGTGTTGGTGGTGTTGGGATTGAACGGATCGTTTGGATTCGGTGCGTTCGCCATAAAAGTGTCCTCCGTGGATGAAAAATATCAATCAACACCATTCAACGCGCAATCATTGAACTGGTTTCACGCTAGGGTTGGAAAACGCCAAAAACAAGGAAAATCCTGCCTTTCCGCAGCTTGAATGGCGTCGTTTCGCCACGCAGCGCGCCAGGCACGCGCCTGCTATGGTCGATTCAGAGGATTTTGCCGTGATGAACTCCACAGCGCAGATTGTCCCTAACCCTCACGACGCTCTTGCCGGCGCCCAGTTCGCCGACCGCTATGTGCTGGTCACCGAAGGTCTTTCATTGACCGCTCTCGGCGCCGCCGAACGGGCTTTGGGGCAAACGCCGCGCTGGGTCGGCAGGCTCATGGCGCTGCGCAATCTTGCCGTCAGGCCGTTCCGGCTGAAGACGGGCCTGGAACCTGCCGTGTTGCCGGCTGGACGGATCGGGATATTTCCGCTCATCAGCCAGTTTCCCGGCAAGGTCGTGCTTGGCCTGGACGACCGGCATCTCGATTTCCGGCTCCTGGTCGAAGTCAGGGATCTCGGCATGGGCCGGCAGGAAGTGGCCGCGTCGACGATCGTCAAGACGCACAATTGGCTCGGGCGCGCCTATCTCGCGATCATCATGCCCTTTCACCGGATCGTCGTTCCGGCGATGCTGGCTCAGATCCTGGCGAAGTAAAGCTAGTAAAGCTAAAGTCCGACAGGCGTGACGGTATAGCCGGCCTTGCGGAAATCCTCGACCAGGCCTTCGGGGCCGGGAAGGTGGAGGGCGCCCGACCGCCATGAAGGCATTGCCCCTGGCAAGGATCGGCCCGGCATGCTCGACCATCACCTTGTTGCGGCTGGTGATCATGGTTTCCTCGAACGCCGCATAGCCCGCGGGGTCGTCCTGCTGGTCAGGCATCGCCGCACGAAACAGCGGCCAGAACATGCCGGTGTCGCCGCGCTGGTAGAGCACGATCATGGTTTCGTTGATGTCGTTGATCTTGTCGCCGAGCTTCAGCGTGTCGACGAGACCCTTCATGTGAAAGGCAAGCGGCAGCGAGGCCATGGCGCGCAGCTGGCTTTCAGCCGTCTCCAATCCCTCCACCGGCTTGCCGGCAGCCTTCGCACCCTCCGCCAGCTTGACGTCGAGCACCGGTGCGCCGCCGGACTGGCGGGCGAGTTCGCAGGCCGGCAATGCCATCATGGCCGACAGCATCCACGGCTTCATCTTGGCAACGGTTGCCGGCGGAATGCCGCGTGCGTCGAGCGCGGTGTTCATGGCCGCCGCATCGTCCGGCGACAGCAACGACGCCAGCGTCGTGCTATCGGTGAACATCATCAGGTCCGGCTCCTTGAGCATCGCGACCATCATCTTCTGCTTGTCGAGCACGTCGGTGGTTTCGATGACAATGGTGCCGGCGGCGTCATAGGCCTTCTGCGCGTCCGGTGGCAGCGTGGTGACGCGCGGGTCGGTCATGTGCATGGTGCCGAACAGGAAGGATGGCTTTTCGCCTGGCTTTTCCAGCTTCCACAACAGGCCCTTGCCGTTAGGCGTCGCGGCGGCTTCCGCTTCGATCTTGCGATAGGCGGCCGGGTCGTCCTTCTGCAAGGCCGACAGCATATCGGCACCGGTGCAGGTCGGGATTTCGGCATGCGCCCTGCCGGCCGCGAACAGCAAGACGGCGAGGAACGACAGGAAAAACAGGACGTTGAGCGCAACAAGCAGCTTCAGCGATATGGACGCTGCGCGGTCGGCGATGGCTATGACGCGTTTCATGGTCCCATTTCTAGAACCGAAAAGCGGCAAAACGGTTAATTGGTGCTGCGAAATTGAAGGCTTCATGCCCGTGGATGGGCTGATTCGTAGATTTCGAGCAGCCTCGCTGTGTCGACGCCGGTGTAGATCTGCGTCGTCGACAGGCTGGCATGGCCGAGCAGCTCCTGGATGGTGCGTAGGTCGCCACCGCGGCCGAGCAGATGCGTGGCGAAGGAATGGCGCAGCGCATGCGGCGTTGCGGTATCGGGCAGATTGAGCGCCGAGCGCAGCTTGGCCATGTCGCGTTGGACGATGGCCGGGTTGAGCGGGCCGCCGCGCGCGCCGCGAAACAACAGGCCCTTGGGGTCGAGATGATAGGGGCAGAGCCGACGATATTCGGCAATCGCCCGCAGCGCCACCGGCAGCACCGGCACCAGCCGCGTCTTGCCGCCCTTGCCGGTGACGCGCAGCACGGTATCGGCCGCCGACACCAGATCGGCACCCGCCAGACCAAGTGCTTCGGAAATGCGCAGGCCGGAGCCGTAGAGCAGCGTCAGCACGGCGGCGTTGCGGGCCGCGATCCAGGGTTCTTCCGCCAACTGGCCCTCGATGGAAACGACGTGCTTGGCATCGCTTGCCGTCAGCGGCTTGGGCAGCGATTTGGGCTGGCGCGGCGCGCGCAGTGCTGCCGCACCCGCCGCATTGGCAAGGCCGCGCCGCTCGAGGAAACGCAGCAGCGATCGGATGCCGGCCAGGCCGCGGCCGAGCGTGCGGGCACCGGCACCGGCGTTGCGACGAGCGGCGAGGAAGCCGCGCAGATCGGCCGGGCGCAGATTGGCGATGTCCGAAATGCCGGGCGAGCCGCCGCAATGGCCGGTGAGGAAATGCAGGAACTGGCGGGTGTCGCGCTCATAGGCTTCCACCGTCGCAGGTGACAGCCGACGTTCTCGCGCGAGCATCTTCAGCCAGCTTTCGCGCGCCGCCTGGAGATCGGGTTTGGCCGGGATGAGGAATTCCTGCATGGCGTGCTTCCCATCTTCGTTTCATGCATGCCCGGCCATTTTCCGGCAGCCGGGTTAGGAAGCGGTGAAGAGCGCGTCATTGAAATGACAATCGGGGAGCGTTAGAGCAAAGCCAAAGGATGTCGCGCCATGAGCAAGCCCCAGAACCCTGTCCAGATGGCCGTGATCGGCGCCGCTCACGGCATCAAGGGCGAACTCAGGGTGAAGACCTTCACCGGTGAACCGCTGGCGTTGGCCGATTATGGGCCGCTCTACGCCAGGGACGGCCGCGCCTTCCAGATCATCGACATCAGGCCCGCCAACACCGTGGTCGTGGTCCGCTTCAAGGGCGTTGCCGACCGCAACGCCGCCGAGGCGCTGGCCGGCACGGAACTGTTCGTCGACCGTTCGATGCTGCCGGACGATGGCGAAGAGGATGAATTCTATCATGCCGACCTCGTCGGCCTCGAAGTCCGGGACGACACGGGTGCCGCGCTCGGCAAGGTCGTCGCGGTGCACAATTTCGGCGGCGGCGACATTCTCGATGTGACGCTGGGCGGGCGCAAGGGCGTGCTGATCCCGTTCACGCAGGCCGCGGTGCCACAAGTGTCGATCGCCGAGGGTTTCGTCCGCGTCGATCCGGCTGCCGCCGGGCTGGTCGAGGACGAGGATGGCGATGGCCCGCGCGAGGAAGACTTCGATCCGAAGGGCAGGCCGCGCGGACCGAGCGATGCCGGGGGCAACCGGTGAGTTTTTCCGCCTCGGTGCTGACGCTTTACCCGGAGATGTTTCCCGGTGCGCTCGGCCTGTCGTTGGCCGGGCGGGCGCTTGAGGCCGGCACGTGGTCGCTGGAGGCGATCCAGATTCGCGACTTCGCCACCGACCGCCATCGCACCGTCGACGACACGCCGGCCGGCGGCGGCGCCGGCATGGTGATGCGGGCCGACGTGCTGGCGAAAGCCATCGACCATGCTTCGCCGGAAGGCGATACAAGGCCACGTCTGCTGATGAGCCCGCGCGGCAAGCCGCTGACCCAGGCCCGCGTGCGCGAACTGGCCGCCGGGCCGGGCGCCGTTATCGTCTGCGGCCGCTTCGAGGGCGTCGACCAGCGGGTGATCGAGGCGCGGGGATTAGAGGAAGTCTCCATCGGCGATTTCATCCTCTCAGGTGGAGAGCCGGCGGCACTTGTGCTGCTCGATGCGGTGGTGCGGCTGTTGCCCGGCGTGATGGGCAACGCTGTGTCGGGCGAAGAGGAGAGTTTCGAGAACGGCCTGCTCGAACATCCGCACTATACAAGGCCGCAGGAGTTTGAAGGTCGAGAGATTCCCGAAGTGCTGATTTCCGGCAATCACAAGAAGATCGCCGCCTGGCGGCGGGCGGAGTCAGAAAGACTGACAGCCGAGAGGCGTCCGGACCTGCTTGCCGCTGCTCAGCCCTTGGCAAAATAGTAGAAGGCGAGGAACAGGCCGACGGCAACGACGAAGCCGCGCACCGCGTTCTGCGGCACGCGCTTGGCGATCCAGACGCCGGCATAGCCGCCGAGCGCACCGCCTGGGATCATGATGATCGCCTGCGGCCAGGCGACGACGCCGCCTGAGACGAAGACGACGATCGCGACAGCGGCGATGACCATGGCCAGCATGTTCTTCAGTGCATTCAGCCGGTGATAGTCGCCGGCTTGCGTCAAGCCGAGCGTCGCCAGCATCATCACGCCCATGCCGGCCCCGAAGAAGCCGCCATAGATGGCGGTGATGAACTGCGCCAGCGAGCCGGCGAGTGAGCCCACCGCCGCTTCATGGCCGGGTTTTGGCGCCGGCTTCAGCCAGGGGCCGGCGGCAAACAGGGCCGTCGCGGCCAGCAGCAGCCACGGCACCAGGGCGCGAAACGACGGATTGTCGAGCGCCAGCAGGATCAGCGCGCCGGCCAGCGCACCGATGGCGGAGATCAGGCAGAGCACCAGCGCGCCGCGCCAGAAATGCCTGATGTCGGCCGAGTAGGCGAGCGTCGAGGTGATGTAGCCTGGAAATTGCGTCACCGAGGAGGTGGCGTTGGCGACGATCGGCGGCAGGCCGACCAGTGTCATGGCGCCGAAGGTGATGAAGGTGCCGCCACCGGCGACCGCATTGGCGGCGCCTGACAGAAAGCCCGCCAGAAACAGCAGGATGGCGTCGAAGACAGACATGGAATGCGGCCGCTCAAAACTGTGTTATTTCAGGCTTAGGAAGCCTGAAGGACCGGCGCAACCCGGCACGGCAAGATTACGATGGTGCCATGCAAGCAGAAAATGCGCGGCCAAGGCGTGACAAAGCGGCGAAATAGCTGTATGTGCCCGCCCGTACCGGCCAGAAAGAATCTGCCGGACCCGTCAACAATGACGGTGTAGTCGCCCCTGCCCGATGTTTCAAAGACAAATGTCTCGGAGACAAAGGGCATAGCCGAGCGGTCATTGGAACTGCAAGGCGAGTGTCGGACGCTCTGACTGTCGGAAGAACAAGAAGTGGACTTTTTGAGATGGATATCCTCCGTCAGCTCGAGGCCGAACAGGCCGCCAAGATCGAAGCCAAGCGCAAGCTTCCCGAATTCCAGCCCGGCGACACCGTGCGCGTCCTGGTCCGCGTGACCGAAGGCACCCGCACCCGCGTCCAGGCTTATGAAGGCGTCGTCATCGCCCGCGCCGGCGCCGGCTTCCAGGAGAACTTCACCGTTCGCAAGATTTCCTACGGCGAAGGCGTCGAGCGCGTGTTCCCGGTCTACTCGCCGATGGTCGAAGGCGTCGAGATCGTTCGCCGCGGCAAGGTGCGTCGCGCCAAGCTCTATTACCTGCGCGATCGTCGCGGCAAGTCGGCCCGTATCTCGGAAAACACCGGTGTGCGCGCTCGCAAGCTGAACGACGAGGAGCGCGATGCGCTGAACGCCGAGAAGGCCCGCATCGAGGCCGAGAAGGTGGCAGCCGCCGAGGCTCTGGCCGTCGAGAAGGCGGCCCAGGACGCCGCCGAGAAGAAGGCCGCCGCAGAGGCAGCTGAAGCCGCCAAGGCAGCGGAAGCAGCCACAGCCGAATAAGGTTTTTCGACAAGCATGTTCAAAAGGCGGCTTCGGCCGCCTTTTTTCGTTTCCGGAGAAGGGTGGGGCAGGGAATCCGCAATTGACTCCAATTACATCGTGTACTAAACAATCGTGTACTATTTAAATGGAGAAGCGAAATGCCTGCATTGTATTCCACCCAAGCCCGCGCCGTGGGCGGCCGCGCCGGCCATGTCCAGAGCGACGATGGCCTGCTCAGCCTCGACCTTGCCATGCCCAAGGAGCTTGGCGGCAAAGGCGGCGCCACCAATCCGGAGCAGCTGTTCGCCGCCGGCTATGCCGCCTGCTTCGAAAGCGCCATGCGTTTCATCGCCGGCAAGCAGAAACTGCCGCTCCAGGATGCTTCGGTGACGGCCAATGTCAGCCTGCACAGCAATGCGCAGGGCGGATTTGTGCTTGGCGTTTCGCTTTCGGCGGAAACGAAAGGTCTTGATCAGGCGGCGGCGGAAGCGCTTGTATCGGCAGCGCACCAGGTTTGCCCTTATTCCAACGCCATCAAGGGCAATATCGAAGTGGCGCTTTCGGCAAAGGCGCTTCCGGCAATGGCAGCATGACCACGAAGCAGACAAGCGATGTCATCGACGTCCCGGCGGCTGATTTCGCCGGGATACCGAAGCTCGACCAGCATCTGTGCTTCGCGCTCTATTCGGCAAGCGGGCTGATGACGCGGCTCTACCGGCCGCTGCTCGAGCCGCTCGGCCTGACCTATCCGCAATATCTGACCATGCTGGCACTGTGGGAGCATGCACCGCGCACCGTCGGCGACCTCGGCGATGCGCTGGGGCTCGATTCGGCAACGCTGACGCCGTTGCTCAAGCGCCTGGAAGGCAATGGCCTGGTCACGCGCCGGCGCGATGCCGCCGACGAACGCCGGGTGCTGGTCGAACCGACTCAGCAGGGATGGGCGCTGCGCGAGGGCGCCAAGGCGGTGTCGGCCGCGATGCGGTGCCATTCGCCGCTCGATGGCGACGAGTTGAAATCCCTGCATCACACCTTGACCCGACTGATCGACGGTCTGCGTGAAGCCGGCGTTGCGGGCCGCGATTGACGGCGGATCGCAAGGATCGTCCTGGAATCCGGGAATTGAAGGCACCGGAATCCGTTTTCGCGTGCGCTGACGCAGCGGACCGTCTTGCATGACGCTTGCGGAAAGCTAAAGTCGGCGCCGGATTTTCCTGCAAGCCCGGCCATGCCCGGGTCCTTTTATTTCCGGGGAGTGTGTCATGACCAAATCGAAACTGCTGCTGGCCGGCTTGCTTGCCCTCATCCTGGCGCCCGTCGCCGCCTTCGCGCAGGCGCTTCCCGACCTCGGCGGCAAGAAGGTGGTGGTGGTGACCGAAAACGCCTATCCGCCGCTGCAGTTCATCGACGCCAAGACCGGCAAGCAGATCGGCTGGGAATATGACGCGATGAACGAGATCGCCAAGCGGCTCAATTTCAAGGTCGAGTACCAGAACACATCCTGGGACGCGATGATCCAGGCGGTTTCCGACAACCAGTACAACATCGGCATGACCGGCATCACCATCAAGGACGACCGCAAGGAGAAGGTCGATTTCTCCGACCCCTATATGCGCTCCGAACAGTTCATGCTGGTGCGTGGCGACGAAAGCCGCTTCACCGACGCCAAGACCTTCGGTGCCTTCGAGGACGGGCTGATCGGCGCGCAGGCCGGCACCACACCCTTCTACACCGCCGTCTACAGCGTGCTCGACGGCAATGAGCAGAACCCGCGCATCAAGCTGTTCGAGACGTTCGGCGCGACGGTGCAGGCACTGAAGTCCGGCGACGTCGATGTCGTGCTGACCGACGGCACCGCCGGCAAGGGCTATGTCGACGCCTCCGAGGGCAAGCTGAAGCTGATCGGCGGGCCACTCGGCACCGAGGATTTTGGCTTTATCTTCCCGAAGGGTTCGGACCTGGTGAAGCCGGTCAACGCGGCGATCGCCGCGCTCAAGGTGGATGGGACGCTCGATGCGCTCAACAAGAAGTGGTTTCTTGACTACAAGATGGGGCAGTAATTCGCCTTGTCGCGAGGCTTGCGTGACGGACAGGAATTCGCGCTGACTCTCCGCTTGAACGCCTTGGCACGCCCCGACGTCTGCTTTGCCGGCTTCGCTTGATGGCAACGCCGTCCTCTTCCTCAAAAGCCGACTTCCCCTGGTGGCTCGTCGTGGCAGTGACCATCGCTATCGCGGTGGCGGTCTTCGTCGCCACCAGCAACCTCTATGCCCAAGTGTTCGCCACCGTCGCCAAGGGCATCAGCATCACCATCTTCGTCACCGTGATCGCCTTCGTGCTGGCGTCAGCCATTGGGCTCGGCATCGCTCTGATGGGAATGTCCGGCTCGCGCTGGCTACGCCAGATCGCCCGCTTCTATGTCGAGATCATTCGCGGCGTGCCGATCCTGGTGCTGTTGTTCTGGATCGCCTTTGCCGGTGCGCCGGCCTTCGTCGCTGCCTGGAACGCGCTGACCGCGCCGCTACAAAGCGCCGGCCTGTTCGGCGAGTTGCTGGTGCGCGACGTGTCGCTGCTGTGGCGCGCCATCATGGCGCTGACCATCGGCTATTCGGCCTTCATCTCGGAGGTTTTCCGCGCCGGCATCCAGGCGGTGGAGAAAGGCCAGATCGAAGCGGCGAAGGCACTCGGGCTGAGCCGGGCGCAACGCTTCCGGCTGATCGTGTTCCCACAGGCGATCCGCACCATCCTACCGCCGCTCGGTAATGATTTCGTCGCTCTGGTCAAGGATTCCTCGCTGGTCTCGGTGCTCGGCGTCGCCGACATCACCCAGATGGGCAAGGTCTATGCCGCCGGTTCGTTCCGCTTCTTCGAGACCTATTCGATAACAGCCTATATCTATCTCATCTTGACTGTCGGCCTGTCGCTGGCGCTGCGGGCGCTGGAACGGCGGCTGCGCCGTCAGCACGAGGAATAGTCTTTCGGCGAAGACAGCGTTACGATCCCTGGGTATTCTCGTGAGGAGGTCCCATGATCGTCGACAAAGCCAATGCGGCGCTGGATTCCGTCTATACGGCCGACACGCCGGAAGCGCTTGAAGAGGCCTATGCCGCATGGGCCGCGACCTATGACAGCGAGACCGCCTCGCTCGGTTATCTCCTGCCTTTCCTGATCACCGCCTGGGTGGCGCGCCACGTGCCGGCGGGCGATGGACCCTTGCTCGATGCCGGCTGCGGCACCGGTCTGTCGGGGCCGTCGCTAAAGGCGCTGGGCTACCTCGACATTGCCGGGCTCGACCTTTCCGACGACATGCTGAAGCTCGCCGGCAGCCGCAATGCCTACAGCGAGCTGAAACAGGCGATGCTGGGCGGTCCGCTGCCATGGCCGGACGGTCATTTCCGCGCCTTCTTCTCGACCGGCGTGTTCACCATCAGCCATGCGCCGGCCTCCGGCCTGCACGAGCTGGTGCGCATCACCCGCAAGGGCGGCCACGCCATTTTCACCGTGCGCGACCAAGTGCTCGAAAGCGGCGGCTTTCAGGCCGTATTCGACGAGCTGGCGCGGGCTGGGAAATGGCGGCCGGTCGAGGAGAGCCCCTGGTTCCGCTGCTATGCGATCGCGGAGCCGGATGCGCTGGTGAAGACCTTCGTGTTCGAGGTGCTGTGAGCGGCGCGTTCCCCGACCTTGGCTCCCTTCCTCTCCCCCGATCGACGGGGTAGAGGAAAGGCGCGAGCTTGCCGACCTTGGCGCGCCCTTCGCAATTGCCGAAAACCCAAAACATTGGTATGAGCCACGCCATGGAAGAGCTTTTTGGCGATCCGGCCTACAAGGGGTTCGTGCTGCAGGACAGGAAACGCCTGCCGTCGCGCTTCTCCGCGCGCGTGTCCGGGGCGCTGACCAGCCGACTACCCTAGGCCGACCTGTCCAGGTCGTTTCGCCGGGCCGAAAGTCAGGCGTCTGCTCTTCCTATTCTCATATCGACGGATTTACGCACATGAGCGCACCGCGCACCCTCTACGACAAGATTTTCGACGACCATGTCGTCGACCGCCAGGACGACGGCACCTGCCTGCTCTACATCGACCGCCACCTCGTCCATGAAGTGACCAGCCCGCAGGCCTTCGAAGGCCTGCGCATGACCGGCAGAAAAGTCCGGCATCCGGAAAAGACGCTGGCCGTGGTCGATCACAATGTCTCGACCTCGCCCGAGCGCAAGTTCGGCATCAAGAACGAGGAAAGCCGCATCCAGGTCGAGGCGTTGGCCAAGAACGCCAAGGATTTCGGCGTCGAATATTATTCCGAGAACGATATCCGCCAGGGCATCGTTCACATCATCGGTCCGGAGCAGGGCTTTACCCTGCCCGGCATGACCATCGTCTGCGGCGACAGCCACACCTCGACCCACGGCGCCTTCGGCGCGCTGGCGCATGGCATCGGCACGTCGGAGGTCGAGCATGTGCTGGCGACGCAGACGCTGATCCAGCGCAAGGCCAAGAACATGCTGGTGCGCGTCGACGGCAAGTTGCCGGAAGGCGTCACCGCCAAGGACATCATCCTGGCCATCATCGGCGAGATCGGCACCGCCGGCGGCACCGGCTATGTCATCGAATATGCCGGCGAGGCGATCCGTGCGCTGTCGATGGAAGGCCGCATGACGATCTGCAACATGTCGATCGAAGGCGGCGCGCGCGCCGGCCTGATCGCCGCCGACGAGACCACCTTCGCTTACGTCAAGGACAAGCCGCGCGCCCCGAAGGGCGCGGCCTGGGATGCGGCACTCGAATACTGGAAGACGCTGCAGTCCGACGAGGGCGCGCATTTCGACAAGGTGATCGTGCTCGACGCGGCCAAGCTGCCTCCGATCGTCTCCTGGGGCTCCTCGCCCGAGGACGTCGTGTCGGTGCAAGGCATTGTGCCGAACCCGGACGATATCACTGACGAAAACAAGCGTACCTCGAAGCAGCGCGCGCTCGACTATATGGGGCTGACGCCGGGCACCAAGATCACCGACATCACGCTCGACCGCGTCTTCATCGGTTCCTGCACCAATGGCCGTATCGAGGATCTGCGCGCCGTCGCCAAGGTGGTCGAAGGCAAGACGGTCAGCCCCCATGTCGATGCGATGATCGTGCCGGGCTCCGGCCTGGTCAAGGAACAGGCGGAAGCCGAAGGCCTCGACAAGATTTTTGTCGCCGCCGGCTTCGACTGGCGCGAGCCGGGCTGCTCGATGTGCCTTGCCATGAACGACGACCGGCTCAAGCCGCATGAGCGCTGCGCCTCGACCTCGAACCGTAATTTCGAGGGTCGGCAAGGGTTCAAGGGCCGCACCCATCTGGTGTCGCCGGCGATGGCGGCGGCGGCGGCTATCGCCGGCCACTTCGTCGACATCCGCGAGTGGAAGTAACTCCGGAGCGCCCAGCTTCGAACACCTACCAGGCCCCGGACCGCTTTGCGGCTCCGGGGCCTTTTTCATCCGGTTCGTTGACATGTTCGCTTTCGCTTAACCGCTTGTTTGGGCTTGCGCTCTAAGGTCTTCCCCGGCGTAAGCGGGGAAATTACAGTCGTTTGGACACGGGTCTGCTCATAGCGCTGCTCAACCCGACAATCGCGTTGGCGCTCGGCGCCGCGTTCCTCGTGCTATGGTCCTATCAACGCCACCGCCCCTATCTGGTCGTGCTGGCGATCAGCTACAGCCTCTCGGCGGTCGGCTTCCTGCTGCAGTATTTCACCTTGCCGATCGGCATGCCGCTGACCAAGCTGGCGTCGAACATCTGCTTCACCATCGCCGGCTGCTGCCTGTCCAGCGCCATCGTCCACCGCTATGGCCGCAAGGTGCCCTATGTGGGCATCGGCGTGCTGGCGGGCGGCGGCCTGGCGTCGTTGTGCTGGTTCCTGTTCGTCGCGCCGGATCTCACCTGGCGCATCCTGGCGATGAATTTCGCTTTCGGCGGGATCAGTCTTCTGGTCGCCGCCGAACTGCGCCCGGTGCGCCGCAACGGCCCGACCGAAAACATACTGTTCGTGCTGTCGCTGCTGTCGGGCGTCAACTTCTTCGTGCGCACCCTTGTCGTCGTCATCGCGCACGGGCCCTTCACCAGCTATGACGGCTTCTATGGCTCGTCCTACTGGACGACGGCGCTGCTGTCGCACGCGCTGCTGTCGCTGCTCATTGCGCTGTGCCTGTTCTCGGCCGCGGCACTCGATGTGATGAAAGCGCTCAAGACCGAGACCTATACCGACCCGCTGTCGGGTCTGCTCAACCGGCGTGGTTTCGAGGAGCGAGGTATGGTTCTCCTGCGGCACTGCGCCTCGGCCCGGTTCCCGGTCGCGCTGGTGCTGGCCGACCTCGATCATTTCAAGGCGCTCAACGATGTGCACGGGCATGCGGCGGGCGATCGCGTGATCGCCGACTTCGCCGCCAAGCTTCGGTCGGCGGCGGGCGCGCGCGGTGTTGCCGGGCGTATCGGCGGAGAGGAATTCGCCGTGCTGCTGCCACTCAGCGATCTCGCCGCCGCGCGGCTGTTCGCCGAGGCGGTGCGAACGCTCTATTCGGCCGGCCAAGTCGACGGGCTTCCCGCCGGGACGAAGGTGACAGCCAGCTTCGGCGTGGCGGCCCGCAGCGGTGACGAGGCTTTGGAGCCGCTGATGCGCCGTGCCGACGACGCACTCTACAAGGCCAAGAAGAACGGCCGCGACAGCGTGCGCCTGTCCTATGAGCGGCCGGAAACGGCGTTCGTGCCGGAGCCGTTCAAGACCGGCTGATCCTGTCCGGCCGGGCCGGCGTTAACGTCTTCTTCGCCCGTCGATGTTTAGCTGTCGGTGCGGGTGCGGGTAGAACATGAGCGGCGCCAACTTCATCCTGTTGATCAATTTGTCGGTAGCCGGGCTGCTGGCGGCATCCTTCATGGCGGTCGCCTTCCACGATGTCGGCCGCGCGCCGGCGCGCTGGCTGGCGTCAGGCTATCTGCTGGGCATGGCCTATTCGGCCATCGAATTCAGCATTCCCGCTTTCACCGACGCGCGGCTCCCGGTCGTTGCCGCCTTCGCGGTCTTCCTTGGCGCCACCATTGCGTTCAATGGCGGACTTGCCCGCAAATACGGCGTGGCGCCGCCTTGGCTGCCGATGCTGTTGTTCCTGGTCGCCACCACCATAGCTGTGTATTTCGTGCAGGACCTGCCGCGCCAGTCGCTGGTCCGCATGATGGCCTATCAGCTTCCCTATGCGGTCATGCAATTCATCGGGCTGGCCATCGTCTGGTCATCGAGGCAAAGGCCCGCCCGTCTCGATCGCATATTGATGGCCGTGCTGGCGGCGAGCGGCCTGCAGTTTGCCTCCAAGCCGTTCATCGCGCATGCGCTTGGCGGCTGGGGCGCCAATCCGCAGGCCTATCTGCAAAGCAACTACGCGCTGGTGTCGCAGTCGCTCGGCACTGTCTTTGCGCTGGCGCTGGCACTGCTGATGCTGGCCATCCTGGTTCGCGACGTGCTCGCCGAGGTGACGTCGAAGTCGGAGACGGACACGCTTTCGCGCCTGCTCAACCGCGGCGGCTTCACCCGCCATGCCGAACTGGCGGTGCTTGGCGCGATGCGGCAAGGCGTGCCGGTCGCGCTGGTGATAGCCGATCTCGATCATTTCAAGAGCGTCAACGACAGTTTTGGCCATGCGTCCGGCGACCGGGTGATCGAGACTTTTGCAAGCTTCCTGCGCGAAGCCGCCGCCGGGCATCATGTTGCCGGCCGTATTGGTGGCGAGGAGTTCGCCATCATCCTGCCGGGAACCAACCTTGCCGCCGCCCGGCTGTTTGCCGAGGGCACGCGCAGCGCCTTCGGCGCGCTGCCCATCGACGGATTGCCGGCGGACAACCGCTGCACCGCGAGCTTCGGCGTCGCCGAACTTCATCCGAGCGAAGACTTTGCCGACCTGATGCGGCGCGCCGACCAGGCGCTCTACCAGGCGAAGAATGCCGGACGCGATTGCGTGCGCGTCTCCGCCGGGCCGGCCGGCAACTGGTCGTCAGCCGGAATGGAAGCCAGAGCAATTCCAGGAAAAGTGTGAAACGGTTTTCCCGGGAAAAGCGCATAGCGCTTTCCCTTGGGAATTGCGTCCAAACAAAGAGTCTAGCGGCAGGGGCTGAGTTCTGGCATTTCGCCGTCGGAGAGACCGTACATATAGGAGCGGCCCTTCACCAGCACCGGCGGCCGGTAGCAATCGCCGTAGCCTGATATCTCGTCGGCCTCGTTCTCGTAGATCACCTTGGGTTGGCCGGCGCTGGTGTAGTCGGACAGTTGCTTGGCCAGCCTGCCTTCGCCGACGAGGATGCGCTTGTAGCCGGCGGCGCTATCGATGACGAGATTGCCGAAGGAATCGGCATAGACGCGATCCTGATGCCGCGCGCCAGCGAGCGCTGGCGCTGCCAGGCCAACGACCGAGGCCGCCACTATGAGCGCCGCAAGGCGCGATCTGCCCGAATTCGAACGCATGGCGTCCTCCGTGTCTTGAGGAAAGCCTCCTCGAATCAGAAATTAACGTTTTCTTAACCTTTGTTAAGAGGCTGACGCGTTTCGCGGCGATGTCTCGGTAAACATGGTTAATATCCGTTAATATCCGACTGGATGGAAAACCCGGTGGCCATCATTCGGCCATGCTTGGCCGCACCATCGCGGCCGGTGTCCGTCTCGGCGTCGGGATGACCTCGATCTTGGCAAAGCATCGCGGCTGGTTTGCCGCGCGGGAGGACGGCATATGGCGCTACGCGGGACGTTTCGGGTGTCTGTTTTCCCGTTGCTCGTTATCGTCGCTGCCTGTGTGCCACAGGGCAGCGCGCCGAAGGCCGCCAATACCGTCGTCTCGCCTGCGCCGGCTCAGCAATCCATCGCAGCGGCGGCGCCCCCGGCAGCTGCAACCAAGATCATCACCGACCTTACTGCGCCGCGATCCGGCATAGGCACGGCCACCTACAGATGCGGCAACAACGGTATGATTACCATCCAAAATCTCGGTACGTCGTTGCGTGTGGTCGGGTCCGACGGCGCGACCGAGGAGTTTGCGGCGTCGCCTGCCAACCAGAGCAGCCGCTACCAGGCGGCCACGCATGACGCAATCGTGATCGACGGACGCGAGGCGCTGGTGATGAAGAAGGGGTCGACGCCGCAGACCTGCAAACGCTAACGCGAATCTCAACACGGCCAAGCCCCAAGAGCCAGACATGTTGCACTGCAGCGATATCGAGCCGGCCTCGGGCCCCAGCCCCTAATCGATTGAAGCCCGAGGCTGCCTTTTAGTCAGACTAAATTACGTTTTCGAAACGGTTTTCTGGCTTTGACGCGGTGCAAAAAGAGCATTAGAAACCGGCTGTCCGAAGTCGCAACCGGAAGCGGCAATGCCGCATTTCCACCTGCGGCTCCAGAGACGCCGAACTGGGGGAGCCATGAGCAAATCACCAGCCACCCGCGAATTCGCCAGACGTGAACGGCCGATTTCGCCGCATCTGACGCGTGTACCGGCCGCCGATCACCATGACGATGTCGATTATCCATCGCATCACCGGCGGTGCGCTGTATTTCGGCACGCTGCTGGTCGCCCTGTGGCTGATGGCGGCGGCAAGCTCGCAGGCGACGTTCGACTGGGTCAACTGGGCCTTCGGCACCTGGCTCGGCCGGTTGATCCTGTTCGGCTACACCTGGGCGCTGATGCATCACATGCTGGGTGGCGTGCGCCATCTGGTCTGGGATACTGGCGCCGGTCTCGAAAAGCACACGGCCTCGAAGATTGCCTGGGCGACGCTGGCCGGCTCGATCCTGCTCACGCTGCTGATCTGGATCGCCGGCTATATGGCGCGGGGAGCCTGATCATGAGCGGCAACAACTCCGACATGCGCACACCGCTGGCGAAGGTTCGCGGCCTGGGTTCCGCCCGCGAGGGCACCGGACATTTCTGGCGCCAGCGCCTGACCGCGATCGCCAACATCCCGCTGACGCTGTTCTTCGTCGGTTTCCTGATCGCGCTCAACGGCGCCGGCTATGAGCATGTGCGGGCAGCGCTTGCCAATCCGTTCGTGGCGCTGGTGTTGGCCCTGGTGCTCATCTCCGGGCTCACCCATATGCGGCTCGGCATGCAGGTGATCATCGAGGATTACGTGCATGGCGAAGGCATGAAGTTGGCGCTGATCGCGCTCAACACATTTTTCACCATAGCGGTTGGCGTCGCCTCGATCTTCGCCCTGTTCAAGCTGACATTCGGAGGCTGAGTTGGCCAAGGACGCAAAACAAGCCAACACGGCGGGCTACACCTTTGTCGACCACAAGTTCGACGTGGTGGTCGTCGGCGCCGGCGGCGCCGGCCTGCGCGCCACGCTCGGCATGGCCGAACAGGGCTTGCGCACCGCCTGCATCACCAAGGTGTTCCCGACACGCTCGCACACCGTGGCGGCGCAAGGCGGCATTGCCGCCTCGCTTGCCAATATGGGTCCCGACAATTGGCAATGGCATCTCTTCGACACCGTCAAGGGTTCGGACTGGCTGGGCGACATCGACGCGCAGGAATACATGGTCCAGCAGGCACCCGCCGCTGTCTATGAACTCGAACATTACGGCGTGCCGTTCTCGCGCACCGAAGAGGGCAAGATCTATCAACGGCCGTTCGGCGGCATGATGATGAATTTCGGTGAAGGCCCGCCCGTGCAGCGCACATGCGCCGCCGCCGACCGCACCGGCCATGCCATGCTGCACACGCTCTACGGCCAGTCGCTGAAGCATAATGCGCAGTTCTTCATCGAGTATTTCGCGCTTGACCTGATCATGGAGCCAGACGGCACCTGCACCGGCGTCGTCGCCTGGAATCTCGACGACGGCACCATCCACCGCTTCTCGGCCAAGATGGTGGTGCTGGCGACGGGCGGCTACGGCCGCACCTATTTCTCGGCCACCTCGGCGCATACCTGCACCGGCGATGGCGGCGGCATGGCCGCGCGCGCCGGCTTCCCGCTTCAAGACATGGAATTCGTGCAGTTCCATCCGACCGGCATCTATGGCGCCGGCTGCCTGATCACCGAGGGCGCGCGCGGCGAGGGTGGCTATCTCGTCAATTCGGAGGGTGAGCGCTTCATGGAGCGCTACGCGCCGTCGGCCAAGGACCTTGCCTCGCGCGACGTCGTCTCGCGTTGCATGACGCTGGAAATCCGCGAGGGCCGCGGCGTCGGCCCGAAGAAGGACCACATCTTCCTGCATCTCGACCACCTCGATCCGGCCGTGCTGCATGAGCGGCTGCCGGGCATTTCGGAATCGGCCAAGATCTTTGCCGGCGTCGACCTGACCAAGGAGCCGATCCCGGTGCTGCCGACGGTGCACTACAATATGGGCGGCGTGCCGACCAACTACTGGGGCGAGGTGCTCAACCCGACGGCGCAAAGCCCGGACAGGGTATCGCCCGGACTGATGGCGGTCGGCGAAGCCGGCTGCGCTTCGGTGCATGGCGCCAACCGGCTCGGCTCGAATTCGCTGATCGATCTGGTGGTGTTCGGCCGCGCGGCGGCGATCCGGGCCGGCCAGGTGATCGACCGTAATTCGGCGATCCCTTCGCCCAACGAGGCCTCGGTCGAAAAGATCATGGACCGTTTCGACCGGCTGCGCCACGCCAATGGCTCGACGCCGACAGCGGTGCTGCGCGAGAAGATGCAGAAGGCGATGCAGGAAGACGCGGCGGTGTTTCGCACGCAGGAATCGCTGGACAACGGCTGCAAGCGCATTTCGCAGATCTGGGGCGAACTCAAGGATATCAAGGTTTCCGACCGCTCGATGATCTGGAATTCGGACCTGGTCGAAACGCTGGAACTGGAAAACCTGATGGCCAATGCCATCACCACGGTCTATGGCGCCGCGGCGCGCAAGGAAAGCCGTGGCGCGCATGCGCGGGAGGACTTTTCGGCGCGCGACGACAAGGTCTGGCGCAAGCACACGCTGGCCAAGGTGAGCGAAGACGGCAAGGTGACTCTCAGCTACCGGCCGGTGCACACCGAACTGCAGCTCAAGGAAGAAGACGGCGGTATCAACCCGGCCAAGATCGCGCCGAAGGCCAGGGTGTACTGACGATGGCGCCGACGACGGCAGCGGGATATTCCGGCACGCCTCTTCCGGCCAAGCTAGGCCTGAAGGACGGCATGACCGCCGCCTTCATCGCGCTGCCCGATGACCTCAGCGATCTCACTGATGCCGTCGACTTCGCCCAAGTCGACCGGTTGGCCGACTGGTCTGACATCTCGGCAACGACCCTGAAATATGACGCCGTCCATGCCTTCACCCGGCAGCGCGCCGAAATCGAGGATCGCCTCGGCGATGTCGAGGCGGCGATCAAGCGCGACGGCATGGTCTGGGTGTCATGGCCGAAGAAGGCATCGAACGTGCCGACCGACGTCACCGAGGGTGTCGTACGCGCCGAGGCGCTGAAGCGCGACCTTGTCGACGTCAAGGTCGCCGCCGTCAATGAAATCTGGTCCGGGCTGAAGCTCGTCATCCGAAAGGACCGCAGGTAATGGTCGAACTGACGCTTCCCAAGAACTCGAAGATCCAGCAGGGCAAGACCTGGCCCAAGCCGGAGGGCGCCACCAATCTGCGGGAATACCGGATCTACCGCTGGTCGCCGGACGATGACGAGAACCCGCGCATCGACACCTACTTCGTCGACATGGACGATTGTGGGCCGATGGTGCTCGACGCGCTTCTCTGGATCAAGAACAAGATCGACCCGACGCTGACCTTGAGGCGCTCCTGCCGCGAAGGCATTTGCGGCTCCTGCGCCATGAACATCGACGGCTCCAACACGCTGGCCTGCACCAAGGGCTGCGACGACATTTCCGGCGCCGTCAAGGTCTACCCGCTGCCGCATATGCAGGTGGTCAAGGACCTGGTTCCGGACCTCACCAATTTCTACGCCCAGCATGCGTCGATCCAGCCCTGGTTGAAGACGGTGTCGCCGGAGCCGGCCAAGGAATGGCTGCAAAGCCATGAGGACCGCGAGAAGCTCGATGGGCTCTACGAGTGCATATTGTGCGCGTGCTGCTCGACCTCGTGCCCAAGCTACTGGTGGAACGGCGACCGCTATCTCGGCCCGGCAACGCTTTTGCAGGCCTATCGCTGGCTGATCGATAGCCGCGACGAGGCCAAGGGCGAGCGGCTCGACAATCTCGAAGATCCGTTCCGGCTCTATCGCTGCCACACCATCATGAACTGCGCGCAGACCTGCCCCAAGGGCCTCAACCCGGCCAAGGCGATCGCCGAGATCAAGAAGATGATGGTGGAGAGAAGGGTTTAGCTTCTGCGGCTCATTCGCGGCAGTTTTCAACGCAGCGATCCTTCGCGCCCCCCCCTCTGTCCTGCGGGACGTTCGTCGCTCGAAAAGCCAAGCGATTGGCTTTTCGAGCGCTGCGGACCGTTCCTCAACCCCCACGGGTGGGGAGATTGGCCATCATCGCGGCTTTCGCCAATCTCCAAGGTTGAAGGATGACGCGCTCTCGGCGAAGCTCCCGATCTCCCGGGAGATGTCCGGCAGGCCAAAGGGGGGCGCTGTCCCGTCACCTTCAGAAAGGATTGCAATCCTATGAGCGATGACCTTCCCATCCTTTCCCCTATCGAAGCGCGCATACTCGGCTGCCTGATCGAGAAGAAGGAGCTGACGCCGGATATCTATCCGCTGACGCTCAATGCAGCACTTGCCGCCGCCAACCAGAAGACGGCGCGCGAGCCGGTGATGGCGCTGGAACAGGTCGAGGTGCACCGGGGGCTTAAGCTGCTCGAACAGAAGGGGCTGGTGCGGCAGATGTTCGGCTCGCGCGTCGAGCGCTACGAGCACCAGATGGCGCAGCGCTTCTCGCTGACCACGCCGCAGACCGCTTTGATCGGCCTGCTGTTGCTGCGCGGGCCGCAGACGGCACATGAACTGCTGGCGCGGGGCGAGCGCATGGCGCGGTTCCCGTCGATCGAGGATCTGCGCGCCGAACTCGATATGCTGATCGGTCGCCGACCGCCACTCATCCAGGAAATCCCGCGCGGACCAGGCCAGCGCGAGGACCGCTACGTGCATCTCCTCAGCGGCCCGGTGGACGTTGCAGCCCTTTCGGCGCAGCGGAGTGCTTCGGCCCTGCCTGCTTCCGACCTGGAGGTACGGTTGGAGGCGCTGGAGCAGGAAGTCGCTTCACTTCGCGCCCGGCTAGACGCGCTGGGCGCGTAGGTCCCGGCGCGCGCCTGAGCGTTCGCGCCGGGTTTTCACACCGGGTGCAGCGTTCTCAGCCGAGCCTGGCGTCGAGCGATACGTTTATGGCGCCGAGCGCCTTCGAGACCGGGCATCCGGCCTTGGCTTTTTCGGCGAGCTCGCCAAATTTCGCGGCATCGATGCCCGGCACCTTGCCGACCACGGTGAGTGCGCTGCCGGTGATCCCCGTGCCTGGAACCAGCGTCACCACGGCCTTGGCGTCGAGTTCGGTGGCAGGCGTGCCGTTCTCGGCCAGGAAATGCGAGAACTGCATGGCAAAGCAGCCGGCGTGCGCGGCGGCGATCAGCTCTTCCGGATTGGTCCCCGATTTGCCGCTCTCGTCCTCGAAGCGCGCCTTGAACGAATAGGGCGTGCCCTTCAGGGTTCCGCTCTGGGTGTCGAGCGTGCCCTTGCCCTCTTTCAGATTGCCTTTCCAGACGGCGTTTGCGGTGCGGTCCATGAATTCCTCCTTGGTTGTCGTGACTCGGTGTCGGGGCTGAGCCCGCGTCCGGTCAACTATAGCGCGCGCGGGCGCGAAGGCCACTGCGCACTTTGAACCACGGCACGGTGTCGGCGCTGGTGGCGAAATCTTTTTGAAGAAATGCAGATGCAAAAATGTCGACTCCGACGGACCTCGCCCGTCCTGCGGGCGGCCACGCAAGTGATGGCCGGATGGAGGTTCACATGAATATGCTGTTTTGCGCGCAGTGGAAAAACACCGGCCGAAATGTCGGCGGGCAGGAGGCCGACTGGATGCACCAGCCCATCTCCTGCTTCGGCCGGTTTCTGGCGGCGGTTGCCATCATCGGGATTGCGGTGTGCATTCTCGATCATGCAGCCGTGGGCAAGGGCCGGACCGACGGCCTGATCGCCTCATCCCAAAGGAGCTAGAAGATGAAATATGTTTGCCTGGTCTACGGTGAGGAAAAAGATCTCCATGCCATGACGACAGAGCGTCTGGCCAAGCTCGATGCCGACTCGCTGGCTCATGACCGGTCATTGGACCAACGCGGGATACTGATCATCGCGCAGGCGCTGCAATCGGTGAAGACGTCGAAAACCCTTCGCAGACGCAAGGGCAAGAGCCTGGTCACCGACGGCCCGTTCGCCGAAACCAAGGAGCAGTTGCTCGGCTTCGTCATGATCGAAGCTGATGATCTCGACGAGGCGCTGGAGATCGCCAGCGAGATTCCGCTGGCCGAAATCGGCACTATCGAGGTGCGCGCGATCTACAATGTGCCGGGATCGTAGATGCGATTTCTTTGCGGTCCGCCGTCTGGGGCGGCGGCGCCGTGGGGAGCGCCTGACGGAGAGGCCGAGGTTTCTTCGCCGGGCGCAACTTTTGCGTGTTGAAGCACCGCGCGAGTTCTCTTATCGTCGCAGCGGCTTAGGGGATGTCGGCATGCCGTTCTTGATTGCTATCCTTGGCGTGTTGGGCGCGGCGGCATTCTGGTGGTACCGGATGAAGGCGATGAACGACGCGGCTCGTGAGGTTGCGGACGTCGTCGGGCGCGTGCAAGGCAACATCCGCCGCAAGAAGCTGCGCAAGCAGGCGGCCCTGTCGCCGCTGACGGTGATCGATGATCCGGTCGTGGCTGCGGCAACGCTCATCACCGCCATCGTCTCCGAGAACGGGCCCATCCTGCCGCAGCGCGAGGCCGTCATTCGCGCGGTGATTTCCGAGATCGCCGACAAGAAGAAAACGGACGAAGCGGTGGTCTACGCCAAATGGGCGGCGTCACAGATCGACGACACCACAATCGTCATCGACAAGCTGGCGCCGTTCCTACGCGAACGCCTCGATGTCGCCGAGCGCAACGATCTGCTGCAGATGGTCAACCGTGCCGCCCAAGGCGGCGAGAAACGCCTCGAGATATCCGACCAGAGGATATTGCGGCTGCGGCAGAAGCTCGGCTTCGAAGTCAATTGAGCGACAGCGCTCAGATCGCCTCGCCCTTCAACAGTCTTGGTGTGCCGGCGGACAACCCCGACGCCTGCCGGATAAAAAACTCCTTGAGGCGCGGCATGCGTTCGACGAGGCCGAGGCCGATGTCGCGGATGGTGCGCAGCGGGCCGATGTCGTTGGAAAACAGCCGGTTCAGCACGTCCGTGGTGACGCCCATCTGCACCGTGTCGAAGCGGCGCCACTGCTGGTAGCGTTCGAGCACGTCGAGCGCGCCGATGTCCTGGCCGAGCCGGTCGGCCTCGACGATCACCTCGGCCAAGGCTGCGACATCCTTGAAGCCGAGATTGAGGCCCTGGCCGGCGATCGGGTGGATGCCGTGGGCGGCATCGCCGGCGAGCGCGACCCGCGGCGCTACGAAGGCACGCGCGATGGTCAGGCCGAGCGGCCAGGCGCGCGGCGCATCAGCGACGCGGATCTCGCCAAGCTTCAGGCCAAAACGCTGTTCGAGTTCGTGTTCGAAGACGAGATCGTCACCGGCGACCAGCTTCTCGGCATCCTGCGAGCGCTCGACCCAGACGATCGACGAGCGGTTGGTGCCGTCCTCGCCGGGCTTGAGCGGCAGCGTGGCGAAAGGCCCCGCCGGCAGGAAATGCTCTTCGGCGCGGCCATTATGCGGGCGTTCATGCGCCACGGTGCAGACGATGCCGGACTGGCCATATTCCCACTTCACCGTCTTGATGCCGGCCATGTCGCGCAGCTTGGAGTTGACGCCGTCGGCGGCGACCAGCAGCCGGGCCTTCAGCGTCGCACCGTCGGCGAGGTGCACGGTGATGCCGGCGCCGTTGGTCTCGAAGCCCTGTACGGCCACGCCTTCGATGATGTCGATGCCGAGCCTTTCCGCACTGGCCCGCAAGGCGCCGTTCAGCACCCTGTTGGCGACCATATGCGCAAACGGCTCGCCCGGCGCCACTTCGCCGTCGAAGGTCAGGAACACCGGACGCACCGGGTCGGAGGTGCGCGAATCGGTGATGATCATCTCGGTGATCGCCTGCGCCTGCGGCGCGATCTCGGCCCACACGCCGAGCTGGTCGAGCATGCGGCAGGCGGCGGCGGCAATGGCCGAAGCGCGGCCATCCCTTTGCCAGACGCCAGCGGGCGCGGCATCGACGAGAGCGATGGCGAGACCCGGGCGTGCCTGCTTCAGCGACACGGCCGCGGCCAAGCCGACATAGCCGGCGCCAGCGACCAGAACATCGAGCCCAGACTTTGTTTTCGCGTCCGCCTTGCGTTCCATCATCTTCGCTCCTTGCGCGCCGGCCGGGCCTTGCGCCCTTGACTGCCTGTCCGTCCTGTCGGAAACCGCCATAACACTTCCGATGCGAGGGCGCGTAATATGACGGTAGCCATGGACGAGCTTCTCGGCATTCTCGACCTCGAGAAGCTGGAACACAATCTGTATCGTGGTCGCAGCCCCCTGCTCGACTGGCAGCGCGTCTTCGGCGGCCAGACCATCGCCCAGGCGCTGGTCGCGGCGCAGCGGACCGTCGATCCCGATCGCCATGTGCATTCGCTGCACGGCTATTTCATGCGGCCCGGCGACACCAAGGTGCCGATCGTCTACGAGGTCGACCGCATCCGCGACGGCGGCTCCTTCACCACGCGGCGCGTGGTGGCGATCCAGCACGGCCAGGCGATCTTTTCGCTGGAGGCCTCGTTCCAGCAGGATGAGGTCGGCCTGGAGCACCAGGTGCCGATGCCGCAGGACGTTCCGGGGCCGGACACCTTGCTGTCGCAGCGCGAATTGCTGGGCAAGTTCGGTGAAGCCGTGCCCGAAGGCATCAAACGCTACTGGGAGCGCGACCGGCCGATCGAGATGAAGCCGGTGATGCTCAAGCACTACACAAGCCGCGAAAAGCTGGAGCCGAAGCAGAACATCTGGATACGCACCACCGGTCCGGTGCCGGCGGACCGCGCCATCCAGGCGGCGGTGCTTGCCTATCTGTCGGACATGACGCTGCTCGACACCTCGACCTTCGCGCATGGCCGCGCCATTTTCGACCGCGATATCCAGGCGGCGAGCCTCGACCACGCCATGTGGTTCCATCGCAGCCATGCGCTCGACGACTGGATGCTCTACACGCAGGACAGCCCGTCGACGCAGGGGTCTCGCGGCTTCACGCGCGGCTCGCTGTTTGCCCGCGACGGCACGCTGATCGCCTCGGTTGCGCAGGAAGGGCTGATCCGGCTCAAGCGATCGCCTGCAGAGTAGGCATTTTGCGAAAATTGCCTACTTTTTAAGCATATGCGTCGCCGCAGCTGTGAGCAGGTTGCGTCGGAAAGCTCCTCAATCTCTTTGTTTACAACGGGTTAACACCCTGCTTCGGCACTTGGCACGGAGCTTGAATCCTCGTGGGCACTCTCCGGCTCTTTGGGATCGGTGAAGGTGTGCAAACGCGGGGGACCGCAACAGCAAAGGGTGAAACCTTATGAAAATCGTGATGGCAATCATCAAGCCGTTCAAGCTCGACGAGGTACGCGAAGCGCTTACCGCCGTCGGCATCCAGGGCCTGACCGTCACCGAAGTCAAAGGCTACGGGCGTCAGAAAGGGCATACGGAAATCTATCGCGGGGCGGAATACGCGGTCAGCTTCCTGCCGAAGATCAAGATCGAAGTCGCGGTCAGTGCCGACATGGTCGACAAGGCCGTCGAAGCCATCACCGCCGCCGCCAAGACCGGCCAGATCGGCGACGGCAAGATCTTCGTTTTCGGCATCGATCAGGCGGTGCGCATCCGCACCGGCGAAACAGACACCGACGCGCTCTGAGCGGCGATCACGTATTCCAATGGAGAGTTCAATGAATATTCCTTCCACCTTGAAGACGACGGGACGAGCCGCCCTTTTGGGTTCGCTCGTTCTCGCAGCATTGGGCACGGTCGCCGCCTTCGCGCAGGAAGCGGCTCCTGCCGCAGCCGCGGCCGCGCCGGCTGCGGCCCCGACCCCGGTGCTCGACACCGGCAACACCGCCTGGATGCTGACCTCGACGGCGCTCGTGCTGATGATGACCATTCCGGGCCTGGCGCTGTTCTATGGCGGCATGGTGCGCAAGAAGAACGTGCTCGCCACCATCATGCAGAGCTTTGCCATCACCTGCCTGGTGACGGTGCTGTGGTTCATGTTCGGCTATTCACTGGCCTTCTCGGACGGCGGCGGCGTGAACAGCTATATCGGCGGCACCTCGAAATTCTTCCATCACGGCATCACCACTGCCTCGCTGTGGCTGCCGGGCGTCGCGAACATTCCTGAATTCGTCTTCTCGATGTTCCAGATGACCTTCGCCATCATCAACCCCGGCGCTGATTGCCGGCGCCTTCGCCGAGCGCTTCAAATTCTCGGCGCTGCTGATCTTCATGGCGCTGTGGCTGCTCGTCGTCTACGTGCCGATCGCGCATTGGGTCTGGGGCGGCGGCTTCCTCGGTACGGCTGGCGTGCTCGACTTTGCCGGCGGCACGGTTGTCCACATCAACGCCGGTGTCGCCGGTCTGGTCTGCGCCCTGGTTCTCGGCAAGCGCGAAGGCTACGGCACCACCAACATGGCGCCGCACAACCTGGTCTATTCGGTCATCGGCGCTTCGCTGCTGTGGGTCGGCTGGTTCGGCTTCAACGCCGGTTCGGAACTCGCAGCCGACGGCCTTGCCGGCGCTGCCATGCTCAACACCCAGGTTGCCACCGCCGCGGCGGCTCTGGCCTGGATGTTCGCCGAATGGATCGTCGCCAAGAAGCCTTCGGTGCTCGGCATCATCTCTGGTGCGGTTGCCGGCCTGGTCGCGGTGACGCCTGCTTCCGGCTTCGTAAACCCGACCGGCGCCTTCATCGTCGGCATCGTTGCCGGCGTCCTCTGCTACCTCTCGGCGGTCAAGGTCAAGCACATGTTCGGCTATGACGACTCGCTCGATGCCTTCGGCGTGCACGGCGTCGGCGGCATCATCGGCGCTCTTCTGACCGGCGTGCTCGCCGACCCGGCGATCAACAGCCTCGGTGCGGGTGCTTCGCTCGGCAAGCAGATCTACGGCGTTGCCGTCACCATCGTGTGGACGGCGATTGCCACCTTCGTGATCCTCTACATCGTCAAGGCGCTGGTCGGCCTGCGTCCGACGACCCAGGAAGAGGTCGAAGGCCTCGACATCTCCCAGCATGGCGAAGTGGTGCCGTAAGGCCAGCTTAGCCACGGGGCCGGCGGAACCCTCCTCCCGCCGGCCTCTTATCTGGCCACGCAATTCCGAACAGAAAGCGCTGCACGGTTTTCCTGGAATTGCTTTGAAGAGATCCCGTCGTGACGCTCCCGAAAGGAGTTCACGCATTGAGGCCCGGATCACGTCCGGGCCTCTTTTTTTGGTACAATCGCCCTGCCAATGCCGGGATACGGGCAATCACGTTCGTGTGATCAAGATTTTCGAGGAAACATCGACCGCTCTGGTCCCGAACTGTGGGGACGATCGTCGTTCTGACGCTCGTGCCAAACAACAGGGAAGGAAACCATCTCATGAACCTCAAGAACATCTGCCTCGGAGCGCTCGCTCTTGCCATGGTCAGCGGCACGGCATTTGCCGGCGCTCTCGATGAACCGGACAACATGGCGCCGTTCTTCACCGATTCCGGCATGAAAACCATGAAGCCCAAGGCCGATTTCAAGGCCGCCTGGGATTCGATGGCGAAGGACAAGCAGGACGCGATGATGAAGGAATGCCAGGACGCGGCGATGAGCAAGCCGCATGCGGAGTTCTGCGCGAACCTGCAGGCGCTTGGCGGCGCCAACTGATTTGCCGCGATCGGGCCGAGGCCCGATCTTTTGTTGCCACCGACCGATGGCGGGCTCGCAGGCCCGCCATCGTTTCGGCAGGCGGCAGCTTTATCCGCCGGCGCCGTCGTCCATCATGGTGCCTGTCAGCGCCTCGTAGGCGCTGCTACATGCCCGGGACTGGGGGCAATTCCTGACAATCAGCACGGGCGCCACCGTCAGCGCCGCGGCGATCAAAATCCGCAGGCCGAGACCCGGCATTCCAAATCCCTTGCCGAAAAGACCTCTGCACAGAAAATACAGGCCTTGTGCCAGGCAGGCTGTGGCGAGGATGTGCAGGAGCGGGCCGGTCGCTCTGGCAAAGGGCGTCACGTAGCCGTCCGGGAAGCCCACCATGCCCAGTTCGACAAACCAGTGCAGGGCGAGCAGGAGACTGAGCCCCGCCCAGGCCAGAGCCGCCACGCGAAGGAAGACGGATTGCATGCCTCTCCCCAAATTGGTGACCCCTGCGGCCCGCTCTCGGCTATACCTCGGGCAGCAAGCGGCTCAACCGGCGGTAACGAGGTTTGATCATCTCAACCTCTTATAGTTAATGCGCCCTTAACCTTCCCGCCGATAGTCTGACACCCGAATCTGCCGAAGTGCGCCACGCACCCGGCGAGTCCATGACAGACGGGGAAGAGCATGCGTTCAGGGGCTTCAGCACCGCTTGCGCTGGCCGATACGGGGCACGGCATCCAGGCGTTCGCGCGGCGTCAGGTCGGGCGGCTTGTCGGTGCCGGGCTGTTCTTGGCTGTCGCCTTTGGCGTGGCCAGCCTCGCCACCTGGAACGTCGCCGATCCGAGCTTCTCCCACGCGACGAACAACACCGTCACCAACGCCATGGGCTATGCAGGTGCGGTGTTCTCCGACCTCGCCATGCAGTTCTTCGGCCTCGCCGCCGTCGCGGCGCTGGTTCCAGCCGTCATCTGGGGCTTCCTGCTGTTTTCCGCGCGCGGCGTCGACAGGCTGCCCAAACGCGGGCTGTCCTGGTTCGGCTTTGCGCTGCTGGCCGCTGCAATGGCCGGCTGCGTCGTGCCGCCCAAGACCTGGCCGCTGCCCACCGGCCTCGGCGGCGTGTTCGGCGACATGGTGCTGAAGATCCCCAGCGTCGTCATCGGCGGCTATCCGACAGGGCTGATCGCCAGCATCATCGCTATCCTGCTGGCCGCACCCGCGCTGTGGCTCTTTGCCCTTGGCTCGGCGCTGATCGGACGCAAGAACGGCTTCGCCGTCATGGAGGACGAGCCTGCCGCCGATCCGCGCGAGGACGAGCTTTTGTTCGACAATGACGAGGACGAAGGCGACGAGGGCATCCTGGCACTCGGGGCAATTACGCATTGGTGGCTCTCGTTCCGCGCGTGGATGCACCGCCGCGCCGTGCGCCGCAGGCAGGAGCGGGACGAGTACGAGCCGGAGATGGAGCAGCGCTCCACCGCCTGGCGACGCGCCGCCGAACGGGTCGAATCGGCCGAGTTCGCCGAGCAGCGGATGAGTCAGGATGGCCGCGCCCGCGTCGAGCCCGAATTCTTCGCCGCCATGGTCAATGACCGCAGCGCCTCGCTCGACCCCGACGATGCCGATATCTTCGAAGCCGACGACGACATGGATTTCGAACAGGACGAGCCCGCCATCCAGCGGCGCGCGGCGCCGACCGCCAAGGTCCAGCCATTCCGCTCCGATGCCGCCACCCGTGTCGAGGCGCCGGCGGCGCGCCCCGTGCCCGGCGCCCGCGTCCAGCGCGAGGCGCAGACATCGCTGATCGGCTCCGAAAATTTCGAAATGCCGTCGCTGCATTTCCTGTCCGAGCCGAAGAACGTGGTGCGCGACGCCAGCCTGTCCAAGGATGCGCTGGAACAGAATGCCCGCCTGCTCGAAGGCGTTCTGGAGGATTTCGGCGTCAAGGGCGAGATCATCGCCGTCCGTCCGGGCCCGGTCGTCACCCTCTATGAGCTCGAACCGGCGCCCGGCATCAAATCGTCGCGGGTCATCGGCCTGTCCGACGACATAGCGCGCTCGATGAGCGCCATTGCCTGCCGTGTCGCCGTGGTGCCCGGCCGCAACGCCATCGGCATCGAACTGCCCAACGCCAAGCGCGAAACCGTCTATCTCAGGGAGATTCTGGCCAGCCGCGATTTCGAGACGACGAAGGCCAAGCTGGCGCTGGCGCTGGGCAAGACCATCAACGGCGAGGCGGTCATCGTCGACATCGCCAAGATGCCGCACGTATTGGTCGCCGGCACCACCGGTTCGGGCAAATCGGTCGCCATCAACACCATGATCCTGTCGCTGCTCTACCGGCTGAAGCCGGAAGAATGCCGGCTGATCATGATCGATCCGAAGATGCTGGAACTCTCGGTCTATGACGGCATCCCGCATCTGCTCACGCCCGTCGTCACCGATCCGAAGAAGGCGGTGGTGGCGCTGAAATGGACCGTGCGCGAGATGGAGGACCGCTACCGCAAGATGTCCAAGGTCGGCGTGCGCAACATCGACGGTTTCAATGCCCGCGTCAGCCAGGCGGACAAGAAGGGCGAAAAGATCTCGCGCACCGTGCAGACGGGCTTCGACCGCCAGACCGGCGAGGCGATCTACGAGACCGAGAACCTCGATCTCGAGCCGATGCCCTATATCGTCGTCATCATCGACGAGATGGCCGACCTGATGATGGTCGCCGGCAAGGACATCGAGGGCGCCGTGCAACGCCTGGCGCAGATGGCGCGCGCGGCCGGCATCCATGTCATCATGGCCACGCAGCGCCCGTCGGTCGACGTCATCACCGGCACCATCAAGGCCAATTTCCCGACCCGCATCTCCTTCCAGGTGACGTCGAAGATCGACAGCCGCACCATTCTGGGTGAGCAGGGCGCCGAGCAGCTGCTCGGCATGGGCGACATGCTCTACATGGCCGGCGGCGGCCGTATCCAGCGCGTGCACGGCCCGTTCGTTGCCGATGAAGAGGTCGAGAAGATCGTCGCGCATCTGAAGCTGCAGGGCGTGCCGGAATATCTCGATGCCATCACCGAGGATGACGGCGAGGACGACGACGAGCCGTCAGGCAAGGGCGGAGCCAGTGGCGGTGGTGGCAACAGCAATTTCGAGGATTCCGACGATCCTTACGATCAGGCGGTTTCCGTGGTGCTGCGCGACGGGAAGGCCTCGACCAGCTATATCCAGCGCCGGCTGGGCATCGGCTACAACCGCGCTGCCTCGATCATCGAGAAAATGGAGAAGGAAGGTATCGTCGGCCCGGCCAACCATGCCGGCAAGCGCGAGATCCTGGTGCCGACCGAAGACGACAAGTTCTGACCAGAAGGCCTGACCCTTGTGACATCCCGGTCTCGCAACCTTGAACCTTTCAAGACGTTGAAGCGACTGAGGGACGCCTGACCCGCCAAATTTCAGCCTAACTGGGGGTCCAAGCACCAGAACAACTCAGGAATCAGATGAGAGTGACCGACATGAAAAATGATCCTTCAGCGCTCAGCAAATTTGCTCCCTCCCGGCGTCAGTTGCTGGGCCTCGGCCTGGCGTTTGCAGGGGCGGCAGCCTTCAACGCGGTGCCCGGCTTCCAGGTGCTGGCTTCGGCGCAGGCGGCCGTGCCGGCCGCGGCACAGAAGATCGCCGACCATTTTTCCTCGGTCAAATCGATGAGCGGCGAATTCGTGCAGTTCGGCCCCAAGGGCGAGCAGACCGGCGGCAAGTTCTTCCTCGAACGGCCGGGCAAGATCCGCTTCAACTATGACGGCTCTTCGAACTTCCGGGTGATTTCAGACGGAAAGTCGGTGGTCATCCTGAACAAGAAGCTCAACACGTCGGATCTCTATCCGCTGTCGAAGACGCCCCTGAAGCTGCTGCTCGACACCAGGATCGACCTCTCCGGCGACCGCGTCAAAAGCGTCAAGCAGGAGGATGACCTCACCACCATCCAGCTCGCCGACAAATCGGTGTTCGGCAATTCGAAGATCACGATGATGTTCGATCCGAAAACCTTTGATTTGCGCCAGTGGACGATCACCGACGCGCAGGGCAAGGACACAACGGTGATGATCTTCAACACCAAGGAAGGCGTCAGCTTCGCCCCCGATACTTTCGCCATCGACTACACGGCGAATCGCGAGCTCAACACCAACAAGTCGCGCTAGCCCTCTCGTTATAGCTGTGGAAAGCACCGGGCCGCGCCTCGTCGGGCGTTGGCCGGCTTGTCTTTGCGGCTTGCGGCTGGCAGTTTCCCGGACTGACTCCGTCAAAAGGCGTCTTCCCCGTCAGGGCCCATCGGTTCTGGCCGGCCGTACGCTGTCCTGGATTGCCAAATGCCCTTCTCCATCGCCACCTGGAACATCAACTCCGTTCGCCTGCGCATGCCGATCGTCGAGCGCCTGCTTGTCGAGCATGCGCCTGACGTGCTCTGCCTGCAGGAAACCAAGGTTCCAGACGAACTGTTTCCCGAAAAGGCCTTCCGCAAGCTCGGCTACGAGCACATCGCCTTCCATGGCCAGAAGGGCTACCACGGCGTCGCGACGGTGGCGCGGCGGCCGATCGAAGTGGTCGAGAAGCGACGCTTCTGCGAGATCGAGGACAGCCGGCACCTGTCGGTGACGGTGCGGGCCGGCGGCACGGCGATCCTGCTGCACAATTTCTACGTTCCGGCGGGCGGCGACGAACCGGATCCCGTCATCAACAGGAAGTTCAAGCACAAGCTCGATTTCGTCGCCGAGATGAATGCCATCCGGGCCGAACATGACGAGGTGTCCGGCTCGGTGCTGGTCGGCGACCTCAACATCGCCCCGCTCGAACACGACGTCTGGTCGCACAAGCAATTGCTCAACGTGGTCAGCCATACGCCGGTCGAGACGGAAAATTTCGAGGCCATGCGCCTCGCCGGCAACTGGGTCGACCTGATGCGGCTCAACGTGCCGCATGAGCAGAAGCTCTACACCTGGTGGAGCTATCGCGCGCAGGATTGGGAAGCCTCGAACCGCGGCCGGCGGCTAGACCATGTCTGGTCGTCGCCGAATCTGGTGCCCAGCTTTTCCGGCTACGAGATCCTGCGCCTGGCGCGCGGCTGGGAGCGCCCGTCGGACCATGTGCCTGTCATCGCTCGGTTCGATCTGGATTAGGTGCGTCGATATTCAGGTGAGGCTGGCCTGCAAACGCGGCTTCCAGCGCTCCAAATTCAAATGGCGTGCTTCAAGTCCTTGTTGGCCGTGTCGTTGTCCCAGGCCTGCTGCGCTGACAGGCCTGCCGCGTGATCCAGCAGATGGGGATGATCGCGGTGGCGCGTCGCCAGCATGCGCTGGGCCGCTTCGATGATGATCGGCGCCGGGACATTGGCGACCAGGCCGGTTGGACTTGCATGGCGGGATTCGATCACGTCCACGCAGCTCGAAAGCGGCCGCCAACGGGCCATGCTGGCACCGCCACTGACGATGATCATCGGTGTCATCACCGTAGCCATCAGATGCGCCGTACCGCCTTCGGCACCAATGTAGAGATCGGCAAACTCTCCGAGCGCCAGCAGAACGTCGCTGACATTGACGCCCTCGACCGTAGTGGAATCGACAAGCAGCAATTTCGGCACGCGTTGGGCCAGTTCAGCCATATCGGGGCCGTCACCCGGTGTTTTCACATAGATGAGGTTTGCCCCGTCGGCGATCATGCTGGCGGATACCGCGACAACCTGATCCGCGGTCAATCGCTTGCCGCCGTCACCATGCGCCGCGATGATGATCAATGGAGCATGCTTGCCGCCCGCCAGGGTCCTGGCTGTCGCCCGCGCGGCCGGGATGGGCTCCAGCCGGTGATCGAAAGGCAACCGTCTGCCAGCGAGACGCTCGATGAGGCGGTGGTAGCGCCATGCGTTGCGCTCGGGTCGTGCTTCGGGTTTTTGGCCAGGGCGCCAGGAAAGGGCGAAGCCCGGGAAGTTCGCTTCATAGGCAATGCCGCGGCCGAGCAGCGAGCCCCAGGTCTGAATCAGCCAACGCCCCGAGATGCGGAAATCGACAACGGCCAATCGCCCCTTGCCCTTGCGGTGGCTGGCCACCAGCTGCATCAGGGGCGTCCGGACATTGATCGCATCGACGAGGTGGTCGACATGGCGATTGAGGACATGGTCAAGGGTCGATGACCCGGTGGTTCCGTAGACGATAAAGCTGTCGGGAAATGCGGTTCTGGCGGCGCGTAAAGCCGGAATCCGGACCAGCCCGTCGCCGAACGCGTCATTGCGGGAATACAAGATAATCGTCTCGTACCGAGCTGGCAGCATGCCTCGCTCCCCCCAGGAGCCTGGTGGTGGCGGTGCCTGCAACGCCGCCCGCCTTCGGGGTTCTGTAGGATTTCACCTCTTGCCTGTCAACGGAACCTCGCCCTCAGGTCCGGGCATCCGGACGGTCACCCCGCCGGCGATCCTCCCATTCCGGCCGCAGTTGCGCCATGACCAGCTCGTCGCGGTGCACGCCCTTGAAGAACGCGCTGCCGCGCGCAATGCCCTCAGCCGTGAAGCCGACGGCTTCGTAGGCGCGCCGGGCGCGATGATTGTCCGGGAAAAGGCCAATGCAGAGCCGGTAAGCATCGGTCTCGACGAAAACCCGCTCGACCGCTGCCGCCAACAGCATTCTGCCGTAGCCTTGCCCTGGTGCGACGACGGCGATGCGCTTGACCAGCGTCACGCGCTCGGCCGAGGCCCAGTGGCGAAGGATCACGAAGCCGATCGGCGCTGAACCGCCGACACCGACAAAATAGGCATGACTGTCGTCGAAAAGGGCCTCGCGATGACGCGCTTCGTCCCAGCGCCCGACAAAGGCGTCATAGCCCTCACGCCGTTCGGTCGCCATGATGAAGGGCAGGTCATTTTCGGCAGCGCGCACGAGTTGGAAGTTCATCTGTGCCTTAGCCCGAGAAGCGTGGTGCCAGTTCCTCGATGCGGCGGATCATCGCCTGGAATTCCTCGGAGATGCGCTGGTGGAGCTTGACCGCGACCTCGGGGTACTCCTCCAGGATGCGGCGGAACATCTTGCGGCTGAGCCGTATCACTTCCGAATCGATCTCGGCCGATGCGCTGGTCAGCCGGTTGGTGTCGGCGATCAATGCCAGTTCGCTCAGGATCGTGCCGGGGCCGGCCGTGCCTATCGGGATGCGTTCGCCATCGTGCTCCCGGTAGAGCACGATGCGGCCGCTGACCACGATATAGGCCGAATCGGCCTCGTCCTCCTCGCGGTAAAGCTTGTGGTTGGCGCTCAGCCTGGTGTTCTCGGCACCAAAGGCGAGCAGGCGCAACTGTTCCTGCGTGAAGCCCTCGAAGAGCCTCACGGCGGACAGGATGCGGATGTCGTCATCCAGCGCCATCTAGCTGTGTCCCCGAACGGTCAGTCCAATCCCTCCTCTGCGGGTCGATCCAAACCCCCTCCAACTGGATCGTACCCGAAAGCGGCCCCGCCCCGGCCGCTCATTGGATAATGAAATGTTTAAGGAACCAGCTTGTAGCCACCGCTTTCTGTCACAAGAATTTCCGCATTGGAAGGATCGCGCTCGATCTTCTGACGCAGCCGGTAGACATGGGTTTCCAGCGTGTGCGTGGTGACGCCGGAATTGTAGCCCCACACCTCCTCGAGCAGCACATCGCGCGTCACCACCTTCTGGTCGGCGCGGTAGAGATATTTGATGATCGAGGCCTCTTTCTCCGTCAGCCGTACCTTGCCGCCGCGCGGGTCGAGCAGCAGTTTCTGGCTGGGCTTGAAGGTGTAGGGCCCGACCGAGAAGGTGGCGTCCTCGCTCTGCTCATGCTGGCGCAATTGCGCCCGAATGCGCGCAAGCAGCACGGCGAAGCGGAACGGCTTCGTGACATAGTCGTTGGCGCCGGCCTCGAGACCCAGAATCGTATCCGAATCGGTGTCGTGGCCGGTGAGCATGATAATGGGCGCCTTGTAGCCGCCCTTGCGCAGGATCTTCACCGCTTCGCGGCCATCCATGTCGGGCAGCCCGACATCCATGATGAGCAGATCGATGAGGCCGCCGCGCGCGGCGGCGACACCTTTTGCCGCAGTCGATTCCTGCAGCACGTCGAATTCCTCGTAGAGGGACAATTGCTCGACCAGTGTGCCGCGCAGGTCGTCATCGTCGTCGACGATCAGAATGGTACGTGAAGTCATGGATCAATCCGTTGTTTTGAAAAGAAAATTCAGTTGACCGCTGCCTGTTTATGCGGAAGCTGACCGGCACAACAGCCGATCACAGTGATTTGTTCCGTGGCACGATCATACAAGAAAAAACACGATCGCAATGCAGCCGGCGCAATTTTGCGAAAAGGGCTGCGCGTGCTGACCGTGCGGGCCAGGCCCGGTCATCCAAGCCAGGGCCTGCTGCAGGCCGGCAAAACGGTGTTTGCCTGTGCGCTGGGGCGCGGCGGCATCTCGGCCGACAAGCGCGAAGGCGACGGCGCCACGCCGCTGGCCTCGATGCGGATCCTGTCAGGATATTTCCGGGGGGATCAGTTCTCCAGCGGCCGCAGGACTCGTCTGGCGATGACGCCGATCGGGCCTGATCTGGGCTGGTGCGAAGTGCCCGACGACCGCAATTACAACAGGCCGGTCAAGATTCCCTATGGCGCCAGCCACGAACGCATGCGGCGCGACGACCGGCTCTACGACGCCTGCCTCGTGCTCGACTGGAACCTGGCGCCGCGCCGGCGCGGGCGCGGCAGCGCCATCTTCTTCCATCTGGCGCGCCCCGGCTTCACGCCGACGCAAGGCTGCGTGGCTGTCACGGCACAAACAATGGCGCGGCTGCTGCCGCTGCTGTCGGACCGGACGGTGGTGAGGGTGGTGAGGTAGGCAGTAGGGCAGTAGGGCAGTAGGGCAGTAGGGCAGTAGGGCAGTAGGGCAGTAGGGCAGTAGGGCAGTAGGGCAGTAGGGCAGTAGGGCAGTAGGGATAGGCGTCGGTGCCGCCTTAGCTTTCCTATATTCCTATACTGCCATACTGCCCTACTCCCCTACTCCCCTACTCCCCTACTCCCCTACTCCCCTACTCCCCTATTCCCTTACGGCTACGGGCCGGCTGCTGCCAGCCGATGTCGAGAAGGCCGAGGCGGCCCGTCTCGCGGTCCATGGCGCGTGCGATGTCCTTGCGCCTGGCGCCGACGTCGCGCAGTTGCCGGTCCGACAGGTCTTCGACATTCTGGTGCGGGAGATTGATCGCGACCCGGGCGTGACGGAGCCAGTCGAGGGTCTCGGCCAGCCAGTTCGGACGGGGTTTCGATGAATTCAAAGCGATGATGGACATGGTGTGATCCGTGCTCTCCGGATATCAAATCCGGCTTGATGATGTTTCGATGAGTGGATTATGCCGGATTGAAATCCCTGCGAGAAACGAGTAGTTTTCTCTGAATCATCAAGTTTTATTTGAGGATAGCGTGGCCCGCCTTCTGCCAGGAACTCGCGCCTTGAGGACGCTGGAAGCAGCGGCCCGGCACCTCAATTTCACCCGTGCGGCCGACGAGCTGGGCCTGACGCCCGCTGCCGTCAGCCACCAGATCAAGGAAATCGAGGATCAGCTCGGACTGGTGCTGTTTACGCGCACCAGCCGCACCATCCGACTGACCGAGGCGGGAACGGTGCTGTTCGAGGCCTCGACCGACGCGCTCGACCTGCTTGGCCGGGCCGTTTCGCGGGCGCAAAAGCTGACGCGCGGCACCGCGCTGCTGAAAGTGACGCTGGATGCACAGTTCGCGTCAAAATGGCTGATGCGGCGCGTCGACGATTTTCGCAAGCATCACCCCAATATCGAGCTGCGATTCGACATCGCCTACGAAGTGCGGGATTTCGAACTCGATGATGTCGATGTCGGTATCCGGTTCGGCGCCGGCAAATATCCGGGCCTGCGCGCCCACCGGCTGTTCGACAACATCCTCATTCCGGTGTGCAGCCCCAGCCTCTTGACCTCCGGTCCGCCGCTGCGCGAGCCGCGCGATCTTTTCAATCACACGCTTGCCCATATCGAATGGTCGCGACAAGGCGTGACATGGCCGAACTGGCGGATGTGGATGGCGGCAGCCGGCGTCAACGATTTCGACGACAGCCGGACCGTCGTGTTCGGAAACTCCACGGATGCCGTCCAGGCAGCGCTCGACGGCAATGCCGTCGCGCTCGCCGATTTCGCCATGGTGGCAAACGACCTTTCGCAAGGCAGGCTGGTGCAGCCTTTTGAACTCGGCCTGCGGATAGCTCCCGAGTTCGCCTATTTCCTGGTCTATCCCGAGAGCGCGGCCGACGATCCGCGTATCGTCGCCTTTCGCGAATGGATTCTCGAGGAAGTCGCCAAGACGCGGACCACGGACAAGGGGCAGTAAGGCAGTAAGGCAGTAAGGCAGTAAGGCAGTAAGGCAGTAAGGCAGTAAGGCAGTAAGGCAGTAAGGCAGTAAGGCAGTAAGGCAGTAAGGCAGTAAGGCAGTAAGGCAGTAAGGGATAGGCGTCGGTGCCGTCTGGCCCCCTATTCCCCTACTGCCTTACTGCCCTACTGCCTTTTGATCAGCTTGCCGCGGGGCCGAACCAGCCGATCACGGCGCCGATGATCAGCAGCACGCCAAGCCAGTGGCCGCCGTCGATGAGGGTCAGGTCCCAGCCGAAATTCTCGTAGCGATGGTTGACCGAGAGCGTCGTGGCGACGAAGCCCAGCCAAAGCACGAAGCCGAAGACCAGGCCGGCAAGCAGTGTCGGCTCGCCGCCGGTCATCGCGCCGACGACCAGGGCCATGATGGTGGCCATGACCAGTTCGGCGATGAAGCTGATGACGAAGGGCAGCGGCGATTTCTTCATCGTGGCCGGGTCAAGCCTGGCGGCCTTCAGCCAGGGCTTGCTCAGGCCCATGTACCAGGCGGCGCCGAACAGCCATGCCACGATTGCGGCGGCGATCACCGCCAGCCAGTTTACTGCCGAAAAATCCATGAGTGTCCCCTCCGATGCGGATTGATGGAACGCTTGTTCGGCGTTGGCGTCAAGCGAACCGCCAGACGGTCGTGCGCTTGACCAGGGAATCCTCCAGTGCCCGCGTGACGGCCACTTCATAGACCGCAAGCGGCTCCAGCCCTGCCTTCGGCATATACGACCGGCCGGGATCGCCGACGAGGATTTCGGCGCCCCGCGTCTTCAGCGTTGCGAACCACGGCATCAGCCGGTCGGCGAAGGATTTGTCATAGAAAACGTCGCCGGCCAGGATCACGTCCCACCCCGCATCGGTGCCGATACAATCCGTGCCGAGGAATTCGATCGCGACATCGTTGGCCTCGCTGTTGAGGCGGATCGCGGTCGCGCAGAACGGGTCGATATCGGTGGCGATCACCTTTGCCGCACCGGTCCTGGCGGCGGCGATGGCGACGAGGCCGGAGCCGGAGGCGAAGTCGAGCACGCGCTTTCCCCGCACCGTGCCGGGATTGTCCAGGACGTAGCGGGCAAGGCCCTGGCCACCGGCCCAGGCAAAGGCCCAGAAGGGCGGCGGCAGGCCGATTTCGACCAGCTCGTCCTCTGTCCGCTGCCACAGATCATGCGCCTCGTCGGCGAGGCGCAGAAAAATCTCCGGCACGTGCGGCGGCGCGATCAGCGCCGTGTTGTCGAGGATGAATTGCTTCGCGCTGTTGGGCGTCAGCGCCGTCACGGAGCGGGCGTCAGGCCGCCCATGCGGCAGACTTCCTTCCATTCGGCCGGCGTCACCGGCTGCACGGAAAGCCGTCCGAGCCGCACCAGCGCCATGTCGGCAAGCTTTGGATTGGCCTTGACCTCTTCCAGCGTCGGCGGGTTGGGCACATCCTGGACGGCGCGGATGTCGACGCATTCCCAGCGCGGGTCATCCGAAGTGGTATCGGGATGGGCCAGCGCGCAGACTTCGGCGATGCCGACCACGTTCAGCCCCTCGTTGGAATGATAGAAGAAGCCGAGGTCGCCAATCTGCATCGCCTTCATGTTGTTGCGCGCGGCGTAGTTGCGCACGCCGTCCCATTGCGTGCCGGCCTTGCCCTTGGCCTTCAGCATCTCGAAGGAGAACTTGAATGGCTCCGATTTGAACAGCCAGTAGTTCATGTCTTTGCTCCTCCTTGGGGTTGCGCGCCAGCGACCGGAATTTAACTAGCCGCAGGCTTGTTGAACGTCCAGTTCCACGGGCGGATTTCGACGCTTTCGAACAGGCCGGCCTTGGCGTAGGGGTCGGCTGCCGACAACGCCTGTGCACCCGCCATGTCGGGTGCCTCGACGACGACGAGGCTGCCATTGGGCTTGCCTTCGGCGTCAAGGAACGGACCGGCGAAGGCCAGCTTCTTGTCGCCGTTCAACCCTTCGAGAAAGGCAATATGCTCCGGCCGCGTATCGAGGCGCACCTGCAGGCTTCCGGGCTTATCCTTGCAGATCACAGCAAACAGCATGGTCTTTCTCCTGGTCTTGGGTTCTTGGGGATCAAAGTCGTGGGGATCAATCGTTGGTTTCGGTCTTCAGCGGCCGGGTCATCAGAGCCGTCACAGCCTGCCGGATGGTGATGGTGCCGTCCAGTATGGCAGCGACGGCAGCAATGATCGGCGCGTCGATGTTGCGCTCGGTGGCGATGCGGGCAGCGATCGCGGCCGTCGGCACGCCCTCGGCCAGCGGCAATCCGGCAAGCGGCTTGCCTTGCCCGAGCGCCAACCCATAGGCGAAATTGCGCGACTGGGTCGACGAGCAGGTCAGCAGCAGGTCGCCAAGGCCGGAAAGCCCCATCAAGGTCTCGGGCCTGGCGCCGAAGGCAGCGCCGATGCGGCGCAGTTCGACAAAGCCGCGCGTCACCATGGCGGCCTGGGCACTGGCGCCGAGACCGGCGCCAGTGACGGCACCTGCGGCAATGGCGAAGACGTTCTTCAGCGCGCCGCCGATTTCGACGCCGATCAGGTCGTCGCTCGAATAGCAGCGCAGGTTCTCGGCGGAAAAGCGGGCAGCGAGATCGGCAGCCAATGCCTCGTCGCGAGCGGCGACCACAACGGCCGTCGGCAGGCCGCGGGCGACATCGGTGGCGAAGCTTGGACCCGACAGAGCGGCGACCGGATTCTGCGGCAGGATCTCTTCGACGATTGCCGACAGCAAGGCGCCCGTGTCGCGCTCGATGCCCTTGGCGCAGAGAACAAGCGGGATGCCGGCCGGCATATGGGCTTTGGCGACCGCCAGCGTGGCCCGCAGCGCTTGCGCCGGGGTCACCGCCAGCACGCAATCGGCGCCGGTAAGGGCCACCTCGATGTCGCTCGTCGCCTCGATACCGGGCGCGATGGCAATGCCGGGCAGATAGCGCGGGTTCTCGCCCCGCCCGATCGAGGCGACGGTGTCCGGATCGCGCGCGAACAGCCGCACCGCATGACCGGCGCGCAGCATGGCCAGCGCCAGCGCGGTGCCCCAGGCGCCGCCGCCAAGCACGGTGACACACCAGCGGCTCTTGTCCAGACTGTTCATATCCTGGTCAGTCATGCCTTGGCTCCGCGCCGGCCGGAACCGACCATCGGTGTCGAGATGCTGTCCAGCGGCCAGCGCGAGCGCGGCACGAAATCGAAGCCGTTCTCCTGCGCCATGCCTTCGCGCAGCCGCTCGATGCCGGCCCAGGCGATCATCGCCGCATTGTCGGTGCAAAGCTTTAGCGGCGGCGCAATGAAGGTGAAGCCGGCCTCGGCACAGAGCCGCTCCAGCATCGCCTTGATCGTGCGGTTGGCGGCAACACCGCCGGCCACGACGAGTGCCGGGTTCCTGGTGGCGGGAAATGTCTGCCGAAAGCGCGTCAGCGCGCGGGAAACGCGGTCGGCCAGCGCATCGGCGACCGCCGCCTGGAAGGAGGCGCAGATGTCGGCGACGTCCTGTTCGCTCAAGGGTGCAATGGCGGTCGCCGCCTGACGCACAGCGGTCTTGAGGCCGGAGAAGGAGAAGTCGGGCTGGGCCGAGCCCTTCATCGGGCGCGGAAAGGCAAAGCGCGAGGCGTTGCCGGCCTGTGCCGCCTTCTCGACATTCGGTCCGCCGGGATAGGGCAGGCCGAGCATCTTGGCCGTCTTGTCGAAGGCTTCACCGAGCGCGTCATCGATGGTGGTTGCCCAGCGCTGATAGTCGCCGACGCCGCGCACGGCGAGGATCTGCGTATGACCGCCGGAAACCAGCAGAAGCAGATAGGGAAAATCCAGGCCGTCGGTCAGCCTTGCGGTCAAGGCATGGCCTTCGAGATGGTTGATGGCGATCAGCGGCTTGTTTGCCGCAGCGGCAATCGCCTTGGCCGTCATCAGCCCGACGATCAGCCCGCCGACCAGGCCGGGACCGGCGGTGGCGGCAATCGCGTCGATGTCGGCGAGCGCCACGCCCGAATCGGCAAGCGCCGCCTCGATGATGCCGTCCAGCGCCTCGACATGGGCGCGCGCCGCGATCTCCGGCACGACGCCGCCGAATGCGGCATGTTCCTCGATCTGGCTGAGCACGATGTTGGACAGGATTCTTGGCGCGGCGTCGCCGTCCTGCGCCACGACGCTGGCGGCGGTCTCGTCACAACTCGTCTCTATGCCCAGCACGCGGATCAATTCGTCGCTATCCCAAGAGATTGTCTGTCAGGCCATTCCCCGTTAGGAGAAAGCCCGGAAAGGCCTCGGTTATTTCAGCCGCATTTCTGCGACGCCAAGTGGTTCCACTTGGCTGCAAAATGCTCAGGCCGGGGGTTATCACGGACCGCGCGCCATGCAAACAATCTTGAGAATCGGAACACGCGGCAGCCCGCTGGCGCTGGCACAGGCGCAGGAAACGCAGGCGCGGCTGATGGCCGCGCATGGCATGCCGGCGGAGGCCTTCGAGATCGTCGTCATCTCGACCAGCGGCGACCGCATCCAGGACCGGCCGCTGTCGGAAGCCGGCGGCAAGGGCCTGTTCACCAAGGAGATCGAAGAGGCGCTGCTGGCGGGCCGGATCGACATCGCCGTGCATTCGTCGAAGGACATGCCGACGCAACTGCCCGACGGTCTCGAACTCTCGGCCTTCCTGCCGCGCGAGGACGCGCGCGATGCTTTTGTCGGCAAGGCAGCGAAGGCGATTGCCGATCTGCCGCACGGGGCGAAAATCGGCTCGTCGTCGCTGCGGCGGCAGGCGCTGATCCGCCGCATGCGGCCGGATCTCGACGTGGTGATGTTCCGCGGCAATGTGCAGACACGGCTGCGCAAGCTCGACGAAGGTGTCGCTGACGGCACGATCCTCGCCTATGCCGGGCTGAAGCGGCTCGGGCTCGAACATGTCGTCACCGACCTGATACCGCTCGACATCTTCCCGCCTGCGCCGGGGCAAGGCGCGATCGGCATCGAAACGCGCATCGGCGACCGCGATGTCGAAAAGATGCTGGCGGCAATCCATGATGTTGCGACCGGTCAGGCGCTGGCCTGCGAGCGCGCCTTCCTGGCGGCGCTCGACGGTTCCTGTCGCACGCCGATCGCCGGTTATGCGGCGATCGAGGCCGGGAAACTGTCGTTCGCAGGGCTGATCATATCGCCCGACGGCACGCTGTCGCACACAGTCCAGCTGCAGGGACCGGCGCAAGACGCCGCCCGTATCGGCGCCGAAGCAGCCAGGACGGTGAGGGACAAAGCCGGCGAAAAGTTCTTCGACGGCTGGCTCTGAAATGCTTCGCGTCCTGGTGACGAGACCGGAACCGGGTGCTTCGCGCACAGCGCGGCAGCTTCGAGAGGTAGGGTTTCAGCCGATTCTTCTGCCTCTGACCGAAACGGCGGCGCTGCCGGTCGATGGCGGATTGGTCCCGGACGCTGCCGTCGCCGTTGCCATCACCAGCGCCAATGCCGTGCGCCATGCGCCGGAAGAAGTCATCGCGGCGCTCGCCGCCTTGCCTTGCCATGCCGTCGGCAAAAGGACGGCGGAAGCCGCGCGCAAAGCGGGGTTCTTGTCGGTCAGCGAAGGCCCAGGTGATGCGGAGGCGCTGGCCGACAGCATCGCTGCCGCACTCTCCGCCAAGGCCATCGTTTATCTCTGTGGGCGGGTGCGCTTTCCGGCGTTCGAACAGAGGCTCAAGACGGCGGGCGTTCAGGTCCACGCCGTCGAGACATATGACACGCTCCAGGTAGGTTATTCAGACGAAGCCATCCTCGAGCGTCTGTCCGGCCAATCCGCAGATGCGGTGCTGCTTTATTCGGCCAAGGCGGCGGGCGCGATGCAGGTGCTGGCCAGGCGGCCTGGTCTGCAAGGGCTCTTTGAAAAAGCATGGTTTTTCGCGCTTTCCACGCGCATCGCGGCAGCCCTCGACGATGCCGCCGGCAAGGGGATCCGCATCGCCGCGCAGCCTGACGAGGAAGCGCTGCTGGCGCTTTTGCGAGGTGTGAGCTGAGCCGCGTCATCACACCGCCCCTTTTCACCGCTTGGTGATGTGCTAGACCCTTTCTGAACCATCACGCGCCGCAAGGCGTTGAGACGAAGCGAATTGTGCGGAGCCCAGGCATGGTCAAGACGCCGAAGATGCGACACTCGAAAAGCCGCCGCGAGCCGGTGACCATCGATCTGGAGCCGGGCGCCGTCTCACGCATCGCCGACGAGGATGCCGCCAAGACGCCGTCCAGCGTCGAAGAAGCGCCAGTGGAGGCCACGGAAACCTCTCAATCCGAAGTTCCCGACGAGCCGGTGCATGCCGACCAGACCGATCTCGAGCCCTGGGAGCATGCCGATGCCGCCGCAGGGTCAGCGGAGACGCAAGCGCCGGCAGATGCCGGAGCCAAAGCCGCCGAACCAGAGCTCCCTTATCCCGGTTCGGATGCGCCGCCCAACCGCGCCAAAGCCTTCGACTACAGTTTCGAGGATGCGTCGGCAAACCGCACCCAGACCGACAACAGCAAGGCCAAGACCGAGACACGGGACGACACAATGGCGCCGGCACCTCCCCCAGAAAAGCGTGGCGGCCGCAACGGTATCGCTGCCGGCATCATCGGCGGTGTCATCGCGCTGGTTGGCGCCGGCGGGCTGCAGTTTGCCGGCCTGCTCGGAACGCCGGGCTCGGGCGCCAGTGTCTCGCTCGATGGCGTCAACGGCGACATCGCTTCGCTGAAGACCGAAATCGCCGGCTTGAAGGACTCGGGCGGCAACAGCGATGCAGCTGCCAAGGTGGTCGGGCTGTCTTCGGGCCTGGAGCAGGTCAAGGCCGATGTCGCGGCGCTGAAATCAGCGATCGAGAAAGGTGGAGCAGGCGACACTGCCGGGCTCGCCGCACTGGGCGACAAGGTCGCGCAGATCGAAACGGCGGTCGCCGCGCTGGGCAAGGCCGGCAGCACGGCCCCGGTCGATCTCGGCCCGCTCAACGAAAAACTGGCTGGTCTCGACGCGCAGGTGAAGTCGGCCGGCGAGGCGGCGACGGCTCAGGATGGCCGGCTCACTAAGCTGGAGCAATCGGTGTCGCAGCTTTCCGGCAAGGTCGAGGCGGCGGCCGGACAGCCGAAGATCGCGCTCGCTATCGCTGCCTCGGCATTGAAGGCGGCGCTTGAGCGCGGTGCGCCGTTCTCTGCCGAACTCGAAACCTTCGCCGCGATTTCGCCGGACGCGCCGCAGCTTGCGACCTTGCGCACCTATGCCGAAAAGGGCGTTCCGGCCCGCGCCGAGATCGCCTTGCAAGCGGATGCCGCAGCCAATGCCATGGTCACTGCGGCGACGCCTGTCGATGAGAATGCCGGCTTCCTGCAGAACCTTTTGTCGAGTGCCGAATCGCTGGTCAAGGTCAGGCCGATTGGCGCCGTCGAGGGCGCCGGTGCGCCGGAAACCGTCGCGCGCATGGAGGCGGCGGTCAACCAGGGCGACTACGCCAAGGCGCTCAGTGAATACGACACGCTTCCCGAAGCCGCCAAGGCTGCCGGCGCCGACTTTGCCGGCAAACTGAAGGCACGCATCGAGGTCGAAACCCAGGTCGACGCGCTGATCTCCGGCGCGATGAAGGCATGAGGGCAACACAATGATCCGGCTGCTCGCCTTCCTCATCGTCGTCTTCGCACTCGGGCTGGGCTTTGCCTGGCTGGCCGACCGGCCGGGCGACATGGTCGTCACCTTCAGCGGCTATCAATACCAGGTCAGCCTGATGGTGGCGGCGGTTGCTGTCGTCGCCGTGGTCGCCGCGGTGATGATCCTGTGGTGGCTGCTCAAGTCGTTGTGGAACAGTCCCTACACCATCTCGCGCTATTTCCGTGTCCGCCGTCGCGACCGCGGCTATCAGGCGCTGTCGACCGGCATGATCGCCGCCGGCGCCGGTGACGGCGCGCTGGCCCGCAAGAAGACCAAGGAAGCCGCCAAGCTTATCCGCTCCGACCAGGAGCCACTGATCCATCTGCTCGAGGCGCAGGCGTCGCTGCTCGAAGGCGATCATGAAGGCGCGCGGCAGAAATTCGAAAGCATGCTCGACGATCCCGAAATGCGGTTGCTCGGCCTGCGCGGGCTCTATCTCGAAGCCGAACGGCTCGGCGACCGCAACGCCGCCAGGCACTATGCCGGCCGTGCTGCCGCTGTGGCGCCGCAGCTGGCCTGGGCGGCCGAATCGACGCTGGAAGAGCTGACGGCACGCGGCGATTGGGACGGCGCCTTGAAACTGGTCGACGCGCAGAAGTCGACACGGCAGATCGAACGCGATGCCGCCACCCGCCGCCGCGCCGTGCTGCTGACCGCCAAGGCGCAGGCGCTTGCCGACAGCGATCCCGCCGCTGCCAGAACCGCGGCGATCGAGGCCAACCGGCTGCGGCCGGACTTCGCGCCCGCCGCCGTTGCCGCCGCCGCGGCACTGTTCAAGCAGAACGATGTGCGCAAGGGCTCAAAGATCCTCGAGGCGGCGTGGAAGGCCGAGCCGCATCCGGAGGTCGCCGAACTCTATACCCATGCCAGGCCGGGCGACGCCGTGCTCGACCGCCTCAACCGGGCGAAGAAGCTGCAGGAGATGAAGAAGAACCACGCCGAATCGTCGATGACGGTGGCGCGCGCGGCGCTCGATGCGCAGGATTATTCGACCGCCCGCCGCGAGGCCGAGGCCGCGATCCGGATGGATCGCCGCGAGGGCGCCTATCTGCTGCTCGCCGATATCGAGGAGGCCGAGACCGGCGACCAGGGCAAGGTGCGGCAGCTTTTGTCGAGGGCGGTGCGGGCGCCGCGCGATCCGGCCTGGGTCGCCGACGGCGTGGTGTCCGAACGCTGGGCGCCGGTGTCACCGATTACCGGCCGGCTCGACGCCTTCGAATGGCGCGCGCCGATGGAGCGACTCGGTCAGTTGATCGACAGCCATGAGGATGCATCAGCCAGCGCGGCGCCGGCCATTGAGGCACTGGCAAAGCCGACGAGCGAAAAAAAGCCGGCCGAGGTGATCGATGACGCCGGTCAGGGCGAGGCGGCGGGCAAGGACGCCGAGCGCCACGAGGATCATGTCAGGCCGATCACGGCGGCGGCCTTCGCCGCGGTGCCGACCGATGCCGAGGCCGTCGATCCGGCCGAGGAGCTTGCGCGGCTGCCGGACGATCCCGGCGTCGATCCGGACGAGGAAGCGGAAAAGTCGCCGCGCCGGTTTCGGCTGTTTTGAACTGGGCCGGCCGTTGGGCCGTTGGGGAATGGGTCTATGTTTGAACGCGTTCTGTCGTTTCTCAGGGATTTGCCGGCCGCCGCCGGCACGCATGCCAGCACGGACGATCCGCGCATCGCGGCCTCGGCGCTCCTTTACCATGTGATGAATGCCGATGGCGTGCGCCAGGATGTCGAGTGGGAACGGTTCAAGGCGGTGCTGTCGGAGAGCTACTCGATCAGCGGCGCCGAACTCGAAGCGCTCGCCGCCGCCGGCGAGCGGGCCGACAATGAGGCGATCGATCTCTATGCCTTCACCAGCGTCTTGAAGCGCCATCTCGATGCCGATGCGCGCAAGGCTTTCATCGGCCTGATGTGGGAGATCGTCTATGCCGATGGCGAGCTGCACGAGCTGGAGGACAACACCGTCTGGCGCGTCGCCGAGCTGATCGGCGTCGACCGCCGCGACCGCGTCGAGGCGCGCCGCAAGGCGGCGGCGCACGCGCCTGGCGCCACCGGAACATCGAGCGACGAATAGACGGGATTTCGCCTGCCCATGCCGCGCCAAACGAGTTCGAAGCCCAAAATCCTGATCGTGCTGCATCAGGAGAATTCGAGCCCCGGACGCGTCGGCCACATGCTGCTGGAGGAGGGTTTCGAGCTCGACATCCGCCGGCCGCCGCTGGGCGACAGCTTGCCGGAAACGCTGGATGGCCATGCTGGCACGGTGGTGTTCGGTGGGCCGATGAGCGCCAATGACGAGGACGAGTTCGTCCGCCGCGAGACCAACTGGCTGGAAATACCGCTCAAGGAGAACCGGCCGTTCCTCGGCATCTGCCTTGGCGCGCAGATGCTGGCCAATCATCTCGGCGGCAAGGTCGAGGGTCATGGCGAAGGGCTGGTCGAGATCGGCTGGTACAAGCTGAAAGCGACCGAAGCCGGCAAGCAGCTGATGCACTGGCCTGAGATGGTCTACCAGTTCCACCGCGAGGGCTTTTCGCTGCCCAGGGACGCGACGCTGCTGGCGACGGCCGAGACCTATCCCAACCAGGCCTTCCGCTATGGCGACAATGCCTGGGGCATCCAATTCCATGGCGAGCTGACCAGGGTGATGATGCAGCGCTGGGTGGTGCGCGGCGCGCATCGCTTCGAGTTGCCCGGCGCGCAGCCCGGCCGCGATCATCTCGGCGGCCGGTTGATCTGGGACATGCACCTCAAGCGCTGGCTGGACGAGTTTTTGCGGGTGATTTTCGGCAAGCCAAGCAATGGCTAAGGTTCGAGCACCGGCCGCAGGAAGCTGCGCTCATAGCTGAGAATGCTGCGATTGCGCTTTTCCATTTCAAACACGTCCTGGCATTCCTGGTCGGCAGCCATGCGCTTGCGATAGTCCTCGTAGTCGGCGAGGCTCGGGAAGCTGAACATGGCATAAGCGATATTGTTCGCTCCTTCGCTCGGAAGGAAATAGCCATGATGGTTTCCGCCGAGGCGATTGACCAGACCTATCCAGCGACGGCCATAGTCTTCAAACTCGGCAAGCTTGTACGGGTCGATGACGTATTTCAGATAACAGGTGATCATGGGAGTTCCTGTGACGGGTGATGTATCTTGCTGACCGTGAGCGAACGTCAATTCCGCCCGTTGAGATGGCGCACCTTGCGCAATTGCGGGAACAGATAGGCCCACAGGCCCACAACCGCGATGGCGCCGATGCCGCCGACCACCACCGCCGGCACCGTGCCGATGAGCGCCGCCATCGTGCCCGCACGGAATTCGCCGAGCTCGTTGGAGGCGCCGACGAAGACCTGGTTGACGGCGTTGACGCGGCCGCGCACCGCGTCCGGCGTCCACAACTGGATCAGCGTTTCCCTGATATAGACGCTGAACATGTCGGTGGCGCCCAGCAGCGCCAATGCGACGATCGACAGCCAGGTGATGGTCGACAGGCCGAACAGCACGGTGAAGGCACCGAACGACGCGGCGGCGCCGAGCATGACCAGTCCCGCGTGGTTGCGGATCGGATGGCCGGCCAGCCAGATGGCGACCCAGATGGAGCCGGCAGCAGGCGCCGAGCGCAGCAGGCCAAGTCCCCACGGGCCGAGATGGAGAATATCGCGCGCGTAGACCGGCAGCAGCGCCGAGGCGCCGGACAGGAGCACGGCGAACAGATCGAGCGAGATGGCGCCCAGCACGATCTTCTCGCTCCAGATATAGCTGAACCCGCCGAACAGGTGCTCCATCGTCGGTTTTTCCGTCTCGGTGCGCTGCGACGGCTTCGGGATGGTGAAGATCAGCAGCCCGGACACAAGCATCAGGACAGCGGCGGTGCCGTAGGCCACTTCCGGCGACACGCCGTAGAGCAGGCCGCCGGCGACCGGACCGACGATGGTCGCCGTCTGCCAGGCCGATGAATTCCAGGCGATGGCGTTGGCGAAATCCTCCGATGGCACCAGATTGGCGAACAGCGAGGCGGAGGCCGGGCCGAAGAAGGCGCGGGCGACGCCGAAGATGGCGAGCACGGCGAAGATCGGCAGCGGCCCGCTGATGCCGCGCAGCGTCAGGAGCAGCAGCGCCAGCGCGCAGATCGCTTCCAGCACCACCGCCAGCGCCATGATCAGGCGGCGGCCGAAGCGGTCGGCGACGACGCCGGTAACCAGCACCAGCAGCAGCGACGGCAGGAACTGGACGATGCCGACCAGGCCGAGATCGAGCGGATCGCGGGTCAGGTCGTACATCTGCCAGCCGACCGCGACGGACACGATCATGGTGGCGAATGTGGTGAGGAAGCGCGCCGCCCAATAGCTCAGGAAGGAGCGGTGGCGGAACGCGGCATAGCGCTGGTCCGGCGATATCTGTTCGGCTGTCATGAATTTAAGGGCCCCGTTGCGATGGCATCAGCTGGCGGGGCACTTCCACGATGGGCGCTGGTCCGGCTGGCGGAACTTTTAGCTCAGTTCGCCGCGGATATGCGTCAAAATCAGTGCTGGATCAAGGAATTTTGAACCTGCTCCATCGACCGCACGGGGTAGTTACTGCCGCAACGCGGCCGAGATGGCGTCGAGGCCGCCGCTCAATTCGGCTTCCGTCGGCCAGCCAAAACCGACGCGGAAGAAGCGCTTCTCCATTTCGAACCAGTGGCCGGGTCCGACATAGGTGCCGTGGCTCTCCAGCAGGTTCACATAGAACCGGTCGAGGTCGAAGCCGGGATCGACATTCAGGCGGGGGAACCCGACGACGCCGCCTTCGGGCCGCACCCAGTCGACCAGTGGCTCGCGGTCGATCCAGGCCTGGACGATGTCGCGGCGCTTGGCCATTTCGGGCAGCAGCGCCGCCAGGAAGGCGTCCCGGCGCTCAAGCATGCCGCGCGCGATGCCTTCGTCGATGACGCTGCCGCAGATGCCGATCTGCTCCTTGGCGGCGAGGAATTTCTCCTGAAGTTCCGCATCCCTGGTGATCAGCCAGCCGATGCGGATGCCGGGAATGCCGAAGGCCTTGGACAGCGACGAGACGCTGATCGCCTTCGGGCTGAGCGATGCCGCCGACGGCAGGCGACGGCCGTAGGAGAGGTCGCGGTAGGTCTCGTCGACCAGCAGATGGCAGTTGGTGCTTTCCGCGAGCGCCACCAGCGCATCGAGCTCGGTTCGGCTCATCATCGTGCCGGTCGGGTTGTGCGGGCAGGTGACGCTGATCAGTTTCGTGTTCGGCTGTATCGCCGCCTTGACGCGTTCGACATCGACGGCGAAGCCTTCCTCGAAGGCCAGGTCGACAAAGCTGATGGCGCAGCCGATCGCCCTTGGGGTTTCGATGTTGGTGGCGTAGTTGGGCCGGATAACGACGAGATGGTCGTTCGCCGACAAGAGCGAGGTCGAGATGATGAACAACGCGCCGGCGGCACCGGCGGTGACCAGGACATCATCTGACGAAATGCCGGCATCCTGCGCCGATATCAGCGCGCGCAACGCCTTGTCGCCGCGATGCTCGCCGTAGAATAGCGTGAGATCAGGCAGTGACAGGCCGATGTCGGAGAGTTTTTGGTCGGCGATCGAACTTTCGGAGAGATTGTAGCGGATACGGTCGTAGCCGTACTCCTCCGGTGCCTCTTTCTCGATCACCATCCTGGTGTAGTTCATGGCTTCCCCCTAGAGACCTTGTCGGACCCATCCAAGCCATAAAAACATGAAGCCTGCCAAGGCGGATTCGCCGGCAGGCTCCAATCAATTTATTGGCTCAGGGCCGAATTGCTTCAGGCCGAAACCTTGGCCTTCCTGCCCTTGGCAGGTGCCTTCACGGGGGCGGCCTTGCGGCCGAGACCGATCGACTTCGCCAGCAGCGAACGCGAGGCCGCGTAGTTGGGGGCGACCATCGGATAGTCCGACGGCAAGCCCCACTTGGTGCGATAGGCGTCCGGCGTCAGGTTGAAATGCACGCCGATGTGACGCTTCAGCGATTTGAACTTCTTGCCGTCCTCGAGGCAGATGATGAAATCGGGCGTCACCGACTTCTTGGGATTGACCGCCGGGACCAGGGGGGCAGCCACCGGAACCACCGGCTTGCCGAGCCCGCTTATCGAGGCGCTGACGCTGGCGATAAGATCGGCCAGGCCGGAGGCGGGCAAGCGGTTCTTCTCGACGTAAGCGGATACGATGTGAGCGGTCAGCTCAAGCAGGTCGATGTCTTTATGGGCACTGTTGCTATCGTCGGTCACTCTATTTCTCCGTCTACAGCGAATGACCTGAAAATCGGATTCGACTTCCGGAAAGGATCATGCGCGAAATCAAAAATGCTATGGCGTCCTTCGTGCATCCACGGGACGAATGGCGTTGTTCTGGCGCGGAATTCCTAGTCGGCAAATCTGCCTAATGCAATGACTTGGTGTCATATCACACGTTATTTTGAACAACTATATTAAACAATAACAGTATCAAACTATCAGCGCCTTGTCGCGCCACAAACGAAATCCGCCTTCGAAGGCGCGTGTGTTGTCGCCGCGCCTGGAGTCGGCGGGCAATTCATCGAGCTTGTCGACATTGCCGCCGCCAATGACGACATAGTCAGGCCGCAGGGCGGCGCGAAGCCGGTCGACAACGTCGAAAACATATTTGCGCCATTTCTTCTTGCCGCGCTTTTCGAGGCCGCGCTCGCCGACATAATCCTCGAAGCTCTTGCCCTTCTTGTAGGGCAGGTGCGCAAGTTCCATTGGCTGGGCGACGTTGTCGGCAATCATCGCCGCACCGAGACCAGTGCCGAGCCCGAGGAAAAGCATGCGCCCGCCCTCATAGCTGCCGATGGCCTGCATCAGCGCGTCATTGACCACCTTCACCGGTTTGCCGAACGCACCCGCGAAGTCGAATCCAGCCCAACCCTTGCCGAGATTGGCGGGGTCGGTCAGTGGCCTGTTGTGGTTGACAGGGCCAGGATAGCCCATCGAGACGACATCGTAGGACAGGCCCTCGGCGAGCTTCTTCACCGCATCGATCATCTGCTGCGGCGTCAGGCCCGGTCCGGAGTCGGTGCGGCGCTCCTCGCCGCCGGCGCTGGTGAGGATCTTGACATGCGAGCCGCCAATATCGATCGAAAGCACGATCTTCTCAGGTCCCGATTTCTCAGAGCCCGATGCCGGTTGTTTCACCGCCTTGGCCATCGTGTCCCCTCTCATTTCACCGGATCAATCCAGCCATTGGGCGGTCCGAATCCGGCCATGACATCAGCAGGCCCCCATGTTCCCGGCTCGTAGAGGTGCGGCGGCGTGGTGTCGCCAAGCACCGGGCCGACGATGCGCCAGGCCAGTTCGCTGGCGTCCTGGCGGGTGAACAGCTGGCCGTTGCCGTTCATGGCATCGCCGATCAGCCGCTCATAGGGCGGCATGTCGCCCTTGCTGTCGTCGAGCGCCGTCAGCTCGACCTGCTCGCCGATCATGTCGTCGCCCGGCGCCTTGCGCTGGGCGCCGATGGCGATCACCACCTGTGGGTCGATGCGGAAGCGGACGTAGTTCTGGTCGGCGGGCTTGATCGGGTCGAAGACGTCGAGCGGCGGCCGCTTCAGCCGCACCACCACCTCGGTGACATGCACCGGCATGTTCTTGCCGGCGCGGATGAAGAATGGCACGTCCTGCCAGCGCCAGGTGTCGACGAAGAAACGCACCGCCGCGAAGGTCTCGACCGGCGAGTTCGGGGCCACGCCAGGTTCGGCGAGATAGCCGGTGAACTGGCCACGCACGACATCATTCCTGGTCAGCGTTCTGATCGCGCGCAGCACCTGGACCTTCTCGTCGATCAGGTCGTCGGCGGAACGGCCGACAGGTGGCTCCATGGCAAGCAGCAGCAGGATGTTGAGCAGATGGTTTTCGATGACGTCGCGGATGCAGCCGACGTCGTCATAGAAGCGGCCTCGCCCCTCGACGCCGAAATCCTCGGCCATGGTGATCTGCACGCTCTCGACGAAATTGCGGTTCCAGATCGGCTCGAGGAAGGAGTTGGCGAAGCGGAAATAGAGCAGGTTCTGGATCGCTTCCTTGCCGAGATAGTGGTCGATGCGGAAGATCGACTGTTCGTCGAACACCAGGTGCAAGACCCGGTTGAGCCAGCGCGCGGATTGCAGGTCGTGGCCGAAGGGCTTTTCCACCATCAGGCGTGCGCCATGCGCGGTGCCCGACTGCTCCAGCCCCTGGACGACGGTCTCGAACATGGTCGGCGGCACCGCCATGTAGTGCAGCGGCCGCTGCGCGGTGCCGAGCGCGCTTTTCAGTTTCTCGAACGTCGCTCCGTCGCGGTAGTCGCCGCTGACATAGCGCAGCAGCGAGGCGAACTTGGCGAACACCTTTTCGTCGATCTTGCCCAGCGCATTGACGATGCCGTCGCGGGCGCGTGCCTGCAATTGCTTGAGGTCCCAGGCGTCGAAGGCGACGCCGATCACCGGTTCGGTGAGCGTGCCCTTGGCGACCATCTGGTAAAGCGCTGGAAATATCTTCTTGTGGGCGAGGTCGCCGGTCGCCCCGAAGAGCACCAGCGTGTCGGACCGTTCCGGGCTCATCAGCGTGTCTCCCCTGTCGCCGTCACTTGCCTGCCTTCGGCTTTTCGACATGGCCGCCGAAGGCATAGCGCATGGCGGACAGCAGCTTGTCGGCGAATTCGGATTCGCCTTGCGAGGAGAAGCGGTCGAACAGAGCCGAGGACAGAACCGGGGCCGGCACGCCGGTGTCGATCGCCGCCTTCAGCGTCCAGCGTCCTTCGCCGGAATCCGAGACGCGGCCGCCGAAATTGGCCAGGCCGGGATCGCTTTTCAATGCGCCGGCGGTCAGGTCGAGCAGCCAGGAGCCGATGACGCTGCCATGCCGCCAGACCTCGGCCACCTGGGGAAGGTCGATATCGAACTGGTAGTATTGTGGGTTTTCCAGCGGGCTGGTCTCGGCGTCCGCCGTCCGTTGCCGCTTGCCGGCATTGGCTGATTTCAGGATGTTCATGCCTTCGGCATAGGCGGCCATGACGCCATATTCGATGCCGTTGTGCACCATCTTGACGAAGTGGCCGGCGCCGCTCGGCCCGCAATGCAGATAGCCAAAGGGCGCGGTCCCGGCATCCTTGGGCGGATTGGAGCCGGCGTCGGCGCCCGGCGCCAGCGTGGCGAAGATCGAATCGAGGTGTTGCACCGCCACGTCGGGACCGCCGATCATCAGGCAGTAGCCACGCTCCAGGCCCCAGACACCGCCGCTGGTGCCGACATCGACAAGATGGATACCTTTGCCGGCCAGTTTCGCGGCCTGGTCGACGGCGTCGTGGTAGTAGGAATTGCCGCCGTCGATGACGATGTCGCCGGGCTCCATCAGGGCCGTCACCTGATCGATGATCCTGCCAGTGATGGCTGCCGGCAGCATCAGCCACACACAACGCGGCTTGGCGAGCTTGCCGACGAATTCTTCCATTGAAGCCGTCCCTAGCGCGCCGTCAGTCACCAAGGCCGCGACGCTGGCGGGATTGATGTCGTAGACGACGCATTCGTGGCCGTCGCGCATCAGGCGCCGGACCATGTTGGCGCCCATCCGGCCCAGTCCCATCATTCCGATTTGCATGGTTTCGTCCCTGTTTCCTGAAAGATTTACGGGGTTTATCGAGAAAGGATCAGCTGGCTATCCTGCTCGCCTGACATGACGGAGAAGTCGACATTCTCCCAATCGCCGGTTGCGGGCCAGAAAAAAGTGAAGATCAGAGTGCTTCCCTTGGGGAGGCCAGCGACGGGCAGATCGGCAAGATGGATGCCGAGAGCGTTCTCTGCTGTCTGGCTGTCGTGGGCGCTCGCCCAGTTGTCGGTGCTCCAGTGAACAATTGCCGGGTCCAACAGCTCGATGCGAAGCGTTTTGCCCGCCGGCATGGTGCGGATCTTGTTGTTGAACCGCCATGTCCTGAACGGCGATACGGTCTTGTCCTCGATATAGCGCTTGACGCCTTGCGGCGGCATGTCGAAGACCGCACCACCGTCGCGCAGCGAGCGCAACAGCTTGATATGCTCCGAATGCGCCCAGACCAAAGGCATGGCGCTGCCCGAGGGGCGGCCATGCAGCAGTTCGCGCTCAGTCAGGTCGGCGCCGTCCCAGACCTGCTCCGGCAACAGGCCGCCCGGTCCAGCGGACCTTTCAAGCGTCGCCAACAGGCTGGTCGCCTCGTCCTTGCGCCCTGCCGCCAGTTCATAGTGAGCGCGTTCGCCAGCCAGCAACGGCCAGGGGCGGCCCTGGCCGGTTCCATCGAAGGGTGCGCCGTCTTCATGCTCGCCATAGCCGTCGCCATTGTAGCGGTACCAGAGCGGCCCTTGCGGCAACGCGCAACGCAATTGCGCATCGATGACCCTGACGGTGTCGACGATGCGCGGGTCATCGGCCGCCCGCAGGCCAAAGCGCACCAGCGCCAGTGCGTCCGGGCTGACGATTTCCTCGGCGGGCCGGTCGCTGTCGCCGGGCGGCCGGTTCTTGATCGGGACATAGCCGTCCTTTGGCGAACCGGCCTCGGCGCTGTCGGGCGGCGCAATGCGCACGTAATAGCCGTCAACGTCAGCTTGCCTGCAGATCGCCGTGCCGGTGACATAGGTCCAGCGCTCGACCTGGTCGTTCCAGCCATCGGCGGTTTCGCGCAGATAGGTCGCGGCATCGTCCTTGCCGCAGGCGTCGAGCAGGTCTGCCGCGGCAAGCAGTGCCGCGATCTCGACCGCAAGCGTGAACGGGCTGTAGCCGGCATCCTCTTCCCAGCGGTCTTCGCCGGTGACCGGTCCGTTACGCACGACATAGCCGGCGGCGCGCTCGATCATCGGCAGGAAGGCTGCGAGCTTTGAGCGCGACAGATGTCCCGCGCGGTGCAAGGCGTCGGCCAGCAGCAGCGGAAAGGCGCATTCGTCCATCTGGATGCCGGGCCAATAGGCCGATCCGTCGAGCCAGGCGTTCTGCGGCCAGTGACCGTCCGGCTGCTGGATGGAGCTGAGATAGCCGAGGATTTGCAATGCCGAGGCGGCGTCGCCGGCAGCGAGAAAGCCGCCAGCCGTCTCGACCAGATCGCGCGGCCAGACCAGATGGTAGCCGCCGAGGTCGTCGTCACCCTTGTTGAAGCCCCACGGAATGGACAGGCTGGCGACCGCCGCGCCCGGCACGATGATCGACCGGTGCGTCGCCAGAACCGCGGTCGAGACGCGATAGAAGTTGATCCCGGATACGCCATCGCGGTCCAGCGGCAGCAGGGCCCTTTGCCACTTGCGCCACTTCTGGAGGTAGGATTTCGCAGCGGGTTCAAAGCCTCGTTTCAGACTGGCGATGGCATTTTCAGCCGCCTCGTCGGGCGTTGCGCCAAACCCCAGCGCCAGCACGGCCTTGGTCTTTGCGGCGGAAAAGCCGATCTCGCCTGTCAGCGCGACATTGCCGTCCGCGGCCCATTGGGAAGAGGGATCGAGTTCGCCGGTGCTGTGCAATTGCTGCCAGCCGTCGGAAAAGCCGACATAGCCGGCCGAGCTGGTTTTCCAGGGCAGCGACGAGGCCAGCGCCAGGCAGGTGCCGCGCCCCGAGGCAAACAGCACGGGCTTTCCCTTGTGGTCGCCGACCCAGGCGGTGTTGCCCATGCCGGCATTGACCAGATGCGGCGCCAGAAGCGCATAGACGCGGTAGTCGCTGGCAGCGCCCTTCAGTGCCGTGAAGGTGATCTCCTGCAGCAGGGTGGGGCGGGCCGGATCGGCAAGGATGCGCTTTTCGATCCGCCAGGCGCCGTCGCTCGCCGTGTTGACCAGCCTGTAGGCAGGTACGCCGTCCTCGAACGGTTCGATGGCGTGCGCGGCATCGCGCTTCTCTTCCGAAAAATAGCCGTCGGGGCCGGTGACGATCAGGCCGAGGTCGCGCGTGCAGGCGCTGTCGACGCGCGGATAGTAGATTTCGTTGAGGATGCCGTGGCTGATCGTGAACCAGATCTGGCCGGCTGGCGAAAGCGACGTTCCGACGCCGCTCTTGGCGCTCGACGTCCAGCGGGCCGGAATTCCCGGGGCGCCCGGAGCAACGGTTGGCGTCACTGGCATTGAGTTTCGGTCTCCTGGCCCCCTCCCTAGACCAGGACGCGAAGCCTTTTCAATCATTGCACCGCAAGTTGATCGGACACCGCCATTGGCGCGTCGTTGACAGCGGCGCTGGCATGCGTCCACTATTTCCCGGCACGGGAGGATCGTGAAAGCCAATGCCGGAAGTGTCCCTGGTCCTGATCGACCGGCTGCTGGCGATCTCGCGGGCGCTTGCCGGCCATATCGATCCCGGCACGGCGTTCCGCGCGACAGCCATCGAGATCGGCTCGCTCATTCCGCACGACCACATGGATCTGGCGGTGCTGTCGCATGATGGCCGCCGGCACGCCTGTTATGAAGCCGGCTTTCACACCAGCTGGAGCGAGCTTGCCCAGCATCCGCTGCCGACCGAAGTCAGCCCGATCCGCTCGGTGCTGTGGGGCGAAGTACCCTATCTGCTCGCCGACGACGCGTTGAGCGACGAGCGCTTCCATTTCGCCACCGCCATCGACGGGCCGATCTTCGCCGCCCGACTGCGCAGCCGCATTGTCGTGCCGCTCAGGGCACGCGGCGGCATCATCGGCGCTCTCAACATCAGCCGGCACGAGGTCGACTGTTACACGCTTGCCGATGTCGCGGTCGCCCAGCAATGCGCCGATCTGATCGCACCCTACATCTTCGCGCTGATCCAGACCGAGGAGGCGCGCCGCGCCATGCTGGCCGAGAGCGAGGCGCGCAATCGCGTCGAACTGCTGCGGGTCGGCGCCTCGCAACTGACCGAAGGCATGGAGCGCGAACGCCGGCGCATGGCCATGGACCTGCACGACCAGACGCTTGCCGATCTCGCCCGCATTGCGCGCCAGCTTTCGGCCCTGCGCGGCCAGGGCGTGGCGCGGGCGGCGCAGCTTGCCGATCTCGAGCAGGAGGTCGCCGGTTGCCTGACGGAACTGCGCCATATCGTCGACGACATGCGTCCGAGCGTGCTCGAACTGTTCGGCCTGCGCGACGCCGTCGAGGCGCATCTCAACCGCAGCGTTGCCAGAGCCAAGCCGCCGATCGCCGTGCGCATCGCCGACACCAGCGACGGCGGTGCCGACAGCCTGTCCGAGCCAGTGCGGACCGCCCTCTACCGGATCGTGCAGGAAGCCATCAACAATGCCGTTCGCCACGCCGCGCCGCGCAGCATCGACGTGCTGCTGGCGTCGACCGCAAGCGTGCTGCGGGTGATCGTCACCGATGACGGCCAGGGATGCGGCGCTGTCGACCCGGCGGCGCATGGCGGCATTGGCCATATGCACACGCGCGCCGCCCTTATCGGCGCGCGGTTGCGCATCGGCCCGGCCGGACGCAAGAGCGGCGGCACCCGTGTTGTCGTCGAGATCGACCGCCAGCCGTCGCGGGAATTGCCGGCTGCGGCGGCTGCAACAGCGGCCGGCGAGTTCGCCGTATCGGAGGCCATGTGATGCTTGTGATGATCGCCGAGAACGATGGGTTGCACCGCACCTTCGCGCGCCGGACCGTAGAGCAATTGTGGCCCGGCGACGTCGAGGTGATCGAAGCAAGCGACGGCGAGGACGCCATCAACCTGGCGGCCGAGCGGGAGCCGCCGCATGTGGTGCTTGACCTGCAGATGCCGAAGGCGACCGGGATCGAGGTTGCCAGGGCGATCTGGAACCGCCGCGCCGGCACTCACATCCTGTTCTGGTCGAACTTCGCCGACGAGGCCTATGTGCGCGGCGTGGCACGCATCGTGCCGCCCGGTTCGGTCTATGGCTATGTGCTCAAATCGGCGACGGAGGAGGGCATGCGGTCCGCTCTGCGCGGCGTTTTCCGCGACGGCCACTGCATCATCGACCGCGAGATACGCGGCATCCAGCACCGCGTGCAGGACAAGTTCGAGGGCATCACCGACGGCGAATATGAAAGCCTGATCGACATCGCGCTCGGCCTGACCGACCGGGCGATCGCGGCACGCCGCGGCCTGTCGATCCGTGGCGCGCAGAGCCGCATCAAGCATGTCTACGACAAGCTCGGCATCGTGCCGGCGGAGGACGGCGCCAGCGATGCGTCCGTGTTCAACTCGCGGACGCGGGCGATCTATCTCGCCATGGCGCGCGGCCTGATCAACATCGACGCGCTGCGCCGCGAGCAGGACCGGCTCGATGCCTGGCTGGCACAGGCGCCGCCGGGCCACTGATTGCCGCCGCTTGCGACTGTGCAAACGCACAGTCGGCCTTGCGCTTTGACCCGTATCGCCTCGGCGGCGCCGCAACTACGCTCGACCCCAACAAGAAGATATATCGGGGAAGCGTTCATGCCATTCGCCACCATGCGGATTCGCGCCGCCGGGAGCCGGTGATGTCGGCGTCGGCGCGCGCCCGCCATTCCGGCCTGGACGACGTCGTCGGCGATGCGACCATCGAGACGCTGGCGAGCGGCTTCAGCTTCCTCGAAGGGCCGGTCTGGCACCCCTATGAGAAGTGGCTGGTTTTCTCCGACATTCCGGAAAGCCGCATGTATCGCCGCAATGCCGATGGCGAGATCGAGCTGTTCCGCGAGCCGAGCCACAAGGCCAATGGCAACACGCTGGACCGCCACGGGCGGCTGGTCACCTGCGAGCACGCGACGAGCCGGGTGACCCGCGCCGAGCCCAATGGCGGCGTGACGGTGCTTGCGACGCACCATCAGGGCAAGCAGCTCAACAGCCCGAATGATATCGTCATTGCCACCGGCGGATCGATCTACTTCACCGATCCCGGCTATGGTCGGGTGGAATTCTATGGCGTGCCACGGCCACAGGAATTGCCGTTCCAGGGCGTCTACCGCATTGATGGCAACGGCGCCCGGCTGACTTTGCTGGCCGACGATTTCGTCCAGCCGAACGGGCTTTGCTTTTCGCTGGACGAGTCGCGGCTGTTCATCAACGATACCGAACGCGGACACATCAGGGTGTTCGGCGTGGAAGCGAATGGCGACCTCAATGGCGGCGCCGTCTGGGCTGTGACCGAGGGCGAGGGGCCGGGAGCGCCTGACGGCATGAAGATCGACAGCCGCGGCAATCTTTATTGCACCGGCCCCGGCGGCATCCATGTCTTCGATGCGTCAGGCGCCATCCTTGGCGTCATCCCGACACCGGAAAATTGCGCGAATTTCACCTTCGGCGACGACGACCTCCAGAGCCTCTACATCGCGGCGTCGACGTCGCTGTACCGGCTCCGGGTGCGCGTGCCGGGATTGAGACTGTTTTGAGCCCGCGACGATCCGTGCTCAAATCAGATTGGGAGTGAGGCCGGGGTCAAAGCCGGCGGGAAGTGCAGCAGTCAACATCTGGGAGGATTACGACATGAAGAAACTGTTCGTCTTGGGCGCCCTGGCGGCGATGCTCGCCTCGGGCACGGCGCTTGCCGACACCAGTGGCAAGAAGATCGCCTTTTCCAACAACTATGCCGGCAATTCATGGCGGCAGGCGATGCTCGACAGCTATGGCATCGTCACCAAGAAGGCGGTCGCCGACAAGATCGTCGGCGCGGCCGACATCTTCACCACCGCCGACAAGGAGGTGCCGACGCAGGCGGCGCAGGTGCAGAACCTGATCCTGCAGGGCTATGACGCGATCGTCATCAACGCCGCCTCGCCGGACGCGCTGAACGGCGCCATCAAGCAGGCCTGCGACGCCGGCATCACCGTCGTCTCCTTCGACGGCACGGTGACCGAACCCTGCGCCTACCGCGTCGTCGTCGACTTCAAGGACATGGGTAAGCAGGAAGTCGAGCAGATGGCCAAATTCCAGCCCAAGGGCGGCAATCTACTTGAAATCCGTGGCCTTGCCGGCACCTCGATCGACGACGCCATCCACGCCGGCATCCTCGAAGGTGTGGCCGCCCATCCCGAGTTCAAGATCGTCGGTTCGGTGACCGGCGACTGGGACCAGACGACGGCACAAAAGGCGGTGGCGACCATCCTGCCGTCGCTGCCCGATATCGTCGGCATCGTCGACCAGGGCGGTGACGGCTATGGCGCGGCACAGGCCTTCGCCGCCGCCGGCAAACCACGCCCGACCATCATCATGGGCAACCGCCAGGACGAGTTGCAGTGGTGGAAGGAACAGAAGGACAAGGACGGCTACCAGACCTGGTCGGCCTCGATCGCGCCTGGCGTGTCGTCGCTCGCCTTCTGGGTGGCGCAGCAGGTGCTCGACGGCCGCACCGACATTCCGCACGATCTGTTGGTGCCGTATCTGGCCTTCACCCAGGACGATTTCGAGGCCGAGCTGCCGAAGATCGTCAAGGGCGGCGTCGCCAGCCACGAATACACGCAGGAAGACGCGATCGCGGCCATCAAAGCCAACATCAAGTGAGCATCACGGCAGCGTTGCCGTCCGTATCGCCGAGCGGATATCGTTGAGCATGCCTGAAGGGAACGCTGACATCATCAGACTGAGCGGCGCCGAAAAGCATTTCGGCGCCGTTCGCGCACTGGGCGGCGTGGATTTTCATGTCGGGCGCGGCGAATGCGTCGGTCTCGTCGGCCACAACGGCGCCGGCAAGTCAACGCTGATGCATATGGTGGCGGGCACCTTGACGCCCGACAGCGGCACGATCGGCGTGCATGGCAGCATCGAGGACAACTACTCGGTATCGCGGGCGCAGCAGCTCGGCATACGTTGCGTGTTCCAGGAATTGTCGCTGTGCCCCAATCTCAGCGTTGCCGAGAACACGCGCATCAACCACGCTTCGCTGCGCGGCTTAGGCTGGCGGCGCAAGGCGGGCGATCTGATCGCCGCCAAGCTCGACGAGATCTTTCCGGGTCACAGCATCTCGGCGTCGGACATTGTCGGCGACCTGTCGATCGGCCGGCGCCAGATGGTGGAAGTGGCACGCGCCTTCACCGTCACCCAGGATCGTCTCGACCTCGTCATCCTCGACGAGCCGACATCGTCGCTGGACGCGCACACGGCCGGCCAGCTGCTGGCCTTCGTGCGCCGCTTCGTTGCCGGCGGCAAAAGCTGCATCCTGATCTCGCATGTGCTGGGCGAGGTGCTGCGGAACGCCGACCGGATCGTGGTGATGCGCGACGGCAAGGTGGTCGTCGCCGACGCCGCTGCTGCCTTCGACCGCGACCGGCTGGTAACGGCGATGGGCGGCGCGGAAGCGCGCCGGAAGATCGCCGCTGAAATCGCTGCCGCCAAGCCAGGCGCCAGTCCGCTGCGGGTTCGGGCGCAGCCCGCGGCGCAGAAGGACGGCACCGATCTCGTCGCCTGCGCCGGCGAGATCATCGGCCTTGCCGGGCTGGCGGGCCATGGCCAGACCGACCTGCTGCTGGCGATCTTTGCCGCGGCATCGCGCGCCCGGACGGGTATCGAGGTGACCGCGCCGGTGGCGCTGGTCGCGGGTGACCGTCAGTCGGACGGCATTTTTCCGCAATGGTCGATCGCGCAGAATATCGGCATCCGCTCGCTGGCGCGCCTGCGCAACGGGCTGTTGATCTCGCAGCAGCGCGAGGCCGAGCTTGCTGCATTTTGGCAGAAGAAGATCGGCATCCGCACGCCTGACATGAACAACAACATCTTTTCGCTGTCGGGCGGCAACCAGCAGAAGGCGCTGTTTGCGCGTGCGCTCGGCTCGGACGCGCAGATCGTGCTGATGGACGACCCGATGCGCGGCGTCGATATCGGCACCAAGCTGGAGGTCTATGACCTGGTGCGCGAAGAGGCCGGCCGCGGCCGCACCTTCCTCTGGTACACCACGGAAACCGAAGAACTCGACAATTGCGACCACATCTATGTCTTCAAGAACGGCCGCATCGTCGCCAATCTGCGCCGCGACGAGTTGACCGAAGAGAAGATCATCCAGTCTTCGTTCGGCGATGCGGCCTGAGATGACGGCCGCCAGCCTCGACACCGCTGCCAGGACTTCCGCCGAGCGTGGCGCGCTGGCCCGTGCCCGTCTGTTGCGCGGGCTGCTGCCGGCGCTGTCGCTGGCGCTGGTGCTGCTCGCCATCGCCTGGCTCAATCCGCGCGCCATCAGCTATTTCGGTTTCAGCCTGATGCTCAATTTGGCGATTCCGATCGCGCTGGCGACGATCGCGCAGATGTTCGTCATCGCTGGCAACGAGCTCGACCTGTCGATAGGAACTTTCGTCGGCTTCGTTGGCTGTGTCACCGCGACCTGGCTGAAGGATGCGCCGCTCATCGGCGTTGTCATCCTGCTCGGGTCGATCGGCATCTATGCGCTGCTCGGCGCGCTGATCTATCTTCGAAATTTGCCATCGATCGTGGTGACGCTCGGCATGAGCTTCGTCTGGCAAGGGCTCGCGATTCTCGTCTTGCCCAAACCCGGTGGCAAGGCGCCGGACTGGCTGCTTGGGTTGATGGCGTTCAAGCCGCCTTTCATTCCGTTCCCGATCATCGCCGCGCTGCTGATCGGCCTCATCGTCCACTTCGGCCTGATGCGCACCTCCTATGGGGTGATCCTGCGCGGCTCCGGTGGCAATCCGGCGGCACTCGGCCGCGCCGGCTGGTCGCTGCTCAAGACCAAGATCGTACTGTTTGCGCTTGCCGGCCTGTTCGGCGTGCTGTCCGGCATGGCGCTGATCGGCATCACCACCTCGGCAGACGCCAATATCGGCAATGGCTATACGCTGCTGGCGATCGCCGGCGTCATCCTCGGCGGCGGCGAGTTCGTCGGCGGCCGGGTGTCGCCGATCGGCGCGGTGATCGGTGCGCTGACGCTGGCGCTCGCCGCCTCGCCGCTGCTCACCTTCATGCACATTCCACCCGACTGGCAGGTGGCCGCCAACGGCGCCATCCTGATCATCGTGCTGGCGGCGCGGGTGTTGATCAGCCGCAAGGAGAGGTGAGCGATGACATCGGTGAAATCGCTGCTGGCCAAACCCTGGATCTGGTCGTTTCTCGGCGCCCTGCTGGTCTGGCTGGCGACGATCGCCTTCACCGGCGGCTATGGCGCCGGCGGCATGGTGACCGCCGCCCTGTCGCTGGCGGTGTTCACGGTCATTGTCGGCGTCGGCCAGATGTTCGTCATCACGCTCGGGCCGGGCAATGTCGACCTGTCGCTGCCGGCCAATATCGGCCTTGCCAGCGCCGTCGCGATGAAGGTGATGGACGGCAACGATTCGATGATCGCGGTCGGGTTGCTGGCGGCGCTCGCCTGCGGTGCGGCGATCGGCGCCGCCAACTATTTGCTGATCTGGGCGCTGCGCATTCCACCGATCATCGCCACGCTTTCGGCCAGCTTCATCATCCAGTCGATCGACATCAGCTATGGCCGCGGACTGCAGATCAAGCCGCCGCCGGGCTTCGCCGATTTCGCCAACTGGCAGGTCCTGGGCATTCCTGTGCTGGCGATCCTTACAGTGCTGTTCACCATCGGCGCGGCCATCGCCCTGCAGCGCATGATCTATGGCCGCTCGGTGCTGGCGATCGGCCAGAATATCCGCGCGGCGTGGGCTCGCCGGCGTCAATGTCGGCCGCATCCGCTTCCTCACCTACACGCTGTCGGGCGCGCTCGGCGGCATCGACGGCGCGCTGCTCGCCGGTTATTTCCGCGGCGCCAATGTCGATATCGGCAATGAGTATCTGCTCGCCTCGATCGCCGTCGTCGTTATCGGCGGCACGTCGGTGGCCGGCGGCAAGGCCAATGTGCCCGGCGTGTGGGGTGCGGCGCTGTTCCTGGTGCTGCTTTTGACCATGCTCAACACGTTCGGCGTCAGTGCCGGCGTGCGGTTGCTGCTGACGGGGCTGATCATCGTCGGGGTGATCACGGCGGCGGGCGGGCAGAAGGCGCTGCGCTAGCCCCCATCTTCGTCATCCCAGGCACTTTCAAGGCCTGTAATTGTTGTGCTAGGTCGGCATCCGGTTCCCATCGGCGTCATGGCGCTGTAAATCCCGTTCGCGCGGCACGGCCGCTGAATAGTGCTGGGAGGTTTGCGTGTCCGATTTCCTCAGGATCCACCGCGACGACGACGTCGCCATCGTCACCATCGACAATCCGCCGGTCAACGCGCTGAGCTTTCATGTCCGCGAACCGCTGATGCAGGCGCTGGTTGAGCTGCGGGATGATGCGTCGGTCGCGGCCATCGTCATTGCTTGCGCGGGCCGGACCTTTGTTGCCGGCGCCGACATCACCGAATTCGGCAAGCCGCTGCAGCAGCCCGAGCTGCGCGCCATCGTGGCGACACTGGAAACCATCGCCAAGCCAACGGTGGCCGCCATCCACGGTACCGCGCTCGGGGGCGGGCTGGAGCTGGCGCTGGGTTGCCATTTCCGCGTTGCCGACGCCGGCGCCAAGCTCGGCCTGCCGGAGGTGAAGCTCGGCCTGTTGCCGGGCGGCGGTGGCACGGTGCGGTTGCCGCGCCTTGTCGGCGCGGTGAAGGCTTTGAAGATGATCGTTTCGGGTGGGCCGATCGCGGCGACCGAGGCGCATGAAGCCGGTCTGGTCGATGCCGTCTTCGAAGGCGATCTGACCACGCATGCCGTGAACTTCGCCAGGGAAATAGCCCGCAAGGGTGGTCCCTTCACGCCGGTGCGTGATCGCAATGAAGGGCTCAAGGAGACCGACCTCGCGGCCTTCGACGCCGAGGCAGCGGACCTGGCCAGGAAAGCGCGCGACCTCGAAGCGCCGATCGCCTGTGCGCAATCGGTGCGCAATGCCGTGACGCTGCCGTTTGACGAGGCGCTGGCGGCGGAGCGCGCGCTGTTCGTCAAGCTCGTTGCCAGCGACCAGTCGCGGGCGCAACGTCACCTGTTCTTCGCCGAACGTGAGGCGGCAAAGATTCCGGGAAAGGATATCGTCAAGCGCAGGATCGCCCGCGTCGGCGTCATCGGCGCCGGCACGATGGGCGGCGGCATCGCCATGGCCTTCGCCAATGGCGGCTATCCCGTGACCTTGCTGGAAACCAGCCATGAGGCATTGCAGCGCGGGCTGGCGACCATCGACAAGAACTACTCGGTGTCCGTCACGCGCGGTTCGCTAAGCGAAGACGCCAAGCGCGAGCGCCTCGCCCAGTTCAAAGGCTCCACCGACTTTGCCGATCTCGCCGATTGCGACCTGATCGTCGAGGCGGTGTTCGAGGACATGGCGGTCAAGAAGGAGGTTTTCGGCAAGCTCGAAGCGGTGGCCAAGCCGGGTGCGATCCTGGCCACCAACACCTCCTATCTCGACATCAACGAGATCGCCGCCTCGACCTCACGGCCGCAGGATGTGCTCGGCCTGCATTTCTTCTCACCGGCCAATGTCATGAAGCTGCTGGAGATCGTGCGGGCCGACAAGACCGCGCCCGATGCGCTGGCGACTGTTGTCGACCTGGCGCGGCGGATCGGCAAGGTGGCCGTTGTCGTCGGCGTCTGCCATGGCTTCGTCGGCAACCGCATGCTGGCCGCGCGCGGCTCGGAATCGGAAGCGCTTCTGCTGGAAGGCGCCACCCCGCGCCAGATCGACCAGGCCTTCACCGATTTCGGCTGGCCGATGGGGCCGTTCCAGATGGGCGATCTCGCCGGTCTCGACATTGGCTGGCGCAACCGCAAGGCACGCGGCCAGACAGCCGTGATCGCCGACACGCTGTGCGAGCAAGGACGTTTCGGCCAGAAGACCGGCCGGGGTTTCTATCTCTACGAGGCTGGCGCGCGCACACCGGTGCCGGATCCCGAGGTTGAAGCGCTGATCCGCGACAAGGCCGCCGAGAAGGGCATCGCACCGCGTGCGATCAGCGCGGAAGAAATCATCGAGCGCACGCTCTATCCCCTGGTCAACGAGGGCGCGAAGATCCTGGAGGAAGGGATAGCGGCCCGTGCGTCCGACATCGATGTCGTCTGGGTCAACGGCTACGGCTTTCCCGTGGGCAAGGGCGGGCCGATGTTCTGGGCTGGCCTCGAAGGTCCGGCCAAGATCATCGAGCGGCTCGACCACTGGCATCAACGCACGGGCAAGGGTGTGTTCGAGCCGGCACCATTGCTGAAGCGGATGGCCGAAACCGGGTCGTGGGAAGCCGGGCGTTAGGACTTACCGGATCCGCGCGTCGATGATCTCGACGAAGCGTGCGAACAGACCGGCCTGCGACTTGATCTTGAGCTTGCGGTAGATGTTGCGGCGATGGACCTTCACGGTTCCCGGCACGATGCGCATCGCCCTGGCGATCGACTCCGTGGAAGAGATCGCCGAAGCGATCCTGTTCCTCGTCTCCGACCGCTCATCCTTCATGACCGGCCAGGCGCTGGTGATCGATGGGGGCGAAAGCATCGGCTGAGGCAGCGTCGGCCGTCGAGGCCTTTCCGATACACTATTCTACGGCCGTCAACATGCCGCTGGTCGGCAGGCAGGACCATGGTCTGACCGACATGGGACTTCAGTGCCACGACCGTTCACGAGCGTCGATTTGTATTTGATATCAGATGGTTATGGCCCTGCTGGTTGCCAGCTCGGGTAGTGAGACGGCATTTGTCTAAAGTTTACTCTGTACAATTAGCGATTTCTCATACGACGGTCGCCTAGCGGTCGGGCGAGGGTGGCGATTCCCCGAGGAGGTTACCATGACGAACCGAAAAACTCTGTTCGCGGCGCTTGCCGCATTGGCGCTTCTGGCGTCTCCGGCGCTCGCCGGGGCTGGCGGCAACGGGCACGGCGGCGGCAACGGGCACGGCAATGGCGGTGGCAATGCGGGCGGCAACGGCGGCGGCAATGGGCATGGAGGCGGCAATGGGAAGAGCAGCGCTTCGCATGGCAAGTCGTCGTCGGCCCCGGGGCGGGCGGCCAAGGCCAAAGCGGACGACACCACGGTTGACACGACCACAAAGGTCTCGGCCGTGCCCAAGGAGAAAAACATCCACGCCAAGCTTGGCCGGCTGAACTCGCTGCAGCGCAACATCAACGCCTACATGAACTCGAAGAGCAAGAAGTTCGCCGCCATCCAGGCATTCGTGACGCAGTCCGCGAAAGCCAAGGTCGCCCAGGACCAACTGGATGCACTGACCGCGCAGTTGGGCGCGCTGAAGGCGCTGACGCCTGACGAGATTGCGGCGATGTCGCCCGAAGATCAGGCGGCCCTGCCCGGGAAGATAGCGGATCTGGAGGCCGAGATCACCACCCAGACCGATGCGGCTGCCGCGGCAGCGGAGGGCACCGATGATGCATCGCTCAACGCAGCGCTGACGGACATGGCCAACAAGCCGGTCGACGCGGAGGTCACGGCCTGGGCCCAGGGCGTCCTTGCCGACAAGATCGACCAGACGGCCGCCACGATGCAGACGGAAACGACGCCGTAACGAATCGCCGCCGAAACGGCAGTGACCAGTCAAGAAGATGCCGCCGGGTCTTGCCCGGCGGCATTGCTGTTTAACGGCCTTGGTCGGGCTGGCTTTGTAGAGCGGCCGTCTCGGTCGTCAGCCAGTCTGCAAAGGTCGTCATCGCCTGCGAGTTCTGCCGCCTGCGTCGCGCTGAGAGCCAGTAGCGGCCGACATCGACAGTGACGTTGAAAGGCTGCACCAACTCCGCGGAACGAAGCTCACGGCTGAACATCGAAACCGGCAGCAGCGCCACGCCGGCACCCTGGACCGCGGCGTTGGCCATGGTGACGGACGAGTCGAAAACGATGCCCTTGATGGGTGGGCAATGGCGCCCCGCCGCCTCGAACCAGCGCAACCATTCGTCTTCCCGGTAAGAGCATAACAGGGTTTCACGCGCGAGATCCGACGGGTCGCGCAGGCGCGCCGCGATGTCGGGGGTGCAGGCCGGCGAGAACGAGCCGGGCATCAGCGGTGTGTTGTCGGTTCCCTGCCAGGAGCCGTCGCCGAAGCGGATGGCGAAGTCGAGGCCGTCGGCGGCGAGATTGACGCGGTTGTTGTTGGTCGAGATGCGCAGCTCGATGTCCGGATAGGCCTGGTGGAACAGCGGCAATCTGGGGATCAGCCAGCCCGAGGCGAAGGTGCCGACGACACCGACGGTGACGATGTCGTGGAAGCGGCCGCCCTCGAAGCGGTCGAGCGTGACGCCGATCCTGTTGAAGGCGTCGCTCAACACCGGCAGCAGCGCCTCGCCCTCCTCGCTCAGAGCGAGCCCATGCGGCAGCCGGCGGAACAGCCTGATGCCAAGCAGCTCTTCAAGCCCCTTGACCTGATGGCTGACGGCAGCCTGGGTGACGCGCAGTTCGAGGCCGGCACTGGTGAAGCTAAGGTGCCGCGCGGCGGCCTCGAAGGCGCGCAAGCCGTTCAGCGGAAGGTGCGATCGCTTCATGGGTCCAGCCCTAGTTTTTCTTGTGGTGGGGGCGATGTTAACTCGTTTGCGGCGGCGTCGGATCCGGTCCAGTTCTGCGGCGCGGGGCAACAGAGAGTGTGGACATGACAAGCAGACGCAGTTTCATCAGTGGTCTCGCGGTGGTTTTGGCTTCCCCCGTCACCCTTGGCGCGATCACGAAGGCGGCAACGAGCCCGACAAAATTTGATGGGGTCTTGCCGAAAATAAGGCGGATCGAGGCGAAAAGCGGCGGCCGGCTTGGCGTGGCCTGCCGGATCGCCGGAACGAGCGCGCAATTCGGCTATCGCGAAGATGAGCTGTTTCCGATGTGCAGCACCTTCAAGACGCTGGCGGCGGCGCTCATCCTGCATCGGGTCGATGGCGGCATCGAGCAGCTCGAGCGCAGCATCAAGATCCCGCACAACGCCGTCATCGCCAACTCGCCGACGACCAAGAAGTTTGAGGGCGGCGAGATGACGGTGGCGCAGCTTTGCGAGGCCGCGGTGACGGTCAGCGACAATGGCGCGGCCAATCTGCTGCTGGAGTCCTTTGGCGGCCCGCCGCAGCTGACGGCCTATCTGCGTTCGATCGGCGACAGTGTGAGCAGGCTGGACAGGATCGAGCCGGAGCTGAACGAGTCGCTGCCGGGCGACGAGCGCGACACGACCTCGCCGCTGGCGATGGCTGAAGATTACGAGCGTCTCGCGCTCGGCAACAGCCTGTCCGACAAGAGCCGGGCGCAGTTGGTCGATTGGCTGGTGGCCAACAAGACCGGTGATGAACGCATCCGGGCCGGACTGCCGAAGGGCTGGACATGCGGCGACAAGACCGGCACCGGCGAGCGCGGCAGCACCAATGACGCGGCGGTCATCTGGCCGCCCTCCGGCAATCCGATCTTGATGTCGGTTTACCTGACGGGCACGAAACAGAGCCTGGCCAAACGCAACGCCGTCATTGCCTCCGTCTCGCGGACTTTGGTGGAAGCGATCGAGGCTTAAAGCGTGTCGGCGCGGCGTTGCCGCGCCGCCGCCCTCAGACATGCTTGCGGCCGCCGGTCTCGCGAAACCAGCTGTCTGGGTAGGGGTACCACCAGTCCTGGATCATCGGTTTGTGGTCGATGATCACCATCTTCGAGCGGCGGAAGGCATCCAGCCCCTGGCGACCGAGTTCGCGGCCGAGGCCCGAGGCTTTCCACCCGCCGAAGGGCAGGGCGTCGTTATCGATCAGCGGATTGTTGACCCAGACCATGCCGGCCTCCAGCCGTTCGGCCGCCTCATGCGCTTCGGCCAGATCGGTGGTGAAGACGGAGGCGCCGAGCCCGAACGGACTGTCATTGGCAAGCCGGATCGCCTCGTCGAAATCCTTGACCCGGCAGATGGCGGCGACCGGTCCAAAGCATTCTTCACGTACGATCGCCATGTCTGATGTGACGCCGGTCAGGATCGTCGGTTCGTAGAACCAACCGGTGTTGTGTGCCGGCGGGATGCGTCCGCCGGTGACTGCCTTGGCGCCGTGCGCGATGGCATCGTCAACGAGACGCATGACCTTGGTCCGCGCGGCTTCGTTGACCAGCGGCCCGATCTCGGTCTTGTCCATGCCGTTGCCGATGCGCAGCGCCCGCGTCCTTTCGGCGAACAGCTCGACGAAGCGGTCATGCACCGAGTCGACGACGAAGAAGCGCTCGGCCGAGGTGCAGACCTGGCCGGTGAGGTGGAAGGCGGCGGTGACACTGCCGGCCGCCGCGATGTCGAGCGGGGCGTGTTCGCTGACGATCAGCGGATCGCTGCCGCCGGCCTCGATGACGCACGGTTTCATGCGTTCGGCGCAGGCCACCGCCACCGCCTTGCCGGCGGCGACCGAGCCGGTGAAGGCGACGGCGTGGGTGCGATCGGAGGCGATCAGCGCCTGCGCGGTAGCAGCACCGCCCGGCAGGCAGGAGACCAGCCCTTCCGGCAGCGAGCGGAACACGGTCATGTAGTCCAGCGTCGACAGCGTCGTCGCCTCGGCCGGCTTGATGATGCAGGCATTGCCGGCGGCGAGCGATGCGGCGACCGTCCAGCACATCAGCAGGATCGGGAAATTGTAGGGCATGATGTGCACGGAGACGCCGTAGGGTTCGTAGCGGGCGTACTGGAACGAACCGGCCTGCGTCGTGCCGGCGATCTTGCCGGCGTCGTCACGCGCCATCTCGGCATAGTAGCGGAAGATCGGCGCGCAATTGGCGATCTCGCCGATCGCTTCGGGATAGGGCTTGCCCATCTCGCGCACCATCAGCTCGGCGCAGCGGGTGAAGTCGGCCGCTTCGATGGCGTTGGCGACGGCATGCAGGTGCTTTGCCCGGCTCTTGGCGTCGAGTTTTTTCCAGGCGGTCTGCGCCTTGGTCGCGGCGGCGAGCGCGGCGTCGATCTCGCCGGCGGTGGCGGCCGATATAGTGCCGACGGTTTCGAGCGTCGCCGGATCGATCACCGGTTTGTTCGCGCCAGTCATCGGCCGGTAATCCGGATTGACGAAGAAAACGGGCCGGTCAGCTGAGAAATCCATGGGCGTCCTTTCGGATCCGCTCAGCGGATCATGTAGACCTTCTTGATCGTCTCATGGACGGTGCAGACGCCCTTCCAGTCCTGCGGGAAGAAGGCCGCCGTGTCGGGCTCGATCTCGATCACCTCGCCGGATTCATGCACATAGGTGCAGCGTCCTTCGAGGAAGTGGCAGAACTCGTCGCGCGGGTGACGTGGCAGTGCCATTTGCCTGGGGTGCAAACCCAAAGTCCGCATTCGGAGCGGCCTTCCGGGCCTTTGTAGAGCAGCTTGCCCGAGGTGCGGGATTCGCCCTCGATCATTGTCGGGATGACACCCCAGTCGACGAGGTCGGTAATAGCGAGCGGGGATTTCATGATGGGTGTGGTCATTATCGATTTCCTTGAAAAGTGCTCATCGGCACATGAAGGCCTTGGTCAGCGTTTGCGTGATGATGGAGATGCCGGTCCAGCCGGCGGGAAAGAACACGATCGTGCCGGCCTCGACCGGGATCTGTTCGCCGTTGTCGTGGATGTAGCTGCCGCGACCCGACAGGAAGTGACAGAACTCGTCCGCGGCAAAGGTGACTTTTCGCGTGCCCGGCGTGCACGACCACAGGCCGCATTCACTGGATCCGTCACGGTTCTGCGACAGGATCTTGCCCGAGGCACGTGGTGAGCCGGCGAGCGTGTTGCTGCCCGCGCCCCAGTCCTCCAGTTCCACGCTCGAGGCCTTCGGCCAATGCGGTGTCGGCATGTCATCGAACTCCGAATACCTTGCTTGAGCATGATCTTGTCCGAAAACCGGTTCCCACTTTTCGGGATCATGCTTTCAGGCCAGCATGTAGACGTTGCGCATGGTTTCCTGCACCGTGCATTCGCCTGTCCAGCCGGCGGGGAACATGACCACGGTCCCGGCGGAGATTTCTATCACCTCACCGACATCCGACCGGTAGGTCGCGCGGCCGGCGACGAAATGGCACAATTCGTCGCGCGGAATGCTAAGGCGCCAGCGGCCCGGCGTGCACACCCAGATGCCGGATTCCGGCTGGTTGTTTGGTCCCTTGTGTACGAGCCTGCCGGTGGAATGCGCGGCGCCTTCCAATGCGTCGGGCTGGGCGCCCCAGTCGACGAGGTCGGCGCGGGTGGACGCTTGGTGGAGGTGCGGGGCGGAGGAGGTCATGCGGATGGTCCGGTGTTGCGATGCCTAATGACATGTCGAGCCTGAGCACCCCCCTCTGGCCTGCCGGCCATCTCCCCCGCAAGGGGGGAGATCAGATGTCGCCTCGGCTTTCGCCAATCACCAAGATTGCTGAGTGAGAACCAGCGGCGAAGCTGCCAATCTCCCCCCTTGCGGGGGAGATGGCCGGCAGGCCAGAGGGGGGTGCTCAGGCTCGACATCTCAATCACAGCAACGCCTCCAACAAACCCGCAGCCTTCTCCGGCCCATTCTGTGCGCGCATCTGTGCCGATGTCTTCGCCAGCTTCGCTTTCATCTTAGGATCGGTCAGGCAGGTCTCGATCTTGGCGACCAGTTCGGCATCATTCCAGTCGTAGCGCGGCATGCCGAAGCCGTGGCCGGTTTCCTCGACGCGGGTGGCGTTGTCGTGGCCGTCCCAGACATAGGGCATGATGATCGCCGGCTTGCCGAAATAGAGGCACTCGGTGAACGAGTTGTTGCCGCCATGGTGGATGACAGCGTCGACCTGCGGGATCACCGAAGGCTGCGGGAACCAGCTCTCGACAATCACATTGCCGGGCACGTCGGTGTACTGGTCCTTGTAGCCGCCGACATTGACCAGCGCGCGGTAGCGCGTCTTGCCGAGTGTCGCGATGATGCGCTTCAACAGCTCGACATCGCCGGCGCCCAGGCTGCCGAAGGAGACATAGAGCAGCGGCCCGTCATTGTTTTTCGCGAAGGTCGGTACAGCGTAAGGTTTCTCCTGCCGCACGCAGCCTTCGAGATACTGAAACCTGGCCGGGTCGAGCGGGTGGCGGCGCTTGAACTTTGCCGCTTCGGGGTAGAGCAGCAGGTTCAAATAGGGCGAAGCCTCAAAGAACTGGCCGATCGGATAGGGCGCCTCGCCGTTGGCGGTGAGAAAGCCGTTGAAGTCGTCATGGATCGGCTTGATGACGGCGTTGAAGTGGTCGCGGTAGCGCTGGTGTCCGGCATGGTCGTTCTCGCCGCAGCCGGAGAGATGCGGCGGGATGTCCTCGTCCTCGATCTCGTTTTCCGAGCAGGAGATGACGCGCACCCACGGCTTGCCGAACTGCTTGATGGCGGGGAAGAGGATGACATTGTCGACGCAGATGACGTCGGGCTCGATGGCGGCCAGGACGCGCGGCAAATCCTTCTGCGCCCATTTGGCGCTGTCGACGATCGCCGTCCAGCAATCCTTCACATAATTGTCGACCTGGTCGTAGGGCGATTTGCGGAAGTTCGGGATGTGGCCGTTGATGAAATCCTCCCAGAATTTCGCCATCTGCTCGGGCGGCATCGGCTCGGAGAGGTTCACCGGATGCGCCTCGAAACCGTAGCCCCTGTAGACCTCGACGAAGCCGGGGTCTGACAGGAACACCGCTTTGTGGCCGCGCGCCTCGACCGCCTGGGCGATGCCGACGGAATTGAGCGCCGGGCCGTAGGCGGCTTCGGGAAAAAACGCGATCGTCTTCTGAGCCATCAGGCTTCTCCTGTCATTCTGCGAAAATTCTGACATCGGCGGCATCCCAGCCGAGTTCGACCTGGTCGCCCGACGCGACCGGCCGGCGGTCGGCGGCATCAGCGGTGACGCGCACCAGGAACGGCTTTGGCGACAGGGGCGTGCGCACATGCAGTTGCAGGTCAAGCCCGTGATAGGCCAGTGCCTCGACCGTGCCGTTGGTGCGGTTGGCGGTCTCGGCTGAAGGGAACAGCTGGATGCGCTCGGGCCGCACCGACGCGACAGCGGAAGCACCGGGCGAAAGCGCTGCGGGAACCTTGCCGGCAATGCGCGTGCCGTTGGCCGCTATCACGCCATCGGCTGACGCCTTACCCGGGACGAAATTCATCACGCCGATGAAGTCGGCGACGAAGCGGTCGGCGGGGTGCTCGTAGATCGCATGCGGCGTGTCGCACTGCAGCAACTTGCCGTCTTTCAGCACTGCCATGCGGTCGGCCATGACGAGCGACTCTTCCTGGTCATGGGTGACGATGACGAAGGTGATGCCGACCTCGTGCTGCAGGCGCTTCAATTCCAGCTGCATGGCGCCGCGCAGCTTCTTGTCGAGGGCACCAAGCGGCTCGTCGAGCAGCAGAAGCCGGGGCCGCTTGACCAGCGCCCGGGCGAGCGCGACGCGCTGCTTCTGGCCGCCCGACAATTGTTCCGGCTTGCGGTCGGCGAGGGGGACGAGTTCGGTGGTTGCCAGGATGGCATCGACACGGGAGCGGATTTCTGACGCCGGCAAACGTTCCATCTCCAGGCCATAGGACACGTTGGCCCTGACGGTCATATGCGGAAACAGCGCGTAGGACTGGAACATCAGGTTGACCGGCCGCTTGTTGGGCGGCGTTTTGGCAATATCGCGTCCGTCGAGCAGGATGCGCCCGTCATTCGGCGTCTCGAAACCGGCCAGCATGCGCAGCAGCGTGGTCTTGCCGCAGCCGGACGGTCCGAGCAGCGCGAAGAACTCGTTCTCCCTTATGTCGAGCGAGACGCCGTCGACAGCCGTCACCCGGCCGAATGTCTTCGACACATGATCGATGGCCAGCAGCGTGCGCGGTTCGCTCATTGGCCTATGATCCCACGGTTGAGCCGCTGCGACAGGGTCAACGCGGTGATCGAGACCGCCATGACGATGGTCGCCAGCGCATTGATCTCCGGCGTGATGCCGAAGCGGATCATGGCGTAGATCTGCATCGGCAGCGTGGTCGAGGCGCGGCCGGCACCGGCGGTGAAGAATGCGATGATGAACTCGTCGACCGAGAGCGTGAAGGCAAGCAGCGCGCCGGCGATGACCGCCGGCGCGATGACCGGCAATGTCACCCGCCGGAAGGTGGTGACGGCGGAAGCACCAAGATCGGCCGACGCCTCGACGATCGACCAGTCGAAGCTCTTCAGCCGGGCACGCACCACCGAGCAGACGAAGGCGAGATTGAAGACGACATGGGCAAGGATGATGGTGTGCAGCCCCATGGTCAGGTTGAGCATGGAGAAGAACGAGAGCAGCGCGATCGCCAGCACGATGTCGGGAATGATCATCGGCGCGAAGATCAGCGCTTCGAGGCCCTTGCCATATTGCCGGCGCATCTCGACGCCGATCGCCAGCAGCGTGCCGAGCAAGGTCGCGATGGCCGTCGAGACCAGCGCCACGATCAGCGTGTTGAGGGCCGCGGAGAGAATGGCGCTGTTCGAGGCCAGAGAGACATACCATTTCAGCGAAAAGCCGGACCATGCCGTGGGCAGCCCGCCTTCGTTGAAGGACAGTGCCACCAGCACGGCGATCGGGATGTAGAGGAAGGCGAAGACCAGGCTGAGCACGACCCAGAGCGTGCGGCGCGTTGCGGGGGAGCGCTCAGCCATCGCTGTCTCCGCCGGCTTGCGCGGTGGGGCCCGAGGCGCGACTGGCGGCCAGCGCCTGCGCCATCAGCACCAGAAGCATGATGGCGATCAGCGCCATGGCGAGTGCCGCCCCGAAAGGCCAGTCATTGGCGGTGAGGAACTGGTCGTAGACGAGGTTGCCGATCATCTGGAAACGGCCGCCGCCGAGCAGGGCCGGCGTGACGAAATTGCCTATCGACAGCACGAAGACAAACACCGCGCCGGCAGCGATGCCGGGCACGGTCAGCGGCAGGATGACACGGCGAAAGGTGGTCGTTGCCGAGGCGCCGAGGTCACGCGAGGCCTCCGCAAGTTCCGGGTTGAGGCGCGACAATGGCGCGTAGCAGGCGAGGATGACGAAGGGCAGGTAGTTGTAGACGAGGCCGGCGATGACGGCGCCTTCCGTGTAGAGCATCGACGGCGGCTCGCCGGTATAGCCGAACCAGCGCAGCAGCTGGGTGATCAGGCCTTCGCGGTTGAGCAGCACGATCCAGGCATAGGTGCGGATCAGATAGTTGGACCAGAAGGGCAGCACGGCGAAGAACAGGAACACCGGCTGCCATCGGCGCGGTGCCGCCGCGATGGCATAGGCGGCAGCATAGCCGATCACCACCGCGATCAGGGTGGCGGTGCCGGCGATGCGCGCCGAGTTGAGGAAGATGCCGGCATAGAGCGGGTCGAAGGCGAGGCCGAAATTCTCCAGCGTGAAGGTGTAGTCGATGCCGCCATAGATGCCGCGCCGGAAGAAGGCGAGCGCCAGCACCAGCGCGCACGGCACCACCATCAACGCAGTCAGCCAGACCAGCGCCGGGGCCATCAGCAGGGAGGAACGAAGTCGGGTCTGGGACAATTTTCGGATACCGCTCAGGGCCGGCGGCAGAAGCGCCACCGGCCGTGATCTCAGATTGACGCCGCCTACTGCGCGGCCTTGATCTCGCTGACGATCTTCGAATAGTCGCGCTGGGCGTCGCCGACGTCACGCAGCTGCTCGAACTTGACAAGGTCGGCCACCGGCATCGCCATGTTGGGGAATTTTGCCAGGAAATCGGCGGGCAGACTTTCCATCGCCGGCTTGTTCGGCACCTTGTAGTCGATGTTCTGCGCCGCCCAGGCATGGTTCTTGGCGTCGAGCATGAAGTTGATGAACTGGAAGGCGGCGTCCTTGTTGGCGGAGGCCTTCATCACCACCATCGTGTCGACCCACAGGTCCGAGCCTTCCTTGGGAATGACGTACTTGATCTCTGGCTTGTCGGCGATGCCGTAATTGCACCAGCCGTCCCAGGCCTGCACCATCAGCGCCTCGCCCGACACCAGCTTCGAATAGAAGGTGGTGTCGTCATAGGCGAGCAAGGTTTTCTTGGCCGAGATCAGCAGGTCCTTGACCTCGGCCATCTTGGCCGGGTCGGTTTCGTTGACCGAATAGCCCTTGTCGAGCTGGCCGGCGGCCAGCAGCCAGCGGTCGGTCGCCAGCATGGTGGTCTTGCCCTTGAGCTCGTCGGAGGGGCTGAGCAGATCGCTCCAACTGGTCGGCGCTGTCTTGACCAGGTCCGAGCGATAGCAGAGGCCGGTGGTGCCCCAGGTGTAAGGCACCGAAAAAGCGTTGCCGACATCGTGCGGCAGCTTGGTTGCCTCGGGATAGAGGTTGGCAAGGTTCGGGATCTTGGTGTGGTCGATCTGCTCGGTCAGGCCGAGCTTGTTCAGCACTTCGGCGAAGGGCGAGGAGACGAAGACCACGTCATAGCCCTTGCCGCCGGCGGCGATGAGCTTGCCCATGATTTCTTCATTGGTGGCGTGCACCACCACTTCGCCCGAAACGCCGGTTGCGGTCTTGAAGGCGGCCATGGCGTCTGATGCCATGTAACCGTCCCAGTTGGAAATGACGAGGTCGGCAGCCATCGCCGGCGCGGACAGCGCCAGGGCCAGGCCAAGTGCGATCGAAGATGTTTTCAGCGCACGGCGCCGCAGGCTGGTAGCGGTCATGACAGACTCCCATTCCGGTTGATCGTCGAATTTCATTCGCCGGACCAACGCCTGCGACCTTGCCGCTGCCTCGATCCTGTTCCCTCGGTCTTTTTCTCGCCGATTGTCCGGACAGTACTATTGCAGAAAAAAGTACGTCAATCCATAATTTGTCAGGCGACCGTGGAATCTGGCCGATTGCGTCCGTGCGGGCGATCGGTCAAATCAAGGCGGTCATGTCGTTTTCCACGAGACCAGTCATATGCAAGCCGTAGCCCGACGACCTCGCACCAACCATCTCGATCTGGCGCAGCGCATCCTGGATGTGGCGCGGCAGCGCGGTTTTGAGCCCGGCGCACGCTTGCCGGAGCAGCAGATCGCCTCGCTATGCAACGTCTCACGCACCCCGGTGCGGGCGGCGCTCGGCCTGCTCGCGGAGCGGGGCGTTGTACGCTGGGAGGCGGATTCCGGTTATCATTTGGCAATCGACCTCACCGCGCAGGCTTCGGTCGCGACAGAATTGCCCGCTGCCGAGGAGGACGAACTGGCCGAAGCGATCCTGCGCGACCGGTCGGCGCGGCGGCTGGACCAGACAGTGACGGTTGCAGGGCTGATGCGGCGCTACAGTGCCGAGCGCAAGACGGTACTAAAAGCGCTCAACAAACTGACCGAAGAGAATTTACTGGACCGTGCGCCTGGCCAGTCCTGGCTGTTTCGGCGCACGCCCGATGATCCGGAGGCGCAAGGCGACAGCTACGAGTTCCGCTTGCTGCTGGAGCCCGCGGCCATCCTGACGCCGGGCTTCCGGCTGGACGGCGCACGGGCGGCGACATTGCGCCAGGGCATGGAAGCGCTTGTGGCGCTGCCGGACGCCGCGTTCGACACACGCGAGTTCCAGCGGCTGGACATCGATTTTCACGGCATGCTCGCCGAAGGCTGCGCCAACCGCTTCGTTGCCGACGCACTGGCCGATCACCTCAGGCTGCGCCGATTGCCCGGCATCTATGCCGGCGTCAACGTCTTCCGGCTGCGGCAATCGCTGCGCGAACACCTTGTTATACTCGACCATCTTGAAAGCCGGCAGTATGAGGTGGCGGCCGATCTGCTTCGCATCCACCTGCGGCTCTCCCGCAACCAGCGACCGCAAGCGGCCAGTCGCGGGGCGCCCGCCCTGTTCGGCATGATCAGCCGGCCGGAATGACGAGGAATAATTGACGCGTAAAGCCAGCCCGACCATCGCGCTGTTCCCCGAAGCCAGTTTCGGCGCGGCGTTGAATTGCGTCGGCATCGCGCAGGCGCTGCGTGCCAAGGGCGCCCGGCCTGTCTTCATCTGCCATGCCGGCTTCTCCGGCGTCTTTGCCGACTATGGTTTCCAGGAATACCAGTTGCCGACCGACGAGCCGCTGAGCGACAGCGAACGCCAGAGCTACTGGCAGGCCTTCGTGCGCCGGCACCTGCCGCATTTCAGGCTGAGCCCGATCGACCAGCTGGAAACCTATGTCGCGCCGACCTGGCAGGCGATCGTCGACACAGCCGTCAATGCCGAGGCGCCGCTGCGCCAATTGCTGGGGCGGCTGAAGCCGGACGCGGTGGTGCTCGACAATGTCATCATGTTCCCGGCGATCGCCGCCGCCGGCTGCCCTTGGGTGCGCGTCGTCTCCTGTGCCGAGACCGAGCTGCCGGACGCCAACGTGCCACCCTATCTGTCGGGGCTTGGCGTCGGCGACCCGCAACGCGCGGCGTTCGAGGCCCGCTATCTCAGCGCCTCGGCGCCGGCGCATGACCGCTTCAACCGCTTCCGGATGGATGCCGGTCTTGCGCCGCTGCCGAAGGGCCTGTTCCTGGAGACGTCGCCCGACCTCAATTTGCTGTTGACGCCTTCGATCGTGCGCCGCGAGCGCGCCGAGCCGCTCGACCCCGATCGCTTCGTCTATCTCGAAGGCTGCGTGCGTTCGGAAGGGCCATTCGAGGTGCCGGTGTTTCCGCGCAATGGCGGGCCGCTGGTCTATGTCAGCTTCGGCAGCCTGGGCGCCATGGATGTCGGGCTGATCGAACGCATGCTGGCGGTGTTCGACAAGCTTCCGGCCCGCTTCATCGTCAATGCCGGCGGCCTGCGCGACGCCTATCGCGCGGTGCCTGACAATGTCTATCTCGACGCCTGGTTTCCGCAGCCGTCGGTGGTGGCGAAATCCGACCTGTTCATCCATCACGGCGGCAACAACAGCTTTTGCGAGGCGCTGCGCTTCGGCGTGCCGTCGCTGATCATGCCCTATTGCTGGGACGGACACGACAATGCGCGCCGCGCCGGAGAGACCGGCGTCGGTGGCCATATCGGCCGTGACGCCTGGACCGAAGGAGTATTGGAGAGAGCCATTCTCGGCCTGCTGGCCGACGATGCCATGCGCGCACGCCTGAAGGGGAATGCAGCCCAGATGGCGCTGAAACCCGGAACGGATGTGGCCGCGCAAGCCATACTCTCTCTGATACGGACATGAACGAAATGCCTGACAAAAACACGACGAATACCTCGCTCTCCAGCAGCAACGATCCCAAGAGCTGGCTGGCCCAGAACGGCATCAACGAGGTCGAGTGCCTGGTGCCCGACATGAACGGCGTCCTGCGCGGCAAGGCTTTGCCGACGGCCAAATTCCTTCAAGCGCTGGAAGACCGCGCGCTCTATCTGCCGAGCAGCGCTTTCCTGGTCAGCATCGACGGCCGCTACTCCGGCTCGATCGACGAGGGTTTTGCCTATTCGGACCCGGACATGCGCATGGTGCCCGACGTTTCGACGCTCTGCCTGGCGCCCGGCGCCGCTGCTGATAAGGCCTATGTCTTTGCCGATGCCTTCCATATGGATGGTCGGCCATGGATGGCCTCGCCGCGCCATGTGCTGCGGGCTGTGCTCGATCTCTATGCCAAGCGCGGCTGGCGGGCAGTGGTGGCACCCGAGGTGGAATTCTATCTGACCGCGCCCAATCCCGATCCCGACCGGCCGCTGACCGCGCCGGTCGGCGCCAATGGCCGAACCGAGACCGTGCAGCATCCCTATGACATGGCCGCGCTGGAGGAATTCGAGCCGGTGATCCGCCGCATCTATGACTATGCGGCGGCGGCCGGATTGCCGCTCGACACGCTGATCCACGAATCGGGTACGGCACAGCTGGAGATCAACTTCCTGCACGGCGACGCGTTGCCGCTGGCCGACAAGGTGCTGCTGTTCAAGCGTTTGACGCGCCAGGCCGCGCAGCAGAGCGGCATGCATGCCACCTTCATGGCCAAGCCGATTGCCGCCCAGGCGGGAAGCTCGATGCATCTGCACATGTCCATCATCGACGAGGCTGGCAAGACGCTGTTTGCCGGCAGCGACGATGCCGACACCGAAATGTTCGGCCATTTCATCGGCGGCCTGCAAAAATATGTCCCCGAAATCATGCCGCTGTTTGCGCCCAACGTGAATTCGTTTCGCCGCATAAGGCCGAACCACAGCGCGCCGGCCAACATCGAATGGTCGCATGACAACCGTTCCTGTGGCTTGCGCGTGCCGGCCGGTGGCCGCGCCGCTCGGCGGGTGGAGAACCGGCTTCCGGGTGCGGATTCCAATCCCTATCTGGCAATCGCCGGCTCGCTGCTTGCCGGCTATCTCGGCGTCGAACAGAAACTCGCGCGGTCGCCCGAGGCCTCGGGCAATGCCTACAAGATCAAGAGCACGCTGCCGAAAACCATGGAGGAGGCGCTTGACCGTTTCGAGGCTTGCGGCCCGGTGCGGGAACTGCTCGGCGAGGATTTCTTCCAGACCTATCTGCGCGTCAAGAGCATCGAACTCGACCTGTTCCAGGGCGTGGTGACGAGCTGGGAACGCGACCACCTGCTGCTGAAGGTGTGATCATGGCTTCCAGTTCAACGGGTTTCAATTCGGGCCTCGATATCGGCAAATCCTATTATGTTGCGACGGCCAATCCGGCGCCGGACCATCCGGCGCTGGTCGGCGATGTCGACGCCGACCTGGTGGTCGTCGGCGGCGGTTGCACGGGGTTGTCCGCCGCCCTTCACGCCGCCGAGCGCGGCCTGAAGGTGGTGCTGCTCGAAGGCGGCAAGATCGGTTGGGGCGCATCGGGCCGCAATGGCGGCCAGATGATCCCCGGCCTGCGCAAGGGCGCCAAGGGCCTGGTCAAGCTCTATGGGCCCGAACGGGCAAAAGCGCTGTTCGACCTCGCCTTCGAGGCGCGTGGGCTGGTGCTCGACATCATCGAGCGCCACGCCATCGATTGCGATCTCAGGCTGACCGGCCACCTGGTCGGCGCGGTCAACGGCTCCGATCTTAGGGATCTCGAGGAAGAGGCCGAGTGCCTGGCCACGGTGATGAAGTTCCCGCACGCCGAAATCCTCTCGGCGGCTGAAGCCCGAGCCAAGGTCGACACATCATATCATGGCGCGATGTACGAGCCGCTCGGCGGCCACATGCACCCGCTCAACTACACGCTCGGCCTTGCCCGCGCCGCGATAGCTGCCGGCGTCACCATCCACGAGAACTCGGTGGCCGTGCGCCTGGAGCGCGAGCCTTCGATCCGGGTCTCGACGTCAAAGGGTTCGGTGCGCGCCAAGCATGTCGTGCTGGCGGGCGATGCGCTGCTCAATGGGCTGGAGCCGCGCGTCAACAGCCGCATCATGCCGGTCGGCAACTACATCGTCGCCACCGAGCCGCTTGAGGGCAAGCGCAATGTCATCCCGGCCAATGTCGCGGTGTCCGACACCCGATTCGTCGTCAACTACTACCGCATGTCGGCGGATGGACGCCTGCTGTTCGGCGGCGGCGAGCGCTACACGCCGTCACCGCCGGCCGATATCGCCGGCTTCGTGCGGCCGCATATGGAGAAGACCTTTCCGCAACTGCAGGGCTGCCGTATCGATCACGCCTGGGGCGGGCTGGTGTCGGTGACGACGTCGCGGCTGCCGCATGTCGGGCACTATGGCGAGGTCTATTTCGCGCATGGCTATTCCGGCAAGGGCGTCATCCTGTCGACGCTGTCTGGCAAGCTCCTGGCCGAAGCGATCACCGGCGACGCCTCGCGGCTCGATTTGTTCTCGACGCTGACCCCGATGCCGTTCCCCGGCGGCACGGCGCTGCGCGGCCCGCTCTATGTGCTCGGCATGCTGTGGTACGCCATGCGTGACCGGATCAGGCATTGAGGGGGCATTGCCGCAGCGGCACAGAATAGTACCGTAGCGATCCTTCACACCCCCCTCTGTCCTGCCGGACATCTCCCCCGCAAGGGGGGAGATCGGCTGTCATCCCGGCTTTCGCTAACCTCCAGCGTTGCAAGAGTGAGCGGAGCGCTGAAACTGCCAATCTCCCCCCTTGCGGGGGAGATGTCCGGCAGGACAGAGAGGGGTGCTGTCCCTCCGCGTCAACGTTCTTTTGCTGCTGAGACCTCGGTTTCTAAACCACAAAGAAGTCTTCAATCCGTTGCTTGGCTCCAAGCAGCGCCGGGAGGATTTCCCGTTCCATCTCCGCGACCGAAAGCCGGGCCGACTGGGTCGAGACATTGATTGCCGCGACCGTGCTTCCGGTGCGGTCGCGGATCGGCACGGCGATCGAGCGCAGGCCGAGTTCCAGTTCCTCGTCGACAATGGCAAAACCATCGACCTTCGCTTTGGTGATGGCCTTGGCCAGTAAAGGCCTTTCGGTGATCGTCTTCGGCGTCCGCCGCTCGATCGTCGCCTGGCCGAGGAATGCGTCCAATTCCGGAGGCGTCAAGCCAGCAAGCAAGATGCGCCCCATCGAGGTGCAATGGGCCGGCAGTCTGGTGCCAACATCGAGCGACACGCTGAGGATGCGGCGGCCGGGAATGCGGGCGACATAGACGACATCCTGGCCAGATAGGATGGCCGCCGAGCAGGCCTCGTTCAGTTGCGCTGCGACGGCGCGCATGATGGGTGCGGCGAAGCTCCATAGCGATGCGCCACCGAGCCAGGTGCGGGCAACCGTCAGCAGGCGCGGCGACAGCGAGAACACACGGCCGGCCTGGGTGGCGTAGCCGGTGGCGGTGAGCGTCAGCAGGAAGCGGCGGGCGCCGGCGCGGGTCAGGCCTGCTTCCTCGGCCATTTCGGTCAGCGTCATTCCCGAGGGGTGCCGGGCCAGGATCTCCATGACGGCAAGGCCGCGTTCGAGCGAGCCGACATGATCACGGGAAACAGCCTCTTCGTCCATCTTGTCTCCGCGGAACGGCATTGGCGTCAGGATTGACTCCACGCCCTCGCTCAGCGTAGAAAGTATCACATATAAAACATATGTTCGCAATGCGAACTTTATCGAATCCGGAGCCGATGCGATGGTCAAGTTCCTGCCGCTCAAACAGGCTGTTGCGGAGAATTTGAACAGTGGTGACTCTGTCGCCTTCGAGGGCTTCACCCATCTGATCCCGACGGCGGCGGCGCATGAGGCGATCCGCCAGGGGTTTCGCGACCTGACCCTGATCCGCATGACGCCGGACCTGATCTACGACCAGATGATCGGCATGGGCATGGCGAAGAAGATCGTCTTCTCCTATGTCGGCAATCCCGGCGTCGGCCTGCTGCGGCGCGCCCGCGACGCCATCGAGAACGGCTTTCCGCGCTCACTCGAAATCGAGGAACACAGCCATGCCGGCATGGCCAATGCCTATGAGGCGGGTGCTGCCGGTCTGCCTTGCGCCGTGTTTCGCGGCTATCGCGGCGCGGGCCTCGCGGCGGTCAATCCGAACATCAAGTCCGTCACCTGTCCGTTCACCGGCGAGGTGCTGGCCGCCGTCCCCTCGATCCGGCCCGATGTCACCTTCATCCATGCGCAGAAGGCCGACCGGAAAGGCAATGTGCTGGTCGAAGGCATCATCGGCATCCAGAAGGAAGCCGTGCTGGCTGCCAAACGTGCCGTGGTGACGGTCGAGGAAGTGGTCGACAATTTCGACGATCTGCACCCCAATTTGACTGTGCTGCCGCGCTGGACGATCGCGGCGATATCGGTCGTGCCCGGCGGTTCGCATCCGTCCTACGCGCATGGCTATTATGCGCGTGACAATACCGCCTATCTGGAATGGGACGAGATCGCCGCCGACCGCGAGAAATTCCAGGTCTGGATGCAGGCCAACGTCATCGACAAGAGCGCCGACGATTTCGCGGCCCGGGTCGAGCATCTGAGGAAAGCGGCATGAGCGACAATCAGGACTTTACCCCTAGCGAGATGATGACCATCGCCGCCAGCCGCGCGCTGCGGAATGACGATGTCTGCTTCGTCGGCATCGGCGCGCCATCCGCAGCCTGCAATGTGGCACGGCTGACGCATGCGCCTGACATCACCTTGATCTACGAGAGCGGCACGATCGGCACCGCGCCTGACGTGTTGCCGCTGTCGATCGGCGACGGCGAATTGTGCGAGACTGCGGTCACCACGGTCGCGGTGCCGGAGATGTTCCGCTACTGGCTGCAGGGCGGCCGCATTTCCATCGGCTTCCTCGGTGCTGCGCAGCTCGACAAGTTCGGCAACATCAACACCACCGTCATCGGCGACTATTTCCATCCCAAGACCAGGCTGCCCGGCGGCGGCGGCGCGCCGGAGATCGCGACATCGTCGAAGGAGATCTACATCACCATGGCGCAGACCAAGCGCGGCATGGTCGAGAAGATCGACTTCTTCACCTCCTTCGGCCATGGCGAGGGCGGCGATCATCGCAAGCGGCTTGGTATCGACACATCAGGCCCGACCTTGCTGATCACCGACCTCGCCATCTGGAAGCCGGATCCGGTGAGCAAGGAATTCACCGTGGTGTCGCTGCATCCCGGCGTCACCCGTGAGCAGGTGCAGGAGAGCTGTGGCTGGGTGGTTAAGTTCACTGATACGCTTGACGAAACGCCGGCGCCAAGCGAACTCGAACTCAAGACATTGCGCGACCTGCAGGCCCGCACCAAGGCGGCGCATGAGGGAACCGGAAAAGCAAAGGCTGCATGACATGGCCGAGGCCTATATCTGCGACTACATCCGCACACCGATCGGCCGATTCGGCGGTTCGCTGTCTTCGGTGCGAACCGACGACCTCGGCGCCGTCCCACTGAAGGCGCTTGTCGAGCGCAATCCCGGCATCGACTGGCAGGCTGTCGACGATATCGTCTATGGCTGCGCCAACCAGGCCGGCGAAGACAACCGCAACGTGGCACGCATGGCGCTGCTGCTGGCCGGTCTGCCGAAGGAAATTCCGGGCTCGACCGTCAACCGCCTGTGCGGCTCCGGCATGGATGCGCTGACCATTGCCGCGCGCGCCATCAAGGCCGGCGAGGCGGAGCTGATGATCGCTGGCGGCGTCGAATCGATGAGCCGTGCGCCCTTCGTCATGCCCAAGGCCGACACGGCGTTCTCGCGCAATGCCGAGATTTACGACACCACCATCGGCTGGCGCTTCGTCAACCCGCTGATGAAGAAGCAGTATGGCGTCGATTCGATGCCGGAGACCGGCGAGAATGTGGCAGAAGAGTTCGCCATCTCCCGCGCGGCCCAGGATGCCTTTGCCGTGCGCAGTCAGGACAAGGCGGTCGCCGCACAAGCCAATGGACGACTGGCCAAGGAAATCACGGCGGTGACCATCCCGCAGCGCAAGGGCGATCCGGTTGTCGTCTCGAAGGATGAGCATCCGCGCGCCGGCTCAACGGTCGAGGCGCTGGCCAAGCTGCCGACGCCGTTCCGGCAGGGCGGCACGGTGACGGCCGGCAATGCGTCGGGCGTCAATGACGGGGCGGCGGCGCTGATCGTTGCATCCGAGGCAGCGGTGAAAAAATATGGCCTGACGCCGATCGCGCGAATCCTCGGCGGTGCTGCAGCGGGCGTGGCGCCGCGCATCATGGGCATCGGCCCGGCGCCGGCGACGCAAAAACTCTGCGCGCGGCTTGGGCTGACGCCAAAACAGTTCGATGTCATCGAGCTCAACGAAGCCTTTGCCTCGCAAGGCATCGCCGTGCTGCGCCAGCTTGGCATCGCCGAGGATGCGGAACACGTCAACCCGAATGGCGGTGCCATCGCGCTCGGCCATCCCTTGGGCATGTCGGGCGCCCGCATATCCGGCACGGCAGCGCTGGAGCTGCGCGAGCGTGGCGGCCGCTACGGCCTGGCAACCATGTGCATCGGCGTCGGCCAGGGCATCGCGATCGCGCTCGAGCGGGTTTGATCGGCAGTCCTTCTTGGTCGGCTAAGGTCAAGAATCCGGTGCGTGGGCAAATTTGACCACGTGGACAAAAGTCTGGACCCGTTCCATAGTTCACAGCGCATGACCCCGAAAATCGAAGTCGATTTTCGGGGTCATGCGCAGAACTAAGATTCTACAGCGTCCTTTGCGCGTCCGAAGGACGCGCGGCGCTGTAGGCTGATATTTTCACGAACAGCCGGCTCGACACGGCTGTCGAACAGAGGGGAATGCAATGGAAAACCGGAAGAACAGATTCCAGATAAAACGCGAAGGGCTTTCGCGGCGCAATGTGCTGGAGCTCGGCGCGCTTGGCCTCGCCGCGGCGATGCTGCCGGGCGTTGCCTTCGGCAAGGACAAGAAGCTGAAGGTGGCGGCGATCTTCGCCACGCCGATCGAAGAGCCATGGGACAACCAGATCCATGTCGCCCTGCAGAAGGCCGAGAAGGAACTCGGCATCGAATACAAATGGTCCGAGAAGGTGCAGACCGCCGATTTCAGCCGTGTCATGCGCGAATACGCACAAGGCGGCTATCAGTTGGTGCTGGGCGATGCCTTCGCCGCCGAGCGTGAATCGCGTCGCACCGCCAAGCAGTTCCCGAAGACCGCCTTCCTGTTCGGCTCCGGTGCCGGCCCGGCGGAACCGAACTTCGGCGTCTTCGACAACTGGATCCACGAGCCGGCCTATCTCTCCGGCATGATCGCCGGCAAGATGTCGAAGTCGGGCACGATCGGCGCCGTCGCGGCGATGGGCATTCCCGAAGTCAACCGCCTGGTCAACGCATTCTTCGCCGGCGCCAAGGAGGTCAATCCCAACATCAAGAAGAAGGTCGCCTTCATCGGTTCCTTCTTCGATCCGCCAAAGGCCAAGGAAGCCGCGGTCGCGCAGATCGACGCCGGTGTCGACGTCATCTACGCCGAGCGCTTCGGTGTCATCGAAGCGGCGGTGGACAAGAAGATCCTTGCCATCTCCAACATGTCCGACCAGTCGAACCTCGGCCCCGACACGGTGATCACCGGCCCGGTCTGGGACATGTATCCGACGGTCGAACAGGCGATCAAGCTGGTCAAGGCCGGCGTCTTCACCGCGCAGGACTATGGCGATTTCTCGCGCATGGCCAAGGGCGGCTCGCATCTGGCGCCCTACCACAAGTTCGACAAGACGCTGCCGGCGGACGTCAAGGAGCTGGTCGAGAAGAAGAAGGCCGAGATCCTCGAAGGCAATTTCCGCGTCGACGTGGATGAGAACACGCCGGTTTCGGATTAGTGCAGATATCCCTCCCCCCTGGGGGAGGGTGGCCCGTAGGGCCGGGTGGGGACCGACGCGACGCGCGCCGGCTTCAATCAACGTCGAGGCGGTTGAGGCGACCCCACCCGCCTCGCTTTGCTCGGCACCCTCCCCTCGAGGGGGAGGGGGAACCGCGCCAACCAGGATTCCGCTTTGCAACTGCCCGCCCCACTCATCGAAATGCGCGGCATCACCAAGAGCTTCGGCGCCGTCAAGGCGAACGAGGCCGTCGATCTCAGCGTCGCGCCCGGCGAGATTCTCGGACTGCTGGGCGAGAACGGCGCCGGCAAGACGACGCTGATGAATGTGCTGTTCGGCGCCTATGCGCCGGACGCCGGTGAAATCCTGATCCAGGGCCAACCGGTCAGGATCACCAGTTCGGCCGATGCGCTGGCCGCCGGCATCGGCATGGTGCACCAGCATTTTCACCTCGCGCCGCGGCTCACGGTGCTGGAAAACCTTTTGATCGGCATTCCCGGAAAGGCAGGCCGGATCGACCGCGCTGGCGGGCTGGCGCGGCTGGCCGAGATCGGCCGGCAGCATGGGCTGACGCTTGACCCCGATCTTCCGGTCTCGGCGCTGTCGGTCGGCGAGCAGCAGCGGCTCGAGATCGTCAAGGCGCTGTTTCGTGGCGCCAGGCTGCTGATCCTCGACGAGCCGACGGCGGTGCTGGCGCCGAGCGAGGTCGACGGGCTGTTTTCGGCGTTGCGCTCGATGGCGGCGCAGGGGCTCGGCATCATCTTCATCTCGCACAAGCTCAACGAGGTGCGGGCGCTGACGCATCGCTGCACGGTGCTGCGGCATGGCCGCGTTGCCGGGCGCGTCGATGACCCGGCCAACACGACATCCTCGGAGATGGCAACACTGATGTGCGGCCATGAGATCGTGCCGCCGGCGCGAGGCCCATCGACGCCCGATGCGGCGGTTCTGTCGCTCGATGGTATTTCCACCTCGCGACATTCCGGCACGGCGCTGCGCGATGTTTCGCTTGCCGTCCGTGCCGGCGAAATCCTCGGCATTGCCGGCGTGTCGGGCAATGGCCAGCGCGCGCTGGCGGAGGTGATCTCCGGGACACGTGCGCCCGATGCCGGCCAGATGACGATTGCCGGCCAAAACGTCTCGCGGTTTTCGCCGCGCGAGGTGCAGGCGCTCGGTCTCGGCCGCATCCCGGAAGACCGCATGACGACCGGACTGGTCACCAATTTGCCGCTGGCCGATTCGATGGTGCTGCCGCGCATCGGCACCGCAGCGTTCAGCAGCAAGGGCTTGCTCAAGCCGGATGCGATCCGCGCTTTCACTGAGGCGCAGATCAAGGCCTATGATATCAGGTGCCCTGGGCCCATGACCCGCGCCGGGGCGCTGTCCGGCGGCAATCTGCAGAAGGCGCTCTTGGCGCGCGAACTCGCCTTCGACCCGAAGGTTCTGATCGTCTCGCAGCCGACGCGCGGCCTCGACATCGGCGCTGCCCGTTTCATCCATGAAAAGTTCCTCGACATGCGGGCCAAGGGCTGCGGCATCATCGTCATTGGCGAGGATCTCGAAGAACTGCTGGTGCTCTGCGACCGCATCGCGGTGATGTATGAGGGCCGCATCGTCGGCACGCTCGACAGCGCCGATGCGACGATCGCGCGGCTTGGCCTGATGATGACCGGGGCGGAGGGCCACAGCTGATGTTTCGCCTGGAAGTCCGCACGTCAACGCCCGCCTGGTTCAATCTGGCTTTGCCGCTGCTGGCGATCGCGGCGACGCTTGTCCTGTGCAGCGGCCTCATCGCGCTGGCCGGCGCCAGCGTGCTCGAAGCCTATGGCGTGATGTTCACGGCCTCGCTGGGTGAGAGCTATGCGATCACCGAAACGATGGTGCGCGCCACGCCGATGATCTTCACCGGGCTGGCGGTGGCTGTCGCCTTCCGCGCCAAATTCTGGAACATCGGCGCCGAAGGACAGTTGCTTGCCGGCGCGGTGGCCAGCTGCTTTGTCGGCGCCATCCCGATGCCGGGGCCGCTCGCCATGGTCTTGATGGCGGTGGCCGGCGCTGCGGCCGGAGCCGCAGTCGCGCTGGTGCCGGCCACGCTCAGAGTAAAATTCAAGGTCGACGATGTCGTCAGTTCGCTGCTGCTCAACTCGGTCATCTATTATGCGCTTATGGCGCTGATCGAAGGGCCGTGGAAGGATAGTTTCAGCGGCTATCCGATCTCGCCGCCGATCGAGGATTCGGCCAATTTCCCGGTGCTGCTCGAAGGCACGCGGCTGCATCTCGGCGTCGTCGCGGCTCTGATCGCCGCACCGCTGATCTGGTTCCTGATCGTGCGTACGACGCTCGGCTTCAGGATCAGGGTCACCGGCGAAAACCCGGAAGCCGCCCGCTATGGCGGCATCCATGTCGAGCGCGTGCTGATCTCGACGGCGCTGCTGTCCGGCGCGCTGGCCGGGCTCGCCGGCGTCGGCGAGGTCGGCGGCGTGCATTTCCAGGTGATGAGCGACATCTCGCCGGGCTACGGCTATTCCGGCATCGTCGTCGCCATGCTGGCGCGGCTCAACCCGCTTGGCGTCGTGCCGGCGGCGATCTTCCTTGCTGCCGTGATGACCGGCGCCGAGGCGATGTCGCGTGCGACCGGCGTGCCGGCCTCCCTCAGCGACGTCATCCAGGGCACCGCATTGCTTGCCATGCTGGTGGCGCTGCTGTTCACCGCCTATCGCATCCGTCGCGTCGGAGCCGCCCGATGAGCGCGGTGTTCGAACAGATCTTTCAGGTCGGCTTCCTGGCCGCGATCATCCGCATCGCCACGCCGCTGGCTTTCGCGACGCTCGGCGAAATGTTCTCCGAGCGGGCCGGCGTGCTCAATCTCGGCATCGAAGGCATCATGCTGTTGGCGGCGATGACCGGCTTCAGCGCCGCCAGCCTCAGCGGCAGCCTGTGGCTCGGCGTGCTGGCGGCTGTGCTGACCGGCATGCTGATGGGCGCGCTGCATGCGCTGTTCACGGTGGTGCTCGGCCTCAGCCAGCATGTCTGCGGCATCGGCGTGACGCTGTTCTCGTCGGGCCTCGCCTATTTCCTCTACCGGCTGATCTTCGGCCAGCAGTCGGTGCCGCCGAACATCAAAGGTTTTCAGACACTGCCGATCCCGGTCCTCTCCGACATTCCGGTACTCGGGCCGGCGGTGTTCAACCAGTTTGCGCTGGTCTACATGGCCATTCTCGCCATCCCGCTTGCGGCTTTCATACTCTACCGCACGCCATGGGGCCTGTCGGTGCGCATGGTCGGCGAAAACCCGCGCGCCGCCGATTCGGCCGGTGTCAGCGTCATTGCCACGCGCTTCCAGGCGGTTGTCCTCGGCGGCGCTCTGATGGGGCTGGCCGGCGCCTTCCTGTCGATGGCGCAGTTCAACGCCTTCACCTTCGGCGTCGTGTCGGGGCGCGGCTGGGTGGCGATTGCCCTGGTCGTGTTCGGCCGCTGGGATCCATGGCGCTCGGCGGGTGCAGCACTTCTGTTCGCCTTCGTCGATGCCTTGCAACTGCGCATGCAGGCCAGCGGGCTCGGGCACATTCCCTACGAGGCGTTCCTGATGCTGCCTTTCATCTTCACCATCGTCGCCATGGCGGTGATGTCACGCAACGCGGTGGCGCCTTCGGCGCTGCTCAAGCCATTTCGCAGGGAAGAGCGGTAGGGAGTAGGACTTGGTGTCCTTCTTCTCTCCCCCCGATCGACGGGGGAGAGGAAGGGCGCCAAGCTGTCCCTGGGACGAAGAACCTGGACCTTGGAAAGCCTCACATCGCGGTAAAGCCGTTGTCGACGAACAGATGCGTGCCGTTGACGAAGCTCGACTCGTCGCTGGCCAGATACAGCGCGGCCCTTGCCACCTCTTCCGGCTCGCCGATGCGGCCTTGCTGCGCGGCCAGCGCTGCGTCTGAGACGTCGACGCCGAGCCGGCCGAGATCGGCGACCTCGCGCAGGCCATGCGGCGTGCGGATGAAGCCGGGGCAGACCGCGTTGCAGCGGATGTTGCGGTCGCGGAACTCGACGGCGATGGCGCGCGCGAACATGTGGCAGGCCCCCTTGGTAGTGTCGTAGAGCACTTCGTTGGGAGTCGCCGCCACCGCCGAGATCGACGAGGTGCAGACGATGGAGCCGCCGCCCGCAGCAATCATGCCGGGCAGCACGGCGCGCGTCATCAGGAACATAGAGCGCACATTGACGGCGTGCAGCCAGTCCCATTCCTGCACCGTCGTCTCCAGGAACGGCTTTATCACTATGGTGCCGGCGTGGTTGAACAGCACGGTGACCGGGCCGAGCTTTTCAGTCGCCCCTTTCACCGCCGCTTCGACCTGGGCCTCGTCGGCGACGTCGGCGACAAAATGCTCGGCGACGTGGCCGCGCGCCCTGATTGTCGCCGCGGTTGCGGCGGCCGCCTCGCTATTGCGGTCGATGATCGCCACCTTGGCGCCTTCCGCGGCGAACAGCTCCGAGGCCGCCCCACCCATTCCCGTCGCGCCGCCCGAAATGATGGCGACCTTGCCGGCCAGTCTTGTGCCCATTTTCCTGCCCCTGTTCGATGATCTCGCTCTGCTGGTCAGGCGATGCTACCGCGCCCGCGCCGGGCGGCCAATCCACGAATTGGGTGCAGCGAGGGCAAGGCCATGGGTCCATTCAGACGCAGAAACGAAACGGACGTGCCATGTCGATCGATCGTTCGGATGCGTCTTCTCAGCAAGTGACTGCCAATTTTGAGCCGCAAAGGAGAAAATTATTCTGCCCAAGGCCGAAAAATAGCAATCGACAAAGTCTACAAGTTTTATAGATTAACAGACGAGACGGAGGCCGATATGTCCTATATCCAGAACGCCCAGACGGATCGCAGCGGCCAGAGGCTGGCCAATGCCCAGGCCTTTCGCCCGGCCTATGCCGGTGCCTTCGCCTATCTCGTCTTTGCCCTTGCGTTTGTGTTCACCGGGGCCGTTGTTCTGGGTCTTATTCCCTGAGTCGTCAGATCGACCGGGGTTAGCTGCCCCACCGTTTCCAGGCAATCGGAGTTGAATGAACCGAATCCTCGGTGCGCTTTCGCGCGCCCGACACAATGGAGGAGATGGCAATGCCGATCGAGTTCACGCATGTTCCCGGCAAGACGGCCGACGCCGCAGTTCCCTTTTTCTACGACTTTGCCGAGACCGCGACCAAGCTCGGGCTGATCGAGGATGGCGGCTTCCGCAAGATCGTCGTCGACGATTCGGCCGGGCTGCTGACCAACATGGATCTTGCCACCCAGGTGCTGGACCGCACCTCGTCGCTGGAGGTCGTCCTTACCCACTGGGCGGGCGTGATCGAGCCGACAGTGGCGGCGCGGCAGCTGGCTGCCATCGATGCCAAGAGCGGCGGGCGGCTGGCGCTGAGGATGCTCAGCGAGCCGCTGAGCGACGACGATGCCGAAACACGCCCGGTCGGGCATACCGTCATATGGCAGCGCATCGACGAATATCTGGTGCTGCTCAAGCGGCTGTGGTCGAATGATCGGCCCTTCGACCATGAAGGCGCGTTCTACAGCATCAAGGGCGGCTATGTGCCGCGCAAGGGACCGCACGGCGCCGACCTGATCATCCGCATGGGCGGGCAATCCGGAACGGCGCTCAAGGTGGCCGGCCGGCATGCCGATGTCTTCGAACTGGCGCCGGGCTCGATCGACGAGGTTCGGCAGTTGATGGAGCGGGTGCGCGGTGCCGCTGCCGAGCACGGCCGCGCCGGCAAGCTGCGCTTTGCGCTTCCGGTCAGGATTCACCAGGGCGCTTCCGCCATCGGCCACAAGGCGGTCGACCTTTCCGGGCCACCGGCACAGGCCGCCCTGTCGCTGCTTGCCTATGCGGCTCTCGGGATCGATGAATTCATGATCGTCGGCGTCGACACGCCGCGCGAGATCGCAACGGTCGGCCGGGAAACGATCGCCCTATTGCGCAACTCGCTGGCGCGTCGCGAGACCGACGCATTCCAGCCTGGGGCGTATCTTTCTCGTGCAGGACTGGAGACGCGCGCAACGGGCTGAGGGTCCTTCAGTCTTTTGTTGTTCCCTGCCTGTTGCCGAGCCGCGACAGGCCTTCGATGACGGCGACTGAATCCGTCAGAGCGCCGAAGACGCCGTCCTCGACCGTCACCATGTGAAGCGCTGCCTCGTGCGCTTGTCTGTCGCCGCTGGCGCAGGCGTCCGAGATCGTCAAGCATTGGAAATTGCGGTCGCAGGCCTCGCGCAGCGTGGTGTGGACGCAGACATCCGTGGTGCATCCGGAAAACAGCAGATGCGTGATGCCTTGCGCGCGCAGGACGAGCTCCAAATCCGTATAGGTGAAGGCGCTGTTGCAGGTCTTGTCGATGATGATGTCATGCGGCGCGACGTCGATCTCCGGAACGATCTGGAACCCCGGGCCCGAGCGCAGCAGGATTTCGGTGCCTTCGAGGCCGGCGCGCTTGCGGCGCCATGTCTCGTAGGGCGTCATGTCGGCCATGTCAGCCCTATAGCCCTGCCTGGTGTGGATGATCCTGACGTCGGCTTTGCGGGCGGCTGATATCAGCCGGTTCACGGCGGGCAGGATCGCCCTGAGCGGCGAGGGGTCGTAGCCCTGCCTGGCGAAATAGCCTGATGTCGACAGGAAATCCTGCTGCAGGTCGATGACGATCAGCGCGGTGTTTTCGGCCACCAGCCGGCCGTCATAGGGGAAGTCGAAGGGCGTTGCCTTGATCATCCGGGGCTCTCCTCACCGATTGTGAGGTCCATCCTGACCGGCGAAGCAGCAGCCGTCCACCCGGGGGCGGTGGCCCCAACGCGAAGCGGCAAAGCGCCGGGCGTCGTGCAGCCGCGGATAGGGACTGCCGGCGCGGATCAGTTCGCTGTGAAACTCGGTTCGACAACGATGCGGGTGCCACCTTGGTCCGGGTGGGAGCTGTTTGCGGCACGACGCGACGTTTTGTTGATCGTTGCGGTCATCTTCAATGTTGACTAGTAAGGTCATGTTTTATAGTCAACCGGGCATCGGCCTGCCGAAAGCCGGAATCTGGAATTGCGGGCGGCCGCACTGGAGAAAAGCCATGACAGTGGCTGGAATTGATGCCCAGACTGCCTTCCATATCGACGCGGTGCGGTTCGCCGTCGGCGAGCGGACGCTGCTCGGTCCGGTTTCGCTCGAACTGCAGCGCTCGCGCGTCTACGGGCTGATCGGTCACAATGGTTCGGGCAAGTCGACGCTGATCAAGCTCATGGCGCGCCAGCAGCCGGCAAGCTCAGGCGCCATCACCTTCGCCAAGCGTCCGCTGCCGCAGTGGGGCGCCCGCGAGTTTGCCCGCGCACTTGCCTATCTGCCGCAGACGACGCCGGCGGCGACCGGTCTCACCGTGCGCGAGCTAGCGACGCTCGGACGCTATCCCTGGCATGGTGCGCTTGGCCGTTTCCGTGCGGAAGACAGGCGGCATGTCGACGAGGCGCTGGCCCTGACCGACATGGACGGTTTTGCCGATCGGCTGGTGGACGAATTGTCCGGCGGCGAACGCCAGCGCGCCTGGCTGGCCATGCTGGTGGCGCAGAACGCCGGCGTCATGCTGCTCGACGAGCCGATCTCGGCGCTCGACATCGCCCACCAGGTCGAGGTGCTCGGGCTGGTCAAGGACCTCAGCCGCAAACGCGACCTCTGCGTCGTCGTCGTGCTGCACGATCCCAATATGGCGGCGCGCTACTGCGACGAGCTGATCGCGCTGAGGGACGGCAAGCTGCTGACGCGCGGCACGCCCGGCGAAATCATGCGCAGCGATGTGCTGAAGGGCATTTTCGGCGTGGAGATGGGCGTGTTCGCGCACCCCGTTACCGGCCAGCCTGTCGGCTATGTGCAGTGACGAAATTTGATGCGGCGGCGGGAACCAGAGCATGATCCCCGAAAAGTGGATACCGGTTTTCTCGGACAAACGGAAAACCGTTTTTTCCAGAGATCATGCTCCAACACCGAGATGGAAAGCGGCCGGCCGCTGTGAGAACAAGGAAGAAGCTGTTGTCGAGACATAGTTTGCTGGCGGCGTTGGTCGCATCCGTCATCCTGTCGGTCGGTAGCGCGACCGCCCAGCAGCAACCGGCTGGTGCCGCCCCCGTGATCGAGGCGCCCACCCCGCCGGCACCCGCAGCCCCGGCACCCGTTGCACCGGCAGTCGCCCCGCCGGCCTCGATGGCGCCCGCACAGCCAACCAGCCAGCCGACCGTACCGGCCGGGGCCGGGCCTTCGACGGCGATGGAACTGACCTTGCCGCATGACCTGTCGCCATGGGGCATGTTCATGGCGGCCGATATCATCGTCAAGGCGGTGATGATCGGGCTGGCCTTCGCCTCCCTCGTCACCTGGACGATATGGCTGGCCAAATCGCTGGAGATTTTTGGCGGCAAGCTGCGCATCCGTCGCGCCGTGCGAGCGATCGGTGATGCCGCCACATTGAAGCAAGCCAGCCGTGCGCTTGACCGCAGCGGCGGCCCCGGCGCGCTGCTGGTGCGGGCGGCCGAGGAGGAGACCGCGCTTTCGGCTGGCGCGCTCGATCATGTCTCCGGTGACGGCCTCAAGGAACGGGTCACGTCGCGGCTGTCTCGCATCGAGGCGGCGGCATCGCGGCGCATGTCGCGCGGCACCGGCGTGCTGGCGACGATCGGCTCGACCGCGCCCTTTGTCGGCCTGTTCGGCACCGTCTGGGGCATCATGAACGCCTTCATCGGCATCTCGCAGGCGCAGACCACCAATCTCGCCGTGGTCGCGCCGGGTATCGCCGAAGCGCTGCTGGCCACCGCGATGGGCCTCGTCGCGGCGATACCGGCCGTCGTTATCTACAACGTCTTTGCCCGCTCGATAGCTGGCTACCGGCAGATCCTGGCCGATGCCTCGGCGGGCGTTGAACGGCTGGTCAGCCGCGACCTCGACTTCCGCACCGTCGCGCCGGCAGCGGCGCTGGCGGCGGAGTAGCGCCATGGCAAGCAGAATCCGACAGACCATGGATGACGATCTCGAGGAAAGCCACGAGATCAACGTCACTCCCTTCATTGATGTCATCCTGGTGCTGCTGATCATCTTCATGGTCGCGGCGCCGCTGGCGACGGTGGATGTCAATGTCGACTTGCCGGGCTCGACCGCAACGCCCGCGCCGCGGCCCGAAACGCCGCTGTTCCTGACGCTGAAGGACGATCTGACGCTGGCGATCGGCAACGATAGCGTGCCGCGCCCGGCTTTCGCCGCGACGCTGGACAGCAGGACAAAAGGCGACAAGCAGACGCGCATCTTCCTGCGCGCCGACAAGGCGGTCGCCTATGGCGACCTGATGGAGGCGATGAACCTGCTGCGCGGAGCCGGCTATCTGAAGATCGCGCTGGTCGGCTTGGAGACGGCGCCCACAGCCGAAGGCCCAGCGCCCGCAGCCACTGGTGCGGCGGCGCCATGATGCAGGCGGCCGCCTTGCCCTCGGTCCATTTATCGCGTTTCGGCTGGCGCGACCTTGGCTTGTGGGCCGGTGCGGCCGCGCTGGTCCTTGGAGCGCATGTCGCGGTCGCCTATGCCCTGCAGAACTTCACGATGGTCAACGAAACAGATGGCGGTCCGCCACCGGCCCAGGTGATCGAGATGGCGCCGATGGTGGTGATGCCGGCGGTGGAGGAACAGGTTGCCGCGCTGGACGCGGTGACGCCAGATCAGAGCGAGCCGACACCGACGGCCGAGCCGACGCCTGAAGAGCAGGTCGAGAAGGCGGAGCCGGTCGTCGAAAAGCCGGAGGCCGTTCCCCCCGACGAGACCGAGCCTACCCAGACCGAAATGGCTGAACAGGTCGACCAGCCGCCGCCGGACGAGGTCGTCCCGGATGTTGTCGAGGCTGTTGCCCCCGAGGTCGTCATTCCCTTGCCGCGGCCGAAACCGATCGAGGTGGTCAAGGACAATAAACCGGTCGAGGCGAAGGCGAAAAAGCCTGTCGACAAGCCCAAGCCGCGGCCGAAGAAGGAAAAAGCGGCACCGCCGAAGACGGTGGCCGCCGCCAGCGCCGATGCACGGCCTGCGGCCAGGACTGCCGCGCCGAAGTCGGCACAATCCGCGTCGAGATCCGGCGACTCCAGCAAGTGGGATTCAAGGCTGCGCTCGTGGATCAACCGACATACGCGCTATCCGAGCGCGGCCAGGGCCCAACGCGCCGAGGGCAGTGCCTATGTAACGTTTACGGTCGACTCGTCCGGTCGGGTCCTCTCCGCCAGGCTGACCCGCTCCTCCGGCAATGCCGCCTTGGACCGAGCGGCACTTTCCGTGCTTCAGGGAGCTACCGTGCCGGCACCACCGCCAGAACTTGGTGGTCGCCAAAGCCGCACGGCGCCATTCGTCTTCAACCTGCGCAATTAAAGTCGGCCTCGATCCGATCGAACGGGTGCCATCGGCCGTTCGCGCGAACTGCAGTCGGTCAGTAGCTCTGCGACAGGCACAGGGCCTGGACCTGCTCCAGATAGAAGCGGCATTTCGTGCGCAGAAGCCTGAGGCTCGGGTCGTCGGCACCGTTGATCCCGATGGTTTGCATCATGAAATCGAAATGAGCGTGGAAGGCGTCCACCGCGCCCCAGAGACTGTCGGCCTGGCAGCTCTCGGCAATTGCCATCGAGACGAGTTGGCGGGCCTCGACCCGCGCGGCGTCAGGCGATGGCGGTTGCCTTGCGATCAGGGCGTCGAGCCGGCTGAAAATGCTTTCCTTGACGTCGACGCTTCTGATGTTGGCAATCATGTTCATGTGAAGGTCCCCCTTGGCAATTCCAGCCACGCAACGGCTTCCCGTCTGGAATTGCTTGAAAGCAAATGATTAGAGCGGGCTCCATGGTGCTGAACCGGCTAGGCTTGAGCGACCGGGTGCCGGTTCTGCGGGCAGGATGCGATCAAGGCCGGGATGGCGGCCGCATCGGAGGGATGGCCCCTGATGATGTTGGCGACCTCGGCATCGGCCTGTTCGAACCAATAGACCATGTCGGCGCGGTCCAGATCCGTGGCGGCTTTTTTCAGCAGCGGCAGCAGGTTTTGCAACGCGCATAGCGTCTCCCAGCGGTTTGGCCGGCAGGTCGAGCCTGCCCCCGCGCATGCGGCGGACGATTGCATGCCGCTACGCTCTCCGCGGCTGGGCAACACGATTGTCTTTTGCCTGCGCCTTGGGGTGCAGAGGGTTGCCGCTGAGCTGCGCATGCCTGGCCGGCCGTGCGCCGCGAAGCACGTCGAAAGCTTCTGCATAGGCCATGCCCAGCAGATAGGAGATCATGGGAAAACGGCTTGCTTCGGCCATCCGCACAAGCTCATTGGTCATCGACGAAATATATTGAAGACTATCGATTTCCGACTGACGTAGGGATTGATTTGGCACGTGCTGCTCCTGTCTCTGTTGAACCTAGGGAACGCGTTACTGAACATAGTGAGCCGACTAATTGATAGATTGCCCCACCGAAGGCGGGCCTGGTTCAGGGGCCGAGAGGGTCAAGGCATAGATGGGCGCGTCGGTGAGGCGATCGAGGCCGAGCAGACGCTTGATCGCCAAATGACTGAGCGCCGCCGTCGGGCATGCCGACAGGCCATGATTTGTCGCCGCCAGCATGATGTTCTGGCCGATATGGCCGGCCTCGATCAGCACGACACGATAGGCGTTGGCGTCCTCGTATTTCCACATCGTGCGATCGAGCTTCGCGCAAAGCAGGACAAGGCACGGCATGGTATCAGCCCATTCCTGCCCGCCGACCAGTTCGGAGATCTTGGGCAGATGGTTTGCGGAAATCCTGCCAAGGTCGTGATCGGTGGCGGAATAGTGGTAGACGCCGGGCTCGAGGCCGTCGACGCCGAGCGCGACGACATAGGCCTCATAGGGATTTCTCGCGCCGCCGGATGGGGTCATGCCAAGCGGCAGGGCGCCAACGCAGTTGGCGGTCTCGCCGGTGATGCCGAGCCCTGCGAACAGGCAATCGGAAAGTTGTTTGGCTGTGATTGTGGGCCGAGCCGCCGTGCGGTTGGTGCGGCGGCGCGCCATCAGGGCGAGAAGTTCATTGTCTTCCAGTGCGTTCGGCAGCTGAATTGCGCCGGCGGAGTTCTTCAGCACCAGGTCCGGCTGCGGCGTGTGGCCGGCGCGTTCGATCTGCCGTTCTTCCGCTTGCTCGATGGTCATGTATGCGCTGTCCTGGACGCAGAAATGCATCAACGCGGTCGGAAGGCCCCAGCTCCATTGTCCGGAAAACTGCTCCTCCTGCTCGGCGAGCGGCGATCCGGCGGTCACCAGGGCGGAAAAATCGAGCAATTGGGGAACGACAGCCTTCAGCTCGGACTTCGACCACCCATGGGCACGGGCGATATCCGCCGTCGACGCCCATTTGTCCCACGATGCAAGAAGGCCGACCATCTCCGGGCTGCATTCAAACACGCTTCGGGTCAGGAAGTTGCAGGCCGTGACCTTGTTCGATCCGGGGTAGAAAACAAGCGTTTTTGAAGAGCGCATTTTCATGATGCTGAATGCCATGTGCGGAGCCGGAGCGCCGACAAGCGAACCGCTCGCCGGCGCAGAACGGCTTCAGCGCTTGTTGTAGTGCATGCCCTGCGAAAAGAAGACGGTCTGCGTGCCGGCGGCAATCGTCAGCTTCGGAGCGGTGGTCACTTTCTTGGCCATTTTCATCCCTTTCCTGACCCCCATCGGGATCCGTTGAAAGACCCCCCAAACGGGATCCACGGCAAGAAAGGTAAGGTCGAAAGAGTTAATGGTATGTTAAAATTGTAGTAAATCCGCACGCCAAAGACGGGTGGATGAATTATCTTTCCTGACACTAAAGTGTAAAATATCGATTTTATTCAGATACAGAGTAGACAATCGTTAGCATACGCTTTTTCGGTATATGCTTATTCTTATTTAGCGTAAGCCCCGGCGATCGAAGGGATTAGCCCAGCCCGTCCCGGGTGAGGCTGACCACCAGTTGATCGACGCTCGGATCGTCGAGCCGGATGACATGCGCCATGCTGATGGCGTCCCTTGGGCGAATGTTGGCCATGTCGCGCCGCATGATGACGGACACGAATGCCGGCCCGGCCTCCGTCAGAAGCATGGCCTTGCCTGTCAGCACCGGTTCGGAGATGGGCGCCCATTGCACGGAAATCAGCGAAGGCTCGCCGGTCTGGCGACGATTGATGCCGCTGAAATAGATCCAGTTCAGGCGCGAGATCGCCACCCCATAGTGGTTGCCGCGCGCCCGCGCCCATGTCGATCCCCGGCGTTCCGACCATCCGGTGACCCTTCTGAAGGTGACCAGCTCGGCTTCTCGCCGCACGAAGGTTACCGATCGCATCAAGAGGTCGGGCCGGGCCGGAATCGAAAAATAGGTGAAATAGGTGCCCCCCGCGATCGATGGACTGGGCGGGCGAATCATCTGGTTGAACAAACTCTCGGACACTGGCGGCAGGCCGCGCACCCTGGGTTCGGGGACACCGGGATCCCGGTACAGTTCAGCTTCGTCGATCCGGAAGTAGGCGCATATCAGCTTGGCGGTGGCCTTGTTCGGAACCGTCTGTGCTTGCAGGTAGCGTTCGAACTGCGTGCGGTTGATCCCGAGTTCGCGGCATACCGCGCTTACGGAGGCATGGTCCTTGCAGAGTCGTCTGAGGTTTGCAGCGAGATTCTCGCGAATTGACACGTCTTTGCTTCCGCAGGCGGATTTTTCATTTCGACTCAAAAACTATATAGCGTCTTCGGTCGCCCCCGCCGAAACGCCCTTGTCACAACGCACAGAAAAAACTGATTTGGTAGCGCCAATCTAATGGGGCGGCTTTCAAAAAGAACGCAAACAATCCGTGAGCAGCTTCCGCGTAAGTCCAATTGACAACAGTTTCGTCAGATATCGCGAGACGGAGGCGCAGTATCGCGTGCGGCTTTCGAGGGCGCCTTGGCACAACAAATATCGCCGCAGGTATGCCAGGACGAGGGTCGTGCTTTTCTCTTGTCGTGGAGAGTAGAAGATCGATTATTCCGCTGGTGGAGCTGAGGAGGATCGAACTCCTGACCTCGTCATTGCGAACGACGCGCTCTCCCAGCTGAGCTACAGCCCCGTCCAGCGGATGGGCGCATTTATCGGGCGCCGCGGTTTCCTGTCAAGGCGGCGTTTTGCCGAAATCCGCTGCCGCTGCGTGTCAGTCCAGCGTGGAAGGAAGGCGGCCCTTGCCGGTTTCGCGTGCAATGGCTACATGTCGGCAACAATTGGAGACCGGCATGCTCGCCCTCATTCAGACAATCGTCATGGCGCTTGACCTCTACTGGTGGATCATCATCGCATCGGCGATCTTCTCCTGGCTGTACGCCTTCAACGTCGTCAATTCGAAAAACCAGTTTGTCGGCAGTATCGGCAACATGCTCTACCGGCTGACCGAGCCGGCGCTGCGGCCGATCCGCCGCTTCATGCCGGACCTTGGCGGCATCGACATCTCGCCCATCATCCTGCTTCTGATCCTGTTCTTCCTGCGGCAGTTCCTGCTCACCACGGTTGCACCTCTGGTCCTGTGAGAAGGATACAGTATGAGCACGCCGTTTCGCCTGCGCGAGAACGGCGCCGACCTGTTTGTCCGGCTGACGCCAAAGGCTGCGCTGGACAGGCTCGAAGGCGTTGAGACGACAGCGGACGGGCGAAGCCACCTCAAGGCCCGCGTCCGCGCCGTGCCGGAAAACGGCGCCGCCAATCATGCCCTCGAAAAGCTGATCGCCAAGGCGCTGGGTGTGCCGGGGTCTGCCGTCTCGGTTGTCGCCGGCGGCACCGCCCGGCTGAAGACCGTGCGCATTTCAGGCGATCCGGCGATGTTGGCGAGAAGCATCGAGGGGCTCGGCCACCAGTCCTGACGGCCTTCGGTATGAGGTTCAATCCCCCAGCGGCAGACGGGGATCGTCGACTTTCAACGTGTTCACGCTCTGCTTGATGCGGCGCAGATTTTCCAGAACCCTTGGTCCGCGCGTCTCGGCGACCGAGGTGACGATCATGTCGACGATCGACAGCAGCGCATAGCGCGACGATGTCGGCTTGTAGATGTTGCCGTCTTCCAGCGACTGGAAATGGATAACCGTGTCGGCGACCTTGGCGAGTGCCGAGTCCGGCGGGGTGATGGCGATTGTGGTGGCGCCATATTGCTGGGCGACCTGGACCGCATCGATGACCGATCGCGCATAGCCGGAGACAGAGAAAGCGATCAGCGTGGTATCGGGCGTGGCGACGGCGGCGTACATGCGCTGCAGTTGTCCGTCGATCTGCGCCAGCACCGACACGCCCAGCCTGAACAGCCGGTTCTGCATTTCGGTCGCCATCATCGAGGAAATGCCGCCGGAACCGATGCACAGCACATTGCCCGAGACGGCGATGCGCGCGGCGACGGCGACCAGCGTCGTCATGTCGAGGTTTTCGCTGGCGCGCTGGATGGCCGATACCGCCGCTTCGGTGATGGCGGAAGCGATGCGCTGTTCGCGGGCATCGCGGCTCAACGGCTCCGGCGACAGATACTGGCCACCGATGGCGATGGCCTGCGCCAGGTAGAATTTGAAGTCGCGCAGGCCTTCGCAACCGAGGTTGCGGCAGAACCGCGTCACCGTCGGTTCGCTGACACCGACGCGCGCGGCTATTTCCGAAATCGCCGCCTTGGAGACGAAGTCGAGGTCGGCCAGGACGAAGCCGGCCAGCTTGCGATCCGACTTCGTTCCGTCCTGCAGTATCAGCTGCAGGCGCGTGATGATGTCGGCCGGCGTCTTCATGCTGATATTTTCATAGCGGCAGGCCCGTCGCCTTGTCGAACAGATGGATGTTGCGGGGGTCGACGGTCACCGGAAGAAGGTCGCCCGGCCTGACCGGCACCCTGTCGCGGAACACGGCGCGCACCGTATCGGTGCCGATGGCGCCATAGACATGCGTTTCGGAGCCGGTCGGCTCGACGACATCCACCTTGATCGCCATCGCATCGACAGCCTCGCCGATGACAAAGTGCTCGGGCCGGATGCCGGCCTCCACCACGCTGCCGGCCGGCACCTGTTTGCCGGCAAGCGCAAGTCGGCCGCCACCGCCCGACTCGAACCAGCTTTTCTCAGCTGTCGTCTTGAGAGAACCCGACACAAAGCTCATCGACGGGGAGCCGAGGAAGGAGGCGACGAACTTGTTGGCCGGCCTGTCATAGAGTTCCAGCGGTGCCCCGACCTGCTGGATCCTGCCTCGGTCCATCACCACGATGCGGTCGGCCATGGTCATGGCTTCGATCTGGTCGTGGGTGACATAGACGATCGTCGATTTCAGCCGCTGGTGCAGCGCCTTGATCTCGACGCGCATCTGCACGCGCAATTGCGCGTCGAGGTTGGACAGTGGCTCGTCGAACAGGAACACCGATGGCTCGCGCACGATGGCGCGGCCCATGGCGACGCGCTGGCGCTGGCCGCCGGACAGCTGGCGGGGGTAGCGGTCGAGATAGGAGAAGAGATTGAGGACGCCGGACGCCTTCTTGACCTTCGCGTCCACCGCCTCGCGCGCCTCGCCGCGTATCTTCGGGCCAAAGCCGATATTGTCCGCTGCCTTCAGATGCGGAAACAGCGCATAGGACTGGAACACCATGGCAATGTTGCGCTGCTGCGGCGGCAGCGCGTTGGCGCGCACGCCGCCGATCAGCAGGTCGCCGGAGGTGATCGTCTCCAGCCCGGCCAGCATGCGCAGCAAAGTCGACTTGCCGCAGCCGGACGGGCCGACCAGAACGACGAACTCGCCGCTCTTGATATCGAGGCTGATGTTCTCGAGGATCTTGTGCTGCCCGAAGGATTTCGACAGGTCGCGAAACTCGACGTCGGTCATGCTCACGCTCCCAGAATGTCGTCGATGAAGGGCAGGCAACCGGCGGTCAGCCCCGCGTCCACCGGCATCACCACGCCTGTTATTCCAGATGCGCGATCGGACGCAAGGAAGGCGACGGCTTCCGCCACTTCCGAAGCGTTGACGATACGGCCGAGCGGATAGAGCCGCTGCAGCTTGCCGAGGATTTCGGGATCCTTGGCAAGGCGGTGGTCCCAGGCGGCGGTACGGATCGATCCGGGGCAGACGACATTGGCGCGCAGGCCGCTGCGGCCGAGTTCGACGGCGATCGCCTTGGCATAGGCGTTGATGCCGGCCTTGGCCGCGGCATAGGCGGGATTGCCGAAATGCGCGATGGCGTTGACCGACGAGATGAAGACGACGCTGCCGGAGCCTCGGCCGGCCATCGCCTTGACCAGCGGATCGGCGAAATTCATCACGCCGGTCAGGTTGAGGTCGAGTTCTTGCTCTATTGTGTCGGGACTGAGCGCCGAAATCGTCTCGGCGCGCGTCCAGCCGGCATTGTTGATGAGAATGTCGGGCACGCCATCCCGGTCGAGGATCGCGGCGATCGCCGCCGCTATCGCCGCCTTGTCGAGAAGGTCGAAGACGTGGCGGGAGGCAAGGTGCGGGCTCTTCAACGCTTCGCTTGACTGGTCGCAGCCGATGACCCTGGCGCCCCTTTGCGCCATCAGCGCCACGATGGCCGTGCCGAGGCCGCCGCCGGCGCCCGTCACCACGACCGTCTTGCCTTCGAATTCGGCCCTGCCTTCGAACTTGGCTTGCGAAACCACCGTGCGTCATCCTCCGGAAGTCTGACAGATCGTGTAACGCCTAGGGCAGTAAATGTAATTAAGCAACAGAATAATCTGCTTGCAAGCCTTCAAATCATCGATAATGTAGGAAAGTCACATAAATCTTCTGCTCCGGCAACGAAGAGGCGCGCAGGCGCAAAATCAAAATGGGAGAGATCAAATGAGCCTTGCAAAATGGACTGTCGGCCTGATGGCCGGAATGAGCATGCTGGCAATCGCGGCGCAGGCGGATGCTGGCGAGGTGCGCGTCACCGTCGCCGAATACAGTGCCAAGACTGCTCCCTATTTCGCCGACGTCAAGAAGGAATTCGAGGCCGCCAACCCCGGCATCACCGTCAAGTTCGAAGTGGTGCCGTGGGATGTGCTGCTGCAGAAGCTGACCACCGACATCACCGCCGGCACCAATGCCGATCTGTCGATCATCGGCACGCGCTGGTTGATCGACTTTGTCCAGCAGGATGTCGCCGAGCCGCTCGACAGCTACATCAAGCCCGACTTCAAGGACCGCTTCATCGACACCTTCCTGTCGCCCTCGATCATGGACGGCAAGACCTACGGCCTGCCGATCGCGGCCTCGGCGCGCGCCATGTACTACAACAAGGAGCTGTTCGAGAAGGCCGGCATCGCCAAGCCGCCGGAAACCTGGACCGAGCTGCAGGAAGATGCACGCAAGATCAAGGCACTGGGGTCCGGCACGTTCGGTTTCGGCCTGCAGGGCAAGGAGATCGAGACCGACGTCTACTACTACTATGCGATGTGGTCCCAGGGCACCGAAATCCTCAACAAGGATGGCACCTCCGGCCTTGGCACGCCCGGCGCGCTCGAAGCCGCCAAGCTCTACAAGTCGATGATCGATGAAGGCCTCACCGAGCCGGGCGTCACGTCCAACAATCGCGAGGATGTGCAGAACCTGTTCAAGCAGGGCAAGGTCGGCATGATGATCACGGCACCCTTCCTGTCCAACCAGATCAAGGACGAGGCGCCGAAGCTGAAATACGGCGTGGCGGCCATTCCCGCCGGACCGACCGGCGCGCGCGGCACTTATGGCGTGACCGATTCCATCATCATGTTCAAGAACTCCAAGAACAAGGACGAGGCCTGGAAGCTGCTCGACTTCCTGTTCACCACGGAACAGCGCGCCAAGTTCACGCAGGGCGAAGGCTTCCTGCCGGTGAACAAGGAAGAAGCCAAGATGGATTACTACGTCAACAATGCCGATCTGGCCGCGTTCACCGCGCTGCTGCCCGACGCCCGCTTCGCGCCGGTCATCCCCGGCTGGGAGGAGGTCGCCCAGATCACGTCGGATGCCATGCAGAAGATCTATCTCGGCGGCGATCCCGAGGCAGGCTTGAAAGACGCAGCCGCCAAGGCCAACGCGGTGCTGAAGAAATAGGGCGGTGCTCAAGAAATAGGGCGTATCTCCCTGCGCCCGTGGCGCGCCCCAGACTCAGGCGGGGCGCGCCACATCTTTCCGACTTGAGCAGAAAGATAGTTCGTCGATGTCAGCGCCACCCCAGCCAGGCTCCTTTCCTCTCCCTCCGGAGGGGGGAGAGGTGGCTCGGCGAAGCTGAGACGGAGTGGGGGAACCACCTGGCAACCGCCGCGAACGGACATAGGAGGGGCACTAGGCGCAAGCATCGCCTCGCCTTGCGCCCAAGGGTCGACCCCCACTCCGTCGAGCTTCGCTCGACACCTCTCCCCCGATCGACGGGGGAGAGGAAGGGCCCCCTTCCACAACTGCTGCGGAGGACGGGCAGCAGGTGGGGGGCAGCGCCGACTGTTGCAAGGAATCCTGAAGCGGTGCCTTGAGAAGAACGAGGCGGGATCAAGTCAATCTGTTAAGCCAGTGCAATCCAATCTCCACCCGCAACACGGTACAAAGCCAGCCGATGCAAAATCGTTTCTTGCCCTATCTCCTGACCTTGCCCAGCCTGTTCCTGGCGGCGGTCGTCATCTTCTGGCCGGTTTGGGACCTGATCCAGATCTCGACGCATGACGTCAGCCGCTTCGGCCAGCTTCGCGACTTCAACGACTTTGCCAATTTTGGGGCACTTGCTGCCGATCCCGATTTCATGGCCGCGCTCTGGCGCACCGGCCAGTGGACCGTGATGGTCGTCGGCGGCGCACTACTTTTGTCTGTCCCGGTCGCGATGATCCTCAACACCGATTTCTATGGCCGGGGTATTGCCCGCGTCATCATCATGCTGCCCTGGGCGGTGTCGCTGACCATGACCGCGGTGGTCTGGCGCTGGGCGCTGAGCGGCGAAAGCGGCATGCTGAACTCGGCGCTGATCGGCCTCGGTCTCATCGACCACAACATCCAGTGGCTGGCGAGCGCCGAGACCGCCTTCCCGATGCAGGTGCTGATCGGCATCCTGGTGACGGTGCCGTTCACGACGACGATCTTCCTTGGCGGGCTGTCGTCGATCCCCGACGACCTCTACGAGGCGGCGGCGCTCGAGGGGGCGACGCCGCTGCAGCAGTTCCGTGAAATCACCTTTCCGCTGCTAAAGCCGTTCATCAACATCGCCATCGTGCTCAACACCATCTACGTCTTCAATTCCTTCCCGATCATCTGGGTGATGACGCAAGGCGGGCCTGCCAACTCGACCGATATCCTGGTCACCCATCTCTACAAGCTGGCCTTCCGCATCGGCAAACTCGGCGAAGCATCGGCGGTGTCGCTGGTGATGTTCGCCATATTGCTGGTCTTCACCATGATCTATGTGCGGCTGGCGATGCGGGAGCAACGCGCATGACGAGCAAGCTCAAGCGTTCGATCATTGCCTGGCTTTTGCTGGCGCCGCTGATCGTGGTGACGCTCTTTCCCTTCGCCGTGATGTTCCTGACCGCGGTCAAGCCGAGGCAGGAAGTGCTGTCGCCGACCTGGTGGCCGAGCGAATTCCGCTGGTCGAATTTTTCCGACATGTGGGTGGCGACCGGCTTCGGCCAGGCGCTGCTCAACTCGCTCTACGTGTCTGTGATCGCCACTGTCGGCGCCATCCTGATCTCGGTTCCGGCGGCCTATGCGATGTCGCGCTTCCGCTTTGCCGGCTACGGCGCCTTGCGCCAGTTCCTGCTGATCTCGCAGATGATCTCGCCGATCGTGCTGGTGCTCGGCCTGTTCCGGCTGATGGCCGCCTGGGGCCTGGTCGAAAGCACCACGGCGCTGGGCTTCATCTACATGGCCTTCAACGTCGCCTTCACGGTGTGGATGCTGCAGAGCTATTTCGACACCATTCCGCGCGATCTCGAGGAGGCGGCCTGGATGGAAGGCGCCGGTCGCTGGCTGACCTTGCGCAAGGTGTTCCTGCCGCTCTGCCTGCCGGCGATCGCGGTGACCGCGATCTTCACCTTCATCAACGCCTGGAACGAATTCGTCGTGGCGCTCACCATGCTGCGCAGCCAGGAAAGCTACACGCTGCCGATCCAGGTGTTCTCGCTGGTCGCCGGCCGCTACACCATCGAATGGCATCACGTCATGGCGGCGACGCTGCTGGCGACCTTGCCGGTGGCCATCCTGTTCATCTGGCTGCAGCGCTATCTCGTCAGAGGCCTGGCGTTGGGAGCCGTCAAATAACAGCGGCCAATGCGCCGCCAAGAACAACAAGGATAGGGAGGCTTCCAATGTCGCGCACTGCCGTATCGTCGCTTGTGCCGCAATCGCCACGGCCGGGCATTTCGTCTAAATGGCTTGCCGAAACGGCCAGATACTGACGAAGCGGATTCAAGACATGCGTATTTTCACCGCCTCGCTGGCGACGGAAACCAACACCTTCTCGCCGGTGCCGACCGACCGGGCCTCGTTCGAGATGGCGTTCTATGCCGGGCCGGGCAAGCATCCGGAAACACCGACGCTGTGCTCCTCGCCGATGGTTGCCTTGCGCCGGCGGGCAGTGGCCGAAGGCCTCGATGTCATCGAGGGCACCGCCACCTGGGCGGAGCCCGGCGGTCTGGTGCAACGGCAGACCTATGAGGCGCTGCGCGACGAGATTCTCGGCCAGCTCAAGGCAGCGCTGCCAGTCGATGCTGTCATCCTCGGCCTGCATGGCGCGATGGTGGCGCAAGGCTATGACGATTGCGAAGGCGACCTGCTCGAACGCGTTCGCGCAATGGTCGGGCCGGAGGTGGTGATCGCGGTGGAACTCGATCCGCACAGCCATCTGACACCGAAGCGCGTGGCGGCCTCTGACATCCTCGCCTACTTTCTCGAATTTCCGCACACCGATTTCTACGAGCGCGGCGAGCATGTCGTCGCGCTTGGCCTCGCCGCGGCGCGTGGTGAGATCAAGCCGGTCATCTCGACCTTCGATTGCCGCATGATCCAGGTGCTGCCGACCAGCCGCGAACCGATGCGATCCTTCGTCGATCGCATCAAGGCGTTGCACGGCAAGGACGGCGTGCTGTCGGTCTCGGTCATTCATGGCTTCATGGCGGCCGACGTGCCCGAGATGGGCACGCGTATCCTGGTCGTAACCGACAATGACAAGGCCAAGGGCGATGCGCTGGCGGAACGGCTGGGGCGGGAACTCTACGCGCTGCGCGAAAAGACGGCGATGACGATGCTGAGCGCCGCCGACGGCATCGACCGCGCCTTGGCCGTGCGCGCCAAGAATCCGGGCAAGCCGGTGGTCATCGCCGACATCTGGGACAATCCCGGCGGCGGTGTCCCCGGCGACGGCACCTTCGTGCTGCGCCAGATGCTGGCGCGTGGCCTGGACAAATTCGGCGTGGCGACGATCTGGGATCCGATCGCCGTCACCTTCTGCCTGGCGGCGGGCGAGGGCGCGGTCATCGACCTGCGCTTCGGCGGCAAGGCCGGGCCGCAGGCCGGCGAGCCGATCGACGCGCGCGTGCGCGTGCTGAAGGCGGTCCCTGAGGGTTGGCAAAGTTTCGGGCCAAGCCGGGTGACGCTTGGGCCGACGGCGCTGGTCCGTCTCGAAGGCACCGAGGTCGACATCATCCTCAACACCAATCGCACGCAGACCTTCGAGCCGGATATCTTCTCCAACATCGGCGTCGATCCGCTGGCCAAGGACATGCTGCTGATCAAGTCGACCAATCATTTCTACGCCGGCTTCGAGCCGATCGCCGCCGAGATCATCTATGTCTCGGCGCCGAGTTCGTATCCCAGCAATCCGGCGGTGACCAACTACACCAAGCTGACGCGGCCGGTGTGGCCAAGGGTGGCGGATCCCTGGAAGTGATAATCTCCCCCCTCGAGGGGGAGATGTCGCCGAAGGCGACAGAGGGGGTCCTCTCGCGTGGAGCGCCAACTTCCTTCTGCCGCAGGAGGTCGAGTCCGGTCGGACCGACCCCCTCTGGCCGCTTTGCGGCCATCTCCCCCTCGAGGGGGGAGATTGTCAGCGCTACACCAGCCCGCGCTTGGCCATCATCGCTTCGGGCGACGGCATCTTGCCACGAAACGCCGTGTAGAGTTCTTCCGGGTCTTTCGAGCCGCCGGCGGCATAGATGTTCTTCCTCAGCCGCTCGGCGAGCGCCGGGTTGAAGGGGTCGCCGGTTTCCTCGAAAGCGGCGAAGGCATCGGCGTCGAGCACTTCCGACCACATGTAGGAATAATAGCCGGCCGAATAGCCGTCGCCGGAAAAGACATGGCCGAAATGCGGGGTGCGGTGGCGCATGGCGATGGTGTCTGGCATGTGCAGCTTCGCAAGCGTTTCGGCCTCGAAACGAAGCGGCGCTTCCGGTGCGTCCGGCCGGGCATGGTAGGCCATGTCGATCAAGGCAGAGGCGGTGAATTCTACCGTTGCAAAGCCAGCGCCAAAAGTCCGCGCGGCCAGCATCTTGTCGAGCAGCGCCTTAGGCATCGGCTTGCCGGTCTTCACATGCAAAGCGTGCTTTTCCAGCACCGCCGGCACGGTCAGCCAATGCTCGTAGAGCTGCGAGGGCAGTTCGACGAAATCGCGGCTGACCGAGGTGCCCGCTACCGACGGCCAGGTGACGTCGGTCAGCATGCCGTGCAGCGCATGGCCGAACTCGTGGAACAGCGTCTTCGCTTCGTCGACCGACAGCAGAGCCGGCTCGCCCACCGGCGGCTTGGCGAAGTTCATGATGTTGTAGATCACCGGTTTCGAGCCGTGGCCGAGCCTATAGCCGGATTGCAGCGCGCTCATCCAGGCGCCCGAGCGCTTTGACGGCCGCGCGAAATAGTCGGAAAGGAATAGCCCGCGTTCGCTGCCGTCGGCATTCTTCACCACGAAGACGCGCGCGTCTGGGTGCCAGGCGGCAATGCCCTTTTTCTCCTCGAAGGTGACGCCGAACAGCCGTGTCGCCACATCGAAGCAGGCGTCGATGATCCGGTCGAGTTGCAAATAGGGTTTCAGTTCGGCTTCGTCGAAGGCGAACTTTTCCGCGCGCAGTTTCTCCTGGTAGAAGCGCCAGTCCCAGGCGGCGAACTTTTCATTGCTGCCCGCTTCCGTCGCCAGCCGCTGCAGGTCGGCCTGGTCGGAGGCTGCCTTCTCCAGCGCCTTCTCCCAGACCGGATCAAGCAGCGCGTGCACCGCCTTCGGTGTCTTGGCCATGGTGTCGTCGAGCTTCAGCGCGGCGAAGGAGGCGTAGCCGAGAAGTTTGGCCTTCTCGGCGCGCAGGCGCAGCATATCGCGCACCACGGATGTGTTGTCGGTGGCGCCGCCATTCTGGCCGCGCATGGTGAAGGCGCGGAAGGCGACCTCGCGCAGGTCGCGGCGTTCGGAGAAGGTCGAGAACGGCTCATAGATCGAGCGCGACAGGGTCACGGCATAGCGGCCTTTCTGGCCGCGTATCTCGGCGGCTTCGGCCATTGAGCTTTTCAGGAAATCGGGCAGACCGGCAAGGTCGGCCTCGTCGAGGAACAGCGCCCAGTCGCTCTCGTCGGCCAGCACATTCTGGCCAAAGCTGGTGCCGAGCGAAGACAATTCCTCGCTGATATTGGCCAGCCGCTTCTTGCCGTTGGCGTCGAGTTTGGCGCCGGATCGGACAAAGCCCTTCCAGGTCTTTTCCAGCACCCGCAGGGTCTCGGCGTCGAGCTTCAGGCTCTCACGGCGCTGGTAGAGATCGTCGATGCGGGCAAACAGCCTCTCATTCATCGAAATCGCCGAGAAATGCCTGGACATTTTCGGCGAGATGTCGCGCTCCAGCGCCTGGATCGTGTCATTGGTGTAGGCGCCGGCGCGGCACCAGAAGATCGACGAGACACGATCGAGTGCTTCGCCGCCGAGTTCCAGCGCGGCAAGCGTGTTCTCGATGGTCGGTGTGTCCTTGTTGCCGGCGATCGCCTCGATCTCGGCCTCATGCGCCTTCAGCGCCGCGTCGAAGACCGGGGAGAAGTCGCCGTCGCCAATGCTGGCAAAATCGGGTAGGCCGAGCGGCCCTTGCCACGCGGTCAGCGGATGGGCGGCGAGGTCGACGGCTTTTGTGGAAGGCATGGACAGTCTTTCGCTGGAGAAGGCAGGGGTGGGTCGCTACCGATGTAGGGCGCGGCCGGCGGACCCGCAATATCGCAGTTGGCCGATATCCGCCTCAGAACCCGTCGCAATTCTCGGCGATCGCTGCTTGCGAACTGGCGGTGATGTGGTTGTCGGATACTGCGAAGGTTTCCTGCATCAGCATGTCGTTGTTGGGGAAATCGTAACAGGCGACCACCGTGGTGACGCCGCCTTCGCTCTTCTCGATCCGGTGCCGGATTGCCGCACCGGCAACCGCCCCCTTCCATTCGTCGATCGAAGCGATGAATTCCTGCTTGCTTTGCACAATGCCGAGGTCGTCCAGCTTGATGCGGACATCATCGGAGAGCAGGTCGGACAGTTCGGTGCGGTCGGCGACCAGCAGCGCCGAATACCAGCGGCTGATGAGGGCGCGGTCATCGGCGCGGGCGGCAATGATCGCTATCAGCAGCACGGCAGCCGTAAAAACGATCGACCGGATACTCACCACCTTGCGCGCCGCCGCGTTCATCCCAGCTCCGGCCGTTCGAAATCGCCAGTCTCCTTGTTCATCGTCCAGAGTTCCCCGGTCGAAATGTCGAACCAGGCGCCGTGCAGCGACAGCCGCCCCTTGCCTTCGAGGATCGAGACGCAGGGAAAGGTCCGGAGGTTGGCGATGGAATAGCGGATCGAGATGCGCTCCAGCGCGGTCTGCCGCTCCGTCGCCGTCATGAAGGTGCTGGAGGACACGGTTTCGGCCGCTGGCGCGATCAGGCTCATCCACTTGCCGATGAAGTCGCCGGGCGACAGCGGTGCGGAATTGGTGTCGAGCGCGGCGCGGATGCCGCCACAGCGGCCATGGCCCATGACGACGATGTTCTTGACCTTAAGGCTCTGCACGGCGAATTCAAGCGCCGCCGAGGTCGAATGGAACTCGCCGTCAGGTGCATAAGGCGGCACCAGATTGCCGACATTGCGCAGCACGAAGAGTTCGCCCGGTCCTGCATCGAAGATCGCCTCGGGCGCCGAACGGGAATCGCAGCAGGCGACGATCATCGTCTCCGGCGCCTGACCTTCGCGGGCAAGCTCGCGATAACGTCCGCTCTCGGTGAGATAGCGGCCGTTCATGAAATTGCGGTAGCCGGCGAGAAGGTGGTCTGGGAGATGGGACATGGGCGGCGTCTGGAGCCTTTCCGGGTTGGAGGCGGCAGCTCGTTGCGGTCAAAAGAGGCTCTAACTGTAAAAGCCCGTCGCGAGCAATGCAGAATTATGGGGGCTGGCTATAAATGCTATGCACCAGGCGCAGCCTTGGCCAAAACGGTTACGCCCAGATGGCAATGGGAATGCCAAAACCGTCGCGACCCGGCGGGTCGGGTAACGGCCGTGCCTCGCCGCTGGCGATGCGGCCGGCGATCAGCATCATTGCGGCTGCGTCAAGGAAATCATCGGCGGCGGCACCGCGCGGCGGCGGCTGGTCGAGAAAGGCCTTCTCGTAGCCATGCCGGCGGAGCAGTGCCTTGCGTTCCGCCATGCCGGCCGGATTGATGCTGCCCTTGATCTTCTTCGGCAATTGCATGGCGTGGTCGCCGTTCAGCCGGCAGAAGGCGACCTCCGGATGCGATTCGAACACACGGCCGCGCAGATCGGGTCGCGCGATCAGCAGTGCGTCGATCTCGCGGATCTTGGCAAAAATGCCGAACGCCTGGATCGAAACGCCACGCGGCGGGTCGGATGTCGTTTTGGCCACTTCGCTTGCCCTGATGTGCGCGGCATACCAGGCTTCGACGGTGGTGAAGTCGTTGGTGTCGGCATAGAGCGCGGCGCGGGACGGGATCGAAAAGACGCTGGACTGGCGTACCCCAAGCAAAGGTCGCACCAGCGCTTCCGGGCCGCGCCCGCCTTTGCTCGAAAACTCGGGCAGGCCGATCGGCATGTCGACGGCAACAACTGCGTCATCGGGGAGTGCCGCAAGCAGGGCGGCGAAGCTGGCAAAGACAGCAACGGAGGGTGTCGAACCGGAAGCGCGCCGCACGGCAATCCAGCCGGCCTTGCAGCCGTCGACGCCGACAAGCACGATCTCAGCCGATGTCACGCCCGGCGGTCCCGCCCCGGATGCGTGAGGTGGCGCAGCTGGACCATCGCCATCGGGTGCGACAGGCTCGGCGCATCGGTTTCGAGCTGCAATTCGTCACCACCGCGCTTGGCGGTGCGCGCCAGGATCTCGTAGACCGCCGCCGTGGTCGACTGCAGCGCCTTGATTGCTGGCTGGCCCGACAGGATGCGTGCCAGGTAGACGGCCGCCGTCAGGTCGCCCAGGCCATTCGGCGGCTTGTCGATCAGGCGGTGCTCGGCAAGCAGCGCCTGGCTGCCGTCGAGCAGGAGATTGCCGGTGCCGCCTGATATCATCGACGGCGCCGAGGTGACCAGCATGGTCGATGGCCCGGCATGGAGTGCGGCCGCGATCACCGATTTCAGGTCGGGCAAGGGAGCGCCGGCCATCCACTCCAGTTCGTAGCGGTTGGGGGTGGCGATGTCGGCGATCGGCATCAACCGGTCGCGCATGGCGATGGCGGTCGGTTCGGGCACATAGAGGCCGCCCGAATCACCCATCACCGGATCGCAGATATAGACCGCATCAGGCGTCCTTGCCTTCACCGCGGCGACCAGCGAGGCGACGGCCTCGGCCTGGCCGGCCTCGCCGAGATAGCCGGACAGCACGGCGCCGACCTCACCCAGCCATGGCGCGCGCTCGAGATCGGCCATCAGTGCCTTGAACTGGTCGAGCGGCGGCACGATGCGCGTCGCGCGCCCATGGCCGGGATGCCAGGGCAGGATGACCGTCGGCACCGCCCAGACCGGAAAGCCCAGCGTCTCCAGCGCAAAGACGGCGGCACGGTTGCCGACCGAGCCGCGTGCGACATGGCTGGAAATGACGATGACCGCACGCGGCGCGTCGGTTTGTTCGGCGCTCATTGTTGCTTGATTCCTAACTGCCCCGGATGACGTAAAGCACGAGCCAGACCATCAGGCCCAGCGCCAGCAGCAGGCCGAGTGTCCGGCCAATGCGGGTGCCCCAGACTTCGATCGGATCGGCACGATCGGCATCGGCCGCGGTGACGTGATCGTGCAGGCCTTTCGTGGCCCGCGCCACGAACGAGTTGCCGGCCGGATCCGTCTCGCGCGCAACGCGCTCGAGGATACGGCGCGATTCCTTGTCGCTGTCCTGGCGCTCCGCCATGATGATGTCCCGTTTAGATCGAACCTTATCGCGTTCGCTCAGCCAATCACAGGGCCTTGCAAGGGCATCCAGCGTGCCAGGCAACGGCTGCCGGTCGGGCGGTTTTCTTGCGCGCTGATTGTGGTAATGCTTCGCATGCAACTTCTACCGAGGGACCCCATCATGTTTGCCGAGCGCCTTGCCTCACCGTCCATGTTCCGCACGCTGCCTGCCTTCCTGATGATGGCGATCATGCTGCCGCTGCTGGCCGGCTGCGGCTACAACACCATTCCGACGGCGGAGGAAAACGCCAAGGCGGCATGGAGCGAGGTGCTGAACCAGTATCAGCGCCGCGCCGACCTCATTCCCAACCTGGTCGAGACGGTGAAGGGCTATGCCTCGCACGAAAAGGACACGCTCGACGCGGTGGTCGAAGCCCGTGCCAAGGCCACCCAGATCACGGTGACGCCGGAAACGCTGAAGGATCCTGAAGCCCTCAAGAAGTTCCAGGATGCCCAGGCAGGGTTGACCAGCGCGCTGTCGCGGCTGATCGCGGTCTCGGAAGCCTATCCCGACCTCAAGGCCAACCAGAATTTCCTGGCGCTGCAGGCGCAGCTCGAAGGCACCGAGAACCGCATCGCGGTGGCGCGGCGCGACTACATCCAGGCGGTCAGGGACTACAATCTGACGCTTAAGACGTTCCCGTCGGTGCTGTGGGCGACATTCTGGTTCCGCAGCAACGAGCCCTTCGCCAATTTCACCGTCGATGAAGACAAGATGCAGCCGCCGAAGGTCGATTTCGGCACCAAGCAGGGCGGGTGATCGTCGGAGCCAAACGTCGTGATCTTGCAGGCCGATGAGGGGCGACGCGTCATTCGTCTTGTTGCCGTCGTACTCCTCATCCTTGTGCTGCCGTTCTCGGCCTTCGCCGCCGATCTTCCGGCGCTGACCGGCCGTGTCGTCGACAATGCCGGCATCATCGATGCGGCGACCAAGGCGGCGCTGACGCAGAAGCTTGCCGATTTCGAGACAAAAGGCTCCGACCAGATCGTCGTCGCGACGATCCCCAGCCTCGATGGCGAGGAGATCGAGCCTTATGCCAACCGCCTGTTCCGCTTCTGGAAGCTCGGCCAGGCGAAGGAAAACAACGGCGTCCTGCTGCTGGTGGCCCCGAACGACCGCAAGATGCGCATCGAGGTCGGTTACGGGCTTGAGGGCACGCTGACCGACCTGCACACCAAGCTGATCATCGAAAACGACATGGTGCCAGCCTTCCGCGCCGGCGATTTCTCCGGCGGCATCAGCAAGGCCGTCGACGATATGATCATGGTGCTGGAAGGCAATCCGGAGGAACTGGAGGCGCGCGGCGAGCGCAACCAGCAGGCGCCGTTCAATTCCGACGACCTGTTCTTCGCCGTCTTCATCAGCATCTGGGCGATCATCTTCTTCGGCAGCATCGCGGTCTCCGTCCTGCCGCCGATCTTCGGCCAGAAGCTCGGTCCCGGCCGCTATCGCTGGCTCGGCATGACCTTCGAGCCAAGCCGCCGATCCTCCGGTGGCGGCTGGTCGTCGGGAAGCTCCGGCGGCGGATGGTCTTCGGGGGGCGGTGGTGGCGGCTTTTCCGGCGGCGGCGGTTCGTCCGGCGGCGGCGGCTCTTCGGGAAGCTGGTGACGGCATGACGATCAGCACCATCAACCTGTCGAGACCCGGCCGCTTCGCCTCGGTTGTGCTGACGGCTGTGGCCGTGCTGTTCTCCTGCTTCTCGGCTTTTGCCGCCGACCTGCCGGCGCTGACGGGCCGTGTCGTCGACAATGCCGGCATCATCGACGCGGCGACCAAAGCGGCGCTGACGCAGAAGCTTGCCGACTTCGAGACGAAAGGCTCCGACCAGATCGTCGTCGCGACGATTCCCAGCCTCGATGGCGAAGAGATCGAGCCCTACGCCAACCGGCTGTTCCGCTTCTGGAAGCTCGGCCAGGCCGGCGAAAACAACGGCGTGCTTCTGCTTGTGGCGAAGAACGACCGCAAGATGCGCATCGAGGTCGGCTACGGTCTGGAAGGCACGCTGACCGACCTGCACACCAAGCTGATCATTGAAAACGACATGGTGCCGGCCTTCCGCGCCGGGGACTTTTCCGGCGGCATCAGCAAGGCCGTCGACGACATGGTCATGGTGCTGGAGGGCAATCCGGAAGAACTGGAAGCGCGGGGCAAGCGCAATCCCGCCGATGACAGCACGTCCATCGACCCAATCGTCGCCGTGTTCCTGATCCTGTGGGCGACGATGTTCTTCGGCGGGATGGCGATGGCATTCCTGCCGCCGATGTTCGGCACAAAGCTGTCGCCGGGCGTGTACAAATGGCTGGGCATGACATTTCGCTACGGCCGCGGGCCGAGCAGGTCAGGCAGCAGTGGCTGGACAACGGGTTCGTCGTCAGGCAGCGGCTGGTCGTCGGGAAGCTCCGGTGGCGGCTGGTCTTCGGGGTCAAGCAGCGGTGGCGGGTTTTCCGGTGGCGGTGGCTCATCGGGTGGTGGCGGTTCTTCAGGAAGCTGGTGAGACAGATCATGGCAACACGACCAATCAGCCCGCAGGATCATGAGCGCATCGCCACCGCGATCCGCGCCGCCGAGGAGAAAACCGACGGCGAGATCTACTGCGTCGTGGCGCATGCCAGCGACGGTTATTTCTTCCCGGCCGCCTTCATGGCGACCGTGGGCATGCTGATCGTCAGCCTGGCCGTCGGCTATGGGCTGGAGGCCTGGTGGCTGTCGATCCGTCTGCCGCATTTCGTCCTCGCCCAGCTGCTGGCGCTGGCCTGCGTGCTGGTGTTGCTGTGGGTGCTGCCCGGCCTGCGCATCCATCTGGTGCCAAGGCGGCTGTGCTATCAGGCGGCGCACGCCAATGCGATCAAGCAGTTCCTCGCCCGCAACGTCCATCGCACCACGGTGCGCACCGGTGTGCTGGTCTTCGTCTCGATTGCCGAGCACTATGCCGAAGTGGTCGCCGACTCGGGCATTGATGCCAAGGTCGGCCAGCATGTCTGGGATGGTGTCGTGCGCGATCTGACCGCCCATGCCGGCGACGATCGGCTCGCCGACGGCTTCGTCAAGGCGATCGAGCAGGTGGGCGCGGTGCTGGCCGAGCATTTCCCGGTCACGGCTGGCGACAGCAACGAACTCGACGATCATCTCGTAGAGATTTGAGCCTTTCCGCAGAGGCGTCGAAGGCCTCTCACCGAGGCTGTGATCGCCTGTGATAAAGCGGCCGGCGGGCCGCCCGGACTCTTGCAATCGGCCGATGCGGGTTTATGGTTAACAAATCATGAATACGCTGACGATCGACATCCGGAAAGCCGACCCGCGCGATGCCAGTGCCATCGCGGAGGTGCACCTGGAGGCCTGGCGCGGCGCCTATTCCGGCATCATTCCGCACCGTACGCTGACATCGATGATCAACCGTCGCGGCGCCGACTGGTGGGCGAACGCGATTCGCCGCGCCGCCACCGTTCTGGTGGTCGAAATCGGCGGCAAGATCGCCGGCTATGCGACGATCGGCAAGAACCGCGCCCGCGAACTGCGCCAGCAAGGCGAAATCTACGAATTGTACCTGCGCCCGGAATATCAGGGCATCGGGCTCGGCAGCCGGCTGTTCGCGGCAGCCAGGGCGCGTCTGGCCGATCACGGGCTGAAAGGCATGGTGGTCTGGGCGCTTGAAGACAACCAGAACGCGCTTGCCTTCTACGCCGGCGCCGGCGGCCGCGATGTCGCCGAGGGCGTCGAGATCTTCGAGCAAAAGGCGCTTAAGAAGGTCGCTTTCGTCTGGGAATGACGGCCCGGCCTTTCGGTCACCCGCGTCTTTCGATCGTACCCAGCACCATTCGCCGCATTGCACCATGGCGCGCCGCCCGCTATCGATCTCCCATCAAAGAGGGACAAAGCCATGCGCATCGAAGCCATAGCCATCGGAAAGAATCCGCCTGAGGACATCAACGTCATCATCGAGGTGCCGATCGGCGGCGAGCCGATCAAGTACGAGATGGACAAGGAGGCCGGCACGCTGTTCGTCGACCGCTTCCTGCACACCTCGATGCGCTACCCCGGCAATTACGGCTTCGTGCCGCACACGCTGTCGGGTGACGGCGATCCGATCGACGTGCTGGTCTGCAACACGCGCGCGCTGGTGCCCGGCTGCGTCATCAATGTCAGGCCGATCGGCGTGCTTGTGATGGAAGACAATGCCGGCCAGGACGAGAAGGTGATCGCCGTGCCGTCACCGAAGCTGACGCTGCGCTACGAAAACGTCACCGAATACACCCAGCTGCCCGACATCACCCGCCAGCAGGTGCAGCACTTCTTCGAGCACTACAAGGATCTCGAACCCGGCAAATGGGTCAAGATCGAAGGCTGGCACGATTCCAAATATGCCAAGAAGATGATCGTCGACGCGATCGCGCGGGCCAAGGCGAGCAAGTAGCCGGACCGGTCAGTTATCGACCCGGCCGAAAGCCGGCACGTTGCCGATGACGGTGTGCCTGTCCTTGCCGCAGGCGAAGGTTCGTGCCTTGTCGTCGGCAAGCTTGCGCGCCTGATCGTTGGCGGCGGGATTGCCGGTGGCCAGCACCAGGCCGACCGTGCAGCCGTCGCGCGCATCCATCTGGCCGACCTTGGCGACCAGCAGCACCTCGGTCGGTTTTTTTTCGTCGTCCGGGTTGCTGATCGAGCGGCGATGGATGGCGGCAAACGGCACGGCCTTGTCGCCTTTGGTCTCGATGCGCCATTCGATCTTGGCTCCGGACGAATTGAAGCCGGAAAAGCTCTCCCAGACCGTCGTCATGTCACCGCCGGGCGGAAAACCGTAGAACAGCGATTCACGAGCGTCGTCATAGGCGATCAGCACGGGGTAACCGCGATAGCCCGAACAGGCGAGCTCGGCCCAGTCGCCGTCGCCTTCCTCGGCCTGCGCATAGGTCACGCAGTCCTTCTTCGAGTCGAGATCGGTGTAGGCGCTGGCAATGCCATCGGCATGTGCAGCCTGGCAGAAGCCGGCGAGGGTGAGCGGAATCAGCAGGCTGCGCATCGCGGGCATCTCCGTTGCAGGCATCGCAGCGTAGCGGCAAATGCTATTTCTTCAAACTGGCTTCGATCAGCAGATCGGCGTTGCGGGCGACCGCTTGCGCCGGACCGCCAAGCCCGAACAACTGGCCGCTGATATAGGCGCCTTCGATCAGGAGCAGCAGGCCGTCGCCGAGCGTGTCGGGGTCTTGCGCGCCCATCGCAACCGCCATGGCGCGCAGCCGGCGGCGCAGTTCCTGCTTGTTGGCCTCGCTGACCACGCGGGCCGGATGGCTGTGGTCGGGATATTCGACCGCCGCATTGGTCATGCCGCAGCCGCGATAGTCGGTCACTTGCGTGCGCTTGCCGATGCGGGTCAGGAACGCCTTGATCTGCGCGCGCGGGTCGCCGGGATGAGCGGCGACCGCCTCGTCGAAACGCTCCCAGTATTCAAGATCGTATTGCCTGAGATAGGAGGCGGCCAGTTCATCCTTGGACGGAAAGCTGCGATAGAGGCTGGGCTTGGTGACGCCAGCGCGTTTGACGATCTCGTCGACGCCGATCGCCCGGATGCCGCGCCGGTAGAACAGGTCATAGGCCACATTGAGGATCTTCTTGGCGGCCTTCGGCGGTGCCGACTCATGTCCGTCGCTGATGGTCAGTTCAATATTTTTGTCCGTTGGCATCGCGTGACTCGATTGACAATGTTACCGATCGGTACGTATACATGCTGCACCCTGCAACGTACCGGTCAGTAACATGATAGCTCAATCCCGCCCATTTGGCCAGCGCTATGCCTTCGTCGTGGTTGGCGTGATCTTCCTCTGCCTGCTGGTCGCGGCCGGCTTGCGCTCGGCGCCCGCCGTCATGATGCTGCCGTTGGAGAATAGTTTTGGCTGGCGGCGCGACGTCATCTCGCTGGCCGCCGGTGTCGGCATCCTGCTCTACGGTCTCACGGGGCCATTTGCCGCAGCCTTAATGGAGCGCATCGGGCTGCGCCGCACGCTGCTGGCCTCGCTGGTGGTGATGTCGGGCTCGACCGCGCTCAGCCTGGTGATGACCAAGCCCTGGCATCTGTTCATCACCTGGGGCGTGTTCTCGGGCATCGGTTCCGGCGCTGTCGCCAGCGTGCTCGGCGCCACCATCGTCAACCGCTGGTTCAAGACCAATCGCGGCCTTGTCATGGGATTGATGTCGGCCTCCAGCGCCTCCGGCATGCTGGTGTTCCTGCCGCTGATCGCCGCGTTGGCGCAGTCGGGTGGCTGGCAGCCGGTGGTCATTGCGGTCGCGATCGCCACCGCGGCCCTGATACCGCTGGTGTGGCTGCTGGTGCCGGAGCGGCCGGCTTCGATCGGCATGGTGCGCTACGGCGCCGAGGCCGACGACGTGCCGCCGACATCGCCCGCGTCACAAGGCAATTTCCTCGCGCATACGCTCAACACGCTGCGCCGTGCCGCCGGCACAAGGGTGTTCTGGTACCTGTTCGCCACCTTCTTCGTCTGCGGCTTCACCACCAACGGGCTGGTCGGCACGCACCTGATCGCATTTTGCGGCGACATGGGTATCGGCGAGGTGCAGGCCGCCGGCCTGCTGTCGATGATGGGCATCTTCGACCTGATAGGCACGACATTGTCGGGCTGGCTCACCGACCGCTACGACCCGCGCAAGCTGCTCGGCGTCTATTACGGCATCCGTGGCCTGTCGCTGATCTATCTGCCCTATTCCGGCTTCTCGGCAACCAGCCTGATCATCTTCGCCGTGCTGTACGGCCTCGACTGGATCGCCACCGTGCCGCCGACGCTGAGGCTTGCCAATGAGGCGTTCGGCGATCGCAGCGGACCGATCGTGTTCGGCTGGATCGTCGCCGGCCACCAGATCGGTGCGGCCACCGCCGCCGCCTTCGGCGGCACCATGCGCGAGCTGCAGGGAAATTATGAGCTGGCCTTCCTGATCGCCGGCATGACGGCGATTGCCGCCGCCTGTATCTCGCTGCTGATCAACACCAGCAAACCGGCCTTCGAGCCGGAGCCGCAGGCGGCCTAGCCGGTGGGTTGTCAGAAAAACTTCATGGTTTCGAGATGCGCCTGAAACATTGACGCTGGACCTTGGTGGCACCGTTCAAGCCATCCAGGAGACAGCCATGAACAAGCTCTCGATGACCCGCCGCGCTTTCGTCACATCCGCCAGCGCCGTTGGGCTGGCCGGCGTTTCAAGCCTGGCACTGCCCTACTATTCGCGCGCCAATCAGCGGCCGGCCTTCACCCATGGCGTCCAGTCAGGCGATGTCGACGCAACCAGCGGCATGGTGTGGACGCGCACCGACCGTCCGTCGCGCGTCATGTTCGAGGTGTCGTCGACAGAGAATTTCGCCAATGCGACACGCCTGGCGCCGCTCGATACCTCGCCGGCCAGCGACTATACGGTCAAGCGGCTGCTCACCGACCTCGCTTCCGATCAGGACATCTTCTACCGCATGACATCAGCCGATCTCGCCGACATCAACGCCGTTTCCGAGCCGATCACCGGCCGCTTCAGGACGGCGCCGGCATCGAAGCGCGACATCCGTTTTGCCTGGTCGGGCGACACAGCCGGCCAGGGCTGGGGCATCGACGAGACCGGCATGAAAACCTACGCCACGATCGGCAGGCACACGCCCGACTTCTTCCTGCATTCGGGCGACACCATCTATGCCGATGGCGCCATGAAGGACGAGGTCGACCTGCCCGGCGGCGGCAAGTGGAAGAACGTCGTGCTGATCGACGGCAAGCGCAAGGTCGCCGAGACGCTGGACGAATACCGGGACCAGTGGAAATACAACATGATGGACAGGAATGTGCTCGGCCTGAGCGCCATCTGCCCGACCTTCTACCAGTGGGACGACCACGAAGTGCTGAACAACTGGTCGGACTCGAAGGATCTCAGCGCCGACAATCGCTACACGGAGAAATTCATCCACGTGCTGGCGGCCCGTGCGGCACGCGCCTTCCATGAAATGACGACGATCCGCTACGAACCGTCCGAGCCCGGTCGCGTCTATCGCAAGATCGCCTACGGGCCTCTGCTCGACGTGTTCTTCCTCGATATGCGGTCCTATCGCGGCCCCAACGGTCCGGACATGCAAGATGAGATGACGCCGCAATCGCGCATGCTTGGCGAACAGCAGACGAAATGGCTGAAGCGCGAGCTGGCCAACTCCAAGGCGACCTGGAAAATCATCGCCGCCGACATGCCGCTCGGCCTGGTCGTCTGGGACGATGGCACCAAGAAGGTCGGCGCCGAAGCGGTCAGCAATGGCGACAATGGCCTGCCAAAAGGGCGCGAGCTCGAGATCGCCGACCTGCTGCGCTTCATCAAGAATGCCGGCATCAGCAACACCGTCTGGCTGACCGCCGATGTGCATTACACGGCCGCGCACTACTACAACCCGGACAAGGCGCAGTTCCAGGAGTTCAATCCGTTCTGGGAATTCGTCTCGGGTCCGATCCACGCCGGCACGTTCGGTCCCAACGATTTCGACATGACGTTCGGCCCGGAGCTGAAGTTCATCAAGGCGCCGAGCGCCGAGCAAGGCCAGAACCTGCCGCCATCGGCCGGCCTGCAATTCTTCGGGCTGGTCGACATCAACGGCGCCAGCGAACAGATGACCGTGCGGCTGATGGATCGCGACGACAACGAGCTCTACAAGGTGACGCTCGACCCGGTGCGGTCGGCGTAAGCGCACTTTTCACCCTCCCCCTTGTGGGGAGGGTCCGCGCGGCGGCTTCGCAAAGCGAAGCTGGCGAGAGGGGCGTGGTGAAGCGCCGACTTAATCGGGATAGCAAACCATCGGGATGTTAGGCCACACGGCACTGTCGCAGTTGGCGGCGTCCTGCCGCTGCTTGAAGGCGGCGCTGACCGGGCCGGTCACCATCGGGTCGACGCCGTCTGGCGCGTCGGCGAAGACCTGCTCGGCGGTCTGCGTGTCGGACTGCACAACTGCGCGCGCGCCCTTCTGCGTCGCGGCCGACTGCGCGGCGTTGGCCGCCAGCAAGACGGCAAAGGCCACAGACGCGATGAGCGGCCAGAATCGGTTGAGTTTATCGGTCATGACGTTCGAACTGCTCGGGCCCCGAAAGGTTCCCGCCTTGGTTAACAAAATCATCTCACACGCAGATGCTTAAGATTTGATGAGTATTTGGTGTCGCGCCTCCTCTTTCGCAACTGCGAAAAACCCTGTATGAGCCGCGCAACCGAAAGAGGCAGCGCCTTTTGGCCTGCTGCCTGCAACGCTTCCGAGACCAGAACATGAAAATCCGTAATATCGCGATCATCGCGCACGTCGACCATGGAAAAACCACCCTTGTCGACCAATTGCTCCGGCAATCCGGCTCCTTTCGCGACAATCAGCGCGTCGCAGAGCGCGCCATGGATTCCAACGACCTCGAAAAGGAACGCGGCATCACCATCCTTGCCAAGGCGACCTCGGTCGACTGGAAGGATACCCGCATCAACATCGTCGACACCCCCGGCCACGCCGATTTCGGTGGCGAGGTCGAACGCATCCTGTCGATGGTCGATTCGGCCATCGTGCTGGTCGACGCCGCCGAAGGGCCGATGCCGCAGACCAAATTCGTCGTCGGCAAGGCGCTCAAGGTCGGCCTGAAGCCGATCGTCGTCATCAACAAGATCGACCGCCCGGACGCCCGCCATGTCGAGGTGGTCAACGAAGTGTTCGACCTGTTTGCGGCGCTCGACGCCACCGACGACCAGCTCGACTTCCCGATCCTGTACGGTTCAGGCCGTGACGGCTGGGTTTCGGAAAATCCGGAAGGCCCCAAGGATCAGGGCCTGGCGCCGCTGTTCGACCTCGTCATCAAGCATGTGCCGGCGCCGACCGTGCATCCCGGCCCGTTCCGCATGATCGGCACCATCCTGGAGGCCAATCCGTTCCTCGGCCGCATCATCACCGGCCGCATCGAGAGCGGCACGTTGAAGTCCAACCAGCCGGTCAAGGTGCTGCACCATGACGGCACGCTGGTCGAAACCGGCCGTATCTCCAAGATCCTCGCTTTCCGCGGCCTCGAACGCCAGCCGATCGAAGAAGCCCAGGCGGGCGACATCGTCGCCATTGCCGGCCTCTCGAAAGGCACCGTCGCCGACACGTTCTGCGATCCGGCGGTGAGCGAGCCGCTGCATGCGCAGCCGATCGATCCGCCGACCGTGACCATGTCGTTCCTGGTCAACGATTCGCCGCTGGCCGGCACCGAGGGCGACAAGGTGACCAGCCGCGTCATTCGTGACCGCCTCCTGCGCGAGGCCGAAGGCAATGTCGCGCTGAAGATCGAGGAATCACCGGACAAGGATTCGTTCTTCGTCTCCGGCCGCGGCGAATTGCAGCTGGCCGTGCTGATCGAGACGATGCGCCGCGAAGGCTTCGAGATCGCCGTGTCGCGTCCGCGCGTCGTCATGCAGAAGGGCGAAAACGGCGAATTGCTCGAGCCGGTCGAAGAAGTCGTCATCGACGTCGACGAGGAGCATGCCGGCATCGTCGTGCAGAAGATGTCGGAGCGCAAGGCCGAGATGGTCGAGCTGCGTCCGTCCGGCGGCAACCGCCAGCGCATCGTCTTCCACGCGCCGACGCGCGGCCTGATCGGCTACCAGTCGGAACTGTTGACCGACACGCGCGGCACCGCCGTGATGAACCGGCTGTTCCATGCCTATGAGCCCTACAAGGGCGAATTGCCGGGCCGCACCAATGGCGTGCTGATCTCCAATGAACAGGGCGAGGCGGTGGCCTACGCCATGTGGAACCTGGAAGACCGTGGTCCGATGGTCATCGATCCCGGCGTCAAGGTCTATCAGGGCATGATCATCGGTATCCATTCCAGAGACAACGATCTCGAAGTGAACGTGCTCAAGGGCAAGAAGCTGACCAACATCCGCGCCGCCGGCAAGGACGAGGCAGTCAAGCTCACCCCGCCCATCCGCATGACGCTGGAGAAGGCCTTGGCCTGGATCCAGGACGACGAGCTGGTCGAGGTAACGCCGAAGACGATCCGTCTGCGCAAGCTCTATCTCGATCCGAACGAGCGCAAGCGCTTCGAGAAGTCGGCCAAGGCTGTCGGCGCGGCGTAAGCTTTCAATTTTTCCGACAACCGAAAAGGGGCGGAGCAAAAATGCTCCGCCCCTTTTCGTTCATCCACCGGCGGCCGAGATGATGGTCCGCCGATCGGCCTCGCCGACGAGATCGATGCGGATCGTCATGCCCTCGCGGGCCGGCTTGCGAAGGGCCTTCGCCCCGTCCCGACCAAGGATCAGCAATCGCTTCTCTTCCAGCGCCTGAAGCCGGGATCGCGAGATGCCGAGTTCGCCGGCGAGCAGCCGGTCGAGCCGCAGCGATGTCGGCATTTCGAGCCCGAGCTGGAGTTCCAACACGGTCGCGGCTTCCCTGGTGTCGCCGAGCCTGCGCTTGTGAACGGCGACATCGGGAAACTCCTCGATGCGCCCGATCCGGTTTCGCAGCGTGACCACATCGAAGGCATGGCGCCGGGCCAGCGCCGGATCGTTGCTTTCGAGCGCCTGCAACAGCGCCGGCTCGATGTCGCGGCGGTTGCAGCGCTCGAAAACGCCGAAATTCCAGGAATTATCGCAGTCGATGCAGCGGTAGATCAGCCAGACGTCAATGCGTTTGCCGTTGGCGTTGACGCGGAACTTCCCGCTGCTGCAATAGGCCTTCACTGTGCCGCAGCGATTGCAGTTGATGAGTGGTCGAGGTGCGGTTTTAGGCGTGATCGCCCAGCGGATACGCAGCAGTCCAGACATGCCGATAAGCCCTTCCCATCGGGAAGTTCATCAGACCGGCGATGTCGAGATGCCCATACGGGCACGGCGTGGCGAGAAACTGCGGCAGTGGAAAAATCAGGCGTCACGGCGGAAAGCGCGCGACAGCGGTTCAGCAGTGCCAAACCGGTCTCGAACCGCCGCCCAGAGGAACACATGAAATGAAAACAGGCATCGCGAATGCGGCGCCATGCAGTGTGTCGGGGGAGTTGACGAGACCGGCGGTTACGTAGGCAAAGTGAAGCTCAAAATTGTTTGCGCGGCGGCTTTTCTAGCCGCGACCGATGGGAACGGCAAGGGGCGGCGCCAACGTCAGTGATTATCTTGCCTTTGCCAGCCCCACACCTGTCAGGTTAGTGTGGCGGAACCTCTTAATCTGAGACCCTGGCCATGCACCTCACATCGCTGCTTATATTCGCCGCCGCTTTGTTCGTTGCCGCCGGCTCGCCCGGTCCGTCGATCGCGGCGCTCGTCGCGCGTGTCATCTCGAAAGGCTTTCGCGACGTGTTCCCGTTCCTGCTTGCCATGTGGATCGGCGAGGGCATCTGGCTGTCGCTGGCGGTGTTCGGGCTGGCCGTGGTGGCGCAGACCTTCCATTTCGCCTTCGTCGTCGTGAAATGGGTCGGGGTTGCCTATCTCGCCTACCTCGCCTGGAAGATGTGGACCGCCCCTGTCGATGCGAAAGAGGGCGAGATGCCGCGCGAGGATTCTCCGGCAAGGCTGTTCTTCGCCGGCATGGCGGTGACGCTCGGCAATCCCAAGATCATGATGTTCTATCTGGCGCTGCTGCCAACCATCATCGACCTCGCTTCGGTCAGCCTTGTCGGCTGGGTCGAGCTGACGGCGACCATGGCCGTGGTGCTGGTCGCCATCGATCTCGCCTGGGTGCTCGCTGCATCACAGGCGCGCAAGCTCCTGAAGAGCAAGCGCGCCATGAAGATCGCCAACCGCATCAGCGCAACGACGATGGCCGGCGCCGCGGCGGCCATCGCGGCGCGATCCTGAGCCGAAGCGTCAACCCATCATATTGATGATCGGCGCGATCTCGACGTTGCAGTTCGGCTCCGCCAGGATCGGACAGTCCCTGGCCTTGCTGGCGGCGTCATCGATGTCCTTTGCCTCGATGATCGAGTAGCCGCCGGTCGGGTTGCTGCCGCCATTGTTCTCGATCTTGCCCCCGGGCAAGACGCTCTTCGACATGCCAACAGGATTACCGCGGTCGACCACGGCCGAACCAAGCTTTCCGAACCAGCCTGTCCAGGCGTCCATCATCGCCTTACGCTCGACCTCGGTCGTCGGCATCTTGCCCGAGCCGTGATAGACGTAGAGAAACTTCGCCATGTTCTCCTCCCTTGATGAGCGGCATCGAACCGGCATGCGGTCATGCCGCCTGCCGATCATCGGACCAAACCGGCGAACAAGCAACGAGAATGCGAAGCTGCTTATATAAGGCCTGGCTGGGTTCCAGCTGCCGAGCCTCACCGCGCCATGGCGTGGTATTCGTCGTTCGGCCGCATATCGATTGCGGCCGCCACCCGGTTCGACATGTTGAAGAAGGCGGCGGTCGAGGCGATGTCCCAGATGTCGCGGTCGGTGAAGCCGGCTTGGCGCAGTGTCGCCCGGTCGGCCTCGACGATCTTTGCCGGTTCTTCCGTCAGCTTGACGGCAAATTCGAGCATTGCGGTCTGCCTGGGCGAAAGATCGGCGGCGCGGAAGTTCATCACCATCATTTCGCCGAGTGCCGGGTCGCCGGACAACTGACGTACGGCCGCGCCATGCGCGGTCAGGCAATAATAGCAATGGTTGATCGAGGAGACGGCGACCGCGATCATCTCGCGCTCCAGCTTCGACAGGCCGGAATCACCCAGCATCAGATCGTTGTACATATCGGTGAAAGCGCGCAGCTTCTTGTCGTCGAAGGCGTAGGCGCGCAGCACGTTGGGAACGAGGCCAAGCTTCTCCTCGCATTTGGCGAAATAGGTTTTCGTCGCCTCGCTCAGCTCTCCCTGGCCAAGGTCAAGTGCGGTGATTTTGGCGATCATGGGTCATTTCTCCTCCTTGCGCGGCATCTTGTCGCCAAATTCCGATAATTCGTGGCAAGCCGTCAAACCTTTGTCGCCAAACAGCGGTCATCTGCTACGATAGTCGTAAAAGCATTCGACGGGAGGGAAGTGCGTCATGGCCAGCGTGAAATCCGCGAGCAAGCCGAAGAAAAAAGCCACGGCAGCGACAAAAGCGGAGGAAAGGCCAGCCAGGCTTGCCGACTATCTGCTCGCCCGCGCGCCGGCTGAAGACATCGCCACCTATGAGGTAGCCGACCTCGAACGCGCCGCCGATCTCGCCGGCAAGGCGATTGCCGTTCACAAAAAAGGCGAGTGCGTCGTCGCCGTCGATGCCGATTCCGGCGTTGTGCGAGACGGCCGCCCAGTGACCGTTATCACGGTCGTCAACGACAACATGCCGTTCCTGTTCGATTCCATCCTCGGCGAGATCACCGAGACATCAGGCGAACCGACACTGGTCACCCATCCGGTCATCGTGGTGCGTCACGGCAAAAGCGGTGTGGAAGAAATCCTCGGCGACGGCAATTTCGCCAAGGACGACGGCAGCCACGACCGGCTGAGCGTCATCCATGTCCATATCCCGAGGCTGACCGTGGAGCAGGCGAGCGGATTGACCGAGCGGCTGCGCAAGATGCTCGGCCAGGTTCACGCCGCCGTCCACGACTGGAAGCCGATGCTGGCCCGCCTCGATCAGGCGATCTCGGAGTTCCGCTATTCGGCCGTGCCGCTCGACAAGAAGAGCGTTGCCGAGGCCATCGCCTTCCTCGAGTGGCTGCGCGACGACAATTTCACCTTCCTTGGCATGCGCGAATTCAAATACACCGGCGGCGAGGAAAGCGGCACGCTGGAGCGTGCCGACAAGCCCGGTCTCGGCATCCTGTCCGATCCCGATGTGCTGGTGCTGAGGCGCGGCACCGAAGCGGTGACGACGACGCCCGAAATCCGCGCCTTCCTGCATGGGCCGGAGCCGCTGATCGTCACCAAGGCCAATGCCAAGTCTTCCGTGCACCGCCGCATCTATCTCGATTACATCGGCGTCAAGACCTACACCGCCAAGGGCGCGCTTGCCGGCGAATTGCGCATGGTCGGCTTGTTCACCTCGACCGCCTACACGCGCTCGGTGATGAAGATCCCGTATCTCCGGTCAAAGGCGGAAACCATCATCGCCAAGTCCGGCTTCGACCGGCACGATCACTCCGGCAAGGCGCTGATCAACGTCTTGGAGAGCTATCCGCGCGACGAATTGTTCCAGGTGCCGGTGCCGATCCTGAGGAAGCACGCTGCAGCCATTCTCGGCCTGGTCGAGCGTCCGCGCGTGCGAGCACTGGTACGCGCCGACCAGTTCGACCGCTTCGTCTCGATCCTCGTCTTCGTGCCGCGCGACCGTTACGACAGCGTCGTGCGCGAGAAAATCGGCAGCTATCTGAAGACCGTGTTCGAAGGCCGGCTGTCGGCCTATTACCCGGCCTTCCCCGAAGGCGGGCTGGCGCGCGTGCATTTCATCATCGGCCGTTCCGGCGGCAAGACGCCGAAGGTCGAGCAGGCGACGATCGAGGCGGCGATCCGCGACATCGTACGCACCTGGGAGGACGCTCTTTCCGATGCGGCGGAGGCCAGTGGCGGCGACCAGGCGTTGAAGGCGATCGCCGCGCGGCTGCCGGAAAGCTATCGCGATTCGTTCAGCGCGGCGGTGGCGCTGACTGACGCCGGGCGCATTGCCAAAATCAGCGCCAGCAATCCGATCGCCATCGACTATTACCGCCATGCCGAGCAGAAGCCGCATCAGGCATCGCTGAAGATCTATCACCACGGCAGCCCGGTGGCGCTGTCGCGTCGGGTGCCGGTGCTGGAAAACATCGGCTTCCGCGTCATCAGCGAGCGCACTTTCGAGGTCGGCGACGACCAGTCCGGTATGATCAATAGTGATCAGCCCGGCATGGTCTTCATCCACGACATGGAGCTGGAGAACAGCTACGGCAAGCCGATCGACCTTGCCGATGGCGGTGCGCTGTTCGAGGACGCATTCCTGTCCGTCTGGCGCGGCGACGTCGACAATGACGGCTATAACGGCCTCGCCCAGACCGCCGGGCTGTGGTCGGGCGAGATCACCATCCTGCGCGCCTATGGCCGCTATCTGCAGCAGGTTGGCATTCCGCAAAGCCAGGACTTTATCGCCGCCGTGCTCAACCGCTATCCCGACATCGCGCGCGGCCTGCATGCGCTGTTCATCGCCCGGCTTGGCCCGACAGCCGAGACCGAAGGCGTGGTGGCGGCAAAACACCTCAAGGCTAAGATCAAGGACGCGCTGGAGGATGTGCCGAATATCGACGACGACACCATCATCCGGCGCTATCTCAATTTGATCGAAGCCTCGCTGCGCACCAATCATTTCGTTGCCGATACGAAGGCGAAAGGCCAGTCGCTGGCGATCAAGCTCGATTCGCATGCGGTCGAGGGATTGCCGGCGCCGCGGCCGTGGCGGGAGATCTTCGTCTACGGCTCCGAGGTCGAGGGCGTGCATCTGCGTTTTGGCCCGGTGGCGCGTGGCGGCCTGCGCTGGTCGGACCGTGCCCAGGACTACCGCACCGAGGTGCTCGGCCTGGTCAAGGCGCAGCAAGTCAAGAACGCCGTCATCGTGCCGGTCGGCGCCAAGGGCGGCTTCTATCCGAAGCAGCTGCCGATAAGCGCCGGCCGTGACGCCATCTTCGAGGCTGGCACGTCGGCCTACAAGAACTTCGTCTCCAGCCTGCTGTCGATCACCGACAATATCGGCCTCGACGGTGTCATCCCGCCAGCCGGTGTCATCAGACGCGACCCGGACGATCCGTATTTCGTCGTTGCCGCCGACAAGGGCACGGCGACCTTCTCCGACACCGCCAATGCGATCTCGGAGAAGCACGGCTTCTGGCTCGACGACGCCTTCGCCAGCGGTGGCTCGGCCGGTTACGACCACAAGAAGATGGGCATCACCGCCAAGGGCGCCTGGGAGGCGGTCAAGCGGCATTTCCGCGAGATCAACCGCGACATCCAGACGTCGTCCTTCACCGTCGTCGGTGTCGGCGACATGTCGGGCGACGTGTTCGGCAACGGCATGCTTTTGTCGCCAAAGACCAGGCTGATCGCCGCCTTCGACCATCGCGACATCTTCATCGATCCCGATCCCGACATGGCGGCGTCGATGGCCGAGCGCGAGCGCATGTTCGCCCTGCCGCGTTCGAGCTGGCAGGACTATGACAAGACGAAACTGTCGGAAGGCGGCATCATCGTCTCGCGCAACCAGAAGTCGATCACCTTGCCGGCGGCCGCTGCGGCGGCGATCGGCCTGGCCAAGACCACCGCCACGCCGGTCGAGATCATGACCGCCATCCTCAAGGCGCCGGTCGACCTGTTGTGGTTCGGCGGCATCGGCACGTATTTGCGGGCATCGACCGAGACCAACGCCGAGGTCGGCGATCGCGCCAACGATGCCATCCGCGTCACCGCGCTCGACGTGCGCGCCAAGGTCATTGGCGAGGGCGCCAATCTCGGCGTCACGCAGCGGGCACGGATCGAGTTCGGCCTGAATGGCGGCCGTTGCAACTCCGACGCCATCGACAATTCGGGCGGCGTCAACTGCTCCGACGTCGAGGTCAACATCAAGATCGCGCTGGCGTCCGCCATGCGCAAGGGATCGTTGACGCGCCCGGCACGCAACAAGCTGCTGGCCGAGATGACCGAGGAGGTCGGCTCGCTGGTGCTCTCCAACAACTACCAGCAGACGCTGGCGCTTTCGATCGCGCGCAAGCGCGGCCTCGCCGACATCGCGCATCAAAGCCGTTTCATGACGGCGCTGGAGGCGCGCGGCCTGCTCGACCGTGCCGTGGAGACGCTACCGTCGCCGGCAGCACTTGCCGAGCGCGAAGCGCGCGGCGAACCGCTGACCAGGGCCGAGCTCGGCGTGTTGCTCGCCTATGCCAAGATCGTGCTGTTTTCCGACATCGTCGCCAGCGACGTGCCGGACGATGCCCATTTCGATCGCGACCTGATGGGCTATTTTCCGGACCGGATGGCGAAGAAATACGCCACTGAGATCCATGGCCACCGGCTGCGCCGCGAGATCATCACGCGGGTCGTCGCCAACGATCTGGTCAATCGCGGCGGCCCGTCCTTCGTCAACCGGCTGCAGGAAGCCACGGGGCGCACCGCCGCCGACGTGGTGCGCACCTTCGCCGTGGTGCGCGACGGTTTTGCGCTGCCGGCGCTCTATCGCGAGATCGACGCGCTCGACAACCAGATCGACGGCCAGGTGCAGCTCGATCTCTATCAGATGGTCAGCCGGCTGATCTATGTGACCAGCGGCTGGTATCTGAAGAACGATGCCGGCACGGCACCGCTTGGCCAGCGCATTACTGAGCTGCAGGAAGCCCGCAAGGCGCTCGAGCCCAAGCTCGTTTCGCTGCTGCCGGCTTTCTCACGCGAGCGGATCGAGGAGAAGCGGCACGGGCTGTTCAAGGCCGGCGCGCCGGAAAAGCTGGCCGAGCAGCTGGCGCTGAGCGAGGTGGCGGAACTTATCCCCGATATCGCGCTGACGGCGCGCACCGCCGGCGCCGACATCGTCGCCGCGGCCAAGGCGTTCTTCGCGGTCAGCGATGCCTTCCGCATTCCGCGTGTCGAGGACGCGGCGCGCTCGATCACGCCGTCCGATTATTACGACCAGCTCGCTCTGTCTCGCGCCACCGATACGATCGGTGCCGCGCGACGCGGCATCGCGGTGGCGGCACTCACCGGTCACGCCAAGACGGCCGATCCGGTGGCGGCCTGGCTGGAAGCCGGCGGCGAGCGTGTGGCGCGCATCCGCGAGCGGTTGCAGGCGCTGACCGAGGGCGGCGAAATCACCGTGTCGCGGCTGTCGGTGGCGTCGGGGCTGATGAGCGATCTGACGGGAATGTGAACCAGCTCGACTCACAGGATTGGCGCCCCTGATCCGGTCGCTGACGCAAACGCAATGGAACGAAGCAACGATCACCACACGCATTGTCGGATGCGTGTGGCGCCATTTTCCAATGGTATCAGCGCCTGGCGTTCAACAAGCTCACCAGGAATATTTGAGCGTGCTGACGACCTTGAGCCGGTCGCCGTAAAATTCGGTCCCGTAATAGCTGGTCGTCAGATACTTTCGGTCGAACAGGTTCGTTGCGTTTACGGCCAACGTCACGTCCTTCCTCACTTTGTAGCTGATTGCCGCATCCACAACTGCATAGCCGCCAACCGAAACCGTGTTCGCGTCGTCCCCGTAGGTCTGTCCGATATAACGCAGCCCACCGCCGATGGTCAGGTCGCCACGCGGTCCTTCCCCCGGAAGCGTATAGTCAAGCCAAGCCGACGCCAGGTGGCGAGGAACACGCTGCGGCCGATTGCCGACATTCCCACCAATGCCGTCTTCCAGGATTTCGGCATCCCAGTAGGAATAGGCAAGTGTCAGGTTTAGATCGTCTGTAATAGCAGCCTTGCCCTCAAGTTCGACGCCGCGGACGCCAACCTTACCGATCTGCTGCTGGATGAGAGGGGTGACATAGGTCGGAACATTGGTCTGGGTAAGATCGAAGACCGCAGCCGTGAACAGACCATCGAAGCCGTCGGGCTTGTACTTGATGCCCGCCTCATACTGTTTGCCTTCTTGGGGCTTCAGCGAACCCGAGACCGCATATCCGTTGGCGCTTGGCGACACGAGCGGCTGGAAGCTTTCCGAATAGTTGGCGTAGACCGCGAGATTCGGCGTAAATTTGTAGGTCAGGCCGGCACGCTTGGTGAAGGCGGACGCCGTGTCGTCGTCCTGCGTTCCCGAGTCGAGATAGTCCGCCGTCGTATGGACACGGTCCCAACGCCCGCCAAGAGTGACGATCCAGCGGTCGTCAAACGTCAATTGCTCCTGGGCATAGACACCAACAGCCTGCTGCTTGACCCGCCAGTTCACGTAAGGGCCGAGATTGATGCAGGAAAGACCGCAATAGGTCGGATTGTTGATGTCGATGGGGCCAGCGGTGCCGAAGAGGATCTTTTCACGGGTGTTGTCGTTGGTGTAGTCGACGCCAACGAGCGTCTTGCTGTCGATCCCGTTCCAGCCCGTATCATATTGCAACTGATTGTCGGCGGCAAAGCGGTTGGACAGGCCGTCGACTGAAAATGCCGTGCGGTCCGCGGTGGGATCAAGCGACGCGCCGTAGACCTCGGCATAGTCGAGGCTCAAATGCGTGTAGCGGGCATTGGAGCGGAAGGTGAGGTTCTCGTTGACCTCATGCTCGAACTGGTAGCCGAGATCGACCTGCTCGGTGTTGAAGCGGTTGAAATCCGGCTCGCCCAGGAATGTGTTGATGTCGATATTGGCACCGGTCGGGAAGCCGCGTGCGCCTGTGCCGTCTCGCTTGTAATAGTCAGTCAGGATGGTGAGCGACGTACCTTCCTCGGGTTTGATGGTCAACGCAGGCGCAATGTAAAGCCGATCATCGTTGGAATAATCCCATCCGTCATCTCCATCCTTGGCCAGCCCGGTGAGCCGATAGGTCCACACACCATCGGGATCGATCGGCCCGCCAAAATCAACGCCCACCTCTTTGGTGCCGTCACCATAGGATGTGTAGATCTCCCCATGCTTCTCATCCAGCGGCCGCTTGGTGATTGCATTGACCAGCCCGCCAGGGCCGTTGAGGCCAAAAAGCGTCGATGTCGATCCCTTCAGGACCTCCACGCGCTGAAGCCCGTAGGGTTCGAGACGGCTGGCCGTGAACCAAGCGGGAATGCGCGCCGCCAGCCCGTCGCGATAGGTACCGAGCGATGTCTGGTCGAAACCACGGATACGAATATAGTCATATCGGTCATCGCTGCCGAACTCGTCGGTGAGGACGCTGGATGTGTAGGCTACGGCCTGCTGGAGGCTTTCGACATGGCGCGCCTCCAGTTCCTTCTGGGTTACAACTGAAACCGAGGCGGGAACGTCGACAATTGGCGTATTGGTCTTGGTGCCGGCCGCCGTATCCTTGGCGACGATCGTGGGATCTGGTCCGACAATGCGATCCGACTTGCCGTTGACGACGATCGTTTGCAGTTGAGTTGCGTCGTCTGATGAACTGTCCTGGGCCCAGCCGACCCCAGTCATTCCACAGGACACCGTTATCAATGCACTGCTCGCAATCAATCGCCTTGCCTGAGTGCGCAACAATGCCTGTCGGCCAATCGTCATCTCTCATTCCCTGTCAGACCAATATCGAGCAGTTCGACCGGTCACCCTTTCCGGCTCTGCGCGAGCGCAATTAGTCAAACCGGATAAAAATAGTCAACTTAATAATCGAGAATTTGTGATGGAGAGGGTCGCAGCAAAGCAGGGCACCGGACCCTACCCGGACCCTTCGGTCCGATCTCCCGCAAGGGGGAGCAGGGCCTGATCCGCGCTGCGGACGAAAAGGCTTTTCGAACAACGAGCGCCCGGCAGGCGCAAGGGGCGGCGCCAAGCTTCGTTCATTGCATGAGCGCATGAAACATGCAGACATGGCGCCCGACACGGGAACCGGTGCCGGGGGATCATCATGACGGTAGAGACAGTGCAGCGTGCGTCCGGGCGCGGCATCTGGGGATGGATGCTGTTCGACTGGGCGGCGCAGCCGTTCTTCACGGTCGTCACCACCTTCATCTTCGGGCCCTACTTTGTCTCGCGCATGGCGAGCAATCCTGAAACCGGCCAGGCGGCCTGGGGCTACGGCATCGCCGCGGCCGGCCTTGTCATCGCCGTGCTGTCGCCGATCCTCGGCTCGATCGCCGACCAGACCGGGCCGCGCAAGCCGTGGATCGCGTTCTTCGCCGCTGTCAAGATCACCTGCCTTTGCCTGCTGTGGTTCGCGGCCCCCGGCTCGAACCTTTTCCTGGTCGTGCTGTTCTTCTCGCTGGCGTCGGTCGCGGCCGAGTTTTCGACGGTGTTCAACGATTCGATGATGCCGCGCCTGGTGCCGAAGAGCGAGATCGGCCGGGTTTCCAACATGGCCTGGGGCCTTGGTTATCTCGGCGGCATGATTGCGCTGATCTTCGTCGTCGCCTGCATGGCCGGTTCGCCGGAGACCGGCAAGACGATCATCGGTATCGATCCTCTCTTCTCGCTGGACCCGAAGCTCGGCGAGGACGCACGCGCCACCGGGCCACTGTCTGCCGGCTGGTACTTCCTGTTCATCCTGCCGATGTTCTTCTTCACCCCCGATGCCATCAAGGGCCTGCCGATCGGTCCGGCGGTTCGCGAGGGGTTGGCGGAGCTGAAAGTAACACTGGGTGAGGTGCGCAAGCGCAGCGGCATCTTCCGCTTCCTTGTCGCCCGCATGATCTACCAGGACGGCGTCAATGCGCTGCTGGCGCTGGGTGGTACCTTTGCGGCGGCAATGTTCCATTGGTCGATCACCGAGATCGGTATTTTCGGCATCATTCTCAACGTCGTCGCCATCTTCGGCTGCCTGGTTGCGGCCCGTCTCGACACGGCGCTGGGCTCAAAAGCCATCGTGATGATCTCGCTGGTCCTGCTCAGCATCGCCACGATCGGCATCGTCTCGACCGGACCGGGCTACACTTTGTTCGGCCTCTGGATGATGCCTGGACCGGACAGTGGCGGCCTGTTCGGTACGGCGGCGGAAAAGGCCTACATTTTCTTCGGCCTGCTGATCGGCGTGGCTTTCGGGCCGGTGCAGGCGTCGTCGCGGTCCTACATGGCGCGCAGCGTCACGGCGGCAGAATCCGGCCGCTATTTCGGCATTTACGCGCTGGCCGGGCGGGCGACCAGTTTCCTGGCGCCGTTCATGGTCGCATCCGTCACCCTCGCCAGCGGCTCGGCGCGGCTCGGCATGGCGGTGATCGTGCTGTTCCTTGGGATCGGCATGGCGATCCTGATCAAGACGCCCTATCCGGCCGATCGGCCGGTGGAATGAGCAGCCTTTTCCTTCTCCCCTTGTGGGAGAAGGTGGCCGAGCGAAGCTCGGTCGGATGAGGGTGTTCCAGCTTGGCGGCGACGGCGATCCGTCACGCACCCCTCAACCGTCTCGGCGCTACGCGCCGATCCACCTTCTCCCACAAGGGGAGAAGGAAAGGGCGCTAGTGCCTGAAATGCCTCACGCCGGTAAACACCATGGCGATGCCGTGCTCGTCGGCGGCGGCGATGACGTCCTTGTCGTTCATCGAGCCGCCGGGCTGGATGACGGCGGTGGCGCCGGCGGCGATCGCCGACAGCAATCCATCGGCGAAGGGGAAGAAAGCGTCGGAGGCGACGACCGAGCCTTTGGTCAGCGGTTCGGCAAGGCCCGCGGCCTCGGCTGCGTCGAGCGCCTTGCGGGCGGCGATGCGTGAGGAATCGACCCGGCTCATCTGGCCGGCGCCGATGCCGACGGTGGCGCCGTCCTTGACGTAGACGATGGCGTTCGATTTGACGTGCTTGGCGATGCGAAAGGCGAATTTGAGGTCGGCCATTTCGGCCGGCGTCGGCGCGCGCTTCGTCACCACCTTCAGCTCGAGATCGTCGACGACGGCATTGTCCCGGCTCTGGACGAGCATGCCGCCGGCGACGGATTTGACCGTAGTGCCAGGCGTGCGCGGGTCCGGCAGGGCGCCGGCGACCAGCAGGCGCAGGTTCTTCTTCGCCGCGACGATTGCCGCTGCCGCGTCGGTCGCGCCGGGCGCGATGATCACCTCGGTGAAGGTTTTCACGATCTCTTCGGCCGCCTCGGCGTCGAGGGTGCGATTCAGAGCGACGATGCCGCCAAAGGCCGAGACCGGGTCGCAGGCGAGCGCCTTGGCGTAGGCCGCCTTCAGCGAGGGGCCTTCGGCAACGCCGCACGGGTTGGCGTGCTTGATGATGGCGACGGCGGCGGAACGGTCGGGATCGAATTCACCGACCAGTTCGAAGGCGGCGTCGGTGTCATTGATGTTGTTGTAGGACAGCTGCTTGCCCTGCAGCTGGCGGGCCGTGGCGACGCCCGGCCGCTTGTCGCCATTGACATAGAAGCCGGCGCTCTGATGCGGGTTCTCGCCGTAGCGCATTACCTCGACCAGCCTGCCGCCAAAGGTGCGCCATGTCGGATGCTCGATCTCGAGCGCTTCGGCGAACCAGCCGGAGATCGCCGCGTCATAGCTGGCGGTGCGGGCAAAGGCCTTGGCCGCCAGCTTCTTGCGGAAATCCAGCGACAGCGAGCCGATGTTCATCTCCAGCGCATTCAGCACCGAGGCGTAGTCGCCGGGATCGGTGACGATGGCGACATAGGCATGGTTCTTGGCCGAGGCGCGGATCATCGCCGGCCCGCCAATATCGATGTTCTCGACGATCGATGCGTAGTCGGCGCCGGAGCGCCGAACCTCCTCGAACGGATAGAGATTGGAGACGACGAGATCGATAGGCTCGATGCCGTATTTGCGCATTGCCGCGGAATGTTCCGGATCGTCGCGCACGCCAAGCAGCGCGCCATGCACGCTGGGATGCAAGGTCTTGACGCGGCCATCCATGATCTCGGGAAAACCGGTGAGTTCGGAGACGTCGCGCACCGCCAGGCCCGCCTCGGTGATCGCCTTTGCCGTGCCGCCGGTCGAGACCAGTTCGACACCGGCCGCTGCCAGCGCCTTGGCGAAATCGATGAGGCCGGTCTTGTCGAAGACTGAGAGCAGGGCGCGCCGCACGGGAACGAGGTCAGGTGCGGGAATGTTCTTGGCGGCGACGGCCATGGGCTGGCGGCCTTTCACGGCTAAGCATGATGCCGAAAAGTTGCGGACTTTTCGGATAAACATCATGCGACAAAACAAAAAGCCAGAGAGGAATTCGCGTTTCAACTTGAACGCATTCCGCTCTGGTGTGGTGATGCCCGCGCCCCTAGCACATGCGGCCCGGAAATCAAACCGGCGCTTACGCAAGCTCAGTTGTTTTCCGGGTAACCGGCGATGCTGGTGCGCGTCAGCTGCCAGTGGACTTCGGCGACTTCCGAGGCCTTGAAGGCAAGCACGATCTGGCGGCTGCGGCGCGGGCCGCCAAGACCGGCGAAATAGATCGATTCCTCGACCTCCGGCACCACTTCGCCAGAGGTGAACACCCAGGTGTCGGCCTGATCGGCGGCCAGCACCAGGCGATCATGCTCGTCTTGCAGCAGGTTGATGTCGGGGTGGACGTGGAAGCGGATGGTGACGAAGTCGCGGCCATTGTTGCGGATCGCAGCATTGCCGGGCCGCTGGAAGCGGTCCCTGCCGGTCAGCACATTGCCGTTCGCCGACAGCTTCAGCTCGCGCTCATGCAGGAAGCCGAAGCGCGGGACATAGCCGTCATGGCGGGCGATGAACCCCTGAACGCCCTTCTGGTCGGTGCGCTTGCACTGCACATGCTGCGGACCGCCGATCAGCGGCGAACCGAGCAGGTCGTTGACGCGCAGTGAATGGCTGAAGCGTGCCGACGAGGTGTCGTTGATGGTGGCGGTCGAGTGCGCCGCGGTGGCGCGCGCCAGCGGTCGGAATTCGGCCGCGCCATAGGTGTCGATGCCGGCATTGACTATGTAGTGCTGGCGGCCGGACGACAGTTCGAAGGCGAGGCAGCTGGCGTGTGCCGCGTTGGACACGTCGACCGGCGGCGGCAGGCCGGTATCGGCGATGACCGTGGTGCCGCCCATCGACAGGCGCTCATAGCCGGAATGCGGCGCATGCAGCAGTGGCGCGCCGGCGGTATCGTCATGGCGCAGGATGGTGGCGATGCGGTCGTGGATGGTGGCGCCCATGCCGTTGAAGCGGGCGAGGCTGCCATCCTGATGGCGGAAGAAGCGCAGCGCCGGCAGCATGCGGTCGATGGCGCCGATCAGCGCCTGCGGCGGCGTTTCCGCCTGGTTGGCATAGGTCTGGCGCAGCGGCAGAAGGTCGGCGAGGATTTCCAGGACGACCATCGGATTGCGCGAGATGTGCCCGCCGTCGGCGAGGATCTGGCGGTCGAGTTCCTCGGCCAGGTTGCGGGTCGCACCACGCAGCGCCGATGCCGGCGCCGGCAGGGACAAAGCGGCGAAGGCGAGCGCGATGCGGGCACGCAGCCTGTCCTTGCCGTCGGGCATTTCACGCGCCATCGACCGGAGGTAGCGGATCTGGACGGCAACCGACTTCAGGAAGGCGCGGTAGAAGGGGAACTCGGCGCCCTGCAGCACGACGGAGGAGTGCTGCAGCCAGGCGATGATGCGCTTGGCCGTCGTGCCGGGCTCCCAGGCGACGCCGGAAATATGGCTGCCATGCATGGCGATCCAGTCGGAGACCAGGGCGCGGGCATTGGCGGCGGCAAGCTCGGTGCCGGCGGCGCGCATATGGCGCAGCCAGCGAAAGCCGTGCAGCGTCTTCTGCCAGCCGTGATTGGGCACGTTGATCTGGAAGGGCGACTTGCCGCCGGTCTCGACCAGATGCCCCGACAGGGGATAGCGGCCGTAATAAATCTCGAGTGCGATCTGCGGGTCGGCGAGGCGCAGGTCCGGCGGTGCGATCAGCACACGTTCCGGCGTGCGGCCGGAATAGCGCCAGCGATAGACCGGCCCGGCACGCAGGCGCCGGCGCGTTTTGCGCCAGAACTCCTTCGCGACAAGCGTCCACAGACGCGTCGTGCTGCTGGCAGCAAGTGCCAAAACCCCTCCTGATCGTCCTCTACCCCGGCGTCGAGTTTACATGATTGAGCGACTCGTGCGAAGGCGAATTCCATGGACGGCGCCGGTTCACCCGGCTTTGCCCGCGACCCTCCCTAAAAAAGTCAGTAAATCCGGGTAGTTAAATCAAAGCGCGCCGCGCCCGACCGGTCGAATACAACGCGCTTTGGTGTTCTGTTCATGCATGTCGTTGTCCCAAAACCGCTGCGCACTTTTGGGCGACATACATTAGCCGGCTCGGCGCATGCGAGCGGCGAAGAAGCCGTCCAGGCCCGAGCGCTCCGGCGTGCCGAGGTCCAGGTCGGCGGGCGTGGTGCGCAGCGTGCCATGCGGCGTCAGGAACGGATCGATGCCGGCGATCTCGCCTTGCCGCAGCGGATCGTTGGCGATTTCAGCCGTGCCGGCCAGAAAGGCACGATAGAGGTCCTCGCCTTCGAGCGGATCGAGCGAGCAGTTGGAAAAGACGATCCTGCCGCCGGGTTTCACCAGCGTGACAGCGCGGGCGAGCAGCCTGCGTTGCAGGTCGGCGAGCTTTTCGACATCGGCCGCCGTCTTGGTCCATGGCACGTCGGGATGCCGCCGCACCGTGCCGGTCGACGAGCAGGGCGCGTCGAGGAGAACGGCGTCGAACAACTCTTCCGGCTGGTATTTGAGCAGGTCGGCCTGGACGATCTCGGCGGACAGGCTGAGGCGGTCGAGATTCTGCGTCAGCCGCACCAGCCGGTTCTTCGAGGTGTCGACGGCGGTGACCTTGGCACCGGCGAGAATGAGCTGCGCGGTCTTGCCGCCGGGGGCGGCGCAGAGATCGGCGACGCGAAGCCCCCTGACATCGCCGAACAGTCGGGCCGGAAGACTGGCCGCCGCGTCCTGGACCCACCAGGCGCCCTCGGCAAAGCCGGGCAGTTCGGTGACAGGCCCAACGAGATTCTCCACCCGGACCGTGCCGGTCGGCAGGACGATGCCGCCGAGCTTTTCGGCCCAAAGCTCGGGATCGGCCTTGACCGAGAAATCGACCGGCGCCTCAACGCGGTGGGCTTCCAGGATCTGCCTTGCCTTATCGGTGCCATAGGTGGCCTTCAGCCGATCGGAAAACCATTTTGGCGCCTCGTCGGTGGCGGCAAGGGCGGCAGGCAGTTCCGTTTCCTTGGCGCGCGCCAAGGTGCGCAGCACGCCATTGACCAGGCCGGAGAAACGCACCGTGCGCGGATCGGACTTGGCATGGGTCACCGCAATGTCGACGGCGGCGCTGTCGGGAATGTCGAGGAACAGGATCTGGGCCGCCGCCACATGCAATATGTGCGACAGCGCGGTGGCGTTGGGCGGCAGCGGCTTTTCCAGGCGGCGCGCCAGCAGCCCTGATATGGTCATGCGATAGCGCAGCGCGGTGACCAGAATGGCCCGCACCAGGCCGCGATCACGCAAATCGAGCGCCCTGTATTGCGGATGGCCGTTCTCATGGTCGGTCAGCCCGTCGAGCGGCGTCCTGGCGTCGATGACGGCGGCAAGCAGCCGCGCCGCCGCCTTGCGGGCGGCAAGGCCGGCAACGAAGTCGCCGCCGTGTTCCTGATCACCTGAAACCGTACGTCGAGGTTCTCTGTCCGCCACGCTCACGACCACCGGCCCTTGGGTCCGGTCGGGTTGCGGCCCCATGGGTTGGATTTCGGCCTGGCGGGCTCCGCTGGTTGCTCAGGCTGCGCTGCCTGGCCCCACGGGCCTGATGGCCGTTGTTCGTCCGCCTGTTGTGGTGCCTGGGCCCGGCGCGGAGCTTGGGTCTCGCTCCCTCCCATCTGCCGCGCCATCGCCTGCAAGGCGGCAATGCGGTTGTCGGTGCTCGGGTGGGTGGAAAACAGACTGTCCATGCGCTCGCCGGAGAGAGGGTTGATGATGAAGAGATGCGCGGTTGCCGGATTGCGCTCGGCATCGGGGTTGCGGATGCGTTCGGCGCCGCGGGCGATCTTGTCAAGGGCCGATGCCAACCAGAGCGGGTGTCCACAGATTTCGGCGCCGCGCCGGTCGGCCTCGTATTCGCGGGTGCGGCTGACCGCCATCTGCACGACCATCGCGGCAAAGGGCGCCACGATCATCGCCGCCAGCACGCCGACGAAGCCGAACGGGTTGTTGTCGCGATTGCCGCCAAGGAAGAAAGCGAAATTGCCGAGCATCGAGATGGCGCCGGCAAAGGTGGCGACGATCGTCATGGTCAGCGTGTCGCGGTGCTGCACATGGGCGAGTTCGTGCGCCATCACGGCTGCGACCTCTTCAGGCGTCAGTGCCTGCAACAAGCCGGTGGAGGCAGCCACCGCCGCGTTCTGCGGGTTGCGGCCGGTGGCAAAGGCGTTCGGCTGCGGGTTGTCGATCAGATAGGTCTTCGGCATCGGCAGGCCTGCCTGTTTGGCCATTGCCTGGACGATGGCGTAATATTCGGGCGCGTTCCGTTCGTCGACCTCGACGGCGCGGTTCATCGACAGCACCATCTTGTCGGCGTTCCAGTAGCTGAACAGATTGGTGCCGGCGGCGATGACCAGCGCGATCATCATGCCGCCCGATCCGCCGATCAAGAAGCCGACGCCCATGAACAGCGCGGTCATCGCGGCAAGAAGCATGGCGGTGCGGATGGTGTTCATCGTCTGCTCCCGTCCAGATGATAGCGAAAGGGGGTCGATAGTCGTGCGTTCATCGCTATATGATGGGAAACGCCAGTTCCTGTTTCAATCCGCTGGACATATCGCATGAACGACGAAACCAGTAAAATCGATGCCAACCTTGGCCATGATTCCTCGCCAAAGGCGCTGACGCCGGCAGCCAGACGGGCGCTCGCGGAGGCCGAAGCAAGGCGCGTAAAATATCTGGAAAAGGAAGCGGCAGCGCCGAAGGAAATCGGCGGCCGTGGCGGCAAGGAGCCCGGCCGCTATGGCGACTGGGAGGTGAAGGGCCTGACCAGCGATTTCTAAGGTATGTTGATATTCAGGTGATGCTGGCCTGCAAGCGTTGGTTTCCGGTGCTCACGTACTTTAGTGCGCTCCGCTCCGGTTCTCGGAAACCATCGCTTTCGACTCAGCCTGACCTGAATCTCAACACACTTTTAAACGGCGTTGCGCTACATCTTCAGGCGGCGCTGCGTTGCGGCTCAAGCGCGATCCAGCCACGCTCGTCGACGGTGATGCTGACAGTTTCATAACCAGTGATCGCAGCATGTTGCGTTGGCATCGGATGCTTGTGCGTGGCGTTGATGACCATGACCGAAGCACCCGCCGCCTCGGCTGCGGTGATACCAGCCGGAGCATCCTCGAACACGAGGCAATCGCGCGCGTCGAAGCCGAGCCGTTCCGCGCCAAGCCGGAAGCAATCGGGCGCCGGCTTGCCGCGCGAAACATCTTCGGCCGCGACGAGGACGCCCGGGACAGGGATGCCGGCAGCCTTCATGCGCAACAGCGCCAGTTCGCGCGGCGCGGAGGTGACGATCGCCCAGCGCTCGGGGGGCAGCGAATCGAGAAATGCGGCTGCGCCGGCGATCTGGAGAATGCCATCCAGATCGGCTGCCTCGGCCTTCAGCAGCAGATCAGCCTCGTACGCCGGGTCTACGCCCGGGAGTGCCAGGCCGGTGATGGTCTCGATCGCCCGCACGCCGTGGATCGTCGGCAGGAAGGCGGCGACGTCGAGGCCCTGGCGGCGTGCCCAATCGCTCCACACCCGTTCCGCCGAGGCGATGGAATTGATGAGCGTGCCGTCCATATCGAAGAGGAAGGCCGCGAATTTTCTGCCTGAATACATGATTTTCCTTGAGTCCGGGGGAGCGCTTGTGGCGTTCCCGAACCTAACGTCTCGGCGACGGCAGGGGAAGACATGGGCCGGGCTTTTCGATCGGCCCCGGGAACCATAGCCAGTCTTTTCGCGTTTGAGCAAAACTGTTTTCCACGACGATCGAAGGGGGAACGCGATGCTGATCCGGCTCGGCTATGAAATCGCCATTGAATGCAGCGAGGCCACCCCGGTGATTTCGCTGCTCGAGATTCACAAGGACCGCCAGGCCGACATCAAGCGGCAGACCCGCGTCCTGACCTCGCCTTCGGTGCCGACGAAGCTCTACCACGATCTGCATGGCAATGCCTGCCGCCGCTTCACCGCGCCCGCCGGTGGTTTTCGCATCCTGTATGACGCGGTCGTCGAGGACAGCGGCGAGACGGACGAGGTCAATACGCTGGCCAGGGAAGTGCCGGTGGCGGACCTGCCCGACGAGGTGCTCTTCTATCTCCTGGGCAGCCGCTATTGCGAGACGGATCATCTGAGCGGCTTGGCTTGGCAGCTCTTCGGCCATCTCCCGCCGGGCTGGGCGCGCGTGCAGGCGATCGTCGACTATGTCCACAACCGGCTGTCCTTCGGCTATGGCTATGCCCGCTCAACCCGCACCGCGGCTCAGGCGCATGAGGAGCGGGTCGGCGTCTGCCGCGACTTTGCCCATCTGGCGATCACGCTTTGCCGCTGCATGAACATTCCGGCGCGCTATGTGAACGGCTATCTCGGTGATATCGGCGTGCCGGTCGATCCGGCGCCGATGGATTTCTCGGCCTGGCTGGAAGTGTTTCTCGACGGCAAATGGTACACGTTCGATGCCCGCCACAACACGCCCAGGACCGGCCGTGTCGTCATCGCGCGCGGCCGCGACGCCACCGACGTGCCGCTGCTGCACAGCTTCGGCCCGCACCGGCTCAGCCTGTTCAAGGTGTGGACCTACGAACAGGAAGGCAATCTGTTCAACCCGCCCTATCACGGCATCGACAGGACGGTCAGCGCGCAGATGCTGGCATAGAGCTGTTCGCAGCCGGGATTCTGATCCGCTTCGAGACACTGCATCCCTTGAGCCTCTGTGCCGGATCGGGACCCGGATCGACATGCCGTCGATCATGGTAAGCGCTTCGTAAACGAAGTCGCTTCCTTGGATTTCCGTTTACCCATTGTTTACCTTACATCCTTCGCAACCCAAGCAAAAACAACAGCTTGATTGCCTGATCCTGGGCTGCGCGGAGGCGACCGCGCAATCCGGCCGGATTCCTGCACTGGCCTTTCCACGGCGACGAGGCCGAGGCGAGCGGAGGCTGCAGGATGCGGAATTACGGGGGGTTTGTTCATGCGATCGGCGGGTTTGCCGGGGATCGCAGTGGAAATTTCGCAGTCCTGTTCGGCCTTGCTGCCTCGGTCTTGGCGCTGGGCGTTGGCTTTTCCGTCAACGTCTCTCAGCTGTACAATGCCAGATCGAGCCTGCAGGGCGTGGTCGACGCCGCCGTGACATCGACCGCACGCGACCTGACGACCGGCGCCATCAAGGAGGCCGATGCCAACAAATCGATTCAGGCCTTTCTCGATGCCAACAGCACGGCAGGCGTCCTGCAGGTCGACCAGATCGTGCTCGACAGACTGACGGTCAACAGTACCGCCAAGACGGTCCAAGCCGACGCCCATGTCGATGTCGCGCTGTATTTCCCGATTTTTGGCACGGGTGACATGAAACGCGTCACCGCTTCCACAACGGCGCTCTATTCGGACAAGACCGTCGAAGTGGCGATGATGCTCGACATAACAGGATCGATGGCGAAGCGGGGCAAGGTCGACAAGATCGGCGATCTGAAAGCAGCTGCAAGAAACGCCGTTCAGACGATGCTGCAGAACCAGGATCCGAAGAACCCCCGCATCCGCGTCGCGATTGTGCCCTACGCATCTGGCGTGAACGCCGGCAAGCTGGCGGAAAACGTCTATGCCGAGAACCAAGGGAGCTCTGAGCTGCCACCGGTCGCCGGCAGTTCGCTTCTCGTCGCCAAGACGGGCAAGGATCTGCTGCCATCCTACAACGATTACATCTCCATTGTTGGCGCGGCGATGCCACACCCCGATAATTGCACGACGGAGCGCAAGGACAAAAACGGCGATGCGGATTTGAGCGCCGACGGGCCAGAGACGGTTCGCACGGACAGGACCGGCAAGAAATATTATGCCCTGGTCAACCGGGATGATCATCTCAGTGGTGGGGGAATGAACAGGTGCCCTGATGCGGAAGTGATCCCGCTGACCGCGGATTCCGATGCATTGCTGGATTCGATCGACGACTTCCAGGCCGGTGGTTATACGGCCGGCGCGATCGCCATTCAGTGGACCTACTACATGCTGTCGCCGCAATGGCGCGCCGCGATCGAGAATGCCGGTCTCGGCAAAGGCGCCTCGGATCCCAATGCGAAGAAGATTGCCAAGGTCGCGATCCTGATGACCGATGGCCAGTTCAACACCGCCTTCGCCGGTGCGGGGGGCAGCTACAACAGCCAGGGCAACCTGGCGCGCGGCAACGCCGAAACGCTGTGCGGCAACATGAAAAATGACGGCATCGAGATTTTCACCATCGGCTTCGATCTGAACGACAAGGACATGTCGGCGACCGAGCGAGACCAGGCAAAGGCGGTGCTGAAGGACTGTTCGTCGAAAGACACCTCCGCCGCCGCGAGACATTATTTCGAGGTGTCCACCGGGGTGGAATTGAACGACGCCTTTCAGGAAATCATCCGCAACACTGAAAAGGTCGTCCTGACCCAGTGATCCGCAAAAAGGAAAAGGCCGCCGCTTCTTGCGAAGCCGGCGGCCTTCCGTGTTTCCGTCCGTGGCGCGGCCCTATGGCGGCGACCCCAAGAGGTCACCCGCCGCGCATCTCGCGCCTTAACGGGAAGACTGCTTCCCGAAAGTGCAATCCGCTGAGGCCACGTTCTGGAAAACGAAATCACTCGACATCGGATCACCTCCTTTCGATTTGTTGAACACACAGAGATGATGGGGTCTCATTTGGGAAATGGCAAGGTGCCACCCTCAAAAAGGCGGGTGTGTGTCTTTCCAGACAGGCTGGCCAGACGGGCGGCTTGCAGTCCAGGGGCAAACAGACAACATTGGTGGTCTGGCTTCTGGGAGGAAGCATGGACCCCACCGACAAGGCCGCGCGGATCGTTCGAACGGTTGTTGAAACGCTGAAACCGGGCTTTGCTGTCAAGCTGTGGACCGGGGAACGGATCGGTCCCACCACCGGCCCTGTGCTCACCGTCAACGACCCGGACATTGTGTGGCAGATGGTTCGCCGTCCCACCTTCTCGACGCTGATCGAGATCTGGACTTCCAAGGCGGTCGACATCGAAGACGGATCGCTGTTTGATTTCTACGCCCTACCTTCGCAAGGCAAACTCAGGACGAAACTCAAGACATTGCCGAAGCTGGCGATCCTGCGTGATCTGCCAGCCGTGCTGTTTTCAAGGAAACAGATGACGGCGCGGACTGATCTTTCGGGGCGCAATCCCTTCGTCAGCGGTTCGAGCCAGGAAGCGATCCGGCATCACTATGACATCTCGAATGCCTTCTATCGGCTCTTCCTCGACGAACGCATGGTCTACAGCTGCGGTTACTTCAAGGATTTCGCCAACAGCATCGATGAGGCGCAGGTCGACAAGCTCGACCATATCTGTCGCAAGCTGCGGCTGAAGCCCGGCGAAAGACTGCTCGACATAGGCTGTGGCTGGGGAGCGATGTTGATCCATGCCGCGAAAAATTACGGCATCACCGGCCACGGCGTCTCGCTGTCGGAAGCCCAGACGAAACTCGCCCGTGAGCGCATTCGCGCCGAGGGACTGGAGGACAGGATCACGATCGAGATAAAATCCTACGCCGAACTTACTGGTACCTTCGACAAGATATCGTCGATCGGCATGTTCGAGCATCTGGGGCTCGCCAACCACGCCGCCTACTTCTCCACCGTCCATCGGCTGCTGAAGCCGGGCGGCATCTATCTGCATCACGCCATCACCAGGCGCAGCAAGGGCGACATCAAGAGAACCCTGCGCAAGGGACCAGAATACAAGGCGCTGATCAAATATATCTTCCCCGGTGGTGAACTCGACACCATCGGCATGACGCTCGGCAATCTCGAGGCGCATGGTTTTCTGGTCCACGATGTCGAGAACCTGCGCGAGCACTATGCCCGCACTTGCAGGCTGTGGGCCGAGCGCCTGCATGCACGCTTCGGTGAGGCAATCGTCGAGGTGGGCGAAGCCAAGGCGCGGCTGTGGCTGCTTTACCTGACTGGCTGTTCGATCACCTTCGAACGCGCCTCGGCACAGATTTTCCAGACCGTCGTCACCAAGCGCGCGCGTGGCCCGAGCGGGCTGCCGCCGACGCGGGCGGATCTGTACCAATGATCAGATGAAGCGCATCGTGTCGCCGACCTCGACGCTGGCCGGCTGATCGACCGTGCAATAGACGCCGAGATTGTGTGCGTTGTGGCGGACCAGATTGCGCAGGATGCCGGGATCATTGTCGAAGCCATCCTGGGCGATGATGGTGAAACCGCAGCGGCGGCAAGGTTCCGAGATGGTCAGCAACAGGTCGCCGATCGCCAGCTTGCGGCCGATCCATTCCGTCTCCGGAAACGACCCTTCGATTGCCGCCATGTCGACGACGACGTTGGGACGAAAACGGCGCGGGTCGGGGCTGCCTTCCGGATGCAATGCCTTCAGGCGCGCCAGCGAAGCCGTGGTCAACAGATGGATCGGCGCCTTGCGGTAGCGCTCCGTGGTCAGCGGGCCGGAATAGCCAGGCGCGGCATTCTCTTGGCGAAACGGTCGGATCGAGGCTTCGAAGCCGAGATAGGCCGACACCGCGCGGTCGCTCTCGATACCCGGCGCAGCCAGCCAGCCGCCGTCCGGGACGGCGATCTCGAGTTCGCGGGCAGGCGACAGCCGAGTGCGGATGCGCGGCACCTTGTGCCATTTCGCGTCGCGGTCCGGCCGGGCGATTTCATTGTCGGACACGTCGACAAGGCCGAACAGGCGGTCGCCGTCGATGCTCTCGACGTCGACCGAGATTGTTTCCAAGCGCTCACCGGCAAGCGAACTCGCCGGATAGCGCCAGAGCTCACTGACGGTGCCCAGTGCGGCCTCGTGCTGCATCAAGCCTTCTTGTTCTGCCGGTTGGCAATCAGGTCTTCGACGACGGCCGGGTCGGCCAGCGTCGAGGTGTCGCCGAGGGCTGAAAAATCGTCCTCGGCGATTTTGCGCAGGATGCGGCGCATGATCTTGCCCGAGCGCGTCTTCGGCAGGCCGGGCGCGAACTGGATCTTGTCGGGCGAAGCGATGGCGCCGATCTCCTTGCGGACATGGGCGATCAGTTCCTTGCGCAACTCCTCGGTCGGCTGCTCGCCGCCCATCAGCGTGACGTAGCAGTAGATGCCCTGGCCCTTGATGTCGTGCGGATAGCCGACGACGGCGGCTTCCGAAACCTTGTCGTGGCTGACCAGTGCGGATTCGACTTCTGCCGTGCCCATGCGGTGCCCGGAGACGTTGATGACGTCGTCGACGCGGCCGGTGATCCAGTAATAGCCGTCGGCGTCGCGGCGGCAGCCGTCGCCGGTGAAGTACTTGCCCTTGTATGTGGAAAAATAGGTCTGGATGAAGCGGTCATGATCGCCATAGACGGTGCGCATCTGACCGGGCCAGGAATCGGTGATGCACAGATTGCCGTCGGCCGCTCCCTCCAGCACCTTGCCCTCGCCGTCGACCAGCTGCGGCTTGACGCCGAAGAACGGCCGCGTCGCCGAACCTGCCTTGAGGTCGGTGGCGCCGGGCAGCGGCGTGATCAGGATGCCGCCGGTCTCGGTCTGCCACCAGGTGTCGACGATCGGCACCTTGCCGTTGCCGACGATGTTGAAATACCACTCCCAGGCTTCCGGATTGATCGGCTCGCCGACCGAACCCAGCACGCGCAGCGACTTGCGCGATGTCTTCTTCACATGGGAGTCGCCGGCGCCCATCAGCGCGCGCAGCGCCGTCGGCGCGGTGTAGAAGATGTTGACCTTGTGCTTGTCGATGACGTCCCAGAAGCGCGATTGCGACGGATAGTTCGGCACGCCTTCGAACATCAGCGTGGTGGCGCCGTTGGCGAGCGGCCCGTAGACGATGTAGCTGTGGCCGGTGACCCAGCCGACATCGGCGGTGCACCAGTAGATGTCGCCGTCATGGTAGTCGAAGACATATTGGTGCGTCATCGAGACGTAGACGAGATAGCCGGCGGTGGTGTGCAGCACACCCTTCGGCTTGCCGGTCGAGCCCGAGGTGTAGAGGATGAACAGCGGATCCTCGGCCTTCATCTTTTCGGGCTTGCATTCGGCCTTCACCGTGGCGATCTCGTCGTGGTACCAGACGTCGCGTCCCGGTGCCCAGCCGACCTTGCCGCCGGTGCGGCGCACGACGACGACGTTCTTGACCATGACGAAATTCTTGGCGGCGATGTCGATCGCCTTGTCGGTGTTCTCCTTCAGCGGAATGGCCTTGCCGCCGCGCAGGCCTTCGTCGGCAGTGATGACGAAGGTCGATTCGCAATCGACGATGCGGCCGGCCAACGCGTCCGGCGAAAAGCCGCCGAAGACGATCGAGTGGATGGCGCCGATGCGCGTGCAGGCCAGCATCGCATAGGCCGCTTCCGGGATCATCGGCATGTAGATGGTGACGCGGTCACCCTTCTTGACGCCGTGTTTCTTCATCACATTGGCGAGCCGGCAGACATGCTCGTAAAGCTCGTTGTAGGTGATCTTCTTGTCGTCGTAGGGATTGTCGCCTTCCCAGATGATGGCGGTCTGGTCGCCGCGCTTCTTCAGGTGCCGGTCGATGCAGTTGACCGAGACGTTGGTCAGCCCGTCCTCGAACCATTTGATCGAGACCTTGCCGTCGAAGGAGGTATTCTTGACCTTGCTGAAGGGCTTGAACCAGTCGATGCGCTTGCCGTGCTTGCCCCAGAACTTGTCCGGGTTCTTGACGCTGTCGGCATACCATTTCAGGTAGGTGTCATTGTCGATCAGCGCGTTTTTCTTCCACGCCGGCTGGACGCGATGGACATGAACCTCGGACATTTCTTCACTTCCTCCCAAACCAATCCGCCGGCTTGAAACGCCGGCGGGATCGCGACAAAGCTGCCGCGAATTCGGCGGCATTATTACCAGTTCGTCCGTCATCGCAATATTAGACGTTGGATTCGCGCGGCGGGATGCCGCAGGTGGCTTCTCCAGGGGCTGTCAGCACTCGGACAAGCTCGCTGCTAACTGCATGTTTTCGCGCGGAAAACCTGTTTTCGATCAGGAAAAATCAATAGACAGTTAAGCAACGGCGCGCACACTCTGACGTTGGGAGGAAAGGAGACTCAACCACGGACCGCCCAAGGGGGACTGTCATGCGCGACCATTCCGAAATGGACCTGATGCTCAAAGGCTATGGCCTGACTACGGCCAAGATTCTCTATCATTTCCCCGACCATCCCCATCTGCTGCAGAGCTTCATCTGGCAGGACTACGACCTGGCGCCGCAATTTCCGGTGCTGATCAAATTCATCGAATTCTGGAAGGCCAAGCTGGACGGGCCGCTGCATTCGATCAGCTATACGCATCAGAAGCTGATCGCGCCGAATGAATGGCGCAAGGTCGATGGCGAGTTCGTGCTGCACTGAGATCGGTAGGCAGGCATTTTATCGACCACTAGTGGTTGGCGCAAACGCCCATCACGTCGTCATCCACGGGCGAAGCAAGGAGCGAAGCGACGCGGCGCAGACCCGAGGATCCATGCTGGGACTCCGAAACGTCACAACGGTGCAGAATTCTGCTCCGCTGCACTTTACGGCCAAGGTCGCGGCATGGGTCCTCGGGTCTTCGCGACGCCGCTTCGCGGCTGCTCCGCCCGTGGATGACGAAGTTGAGGGGCTACGGCTACCTCCAATGTCTATGGCGGTTCCGGAACGCAGGACTGCGACTTAATCAAACCGCCGGCGGATTGAGCCGGGCGAAACCTTCCTGGCGGTGATAGGGGAAATACGGGTAGGGCGCTGTGACTTCGCTTGCCGCGTCGAGTGTCCTGATCTGCTCCGGCGTCAAATTCCAGCCAACGGCGCCGAGATTCTGGCGCAGCTGTTCTTCGTTGCGGGCGCCGATGATAACGGAGGAAACGGTCGGGCGCTGCAGCAGCCAGTTGATCGCGATCTGTGGCACGGTCTTGCCGGTTTCCTGCGCCACCGCGTCGAGCGCATCCATGACCCGGTAGAGATGCTCGTCCTCGACCGGCGGCCCGAAGCTCGCCGTTTCGTGCAGCCGGCTCTTTTCCGGCAAAGGCTGGCCACGGCGGATCTTGCCGGTCAGGCGGCCCCAGCCGAGCGGGCTCCACACCAGCGCGCCGACGCCCTGGTCGAGGCCGAGCGGCATCAACTCCCACTCATAGTCGCGGCCGACCAGCGAATAATAGACCTGATGCGCGACATAGCGCGGATAGCCTTGGCTGTCGGCTTGCGCCAACGACTTCATCACTTGCCAGCCGGAGAAATTGGAGACGCCGACATAGCGCAGCTTGCCGGTGCGCATGAGCTCGTCCAGCGTCGACAGAACCTCCTCGATCGGTGTGCCGGCATCGAAGGCATGCAGCTGCAAAAGGTCGATGTAATCGGTGCCGAGACGTTTCAACGCGGCGTCGACGGATCTGATCAACCGCGAACGGGACGAGCCGTAGTCGGCCGGCCCATCGCCCATCGGCAGCGAGGTCTTGGTCGAGATCAGCACGGCGTCGCGGCGGCCTTTTATGGCTTCGCCAAGCACCTCTTCCGAAGCGCCGTTCGAATAGACGTCGGCCGTGTCGAACAAGTTGACGCCGGCCTCCAGGCAGATGTCGATCAGCCGCCGCGCTTCCCTGGCGTCGCTGTTGCCCCAGGCGCCGAATAGCGGGCCGGAACCGCCAAAGGTCCCCGCGCCGAATGAGAGTGCGGGCACTTTCAAGCCCGATGCACCGAGACGTCGATAGTCCATCTTTTTACTCCTGGTGGTGTGGAATGAGGGTGTCGAAAGCGGGTTTGCCGAGGACGGTCACGACCGGATGGAGGCAGGCTCGCCGAGCGTGGCGGTACGATCGAGACGCAGCGCCAGTCCCGCCACGCCGAGTGCCGCGAGCGGCAGCAGGGCGGCGACCCAGGTGAGGGAACCGAGACCAAGCCCGTGGGCAATGACCGCGCCACCAAGCCAGGCGCCTGCCGCATTGCCGAGATTGAAGGCGGCGATGTTGAAGGACGAGGCGAGGCTCTGGCCCGCACCTTGCGCCTTGTCCAGCACCCACATCTGCAGCGGCGCCACGGTGGCGAAGGCGGCAGCGCCGAGCAGGCCGACATAGATGACGGCCATGACCTGGCTGTGGATGGCGAAGGTCATGGTGGCGAGCACCAGTGCCAGCACCACGAGACTTCCCAGCACGGCCGGCACCAGCCAGCGGTCGGCGATCTTGCCGCCAAGCAAATTGCCGGCGATGAGACCGCCGCCGAAGACGAGCAGGATCGGCGACACGGCTGCTTCCTTGAAGCCGCTTATCTCGGTCAGCAACGGCGCGATATAGGTGAAGACGGCGAAGACACCGGCATAGCCGAGCACGGTGGTGGCAAGACCGAGCAGGACGGGCGTGCGGCGCAGCACGGCGAGATCGGCGCGAAGGTCGCTCTTTTCGGGCGCCGTCGGGCTGCGTGGCACCAGAGCCAGGATGACGGCGAAGGCCGCCAGACCGACCAATGTCACCGCCCAGAAGGTCGCCCGCCAGCCAAAGGCCTGGCCGAGCCAGGTGCCGAAGGGCACGCCGAGGATGTTGGCGATGGTCAGGCCGGTGAACATCAGCGCGATCGCCGAGGCCTTCTTGTTGGGCGCGACCAGGCCGGTGGCGACGACGGAGCCGACGCCGAAGAAGGTGCCGTGGGCAAAGGCGGTGATGATGCGGGCGCCCATCAGCGTCCAGTAGTCGGGTGCCAGCGCACAGGCGAGATTGCCAAGCGTGAAGATCGCCATCAGCGCAAGGAGCACGGTCTTTCGCGGCCAGTTGCCGGTGGCGATGGTCAGCAGGGGCGCGCCGATGACGACGCCAAGCGCATAACCAGAAATGAGCTGGCCGGCGGCCGAGATCGAAACGCCGAGATCCTTGCTGACATCGAGCAGCAGACCCATGATGACGAATTCGGTGACGCCAATGCCGAAGGCACCGGCGGCGAGGGCGTAGAGAGCAAGAGGCATGGCGGTTTCCACTTCGATGACGAAGAGCGCCGTCCCGCGCCCCGACCCGAAAGATCGTGTTGCCCTGCATTGTGAACCAGACTTGCCTTGGGCACATTTTCTGTGAAATAGATTCACAAATGGCCAGGTCCGACATCAATCGCTCCGGCGAGATCGAAGTGTTCGTGCGCGTCGTCGAGGAAGGCAGTTTTTCCTCCGCCGCACGCGCGTTGCACATGACGCCGTCGGCGGTGAGCAAGCTGATTGCGCGGCTGGAGGCCAGGCTTGGCGCGCGGCTGGTCAGCCGCTCGACGCGAAAGCTGCAACTGACGCCGGAAGGCACAGCGTTCTACGAGAGCAGCCTGCGCATCCTCGCCGACATGGCGGCGGCCGAGCAGGAGGCAGCGGCGGGTGCGGCGCCACGCGGACGGCTGCGCGTCAACAGCTACGTGCCCTTCGGGGTGCATCGGCTGATCCCGCTGCTGCCGCGCTTCCTCGAACGCTACCCCGAGATTTCGGTCGATCTGGTGCTGACCGACAGCGTCATCGATCTGATGGCCGAACGCGCCGATGTCGCCATCCGTGCCGGACCGCTGAGCGAGTCACGGCTGGTGGCGCGCAAGCTCGGGCAAAGCCCGGTGGTCGTCGTTGCAGCACCTTCTTACCTCGATACGCACGGCATGCCGCTGACGCCAGCCGATCTCGACAGGCACAACCGCATGGGTTTCGGTTTTGTACGGCATGTCGACGGTTGGCCGTTCCTCGACGCGGAGGGCCGCGCCGTCATGGTTCCGATCACCGGCAACACGCTGGTCAGCGATGGCGAAGCGATGCGGCTGATGGCGCTGGCTGGCGCCGGCATCGCCCGGCTGGCCCGCTGGCATGTGGCGTCCGATATCGCAGCCGGCCGGCTGGTGTCGCTGCTGGAGGCATTCAATCCGGGCGACGAGGAGCCCACCCACGCCGTCTATGTCGGCCAGGGCCGGCACCTGCCGGCGCGGGTGCGCGCCTTTCTCGATTTTCTCGGCGAGAGCGTCCGGCTTACCTGACATCCCCGGAGCCACGGGCTCCCGGGATGTCAGCCTGGGCTGCGTTATGCTTTCGGCGTGAATGGCGCCGGGCGACGGCCCGCTGCCTGACGCTCCAGCATCCAGCCGGGATATTCGGACGGCAGGGCGCTGACCTCGTCGAGACGAACCAGATCGTCGGTGTCGAGCTTCAGTTGGGTCGCGGCAAGGTTCTGCTCCAGCTGCTCCATGCGGCTGGCGCCGATGATGACGCTCATCACGAAGGGCTTGGCCAGGACATAGCCGAGCGCCACCGTGGCGACGCTGACATCATGCTTTTTGGCGATTTCGCGCATGACGGCGACGGCCGCCCAGGCGCGATCCTCGTTTACCGGCGGGAAGTTGAAGCTGGCCCGGCGGCCTTCGCCATTGCCCGGTGCGCCGGGGCCGTATTTGCCGGACAGCAGGCCGCCGGCCATCGGCGACCACACCATCAGGCCGAGCTTCTCCTCGTTGAGCAACGGCACGATCTCGCGCTCGAGGTCGCGGCCGGCGATCGAATAATAGGACTGGACGGTCTCGAAACGGGCGAAGCCCTTGCGCTCGGCGATGCCGAGCGCCTTGGCGATGCGCCATGCCGCCCAGTTGGAGACGCCGACATAGCGGACCTTGCCGCTGGCGACCAGATCGTCCAGTGCCCGCAGCGTCTCGTCGATCGGCGTCACGGTGTCGGTGCCGTGCAGCTGGTAGAGATCGATATGGTCGAGTTGCAGCCGCTCGAGGCTGGCGTCGACCGAGTCCATGATGTGGCCGCGTGACGAGCCGCGCTGGTTGGGGCCTTCGCCCATGGCGCCATGCGCCTTGGTGGCGATGACCACGTTCTGCCTGTTGACGCCGAGATCCCTGAGCGACTGACCCAGCAGGCGCTCGGATTGGCCGAAGGAGTAGACGTCGGCCGTGTCGAAGAAATTGACGCCGGCGGCGAGCGAATGGGCAACAATCTCATTGACGCCCTTCTGGTCGAGGCTGGCGATCAGGCCCCATTGGGCATTTTCACCGGCAGCACCGAAGGTCATGGTGCCGAGGCAGAGTTCGGAGACGAACATCCCCGTATTTCCAAGCTGGTTATAACGCATGGTGGAGGCTCCAGAGAGTTTGTGATGGCACAAAGCAAATAGGAACGGTACGTTTCGTTTCCAGTCTTGGAGCAACGAGCTTGCCAAAATTGGTCTAAAGGCCTTGGCGTGTTACCGGCTGCCGAAGATCGCCGAACCGACCCGGACGCTGGTGGCGCCGAAGGCGATTGCCGTTTCGTAGTCGCCGGACATGCCCATCGACAGTTTGGCGACGCCAGCTTCCTTGCCGAGCTTCTCCAGCAAGGCGAAGTGCGGCCCGGGATTTTCGTCGGCCGGTGGGATGCACATCAGGCCTTCGATGGCGAGGCCATGCACGTCGCGGCAGCGGACGACGAAAGCGACCGCCTCGCGCGGCTCGATGCCGGCCTTCTGCGGTTCGGAGCCGGTGTTGACCTGGACGTAGAGTCTTGGTGCCCGCCCCTGCTTCGCGATCTCCTTGGCGAGTTCGGCGGCGATCTTCTCGCGATCGACCGTTTCGATGACGTCGAACAGCGCCACCGCTTCCCTGGCCTTGTTCGATTGCAGCGGGCCGATCAGATGCAGCTCGATATCCGGAAATGCATCCTTCAACGCCGGCCATTTGCCTTGCGCCTCTTGCACGCGATTCTCGCCGAAGATGCGCTGGCCGGCCTCGATGACGGGGCTTATCTCGGCGGCGTCAAAGGTCTTGGAAACCGCGACCAGCGTCACCGCGCCAGCCTCGCGACCGGCCTCGCGCTCAGCGGCGGCGATCTTCGCCTTGACCGCGAAAAACTGCTGAACGGCATCGCCCATATGCAAATCCTGCTGTTTTGGCCCGCGTTTTTGTCAGACGCGATACCCATATGGTTGACGGGTTTGCCAAACCATGGTGAACACCCGGACCACATTCCCTGAACTGCCGAGCTGTCGCCCGCGGTTCGCGCATGCTTTTAAGTGAAAAACGTCCCATGGCAACCGAACGATACAATCCGCGCGCGTCAGAACCCAAATGGCAGAAGGCCTGGGACGCCAAGAAGCTGTTCGAGGCGCATAATGACGATCCGCGCCCGAAATACTACGTGCTGGAGATGTTCCCCTATCCGTCGGGGCGCATCCATATCGGCCACACCCGCAACTACACGATGGGTGACGTGGTGGCGCGCTACAAGCGGGCCAAGGGTTTCAACGTGCTGCACCCGATGGGCTGGGACGCCTTCGGCATGCCGGCCGAAAACGCGGCGATGCAAAACAAGGTCCATCCCAAGGAATGGACCTACCAGAACATCGCCACCATGCGCGAGCAGCTCAAGGTCATGGGCCTGTCGCTGGACTGGGCGCGCGAATTCGCCACCTGTGACGTCGACTACTATCACCGCCAGCAGATGCTGTTCCTCGATTTCGTCGAGAAGGGGCTGGTGACGCGCAAATCCTCCAAGGTCAACTGGGATCCGGAGGACATGACCGTGCTCGCCAACGAGCAGGTGATCGACGGGCGCGGCTGGCGTTCGGGCGCGCTGGTCGAACAGCGCGAACTGACGCAGTGGTTCTTCAAGATCACCGACTTTGCGCAGGACCTGCTGGATTCGCTCGACGGTCTCGACGAATGGCCGGAAAAAGTGAAGCTGATGCAGCAGAACTGGATAGGCCGCTCGGAAGGCCTGCTGATCCGCTGGCCGCTGGCTGTTCCAGATGCTGGCAAGATTGGCAACGGCGAGCATGAGCTGGAAGTCTATACGACAAGGCCCGACACCATCTTCGGCGCTTCGTTCATGGCTGTCGCCGCCGATCATCCGTTGGCCAAAAAAGCCGCCGAGAGCAATCCGGCGTTGGCGAAGTTTATCGAGGAGGTCCGTCATATGGGCACCTCGGTGGCGGCGCTGGAGACGGCCGAGAAGAAGGGCTTTGACACCGGTATCCGTGTCGTCCATCCGTTTGACGATTCATGGACGCTGCCTGTCTACGTCGCCAATTTCGTGCTGATGGAATACGGCACCGGCGCCATCTTCGGCTGCCCGTCCGGCGACCAGCGCGACCTCGACTTCGCCAACAAATACGGCCTGCCGGTGATTCCGGTGGTGATGCCGGAAGGCGAGAATCCGGCGAGGTTCCAGATCATCGAAGAGGCCTATGACGGCGACGGCGTGATGATCAATTCGCGCTTCCTCGACGGCATGAAGCCGGACCAGGCTTTCGCCGAGGTGGCGAAGCTGCTGGAGCAGAAGACGATCGGCAACCGGCCGATGGCCGAGCGCAAGGTGAATTTCCGCCTGCGCGACTGGGGCATTTCGCGCCAGCGCTACTGGGGCTGCCCGATCCCGATGATCCATTGCGAGGATTGCGGGGTGGTGCCGGTGCCGAAGGCCGACCTGCCGGTCAAGCTGCCGGACGATGTCGATTTCGACCGGCCGGGCAATCCGCTCGACCGGCATCCGACATGGCGCCATGTGAAGTGCCCGCAATGCGGCAGGGATGCGCGGCGCGAAACCGACACGATGGACACGTTCGTCGATTCGTCCTGGTATTTTGCCCGTTTCACCGCGCCGTGGGCGCATGAACCGACCGATCCCATGGCGGCGAATGAATGGCTGCCGGTCGATCAGTATATTGGCGGCATCGAGCACGCGATCCTCCACCTGCTCTATTCGCGCTTCTTCACCCGCGCCATGCGTGAGACCGGCCATGTCGATCTGGCCGAGCCGTTCAAAGGCCTGTTCACGCAAGGCATGGTGGTGCACGAAACCTATCGCGTCGGCTCGGCATCGAACGGCCGCTGGCTGGCGCCCACCGAGGTCCGGCTGGAGGATGTCGACGGCAAGCGCAGCGCCATCGACATCGCCACCGGCGAGGCCGTCACCATCGGCCCGCTGGAAAAGATGTCGAAGTCGAAGAAGAACACGGTGAGCCCGGAAGACATCACCGATGGCTACGGCGCCGATACGGCGCGCTGGTTCATGCTGTCGGATTCGCCGCCCGAGCGCGATGTCGAATGGACCGACGATGGCGCCGCCGGCGCGCATCGCTTCATCCAGCGCATCTGGCGCCTGGTGTCGACGGCGGCCGAGACGCTGGCCGGCGTCAAGCCCGCGGCGGCCGGCAGCGGCGAGGCCGCGGTGGTTTCCAAGGCCGCGCACAAGATCCTGAAGGCGGTCGGCGAGGATATCGAGAAGCTCGCTTTCAACCGCGCCATCGCCCGCATGTACGAACTGGCCAACGCGCTGACCACGCCGCTCAACGAGGTGGCCGAAGGCAAGGCCGATGCAGCGCTGAAAGGCGCCTGCCGGCAGGCCGTGGAGATTCTCGTGCATCTGATCGCGCCGGTCATGCCGCATCTGGCCGAGGAGTGCTGGGAAACGCTCGGCGGCACCGATCTGGTTGCCGAACGGCCGTGGCCGGTCTTCGATCCGGCGCTGGTCGTCGACAACGAAGTCACCTATCCGGTACAGGTCAACGGCAAGAAGCGGGGGGATTTGACAATTGCCCGCGACGCGGACCAAGGTGCGGTCGAAAAAGCGGTATTGGCTCTCGACTTCGTGCAGAAAGCACTCGAAGGTAAGGCTCCGCGCAAGGTGATCATCGTGCCGCAGAGGATCGTCAATGTCGTTGCCTGAGCCGGAAAAGACAGAGCTGAGCCGTTTGCTGCGCCGCGTCGCGCTCGCCGGCTTGGTCAGCTCGCTTGCGCTTGTCTCGGCCTGCACGGTGCGGCCGCTCTATTCCAGTGCGCCGCTATCGGGATCGCAGGCCAGCGCCAGTGCCGAACTGGCGTCGATCGCCATCAAGCCGGTCGGCTCGCGTTACGGCCAGCAGGTGCGCAACAATTTGATTTTCGGGTTTGGACGAGGCGCCGGCGAGCCAGCCTCACCGGCCTATTCGCTCGCTTTAGGCGTGACCGAAGCCGTCGAGTCCTCGGCACTTGTGCAGGTCGGAACCGACCAGGACGAACCGACCGCCGGTTCCGTGACGCTGACCGGCACCTATACGCTGGCCGACGCAAAGACCGGTGTGGTGATCGCATCCGGCAAGCGTTCGATCACCTCGTCCTTCGACAGGCCGCGTCAGGAGTTCGCCGCATACCGGGCGCAGATCGACGCCGAGAACCGCGCCGCGCGCGAGCTGGCGGAAGCGCTTCAGCTGTCCATCGCCCAGGATCTGGTCAGGCACAGCAAGACGGCAGGCTAGCGCTGCTCATCGGCCTAGCGCACCAAGCATGATGGGATGATCGTGAGATCACGATCATGTTCCCCGAATCGAGATCGTCCGGCATCGCCGCGAAGATACGCCATCAGCCCCCAGCACAGCGAGCGCGCCACCAGCGTTTGCGCTGTAAGTTGACGATCCAGCCGCGTCGCTTGTCGACGCTGTCACGATAATTTTTGCTGCCTCAGGACCGTCGGCGATCCATCCGGGAAGCAACTGTTAACCACTCGCTCCCTATTGCTCGGCAGACATTGCAGAGTGAGTCTTGAGAATGGAAGCCAGGCGTTTTTCCCGGGTCAATTTGTCGAAGGCGGCATCGCCCGATGATCCCGAGGGGAAGTGTTTCGAAGGCATCGGCGTCAGGGGCGATCAGCGAATTTCTTCAGCCGCCACAGGCGCTCTTGATCGTCTGGCGCACAAGGGACTGGATAGCCGGCAGCCCGGCACACACCAGGCCGGCTATTCCGCACCGGTTGTCGATCTCGGCGGCAACAAGCGGCCCTATATGGAGCCCAGGGGTAGCGCGGAGGCGAGCAACACGCCCACGAAAATCGGCGATATCGAAAGTCCTGCCTGGCAGGAATATTTCTTCCTCGCACCCAACGTGCGTTTTACCCGCACGCCAGACTATGAGGCCAAGAAGAATCGTCCGCAGCACGAGCGCGTCGTCGAGCAAGGCAATGCAGACGCGCTCCCAACGCAGCAAGCAGTCGCGCAACCCATGGTCGATGAGGCATCCTCTACGCCCTCGCTCCTGGCGTTGCCGGCATCGGTGAAAAGCTCCGCCTCCCAGCCGCTGGCCGGCCGCGGAGCCGCCACGCACAGGTCGTCACCGCCGGCTGCGACTTTCGTTCCCCCGAGCCGCGCCAGAGAGAAGGCGCCAATCGTTGCGCCAATGACGACCGCAACGGGACGAGCCTCGGCGCGCGCGGTCGCCGCTCCGGGCGCCCAGATCAAACCGGCTGCTCCTGAAAAACTGCGCTGGCCCTATCTTTCGGATCACGCCTTCTTCGAGGCTATGGCGCCCTATCTGGTCGATATTTCATCCCAGGCCCGGCAGGCCAGCCCAACCTCGCCTGCACCGGTCGCCGCAGTGCTTGTCGCCGTTGCGCGGGTCGACATCCGCCCGCCGATAGCGGCCGATGCCACCTCGCTGTTTCGTGTTATCGAGTGCCTTCCGGGCCAGGCCTCGAAACCGTTGCCGGACGTTTTGCCGGCTAACTCTAACGAGGCTCTCGCTCAGCCTGAAGTACCAGCAAGCAACGCATCACTGCAGGCCCAGCCCGCTGCAATCCCCGCCGCAGCGAGCGATGCGGTGCCCGCCGTCGCAAGTGGAGACGCCACTGTCCGGGTCGCAGCCACGCGCCCTTCCTCGCGCCTGCCTCGGACCGGCAAAATCGGGCCATCAAAATCGGGCGATCCCTATGAGCTTCCCCCGGAAGACCTGTTGCAGCAGCCACCGGAGGGACAAGGCTTCTACATGTCGCAGGAGCGGCTTGAGCAGAACGCCGATCTGCTGGAGAGCGTGCTCGAAGATTTCGGCGTGCGCGGCGAGATCATCCATGTTCGCCCCGGCCCGGTCGTCACGCTCTATGAGTTCGAGCCGGCGCCGGGCGTCAAATCCTCCCGTGTCATCGGGCTTGCCGATGATATCGCCCGCTCCATGTCGGCGATTTCGGCGCGCGTCGCCGTCGTGCCTGGCCGCAACGTGATCGGCATCGAGCTTCCGAACGAGACCCGCGAAACCGTCTATTTCCGGGAGCTGATCGAATCGGAGGGCTTCCGCAAGACCAGCTGCAAGCTGGCGCTTTGCTTGGGCAAGACGATCGGGGGCGAGCCTGTTATCGCCGAGCTGGCGAAGATGCCTCATTTGCTCGTGGCCGGAACCACCGGCTCCGGCAAGTCGGTTGCCATCAACACCATGATCCTGTCGTTGCTCTACCGGCTGAAGCCGGAAGAATGCCGGCTGATCATGGTCGATCCCAAGATGCTCGAACTCTCCGTCTATGACGGAATCCCGCATCTCCTGACGCCCGTTGTCACGGATCCCAAGAAAGCCGTCACCGCGCTCAAATGGGCGGTGCGCGAAATGGAGGACCGGTATCGCAAGATGGCGCGGCTCGGTGTGCGCAACATCGACGGCTACAACGAGCGCGCCGCCCAAGCCCGCGACAAGGGCGAGACGGTTGTCATGACCGTGCAGGTAGGCTTCGAAAAGGGCACCGGAGAACCGCTTTTCGAGCAGCAGGAAATCGACCTTGCGCCGATGCCCTACATCGTCGTCATCGTCGACGAGATGGCCGACCTGATGATGGTTGCCGGCAAGGAGATCGAAGGCGCCATCCAGCGTCTGGCGCAGATGGCGCGCGCTGCCGGCATTCACCTGATCATGGCCACGCAGCGGCCCTCGGTCGATGTCATCACGGGCACGATCAAGGCCAATTTCCCGACCCGGATCTCCTTCCAGGTGACATCCAAGATCGACAGCCGCACCATCCTGGGCGAGCAGGGCGCCGAACAGCTGCTTGGCCAGGGCGACATGTTGCACATGATGGGCGGCGGGCGCATTTCCCGCGTGCATGGGCCCTTTGTTTCCGATGCGGAAGTCGAGCATGTCGTGGCGCATCTGAAGGCGCAGGGCCGCCCCGAATATCTGGAAACCGTTACAGCCGACGAGGATGAGGAAGAAATCGAAGACGACCAGGGCGCGGTCTTCGACAAGGGATCCGTTGCAGCCGAAGACAGCGATGCCGTCTACGATGAGGCGGTCAAGGTGGTGGTGCGCGACAAGAAGTGTTCGACGTCCTACATCCAGCGGCGCCTGGGCATCGGCTACAACCGCGCCGCATCCCTGGTCGAGCGCATGGAAAAGGAAGGATTGGTCGGCACACCCAACCATGTCGGCAAACGCGAAATCATCATGGGACGGCGCCAGCAGGCAACCGCGCCTGACGATGACAGCGCGGATTGACCGGCGGGCTCCTTTGGCGACGCGGTTTCGCCTGAAGCGCATTAAAAAAGGCCGGTTGCCCGGCCTTTTTTAATTGAAAGGGGTGCGTCCTCAGCCGATCTTCTGGCCGGTCTTTGCCCAGTCGGCGAGGAACTGTTCCAGGCCCTTGTCGGTCAGCGGGTGCTTGACCAAGGCCTTCAGCGTCGCCGGCGGCGCGGTCACAACATCGGCGCCGATCAGGGCTGCCTGCTTGACATGGTTCACGGTGCGAACCGAAGCCACGAGGATCTCGGTCTGGAAATCGTAATTGTCGTAGATCTGCCGAATCTCCTGGATCAGCTCCATGCCGTCCGCGCCGGTGTCGTCGACGCGGCCGACGAAGGGCGAGATGAAGGAAGCGCCGGCCTTGGCCGCCAGCAGCGCCTGGTTGGCCGAGAAGCACAGCGTGACGTTGACCATACGGTTCATCTCGGTGCGGATCGTCTTGCAGGCCTTCAGGCCGTCGAGCGTCAGCGGCACCTTGATGCAGACATTGGGCGCGATCTTGGCCAATATCTCGGCCTCCGCCATCATGTCCTTGAATTCGGTAGCCACGACCTCCGCCGAGACCGGACCTTTGACGATATCGCAGATCTGCTTGGTGACGTCGGCGATCTTGCCGCCCGATTTCAGGATCAGCGACGGGTTGGTGGTGACGCCGTCGAGCAGTCCCAGATCGTTCAGCTCACGGATATCCTTGATGTCGGCGGTGTCGACAAAAAATTTCATGGCGGGTCTCCTGAAGATTTTCATGTGCATGCCATGCACATTCGGGGTCGGCCTTTGATCTAGACCAAAGTCAGGGCAAGGTCACGCCTCATGATCGAAGATTCGCCCTTTGTCGCAGCCGCACCGGTGCTGGTGCCGATGCCCGCCGAACGCCCCTACACCTATGCCGTGCCCGCCGGCATGCGCGTGGTGCCGGGCTCGATCGTGCGCGTGCCGCTCGGCCCGCGCCAGGTCGCCGGCATTGTCTGGGATGGCGCGGTCGAGAAGATCGACGCGAAGAAGCTGCGACCCATCGAACAGGTCTTCGACTGCCCGCCGATCGACCGCGCCATGCGCCGCTTCGTCGACTGGGTGGCGCAGTACACGCTGTCGCCGCCAGGCATGGTGGCGCGCATGCTGCTTCGGGCGCCGGAGGCTTTCGATCCCGAACCGTGGATCGAGGGGCTGCAGCGCACGCTTCTCGTGCCCGACAGGATGACGAGTGCAAGGGAGCGCGTGCTGGAGACGGCCGAAGGCGGGCTTGCCTGGACGCGATCCGGCCTCGCGCATGCCGCGGGGGTGTCATCGACGGTGATCGACGGTCTGAGGGCGCAAGGCGTGTTCGAGACGGTGATGATCCCGCCCCGCCCGGTGGTGGCTGCGCCCGATTCCAGCTACGCCATACCGGAACTGATGCCGGACCAGAGCGACGCGGCGCTGATGCTGCGCGCCAATGTCGCAGCCGGCGTGTTCAACGTCGCGCTGCTCGACGGCGTCACCGGCTCGGGGAAGACGGAGGTTTATTTCGAGGCGGTGGCGGCCGCGCTCGACCAGGGCAAGCAGGTGCTGATCCTGCTGCCGGAAATCGCGCTGACGCATGCTTTTCTCGAGCGCTTCCAGCAGCGTTTCGGCGCCAAGCCGGGCGAATGGCATTCCGATCTGCCGCCGCGGATGCGCGAAAAAGTCTGGCGGCAAGTGGCGGAGGGCGGCGTGCGGGTCGTCGCCGGCGCGCGGTCGGCGCTGTTCCTGCCGTTCAAAGAGCTCGGCCTGATCGTCGTCGACGAGGAGCACGACCCTGCCTACAAGCAGGAGGACCGCGTCTTCTACAACGCGCGCGATATGGCCGTGGTGCGCGGCCATATCGGCAGCTTTCCGGTGGTGCTGGCGTCGGCGACGCCGTCGGTCGAAAGCCGGGTCAATGCCAGCCAAGGTAAATACAACAGAGCCGTTCTTTCTGCCCGTTTCGCCGAGGCTGCTCTTCCCCATCTGAAGGCGATCGACATGCGGCGCGCACCGCCGGCGCGCGGCGGCTTCCTGTCGCCGGTGCTGCTCGACCAGATGCGCCAGACGCTGGAGAGGAAGGAGCAGTCGCTGCTGTTCCTCAACCGGCGCGGCTATGCGCCGCTGACGCTGTGCCGGGTCTGCGGCCACCGCTTCGGCTGCCCGGTCTGCTCGGCCTGGCTGGTCGAGCACCGTTTTCGCGGCCAGCTCGTCTGCCATCATTGCGGGCACAATGAGCGCCGCCCCGAGGCCTGCCCGGAATGCGGCACGCTCGACCATCTGGTCGCCTGCGGGCCTGGTGTCGAGCGCATCGCGGAGGAGGTCGTCACGCATTTCCCCGACGCGCGCACCATCGTTTTGTCGTCGGACCTTATGGGCGGCGTGCGGCGGCTGCGGCTGGAGCTGGAGGCGATCGCCGATGGCGAGGCCGACATCGTTATCGGCACCCAACTCGTCGCCAAGGGCCACAACTTTCCCAACATGACACTGGTCGGCGTCGTCGACGCCGATCTCGGCCTTGCCAATGGCGATCCGCGCGCCGCCGAGCGCACCTTCCAGTTGCTCAGCCAGGTCACCGGCCGCGCCGGCCGCACCGGCAAGAAGAGCCTTGGCCTGCTGCAGACTTTTCAGCCCGACCACCCGGTGATGCGGGCGATCGTGTCGGGCGACGCCGAGGCTTTTTACGAGCGCGAGATTGCCGAGCGCGAACGGGCGGCGTTGCCGCCCTTCGGCCGGCTGGCAGGCGTCATCGTCAGCGCGGTGACGCGGGCGGAAGCCGAGGGCCATGCACGCGGCCTGCGCCGTGCCGCGCCCGAAGCGACAGATTTGTTCGTGCTGGGGCCGGCGGAGGCGCCGCTGTCCTTGCTCGGCGGCCGCCACCGCTTCCGCCTGCTGATCCAGGGCGAGCGGCGCGCCGACATGCAAGGGTTTATTCGCGCGATGCTGGCCAATGGACCGAAGCAGCGCGGCTCGGTCAGGGTGCAGGTCGACATCGACCCGCAGAGTTTTTTGTGAGTTGAACGCCGCCGGGCCACTCTCGGCGAATGGGTTCATCAATGCCGCTCAAAGTTCGACATCTCGCAATGGCGATTCGTTCCGCTCAAGTTCGATGCCGCCCGGATACCGAAGCAAAAGGTCCGCGAAGTTTTTCTGGCTGTCTTGCGGATAAAGCTTTCGCCCTTCGGCAACCGGGACGACCATGGCAGCCGGCTTGCCGTTTCTCGTAATGATGGTTGGTTCGCCGTTTCCCGCAGCCTCGACGATTGCCGAGAGCCCCACCTTGGCCTGCCGAAGCTCAATTGTTTTCACGACGACCTCCTTATGGTCTCATATGTTCATGATACCGGGGATTACCCAGGAAAAGGAACAGCCAATCATGAAAACCCTTGGCCTTCTGGGCGGCATGAGCTGGGAATCGACCGCCATCTACTATCGCCTGCTCAACGAGATCGTGCGCGAGCGGCTGGGCGGCCTGCATTCGGCGAAACTGCTGCTCTGGTCGTTCGACTTCGCCGAGATCGCCGAGCGGCAGCATCATGGCGACTGGGACGGCGCCGGCGTGCTTCTCGTCGAAGCGGCGCTCAAGCTCGAGGCCGGCGGCGCGGAAGGTCTGCTTTTGTGCACCAACACCATGCACAAACTGGCCGACCAGGTGCAGGAATCGGTGTCGATCCCGCTGATCCACATCGCCGACGCCACCGCGATGGCGGTCAAGCGCGCCGGCATGCAGCGCCCGGCGCTGCTGGCGACCCGCTTCACCATGGAGCAGGATTTCTACAAGGGCCGGCTCGCCGACAAATACGGCCTGCGGCCCGTGGTGCCCAATGCGGCCGGTCGCGACATGGTCCACCGTGTCATCTACGAGGAATTGTGCCAGGGCATCGTCACGGAAGCCTCGAAGGCGGCCTACATCGCCGAAACCGAACGCCTGCGCCGCGACGAGGCTGCCGACAGCGTCATCATGGGCTGCACCGAGATCACCATGCTCATCGGCCAGCAGGATTTCGACATCCCGGTCTTCGACACGACGCGCATCCATGCCGAGGCGGCGGTCGAATTCGCGCTTAGCTGATGCGCTTCTCCTAAAGTGCCTGATGCCATCTGGCGCGAGGGTTTTCCTCCGCTAGAATGCCCGGAATTTCAAAATCGGCATTTCGAGGGGACAAGATGGATTTTGCGCTTCCGTGGCCGACGAGCCAGGGCGAATGGCTGGCCTGGTCGAGCGCCGTCGTCACCGTGCTGCTCGGGCTTTTGTTTTTTCTGGCACCGAGCCTCGCCTTCCGTGCCCTGCGCTTGCAGGTCAAGCCCGAAAAGGCTGCGGCGATCGCCGAGGGGCGCGGCAGGATGTCGGGCTTCTATCTCGGCGTTGGCCTGTGCTGCATCCTGCTTGCGCAGCCGCTGATCTACATGGCGCTCGGCTTCTCCTGGCTGTTCACCGCCTTCGGCCGGCTGCTATCGATGATGTCGGATGGCGCCAACACGCCTTTCAATTGGGTTTCCATTGTGGTGGAATTGGTGCTGGCGGCATTGCCGCTCGCCTTTGCCTTCGGCTTTCTGCCTTGAATCGTTGGGTATTCCGCGATGCAAGACGGGTGACTTTCGCCGGATGCGACAATAGTGCCTGAAAACCATGCGGAACGACGCATTGCGGTCTTAAAATGCCTGTGCTAGACGGCAATCGACTTTCGGCCGGGGATAGCGGAAGCCGCGCCTCCGTGCTCGAAAAAATGCAGTAAGGTCAAAGATTTAGCCAGAGTTTTTGCTCGCGCCAACAATCTGCGGCCTGTCAGACAAGAGAAAAGACGGTCCGTGGCTCAATCGTCATCGCCAATCTCAGGTGTCGCAGAACGCTATGCGGGTTCGCTGTTCGAACTCGCCCTGCAGGCAAATTCCGTGGCCAAGGTCGAAGCCGACCTCAACAGTTTCGAAGCCATGCTCGCGGGCAGCGCTGATCTCACCCGGCTGATCAACAGCCCGGTGTTCTCCAGCGAGGACCAGGCAAAGGCCATCGCGGCGATCGCCGACAAGGCCGGGATCGCCGGCCTCACCGGCAATTTCCTGCGCGTCGTCGCCCGCAACCGCCGTCTGTTTGCCATTCCCGGCATGATCAGGGCATTCCGCCAGATCGCCGCCGAACATCGTGGCGAGACCGCTGCTGAAGTGACGTCGGCGCACGAGCTGACCGCTGCCCAGCAGACCGAACTCAAGGCGGCGCTGAAGAGCGTTGCCGGCAAGGACGTGGCCATCTCCGTCACCGTCGATCCGTCGCTGCTCGGCGGGCTGGTGGTCAAGATGGGCTCGCGCCAGATCGATACGTCGCTCAAAACCAAACTCAATTCGCTCAAGCTTGCACTGAAAGAGGTCGGCTGATGGACATCCGCGCCGCGGAAATTTCCGCAATTCTGAAAGACCAGATCAAGAATTTCGGCAAGGAGGCCGAGGTCTCCGAAGTCGGACAGGTGCTGTCCGTCGGTGACGGTATCGCCCGTGTCTACGGCCTCGACAATGTCCAGGCCGGCGAAATGGTCGAATTCCCCGGCGGCATCCGCGGCATGGCGCTCAACCTTGAAGCCGACAATGTCGGCGTCGTCATCTTCGGCGCTGACCGCGACATCAAGGAAGGCGACATCGTCAAGCGTACCGGCGCCATCGTCGACGTCCCCGTCGGCCCCGGTCTGCTCGGCCGTGTCGTCGACGCGCTTGGCAATCCGATCGACGGCAAGGGTCCGATCAAGGCAGTCGAGCGCAAGCGCGTCGACGTCAAGGCGCCCGGCATCATTCCGCGCAAGTCGGTGAACGAGCCGATGTCGACCGGCCTCAAGGCCATCGATGCGCTGATCCCGGTCGGCCGCGGCCAGCGCGAGCTGGTCATCGGCGATCGCCAGACCGGCAAGACCGCCATCATCCTCGATACGATGCTCAACCAGAAGTCGGTGCACGACAACGGCCCCGAAAAGGAAAAGCTCTACTGCGTCTACGTCGCCGTCGGCCAGAAGCGCTCGACCGTGGCGCAGTTCGTCAAGGTGCTGGAAGAGCGCGGCGCTCTCGAATACTCGATCATCGTCGCCGCCACCGCTTCCGATCCGGCGCCGATGCAGTTCCTGGCGCCGTTCGCCGGTGCCACCATGGGTGAATATTTCCGCGACAATGGCATGCACGCGCTGATCAGCTATGACGATCTGTCGAAGCAGGCCGTCGCCTATCGCCAGATGTCGCTGCTGCTGCGCCGCCCGCCGGGCCGCGAAGCCTATCCGGGCGACGTCTTCTACCTGCACTCGCGCCTGCTTGAGCGCGCCGCCAAGCTCAACGACGATCTGGGCGGTGGTTCGCTGACCGCCCTGCCGATCATCGAGACGCAGGCCAACGACGTGTCGGCCTACATCCCGACCAACGTGATCTCGATCACCGACGGCCAGATCTTCCTCGAAACCAACCTGTTCTTCCAGGGCATCCGTCCCGCGGTGAACGTCGGCCTGTCGGTCAGCCGCGTCGGCTCGGCCGCGCAGATCAAGGCGATGAAGCAGGTTGCCGGCTCGATCAAGGGTGAGCTCGCGCAGTACCGCGAAATGGCGGCCTTCGCGCAGTTCGGCTCGGACCTCGACGCCGCCACGCAGCGCCTGCTCAACCGCGGATCGCGCCTGACCGAACTCCTGAAGCAGCCGCAGTTCTCGCCGCTGAAGACGGAAGAGCAGGTCGCGGTGATCTTCGCCGGCGTCAATGGCTATCTCGACAAGCTGCCGGTCAACCAGGTCGGCAAGTTCGAGCATGGCCTGCTCAGCCACATGCGTTCGGCCGGCAAGGACGTTCTCGACGCCATCCGCAAGGAAAAGGCGCTGTCGGACGATCTGCGCGCCAAGCTGAAGGCCGAGATCGACGCTTTCGCCAAGACCTTCGCCTGAGCGAATTGCAAGACGGGATCAGGTTTGAAGCATGCCTTCATTAAAAGACCTTCGTAACCGTATCGCCTCGGTCAAGGCGACGCAGAAGATCACCAAGGCGATGCAGATGGTCGCCGCGGCGAAGCTGCGCCGTGCGCAAGAGGCTGCGGAGGCGGCGCGCCCCTATTCGGAGCGCATGGGTTCCGTGCTGGCCAACATCACCCAGGCAATCGGCGGCGGCGGCGATGCCCCGGCGCTGATGACCGGCACCGGCAAGGATGACGTGCATCTGCTCGTCGTCTGCACCGCCGAGCGCGGCCTGTGCGGCGGCTTCAATTCGCAGATCGCCCGCCTTGCCCGCGACCATATCCGCAAGCTTTTGGCGGACGGCAAGCAGGTCAAGATCATCTGCGTCGGCAAGAAGGGTTTCGACATCCTGCGCCGGGACTATGCCTCGATGATCATCGACCGCGTCGATCTGCGCGAGGTCAAGACGCTGCGTTTCGTCAATGCCGACGCGATCGCCAAGAAGGTCATCCACCTCTTCAACGAGGGCGGCTTCGACATCTGCACGGTGTTCTATTCACAGTTCAAGTCGGTGATCAGCCAGATCCCGACTGCGCAGCAGATCATTCCGGCCGGCCTGGCTTCGGCTCCGGCCGAGGCGATCGATGGCGGCAATGCCGTCTATGAATACGAACCGGAGCCGGGCGAAATCCTCTCCGATCTCATTCCGCGCAACATCTCCGTGCAGGTTTTCCGGGCGCTGCTCGAAAACGCGGCCGGCGAAATGGGCGCCAAGATGAGCGCCATGGACAATGCGACGCGCAACGCCGGCGAGATGATCAACAAGTTGTCGATCACCTACAACCGCCAGCGGCAGGCGCAGATCACCAAGGAACTGATCGAAATCATTTCGGGCGCCGAGGCGCTCTAGGCGCGGTTCGCGGGTTATCGACCCGCGACCGGACCGCGTGAGAAACAAAGGACGAAAAAGGGTAAAGACGATGGCGAAAGCAGCGACCCCCCAGAAGGCGGCCCCCAAGGCAGCAGCCGCGAAGACCGCAGCCCCCGCGAAGGCGGCGGCCAAGGCTCCAGTAGCGAAGGCGGCTCCGGCAAAGACGGCGGCAGCGCCCGCCAAGGCCGCGGCAGCCAAGACATCGGTTGTCGCCACCAAGGCAACCGGCGTTGTCGGCAAGGTTCGCCAGGTCATCGGCGCCGTCGTCGACGTGCAGTTCGGCGATCACCTGCCGGCGATCCTGAACGCGCTCGAGACCACCAATGTCGGCAATCGCCTGGTGCTCGAAGTTGCCCAGCATCTGGGTGAAAACACCGTGCGCTGCATCGCCATGGACTCGACCGAAGGTCTGGTTCGCGGCCAGGAAGTGCGTGACACCGGCGCGCCGATCACCGTGCCGGTCGGCCCGGGCATGCTCGGCCGCATCATCAACGTCATCGGCGAGCCGGTCGACGAAGAAGGCCCGGTCGACGCGACCGAAATGCGCTCCATCCATCAGCCGGCTCCGACCTATGTCGAGCAGTCGACGGAAGCACAGATCCTGATCACCGGCATCAAGGTGCTCGACCTGCTGGCTCCTTACGCCAAGGGCGGCAAGATCGGCCTGTTCGGCGGCGCCGGCGTCGGCAAGACCGTGCTGATCCAGGAACTGATCAACAACATCGCCAAGGCGCATGGCGGCTATTCGGTGTTCGCCGGCGTCGGCGAGCGCACCCGCGAAGGCAATGATCTCTATCACGAGTTCATCGAATCCGGCGTCAACAAGAAGGGCGGCGGTGAAGGCTCCAAGGCGGCACTCGTCTATGGCCAGATGAACGAGCCGCCGGGCGCGCGTGCCCGCGTCGGCCTGACCGGCCTGACGGTCGCCGAATATTTCCGCGACCAGGGCCAGGACGTGCTGTTCTTCGTCGACAACATCTTCCGCTTCACGCAGGCGGGTTCGGAAGTGTCGGCTCTGCTCGGCCGTATCCCGTCGGCCGTGGGCTATCAGCCGACGCTCGCCACCGACATGGGCGCCTTGCAGGAACGCATCACCACCACCACCAAGGGCTCGATCACGTCCGTGCAGGCCATCTACGTGCCGGCCGACGACTTGACCGATCCGGCGCCGGCGACCTCGTTCGCCCACCTTGACGCGACGACGACGCTCAACCGCGCCATCGCCGAAAAGGGCATCTATCCGGCCGTCGATCCGCTGGATTCGACCTCGCGCATGCTCGACCCGCTGGTCGTCGGCGACGAGCACTACGGTGTCGCGCGCCAGGTGCAGTCGATCCTCCAGCGCTACAAGTCGCTGCAGGACATCATTGCCATCCTGGGCATGGACGAGTTGTCGGAAGAGGACAAGCAGACGGTCGCCCGCGCCCGCAAGATCGAGCGCTTCCTGTCGCAGCCGTTCTTCGTCGCCGAAGTGTTCACCGGCGCCCCGGGCAAGCTGGTCGACCTCGCCGACACCATCAAGGGCTTCAAGGGCCTCTGCAACGGCGACTACGATCACCTTCCGGAAGCTGCCTTCTACATGGTCGGCGGCATCGAGGAAGCGGTCGAGAAGGCACAGCGCCTGGCGGCTGAAGCGGCGTAATCAAGCGAATAGCGAATAGGGAGTAGCGAATAGGGAATATGGGCCGGCGAATTCTTCTTCTAACGTTCGCTATTCGCTATTCGCCATTCGCTAAATTGATCATGGCTGAAGCTTTCAAGTTCGAACTGGTCTCGCCGGAGCGCCTGCTTGTTTCCGAGCAGGTCGAATCCGTCGTCATTCCGGGCGCCGAAGGCGAGATGACCGTGATGGCGCATCACGCTCCGGTCATGACCACGATCAAGCCGGGTGTCGTCACGGTGAAGACCGTGGCGGGCGGCGAAGAGCGCTATGTGGTGTTCGGCGGCTTCGCCGACATCGTTCCGGCCGGCTGCACGCTGCTGGCGGAATCGGCTGTCGCGGTGAAGGATGTCGATCGCGCCGATCTCGCGCGCCGCATCCAGGAAGCTAGGGAAGATGCAGCAGACGCCAAGGACGACCAGGCCCGCAGCAAGGCGGAACAGTTCCTTAGCCAGCTCACGACGCTGGAAGGCGCGATCCTACCGGCCTGAAGTCTGCTTCAGATGTTTTGATGAAAAAGCGGGGCCTTGCCTCGCTTTTTTGTTTGTCTGTTAGAGACCCAAGGCAGCGAAGGCAGCAGCCGGTCCGCCCCGGCGCAGCTGTTCAAGATGGGCGGTCGTGAAATCCATCAGCCTTTCGCGCCCCGGCTCCCTCTTGGCGAAGCCAGCCAGATCAAAAACCGACGCGACGGTTTCGGCGGCCGACAGGTGCCGGGTGCCGAGTGCGGCCAGTGCTGAGTCAAGCGGATCGGTGAAATGGCTCTCCGGCAAGGTCTTGCCGCGTGCCTCGCAGGCCGCGATCCAGGCCGCCACAACCAGCGTCAAGTGCTCGGGCAGTGCGCCGGCTTCGATGCGCTCAATGGCGGAGGCGACAATGCGCTGCGGCAGTTTCTGGCTGCCGTCATTGGCGATCTGCGCCGTGCGGTGGGCAAGTGCGGTGTTTGAGAAGCGCTCGGCCAGCTCGGCGGTATAGGCGCTTGTATCGAGCCCGGCGTCGTCCGGCAGCGTCGGGATGGCTTCGGCCCAGAGCGCATCGACAAAGGCTCTTATCGCCGGATCGGCGAAGGCGCGGTCGACGGTGGCGTGACCGCTGAGCAGGCCGAGATAGGCGATGGCCGAATGCGAGCCGTTGAGCAGCCTGAGCTTCATGTCCTCGAACGGCCTGACGTCGTCGACCATGGTGACGCCGAACTGTTCCAAGGCCGGACGGCCGCCTGGGAAATTGTCTTCGACCACCCATTGGCAGAACGGCTCGGTCATGACCGGCCAGGCGTCCTCGACGCCGAGTTCTTCCGCGATCCGCGCCCGGTCGGCATCGGTGGTTGCCGGCACGATGCGGTCGACCATGCTTGAGGGAAAGGCGACTTGATGGGCGATGTGGTCGGCGATTCCGGCGTCGCCCTTCACGCCAAACTTGACGTCGCGCAATTCGGCAAATTCGATCAGCAGCCGGTGCAGCGTCGCGCCGTTGGCGGGAAGATTGTCGCAGCACAGCACGGTGAAGGGCGGTGTGCCGGCGGCGCGTCGCTGGGCAAGCGCTTCGATCAGAAAACCATGCGCCGTCTTCGGCACGTCCCCATTTGCCAGATCATGGAGGATATCGGGATGAGCGGTGTCCAGTCCGCCGCCCGCTGCCCTCAGATAGGCTTTTTCCGTGATGGTCAGCGTGACGATGCGGGTGCGCGGATCGGCCAGCGCGGCCAGCACCGCGCCGGGGTCTTCCGGCGCCACCAGCATCGCGCCGATCGAGCCGATGACGCGAAGCTTCTCCTCGCCGCTGCTCCTGATCGCCAGCGTGTAGAGCCCGTCCTGCGGCGTGAGCGCGTCGCGCGTGTCGGCGCTGCGCAGCGAAACGCCTGTTATGCCCCAGCCTGTCTCGCCAGCCGCCAGGCAATCGTCGACATAGGCTGCCTGATGCGCGCGATGGAAGGCGCCGACACCGAGATGCACGATGCCTGGGACAACCTTGCCGCGATCATATCCGGGGATTGCGACCCCTCCTGGCAGCTGTCGTAACGTGGTGTCGGACAAATGGTTGCTGGTCATCACATCACAGGGGCTGAGGGCTTTGGGCGAAGATGTCCCGGCTCGGCGGACGACAAGCGGCCTAACATCTGTTCCGATCCGCCGCAAGGATGCCTGTTTGTGAGCCCACGTTGACATCGCTTTTGCCCGAACGTACCGATGTTCAACCTGGAAGGAGCCGCCTTTCCCATGGTCGCGCTGATCGATCCGGACCTGCTGTTTCCGCCTGAAGCGCAGTTGCGCTCACTTGCCCGCGACCTCTATGCCGGCGTCAAGGATCTGCCCCTTGTCAGCCCGCATGGTCACACCGATCCGCGCTGGTATGCGCTGAACGAGCCGTTCCCGGATCCGGCGCAACTGCTCATCGTGCCGGATCACTATATTTTCCGCATGCTGTTCAGCCAGGGTGTCCGGCTCGAGGATCTCGGCGTGGCGACACTGGACGGCGCACCGGTGGAGACCGACGGCCGGACGATCTGGCGGCGTTTTGCCGAGAATTACTTTCTGTTCCGCGGCACGCCGACCCGGCTGTGGTTCGATCATGTTCTCGCCCATCTGTTCGGTATCGAAGAGCCATTGAGTGCCAGGACGGCCGATGGCCACTACGATACCATCGCGACGCTGCTGCAGTGGGAGAATTTCCGTCCGCGCGCGCTGTTCGAGCGCTTCAACATCGAGGTCATCGCGACGACGGAAGGCGCGCTCGACGATCTCAGATGGCACCAGATGATCCGCGACAGCGGCTGGCAGGGCCGCGTTGTCACCGCCTACCGCCCGGACGCGGTCGTCGATCCCGATTTCGAAGGGTTTTCAACCAATCTCGACCGGCTCGGCGAGATCACCGGCTGCGACACCGGCAGTTGGGGTGGCTATCTCGATGCGCATCGCCAGCGGCGCGCCTTCTTCAAAAGCTTCGGCGCGACATCGTCCGACCATGGCCATCCGACAGCCGAGACCGCCAATCTTTCGGATGCCGCAGCCGAAGAGCTGTTCAATCGCGTCCGCCGTGGTTCCGACGATGAGCGCGAACGAAAACTGTTTCGCGCCCAGATGCTGACCGAGATGGCCAAGATGAGCCTCGATGACGGTCTGGTCCTGCAAATCCATCCCGGTTCCCAGCGCAATCACTCACGCGCCGTCTTCGAGAAATTCGGCCGTGACAAAGGTTTCGATATTCCGACCAGAACGGACTATGTGACGGCGCTGAAGCCGCTGCTGGACTGCGTCGGGCTGGAGCGCGACCTGACCGTCATCCTGTTCACGCTCGACGAGACCAGTTATGCGCGCGAACTGGCGCCGCTCGCCGGCGTCTATCCGGCGCTCAAACTCGGGCCGGCCTGGTGGTTCCACGACAGCCCGGAAGGCATGCGCCGGTTCCGCGAAATGACGACGGAAACGGCCGGCTTCTACAACACGGTCGGCTTCAATGACGACACGAGAGCCTTCCCCTCGATACCGGCGCGCCACGATGTGGCGCGTCGCGTCGACTGCGCCTTCCTGGCGCGTCTCGTTGCCGAGCACCGGCTGCGCGAAGACGAGGCGCATGAGCTGGCGCGGGAGCTTGCCTATACACTCGCCAAGAAGGCCTATCGGCTCTGAAGCGTGCCGGCGCGATCGACATTGGCCAGACAATTGCGATGAGGAGATGACGATGACCGCAAAGATTTTCGCGCATGCCGGCGAGGGCGCCTGGACGGCGACGCCGGATGGCAACAGGCGGCGCGTTCTCCTGCACACCGATGAGTTGATGCTGGTCGAATTCGGCTTCGACAAGGGTGGCGTCGGTGCCCTGCATTCGCACCCGCATGTCCAGGCAAGCTACGTTGCCGAGGGCCGCTTCGAGGTGACCATCGACGGCCGGACGGAAATCCTCGAGACGGGCGGCAGCTTCATCGTCCCGTCCGGTCTGGTGCATGGCGTCAAGGCGCTGGAAGCAGGGCGGCTGGTCGACAGCTTTACGCCGCACCGGGCCGATTTCCTCGGCTGAGCGAGCGGGATCAATGCACGCCAGAAGAAGCCCGCGCTGCCTTGTTCCAGCACACCTCGCAAACGAAAAAACCCTTGTCTGCGAAGTGGCGCGGGCCTGTTGCCTAAGCCCTTTGGCGCCGCAGTACTCTGACCATCACCGCAGGATGCGCAGTGATTCGTCACTTATATCGACGTCTCTTGGGACATCTTGCGATCAGTGAATTGCTACTTTTTGGTTGGGTCGTCTGCCGGGTTGACGTAGGTAATCGCGAAAGGTCCCTCGCCGTGAACCTGGACAATCGTATCGCTTGTCGTCCACGCGAAGTGATTCATTCCAGTCGGGGCAACGCCGAAGCCGCCAGCCGTCAGTTCGATCCCCTTCGCCTCGTCGAGTTTGTCGCCCATTCCGATATGAAAGTTGCCGGAAATCACGGTCACATATTCCGAAGTGGGGTGGTTGTGCGCTGGAATTTTGTAGCCTGCTGGCATCTTCAGCCGCAGCACATAGATGCCGTCCTTTGAAGGATCGCCTGCAAGAACCGCGATCTGTGCGCCGGCTGGAAGGACAGCAGGAGCGGGACCCCACTTGATTTGGTCGGCATTTATCGGCGCGTCGTGGGCAAATAGGGGCGCTGTTCCAACAAGCAGAAGTGCAAGTGTGCAGACAAGTTTCAACATCCTGGTGTCTCCATTTGGTTCGCAGAAAGGTCGTGTCTTTACCAAAGCTCGAGGGCTGATAAGATCGGGCATCGGGTGATGCGGGATTAATCTGTCGAGCTGCAGCGTTCTGGAGGTGTAGACGCCAGACTTTAGGTTCAGCAATGATTGCAGCATCGGATTTACATGCAGAGACGCCGGACCACGGGCCTCCGGTCGGGCCTGACCTGCTGTCGGAAATGCTGAAAGCCGTAAGGCTGACCGGCTCCGTTTTTTTGAATGCCTGCTTTAGTGCGCCGTTCGGCGTTGTGGCCCCGAAATACTACGACCCGGTCAGCCCCATGGCGTATCTGCGCCACATCAGCATTTTTCATTTCATCGTAGCTGGCAACTGCACTTTCGAGGCAGGAAATGGCGAGCGGCGAGAAGTCACTGCTGGCGATCTGTTGTTCCTGCCATTCGCCAGCCATCACAGGTTTTGGAAGGGTGAGCCGCTGGTGATGGCCGCAGCCGAAGACATCGTTCAGCCCGGTCGGATCGAAGGGATGTGGACTGTCAATTATGGCGGCGGCGGTGACGAACTGCGTATGGTCTGCGGCTTCCTTGAGTCTTCGGAATTCCTGTTCGCGCCGGTGTTTCGCACGCTTCCGGCGCTCATCGTCGAGAAGATGTCGGTGGACAGGGTTGGCGCCCTGATCGCCTCAATTGTGCAGGAAATCGATTTGCACGTCGAGGCTGCGGCGCCGGGTTCACAAGCGATGCTCGGAAGACTCATGGAGCTTTTGTTCGTCGAATTGCTGAGGCGCCATGTCGCCCGGCTTCAACCCGGCTCAAAGGGTTGGTTCGCGGCGCTAAACGATCCGATTGTCGCAAGGACTCTGCAGCTTCTCCACGCCGATCCAGCGCGCCACTGGACCGTCGCCCAGATTGCCGACAAGGTTGGCTCATCGCGCACGATCGTTGCAGAGCGCTTCAACGCGCTGCTCGGTCGCCCGCCAATCGAATACGTGACGAGTTGGAGGATCCAACTCGCTGGGGAGCGTCTGCGTTTCGGCCACGAAAATCTCGCAAGTATCGCTGCCGGCGTGGGCTATCAATCCGAGGCCGCATTCAGTCGCGCCTTCAAACGTGTCACCGGGATCACGCCGGGAAAATGGCGAGAACGGACCGGCTCCCTTGCGGGTTTTGCCATAGGGTCTGCTTCGCCCCAGGCCGCTTCGAGGTGACCATCGACGGCCGGACGGAAATCCTCGAGACGGGCGGCAGCTTCATCGTCCCTTCCGGTCTGGTGCACGGCGTCAAGGCGCTCGAAGCGGGGCGGCTGGTCGACAGCTTTACGCCGCACCGGGCCGATTTCCTCGCCTAGCCAAGGGTGGAGATCGAGCAGGGAAGACCCGCGCCCCAAAGAGGCGCGGGTTGTTGCCTGGGCGCTTGTGGCGCCGCGGTACTCAAGACATGACCGCAGGATGCGAAACCTGCCGCATGATGGTGAACATAGGCTTAACGCGCCGTGATGGCTGGGTGGCCGCGCTTGGTTCAGGTGATATGCCGGAGCAGGCTGAAAAGCCGCTCGAACGTCTTGCCGTAGGGCGGGCGCAACATGGCTCCCGCGCTCAGCCGGGGACTGCTGGAAAACCGGCTTCTCCTTGCTGAAGGTGCGAAAGCCCCATTCGCCGTGATAGGCGCCCATGCCGCTGGCGCCAACGCCGCCGAAGGCCTGGTTCTCCTGCACCAGATGCAGCATGCAATCGTTGATGGTGACGCCGCCGGCGACCGTCTCGCGCAGGATGCGTTGACGGTTGCCGCTGTCGCGGCCGAACCAGTAGAGCGCCAGCGGCCGGTCCGCCCCGTTCACATGGTCGATCGCCTCGTCGATCCCGGCATATTCGACGATCGGCAGTACCGGCCCGAAGATCTCCTCGCGCATCAGCCGCAGGTTGGCGCCGGCATTGCGGACCAGGGTCGGCAGCATTTTCCGGCTTGTGGCGCCAAATTCCTCGCCGGCAGGGTTGATTTCGGTGACATCGGCGCCGGCGTCGCGCGCCTCGGTGATCATGTCGCGCAGGCGCTGGTGGTGCCGGTCGCTGATGATGGCGGTATAATCGCGATTGTCGCGCAGGGTCGGGTAGAGCTGCGCGATCGCCGTTGCGAGCTTGGCGGCGACCGTGCCAGCCTGTCCCTTCGGCACCAGCAGATAATCCGGTGCGATGCAGGTCTGCCCGGCATTCAACAGCTTGCCATAGGCAATGCTGGCTACCGCCGCATCGAGGTCGCATGACGGATCGAAGATTGCCGGCGACTTGCCACCGAGCTCGAGCGTGACAGGGGTCAGGTTGGCGGCTGCCGCGATCGCGACCTGGCGGCCAACCGCAGTCGAACCGGTAAAAAGCAAATGATCGAAAGGCATCGACACGAATGCCTTTCCCATCTCCGCATCGCCGGTGATGACGCTCAACTCATCCGGTGCGAAATGCTCCGCAACGAGTTTGGCCAGCAGCGCCGAAAACGCCGGCGTCAGTTCGGAAGGTTTTATGAGCACGCGATTGCCGGCGGCGAGTGCCGCCGTGACCGGCGCGACAGCGAGCTGGAAAGGATAATTCCAGGGCGACACGATGCCGACGACACCGAGCGGCTGCGGGACGAGGCGATTTCGGCCTGGCAGGAACGGCATGGTGGTGGCGACGCGACGCTCGCGCATCCAGCCCCTGAGATGGGACAGTGCGTGGCGGATGCCGGCGCGCACGACAAACAGTTCCGCAAGGCGCGTCTCATGCGCCGAACGGCCGCCAAAGTCGGCGTCGATCGCCGCGCAGATGTCGGCCTCGTGGCGCTCGGTCAGCGCCAGCAGGCGCTTCAGCCGGTCTTTTCGGACGCCCAGGTCCGGAAAGGGCTGCGTCTCGAAGGCGGCGCGCTGCAATTGGAACCGCTCGCCGAGAATATCCTGTCTGGTCTGCAGCATCGCGCCCTCCCTGGCTTGCCGGGCCGAGCCTACATCGTGGTGCTTGGAGAAATCCAGCGGGGGTTCGGGTGTCCCTGGGGAAGGCGCGGGCTGCGGGCGACCTGTTCCTGTTGTGGTGCGATGACAGCTGCGCTAAGCCAAGGTGCCCATGCAGAGAGTCGTCTTGACCGGTTTCCACATCCTCTCCAATCCACGAAATTCCAGCCCGGTGCCTGCCTGATGCCGGCCCCGGCAGCGAGCGTTCGGGCCGAGGATCCCAAGCGGCGCGTCCTGAAGGACGTGTTCGGCTTCGATGATTTTCGCCCCGGCCAGGCCGATGTCATGGATGCGCTGCTGGCCGGGCGTCATGTGCTGGCCGTCATGCCGACGGGTGCGGGCAAATCGCTTTGCTACCAGGTGCCGGCGCTGGTCCTGGGCGGGCTCACCATTGTCGTTTCGCCGCTGGTGGCGCTGATGCAGGATCAGGTCGCCGCCTTGCGCCTTGCCGGCGTGGCCGCAGATACGATCAATTCCTCGATCGACCGCGAGGCCAATATCGCCGCCTGGCGGCGCGTTGCTTCGGGCCAGACGCGCCTGCTTTACCTCGCGCCGGAGCGGCTGATGACCGAGCGGATGCTCGACGCGCTGGCCAGGCTCGATATCAGCCTGGTTGCCGTCGACGAGGCGCATTGCATTTCCCAATGGGGCCCGGCGTTCCGGCGCGAATATGAGGACCTGTCGCGGCTGCGCGGCATCTTCCCCAACGTGCCGATCATCGCGCTGACGGCGACGGCGGACGAGAGCACGCGCACCGACATCGAAGCCCGGCTGTTCGCCGAGCGCGTCGAGACCCTGGTGCTTGGCTTCGACCGGCCGAACATCAAGCTTGCCATCGAGGCCAAGCAGGACAGCAAGCGGCAATTGCTGCGCTTCGTCGAGCGTCATCCCGGCCGCAGCGGCATCGTCTACTGCCTGTCGCGCAAGAAGACGGAGGAGACGGCGGCGTTCCTCGAGAAGAACGGCGTCACCGCGCTCGCCTATCATGCCGGCATGAGCAAAGACGCGCGTGATGCGAATCAAAACGCTTTCATGACGCTCTCCGGTGTTGTCATGGTGGCGACCATCGCCTTCGGCATGGGCATCGACAAACCTGACGTCGCCTACGTCTTCCACACCGACATGCCGGGCAGCCTGGAGGCCTACTACCAGGAGATCGGGCGCGCGGGCCGCGATGGGCGGGACGCCGAGGCGCATATGCTGTTCGGCCTTGGCGATATCCGCATGCGGCGGATGTTCATCGATGACGAGGACGCACCGGCCGAGCACAAGAGGCGCTCGCATGGCCGGCTCGACACGCTGATCGGCTATTGCGAGACGGCGCAATGCCGCCGCCAGGTGCTGCTTGGCTATTTCGGCGAGGAAGCGCAGCCTTGCGGCAATTGCGACACCTGCCTCGACCAGGCGCCACGTGCCGATGGTGGGGTGGAGGCTCGCATCATCCTGGCGGCCATCGCGCAGAGCGGCGAACGGTTCGGCGCCGGCCATGTCATCGACATTCTGCTCGGCCATGAAACCGAGAAGGTGCTGGCCAGGAACCACCAGAGGCTCGCCAGCTTCGGCAGTGGGCTGGCGCACAAGAAGGACTTTTGGCTGTCGCTGATCCGACAACTCGTTGCGGGCGGATTTCTGATGCCGGATCCGGCCGGCCATGGCGGCCTCGCCATCGCCGAAAAGGGCCATGCGCTTGGCCGTGCCGAGATGCCGTTCCATTATCGTGTCGAGGTGCGCAGCCGCGCCTTGCGCGGCAAGACGCGTTCGGGGCAGGATCTCGGGCAGGCGGATGTGGACACCGGGCTGCTGGCCGCGCTCAAGGCCTTGCGCCTGCGGCTGGCCAAGGAGCGCCAGGTGCCAGCCTATGTGGTGTTCTCCGATCGCACGCTGATCGACATGGCCGAGCGCCGCCCGCGCGATCTCGATGCCTTCGCCGAAGTGAACGGCGTCGGTGCGGCGAAGCTGAAGGAGTTTGGCCAGGTCTTTCTGAGCGCGATTGCCGTGCATCAATCCGATGGCTCGGCCTGAAGTCAGGCCAGAGACTGGTCAGAGGTCTTTATGCCCCGCAAAGTCGAGGGCGTTGCGAATGAAGCTGGGCAGCGAAACGACGAGATCGTGCGTGTGCACGGACTGAGCTGCCACCATTTCCCGGATGATGGCGCGTTCGCGCCGCCACAGATAGGCCGGGACGAAACCTGTTTGCGGAAACGTTCATGGAACAGGCAGCGCAAGACCTGGCGTCCAACACCGGGCGTCAGTGAGCAAAAACTCCTCCTGCTCCGGCAGCGGCGCGAAGCCGCGCATGACGCCCAGGGAGACCGGAAATGCCCGGGAACGCCTATATCAATCGGATCGCGACAGCGGTTCCGGAACATGAGGTTCATCAATTCTATCTGCGGTTCGCGGCTTCCATGCTCGCTGCCAGCCGCCGGAGGATTTTCGAACGCATGGCCGGCCTTGCCGACATCGAGAGCCGCTATTCCTGTTTTGCACCCGCTCTAGACCCTGAGGGGCAGTCCGTCGATTTTCGGGGAAGCTTCATCCGCGGCGCGTTTCCCGGAACGGCCGTGAGAATGGCGATGTTTTGCGAAGCCGCCCCTGCGCTGGCACAAAAAGGCGTCGACGGATTGCGGCTTGGCGACGAAGCGACACGCATCACCCATCTTATCGTTGCCACCTGCACAGGGTTTTCCGCGCCTGGTATCGATCTGGACCTGGTTCGGCGCTGCGGCCTGTCGGACAGGGTCGAACGCACGATGATCGGGTTCATGGGCTGCTACGCGGCGATCAATGCGCTCAAGCTTGCCCGCCACATCGTTCGATCCGACCCGAAGGCGAGGGTCCTGGTTGTCAACATCGAACTCTGCACCTTGCATCTCAGGGAAACCACCGAGCTGGAAAAGCTGCTGTCTTTCTGCCTCTGGGGCGATGGGTGCGCTGCCGCACTTGTCACCGCCGAGCCGCCCGGCATCGAGCTTGAGAGCTTCCACTGCGCTGTCGCGGACGAGCGGCGCGACCTGATGAGCTGGGACATTGGCGACCACGGCTTTAACATGGTTCTCTCCGGTCAGGTACCGGCGGCGGTTCATGAGACCTTGCGGAGCAACCTGGGCGCTATCCTCCGCGACCGGCCAACCGAAGCGATCGATCTCTGGGCCGTACACCCCGGCGGACGTTCGATTCTCGACGCCGTCGAAAGGGCGCTGAACCTTGCGCCCGCTGCACTGGCGCCGTCGCGCGAGGTGCTGCGCCGATACGGCAACATGTCGTCGGCCACCGTCATGTTCGTGCTGGAAAAGATGCTGAAGGCGCCAGCGGGTCTGCTCGGTTGCGGTATGTCGTTCGGACCCGGATTGACGGCCGAAACCATGCTTTTCCGAACCGTGTCATGAAGGCGCTCAGCCACCGCAGCCTCGTCCCGGAAATCCTTGACGGGCTTGCGGCCGACGATCCGCGCGCGCTCGCTTCGCGCCGAGACCTCCGCCACATCAACACGCTGATGTTCCAGGCGCGGATCATGGCATCATTGCTGCGAAAATTCGTGCCGAAGCCGCCACGCCGCATTCTGGAGATCGGAGCCGGCGACGGCACCTTCATGCGCGCCGTGGCGCGGCGCGTCGCCAGGCATTGGCCTCAGGTCGAGCTGACGCTGCTCGATCGCACCGGCCTTGTCACCGCTGCGCTGTCCGCCGATTTCGGTAGGCTGGGATGGCAGATCGAGACCATCACCTGCGATGTCTTCGATTGGGCGGAAAGGGCCGAGGGCAAGCACTTCGATGCAATCACCGTCAATCTGTTCCTGCACCATTTCCACGACGCCCAACTGGTGCATCTGTTTTCGTTGCTGGCGCCGAAAGCCCCGTTGCTCCTGGCGACCGAACCGCTGAGGGCGATCCCGGCGCTGGCCGCGACCCGACTTCTGCCGGTGATCGGCGCCAACGACGTTACCCGACATGATGCGGCCCAGAGCGTGCGCGCCGGCTTTCGCGGCAGCGAGCTTTCCGCTCTCTGGCTTACGGCGAATGGCAGGCCGCTCGAGGAGCGGCGCGCCGGTCTCTTTTCCCACATCTTCGTCGGCGCCAGCGCCGACGGCGGTCGTGACCCATGAGGCTATTGTCGACCCACGATGCGGTCATCATAGGCGCCGGCCCGGCCGGCTCCTCCGCCGCGCTGACGATGGCCCGGCGTGGATGGGCCGTGGCGATTGTAGAAAAGACTGCATTCCCGCGCCGCAAAGTCTGCGGAGAATATGTCTCGGCCAGCAACATCGCGCTGCTCGACCATCTGGAGATCGGCGATGCCTGGCGCGCAAATGCCGGTCCCGAAATCCGCCGCGTCGGCTTCTTTTCCGGCGAGACCTGCGTCGAGGCGCCGATGCCGGGTGCAAAATATGGGCCTCCCGCAAAAGACGGCTTCGGCCGGGCGCTGGGCCGTGACGTTCTCGACACTCTGCTCTTGCAGGCGGCGCGGTCGGCGGGCGCCGAGATCTTCCAGCCTTGCCGGGCGGTCGCCATCGACCGGGATGGAGACATGCAAAGCGTGCACATCCAGGCGAGGGAGGACAATTCCGCCGATGAGACGACCTTGCGTGCGCCGGTGATCGTCGCCGCGCACGGTTCCTGGGAACCGGGACCGCTGCCAAGCCAGCTCGAAAAGACCAGCCGCCCGTGGGGCCTGCTCGGTTTCAAGGCGCATTTCACCGGGTCGTCGCTCGCGCCCGATCTGATGCCGCTGCTTGCGTTTCCTGGCGGGTATGGCGGCATGGTCCTGGCCGATCATGGCCGGCTGTCGATCTCATGCTGCATACGTCGCGACATGCTCGCGCGGCTGCGAGGGAACCATAGCTCCAGGCGGCATGGCCCCAAACAGGATGGCCCTAAACAGGATGGCCAAGTGTCGGCTGCCGACGCTGTGTTTCGCCATCTCATGGCTTCTTGCCGGGGCGTGAGCGACGCTCTGGATGGAGCCAGCCGCGACGGTCCGTGGCTTGCGGCCGGCCCGATCCAGCCTGGCATTCGCGCCTGCTATGAAAGTGATATCTTCCGCGTCGGCAATGCCGCCGGGGAGTCTCATCCGATTATCGCCGAAGGCATCTCGATGGCGCTTCAGTCCGGTTGGCTGCTGGCCACGGAACTTGCGGGCGCGCCAAGCGGCCGAGCGGGGCGTGAAGCTGCCGGCAGACGTTATCAAGCCGCCTGGCGAAAACTGTTTTCGACGCGGGTCTACGCAGCTGCGGCCATCGCCCGGATGGCCATCGGGCCCGGCGGCGCGGCACTTATGGGGGCGGCTGTTCGGATTTTCCCGCAAACACTGACACTGGGCGCGCATATCAGCGGCAAGACGAGGCCGATCAGCGGTCTTACAGAATACGGCGCTCGTCTTCGCTCGCAGAAAGACAAGATATCAAATTAAATCAATGATTTCTGGCGGAGAGGGAGGGATTCGAACCCCCGATGGGCTTGCACCCATGCCGCATTTCGAGTGCGGTGCATTCGACCACTCTGCCACCTCTCCGCGGTCATGGTCGGCCGTTGCCGGCGCGGCGCACTAGATAACGGCTGAACGGGCAGGTTACAAGGCCAATCCGTGAGTTATTTGGCTTGCTCTGCAAGCGGCGGATTCATAGCGAGTCTGGTGCGGGGAGACCGAGGCGGATTGCCGGCCTGCCACGCATCCTTGCCTCCACGACGGCAGCGCGGTGCGGTGCCGTCGACACGGCCAGTGCTCGCCCGCCAATAACAACAGTCCCGGCGCGGCTGTTTGCCTTGACTCGTACCCAACCTTCGGTTAGGGACAGCGCGCAATCGGCGTGGAGGGTTCTTCCGCGCCGCTTGTTTTTTGAACCCGCAGACTGACAAAAAGACGGCTGAACCGCCAGAGGCGGTTCATCAAGGCCGACCGAACAGCGAAAGGCAAAAAATGTTCGCAGTCATTAAAACGGGTGGCAAGCAGTATCGCGTTGCCGCCAACGATCTCCTGAAGATCGAAAAAGTCGAAGCCAATGTCGGCGATATGGTCGAGATCGGCCATGTTCTCGCGCATGGCGAGGGCGAGGATGTCACGTTCGGCGCGCCGTTCGTCGACGGCGCGGTGGTCACCGCCGAAGTCGTCGAGCAGGGCAAGAACCGCACCGTCATCGCCTTCAAGAAGCGCCGCCGGCAGAATTCGCGCCGCAAGATCGGCCATCGCCAGCTTTTGACCACCGTGCGGATCTCCGAGATCCTGCTGGGTGGCGCCAAGCCGACGAAGACGGCAGCGGTCAAGGCACCGAAGAAGGTGAAGGCCGAGGCCGCCTCCGAGGTGCAGGCGGAAGCCGCGCCGAAGAAGGAGCCCAAGGCCAAGGCAGCCGAGACAAAGGCAGCCGAGACCGCGGCAGCACCGCTGTTCAAGGCGCCGAAGGGTGAACCGGACGATCTGACCGTGATCAAGGGCATCGGCCCGGTCGCAGCCAAGGATCTCAACGAGCAGGGCATCATCACCTTCGCCCAGCTCGCCAAGCTGACCGACAAGGATGTCGCCAAGATCGACGAGCACATGCCCTTCAGCGCCGACCAGATCAAGGACTGGCGCGAGCAGGCCAAGGAATTGGCGGCGAAGTGATTTTTCTGGCGATCAGCTCGCCGGATCGGACTTGAAACGGAACGCGAACGCGTTCATAAGGCCTTTTAGGCGCCTTGCGGCGCAACGGAGTTAGTTAGATGGCACACAAGAAAGCTGGCGGCTCGTCGCGCAACGGTCGCGACTCGCATTCCAAGCGTCTGGGCGTGAAGAAGTTCGGCGGCGAAGCCGTCATCCCGGGCAACATCATCATTCGTCAACGCGGCACCACGTGGCATCCCGGCGTCAATGTCGGCATGGGCACGGACCATACCCTTTTTGCGCTCGAGACCGGCGCCGTGACGTTCAACAAAAAAGCCAACGGCCGAACCTACGTATCGGTCAACCCGATTACCAAAGCCGCGGAGTAGCCGGTTCCGCACTAGAACACCGGCGCCCATCTCGGGAACCGGTGTCTGGCAAAGCCAGGAAAAGGATCAGGGGAGATGGGTTTCCATCTCCCCTTTTTCTTGTGCCTGGAGGACTTCAAATGGTTGCCGAAGCGGAAGACTCAGAAGACGAAAGTTACGCGATAGACTGCCCGGTGCTGGTCACCGAGCGGCTGGTGATGCGGGCGCCCCACGAAGGCGATATCGCGCAACTGGCCGAGCTTGCCGACAACCGTCATGTCGCCGAAATGCTGGCCCGCATGCCGCACCCCTATGGCGAGGCCGAGGCGCGCGCCTTCCTCGCGATGACCAAGTCGCGCCGGGCCGGCATCGCCTATGCCCTGACGCTGGCCGGCACCGACACTTTCGTCGGCTGCGCCGGTCTCAACACCACCGATCGCGGACTGGAGCTCGGCTACTGGATCGGCGAGCCCTACTGGAAGAAGGGCTATGCGACCGAAGCAGCGCATGCGCTGGTCGATCTCGCCTTCCAGAGGACGTCGATCCAGGTGCTGCATGCCTCGACGCGGGTCATCAATCCGGCCTCGCGCCGCGTCATCCACAAATGCGGCTTCCAGTATGCCGGCCAGGGCATGCTGAACTCGATCGTTGCCGGCCAGGTGCCGGTCGAGCGCTACCGGCTCGACAGGAAGACCTGGACCAGCCTGCGGAACTGGGTCCACTTTTGATGTGTGCCGATATTCAGGTGAGGTCGGCCTGCAAACGCTGATTTTCTGCGCTTCCCCGTTCTACTGCCTCGCAGTAGAACGGTGCTCACGTACTTTAAGTACGCTCCGCTCCGGTTCTCGAAAACCAAACGTTTTCGGCTCGGCCTGACCTGAATCTCGACGCACATCGGCGTTGAGCTTTTGGTCAAAAGTCCAGCAAAAGATTGCGGGCCAAACCTGGGGTCAGCCCAGTTCGACCCAGACCGGCAGGTGGTCCGAACCGACTGCCTTTCGGTCGACCCAGAGGCGCTGCAGGGATTTGGCAAGCGAAGCGCTGGTGAAGATGTAGTCGATGCGCTTGTGGCGGCTGGGGTCAGTGGGTTGTTTGGGGTCAACCCAGCTGACGAGATCGTCGCCGGTGGCGTTCAGGCGCAAGGCGGCATCGACGGCGAAGTCGGCGGTCAGCGGCATGCCGAATTCGTGGTCCGGGCGGCCGGCGAGTTCGACATATTCGGGCGAGCCGGCCAGCATGTTGAAATCGCCCATGCCGACAAAGGCCTCGGGATGCGGCAATTCCGGCAGGCCGATCTCGGCGACGCCGGACAGCGCGCCGCCTTCGAGCGCATAGTTCAGCATGCGTTGACGCAGAAACTGGATCTGGCTGGCGCGTTCGACAGGGCTGCGGTGATCGAGATGGATGGAATAGAAGCGGATGAAACCAAGCGGCGTCTCGATCAGCGCTTCCAGCGCGCCACGCTGGAAGTTCATCATCTCGAAGCTGCGGCTGCGCGGCAAAAGCAGGTTGCGCGACAGATGAATGGGCGTCTTCGACAGCACCATATTGCCGAGCTGGAAGGTTTTCGTGATGGCGCGGCCGTTCTCGATGTGCGAGCCTATGTTGGCCTCGAAATTGCTGCCATAGACGGCGAAGTAGTCGGGCAGCGCCTCGCCGATCTCGGCGACCATGTCGCGACCGCCGTTCCTGGGGTTGTTGCGGGTCACCTCCTGCAAGGCGATCACATCGGCGCCCTGCACGGCATCAGCGATGCGCCCGACATCGTATTGCCCGTCGAGACCGATGCCGTACTGGATGTTGTAGGTTACAAGCTTCATTCCGACATCTCTCCGGCCAATCTCACGCGGCCATTGTCACAAAACGGCCTCGCCCTTCGCCGCGCCTTGGTTTAGAGCAAAGCCCAAGGTTTAGAGCAATGCCGCAAGGCCACTAGTAGAAACTGCAAAATCCCATGAAATTTCTCGATCAAGCCAAGGTCTACATACGCTCCGGTGACGGCGGCGCCGGTTCGGTGTCGTTCCGGCGCGAAAAATTCATCGAGTTCGGCGGACCGGACGGCGGCGATGGCGGTCGTGGCGGCGATGTCTGGCTGGAGGCGGTCAACGGGCTGAACACGCTGATCGACTACCGCTACCAGCAGCATTTCAAGGCCAAGACCGGCGTCCACGGCATGGGCCGCAACATGACCGGCGCCAAGGGCGCCGATGTCACGCTGAAAGTGCCGGCGGGAACGCAGGTGTTCGAAGAAGACAACGAGACGCTGATCTGCGACCTGACCGTGGTCGGCCAGCGCTTTCTCCTGGCCAAGGGCGGCAATGGCGGCTTCGGCAACCAGCATTTCAAGACCTCGACCAACCAGGCGCCGCGCCGCGCCAACCCCGGCCTGCCGGGCGAGGAACTCAACATCTGGCTGCGGCTGAAGCTGATTGCCGATGCCGGACTGGTCGGGCTGCCCAATGCCGGCAAGTCGACATTCCTGGCCGCCGTCACCGCGGCCAAGCCGAAGATCGCCGACTATCCGTTCACGACGCTGCATCCCGGTCTCGGCGTCGCCCGCATCGACGCGCGCGAATTCGTCATTGCCGACATTCCGGGCCTCATCGAAGGCGCGCATGAGGGCGTCGGCATCGGCGACCGCTTCCTCGGCCATGTCGAGCGCACGCGCGTGCTGCTGCATCTGGTTTCGGCGCAGGAGGAAAATCCGGGCAAGGCCTACAAGACCGTGCGCGCCGAGCTCGAAGCCTATGGCAACGGCCTCACCGACAAGGTCGAGATCGTGGCGCTTTCCCAGGTCGACACGCTCGACGCCGATGCGCGCAAGAAGAAGGTCGCCTCGCTGAAGCGTGCCGCCGGCCGCGCGCCGATGCTGTTGTCGGCGGTCACCGGCGAAGGTGTCGAGGCGGTGCTGCGGGCGCTGATGTCGGTGGTGGCCGAGGCGCGTGCGCAGATCGCGGCCCCGGTCGAGACGCGCTGGGACAGATAGGACGATGCAGTCGCTGAAAAAATATCGGCGCATCACCGTCAAGATCGGCTCGGCGCTGCTTGTCGACCGCACGACGGGCCTGAAGCGCGACTGGCTGGCCTCGCTCGCCGACGACATTGCGGTGCTGGCCCAGGGCGGTGCTGAAATCCTCGTCGTCTCGTCCGGCGCCATCGCGCTTGGCCGCACCATTCTGGGACTTGGCAAGCGGGCCCTGAAGCTCGAGGAAAGCCAGGCCGCGGCAGCCGTCGGGCAGATCGCATTGGCCGGCGCCTGGTCGGATGCGCTCGGCAAGGGCAGCCTGAAATCGGGCCAGATCCTGCTGACGCTCGGTGACACCGAGGAGCGCCGCCGCTACCTCAACGCGCGGGCGACGATTTCGACGCTGCTCAAGATGAAGGCGGTGCCGGTCATCAACGAGAACGACACGGTGGCGACCTCGGAAATCCGCTATGGCGACAATGACCGGCTGGCGGCTCGCGTCGCCACCATGATGGGCGCCGACCTTTTGGTGCTGCTGTCCGACATCGATGGCCTCTATACGGCGCCGCCGGCGCGTGACCCCAACGCCAAATTCATTCCGGTGGTCGATCGCATCACGCCCGACATCGAGGCGATGGCGGGTGCGGCCGCTTCCGAGCTGTCTCGCGGCGGCATGCGGACGAAGCTCGATGCCGGCAAGATCGCCACCGCCGCCGGCACCGCAATGATCATCACGTCGGGCACGCGGCTGTCGCCGCTGATGGCGATCGAACGCGGTGAGCGTGCGACCTTCTTCCGGCCAAGCGCCAACCCGGTCAAGGGCTACAAGACCTGGATCGCCGGCCAGCTCGAGCCAGCCGGCCGGCTGACGGTCGATGCCGGCGCCATCGGCGCGCTGTCATCGGGCAAGTCGCTGCTGCCGGCCGGCGTCAAGCTGGTCAGCGGCAATTTCTCGCGCGGCGACACGGTGGCGATCCTGTCGCCCGAGGGCCGCGAGATCGCGCGCGGGCTGGTTGCCTACGATGCCGCCGATGCCGTAAGGATCGCAGGCCTGAAGACGGCCGAGATCGAAACCGTGCTCGGTTACGAGGCGCGCTCGGCGATGATCCACCGCGACGACCTTGTGGTGAGCCATTCCAGCGACCAAGTAGGGGCCAGCGACCAAGTAGGGGTCGCTGACCAAGTAACCAGCGGAGGATGAGCATGCTGAAACTGCATGAAAAATCCGGGGATGACACCGTGGCAACGATGGCCGATATCGGCCGCCGCGCCCGCGCTGCCGCCCGACCGCTGGCCATTGCCACGACCGTCGCCAAGAATGCCGCACTCCTCGCCATGGCCGAGGCGATCGTCGCTCGTGAACAGGACATTCTCGACGCCAACGCCATCGATGTCTCGAATGGTCAGGAATCCGGGCTTTCCGCCTCCTTCATGGACCGGCTGAAGCTCGATCCGGCGCGCATCCGAGCCATGGCCGACGGCATCAGGGAGATCGCCGCGCTACGCGATCCGGTCGGCGACGTGATTGCCGCATGGGACAGGCCGAACGGCCTGCATATCGAGCGCGTGCGCACGCCGCTTGGCGTCGTCGGCGTCATCTATGAGAGCCGCCCGAACGTCACGGCGGATGCCGGCGCGCTGTGTCTGAAGGCCGGCAATCCGGTGATCCTGCGCGGCGGCTCGGATTCGCTCAATTCTTCGGCGGCCATCCATGCCTGCCTGGTCGAAGGGCTGAAGGAAGCCGGCCTGCCGCAAGACGCCATCCAGCTGGTGCCGACCACCGACCGCGCCGCTGTCGGCGAGATGCTGAAAGGCTTGGGCGGTACGCTCGACGTCATCATCCCGCGCGGTGGCAAAAGCCTTGTCGGGCGTGTGCAGACCGAGGCGCGGGTGCCGGTCTTCGCGCATCTCGAAGGCATCTGCCATCTCTACATCGACCGATCGGCCGATCTCGACATGGCGGTGCGGATTGCGGTCAACGCCAAGATGCGGCGCACCGGCGTCTGCGGCGCCGCCGAGACGCTGCTGGTCGATCGGGCGGTTGCCTCCACGCATCTGGTGCCGATCCTGGACGCCTTGCGCGCGGCCGGCTGCGAAATCCATGCCGATGCCGACGTGCTGAAAGTGTTTTTCGACGCCAGGCCGGCGACCGATGCCGACTGGGTGACCGAGTATCTCGACGCCATCATCGCGGTGAAGCTGGTCGACGGTATCGGTGGCGCGATCGACCATATCGAGACCTTTTCCTCGCATCACACCGAGGCGATCGTCGCAGAGGATACGCTAGCGGTCGAAAAATTCTTCAACGAGATCGATTCGGCGATCCTGTTGCACAACGCCTCGACGCAGTTCGCCGATGGCGGCGAGTTCGGTATGGGCGCCGAGATCGGCATCGCCACCGGCAAGATGCATGCGCGCGGACCGGTCGGCGTCGAGCAGCTGACTTCGTTCAAATACCGCGTGCGCGGATCAGGACAGGTGAGGCCTTGAAGCTTTTCGTCGCTAGAGCCTGAGGCAATGCTGGCATCTTCCGAACCGGCGGTACCCTCCCGTTACCTGAAGATGCCGCACGCCGAGAAAGGGCTGGCCGTCGGCCTGTTCGGCGGCTCGTTCAATCCGCCGCATGCCGGCCACGCGCTGGTCGCCGAGATTGCGCTCAGGCGCCTGGCGCTCGACCAGCTGTGGTGGATGGTGACGCCGGGCAATCCACTGAAGAGCACCAGGGAACTGGCGCCGCTCAGCGAGCGGCTGCAACTGTCCGAGCAGATCGCCAAGAACCCGAAGATCAAGGTCTCTGCCTTCGAGGCTGCCCATCACGTCCGCTACACCGCCGACACGCTGGCGCTGGTCAAGGCGCGCAATCCCGGTGTCGACTTCGTCTGGATCATGGGCGCCGATAGTTTGCGCGATTTCCACCGCTGGCAGCGCTGGCGCGAGATCGTCATGACCTTCCCGATCGCCGTCATCGACCGTCCGGGCGCGACGCTGTCGTTCCTGTCGTCGGTCGTCGCCAAGACCTTCGACTATGCCCGCGTCGACGAGGGCGATGCGCCACGGCTCGCCCGCATGAAGGCTCCGGCCTGGACCTTCATCCACGGCCCGCGTTCGTCGCTGTCGTCGAGCGCGATCCGCAAGCTGGCAAAGGGATGAGCCCGCCCGCCCGGCCATGTCGCTTTTATCGCTCCCTTTGCACGTTTCATGGGCAATCCTGAGCAGGCATGTCGATTCCCAGGAAAAACCGCAGCGAAGTCGAGCAAGGCACAGAGCCCACGCCGCTGATCGCGATTGCCAGCGTCATCGTGTCGATGGCGCTGATCGCCGTCGGCAACGGGCTGATGTTTGCCTATATCCCGGTGCGGCTCGGCGCCGAGGGTTTCGATCCGACCTGGGCCGGGCTGATCATCACCGGACTTTCGGCTGGCGGCCTTGCCGGCTGCATCCTGACCGGACCGCTGGTCAGAAGGGTTGGCCATGCCCGCGCCTTCATGGTGCTGTCGGCGCTGGTCGCGCTGGCCAATGCCGCTGTCGGCGCCGGGGTCCATCCGCTGCTGTGGATCGCGGCGCGAGCGCTCTACGGCTTTGCCATATGCGGCCTGTTCATCGTTGCGCAGAGCTGGCTCAACGATGCCGTTGCCAACGCCATCCGGGGCCGGGTGATGGCTTTCTTCTACGTTGCCTATGTGGCCGGCCTTGGTGTTGGCTACGCGACGCTGGCGCTGGTCGATATCAGGACGGCGGATGCGCCGCTGATCGGCATCGTCTTCACGGCGCTGTCGATCCTTCCCGTGGGGATGACGCGGCTGGCCCAGCCCCCGGCCCCGCAGGCAGCTTCGGTGGCGCTGCGCCGGGCCTGGCGGATTTCGCCGGTCGGGGTCGCCGGCATGCTGGCGGTCGGCGGCCTGTCGATGTCGATCGCGGGCTTCGCGCCGATCCATGCCACGGCCAAGGGCTACAGCCAGGCAGACGTGGCGCTGCTGCTTTCGGCGATGCCGGTCGGCACGCTGATCCTGCAGATCCCGCTTGGCTGGATTTCCGATCGCACCGACCGCCGCTATGTGCTGATCGCGGCATCCGCGCTCGCCATGGTCGCCGGCCTGTTCGCGCTTGGGTTCGATGGCGGCGCGTTGGCGGCGCTGGTGGTGATTTATATCGTTTGGGATGGCGCTTCGGAATCGATCTATTCGCTTTCCAGCGCGCATGCCTCCGACCGCGCCGGCAAGGAGGACATGGTGGCGCTGTCCAGCTCGCTTTTGTTCGCGTGGTCGCTTTCCGGCTTCATCGTGCCCGGCATCGTGACCGCGCTTTCGGCCGTCTTCGGCACGCAGGCCTTCATCTATGTGGCGATCCTCATCGCCGCAGCCTTCTGCCTGTTCGTGCTTCTGCGCGTGTTCACGACGCAGGCTGTTCCTGCCGGTGAAACCGGCAGTTTCGCACCGATGACCGCGCAGGCGCCTTTGCCGGTCGAACTTGCGTTCGCGCCCGACGAGCAGGATCGGCGCAAGGGCTCTAACTCTTTGTTTTGACGCAATTCCGAAGGGAAAGCGCTATGCGCTTTTCCCGGGAAAACCGTTCACACTTTTCCTGGAATTGCTCTAACGGATCATTGCCGGCGGGCTTCCGGTTGCGGCGCTTCCGGCGGCGGCAGCGGGATCGATATGCCTTGCGAGTCGAATTCCTGCTTGGCGCGCTTGGTGAGATCGGTCTGGGTGGCGAAGAAATCCGCCGACGATGTCCAGTAGCGCAAGGCAATCGAAACGCTGCTTTCGCCCAATGTCGCGACGAATGCGATCGGGGCCGGCTCACGCTTGACCCGCCGCTCGGCGGCGGCGATGGCAAGCAAGGTCTTCTGAGCGCGGTCGATGTCGTTCCAGGAACCGATGCTGAGCGTGATGTCGCTGCGGCGCACGCCGTTACGCGAGAAGTTGCGCACCGGCTGGTTCCACAGCGTCGAATTGGGCGCCAGGATGTAGACGCCATCGGCGCTCCTGAGCTTGGTCGCGAACAGGCCGATCTCCTCGATCGACCCGGCAATCGAACCGACCTCGACGGACTCGCCGATGCGGAACGGCCGCAACGCCAGAAGCATGATGCCGGCGGCGATGTTCTGCAGCGTGCCTTGCAGCGCCAGGCCGATGGCCAGGCCGATGGCGCCGATCGCGGCAATGATCGACGCCGTCTGCACGCCGAATTGGCCGAGCACCATGATGGTGACGAGGATCAGGATGGCGTAGCGGACGATCTTGGAGAAGAAATGCCGCAACGTCGCATCGAAACCATGGATATGGCCGAGGCCGGCGAAGATCGAACGTTCGGCAAGGCCGGCGATGATGTAGCCGACAACCAGAAGGATGACGGCACCGATGGCCGAGAAGGAGTAGGAAACGATCAGCGTGCTCAGCTGTGCGAGGCCGGCCTGGACGGTGAGAAGGGCGTTTTGCGGGTCGATCGGCATGACAGGATTCCGGTTGGTCGGTGAGCCGATAACCCATGCGGGCGGCGAGGGTTCCGGTCTTTTCCAGCGTGCGGCGGAACCACAGGATCGAGAATACGTTCGTGCGAGGCAGGGTCCCGTCTTGAAACTGTCAGGGAACTCTGCCTATCTAAGTGGTGTCACCTGCTTTTGGGGGTGATTTGGTTGTTCTTGCTGCGAAAGGAAATACACTGAGAACAGCACTGCGGAAGAAGGCCGATATTATGCCTTCGCCGGCCAGGATCAGCGTAGACGACGCCGTGTCCCGCGCCATCAAGACAGTCCTTGCCAGTCTGGAAGACTCCAAGGCCGAAAATATTGTCTCAATCGACATCCAGGGGAAATCGAGCCTCGGCGACTACATGGTCGTCGCTTCGGGCCGATCGCACCGTCATGTTGCGGCTGTCGCCGATCATCTTCTCAAAGCGCTCAAGGATGCCGGGCTCGGCATGGCGCGCGTTGAGGGGTTGGCAGGCGCCGACTGGGTCCTGATCGATTCGGGCGACATCATCGTCCATGTCTTCCGCCCTGAAGTCCGCGAATTCTACAATCTTGAAAAGATGTGGCAGGCGCCGGATCTCGAGGAAGAGACCCTTCACTAAGCCGCCTTTGTTTTGATGCATGTCGTTGCCCCGAAACTGGTTCACACTTTTGGTGACATGCGTTAGCGGCTTACAGAGGCAAGGATGAAGATATCAGTTCATGCCGTGGGCCGGATGAAAGCCGGCCCCGAGAAGCTGCTCGCCGACCGTTATTTCGAGCGCTTCGCCAAGAGCGGCCCGGCGGTGGGGCTTGAATTTGCCGGCATTGCCGAGATCGCCGAGGGGCGCGGCCAGACCGCAAGCGAGCGGCGGCGCGAGGAAGGCCAGAAGCTGCAGACGCAGTTGCAGCCGGGCACCGCGCTGATCCTGCTGGACGAACGCGGCAAAAGCTTTTCCTCGGAAGATTTCGCCGGGCGCCTCGGCCTGTTGCGTGACGGCGGACGCAAGGCGCTGGTCATCGCCATCGGCGGCGCCGACGGCCACGATCAGTCGCTGCGCGACCAGGCCGAACTGGTGATGTCGTTCGGATTGCTGACCTGGCCGCACCAATTGGTGCGCGTGATGCTGGGCGAGCAGCTTTATCGGGTGGCCACCATCCTTTCGGGACATCCCTACCATCGATCTTAACCGGTGAATTGGCGCGACCTGCCCGGATTTCCGCCCCAATGCAGCGCCAGATTGGAGCTTTGGTGTGCATGTCGTTTTCCCAAAACCGGGACCAGTTTTGGGCGACATGCATTCGGGAACGGGCCTTCAAACATGGTTGATGGTTCGTTAACGAAGCCGCGGATAGAGTCGACGCCGGATGTCTGAAGGCTGGAAATCGAGAACGGGCTCATGGCGCGCGCGCTGCGGCATCGCGGCGGCGGTGCTTGTGCTGTCGCTGCATGTGGGGCGGGCCGAAAACACGCTCGACATGGCTCCCGATCCGGACCAGAGCCGCGCCGAATACGAACGGGTCTCGAAGGAGATCACGCTATCTTCCGAACGGTTGGCCAAGCTCTCCGCCGACATCGCGACGATCAAGAAGGATCACGCCTCGATCACCGCCGCACTGATCCAGTCGGCGATGACCGAGCAGAAGCTCGGCCAGGACATCGAGGACATCGGCGCCAGGCTGGAAGGGCTGAAGGGCCAGGAAGAGAAGATCCGCGCCTCGCTGGTGGCGCGGCGTGACGTGCTGGCCGAAGTGCTGGGCGCGCTGCAGCGCATGGGGCTGAACCCGCCGCCGGCGATCCTGGTCAAGCCGGAGGACGCGCTGTCGTCGGTGCGCAGCGCCATCCTGCTCGGTGCCGTGGTGCCGGAACTCCGTCAGCAGACGGATAGCCTGCTCGCCGATCTCAAGGAGCAGTCGCGGGTCACGGCCTCGATCGAGGCCGAACGGGCGCGGCTGACGGCGGCGGTCGGCGACCAGGCGGCGGAAAAGAAGCGGCTCGGCATGCTTCTGGAGGCCAAGCAGAAGCTCGAAACCGACACGCAGACGCAAATGGCCGCTGAAAAGCAGCGATCCGAGGCGCTGGCGGCCAAGGCCGGCAGCCTGAAAGAGTTGATCGCATCGCTCGAAGCGCAGGCCGACAAGAGCCGCAAGGCTGCCGATGCGGCCAAGGCCGCCGAGCAGAAGACGGCGGACGGCGACAAGACATCGGCTTCGGCGGAACTGGCGTCGCTGCCCGTGCCGGAAGGCAACCAACTTGCCGCCGCGGCACCCTTTTCGGCGCTGCAGGGACAGATCGCGCTGCCGGTGACCGGCCGCATCAAGCGGCGATTCGGCGCCGATGACGGTAACGGCGCGGTGATGCTTGGCGACATGGTTGCGACACAATCGGGAGCCATCGTCACCGCGCCGGCGGATGGGAATGTGCTTTATGCGGGGCCGTTTCGCTCTTATGGTCAACTCTTGATCCTTAACGCAGGCGACGGCTATCATGTCGTTTTGGCGGGGATGAGCAGAATCAGCGTCGCGACCGGTCAGTCAGTGCTCGCAGGAGAGCCGATCGGCGCGATGGGAGAGGCCCGGGTGGCGAGCACCTCGGTTTCGAACAATGGAAATGCCACGCCGGAACTCTATGTCGAGTTCCGCAAGGATGGAAAACCCGTCGATCCGGCCCCATGGTGGGCGGACCGTTTTTCTGGAAGGACGTGAATAATGCGGAAACTGTCGCTTCTGTTTGCCGGTGCGCTGATGGGCGCGTCCGCCATGAGCCTTGTCTATGGCACACCCGGCTCGGCGGCGAATGCTGCAGGGTCGGAGACCTACAAGCAACTGGCGATCTTCGGCGATATCTTCGAGCGTGTGCGGGCACAGTATGTGACGCCGCCCGACGACAAGTCGCTGGTCGAGAACGCCATCAACGGCATGCTTGCCTCGCTTGACCCGCACTCCTCCTACATGAATGCCGAGCAGGCGCAGGACATGCGCGTCCAGACCAAGGGCGAGTTCGGCGGCCTCGGCATCGAGGTCACCATGGAGAACGACCTGGTCAAGGTGATCACGCCGATCGACGACACGCCGGCCGCCAAGGCAGGCGTGCTGGCTGGCGACTATATCGCCAAGATCGACGGCGAAGAGGTTCGCGGCCTGACCCTCAACGACGCGGTCGACAAGATGCGCGGCCTGGTCAACACGCCGATCAAGCTCACCATCCTGCGCCAGGGCGCCGACAAGCCGATCGAACTGACGGTCGTGCGCGACATCATCAAGGTCAAGGCGGTCAAGTTCCGGGTCGAGAACGACATCGGTTACATGAAGATCACCTCCTTCACCGAAAAGACCTATGACGACCTCGAGAACGCGATCGACACCATCAAGAAGCAGGTGCCGGACGACAAGCTCAAGGGCTACGTTCTGGATCTCCGCCTCAATCCCGGTGGTCTGCTCGACCAGGCGGTGAGCGTGTCCGATGCCTTCCTCAACCGCGGCGAGATTGTCTCGACGCGTGGCCGCGATCCCAAGGACGTCACTCGCTTCGACGCCAAGCCCAAGCAGGTTGACGACATCAACGGCAAGCCGATGATCGTTCTGGTCAATGGCGGTTCGGCCAGTGCGTCCGAAATCGTCGCCGGCGCGCTGCAGGATCTGCGCCGTGTCACGGTGGTCGGCACGCAGTCCTTCGGCAAGGGTTCGGTGCAGACCATCATTCCGCTCGGCGAGAATGGCGCGCTGCGGCTGACGACGGCGCTCTATTACACGCCGTCCGGCAAGTCGATCCAGGGCAAGGGCATCACGCCCGACATCAAGGTCGACCAGCCGCTGCCGCCGGAACTGCAGGGCAGGGACCTGACGCGCGGTGAATCCGACCTCAAGGGCCATATCAAGGGCGCCGACGAGAGCACGACCGGTTCGGGGTCGGCGGCCTATGTGCCGCCGGATCCGAAGGACGACCTGCAGCTCATCTATGCCGAGCAGTTGCTGCGCGGACAGAAGACCGATCCGTCCTTCCCGCCCAATCCGCAAAAGGCCGTTCTCAACCAGTAGGGGTTGCGACCGAGAACAGGTCTGGCCGCCTGATGGAAGCAATGCGATGCTGCCGGGACCGAAAGGTTCCGGCAGTTTGATTCGGGGGCGAGGCGAAGCCCCAAACAGGGCGCCGGGGTGCGCCAGGATTGATGAATTCGCGCATGTCTTTTCGAAGCGGTTTCGTCTTCGGAGCCATGCGCCCGGGGATTTGGCTTGGCTGATATCGGCAAGGACATCGAACGCCCGCTCGGACAGGCTGTCCGGTCGCCGCGCGCCGCCGGCAAGGTCAGCGGCGGTGCGATCATGGCGGCCGCGGTCGTGCTGGTGGCGATTGGCGTTTCCGGCGCGATCGCGCTCAGGGAAAAGCCGTTTCGAAAGCCGCAAGAGGTTGCCGTTTCAACGCCGAAAGTGACACCTGCGGCCGAGCCTGCCGCCGCGCCGTCCGCTTTGGCTCCGGTGGCGGCGCCGAAGCCGGAGGCGCCGGCCAACGGGACGCCGACAAAGTCAGGTGGGCCGCAGATCATCCATGTGCAGACGGAAGAGGGCGATGGCCCGCCCAGGGCGGCGATCGTCATTCGCGATCCGTCGACCATCGGCCAGAACCTGAAGATCGCGCATATTCCAGACAAGGCGCTGATCGAGGCCAGCGACACCGGACCTTTGCCTGTGCGCGCCGCCGATGGCAGACGGCCGTTCGACGTCTATGCGCGGCCGTGGTCCGGGTCGCGAGGCGCCCGCGTGGCGATCGTCATCGGTGGGCTTGCCGTGTCGCAGACCGGCACGCAGGCGGCGATCGCCAAGCTGCCGGCGGAAGTGACGCTGGCCTTTGCGCCGCAAGGCAACAGCATTGGCCGCTGGATGCAGGCGGCACGGCAAAGCGGGCATGAGGTCGTCATGCAGGTGCCGCTCGAGCCGTTCGACTATCCCAATGTCAATCCTGGCCGCAACACGTTGACGGTGGCGGCGAGCGCGGACGAGAATTTGAAAAACCTGCACTGGGCGCTGTCGCGGACGACGAACTATACCGGCGTCATGAACTATATGGGTGCCCGCTTTTCCGCCGATGCGACGGCAATGGAGCCATTCATGGCCGAGCTCGGCAAACGCGGCCTCGCCTATATCGACGACGGTTCGTCGGCGCGCAGCCTGGCGCCGGACCTGGCGCTGAAGGACGGCGTACCCTTCGTCTCCGGTGACATGGCGATCGACGCCGTGCAGAATCGCGGTGAAATCCTGAAGAAGCTCGACAGCCTGGAGGCGACCGCGCGTGCGAAAGGCTCTGCCGTCGGCATCGGCTCGGCCTTCGACCTGACGGTCGACACCGTGTCGTCCTGGGTGGCCGAGGCCAAGAAGCGCGGCATCGAGATCGTGCCGATTTCGGCGGTGGCGATTGATCCGCAAAAAGGCTAGCCATCGGAAAACAGATTGGAAGATTGGCTGATGGCAAAGACGAAGAAAGTCGACCGCGAAACGCTGCCTTATCGGCCCTGTGTCGGGCTGGTGATCCTCAACGCCGAGGGCCTGGTCTGGGTCGGGCATCGCATTGCCGAACCGGACAGCGAATTTGCCGGCACGACGCAGCTTTGGCAGATGCCGCAAGGCGGCATCGACGAGGGCGAGGAGCCGTTGCAGGCGGCCGAGCGCGAGCTCTATGAGGAGACCGGCATGCGCGGCGTCTCGCTGCTGGCGGAGGCGCCGGACTGGATCAACTATGATTTGCCGGACCATCTCGTCGGCATCGCCTTCAAGGGGCGCTATCGCGGCCAGACGCAGAAATGGTTCGCCTTTCGCTTCCACGGCGATGTCAGCGAGATCCAGATCAATCCGCCGCCGGGCGGCCACACCGCCGAGTTCGACAAATGGGCATGGCGGCTCATGCAGGATCTGCCCGACCTGATCGTGCCGTTCAAGCGCCATGTCTATGAGGATGTGGTGGCGGCGTTCCGGCATCTGGTGCAATAACCGACGCGAAGGGACCGCGGTTGCCGTGCCGGCCCGGCGGTCCTATTGATGTCCATCCGCCACTAAAGCGTGTCGCGTCTGAACGGATTCAGGCGACCCGCTTTAGGTCTTTGTTTTTATGCATGTCGTTCTCCCAAAACCGAGGTCACTTTTGGGCGACATGCATTAAGGCGCGTCGCACCTTTTGGGCGACATGCATTGGAAGGGTCGCCATGAACGACGTCCCCAAGAGGTCGCTGCCCAGGGATATCGCTGACACGAGCGAAGCGGTGGCGGGAGCCATCCTCACCATCGATCTCGGTGCGATCCGTGAAAACTACCGGCGGCTGAAAGCGCGGTTGGGCGATGTTCGCTGCGCTGGCGTGCTCAAGGCGGACGGCTACGGCGTTGGCGCCAGCCAGGTCGCGGCGGCGCTGCTTCGCGAAGGCTGCGACACTTTCTTCGTCGCGCTGCTGGGCGAGGGCGTCGCCTTGCGCCGCTCGGTTGGGCCGGGCCCTGCCATATTCGTGCTGAACGGCATTCCGCCTGGCGCCGAGCCGGACGCCGTGGCGGCGGACCTTTGCGCCGTCATCAACAGCGTGGAGCAATTGGCGGCCTGGCGTGCGGCGGCACGCCGTGCCGGCTGGAAACTGCCGGCTGCAATCCAGGTCGACAGCGGCATGTCGCGGCTCGGCATGGCGCCCCGGGATGTGGAGCGGGTTGCGGCCGATCCGCATGCCTTCGACGGCATCGACATCCGTTTCGTGATGAGCCATCTGGCCTGCGCCGACGAGCCGGAGCATTCGGCCAATGAGCGGCAGCGACTGGCATTCGAGCGGCTGCGTGCAATGCTGCCGGAGGCGCCGGCCTCGCTCACCAATTCGTCCGGCATCTTTCTTGGGGCACGCTTTCACTACGATCTCGCACGCCCCGGCGCCGCCCTCTACGGCATCAATCCGACACCGGCCAGGCCGAACCCTATGCTGCCGGTCGTGCGGCTGGAGGCCAAGGTCGTTCAGACACGCATGCTGGAGGCCGGCGTCGGTGTCGGCTATGGCCACACATTCCACACGGTGGCTCCGCTCGCTGCCGCGACGATCTCGCTGGGCTATGCCGATGGCTGGCACCGACGCGCGGCGTCCGCGGCCTGGTTCGAGGGCGCGCGCCTGCCCTTCCTCGGGCGGGTGTCGATGGATTCGATCATTCTCGACATCTCCGCGTTGCCGTCCGGCAAGCTCCGCGAGGGGGATCTCGTCGAACTGCTCGGTCCCTCACAAAGCGTCGATGACGCTGCCGGCCATGCCGGCACCATCGGCTACGAGATACTGACCAGCCTCGGCCCGCGCTTTCATCGGCGCTATGTCGGCGGTTGAGCGCTTTGGCCGCGCTTGACAAGAGGACGCCTGTCGGCAAGGCTCTGGGCATGAGCAACCTCGCTTATATCAGAACCTTGTTCAGGGTCTGCCCGATCGCGGGATCGTAGCCCCGGCGCGGTCGCCTTTTGGCGTCCGTCCGAACCGGGGCATTTCTACCTGACATCATCATTCCCGAGCCAGACGGCCCTCGCGGCTGCCGGCTTTCATCAAGCCGCTGTCCAGTACGGCGGCAGGCACGCATCTGTTCGATGCGCCAATTCATGAGGTTTGCCATGCAACATGCAACGGGATTGCATCCACCGAGCCGGCTTCTGGTCAGCGATGCCGACCACAACAGGCTGACGGGCCTGGCGCGGGCGTCGCTCGACCGCGTGCCCGAGACAGCCGAAGAACTGCTTTCGGAGATGGATCGGGCCGTCATCACTGCGGCGGCTTCCATGCCGGCCAACGTGGTGCGGATGGGCTCGACCGTGACAATCCGCACCGATGGCGATGACACCCAGCGCATCACGCTGGTCTATCCCGGCGATGCCGACATCAGTGAAAACAGGATTTCGGTGCTGACGCCGATGGGGACAGCGCTTATCGGCGCCTCGGTCGGGGAGGTAGTGCGCTGGAGCAGTCGTGGCGGCCGGGAGCTGTCGTTGAGGGTCGAAGCCGTCGACACGCCCGCGTCCGGCCAGCAGCGGTCCTGATCATGGAGGCGGCGATGACAGGCACGAATTGCTGGCTGACGACGAAGGACTTCGCCGTCCTCGAGATCATGCTGGAGCATCGGCGGGCTTTCGCGGATCCGATCGTTCCTATGCTTGCAGACAAGCTCTCTAAAGCTGATGTGGTTCCGATCGATTCGGTCGAACCCGATATCGTTACGCTGAACAGCAGGGTTGTGTTTCGCATCGATGCCGGCCCTGCCGAGACCCGAACCCTGGTGCAGAACGAGGTGCGCGGACCGGTCGGCTCCAGCCTGTCGATCACGACCAGGCGGGGGCTGTGCATGCTTGGCATGGCCGAGGGCCAGGCGGCATCGATCGAACAGGCCGACGGCAGGCGTGAGTCGATCCTGATCGCGGCCGTGCTCTACCAGCCGGAGGCCGCGCGGCGGGCCGTCAGGGAGAAATCCCAAGCCGAGGTGCGACGACCGCATGGGCTCACGCTCGTCTACAGCGCCGCAGCCGATTGGCGGCCTCTTGGCGAGAAGGCCGGAATGCGGCAGACAGAGGGCGATGACGACCCCGGTCCTACGGCGGCGTGAAATGGCAACAGTGCATGGCCCCGAAAATCGGCATCGATTTTCGCCGGGGAGCATGCGCAAATCGGAAATGGTGGCCGCGTCCAAGGTGTCCTGAAGGACGCGCGGCGCGGCAAGGAGTGAACGATGAAGATCATGGTGCTGGGCGGTGGCGTCATCGGGGTGACCACGGCGTACTTTCTTGCCGAGGCCGGCCACGAGGTGACGGTTCTCGACCGCCAGAAAGGCCCGGCGCTGGAAACCAGCTTCGCCAATGCCGGCGAGATATCGCCCGGCTACGCCTCGCCATGGGCAGGCCCAGGCATTCCGCTGAAAGCGATCAAATGGCTGCTGATGAAGCATGGCCCACTGGTGGTGCGGCCTGCCTTCGATCCGCATATGTGGACATGGCTGATCAAGATGCTGCGCAACTGCACGGCCGAGCGTTATGCGATCAACAAGGCGCGCATGGTGCCGCTGGCCGAATACAGCCGCGACACGCTGAAGGCGCTGCGCGAAGCAACAGGCATCGCCTATGACGAACGCACCCAAGGCACGCTGCAGCTGTTTCGCACGCAAAAGCAACTCGACGGCACCGGCGGCGATGTCGAGGTTTTGAAGAAGTATGGCGTGCCTTACGAGATCCTCGACCAGGACGGCTGCATCGCGGCTGAGCCGGGCCTCGCCGGGGTGCGCGAAAAGTTCGTCGGCGGCCTCAGGCTGCCGCACGACGAGACCGGCGATTGCAAGATGTTCACCGACAGGCTGGCCGAGCTCTGTGTGGCGCGCGGCGTCAAGTTCGAATACGACGTGACGATCTGGCGTGTCATCCGCAGCCGCAACCGCATCGCCAATCTCAGCACCAGCAAAGGCTGGAAAGCCGCCGACGCCTATGTCATGGCGCTGGGCAGTTATTCGGCAGGGTTCATGCGCAGGGTGAAACGGCCGATCCCGGTCTATCCGGTCAAGGGCTATTCGATCACCGTGCCGATCAAGGATGCCGCCGCGGCACCGGTTTCGACGGTGATGGACGAGACCTACAAGGTGGCGATCACCCGGCTTGGCGACCGCATCCGGGTCGGCGGCACGGCCGAGATTTCCGGCTTCGACCTCAGGCTGCATGAATCGCGGCGCCGTACGCTGGAACACTCGGTCGGCGATCTCTTTCCGGGCGCCGGTGCGATGCGGGACGCGACCTTCTGGTGCGGGCTACGGCCGATGACGCCGGATGGTCCGCCGCTGATCGGCCGCACCGAGCTTTCCAATCTCTATCTCAACACCGGCCACGGCACGCTCGGCTGGACCATGGCCTGCGGCTCGGGCAAGGTGCTGGCCGACATCATCTCCAGCCGGGTGCCGGACATCGATGTCCGCGACCTCGCGCAGGAGCGCTATCTGCGGTAGGGCGAGCGTTGGTCAGAATGCTTGCCTGACCCAGTCCTCATCGAACAGCAGCCGATAGGCCCACGGGATCGTCACATTGGTGGCGACCGGGTTCGAGTGGGCGAGATAGTCGTCATAGATCGGCTTCATCCTGATGTAGAAGGCCGGATCGAGCACCATCATGCCGTTCTCCGAATCGTGGAAGAAGCTGCGGTTGTTGAGATTGACCGACGAGATGGCGACCAGCCTTTCGTCGATCATCATGATCTTGGAATGCAGCACCACATCCGGCGCCTTGAACTCGCGGATGTTGATGCGGTCGCCATATTTCTCGACGAACAGCTTGTTGAGCGCGGTGAGGAACTTGCCGCCAATATCGCCCTTGAGATCGATGCGCCCGACAATGTCGATCCTGACACCGCGCGCGAGTGCCCGGTCGAAGGCGAGGCCAAGCTTCGGCGTCAGGTTAAGGTAGGGATTGACGATCTGGATATGGTTCTGGGCGGCGTCGACCAGCTCGACGAAATAATCCTCCAGCGCATGCCCATCCTCGTAGGGCACCGAGATGAAGTGCCGTGCCGTGCCCCACGGGCGAGCGCCGTCGGACCGGACCGGAATGGAGAAAGGACGCGCCAGATTGGCGTCGGCGTCGCGCAGCCACACTGTCGAAAGATGCGCGGCGAGCGTCTCGACCGTGGCCGGATCGGCGAACTCGATGTCGAAGTCGCTCCAGTTCGAATAGTAGTTCAGCGAGAACCCGTCGGTCTTGCCGTATTGCTCAAGATCGGGATAGCGCGACAGATCGATCGGCTGGTGGAACAGGAAGCCGTCATGGATGTTGCGGCCGCCGATGATGGCGCGTGAGCGCGCGGGATCGTCGGCAAGCGTCGCCAGCATCTTGACGTGATGGACCTTGTGCAGTTGTGAGATCTGCTCGTCGATCGGCGCGCCATGGTCCGCCCGCCAGCGATATTCCTGCAGCTCGACATTTGGGAATTCGGCGGCCAGCCGGTGCAGCAGTGCGTCGTCCTTGTCGCGCTCCAGCACGTCGGTGACCAGGATACGCACCTTGGTGCCAAGCGCCGCATGATGACGGATCAGCCGTTCGATGATGCGGCCGGAGAAGTCAGCCTTGAACTCCAGCGACGACAGATAGATCAGCTTCAGCCTTGGCGCCTTGGAAAAGTCGAGCGGCAGTTCCGGGTCGCCCTTGTCGATGGCGCTGTTGGACAGCGGCGCTCCCATCAGTGCCTCGACCTTGGCGTTGAAGCCGTCGCGCGATTTGCGCAGCAGGCGCGGCTTCCCGATCGGCAAGGCGCAGGTCTGCGACAGCCAGCGGCTGGCGTAGAAGGCGCGGCTGAGGGGGTCGAGGCCAGTGGGGTCGGGCGTTGGACAACGCTCGTAACGACTGTCGAAGGCGGCAAGCACCGGGTCGGCGGTCTCTTCGCGCCGGATGGTGAGCGGCGCGCCAACCGGGACAAGGCTGGAGCGGATTCTTAGCACGCAGCGGTTCAGGCGGTCACTCGGGAACAGGCTGACCGTGTTGTCCTCGCCGGACAGGCGAAAGCGGAATGCCGTGCCCGTGGCGATAGTGCGTGAACCGCCGCCGGCACGGATCGCCAGCGTGCCGTCGCATGTGCCCTCGATGTCGGTCGGCTGCTTGCCGGTTTGGCGCAGCACGATCTCGATGCTGCGTGCCTGCAGGCCGGAGAAATCGAAGATCTTCGGTGCCGAAGGCCGGGCTGCCGCATCGATGTAGAGCGTTTGCCGCGACACCCGCCAACGGCCGTCGAAATGGCCCTCGCCGCTGCTGGCGCCGGCCGGCGGCAGATGCGTCTCGGCGACCGGCCCGGCCAATTGCTCCAGTGTCCGGTAGGTCGCCTGGAAATCGCTGTTGCGGATCTCATAGCGGTCGTGACCGAAAGGGCCGGTGCCGTTGGCGCGGTCCATGGCGCCGAGCTGGTGGTGGGCAAGCAGCGCCAGGAACCGCTTTTCGTAGTCGCTTGTTGCGGCGTCGCCGAAAAACTGCGCGGCGGCGACTTGCGGCCCGGGCGTCCTCGCCGACAGCGAGGGTCGCGCGCAGGCCGTCTGGCCCTGCAGGACGTCGCAGGCATTGCGGCCAGCGTCGGCACAGCCGGCAAGGACAGTCAGCCCGAGCAGAACGATGGCGATGGCTGTGCGGCCCTTCACCCGGCCGCTCCGGCCTTCAGGGCGCTCAATTGGGCCGGGTCGCGCGGCGGCATGAAGCCCCGCGGGAAGACCTTGCAGACGGGAATGGCGAAAGTGGCGATCAGCAGCTCGGCCTCGCCACGCATCTTGCGCGGCGCTGTCTTGTCGTCGCGTATCGCTTTGGCCGAAGCGATGAGGGCGCCGTCACAGTCGCAATGGTTGTGGCGGGCGATGTAGCAGGCGTCATGCGTCTGGCAGGCCGCGTCGAGGCGGTTGACCGGCCGGGCCGACAGATCGCCTGTGCGGGTGCCGGGGCCGCAATAATTGCCGAAGACGAAAGGCGAAGGCCGCGCCATGGCGTTGCGGATCGGCTTGGGCAATTCGGCCTCCGGGACCTTCGTCCACGGATTGGCGCAAGCGGAAACGAAAAGCAGCGGCAGGATGGCAAGAACGGCTCGCATGTTTATCCGCGCCAGCTTTCTGAAGGATGTCCCTACGCGGTGACCGCACGCCTGATGCCACACTCGCCGGTTTTGTGGCAAGGAAAAGGCGGCACAGCTAAACGAACAGGCCCCGTTCCCGCTCCACCGCCTTGGTGATGAAGCTGGCGACGATCTGGACGCGGCGCAGCGGCCTGACCGATTCGTGATAGACCAGCCAGTAGGCGCGACGGATGGGCGCGACGGCATCGACGGACACTAGTTCCGGCATCGAGCGGGCGACGAAGGTGTGCAGGATGCCGATGCCGGCGCCCGAGCGCACTGCCTCGGCTTGGCCGAGCGCCGAGGATATGGCGAAGCTGGTGCGCCAATCCGCGCTGAATTCTGCGGCATAGTCGAGCGAGGGGCTGACGATGAGGTCCGGCACATAGCCAATGAGGGTGTGCTGGCCAAGGTCGGCAGCGGTTCTGGGCAGGCCATGCACCTCGACATAGGCGCGGGAGGCAAACAGGCCGAGCGAGTAGTCGACCAGCTTCCCTGCCACCAGCCGGCCTTCGGTCGGCCGCTCGACGGTGATGGCGATGTCCGCCTCGCGGCGCGACAGCGAGAAGGAGCGCGGCACCGGCACGAGCTGGATCGTCAGTTCGCGGTGCAGCGCGGTCAATGCGCCGAGGCGCTTGGCCAGGAAGGCGACACCAAAGCCGTCCGGCGCGCCGATGCGCACCGTGCCGGAGACATCGTCGCCTTCACCGGCAACGGTCGAGCGCGCGGCGATCATGTCGCCCTCCATGCGCTCGGCAATGTCGAGAAAGCGCTCGCCCGCCGGCGTCAGCTCGCTGCCGGTGGTCAGCCGGCGAAACAGTTTTGTCCGCAGCGCATCCTCAAGTGCGGCGATGCGGCGCGAGACTGTGGCGTGGTTGAGTTCCAGCCGTTTGGCGGCGCCCAGGATCTGGCCGGCGCGCGCCACGGCAAGGAAGATACGGACGTCATCCCAGTTCATGGCGATCCTTGAAATGTATCTTGCGGCCTCATCATTTGCGGGAATTGATGCTCACCCGTCAATCGTTATCTATTTTCCGCACAACGGTTGCGTTCTCCGTCGCGTTGCCATCCGCCGGCCAAAGGCGGACAATGCGGCATCACAAACAAAGGGAGAGAAATCATGATCGACTACGGTCATTTCATCGGCGGCAAGCATGTCGCCGGGACCAGCGGCCGCAAGCAGGATGTCATGCAGCCGATGGACGGCTCCGTGCGCGGCACGGTGGCGCTGGCTTCGCAGGCGGAACTGCGCGCGGCGGTCGAGAATGCCAAGGCAGCGCAGCCGAAGTGGGCGGCAACGAACCCGCAGCGCCGCGTGCGCGTGCTGATGAAATTCCTCGAACTGGTCGCCCGCGACTATGACGAACTGGCCGACATCCTGGCGCGCGAGCACGGCAAGACGATCGCCGACGCCAAGGGCGACATCCAGCGCGGCCTCGAAGTGGTCGAAGTCTGCATCGGCGCGCCGCATATGATGAAGGGTGAATTCACCGACGGCGCCGGCCCCGGCATCGACGTCTATTCGATGCGCCAGCCGCTCGGCGTCGTCGCCGGCATCACGCCGTTCAATTTCCCCGCGATGATCCCGCTGTGGAAGATCGCGCCGGCCATCGCCTGCGGCAACGCCTTCATCCTGAAGCCGTCGGAGCGCGATCCGGGGGTGCCGATGCGCATTGCCGAACTGTTCCTCGAAGCCGGCCTGCCGGCGGGCATCCTCAACGTCGTCAACGGCGACAAGGACGTGGTCGACGCCATCCTCGACGATCCCGACATCAAGGCCATCGGCTTTGTCGGCTCGACGCCGATCGCCCACTACATCTATTCGCGCGGCACCGCCGCCGGCAAGCGCGTGCAGTGCTTCGGCGGCGCCAAGAACCACATGATCATCATGCCCGACGCCGACATGGACCAGACTGTCGATGCGCTGATCGGCGCCGGCTACGGCTCCGCCGGCGAACGCTGCATGGCGATCTCGGTTGCCGTCCCGGTCGGCAACGACACCGCCAATCGGCTGATGGAAAAGCTGATCCCGCGCGTCGAAAGCCTCAAGGTCGGTCCTTCGACCGACTCTTCCGCCGATTTCGGCCCGCTGGTGACGGCGCAGGCCCTGGAGCGGGTCAAGGGTTATGTCGACACCGGCGTCAAGGAAGGCGCCAAGCTGGTCGTCGACGGCCGCGGCTTCTCCATGCAGGGTTATGAAGACGGCTACTATATGGGCGGCTGCCTGTTCGACAACGTCACCGCTGACATGCGTATCTACAAGGAAGAGATCTTCGGGCCGGTGCTCTCGGTGGTGCGCGCACCGACCTATGAGAGCGCGATCAAGCTCGCCAACGACCACGAGATGGGCAATGGCGTCGCCATCTTCACCCGTGACGGCGATGCCGCGCGCGACTTCGCAAGCCGTGTCCAGGTCGGCATGGTCGGCATCAACGTGCCGATCCCGGTGCCGATCGCCTACTACACCTTCGGCGGCTGGAAGGCATCTTCCTTCGGCGACCTCAACCAGCACGGTCCGGACGCGTTCCGCTTCTACACCAAGACCAAGACGGTGACCTCGCGCTGGCCGTCCGGCATCAAGGACGGTGCGGAATTCGTCATCCCGACGATGAATTGAGCCAGAAAAACATTCGAATATCGGAAAGGCGGGTTCATCCCGCCTTTTTCGTTTCTGGGTGCCCGCTATCTTCTTCACACGGTTGGAATCGTGCCGCCATCGATGACGTATTCGGCACCATGGATCGCCGCGGCGCGGTCCGAGACAAGGAAGGCGACCAGTTCCGCGATTTCGTGCGGCCATGCCGGCCGGCCGATTGGGATGCCGCCCAGCGCATCCATGATGCCCTGACGGGCGGTTTCCTCATCCGAACCGGAATGGGCGGCCAATCGCTTCACCATGGCTTCCGAAGCGGCGGTGTGGATCCAGCCCGGCGCCACGGTGTTGACGCGGATGCCTTTCGGGCCGAGCTCCTTGGACAGTGCCTTGCTGTAGGTGGAAAGGGCTGCCTTCGCCGCCGCATAGGCGATGGTGGATTCGTGCAGCGGCAGGCGGCGCTGGATCGACGATATGTGGACGATCGCGCCGGAGCCTTGCTCGATCATGTGCGGGACAAGCAGGCGGTCGAGCCGCACTGCCGCCAGCAGGTTGAGGCTGAGTTCGTCCTGCCAGAGCTGATCGGTCAGTCCGGCAAATCCGCCACCGGGGCCCTTCGACCCGCCGACGCTGTGCACGATGATGTCGACGCCGCCAAGCTGCTCCATGACCTCTGCGGCCACTGTTTCGGTGCCTGCCAAAGTACTCACATCGGCCTGCACGAACAGCTTTGGCGATAGCGCATCGGGAAGCGCCGAGCGGGCCGTGGTGAGAACGGCCGCGCCCGCCGCCGAAAGCCTGGCAACGATGGCCTCGCCGGCACCCTTGGTGCCACCGGTGACCAGAACGCGCTTGCCGGCAAATTCCTGATCGTCGACGGTGAATTTCTGAGCGATGGTCATGCGCCGATCTCCAGCCGTGCGATCCGGTCATCGGCCAGGGTGAAGACGTAGCGGAGCGTCGCCGGGCTGCCGGGGAAATTGCCCGAGACGATGCCGGCAATCCGCCACGCATCGCCATTGACCGTCGCGTCGGCGACCTCGACGGCCACCCGGTATTTGCTTGTCGTTGCTTCCATCCAGCTGCGGATGGCGGCCGGACCATGATGGGTTTCGCCTTCGTCCCTGACCGTGGCGTCCGATGAGAAAGAGGCGAGCATGGCGTCGACGTCATGCCTGTTCTTGGCGGCGAAATAGTCGGTCAGCGGCTGCGGAAGTTTTGCGGTCATGGCTTCTCTCCGGTTCCAGTTCCGGCCGTTGACGCGAGGGTCCGCGGCCTTGTCCGGCTCCTAAAATGAGATAGACTGAAAAAATGACAAGAACCGACGGAAAAGTAAGGTACTTACCCGAAAGTAAGGTTAGGCCTGAAAGCAAGGGCGAAGCGTTGACGCCTCTGTCGGCGGCGAGCGGCGTCGAGAACGTGCTGCGCATCCTCGAAGGCCGCTGGAAGCTGGTGATCCTGTTTCACCTGTTTGGCGGCAAGGTGCTGCGCTTTTCCGATCTCGAGCGTGCCATCCCGGCGATCTCCCAGAAGATGCTGATCCAGCAGCTGCGGCAGATGGAGGCCGACGGCATCGTCCGCCGCATCGTCCATCATCAGGTGCCGCCGAAGGTCGAGTATTGCCTGACCGATTGGGGACAGGCGCTATGTCCGGCTCTCGACGCTCTGCTCAAATGGGCAGCGCTTCGCGTGGTGGAAGCTTGACGCGGATTGCGCCTCGCAACGCGCCGCAAGGATGCTTGTTTTCGCATCGAGACCTCACCATATCGATTCCAGGGAATGCGATAGAATTCCCTGATGACAGACCGGAAACCAGAAGGAGTGACGTGATGAAGACGTCGAATCCGGCCTGGATCGTCCCGGCATATTGAGGCTGCCCATGTGCCTCCCTTTGCCGGAACGCCAAGGCGAAGGAGGTGCCAGATGGCACACAAATTTTCGTTCCGATGGATCAGGATAGCCGCGATTGGCGCCACACTGGCGCTGTCGACGCCATCGGCACAGGCGCAGTTCATCTGCGGCGGCCACAGTGATCTTGTCGCGGGATTGGCGCAGGCCTTTCAACAAAAGCAGATCGGCTACGGTGTGGTCGGGCAAGCCGCCATTGTCGAGGTCTATGTTTCGGCAAGCGGGACATGGACCATGCTGGTGACCGACGTGCAGGGCCGAAGCTGCATCTTCGCGACCGGTGACGGATGGGAGAATACCGTCACCGCGACGGCGCAAGGGATCTGAACCGTTCGATCAGCGCGTTGCGGCCACCTCGGCATGGCCGCGCAGCAGCGCCATCAGGCGCTTGGCGTCCTTGGCCGCGGCCTCCTCGTCGCCGTCAAGGATCGAGCGGATCAGCGCGACATGGTGCTCGGCGGATTCGGCAAGGCCGGTGTCGGCCTTGTAGCGGAACCAAAAGCGGCGGCTGTGGGTCTGCAAGGGGGCGGCCAGGCGGGCGGCGAACGGGTTGTCGGCGGCCAACGCCAGCGCTTCGTCAAGCGCCTTGTCGGCCTGGATGAAGGCAAGCACGTTGCCCGAGATCACCGCTTTCTGCATGGCGAGCGCCGCTTCGTGAAACAGGTCGGCGGCCTCGCGGGTGACGAAGCGGGCGGCCGAGCGGGCCAGGACCACCTCGACGCCGCGGCGCGCATCGAGCACGCGCAGCCAGTCGCCCGGATGGAGCGGAGCGATCGCGATGCCGGCGCGCGGCCGCACGTCGAGCAGCCCTTCCCAGGCCAACCGCTGGATCGCCTCGCGCACCGGTGTCCTGCCAAGCCCGAGCCTGTCGATCAAGGCGCCCTCGGTGACGAAGCTTGCCGGGGCGAGTTCGAGCGTGACGATCATATGCTCGAGCACATGGTAGGCCCTGGTCGCGGCCGGCTCGGTTGGGATGCTTGCTTCCATGGATATCAAACGCGCTCTCCTGATATATCTTGAATATATCATAACGGAATCCGTATTGACAGGCAGTTTCTTAACAGATATATGGCTGATATATCAGATGGAGCAATGACAATGTGGACCGGAGTTTTTCCTGCCGTCACGACCAAATTCACCGCGGATGATCGTCTCGATCATGCCGAGATGGAGCGCTGCTTTGCCCTGCAGATGGAGGCCGGCTGCGACGGCATCATCGTCTGCGGATCGCTCGGCGAAGGGCCGATGCTGTCGCCCGACGAGAAGATCGAGGTGCTGAAGACCGCGCAGAAAGTCGCCGGCAAGAAGCCGGTGCTGCTGACCGTCAACGAGGCCGGCACCCGCGAGGCCGCCAGCATTGCCAAGCGCGCCGCCAAGGAAGGCGCCAACGGCCTGATGGTGGTGCCGAGCCCGATCTACCACACCAATGCGGAAGAGACTGTCGCGGCGCTCCGCGCGGTCGCGCAGGCCGGCGACCTGCCGGTCATGATCTACTCCAACCGGCTCGCCTACCGCGTCGACGTCACCGTCGACCAGATGGAGGAGTTGGCGTCGGACAAGCGCTTTGTCGCGATCAAGGAATCCTCGGACGACATCCGTCGCTCGACCGAGATCATCAATCGCCTGGGCGACCGCTACGACCTGTTCACCGGCGTGGACAATCTCGCCTTCGAGGCGCTGTCGGTCGGCGCCATCGGCTGGGTGGCCGGACTGGTCACCGCGTTCCCCCGCGAGACCGTTGCCATCTACCAGCTGATGAAGCAGGGCCGCCGCGAGGAGGCGCTCGCCATCTACCGCTGGTTCCGGCCGCTGCTCGATCTCGATGTCTCGACCTATCTGGTACAAAACATCAAGCTTGCCGAAGTGTTCGCGATCAACACAAATGACCGCGTGCGCATGCCGCGCCAGCCACTGTCTGGAGAGCGCCGCAAGGCAGTCGAGAAGATCATCAAGGATGCACTCGCCGTGCGGCCGAAGCTACCAACGTTCTGAGGAAAATATATGCCGTCCCGGATCCATCTCAAGCGCGTCGAAAGCGATGGGGATTGGGCGGCATATCACCATATTCGCAAGCGCGTTCTTTGGGAGGATCGGGGTTTGGATGGCTACAACGAACAGCATCCCGACGACCGTCTTGCTGGCAATCATCCATTGCTCCTCATGCGCGACGGCGCGCCGGTAGGGACCGCGAGGCTGGACGTTGCCGGTCCCCGCCTCGGCATTGTCAGGCTTGTTGCCATCGAACCCGATCTGCAGCGGCGCGGCTTGGGCCGGATTCTTATGCAGGAAGTCGAGACCTACGCACACCGCCTTGGCTTGGAGCAGCTTGAAGTCAATGCCGCCAAGGAGGCAGAAGGGTTTTATCAGACCGTTGGTTGGGCGGTCGCCCAGGCCGACCGAATAAACCCTCTGATGACAAAAGCCCTCAACCCTGGAGACATCCGGTCGTGACGGCGCCAACCGAGATATTGGACATCGCCATCATCGGTGGCGGCATCATTGGCATCTGCGCCGCCGCGTCTCTCGCCGAGGCGGGGCGCAAGGTCACGATCTTCGATAGGACGGGCATCTGCGAGGAGACGAGCTCCGGCAATGCCGCCGCCTTTGCCTTTTCCGATGTGCTGCCCCTGGCGCATAAGGGCATGATGCGGCAGCTGCCGAAATGGCTGGCCGATCCGCTCGGCCCGCTCAGCATTCCGCCCGCCTATCTGCCGAAGCTTCTGCCCTGGCTGATCCGCTTCTGGCGCGCCGGTGCACCGGGAAAATACGAGGCGAGCCTTGCCGCTCAGGCAAGCATGATGAAGCTCGCCGAAATGGAATGGATGGGCCTGCTCGATCGCTCCGGTACGCGCTCGATGCTGCGCGAGGACGGTTCACTGGAGCTCTACGAAAGCGAAGCCGAGTTTCAGGCCGGGCTGCCCGGCTGGGCGGCGCGTAAGCGTTTCGGCATCGGTTTCCGCCATGTCGAGGGCGAGGAACTGGCCGCCTTGCAGCCGGGGCTTTCGCCGCGCTTCATCAAAGGCACGTTCGTGCCGGGATGGAAGACGGTCGCCGACCCGAAACTGCTGGGCAAGGCGGTGTGGGCCTATGCGCAGGCCAAGGGCGCCCGCTTTGAGCTGGCTCGGATCAGCCAAGTTGCGGCGGACCAGAATGGTACGACACTGACGTTGGCAGACGGCACGACAAGGCAGGCCCGACACCTTGTCGTCGCCGCCGGCGCATGGTCGCATCTGCTGGCGCGGCAGCTCGGCGATCGCATTCCGCTGGAGACCGAGCGCGGCTACAACACCACGCTGCCGACGAGTGCCTTCGACGTGAAGCGGATGCTGATCTTCTCCGGCCATGGCTTCGTCGTCACGCCGCTCGAAACGGGCCTGCGAGTCGGCGGCGCCGTCGAACTCGGCGGCATCGAGCGGCCGCCCAATTATAACAGGTCGAAGGCGCTGCTGCGGAAGGCGCAAAAATTCCTGCCGGGGCTCGATCCCTCGGGCGGGCGCGAATGGATGGGGTTCCGTCCCTCGCTGCCGGATTCAGTGCCCGTCATCGGCGGCGCGCCGGGAAAGCGGTCGGTGGTTTATGCCTTCGGCCACGGCCATCTCGGCCTGACCCAGGCGGCAGCCACCGGACGGTTGATCAGGGATCTTGTCCTGGGGCAGACTCCGCCGATCGATCTGGCCCCCTTCGGCCCACAACGATTTTGATTTTTCGGGTTTTGTTTTCGAGGAGCGTCATGGCCAAGAAATCCTTCTTCTGCATAGACGGCCACACCTGCGGCAATCCGGTCCGCCTGGTCGCCGGCGGCGGCCCGTTGCTTCAGGGCTCGACGATGATGGAGCGGCGGGCGCATTTCCTGGCCGAGTATGACTGGATCCGCACCGGGCTGATGTTTGAGCCGCGCGGCCATGACGTGATGTCCGGCTCCATCCTCTATCCGCCGACACGCGAGGATTGCGACATCGCCATCCTGTTCATCGAAACCTCCGGCTGCCTGCCGATGTGCGGCCATGGCACCATCGGCACGGTGACGATGGCGATCGAGCACGGGCTGATCAAACCGAAGACGCCAGGCGTTCTCAGGCTCGACACGCCGGCCGGCCTGGTCATCGCCGAATACAAACAGGTCGGCGATTATGTCGAGGAGGTGCGCATCACCAATGTACCGTCCTTCCTCTACGCCGAGGGGCTGACGGTCGAATGCCCTCAGCTCGGCGAAATCGCCGTCGATGTCGCCTATGGCGGCAATTTCTACGCCATCGTCGAGCCGCAGGCGAACTACCGCGACATGGCCGACTATTCGGCGGGCGACTTCATCGCCTGGAGCCCGGTGGTGCGGCAGCGGCTCAACGAAAAATATTCCTTCGTGCATCCCGAGAACCCGGACATCAACCGGCTGTCGCACATGCTGTGGACCGGCAAGCCGACCGTGGCCGGGGCCGACGCCCGCAATGCCGTCTTCTACGGCGACAAGGCGATCGACCGCTCACCGTGCGGCACCGGCACCTCGGCGCGCATGGCGCAACTTCATGCCAAGGGCAAGCTCAAGGCCGGCGACAGCTTCGTCCATGAATCGATCATCGGTTCGCTGTTCAAGGGCAAGGTCGAAAAGGACGTCACCGTCGCCGGCAAACCGGCCATCATACCCTCGATCGGCGGCTGGGCACGGATGACCGGATTGAACACCATCTTCATCGATGACCGCGATCCGTTCGCGCATGGTTTCGTGGTCAAGTGAAGGGAAACCTGACCCTGGGGAAAGAAACGGAACGAAAAACGGATCGTGTCAGCAACGCAACGATTCTTCTCATCACCTAATTTTGACGGCGATTTCTTCGAAACGGGGCGCATGATGCGGTCGAATCGTCAAAGACATTGCGTTATGCCAATGGTAGGGTCCGCGATAGTCCAGGGGTCGGATGGGAGAAAACGGGCAATCGGACGGCGTGCCGCGAAAACACGCATGACGATTGAAAAATGACGTTGCAATCCGGGCTCGAAACTTTACGACTAGGGGAAATACGAAAAGGGATGCGTCTGCATGGGCGACATTCCAGGGGAGCCATGTACACATGCAGTACTTTGTCCAGCAGCTTATCAACGGGCTGACGCTGGGATCGATCTATGGGCTGATCGCGATCGGCTATACGATGGTCTACGGCATCATCGGCATGATCAATTTCGCCCATGGCGATATCTTCATGGTGGGTGCCTTCACGGCACTGATCGTCTTTCTCGCATTGGGCGCGCTGTTCTATTCGGTGCCCGTTGTGGTGGCGCTGCTGGTCATGATGATCGTGGCGATGCTGCTCACCAGCCTTTACAACTGGACGATCGAGAAGGTGGCCTACCGGCCGCTGCGCGGTTCGTTCCGGCTGGCGCCGCTGATCACCGCCATCGGCATGTCGATCGCGCTGTCGAATTTCGTCCAGGTGACGCAGGGGCCGCGCAACAAGCCGATCCCGCCGATGGTCAGCCAAGTCTACAACATCAACGGTATCAGCGTGTCGCTGAAGCAGATCATCATCGTCGTCGTCACGGCGCTGCTGCTGGCGCTGTTCTGGTATCTGGTCAACAGGACTTCGCTTGGGCGGGCGCAACGGGCCTGTGAGCAGGACCGCAAGATGGCGGCGCTGCTCGGCATCGATGTCGACCGCACCATCTCGATCACCTTCATCATGGGGGCGGCCCTTGCCGCGGTCGCCGGCACTTTGTTCCTGATGTATTACGGCGTCATTGCCTTCTCGGACGGCTTCACGCCTGGCGTGAAAGCCTTCACGGCGGCGGTGCTGGGCGGTATCGGTTCGCTGCCGGGTGCGGTGCTCGGCGGGCTGATGATCGGCTTCATCGAGAGCATGTGGTCGGCCTATTTCTCGATCGACTACAAGGACGTCGCGGCGTTCTCGATCCTGGCGATTGTGCTGATCTTCCTGCCTTCCGGCATATTGGGCCGGCCAGAAGTCGAAAAGGTTTGAGACCATGGCCGTCACCGTATCTCCGGAGCGCGACACCGTCGCCACCCCCGTGCAGCGCGCCACGCGCGAGGCGCTTTATGCCGGCGCCATATCGTTCGGCCTGTTCGTGCTGTTCATCGGCCTGAAGACGGGTCAGAACATTTCCAATGAGCTGGTCCTGACGACGCGCTGGGGCCTGCTTGCCGCCGTGGTGATCGCCACGGCTGTCGGGCGGTTTCTTTATGTCGCTTATGGCCAGCCCTTCCTGGCCAACCAGAAGATCACCGACGTCGCCACCGGCCTGCTGCCGGCCAGTGTGGCGTCGCGCTTCTTCCAGTTGCCGGCCTTCATCGTGGCCATCATCGCCGCGGTGCTGCTGTTCGTGTTCAACAACTCTCTCGCCGGATGGGTGGGAGCTGAGCCGGCCGGCTATCTGCAATTCCTGCGCGCCCTGGCGGTCATCTATGTGCTGGCTTGCGTGATCTACTACTTCCGCGCCTTCATCCATGCCAACTTCACCAAGTTGGGCATCACGGCGCTGGTGCTGTACCCGATCCTCGTGGTCGCGGTGCTGTCGCTGAACGCCTGGTCCATAACCGGTGGGCTGCAGGGTTCGCTGAAATGGGTCGACAATTTCGGCATCCAGATCCTGATCTATGTGATGCTGGCCTGGGGTCTGAACATCGTCGTCGGCCTCGCCGGCCTGCTCGATCTCGGCTACGTCGCCTTTTATGCAATTGGCGCCTATGCGTATGCGCTGCTCGGCACCCAATACGGCCTGTCGTTCTGGATCCTCCTGCCGGCAGCGGGTGCCATGGCCGCCTTCTGGGGTGTGCTGCTCGGCTTCCCGGTGCTGCGCCTGCGCGGCGACTATCTGGCGATCGTGACGCTGGCTTTCGGCGAGATCATCCGCTTGGTGCTGATCAACTGGCGCGAGGTCACCAACGGGTCGGCCGGTATCTCCGGCATTCCCAAGGTCAGCTTCTTTGGCCTGATGTCGTTCAACGTGTCAGACCCGAACTACATCGCCAAGGTGCTGCACATAGCCCAGTCGGGCGCCTACTATAAGATTTTCCTCTATTATCTGATCCTGGGCCTGTGCCTGCTCACCGCCTTCGTCACCATCCGGCTGCGGCGCCTGCCGGTCGGCCGCGCATGGGAAGCGCTGCGCGAGGACGAGATCGCCTGCCGGTCTCTGGGCATCAACACGACGACAACCAAGCTTACGGCTTTTGCCACAGGCGCCATGTTCGGTGGCTTCGCAGGCTCCTTCTTCGCCGCGCGGCAAGGCTTCGTCAGCCCGGAATCCTTCGTCTTCCTGGAATCGGCCATTATCCTCGCCATCGTCGTGCTCGGCGGCATGGGCTCGCTGGTCGGCATAGCGGTTGCCGCAATGGTGATGATCGGCGGCACCGAGGCGCTGCGTGAACTCGACTTCCTCAAGCAGATCTTCGGGCCAGACTTCACCCCGGAACTCTACCGCATGCTTCTGTTCGGCATGGCCATGGTCATCGTCATGCTGTGGAAGCCGCGCGGCTTCGTCGGCAGTCGCGAACCGACCGCTTTCCTCAAGGTGCGAAGAGCTGTCTCTGGCTCATTCACCAAGGAGGGCCACGGCTGATGAATGCGAGCTCGATTCAGGGGACCAATCCGGGCATGAACGACGCTATCCTGCAGGTCGATCACCTGTCGATGAAGTTCGGCGGCCTGGTCGCCATCGGCGACCTGTCCTTCACCGCCAGGCGCGGCGAGATCACCGCGCTGATCGGACCCAACGGCGCCGGCAAGACCACCGTGTTCAACTGCATCACCGGCTTCTACAAGCCGTCGGAAGGCATGATCACGCTCAACCGGAACGACGGATCGAGCTATTTGCTTGAACGTCTGCCCAACCATGAGATCCCGGCGCGCGCCAAGGTGGCGCGCACCTTCCAGAACATCCGCCTGTTCTCGGGCATGACGCTCCTGGAGAACCTTTTGGTTGCGCAGCACAACAAGCTGATGAAGGCATCGGGCTATACGATCCTTGGCCTGTTCGGCTTCAGCAGCTACCGCAAGGCCTCGGCCGAATCGGTCGAGCTTGCCAAGCACTGGCTGGAGAAGGCCGATCTTGTCGACCGTGCCGACGATCCGGCCGGCGACCTGCCCTATGGTGCGCAGCGCCGCCTCGAGATTGCCCGTGCCATGTGCACGGGGCCGGAGCTTCTGTGCCTGGACGAGCCGGCGGCCGGTCTCAATCCGAAGGAATCGGCGGCGCTCAACGAACTGCTGATCGATATCAAGAGCACCACGGGCACCTCGATCCTGTTGATCGAACATGACATGTCGGTAGTCATGCAGATATCCGACCATGTCGTGGTGCTGGAATATGGCCGCAAGATCTCGGACGGTAGTCCGCAATCGGTGCGCACCGATCCGCGCGTCATCGCCGCGTATCTCGGCGTCGACGACGAGGAAGTCGAGGCGGTCCTGACCGAGGTCGGGGACGAAGACGTCATCGAACAGCTCGATACCGGCCCTGATGCCGCGCATGGACCGGGGACGTCGTCTTCGTATCTCGCCGGGCCGGTGACCGACACGGTCGGCCATAGTCAAGGTGAACGCGTGACTGTGTCGAAGGGCGCCTCCAAGGCGGCGCAGGTCGATGCGAAGGTCAAAAACGCACCAAGAAAGCCGTCCGAGCGGGCCACGGCCAAGCCGGCCGCGAAAACCCCGACAGCCAAGCCGCGCGGAGGGCGTAAATGATGGCCGCGACAACGCTGCTCGATATCAAGGGCGTGCAGACCTATTACGGCAACATCCGGGCGCTGAACGGTGTCGATGTCACCGTCAAGCAGGGTGAGATCGTGGCGCTGATCGGCGCCAACGGCGCCGGCAAGTCGACGCTGATGATGACCATTTTCGGCGCGCCGCGCGCTCGCGCCGGCACCATCACCTTTGCCGGCACCGACATCACCCAGATGCCGACGCATGAGATCGCGCGCATGCGTATCGCCCAGTCGCCCGAAGGCCGACGCATCTTTCCGCGCATGACGGTGATGGAAAACCTGCAGATGGGCGCCAGCCTCGACAACCTCAAACACTATGCCGAGGACGTCGAGAAGGTGTTCACGCTGTTCCCGCGGCTCAAGGAGCGCATCGCCCAGCGCGGCGGCACGCTGTCGGGCGGCGAGCAGCAGATGCTGTCGATTGGGCGTGCGCTGATGGCGCGGCCGAAGCTGCTTTTGCTCGACGAACCGTCGCTGGGTCTGGCGCCGCTGATCGTCAAGCAGATCTTCGACGCCATCCGCGAACTGAACCGCACGCAGGGGCTGACCGTGTTCTTGGTGGAGCAGAACGCCTTCGGCGCGCTGAAACTCGCCACGCGCGGCTATGTCATGGTCAACGGCAATGTGACGATGAGCGGCACCGGCAAGGAACTGCTCGCCAATCCGGAAGTGCGCGCCGCCTATCTCGAAGGCGGACACCACTGAGTTTGGAGCGGAATGTGTGCATGCGGTATTCCGCTCCAAGTTGTTTGTTTGTCGCATGATCTTTGTCCGAAAAGTCTGCAACTTTTCGGGATCATGCTAAGGAGACTTCACCATGCAGGGCATTCTCTACGAGGAGCCGTCGATCTGGCAGTTCTTCTTCGTCACCTGTCTGCTGGGCGGCTGGGCGGCCTGGATGACCGGCAAGGCCAGCGCCCAGACATGGCGCAGCTTCATCCAGCTGTTCGCCTATATGCTGGGCCTCGGCATCGGTATCCGCTTCATCCATCACGCGCTGTTTGGCGGCACGATGTTCTCGCTGCACTACTACATCGTCGACACCATCGTGCTGATGATCCTCGGCTTCGTCGGCTATCAATACACGCGCACCAACCAGATGGTCACACAGTATAATTGGCTCTACGAAAGAGCTTCAATCTTGAGCTGGAAACCGAAAGGTTGACGTTCATCATTAACGTCGCTTCGGAATTGAATCGGCGTGACAAGTGCCTGAAAATCGGCAAACTATGCTTTCTGCGATAAGGGTGGGCATCGCATGAAAGCTTCATCCACGCCCACTCCGTAAATGGGAGCGTTTAAATGAAAAAGTCACTTTTGTCCGCCGTCGCCCTGACCGCGCTTGTCGCGTTCGGTGGCGCCGCGTGGGCTGACGTCATGGTCGGCGTCGCCGGCCCGATCACCGGCCCGAACGCCGCCTTCGGCGCGCAGCTTCAGAAGGGTGCGGAAGCGGCTGTTGCCGACATCAATGCCAAGGGCGGCGTCAACGGCGAGCAGATCAAGCTCGAAGTCGGCGACGACGTCTCCGATCCGAAGCAGGGCATCTCGGTCGCCAACAAGTTCGTCGGCGACGGCGTCAAGTTCGTGGTCGGCCACTTCAACTCGGGTGTCTCGATCCCGGCTTCGGAAGTCTATGCGGAAAACGGCATCGTCGAAGTGACGCCGGCCGCGACCAACCCGCAGTTCACCGAGCGCGGCTTGTGGAACGTGTTCCGCACCTGCGGACGCGATGACCAGCAGGGCAGCATTGCCGGCGCTTATCTCGCCGCGAACTTCAAGGACGCCAAGATCGCCGTCGTGCACGACAAGACCACCTACGGCCAGGGCCTTGCCGATGAAACCAAGAAGGCGATGAACGCCAAGGGCGTGACGGAAGTCATGTATGAAGGCATCAATGTCGGCGACAAGGACTTCTCGGCGCTGATCGCCAAGATGAAGGAAGCCGGCGTTTCCATCATCTATTGGGGCGGCCTGCACACCGAAGCCGGCCTGATCATCCGTCAGGCGGCCGACCAGGGCCTCAAGGCGACGCTGGTTTCCGGCGATGGCATCGTGTCGAACGAGCTGGCTTCGATCGCGGGCGACGCGGTTGCGGGCACGCTCAACACGTTCGGCCCGGATCCGCGCCTGATCCCCGCCAACAAGGAACTCGTCGAGAAGTTCCGCGCGCAGGGCTTCGAGCCGGAAGCCTATACGCTCTACGCTTACGCTGCCGTGCAGGCGATCGTCGAAGCAGCGACCGCTGCCAAGTCGAACGACCCGCAGGCAGTTGCCAAGGCGCTGCATGAAAACGGCCCGTTCAAGACCGTGCTCGGCGACCTGTCCTATGACGCCAAGGGCGACCCGACGCTGCCCGGCTACGTCATGTACGAATGGAAGAAGGGCGACGACGGCAAGTACACCTACATCCAGAAGATGTAAGCTCGTCAGTCTCGATTTCCAAGGAATGCCCGGCGCCTCGCGCCGGGCATTTTTCTTTTGAGCCGCGCTCACGTTCAGAGGTCCGGCAGGCCGATACTGCGGGGCCTTTAGCCGGAAAATGATCATGCCTTGAATGGCAGCGGCAGTACTTTCTTACGCGTTCGAATGAATGCGACCGACTTTGTCGCAAAGATTCCATTTCAATCGGTTTAAACGTGCGTCAATTTTGTTTGCACTGCAGCATTTTCACGCTAATCATTGCGCCGATTTCTCTTCCTTCCGTTGCTGGAGCCCAGTCCTTGGCCATCACGAAGATCCTCGTCGCCAACCGGTCCGAAATCGCCATTCGCGTCTTTCGCGCGGCCAACGAACTCGGCCTCAAAACCGTGGCGATCTGGGCAGAGGAGGACAAGTACTCCCTGCATCGCTTCAAGGCCGACGAGAGCTACCAGGTCGGACGCGGGCCGCATCTGACCCGGGACATGGGACCGATCGAAAGCTATCTGTCGATCGAGGAGGTGATCCGCGTCGCCAGGCTTTCGGGCGCCGATGCCATTCATCCCGGCTACGGGCTGTTGTCGGAAAGCCCCGAATTCGCCGACGCCTGTGCCGAGGCCGGCATCACCTTCATCGGGCCGAAGCCGGACACGATGCGGCGGCTCGGCAACAAGGTCGCGGCGCGCAATCTCGCCATCGAGGTCGGCGTGCCGGTCATTCCCGCCACCGATCCGTTGCCGGACGACATGGATGCGGTCAAGAAACTGGCCAAGGAAATCGGCTACCCGGTGATGTTGAAGGCATCATGGGGAGGCGGCGGCCGCGGCATGCGCGCCATCCGCGCCGAGGCCGACCTTGCCCGTGAGGTCACGGAAGGCAAGCGCGAGGCGAAGGCCGCCTTCGGCAAGGACGAGGTCTATCTCGAAAAGCTGATCGAGCGCGCCCGCCATGTCGAGGTGCAGGTGCTGGGCGACACGCATGGCAACACCGTGCATCTGTTCGAGCGCGACTGTTCGATCCAGCGCCGCAACCAGAAGGTCGTCGAGCGGGCGCCGGCGCCCTATCTCGAAATGTCGCAGCGCGAGGAGCTTTGCGGTCATGCGCTGAAGATCGCCCGCGAGACCAGCTATATAGGTGCCGGCACGGTCGAGTTCCTGCAGGACGCCGACACAGGCAAATTCTACTTCATCGAGGTCAACCCGCGCATCCAGGTCGAGCATACCGTCACCGAGCAGGTGACCGGCATCGATATCGTCAAGGCGCAGATCCATATCCTCGACGGCTTTGCCATCGGCACGCCGGAATCGGGCGTGCCGGCACAGAAGGACATAAGGCTGAACGGCCACGCCTTGCAGTGCCGTATCACCACGGAAGACCCCGAGCACAACTTCATCCCGGACTACGGCCGCATCACCGCCTATCGAGGCGCGACGGGTTTCGGCATCCGCCTCGACGGCGGCACCGCCTATTCGGGCGCGGTCATCACCCGCTTCTATGATCCGCTGCTGGAGAAGGTGACGGCATGGGCGCCGACGCCAGCCGAGACCATCGCCCGCATGAACCGGGCGCTGCGCGAGTTCCGCATCCGCGGCGTCGCCACCAATTTGACCTTCCTCGAAGCGATCATCAACCACCCGAGCTTCGCCGACAATTCCTACACGACCAAGTTCATCGACACGACGCCGGAGTTGTTCCAGCAGGTCAAGCGCCAGGACCGTGCGACCAAGCTCATCAACTATCTGGCCGACGTGTCGGTCAACGGGCATCCCGAGACTCGCGGCCGGCCGCAGCCGAAGGCTGATGCGGCCGCACCCGTGGTGCCCTACCTCAACGGCAATGTGCCCGGCGGCAGCAAGCAGAAGCTCGACGTGCTCGGACCGCAGAAATTCGCCGCCTGGATGCGCGACCAGAAAGAGGTGCTGGTCACCGACACGACGATGCGCGACGGCCATCAGTCGCTGCTGGCGACGCGCATGCGCACGCATGACATTGCCGGGATCGCCGGCACCTATGCGCGGGCCCTGCCGCAGCTTCTGTCGCTCGAATGCTGGGGCGGCGCCACCTTCGACGTCGCCATGCGCTTCCTCACCGAGGATCCATGGGAGCGGCTGTCGCTGGTGCGCGAGGCTGCGCCCAATCTGCTGCTGCAGATGCTGCTGCGCGGCGCCAACGGCGTCGGCTACACCAACTATCCCGACAATGTCGTGCAGCATTTCGTCAAGCAGGCGGCTGCCGGCGGCATCGACCTGTTCCGCGTCTTCGACTGCCTGAACTGGGTCGAGAACATGCGCGTCGCCATGGATGCGGTCGGCGCCGAGGGCAAGCTGATCGAAGCGGCGATCTGCTACACCGGCGACATCCTCGATCCGGCGCGGGCGAAGTACGACCTCAAATACTATGTCGGCCTGGCCAGGGAATTGCAGGCGGCCGGCGCCCACATCATCGCCGTCAAGGACATGGCCGGGCTGCTGAAGCCTTCCGCCGCGCGCGTGCTGTTCAAGGCACTGCGCGAGGCGACCGACCTGCCGATCCATTTCCACACCCATGACACGTCAGGCCTGTCGGCGGCGACGGTGCTGGCGGCGGTCGACAGCGGCGTCGACGCCATCGACGCGGCGATGGATTCGCTGTCGGGCAACACCTCGCAGCCATGTCTCGGCTCCATCGTCGAGGCGCTGAAGGGCACCGAACGCGACCCCGGCCTCGACCCGCAATGGATCCGCAACATCTCCTTCTACTGGGAAGCGGTGCGCAACCAGTACGCCGCCTTTGAAAGCGACCTCAAGGGACCCGCGTCGGAAGTCTATCTGCACGAGATGCCGGGCGGACAGTTCACCAACCTCAAGGAGCAGGCGCGTTCGCTCGGGCTGGAGACGCGTTGGCACGAAGTGGCGCAGACCTATCACGACGTCAACCTGATGTTCGGCGACATCGTCAAGGTGACGCCGTCGTCCAAGGTTGTCGGCGACATGGCCTTGATGATGGTCAGCCAGGACCTGACCGTCGCCGATGTCGAAAATCCCGACAGGGATATCGCCTTCCCGGACTCGGTCGTCTCGATGCTGCGCGGTGATCTCGGCCAATCGCCCGGCGGCTGGCCGGCGGCGCTGCAGAAGAAGGCGCTGAAGGGCGACAAGCCGATCACGGTGCGGCCCGGCTCGCTGCTCAAGGCAGCCGACCTCAAGGCGAGCCGCAAGGAGATCGAGGAGAAGCTCGAGCGCAAGCTTTCGGAGTTCGAATTCGCCTCGTGGCTGATGTATCCGAAGGTGTTTACGGATTTCGCCGGTGCGCAGGAAACCTACGGCCCGGTCAGCGTCCTGCCGACGCCCACCTATTTCTACGGCATGAAGCCGGAAGACGAGATCTTCGTCGACATCGAGAAGGGCAAGACGCTGGTGGTGCGGTGCCTTGCCATCGGCGATGTCGATGAGAAGGGCATGGTCACCGTGTTCTTCGAGCTCAACGGCCAGCCGCGCCGCGTGAAAGTGCCCGACAGGGCGCATGGCGCGTCCGCCGCCAAAGCCCGCCGCAAGGCCGAGCCCGGCAACGAGGCGCATGTCGGCGCGCCGATGCCGGGGGTCGTCTCGGCGCTTTCGGTGGCCGCCGGCCAGGCTGTGAAGGCCGGCGATGTGCTGCTTTCCATCGAAGCGATGAAGATGGAGACGGCGCTGCATGCCGAGCGTGACGGCACGGTCGCCGAGGTGCTGGTCAAGGCCGGCGACCAGATCGATGCCAAGGATCTGCTGATCGCCTTCAGCTAATTGGTGCCTTCCTGGCGATGGCTGTCCGCATCATGGCGGCAGCGTCAGTTCGATCATCGATAACAGCTTGACCCGCCGCCGCCGGTCGGGCATCGAGCCCGCTCAATTCGCCGCTGCATGCATCCCGAGTCGCGGCGCAAAACCGATGTGGAGAAAAACATGGCCGACGATATCACCGAGACCAGCCAGACTGTTGCCGCCGGCCAGCTGCGTGCCTTCATCGAGCGCATAGAGCGGCTCGAGGAAGAGAAGAAGACCATTTCCGACGACATCAAAGAAGTGTTCGCCGAGGCCAAGGGCACCGGCTTCGACACCAAGGCGATGCGCACGATCATCCGGCTGCGCAAGAAGGACCAGGCCGAGCGGCAGGAAGAGGAAACCATCCTCGATCTGTATAAGGCCGCGCTCGGCATGGTGTAGAGACTGTCTGGAAATTCTACTCCGGCGGCCATCTGATGGCGTTTTCTGCGCTTCCCAGTTCTACTGCGTCGCAGTAGGACTGTGCTCACGGACTCAAAAGTCCGCTGCGCTCCGGTTCTCGAAACCACCACCAAATGACTCGCCAGAGCGAATTTCGAAACAGTCTCGGGCCGAGCAGGATGCTGGAGCGAGCATCGAACCATGAGCGAATTCGATTTCGGCGCCCGCCGCGCCTCTGAATTCCGCCAGCGCGGCTTCTGGACGCTGTTCGCCGAGCGGCATCCGGAAGAAAGGGCTCTAATGGCAAGGCGCGGACCCTGGTTCTGGCAGCGCGGGCTGCCCGATTTCGCCTTGGTCCTTTCCATGTATGTCGCGCCGGCGCAGAACCATGTCGGCGTCTTTTTCGGCCGCAACGAGAAGTTCGGCGCCACGCAAGCATGGTCGCGGTTGAAGCCGTTCCAGCCTGATATCGAAGACAGGCTGAAGCTCAGGCCGGAACAGAGTTGCGAGGGCCTCGGCATCAATTCGATGTGGCGGGTGAATTGTTATGCCGAGGACAATTGGCCAGCGATGACCGACTGGCTGGTGACCGAATGCTCGCGTATCGAGCGCGCGGTGACAGAAGTCCTGGGACAGGGATAGATATCAAGTGTTGCCAGAAGGCGTCGAATCCTTCTTCCGCTCCCGCTGGCAAGGCCTGGTGCCGCTCGACCGGCTGTTCTGGCGCGACCTTGTTCTTGTCGGCACGGCGCTCAACGTCGCATCTTTGGTGGCCGCGATCATCCTGCTCGGACTGAAGCTGCCGCTCGCGCTGGTTCTGGCGGTGCATTTCGCGCCGGTGCCCTACAACATCTTTCTGACCTTTGCCGTATGGCGAACCACGGAAAAGGCCGGTGGCGCCAAGGCCTCGCTGATGACGCTCGGCGCTACATTGTGGCTAATCCTGACGGTCGTGGTCTGACAGCGCGGATACGGGCGCCCATCGCGTTCGCCGGGTTTCCCACCTGGGCAATGAAAAGGGCAGCCGCAGCCGCCCTTTTCATTCATTCAATCGAATTTCGACTCAAGCCGCCGGCTCGAATTTCAGTGCCACGCCGTTGATGCAATAGCGCAGGCCGGTCGGCGGCGGGCCGTCCTCGAAGACATGGCCGAGATGGCTGCCGCAGCGGGCGCAGTGGCATTCGGTGCGGACCATGCCGTAGCTGCGATCGACAGTGTTTTCGACCGAGCCCGGCACGGGATCGTTGAAGCTCGGCCAGCCGGTGCCGCTCTCGAACTTCAGCTTGGATTCAAACAAGGGCTGGTCGCAGCCGACGCACGAAAATGTGCCGGCGCGCTTCTCGTAGAGCAAAGCGCAGCTTCCCGGCCGCTCGGTGCCATGGCCGCGCATGACGGCATATTGCTCCGGCGACAGCCGGGCGCGCCATTCGGCGTCGGTGCGGGTTACGGGGTAGGTGTGGGTGTCCATTTGATCTCCTCAGCCTTGCCGGCTCGTTGTTGATTGCAACCTCATATTCGCCTGAAGATAGGCGTTTGTTACAGACCTGCCCAGTGCCTGGCATTCCAAAGTCGATTCGCTCCATTGGCCTTTCAAGCGTCTGAGCTGCCCCTCACCTGCCTGCCAGGACAGTGAGGGGCAGCGCCAACTTCCACGATTGGTGAAGCGATAGTCCCGCACCTCCTAAAACTAGTGCTTCCTCGAAAGCTGCTTCGTCGCGGCTTCGAGCCCAGCCAGCGTCAGCGGGAACATGCGGCCGCCGAAAATGTCGCGGATCATCGCGATCGAATGGGTGTAGCCCCAGTTCTTAGAATTTTCGGGGTTCAGCCATACCGCGTTCGGCCATTGCTGCAGCAGGCGGCCGAGCCAGACGCTGCCTGCTTCCGGATTCCAGTGTTCGACCGAACCGCCGGGGTGCGCGATCTCGTAAGGGCTCATCGAGGCGTCGCCGACGACGATCACCTTGTAGTCCGGGCCGTATTTGTGAAGCAGGTCGAAGGTCGGAATCACCTCGGCATGCCTGCGGCGATTGTCCTTCCACACGCCCTCATAGAGGCAGTTGTGGAAGTAAAAATATTCGAGCTGGCGGAACTCGGCGCGGGCGGCGGAAAACAGCTCCTCGACGCTTTTGATGTGGTCGTCCATCGAGCCGCCGACATCGAAGAACATCAGGAGCTTCACCGCGTTGCGCCGTTCCGGGCGCGTCTGCACGTCGAGATAGCCGTGCTCGGCGGTGGCATGGATGGTGCCGGGCAGGTCGAACTCCTCCTCGGCGCCCTCGCGCACCCAGCGGCGCAAGCGCTTCAGCGCGATCTTGATGTTGCGCGTGCCGAGCTCGATGGCGTCATCGAAATTCCTGAACTCGCGTTTGTCCCAGACTTTTACGGCGCGGCGGTTGCGGCTTTCATGCTGGCCGATGCGCACGCCCTCGGGATTGTAGCCATAGGCGCCGAAGGGCGATGTGCCGCCAGTGCCGATCCATTTCGAGCCGCCCTGATGGCGGCCTTTTTGCTCTTCGAGCCGCTGCTTCAAGGTCTCCATCAGCTTTTCGAAACCGCCGAGTGCCTCGACCAGTTTTTTCTCTTCGTCGGTCAGGTGCTTTTCGGCGAGGCGGCGCAACCATTCCTCGGGGATGTTGGCGACATCGACGGCATCCGGCCCGCCCAGCGCTTCGATGCCCTTGAAGACATGCGCAAACACCTGATCGAAGCGGTCGATATGGCGCTCGTCTTTCACCAGCGCCGCACGGGCGAGGTAATAAAAACCTTCGACGTCATAGTCGACCAGCCCGGCTTCCAGCCCCTCCAGCAGCGACAGATATTCCCGCAGCGAAACGGGAACACGCGCTGCCTTCAGTTCGAGGAAGAAGGGGATGAACATTGTCTTCTATAGCAAATCATACTCGATGAAGCCGGTTCGCCGCGCCACATGGTCGTAGAGTTTGCGCGCGGTGGTGTTGGTCTCGTGCGTCATCCAGTAGACGTTCTTGACGCCGATTTTTGCGGCTTCCTCTTTTACCGCCTTGATCAGTGCCGCACCGACACCCTTGCCGCGCACCTCAGGGTCGGCAAACAGATCCTGAAGATAGCAGTTGTTTTTTTCGGACCAGCCGGAGCGGTGGTAGAGATAGTGGGTGAGGCCGACGGCCTTGCCGTCGAGCGTGGCGATGAAGCCTTTTGGCTCGAACTCGCCCGCCGTGAACAGCCGTTTCCAGGTGATTGCGTAGACCTCTTCGGGAAGCTTCGTCTCGTAGAAGGTCAGGTAGTCTGTCCACAGGCGCCGCCAGTCGGCGTGGTCGGACTGCGCGAGCGGGCGGACAACAATCTCAGACATTTTATCTCCTCCGAAGGTTCTTGCCGAAGCTGCCTGCCTGTTCGGTTGCCGGCAACGGTCCACAGCCGGGAAAGCGCTAAACGCTGCTACCCTATTGCTGCCTTCGCGCCATGAAGGCCAGCCGTTCGAACAGGTGCACATCTTGTTCGTTCTTCAGCAGTGCCCCGTGCAGCTTGGGCAGGGCGTTCTTCGGATCGGCGCGCAAATCCTCGGGCGCGATGTCGTCGGCGACCAGCAGGCGTATCCAGTCGAGCGCCTCGGAGGTCGAAGGCTTCTTCTTCAGCCCCGGCACCTCGCGGATTTCGTAAAACTGGGTGAGTGCTGCGCGCACCAGGTTCTGCTTGATGCCGGGATAGTGGACGTCGATGATTTTGTGCAGCGTGTCGACGTCGGGAAAGCGGATGTAATGGAAGAAGCAGCGGCGCAGGAAGGCGTCCGGCAGCTCCTTCTCGTTGTTGGAGGTGATGATGACGATCGGCCTGACGGCGGCGCGGATGGTTTCGCCGGTCTCGTAGACGAAGAACTCCATCCGATCGAGTTCCTGAAGCAAATCGTTGGGGAATTCGATGTCGGCTTTGTCGATCTCGTCGATCAGAAGCACGACTTTCTTGCTGGCCGCGAACGCCTCCCACAATTTGCCACGCTTAATGTAGTTCCTGATGTCGTTGAACCTGACATCGCCAAGCTGGCTGTCGCGCAGCCGCGAGACGGCGTCGTACTCGTAGAGCCCCTGCTGTGCCCTGGTGGTCGACTTGACGTGCCATTCGATGAGGTCGAGGCCAAGTGCTGACGCCACCTGGCGGGCGAGTTCCGTCTTGCCGGTGCCCGGCTCGCCCTTGACCAGCAAGGGCCGTTCCAGTGCGATCGCGGCGTTGACGGCCACCATCAGATCCTTGTCGGCGACATAGGCCGCCGTGCCTTCGAAACGCATTCTTGCTCCTCGGTTGGTCATCGCGACCGTAAGGACGCGGCCGTGCCTGTGCAAGGGTGAGGTGTTGGCGGCGGGCGAGGCCTGAAGCCGACACGGAAAGAATGCCTGTCTCACTGGCGCTTGGCCGACCGGCAGCCTATATTGGCTGGGACGGTCTGTGCTTCCCGGCAGGAGAACATTTTCCCCGGGGCCTTAACGATCCTTAGGGAGCTGTCCCTGGGAAGACCCGTGGGTTTTCTCACACGGCGCCCACCTACTTTGTAGGTTCCCGGGATCGCTCTCTCCACCGGTTGTGTGGATCGTCACTTATTGCCACGCGTCGCTCCCGACACTTCATTCAGATCTGACCTTTTCTACCCTGGCCGCATGACCCCTCCCAAAGACCTGAAAAAGCAGCTTCGCCGCGAGGCCCTCGGGCGCCGCGACGCGCTCGATGAATTCTGGCGGGTGGAGGTCGCGCTTGAAATGGCAGAGACGGCACGCGATCACCTCGGCGTCGAGCCGGGCCAGATCGTTTCCGGCTTCTGGCCGATGCGCTCGGAAGTCGACGTCAGGCCGCTGATGTTTGCCTTGCGCGAAAAGGGCGCACGGCTTTGCCTGCCGGCCATTCTCGACAAGACCACCATCGTTTTTCGCGAACTGGTGCGTGGCGCGCCGATGGTCGAAATGGGTTTCGGCACCGTCGGTCCGCACGAAGAAGCCGAGGTGCTCGACCCCGCAGTGATGCTGGTGCCGCTCGCCGCTTTCGATGCGCGCGGCCATCGCATCGGCTACGGCGCCGGCTATTACGACCGCGCCATCGCCAGGCTGGTCGACAAGGGCCAGCCGCCGCGGCTGGTCGGCATCGCCTTCGACTGCCAGGAGGTGGCGCAGGTGCCGGATGAGAACCACGACGTCATCATTCCGGAAATACTCACCGAGAGCGGGTTGCGCCGCTTCGCGCCAAAATTGTAGATAAGTACAAGGGACGCATGATCTTTCACGGGCGTCATGCAGCTTTCGCTGACCTTCGGTGCGGGATCATATGAGACTTCTCTTCCTCGGTGACATGGTGGGCAAGACGGGACGCACGGCAGTGTGGGAACAACTGCCTGGCCTTATCTCCGACTTCAAACTCGATTTCGTCATCGTCAATGGCGAGAACGCCGCCGGCGGCTTTGGCATCACCGAAGAGATCTTTCGCGAGACGATCGCGGCCGGTGCTGATGTCGTCACCACCGGCAATCATGTCTGGGACCAGCGCGACGCGCTCGCCTTCGCGCCGCGCGAAGAGCGCTTTCTGCGCCCCTCCAACTTTCCCAAAGGCACGCCCGGGCGCGGCTCCGGGGTCTACATCGCCAGGAGCGGGGCGCGCGTGCTGGTCGCCAACATCATGGGCCGGGTGTTCATGCATCCCGAACTCGACGATCCGTTCCAGGCCGGCGAACGCGAGCTGGCCGCCTGTCCGCTCGGCGAGCAGGCGGACGCGGTGGTCATCGATTTCCACGCCGAGGCAACGTCTGAAAAGATGTGTTTCGCGCATTTCGTAGACGGCCGCGCCAGCCTCGTCGTCGGCACCCACACCCACCAGCCGACCGGCGACCACCAGATCCTCAATGGCGGCACCGGCTATCTGTCCGACGCCGGCATGTGCGGCGACTATGATTCCTCGCTCGGCATGGACAAGGAGGAACCGCTCAACCGGTTCCTGTCGAAAGTGCCGAAGGGGCGTTTCGAGGCCGCCACCGGACCGGCGACATTGTGCGGCGTCGGCGTCGATATTTCCGACCGCACCGGGCTGGCCGAGCGGATCGCGCCGTTTCGTCGCGGCCCGCGGCTGGAGGAAACCGCACCGTCTTTCTGGTCGTGACATTGATATAGGCGCGCGCAGTACCTAATTGCCGGCGACACTGCTCTAGATCGTAGGGGACGACCTCCATGCAGCTTATCGAATTCCTGGCGCCGCATTTTCAATTCGTGTCCGACCCAACGGCATGGGTCGCGTTGCTGACGCTGGTGGTGCTGGAGATCGTGCTCGGCATCGACAATCTGATCTTCATCTCGATCCTGACCAACAAGCTGCCTGAAGCGCAACGGGCTCGCGCCCGGCGCCTCGGCATTTCGGCGGCGCTGATCATGCGGCTGGTGCTGCTGGCCACCATTTCGATCATCGTCCAGCTGACGACCCCGGTGTTCACGGCCTTCGGCCACGGCTTCTCCTGGCGCGACCTGATCCTGATCGCCGGCGGCCTGTTCCTGGTCTGGAAGGCGACCAAGGAGATCCATCACACGGTCGATCCCGACGACCACAAGGACACGATGCTGGGCGAGACGCTGCAGATCAGCCTTGCCGGCGCGATCTTCCAGATCCTGCTGCTCGACCTGGTCTTCTCGATCGATTCGATCATCACCGCCGTCGGCATGACCGACGAGATCGCCATCATGTACATCGCCGTGATTGTCGCGGTGAGCGTGATGATGCTGGCGGCCGGACCGCTGGCCAATTTCATCGCCAAGAACCCGAGCATCGTCATGCTGGCATTGGGCTTCCTGCTGATGATCGGCATGACGCTGATCGCCGACGGCATGGGCTACCATGTGCCCAAGGGCTATATTTACGCGGCGATGGGTTTCTCGGCGCTGGTCGAAGGGCTCAACATGCTGGCGCGGCGGCGCAAGAAGGCGAAGTCGGGCGGCGGGCACTGACCCCCGAAAGCGCCGCTTCTTCGCCATCAACCGTCATAACAGCGCAGCCAGCGGTGTGTTGCTAGAGGCGCAATAGCTGCGGCTGGACGAATTGAGCCGATTTATCTATAAGCCGGCCATTCCGACAGAGAACGCCGTGCTTCCACGAGTTGCACCTGGGACGCTCTGAAAATTTGAATTCGGGCATTGCGGAAGACGCGGTGAGATCACCTCGCTTCGGAATGCTCTAGCCGAGAAGACGACAGGGGTGCCATGGCTGGCCATTCACAGTTCAAGAACATCATGCACCGCAAGGGCCGCCAGGATGCGGTGCGGTCGAAAATGTTTTCCAAGCTGGCGCGCGAAATCACCGTCGCCGCCAAGAGCGGGACGCCCGATCCATCGATGAACCCGCGCTTGCGACTGGCGATCCAGAACGCCAAGGCGGTGTCGATGCCGAAGGACAACATCCAGCGCGCCGTCAACAAGGCTTCGATGGGCGATGCCGAGAACTACGAGGCGGTGCGCTATGAGGGCTATGGTCCGGGCGGCGTCGCCGTTATCGTCGAAGCCCTGACCGACAACCGCAACCGATCGGCGTCGAATGTGCGCGCCGCCTTCACCAAGGCCGGCGGGGCAATGGGCGAAACCGGCTCGGTGTCGTTCATGTGGGACCGTGCAGGCGAAATCTACTATCCGGCATCGGCGGGCAGCGCCGACAAGATCATGGATGCGGCGATCGAAGCCGGCGCCGACGATGTCGAGTCGGACGAGGAAGGCCACACCATCTATTGTGGCTTTGAGAATCTCGGCGAAGTGTCGAAGGCGCTGGAAGCCTCACTTGGCGAAGCGGAGTCGGTGAAGCTGATCTGGAAGCCGCAGACCAATGTTCCGGTCGACGAAGACCGGGCACAGTCGCTGATGAAGCTGGTCGCCACGCTCGAGGATGACGACGACGTGCAGAGCGTCTACGCCAACTTCGAAGTCGATGACGAGACCATGGCCAAGCTCAGCGCGGCATGAGCGAGCAGCTCCTCCCCGCCATCCGCATCACCTATTGCACGCAGTGCCAGTGGCTGCTGCGTGCTGGCTGGATGGCACAGGAGCTGCTGTCGACCTTCGGCACCGATCTGGGCGAGGTCACCTTGGTGCCCGGCACCGGCGGCATCTTCACCATCAGTTGCAATGACGTGCTGGTCTGGGACCGCAAGCGCGATGGCGGCTTTCCGGACGCGGCAAAACTCAAGCAGTTGGTGCGCGACGTCATCGACCCGGATCGCGATCTCGGTCATGCCGACCGCAAGGGCCACACGTCAAAGGGGCATACGCCAAAAGACCCCGCCTGAGCGGAGCCTTTTGCGTTTCGTCGACTGCTTTGTTTGACGCAATTCCCAAGGGAAAGCGCTGCGCGCTTTTCCCGGGAAAACCGCTTCACACTTTTCCTGGAATTGCTTTCTAGAGCAATGCGAAGATAAAGCAGGCCATCGCCACGACTGCGGTGATGGTGCGAACGTGGTTCCACATCACCCATTGGCTCAGATGGTTCGCCCACACGGCGGCGCCATTGCTGCTGGCTGGGTCGACGGCGGCGAGCGCATCGTTGAGCGGCACGTTGAAAACCATGGTCACGATCGGGTTGCCGACCAGGTAGATCACCGCTCCGGCAAGCAGCCAGTACGAGCCGGACTGGCTCCAGCCCATGATGGCGGCGGCGATAAGCACCAGACAGAGCAGGCCGGTGCCGAAAAGCGCCGTCATGAAGGTCGGGGTGATCACCGTGATGTTGATAGAATTCATCGCGGCGATGCCGCTTGGGACGGGCAGTCGGGCAAGAGCCGCCATGATGAAATTGGAAAAGGCGAAGAAGACGCCGGCGACGAGGCCCGAGCCGATTGCGGCAATGATGGTGAGGGCGGGAAGAAGCTTGGTCATCTCAGTTGCTCCAGATTCGGCTAGCGGCGGTTTCGGTTGCGTAAGTGGAGAAGTCTTTCGGTGCACGGCCAAGCACGCGCTGGACGCCGTCGGTGAGCGACTCGTTGCGGCCGTCGAGCACCTGGGTGAACAGCTCATTGAGTAGCCAGGCGAATTCGGGCGGCAATTCATGCGCAGCCACCGCGGGCGGTGAATTCTTCATGCGAGATTCTGACAAAGCGGATGTCGCGGCCGGCGGCCTTGCCGATCTCAGCGACCGCGTCGCCAAAGCTCAAGAGCCGCGGTCCGGTCAGCTCATAGAGCTGGCCAACATGGCCTGGCTCGGTCAGCGCGACGAAGGCGGCTTCGGCGATGTCGTCGACATCGACGAACGGCTCGCCGACATTGCTGACTGGCAAGGCTACTTCGCCTTCCAGCAAGGGCTCGACGAGAAAGCCTTCACTGAAATTCTGCGAGAACCAGGCGCAGCGCAGGATCGTCCAGTCGGGCTTCGGTCTCGCCGCGCCCGGACAGCAGCACCAGCCGGGTGACACCGTTGGCCACGGCGAGCCGGGCGAAGGCATCGACGACGTCAGCGGCGCCCGGCACGGCGATGTCGGGGTAGTAGCTGATGTAGACGGCACTCACTCCGTCGAGCGCGGGCGCCCATGTCGCGGGAACCTCCCAGTCGAAGCGTGGGCTGCCTGTGCGCGAGCCTATCCGCACCGGCGTGTCATGCGTGGTCAGCCGCTCGGCGAGGCGGCGGCCGGTCTTGCCGGTGCCGCCGAGGATCAAGATGGGTTTCGATATCGGGTTGTTCATGGTGGTTTCCTCTGTTTTGAAAAAGGTGAATAATCCTCACATTTGCAAAACGTGATAAACCCTCGTATTTTGCGAGTCAAGCGATTTTGCCGGCATTGGAGTTAGTCATGGAAGACACGGCCACGCCGGTTTCCCCGCAGGAGCAGATTGCTTCGCCGCGCCGGGCGCCCAGCCAGCAGCGCAGCCGCGAGCGGGTCGAGCGCATGCTGGCCGCTGCCTCGGCGCTGATTGCCGAGCAAGGCAGCGATGCCATGCGCATGGGTGAGGTGGCGGAACGGGCAGGGGTGTCGATCGGTTCGCTCTACCAGTTCTTTCCGGACAAGCGGGCGATCATCTGGGCGCTGGCCGAGCGCTACACCGCCGAGAGCCAAGCCTGCATCTCGGCAACGCTTGCCGGCGTCAACGACGCCGAGGGCCTGGGCCAAGCGTTTTCGGAGCTGGTCGACATCTATTACCGGCTGTTCCTGGCCGAGCCGGTGATGCGCGACATCTGGTCGGGCACGCAGGCCGACAAGGCGCTACGCCAGCTCGAACTCGCCGACAGCCGGGCCAATGCCGAGTTCCTCACCGCCGTGCTGAAACGGCTGCGGCCGGCGGCTGATCCGTCGGCGCTGGAAACCACGGCGTTCCTCATCTGGCAGATGGGCGAGGCGGCCATGCGGCTGGCGATCTCCGTCGAGCGGCAGGAGGGCGACAGGCTGGTCGCCGCCTACAAGCGCATGGCGCTCAGGGAATTGCTGGCCGGATAGGGACGACCTTGGCGCTTTTGCTGCATCGTTGACAGGTAGCGAAACCGCCTGCAACAGCGCCCTCTCCCCGTCCTGTACGGGGAGAGGATGCCGGAAGGCAGGTGAGGGGCGGCGCGGCCTATGGTATTTGATGGCCGCTTTATCGCGGAAAGTGCACTGTCACGGAAATTTCTCTCGTCCGTCTCGATAATCAAACCAATTATCGACGTCGGCACCGCCCCTCATCCGTCTGCCGGCACCTTCTCCCGTATAGTGACGGGGAGAAGGGAGCCCTGGTCAACAAAAAACCCGCCACAAGGGCGGGTTGATTCTGCCATGCAATACGGCTTAGAGGCCGAAACCTTCGAAACGCTTCTTGAACTTCGACAGGCGGCCGCCGCGGTCAAGCAGGGTCTGCTGGCCGCCGGTCCAGGCCGGGTGGGTGGTCGGGTCGATATCGAGGTTCATCGTATCGCCTTCCTTGCCCCAGGTCGAACGGGTCATGTATTCGGTGCCGTCGGTCATGACGACCTTGATGGTGTGGTAATCGGGATGAATGTCGGTCTTCATGGGTTCGGTTCCTGGCTTGCCGGCGCTGCCGACGGGCATAAGCCTGCGTCGATGCGCCCCTTTTTAAAACTCGAAGCCGCAGCTATTGAGGAGCCACGGCTTCTAAAACGGTCGGCGAGCCTATACATCAGCCGGAATTGAATCACAAGGCCGTGGCAAGCGCATATTGGGGCGCAAACGCCAAGGGCGGCTAGAGGAAACATCGGGATGGCGCAAATCAGCAGCGCAGACGAGCGCCGGCGCTCGCTCAAGCCGCTCAGGCGCCTGTTTCCTTACATCACGCAGTATCGCAGGCTGGTCATCGGCGCCATCATCTCGCTGGTCATCGCCGCGGCAACGACGCTGGCGCTGCCGCTGGCCGTACGACGCATGATCGATCATGGTTTCTCGTCGGCCAACACCATCTTCATCGCCGAATATTTCGCCGCCCTGGTGGCGATGGCCGCCGTGCTGGCGGCGGCATCGGCCGGCCGCTACTATTTCGTCATCACGCTCGGCGAGCGCGTCGTCGCCGACATCCGCCGCGATGTCTTTGCCCATGTCACGACGCTGTCGCCTTCCTTCTTCGACACCGCCCAGTCGGGCGAGATCGTGTCGCGGCTCGCCGCCGACACGACGCAGGTCAAGTCCGCGGTCGGGGCCACCGCTTCGGTCGCGCTGCGCAACGTCATCCTCGGCCTTGGCGCGCTGGCGATGATGGTCGTCACCAGCCCGAAACTGTCCGGCCTCGTCATTGCCGCCATACCCGTCATCGTGCTGCCGCTGGTCGCCTTCGGCCGTTCGGTGCGCGCCAAGTCGCGACAGGCGCAGGATACGCTTGCCGATGCCACCGCCTATGCCAGCGAGCAGATCGGCGCCGTGCGCACGCTTCAGGCCTTCACCAATGAGAAGCTGGTCACCGGGCATTTCTCCGCCGCGGTGGAAGCCGCTTTCGAGGCGGCACGCTCCTCGATCTTCGCGCGCTCCTTCCTCACCTTCTTCGCCATTTTCACCATCTTTTCGTCCGTCGTGGCGGTGCTGTGGTTCGGCTCGCGCGGCGTGCTCGAAGGCTCGATATCGCCGGGCACGCTCGGCCAGTTCCTGCTTTATTCGGTGTTCGCCGCCGGTGCGCTGGGCGCGCTGTCGGAAGTCTGGGGAGAGCTCGCGCAAGCGGCGGGTGCTGCTGAACGACTGACCGAGATCCTGGCCGAGAAGCCGGCGATCCAGGCTCCGGCCGATCCGAAGCCGCTGCCTGCGGTCGCCAAGGGTGCGATCATCTTCGACAACGTCTCCTTCTCCTACCCGGCAAGGCCCGACCGTGCCGCCGTGCATGGCTTGAGCTTTCAGGTCATGCCCGGCGAGACGGTGGCGATCGTCGGCCCGTCGGGGGCCGGCAAGAGCACGGTCTTTTCGCTGATCCTGCGTTTCTACGATCCCGAGACCGGCAAGATCCTGATCGATGGCATTGACGTGCGCGAGGCCGATCCCGTCTCGGTCCGCCAACGCATCGCCATCGTGCCGCAGGACGTCACCATCTTCGCGGCTACCGCGCGTGACAATATCGGTTTCGGCCGGCCGGGAGCCAGCAAGGTCGAGATCGAGACGGCGGCGAAGGATGCGCTTGCCGACGAATTCATCCTCAAGCTCGAAAAGGGCTATGACAGCCAGGTCGGCGAGCGCGGTGTGACATTGTCCGGCGGCCAGCGCCAGCGGGTGGCGATCGCCCGCGCCATCCTGCGCGACGCGCCGATCCTGCTGCTCGACGAGGCCACCTCGGCGCTCGACGCCGAAAGCGAGACGCTGGTGCAGATGGCGCTGGAACGCCTGATGCAGGGCCGCACCACCATCGTCATCGCCCATCGGCTGGCAACGGTGCTGAAGGCCGACAGGATCCTGGTCATGGACGGCGGCTCGATCGTCGAGGAAGGCACGCATCAAAGCCTGGTCGCCAAGGGCGGCATCTATGCGCGGCTGGCCAAGCTGCAGTTCGAAACCGGCGCCAGCGCCTTCAGAGGGGCGGCGGAGTAGTCAGAACCATCTGCGTTCCTGATGTGCCGACCGTCCTTACGCGGCTCCATATCGCTGCTTCAGATGGTTCACGAAATAGGTGGCGTTGAGCTTTTCGCCGGTAGCGCGTTCGAGCAGGTCCGGCGTCGACCAGCGTGACCCCTGCGACCAGATCTTTTGGCGGCGCCAGTCGTTGATCGCCTCGAAATTGCCCTTGGCGAGATCCTCGTCGGCGGCGGGATGCTCCCGCGTGAGCGCCGCCCATTGCTGTGCCGCCATCATCGCGCCCAGCGTGTATGACGGAAAATAGCCGAAGGCGGCGCCCGGCCAATGCACGTCCTGCATCGGCCCGTCGGCCGGATTGTCGATGGTGGAAAGACCGAGATAGTCGCGCATCTTGGCGTCCCAGGCTTCGGGCAGATCAGCCACCTCCAGCCTGCCCGCGACGAGCTCCTGCTCCAGTTCGTAGCGCAGGATGACATGCAGGGGATAGGTCACCTCGTCGGCATCGACACGGATCAGGCCGCGCTCGACGCGATGCACATGCGGCAGGATGTCGTCGAGCGACCAGGCTTCGCCGAGATGCTTTTCGACCACCGGCAGCGCCCAGCGCCAGAAGGCCGGGTTGCGGCCAAGCTGCTTTTCGACGAACAGGCTCTGGCTTTCATGCACGGCCATGCCGCGCGCCTTGCCGAGCGGCCAGTGCGACCATGCCTTGGGCAGGTTCTGTTCGTAGAGCGCATGGCCGGTCTCGTGCAGCACGCCCATCAGCGCCGACAGGAAATCAGACGTCTTGTAGCGGGTGGTGATGCGCACGTCGCTCGGCACGCCGCCGCAGAAAGGATGATGCGACACCGACAGCGACCCATGCGTCAGGTCGAAGCCGACCGCCGCCATCATGGCAAGGCCGAGCTCGCGCTGCCGGTCGATCGCATAGGTGCCCGACAGCGGCTTCAACGGGCGCTTGCGCAGCCGTGCGTCCTGGATCGCCAGCGCCTCCGGCACAAAGCTCTTCAGGAAAGCCTTAAGGTCGGTGAACACAGGCGTGATATCGGCGGTGCGGTTGCCGGGATCGTATTGCTCCATCAGCGCGTCATAGGGGGCAAGGCCGAGCACGTCGGCACGTAGCGCCGCCTCCTCGCGCACCAGCGCCACCACGCCCTCCAGCGCCGGCTGGAAGCCAGCCCAGTCGTTCTTGGCACGCAGGTCGCGCCACAGCTGCTCACAACGCATGCGCGCGGTCGTCTGGCGTTCGACGAATTCGACCGGCAGGCAGGTCAGGTTGGTGTATTGCCGCCGCAGTTCGGCGACGGCGGCGCGCTGCTCTTCACCCAACACTTCCTGTTCGGCTGCTGCGATCCAGTCGGCGATTTCCGGCGCCGTTGCCCTGGTGTGATACATGCCGGCCAGTGCCGACATCGCCTCGGCGCGCTTCTCGCCACCGCCGACGGCCATGTGGGTGGCTTCGTCGGCGCCGAGGATGGCCAGCGCATGCTCGAGCGCTTCGAGCTTGTGGCCGAGATCGTCGAGGTTCTGAAAGGACATGGCGGCTTCCGTGATTGAGGACGGCGCGAAAAGATACCAACGCAAAGGCGTTTGCAACCCTGCGGCTTCTGTGCGGCGGACGCATCTTGCGCAGGGCCGGTCATGCGTGAAATGCTGCCGGCGGCAATTGGGGGGAACAACATGATCGGCAACATCCTGGTCGGACTGGTGGCCTTGATCCATGTCTACATCGTCTATCTCGAGATGGTGCTGTGGGACACGCCGCGTGGGCACAAGGCTTTCAATCTGACGCCCGAATTCGCCAGCGCCTCGAAGGTGCTGGCCGCCAATCAGGGGCTCTACAACGGTTTCCTCGCCGCCGGCCTGATCTGGGGGCTTTACCTCGGGGCGGCCGGTTTCCAGATCAAGGTGTTCTTCCTGATGTGTGTGGCTGTTGCCGGCCTCTATGGCGCGGCCACGGTTGGCCGCAAGATCCTGTTCATCCAGACCGTGCCGGCGGTGGTTGCCCTGATCGCGGTCTGGCTGGGCTGGTAAAAAGGACGCCCGCGTGATTGGCTCCCGGAGGCGTCAGGCGGTCCCTTCCTCTTGGACCGTTTCAGCCGCTGTGGTCTCAGCCGTTCGGGTAGTTGCCGCCGTCGGCGCCGTCGCCCATCAGGAAACCTGAGCCGGTATCGACCCTCAGGCGCTGGTCGACATTGTCGAGACGGCGCAGCAGGTCATGGTATTGTGCGGCCGGTATCCTGCCGTGATCGGATGCCGCAATTTTCTCGGCCGCCTGACTGATGCGGGCGGTTCGCATTTCCAGACGCTCCGCCACGGCCGGCGTAATGTTGTTGGCCTGTCTCGCGTCCACTATGCCCTGATGGACGCCTTGAACCTGTTGGATGAGACCCTCGACGCGCGGGCCGGTGAAATCGGTCGGGTCGGTCGCATCGAGAGCGCCTTTGTTGTGGTGGCCCGCGGCATAGGCGCCGGCAAGCGGAACGGCGATGAGGAACGCCGTGAGTGTCGCAGTTCTAAGCGAGGTCTTGGGAGTGAAAGAGCGCATCACGCGTCTCCTCTTGTAGAGGAAGGCGGCGGTCGTTCCGCTTGCCTTCCGGCCGTGGGCCGTCCGGTTCCGTCGCGTCGCGATGAGGGGGATTCATCGCCGGCGGTTCTCGGCCCAGGCGGAAAGCTAGGACCCCACTGCGACAATGTGTAATTAAAAAAAGATAATCTTTTCAGGCCTTGCCGGCCTCGATCTGCGCCCTAGAGTTGAGCCGACGAACAAATTCGCGTGAGTTCGCGTGATGATGGATCAACGTTCGGTGAGCTTCAGTTCAATACGGCGGTTCTTGTTACGCGCCTCTTCGGTGTCGGCGGGATCGAGCGGCTGGAACTCACCGAAACCGGCGGCGACCAGGCGGTTGGCCGGCACGCCATTCTCGATCAGGAATTTCACCACCGAGGTCGAACGCGCCGTCGACAGCTCCCAGTTGTCGCGGTAGCGGCCGGTGCCGGAGAGCGGCTTGTTGTCAGTGTGTCCGTCGACGCGCAGCACCCAGTTGATCTCGGGAGGGATTTCCTTCTGCAGCTCGATGATGGCGTCGGCGAGTTTCTTCATCTCGACCTTGCCGGCGTCGTTGATCACCTCGGAGCCGGTCGGGAACAGCACCTCGGACTGGAAGACGAAGCGGTCGCCGACGATGCGGATGTTCTCGCGGTCGGCGAGGATTTCGCGCAAGCGGCCGAAGAAGTCGGAGCGGTAGCGGTTCAATTCCTGCACGCGCTGCGCCAGTGCGACGTTCAGGCGGCGGCCGAGATCGGCGATCTTGGTGTTGGAATCGCGGTCGCGGGTTTCGGAGACGTTGAGCGCATCCTCTAGCGCGCCGATCTGCTTGCGCAGTGCCGCGATCTGCTGGTTGAGGATCTCGACCTGACTCAGCGCCTGCTGACTGATCTGGCGCTGGCTGTCGAGTTCGCCGCCGAGCTCCGCGGCGCGCTGGTTGGCGGCGTCGCCGGCGCCAGCACCTTGCGCCAGCAATTGTTCGAGCCGGCTCTTTTCCGCTTCCGCCGCAGACAACGATGCCTGCAGATTGGCCAGTGAATCATCCTTGTCCTGCGCCGTCGAGCGTTCCAGCGCCAGCAACTGGGTCAGTTCGTTGATCTGCGAGTTGAGGCGCGAGAGCGCCGTATCCTTGCCGGAGATTTCGCGTCCCAGCAGGAACTGCGCCAGCACGAAGACCGTGAGCAGGAACATGATCGCCAAAAGCAGCGTCGACAGCGCGTCGACGAAGCCCGGCCAGTAGTCGATGCGGCGATCGGTGCGCCGGCCCCTGGCGAGTGCCATGTTAGTGGACCCCGGGCTTCTTCAGGGCGTCGGCGATCTTTTCCAGCGTGTTGCGCATCGCCTTCTGCTCGTCGGACTGGGCCTCGACCCAGTCGCGCATGATCTGCTGTTCCGAGCGCATGTTCTTGACCAGGCCGGAAATGCCGTCGGCGAGATTGGCCATGGCGGTGGCGACGCGCGGATTGGAGCCGCCGCCATTCTCCTGCATGCTGCGCAGCCGTTCGGACAAGACCCGGATCTCGTCGGAGGATTCGGTCTTGGCCGGATCGGCAACGACGATGTCGGATGACAGATCGGTGACCGAGGACAGCCAGTTCTCAAGCTCGGTGTAGAAGCGCGTCTGGGCGCGGCCGGCCTGCAGGTCGAGGAAGCCGAGCACCAGCGAGCCGGACAGGCCGAACAGCGAGGACGAGAAGGCCGTGCCCATGCCGGCCAGCGGTGCGGAAAGCCCCTGCTTCAGCGAATCGAGCACCGCCGCGGCATCACCCGTGCCGGGATCGAGCGATTCGATGGTCTCACGGATCGAGCCGATGGTGTTCAACAGGCCCCAGAAGGTGCCGAGCAGGCCGAGGAACACCAGCAGGCCGACGAGATAGCGCGAGGTGTCGCGGCTTTCGTCGAGGCGGGTGGCGATGGAATCGAGCATGGTGCGCATCGAACTGGTCGAGAAGGCCGTCGCCGAGGAGCGGCCGATCATCGCCTTCATCGGCGCCAGCAGCACCGGTTCGGTGGTCTCCGAGCCGGCACGGAAGGAGTTGACCCAGCGCACTTCGCGAAACAGCCGGCCGACCTGGGCGAAGGCCAGCAGGATGCCGACCACCAGCACGCCGACGATCAGGCCGTTGAGGCCCGGATTGCTGCCAAAGGCGGTCGAGATCTGTCGGGTCAGGATGGCTGCGATAAAGGCGACGATGACCAGGAAGATCACCATGGTCAGCAGGAAGACCTGCGGGCTCGACAGTTTGTGCGGATCGTAGATCAGGACATCAGAACGTCTGCCCATGCCGAAGGATCTGAGAAAAGCCATCCGTGCCCCGTTTCCGATGCCGCCGCCGATCACGTAAACCGCGACTCTAAACGGAATTGTGACCAAATTGAATGGCGCTTGGCAATATTGCCGCGTCGATAGTCTGTGTCAGAGGCGATTGATGACCAGACAGTCGACCATGGCGGCCAGATGCAGGCCGGCGCCGGTGACGACGAAACCGTGCCACAGCGCATTGTGGAAGCGCAGCCCCTTCCAGGCGAAGAAGATGACGCCGCAGGAGTAGACGATGCCGCCGGCGACGATGAGCGCGATCGATGTCGTCGGCAGCGTCTGCACAAGCGGCTTGACCAGGATGATGCCGCTCCAGCCGATGGCGAGATAGAAGACGATGGCCAGCCGGTCGAAACGGCCGGGAAAAAACACCTTGATGGCGATGCCCAGCAAGGCCGCGGTCCAGACCAGGACGATCATCCAGCGCGCCAGCGGCGAGCCTTCGAGCTGGGCCAGGAAAGGCGTGTAGGTCGCGGCGATCAGGAGATAGATCGCGGCGTGGTCGAAACGCCGCAAGACCCATTTCGCCGGCGACGACACCGGCCACAGATTGTAGGTCATCGACACCGACAGCACGGTGAGCAGCGAAACCACGTAGAAGGCGGCGGCGATGTATTCGCCCGGTCCGACACGAAAGGCCGCCAGCGCCAGCAGTGCCGAACCGGCCGAGATCGCCAGCACGATGCCGACCGCGTGGACGATGCCGTCGGCGATCATCTCGGCGCGCGAATAGTGCCAGCGTCCGATGAACGGGATGTCGGGGATGGGCTTGATGTCGTTCACTGCCGGGTTTCCTGCGCCGCGCACCACAAATCTGGGCGCCAGCCAAGCAGTATTTCAAGTCTTGTTTGCGGTTTTACGACTGCGGCGCTTCAGCGCGGCGTGCAGTCACCGCGGGTTGCCTGTCAACGAGAGGGGAGCGGCTTCTTAACGACCTTGAGCAAAGCGCGTTGAATGACCTCGTTGCCGGCGACAACCGAGCCGTTGTCGAGCATGTCCTGGCCGCCGTCCATGTCGGAGACGAAGCCGCCCGCCTCGCGGATCAGCAGCAGCCCGGCGGCGATGTCCCAGGCCGACAGGCCGGTTTCCCAGAAGCCGTCCATGCGGCCGGCCGCGACATAAGCGAGATCGAGCGAGGCGGAGCCGAGACGGCGGACGCCGGAAACCTCGGCCATGACATTGCGCAGCTCGACGAGGAAATTGCCGTGGTGACCGCGGCCGAGATGCGGCATGCCGCAGCCGATCACCGTGTCGACCAGCTTGATGCGGCCGGCAACGCGCAAGCGGCGGTCGTTCATGAAGGCGCCGCCGCCGCGTTCGCAGGTGTAGAGCTCGTCCATCGCCGGATTGTAGATAACGCCGGCAACGATCTGCCCCTGGCGCTCCAAGGCGATCGAAACGGCAAAGAGCGGGATGCCGTGCAGGAAATTGGTGGTGCCGTCGAGTGGGTCGACGATCCAGCGATGCTGGCCGTCGTCACCTTCGACCGCGCCGCGCTCTTCCATCAGGAAGGCATAGCCCGGCCGTGCCTTGGACAGCTCGGCAAAGACGATGTCCTCGGCCTTGCGGTCGGCCTGGCTGACATAGTCGCCGGGGCCTTTCATCGAGACCTGCAGGTTCTGCACCTCGCCGAAGTCGCGCGACAGCGAGCGGCCGGCTTTCATTGCGGCCTGGACCATGACGTTGAGAAGGGCTGAGCGTGCCATAGTGCTTTTTCCCGGTGCTGCGCGTCAGTCTGCGCGGCGCACGTAAGTGATTTCGTTGGTGTCGACGATGATGCGCTCACCGGCGCCGATGAATGGCGGCACCAGCACGCGGATGCCGTTTTCCAGGATCGCCGGCTTGTAGGACGAGGCCGCCGTCTGGCCCTTCACCACCGGGTCCGCCTCGGTGATGGTCAGCGTCACATAGTCGGGCAGCGAAATGCCGATAGGCCTCTCTTCATAGAGCTGGACCGTCACCATCATGCCGTCCTGCAGGAAGGCGGCGCGATCGCCGACGAAGTCCTTGTTCAATTCGAGTTGCTCGTAGCTCTGGGTGTCCATGAACACCAGCGCGTCTTCCTGCGCGTAGAGGAAGGAAAAGTCCTTCAGGTCGAGCCGGATCTGCTCGACCGTCTCGGCCGAGCGGAAGCGCTCGTTGAGCTTGGTGCCGTTGATGAGGTTCTTCAGTTCGACCTGATTGTAGGCGCCGCCCTTGCCGGGCTTGACGGTGTTGGTCCTGACCGCAACCCAAAGGCCGCCATCATGCTCGATGACATAGCCGGGACGAATTTCGTTGCCATTGATCTTGGCCATGATGAGGTGATCCGGAATGATACCAACGGCCAAGCCGTTGGTATGGGGATGTTCGCTGGGAAAGCGATTTCGGGCTCCCAAGACCACAAATCGTCAGAAGAGGCAAGGGAGCGCCAGGTCGGCGCCGAACCGGAGACGCCGTCAGGGCAGGCGGTTCGCCTTCTGCAGGGCCTGCTTGGTCTCGTCGTCGCTCAGCCCCTGCAGGAAGTCGTCCATCTGCGGATCGATGAGGCCGGCGCGACGGGCGACGATGTACCAGGCACCGGCGAGGACCAGGTCCGGATCGGTACCGATGCCTTGCATATAGAGTTTTGCGAGGCGGTTCTGGGCGGCGACATTGCCGCCCTCCGCCGCCTGCTTCATCCAGCCGAAGGCGGATTTCAGGTCGCGCGCACCGCCACGGCCTTCGATCATCCAGGCGGCGAGATCGATCTGTGCGGTGTCGTAATTCTGCCGTGCTGCCTGCGCCAGCAGGCGCCTTGCCTGCACATCGTCACGCGGCTTGCCGCCGACGCCATTGGCGTAGATCTGCGACATCGCATATTGCGCGTCGGCGAGGCCGGTCGCGGCGGCGCGCTCATAATAGGAGACCGCCTTGGCTATGCCGGCGTCGCCGGGGTCCTGCTCGACCAGCATCTGCGCGAAGTTGAACTGCGCCAGCCGGTTGCCGGCTTCGGCGGCGGCCTGCATCAAGGCATAGGCCCCCTTTTCGTCCTTCTTGACGTAGCGGCCGTCGAGCAGCATCAGCGCATATTGGAACTGCGATTCCGGCACACCCTGTTCGGCGGCCAGCGCGTACCATTTCGCCGCTTCCGCCGAATTGAGCGGCACACCGAGCCCGCGCGACAGGATCTCGGCCACCAGCGTCTGCGCCGCCGGGTCGCCGTTTTGCGCCCGGACCAGTGCAAGGTTGTAGGCCGTCTTGTAGAGCCCGCGCTGGAAGGCGCCATAGGCGGCATCCGCCGGCTTGGCGCCGAAGCGGTCGGGGTTGATGGTGTCGGCAGACGGCAGCGGCGCAGGCTCGGCCGTGGTGGCGGGCTGCGGCAGCGGCTTGTCGATCGGCTTGTCGGCGTGGGCGCTGATGCCAGGCTTGGGCTGCGGCAGCGGGACGGTCTCCGCGGCGGCCGCCTGGACCATCAGCACCGCAAGCAGAGCCTGGAGGGAAAGCCTCGCCGAGGGCACGTCAGTCCTCGAAGTGCGGCGCGGTCTCGTCGAGCAGCGCGTTGGCGCTGGCGACCGCTGTCTTGGGATCGGTGCCGTCGGCAAACACGGCGCTCGACAGTGCGACGAATTCAGCACCTGTGGCGCCCACGGCTTCGACCGAGGCGATGTCGGACCCGGCCATGACGATGCACGGGATCTGGATCATGTCGGCCCACCATCTGCCAAGCGACAGGTTGCGCGGGTGTGGTTCGGGCTTGTTGTCGTAACCGAAGCGGCCAAAGAAAATGTAGTCGGGCCGCGTTTCGCCAAGCTCGAGCGCGTCGTCACGCGTCTTGGCGCCGCCGGTGCCGACCATCATCTTTGCCTGGAAATGCTCGATCGTCTCGGCGAGTTCGGTCTTGGAGACCTCGACATGGATGCCGTCGGCCTGGACACGGCCGGCTATGCGGGTGTCGCCGGCGATGATGACAGCAACGCCGGCGGCTTGCGCTGCCGGCACGATCTGTTCGGCGAAAGCCTGGAAGGAGGCCTCGTCCATGCCGTTCTCGGGCAGGATCAGCGAAGCGACGTCGCCGCCTTCGAATGCAGTCACGATACGGGCCGCCGGCACGCCGGGCGGCGCGATCAGTATGATGCGACAGCGGTTGGGGGGCGTTGCGTCATTCATGGTTCTTCGGGTCCCGCGTTTCGCCTATGCCGGGCGAAGATGGTTGGATTGCGGCATAGAGCAAAGTGCCCGCCTTGAACAGGCGGGCAGCCGGGATCGCGATGTTTGACCCGCCGGATTGCCGGCAGGCCGCTTCACTTGATCGGGTGCGGGCTCGCGACTGATGGTTTCGACTTCCACAGCGTCCAGCCGAGATTCATGCCGGCGGCGGCGATCAGGATGGCGGTGGCGCCGACGATCTGGCTCAGATGCAGCCGATGGCCGAAGGCCACGACATCGACCAGGATCGCGACCACCGGGTAGATGAAGGACAGCGATCCCTGCAGATGCGTCGGCAATTTCTGGATGGCGCCGTACATCAGTATGTACATCAGGCCGGTATGGACGATGCCGAGCGTCGCCAGCATGGCCCAGCTCCATGGGTCGGTGGGCAGATGGGTAAGATTGGCGAAGGGCGCCAGCATGACGACGCCGACGCAGACCTGTATCAGTGCGATCAGGTGCGGCGGCGTGCCCTTGAGTTTCTTCGTGACGATAGCGGCGACGGCCCAGAAGAAGGCCGCGCCCAGCGCCATGACGATGCCGGTAAAATAATCCGTGCCGGTGCCGGCATTGGGGTCGGCATTGGGGGCCGACTGCACGATCAGCACCATGCCGGCGAAGGCGATGGCCAGCCAGGTCAGCTTGGTCAGGGTCAGCCGCTCGGCGAAGAAGAGCGCGCCGAAGCCGACCAGCATGAAGGGCTGCGTGTTGTAGACGGCGGTGGCGATCGAAATCGACGCGCGCGAGAAAGCGCTAAACAACAAAAGCCAGTTGACGACGATGGCGACGCCGCCGAGCGCGGCGATGCCGATGATGCGCAGCGACAGCCTGTTGCGCAGCAAGCCGAGGGCGGCGCAGATGATGAGCAGCGTCAGCGCGCCGAAAGCGCAACGCCAGAACACCACATCCATGATCGGCTGGCCGGACAGGACGACGAACCATCCGATCGTTCCCAGGATCGCCATCGCGGCGGACATTTCGACCGTGCCACGCACTGTTTCGTTCACAACAAACCTCCGTATCAGTTCAATCGCTATAATCTCATGCGGCAACGCGGCTTTCCATCGGATTAGAAAGGAGGTATGGGTGAATAGCCTAATTATATTAGGCGACGTCTCCAATTCAGCGAGAAATGTAAAATGCTGGACGATCTCGACCGAAATCTTCTTGAAATCCTGGTCAAGGATGCGCGGACCTCGCTGAAGGAGCTGGCCGCCCAGGTCGGGCTGTCGTCGCCAAGCGTTTCGGAGCGGCTGCGACGGCTGGAGGAGCGCGGCGTTATCCGGGCATTCACCGTTGAGATCGATCCGCTGGCGCTGGGTTATACCTTGCAGGCGATCGTGCGCATCCGGCCTCTGCCCGGCAAGCTGCACATCGTCCAGGAGCTCATCGAGGAAATCCCCGAATTCGGCGAATGCGACAAGGTGACGGGCGATGACTGCTTCGTCGCCCGCCTGTTCGTGCGCTCGATCGGCGATCTCGACGGAATTCTCGACCGTATCGCCGACAAGGCCGAGACGAGCACTGCCATCATCAAGGCGCAGCCGATCCGCCGCCGGCCACCGCCGCTCGACGCAACCGCCTCTCGGGACAAGGCAAAGGTTTTGCAGGCATCCTGAGCCAGACCGGCCACGCCCTGGTTTTCAGAGGGCTGATCGCAGCGGGTGGAAAGCCTGCGGAGGGATCGTTTTACTGTCGCTCCGGTCAAAATTCTGGGCTATTCAAGCGTCGACACGCTTTCCCTCCGGACCAGTCCCCTCCCATGTCAGGCCTGCTTTTCGATCCGTGGTTCTACGCGGCTGCCATTCCGGCGGTCATTCTGGTCGGCTTGTCCAAGGGCGGCTTTGGCGGCGCTGTCGGCTTCGTCGGCGTGCCGCTGATGGCGCTGACCATGCCGCCGGTCCAGGCTGCCGCCATCCTGCTGCCGATCCTGTGCCTGATGGACATCGTCTCGGTGTGGACATGGTGGGGTGTTTATAACAGAAAGATGCTGGTCGACATGATGCCGGGCGCCGTCATCGGCATCGGCCTTGGCTGGCTGACGGCGGCACTGGTCACCGAAGAGGCGGTGCGGCTGATCGTCGGCGCCGTCGCCATCATCTTCGTCCTGCGCTGGCTCTATCTGCAGTTTCGCCACGGCGCCGATCACGCGGCCGCGCCCAACCGCGTGGCCGCCGCCGTCTGGGGCACGGTCGCCGGCTTCACCAGCTTCGTCGCCCATGTCGGCGGGCCGCCCTTCCAGGTCTATGCCTTGCCGATCCGGCTCGATCCGAAAGTTCTGTCAGGCACCGCCGCGATCTTCTTTGCCGCCACCAATGCGCTGAAGCTGGTTCCCTATTTCGCGCTCGGCCAGTTCGACACCGCCAATCTGACGGCGTCGGCGGTGCTGATGCCGCTGGCGCCGCTGTCGACCATCGCCGGGGCGTGGCTGGTGCGCCGGATGCGGCCGGAAACCTTCTATCCCTTCACCTACGCAACCGTCGCGGTCGTGGCGCTGAAGCTGCTGTGGGATGGCATCGCCGGCCTGATGTAGAAAGGCCGCCGCGCCGCCTTCCCTCACCATCAAGGTCAGGCGGGGCTTGGCACGAGGCGACGGCTGCCACCAAAGGCCAGTGTGGCGCCGACCACAACGACCAGCACCATGCCGGCGAGGATGCCGATGTCATGCACGGTCGGCTTGAGCACCATGTCGGCAACGATGACCAGCATCACCGCATAGTCGAAGCGTGCCGCGCTCATCATGCGCTGACCGATCGCAAGAACGGCTGGCGTGACGCCCTCCTTGGCGATCATCGTGCCCATGCGCTCGCCGGTCGGCTTGAAGATGAACATGCCGATCGAAAAGGTCGTGGCGTAGCCGGCCAGGCCGATCAGAATCCATAGGTCGGAAAAGCCGACCCAGAACCAGCACATGATGAGGCCGAAGATCAGCGTCAGCATCGACATCGGCGCAAAAAACCTGCCGCCCAGTTGGCCGCTGGCGCGCATCGCCTGCAGTTTTTCCTCGATGTTGCCCGCCCGCTCGGCAAGCACGCCAAGCAGGAACAGGACGAAGCCGCCGCCGACCCACAAAATAGCCGTGGCAACGTGAAGGAATTTGACGATCGAGTACCAGTCCATGGGGTTGCTCCTGCAGTGTTCCGGTCAGGTTTGCGGCGGCGCGGATCGGCGCCGGCCGTCAGAGGAGCGGGCGTTTAGCGCGGCGCCTGTTTCGGAACGATGTCGCGAAAAAACCGGCTCTGTTTCAGCGCAATGAAGAAGCGGCTGAGATGGTGAACGCGCTATCTGATTTCCTGCTAATATACGAATCGTCGGGAGGGGTTGGCGCGACATCGTCTGGAAACATCGCCGATGCTAGTGCGCTGACGCCGGGAGCCCGGTGGCGACAACAGTCGCCTGACGATCAACCCATTCCCGCAAACGGGAAAAGGCAATCGAGGGGACATTATGCAAGGGGTAGCACGGAATTTCTTCACGCTGGCGATCATCTATGCGTTGTGCGGCATGGCGCTCGGCATCCACATGGCGATCAGCGAAGACCATGGCCAGATGCCAACGCACGCCCACACGATGGTCGCCGGATGGTTGATGTCGGCGGTCTTCGCCTTTTTCTACCATCTGTTTCCGGCCGTCGGGCAAAAGGTCCTGGCCAAGGTTCATTTCTGGCTGACTGCCATCAGCGGTATCGGGCTCATGATCGGCCTTTACATTCTGCTCGCAGGCAATCCGGGGATAGAACCGCTGCTCGGGATTTCCTCGATCGGGTTCTATGCGGGCATGCTGCTATTTGCCTTCATCGCTTTGCCGGCGGTCTGGAAGACAGCCTGAGCTGAACCAGAGGCAGTGAGGCTGTGCTGTTACGGCACAGGATGGCGGCGTTCGGTCAAAAAACATACCTGCCGTTAAGGCTTCATTAAGCTTTACAGGTGTTTACTATGTTCATCCAGTGATCTGGATTCTTACCGAGTGGTTGGAGCCACTTTGTTTGACGCCTCCCTGTTAAACTCCTGAGAGCCGCCTTATCCGCGGCTCTTTTTTTGTCCGCATTTCAGAAGCGCCCGACGTCGGCTCGCCGTTAACCTTCTGTTAAACATGTGCTTGCCTTCACCGGTGACGAAGCGCATTTTCAAGCTTCAGTCAGATAGGGTTCCGGGTGTATCGGCAGGGAGCCGAATCAGCCGGTTGCAAGTGCAGGGGCGTATCAATGAACGAGCCTTCGAAGGGCAGTGCGAAAACCGTCAAGCTGGCGGAGCGCCGGGTTTTCTCGCAATCCTTCAAACCGCTTTACCAGGAAGGTATGGGCCTGGTCGAACAGGCGGCGGAGTATCTCGACGGCAAGGGCCGGGCCGAGGCGAAGAAACTGTCCAGGCTGGCGGCCACGCTCTATGCCGCCGAATCGATGCGGCTGACCACAAGGCTGATGCAGGTTGCCTCCTGGCTGCTTTTGCAGCGCGCCGCCAATTCCGGCGAGATGACCCGCGACCAGGTCGCGTCGGAAAAGTCCAAGGTGCGTCTCGACACCGCTTCCGCCCATGACGAAGCCGCCGGCTGGGCCGAACTGCCCGAGGATTTCCTCGACCTCGTCACCCGCTCGCTGCGCCTGCAGGCACTGGTGCGCCGCATGGACGAGGAGATCTATGGCTCCGACGCCATGGTCGACATGCAACCGATGGCTCGTCGCCTCAATCCGGTTTCAGACCAGATCAGCCTGCTGAACACGGCTTTCGCCCGGGGTTAAGAGACTGTCTGGAAATTCTACTCCGGCGGCCATCTGATGGCGTTTTCTGCGCTTCCGTTGCTCACGGACCAATGTCCGCTGCGCTACGGTTCTCGAAACCACCACCATATGACTCGCCAGAGCGAATTTCGAAACATTCTCTCGGGCTTATCTCCATTTCGTTTCCGGTTTGTTCACATTTCGCTGGCATCGCTGTGTGCCGGAGGTAAAGTCGGCAAATGGCGGAAGCGATTCGCATCATCGGTATCGATCCGGGGCTTCGGCGCACCGGCTGGGGCATCGTCGAAAGCCTCGGCAATTCGTTGCGCTTCATTGCTTCCGGCACTGTGAAGTCCGACGACAAGGCGGCGCTGGCAACGCGGCTGTGCCAATTGCATGACGGGCTAGCCGAAATCCTGCATAGCGCCATGCCGCACGAGGCAGCCGTCGAACAAACCTTCGTCAACAAGGACGCCGTGGCGACGCTGAAGCTCGGCCAGGCGCGGGGCATCGCCATGCTGGTGCCGGCGCGCGCGGGCCTCGTCGTTGCCGAATATGCGCCCAACGCGGTCAAGAAGGCGGTGATCGGTGTCGGCCATGGCGACAAGAAGCAGATCCACATGATGGTGAAGGTGCTGTTGCCGAAAGCCACCTTCGACACCGAACATGCCGCCGATGCGCTGGCCATCGCCATCTGCCACGCGCATCACCGGCAGAGCGTGGCTTACAGGATGGCGCTGGCCGGGTAGTTATGTTCTTGACTTGTTCACGTAGTTGGAATATTCCTTACTTGTAAGAAAGGTGTGTTTCATGCGTGTGACGAGCAAAGGCCAAGTGACAATCCCACGGGATCTGCGGGAGACATTCGGGATTGGCGCCAACAGCGAAGTCATCTTTGGCATTGAGGGGGGCAAGATCACGATCACGCCGAAGCACGACAGGGGACGGCTGGCCGATCGCGAAAGACTCGATCGTTTTCTCGCTGCGCTTGATCGGCTTGAAGGCAGCGGCGATCAGACAATGAATGCTGACGATGTCATGGCTTTGACTCGGGATCGCTGATCTTGGCGACACTTGTCGACACCAATGTGCTTATTGATATCGCCGTTCGCGATCCCGTCTGGTCGAAATGGTCGCGGTCAAAAATGGCGGCTGCCCTTGAGAAAGGCAGCCTGGTCATCAATCAGATTATCTACGCCGAGTTTTCGATGCGCTATGAGGCCATCGATGATGTCGATGATGCCTTGCCCGAAGATGAGTTTCGGCGCGAAGGGCTCCCATTCGAAGCGGCCTTTGCGGCGTCGAGAGCGTTTTCGGTCTACCGGCGGCTGGGCGGACCTCGAGAGAGAGTGATGCCCGACTTCCTGATAGGTGCCCACGCTGCCATCCGAGGCTACCCCATTCTTACTCGCGATCCCGTAGGTTTCAGAAAGTACTTTCCAGATGTCGAGCTCATTACGCCCGATACCCACCCTTAACGAGGGCTGCATCCAATGATCGGCAAGCTCAAGGGCACGCTCGACGAGATCGACGAGGATCATTGCCTCGTCGATATCCATGGCGTCGGCTATGTCGCCTATTGCTCGGCGCGCACGCTGGCCGCACTGCCTTCGCCCGGCGAGGCGGTGGTGCTGTTTATCGAGACCTATGTGCGCGAGGACATGCTGCGGCTCTACGGCTTCCAGTCGCAGCTCGAGCGCGAGTGGTTCCGGCTGCTGATGAACAATGTGCCGGGCGTCGGCGCCAAGGTGGCGCTGGCCATCCTGTCGACGCTGGCGCCGGCGGATCTCGCCAACGCCATTGCGCTGCGCGACATCGCCATGGTTTCGCGCGCGCCCGGCGTCGGCAAGAAGGTGGCCGAGCGCATCGTCACCGAATTGAAGAACAAGGCGCCGGCCTATGCCGGTTCGGCCTCGGGCACCATCGGCCTGAAGCAGGAGCTTGGCGACGGCGTGGCATCCGCGCCGATCACCGACGCGGTCTCGGCACTGGTCAATCTCGGCTACTCGCGCGACACCGCCGCCAATGCGGTGGCGGCTGCGCTGAAGACGGCTGGCGAGGATGCCGATGCGCCGAAGCTGATCCGTTTCGGGCTGAAGGAACTGGCGCGGTAAAATGGGCGGATATGCAAGCTTGATCTCAACGGGGAGAATTACGATCCCGAAGGATGTCAGAGATCAGTTGTCGATCAAGGCAGGTGACACGATCGCCTGGACGGTTGTGGACGACCGCCTGATCGGGACGTTGCGCAATCTCGATTTTGCCGACCTTGTCGGATTTCTCGGTGATCCAGCTGGCGGTCCCGCGACGTTCGAGGAAATCGACGCGGCGGTCAGGGACGCTGTGGGTCGCGATGGTGCGGATGATACGCAACACGACGGACGGGATGACTTCGGGGTATCAACATGAGCCTGTCGCCCCGCCTGATTGCGCCGGAAAAACGCGGCGAGGATGCCGAGCAGACCTTGCGGCCGCAGACGCTCGACGATTTCGTCGGCCAGGCGGCGGTTCGGGCCAATCTCAAAGTGTTCATCGAGGCCGCCAAGGGCCGCAACGAGGCGCTCGACCATGTGCTGTTCGTCGGGCCGCCGGGTCTCGGCAAGACGACGCTGGCGCAGATCATGGCGCGCGAGCTCGGCGTCAATTTCCGCTCGACCTCCGGCCCGGTCATCGCCAAGGCCGGCGATCTTGCCGCGCTGCTGACCAATCTCGAGGAAGGCGATGTGCTGTTCATCGACGAGATCCACCGGCTGAGCCCGGCGGTGGAGGAAATCCTCTATCCGGCGATGGAGGATTTCCAGCTCGACCTGATCATCGGCGAGGGACCGGCGGCGCGCTCGGTCAAGATCGACCTCGCCCGTTTCACCCTGGTCGCCGCCACCACGCGGCTTGGCCTGCTCACCAATCCGCTGCGCGATCGTTTCGGCATTCCGGTGCGGCTCAATTTCTACACGGTCGAGGAGTTGGAGCAGATCGTGCGGCGCGGCGCGCGCATCCTGCAAATGCCGCTCGGCGACGACGGCGCGCTGGAAATCGCGCGGCGCGCGCGCGGCACGCCACGCATCGCCGGCCGGCTGCTGCGCCGCGTGCGCGATTTCGCCTCGGTCGCCGGCGACGGCCATGTCGACCGCAAGATCGCCGACGAGGCGTTGACCCGGCTGGAGGTCGACGCGCTCGGCCTCGACGCGCTCGACCGGCGGTATCTGTCGATGATCGCCCGCAATTTCGGCGGCGGGCCGGTCGGCATCGAGACGATCGCCGCCGGCCTGTCCGAACCGCGCGACGCCATCGAGGACATCATCGAGCCCTATCTGATCCAGCAGGGTTTCATCCAGCGCACGCCGCGCGGTCGCATGCTGACGGCCAATGCCTGGCGCCATCTCGGCCTCGACGCGCCGAAGGATTTGGCGCAGCAGCAGATCAACCTGTTCCAGGAAGAATAGTCGCTCCTGGCGGTCACGCACGGATCCGCGATCAAGCATCCGTGACCATCTTGCGCAAAATATCCTCATCTTGGTCCGGTTGCCGGCGCAATCATGGATTTTATCGGAGGCTTGCGGCACGCCGCTGCGATCCGAGTGCCGGAGCCATGCAATGATCACCAGACGCGGGTTCCTGCGCTTCATCGGCGGGTCGGTCCTGTCGGTTGCCGCGTTCGGCGCCTATGCGGTCGGCATCGAGCCGATGCTGCTGACGCATGTGAAGCGCTATGCGCTAACGCCGCCGCATTGGCCGGCGGGAATGAAGCTGCGCATCGTTGCGCTTGCCGATATCCATGCCTGCCGGCCGTGGATGACGCCGGAGCGGATCGCCTCGCTTGTCGAAGACGCGAATGCCCAGCAGCCGGACCTGATCGTCTTGCTTGGCGACTACATTGCCGGCATGCGCCTGGTGACGGATCGGGTGACGCCATCGCAATGGGCGGCCGCCCTTTCCGGTCTGAAGGCGCCGCTCGGCGTCCTGTCGATCCTCGGCAACCACGACTGGTGGGCAGATGGCTTCGCGCAGCGCGCCGGGGCCGGCCCGACCATAGCGCGCAAGGCCTTGGAGAAAGTCGGCATTCCGGTGCTGGAGAACGATGTCGTGCGCCTGGAAAAGGATGGGCATGGTGTCTGGATTGCCGGGCTCGCCGATCAGTTGGCCCTGCTACCGACCAGGGACCGCGCCGGCTTCACGGGACTGGACGATCTCGACGGCACGCTGGCCAAGGTCGGCGACGCCTCGCCCATTATCCTGCTCGCCCACGAGCCGGATATTTTTCCGAAGGTGCCGTGGCGGGTCTCGCTGACCCTGTCCGGCCACACCCATGGCGGGCAAATTCGGCTGTTCGGCTATTCGCCTGTCGTGCCGTCGCGCTTCGGCAATCGCTATGCCTATGGCCATGTCGTCGAGAACGACCGCAATCTGATCGTCTCGGGCGGGCTCGGCTTCAGCATTCTGCCGGTGCGTTTTGGAATGCGCCCGGAAATCCTGTCGATCGACCTTGGCTAAATCCAGATCGCCTCAATGAAGCGACCTGATCGCATCCATCACATCCGGCTCGGCCTTGTCGCCGTTGAAGGCGTCAACAATGCCGAAGGCACCGCCATAGCTCCACACCGACCATGAGAAGCCATGTGCCTCGGCGCGCGCGATCATGTCCCTGACATAGGCGGCCCGGAACTCGGCGGGCATCACATAGGCGTTGCCATATTCCTGGCGGATCATGCCGAACTCGCCCAGCGTGACGTTCTCCGGCTTGACACCGTTGGCTTTCGCCCACGCTTCGACCTTTTTGAACGGTGCATCCATCAAGCCGAGCAGCTTGTCGGGGCTGTCCATGCTGGCGACCTGTTCGTCGAGATAGGCAAGCAGGCCGCCCTGCCGCGTCCAAGGCGCCTCGGCCTTGATCCTGGCACGGATGGTGTCGAGCGTCATGTCGAGCTGTGCCTTGGGCATCGCGGTCAACGGATAGGGCAGGCCGGTCACATAGGGGATGAAGTCGCCGGCCCAGGTTGCGCCTTGGTGAGTGAGCAGGAATGGATCGTAGGAATGGAAGGTCCAGATGACGTTGTCGTCCGGGATTGTCTTCGGGTCGATCTTCTCCAGCGAGCTTGCGGCGGAGTAGCAGGCGCCGGTCAGAACCAGGGTCAGTTTCGTCGCCGAGGATCGCGCCGCGGCGAACAGTTTGCGCTGGCGGTCGGGCCACAGGCTGGTGCCGTCGCTGTCGCAATCGACGATCGGTTCGTTCATCGGCTCGAAAGCGACTTGAGCGGGATCTTCGCCAGCCAGCGTGCGGGCCATCCTGCGCACCATCTCGATATAGGTATCGAAGGTTTGCGGGTCGTCCATCACCTGCGCCATGCCGATCTTGCGGCTGCCGCCGGCGGGGATCAGGTGCATGTCGACGATCACCTTCAGCCCGGCGCGGTTGATCATGCGCACCGAGTCCAGCACGCTGGCATAGAGATCGTCGCGCAAGGCCACGGTCTGGCCGGACAGGAAGGGCGAGGGGTCGACCGGCATGCGCAGGAAATCGAAGCCCGCGTCCTTCAGTGCCTTGAGATCGTTCTCCCCAAGGAATTTGCGCCACTCGGGATAGGGCAGGATGGCCTTGGCGTCGCCCCATTGGTCTTCGCCGGGCCATGTGACCCATTGGTCGAGATTGAGGCCGCGCTTCATCGAGAAGCTCGCCGCCTGGCTGGGCCACGCCGACGCGGCGAGCACAAGCATCGCCGCCGTCAAGGTCTTGATCATCGCCGTCAACAGTGCCATCCGATGCTATGTCACGCGGGAAACAGGTGCCTCGTCGGGGCTGAAAAAGGAAGCGCAATGGGCGATCATGGTGAATCGGCGACGCTGCTGGCCGGCATTTCCGGCGCGCTGACGGCGTTCGGCCACCGGCTGATGGCGCGGGTCTATTATGCCGACACCGATTTCTCAGGTGTCGTCTACCACGCACGCTATCTCGAATTCTTCGAACGCGGCCGCTCCGACTATCTCAGGCTGACCGGCGTGCACCACACCGAGCTTGCCGACGGCAAGCATGGCGAAAGAATAGTCTGGGTGGTGCGCCGCATGGAGATCGACTTTCGCGGCCCGGCCCGCATCGACGACATCCTGACGGTCGACACAAGCACCGAGGACATTTCCGGCGCGCGCATCTTCATGGCGCAGCAGCTCAAGCGCGGCGACGAGGTGCTGGTCGAGGCCAAGGTCGAAGCCGCGATCATCGGCGAGAATGGCCGCCCAAGGCGCTTTCCCAAGGAATGGGTGGCGGCGTTCATGCCCAAGGCCTTGCCGGCGGCTGACTAGTCCCATTGTGATCAACGGCGATTGCATGTGCCTTGCCACTGGGCGCGGCAATGCGCCGCGCCTTATATACTAACCCATCCTTAACCATAACGGTTCATGAAGAGAGTGGTGAAGATTGGCGCTATCCTGCGCCTTCCTTTCACCAATATTTGCCCCGAAAAGGCCGACAACGGCACAGTTTGGGGTTGTTCCGGTAGCTTCGTGCGAACCGACCACAAGGGATGCCAGGGGCCAGCCGCCAGCTTCGCCCGGAAAATCTTAAGGACGTAACGATGGAAAATATCGCACTCGCCGACCCGGGCGCGCAATTGTCGGTTTGGTCGCTGTTCATTTCGGCCAGCTGGGTGGTCAAGCTGGTCATGATCGGCCTGCTCTGCGCCTCGGTCTGGACCTGGGCGATCATCGTCGACAAGCTGGTTACCTACGCCCGCATGCGGCTGGCGCTCAACCGGTTCGAGCAGGTGTTCTGGTCAGGGCAGTCGCTGGAGGAGCTTTACCGCACGCTCGCCGACCGCAAGACCACCGGCATGGGCGCCATTTTCGTGGCTGCGATGCGCGAGTGGAAGAAGAGCTTCGAGAAGGGCGCCAAAACGCCGCTCGGGCTGCAGACCCGTATCGACAAGGCGATGGACCTGGCGCTGACTCGCGAAATGGAGAAGCTTGAGGGCCGCCTCGGCTTCCTCGCCACCACCGGTTCGGCCGCACCCTTCATCGGCCTGTTCGGCACCGTCATCGGCATCATGACCTCGTTCCAGGCGATCGCCGGCTCCAAGAACACCAGTCTCGCGGTGGTTGCGCCGGGCATCGCCGAAGCGCTGCTGGCGACGGCCATCGGCCTGCTCGCCGCCATTCCCGCCGTCATCGCCTACAACAAGCTGTCGTCCGACGCGAGCAAGATAGCGGTGCGCATGGAAGGGTTCTCCGACGAGTTCTCCGCCATACTCTCGCGCCAAATCGATGAAAAAGTGGCCCCCAAGGCCTGAGGAGTAGCAGATGGGTATGTCCATGGGCATGGCAGGACGCGGCGGGCGCGGCCACAGGCGGCGCGGCCGTCACCATGCACTGATGTCCGAGATCAACGTCACGCCGATGGTCGACGTGATGCTGGTGCTGCTGATCATCTTCATGGTCGCCGCACCGATGCTGACGGTCGGCGTGCCGATCGACCTGCCTGATACGCAGGCCAAGGCGATGAATGCCGACACGCAGCCGATCACCGTCTCGATCAACGCCGCCGGCCAGATCTATCTGCAGGAAACCGAGATCCCGATCGAGGAGCTGGTGGCCAAGCTGCAGGCAATCTCCAAGACCGGTTATGAGGAGCGCATCTTCATCCGTGGCGACAAGTCCACCGACTATGGCACGGCGATGAAGGTGATGGCCCGCATTTCGGCCGCCGGCTACAAGAACATCGGCCTGGTTTCACTGCAGGAACAGGATCAGTAGACAAGAAGATGAAGACCGGCCTCACCACATCGGTGATCTTGCATGCGGCGGCGCTGACCTTCGGCCTGTTCACGCTGACGGCGCCGGCCGCGCTTCCGTCGTCCGACGTCGAGTCGGTCGCGGTCGACATCGTGCCGATGGAAGCCATTGCGCAGACGCTGCAGGGCGACAAGAAGGCCGTGATGCATGAAAAGCCGGCACCTGTGCCGACGCAGCGTCCGGACATCGTGCCGGATGCGCAGAAGGTCGGTGAGAACAGCGTCGACACCGACAAGCCGATAACGCCGGAAGCCAAGCCGAAGCCGGTCGACATGACCTCGGCTCCGCCGCCCGCGCCAACTCCGATCGAAAAGCCGAAGCCCGAGGACGTGCCGAAGCCGCAGGAAAAGCCGAAGCCTATTCCGGCAACCGAAGTGGCGCCGGCGCCGACGCCCAAGGAAGAGGTCAAGCCCGAGCCGGTCAAGCAGGCAGATCCCAAGCCGACACCGGCCAAGCCGGCGCCGACTCCGCCGCCGCAGGACAAGACCGCTGCGATCGATCCGACGCCCGAGGTCAAGCCTGACGCCGTTGCTGAAGCCATAGCGCAGGAGCCGCCTGCCGAGGCGACACAGCTGCCCGACTCGGCGCCAGCACCTGAAGCCCGGCCGAAGCCGCAGCCGGCGCAGGCCGAAAGCGCCAAGGCGCCGGAACGCAAGGATGCCGACAAGCCGGTCAAGGAAGCCTCGTCGAAGCCGAAGTCCGACGACAAGCAATTCAACGCCGACGAGATTTCCGCTCTCCTCGACAAGCAAAAGCCATCCGGCGGCGGTGCCAAGCGCTCGACCCAGCAGGCGTCGCTTGGCGGCGACAAGGACCAGGGGCAGAAGCTGTCGAGGTCGGAAATGGGCGCCCTTGAAAGCCAACTCGGCGGCTGCTGGACCCTTCCTGTCGGCCTTGAAGGTTCCGAGAATTTCGTCGTCGTGGTGCGGTTCAACCTGGATGCCTCCGGCAAGCTGGACGGGCGCCCGGCGGTCGAAAAGTCGAGCGGAAACCGTCAGTTCGACGAAAGTGCGGTTCGTGCAGTGCAAAAATGCGATGTCACCGGCCTGCAGGTTCCGGCCGGCAAGCAGGACATCTGGGCCGACGTCCGCGTCACCTTCGATCCAAGAGAGATGCTCGGCCTCTAAGGCCCGGGTGTCCGAAAATCAGTACGAGAAGCGAGAAGACATGAAATCAATCCTCAAGCCGCTCCTGATGGTCGCAGCAATGGCGATGGGCATGACCGCAGCCGGCACGTTGCCGGCGCTGGCGCTTGTCGAGCTCAACGTCAACAAGGGCAATGTCGAGCCCCTGCCGATCGCCATCACGGATTTCCAGGGCGGCGACGCGCTTGGTGCGCAGATTTCGCAGATCGTCACCGCCGACCTGAAGCGTTCGGGCCTGTTCGCGCCGATCGACAAGAGCGCCTTCATCGAGAAGATCACCAATCCGGATGCAGCGCCGCGCTTCGACGACTGGAAAGTGATCAATGCGCAGGCGCTGGTCACCGGCAGCGTCAGCAAGGAAGCCGACGGCCGTATCCGCGCCCAGTACCGGCTGTGGGATACCTTTGCCGGCCAGCAGATGTCCGGCGAGCAGTTTTTCGCCAACGACGCCAATCAGCGGCGTGTCGCCCACATCATCGCCGACGCGATTTATGAACGGCTGACCGGTGAAAAAGGCTATTTCGACACCCGTGTCGTCTTCATCGACGAATCCGGCGCCAAGAACGCGCGCAAGAAGCGCCTCGCCATCATGGACCAGGACGGCGCCAATGTCCGCTATCTCTCGGACGGCAGGTCGATCGTGCTGACGCCGCGTTTCTCGCCGAACCGGCAGGAAATCACCTACATGTCCTATGAAAGCGGCCAGCCGCGGGTCTACCTGCTGCAGATCGAGACGGGGCAGCGCGAACTGGTCGGCAATTTCCCCGGCATGACCTTTGCGCCGCGCTTTTCGCCCGACGGCCAGAAGGTGATCATGAGCCTGCTGCGCGATGACGGCAATTCCAACATCTTCGCCATGGATCTGCGCAGCCGTTCGACGACGCGCCTGACCAACTCGACCGCCATCGACACCTCGCCGTCCTATTCGCCTGACGGCAGCAAGGTGGTGTTCACCTCCGACCGTGGCGGCCGCGCGCAGATCTACGTGATGGGCGCCGACGGCTCGGGCCAGACCCGCATCTCCTTTGGCGATGGCGTCTATTCGACGCCGGTCTGGTCACCGCGCGGCGACCTCATCGCCTTCACCAAGCAGACCGGCGGCGAATTCCAGATCGGCGTCATGAAGACCGACGGCTCGGGCGAGCGCATCCTGTCATCCGGCTTCCAGCAGGAGGGGCCGACCTGGGCGCCGAATGGCCGCGTGCTGATGTTCTTCCGCGATTCCGCAGGCGGGCCAAAACTGGTTTCCGTCGATCTTACCGGACGTAACGAGCAATCGATTCCGACGGCGAATTTCGCTTCGGACCCGGCCTGGTCGCCGCTGCTCGAATAGGTTCGGCTGAATTGCCACACATGCTGAAAAGGGGGCCGTTTCGGCCCCTTTTCCATGCCTTGGTCGCGTTTTGGCCGCATTTCCGCCTAGGGTCCGCGCCAACTGTGGCTGATAGCCAAACGGCTGCGGACGGGCAGCTTAAACCAAAATTTAACCGTGTTTCTTGAATGCCGGTTAACCCAAACGTGGTTACTGGGTGATCAACGAAATCACTCGAATACGATCACTCGAAATACGAAGGAGAGGCGGCATGGGCCGTATCGCAGCACTTACCAGAAACCCGGTCATGATCGCGCTGGTGGCGATGCTCGCCATCGCCGGTTGCGCCTCGAAGAAGACGCCGAACAACCCCGGCGATCTGGGGCTCAATGGCGCCGGTGCCGCAACACCCGGCTCGGCGCAGGACTTCACCGTCAACATCGGCGACCGCATCTTCTTCGATACGGATTCGACCTCGATCCGTGCCGACGCGCAGACGACGCTGGCTCGCCAGGCGCAGTGGCTGAACCAGTACAAGCAGTATGCCATCGTCGTCGAAGGCCATGCCGACGAACGCGGCACGCGTGAATACAATCTGGCGCTCGGCGCCCGCCGCGCCGCCGCCACCCGCGACTTCCTCGTCGCCAAGGGTGTCTCGGCCAGCCGTCTCAAGACCATTTCCTACGGCAAGGAACGTCCGGTCGCGGTGTGCGACGACATCTCCTGCTGGTCGCAGAATCGCCGTGCGGTCACCACGCTCAGCGGCGCCGGTTCCTGAGGCATCAATCGACCGGCGCATTAAAAGAACGCGCGGCGGGTCTAGCGGTAAAAATGCAACATACCTATGCGAAAGGCGGCCCTGGGGCCGCCTTTTTCATATCCGGATACCCGAAACAAAATTTGGCCGAAGTCTCGGCTCCTGCTATGAGCGCGAGGGCGCTTGGCTGGTCCTATTCTGATTGGAAGGCGCGAAAGCTAACGAAATCACGGCGAGAGGCACATGCATTTGAGATCGGTTCTGAGCGGCACGCTTGCGCTGCTGCTCCTATCAGGCGTCACCGCCCTGGCTAGCGGCTCGGGGGCGAGCGGCACAGGGCAATCAACCGACAGCGGCTTTTCCTTCCATCTGCCCAGCATCGAACTGCCCGGCATTTTCGGTGAAAAGCCCGGCCTTTTCGGCCAGAAGAAAAAGCCGGATCAGGTCCAGATGGTGCAGTCCGATCCTGCCGCTGTCACCAGCCTGGAAGAGCAGCTGCGGCAGATGAACGGCAAGATCGAGGAACTCAACTTCCAGGTCCTGCAGATGCAGGAGCAGATCCGCAAGCAGCAGGAAGACAATGAATTCCGCTTCCAGCAGCTTGAAGGCGGCGGCACGCAAGGCGGACAGCCGCCGGCACAGAAGAAATCGGATGCCGCCACCGGCGCCGACACCGACGTGGCAACGGCCCCGGCAACACAGGCGCCGGCCGATGGCGGCGCCGCGCCCGCCAACGATCAGTCGGCAGGCGGCAAGACGGTCCAGGACGTCATCGTCGAATCGCCCGATGGCGACCCCGGCAAGGTCATTCCCGGTACGGGAGCGCCGGAAAAGACATTTGGAACCATCACCGTCGACAAGAACGGCAACGTTATCGATGCCGGAGGCAACACGCAGGCGACCGCGCCGGCGCAGGACACCGCTCCAGCCACCGGCGCGCCGGCCAAGGCCGGCAAATCTGAAGGCACGGTGGTCGCGGCGTTGCCGTCCACCAACGACCCGGAGGAGCTCTACCGCAACTCCTACCAGTTCATCCTCTCTGGCGACTACGGCACCGCCGAACAGGGCTTTCGCGACCACATCGCCCGCTTCCCCAAGGATGCGAAGGCGGCGGACGCGCATTACTGGCTGGGCGAGTCGCTGCTTGGCCAGCAGAAATACCGCGACGCTGCCGAGACTTTCCTTGCCGCCAGCAAGGATTATCCCAAGGCCAAGAAGGCTCCCGACATGCTGCTGAAGCTCGGCGTGTCGCTGGTCGGCCTCAAGCAGCATGACGTTGCCTGCGCCACCTTCAGCGAGGTCGGCAAGCGTTACCCTGATATCTCCAGTGCGCTCAAGGAACGCGTCAAGCAGGAGAAGGCTCTGGCTGCCTGCTAATCCTTGTCATACATGTCGTTGTCCTAAAACCGGGACCACTTTTGGGCGACATGCATTATGCTCGACATCGAGCCGGATCTTCCGACAAGTCTTTTTTCGCATATCGATTTTACCAGCGGCGCTGTTGCGGCCGTGTCCGGCGGCAGCGACTCGACCGCCCTGCTCCTCCTTCTCAAACACCATCTCGACCGCACGGCGCCGGCAACCAAGCTGCTGGCGGTGACGATCGATCACGGCTTGCGGTCCGGTTCGGCAGCGGAGGCGCAAGCGGTGGCCAAGCTGTGCGCCACACTCGGAATTCCACACCGCATTATGACATGGTCGGGCCCCAAGCCGTCGACGGGTCTGCCCGCCGCGGCACGGGAAGAGCGCTACCGGTTGCTGGCTGAAGCGGCACAAGCGCAAGGCATCGGCCTGATCCTCACCGGCCATACCGCCGACGACCAGGCGGAAACGGTGCTGATGCGTCAAGGGCGCGAAGAAGGATTGGCGCGGAACGAGGGCCGAGGTCTTGTCGAACTGGCAGGCCGCGGACTTGCCGGCATGGCGCCGGCCACCTTGTATGATTGGCGCAGCTGGATCGTGCGGCCGCTTCTCGGCATGCGGCGCACGGCGCTGCGCGACGTCCTGCGCCGTCAAAATGTCGGCTGGGCCGACGACCCGACCAATGTTGACGAGGCTTTCGAGCGGCCGCGCATGCGGGCCGCCCTCGCCGACGGCAACGGTGCGCGGCGCATCGACGATGCACTGGCGCTGGCCGCGCATGAACGCCGTGCGCGCAGTCAACTCGGCCTCACTGCCGCAGGCCTGATCGGCGATTTCGCGGCCCAGCCGACCGGCGGGCTCATTCGTCTCGATCCGGGCTTGCTGAACGCCGGTGACGAGCAGGCGGCCGTCTATGCGTTGCGCATCCTGCTGGCCACGACCGGCGGGATTGCCTTCCTGCCGGATCAAGCCCGCAGCGAGGCTCTGTTCGGCCGGCTGAAGGTCGGATTTCTTTGCGCCACATTGTCGCGGACGGTTGTCGATTTCCGGCGCGCCGGCATCTTCCTGCGCCGCGAGGCGCGCGGCTTGCCTGCCGCCACTGCCGCCACCGGCAGCACCCTCTGGGATGGCCGCCGGCACATCACATTGAACGACAGCAGCGGCGCATTGTTGATTGCCCCATTCGGGGCAGCGGCGAAGCGGCTGGCGATGGGTGAAGGAAAAACCCCACCGAGCCTGATGCGCGCCGCGCTCGCTGCCGAACCGGCATTGTGGCAGGCCGGTGAATGCCTTGGTTTGCCTGGGCATGGAGGGGTGTCCGCGATGGTTGAGGTGCGGCCGGTCGTTGCGCCCTTTGCCCGCTTCCTGCCGTCCTTCGATCTGGCGCCGGCGCGGGCCATCGCTGCGCTGATTGGCGCGGCCCCGGTTCCACCCTTGCCTTTCAGCGGCCACAGTGCCGGTTGATGGTTGCGCGAAAGCTTAACCCAGACGTGCTGTTATGCTTGGCAAGGGGAGACGCTCTCCCTATGTTAGGCGCAAGTTTCCTCTCATGACGCGTGTCCGCCTTGCGGACGCCAACGGGACAATTGATGAATCCGAACTATCGCAACCTCGCGCTCTGGGCGATCATAGCGGTCCTGCTCATTGCCCTGTTCAATCTGTTCCAGACGCCGCAGACGCGAGGGGCTTCCAGCGATGTGCCTTATTCGCAGTTCCTGCAGGATGTCGCGGCGGGCCGGGTCAAGACAGTGACCATCGCGGGCGCTCGCATCAGCGGCACCTACACCGACAATGCCAGCGGCTTCCAGACCTATTCGCCCGGCGATCCGTCGCTGGTCTCGCGGCTGCAGGACAAGAACGTTACCATCAACGCGCGGCCTGAAACAGACGGTTCCAATTCGCTGTTCGGCTATCTGATCTCATGGCTGCCGATGATCCTCATCCTCGGCGTCTGGATATTCTTCATGCGCCAGATGCAGTCCGGGTCCGGGCGCGCCATGGGCTTCGGCAAGTCGAAGGCCAAGCTGCTCACCGAAGCGCATGGCCGCGTCACCTTCCAGGACGTTGCCGGCGTCGACGAAGCCAAGGAAGATCTGGAAGAGATTGTCGAGTTTCTGCGCGATCCGCAGAAGTTCCAGCGGCTCGGCGGCAAGATCCCGCGCGGCGTGCTGCTTGTCGGTCCTCCAGGAACCGGCAAGACGCTGCTCGCCCGTTCGGTCGCCGGCGAAGCCAATGTGCCGTTCTTCACCATTTCCGGTTCGGACTTCGTCGAGATGTTCGTCGGCGTCGGTGCAAGCCGCGTCCGCGACATGTTCGACCAGGCCAAGAAGAACGCGCCCTGCATCATCTTCATCGACGAAATCGATGCTGTCGGCCGTCATCGCGGCGCTGGCCTCGGCGGCGGCAATGACGAACGCGAGCAGACGCTGAACCAGTTGCTGGTCGAGATGGACGGCTTCGAATCCAACGAAAGCATCATCCTGATCGCTGCCACGAACCGGCCCGACGTGCTCGATCCGGCACTGCTCAGGCCAGGCCGCTTCGACCGCCAGGTCGTGGTGCCGAACCCCGACATCGTCGGCCGCGAGAAGATCCTCAAGGTGCATGTGCGCAACGTGCCGCTGGCGCCCAATGTCGACCTCAAGGTGATCGCGCGCGGTACGCCGGGCTTCTCCGGCGCCGACCTGATGAACCTCGTCAACGAGTCCGCGCTGATGGCGGCACGCCGCAACAAGCGTCTCGTCACCATGGCCGAATTCGAGGACGCCAAGGACAAGATCATGATGGGCGCCGAGCGTCGTTCGTCGGCCATGACGCAGGCCGAGAAGGAGCTCACCGCCTACCACGAGGCCGGCCACGCTATCCTCGCGCTCAACGTGCCGTCGGCCGACCCGCTGCACAAGGCCACCATCATCCCGCGCGGCCGTGCGCTCGGCATGGTCATGCAGTTGCCGGAAGGCGACCGCTATTCGATGAGCTACAAATACATGATCTCCAGGCTCGCCATCATGATGGGCGGCCGTGTCGCCGAGGAGTTCAAGTTCGGCAAGGAGAACATCACCTCCGGCGCCTCTTCTGATATCGAGCAGGCGACCAAGCTGGCCCGCGCCATGGTCACGCGCTGGGGCTTTTCCGACAAGCTCGGCCATGTCGCCTACGGCGACAACCAGGAGGAAGTGTTCCTCGGCCATTCGGTGGCGCGCACGCAGAACGTCTCGGAAGAGACGGCGCAGATCATCGATGCCGAAGTGCGCCGTTTGATCGACGAGGCCTATTCGTCGGCGAAGTCCATCCTGACCAAGAAGAAGAAGGAATGGATCGCGCTGGCGCAGGGCCTGCTGGAGTACGAGACGCTGTCCGGCGAGGAGATCAAGCAGCTGATCGCCGGCCACAAGCCCGCGCGCGACCTTGGTGACGACACGCCGCCGAGCCGTGGCTCGGCCGTGCCGAAGTCCGGCGGCCGGCGCAAGAAGGGGCCGGAGCCCGAAGGCGGCATGGAACCGCAGCCGTCGAGCTGAGTTCGACCAAGCAAGTTGATTTTAGAAACGCCGCGGCATGGTCCGCGGCGTTTTTGTTTGGGTCAGGGAGGACTGCCAAGCTATCCGAGACTTGCGTCTGCGAAGATTGTTTTGCGATTGGCGAAAGCCGGCGCGGCAGCCAATCTCCCCCCGTGTGGGGGAGATGTCCGGCAGGACAGAGGGGGCGCTGTCCCGCCGACAAATCAAGTTTAGGCCTTCCGGCGGCGGACGATCCCTCTTGCCGCTCGATTCCTTGAGCCACCCTCTCCCAGCTTTCGTGAATGCAAGGAAACCAGACTAGAGCAAGGCCGCGATCCTTCGCGCCCCCTCAGCCCTGCCGGACGTTCGTCGTTCGGAAAGCCAAGCAATTGGCTTTCCGTCCGCTACGCGGACCACTCCTCAACCCCCACGATGGGGGAGATTGGCAGCTTTGCCGATGGCGCCTCCCAGCAAACGGCCTGTCCTGAACGACGCCCAAGAAAAAGGCCCGCGAACCTTGCGGTTCGCGGGCCTTTTCTTGTTCAGATGTTGGTGTCGATCAGCTCTTCAGCTTGGCGTTGCACAGGCTGTAGAAGCCGCCGCCCTTCTGGATCCACTTCAGGCCGCCAAGCGCATTGGCGTCCTTGAGGGCATAGTACTGGTCGAGGCAAGTATGCATGCGGCCTTTTCCGGGGGTCTCGCTGGCATATTTCGGCGAGATCGCAGACGGGAAAGTGACGCCCTTGGGCGCAGCCGTCGTCGGCTTCGCCGGCTCCTTGGTGTAGCTCGCCTCGTCGGCGGCTGGCACGGTGTCGTCATCCGATGCGCCGGCGCCGCATTCGGTCTTGCGGAAGTCGTTCCACTTCATGCCTTTCAGCGTGTTGGCCGTCTTGGCAGCTTGATACTTGGTGCTGCATTCGGCCATGCTCAGACCCTTGCCGTCGGCGGGAGCCGCGGCAGCCTTGGTGGTTGCCGGCTTGGCGGTGGCAGCGGCGGATGCACCGGCGGCGCATTCGGACTTGCGGAAGTCGTTCCACTTCATGCCGTTCAGCGTACCGGCAGCCTTCGCCGCCTGGTACTTGGTGCTGCATTCCTTCGCCGTCAGGCCCTTGGCCGTGCTGTCGTCCGCCGCAGCGGCTGCCTTGGCCGCCTTGGCCGGTTTCGTCTCGGCAGCCTTTTTGGTGTCGGCGGCTTTCTTGGTGTCGGCCGGCTTGGCGTCGGTCGTGGCCGCGGCGTCGGTGCCGCACTGGGCCTTGCGGAACTGGTTCCAGGTCGCCCCGGCAAGTGTTCCCGCATCCTTGGCGGCGTTGTACTTCGTGCTGCACTCGGCCATCGTCAGTGCGTTGGCTGGCGCGGCCAGGAACAAGGTCGCGACGGCGAGGCCGGTCAAAGTGGCAAGTCGGTGGATGAGCATAGCGTTTCTCCGTTGCAGCAGCCCATGATACGTCCCTGCGAATCAATAACGCTCAACGATCGGTTGCGCCAGATGCTAAGTGGCGTATATATCGCCGAAGGCTGGCTTCTCCCGATAAGGTGATGAAATCGTTGCCCGTTGCCGGCTTCAGGGCAAGAATTTCCAGGTGCATCTGTACTGAAAGGCTTGCATGTCTGGTATATTGCAGCATGGCAGTCTCAGCATGTTGGGCTGCAGCCATGTTGTGTGCAGTGCACAACAATGATTTTCTAAGGATTGGTAACATATAATCACACAATGTGATCATAGCGCCCTGGCCAATTGTGGCATGACGTGCCGGGGAAGAAACGTCGAGGAAACTGGCTAGCATGGCAGGGAATTATTTCGGCACGGACGGCATTCGCGGGCGCGCCAACAAGTTTCCGATGACCGCTGAAATCGCGATGCGGGTCGGCATGGCCGCCGGCCTCTCCTTCCAGCGTGGCAGCCATCGCCACCGCGTCGTGCTCGGCAAGGACACCAGGCTTTCCGGCTATATGATCGAGAATGCCATGGTCGCCGGTCTCTGTGCCGCCGGCATGGACGTGTTCCTGCTCGGCCCGATCCCGACGCCGGCGGTTGCCATGCTGGTGCGTTCGCTGCGCGCCGATATCGGCGTCATGATCTCGGCTTCGCACAATCCCTACTACGACAACGGCATCAAGCTGTTCGGACCCGACGGCTACAAGCTCTCCGACGAGATCGAGGAGCGCATCGAGAGCATGCTCGACAAGGATATCGAACTGGCGCTCGCCGATTCCGACGGGCTTGGCCGCGCCAAGCGCGTCGATGGTGTGCATGATCGCTACATCGAATTCGCCAAGCGCACCTTGCCGCGCTCAATGTCACTCTCCGGCTTGAGGATCGTCGTCGATTGCGCCAATGGCGCGGCCTACAAGGTGGCGCCCGAGGCGCTGTGGGAACTGGGTGCCGAAGTCGTTGCCATCAACGTCGAACCCAACGGCTTCAACATCAACAAGGAATGCGGTTCGACCCATCCCGCCGGCCTGCAGAAGAAGGTGCACGAAGTGCGCGCCGATATCGGCATCGCGCTCGATGGCGATGCCGATCGCGTCGTCATCGTCGATGAAAACGGGGCGATCGTCGATGGCGACCAGATCATGGCGCTGATTGCCGAGTCCTGGCACCAGAGCGGGCGGCTGGCGGGCGGCGGCGTCGTTTCGACGGTCATGTCCAATCTCGGTCTCGAGCGCTTCCTCGGCGGCATGAAGCTGCAACTGCACCGCACCAAGGTCGGCGACCGATATGTCGTCGAACATATGCGCGCGCATGGGCTGAATGTCGGCGGCGAACAATCGGGCCATATCGTGCTGTCGGACTTTTCGACCACCGGCGACGGTCTCGTTTCGGCGCTGCAGGTGCTGGCCTGCATCAAGCGGCAGGGGCGGCCGGTCAGCGAATTGTCGAAGAAATTCGAACCGGTGCCGCAGCTTCTCAAGAACGTCCATATTTCCGGCGGCAAGCCGCTCGAGGAAGCGCCGGTCAAGGCAGCCATCGAAGATGCCCGTCACCGCCTCGGCACGGCCGGGCGGCTGGTTATCCGGCCCTCCGGCACAGAGCCGCTGATCCGCGTGATGGCCGAGGGCGACGACCCGCAACTGGTCGAGTCCGTCGTCAACGGTATCGTCGACGTCATCTCGGAAACGCGCAGCGCCGCCTGATCCCCAGCGCCCGGCAGGGCGTCGCTCGGCGCGCCCGGCAGGGCTTCGCCGCATTTAACAGGTTCAAAGCCCGCCCTCCTGGCGGGCTTTTTTCGTTGGCCGGCGGGTGCTTCAGGATTTCCGAAAACCGCGCACCGACTCGTCGAAGTTTAGAGATTCGTGGTTAAGCAACAGGGTTAAACGCCTTTTAACCTTTGCAATTCATTATCCACGACTGAAAGCCAATCGCATTTCGGGCGGGTTCGCCGTTCCGAGCTTCTCAGGGGTGACAAGCATGTTCAATACAGCAAGAAAGGTCCTGCTCGCCTTACTGTTCGCGAGCCTGGCAGGACCGTTGTTCGCAGCCGACCTGCCGGAGCCGGTGGTCGAAGAGGCTCCGCCTCAGGCTGTCTACGAGCAGCCGGCCGAAGTCGGCGGCTGGTACATCCGCGGCGACATCGACTATCACAAGTCGACCGTGCGCGGCATCGACTATATGACCTACACCGTCGATCCCTGTAACTGTTCGGTCACGCCCGGCACCAGAAGTTTCGACTTCGGCAAGCTCAAAGGCGGCTTCTCGCTCGGCGCCGGCGTCGGCTACAAGATCAACGACCACTTCCGTACCGATCTGACCGCCGACTACTGGTTCAAGTCGAACTTCAACGGCGGCACCTCGGATATCAACGGAACATCGACCGAAGTGTCGAAAATGAGCGCCTTGCTGCTGCTGGCCAACGCCTATGTCGATATCGGCACCTATCACGGCATCACGCCCTATGTCGGTGCCGGCATCGGCGGCGCACGCGTCAAGTGGGATACTGTCTACGACCCGAACACCACCGAGACCAATCCGGGAGCGTCCAACTGGCGTTTCGCCTACGCTCTGATGGCCGGCGCTTCCTACTGCCTGACCGACAAGATCATCCTCGATGCAGGCTACCGCTTCTCCCATATCCAGGGTGGCCGCATGTTCGAATGGGATGTGAGCAGCTCCGGCCCCGGCTTCGACCGTGGCATCAACACGCACGAAGTGCGCGGTGGCCTGCGCTATCAGTTCGGTGGCAACAATGGTTGCGCCGCGCCGGTCGTGGCCTACCAGCCCGAACCCGAGCCGATCTACACCAAGTAACGCTTGTACTGCTTGAAGTCTGCGAACCGCCCGGCATCGACCGGGCGGTTTTCGTTTGTGCGTTTCGGATGAAATTATTGGAAATCAATCTGCTAACGCTCTGTTAGCCTTAACCGGCACTTAACCACTATGGTTAACAATGCTCCTTGAAACGATGGCTGCCGTTGCGATTGCTTGCGGCGCCAAATTCGGGAGTCGGGGACCATGAAACTCACATTGCGTATGGCGCTTGTCGCACTCGCCCTCGCACCGCTGACGCCCGTGCACGCGGCCGATTACGACCCGCCGGTCTATGTCGACCAAGCGCCCGATTATGTGCCGGTCGAGGTCGGCTCCGGCTGGTATCTGCGCGGCGATGTTTCCTTTCTGCCGCAAAAGAACTTCAAGAGCGATTTTAGTTTCGCGCCGGCGAACTTCAGCGACAAAGAAGATCCCATCTTTGCCAGCATCGGCTTCGGCTACCATTTCAACGACTATCTGCGCGCCGATCTCAACCTCGGCTATCTGCCCGGCAACAAGGTCAGTGTCGGCTATGACAATTCAGCGACTTCATTACAGCCGACCGTGGCATCGGCGTCCCTGAAGAACTATGCCTTCTCGGGTATACTCAACGGCTATGTCGATCTTGGCACCTATGTCGGAATCACGCCCTATCTCGGCGCGGGTGTCGGTATCGTCCAGAGCACGCGCAAGCTTTCGGCGAGCTATCTCACCGTCAACGGTGACCCCACCGACGATTTTGAGCTGCAGGACGACAAGACCCGGTTCTCCCTGGCCTATACACTGAATGCCGGCCTTGCCTACCAGGTGTCGAAGAATGTCTCCGTGGATCTGGGCTATCAGTATTTTTCCGCCCCCGACGCCGAATATGCGACCGCCCAGAACCTGACTACCTTTTCGATCCACAAGGGTATCAGCAACCATCAGGTCAAGCTCGGACTGCGCTACGATCTCTGGTAGGCGCCGCGAGCACAAGGATCAGGAGGACGGCGGATCTCTTCGGTCCGCCGTTTGCGTTTGAGGTCACGACATCCTGATCACGGATCGCCTGTATCCCACCAGCGACAAAAACTTTCCTCTTGACGCCTGAAGCCTGAACGCATATCGCCGTCCGTGGGCCACCCCTCCCCAACGAGGGGCCACTATCTGGAAGGATAGACCACGATGACGACGCATACGAAGCCCGGACTCCGTCCGGCAAACCCCAATTTTTCCTCAGGTCCCTGCGCAAAACGCCCCGGCTGGTCGGTCGAGGCGCTGAACAATGCCGCGCTCGGTCGTTCCCACCGCGCCAAGATTGGCAAGACCAAGCTCGAACAGGCGATCGCGCTGACGCGGGACATTCTCCAGGTTCCGGCGGGTTACCGCATCGGCATCGTGCCGGCGTCGGACACCGGCGCCGTCGAGATGGCGCTGTGGTCGCTGCTCGGCGAGCGCGGCGTCGACATGGTCGCCTGGGAGAGCTTTGGCTCCGGCTGGGTCACCGACGTGGTCAAGCAACTGAAGCTCGCCGACGTGCGCAAGATCGAAGCCGGCTATGGCGAACTGCCGGACCTCACAAAGATCGATTTCGACCGCGATGTGGTCTTCACCTGGAACGGGACCACGTCCGGCGTGCGTGTGCCGAACGGCGATTTCATTCCCGCGGACCGCAAGGGCCTGACCATCTGCGACGCGACTTCGGCCGCCTTCGCACAGAGGCTCGATTTCGAAAAACTCGATGTCGTCACCTTCTCCTGGCAGAAGGTGCTGGGCGGTGAGGGCGCACACGGCATGCTCATACTCAGCCCACGCGCCGTCGAGCGGCTGGAGACCTACAAGCCTTCGTGGCCGCTGCCGAAAATCTTCCGGCTGACCTCGGGCGGCAAGTTGATCGAGGGCATCTTCAAGGGCGAGACCATCAACACGCCCTCGATGCTGTGCGTTGAAGATTATCTCGATGCGCTCAACTGGGCGAAGTCGATCGGTGGCCTCGATGCGCTGATCGCCAGGGCGGATGCCAATGCCGCCGTCCTTGATCGCTTTGTCGGCAAGTCCTCATGGCTCGGTCATCTCGCCACCCTGCCGGCGACGCGGTCGAACACGTCCGTCTGCCTGTCCTTCACCGATCCGGATGTGGTGGCGCTCGATGCCGACGGGCAGGCGGCTTTTGCCAAGGGACTGGTGTCGGTGCTCGACAAGGAAGGTGTCGCCTACGATATCGGCGCCTATCGCGACGCACCGCCCGGCCTGCGTGTCTGGTGCGGCGCCACGGTCGAGACATCAGATCTCGAAGCGCTGCTGCCCTGGCTCGACTGGGCCTTCGCCGCGCAGAAGGCATCGCTGAAAGCAGCGGCCTGAGATCATTCGCGGCGGCCTCCGGGCCGCCCATTCCCATCAGGATCAAATCCATTTCAAGGAGGCCGCCATGGCGCCCCGCGTTCTCGTCTCAGACAAACTTTCTCCCACCGCCGTGCAGATATTCAAGGATCGCGGCATCGAGGTCGACTATCTGCCCGATCTGGGCAAGGACAAAGAAAAGCTGCTCGAAGTTATCGGCCAGTATGATGGCCTCGCCATCCGCTCGGCCACCAAGGTCACCGAAAAGCTGATCAACGCCGCCACAAATCTCAAAGTCATCGGCCGCGCCGGCATCGGTGTCGACAATGTCGACATCCCGGCGGCTAGCCGCAAGGGCATCATCGTGATGAACACGCCCTTCGGCAATTCGATCACGACAGCCGAACATGCGGTGGCGATGATCTTCGCGCTTGCCCGCCAGATTCCGGAAGCCAACGCTTCTACCCATGCCGGCAAATGGGAGAAGAACCGCTTCATGGGCGTCGAGATCACCGGCAAGACGCTGGGCGTCATCGGCTGCGGCAACATCGGCTCGATCGTCGCGACGCGCGGCGTCGGACTGAAGATGCATGTCATCGCCTTCGACCCATTCCTGTCGGACAAGCGTGCCGAGGAACTCGGTGTCGACAAGGTTGAGCTGGATGAGCTTTTCGCCCGCGCCGATTTCATCACGCTGCACACGCCGCTGACCGACAAGACGCGCAACATCATCGATGCGGCGGCTATCGCCAAGATGAAAAAGGGCGTCCGCATCATCAACTGCGCCCGCGGCGGGCTGATCGTCGAGGCCGACCTGGTCGCGGCGCTGAAGAGCGGCAAGGTGGCGGGCGCCGGCGTCGACGTGTTCGAGGTCGAACCGGCCGAGAACAACGAGCTGTTCGGCATGGAAAACGTGGTGGCAACGCCGCATCTCGGCGCCTCGACAGCGGAAGCGCAAGAGAATGTCGCGCTGCAGGTTGCCGAGCAGATGTCCGATTATCTGATCAAGGGCGCCGTTTCCAACGCCATCAACATGCCGTCGATCACCGCCGAGGAAGCACCGCGGCTGAAGCCCTTCGTCAAGCTCGCCGAAGTGCTCGGCGCCTTTGTCGGCCAGGTCACCGAAGACCCGATCAAGGAGGTCGAGATCCTGTTCGACGGCTCGACGGCGACAATGAATACGCGCGCGCTGATCAGCGCCACGCTTGCCGGGCTGATCCGGCCACAGGTCTCCGACGTCAACATGGTGTCGGCGCCGATCATGGTGAAGGAGCGCGGCATCATCGTCGCCGAAGTCAAGCGCGACAAGTCGGGCGTGTTCGACGGCTACATCAAGCTGACGGTGACGACCGAGCACAGGACGCGCTCGATCGCCGGCACCTGCTTCTCCGACGGCAAGCCGCGTTTCATCCAGATCAAGGGCCATCAATCTCGACGCCGAGGTCGGCCAGCACATGCTCTACACGACCAATGCCGACGCGCCGGGCATCATCGGCCTGCTCGGCACGGTCTGCGGCGAGAACGGCGTCAACATCGCCAACTTCCAGCTCGGCCGTAACCGGCCGGGCGGCGACGCGATCGCGCTGCTCTATCTCGATGCGCCGTTCCCGGAAAAGGTGCTGGAACAGGTGCGGGCGCACAAGTCGATCGACTCGGCCAAGAGGCTGCAGTTCGACGTCAACGCGATGTGATCCCGGACTTCTTGCGAAAGATCGAAAGGCGCGGCCTGGCCCGCGCCTTTTTCGTTCAACCTGTCCTGGCGGATGGCTGGATCGCCATCTTGCGCCCGCTGTATTCGGCAAGTCCGATGCCGCCCAGCACGAGCACCAAAGCCAGTGCCTGGTAAAGCTGGAACGTCTCGCCGACGATCAGCACCGACAGCAGCGTGCCGAAGATCGGCACCAGATTGATGAACAGGCCGGCGCGGTTGGCGCCGATCAGTTCGTTGCCCCTGATATAGAATATCTGCGAGACGACCGAGGCGCCGATCGCGGTATAGACGATAATTGTCCAGCCACGCGCGTCGGGCACGATGACCTTGCCGGCAGCGACCTCCCACAGGAAAAACGGCAGCGAGGTGACGAGTGCGGCAACCGACAGGGCCAGCATCAGGCTCTGCCAATGCATCACCAGCTTCAGCCGCAGCCCGACGGAATAGCCGCTGTAGAGAAACACGGCGACCAGCATGATGGCGTCGCCGAAATTGAGCTCAAGCGTCAACAGCCGGCGTGGGTCGCCGTGGCAGGCGGTGAGGATCACGCCGGCGATTGTCAGCACGACGCCGACAATCTGCGCCCAGTTCACACGCAGGTGGAAGTGGAAGAAGACGAAATTGGCGACGATGATCAGGATCGGCATCGCCGCCTGTTCGATGGAGACGTTGATCGCTGTCGTGTAGTTGAGCGCCGTGTAGAAGATTGTGTTGAACAAGGCGAAGCCGCTGGCGCCGAGAGCTGCCAGCACGAGCCAGTGCTTGCGCACCACCGGCCAGCCCTTGCGTATTGTCTTCCAGCCCATCGGCAGCATGATCGCCACGGCCAGCACCCAGCGCAGGAAGACGAGCGTCATTGGCGAGACGTGATCGACCGCCAGCTTGCCGGCCACCGAGTTGCCACCCCACAGCAAGGTGGTGAGCAGCAGGAATATGTAGGCGCTTCGATGCATCGCGGGATTCCGGCCGCGGGGCCGCGGTGTTTATCGGCCTATTGTCCCTGTCCGCCCAAGTAAATGATGTCAAAGCCGAAAATTGTTGTGCCTCAGGGCATTTTCGGCGGCAAAGAAAGGTCGCGCTCGCGAGGTCTTGACGTTATAGAGGCCTGTCGTTTCGAACCATATCCAAGCCGCTTGGCGGCGTCTCAAGGGAAAAGAAACATGGCCAATGTGGTGGTCGTCGGCTCGCAATGGGGCGACGAAGGCAAGGGCAAGATCGTCGACTGGCTGTCGGAGCGGGCCGATGTCGTGGTGCGTTTCCAGGGCGGCCACAATGCCGGCCACACGTTGGTCGTCGATGGCAAGGTCTACAAATTGTCGTTGCTTCCGTCGGGCGTCGTGCGCCAGGGCAAGTTGTCCATCATCGGCAACGGCGTCGTTTTCGACCCGCACGCTTTCGTTGCCGAAGTGGCCAAGCTCAAGGCGCAAGGCGTCGAGGTGACGCCGGATCGCCTGAAAATAGCCGAAAACACAGCGCTTATCCTGTCCCTGCATCGGGAACTGGACGGATTCCGCGAGGACGCCGCCTCCAATTCCGGAACGAAGATTGGCACGACCCGTCGAGGGATCGGTCCCGCCTACGAGGACAAGGTGGGCCGGCGCGCGGTCAGGGTGATGGATTTGGCGGATTTGGAAACGCTGCCCTTGAAGGTCGACAGGCTGCTGACGCACCACAATGCGCTGCGTCGCGGGCTTGGCCATGCGGAAGTCACGCATGATGCGATCATGCAGGAGCTGACGTCCGTCGCGCACGAGATCCTGCCCTATATGGACCGGGTCTGGAAAATCCTCGACGACAAGCGCCGGGCCGGCGAGCGCATCCTGTTCGAGGGCGCGCAAGGCACGCTGCTCGATATCGACCACGGCACCTATCCGTTCGTCACCTCGTCGAACACTGTGGCCGGACAGGCTGCCGCCGGCTCCGGCGTCGGCCCGGGCGCCATCGGCTATGTGCTGGGCATCACCAAGGCCTATACGACGCGCGTCGGCGAAGGTCCGTTCCCGACCGAGCAGAAGAACGAGATCGGCGAATTCCTCGGTACGCGCGGCCATGAATTCGGCGTCGTCACCGGGCGCAAGCGTCGCTGCGGTTGGTTCGACGCGGTGCTGGTGCGCCAGGCTGTTGCCGTCAACGGCATCAAGGGCATCGCGCTGACCAAGCTCGACGTGCTCGACGGGCTGGACGAGATCAAGGTCTGCACCGGTTACCGCCTCGACGGCGAGATGATCGACTATCTGCCGGCCAGCCAGGGCGCGCAGGCACGTGTCGAGCCGGTCTACGAGACGCTCGAGGGCTGGAAAGGCACCACTGCCGGCGCGCGCAGCTGGAACGATCTGCCGGCCCAGGCGGTCAAGTATGTCCGCTATATCGAGGAACTGATCGGTGCCCCGGTCGCGCTCCTTTCCACCAGCCCGGAACGCGACGACACGATACTTGTGACCGATCCGTTTCAAGACTAGTTTCTGAAGCCTTTCCGGGCATCGCGGCTGATTTGCGGGGGCCGGCGCGGAAACAAAATACAGGTCGACTGAAGCATGGCAGATTTCGGTTTTGTTCTGAAGAAAGCGATAGACGGTCTCCGTGATCAGTCGCCAGAGATGCGGGCGAAAGTCTACGACAAGGCCCGCTCTACAATCGCAGCGAAGATTGCGCAGCGTGATCCGCCGCTTTCGCCGGAGGATGTCGCCAAGCAGAAACGCGGTCTGGAAGACGCCATCGCGAGCGTCGAGCGGGACTATGCCAAGAGCGTGCCGGAGACCGACCCGCTCGCGGAACTGGAACACATCTTTTCCTCGATCGATCGCAACAAGAACCAGCCGAGCCATACACGGCAACCGGCGAAGGCGGAATCGGTCTGGCCAGCACCGCCCGCCGCCAAGCCCGAACCTCATCAACCCGCGCCGCCCCCTGCCGCCAAGGTCGAGCCAAGCTGGAAGCCCGCAGCCGCACCGTCCCAGCCAGCCGAAACGCCTCTTCCAGGCATGGACGCTGAGGAAGCGGACGACGGGGCTTATGTCTTTTCCAGCAACGAAGAGCCGGTGTCGGACACCTTCCAGCGCCTGCGTCCCGCCGAGCGCAAGCGCAGCTATGGCGGGCTGATCGCCGCTGTCGTCGCGCTGCTGGTCGTTGCCGGCGGCGGTTACGGCATCTGGCTGAACAAGGACGCTTTCGGCAAGATGCTGGGGCTTGGCGGCAACCAGGTCGCGAAGACCGAGCCCGTGAAGCCGGCGCCGGCCAAGCCGGCAACCGATGCGGCGGCAACGCCGCCCGCAGCTGGCGGCACGGAAGCCGAAAGCACGAAATTCACCCAGCGGCTGACGCCGCAGGGCAGTGAAGTCGATCCCGGCCCGGCCGGCGGACAAAGCGGCATCGGCGAAGGCGAATCGGTCGCCGCGCTGACCACGCCGCCCTCGGCGACCAACGCGCCGGCGATTTCCGCACCGGCCGCCGGCACGCCTGCCGCGACTACGCCTCCGGCGGCAGGTGCTGCCCCCGCAACACCGCCTGCCAACGGAGCTGCCCCGGCAGCGCCGGCCGATGCTGCCGCCACACCGCCCGCAGCAGCAGGTGCTGCGCCGCCCGCGCCGGCGGCCGCGCCCGCGGAGACCGCTCTGCCGGTCGGCCAGAAGGCGATCTTCTATGAAGAGCGCACCAGCACTGCCCAGGGTTCGGCGGAGCCCGGCAACATCGTCTGGTCGCTGGTGCAGGAATCGCCCGGTGGCGACCTGCCGCCGGAGCCGGCGATCCGCGCCGAGGCAACCATTCCCGGCAAGGACATCCAGTTGCGCATGACCATCCGCCGCAACACCGACCAGACCTTGCCGGCCAGCCATATCATCGAGATGATCTTCCTGACGCCCGACGGTTTCGAGGGCGGCGGTGTCGACAACATCCTGCGCGTCGCCATGAAGAGTTCGGAACAGGACGCCGGCAGCCCGCTGATCGGCATTCCGGCCAAGATCGCCGACGGTTTCTTCCTCGTCGCGCTCAACGACACCAAGGCCGACGAAGACGCCAACATGACCTTGCTGCGCGGCCAGGACTGGATCGACGTGCCGGTCGTCTACAAGACCGGACGGCGGGCGCTACTGACCATGGAAAAGGGCATTCCCGGCGAGAAGGTGTTCGACGAGGCGATCAAGGCCTGGCAGGCGAAAACGGCGGGCTGAGAAGGGCCGAATCTTCGCCTTCGCTCAGAAGCCCTGGAACAACATGTCGAGCGCGGCGACGATGTCGTCGTGGTGCTTCATAAGGTTCAGTCGACTTTCGCCTAATTCGCTGGCCGGAACGGTGGCAATCAGGTGTGTTGCCATAACCAGCCTTCGACTGTTGATCTCGAAGATCGGATGAAGCTTTCGCATCGGCGGCGGCACCGTTGTGACCGGCAGAAGCGGCACGACTACCCGCGTCTTGAAATTGTCGAGCAGCTCGGACTGAACGTCGAGCAAGTAGCTGCCTTCGATGCGACCGGCGAAGACATCATAGCGGGGCATCAGAACTGCCGGTACTCTTCCAGCGGGATGCCGTGCTTCTCGATATAGTCGTTCCACGCATCTACCTTGGCGCGGTTCTCAAGCTTCCACAGCCGCGTTTTTTCAGCAGTTACCGCCTCCGCGATGCCTGCTTCCGCGGCGCGCGAGACATTCACGTCAAGCTCCTTGGCTTCCCTCATGAGGTTCGAATCGATCGACAGATTTGCTGGCTGACGGATCGCATTCAAGGCAACCTTGCGCATTATAGCCCTCCGTAACATGCGCATAATATATGCGCATTCCCCTATCGGAGCAAGCGACGCTGGTTGGAGTGTGCGAGCCTACCCCTCCATCTCTTCGCGCAACATCTCCAGCTCCAGCCACTCTTCCTCGAGCGCCGCCAGCGTCGCGCGCTCCTTGTCGAGGGCGGCGATCGTCTTCTGGAAGGAGGCCGGGTCGCGTTCGTAATAGGCCGGATCGGCGATGTTGTTCTCAAGCCTTGAGATCGACGCCATCACGGCTTCGATTTTCTTGGGCAGGGATTCCAGCGCGAATTTCTGCTTGAACGACAGCTTCTTTGCCGGCCCCTTTGGCGCCGTGGCCTCGCTCTTGCCTGGTGCGGCCGCTTCGCCGGTTTCGGCCTTCGCGCGCGCCTTGCGATCATCGAGCCGGGTGCCGCCGCGCTGCGCCAGCATGTCGGAGTAACCACCGGCATATTCGATCCAGCGGCCGTCACCGTCGGGGCGCGATCAGGCTGGTCACGGTGCGGTCGAGGAAATCGCGGTCGTGGCTGACCAGGATGACCGTTCCGGCAAAACCGGCGACCAGCTCCTGCAGGAGCTCCAGCGTCTCCATGTCGAGATCGTTGGTCGGCTCATCGAGCACCAGAAGGTTTGCCGGCCGCGCCAGCACGCGCGCCAGCAGCAGGCGTGCCCGCTCGCCGCCGGACAACTCACGCACCGGCGTGCGCGCCTGCTCCGGCTTGAACAGGAAATCCTTCATGTAGGAGACGACATGGCGCTGCTCGCCATTGATGACGAGGTTCTCGCCGCGCCCGTCGGTGAGATATTGCGCCAGTGTCTCCTGCGGGTCGACCGCCTCGCGCTTCTGGTCGAGCGTGGCGATCTCCAGATTGGTGCCGAGCCGTACCGAGCCAGTGTCAGGCTTCATCTCGCCGGTCAGCATCTTCAAGAGCGTCGTCTTGCCGGCGCCGTTCGGCCCGACCAGGCCAACGCGGTCGCCGCGCTGGATGCGAGTCGAAAACCCCTTGACCACGGTGAGATCGCCAAAACTCTTCTCGATGTTCTTGGCCTCGATCACCAGCTTGCCGGATTCGGCGGCGTCGCTCGCCACCATGGTCGCCGACCCTTCGGCACCTCGATGACCGCGAAAGCGCTGGCGCATGGTCTGCAATTCGCCGAGACGGCGCATGTTGCGCTTGCGCCGCGCCGTCACGCCGTAGCGCAGCCAATGTTCTTCGCGCACGATCTGGCGGCCGAGCTTGTGCTGCTCGCGCTCTTCCTCTTCCAGCACCAGGTCGCGCCATTCCTCGAAATGGCCAAAGCCCTTGTCCAGCCTGCGGGTCTGGCCGCGATCCAGCCAGATCGTGGCGCGCGACACGCGTTCGAGAAAGCGGCGGTCGTGCGAGATGACGACGAGCGCCGAGGAGGTGCGGCTAAGCTCCTCCTCCAGCCACTCGATGACAGACAGATCGAGATGGTTGGTCGGCTCATCAAGGAGCAGGATGTCGGGCTCGGGCGCCATGACACGGGCAAGGGCGGCGCGCCTCGCTTCGCCGCCGGACAGGTCGTTCGGCCGCTCCTCGCCCGACAGGCCGAGATGCTCCATCAGATAGCTGGCGCGGTAGGGATCGTCGGCGGGGCCAAGCCCGGCCTCGACATAGGCGCGGACACTGGCAAAACCTTCCATGTCGGGCATCTGCGGCAGATAGCGGACGGTTGCCGAAGGCTGGCGGAAAACCTCGCCGTCCTGCGGCTCGATCAGGCCGGCGGCGATCTTCAGCAGCGTCGACTTGCCGGACCCGTTGCGGCCGACCAGCGCGATCTTGTCGCCGGCCGAGGCGGTCAAGGCGGCGCCATCGAGCAGCGGCGTGCCGCCAAAGGTCAGTTTTATCCCGTCGAGGTTGAGAAGGGGCGGGGCCATGTCAGCTTTCAGGTAAGGGATAGGGATGAGCGAGCAGCATCGCGCGGCCATGGTCCAGCGCGATTTCGAGGCGGCCCTTGACCTCGTTGGAAATGGTCAGCGACGAACCGAATGCCACATTGACGTGGCCGAGGGGCCATTTGGCGCCGGTGACAGTCAGGCCGGCGAGTTCGGAAAAGCCAAGCACCGAAAACAGCGTGCCGTCGGCATAGTCGAAGCCAGCGGTTCCGTGCAGCAGGGGAACGCCTTCCTGGGCGCCGCTGGTCAAAAGCACATCAGACCCGGCCTCGGCCAGCCGCAGGGCAAGCGCCAGATGCAGGAAAGCGTGGTCGGCGCGCTTGCCGCCGAAGGCGCCGGCGAGCACCAGTCTGGTCGCGCCGCGCTCGAGTGCGGCGGCGATGGCCAGTTCGCCATCGGTCTGGTCCTTTTCGGCCGGGAAGGTCCGGCGCGGCACGGCAGCGAGATCGTCAGGCAGGTTTGCCGGCACCGAATCGAAATCACCCACCCACAGCTCCGGCACGAGACCCAGCAGCCGCGCATGGCCGATGCCGGCGTCGGCGGCGATGACGCGGGAGCCTTCGACTTGGCGGTCGAGCCGTGGCGTGCGGATGAGATCGCCGCCAAGCAGGATGGTGAATGTGCTCATATCGTGTGGCCCTTACCAGCCCGGCACGGGAAACGGAAGGCGGCAAACTCCCACTTGCGTGGGGGATCGACCCGGCCTATGTGTCGAAACGCTCTAACGGGGTGCCGGACGCGATCTTCGCGGACCGGCTGAGAGGCAGTCTCGCCAACCCGCTGAACCTGATCCGGTTTGTACCGGCGGAGGGATTAGACGTTTCGGACAGTCCGACGCCTCAATTCCTTTCAATTCGAACGAAGGAGGCGCCGATGCGCACGCTTTTATATTCTCTTGTCTCAGCAATGACCGTGGTGCTGTCCGGACCGGCCTTGGCCAAGGACAAGCTCACCGTCTACACCTATGAGAGTTTCACCGCCGACTGGGGTCCGGGTCCCGTGGTGAAGAAGGAATTCGAAGCCGAATGCGGCTGCGATGTCGAGTTCGTCTCGGTCGCCGACGGCGTCGCGCTGCTCAACCGCGTCAAGCTCGAAGGCGCATCGACCAAGGCCGATATCGTGCTTGGCCTCGACACCAATCTCACCGCCGATGCCAAGGCGTCAGGCCTGTTCGCACCGCATGGCGCGGTGACCGACGTCAATGTACCGGGCGGCTGGAGCGACGACACTTTTGTCCCCTTTGACTACGGCTATTTCGCTGTCGTCTACGACACGCAGAAGCTGAAGAGCCCGCCGAAAAGCCTGAAAGAGCTGGTCGAAGGCAGCGCCGACGACAAGATCGTCATCCAGGATCCGCGTACCTCGACGCCGGGCCTCGGCCTGCTTCTGTGGGTGAGGTCGGTCTATGGCGACAAGGCGCCGGAGGCCTGGGCCAAGCTCAAGGCGAAGGTGCTGACCGTGACGCCGGGCTGGAGCGAGGCCTACGGCCTGTTCACCAAGGGCGAGGCACCGATGGTGCTGTCCTACACGACGTCGCCGGCCTACCACATGGTCGCGGAGAACACCGAGCGCTACCAAGCGGCCTCCTTCGAGGAGGGCGAGTATCTGCAGATCGAAGTGGCGGGCATCACCACGACGGGGGCCAAGAATCCGCTGGCGGCAAAGTTCATGGCCTTCATGACCGGTCCGAAATTCCAGGATTCCATCCCCGAGACCAACTGGATGTTCCCGGCCGGCAAGACCGACAAGCCGCTCAACCCGGCCTTCGACAAACTGGTCAAGCCGACCAAGACCTTGCTGTTCAGCCCGCAAGAGGTCGCTGCCAACCGCAAGGCCTGGGTGGATGAGTGGCTTTCGGTGATGAGCAAGTAGGCAGCGATGGCGCCGGCGCATTCCACGGATTCCCGCGTCAGCGCCGGCATTGTCGCGCTCGCCGCAATCGCGCTGCTGATCGGCGGCGCGTTTGCTGGCCTGCTTTTCGAAGGCGCTCATGATTTGTCGGGCGCCTGGGCAGCCTTCGACCCCTATCTGCTTCGCGTCATTCGCTTCACGCTCTGGCAAGCAGCGCTGTCGACGCTGCTTTCCGTCGGGCCGGCGCTGTTCGTGGCGCGCGCTCTGTCGCGGCATCCGCGCTTCTTTGGCCGTGCCTTCATCCTGCAGCTCTTCGCCGTACCGTTGGCGCTGCCGGCCATCGTCGCGGCCCTCGGCATTCTGGCGCTTTATGGCCGAGCCGGCTATTTCGCCGGCGTGTTTACCGTGATCGGCGGCGGAAGCTGGCCGGGCATCTATGGCCTGTCCGGCATTCTCGTCGCCCACGTCTTCTTCAATCTGCCGCTGGCGACGCGGCTGTTCCTCGAGGCGCTGCAGACCATACCGACCGATCAATGGCGGCTGGCGAGCCAGCTCGGCATGGCGGCGCGGCCGGCGTTCCGGCTGATCGAATGGCCGACGCTGCGTGCCGCCATGCCAGGAGTCGCCGGGTTGGTCTTCATGCTCTGCATCACATCCTTCACGATCGTGCTGATACTGGGCGGCGGGCCGGCCGCGACGACGCTGGAGGTCGGCATCTACCAGGCGCTGCGCTTCGATTTCGATCCCGCGCGCGCGGTCACACTGACGCTGCTGCAGATCGCCTTGACCTTTATCGTGGTGCTGGCGCTGACGCGGCTAGGCGCCAACGTGGTCGGCGACAACAACCTGCCGGTCGCGCAACGCCGCTATCTCTCAGTCAACAGGAGCGAGACCTGGCTGAACGCCATGCTCATCGCCTTGGCGCTGCTGTTCGTTATCGGCCCGATGGTGGCGACGGTTATGGCCGGATTGGGTGCCGATCTCGGCCGGCTGGCCGGCGAGGCCACTGTCCGGCAGGCGACGCTGACCAGCGTGGTGCTCGGCTTCCTGTCGGCGCTGCTTTCGGTGACGCTGTCGCTGGCGCTGACCATGGCGCGGCGGGCCCTGGCGCTGAACCGCCGGGCTGGCCGCAAGACACCGCTCGAACACGCCACCGATACCGGCGCCGGCTTTGTCCTGGTCGTGCCGCCGATCGTCGTCGGCGCCGGCTGGTTCCTGTTGCTGCGCCATGTCGGCGATGTCTTCGCCATTGCCCCGATCATGGTCGTCACCGTCAATGCGGTCATGGCGATGCCCTTCGCCCTGCGTGCCGTCCGCCCCGCCTATGATGCGGCGAGCGAGCGTCACGAACGGCTCTGTGCACAGCTCGGCATTGCGGGCTGGAGCCGGCTGATGCTGGTCGACTGGCCGTCGCTGCGACGGCCGCTCGCCACGGGTTTCGCCTTCGCCATGGCGTTGTCGCTCGGCGATCTCGGCGTCATTGCCTTGTTCGGCAGTGATTCCGTGCAGACATTGCCCTACCTTCTCCTGGCGCGGATGGGCAGCTACCGCACTGAGGACGCCGCCGGCCTGGCACTGCTGCTCGGCCTCGTCTGCCTCGCCTTGATCGTGGCGGCGCACTGGCTGGGGAGAGAGAAGGTCCGGGATGCGTGACGGGGCGGCCAGCAGGCTTGAAAAGGGCGCTCCGGTGCGGCTGGACAAGGTGTCGTTCAGTTATGGTAGTCATGGCAGCTATGGCGAGGCGCCGCTTGTCTTCGACGTCGAGTTTGCCACGGCGAAGATCACCGCCATCATGGGGCCGAGCGGTTCGGGCAAGTCGACGCTGCTCAATCTGGTCGCTGGCTTCGAGACCCCGCAGTCGGGCCGCGTGCTGATCGGCGGGGCCGATGTCAGCGCCGAGCCGGCTTCAGCGCGGCCTGTGTCGATGGTGTTCCAGGAGAACAATCTCTTCGCGCATCTTTCCGTCGAGCAGAATGTCGGGCTCGGCCGATCGCCATCCTTGCGGCTGACCGAGGCGGACCGCGCTACGATCGCCGAGGCGCTTGCGCGCACCGGTCTTGCCGGCAAGGAGAAACGCCTGCCGCGCGAACTTTCCGGCGGGGAACGCCAGCGCGTCGCCCTGGCCCGGGTTCTGGTGCGCGACCGTCCGGTGCTGCTGCTTGACGAACCCTTCGCCTCGCTCGGGCCCGCTTTGCGCGACGACATGCTGGATCTGGTCGCCGCCGTTCATGCCGAGCGAGGCATGACGGTGCTGTTCGTCACCCATCAGCCGGAAGACGCCCGTCGCATCGGCGAGCATATCGTGTTTCTCGACAATGGATTGGTCGCCGCAACCGGCAAGGCGGATGATTTCTTTGCCGGGGCTGGTCCGGAAGCGTTCCGGCGCTATATCGGCGCGAGTGCCGAGCATGCCGTATCACGAGATGTTGCCCGGAAGCGGACATAATTTACGGCCAAACCGGTTCCAGGCGATGTGGCGCTTGCTTGCCATGACTGGAGGAGTGTGGCTAGGTCCGCCCTACTGGTCCGGCACAGGACGTGATTTGCCTGCAGTATCCGCCGCCCGCCCCTAGGGACGGGCAACGGATACTGCAGCAGTTTGAGATATGGCGCATGACACATTCCGAAGATCGCCCCGATTTTCGTGATCATGCGCCGGGACCCGAAAGGAAGCCGTTCTGGCGATCGGCGCTAACATATTGGGAATGAAACCGCTGGCGCGCTTTCTTGCGCTGGCCGGCTTTGCCGTGGCGCTGGCAAGCTGCCAGATGTTCACGCCGCCGGCGGTCCAGGAATCCGGCTTCCAGCCATCCGACAAGCCGATCACCGTCGACAATGTCGGCGCCAACAACAAGCTTGCCGAACTGGCCAAGGCGCAGCATCCGCGCATCCTGGCGACCTATGGCGGCGAATATTCCGATCCCAAGCTCGAGCGCATGGTCGCCAAGGTGGTCGGCAATTTGACGGTGGTATCGGCCAACCCGACGCAGACCTATCGCATCACCATTTTGAATTCGCCCAACGTCAACGCCTTCGCGCTGCCGGGCGGCTATCTCTACATCACACGCGGCCTGCTGGCGCTGGCCAACGATTCGGCCGAGCTTGCCGCGGTCATCGCGCATGAGATGGGCCACGTCACAGCCAATCACGGCCTGCAGCGCCAGCAGCTCGAGGCCGAGGAAGGCCTGGCGACCAAGGTGGTTTCCGACGTGCTCGGCGACAGCCCGACCGCCAAGGCGGCGCTGATCCGCGGCAAGCTGAGGCTGGCGCAATTTTCGCGCAACCAGGAGCTGGAAGCCGACGCCATCGGCATCAAATCGATCGGCGAAGCCGGCTACGATCCTTTCGCCGCCGGCCGCTTCCTGCAGTCGATGTCGGCCTACACCGATTTCCGCTCGATCAGTGGCGCCACCGATGCCAGCCTCGACTTCCTGGCCACGCACCCCAACACGCCGCAGCGCATCGATCTGGCGCAGCGCCATGCCCGCCAGTTCGGCGCGCCAGGCTTCGGCACGCGCGACCGCGATTCCTTCCTCGCCGGCATAGACGGCCTGCTCTATGGCGACACACCCGAGGAAGGCTATGTGCGTGGCGAAACCTTCCTGCATCCGGGCCTTGGTGTGTCCTTCTCGGTGCCGCAGGGCTTCATCATCGACAATTCGGCCGCCGCGGTGACCGCAACCGGCCCCGGTGACATGGCGATCCGCTTCGACGGCGTCTCGATCGACAAGAACCGCGCGCTGACCGACTATATCCGCAGCGGCTGGGTGGCTGGTCTCGATGACAGCACCGTCAAGCAGGAAACCATCAACGGCAACGAAGCGGCGACCGCGCATGCCGGCGCCGAAGGCTGGCAGTTCGACATCGCGGTGATCCGTGCCGGCGGCCAGGTCTACCGGCTGCTGACTGCTGCCCCTTCGGCCAGCACAACGCTAGACACCGTGGCGCGTTCGGTCAGCGGCTCGTTCCGGATCCTCAGCGCTGCCGAAAAGGCGGCACTGAAGCCGCTGCATATCCGCGTCGTCACCGTCCAGCCGGGGCAGACGATGGGTTCGCTTTCGGCGCAGATGGTCGGCGTCGACCGCAAGCTCGATCTGTTCCGCGTGCTCAACGCGTTGTCGCCGGGTGCCGCAGTCTCGGCCGGCGACAAGGTCAAGATCGTCACCGACAAGTAAGAGCTGCAAATTCACGTTGCTGGACGTCTGACACGGATCAGGCGGCGGTCGCCATGAACTCCGGATTTTGCTTCACCAACGCCACCTTCAGCTTTTCCATGGCGCGCGCCTCGATCTGGCGGACGCGCTCCTTGGAAATGCCGAGCGTCTCGCCAAGCGCTTCGAGTGTCGCGCCCTCGTCGTTCAGCCGGCGTTCCTCGATGATCCTCAACTCACGTGCGTTGAGCGCGCGAAGCGCTTCCCTCAGCCAGAGCGAGCGGCGCGCGACATCGATCTTGTCGCCGACGATCTCGTCGGGCAGCGGATCGTCCGAGACCAGGAAATCCATGCGCTCGGTCGAACCCGCATCGTCGGCAATTGGCATGTTGAGCGAGGAGTCGGGCGCCGACAGCCGCGAATCCATCATCGCGACATCGGCTTCGGAGACACCGAGTGCCTCCGACACTTCGCGATAGAGCGTTGCGTTGGACAGCGGCTCAGCGCCATTCGCCAGCCGCGCGCGCAGGCGCCGCAGGTTGAAGAACAGCGCCTTCTGCGCCGAGCTGGTGCCGCCGCGCACGATCGACCAGTTGCGCAGGATGTAGTCCTGCATCGAGGCGCGGATCCACCACGTGGCATAGGTCGAGAACCGCACCTCGCGCTCCGGCTCGAAGCGGGCGGCGGCTTCAAGCAGACCGACATGACCCTCCTGGATCAGATCGCCAAGCGGCAAGCCGTAATGGCGGAATTTGGAAGCCATGGAAATGACCAGCCGCATATGGGCGACGGTGATGCTGTGCAGTGCGTTCTGGTCGTTGTCCTCTTTCCAGAGCAATGCCAGCCGATGTTCTTCGTCACGTTCGAGGTAGGGGGCCCTCATTGCCGCGCGGACCATGATCCGTCCTGCCGTGTCTTCCATCATGAGGCGCTCCCTGGGCGATGCGGATGACTTTGCAACTTGGCTGGCGCCCGGGTTGAAATGGCGGCGTCGTGCCCTAGAACAGCCAGAACGTACGGCGCGCGGGAATGGTTCCCTGGTTGTTGCCAGGCGGATCGCTATGCTTGAACGATGTCTATACGGATCGGTAACGACTTCGAGTGCCGCCAGAAACCGCCATTTCGAGAATCTGATTTCAGAAACATTCTATTTTTGAAATCTTGTTCCTTATTTTTTCCGCTTGCATCTGCCATTTTCCAGCCCTCACAACATGCCGGATTTCAGGCCAAGGACGGGATCACAGAAAAATGAAATGGCTCAAGTCGCTCATCATCGCCGGAACGCTGCAGGCTCTGGCTGTCACCGCAGGCCACGCCGGTGCAAATCTCGACCAGATCAAGCAGGCCGGTGTGATCAAGGTCGGCACGGAAGGCACCTATGCGCCATTCACTTATCATGACACGTCCGGCTCGCTGGTCGGCTTCGACGTCGAAATCGCCAAGGCGATCGCCGACAAGCTCGGCGTCAAGGCTGAATTCCTCGAAGGCAAGTGGGACGGGCTGATCGCCGGCCTCGACGCCAATCGCTATGACGCCGTCATCAACGAAGTCGGCATCACCGACGCCCGCAAGGCCAAGTACGACTTCTCCGATCCCTACATCGCCTCCAAGGCGGTGCTGATCGTGCGCGGCGACAACACCGACATCAAGACCTTCGCCGATCTCAAGGGCAAGAAGTCTGCGCAGTCGCTGACCTCGAATTTCGGCAAGCTGGCCGAAACGAACGGCGCCGAGCTCGTCGGCACCGATGGCTTCGACCAGTCGATCCAGCTGCTCCTGACCGGCCGTGCCGACGCCACCATCAATGACAGCCTGTCGTTCCTCGACTTCAAGAAACACAAGCCCGACGCCAATGTGAAGATCGCCGCGCAAGAAGAAAACGCCGACTATTCCGGCGTCATCGTGCGCAAGGGCGATCCGGAGCTGGTTGCCGCGATCAACAAGGCGCTGGCCGACATCAAGGCCGACGGCACCTACAAGAAGATCGCCGACACCTATTTCGGGCAGGACGTTTCGAAGTAATCTTGTGAGGTGGGGCCGGTCTCCGGCCCTTGAGACATATCAGCGGCGAGCCGTCTTTGACGGCCCGCCGCTTTTGTCGTGATATGGCTGGCGCTTCGCGCCTCGACAAAGCGACCATCTGGAGGGTCTTACGTGCCGCACTGGCTGCAACTGATGCTGGAGTCGCTGCCTTCGCTCCTGTGGGCGGCGCTGATCTTCACCGTGCCGCTGACGCTGCTGTCCTTCGCTCTTGGTTTGACGGTCGGCCTGGGTGCTGCGCTCGGCCGGCTGTTCGGCCCCAAGCCGCTGGTCGCGCTTGTGCGCTTCTATGTCTGGATCTTCCGCGGCACGCCACTCCTGGTGCAGCTGTTCCTGATCTTCTACGGCCTGCCGTCGGTCGGCATCCTGCTCGACGCCTTCACGGCGGCGTTGATCGGCTTCACGCTCAACATCGGCGCCTACACGTCGGAAATCATCCGCGCGGCCATAGGCTCGGTGCCGAAAGGCCAGTGGGAAGCCGCCTATTCGATCGGCATGACCTGGAGCCAGGCGATGCGGCGCACCATCCTGCCGCAGGCCGGCCGGGTCGCGGTGCCGCCGCTCTCCAACACCTTCATCTCGCTGGTCAAGGACACCTCGCTGGCCGCCGCGATCACCGTGCCGGAAATGTTCCAGGCGGCGCAGCGCATCGTCGCCACCACCTATGAGCCGCTGATCCTTTATGTCGAGGCAGCGATCCTCTATCTGGCGCTGAGTTCGGTGCTGTCGGCCTTGCAGACGCGGCTGGAAACCCGGCTCAACCGCTATGGCGGCTTCCTGGAGGCACGCTCATGATCGGCCTCTCCAACATCGAAAAGCGCTTCGGCGACAATCTCGTGCTGAAGGGCGTGACGGTCACCATTGCCGAAGGCAGTGTCACGGCGCTGGTCGGCCCGTCGGGCGGGGGAAAAAGCACGCTGCTGCGCTGTATCAACCTCCTGGAGATCCCGACCTCGGGCACGGTGCGCATCGGCGACGAGACGCTCGAATTCCACCCCGGCGGCAGGGTTCCGGCCAGGGATATCCAACGCCTGCGGCTGCAGACCGGCATGGTGTTCCAGAACTTCCAGCTGTTTCCGCATCGCACCGCGATCGAGAATGTCATGGAAGGGCTGGTGACGGTGCTGAAATGGCCGCCTGAGAGGGCACGCGAGCGGGCGCTCGCGCTGCTGGAGAAGGTCGGCATGGCGCACAAGGCCGATGCCTGGCCGACGACGCTGTCCGGCGGCCAGCAGCAGCGCGTGGCGATCGCCCGCGCCTTGGCGCCGTCGCCGAAAGTGCTGCTCTGCGACGAACCGACCTCGGCGCTCGACCCGGAACTGGCGCAAGAGGTGGTCGACGTGCTTGGCAAGCTCGCCAGCGAAGGCACGACCATGGTGATGGCGACACATGATCTGCGCCTCGCCTCCAAGATCGCCCAGGAAGTGGTGTTCCTGGATGCCGGCGTCATCGTGGAGAAGGGGCCGGCCGCGGTGCTGTTCAACGACCCTGAGCAGCAGCGGACCAAGCGCTTCATTGCGACGCTGAAGCAGGAGGCGATGAAGGAAGGTGGCGGCGAGGTGTAAGCGCTGCCTTCGGTTTATCGTCACTTCCCAGAAAGCAAAAAACCCGGCCAGAAAGCAAAAAACCCGGCGCGAGGCCGGGTTTTTCATGAATTCAAAGGCGAAAAAGCTCAGGCAGCTTCTTCCTGCTCGGCTTCCTCATTGTCGGCCTTGGCGCCACGCTTAGGGCCCTTGTTGAGGTTGACCTCGATCAGGCGCACGGCTTCGGTTTCCGACATGCGGTTGACGGCCGCGATTTCGCGGGCCATGCGGTCGAGGGCCGCCTCATAGAGCTGACGCTCGGAATAGGACTGCTCCGGCTGGTTGTCGGCGCGGTAGAGATCGCGCACAACTTCCGAGATCGAGATCAGGTCGCCTGAATTGATCTTCGCATCATATTCCTGGGCGCGGCGCGACCACATGGTGCGCTTGACGCGGGCGCGGCCCTGCACGACCTTCAGCGCGCGCTCGACATAATCCTCTTCCGACAGCTTGCGCATGCCAATGGAGGTCGCCTTGGCGACCGGCACCTTCAGCCGCATCTTGTCCTTCGAGAAGTCGATGACGAACAGTTCCAGCTTGTGTCCAGCAACTTCCTGCTCGTCGATCGAGACGATCTGGCCGACGCCATGTGCCGGGTAGACGATGTACTCGCCGGTCTTGAAACCGTGACGCGCAGCGGTGGACTTCTTCTGCGGGGTGATCGTTGCCATTACGCCCTGAACTCCTTGTTGTGGTACCGGCGTCCTGCCGGCCCGAACTCGCGCGATCGGGGAAACCGATCGTTAGCCGCACAACAGATGAACCCATCGGAAAAGCCGGACCGGCAAACGCAACATTGCGGCCGCCTGGCCCAGATCGCTCTGGTCCGGAATGGGATTTTCACCTTTCAGTGATTTGGGGCGTCTGCGCCATAAATCGACGTTGTGTCACCGGCATGTTTGGCTGATGTAACACAAAAAGTCGGAAGAATCAAGGTTTTGCTGCATACGCGAAGGCCACAGCTCAACGCCGGCTGTCAAGCCGGTTAATGTGACGTGTCTCTTACCTTGCGTAATACCGGCCTTTGCGGCCGTGTTGTCAATCGCCTTCGCCGGGCTCTGCCGAGAAGTATTTCTCGAACTTGCCGGCCTCGCCGTCGAAGGATTTGGCGTCTGCCGGAGGCTCTTTCTTGGCGGTGATGTTGGGCCATTTATCGGCGTATTCGGTGTTGATCTGCAGCCATTTGTCGAGACCTGGCTCGGTGTCGGGCTTGATCGCGTCGGCCGGGCATTCCGGCTCGCAGACGCCGCAGTCAATGCACTCGTCGGGATGGATGACGAGCATGTTGTCGCCTTCGTAGAAACAGTCGACCGGACAGACCTCGATGCAGTCCATGTATTTGCATTTGATGCAATTGTCGGTCACGACATAGGTCATCGGTCGGCTCCGGGACGTCCCATTTTGTTGGGCTTTTTCCGTCAGGTAACGCCTTTATCGGCCGCTTGCAAGGGTAGCCATTGCGGGCGGTGCCGGTGTTTCCGGAATGGAATTCCAGACGGCAGGCCCGGCGGGAGTCAGTTATGTCCCGCGGACCGTCTTGTTTGCCGGGTTCAGTTCTTGCCTCAGGCGCGTCGTTGTCGCAAAATCGCTGCGTGTTTTTGAACGCCAGGCATCAATCTTCGCCGAGCAGTCGGTCGGTCTGGCGGCGTTCCTTCTTGGTCGGGCGGCCGCTGCCGGCCTCGCGCAGCCCCGGAATTGCATCGGGAGGGGCTTCGCCCTTCGGTGCGGGCGGTGGCGACATATCCTCGTAGAGCGTGCGGGCCTCCTCGGCCGGGCCGCGTCGAGTACCGGCGCTGAGCACCTTCCAGATGAAGATGCGCCGCTCGAGCGTGATGGTCAGCACGTCGCCTGGCTTGACCTGATCGGAGGCCTGCGCTGCTTTGTCGCGATTGATCCGCACGCGACCGGCAACCACCAGCTTTGCCGCCAGCGAGCGCGATTTCACGGCGCGAGAGAAGAACAGCCATTTGTCGATACGCTGGCGGCCTTCAGCAACCATCGAAGCGCCTAGAGCATGATGCCGAAAAGTGCGAAGCGGTTTTCGGACGGCATCATGCTCTATCTCTTGGTTTAGAGGCGGATTCAGATTTCAGGTCGATTCGACCTGAAATCATCCGGCTCTGGCCTACTTCTTCAGCTGGTCGCGCAAGGCGGCGAGCTTGGCGAAGGGCGAATCCGGATCGAAGCGCAAAGGGCGCTCCTCGCGTGGCTTCGGCTGGAAGGCGGGCTTTCCGCCTTGCGGACCACCCTTGCCATCCGGCCTGCCACCCTTCCAGTCGGGCCGGCCTTCACGGCGGTCGGGACGCTCGCCTTGCGGCCGGCCGTCACGCCGCTGTTCGCCCTCGGCCTGCGGCTTGGGTTTGAACTTCGAGCGGTCGAAGCGCGGCTTGCCGGCACCGTCACGCCGGCCTTCATGGGCCGGACGTTCTCCGGGTGCAGCCGCGGCCGGTGCGCCGGCGGCATCCGCGGGCGCATCGCTTCGGCCGCGCGCTTGTCCGTTGCGTGGGCGATTGTTCCTGCGGTTGTCGTCGCGGTTGCGCGGGCGCTGTTCGAAACGACCCTGACGCCACAACAGGATGGGTTTTGGCGCTTCGGCTTCCGGAGCGGGTTCGCCGACGGCTGCTTCAGCCACCGCTGCAGGTTCGTCCGGCGCGGCGTCCATTGCGGGCGCGGCATCTGCCGCCAGCTCGGCCGGTGCGGCTTCTTCTGCCGCTGCGGCTTCAATCTCGGCGGTCTCAGCCTCTGCCTGCGGTTCAACCGGCGCAGGTTCAGCGGCTTCGGCCGCAGCCTCGGCTACCGGTGCTTCGTCCTGCGCGGTTTCGACCGGAGCGTGCGCCTGTTCTTCCACGGCAGGCGCAGCAGGTTCCGCCGCGGCGTCAGCGATGATTTCGGCGGGAATTTCGGACGCCGTTTCCGAAACGGCCACTGCGTCCGATGCCGGTTCCGACCCTTCGACTGCTGCCTCTGCTGCGGCATCCGTTGCCGCGGCTTCGACCGCTTTGGCCTGCTCGGCTCGTGCAGCCTCTTCCGCCGCCAGTTTCGCCACCGCCGCTTCGCGCGCGGCACTGTCCTGTGCTTCGAGCCGCGCCTTGACCTCGACGGCCGGCTTCGGCTCGGCACGGTAGCCGAGACCTTTGAGGATCTCTTCCATGTCGTCGGCTGTGGCACCGAGGATCGACATCATCGGCGGCGTCACCATGAAGGACTGGCCGTCATAGGCGCCGTCCGGACGCTGGCCGAGGCCGGGCTTCCAGTTGGTTGCCGGACGGATCAGGTCGGCCAACCGTTCCAGGATGTCGATGCGCACGGCGCGGCGGCCGAGATTGCGGTAGCCGGCAAGCTTGTAGAAGGTCTTGTCGAAGGCCGGGTCGATGACCACCGAGGTGCGACCCGAGGCGAGCGCATGGACCACGTCGCCAAAGCCTGGCTTGTCCTTGCCGTCGTTCTTCAGCGCCCACAGCAGCGTCACCAGTCCGGCAGGCGCCGGCTTGATCAGCGCCGGCACGAAGACATGGTAGGCGCCGAAGCGCACGCCGAGCCGGCGAAGGGCGGCGCGGCCTTCCTGATCGAGCGACTTCATCTCCTCGGCGATGTCGCGGCGGTTGATGAGACCGAAATTCTCGACCAGCTGGAAGGCGATGCCACGGCCGATGCCGGAAATCTGATCGGCGTTCTTCAGGTCGACCAGCGGCTTCAGCAGCGTTTCGATCTGGAAATTGACGAACCGCTCGGCACGCGCGGCGACCTTGTCGCGCGCCGGGCCGGTCAGTTGTTCGTCGGCCAGCAGCACCAGGCGCGGCTTCAACGCGTCTTCGCCCGAGACCAGCGTACCGATCGGCGCGCCGATCCAGCGCAGCGTGCCGTCCGAGCCAAGCGCGATGTCGCCATTGGCCGAGGCGCCGAAGCGTTCGGCGCGCGCCTCGAACTCGGCGGCCAGCGCCTTCTGGGCCGCGGTGCGCACCGCCTTGGCGTCTTCACCGCCGGCGGTCTGGTCGGCGGTGAAGCGGAACCCTTGCAACTCGCCGACATGGTGGCCTTCGACAAGGACGGTTCCGGTAGGACTAATTTCGGCTTCAGGCATGGTATTTTCTCTAAGGCGCCGCATGAGGACGGAAGTCCTGCGGTCTACGAAGCGTTTCGTCAACCGCTCATGCAGCGCATCCGACAATCTGTCTTCGATTTCGCGCGTCTTTTCCTGCCAGTGTGCCTGATCGGCCAGCCAGCCGGGCCGGTTCGACACGAATGTCCAGGTGCGGATCTGGGCGATGCGATGCGACAGCGTGTCGATATCGCCCTCTGTGGTGTCGGCGCGGCGCACCTGTTCGGCCATGTAATTCTCGTCGACATGGCCGTGGCGTGCGAGGTCCGTGTAGATCGAGGCAATGAGGTCGGCATGCTGGGCCGGCGCGATCTTGCGGTAGTCGGGCAGCGCGCAGGCTTCCCACAGCAGCGCCACGCGCTTGGCGTTGGTGGCGAGTGCGCGGATGTCCTCGTCGCGCGACAGATGCTCGAGCGCCTGCGCGTCGACGGCAGGCAATGCCCGCGTCAGCCCCTCGACCGGGGCGTTGGTTTCGATCGAGCGCTTCAGCGCATCTAGGCTGGCAAAGTCGAAATGCGCGGTGCGCCACTGCAGCACCTTCACCGGATCGAAATCATGGCCTTCGATCTTCTTGATCAGTTCCTCGTCCAGCGGGTCGACCTGGCCGGTGACGCCGAAGGTACCGTCGCGCAGATGCCGGCCGGCGCGGCCGGCGATCTGGCCAAGCTCGGCCGCCGTCAGGTTGCGATACTGGAAGCCATCGAACTTGCGGTTCTGGGCGAAGGCGACGTGGTCGAGATCGAGGTTGAGACCCATGCCGATGGCATCGGTGGCGATGAGATAATCGACATCGCCGGACTGGAACAGCGCTACCTGGGCGTTGCGGGTGCGCGGGCTAAGCGCGCCGAGCACGACGGCGGCACCACCTTGCTGGCGGCGGATCAGCTCGGCGATGGCGTAGACCTCGTCGGCGGAGAAGGCGACGATTGCCGTGCGCCGCGGCAGGCGGGTCAGCTTCTTCGAACCGGCATAGGCAAGATGCGACAGCCTCGGCCGCGTCACCACCGAGACACCCCTCAGCAGGCGCTGGAGGATGCCGTGCATGGTGGCCGCACCCAGCAGAAGCGTTTCCTGGCGGCCGCGCAGATGCAGGATGCGGTCGGTGAAGATGTGGCCGCGCTCGAGGTCGCCGGCCAACTGCACCTCGTCGATGGCGACGAAGGCTGCGTCGGTCTCGCGCGGCATGGCCTCGACGGTGCAGACTGAATATCTGGCGCCCGGCGGCTGGATCTTTTCCTCGCCGGTGATCAGCGCGACCTTGTGGGCGCCGACCTTTTCGCAGACGCGGGCGTAGACCTCACGCGCCAGCAGCCTGAGCGGCAGGCCGATGATTCCGCTCTCATGCGCCACCATGCGTTCGATGGCGAGATGGGTCTTGCCGGTGTTGGTTGGCCCCAGCACGGCGGTCACGTCGCGGCCCGACAGGATCAGCGGCTCGGTGTGTTTGGGCTGGATGTTCATTGACCTAGAATAAGGCTTCCGGGACCTGGAAATAAGGCTTGCCGGCCTCTGGTTGTCGGGAGCGTGCCTCAAGTGGCGCGTATGACAGGCGACACATAGGGATTTCGGGCGCGAAGCGAAAGCGGAATGTTCCGCCGACGGCCAGAAGGTGGTTTTGTCAAGCTCTCAACCGGCTGCGGATTAACGGATAGAACGAGTCTGGAACGAATCGGCGACGAATCAGTGACTCCCGCAGATTCAGCTTTTGTTCACGGCTACATGTGGATTTTGCGACCGCGAGTCTCACCACATGCTGAATCGCTGAACTGGCCCGTTTCATGCTAAGAGGGCCTTGCCGTTAATCTTTGCCGATGAACGATCATAATGGCTTGGCGTGCCTCGGCCAAGGTTATGAAATTGTTGATCTTTCTTAATCGGCGTTAAGGAGTTGGCAGGCGATTCCGGCCGTCGGCGTTAACGTTCCGCTCAAAGCCGGAACGAATCGGCGACGAATCAGCGATGCCAGAATTTTCTTGGTTTGTTCACCCCAATATCTTGTGTTGTAAACAGCTTATCCACCGAGAATCCACAGGTTGCGAAGCAGCTTTCGCACAGGGCAGCGGCTGGCTGTTAACCTCTGCGTGCCGGATTGGGTCAACTGCCGTCGCGAGCACGTCAAAGGGACCATGCCGGCAACGAAAAACGGGCCGGTGTGCCGGCCCGTCGATCTCTCCGCCTACCTCGCCGCGTCGTCAGGCGAAGTATTGGCCGCCATTGGCTGTGAGGGTCGAGCCGGTGATGAAGCCGGCATCTTCGGATGCGAGGAAGACGACGCAGCGCGCGATTTCTTCGGGTTCGCCGAGGCGGCCGACGGGGATCTGCGGAATGATGCGCTCGTTGAGCACCTTCTCGTCGATCGCCTTGACCATCTCGGTGGCGATGTAGCCGGGGCAGATGACGTTGACGGTGATGCCGGCGCGAGCCCCCTCCTGAGCGAGAGCTTTGCTGAAACCGATGTCGCCGGCCTTGGCGGCGGAATAGTTGACCTGGCCGGCCTGGCCTTTCTGGCCGTTGATCGAGGAAATGGTGATGACGCGGCCGAACTTGCGGTCGCGCATGCCGCTCCACAGCGGATGCGTCATGTTGAAGACACCGGACAGATTGGTGTCGATGACCTCTTTCCACTGTTCGCGCGTGATCTTGTGGAACATGGCGTCACGGGTGATGCCGGCATTGTTGACCAGCACCGAGACCGGGCCGAGATCGGCCTCGACCTGCTTGATGCCGGCGGCGCAGGAATCATAGTCGGCGACCGACCATTTGTAGACGGGAATGCCGGTCTCGGCCTTGAATTTTCCAGCCGCGTCGTCATTGCCGGCGTAGTTCGCGGCAACCGAATAGCCGGCGGTCTTCAATGCGATCGAGATCGCCGCGCCGATACCGCGCGATCCCCCTGTGACGATTGCTACCTTGGTCATGCATTTCCCCTTTTTTGATATCGCCCTGTTGTCGGGCTTGGCAGGCACTGGATACAGAACGGGCGGCTCGCGCCGCCCGGTTAGTGACTTCTTCAGAGTGCTTCGATGCACATGGCGACGCCCATGCCGCCGCCGATGCATAGGGTGGCGAGGCCCTTCTTGGCGCCGCGCCGGCGCATCTCGAAGACCAGCGTGTTGAAGACGCGGGCGCCCGAAGCGCCGATCGGATGGCCGATAGCAATCGCGCCGCCATTGACGTTGACGATCGAGGGATCCCAGCCCATGTCCTTGTTGACGGCGCAAGCTTGCGCCGCAAAGGCTTCGTTGGCCTCGACCAGGTCGAGATCGCCGACCGACCAGCCGGCCTTTTCCAAGGCCTTGCGCGAGGCGGGAATAGGTCCGGTGCCCATGATCTGCGGATCGACGCCGGCGGTTGCCCAGGACACGATACGCGCCAGCGGGGTGATGCCGCGCCTCACCGCTTCCGCTTCGCTCATCAGCAGCGCGCCGGCCGCGCCATCATTGATGCCGGAGGCGTTGGCGGCGGTCACCGTGCCGTCCTTGTCGAAAGCCGGCTTCAGCTTGGTCATGGCGTCGATCGTGGCGCCGTGGCGGATGTACTCGTCCTGGTCGACGATGGTGTCGCCCTTCTTGCCCTTGATGGTGACGGCGACGATCTCGTCCTTGAACTTGCCGGCCTTCTGCGCGGCCTCGGCCTTGTTCTGCGAGGCGAGCGCAAACTGGTCCTGGTCGTCGCGGGTGATCTGGAACTGACGCGCGACGTTTTCGGCGGTGTTGCCCATGTGATAGCCGTTGAAGGCATCCCACAGCCCATCCTTGATCATGGTGTCGATCAGCTTGAAGTCGCCCATCTTGACGCCGGCGCGCAGGTGCTGGGCATGCGTCGAAAGCGACATTGATTCCTGGCCGCCGGCGATGATCACCTTGGCATCGCCGGTGGCGATCTGCTGCATGCCGAGCGCTATGGCGCGCAGACCCGAGCCGCAAACCTGATTGAGGCCCCAGGCTGTGGTTTCCTTGGGCAGGCCTGCATTGATCGATGCCTGGCGGGCCGGGTTCTGACCCTGAGCGGCGGTCAGCACCTGGCCGAGGATGACCTCATCGACCTCGCCTGGTTCGACACCGGCACGCGACAGCAATTCCCTGATGACGACGGCACCGAGTTCATGCGCAGGGGTGGCGGCGAAAGCGCCGTTGAAGGAGCCGACCGGCGTGCGCGCCGCACTGGCAATGACGATGGAAGCGGACATTTTCTTCTCCAGACTTCAAGGGTGTTGTTCTGTCGTTGAGGACTTTTCTTGCCCTTTCCCAACCCCAAGTCAAACCGGAAATGGGCATGGCGCCCATGCGCGGCAAGCAGGTCGCGCCTTGTCGTGGCGGCCGTTCGTCCATTGCTGCGCAGCATATTTTGCCCGCTATGCAGCATTTAGTGATCCCGCACTGCACAAACTGCTTGGAATTGTGAGGCTTTTGCGCATATCCTCAAAAAAGGCACAATCGTTATCGGCGGCTTACTCAGAGGCGCGCCGGTGTCCCCGGGAGGATGTAGATGGCCGCTAAAGACGATCCGATCATCATCAAGAAATACGCCAATCGCCGCCTCTACAACACCGGCACCAGCACCTATGTGACGCTCGAGGACCTCGCCGAGATGGTCAAGAAGGGCGAGGAGTTCACCGTCCAGGACGCCAAGACCGGCGATGACATCACGCATCCGGTGCTGACCCAGATCATCTTCGAACTGGAGAACAAGGACGGGCAGAACATGCTGCCGATCCCGTTCCTGCGCCAGCTGATCGCCTATTACGGCGACCAGATGCAGATGATCGTGCCGAGCTTCCTCGAACAGTCGATGCTCGCGTTCTCCAAGGAGCAGGAACGCTTTCGCGAGCAGATGAAGGGGGCGATCGGCAAGTCGCCGCTCGACATGATGAAGATCACCACGCCGATCAAGGCGCTGGAGGAACAGACACGCCGCAACATGGAAATGTTCCAGAATGCGATGCGGCTGTTCACGCCATTTCCGCCGGCTGGCTCCGTGCCAGCGGCTGCGCCAACGCCCGAGCCGGCCAGGAAGGAAACGCCAGAAAAACCCGACGACCTTCAGGAACTGAAGGACCAGATCGCGGCCATGCAGCGCAAGCTCGACACGATGTCGTGAGACGTTTGACGCAATTCCCAAGGGAAAGCGCTATCCGCTTTTCCCGGGAAAGCCGTTTCACGCTTTTCCTGGAATTGCTCTAAGGCAACACTCCCTCATAGCGGCCGCGCGGCCTGATGACACTTCCGCTTGTTATCTGTTCGACCGTGTGCGCGGCCCAGCCGACGCTGCGTGCGAGCGCAAACAGGCGGAACGGTGCATCGCGCGGCAAGCCTAGGCTGCGTGTCAGCGCGGCCAGCCCAAAATCGATGTTGGGAAGCGCGCCGGTCGCCGCAAGGGCAGCGTCGCGCAGCGACGATAGTGTGCCGTCAACCTCGATCACCGACAGCAGCACCGCCCCTCGGGGATCGCCGTCGGGATAGAGCTGATGACCGAACCCCGGCAATGGCCGATCGTGGCTGAGCCAGCGCCGGATCGTCGCATCGGCGCCATGTCGCGCCGCATCCTCGGCCAGTTGCATCACCGCCTCGCCGGCGCCGCCATGACGTGGTCCCGATAGCGTCGCGAGTCCAGCCAGCAGGCAGGCGGCCAGCGGCGCGCCGGTCGAGGCTGCGACGCGCGCGGCGAAGGTCGACGCATTCAGTTCATGATCGGCAAGCAGGACAAGCGCGCGGCGGATCGCGTCCGCGCCGCCGGCATCCACCGACCAGTCCTGCGCCAGCCGCTGATGGACCGGATCTGACCCTGCCGGTGCGCCCAGCGCACCGGCCAGCACGCCGACCGCGTGCGCGGCATCGGCATGCAGCGAGGCGGCGCTGCGCCCAAGCGATGAGCGCCCCTGGCCAGCAAGCACGGCAAGTCGGGCAAAGGCCGCGGCCCGGCCAGCCTGGTGGGGTGCATCCGGCGACGGTGCTTCGAAAGCCACCGGTTCCGGCAGAGCCCAGAGCACTGCGGCTGTTGCTTCCAATGTGGCATATGCAGAAAGCGCTGCGGCGTCCTGCCCGCGATAGATGAGCTGACCGTGCGATACGGTCGAAATCGCCGTTGCGATCGAGGGCTCGCCCCAGGCAATGGCGCTTTCGGCGATGACCGACGGGCTGCGGCCGCGTGCCCGGCGGGTTGCCAGGGCGGCAATGTCGTCAGCGCGATACTGGCTGCGGCGCGGATCGGCGCGGTCGGGCCGCATGCCGATTCGCCCACGGCTGACATAGGCGTACAGCGTCTGCGCCCGCACTCTGAGGCGCTCAAGCGCTTCTTCCCTGGACAACCACTCGGACATATCGAACTCTGATATTGATTCTATTGATCAAGATTGATGGACATGTTGCCCAGCCTTATCTCCGATCCGGAAATGCTTCAAGGAGACAAGGCTATGGCGAATGGGCTCGATGACGTGGTGGCGGCGGAAACCGTGCTTTCCGATGTGGATGGTCTCGGCGGCCGTCTGACGATCCGAGGTCATTCGCTGCCGGAGTTGGCCGGCCGCTGGAGCTATGCCCAGGTGGTGCGCCTGTTGCTCGACGGCTTCTTCGACGATCTTCCCGGCGATACGGACCTGACGCGGGCGCTGGGCCAGGCGCGTGCGGACGTGTTCGAGCGGCTTTTGCCCTCATTGCCCCTGCTGGCATCGCTCGATGTCTACAGCGCCATGCGCGCCGGCATGGCGCTGCTGCCGGACGGCGATACGCTGACGGACGCCTTGCTGTTGATCGCTGCGCCTACGGTGCTGACGCCGGCCCTGCTGCGCCTGCAGCGCGGCGAGGAGCCGATCGCGCCGGACAGCCAGGCCGACCATGCCGCCGACATGTTGAGGATGCTCAACGGCAGCGTTGCCTCGCCAGCGCTGGCGAAAGCGCTCGATACCTATCTGGTGACTGTCTGCGACCACGGCCTCAACGCATCGACCTTTGCCACCCGCGTGGTCGCTTCGACACTGGCCGGCCTGACGTCGTCCGTGTTGGCCGGGCTTGGCGCGCTCAAGGGGCCGCTGCACGGCGGCGCGCCTGGTCCTGTCATCGAGATGCTGGATGCGATCGCGGTGCATGGCGATGCCGCCGGCTGGCTGCACGACGAGGTCGCGCATGGCGAGCGCATCATGGGGTTCGGCCATCGCATCTACCGCGTGCGCGATCCGCGCGCCGACGTGCTGAAGGCGGTCGTGCGGCAACTCGGCGGCGAGGGCGAAACCGGCCGCCGGCTGGCCTTCGCGGAGACAGTGGAGCAAGCAGCGCTCGACGTGCTGCGGGTCGCCAAGCCGCAGCGCTCGCTGCAGACCAATGTCGAGTTCTACACCGCGCTGCTGCTGGAGGCAGCGGGCTTTCCACCGTCAGCCTTCAGCAATGTCTTTGCCGCGGGGCGTGTCGCTGGCTGGATTGCCCATGCACGAGAGCAGCAGACGACCGGACGGCTGATCCGTCCGCAGTCGCGGTATGTCGGGCCGGTGCCGGACCTCGTCGCCTGAGCCTTTTCGCGTTCGCTGGAGAGAGCGGCGCCTGCCAAAGCATCCGACGGATGTCCTTCCGGTGGGCGGCCGTGCGCCGCTCATGACGAAAATTTCATCTCGCCGCAAATTCTGGCCGCTGTTATTGCGTCGCATTGAGCATATATGCTGCACTGCAACATAAGTTCGCTCTTGCCACAACCAGAGGATTCCGCCCTTGGCCGCCAGAAAAACCGCAGTTGTCACCGGCTCCACGTCGGGCATTGGCCTGGCCATCGCTGAGGCGCTGGCGGCCGAAGGCCACACGATCGTCGTCAATTCCTTCTCCGACACGGCGGCCGACCACGCCATCGCCGATGCGATCGCCAGACAGCACAAGGTGAAGACCGCCTACATCAAGGCCGACATGTCGAAACCGGCCGAATGCCGGGCGCTGATCGCCAAGGCGGCCGAGACGTTCGGGTCGGTCGATATCCTGGTCAACAATGCCGGCATCCAGCATGTCGCGCCGGTGGAAGACTTCCCGATCGAAAAATGGGATGCCATCATCGCCATCAACCTGTCGTCGGCGTTCCACACCATCGCAGCCGCGATCCCACTGATGAAAAAGGCCGGCGGCGGCCGGATCGTCAACATCGCCTCGGCGCATGGCCTGGTCGCGTCACCGTTCAAATCGGCCTATGTCTCGGCCAAGCACGGCATCATGGGATTGACCAAGACCGTTGCGCTCGAATTGGCGCGTGAAAAAATCACCTGCAACGCCATCTGCCCGGGCTATGTGCTGACGCCGCTGGTCGAGGCGCAGATCCCCGACCAGATGAAAGCCCATGAGATGGATCGAGAGACCGTCATCCGTGAGGTCATGCTGGACAAGCAGCCGACCAAGGAATTCGTCACGGTCGAGCAGATCGCGGCAGCGGCGGTGTTCCTGTGTTCGGACGCGGCAGCGCAGGTCAACGGCACGCATCTCTCGGTCGACGGCGGCTGGACCGCCGCGTGAGGCGCAAAATCTTCTCATCTACCCAAACAGACAGATCAAGGACGACGCCATGACCAAAAACGGCAAGGCGGAGGAGACGAAGAAGATCAATGTGGCGCTTCAGGGCGGCGGCTCGCACGGAGCCTTTTCCTGGGGCGTGCTCGACCGGCTGCTGGAGGACGGACGGCTGGAGATATCAGCAGTGTCCGGCACCAGCGCCGGCGCCATGAACGCGGTGGCGCTGGCCGACGGTTTTGTCCGCGGTGGCGTCGAGGGAGCGCGGCAAAAACTTGACGATTTCTGGCGTGCGGTGGCGGCCAAGGGCCGGTTCAGCCCGGTGCAGCGCATGCCGTGGGATGTCGCCTGGGGCAACTGGTCGATCGAGAACACGCCGGGCTATCTCTTCTTCGACACCATGTCGCGGGTGTTCTCACCCTATGTCGCCAACCCGCTCGGCCTCAATCCGCTGCGCGACGTGGTTCAGCAGGAGATCGATTTCAAGAATGTCCGCGCCTGCAAGTCGATGGAACTGTTCATCTCGGCGACCAATGTCGAGACCGGACAGTTGCGCGTCTTTTCCGATGGCGAGATCGACCTCGACACGGTGATGGCCTCGGCCTGCCTGCCGCAACTGTTCCGTGCCGTCGAGATCAAGGGCGTGCCTTATTGGGATGGCGGTTATGGCGGCAACCCGGCGCTCTATCCGTTCTTCAAGACGGCTGCGACCGAGGACGTGCTTCTGGTGCAAATCAATCCGGTGGTGCGGGAGGGAACACCCAGGAGCGCCAACGAAATCCAGAACCGCATCGACGAGATCACTTTCAACGCCGGGCTGCTGCGCGAATTCCGCTCGATCGCCTTCGTCAAGGAACTGATCGCCGCCGGCCGCCTGCCACACGGCGAATACCGCGACATCCGCATGCACCGCATCGATGCCGACGAGGCGTTCAAGGATCTGTCGGCGTCGTCGAAGGTCAATGCCGAATGGGCGTTCCTGAGCTATCTCAGAGATCTCGGCCGCACCGCCGCCAGCGACTGGCTGGAAGAGAATTACGACGCCGTCGGCAAGCGTGCGACGCTCGATCTCTCCGGCGAGCTCGACGACGGCTTCAAGCCGGTGCGCGGTCCGGCACCTGGCCGCCGGGTCAAGGAATTCCTTGCTGCGCGCAAGAATCCCGAGGCGGAGCGCCGCCGGGCCTGAACGACCAATCGATGTTCATCGATCGGTTCGCGATCATGCTTTCAAGGTCAGGTTGATCACCCTGATCAGGGCGGCGGCCGCCTGCCGCTGTCCCTCCGGATCGCTGATCCGCGCCTTCATGCCTTCCAGACCGTCGAGCAGCATGTCGGCAAGCAGTTGCGTCGACAGGCCCCTGGCCGCCAGATCGACGCCGTTCCCGGCTGCTTCGCCTTCGATCGCGGCTGCGATATGTTTGCCAAGCCCGCCGCGCCAGCAGCCCACCAGATCGCCAAGGCTCGACTTCATGTCCAGCAGTTCGGCGCCGTGCGGCGAGGCAATGACGGCGCTCATCATCGAGATGAATGCCTCGTCGATGGCGTGCATCATGCGCTCAGTGAAGGTGCCGTCGCCGGCTAGAGCCATCTTTGCCGCCTCGACCGAGCGCGACAGGATCATCATGGCGATGGCGCGGAAAATGTCGGTCTTGTTCTTGAACAGGAGATAAAGCGCCGGGCGCGACATGTCGGCGGCGCGGGCGATGTCGTCCATGGTGGTGCGAGAGAAGCCATAGGCCAAAAACACCTTCATCGCCCCATCCAGGATACGGACGCGTTTGGGGTCTGCGGCGGCGATGTCTTCGATCTGATTCATGGAAAATTCCATCCTGCAAAATCCAGATTGACAAAATGACGTAATTTGTCAATCTGTTTGATGAAATGGCCGGTCGGCCATTTCGCCTTGGGCAGTGGACGACAACAAAGGGTATCCCCATGCGCCTCACCGTCGACGGTCAGTCATTCGATATCGATGCCGATCCGGACATGCCGTTGCTGTGGGCCCTGCGCGATCTCATTGGCAAGACCGGACCGAAGTTCGGCTGCGGCATCGCCGCCTGCGGCGCCTGCACGGTTCATGTCGATGGTCAGCCGGTGCGTTCCTGCTCCCTTCCGGTCGGCCAGGTCAGCGGCACTGTGACCACCATTGAAGGTATCGGCACTGCGGGCAAGCTGCATCCGGTGCAGCAGGCATGGCTGGAGGAACAGGTCGCGCAATGCGGCTACTGCCAGGCCGGCCAGATCATGAGCGCGGTGGCGCTACTCGACGAGGTCGCGGACCCGAGCGACGCCGATATCGACAACGCCATGGGCGGCAATCTCTGCCGCTGCGGCACCTATCCCAGGATTCGCTCGGCCATCAAGAAGGCTGCTGCGCTCAAGACGGCGGGGCTCTGACCATGGCCAGTATCGGAAAGATCGCCCGCCGCACGTTTCTGATTGGCGCTGCCGCCGTCGCGGGCGGCGTTGCCGTCGGCTACTACTATTATCGCAAGCCTTTTCCGAACCCGCTCGAGGCCGAGCTCGGCAAGGGCGAGGCGACCTTCAACCCCTATGTGAAGATCGGTGCCGACAACACCATCACCATCGTCGCGCCGCGCGCCGAGATGGGGCAAGGCATTTCGACGACGCTTGCCGTCATGGTCGCCGAAGAGCTCGATGTCGGCCTCGACCGGGTCAAGGTCGAGCATGGACCGGCCTCCCATGCCTATTACAACGCTGCGATCCTCGAAGAGGGCGGTCCATTCGCCTTCTTCGACGAGAGCATGACCGCGCAAGCGGTGCGCTCGGGTCTCGGTGTGGTCGGCAAATTCCTTGCCCTGCAGGGCACGGGTGGTTCGGCTTCGACACGCGATGGTTTTGACAAGATGCGGCAAGCGGGTGCAGCCGCCCGGCAGATGCTGATCGCCGCAGCGGCGCAAAAACTGGGTGTCGCCGCCGCCGATCTGGAAACGGCTGACGGTTCGATCCTGCACAAGGCGTCTGGCAAGTCGCTGACCTACGGCGCGGTCGCCGCGGCCGCCGCCGCGATGGCGCCGCCGGCCGAAGTCAGGCTCAAGGACCGGGCCGACTGGAAACTGCTGGGAAAGCCGCAAAAGCGCATCGACATGCTGGCCAAGGTCACCGGGGCGCCGATCTTCGGCATCGATGTCAGGCTGCCGGACATGCTCTACGGCACGGTCAAGATGAGCCCACGCTTCTGGGCCACGCCGGTCAAGGCGGACCTCTCCAGGGCCGGGAAAATACCCGGTGTGATCAAGATCGTGCCGCTCGAGACGAATTATGGCCATGGCTTCGGCATTATCGCCGACAATACATGGGCGGCGTTCAGGGCGGCCGAGGCGATCGACGCCCAGTGGTCCGATCCCGAATACCCACTCAGCAGCGCCGCCATTGCAGATGTGCTGAAGCAGGCGCTTGCCACCAAGGGCTCGGTGATGCGCGACAATGGCGACGTCGATACCGCCTTTGCCGATGCGCCGCGCGAAAGGATCCTCGAGGCCGACTATGAGGTGCCCTATCTGGCGCATGCGACGATGGAGCCGATGAACGCGACAGCGCAGCTCAAGGATGGTGTTTTGGACATCTGGTGCGGCAATCAGGCACCGACCCTGGTGCGGCAGCTTTGCGCCACTGCGGTCGGCATCGAGCAGGACAAGATCACCGTGCATACCACCTTCATGGGTGGCGGTTTCGGCCGGCGCGTCGAGATGGACTACGCGCTGTGCGCCGCGCTGATGGCGAAGGAGACAGGCGGGCGCCCGATCAAGGTGACCTGGACGCGTGAGGAAGACATGCGCCACGACGCCTATCGACCAGCCGCCATAGGCAAGTTCCAGGCGCGGCTCGGCGACGATGGCATGCCGGTCGCCGTCGACATGAAGATGGCCTCGCCGTCGGTGATTGCCGGCACGCTGCGCCGGCTGTTTCCTTCGATATCGCCGCTCGGTCCCGACAAGACCATTGTCGATGGCGCCTATGACCAGCCCTACACCATCCCGAATTATCGGGTCAGTGGTGTCGCGGCGCCCGTCTCCATCCCTGTCGGCTCCTGGCGCTCGGTCGGCAGTTCGGTCAACGGCTTCTTCCATGAAGGCTTCATGGACGAGATCGCCGCTGCCGGAAAAATCGATCCGGTCGAGATGCGCAAGAGACTGATGGCCGCCTATCCCTCGGCGGTGAAGGTGGTGGAGAAAGTCGCCGCCATGGCGAAATGGGGTGAGGCGCTGCCCGCCGGCAAGGCCAAGGGCATGGCCTTCACGCTGTCCTTCGGCAGCTGGGTCGGCGAGATCATCCAGGTGACGGACACACCGGCCGGCATTCGTATCGAGAATGTGTGGATCGCCGCCGATGTCGGCACTGCACTCGATCCCGGCATCATCGAGGCGCAGCTGATTTCGGCCGCCATCTACGGCCTGTCGGCGGCGATGGGTCAGGAAATCACCTTCGCCGACGGCATGGTCGAACAGTCGAACTTCCATGATTTCGATGCCATGCGGATCTTCCAGTGCCCGGTCTTCGAAGTCGCCATCCTGGAAAACTTCCACAAGATGGGGGGCGTCGGTGAGGTCGGCACGCCGCCGGCGGCTCCGGCGCTTGCCAATGCCATCTTCGCGCTCACCGGCAAGCGCATCCGCACGCTGCCGCTGTCGAAAACGGTGGCCTTCGCATGAAGAAGCTCCTCATCATGCTGACGCCTGCTGCCATGCTTGTCCTGGCAGTGCCGTTCGCGATCGCGCAAGAGAGCCAGACGCCGGCGCCGGTGACGGTCGACGCGGCGAAAGGCCTGTCCGAATGGGACAAGATCTATGCGGTGTTCTCGCATCCGCGCTGTGCCGACTGTCATGTCGCGGATGATCGTCCGCGCTGGTCCGGCGCGCATTACGGCGGCACCCGCGTTCACGCCTTCAACGTCCAGCGTGGCGCCGACGGTTCGGGCTTCGGCAATCCGGGCCTGCGTTGCACGACATGCCATTTCTCCAGCAATTCCAATGCATTGCATGGACCTCCCGGTGCCGAGAATTGGCATCTGGCGCCGGTCGAGATGGTCTGGTTCGGAAAGTCTTCGCCGGAAATCTGCGCCCAGATCAAGGATCCCGCCCGTAATGGCGGGCGCAGCCTGAAGGATATCGCGCTGCATGTTCGCGACGACAAATTGGTCGCCTGGGGCTGGGCGCCGGGGTCGGATCGTGAGCCGGCTCCGGGCTCCGCCGAAGCAACCTATCAAGCGATCGAAAACTGGGCGGCGGCCGGCGCATCTTGTCCGGTGGCGCAATGATCCCGCAACTTTCACACTATATTGCGATGCAACTTTGATGTAGAAGCGCGCTTCGCCGATCACGGCAAATTGAACACGGCCCGGCGCGCACCCATATCGGCGACGCGCCCGCGTTATGAGGACGCTGGCCGAACCCGCAGTGGAAAAAACGACGATGCCGAGAATCAGGTTTCACAAGCTTGCAGCCATTGTTGTGCTCATTGGTTTCGCAGCGTGGATGGCGACAGGCGAGTTTTCGTCGGTCGGCAGCGTAGCCGCCAACAAAGCCAAGGCAGCCGAAGTCGAGCAGGCCAAGGCGCCGGACGCGGCCAAGCCCAAGGCGGCGGAAGCCGAGCCGAAGGCACCGCTGCGCACCGTCGCGGTGGTGACGCCGCCGCGCAAGACCTATGCGCGCGCCATCCGCATTTCCGGACTGACCGAAGCCGACAAGCGGGCGGTGCTGGCAACGCGCGTCGCCGGCGTTATCGACAAATTGCCGGTCAAGCAGGGCGATCATGTCAAGACCGGCGATCTGGTGCTGATGCTGGCGGCGGAAGAAAAGATCTCGATGGTCGACAACGCCAAGCAGCTCGTGGTGCAGCGCCAGGCCGAGCTGGACGCGTCGCTGCGGCTGATGAAATCAGGAAATTTGCCCAAGCTGCAGCTCGACACCGCCCGCTCCAATCTGACCCTGGCGCAATCGCAGCTGGATACCGCGCAGGCCGAGCTTGACCGCAACGAAGTCAAGGCGCCGTTCGACGGCGTCATCGACCGGGTGCCAGTGGAACTCGGCAGTTCGATCATGCAGGGCGGCGAGGTGGCAACCATCCTCAAGCTTGATCCGGTGATTGCCCGCGGTGAAGTCAGCGAGCGCGACCTCGGCTACCTCAAGCTGGGCGATAAGGCCAATGTACGGCTGGTCAGCGGCCAGACGGTCGAAGGCACCGTGCGCTACATCAGCCGCGACGCATCGTCGGCGACCCGCACCTTCCGCGTCGAGGTGGCAATCCCCAATGGCGACGGCTCCGTACCGGCCGGCATGACGGCGGAAATCGCGCTCAACGCACAACCGACCGACGCGGTTCTGCTGCCGCGCTCGGTGGTGACGCTCGGCGACAAGGGCGACCTCGGCATCCGTGCTGTCGGCAAGGACAACAAGGTGGCGTTCTTCCCGATCGACCTCGTCGACGACACGCCGACCGGCCTCGTGCTCGGCGGTATCCCGGCAGACGCGCGCATCATCGTCGCCGGCCAGGAGTTGGTGACGGAAGGCGATCTGGTCAATCCGGTCGAGGCCGACCAGGCGACCATCAAGAAGCTGCTCGGCGAGGCAACTGCCGGCACGCAATAGCCAGGTCGTGGCGGACTAGCCCTGGGCGGGGACAATCGGCTGCGACGCAGCCCCTGAAATTCAAGAACAGGCGTTAGCCATGGATATCGTCAGACTCGCAATCAACAATGCCCGCCTGACCATCTCGGTGCTGGTCTTCCTCATCCTTGCCGGCGCGGTCGCCTACCAGTCGACGCCGAAGGAAGCGGAGCCCGACGTTCCGATTCCGATGATGTATATCAGCTTGATCTATCAAGGTATTTCGCCTGAGGATTCGGAACGGCTGCTGTTGCGGCCGATGGAAAGCAAGCTGAAGAGCCTGAAGGGCCTCAAGGAAATGCGATCGGCCGCCTTCCAGGGCGGCGGCTATGTGCTGGTCGAATTCCAGCCGCAGACCAACCTGGCCACCGCGCTGCAGGACACGCGCAGCAAGGTGCAGGACGGCAAGGCCGACCTGCCGCAGGCAGCCGAAGAGCCTGTTGTCACCGAGGTCAACATTTCCGAATTTCCTGTGCTTGTCGTCACGCTCTCGGGAAATCTGCCCGAACGCGTGCTGACAGCCGCCGCGCGCGAACTGCGGGACCGCATCGAGGAGGTGCCCGGCGTTCTCGAAGGCTCGCTGCAGGGGGCGCGCGACGATCTCGTCGAGGTCGTCATCGATCCGATGAAACTGTCTTCCTACGGGTTGCAGCTCGATCAGCTGATCGGAGCGGTCGGCGCTTCCAACAGCCTGGTCGCTGCCGGCAACATCGAGGGCTCGGAGGGCAAATACGCCGTCAAGGTGCCGTCGCTGATCGAGACGCCGGAGGATGTCGCGGCACTCCCGGTGGTCGCCGGTCCCAATGCCGTGGTGCAGGCCAAGGACATCGCGACGATCCGTTCGACCTTCGCCGATGCCGAGACGATCACGCGCCTCAACGGCAAGCCGGCCATCGCGATCGAAGTCAAGAAGCGCATCGGCTCCAACCTGATCGACACCATCGCCAAGGTGCGGACGGTGTCCGACGAGTTCGTCAAGACCATGCCTCAGGGCATGAATGTCACCTACACGCAGGACAAGTCGGTCTTCGTCAACCAGTTGCTGGGCGATCTGCAGAACCACGTCATGATCGCCGTCATCCTGGTGTTCATCGTCATCCTCTATGCGCTGTCCGGCCGCGCCTCGCTGCTCATTGGCCTGGCCATTCCGTCATCCTTCCTGATCGGCATCCTGCTGCTGGCGATGATGGGCTACACGATCAACATGATCGTGCTGTTCAGCCTCATCCTGGCCGTCGGCATGCTGGTCGACGACGCCATCATCGTCACCGAGTTCGCCGAGCGACGGATGAGCGAAGGCATGTCCAAGGAGGAAGCTTTCGCGCTTGCCGCCAAGCGCATGGCCGGTCCGGTCATCGCCGCGACGATGACGCGCATTGCCGCCTTCTCGCCGCTGCTGTTCTGGCCGGGCATCATCGGCGATTTCATGAAGTACATGCCGATCACGCTGATCGTCACGCTCTCGGCCTCGATGCTCTACGCGCTGGTCTTCGCGCCGACGCTGGGTGCGATCTTCGCCAAGGCGCCGCCGCATCACGAGGACGACAATCGCGACGGCTGGTACATGGCAATCGTCAAGCAGGCGGTGCGCTTCCCCATCACCGTGCTGGTGCTGACCGTCGCGCTCTTGTTCGGCGTCGGCTTTGCCTATTCGAAATACGGCGCCGGCGTCGAGTTCTTCCCAAATGTCGAGCCGGATTACGGCCTGCTCTACGTGCATGCCCGCGGCAATCTCTCGCTGGCCGAAATGGATACCGCAACCAAGATTGCGGAAAACAGGCTGCTCGGCTGGCCGGGTGTGAAGTCGGTCTATACCCGCGTCGGCAAGACGCAAGGCGGCGGCCAGGACGTTCCCGAAGACGTCGTCGGCGTCATCCAGTACGAATTCATCGACTGGCGCGAGCGTAAGTCGGCCAACCACATCCTGGACGATCTGCGCGGCGTCATGGCCGGCATTCCCGGCGTCGACGTCGAGGTGCGCGTGCCGGAGGCCGGTCCGCCGACCGGCAAGCCGATCCAGATCAGGCTCTCGGCCGTCGACCCCAAGGGGCTCGATGACAAGGCCCGTGCTGTCGCGGCGCGCATCGGCAAGGTGCCTGGCGTCATCGATATTTCCGATGGTTTGCCGCCGCCCGGCGTCGACTGGGCGCTCGAGGTCGACCGCGCCAAGGCAGCACAGTACGGCATCAGCCCGACTTCGGTCGGCACCGTGGTGCAGTTGGTGACCAACGGGCTGAAGCTCTCGGAATACCGGCCGGCCGGCGCCGACGATGCCGTCGACATCCGGCTGCGGCTGCCCGAAGACCGGCGCACGCTGTCGACGCTCGACGAACTGCGGGTGCAGACCTCGCAGGGCTCGGTGCCGATCTCGAACTTCGTTGTGCGCAAGCCCGAGCCGACGGTCGGCATCCTCAACCGGATCGACGGGGCGCGTACGGTGGTCGTCCAGGCCAATGTCGCCGCCGGCGCCCAGGTCGCGGCCGTGCAGGAGCAGGTCACCAAGGCCGTCTCGGAGATGGATCTGGGCAGCGGCATCCGCTGGAAGCTGGCCGGCTCGAACGAGGACAGCGCCGAAGCCAGCGCCTTCCTCAGCAAGGCCTTTGGAGCAGCAATCTTCCTGATCTTCCTGGTGCTTTTGGCGCAATTCAACAAGTTCACCAGCGTCTGGTTGGTGCTGTCCTGCGTTGTCATGGCGACGATCGGCGTGTTCCTCGGGCTGCTGATAACTGGCGAGACGTTCGGTATCGTCATGTCGGGCATCGGCGTCATCGCGCTGGCCGGCGTGGTGGTGAACAACAACATCGTGCTGATCGACACCTATGACCGGCTGCGTGAAGAAGGCTGGGACAAGGTCGAAGCGGTGCTGCAGACCTGCCGCGAACGCGCCCGCCCGGTGGTGCTGACGGCGGTGTCGGCAATCCTCGGCGTGCTGCCGATCGCCTTCGGCCTCGGCCTCGAAATCTTCCATCACGAGACGACGATCAACGCGCCGTCGACGCAATGGTGGATTTCGCTATCCTCGGCGATCGTCTTCGGCCTGTCGTTCGCCACGGTGCTGACGCTTGTGGTGACGCCGTCGATGCTGATGGTGTTCACCCGCGCCAAGGTCAAGCCGGGTGCACGGCGCGGCTGGTTCAGCCGACTGTTCCGGCGCGGCAAGGGCGAGATTTCTTCGACCGATGCGACGGGGCAGGATGTCGGAGCCGAGCCGGAGATCGCCTTTCCGAAAGCCGCCGAATAGACCATTGCCGATTTGACCGGCAAAGGCCGCCCGGAACAACCGGGCGGCCTTTTGCATTGTTCTTCCCGGATACAACGCAGAGCGTTGTCTCATAGCAACGTCAATGCGGGGAATTTCTTATGCCGATCACCACCATTATCATCATCGTCCTGATCCTTGTCCTCATCGGCGCGGTGCCGGCCTGGCCGCATTCGCGCTCCTGGGGATATGGGCCGTCGGGCATTGTCGGCGTGGTGCTGGTGGTGCTTCTGGTGTTGCTGTTGATGGGGCGGCTCTGAGCCGCCCCTTCAGTCTGTGGAGAGGCAGGCAGGCGCTAGTAGCCGCGCCCGCCTTGCCTGTCAGGCAGCCTTCGCAATGCCGTTCACGGTGGCGATGCCGATATCCCCGAGCGCCTCGGCGACCGCCTGATCGAGAGGCGTGTGGGGGATTTCGCCGATGATGCCCTCCAGCCTTGCCGAAGCCAGTTGGTGCGGCTCGAAGCGCAGATAGGACATCGACACGATCTCGCGCCACATCGCCACGAACGGGCTGCCGGCGCGCAGCACCCACCAGGCCATCGAGGTCATCTTGAGCGGGCGACCAAGTGCCTTTTCGGCTGCTGCCTTGATCTCCAGGTCGGTGACGGCATGGCCCGGAAAGTTCAGCGCTTCGTAGGAGCCGAGCCTGTCCAGGTTTTGCGCCAGTCCGACGAAAGCCTTGGCCAGGTCCGGCAGATAGGCCCATTCATGCACCAGATCGACCGGGCCGGGCGCGGTGTAGATGCCCTTGTTCATCTTGGCTGCGACGACCAGATCGAACCATGAGCCGCTGCCGGTGCCGCCGAAGAAGTCGCCAGCCCGCAGAAGAATGGTGCGAACGTGGCCGGCGTTGGCCTCACGGCGAAACAGGTCTTCCATGGCCACGCGGATGTGACCCTTTTCGGTCGTCGGGTGGAAGGGCGTATCTTCTGATATCACCGCCGGGATCGGCGAGCCGAAATTGTAGACGTTGCCCGGGTGCGAGGTGCAAAGCACCGTTTGCCCGGCAGGCGGCCATGACGTTCTCGGCCATCGGCATGCATTTGACCCATTCGGTGTAGATCGGGTTGAGGCCGTTGAAGATGATGTCGACGCCCTCCGTGGCGCGGATAAGCGCTTCGCGGTCGAGCCCGTCACCGGCAACGGCCGTTGCGCCCTTGAGTTCGGCCGGCACCTTGCCGCTGCGGGTAATGGTGCGGACATCATAGCCCGCATCGATGAAGGCCTTGGCGACCACGCGGCCGAGCCGGCCATTGGCACCGAGAATTGCGATCTTGGTCATTGGAAGTACTCCTGGGCTGGGATTGCGTGGTCGGACGGGAAACCTGATCAGCGGCCGAAAAGGTCGCGATTGCTGCCCTGAGCGACCGGGTGCTGGACGGTTTCAGCCGGCTTCGTGATCGACGTGGTGATCGTGCTGTCGGCGCTGGTGACAGGGGCAGCCGGCTGGCTGGCATTGTTCGAGCCAAACTTGTCGCTGCCGGCATAGGCGGAGGCGGTAGCAATAAGTATGGCGGCGGTGGTGAGTGCGATCTTTTTCATTTCTGGTCTCCTTGTTGGTGTTTGCAGTCCGAATATGATGGCCTCGAAGTTGAATTGAAATTGACTATGAATGGGGTTTCGATATTCATTTTTGAATGAGTGAAATCGACTGGAACCTGATCAAGAGCTTCGTCACCGTGGCGGAAACCGGCAGCCTGTCGGCTGCCGCGCGAAAACTCTCGGCAAGCCAGCCGACGCTCGGCCGTCACATCGGCGAGCTCGAACAGGCGCTGGGTGTCACGCTGTTCCGGCGTGGGCGGCGCGGCTATGAACTGACGGAGGCCGGCAGCACGCTGTTCGAACGCGGCAAGGCGGTCAGCGAGCAGGCAAGCGCCTTCTCACTGCTGGCGCTGGGTTCGGTCGAGGCCATCGAAGGTACGGTGCGCATCGCCGCCAGCGAGGTGGTGGCAGCCTATGTGCTGCCGCAGATGACGATGCGGCTGGGGATCGAGGAGCCCGGCATTGAGGTCGAGATCGTTGCTTCCAACCAGGTCGAGAACCTGTTGCGCAGGGATGCGGATATCGCCATCCGCATGGTCAAGCCGGCGCAGAATGAGCTGACGGCGCGCAAGGTCTGCGATATTCCACTCTGCGCCTGCGCCGCCAGATCGTATCTCGACAGGCGCGGCCGCCCGCTGAAGCCCACCGACCTTGTCGACCACGATTTGGTCGGGTTCGACCGCAGCGACGACATCATCAGAGGCTTTACCCAATATGGCATCCCGGTCACCCGGAGCAGTTTCCGCTTCAGGGCCGACAACCAGATCGTTCTGTGGGAGGCGGTTCGGGCGGGAAACGGCATCGGTCTCGGCCAGGAGCCGCTGGTCGACCGTGACCCATCGGTGGAGAAATTGCTGCCCGGACTGCCCCTGCCGGTACTGCCGGTGTGGCTGGCGATGCACCGCGATGTACGCACCAGCGTTCGCATCCGCCGGGTAGTGGATTTTCTCTACGAGGAGCTGAAACGCTATTCGGCGGGTGCTGCCGCGAATTCGGCGCGGTGAGCGAGCCCGGCCATCAGCAACACGACGATCAGCAGCCCTGACATAGCGACGAAGATCGGGCCGAAGCTGGAGTGCTCGGCAACGAAGCCGATCGCCGATGGCGCCACCAGGATGCCGGAATAGCCCATCGTGGTGACGACGCTCATGCCGGTGCCCGACGACATGCCTTCCTGGTTGCCGCCGGCCGAGAAGATGATCGGCACCATGTTGGCGATGCCGAAGCCGCACAGTGCAAAGGCGGCGATCGCAAGCCAGGGCGAGGGCGACAGTCCGGCGATCAGCATGCCGGCGGCCGCGACAACCGCCGAGCCGCGTAGCGTCGTCACCGCGCCGAAGCGATTGCGCACGCCGTCGCCGAAGAAGCGCATGATTGCCATGACACCGGAAAAGGCCGCGTATGCGAGGCCGGCGACGGCAAGGTCGGCGCCGAGTTCCTGCCTGAGATACAGCGCTGCCCAGTCGAGCACCGCGCCCTCGGAGATCATCGTCAGCAGGGCCATCAGGCCGACCAGATAGACCATCGGGTTTGCCGGCAGCGTGAATTTGTGATGCTCCGCCGCCTGCGGCCTGTCCTCGCCGACCAGATGGCGAACCGCCACCGCGATCACCGCGAAGGCGAGTGCGGTCACCACCGCCGCGTGAGTGAGATGGCCGTAAGTCTGGATGGCGAATCCGCCGAGGCCGCCGCCTGCGAATCCGCCGAGGCTCCAGAAGCCGTGCGACGACGACATGATGGCGCGGGAGAGCCGCCGTTCGACCACCACGGCATTGGCGTTCATGGCGACGTCCATGCCACCGATCGAGCCGCCAAAGATGAACATGGCTATGGCTGCCAGCGGCACGTTGGGCGCCAATGCCACGACCAGCAGGCCGAGGCTGCCGCAAAGGCCGAACCAACGCAGCACGGTGCGCGAACCATGTCTGGAGATCAAATGGCCGCACCAGGTCATGGCGGCGATGGCGCCGGCGCCGAACAGCAGGATCAGCAGGCCGAGCGTGAACTTCGAGATGTCGAGCCGGGTCAGGAACACCGGGATCTGCGGCGCCCAGCTGCCGGTCAGGAAGCCGTTGGCGAGAAAAATGGCTGCGACGGCCCATCGTCCACGAATGGCAGTCTGCATGGTGTTCGACGCGTTCATAAGGCGAATCCGGTCAGAAAATGGCTTCGCGCGGCAAATTAGATCGATTCAATTTTCAGTCAAGCGCTGTTCGGGAAAGCATTTAGCCCAAACAGACGATTGGAGGCGATTGAGGCTGTCGACGGTTGACCTAGTGGTCCTTGGGCCGCCTTGCCTCGAATTCGGCCTTCTTGGTGTCGGAGGCCTCGGTCTGGTTGAGCGCCTGCCATTGCGCATAAGGCATGCCGTAGACGATCTCGCGCGACTGGTCCTTGGTGAGGTCGATGCCGTCGGCATTGGCCGCCTCGCGATACCAGTTCGACAGGCAGTTGCGGCAGAAGCCGGCGAGGTTCATCAGGTCGATGTTCTGCACGTCTTTACGCTCGCGCAAATGCTCGACCAGCCGGCGGAAGGCGGCCGCCTCGAAATCGCGTTGCTGCTCGTCGCTGAGTTCAGTCATGGTCACAGCCTCCGTCATAGCGGCCCGGTGCGCGAGCCGAATTGCTTGACCACATGTATATCGGGACGGCGGTCGATGGCGTCAACGATCGGCGCCAACCGTTCGGCCCAGGCGAGCGCGCCCTTCTGGTCAGCGATCAGGTCCTGGCGGATCTCGATCAGCGCATGGGCGAAGCCGTTGACGATGGCATGCTTGTACATGGTGTCGCCGCGCAGAGCGCCGTCATAGGGCTCGTTGTCGCCGACAACGAGGTCGTTATCGGCGGCCAGCATGTCGATCAGCGGCCGCGCCACCCGGTCGTCGAGGTCCCACAGGATGCCGACATGCCAGGGACGCTGGATCCCTTGCATGGCAGGGGTAAAGGAATGCACCGAGAAGATGAAAGGCGCCTGGGCAGAGGCCTGCGCGACCGAGGCAATCATGGCGCCGACGGCGTCGTGATAGGGCCGGTAGAAGCCATCAAGCCGCCTTTCGCGCTCCTCGGGAGCGATGGGGTAATTCCCGGGCACGACGGTGCCGTCATAGAGCTGGCGAATGAGCGTCGGATCGTCCTCGCCACGATTGGGATCGATCAGCAGCCGCGAAAAATTGGCGAGCACCGCCGGCACGCCGAGCAAAGCGGCCAGTTCGCGCGTCACCGCCTCGACGCCGATGTCATAGGCGATGTGGCGGTCGAACTCCGCCGCCGGCAGGCCGAGGCTGCCATAGTCGTCGGGCAGGTCGCGGCGGGCATGATCGCCCAGGAGCACGATGCCTCGCTTGCGGTCGCCTTCGACAACATCGAAAGGCGCGAAAACTGTGGATCGGGTCATTGGCGGGAAATGGTCTGTTCGCTGGCTTCCGGGGAGGGTGCTATCGTCATTCCACGAAGACGACGCTTGCGCAATGCCGTTGTTTGGCCAAGGTTTCCCGAGAAATCTGGCAGCGGACGGCGAATTGTGCGCCGGAGCCTTTCTAAATCGATTGGAATTGAACAAAACGGTGCGTTGACATGCGCCCGGACTTTTCCGAAAAGGGGCGCAGAGAGATGCTGATGTGGTTCTTGAGGGGTTTTCGGATGAGTTCCGCCGGCAGGCAGCGCATGCGCTCTGCCTTTGCCATGCCGCTCCTCAGCCTTGCCGTGGGCCTGTCGGCGATGGTCATGGCCTCGCCGGCGCGTGCCGATTTCCGCGTCTGCAACGCCACGCAGAACCTCGTCGGCGTCGGCATCGGCTATCGCGCCAAGGCCGGCTGGATCACCGAGGGCTGGTGGCACATCGAGGGATCGAGCTGCAAGACGCTGATCGAAGGGCCGCTGTCATCAAGGTTTTACTATCTTTATGCAGAAGACGCCGAGCGCGGTGGACGCTGGGACGGCCCGATCAACATGTGCGTGGCCGAAAAAGAGTTCAAGATCGCCGGCGTAACCGACTGCGTCGCCCGGGGCTTCCAGCGCGCCGGATTCCAGGAATATGACACGGGCGAACAGGCAAGCTGGATGGTCCAGCTGACCGACGAGTCCACAACGGGAGGCGCTCCAGCCGCCCCGGGAACAAACAGTCAATGAGACGTAGCCGCAAGGTCAAGATCCTAGCCACCATCGGTCCGGCCTCCTCGTCGGAGGAGATGCTGAAGAAACTGTTCGAAGCGGGCGCCGATGTGTTCCGCATCAATATGAGCCATACCGATCACGAACTGATGCGCACGCTGGTCGGGCGCATCCGCGCTGTCGAGGAGGCGGTCGGCCGGCCGATCGGCATCCTGGCCGATCTGCAAGGGCCAAAATTGCGCGTCGGCAAGTTCGCCAATGGCAAGGAAGTGCTGACGCAAGGCCAGACCTTCACGCTCGACGACAATCCCGAGCCCGGCACCTCGACCAGGGTCTATCTGCCGCATCCGGAAATCCTGAGCTCGGTCGAAGCCGGTCACCGCCTGCTGATCGACGACGGCAAGCTCGAGCTGAAGGCAGTGAAGAGCGACGGCAAGTCGATCGTCTGCACAGTCGTTGCCGGCACCACGATTTCCGACAAGAAAGGCGTCAGCCTGCCCGACACCGACCTGCCGGTCGGCGCGCTGACCGAGAAGGACCGCAAGGACCTCGATGCCGTGCTGGCGACAGGCGTCGACTGGGTGGCGCTGTCCTTCGTGCAGCGGCCGGAGGATCTGGCGGAAGCGCGCAAGATCGCGCGCGGCCGGGCGCTGATCATGGCCAAGATCGAAAAGCCGCAGGCCGTTGCCCGGCTGGCCGAGATCATCGAACTGTCCGACGCGCTGATGGTCGCCCGCGGCGATCTCGGTGTCGAGATGCCGCTCGAGGCGGTGCCCGGCATCCAGAAGCAGATCACGCGCGCCGCACGCCGCGCCGGCAAGCCGGTGGTGGTTGCAACGCAGATGCTGGAATCGATGATCACGGCACCGGTGCCGACCCGCGCCGAGGTGTCCGATGTTTCGATCGCCGTCTTCGAAGGCGCGGACGCCATCATGCTGTCGGCGGAATCCGCGGCGGGTGCCTATCCCGTTGAAGCCGTGGCGATGATGAACCGTATAGCCACCAAGGTCGAAACCGATCCGACCTATGCCGGCATCATCAATGCCCAGCGCTCCGAGCCGGAAGCGACCGGCGCCGACGCCATTTCGCTGGCCGCGCGCGAGATCGCCGAAACGCTGAAGCTGTCGGCAATCATCACCTATACGGCGTCCGGCACCACAGGCCTGCGCGCCGCCCGTGAGCGGCCGCAGGTGCCGATCATCGCGCTGTCGCCGATCCTCAATACGGCGCGGCGGCTGTCGCTGTTATGGGGCACGCATTGCGTCGTCTCACCGGATGCAATCGATCTTGACGACATGGTCGACCGCGCCTGCCGCATCGCCTTCGACGAAGGCTTCGGCAAGCCGGGAGACCGCGTCATCATCACCGCCGGCGTGCCGCTGAGGACGCCGGGTTCGACCAACATGCTGCGCATCGCTTATATCGGGTCGGACACGCAAACCAGCCGCTAACCCTCTAGTGCAGTTCACCGTTTCACGGAAACGGCGAAGCGCTCTAACTCTTTGTTTTGACGCAATTCCCAAGGGAAAGCGCTATGCGCTTTTCCCGGGAAAACCGGTTCCCATTTTTCCTGGAATTGCTCTAGAGCGTTTCCTACTTTGAGAGAATCGTAGGATTCCCAAATCAGGCTGTTTGTGATTCAAGATGCAGGCTGGGTTGGAGGCCAGCATCTAATGACGCGAGCGCTTTCAAACGATCTTCGTGAGCGTGTTGTTGAAGCAGTTGGCGCAGGCGAGAATTGCCGTACCGTGGCATCGCGCTTTGGCGTTGCAGTTTCCTCTGTCGTGAAGTGGTCGCAGCGCTATCGAGCGACCGGCTCGGTGGCGCCGGGCAAGATGGGCGGACATCGCAAGCGCATTCTTGAGCCGCATCGGGCCTTCATCGTGGAGCGGATCAATCAGACCTCTGAGCTGAGTTTGCATAGGCTGAAAGACGAGTTGGAAGCGCGCGGGGTCAAGGTCTCGCACAATACGATCTGGATGTTCCTGCGCCGCGAGGGCCTGAGCTTCAAAAAAAACACTGTTCGGCCTTGAGCAGGCCCGCGCTGATATTGCCCGCAGGCGTCAGCGATGGCGGTCCTGGCAGGCGGGTCTCGATCCACAGTGCCTGGTCTTCATCGATGAGACCTGGATCAAGACCAACATGGCTCCGCTGCGCGGTTGGGGGCCGAAGGGCAAGCGGCTGCGCGGATTGGCTCCGCACGGCCATTGGCGCACGTTGACCTTCCTTGGCGCGCTGCGCTGGGATCGGCTCGCGGCACCTTGTGTCTTCGACGGACCGATCAACGGCCAATGCTTCCGGGCCTATGTCGAGCAACAGCTCATCACCGTTCTGAAGCCCGGCGACATCGTCGTCATGGACAATCTGGGAAGTCATAAGTCGGCCGCCATCAGGCAGATGATCAAGGCTGCCGGCGCCAGGCTTTGGTACCTGCCGCCTTACTCTCCGGACCTCAATCCGATTGAGCAGGCCTTCGCCAAGATCAAACACTGGATGCGCCAGGCCCAGAAACGCACTGTCGAGGAAACTTGGCGCCACATCGGCCACCTCGTCGAAACCATCGAGGCAGCCGAATGCAAGAACTACTTCGTAAATGCGGGATACGCTTCCGTCAAAACGTGAAACGCTCTAGGTCGGCGCCAGCTCGGCGTCCGGCACTTTGAGGTCGGCGCATTTGCCGGCACCGAAGGCGTCGTTGGCAATTCGTGCTTCCACCACCTTCGCCATCGCCTGCAGGTCGATGTCCTTGCCGGCGACCTTCTCGATGGCGCCGATGGCGAGGTCGGGCGCGATCCAGTCCGGCTTATGGCCAAGATTGTGCACCCAGACCAGTTCGGCGCCGGGGATATCGCGCACGAGGCCGACCGAATGGATCGTGGCATAGACCACCTTGTCGCGGTCACCGGAGAGGACAACTGTCGGCGCCTTGATCTCGCGGTAGTGCGGCGAGGCGTCGAGCGCATAGCGGTAAAGCCCCGCGACATCGGTGGCGTTGGCGCGAAAGGCCTTGGGCCTGAGCACCAGCGCAATCGAAGCCTCGCCGACATAGTTGTCCGGCACCCTGTTGGGCGAGAAGACGCAGGTGGTGGCGTCTGCCATCTGCAGCGTTCCGGCCGGGTAGGTCAGCGTTTCGGAAAACAGCCAGCCAACCACCGGCATGGTGGTCAGATTGTAATACCAGGACGTTGCGCCGCCCGGCCATGGGTGGGTCGCCGGTGCGAGGAAGACCAGGCCAAGCGTCCTGTCGGGATGCTCGCGGCCAAACGCCGTGGTCACGGCGCCGCCGAAGGAATGGCCGACGATGACAGCCTTCCTGATACCCAGACGGTCCATCAGCGCGGCGATGGTGTTGGCCTGCGCCGACGGGTCCTCGTTGTTGCCGGGGCCGCGTCCCGACCAGCCATGGCCTGGCCGATCGAAGAACAGCATTTCGGCGCGCCCTTGCAACAGCGGGCGCAGCGGTAGCATCTGGTCCCTGAGATTGGCGCTGGCGCCGTGGATGAAGACGATCGGCGGCAACTCGGCATTGGCGGGTGCCGGAACATGGACATAGTGGATGCGGGCGCCGTTGATGTCAGCGAATTCGCCGATCGGCGGATTGCGGCGCTCGATCAGCCATGAGCCGACGCGGGTGACGCCAGCCAGGCTGAACACAAGCGCCATCAGGAAAGCGAGGCCGGCGTAGAACAGGTTCATGGGGAGATATACGGGGGTGGAGGGGGATAAGTTGTAGGGCAGTAGGGCAGTAGGGCAGTAGGGCAGTAGGGCAGTAGGGCAGTAGGGCAGTAGGGCAGTAGGGCAGTAGGGCAGTAGGGCAGTAGGGCAGTAGGGCAGTAGGGCAGTAGGGCAGTAGGGTCGTGTGTTCCGCAGTGGAATCTATCCCCTACTGCCTTACTGCCCTATTGCCTTACTCCCTTCAGGGATCAAATGCCCTCGCCGGCAAGCTCTTCCGAAATCGTGCCGACCTGGTCCTGGGCGCTGCGCATCATCGGATAGATGGCCAGCACCTTCTGCCACGCCTCGAGCGCCGATTGCTTGTGGCCGGTCAGCGCCATGATCTGCGCCAGGCCGGACAGCGCACCGAAATGGCGTGGCTCAAGCTGCAGCGTATGGTCGATGTCGGACATCGACTTACCGTAGTTCTTCATCATGAAATGCACGGTGGCACGTCGGTTCCAGCCTTCGGCATAGGTCGGCTGCAAGGTCACCACCTGGTCGAGGAAATCGAGCGCGACGTCGAACTTCTGTCCTTCGACGGCCTTCTGCGACCATTGCATCATCAGGTCGATCGAGGCGCTGCCGGATTGCGACCACTCGTTCCAGATGTTGCCGGCAATGCGCTCGGCCGCCTTTTCGTTGCGCTCGCGTTTCAGGTCGCTGAACAACTGGTCGAGACGGGCCTGTTTCGTCGTTGCCACCGGCGGCGCGTCCTGGGTGGCCGGCGGTGCGACAGCATCATCCGCCCATGCCGGGTCATAAATGACGCCGGAAACGAGCAAAGATGTCAAAAATGCAAAAAGAATCCGCATCGCCGGACTCTAGTCCCGGGCGGCGGAAGGTCAAACTGAATTTGGCGTGAAAAGGCCGGCAGGCCGGCAACAAGCATCAATCGGGCGGAGGCAACGCGCCTCCGGCCGAAAACCTCAGCCCTGGCGTGCCTTGTAGCGCGGGGCGGTCTTATTGATGATGTAGACGCGGCCCTTGCGGCGAACCAGCTGGTTGTCGCGGTGACGCGCCTTCAGCGCCTTGAGCGAATTCTTGATCTTCATGGTCTTGCCTGTCGGTGTGGACCCGCTCCGGGTCGAAATTTTAAGGCGCGCCATAAGACGCGCCTTTGAACTGTGGGTGGCTCATAAACGAGGAGCCTTGTCCGTGTCAACCGCAAGCGTGCTTCGTCTCTCCATATCATCAAATATCCGCCATCTCCACCTGGCGGCATTGCGTGGCCCTGGGCCGGCTGGGATGATGCGGCTGCCGCGAAGTGATTTGGAGACGACCATGCGCCGAATGTTCCTGTCCGCCTGCCTTGTCCTGCTGGCGGGAGCCTCGGTTGCCCGCGCGCAGGAATGCGACCGCAGCGACGACAGCCAGCAGATGATGAACATCTGTGCCGGCGAGGATTACCGGGCGGCCGACGCCAGGCTCAACAGTGCCTACCAGGACCTCATCAGCTCGGATGACGCCGACGGCAAGAGGTTGCTGCAGGTGGCGCAACGCGCCTGGATCACTTTTCGCGATGCCGAGTGCGCGCATTCCACTGCGGCCAGCGAGGGTGGTTCCATCCATTCGATGGAGGTTTCGCAGTGCCTGACCAGATTGACCAATGATCGCATCAAGCAGCTCGCCGCCGCGGCCAATTGCGAGGAAGGCGATGCGAGTTGCGCCAGTCCCGACGAGGACGAGGGCGACATACAGTGAAGCGCGTTTCCCAGGTCAGGCGCGACGGCTGATCCGGGTGAAATGGCCCATCTTGCGACCGGCGCGCGCCTCGGCCTTGCCATAGAGATGCAGCATCAGATCGGGCTCGGCGAGAAGCTCCGGGACACGCAGCACATCGTCGCCGATGAGGTTCTCCATCACGCAGTCGGAATGGCGGCCCGGGCTGCCGAGCGGCAGGCCGGCGACGGCGCGGATGTGCTGCTCGAACTGCGAAACGATGCAGGCTGCCTCCGTCCAATGGCCGGAATTGTGGACACGCGGCGCTATCTCGTTGGCCAGCAGCGAACCGTCGGCCAGCACGAAGAACTCGACACCGATGACGCCGACATAGTCGAGCGCCGACAGGATCTTCGATGCCGCCGCTCGTGCGGCTTGCGCCGTTTCGGGCCTTATGCGGGCCGGCAAGGTCGATGTGTGGAGAATGCCGTTGCGGTGGACATTCTCGGCCGGATCGTAGGCGACGATCGCGCCGTCCAGCCCACGCGCCGCGATCACCGATATCTCGCGCTCGAACGGCACGAAGGACTCCAGGATCAGCGGCACATTGCCCATCGCCTCGCAGGTGCCGGCAAAGCCGCCGGCTTCCATGTTGCGGAAAACGCGCTGGCCCTTGCCGTCATAGCCCATGCGGCGTGTCTTCAGGATGCCGTTGCCGCCGAACGCCTTCAGTGCCGCCGTCAGCTGGTCATCATTGTCGACGGCGTGGAAGTCGGCGGTGGCAATGCCGATGCCATTGAGGAATGTCTTTTCGCCCACCCGGTCTTGCGCCACTTCCAGCGCGCGCGCCGGCGGATAGACCGGAACCTTCGCGGCCAGCGCGCTGGCCGCCGCGACCGGCACGTTCTCGAACTCGTAGGTGACGACAGAACTCGCCGCTGCCAGTTCGGCAAGGGCGGCCGGATCGTCATAGGCGGCTGTTATCTGCCGGTTGGCGACCTGTGACGCCGGGCAATCCGCTTGCGGCTCCAGCACTACGGTGCGGTAGCCGAGGCGGGCGGCAGCAACAGCCAGCATGCGGCCGAGCTGGCCGCCGCCAATAATGCCGATGGTCGATCCGGCGGGCAGGCTCACGGCGTGTCCGTCGGTTCGGTTGCGACCTTGGCGGTCTGCGCGGCGCGCCAGGCATCCAGACGGACGGCAAGCTTGTCATCGTTCAGCGCCAGCACGGCAGCGGCCAGAAGGGCTGCGTTGGTGGCACCGGCCTTGCCAATGGCCAGCGTTCCCACGGGAATACCAGCCGGCATCTGGACAATGGAGAGCAGCGAATCCTGCCCGGACAGCGCCTTCGATTCCACCGGCACGCCGAACACCGGCAGCGGCGTCATCGCCGCCGTCATGCCGGGCAGATGCGCCGCACCGCCGGCGCCGGCGATGATCACCTTGTAACCGGCCGCCTTGGCGCCCTTGGCGAAATCATAGAGCCGGTCCGGCGTGCGATGCGCGGAGATGATCAGCCGCTTGTGCGGGATGTCGAGTGCTTCCAGCGTTTCGGCGGCATGGCGCATCGTCGCCCAGTCGGACTGGCTGCCCATGATGATGACGACGTCGGCGCATTGATCGTCCAAGTCTGTGTTCCCCGGCGACAAAGGCGCGCCTTAGCGGAATTCGGCAGCCACGGCAAGGATGTGGAGCCACTGCCTCCGTTTGGCGAGACTGAAATCAGCCTATATCGCCGCCTTGCGGAAGCGGGCGACGAAGTCGTCGAGTTCGGGCCGCTCCATGTCGGAGATCGCCCAGTAGGAGAAGGCGCCGTCGCTCCAATGCACCAGCGAGAAGCCGCCCGACGAGAGATCGGCCGGCTCGGTGGTGCCGCCGCCCTGCTGCGGCTCGGCGACCAGCGTGATCAGGTGCTCGCGGTGGCGGTAGACCAGCGCCGGCACCGGCCGATCGGCGATCACCTCGACCCGCCCGCCGATGAGCGCATAGCCGTCCTGCGCGAGGTCGGGCGCCGGCGGCGATACGCCAATCCGGGCGTCGAGCCATGGCTTGACGGTGTGGCGGTCGGACGAAACGATGTCGATCGGGCTGGCGGCGAGCAGGCTGCGGCGATGGCCGCTGGCGACTCCCGCTGCGAAACTGTCGGACGCGTTGTCGACCATCACCCATTGCGTGGCTCCGCTGGCCAGTACCGCGCTGACCACGATCGACGCGGCGAGAGCGCGCCAGTCGAACGAGCCGAAGCGGCGCGCCCCTGGCAGCGCCCGCGTCTGCGATGGGCGTGTCTCGGCGTTTCGTCTCTGGCCGCCCCCGACCGGTGCATCCGCGATCAATCCCGGTTGCGGCGACGGTGTGCCCCGCTGCGGCCCGGCCGCTTCGTCCTGCGTCGGCACGTCTTGCGTCGGTTGTGCCGTGACCGTCGCGCCAAGTGCGGCGATGCGGGCCCGAAAGGCGTCGCTGACATCGGGGCGCGGCAAACGGCCGAGTGCGCCCCGCAAGGCAATGATGCGGGCGTGTTCGGCGGCAAGCTGCGGGTCGGCGGCAATGCGCCGCTCCACCGCAAGTGCGGCCGCTGCGTCGAGTTCGCCGTCGACCAAGGCGTGGATCATCAGCCTGATGCCCCCGGGATCGTTGGGCAGTCCGTCGTCATGGTTGGTCATGGCGCTCTCCCCAGTTCGGATACAAGCAGGCCGCGGGCGCGGGCCAGCCGCGACATCACGGTGCCCATCGGTACTCCCAGCATGGCCGCTATCTCGCGGTAGCTGAGGCCGTTGATGTCGCGCAGCACCAGCGTCTCGCGGAACGGCTGAGGCAGTGCTGCGATCGCCCCTTCCAGGGCTGCCGCATCGGCCCTGGCGATCAGGCTTGCTTCCGGGCCATCCTCGTCGGGCAGGCTGGTGCCGTGCGCTGCAGCCATCTCGTCGAGATCGCCGAGGTCACCGACAGCGAGGATGCCGCGCGGCCGGTTGCGCGACATCCAGGTATAGGCGGTGTTGCGCACGATGGTGAGCAGCCAGGCGCGGGCATTGCCGCCGGCATAGCCTGATATGCCGGCATGTGCCTTCACGCAGGCTTCCTGCACCACGTCCTCGGCGTCGGCGGCGTTGCCGGTCAGCCAGCGGGCGAGCGCAAGCGCATCACCGAGATGGGGCAGCACCACCTCGCCGAAGCGCTCGGCCAGGGCCTTTTCGCTCAAGTCAGCACCATGATCCGGCACTCCGGGCAGGATTTGCCGCGCCCGCTCAGGGAGCGACGGTGATTTTGCCCTGCATATGCGGGTGAAGCCCGCAGAAATAGGCAAAGTCGCCTGCTTTGGTGAAGGTGAATTCATAAGTGTCACCGGTGTCAAGCGCCTTGGAGCGGAAGGAGGAATCGTTGGCGACGACCAGATGCGGAATATCGTCGTCGTTTCTGAAGATCACGGTGGTGCCGGGCTTGACCGTCAGTACCGGCGGCGTGAAGGCGAAATTCTCGATTTTGACCATCGGCGCATCTGCCGCGCGCAGCGGCTGGCAGGTCGCCGTGGTCAAGGTGAAGGCGGTGAGGATCGCGGCCATGTGCCGGGCCGGAAGGCGTATGCAGAGCATGGTGATTTCCCTTGCTGTTCAGGCTCAAGCCAGCGTCGAATCGATGATGGCGAGATCCTGCCCGCCTTGCTTGACGGTGACGCTGCTGGTGCCGAGCAGGCCGCGCAGCTGTCCGGCCGGCACCGTCATTGGTCCGGGCGAAGCGGCGGTGCCTGGCGCCGGCTGTGGGAAGGCGGTCGAGCGCGCAGTGTGGAAGGTGATGTTGCCTTCCACTTTCTGCATGATCTGGTGGATGTGGCCGTTGAGCACGGTGACCGAGCCGAAGCGTTTGAGCAGGCTGAGCGCCTGTGCCGCGTCGTCGGTGCCCCAACCCCATTCGGGATAGACGGCCCATAGCGGGATGTGAGCGAAGACGACGATCGGCGTCGAGGCGCTGACCGCCTTCAGATCGTCCGCCAGCCAGGCCAGCTGTTCGGCGCCGAGATTGCCGAGCCCGCCCGCCTTGAGGTTGACGACATTGACCAGCGCCACGAAATGCACGCCGTTCTGGTCGAACGAATACCAGCCGGCACCCCTGGTGCCCTTGCCGTAGCGCTCGAGATAGGCCTTGCCGTTGCCATCGTCGATCAAATCGTGCTCGCCCGGCACGTAATGCACGTCGAAGCCGGCGCCGCCGATGATCTCAGCCGCATTGTCGAACTGTGCGGCCTTGGAAAGATGGGTGATGTCGCCGGTGTGGATCATGAAGGCGGGCTTTTGCGGCAGCGCCTGGATCTTGCCCATCGCTTCCTTCAGCGTGTCGATGGCATGCGGGTTGGCCGCCTTGTCGAAGCCGATATGGCTGTCGGATATCTGCAGGAAGGTGAAGCCGGTGGCCATGGCTTCGGCAGCTTGTGCTGCGCCCAGCAGGTTGAGCGACACCGGTATGCCGCCTGAAATCGTCCACAGCACGCCGGTGCCGGCCCAGATCATGCATTCCAGCGCATGGCGGCGGCTGATGTGCCCGTTCTCGTCGTCGTGATGATGGGTCATGTCGGTCTCCTCAACGCCAGGAGCGGCGTATGCTGAGGAGACCTGGGGCGGCGGCGGTTTATTCCCGGCTGGTGCTGATCCAGCCGTTCACGGTCGCGTGATGGCGTGTGCCGATCGTGGCCGGCGCATTTTCAAGCAAGTGGTCTGCCCGGTGTTTCAATCGGGCCAGCGCAAGACGCCGGATGAATCCTTGCGGGCAGGCTTCATGGCATCGGCGGGCCGCTCGGCCGCGGTCAGTATGGCGCGCAGCCGTTCCGCGACGATCTCGGCCTCGCCGGGATGGAGATTGCAGGGGTCGAGGAAGAAATGGCCGCGCTCCACCTCATGGTTGCGCACGATGATCGGGGGCGAGCCCGTCGCCAATGCCGAGGTGAGGCCGGCCGCCGTGAACCGGCTTTCGGGCAATACAAAAATCTGCAACCGGTCGAGAGGGTTGGCGGTCGGGTCGGGAATGATCTGGGCGACAATGCCCGGCAGCCCCCGCAACGTGTCCTTCCACAAATTGAGTGCCGCCTCTTCGCGGCGGCGGATGCCGGCGTGGTCGCGCTTTTCCCAGGCTTCCAGTGCGGCCATGGTACCGGCGATGCTTTCCTTGCCGACCTTCATGGCGCGCGCGACGCCGCGGTTCTGCAGATAGGCGGCTCGAACCAGATCCTTGCGCCCGGTGACGATGCCGCTGGTCGGTCCGCTCAGGAATTTGTGGCCGCTGTAGATGACGATGTCGGCGCCGCGCGCGAGGAAACGGCGCAAATCATATTCGGAAGCCGCGTCGACAATCACCGGGACGCCCCTGGCGTGGCAGATCTCGCAGAATTCTTCCAGCGACAGCATGCCGTACTGCACGGTGTGATGCGCCACGACATAGAGGCCCGCCGCCGTGCGGTCACGGATTGCGTCGCGGACGTGATAATCCTGCGTCACGCTGACCGTGCCGGCCGGGACAACCCTGGCGCCCGCCAGCCGGACCGACTGGTCGATCGGGGCGCCATAGTTGACGATGTGGCCGAGCTGGACGATCACCTCCGATTTGAGGTTCTCGGTGTCGTCAGGCAGGCGTTCGATGGCGAGCAGGTTGGTTCCCGTCATCGCGCCGGCGATCGCCATGGTGATGCCGCTGGCGCAGCAGGCGGTGATGAAACCGGCCTCGCCGCCGGTGAGGCGCGCGACGATCGTGCTTGCGGCACGCTGCAGATCGTCCATCTCGACCCATTGCGAGGCCATTTCCGCCATGGCGCTGATCGCTTCCGGGACGATGATCGACGCGCCGAGCGCCGTCATCGTGCCGGAGACATTGATGATCGGGCGAAGGCCTAGCCGTTCGCGGATCGTGGTGTTGGAGCCGTCGGTGGAATAGGTTTTCATCTCTGCGGGTCCCATTTTCTCGAGAGGTCAGGCGGCGATCTCGACGACCGCCTCGATTTCGACGGTGATGTTTCCAGGCAAGGAGCCGACGCCGATCGCCGAGCGCGCATGGCCGCCGATACTGTCGAACACATCGGCGAACAGGTCGGAACAGCCATTGACCACCTTCGGGTGGTCGCTGAAGGTCGGTATCGCATTGACGAAGCCAAGCAGCTTGACGATGCGCACGATACGGCCAAGGTCGCCAGTGGCCGCGTGCATGACGGCGAGAAGATTGAGGCCGGTGAGGCGGGCATGGCCATAGGCCTGCTCGACGGTGACATCGTCTCCCACCTTGCCGGTGAACAGCGTGCCGTCGGTCCGCAGCGGCCCCTGGCCGGACAGGAAGATCAGCCGACCGCTTTCGGCATGGGTGACGAAATTGGCGATCGGGGTCGGCGGCTCGGGCAGCGTCAGGCCCAACGCGGCGAGCCGGATATAAGGCGTCATGAAAAAAGGCTCCTTGCGACAGCGTTGGCTGTCCCGTTCTAGAAATGCGAGGCGCGGAAGCGTGCCAGGAAGGTGCGCAGGCGCTCGTTGTCGGTGTCCGCCGCCAGGATTTCGGCGGGTGGACCGGCCGCGCTGACGCCGCCATCGGCCATGAAGATGATGCGGCTCGAGGCATCGCGGGCAAAGGCCATTTCGTGCGTGACCATCACCATCGTCATGCCGTCCTCGGCCAGGCTGCGCACAACCTCGAGCACCTCGCCGACCAGTTCCGGGTCGAGGGCGGAGGTTATCTCATCGAGAAGCAGGATCTTCGGCCCCATGGCCACGGCACGGGCAATGCCGACACGCTGCTGCTGGCCGCCGGACAGCTCGGCGGGCAGGCTGTCGGCCTTGTGGGCGAGGCCGACCCGGCCGAGCCAGTGTTCGGCAATGGTGCGGGCCTCCGCACGGCTCTTGCCGCGCACCTTGGTGAGGCCGAGCATGATGTTGCCGGCGGCTGTCAGGTGCGGAAAGAGGTTGAAGCTCTGGAACACCATGCCGGTTTCAGCGCGCATCGCGGCGAGGTCGCGTTCGCTGCGGCGCTGGCGGGCTCCGGTTTCGCGAAAGCCGACCTCCTTGCCGTCGATGCGGATCGAACCGCTGTCATAGCTTTCGAGGAAATTGACGCAGCGCAATAGCGTGGTCTTGCCACTGCCCGATGGGCCGATGACCGTCACCACCTCGCCACGCGCCACCTGCAGGCTGACCGAACGCAGGACCTGGACGGTCCCAAAGGATTTGGAAACATCGGTGACATCGAGAAGGGCCGGGATGTTGGTCGAACTGGTGGACATCTTGCTATTCCCGGATGAAGGAGAAACGCCGCTCGAGCCGCCGGCTGGCCAGCGAAAGCGCGTAGTTGACCGCGAAGTAGATGAGCGCGCCGAGAACATAGAGCGGCATGGCTTCATAGGTGCGGCCGATGACCTGGTTGATGGCCTGCATGAGGTCGGTGATGCCGAGCAGCGACACCAGCGCGCTGCCCTTGACCGCGTCGGTGACGCCATTGATCCAGGGCGGCAGGAACCGCCTGAAGGCCTGCGGGAAGATGACGTAGGCCAGGCGCTGGCGAAAGGTCAGTCCGATCGCCATCGCCGCCTCGGACTGTCCCTTCGGAATGGATCCGACCGCACCCCTGAGATATTCGACGACCTGCGCCGTTTTGAACAGGGTCAGCGCCAGCACGGCGGCCCAGAAGGACGGCAGATGAAGCCCGATGGCCGGCAGGCCGTAATAGACAAAGAAGATGAGCACCAGGATCGGTATGCCGCGGATGGTGTCGCTGAAGATGCGCACGGCCCACTGCAACGGTACGGGGCCGTAGACGAGACCCACGCCCATGATCACGCCTGCGACCAGGGAGAACACCACGACCAGCAGGGACACCCACAGTGTCAGGGCAAAGCCCTGGGCGAGGAAAGGCAAGGCATAGGCGATCTGGGTGAGCATGTCAGCGCGCCGCCCTGAACCGGCGTTCGACAAGCCGAAGCGCAAAAAGCATGATGTAGCCGGTCACCAGATACATCGCCGTCACCACGAGATAGACCTCGACGATGCGGAAGGTGTTGAAGTTGATCCACTGGGCGCCATAGGTCAGCTCCGGCACCGAGATGACCGACGCGACGGACGTGTCCTTGAACAGTGATATGAAGGTGTTGGACAGTGCCGGCAGGGTAATGCGCAGCATAGTCGGCAGGCGCACGTTGAGCAGCCTTTGCCAGGGCGTCAGGCCGATCGCCTTGCCGGCATCCAGCTGTCCGCGCGGAACGGCTTCGAGCCCGGAGCGGAACACCTCGACCAGATAGGCGCCGCTGTAGAGCGACAGCGTCACGACAAACGAGGTCGGCGCGCTGTAAGCGATATCGACGACCGTCGGCAGGCCGTAGAAGACGAGATAGACGAGCAGGATCAGCGGCACGTTGCGGATGAATTCGACATAAGCGGCGATGATCGTGCGCACGATGCGCCCGGCAGACACGTACCAGACCGCCAGAACCAGGCCGATGACGATGCCAATGGCGATCGATATGACGGCGAGCTCGAGACTGAGCAGCAGGCCGCCCCAGAGCTTGTCGAAGTGCCGCCAGATCAGGTTGAAGTTGAGGGCATAGCCCATGCGTCCGCCTTAAAGGCTCGTTGATATTCAGGTGATGCCGGCCTGCAAACGCCGGTTTTCTGCGCTTCCGGTGCTCACGTACTTTAAGTACGCTCCGCTCCGGTTCTCGAAAACCACCGTTTTCGACTCGGCCTGACCTGAATCTCAACAAGCCTTGGTGCCGAGGGTTGTCGGAGGCGGAAGCGCGCTGAATACGCCCTTCCGCCTAGTGCAAGTCAGATAGCCGGGAAGCCGGGATGGCGCGCCGGCGGCTCCTGTCCGAAATAGTCCTTGAAGGCGGCATCGTAGAGTGCGTTTTCGTGGCCGAACATGGCTATGGTGAAGGTCGCGTTGACGAAGGTCAGCCAGTCGAGGTCACCTTGCCGCAGCGCTGCGCCATAAAGCATGCTCAGCCAGCTCTTGCCGGCGTCGAAATATTTGTCCGGATTGCGCGAAGCGAGCCAGCGCACCGTGGACAGATCGACAGCAGCGGCATCGACGCGTTTCGATTCCAGCGCCTGCAGCACGTTGGCCTGGGTATCGATCTGCATGACCTGGCACTGGGGCAGGACCGAATGCACCTGTGCCTCGGCATCGACATTCTGCAGGATGGAGATGCGTGTCGCCGCGCCGCCGGCAAGCAGCTTGTCGAAGGTCTTGTTCTCGGCGGTCGGAAGGCTCAGCAGGGCGACGCCCTCGACATAGTAAGGCCGGGAAAAATTGACCAGCTGCGAGCGCTGGGCGCTCATCGTCATGAACTGGATGGTGATGTCGACCTTGTTGGTGGTCACGTTGGGAATACGCTGAGCCGGATCCTGCATGACGAATTCGACCTTGGTCGGATCGTCGAAAAGGCCCTTGGCGAGAATGCGCCCCATGGTGATGTCCATGCCGACGAGTTCGCCGGCATCGTTCTCGAAATGCCAGGGTGCGTTGGTGCTGCCGGTGCCGACGATCAGCTTGCCGCGATCGAGCACGGTGCGCAGCAGGCTGTCAGGTGCTGCCTGGGCAGCGGCCTTCTGGGCATCGACGGTTGCGAGCACGCCAGCCGTGGCCAGCCCTGCCATTCCCAATTTCAGAAAATCACGTCTTCCGGATGTGTCGTTCACGGCGACCTCCTTTCGTGTTGTGTTCCCCTTGTGCACAGGCAAGGCACGCGTCGGTTATTTTGTCTCTTACAAGAGACGAGTGTATCCTGTACAGGACAGATATTAACACCGGGAATCGACAATGCAAGATGGCAATGGCTCGGCAGTTTCAGCCGGCGAGAAGATTTCGGGCTCCCGTGAAAAGGCATATGCGCTAAGATAGGTGTTGCAGCGGGGAATCGGTTGTGATTCTACGCTGCGATGACTCACGAATCGCTTGTAGATGACGGCTGGGCCGAGACGATTGAACTCCTCGGCGGTGAAGAGTTGATCACAGGGAGTGCTCGCGAGACGAGGGCGTTCCTGCGGCCGCGGGGTGTCAGGTCGGCTACTGATCTGTTGCGCCTGACGCTGGCTTATTGCCTTGGCAAGGTGGGCATGCGGGGCGTCGTGGCCTGGGCGGCGGCAAGCGGGATCGCCGACATCTCGGATGTGGCGTTGCTCGGCCGGCTGCGCAATGCAGGGCCGTGGCTGCAGCAGTTGATTGGGTATCTTTTGAAGCGCGAGGAGAAAGGCCTGGCCAAAGGCCGGCTGATCCGCATCCTCGATGCGACGGCGGTTGCCAAGGCCGGTGTGCATGAGAAGAAGAACAATGGCCTTTGGCGGATGCACTGCGCCTTCGAGCTTGAGCGCGAGCAGTTCGATTTCATCGAGATCACCGACCAGAGCGAGGCCGAGCTGATCGACCGCGTGCCGGTGATACCGGGCGAGATCCGCATCGGCGACCGCGCCTATCTGCAGGCCGAGCGGATCGCAAAGGTCCTGGCGCAAGGCGGCGACGTTCTCGTGCGCGCGGCGTGGAAGAATGTGCGATGGCTCGACGCCAGCGGCACGGCGTTCGATCTCATCGGCCACCTGAAGAGCTGCCGCGAGGAGGTCATCGAAACGCCTGTCTGGCTGGGCCTCAAGAAGGGCGATCCCCTGAAGATGCGCCTGATCGCCTTGCGCAAATCCGAGGCCGCGGCACAAGAAGCACGACGCAAGATCAACAAGGAAGCCAAGGCCAAGGGCACGCAGGTTCGACAGGAGACGCTGATTGCTGCCGGCTTCGTGATCCTTGTGACCTCGCTCGACCAGGATGAGTTTGACGCCGACACAGTTCTCAAGCTCTATCGCATGCGCTGGCGCATCGAGCTCGCCTTCAAACGTCTGAAGAGCCTGATCGGACTGCGCGCTCCCCCCGCCAAAGACCCAAGGATCGCAAAGCCTTGGATTCTTGCCCACTTCCTCATCGCGCTTGTGACCGAACCCCTCTCGCAGGAGTTTGGTGTCTCTCCCCCTTGAGCGACGGGCGCCCGCTACTGTGGCGCGCCACCCGCCAGATCGTCGCCTCTCTGATCGCAGCGATCTTTGCTCAACCTCCCTTGGCAATCCTGCGCCAAAATCTCCCTGCCTTGCGACATCGATGGCGTGAGCCACCACGAAAGCGCAAATTTCAGTCCATGCCAAAACTATCTTAGCGCATATGCGTGAAAAGGGGCTCAACCGGGTGCTCGAGATTCTGGAGTTTCTTCACACGACGCAGCGCGCGATCGGCATTGGCGACCTTGCCAAGGGCGTGAACGCGCCGCGCTCGACGACCTACACGCTGGTGCGGTCGCTGGTCGATGCGGGGCTGCTGGAAATGGAAAGCGACGGCAATCGCGTCTATTTCGGCAAGAAGCTCTATCTCTACGGAATGGACTATGTGCGGGGCAACGACCTCTTGAGAAGGGGGCGCCAGGAGGTCGACAATCTGTCGCGCGAGACCGGAGAGACCTCCGAACTGTGCATGCTGCAAAGCGGGCGCTATACGATCGTCCACGCGAGTCCCGGCACCAGGCCGTTCCGCATCAGTTCCGCCACCGGCTTGCAGATACCGCTGCCCTGGACGGCCTCGGGGCGGCTGCTTCTGGCGGGGCTGGAGAGGGCTGAGATCGAAGGCATGGTGTCGGACGACGATCTGGTGCTGCCCGACGGGCGCAAACTGCGGCTCGACGATTTCGTCGCCGACATCGCAAAAGCGCAGGTCACCGGCTATTGCGTTACCTCGGGCCTTGTCGATGCGTATACGAAATGTCTTGCCGCGCCGGTGTTTTCAGCACCCGGCAAGGTCGAGGCGACGATGTGCCTGGTGGTCCCCATCGATACGTCCGAGGTGCGGACCGGCGAACTCATCGGCCTGCTGCGTGATCGTGCCGCGAGGCTTTCGATCGCGGCCTAGGCGTGCCAACGAGCGAATGCTGGTTCAGGCAATGATGTCGGGAATGATCTTGTCCTCCAGCGCCATCAGCCGGTCCTTGAGGAACAGCTTTTTCTTCTTCATGCGCTGGATTTGCAGCGGATCGCAGGCCATGGCGATCATCGCGTTGATGGCCGCATCGAAATCCGCGTGCTCCTGCTTCAGCCGGGAATATTCGAGGCGGATATCAGCCTGTTCCTGATCGGACATTATCTACCGTCTGCACGTCTGCGGCGCCCAAGAATGGGCCTGATTGGGCGGGGCCGGCGGAATTTTGCAGCCGGCGCGCAGCCCATATCACATTTCACATTGTCGTGGAATGCTACCACGGATCATTCGACATCGTTGCCGGAAGGTGGCACACTGTCACCGTGCCGTCACAGAAAGCGAACCTGCGGTGGACGCGCCGTGACGGCTGCAATCGAGGAAACCATGAAAGGGAGAACCAATCATGTCTCTTGCATCCCATCTTGATGAGTTGCAGCGGAAACACGGCGACATCGAACGTGAAATCGATGACGCGATGAACCATCCATCGGTCGACGACCTCGAAATCGTGAATCTCAAGCGACGCAAGTTGGCACTCAAGGACGAGATTGAAAAACTAAGAGGGAAACCGACCACGCATTGATGCCCTCCTGATATAGCCGCTCACCATCCGCGGCCTCTTTCCCGGCGGTACCTGCCGCCGGTGCGGTGGGTTTTGATTTCCAGCGCCGGGTCATCAGCCTAAGCTGGACTTCTACCGGCTTAATTTCCGCTTCGGCCGTCGCCCGTTTTCTCCAGATCATCGATTGTTTCTGGCCACTGGCGGCGGATCGATTCCGGCCAGTGGCGACCTGTCGCCATTGACAAGCCATCTTTGCTCCTCCACCTCATGCCCGGACTTAGCGCATCGGCCCGGAGCGCATTTTGTGCGTTCAAGTGGACGCATGGCGCTCCAGAGACAAAAGGCTGCCGGCATGACCGGATATTTTTCCTCTCCTTTTCCCCGACGCACCTCGGTCGGCGTCGATGTCGGCGGCGTGGTCGTCGGCGGCGGCGCGCCCGTTGTGGTGCAGTCGATGACCAACACCGACACGGCCGATGTCGACCAGACTGTTGCGCAGGTTGCAGCACTCCACCGGGCCGGCTCCGAGATCGTGCGCATCACCGTCGATCGCGACGAGAGTGCCGCCGCCGTGCCGCGCATTCAAGAGCGGCTTCAGCGGCTTGGCATCAACGTGCCGCTGGTCGGCGATTTCCACTATATCGGCCACAAGCTTTTGGCCGATCATCCGGCCTGTGCCGAGGCGCTGGCCAAATATCGCATCAATCCGGGCAATGTCGGCTTCAAGGACAAGAAAGACCGGCAGTTCGCCGCGATCGTCGAGATGGCGATCAAACACGACAAGCCGGTGCGCATCGGCGTCAACTGGGGCTCGCTCGACCAGGAGCTTTTGACCCGGCTGATGGACGACAACCAGGACAAGGGTTTTCCGCTGACCGCGCAAGAGGTGACGCGCGAGGCGATCGTGCAGTCGGCGATCCTGTCGGCCGAGATGGCGGAAGAGATCGGCCTTGGCCGCGAGAAAATCATCCTGTCGGCCAAGGTCAGCGGCGTGCAGGACCTGATCGCCGTCTATACCGAGCTCGCCACCCGCTCCAACCATGCGCTGCATCTCGGCCTCACCGAGGCCGGCATGGGTTCGAAAGGTATCGTCGCTTCGTCGGCCGCCATGGGCATCCTGCTGCAGCAAGGCATCGGCGACACCATCCGCATCTCGCTGACGCCGGAGCCGAATGGCGACCGCACGCGTGAGGTGCAGGTGTCGCAGGAACTGCTGCAGACCATGGGGTTCAGGCAGTTCGTGCCGATCGTCGCCGCTTGCCCCGGCTGCGGCCGCACGACCTCGACCGTGTTCCAGGAACTTGCCCAGAACATCCAGGCGGATCTGCGCAAGAACATGCCGGTGTGGCGCGACAAATATCCCGGCGTCGAGAACCTCAAGGTCGCGGTGATGGGTTGCATCGTCAACGGCCCGGGCGAGTCCAAACATGCCGACATCGGCATTTCGCTGCCCGGCACCGGCGAGACGCCGACCGCGCCTGTCTTCGTCGACGGCAAGAAGGCGGCGACGCTCCGCGGGCCGTCGATCGCGGCGGATTTCGAGAAAATGGTCGCCGACTACATCGAGCAACGGTTTGGTCGCGGCAAGGCCGCGGCGGAGTAGGCGCGATGCGGCGTTTCCTCAGGGCGACGCTGGTTTTGCTTTGCGGGCTGGGCTGGTCGACAGCTGTTCAGGCCGATCCGCCGCAATCCGCCAAGCAGCGGCTGATCGACAGGGTCTGCACCCTGATCCAGGCCCATGCCGACCAGAACGGCCTGCCCAGGGATTTCTTCGCCCGGCTGATCTGGAAGGAGAGCCGTTTCGATCCCAACGCCGTCAGTCCGGTTGGCGCCGAAGGCATCGCCCAGTTCATGCCTGGCACCGCCAAGATGCGCGGTCTCGCCAATTCCTTCGACATCGACCAGGCGATCCCGGCCTCGGCCAGATATCTCGCCGAAATGAAAACCGGCTATGGCAATCTCGGCCTGGCGGCCGCCGCCTACAATGCCGGCGAGAGCCGGGTGTCGCGCTGGCTTAGCTCCGGCGGCTTCCTGCCGATGGAAACCGAAAGCTATGTCTTCGACATCATGGGCGAGCCGGCCGACAAGTTCACCGACCGGGCCTATGCCGGAAAGATCGAACCGCTCGATGCAAAGACGGATTTTGCCGTCGCCTGCCGCAGGCTGCCGGTGATCATGTCGCGGACCGTGGCGATGGCCTCGATCAACGTAAAGCCGTGGGGCATCCAGGTGGCCGGCAACTTCCGCCGCAGTGCCGCGATCAGCCAGTGGCTCAGGGTAAGGAGCCGGTTCCCGGCCCTGCTCAACGGGCACGATCCGGTGGTCAGCCGGGTGCGCACGCCAATCGGCCGACGCGGCATCTACGCGGTCAGGATCGGTGTCGACCGGCGCGCCGATGCCAATGTCATCTGCCAGAAATTGCAAAGTGTTGGTGGGGCATGCGTGGTGGTGCGCAACCGGTAATTTGACCCGTGCCGATGTTTTGTATGAGAGAGGCGTCTGAAGGTGAAAGCCAGGATCATTTTGCTCAATGGCGTCGGCAGTGCCGGCAAGTCTTCGATCGCCAGGGCGTTGCAGACAATCACCGCCGAGCCCTTCCTGCACGTCCAGATGGACACTTGCATCGCGATGCTGCCCGACGCCTTGCAGGACCATACGGATGGTTTCTCCTATGAAACCACGCGACAGGGCGACAAGCCTTCGGTCGAGATCAGGATCGGGCCGGTTGGCGCGCGAGCCGTGCGCGGCATGCGCCACGCCATCGCGGCGATGGCCGGGCAAGGCAACAATCTCATCGTCGACGACGTGCTCTGCAACGGCGAACTGCCCGACTATCTCGAGCTGCTGTCGGCCTTCGATCTCCATGTCGTTGGTGTCCGGGCGCCGCTGGAAGTGCTGGAAGCGCGCGAAGCTCGGCGGGCCGACCGGATGCCGGGGCTGGCGCGCTGGCAATATGAACGCGTGCACGAGAACATGGACTACGACCTCGAAGTCGACACCAGCGTCCTCACGCCACTCGAATGCGCCCGTCGCATCCAGCAAAGATTTCAGCTATAGCGGCGGCCATCTTTACCAGGGGCGACAGCCCTGCCTTTGACGAGCAGCATGGGCCGCAACATGTTCGATGGATACATTATCTGCGGCACGCCGCGGACCGGAAGCACTTTGCTGTGCAAGCTTCTGGAGTCGATGAAGACGGCCGGCACGCCTCACTCATTCTATCGGCGGCAGGACGTGTCGGAGTGGGCCGAAGAGTGGAAGCTGCCTGATCGCGGCACGATGAGTGAGCTCGAATTCAATGTCGCCTATCTCAAGGCGGCGATCGCAGCCGGCAAGGGTGGGACCGGCCTCTTCGGCCTTCGCTTGATGCGCGAAAATCTGGATGAGCTCTCGGCAATCCTCGACCGGATTTTCCCAAAACTTCCATCGGACAAGACTCGGTTCGAAAGAGCCTTTGGCCGCATTCTCTACATACACCTCTCCCGGGAGGACAAGCTTGCGCAGGCTGTCTCCCTGATCAAGGCCGAGCAGACCGGTCTTTGGCATATCGCTCCCGACGGCACCGAGATCGAAAGGGTCGCACCGCCGAAAGAGCCCCAATATGATTTCGAGCGGATCAGACGTGAGGTCACGGAACTAGAGACCTATGATGCGGCCTGGAACATCTGGTTCGCGCAGCAAGGCATATCCCCGCTGCGGGTCGGCTATGAGCGTCTTGCCGCGAACCCGGCCGCGACATTGCTAGACATCTGCGAAGCCCTGGGGGTCCGAGCCCCTGACGCCGAGGATGTAAGCCCCGGCGTTGCAAAGCTCTCCGACGAGACGAGCCTCGACTGGATGCGCCGCTATCATCTGGACGCAACCGTCTGACGCTTTGATGGATGCAGCCTAGGCGGTCTTGGCGACCACCGTCTCGCTGAGCCAGGTGCCGATCTTGGTGCCGAGGCGGTCGGGTGAAACGGGCTTCGGCAGGTAGTCGTCCATGCCGGCTTCGATGCACTTGTCGCGATCGCCCTTCAGAGCGTGCGCGGTGACGCCGATGATCGGTATGTGCGTGCCCGTCGAGGTCTCCATGGCCCGGATCGCGCGGGTCGCTTCGTAGCCGTTCATTTCCGGCATCGAGACGTCCATCAGGATCAGCTTGGGGCGAAGCGCCCGGTACATCTCGACCGCGGTGCGGCCGTTGCCGGCGATGCGGTAGCTCAAGCCCAACCCATTGAGGATCTGGCCGAACACCAGCTGGTTCACGTCATTGTCCTCGGCAATGAGGATGTCGATCGGTCCGTTCGGCGTGGTTGCCGATTCCGGCACTGAAGCGGCCGGCATTGCCGGGCCGCGAATGACGGTGAAGGCGGGAGGTGCTGCCGGGGGAGCCTGCACGATCGGTTCGCGGACGAACTGCGCCTTGCCGACCTGCGAGCGGGCCTTCTGCACGACCGAGATGACGGTGCCGAGCAGCACCGCCGAGCGCGCCGGCTTGGTCAGATGCGCGGCAATGCCGAAGTCGATGATCATCTTGCCGAAATCGACCTGGTCGACCGAGGTCAGGATAACGATCGGGATGGAGGACAGGCGGCTGTCGGCGGCGATGGCCCGGGCGACATCAGCGCCGTTCATGCCCGGCATCTGGTAGTCGAGGATGATGCAGTCGACGGCGGCGCCCAGCTGAAAGGCGCGGTCGAGGAAGGCCAGGCCGACGGCACCGCTTTCGGCGGCGGCACAATCGAAGCTCCAGCTCCTGAGCTGCTCGAGCAGGATTTCGCGGTTGACCGGATTGTCGTCGATGACCAGCACGCGCGCGCCGGTGACGTCGACCGGCACGACCTCGTCACGCGCCGCGGCATGATGCGCGGGCAGCGGCACAGCGAACCAGAACACCGAACCGCGGCCGATCTCGCTCTCCACGCCGATCTTGCCTGCCATCAGGTCGACAAGGCGGGCGGCGATGGCGAGGCCCAGACCAGTGCCCTCATGGCGGCGGGTCGACGAGCCGTCGACCTGGGCGAATTTCTCGAACACGTTCTGCAGTTTCTCGGCCGGTATACCGATGCCGGTGTCCTCGACGCGAACCTTGAGCTGCACCACATCGTTGACGATCTCGCCGCCGACATCGATCAGCACATGACCCTTTTCGGTGAACTTCACCGCGTTGCCGAGCAGGTTGGTGATGATCTGCCGGAACCGGCCGGCGTCGCCGACGACATGGGCCGGCAGGCGCGGGTCGACGCGCACGATCAGTTCGAGGTTCTTCTCGGCGACGCGCGCCGAGACCAGCGTCGCCACATCCTCGACCGCCTCGGAAAGGCGGAAGGGAGCAGGGTCGAGGGTGAGCTGCCCGGCATTGATCTTCGAGAAATCGAGGATGTCGTTGATGATGGTGAGCAGCGCATTGCCCGATTTGACGATGACGTCGGTGAAGGTCTTCTGGCGCGCCGTCAAATCGGTCTTGGCCAGCAGTTCGGCCATGCCGAGCACACCGTTCATCGGCGTGCGGATTTCGTGGCTCATATTGGCCAGGAATTCCGACTTGGCGCGGTCGGCGGCCTCGGCCTTGAACAGGGATTCCGCGGATTCGGCAAAGGCGCGGCGGATCGCCACTTCCATCGGGCGGAAGATCCAGAAGGCGACGATGGCAAGGGCCGCGAACAGGATGCCGCTCGCCCACAACAACAGCCTATCGCTGGAGGCATCGGCCAGGTGGCGCTCATCGTCCATGGCGGTGCGGACGCGGACCAGCATGGGCTGGGCGAACAGATCGTTCTGGTTGCGGATTTCGCGATAGCTCCACTCGTCGACCTTCTGCGCCACCGACATCAGGTTGAAATTGCGCACCATGTCGCGCGGCGACCAGAACAGATCGCCGTTGACGGAAGCGGATTGGAGCTCGTTGGCGGTCTTGGTCGACAGGCGCGGCTTGATCGCCGCAAGCTGGGCGGTCAGCGTCTCGATCTCGCCGGTCAGGCGCTCCGAATGACCGCGCGCCGATGTGGTCAGCGCATCGCGCGTCTCCGCCCGCCAGGCTGTGCCGGTCGTTTCGGCAAAGCTGGTCGCGTTGCGCAGGTCGCGGGTGAAGATGACGAGGTTGCTACTCAGCGCATCGATGTCACGGCGAAAGGAATTGACACGATCGAGCGCAATCACGATGCCTGCAGAAGCCAGCGCGAAGATCAGCAATCCTGAAATATAGCGAATCCGGACTGACCGGATGAAGGACGAATATTCCGGCATGCGCAACCCCAACACATACGCACCATTCTAATGGTCGGGATTACGCTTCATTTACATTAAAATTTCGTGTGGATAGGCGAACCACGGGAATCGCCGGATGGATGACAGATTTTGACCCTGACAATGCTATCGCAACGAAAGCATGTCGCGTCAGAACGAATTCAGACGACCCGCTAGTTTCTGTTCCTATGCCCGTCGTTCTCCCGAAACCGAGGTCACTTTCGGGCGTCAGGCCGCCACGACGACGAGGGCGCGGATGCGGCCACTCACCGGGCCTTCCCCGAACCGTTTTCCCATGGCATTCGCCACGTATCTCGTCGCTTCCTCCAGCGAGCCGCCGCGCGCCTCGATCTCGGCACGCAGGGGTGTGCCCTGGCAATAGGCCGCGGCCGCATCATAAGGCGACGAGGCGGCACTCACGGCATCCAGAGGCTCGATGGTGACGTCGTGGAAGCCGGCGGCATGCAGGTCACCGCGAATGGTGTCCGCATCGTGATAGCCGTGCGGCGTCCTCGCCATGAAGCGCGGCGGATCGGCGGGGAAGAAATGGCCGAGCGCCCGCGTCACTTCCTCGGCGAACTCGTTCTCTTCGATGGCACTCCAGACGTTGAACAGGAAATGCCCGCCCGGCCGCATCACCCGCCGGGCTTGCCGGTAGGCTCCCACCCGATCGGGGAAGAACATCGCACCAAATTGGCAGACCACGGCGTCAAACTGTGCGCCCTCGAAGGGCAGCGCCTGAGCGTCGGCCTGCTGCCAGACGATACGAGGATCGTCGGTCATCCGCGTGCGCGCGTGGTCAAGCATGGGCTGGTTGAGGTCGGTGGCCACGATGCGTGTTTGCGTAGGCAATCTGGCTGCAAGCGCACGTGTCACCACGCCGGTGCCCGCCGCCACTTCGAGCACCGATTGCGGCCCGAGCTTCGACACCCGCTCCGCCAGATCCCGCGCATATGGCTCGAAGATCAGCGGCACCATCGCCCGGTCGTAGACCTCGGGAATGGAACCGGTGAACAGCTTGTCGGTGGTCGACATGGCATCCCTCCAACTCTGTCCGCACCGCGTGGTTGCCGTGTGGATGGCAAAGCGATGTTGATCCTCTGCCTCGGCAGGCTTCCGCTCAAGTTCTATTTCTGAATTGGCCGGCGGGACCAGAGTGATCTAACCGGCCATGGACAAAGAATACGGGCAGTTTTGCCCATCGCCATGGTGTCCGGAAATCCCAATACATACGCATCATTTGATGGTCGGGATTGCGCTATATAAATCCCGTTCGTGGGTGTCGTGCCTAGAAATCGATCTTTATCGGTGTTCCGTCCGATACCGTGATGCGGTTGCCTCGTTGCCAGCGTTGGATGATCGACGTGATCGAGTGGATCGCGGGATCGAACTTGACTTTCTGGTTGCTGCGCCAGGCCTCGTGCTGGATGTCGCAGTCTTGCGCCGCCACGGTCAGGTAGACCTTGATCTTGCGGTTGCCGGTGCCCTGTTCCAGCATCTCGAGCGAGGCACGGTCGGGGTTACCGAAATTGCCGTTGGCCGAAATGATATAGTGCTTGGCCTCGATAATCTGGAAAAAGCTCGTCTCAAGGTCGCGGTCCGAGCCATGATGAGGCACTTTCAGCACGTCGACTTTCAGCTTGCCGTTCCTGATCAGGCCGGCCTTGTCGCACGCCTTGATGATCAGATCGCCTCTCGCATCGCCTGTCAGCAACATCGTGGTGCCGTTGTATTCGAGCAAAGCGACGATGCTGGCAAGGTTCGGGATTGAAGTGTCGAGGTATTCCGCGAGCGCTGCCGGGCCAGCGCCGGTGGGATCGAGTTTCTCTCGCCATTCATTGCGGAACTCCTCGACCTGCTCATTGAGCGGGCCAAGGATGCGCAGGGTCGCGTCGCCGACGGACATAGGCGGGCGATCGCCGGTGAGGAGGGACTGGTCGGGCGGGTTCCGCGTCACTTGCAGGAACGAGGCAAGCGACCCCAGCTTCAGCGCTTCTGGGTAGCTCTGCAGCACAGCCGCGGCCACAGGATCCGGCTCCGTTGCCAGTGCGAATGGTCCAGGCCCGCCGAAACTGGCAAGCGAGGCTGGACCACCCACATTGCGTGCTGCGGTTCCCTCCCCTTCGCCCAGGATGGCGTCAAAGCCATTATGCAGCAGCCATATCGGCTTGTAAGGCCTGGGGATGTTGCGTTCATCCGCGTCGCGCATGGCCTCGAGAAGCTGGATGATGCCGTTGATATGGTCCTGGTCGATGTGGCTGACCATGACCACGTCGAGCTTTAGTGGAACCTCGTCCGGGAAGGCCTGCTGCTCCTTTTTCAGCCTGACCTTGAGCGATGCGTTGAACACGCCGGGCGGACCACCATCGACGAGGATGCGGGTAGGGCGATCGTTGCCATTGCCAAATGTCAGGAAAAGGCAGTCACCGTATTTGGCGGGTAGGGCCTCGATGTGAAATGCCACTCTATGCCTCCTACCGGGTTTGCAGTGCGCGCAGGGCATCGACCAGCCCTGCGCCCTGGAAGTGCCGGTCGCGTTTCAGGTCGGTGGCGCTGCCGACAATCACCGCCTTCACGTCGCGCGGCTTGCCGATCAACTCCGCGTTGCGGGCCATCAGCAAGGCCGCCACCCCCGAGACGTGTGGCGCCGACATGCTTGTGCCATCCAGTCTGCCATAGCCCAGATCGGGCAATGGCCCGTCGATGCGCTCGCCGGGGGCCACCACGTCGGGCTTCAGGCGACCATCACCGGTAGGGCCGCGCGATGAGAAAAAGCTGACCCCATATTCGTGCGGACGGTCGCGATGCGTCGAGCCCACCGTGATCACCGATTCGGCGTTGCCGGGGTCGGCGATGGACGCGTCGGCATAGCCGTCGTAAATGTCGCCGCCATCGAGCACGAACTTCTGCGTGCCCCAGTTGCCAGCGGCGGCCACGACGACGACACCGCTGTTGACTGTGGCTTCGCACGCCAGGCACACCGGTGTCCGGCCGCAGGCATAGTTGGCCTTGTCGTGCACCAGCCCGATCGACAGGTTTACGCCGTGGATCGTCATGTAGCGGTTGCGGGTGTTCAGCCAGCGCACGAACTCCAGCGCACCAATGACGGCGAACTCGGTATCCTCTATCGTTTCCGCAATCACCCTCAGGTCGTACAACGTGAGGTCCGGGCAGACGCCCTGGAAGAAGACGTCGTCGCCGTTGCGCCAATCGGCCGCGAGGACCCCCGCCACATGCGTGCCGTGACCGATGGGACGGTCGCCCTGGCGCGGGGTCGGAAGACGATCGGGCCTCGTCGAGAGCAACTGGGACAGGACTTCCCAGTCGTAGGGACGTCCATTATCCGCGGCCTCCCACAGCCGTTGCACCGCCGCGCTCGCCACTGCCTGCGGCAGGCCGAGCTTGTTCACCATGATTCCGGTGAGGTAGTCGCGGTGTTGCGGCAGTACCATTGCATCATAGGCGACGAGCGAGCGGAGTTCGGCGAAATCATAAGCCTTCTTGACGCGGATGGAGAGATCGCCGGCAGCATGGTCGATGAATGCGGGGTGTGCGCCGTCGATGCCGGAATCGATCACGGCCCAGGTCACGCCTTGACAGTTGATATCGAACACACGGCGCGCCGCATCGGCCTTGATGGTGTCCACCGACGCAGCCATCATGGGGTGAACATCGCGATTGCGGGAGATGCGGTAGATCATGGGCTCCACACGACGCGTCAGATCATCGAGCAAGGCGTCGAGGTTGAGAGTAGTTCGTGATCGGGCGCCGCGAGATGTCGTCGGCTCCGGCGCCAGAATGAGCAAAACCAGCAAGGCAGTTCGCAGGTCGGGGGCGAGCCTCCCGAGGGTTCTCTTCTTGAGGTCGTCCAATTGGGCAAACGTTACCGTCTGGACGGGGGAGGCGCGAGACCCAGGTCCCGGCAGTGTATCAAGCTCCGACAGAGCCAGGGGCAACCCCGATATATCCTTCAGTTGGCGCACGGCCTGGTGGATGTCGAGCCCGGTGCAGGGCACGACCGTGGTCAGGAAATCCATAAACGTCAGCCTGACCGCGACGACGCCTTCGAGCGGTGCGATGCGACGTGCCGGGCGCCAGCGCCCATCGTCCTCGCCCGGATAGGTCGCGGTCGAGCGGTCGGCGAGCGCCGCAAGGAGATGCCGCGCGATCATCGATGCCTCGATACTGTCCATCGGCGTCAGCAAAAGGTCGACCGGCGCGCCGGGGTCGGCCGCGTAGGCTCTCCAGACATCGAGTTGTATAGCGGTCTCGTTCAACTGACGCCGGCCCGCTCGCCCGGACAAGAGGATGTCGTCGACAGTTGAAAAGGCAAGAGTAGCCATTGTACCCACAGACCTTTGCGCAAGCCCTAGTCGAGTGCAAATCTAGCTACATTGCCTGTCACACTCAATTGTCATTTTGATTTCAGCCGCGCGAATCAAAACGAGCTCGGTACGTGCCTTGTGCAGGTGACAGGAATATTTCCTCGAGCGGGCAATTCCCTGCATCCTCAAGACGCGCCCGGATATCTGTTACAGCATTTGCCTGATGTTGATGCCATGGACCGTCTTCCAATATCTGGCGTGCGATATATTGATGAGGGCGCGGTCGGCGGCTACAAAACCTCGAGCGCGGTGTGGCGATGCGGATCATCTGTGCAAGAATTGCAGATCCCATTGATGCGAGGCGGCTGGATGCGAGGCGACCCGGCAGGCGCACAGCCGGGATCAGTCGGCCGCGAAAGCGTTTGGGTGAAAAACAGGCGAAATTGGCAACCCGATCGAAGTGGCGCCTTGGTTGGCCCCGACCTCAGCTGTTACGCGCCGCCACGAATGTCGCCGCTTCCTTCAGCAATCGGGCGTCGTCGCCATAGGGCTCAAGCAGTGCATGCGCCTGGTCGACGAGGCCGTGCAACTGGCTACGCGCCCAATTCGCGCCATGCAGCGCGACCAGCGTCGCCTTGCCGGCGGCGGCGTCCTTGCCGGTCGCCTTGCCCATCTGGCTGGCATCGGCGGTCAGGTCGAGCAGGTCGTCGGCAAGCTGGAAGGCAAGGCCGATCGCGGAGCCGAACTCGGCCAGCCGCTCGCGATCCTCGCCGGCAGCGCCGGCGATGAGGGCGCCGGCCTCGCAAGCGAAACGGATGAGCGCGCCGGTCTTCATCGCCTGCAGCCGGATGATGCCGGCCTCGTCCGGTGGCGTCTGTTCGGCCTCAAGGTCGAGCTTCTGGCCGCCGACCATGCCGCCCGCCCCGGCCGCGCGGGCAAGCGCCAGCACCAGGGCTGCCCGCCGCTCCGCCGGCAGCACGGTCGCTTCGCCGGCGATGATGTCGAAGGCCAGCGTCAGCAAGGCGTCGCCGGCCAGGATGGCGGTCGCCTCGTCGAAGGCCTTGTGCACGGTCGGCTGGCCACGGCGCAGATCATCGTCGTCCATGGCGGGCAGATCGTCGTGGATCAGCGAATAGCAATGCACGCATTCAAGCGCTGCCGCGACGCGCAGTGCCGCCTCGCCGTCGGCGGAAAAAAGTGCCGCGCTTTCCATCACCAGGAAGGGACGCAGGCGCTTGCCGCCGTTCAGCACGCCGTGCCGCATCGCCGCCATAAGCCGGTCGGGGCGGGCGATCTCGCCCGAAAGCGCGCGGTCGTCGAGCAACCGGCGCAGCAGCACCTCGACGGCGGCAGCGCGTCGGATGAGCGCCATTTCGAACGCCATTTCGTCGTCATTCGTCATGGCCGGGACCGGTAGCCGACACTCAGACGTTGCGCAAGAAGGCAAGCGCCATTATGCCGGAGCAGTAAGAGCCCGTTTGGAAACTCTACTCCTGCGGTCATCTGAAGGCGTTTTCTGCGCTTCCGGTGCTCACGTACTCGAATGTACGCTCCGCTCCGGTTCTCGAAAACACCGTCATATGACTCACAGGAGCGAGTTTCGAAACGAGCTCTCTGGCACGGGTTGGGCGGCTTGGCGGAACCGATCGTCGATCATGAAACCGAAAAGCTGGACATGGCGACGAGATCGCGAGGCGTAAACCGCCGCAGTCTCAAGCGCTGGGTCCGGCGCGGCATTGTCGTGGCCGCGGTGCTGGCTTTGATTCCGGTCGTGCTGACGTTCCTCTATCTGCCATCCTTCGTGCATCCGGTCTCGACGCTTATGCTGAAGGACCTGGCGACGTTCTCCGGTTATGACCGCCGCTGGGTGTCGATCGACGACGTGTCGCCGGTGCTGGCCAATTCCGTCATCATGTCGGAGGACGGGCAGTTCTGCTTCCATCGTGGCGTCGATCTCGGCGAATTGCGGGGCGTCGTCGATGACGCGCTGGCCGGTGAAGCGACGCGCGGCGCTTCGACCATCACGATGCAGACGGTCAAGAACCTGTTTCTGTGGTCACGGCCGCTGGGTTCGGTGCGCAAGGTGGTCGAACTGCCGCTGGCCGTCTATCTCGATGCGGTGATGTCGAAACGGCGCATCATGGAAATCTATCTCAACATCGCCGAGTGGGGGCCGGGCATCTACGGCATCGAGGCCGCGGCACAGCATCATTTCGGCGTTTCGGCAAAACAGCTGTCGCGACGGCAAGCCGCCCTGCTTGCCGTCTCCTTGCCAAATCCGATCGCCCGCAATCCGGCCAAACCCGGACCGGGCCTGAGGCGGCTGGCCAATTTGATCGAGCGGCGCGCCGGCCGCTCTGGCGCCTATGTCGGCTGTCTCCGCTAGCCGACTCAAAAAAATTCGCACCAGTGCTGGCCAAAACGGCACAGGGCGTGTATAGGCAACCGACTTTCTCAGATTCCGGCCCCGACACGGCCCTTTCACGAGGGCGGGCGGGGCTTTTTGACCATGTAATGGAGCATATCCATGGCCGTTCCGAAACGAAAAACCTCTCCGTCCAAGCGCGGCATGCGCCGCTCGGCCGACGCTCTCAAGGCCCCGACCTATGTCGAGGACAAGAATTCCGGCGAAATGCGCCGTCCGCACCACATCGACCTGAAGACCGGCATGTATCGCGGTCGCCAGGTGTTGACGCCCAAGGAAAGCTGAGACCAGCTTTTCCAAAGGTTTGAATTACAAAAGGACCGGCCAGTGGCCGGTCTTTTTGCGTTTGGCGGCCGGTAGCGCGAATTTCGAAGCGCAGGCGGCAATCGTCGGGATGTTCCAGCCGGGCAGCCGGCTGACATGGTTGTTGCGCGCGGTCTTCGACCGTGTTCAGCGCTGCCACCGAAACATCTTGACGGCGTGCCTGTGGCGCATTCTACAAAGGATTGCCCCCACATGGAGACGCCAGATGTTCGGTGCCATTCCGCTGCTGATCGTGCCTTTCGTGCTCTACAATCTCGGACTGCTGGGAATTTTCGGCAGCGGTGACGATCCGTGGGCGAGCGAGGTCTTTTCCTTCAGCATGATGTCGGGCGGCGTGTTCTCGATGACGCTCGGCGACCTGATGGTGCTGATCGGGCTGATCTTCCTGTTCCTCGAAATGGCGAAGTCGGTGCGCACGACCAATGCCTCGATCATGGACCACCTTCTGTCGACGCTGGTCTTCGTGGCGTTCCTGGTCGAGTTCCTGCTGGTGAAGGGCGCCGCCCACTCCGTCTTCTTCACGCTGATGGTCATCGCGCTGTTCGATGTGCTGGCCGGATTCGCGGTGTCGATGCGGTCGGCCAGCCGGGATATCAATCTGAACTAAGGCTGACCTGAATCTCGGCGTAACCTTGGCCGCTCAGCCCGGATCGGCAGTAAAGCCGGCTGCCTCGATGCCGGCGATGGCAGCGGCTTCGTCATTGTCCGACGTGTCGCCGGAAATGCCGACGGCGCCGATGATGACGCCGGCCTTGTCGCGGACCAGAACGCCGCCGACGACCGGCAACACGCGTCCGCCCGAGACGTCCGAGATGCCGGCGACGAGATGCGGGCGCTCCTTGGCGAAGGCCTCGACCTTACGCGAGCCCATGCCGATGGCCAGCGCGCCATAGGCCTTGCCGGCCGACATTTGCGGGCGCAGGAACGAGGCGCCGTCCTGGCGCTGGAAGGCGACCAGATGCCCACCGGCATCGAGCACGGAGACGCCGAGCGGCTTGAGCTTGAGATCGGCGCCCTTGGCAAAGGCGGCATCGATGATTTGCCTGGCTTTTTCGAGCGGCAGTGCGGTCATGGCAGTCTCCTGTTTGAAACGCGTCGATCATTGACCGTCGGCGGGCGAGATAATATCCCGGTTTCGGTTGAAATTGCTTCGCGTGAAGAGGCGGGATGGCAAGCGGCCTTCGCCGACTCCCTCCGGGCATCGCGTTGCCGTTGTGTGGTTCCAGACGTGCCTGGGGGATGGCTATTTCTTGGCGCGGGCCGGCTTCTTGGCGGGTGCCGCCGGCGCGTTGGCGAGATCTTCCGCTTCCTTGGCGAGACGCAGCGCCCGCAGCTTGTTGGTCTTGGCCTGGCGGGCGTCGCTCTCGGCGACGTATTCGGCCATCGCCTTCTGGCGGACGGTTGCCGCCTCTTCCTGCTTCTTGAAGCGCAGGTCGGCGCGCGCGCGGGCAGCATCCCGAGAGTTTTCAACCAAGACCGTATCCAATCCCGTAAATTGTGATTTTCCGCCTCTTCTAGCAGAGCCGGCCCCAAAACGGGAAAATAAGTTGGTCAGGCGGCCGTGCTGACGGCGAGGGCCTTGCTGGCAACCACCGCCTCATAGGCGGCCTGCAAGGTCGCGCGGACAGAAGGGCCAGCTGTATCGAGCGGCATGCCGAGATGCTCGTGGCGCAACTCGTCCATGAATTTGTCCCACATCGGCTGTCCGCCCTTTTCCAGAAGTTCGGCGCGGATCGACAGTTCGTCGCTGACCGGCAGCCAGACGCGGCCCCAGGCGCCGAGATGGGCCAGGATCGGCACCAGCGTGATCGCCATCTCGGTCAGGCTATAGATCGCCTTCTGCTTGTGTGAGGGGTCGTCGGCCTTGGTCAGCATGCCCAACTCCATCAGCCGCTTCAACCGGTCGGCGAGGATGTTGGAGGCGATGCCTTCCATCGATCCGTTGAGCATCTCGCGAAAGTGGCGCCTGCCGCCGAAAATCATGTCGCGAAGGATGATCAGGCTCCAGCGGTCGCCGAACACTTCAAGCGACAGGTTGATCGGGCATCCGGACCGGCGATCCATGCTCATGAGATTTCTCCAACAAAACCGGTTGTATTATCGTATCAGTTTTATTATCGTGCAACCGATTGCGAAATGCAATCGGTATTGCAGAGAGGAGACCGCGCCATGACGGCGATCGAACGCCCCGAAATCATATCCGAAGCCTCTGGCGACCCGGCGAACCCACCGCTCTTGCTGATCATGGGAGCCATGGCCTCCATGCTCTGGTGGCCGGAGGCGCTGTGCCGGAAACTGGCCGATGCCGGCCTGTTCGTGATCCGCTATGACAATCGCGATACCGGCCGGTCGACCAAATATTCGCCGGGCGAGCCGCCCTATACATTCGACGACATGGCGGACGATGCGATGCATGTTCTCGACGACCACGGCATCGACAAGGCGCATGTCGTCGGCATGTCGATGGGCGGCATGATCGCGCAGCTTGTGGCGCTCAAGCATCCGTCCCGGGTCGCATCGCTGACCGTCATCAGCAGCTCACCCGTGGGAACCGACACCTCGCATCTGCCGCAAACGAGCGATGCCTATATCAAGCATTCAGCCGAGGGAGCCAAAGTCGATTGGTCGGACCGTGGCCAGGTGGTCGATTTCGTCGTCAGGGATGCGCGGGCGATTGCCAGCATCGCGCATCCGTTCGACGAGGCTGGGATGCGGGCTTTCATCGAGCAGGACTACGACCGCTCCGGCGGCTATCTGAGCGCGACCAACCATTTCATGCTCAAGGGCGGCGACGCATGGAAGGGCCGCTTGCACGAGATGGCGCCGCCGCTGCAGGTCATTCACGGCACGGCGGATCCGATCTTTCCGGTCGAACATGGCGAGGCGCTGGCCGAGGCAATCACTGGCGCGAAACTCATCCGCATCGAAGGCGGCGGCCATGAGCTGCATCCGGACGATTGGCCGGAGATATCCGCGGCAATCGTCGCTCACATTCAAGCCAATTAAGGCGGCACAGGCGGGTCTTGACGGACGGCGCTTGCCGCAATAGTTAAGTAAATGCTTCAGTTTTTACCCGGGCAAGCAGAACAGCACTGGCCACCGACGACCACCAAACAGACGAGCAAAAAATGTCCCTGACGCTTCATTTTCATCCGCTGGCCTCCTTCTGCTGGAAGCCGCTGATCGCGCTCTATGAGAACGCCACGCCGTTTACCCCTGATATAGTCGATCTCGGCGATGCCGCGTCGCGTTCGGCCTTCCTGAAGATTTCGCCGACGGGCAAGATGCCGGCGCTGCGCGATGATGCGCGCGACCGCACGGTGCTGGAATCGACCATTGTCGTCGAATATCTGGCGGCACATTATCCGGGGCCGGTCGACCTTGTTCCCGCCGACATCGACCTGGCGCTGGCAGTTCGCCAGGCCGACCGCTTCTATGATTTCTATGTGCAGGAGCCAATGCAGAAGATCGTCGGCGACCGGTTGCGGCCACAGGACAAGACCGATCCGTTCGGCGTCGAGCAGGCGCGCGCGCAGCTGCGCGGTTCCTATGCCATTATCGAGCAGGACATGCAGGCGAAGACCTGGGCGATGAGCGACACCTTCACCATGGCCGATTGCGCGGCGTCCCCCGCGCTGTTCTATGCCAACAAGGTCGAGCCGTTCGGCAACAATTATCCGGCTGTGAAACGCTATCACGACCGGCTGGTGCAGCGCTCCGCCTTTGCCCGGGTGATCGAGGAGGCGCAGCCCTACTTCAAGTTCTTCCCCTACAACAACGGCTGATCGCGATGCTGCACGATCCTGCCCAGCTCGACCGGATGTTCCAGGCGCTCGCCGACCCGGCACGGCGACAGATGGTCGACCAGCTGTCGCGCGGCCCCGCCTCGGTCAGCCAACTGGCCGAGCCGCTAGCGATGTCGCTGTCGGCCGTTGTCCAGCATCTGAACCTGCTGGAGGCGAGCGGCATCGTGCGCACGCAAAAGCTTGGCCGGGTGCGCACCTGCCAGATCGAGCCCGCAGTGTTGAGGGCGGCGGAGCATTGGATCAATGAGCGGCGTCTGGCTTGGGAACGTCGGCTTGACCGGCTCGGTGATTTTCTGGCGGAAACCAAGGATGAGACCTGAAGGAGGCTATCATGATCCAACGCTCCGTTGTCCATTCCACCTTCGTCATCGAGCGCAGCTATCCTGCGCCGCCAGCGAAAGTCTTTTTCGCGCTCAGCAATCCAGATGCCAAACGGCGCTGGTTCACTGATCCCGACAATCCGATGCCCAGCCGACATGAAATGGACTTCCGCGTCGGCGGCAAGGAAGTCAATGCCGGCTGCCCGAGCGACGGGCAGATGCATTTCTTCAACGCGGTCTATCAGGACATCGTGCCGGACCAGCGCATCGTCTACAGCTACGAGCTGTTGTTTGGCGAAACCCGTGTCTCGGTGTCGCTGGCCACGATCGAGCTTCTTGCCGAGGGTGAGGGCACGCGGCTGGTGCTGACCGAGCAGGGCGCATTCTTCGACGGCCATGATACGTCAGCCACGCGCGAACATGGCACTGGCGAGTTGCTCGATGCACTCGGCGCGTTCTTGCGTAGTGATGCTTGATCTTCGCGGCGAGTGCGCAGTTGGCCGGACGGGTCAGGCTTTCCAGAATTGATCGAGCCAGATGTTGAGTTTGAGGAAGCCGGTGCTGCTCACCGTGTAGACGCGCCTTGTCCCTTCCGGCTTGGCGTGGACCAGGCCGGCATCGAGCAGCACTTTCAGATGTTGCGACACGGCTGGACGAGAGACCGGCAAGCCGGCGGCCAGTTCGGTGACGGTTTTCGGGCCGCGGCGAAGTTCTTCCAGAAGATGGCGCCGGTTGGGATCGGCAATCGCCATGAAGGCGTCGGAAAACATCATGCCTGTATTAGTGAGGCAAAGCCTTTCGAATCTCAACCGTCTGCTTCTGCTTTTCTTCTGGGGTCGAGTCGCAATGCTTCCGGGGTGACCGAGCGGTCGGCCGGCTGCGTCTTGAAGGCGTCACGATCGCCGATCGGCACCGGCGCGCGGCGGCTGATGCGCAGCAGCGTGTAGCCGGCCAGGCAAAGATGCGCGAAGGCGGTCGCCAGGAACAGGCCTTCCGGACGCATCCAACCCATCAGGGCGGCGGCAAGCAAGGGTCCGATCATCGTGCCAAAGCCGTAGAGCAGAAGCAAGCCGCCCGACACCTTGACGAAATCCTCCGAGCGCGCGTGGTCGTTGGCATGCGCCACGGCGATCGAATAGAGCGTGTAGGCGAAGGCGCCATAGGCCGCGGTGAAGACGATGACGAAGACGCCGGAGCGTGGCTCGAACAGGAAGATCAACAGCGCGAACAAAGCCGCGCCGAAAGCCGCCCCCGCCAGCACGAAACGCCGGTCGGTCTTGTCGGACAGACGCCCGGCCGGAAGCTGCATGGCGGCGCCGGCAACGACCACAAGGCTCATCATCAGGGCGATCTCTGCCGTGGAAATGCCGATGCGGGCGCCGTAGACCGCGCCAAGCGTGCCCCAGGCGCCGTTGGCGATGCCGATCAACACGCAAGCGACCGCCGACACCGGCGAATTGGCATAAAGGCCTTTGACGTCGAGCGAGACGTCCTGCAGCGGCTTGGGGTGGGAAGCGCTCGAGACCGCGGTTGGAATGAGCGACAGGCAAAACAGGATGCCGGTGATCATGAACAGCGACGCCGATTTCACGTCGCCGCCGGCGACGATCATCTGACCGCCCATGATCGAGGCATAAGTGACCATCATGTAGAGGCCAAAGACGGTGCCGCGGTTCTCGTTGGTGGCCTTCTCGTTCAGCCAGCTTTCGATGACCATGAAGGCGCCGGCCATGGTGAAGCCGGTGAAGGCGCGCAGCAGGATCCAGACATATTCGTCGATGATCAGCCCGGTGAGCAGGGCTACGATGGCGCCCGACGCGGCAAAGGCGCCGAAGGCGCGCACGTGGCCCGCGCGGCGCACGATGCGCGGCGCGAAGAAGCAGCCGGTGACGAAGCCGCCTGCCCAGGCCGTGCCCATCAGGCCGAGCGATGCGGTCGAGAAGCCTTCCAGCTGACCGCGCAGCGGCAAGAGCAGCCCGTGCAATCCGGACGCCGCGAGCAGGAAGGCAGTGCCCCGAAGCAGCGAGAGGATCGGTCGGTAGGTTGCGAACATTGTTTGATCCGGCTCGAGTGTGGCGGGTGCGCTGGGTCTGAAGACAGTCGCATTCGGGCTTTTCGGCGGCGGGCTTTTTCGCCCGCGCATCTATCCGCGACGGAACAGTGCTTCGGCGGCCGATTTGGTGGTGTCCTTGGCCCTGAGCTCGGCCTCCAGCCTGGCGATCTCGTCGCGCAGGATGCCGATGCGTTCGGACAGCTCGCCGACGGAAAGCAGCGACAGGTCCTGCCCGATCTCGTGCGGGCGCGCCTTCTTCTTGGGTTCGTCGTCGAAGATCGCCATCGTCGCTCCTCCCTGATTTGGCCATTTGCCTGATTTGGCAATCAGCATACATAGGGCAGGGGCGTCGATGCAAACAGCCGATCGGATAACGGCGAGGAAAGACGGGAAATCTCATGGCGAGCGGACAGAAAATTCCGGCAAGAATGACGGCCATCGCGATCTCGGAGCCGGGTGGCCCGCGGGTGCTGAAGCCGGAAACGCGCGACGTGCCGCAGCCTGGTCCTGGCGAGATCCTGATCAAGGTCCATGCCGCCGGCGTCAACCGGCCCGATATCCAGCAGCGCAAGGGCGCCTATCCGCCGCCGCCCGGCGCGTCGGACCTGCCGGGCCTTGAGGCGTCGGGCGAAGTGGCAGCCCTTGGCGACGACATATCACGTTGGCGCATCGGCGACCGCGTCTGCGCGCTGACGCCCGGCGGCGGCTATGCCGAATATGTCAAGGTTCATGCCGGCAGCGTGCTGCCGCTGCCGGCCGGCTTCACTCACACCGAAGCCGCGGCCGTGCCGGAAAACTATTTTACCGTCTGGCACAATGTGTTCGAGCGCGGCGGTCTGAAGCGCGGCGAGACACTGCTCGTCCATGGCGGCTCGTCCGGCATCGGCACGACGGCGATCCAGCTTGCGTCGGCTTTCGGTGCCTATGTCATCACCACCGCCGGCAGCAAGGAGAAGTGCGATGCCTGCCTCAAGATCGGCGCTGATCGGGCGATCAATTATCGCGACGAGGATTTCGTCGCCGCGGTCAAAGAAGCGACCGGGGGCAAGGGCGCCAATGTCATCCTCGATATGGTCGGCGGCTCTTATGTCGAGCGAAACTACGAGGCGGCAGCAATAGAAGGCCGCATCGTCCAGATCGCCGTGCAGGCCGGTGCCGTCGCAAGCGCGGACTTTTCGAAGATCATGGTCAAGCGGCTTACCCACACCGGGTCGACGCTGAGGCCACGCACCGTCGCGTTCAAGGCGGCGATCGCGGCGGCGCTGGAAGCGCAGGTGTGGCCGCTGCTTGGCACCCGCAAGGTAGCGCCGGTGATGGACATGATCTTCCCGCTTAGCGAAGCCTGGCGGGCGCACGAGCGAATGGAAGACGGCGAACATATCGGCAAGATCGTGCTCGACGTCGGCTAGGCCGTATCGATATTCGGCCGGCGTGCAAATGAAGGGTTCTTGCGCTTCCGTACTTTAAGTACGTTCCGCTCGCCGCAAAGGCGACCCCGAAAGCCACCCGGTTTGGTCGCTGCGCCCGTCTTCGACTCCGTCTCGGACTGACCTGAATCTCAACACGTCCCGGGCATGCGCCTCACTGCCTACAAGATGAACAGAAGCTTAATGCTGCAATGCAGCATTTGCATCATTGCTATGCAAAATCAGCCATTCAAGTCCTCATCGATGACGCCTATTTGAGCACCATCGAAACGAACATCATTCTGGAGGACTACCATGAACCCGATCCGCGCTTTCCGTAACTGGCGTATGTACACCGAGACCGTCCGCGAACTGAACCGTCTCAACGCACGTCAGCTCAGCGATCTCGGCATCAACCGTGCCGACATCGAAAAGATCGCCCGCAAGGCCATCTAAAGCCAGGTCTGGTCCGCTCCGGCGGACCAAGCCGTAGAAGCCAGAGCCGCATCAGACGACTTTCGTCGCGGTTCCGAGCCCGCTGGACACAGTCCGGCGGGTTTTGTCGTTTAGGGCCGGGATCATCGACGACCGTCTCAACCGATGCGAGATATTCTCGGGGACCGATATCCTGGTCGCGGTAACGGCGGTGAACGCCAGTTCGATGGTGCCTCCGCCGATGCTGCTCGCCGTCTGTTCGATCTGACGCCGGCCGAGGCACACCTTGCCGCAGCGCTTTCGCAAGGGCGGCCGTTGAAGGAGGCCGCGGCAAGTTCCAACACCACCGTGAAGACCGGCCGCAGCATCTCGAACGGGTTTTCGCCAAGACCGAGCCGCGTCGGTAAAGCCATCTCGTCGCCTTGCTGAAGAGCACGAAACTGCCCAACCGCGGATGACACAGGACGCATATCGCTGTTGATCAATGTCCGAAGGCGGCGAAGCCGAGCGCCACCAGGGCGCCTCCCAGCACGATGTCCGCATGCTTTCGAAAACGACCGTAAAATCGGCGGGCAGCCGGTTGGGAAATACAGAGACCGAGTAGGCCAAACCAGGCAATGGCAATGGCAAAAACCAGCACAGCCAAGGATATGTGGGTCGCCCCGCGAGCCCCTAAACTCAGCGTGGAGGACGCAAAGAACAATGCGGTGGCGGGATTTGCCATTGCTGTGACAAACCCCAGCCGGAAGTATCGGGTGACCGGAACCGGCTTCGGCTCGTTGACGCCAATCTTGATCGACAGCGCCCGTCTCATCGAATTCCAACCGATGAAGACCAGCATCGCGCCGTAGAGGCTGGCAGCCATCTGGTGTGCGGTGCCCCCCATCGGCAACGCAGCAGCCCCAGACGCGACGATGGCCGCCAGCGAACTCGCGCCCAAGGCAACCCCGGCGGCAGCGGACAGAGCCGTGGCGCGCGAAGCGGTTAGCGCGGCCTGCGCGACGACGGCGAAGTTGGCGCCGGGCAGCATTGCCACCAGCGCATAGGAGATGGCGAACGGAAGCAACCCCGCCACGACGGCATGTCCGGTCTCGAACATCGATTGGCCCACCCGCAGCGCCGCCCCTGTAAACGCAGGCGGCGCATTCGAAGGCGAAACCTGGACGAAATGCATGTCCCCGAAAAGTCGTCATATGCCGACTGTAGGGTGTTTTTGAAGGTCGGCTGCGCATTGAGGTGCGGCGGGTCTTCCCTGTCGAACTGGCGGCTGCTTCGCTTCAAAACGGCATCAATCAGGGGCAATCCAGGGTTGACCTCAGGTTTCAGCATGGCATTTTGATTGTGCGGGAATCGGTTGGCGTCTGGGAGCGTTGGCGATCCGGGTCGGTAATGCTGACTCTGAAAAAGGCTTTGCGCCCATGTTCGACGATCTTACGGACAAGATCTACGAAGCCGCCTTCGTTCCGGATTTGTGGGCTGGTGCCCTGGAGGCAGCCAGCGGCCTTTCGGGCTCGGCCAGCGGCGCGATCTTCGTTCTCAGCGACGGCTCGCCTGTTCGCGGCAGGTTCAGCGGCGATTCCCCGGTTCTGGCCAGATCTCTCGAGCACATTCGGCCGGTGTTCGAGGAATTCCTGATCGGCGACAACTGGAAGTTATCCCCTGGCGTCATGCGGATGTACGACATGCAGCCGGCAAGCTTCGTCCATGTAGAAGCTTTCATGACTGCCGAAGAGATCGAGCGTGATCCCCAGCGGGTGCGTCTGAGAGCGGAGGGTATCGGCGCCCATCTTTGTTCGACAGTTGCCATGCCGAGCGGAGAACCGGTCACATTCGTCTTTCAGCGATGGACCACGGATAGCGCCTACGATCAGGCGTCGGTCGACCAGCTCGATCAGCTTCGTCCGCACTTCGCACGCGCTGGCCTGGTCTCGGCGCGACTGGGAATGGAACAAGCCAGGGCGAGCGTCTCGGCGCTCGAGGCCATCGGGTTGCCGGCTGCGGTGATGACAGCATCGGGACGGGTGCTGACGGCCAATGTCCTGCTGGACAATATGCCATCCGTTTTCATCGCGACGGCTCATGGTGGTCTCGCGCTTGCCAATGCGTCCGCCAATTCTCTTTTCCAGGAAGCCATCATCCATAATCGCCAGGATCGCATCGTGCGCTCGATTCCCGTTCCGGCCAGGGACGGCCAGCCGGCGCTGGTCATTCATCTTCTGCCGCTGCGCCGCGCCGCGCATGAGATTTTTTCGGGCGCGGACATATTGGTTGCGGCGACGGCGATGAGCCCCAGTTCCATCGTGCCTTCGCCAACCCTGCTTGCCGGTCTGTTCGATTTGACGCCCTCCGAGTCGCGCCTGGCCGCTGCCCTTTCGCAAGGGCGGCCCCTGAAGGATGCCGCATCCGACCTGAAGATCACGGTGAAAACCAGCCGTACCTATCTTGAGCGAATTTTCGCCAAGACGGGAACCCGCCAGCAAAGCCAACTTGTTGCATTGCTCAGGAGCGCCGAGCCGTTGCCGGGAGCACTGCGTTGACGGTCTCTGATCAGCAAATCCAAGAGAACAGGGGTCGTGGCGCCTACCGGCCACGCCCGCTGAGCGGTTCCGTGCTCTTCAGCAATGCCACCAGTTCGCTCTGCTGATGGGTGCGGGTCTTGGCGAAGATCCGCTCCAGATAGGTTCGGCTGGTCTTTACGGTAATGTTCGAACTGTCGGCGGCTTCCTTCAGCGACCGGCCCGATGCCAATGCCGTTGCAAGTCGCGCTTCGGCAGGCGTCAGGTCGAACAGGTGGCGGACTTGTGTCTCGAAGCCATCGGCGATGCGGCGGGCGACCTCCGTCACCATGATCACCGCGCAGCGCTCCGTCGCCAGGCCGTAGGCTCGGGCATCGATGAAGGGCGCCACCGACAGCACCAGCCGCGTCAGGTCCGATCGCTTGTGATCCGACGGCACCAGCAGTGTTCCGCCGATACCCGGCATGACGCCATCGCGCAGCGAGCAGGCGTCCACGACCAGTCGCTGCAGTTCCTGTGCATCCCTCGCATTGGCGGCGACAATTGTGCCGTCCTTCAGCCCGAGCGGACTGTCGGGCCGCGCCAGCATTGCTTCGGCGGCCTCGTTCATCTGCGCGATCTGCTGGTGGCCGTTGACCAGAAAGACACCGAAGGGCAGGTGTGAAAAGGCCGATGCCAGCGCTGACATGTTCTCCAGCTGCCGGCCGATCTGCCCCGCGCGCATCACATGCGGCACGATCTTTTGCAAAAGGTCGATGTCGTCGGCGCGGAACGCGTCCTGCCGTGAGCCGCGATGAATATCGAGCAGCCAGTGCGCGCCGCTGGAGGCGAGCAGATTACAGACCAGCCCTTGATACATGTCGCGCGGCCTCATCCAGTCCTGCCATAGTTCGCGGCGGCGGAACGCTGTCTCGTCGGATGTCAGCGGCCAACGATTGACCGTGCCGAGGGGCAAGGCGGCCGACGCCGCAGCCAGGGGATCGCGCAGCATGGCGTCGATGCCCTTTTGTGAATTGAATTCCGGATCCAGGTTGGATGCGACCGCGTCGAGCGTTTCCGGGCTGATGCGCACAATGCAGGAGCGCGAACCTCCGAACAGGTCGCGCAGGCCGGTTATCGCACCGAGCCAGCGTTCCTGGTCGTAGGCTGCCTCATAGATCTGGCCAACCACGGCGGAGACCGCTTCGATGGTGACGTCAGCCATTGGGAGCTTTCCGATCCTTGGGATGATCAGGTTTCGTGAAGAAGCCTAACACACGGAAGCTCTCGCGCAAGTTGCATCACCGCCGAACCTGGCGATGCTGCCGCTAATTCTGCCGAGTTGTTCAGTTAGCGCAAATGAATATGTGATCCGGCGGCAACAGCCTGATCCAGCAAGGTGGTAACCGCGCCACAAACCGGCGAACAGTCGTCATATGACGACTGTTCGCCGGTGGCCCTGTCTGCAATCTCCGACGCATCGGCGATTTGATATTGGGGGCACAGATAATGGTCGCAGGATGATCGATGGCCAGCATAGGCATGACGGGCCTGCCAGCGACCATCGGCAAATGTCGACTTTGCCTACCACCAAATCCTGGCGCATCAAAGCAACCGCGTCGTCTCGCGATGTGAACACTGGAAAAAGCATGCGAGATTCATTTCAAATGACGCGCAGAGCCTGTCTAGGCATTTCGATAGCGGACTTTGTCGCCCGATCGGCGTACATCGTCGCGTTTGTGTTTCAGGTAATGACGTTTCTCCTGGCTGCGGGGTACCCCGCCGCAGCCCAGGTTGCACCGACGCTGATGCTGGCGCAGTCGAGTTCGACCTCGGCGGCGGGCGATGCGGTGACGTTCACGGCGACGCTGAGCGGCGGCGCCAGCCCGACCGGTCAGGTCGAGTTCTTCGACGGCGCGACCTCGCTGGGCACGGTGGCGCTGGCCGGGTCGAACGCGGCGCTGACCATCGACACCCTGGTCGTTGGATCGCACACCATCAAGGCGACCTATGCCGGTGATGCCAACAACAGCGCGGCAGCTCCCGTCACCGTCGTCCACATCGTCACCGGCCTGCCGGCACCGACGCTGATGCTGGCGCAGTCGAGCTCGACCTCGGCGGCGGGCGATGCGGTGACGTTCACGGCGACGCTGAGCGGCGGCGCCAGCCCGACCGGTCAGGTCGAGTTCTTCGACGGCGCGACCTCGCTGGGCACGGTGGCGCTGGCCGGGTCGAACGCGGCGCTGACCATCGACACCCTGGTCGTTGGATCGCACACCATCAAGGCGACCTATGCCGGCGACGCCAACAACAGCGCGGCAGCTCCCGTCACCGTCGTCCACATCGTCACCGGCCTGCCGGCACCGACGCTGATGCTGGCGCAGTCGAGTTCGACCTCGGCGGCGGGCGATGCGGTGACGTTCACGGCGACGCTGAGCGGCGGCGCCAGCCCGACCGGTCAGGTCGAGTTCTTCGACGGCGCGACCTCGCTGGGCACGGTGGCGCTGGCCGGGTCGAACGCGGCGCTGACCATCGACACCCTGGTCGTTGGATCGCACACCATCAAGGCGACCTATGCCGGCGACGCCAACAACAGCGCGGCAGCTCCCGTCACCGTCGTCCACATCGTCACCGGCCTGCCGGCACCGACGCTGATGCTGGCGCAGTCGAGTTCGACCTCGGCGGCGGGCGATGCGGTGACGTTCACGGCGACGCTGAGCGGCGGCGCCAGCCCGACCGGTCAGGTCGAGTTCTTCGACGGCGCGACCTCGCTGGGCACGGTGGCGCTGGCCGGGTCGAACGCGGCGCTGACCATCGACACCCTGGTCGTTGGATCGCACACCATCAAGGCGACCTATGCCGGCGACGCCAACAACAGCGCGGCAGCTCCCGTCACCGTCGTCCACATCGTCACCGGCCTGCCGGCACCGACGCTGATGCTGGCGCAGTCGAGTTCGACCTCGGCGGCGGGCGATGCGGTGACGTTCACGGCGACGCTGAGCGGCGGCGCCAGCCCGACCGGTCAGGTCGAGTTCTTCGACGGCGCGACCTCGCTGGGCACGGTGGCGCTGGCCGGGTCGAACGCGGCGCTGACCATCGACACCCTGGTCGTTGGATCGCACACCATCAAGGCGACCTATGCCGGTGATGCCAACAACAGCGCGGCAGCTCCCGTCACCGTCGTCCACATCGTCACCGGCCTGCCGGCACCGACGCTGATGCTGGCGCAGTCGAGCTCGACCTCGGCGGCGGGCGATGCGGTGACGTTCACGGCGACGCTGAGCGGCGGCGCCAGCCCGACCGGTCAGGTCGAGTTCTTCGACGGCGCGACCTCGCTGGGCACGGTGGCGCTGGCCGGGTCGAACGCGGCGCTGACCATCGACACCCTGGTCGTTGGATCGCACACCATCAAGGCGACCTATGCCGGCGACGCCAACAACAGCGCGGCAGCTCCCGTCACCGTCGTCCACATCGTCACCGGCCTGCCGGCACCGACGCTGATGCTGGCGCAGTCGAGTTCGACCTCGGCGGCGGGCGATGCGGTGACGTTCACGGCGACGCTGAGCGGCGGCGCCAGCCCGACCGGTCAGGTCGAGTTCTTCGACGGCGCGACCTCGCTGGGCACGGTGGCGCTGGCCGGGTCGAACGCGGCGCTGACCATCGACACCCTGGTCGTTGGATCGCACACCATCAAGGCGACCTATGCCGGTGATGCCAACAACAGCGCGGCAGCTCCCGTCACCGTCGTCCACATCGTCACCGGCCTGCCGGCGCCGACGCTGATGCTGGCGCAGTCGAGCTCGACCTCGGCGGCGGGCGATGCGGTGACGTTCACGGCGACGCTGAGCGGCGGCGCCAGCCCGACCGGTCAGGTCGAGTTCTTCGACGGCGCGACCTCGCTGGGCACGGTGGCGCTGGCCGGGTCGAACGCGGCGCTGACCATCGACACCCTGGTCGTTGGATCGCACACCATCAAGGCGACCTATGCCGGCGACGCCAACAACAGCGCGGCAGCTCCCGTCACCGTCGTCCACATCGTCACCGGCCTGCCGGCACCGACGCTGATGCTGGCGCAGTCGAGTTCGACCTCGGCGGCGGGCGATGCGGTGACGTTCACGGCGACGCTGAGCGGCGGCGCCAGCCCGACCGGTCAGGTCGAGTTCTTCGACGGCGCGACCTCGCTGGGCACGGTGGCGCTGGCCGGGTCGAACGCGGCGCTGACCATCGACACCCTGGTCGTTGGATCGCACACCATCAAGGCGACCTATGCCGGCGACGCCAACAACAGCGCGGCAGCTCCCGTCACCGTCGTCCACATCGTCACCGGCCTGCCGGCGCCGACGCTGATCGGCCTCCAACCGGATAACGGTCCGACCTCCGGCGGGACAAGTGTGACGATCACAGGCACAGGCTTCACCGGCGTTACGTCGGTGAGTTTCGGCGGTACGGCTGCGGGTTCATTTACCGTGGTGAACGCGGGAACGATCACCGCGACGACGCCCACTCATGCATCAGGCACAGAGTCGGTCAGGATCGAGCGCAGCGACGGAGTGGCGGCGACCGGTCTCGGCTTTACGTACAATGCACCCGTTACAATTGCGATCACCCCGAACAGTTTGCCAGACGGCGTGCCGGGCGCGTTATACGATCAAACATTGAGCGCGACCGGAGGCACGGCGCCTTATGTATTTGCGCTGGCATCTGGTGTGCTGCCACCTGGCATTTCCCTGGACGCCGTTGGACGACTGACTGGCACGCCCACCGCACCGGGAATCTACAGCTTCACACTGAAGGCAACAGACACAAACGGGGCCGTCAGCAACCCCCATCAATATACATTGGCTATTGCCGGCTTCGTTGATCCTACGAATGACGCCGAAGTCATGGGTATCCTGAATGCCCAAGCCGACGCCACCAGACGTCTCGCAATCACGCAGATCGACAATTTTCAGGGCCATGTGGATCGGCTTCACGACAGCTCGGACCATGGTGAGGAAGGCGTCAACGTCGTCAATGGCATCAGCTTGTCGTTTGCGGACAATTGCAAGACGAGTGCCGATGTCCGCCAGTGCGGTGCTGAAACGCTTGGCGCAGACGCCTTTGGAATGCTGTCACATGCAACTTCGATGACGGCAACGACCACGATCTGGACGGCAGGATCGATTAATTTCGGTAAGCGAAGCGACGACAGCGGCTATGATTTCCAGACATCGGGGCTAAGTGGAGGCATCGACCGTCGAATTAGCCGTGCGTTCACGATTGGCGCTGGCGTGGGCTATGGTCATGACGATTCCGACATTGGCGAAAATGGAAGCAACTCGAAGGCCTACGCCTATACGGTTGCCGTCTATGGCAGCTATCACCCGACGGCCGGTTTGTTTGTCGATGGGTTGCTCGGCTACCAATGGCTGTCGTTCGATTCCCACAGGTTCCTTACCGGTAGCGCCGATGACTTCGCCGACGGATCCCGTGACGGGCAGCAGTGGTTCGGGTCTCTTAAGGGCGGTGTCGATCTGCCTTACAACAATTGGCTGGTGACACCTTACGTCCGCCTCGATTTTGCTCGGGCGACGCTTGATGCCTATAGCGAGTCAGGTGACGGGGCCGCTGCCCTGCATTTCTTCGACCAGCACGTCAGTACGGCAACCTCGAGTCTTGGCATCCAGTTGCAGTCCGCGTTTCCAACCGATCTTGGCACGTTCACGCCGAGTTTGAAGCTGGAGTACCAGCATGACTTTCAAGGCAACGGAACCGCTCTCATGAACTATGCCGGCGGCTTCGGTCCGATTTACAGAGCCGATCTGGATGGCATTGCCCAGGATCGCTTTTCTCTGGGGCTTGGCGCAATGCTCTCCGCCAACAATGGGAGCGGTGTGACTCTGAGTTATCGCAGTGTGTTCGGTCGTGACTATCTGGACAACGCGTTTGCGCTGCAAATCAGCCAAAAGTTCTGAAAGCAAGGGGCACTCCCCGCCATCCCTCGCTATTTGGAAAGCGGGGTGCCTGCTCTCGGCGCGGGATCCATTGAAAATCCTGCCAGCCAATGCCCCAAGCTGTCCTTTACCGCCGGCGATCATGTTGCGCTGAGGCAACAGGGGCCAGTAACCGGTCCCGATGTCGTCAAATGACGACTGTTCACCAAAACTCATTCCGTCACCTTCCGGCCACTGCCTCGCGGGCGCCCAAGGACCGAGCCTCGCCATGCAGCTTTGGGTGTTGGGGAATCGATCGAATGGATGCAACTGCAAATACAGGCCGGTCGCTCAGGCGCGCGAAGTGGATGGCGTCCACGGCATTGATCCTGGCCAGCATGGCAACGAGCCCCGCCTTTGCCGTGGAGTATCTGGTGGGTAACGAAGCCGAGCTGCGGTCGGCGCTGTCCAGCCAGGCAAACGGCGACACGATCACATTGTCGAACGACATCACCTTGACGGCGGGTGGCGGCAATCTGCCCGAGGTGAACAGCAATGTGACGATTTCGGGCGGCGGTCACACGCTTTCTGGCGGCGGCGTTTATCGCGGACTCTTCGTGGCATCGGGTACTGTGCGGGTGGAGAACCTGACCATCTCCGATGCGCTGGCCCAGGGCGGTACCAGCGTCTATGGCGGTGGCGGAGGAGCGGGACTGGGCGGGGCTCTGTTTGTAAACGCTGGGGCAACGGTCACACTCAGCGATGTAGACCTCTCCGACAATAAGGCTAAAGGCGGCGTGGGGCCGACCGGTGGAGTCACCAATCAAGGCGGGCCTGGTGGTGGTGGCCTGGTCGGCGACGGTGGCGTCGCGGTTTCGGGTATAGCCACTAACGGTGGCGGTCCAAATGGGGGTGCTGGCGGCGAAGGAGGCGGTTCGGCCTCGATTACCGGATCCGGGGGAGCGGCGGTGTCCGGAACCGGACAGGCCGGTACGGTGGGCGGCGCCGGCGGCACCGGTGGTGGTGGTGGCGGCGGTGGTATGGGATATCAATTCACTGTCAGCAACGCATTGGGCGCCAACGCCAGCGCAACCGGTGGCAAAGGCGCAGATGGGGGTGGAGGCGGTTTCGGCGGCGGCGGCGGCACAGGTGGGTCCGGTGGTGATGCAATTGCGTCTGTGACTGATGGCGGAACCGCGGATGCGACGGGAGGCCTGGGAGGAAATGGCGGCAATGGCGGCTTTGGCGCCGGTGGGGGACGGGGTGGGTCCGGCGGCAACGCCAACACCCTCTTGCACAACAGCGGCACGGGCCAGTCTTTGGGTGGAAACGGCGGGAACGGAGGGCTTGCCGGCTTTGGCGCCAGTGGAGGCGAAGGCGGAGCTTATGGTTACGGAGGCACGTCTTTTGACAACTGCGGGGCCGCCAACGCCAACTGTCCCTACACAGGCGTCCTTGGCGTTTCAGGTGCCGGCAGCGGCGACGGCAGCGGTGCCGGCATGGGCGGCGCGCTGTTCGTGCGCCAGGGCGGCCAGCTGATCGTCGAGGGAAACTTTGCTCTCAACGGCAATTCGGTTGCGGCAGGCGGCGCCGGCAGCCAGGCCTTCGGCTCCGGCATCTTCCTGCAAGGCAGCGGCAACCTGTCCTTCAAGCCAGATGCGGGCGAGACCCAGACGATATCGGACAACATCGACGATATGGTCGGTGTGGTGGCACAAGGCTATGTTCCACCCGCGGGCACCTATGTCGGCAATGAACGCTGGGGCGTGACGGTCGATGGTGCAGGCACGCTCGTGCTCTCAGGCACCAACAGTTTTTCGGGCGGCGTCCTGGTATCGAAAGGCACGCTGTCCGTCGGCGCCGACGCCAATCTCGGCAATCCGGATGGCGGCGTCGTGCTTGAAACCGGCACCTTGGCGACAACGGCGAGCTTTGCCACGCACCGCGACGTACTGATGTCGCTTGGCGGCACATTTTCTCAGGCCGCCGGCACAGCGCTTACGGTGAACGGCATCGTCTCGGGCGGTGGACGCCTGGCCAAGACGGGCTCCGGCACGCTGGTGCTGAGAGGCGACAACAGCTATGGCGGCGGCACCAGCCTGGGGGCCGGCGCGTTGAGGCTTGAGCACGACCACGCACTCGGTACGGGTTTGCTGAGCGCCGTCGCCGGAACGACGATCCAGTATGGCCTCAACGATCTCACGGTCGCCAATGCCGTGAACATCGAGGGCGACGTCAAGTTCGACTACGAGCAGCCGGGGCCCATCATCGTCGCGATACCCGAACAGGCGGGCGAGATCTCCGGCACGGGCCGACTCATCCGGACCGGCACAGGCGGGCTCATCCTCTCGCATGCCAACAGCTACGAAGGCGGCACGATCGTCGAGGGCGGAATGCTGATCGCGAGCGTGATGGGCGGGCTCGGCACCGGTAACGCGGACGTCAAGGGCGGAGCGGTGCTTGCCTTCATCGGCAGCCAGGCGACACCCACCGACGCAGGCTCGCGCACGATCACGATCGAGAATGACGGCCAGCTTCAGTTCTCGGACCATTCGAACGGCACGGCGACCACGGTGCTGAACGAGGCGGGTGGCCTTGTCGCATTGAAGAGCGACGCCGCACTGGTTGAGGTCGGTTCGCTCTCGGGAGCCGGCGACGTCGATCTCGACTTCGGCAAGATGGTCCTAGGCGGACTCGGAAGCGATGACACGATCTCCGGGGTGATCCGCGACGGCAATGTGCCACCAGTATTGCTACCGGCGGCGCAGGCGGGATCGCTGGTGAAGACCGGCACCGGCGTGCTGACCCTGTCCGGGATCAATGCCTATTTCGGCACGACCACGGTCGGGGAAGGTACGCTTGTCGTGAATGGTTCGATCGCCACCTCTTCGCTGACGACGGTCAGTTCGGGGGCGGTGTTGGGCGGCGGCGGCACGGTGGGTGCGTCACGGGTCGAGGGGACGATCGCACCGGGAAATTCGATCGGCAGCCTCAACGTGAAAGGGGCATTTACCCAGGTCGCGGGCTCGACCTATGCGGTGCAACTGGATGCCACGACCAGCGACCGCATCGCGGTAACCGGCACCGCCGAACTGCAGGGCGGCACGCTCGATGTCGAGGCCGCGCCGGGGGCCTACGCTCTCGGCGCACGCTACACTATCCTCACCACCACCGGCGGGCTGACGGGAGAGTATGCTGCCCTCACCGGCGACGCTGGCCCGCTCTCGGCATTCGTCAGCGTCATCGATAGCTATGACGCCAACAACGCCTATCTCGATGTGTCGAAGGTGCGCGACTTCGCCGATGCCGGGCTGACGCCGAACCAGATCGCCACCGGCGAAGGGCTGGACAGCATTTCGCAATCCGTCCCCCTGTTCAATGCGGTCGCCGGTCTGGCCACCGACGCCGAGGCCCAAGACGCCTTCGACCAGCTGTCGGGGGAGATCCATGCCTCGGCTAGGGGCATGCTGGTCGAGGACAGCCGTTTCCTGCGCGACGCGGCGGCCAACCGCATCGCTGCTGCCTTCGGCGATGCCGGTCCAGCACCGCTGCCGGTCATGGCCTATGGCGAAGGTGGCCCCGAAATGGTTGCCGCCGACACCGACCGATTCGCCGTCTGGGGCCAGGCCTTCGGCTCGTGGGGTAATAGCGATAGCGACGGCAACGCCGCCGCCTTCGACCGCTCGACCGGCGGCCTGCTGGCCGGCGCCGACACGATGGTCGGCGGCTGGCGTGTCGGGTTGCTCGGCGGCTACAGCCATTCGTCTTTCGACGCCGCCGCCCGCAATTCCTCCGGCAAGGCCGACAGCTATCATCTCGGTCTCTATGGCGGCACCAATTGGGGCGCCATCGCCTTCCGCACCGGCGCCGCCTACAGCTGGAGCAGCATCTCGGCCAAACGCTCCGTCGCTTTCGACGGCTTCACGGATGGGCTGTCGGCCGACTACGATGCCGGCACGGCGCAGATCTTCGGCGAACTCGCCTACAAGGCTGATGCCGGGCAATTCAAGTTCGAACCCTTCGCCAATCTCGCCTATGTCAGCGTGCATACAGACGGCTTCACCGAAACGGGTGGCGATGCAGCGTTGACCAGCGCCGGTTCGACCACCGACGCCACCTTCACCACGCTCGGCCTGCGCGGTTCGACCGACTTCGCGCTTGGCGGCATCAACGCCACCGCGCGCGGCATGCTCGGCTGGCGCCATGCCTTCGGCGATGTCACGCCGATCTCCAATTTCGCCTTCGCCGGGGGCGACGCCTTCACCATCGCCGGCGTGCCGATCGCCAGGGACGCAGCGGTGGTCGAGGCCGGCCTCGACCTCAAAATGTCGGCCAATGCCACGCTCGGTGTGTCCTACTCCGGACAGTTCGGCGGCAGCGGTGTCGCCCAGGGCGCAAAGGTCGATCTCGGAATCAAGTTCTGATCGCCGCAGAGCTTTTCAACAAAGCCGAACGCACTCTTGGTGATTTGACGATCGCCGGGAGTGCGCGATCCTTTCGATAAACCCATTTTGGTTTTGGCTCCGCTATGCTCAATGGTGCGAACGCAGTCCGGTCGCGTCTTCCAAAAACGTTGCGAAACGACCCGAGAGCGGTTATACAGACCGCGAATTTCCCATTTTGGTGGCTCTAAACCACCGCCCGCGCGGGAACGCGGGCGAACGAGAAGGATTTTTAAATGGCCAATACGCTGCTGATGCCCAAGGCGACCGCCGTCTGGCTGGTCGACAACACCGCGCTTTCCTTCGAGCAGATTGCGCAGTTCTGCGGGCTGCATCCGCTCGAGGTCAAGGCGATCGCAGACGGCGAATCGGCGCAAGGCATCAAGGGCATGGACCCGATCATGACCGGCCAGCTGACCCGCGACGAGATCGCGCGTGCCGAAAAGGATTCGAACCAGCGCCTGAAGCTTTCGGACCCCAAGGTGCGGGTGCCCGAATCCAAGCGCAAGGGGCCGCGCTACACGCCGCTGTCGAAGCGTCAGGACCGGCCGAACGCGATTCTCTGGCTGGTGCGCAACCATCCCGAACTCAAGGACGCGCAGATCTCGCGCCTCGTCGGCACCACCAAGTCGACGATCGAGCAGATCCGAGAGCGCAAACACTGGAACTCAGCCAATCTGCAGCCGATGGACCCGGTGACGCTGGGCCTTTCTTCGCAGATCGACCTCGACATGGAAGTCAACCGCGCCTCGCGCGGTCGCGAACAGGCGCAGCCGGTCGGTGACACGCTGCTGCCGGCGGCCCTGACCGAGCGGCTGGTGCCGGCTCCCGAGAAGCCAAAGGACGAAGATGCCGAACTCGACGCCAACGCCGTGTTCGCCAAGCTCTCGGCCTTGAAGTCGAAGAACACGGACAATGACGACGACGAGTGAGATTGTCCGGCATTCCAAGAAAAAAGCCCGCTTCGAGCGGGCTTTTTTGTGGGGTGCGTCAGGTCTCAGGTCCGCGCGGCGCGATCCGGCGCCATGCCATAATCCTCGCTGCGCTCCACTGCCCGGTAGAAGTCGGCAAGCTGCTTGCCGCGCTCCGGCTTGAAGATGCGGCCGGCGATGACCACGGAGGCGATGCGATCGATGCGGAAGGCGCGAAAGTCATCGCGCATCTCGCACCAGGCGACCAGCGTCCACACCTTGCCCCAGAACCACAGGCCAAGCGGTCGGATATCGCGGGCGGTGCCGCGGCCGGCCTCGTCGGAGTAGTCGATGGTCAGCACCTGGCGCTTTTCGACCGCGCGCTCGATCAGGTCGATGGCCTCGCGCGCGGCGTCGCTGACCACCCACATCGGCGTGTGGATCTCGGTACGGGCGATACGGTCTTTTTCGGCGTCGGGCAGCACGGCGCCGATCTTGACCAGCGCCTCGTCGGCGGCGCGCGCCATGGCGGCACCGCCAAAGGCGCGCACCATGCGGGCACCAGCGACCAGCGCGACGATTTCGTCACGCGTGAACATCAGCGGCGGAAGGTCGAAACCCTCCCTCATCATGTAACCAACACCAGCCTCGCCGTCGATCGGCACGCCGGTCGACTGCAGGTCGGCGATATCGCGGTAGATGGTTCGCTCGGAAACCTCGAGCCACGTGCCGAGCTTCTGTGCGGTGACCAGGCGGCCACCACGCAGATGCTGCACGATCTGGAAGAGCCTGTCGGCGCGGCGCATCGTATGGTCCCTCGGCGTTGTTCATATGCAGGCCACCCAAAACCGCAGAACACTTTTGGGCGGCGCGCATCGTGTTTTTGCGCATGTCGTTATCCCAAAACAGCGGAACGCTTTTGGGTGGCATGCATCATGGTTTCAGCCCTTCGCGCTTGCGCTGCGCGGCAACGAACTCCGTGCCGAAGGACAGTTTTCTCGTGGTCGGCGTCTTCGTGTCGAGCACGCGCCAGAAGGGTGCCACGTCGCTCAACGCCATGCCGCGCTCGAGATCCTCGTTGGCGGCCTCCGCAACAGTGCGCAGATGGTAGCCGATCGTGACCGGGCATGTCACTTCGGCGCCGTGCTCGATGGCAAGTGCGGTACGCAGCGCACGCACATCCATCTCGACACCTTCCGGAATCGAGCGGATGAAATCATCGACCTGACGCGCTGTCGGCACCAGCATCGGCTGACCCTCGATGACATCGGCCATCGTGCGGGGCGTCGGCTTCACACCGTTGATGCCTGGCGTGTTCAGTCTGTCGTTCCAACTCTTCATCGATCGTCCTTTCGACCGCCGATGCACAGTGTCCGAGGCTTGCATCATTGCACGCCCCTCCTGACAGCATGCTGTCAGGAGGCTTCAGCATATTCCTTGGCGAACAGCGTCCGCATCTGCGCGAGATCACTGCCTCTTTCGGGATAGAGCGCCTTCAGAAAGGCAAGCGCGAAGGTGCCTGGCGCCGAACCGGGCGCGGAAACAATTTTGCCGTCAGCCACGGCATGCGGCACATCCTGGTAGTTGCTGTCGCCGGCATAGCTGGCTTCATGACCGTTGATCCAGTCGCGGCCATTGCTGGTGTGTCTGGCTTTCTCGAACAGGCCGGCGCGGGCCAGCGCCAGCGTGCCGGCGCAGATGCCACCGACCACGCCGCCGCGCGATGCAACAGCGTTGAGCAGATCGGCGACATCCGGCGGTGCCTTACCTGCCCACTCGTCGGAGCCGATGACGGCGATGGCGTCGAGATCGGTATTTTTATTAGCTTCTGCCGGGCGATCGGGCGTCAGCCGGAAACCGCTGATGCCGGTCACCGGCTTGCCATCAGGCGTCAGCGACACGGCGCGGGCGCCGAACCATTCAACCGCCGAGGCCGCCAGCAGCCCATATTCCCAGTCGGCAAAGCCCTCGATGAAAAGAAAACCGATTGTCTTCTGTTCAGGCATAAGCTCGCTCCATCCCTCGCGCGCCGCACTTGTTATCTGGGCGTTGACGCGCCCATATCCAACCGCCGCATCGAAATTTCCTCTCAATTGCCGCGAAGGCGACGGTCGGCATACATGTCCGGCCAGCCGATATCCTTGCGAATGTCCGCCGGCAGCGAGTTCATGAACCGCTGGGTGCGGATCTCGTTGCGTATCGTGCGGATCTTGCCGACATAGTGCTGTACGCCGCGCAGAATGGTGGAACCGTTCATGGCTAGTCTCCTCTCTCTGATGGAGACACTATCGCACACCCCTCCTGACAGCAGTCTGTCAGGAGGATGGCAGGGCGCGTGACAATAATTCGGACCGGTGCGCCCCGCAGGAAAAGCACCCGCTTTTGCCGCATCAGACGTGCCCGGGGCAGGCTTGTGGATGCCGATTGTTCACCGCAGCGACCCCTGATCAAGGCTCCGTTGTTCATCCTCCAGCGACGGACTGTCGGAATACGTGGCCTTCAGCAAGGTGGCCGCAGTTCTGATATGGAGAGAGAAAATTCTTCCCCAAAACCAGGGAGACGACCATGAGCCTGCAACTGACAGGAATCCATCACCTGACCGCCATCACCGCCAATGCGCCGGGAAATCTTCACTTCTATACGAAGGTGCTGGGCCTCCGGCTGGTCAAGAAGACGGTGAACCAGGACGACACCTCGGCCTACCACCTCTTCTATGCCGACGGCGAAGCCACGCCGGGCACCGACCTCACCTTCTTCGACTGGCCGGTCGGACGTGAGCGGCGCGGCACCCATAGCATCGCGCGGACCAGCCTCAGGGTCGGCAGTCAGGAGAGCCTTGCCTGGTGGAAGCGGCACTTGGCAGACGAAGGCATTGTGACAGGAGAGATCGCCGACATCGGCGGCTACCCCAGTCTGGATTTCGAAGACCCCGAAGGCCAGCGCCTGCGGCTCGTCAGCGACGGCGGCAAGGGCCACAGCCATCCCTGGGCGCAAAGCCCGGTGCCGGCAGAGCATCAGATTCGCGGGCTCGGGCCGATCGTCATCAGCGTCCCCGACATCACCAACACCGAGGCGGTGGTGACCAAGGTGATGAACATGCGCAAGGCCCGCGACTATGCCTCGCCGGAGGGTCAGGTTCATGTCTTCGAAATGGGCGAGGGCGGGCCGGCGGCGGAGTTGCATGTGTTGGTGCAGCCCGGGCTGGCGCCGGCACGGCAAGGCGCGGGTGCGGTTCATCATGTCGCCTTCAGGGCGCCGGACCAGGAGACGCTGCATCAATGGACGGCGCGGCTGGCCGAGTTCCGGCTGCCGTCGAGCGGCGAGGTCGAGCGCTATTACTTCCGCTCGCTCTATTTCCGCGAGCCGAACGGCATCCTGTTCGAGATCGCTACCGACGGGCCGGGGTTTACCGCCGACGAGCCGCTGGAAACGCTGGGTGAAAGCCTGGCCCTGCCGCCATTCCTCGAGCCGAAGCGCGCTTCGATCGAGGCCGGCCTCAAGCCGCTGAAGTAGATCGCGCGCCGGTCAAAGGCAGGGGCCGCGTTTCCGGTTCGGGATCGCGGCGCCTGTTCTTTCTCAGGCAATAAAGGACGCGCTTTGACAGCCGGCCGCGTTGCTGGTCAAAGGCGGCATGTCGAAACTCCTCGCGCTCGTGATTGTTGGCATCATGGTCATCCAATTGATCAAGCCGCTCGGCTGGCCGGGGCTGAAACGGCGTAGCGACTTCTGGAAGCTGGCGCTGCTGGCGATGGCCGCGATTTCGATAACAGCCGTGCTTGGACATTGGACATAGGCCAGCACTCGGCAACGCGGCTCGTGTCGGCCCTCTAATTGGCTAGCACCAGGTCGACGAGATGCTCGGCCCAGGCCCGGTAACCCGCTTCCGAGGCATGAAAGCCGTCGGAGGCGAAGCCGGCCTCGGGATTGGTGATCGGCAGGCGCGGTGCGGGTACCGCGCCGCGCTCCAGGCAAAGGCGTTCACCCATCCGATTCATTTCGGTGGCGCGGATTTCGAGGATTTTGCCGAGCAGCGGCGGCATCGCCGGCGCCCGCGTGAACTCCAGCACCGGCGACCACACCACGCGCGCTTCCGGCCATTTGGCGCGCAGGCCATAGAGCAGCCCGCCGAACTCCTTCTTGAAGCGCGGCACGGAGTGAAAATTCTTGGTGTCGTTGGTGCCGATGGCCAGCACGATATGCGTCCACGGATCGGCCGACAGATTGGGCAGGACATGGTCGCGGATCTGGCCCGACGTCGCCGAATTGAAGCCGGCGGCACGCCAGCGCACGGCACGGCCGGTACTTTGTGAAATCAGCACCGCGAGTTGCGCGGCAAGCCCATCTTCCGAATTGCCGATGCCGACCGAAGCGGCGGAGGAATCGCCCAGCACCAGGAGCGAGATCGCTGGCGCCTTGCCTGATATTTCGTGCATGACCGGCCCCTGCGCCGGCAGCATGCGGGTGGTGCGGCGTCGCACGCCGAGGCCCTGCCAGATATAGACAGGGAAGGCGAGCCAGGTGAGGAGGGCCGGGAGGCGCATGACGATACCGTTAAACGATCAGCGGCAGGCTTAGCGCATGTTTGGGCTGACGTGAACGATCTTCAATCGCAGCAACTCGCCTGCGCTACCTGTCTGTCCTGATATTCATCGTGCAGGCGCACCCAGTCCATCAGGCCGTGATAGGGGCCGGTCTCGTTGCGGCCCTTCGGCGTCATGTCGAGATAGTCATACGTGCCGATCAGCGCCTCGCCGCCACGGGCGCGCGACAGGAAGGTGAGGAAGAGGTCGCCGGCCTCGTCCCTGTAGAAAACACTGGTGCCGGGAAGCTCCTTCGATGTCCTGGGACGGGTCTCGAAATTGTACGTGGTATCGCCGGCGGCGATCTGCCTGTCGGTGAAGGAAACCTGCATGTCGAAGTTGAAATCCGAGGCATAGGACGACACCCAGTCGAACTTCCAGCCCATGCGCTGCTTGTAGGGCAGAAGTTCCGCCAGCGGCGCGCGCGAAACCACGACCAGCGACACGTCGTGATGCCTGAGATGCTGATTGGCGCCGTCGATATGGTCGGCAAGGAATGAGCAGCCTTCGCAGTGATGGCTGCACCCAGGCCCGAACATGAAGTGATAGACGATCAACTGGCTGTTGCCGGCAAACAGGTCGGTCAGTTTCTTCGGCCCTTGCTCGGTCTCGAAGACATAGTCCTTCCTGATCTTCAACCACGGCAGTTCACGCCGCTCAGCCGCGATCCGCTCGCGAAGCCGCGTCAGTTCCTTCTCGCGGGCCAGGTGTGCCTTGTGCGCCTGGAACCACTCTTCGCGCGAAACGATCTTGTTGCGATGCATGAACCTCTCCCTGTCTGTCATCCCCAAGGACGTTCGGGACGGGCGCAAACCGACATCGCCGGCTGTTTGTTTGAGCATGATGTTTTCCGAAAACCGGATTCCGCTTTTCGGGATCATGCTTCAGCGCCGCAAAGGAGATAAGGACGTGGAGGCTCCGTCCCAAGCCTGGCAAAGCCGCAAACGAAAAACCCGGGCGCATCGGCCCGGGTTCGAAGGGGGAAGAAAGAACTGTGATCAGGCGGCTTGTTCCAGGCTCGCCTTCCATTTTCCAAGCGCCGCCAGATGGTTCATGTGAGCGCGATGGGTGAAGGCGGCCTGGCCGGCGGCGACGTTCGAGGCCTTGCCGCTCCAGGCTTTCTGTGGTGCGGCCTGCAGCGCGCGGCCGTAGGAGAAGGTCAGCTTCCACGGATGCGGGCCGATGGCGTTGATGGCGTTGAGATTGGCCGTCGCCTCCTCGTCCTCCTGGCCGCCGGAGAGGAAGGCGATGCCCGGCACTGCTGCCGGTACGGTCTCGCGAAACAGTTTTATGGTCTTTTCCGCGACCTCTTCCGGGCTGCTCACCTTGCCCGATTTCTTCCCGGCCAGCACCATGTTGGGCTTCAGGATGGTGCCTTCCAGCACGACGCGCGCCGCATGGAGCTCGTCATAGAGCTTGATCAGCGTTGCCTTCGAGATGTCGTAGCAGGTGTCGATGTCGTGGGCGCCGTCCATCAGCACTTCCGGCTCGACGATCGGCACGATGCCGGCCTCCTGGCAAAGGGCCGCATAGCGGGCAAGCGCATGGGCGTTCGAGCCTATCGAATTGGCCGAAGGCACGCCCTTGGCCTGGTCAATGTCGATCACCGCGCGCCATTTGGCGAAGCGGGCGCCGAGCTTGTAGTAGTCGGCAAGGCGCTCGCGCAGGCCGTCGAGGCCCTCGGTGATGGTGTCGCCGGGAAAGCCGGCCAAGGGCTTGGCGCCGGCATCGACCTTGATGCCGGGGATGGCGCCGGCCGCCTTGATGATGTCGACCAGCGGCGTGCCGTCGGCGGCCTTCTGGCGGATCGTTTCGTCGTAGAGGATGACGCCGGAAATGTAGCGGGTCATCGCTTCCCTGGCGCGGAACATCATCTCGCGGTAGTCGCGGCGGCTGTCGGCGGTCGATTCAACGCCAATGACGTCGAAGCGCTTCTTGATGGTGCCGGAACTTTCGTCGGCGGCCAGCAGGCCCTTGCCATCGGCGACGATCGCGGCGGCAATGTCTTCGAGACGTTCGCTCATTGTTGCTTCTCCTGAAGGGGTTCGTTCCGCGCTTAACGGAAGTCTACCGCCAAAGGAATGGCCTCGGAAAGCTCGAATCGATTGAAAGCCTCGGGCGCCCTTGTTCGCTCTCCGAGTGTTGATCGCCCCAGAGCCTCACCGCTTCAGCACATCGACGCCGGGCAGCGGCTTGCCTTCCATCCACTCCAAGAAAGCGCCGCCGGCGGTCGAGACATAGGTGAAGTCGTCGGCGACGCCGGCATGGTTGAGCGCCGCCACCGTGTCGCCGCCGCCGGCGACCGAGACCAGCTTGCCTTCCTTGGTGCGCGCCGCCGCGTGCTTGGCCGCCGCCACCGTCGCATGGTCGAAGGGCGCGATCTCGAAGGCGCCGAGCGGGCCGTTCCAGACCAGCGTCGCGGCGCGGTCGATCCATTCGCCGATGGTCGTCACGGTTCTGGCGCCGACATCGAGGATCATGCCGTCGGCCGGCACGTCCGATATGGCGACGGTCTCGCAGGCCGCGCCCGCCTTGAATTCCTTGGCGACGACCCCGTCGACCGGCAGGATGATGGCGCAGCCGGCCTCTGCCGCCTCAATCATGATCTGCTTGGCGGTTGCGGCCAGGTCATGCTCGCACAGCGATTTGCCGACATCGGTGCCGCGCGCGGCGAGGAAGGTGTTGGCCATGCCGCCACCGATGACGAGTGCATCGACTTTCTTCACCAGGTTCATCAGCAGGTCGATCTTGGTCGAGACCTTGGCGCCGCCAACAATGGCGACTACCGGACGGACCGGTTTTCCCAGACCCTTCTCCAGCGCTTCGAGTTCGGCCTGCATGGTGCGGCCGGCAAAGGCCGGCAACAGATGCGCCAGCCCCTCGGTCGACGAATGGGCGCGGTGCGCGGCGGAAAAGGCGTCGTTGACGAAGATGTCGCCATTGGCGGCGAGCTTTTCGGTGAAGGCCGGATCGTTCTTTTCCTCGGCTTTGTAGAAGCGGGTGTTTTCGAGCAGCAGCACGTCGCCCTTGTTCATGGCGGCGATGGCGCTTCCCGCCGTATCGCCGACGCAATCGCTGGCAAAACTAACGGGGCGGCCGAGCACCTCAGCCGTCGCTTTGGCGATCGGCTCCAGCGAAAACTCGGCCGAAGGGCCATCCTTCGGTCGGCCGAAATGCGCAAGCAGGATGACCTTGGCGCCCTTTTTGGACAGTTCGGCGATGGTCGGCGCAATGCGTTCGATGCGGGTGGCGTCGGTGACCTTGCCGTCAGCGACGGGAACGTTGAGGTCGACGCGCACCAGCACGCGCTTGCCGCTGATGTTGCCGATATCGTCGAGAGTCTTGAAGGCGGCCATGCGGGTTCCTTTTCGCGAAAAATCGCCGGGAACATACCCCGCGCCAACGATGATGCAAGGCTTAGGCCGGATTCGAAACGAAATTTTGAAGTTGGCACGATTCTGTGCCGACGGCGGATGAAGGGCAGCACCCACAATGGAAGCCGTCAGTTTTCGGTTGCTGCCTTTTCCGGCGCGGGCTCCGGGGCCGATTTCTCGTCCGCCTGCGACTCCGCCAATTGCGTTTCAGTCGGCTTGCGCCAGTTGCGGATGAAGGCGGAGACACGGTCGCCGATCTCGCCGGCACTGAGGAAAACCGGCACCCGCGCCACCGGCGCCGTCGGCTCGAAGGAAAGGCCGAGGCCGGTGATCTTACCCTTGTCGTCGACGTCGCGGACGATCAGCTCGATCGGGCCGAGCAGCACGCGATCGGCATATTCGGCATGGCCGCCGAGTCGCCCCGTGACCAGCGCGCCGACGGTCAGCTTTTGCTCCGCTTCGGTCAGGCCCGGCGTATAGGCCGCTTCCAGTTCGGCAGCGGAGCGCGCGGGGTCGACGGCGAAAGCCCCGAAGAAATCCGCATCTTCGGGATCGACCACGGCGCGGCTGGCGAACAGCTTGTCGAGCAGGCGCGGATAGCGATCCGGCACGAAGATGTAGACCTGGTCGCCGGCTGCGAGCCGGCCCATGTCCTGGAAGCGCATCGAGCGGCCGTCGCGCAGCACCAGCGAGGGTCGTGCCCAGCGCGGGATGCGCTCGCCGCGCGCCACCGGGCTGCCGTGTGCGACGCGATAGGCAAGAAGCTCGTGATGGGCCGAGCCCGGCAGTTCCAGCTCGACCTTGTCCAACGGGCCAAGCCGCGCCGGCACGATGAGGCCGAGGCGGCGCGCCAGCGGTCCAACCGTCCAGCCCTGGATGACCAACGACACCAGAACGATGATGAAGGCGGTGTTGAAGATGACACGGCCGTTTTCCAGCCCGCCAAGCAGCGGGGTGATGGCGAGCAGGATCGACACCGCGCCGCGCAAGCCCACCCAGGAGACGAAGGCGACTTCGGGGCGTGGCAGACGGAACGGAATCAGGCAGAGCCAGACGGCGATCGGGCGGGCGATGAACATCAGGAACAGGCCGAGCGCTACCGCCGGTACCATGATCGCCGGAAACTGCGACGGCGTCGCGAACAGGCCGAGGATGAGGAACATGATGATCTGCGCCAGCCACGACATGCCGTCCTGGAAGCGCTTGAGGATGGTGACGGCGCGGATGTCGGAATTGCCGGCGATGAGGCCGGCGATATAGACCGCCAGGAAGCCCGAGCCACCAATGGCGCCGGCGGCGGCAAACACCATCAGCGACAAGGTCAGCACGAAGATCGGCAGCAGGCCGTGGTCGAGGTTGAGCCGGTCGACGAGGCGCACGATGGCGAGGCCGCCGAGCACGCCGATGACGGCGCCGAGGCCCATGTTGAGGAGGAAGCCGAGGAACAGGCTGGTGACCAGGACATTGGTCTCCGGGTTGGCGTGGGCGGCGATGATCTCGACCAGCGTGATGGTCAGGAAGATGGCGATCGGGTCGTTGGTGCCGGATTCCACCTCAAGCGTCGAACGCACCCGTTCGCGCAGGTTGATCTCGCCGGCACGCAGCAGGAAGAACACGGCCGCGGCATCGGTGGAGGCGACGGCGGCACCGAGCAGGAAGGATTCCAGCCAGGTGAGGTCAAGCAGATAGTGGGCGGCGGCGCCGAACAGGCCGGTGGTCAGAAGCACGCCGAAGGTCGCCAGCGATAGAGCCGGGCCCGCCGCCTGCCGCAAGGCGTTGAGCGGCGTGCCGAAACCGGAATCGAACAGGATGACGGCCAGCGCCAGTGAGCCGGCAAAATAGGCGATGCGGGCGTTGTCGAACTGGATGCCGAGGCCGTCGGTGCCGCTGGCGAGGCCAATGCAGAGAAACAGGAGCAGAAGAGGGGCGCCGAAGCGGAAGGCGATCAGGCTCGAAAACGCGGCGGCGACGACAAGCGCTGTGCCGACCAGCGTGACGAGATAGATCGCATGCTCCATCCTGAAATCAGCCCCTCAAATTCGTCTGTCTCCTGCTTTACGAGAGAGTGGGGCGAAGACGTGACCAGTGCAAGGCGGCAGGGTGGCTTTTTGACCTATGCCGCTGATTTTCGGATGTTTTGGCGCTCAGGACACAAATCGGCAAGGCGCAAGCCGCCCTTATGAAAAACGCCCGGACAAAGCCGGGCGTTCCAGGTCTCGAAAAGAGAGCTTGCGATCAGGCGATGGTCTTGCCGAAGGCGACCGCGGTATCGCCCATGCGGTTGGAAAAACCCCACTCATTGTCGTACCAGGACAGCACCGAAACGAAGTTGCCGTCCATCACCTTGGTCTGGTCGAGCGCCATGATCGAGGACCGCGGATCGTGATTGAAGTCGATCGAGACGTTCGGATGATGGGTGACGCCGAGGATGCCCTTGAGCTTGCCGTTGGACGCGGCGATCACCGCGTCGTTGATTTCCTGCACGGTCGTTGCACGCTTGGCGATGAACTTGAAGTCGACGACCGAGACGTTCGGGGTCGGCACGCGGATCGAGATGCCGTCGAGCTTGCCCTTGAGGTCGGGCAGCACCAGGCCGATCGCCTTGGCGGCACCGGTCGAGGTCGGAATCTGCGACAGGGCGGCGGCACGGGCGCGGTAGAGATCCTTGTGCATGGTGTCCAGCGTCGGCTGGTCGCCGGTGTAGGAATGGATCGTCGTCATCATGCCCTTTTCGATGCCGACCGTCTCGTGCAGCACGGCAGCCAGCGGCGCCAGGCAGTTGGTGGTGCAGGAGGCGTTCGAGATGACGATATGGTCCTTGGTCAGCTGGTCGTGGTTGATGCCGTAGACCACGGTGAGGTCAGCGCCTTCGGCCGGGGCCGAGACGATGACGCGCTTGGCACCGGCGGTCAGGTGCGCGGCTGCCTTGTCACGGGCGGTGAAGATGCCGGTGCATTCGAGCGCGATGTCGATGCCGAGTTCCTTCCACGGCAGCTGCGTCGGATCCTTGATCGCGGTGACCTTGAACGTTTCCTTGCCGACGGTGATCTGGTCGCCCGACACCGAGACTTCATGCGGGAAGCGGCCGTGCACGCTGTCATAGCGCAAGAGATGTGCATTGGTCTCGACAGGGCCGAGGTCGTTGACGGCGACGACGTCAATGTCCCTGCGGCCGGATTCATGGATGGCGCGCAGGATGTTGCGGCCGATGCGGCCGAATCCGTTGATGGCAACTCTGACGGTCATTTTTCTCTCCCTGGGAGCTGTAGGGCTGACGATGGGTCCGCGGTTTCATAGCGGCGGAAGCGGAAAGAATCCAGCCGCAGCGAGGTGGATTTAAATCGATTAGGTTGGGCCAGCCCGGTGAAACCGTTTTCGCGATTTCGCCGGGCTGGCCCAGAATCTTACTTGGCGTGCAGGCGTGCTTCCGCCGCCTTGGCCGCCGCCTCGGCGGTGATGCCGAAATGCGGATAGAGCTGTTCGATGGTGCCCGAGGCGCCGAAGCCGGTCATGCCGATGAAGATGCCGTCGGAGCCGATCAGATGATCCCAGCCCTGGCGGATACCTGCCTCGATCGCCATCTTGATCGGCGCGTTGCCGATCGTCTTCTTGCGGTAGTCGGCGCTTTGCTGGTCGAACAGTTCGAAGCAAGGCACCGAGACGACGCGGGTGGGGTGGCCGTGCTTTTCCAGCAGGTCGCGGGCGCCGAGCGCGATCTCGACCTCGGAGCCGGTGGCGAAAATCGTCACCGCCGCCTCGCCGCTGGCGGCGGCCAGCTCATAGGCGCCCTGGCTGCTCAGGTTCTTCGCCGAGAATTCGGTGCGCACCGTCGGCAGGTTCTGGCGGGTCAGCGCCAAGGTCGACGGCGTCTTTTCCGACTCGAGGGCGATCTGCCAGCATTCGGCGGTTTCCACCGCGTCGGCCGGGCGGAAGACATTGTGGTTGGGAATGGCGCGCAGTGCCGCCATGTGCTCGACCGGCTGGTGGGTCGGGCCGTCTTCGCCCAGACCGATGGAATCATGGGTCATGACGAAGATCGAGCGGATGCCCATCAGGGAGGCCAGCCGCATCGAGGGACGGGCATAGTCGGAGAAGCACATGAAGGTGCCGCCATAGGCGATGAGGCCGCCATGCAGCGTCAGGCCGTTGATCGCGGCGGCCATGCCGTGCTCGCGGATGCCGTAGTGGACATAGCGCTGGCCATAGTCGTCAGGCGTGATGTTCTTGGTCTGGCTGGTCTTGGTGTTGTTGGAGCCGGTCAGGTCGGCGGAACCGCCGATGGTCTCGGGCACGGCGCCGTTGATGACTTCCAGCGCCATCTCGGACGACTTGCGCGTGGCGACCTTCGGCTTGTCGACGCTGAGCTTCTTCTTGTAGTCAGCAATGACGGCATCGAAATTCGATGGCAGCTTGCCGGCAAGGCGGCGCTCGAACTCGGCCTTCAGCTTGGCGTCGGCCTTGGCCAGGCGGCCTTCCCAGTCGGTGCGTGCCTTGACGCCGGCCTTGCCGGCGGTGCGCCAGGCGTCGAGGATGTCGGCCGGGATCTCGAAGGGCGGCGAATCCCAGTTGAAGAACTTGCGTGCGCCGGCGATCTCGTCGGCGCCGAGCGGCGAACCGTGCGCCTTGTTGGTGCCGGCCTTGGTCGGCGCGCCGAAGCCGATGGTCGTCTTGCAGGCGATCATCGTCGGCTTGTCGGAATGGCGAGCAGCTTCGATGGCATAGGCTATGGCTTCCGGATCGGTGCCGTCGATGTGGCTGGCATTCCAGCCGGAGGCCTGGAAGCGGGCGACCTGATCGGTGTTGTCGGACAGCGAGACCGGACCGTCGATCGAGATGTTGTTGTTGTCCCAGAAGACGATCAGCTTGTTGAGCTTGAGGTGGCCGGCAAGCGCGATGGCTTCCTGGGACACACCTTCCATCAGGCAGCCGTCGCCGGCCAACACATAGGTGTAGTGATCGACGAGGTCATTGCCGAAAGTGGCGTTCATGATGCGCTCGCCAAGCGCGAAGCCGACCGAGTTGGCGAGGCCCTGGCCGAGCGGGCCGGTCGTCGTCTCGATGCCGGTGGCATGGCCGTATTCTGGATGGCCGGCGGTCTTCGAGCCCAACTGGCGGAAGTGCTTGATCTGGTCGATGGTCATGTCTTCGTAACCGGTCAGATGCAGCAGCGAATAGAGCAGCATCGAGCCATGGCCGGCCGACAGGATGAAGCGGTCGCGGTCGGCCCAGTGCGGGGCCTTGGGATCATATTTCAGGAAGCGCGTGAACAGCACCGTGGCGATGTCGGCGCAGCCCATGGGCAGGCCGGGATGGCCGGAATTTGCCTTCTCGACGGCATCCATGGAGAGAAAGCGGATCGCATTGGCCATCCGGTCATGTTGTTCACGCGACGTCATGGTTCCTCCAGAAGTGGGGGTTTGGGGGCTTGGGAGAGCCCTTGAAAAGGGTGCGCGACACATAGCAGGCGCGCGCTTTTAGTCAACAAATCGGGTGCACATTTGCCGGTCTTGTGATGCCGGCGGCGGGTCTACATTAGCGTTAGCAGGGGACAGTCGCGAGAGCTTTGTTGACGTTGCCTTCACCCGGTGCCTAATGTTTCCCGGATAACGCGTTCTGAACGCGAACGATTCGGTGATGGGCAGGGCACAGGACGAAGCCATGACCGGGGAAGCCACACTCAAGGAAGTCATCGCCAGGCTGGGCAAGGCCATCGAGGGGCTGGAAAACGCCGTCGCGGCCAAGCTTGAGCATGAGCGCGATTACTCGGAAGCCGAGGCCGAAGTGCAGCGGATGAATGCCGATCGCTCCCGGCTGGCGCAGGAACTCGACAATTCCGAAGCGCGCGCCGAACGGCTGGAAGACGCCAACAAGGAAGTGTCGCGACGGCTGGTGACCGCCATGGAAACCATCCGCGCTGTGTTGGACAGGTAGGGGGCTGGACAGGTAGGCTCATGGCTCAAGTCACGGTTTCCATCGACGGCAAACAGTATCGGATGGCCTGCGACGAAGGTCAGGAAGACCATCTGATCGACCTTGCCGAACGTTTCGACCGCTATGTCTCGCATCTGAAGGACTCTTTTGGCGAGATTGGGGACCAGCGGCTGACAGTGATGGCCGGCATCATGGTGATGGACGAGCTTTCGGAGCTGCAGAAGCGCGTCAAGGGCATGGAAAGCGAAGTGCTGACCTTGCGCAAGACGCGCGACGATGCATTGACCAAGGCCGACAAGAACGACAGCGTGCTGACCAACGCGCTTGGCGCGCTGGCACAGCGCATGGAAGACCTGGCGTCGACGCTCGCGGTCAACAAGGCCTGAAGCGGGCGGCCCTTCGCTCGGCCAAAAGGCTTTCCCTCGCTTTTGGCTCGACCGCAGCATAAAAATGCTCGCTCTGTCGCCGACAAGAGTTTCATATTATCTCGCGGTCGCGATTTTTGCGCTAAGATGCGGCGATGCCGGAGCGTGGATACCTTGATGGCGGCATGGTTTGCCGCCCCTCGCTCTAACTCTTTAGTTCTGACGCAATTCCGGACGGAAAACCGTCTTACACTTTTCCTGGAATTGCTCTGACGGAATCTGTTGCAGGGGAGATGTGCCATGAGCCTTCGTATCAACGACATTGCGCCGGACTTCAGCGCCGAGACCACGCAAGGGACGATCCAATTCCATGAATGGATCGGTGACGGCTGGGCGATCCTGTTCAGCCACCCGAAGAATTTCACGCCGGTCTGCACGACCGAGCTTGGCACGATGGCCGGGCTGGAAGGCGAGTTCAAGAAGCGCAACGTCAAGATCATCGGTATTTCCGTCGATCCGGTCGCGAGCCACGACAAGTGGCAGGCCGACATCAAGACGGCGACCGGCCACACGGTGAACTACCCGCTGATCGGCGACAAGGACCTCAAGGTCGCCAAGCTCTATGACATGCTGCCGGGCGGCGCCGGCGAAACGTCGGAGGGCCGCACGCCCGCCGACAACGCCACGGTGCGCTCGGTCTACGTCATCGGACCCGACAAGAAGATCAAGCTGGTGCTGACCTACCCGATGACCACGGGCCGTAACTTCGACGAGATCCTGCGGGCGGTCGATTCCATGCAGCTCACCGCTAAGCATCAGGTGGCGACGCCGGCAAACTGGAAGCAGGGCGAAGACGTCATCATCACCGCCGCCGTCTCCAACGAGGATGCGATCAAGCGCTTCGGCGCCTACGAGACCATCCTGCCGTATCTGCGGAAGACCAAGCAGCCATCTGCCTGACCGCTCCTCGGAACAGTTTTTGGCTTTCCCGTCGCCGCGAGCGAAATGATACTTGACTGGCTCATCCGAGCGGACAACCATGCTCCTCTCGGGTGTCGCCAGAGAAAATCATTCCTGACGACCGAGAGTTGGGGAAGCCGAAATTGGACGTAGCTTTGGCCAGACCGCAGGTCAGCGGCTTCTATGACAAGCCGACCGGGGCCATTCAGTACGTCGTCGCCGACCAGGCGACGAAACGCTGCGCCATCATAGATCCGATCCTCGATTTCGACGAGAAATCCGGCGCCACGGCAACGACGAATGCCGATGTCCTGCTCGACTTCATCCGGGAAAACGGGTTGGAGCTGGAGTGGATCCTCGATACCCATCCGCATGCCGACCATTTCTCGGCGGCGCATTATCTGAGAGAGAAGACCGGCGCGCCGACAGCGATCGGCGACAGGGTCGTCGACGTCCAGAAACTGTGGAAGGCAATCTACAACTGGCCCGATTTTCCCGCCGACGGTTCGCAGTGGGACAGGCTGTTTGCGGAAGGCGAAATCTTCCAGGTCGGCACCCTTCCGGTCAAGGTGCTGTTCTCGCCCGGCCACACGCTGGCCTCGATCACCTATGTGGTCGGCGATGCCGCCTTCGTCCACGACACGCTGTTCATGCCCGACAGCGGCACGGCGAGGGCGGACTTTCCCGGTGGCAGTGCCGCGCGGCTCTGGTGCTCGATCCAGGACATCCTGGCGCTGCCGGACGAGACGCGCCTCTTCGTCGGCCATGACTATCAGGCCGGCGGCCGCGAGCCCTTGTGGGAAAGCACGGTCGCCACACAGAAGGCGACCAACACCCATCTCGTCGCCGCCCGCAGCGAGGCCGAGTTCGTCGCCTTGCGCGAGGCGCGCGACAGGACGCTGCCGATGCCGCGGCTGATCCTGCATGCGCTGCAGGTCAACATGAACGGCGGCAGGCTGCCGGAACCCGAGGCGAATGGCCGGCGGTACCTGAAGTTTCCGCTGGATGGGCTGTGACGCATCGCGCCAAGCCAGCAATCAAGCTCTCCCAATCGGACCCGACGGGCATAAAAAAAGGCGGCGTCAGTTTCCTGACACCGCCTTGATGTTCATTGCCGATACCGGCTTCACGCCGCGGGCTGTGCCTCGATGGTGCGCAGCGCCTGGGTCTGACGCTTGGCGGCGGCCTTGACCGCGTCCTGCACCTTCTCGAAGGCGCGCACCTCGATCTGGCGCACGCGCTCGCGGCTGATGTCGAACTCGGACGACAGCTCTTCCAGCGTCAACGGTTCCTCGGCGAGGCGACGGGCCTCGAAGATGCGCCGCTCGCGCTCGTTGAGCACGGCAAGAGCGCCCGACAGCATGCCGCGCCGGTTTTCCAGCTCGTCCTGTTCGATCAGCATCTCTTCCTGGCTTTCATGGTCATCGACCAGCCAGTCCTGCCATTCGCCGGATTCGCCTTCGCTCGCCCGGATCGGGGCGTTGAGCGAGGCGTCGCCGGACAGGCGGCGGTTCATCGACACCACTTCGGCTTCGGAAACGTTCAGCCTCGTGGCGATCTCGGCGATCTGGTCGGGCTTCAAGTCGCCGTCGTCCAACGCCTGAATCTTGCCCTTCACCTTGCGCAGGTTGAAGAACAGGCGCTTCTGGTTGGCGGTCGTGCCCATCTTGACCAGGCTCCACGAGCGCAGGATGTACTCCTGGATCGAGGCCTTGATCCACCACATGGCGTAGGTCGCGAGGCGGAAGCCGCGCTCGGGTTCGAATTTCTTGACGGCCTGCATCAGGCCGACATTGCCTTCCGAGATCACTTCGCCGATCGGCAGGCCATAGCCGCGATAGCCCATGGCGATCTTGGCGACGAGCCTGAGGTGGCTGGTGACTAGCTTGTGCGCAGCGGAGGTGTCTTCATGCTCGGCGTAACGCTTGGCGAGCATGTACTCTTCCTGCGGCTGCAGCATGGGAAAGCGACGGATTTCTTCCAGGTAGCGGCTGAGGCCGCCTTCGCCGGAAACGATACTGGGTAATGACTGGGCCATGATAGCGCCCCCTCTCTATTAGAGTGATGCCCCCGAAACGCGGCGGGCATGTGACGCGAGCACCAAAAGGCTCGCCCGCGACATCGGATCTTATACAGGAACAAAACCAGAAAAGACAGGCATTTGTTCAACACGAAACAGTGTGTCACGCTGAAGTGAACAATGCCGCTCAGGTTTTTCTGTGGCTGGTTCAGAGCTTGCGGAAACCGCCTACGAGTTCCTCCATGTCCCCCGGTATAGGCGCTTCGAACCTCATCGTTAGATGGGTAGTGGGGTGGCGAAATGCAAGGAGCCAGGCATGCAAAGCTTGCCGGGAAAATGCCTTGACCTGACTTTTCAGCGGTTCGGGCAGCCGGTTGGCCTTGGTGCGGAAGGCCTGGCCATAATCGGGGTCGCCGATCACCGGATGGCCGATATGCGCCATGTGGACACGGATCTGGTGCGTGCGGCCGGTTTCCAGCCGGCATTCGACCAGGCTGGCGGTGGCGAATTCCTGTTGGTTCTCGCCGAAGCGCTCCTGCACGGCGAAGTGGGTGACCGCATGGCGGGCGTCGTCGCGTCCTTCCGGCACCACGGCACGACGCACGCGGTCGGCGGCGCGGCCGAGCGGCGCATCGACCCTTCCGGTCGGCCTCTGCGGTATGCCCCAGACCAGCGCCAGATAGGCGCGTTCGAGATCGCCGGTCAGGCCGTGATCGGCGAAGGCTTCGGACAGCGACTTGTGGGCGCGGTCGGTCTTGGCGACCACCATGACGCCGCCGGTCTCCTTGTCGAGGCGGTGCACGATGCCCGGCCGGCGCACGCCGCCGATGCCGGAAAGGCTGTCGCCGCAATGGTGGATCAGCGCATTGACCAGCGTGCCGGTCCAGTTGCCGGCGCCGGGATGCACGACAAGCCCCGCCGGCTTGTTGATGACGATCAGCTCGTCATCCTCATAGAGCACATCGAGCGCGATGTTCTCGCCCTGTGGCGCCGGCGGCTCGGGCTCCGGCATGACCACCGAGACGCTTTCGCCCGGCGTCATCTTCCGCTTGGTCTCGTCGACCGGCTTGCCGTTGACCGAGACCGCGCCCTGCCTGATCAGCATCTGGACGCGGCTGCGCGACATGTCCGGGCCGAGGCTCGCCGCCAGCCACTGGTCGAGACGCAGGCCGGCCGCATCCGCGCCTGCCACCAGCACGGCGGGCTGCATGAACTGGTCCTCTATCAATTCGGGGGCCTCTTCGCTATGAGCGCTCATTGAAAAACCGTTCCGGATTATTTGCCATGGCCAGCCCAATTGCCGAGGAAGACCAGGAAAAGCCGCTCGACCCTGAGATCGACAAGGTACGCGGCAAGCTCATCCGCTTCATGGCCATCAATCTCGGCCTGCTTTTGCTGGCTCTTATGGTGGTGATCGCGGCGATTGTCTACAAATCCCGCAAGGCATCTCCCGAGAGCCCGCCACTGGCCGGAGACATCCAGACACCCGCCGGCGAACCGGTCAGCGGCGATATCGTGCTGCCGGTCGGCGCCAAGGTGATCAGCCAGTCGCTGTCCGGCAATCGACTCTCCATCGATGCCGAGCTTGCCGACGGCAGCCGCACGATCTTCGTCTACGATATCGCAGAGCGCCGCCTGATCGGCCGTTTTGCTATCCGCAACAAATGAGCGGTCGGCAACAATGCAACAAACAAGTTTGCCGCAGAATGAGCAAGCCTGAGGCATGACCGGGTTCGCCGAACATCGCCGTGTCGCGACCGTTGCCCTGGTCGTCGCCAGCTATGACGAGGCGATTGCCTGGTATGTTGAGCGGCTGGGTTTCCTGCTCGCCGAGGATGTCGATCTCGGCGGCGGCAAGCGCTGGGTCACGGTGGCGCCGGCCAACGGTCAAGGTGCCAGGCTGCTGCTGGCCGAGGCTTCCGACGAGGCACAAAGCAAAAGCATCGGCAACCAGACCGGCGGGCGTGTCTTCCTGTTCCTCGAAACCGACGACTTTGCCCGCGACCATGCAGCGATGCTGGAGAAGGGCGTCGAATTCCGCGAAGCACCGCGCTTCGAGCCCTACGGCACGGTGGCCGTTTTCGCCGATCTGCATGGCAATCTCTGGGACCTGATCGAGCCGAAACGCTAGGCCTGCAGCCGACCTTTCCCTGACAAGGTAAAGCGGCCGAACCCCAGTTGCTTTTTCCCAGCGCTCAGCCTATATCGCCGGTTCTTGAACGCGCCCATCGTCTAGCGGTCAGGACACCGCCCTCTCACGGCGGGAACAGGGGTTCGATTCCCCTTGGGCGTACCAAGCTTTCAAGTACTGAGCTTGAAGCCAGCTGAGATCGTCAAATAAGCATCCGCGCTCGGTGGCGGACGGATGCTCGCGCCGACGTGTCTAAGCCAGACATAGAGACGGCTGCTGGCTAGCCAGCCGCGGCGCCATCGTCGGGGTACTCTCCAACCAACATTGGTAAGGCGCTCGCCCCAGGCTTCCGCGATCACACCATAGGCTAACGCGGTCACACCGTTCACAATACAACTACAAGCGGTCGATTCCTTCAGGGATGTAGCCACTCCAAAAGCCCGCCGCAGGTCGCTCCTGTGGCGGGCTTTTCATTGATCAGGGACCAGGTTTTCGGGCCATGGCGCGGCGTCAGCGCCCCTTCTTCGCCTTCGGCGTGATCTCTTCGATCTGCGCCTTAACTCCGTCCTGGACCATCGCCTGTTCAAGCGCGCCTCTGCTTCTACCTTGCTCCTGGTGGCGAGCACCGTGCGCCAGTGCGGCCTCGGGCGTACCAAGGATTGTCCGCCAGATGTGATACTTGCGCGGCACGGCATGTTGCAGCAAGCTGGCGGCATGAAACAACTGGCCTTGGCCCTCCTCGTCTCCGTGTCCCTGATTGCCCAGTGTGGCCCGTCCTTCTCCAAGGACAGGAAGATCACCGGCACCATTCGAGGTTTCGAATGCGGCGACAATTGCTACCTGACCCTTGTCGACAGCAAGAAGGCCGAGCAAGTCGGCCTGTGTTCCGCGCCCGAGTGCGAAAGCTGGAACGAGCAAACCGTGATGCCCTCCCGCTACAAGGGAAAACGCGTGACGGTTACGGTCGGTCGAGGACAGCAGGTCGATGACAGCGGTAACGTCATGGGAGAGATGATGTCTTTCACAAAGATCAGATTTCTCGACTAGCGTGCCGGGATTGGAGGCAATTCGCTTTCGGTTCCAGACCGCGAATCTCCTAGGTCTCCCTCAATCGCCCGATCCTGTCGCGTTCGGGGACTTCTGGCGCTGCGGGGCCGATTGCATTAGCATCGCGTCATGGGTCCTGAGGCACGGCTCCAGCGGCGCGCAGAACGCCGGGTGTTGGGCGGATCCGGACGGGCAGTTGATGCCACGGGGGAGGGAGACCAATGCAGAAACTGCAATCGCAGGGCGTTCATCACATCACGCTGGTCGGCGCTGGGCGCCAGACCTCAATCGATTTCTGGGAAGGCGTGCTCGGCATGCCATTCATCTTCGAGCAGCCCAATCTCGACAAGCCCAGGGAAAGCCACCTCTATTTCGATCCGGGCGACGGCCGGCTGATCACCATCTTCACCGACGAGAGCCGCACGCCGGAGAAACGACGCACGCCGACCGATCCGGGTTGTGTCCACCACATCGCCTTTTCGGTGTCGCGCGTCACCTTCCTGCAGGCGGTCGCCCGGCTCGACGGGCGCGCCATCAAGCACAGCGGCGTGAAGGATCGCGGCTTCATGGATTCGATTTATTTCGAGGATCCGCTCGGCCTGCTGATCGAACTGGCGTCCTACCGCTTCGAGCCGCCGGTGGGCTTCACCCATGCCGACGTGCTGATGGAAGCGCACAAGATCCGTGTCGCGCGCGGCGACTACAATATAGCGGAAGTGCATCTCGCCGATGCGATCCAGGCGCTTGTCGAGCGGTCCCGCGCAACCTTGTCGGACGACCGGGCACCGAAGAACCCATACTGAACAGACCAGAGGGAGGAACAAGATGGCCAAGACAGCGACGAAGAGTGCTAGGAAACCAGCGGCCAAGGCAGCCGCCAAGCCGGCGGCGAAAGCTGCGGCAAAGCCGGCGGCCAAGGCAGCTGCAAAGTCCGCCGCGAAGGCGACGGCAAAAGCCGCGCCCAAGGCCAAGGCGAAACCGGCGAAGAAACCGGGCGTGAAGCTCAGCATGCTGAAGCCCAGCGTCAACAACATGACTGTCCGGGTGTTCGCGCGCGCGGCCGGGCTGGATGCCGCCGAGACCGATGCCTGGGGCCACACCCGCTCGCCGGAATTCATGGCGCGAAATCCCGCCCATTTGACGCCGATGATCGAGGACAAGGGCCTTCCCAGGGGTGTGTTGTGGGAAAGCTGCGCCATCATGCAATACCTCTCCAACAAGCATGGGCTGGAGAAATTCTATCCGAAGGCGCCGGCCAAGCGGGCGATGATCGACAGCGCCATGTTCTATCTGGTCGGTACGCTCTACCCCTATGTCGCGCGCGCCACCTATCCGTTCCTCGGCTTTCCGCAATATGCCGGTGAGGTCGGCCACAGCGACGCCCACCCCGACAAGAAGTCCGAAGCCCAGAAGGCAGCGATGGCCGCGATCGCCGAGCCGCTGGAGGTCTTCCACAGCTTCTTCAGGGACGGCAAGCCGTTCATCGGCGGCAAGCACCCGTCCATTGCCGATATCCGCCTGGCAGCGACGCTCGAATTCCTCGCCGTCATCGACTATCCTCTGCCCAAATGGGCGAAGGACTATGTGGCAGCGGTCGAGAAGAAGCTCGGCAAGGCCTATAGCGAGCCGGCCGGCGACGTGCGCGGCTACATCGCCCATGTGAAGTCGCAGGCCAAGGCCTCAGCTTAAGGATTCGTTAACCAAAGCCCTGTCTACTGGAGGCAATTCGCCTTCGGCCCGCGACCACGGATGTACTGGCGCAGAACGTCGTAGCGATAGGAAAGGTCGGCGCAATGCCGGCCTTTTTGCTTTTTTGAACGCCATCGCCGGGTGATCGGGCCACGCAGGCCTCGTCCAGTGTCGCTTTTTTGGCGTCAACTTTTGTCGAGAGATATTGTCATTGCCGGCGTTGGCCCTACCATCCATTTCGGCAGTCCGGCATGGATTGTCGGTCAGGCGCGTGATGAGGGCTGGCGATGAAAAGCGTTGCGAGGCGGGTTGCGGTTGCGGGCGTGATGCTGGCGGGCGCCGTTCATCTTTCAAATGCGGCTGAACTCAACACCATGAACGATGTCGGGGCCGCCATCCAGGCATGCTGGACGCCGCCGGCGGACGCCGGGACCGCCAGCGTCACCTTGAGCTTCAGCTTCAAGCGGGACGGCACGCTGATCGGCCCACCGAGGCCGACAGCCATCAAGGTGGATGGCGATGCCAAGGCGAAAAAATCGTTTGTAGACGCCGCGACGACGGCTTTGCAGAATTGCCTGCCCCTGACCTTCTCAGCGAAGCTGGCGCAAGGGATCGCCGGCAACGTGTTCACGCTGCAATTCGCTTCTCCCAAATAGTCAACGAGCGGCGCAAGCCGCATTTCCAAGATGCGCTCGGCGGTGCACGACTCAGTGGTGACTGCGCCTCGCCTTGGCATGCCGGGCAAGATCGGGCGTCTCGAAGACGTAGTCGTTCCAGGCCGATTCCGGAACCTGGCCGGCCAGATAGCATTCCAGCAACAGGCTTTGCTCGGGGTTGAGAGGCCTTGGCGTGCGCTCGTGATCCAGCCCCAGCGAGTGAAACAGGTTTCTTGTCAGGTCGGAGACAGTGAAGTGGATCGACATCTGCGTTCTCCTTTGGCCAGTCAACGCCGAAGAGCGGGCAAAGGTTTCAAAAGCACCTCGGATTGATTCCGGCCCGTTGCGCCGCGGCTCTCGGCGATCGTGGGGCTTGCCACGTTGTTTTAGGGTTCGTCTCAATCTTGAAATAAAAATGTAATATCGAATTTACAGGAGGCGACCTAATACACTGGGTAAAAGTCTCTTCAGTTTGAAAATCTTCTAAAAGTTAGACGTTACTCATTTAGTCGAAACTTGCCGAAGTCAAGGACTGTAATTCCAGGTTCTCCGCAACAAGGACCAAGTCGTTCCGATGACCCGTTTCTGGCCTCTCATGATGATCGCGCTGATATCGCTGGCGGCGGTTTTGTTCGGTACGCTTTCGTCCTACGCGGACAGCTGCGGCGCGATCAGAAGCCAGTTGCTTTCGGCTGGCCGCAGCGGCGGGGCGAGCCCGGAGCTTGGCCAGTTGCGCCGGCAACTTGCCGCCATCCAGACTATCGAGAGACAGCGCCAGTGCACGGCGAAAAGTTCGCTGGGTGGCCTGTTCAACGCTTGCGCCGACCTCGCCAGGAGCCGCACGGATGTGCAGCGCCGGATCGCTGCCGCGGTGAATTCGGGCCGGGACACATCGGGCCTGCAGGCGCGCTTCGTCGCACTTGGCTGCGCGCCTTCGGCAAAGCAACGATCGGCGCGCGCCGCGCCCGGCACCCAATCGACAGGGGCCACGCTCGGCGGCAATGCGATGCTGTTTTGCGTGCGCCTGTCGGACGGGTATTTCTTCCCGGCGCCAAAGTCGCAGTTCGCCGCCAGCGGCGATCTGAAGGAGACGGCCGACCAATGCCGTTACATCTGCGATGATCCCAGCGTCGACCTCTACACGTTGAGCGACGCCAGCCTCGAAACCGACCAGATGGTCGCGCTCGATACGCGAAAGCCCTATACCGAGCTGCCGGCGGCCTTCAGATACCGCGATGACAAGAATTTCAAGGCATGCGACGTCAAGCGCTACTACCAGCGGGTCACCGAACTGCGCGCCAGGACGGTGACGCCCGCCGACATGAGCAACGCCATCATTCCGCTGCCGACGGTAAAGCCGAATCTTGGCATCCCGGATCCTGGTACCCCGGATCTTGGCACCGTTGCAGCCGTTCCGGCGCCCGATGCCGAAGCTCCGGGCGCTGCCCAGCACCAGTCGATCGTGGCCAGCAAGCGGGCGGTGCGCGTGGTCGGCCCGGCCTTCTTTCCTGCCGACTGACCACCATTGGCGGAAGACCGCCTGCCGCAAGCCTGTTGTGATCCGGCTGGAACAGAGAGGCGCTCACGGCGTTGTGATCGACATCAGCCAGGAGAAACGCCATGGCCACGTTCAGGGAAATGCGGGTGCTGGAGATCGTCGAAGACGGCTCCCTGACCGCCGAACAGAAAATCGCCGAACTGCGCGAGATTGAATCCGAGGCGCGCGGGCTGCAGCGGGCTGCCTCGGAGAGCCCGATGGGCGATGATGATGGCTGGCAGGACGATCTGCGTCAGGTTCGTCTCGCACTCGACAAGCTCGGTGCGAAAGAGCCGAAAAAGGGCGCCGCCTCGCTGTGAACGCACGCTCATCGAAAGCTATTTGCCAATCGTTTCTTTGAGCGTGAATCTCTGGACAAACGGTTTCCGTTTGTCCGAGAAAACCGCTTCCCTTCTCAGGAATCCAGCTCTAGTCGCAGACCATGCGAGCCCTCTTGCCGGGTTCGCTGATGTTCTTGCATGTGAGCGGTTTCGCCGGGGCAGACAGGGACGCTGACGCGGGTAACCTCGTCTGGTGCCTTCTGGGCGCGGCATGCGTCATGACCCTGCGCTCTGAAAACCGCCTCGGCGGCTGTGGCGCCACCGGAAAGGCGCCGTTTTCGACCTCGGATGGCCCATAGTTGACATTCGGTGGCGGACGATCCCAGAAACGCCGGACATCGAGCGGTCTCGGGATGACGACGGTCCCGTCATAACTGCGCGAGCAGCCGCTGCCGAAAAGCAGCGCCAGCCCCATGAAAAAAGGCACAATCCGTCCAAGCATCAGCAATACCCCTGCCGGTGCTTATATAGCGGCTTCGATCCCGCCGACAACCGGGCGGAACAACGCAGGCGGTGCTGGCCGATATGTCTAACCGACCGTTAAGGTTAGCGGATCGTTAATGCTTCTCGGGCACATTCCGCCGACGAACCGCGGAGGAGGGTTCGGCCTTGGTTTTCGGGGTGGGGACGACATGGCGGAAGCGGACGAAACAATTGGCGCGCGCGGCAAGCGCGGGCCTCGCAAACCCACAGCGCATGGCGATGGTGCATCGTCGTCCGCCGCTTGCATGGACTCGACCGATGCGCTTCGCCAACTCGTCGAAGCCGGTTCGGACTGGATCTGGGAGACCGACGCCGAGCTGCGCTTCTCCTGGCTTTCTGAAAACTATCAGGCAGCCACCGGCATCGATCCGGCAAACGTGCTTGGCCGGTTCCGCTTCGACTTCCTCAACCAGGTCCTGGACGGCGACCGCAGTGGCGCCGCGCATCTGGAGGATCTGCAGGCGCACCGGCCTTTTCGCGACTTCGTCTATGAACTTAAGGGTGGAAGCGCCGATTGCCGCTGGGTTTTGACATCAGGCTTTCCAAGGTTCGACGGCGAGGGACGATTTGCCGGCTATCGCGGCATAGGCCGCAATGTCACGGCACTGGCCGGCGCCTTCAAAAGTCCGGGGCAGGGACCATCGACGGACGGCGAACCCGACCAGCATCTTCCCGACCAGCATCTGGCCGATCTCGAACGGACGATGGACGCCATGCACATGGGCGTCGTGCTCCTCGACGCCAGGCTCGACACGCTGATCGTCAACAAGGCCTATCGCGACCTCTCCAGGATTCCGGACGGCGCTGTCACCGTCGGCGCACCGTTCAGCCTGTTGATGGAACTCAACCGCCGCAACGGCATCTATGGCGACATCGACGAACAGCAATGGCAGCGCTACCTCGCCGCCCGTATCGACGAGATTCGTGCCGGCTCCGTCGCGCCGCGCGAGTTTGTCCACGCCGACGGCCGGACGATGATGTTCTCGGTGACGGCGCTGTCGGGGGGCAAGCGGCTGTTGACCTATTATGAGGTCACCGAGATCAAGAACCGCGATGCCGAGATCGAGAGCGCCAACGCCAAAATCGCCGAGACCTTCTCCAATCTCCACACGATGGTCGATCAGATGCCGATCGGTGTCCTCGTCCTCGATGCCGATATGCGCGCCGAAGTCATCAACCGCGCCTTCTACGATTTCTGGCAGATCGACGCCCGGCGCGCCGAGATCGGCTGCAGCTTCCGCGATCTTATGGACGCCAGCCGCGACATCGATCCGTATGGTTCCGACGACGCGACATGGCAGCAGCACATAGCCGAGCGCGAGGCGGAAATCAGGGCCGGGACCGCCGAATCGCGGCAGTTCCCGCGCAATGACGGCCGCACGCTGATATCGTCGATGGCGCCGCTGGCCGGCGGCAAGCGGCTGATCTCCTATGTCGACGTCACCGATATGAAGGACCGCGAGGCCGAACTTGCCGACGCGCTGGAGAAAGCGCGACTGGCGGAAGCTGTGATCAACGCCGTCAAGGATCCGATCTTCGTCAAGGACGACCATCTGCGCTTCGTTTTCGTCAACGAGGCGTTCGCCGCCTTGTTTGGCCAGACGCCGCAAGCCATGCTCGGCAAACCCGGCGGCGCGTTCCTCTCGACGAACGACACCGCGCTTTTCGAGCAGAGCGAACTGGACGTGCTTGCCACCGGGCACCCGTACGAAGTGGAAGAGAATTTCGAGGCCGATGGCGCAAGCCGCTCGCGCATCGTCAGGAAGAGCCGCGTCGGCATGGCCAGCGGCCGCAACTACGTTGCTGGTTTCCTGTTCGACATTTCCGACATGAAGCGCCGCGAGACCGAGGCCGAGGAAGCGCGCAAGCATCTCGCCAGCGTGCTGGAATCCCTGCCGGCGGCCGTTATCATCTACGATCGCGACGACAAGTTCGTTTTCGCCAACCGCAAGATCCAGGACACGCTGCCGGCCTTGAAGCCGGCATGGCAGCCCGGTTGTACATTCCGCGAGGCGCTCGTGCTGGGCCATGCGAACGGCTATTTCCGCAGCAGCGGCGACCCGCAAGTCGACAAGCTCTACGACGACGATCCCGATCGCTGGCTGGATGCGATCCTCGCCCGCTACCGCTTGCCCAACTCCTCCTACGAGCGCCACAATCCCGACGGCCGCTGGTATCAGGTCTATGACATGCGGACCGACGATGGCACTTTCATCGGCGTGCGGGTCGACATCTCCGAGATCAAGAGCCGCGAAGCGGCATTGCGCGACTCGATGCGCCAGATCGATCTGTTCCGACACGTGCTGGACGAGTTGCCGGTGGCCGCCTTCATCAAGGCGCAGGATCTAAGCATCGAATTCGTCAACAAGGCCTGGTGCGCGATAACCGGCTTCGCCAAGGAGGATGTCATCGGCCGCACCGACCGCCAGCTGTTCGGCGCGCAGGACGCCGATGGCTACAGTCAGGACGACACGCAAGTCGCCGTGACAGGCGCCGTCAGGGAGGTCGAAGAACCCGTCACCCATCGCGACGGCACGGTTCGGCAATTGATGACGCGCAAGAGCCGCCTGGTGGCGCTGGACGGGTCGGTGCATCTGGTCGGTTCCAGCACCGACATCACCGACGTCAAGGCGCGCGAGCGTGCGCTGGAGGAGAGCATGCGCGAGAACGAGGTGTTCCGCAGCCTGATCGACAATGTGCCGGTGTCGATCTACGCCAAGCGCTCCGACCTCAGGCAGTTCTACGTCAACAAGGGCTGGTGCGATCTCACCGGTTTCAGCAAGGAAGAGGCTATCGGCAAGACCGACATCGAGATCTTCGGGCCGGATGGCCAAGCCTTCGTCGACAGCGACCTTGCGGTGCTGCGCACCGGTGAAACGCAGGAGGTCGAAGAGACCGTGACGGCGGCCGACGGCAGCGTCAGGCATCAATTTGCCCGCAAGGGGGCGATGATCGCCTCCGACGGGTCGCTCTACCTGATCGGCTCGACCACCGACATCACCGAGTTGAAGACGCGCGAGGCGGAATTGCGCGAGGCCCGGCAGCGCGCCGTGCTCGCCGATCGCGCCAAATCGGAATTCCTCGCCAATATGAGCCACGAGATCCGCACGCCGATGAACGGCGTGCTCGGCATGGCCGAACTCCTGGCCAAATCGGACCTCGACCCGAAGCAGAAGACGTTTACCGACATCATCGTGAAATCGGGCAACGCGCTGCTCACCATCATCAACGACATACTGGACTTCTCCAAGATCGATGCCGGTCAGCTGGTGCTCGATCCGGCGCCCTTCAATCTTGCCGAGGCGATCGAGGATGTGGCGACGCTGGTGTCGACACGCGCCAAGGAGAAGGACCTCGAGCTCATCGTGCGCGTCGAGCCTCGTCTCGAAAATCTGTTCATCGGCGATGTCGGCCGCATCAGGCAGATCGTCACCAACCTGCTCGGCAACGCGGTGAAATTCACCGATGAAGGCCATGTGCTGGTCGACGTCACCGGGGAGAGGGTTCCGACCGGGACGAAGCTGACGATCTCGGTCACCGATACCGGCATCGGTATCCCCGAGGAAAAACTGAAACTCGTGTTCGAGAAATTCAGCCAGGTCGACACCTCGTCGACGAGGCGGCACGAGGGAACCGGCCTCGGCCTCGCCATCACCTCGCGGCTGGTCGAGCTGATGGGCGGCGACATCGGGGTCGAGAGCGCCGAAGGCAAGGGCTCGACCTTCTGGTTCTCGGTGACGCTGCCGCGAGCCGGACAGCAGAACGGACAACGCATCATGCCGATCGACGTGACCGGCGCGCGCGTGCTGATCGTCGACGACAATGCCGTCAACAGGGCCATCCTGACCGAGCAGATGACATCGTGGACGTTCGATTCCTGCGCGGCCGAAAGCGGCGCCGAGGGTCTCAAGGTGCTGATCGCCGCCGCCGCCTATGGCGTGCCGGTCGATTGCGTCGTGCTCGACTACCAGATGCCTGAGATGAGCGGCGCCGAAACGGCGCGGATCGTGCGCAACACCGCCGGCCTTGCCGGCACGCCGATCATCATGCTGACTTCGGTCGACCAGTCGCTCGCCAACACCAGCTATCGCGATCTCGGCATCGATGCCCAGCTGATCAAGCCGGCGCGCTCATCGGTACTGCTGGAAACGCTGGTCGCTACCATCCAGCGGCATCGCCACAACACGAGTGGCAGCGACGCGCTGCCGCTCGCAGCCGACGTCGCTGCAAACAATGTTGCGCGGCCGCAGCCCTCTGCGCCTTCCGAACAGCGGGCGCTGCTGCAGCCGCCTTCGATTCGCCCCCGGCCATCCGTGGCGGGTGGCGGCGACAGACTGGACATCCTGGTGGCCGAGGACAACGAGGTGAACCAGATGGTGTTCACCCAGATTCTCGGCGAGACCGGTTATGGTTTCGAGATCGTCGGCAATGGCCGCAAGGCGCTCGACGCCTTCGGCCGGCTCAATCCGTGCATGATCCTGATGGATGTCTCGATGCCGGAGATGAACGGGCTGGAGGCGACCGCCGCCATTCGCAGGCTGGAGGAAGAAACCGGCACGCATGTGCCGATCGTCGGCGTCACCGCGCATGCGCTGAAGGGCGATCGCGAGCGCTGCCTGGAGGCCGGCATGGACGACTATCTGCCCAAGCCGATCAGTCCACGGGCCCTGCTCGAGAAGGTCGAGCGCTGGATCGGCGCCAGCCGCCAGGCCCAGCGCAACGCCGGGTAAGGGATTCTCGTCGCACCTGCTGGCGAGAAGCCATGCGGAGATTCGTGACGCGTCGCGCGTGCAGCACCATGGTGCGATCGCACCATATCAAAACTGTGCCTGATCGAGACAATGACCATATTCGAATTCCGCTCTTCCCAGTTACGGGCGGGAGCAGCGACCGCCGGCATGAGACAGCGTCAACCTACCCCAACGGACCTGTTTTCGGCGATGGCCCGGCCACGACACCGTCTGGCCGAGAGCAACGCGCTCCCGTCCGGATTTTCTTTGCCGAGGCGGCGATGCCGAAACCGCGGGCCAGCCGTGGTCTGAAACGGCGCAAGTGCCTGATTCCCGGAGCAAAGCCGGGCTCTATCGCGAGCGCCTGCCGGCCGGCATTTTCCTCACTCCGATGACGCGTTACCGGGGTGACATCAAACTGTCATGCGACTGTAATAATCGAAGGCTATTGGCCTCAGCGGGCGCCGAGAGGAATGGCGCCGAGAGACCATCTTCCGAACAGGAGCAGGCCACATGAGACATTTCATCCGCTCGGCGGCCGTTGCGATTGCAATGGCCGCGGCGTCCACCCTCACCCTTTCCGCGGCAATGGCTGCGGACATCTCCGGTGCTGGCGCCACTTTCCCCTATCCGATCTACGCGAAGTGGGCTGATGCCTACAAGAAAGAGACTGGCAACGGTCTCAACTACCAGTCGATCGGCTCTGGCGGCGGCATCAAGCAGATCAAGGCCAAGACTGTTACCTTCGGCGCCTCCGACGCGCCGCTGAAAGGCGAGGATCTCGAGTCCATCGGGCTCGTCCAGTTTCCGATGGTGATGGGCGGCATCGTCCCCGTCGTCAATCTGGAAGGCATCAAGCCGGGCGAACTGGTTCTCGACGGCCCGACCCTTGGCGACATCTTCATGGGCAAGATCACGCAGTGGGACGACGCCGCGATCAAGAAGCTCAATCCGGATGCCAAGCTGCCTTCGCAGGCGATCGCGGTGGTGCATCGCTCCGACGGTTCGGGCACCACGTTCAACTTCAGCTACTATCTCGCCGACGCCAACGCGGACTGGAAGTCGAAGGTCGGCGTCAACACGGCACTCGAGTGGCCGGTTGGCATCGGCGCCAAGGGCAATGAGGGCGTTGCCAACAACGTCTCGCAGACCGGCGGTGCGATCGGCTATGTCGAATACGCCTATGCCAAGCAGAACAAGCTCACCTACACCGACATGATGAACAAGGATGGCAAGAAGGTTGAGCCGACGGCTGCAGCCTTCTCGGCCGCGGCCGCCAATGCCGACTGGAACTCGCAGCCGGGCTATGGCGTCATTCTCGCCAACCAGGCGGGTGCGGAATCCTGGCCGATGACGGCGGCAACATGGGTTCTTCTGTACAAGAAGCCCGATGATGCCGCTGCCACGGGTGAAGCGCTCAAGTTCTTCGCCTGGTCCTATGCCAAGGGCGACGAGATGGCCAGCGAACTCGACTACGTCCCGATGCCTGACAACGTGGTCAAGAGCATTGAGGAGACCTGGGCCAAGGAAGTCGTCGGCAGCGACGGCAAGCCGATCTACTCGGCCATGTAATCCTTGACAGGGAGGGCGCCTTCCAGGCGCCCTCCCGTTTTTCTTTCGAACGCGAGGGCTAGATGACTACCGTTTCCGAAGCCATGCCATCGTTAGCCGCCATGCAGGCCAGGGAAGCGACGGTGCGGCGCTTCGCGCTCACGGATGCGATTTTCCGGGCGGCCACACGCTTCTCCGCCATTCTCGTTCTGCTGATCCTGGGCGGCGTCGCGATTTCGCTGTTCGTCGGATCATGGCAGGCGATGTCGACTTTTGGCGTATCGTTTCTGACAACCGAGAGCTGGAATCCGGTCACCGAGAAGTTTGGTGCGCTGGCGCCGATCTACGGCACCGTCGTCACCGCGGCCATCTCCATCCTGATTGCGGTGCCGATCGGCATCGGCATTGCGATATTCCTGACCGAGCTGTGCCCGCGCCCGCTGCGTAGGCCGATCGGCATCGCGGTCGAACTTCTGGCCGGCATCCCATCGATCATCTATGGCATATGGGGCCTGTTCATCTTCGCTCCTTTCGTGCAGACCACGATCCAGCCTTTCTTCATCAATCTTTTCCATGACGTCCCGGTATTATCGAGCCTCTTTGCCGGCCCGCCCTACGGCATCGGCCTGCTGACATCGTCGATGATCCTTGCCATCATGGTGCTGCCCTTCATCACCTCGATCACCAAGGACGTCTTCGACACGGTGCCGGCGGTGCTGAAAGAGTCCGCTTACGGCATTGGCTGCACGACCTGGGAGGTTACGCGCCGCGTCGTCATTCCCTACACCCGCGTCGGCATCATGGGTGGTGTCATGCTGGGATTGGGCAGGGCACTTGGCGAGACCATGGCGGTGACCTTCGTCATCGGCAATGCGCACCGTATCAGCGCCTCGCTGTTCGCGCCTGGCACGACGATTTCAGCGACCATCGCCAATGAATTCACCGAGGCCGATGGCGAGCTTTACACGTCATCGCTGATTGCTCTGGGCCTGATCCTTTTCGTCATCACCTTCCTGATCCTTGCCATCGCACGTTACATGCTGATGCGCATCGATCGCCGAACCGGAGCCTGACCGATGTCGACAGCCACATCGCTTCACCGCCGTCGCAAGACGAGGAATTCCGTGATGATGACGCTTTGTCTGGTCGCGGCGGGCATCGGCCTTGCCTGGCTGGCGCTCATTCTCGGCGCGCTTCTCTACAAGGGTCTCGCAGGCCTTTCGTTGTCGGTGTTCACCGAAATGACGCCGCCGCCCGGCGATGCCGGTGGCCTGCTCAACGCCATCTATGGCAGCGTGGTGATGACGGTCATCGCCGTCATCGTCGGCACGCCGATCGGCGTGCTGGCCGGGACCTATATGGCCGAGTATGGCCGCTTCTCGCGCCTCACCACGATCGTGCGCTTCATCAACGACATCCTGTTGTCCGCACCGTCGATCATCATCGGCCTGTTCGTCTACGAGCTCCTGGTGCGGCCGATGGGGCATTTCTCGGCCCTTGCCGGTTCCGTCGCGCTCGCCATCCTCGTCATCCCGGTTGTCGTGCGTACCACCGAAGACATGCTGAATTTGGTGCCGAACGCCTTGCGCGAAGCCGGCACCGCGATCGGCGCGCCGCGCTGGGTGGTCATCAAGTCGGTGGCCTACCGTGCCGCGCTTTCCGGTATCGTCACCGGCATCTTGCTGTCGATCGCCCGCATCTCCGGCGAGACGGCACCGCTGCTCTTCACAGCGCTCAACAACCAGTTCTGGTCGAGCAATCTCAACGCGCCGATGGCCAGCCTGCCTGTCACCATCTTCCAGTTCGCTCTCAGCCCTTACGAGGAATGGCAGCAACTGGCCTGGACCGGTGCACTCATCATCACATTGACGGTTCTCGCGCTCAGCATCGTTGCTCGCAGCCTGACCGGACGCAGAGAGGACAAATGAGCCAGATGTTGTCTCCAGACATGACGATCGCTGCCGAGGCAGCCGCCAAGATCAAGATCGAGGTGAAGAACCTCAACTTCTACTACGGCCAGTCGAAGGCGCTGAAGGACATCACGCTGTCCTTGCCCGAGCGCAGCGTCACCGCCTTCATCGGGCCTTCGGGTTGCGGGAAGTCGACGCTGCTGCGCGTCTTCAACCGCATCTACGAACTCTATCCCAAGCAGACCGCCGAGGGTCAGGTGCTGCTTGACGGCCAGAACGTCCTCGACCGCTCGCAGGATCTCAACCTGCTGCGGACCAAGATCGGCATGGTGTTCCAGAAGCCGACGCCATTTCCGATGTCGATCTATGAAAACATCGCTTTCGGCGTCAGGCTCTATGAAAAGCTCAGCAAGTCCGAGATGGACGGCCGTGTCGAGCAGGCGCTGAAGCGCGCGGCACTCTGGACCGAGGTCAAGGACAAGCTCAACGCCAGCGGCCTCAGCCTCTCCGGCGGCCAGCAGCAGCGGCTCTGCATCGCCCGCACCGTGGCGGTGAAGCCGGAAGTCATCCTGCTCGACGAGCCGGCCTCGGCGCTTGACCCGCTGTCGACCGCCAAGATCGAAGAGCTGATCGACGAGTTGCAAGCCGACTACACGATCGTCATCGTCACCCACAACATGCAGCAGGCGGCGCGCGTGTCGAAGCAGACGGCCTTCATGTATCTGGGCGAACTGGTCGAGTTCGACCGCACCGAGAAGATCTTCACGTCGCCCCGCGAGAAGCGCACGCAGGACTACATCACCGGCCGCTTCGGCTGAGTTCAGGCATACGAGGGACAAGATCATGGGCGAACACACAGTCGCTTCTTTCGACGAGGATCTCGGACAGATCAGCAGGCTCATCAGTGACATGGGCGATCTCGCCGGCTCGATGGTCGGTGGCGCCACCAAGGCGCTTTTGAATTCCGACAACGCCCTGGCACAGCGCGTCGTCTCCGACGATGCGATCATGGATGCGCGCCAGCGCGAGCTCGACGACCGCGCCATCACCTTGATCGCCAAGCGGCAGCCGATGGCCGACGATCTGCGCCATGTCGTCGGTTCGATCCGCATGGCCGGCGATCTCGAACGCATCGGCGACCTTGCCAAGAACATCGCCAAGCGCGTCGGCACCGTCGGCCTCAGCGTCACGCCGCGCGAGTTGTCGCATTCCATCGACGCAATGGCGCAGCTGGTGCTGATCCAGGTGCAGGGCGTGATCGAGGAGTATGCGGCCCGCGACGCCGCGGCCCTGGCAAAACTGCGTGCCGACGACGAACGCATCGACGTCAAATACACCTCGGTGTTCCGCGAACTCCTGACCTACATGATGGAAGACCCGCGCAACATCACGGCCTGCACGCATCTGTTGTTCTGCGCCAAGAACCTCGAGCGCATCGGTGACCATGTGACCAACATCGCCGAAAATGCCTATTATGTTCTGACCGGCACGCAGCTGCCCGCCAATCGTCCGAAGCAGGACGAGACGGCAATGTCCGCGCCGGCGGCATGACGACAGGGGTGACCAGTCTATGATCGCGCCACGCATCATGGTGGTGGAGGATGAGGAGCCGCTAGGCGTGCTGCTCCGCTACAATCTCGAATCCGAAGGCTACCAGGTCGAGGTGGTGACGCGCGGCGACGAGGCCGAGATCCGGCTGCAGGAGAACGTTCCCGACCTTCTGGTGCTCGACTGGATGGTGCCTGCGGTTTCCGGCATCGAACTCTGTCGTCGGCTAAGAATGCGTCCCGAGACCGAGCGGCTGCCGATCATCATGCTGACCGCGCGCGGCGAGGAAAGCGACCGCGTGCGTGGCCTGTCGACCGGCGCCGACGACTATCTGGTCAAGCCGTTCTCGACACCGGAATTCATGGCTAGGGTAAAGGCGCTGCTGCGCCGCGCCAAGCCGGAAGTGCTGTCCAGCGTGCTCAAGGTCGGCGACATCGTGCTCGATCGCGAGTCGCACCGGGTCTATCGCAAGAAGAGCGAGATCCGGCTCGGGCCGACCGAATTCCGCCTGCTCGAGTTCATGATGCGCCATCCCGGCCGCGTGTTCTCGCGCAGCCAACTGCTCGACAATGTCTGGGGCGAGACGATCTATATCGACGAGCGCACGGTCGATGTGCATGTCGGCCGGCTGCGCAAGGCGGTCAACAATGGCCGCATGCCGGATGTCATCCGCACCATTCGTGGGGCCGGATACGCGATCAGGGAAGACTGAACTCCCTCGTTTGAACTCACGCCACGTTCTTGCCGGTGAGGCCGGATCTCGTCTGCGCGCCGGGTGCAAAAATCTCCTGGTCGACGAAGGTCAGCGCGCGCATGGCGCAGCCTTCGCGGATCAGCGGCAGTTCGTTCGGCTCGGTGTCGAAGGAAATCGATTTCGAGTGCTGGCCGCCGGCGGTCTGGGCAATCGCCTTGCGCAATGCGGGCTCGATCAGGTCGAAGGCAGCGGCGCTGACGCCGACCATGGCAACGGGCGCCGGATCGATCAGCGCGAACAGGCTGCCGAGACCGTAGCCGAGCGCTTCGCCGGCCTTGCGATAGGCCTCGCGCTCGGGGCCATCCTTTTCGCGGGCCGCGGTCGCCAAGGCGCGCATGTCGGCGTCGCTGACATCGGCGACGGGTTCTGCGTCCTCACCCAACTGCCTGGCGTTGCGCCAGATGGCGTAGTTGCCGGCATAAGCTTCGACGCAGCCGCGCCGTCCGCAGCGACACAGCGCACCGTTCGGCTGATGGATCATGTGGCCGAACTCACCGCCCGAGGAATGAGTGCCGGTGAACAGCTCGCCCTTCAGCACCAGGCCCATGCCGATGCCGTGCGACAAAAGGATGGCGATGAAATCGTCGCGGTAGCGATCAGGATCTCGCCATCGCAGCGCTATCGCCATCATGTTGCAGTCGTTTTCCATGGTGGCGGGGATGCCGAACTCGTCCTCGAGTATGTCGGCGAAGGCGATGTCGGTGTGCGGCGTGATCGGCGACCACAACATGGCGCGGGCGCGGGTGTCGGTGATGCCCTGGATCGCCAGCGCGATGCGGGCGACGCTGCGGACGTCAAGGTCGGGGTCCTCAAGACGGCGCCGCACGATGGCGACGCATTCGCCGATCAGCGCCTCGCGGGACATCGTCAATGTGTCCAGCCGGCGCTGTTCCTCTGATATCACTTGGCCGGCATAGTCGATGACGGCGACGGAGAGAAAATTCAGCGACAGCACCACGGTCATCACCGCCGCCGCTTCCGGATTGAGGCCGAGGCCGACCTGCGGCCGGCCGCGTTTGAGCGAGCCGGCCTCGCTTGGTTTGCTTTCGGTCAGGATGCCTTCGCCGATCAGGTCGGAGGAGATCGCCGATATGGTCGAGTGGCTGAGGCCCGTGGTCGCGGCGATCTCGGTGCGTGATGGTTGTCCGGCGCGGCGCACGGCCGCAATCACCATCGCCCGGTTGCGCCGGCGCAAATCGTCGTGGCGGATTCCGACCGACATGTTTACTCAAGTCCTCCCGGTCGCCGCGGCTCTCCGTGCCCCTCGAACGCTGTCGGCAACGCAGGCAAATACTGGCAGAAGCCGCCCACTCTGTCATTTATTTATTCCGGAGCTCGAAAAAAATTCGCGAGCACATCAAAATCCATCAGAATCAATGTTGACAGCGTTCGGGTGTTGGACCAGTATTTTTTCGAGGCTCGAAAAAATAGAGCCTCTGTGCCGGCCTTCGGGTCAGTTTGGTCGCGCCATACGCGGCGCAGGGAGGATATTATGAAAAGATTCACAGCCGCCATCCTGGCGGGTGCCGCCATGTCGCTGACGCTCGCGTCGGTTGCGCAGGCGAAGGACAAGGTCATTGGCGTTTCGTGGTCCAACTTCCAGGAAGAGCGCTGGAAGACCGACGAGGCCGCCATGAAGACGGCGATCGAGGCCGCCGGCGACAAGTACATCTCCGCCGATGCGCAGTCCAATCCCGGCAAGCAGCTTACCGATGTCGAAAGCCTGATCTCGCAGGGCGCCAATTCGCTGATCATCCTGGCGCAGGATGCCTCGGCCATCGGCCCGGCGGTGCAGAAGGCGCTGGACGAAGGTATTCCGGTCGTCGGCTATGACCGTCTGATCGAGAACAAGGACGTCTTCTATCTGACCTTCGACAATAAGGAAGTCGGCCGCATGCAGGCCCGCGAAGTGTTCAAGGTCAAGCCGGAAGGCAACTATGTCTTCATCAAGGGTTCGGGTGCCGATCCGAATGCCGACTTCCTGTTCTCGGGCTCGATGGAAGTGCTCAAGGAAGCCATCGACAGCGGCAAGATCAAGAATGTCGGCGAGGCCTATACGGACGGCTGGCTGCCCGCCAACGCCCAGAAGAACATGGAACAGTTCCTCACCGCCAACGACAACAAGGTCGATGCCGTGGTCGCGGCCAATGACGGCACAGCCGGCGGCGTCGTCGCGGCGCTGACGGCGCAGGGCCTTGCCGGCACCGTGCCGGTCTCGGGTCAGGACGGCGATCACGCCGCGCTGAACCGCATCGCGCTCGGCACGCAGACCGTGTCGGTGTGGAAGGACGCGCGCGAACTCGGCAAGAACGCCGCAGAGATCGCCTCGCAGCTCGCCGACGGCAAGAAGACGAGCGACATCGCCGGCGCCAAGGACTTCACGACGCCTGGCGGCAACACCGTCAAGTCGCTGTTCCTGACCCCGGTTGCCATCACCAAGGACAATCTCAACGTGGTCATCGACGCCGGCTGGATCAAGAAGGACGAAGTCTGCGCGGGCGTCGCCGCCGGCACCGTCGCGGCCTGCAACTGATCTGGATCACGTCGAAATATCTGAACGCCGCGGCCTAAAAGCCGCGGCGTTTTCTCAAAAAGATTTGTGTTTCCGCATCACGCGGATAGCTTCTAGGCTGGGTTCCGGCATCCGCGTCAGACGGCCAGCCGGTGGGAGGAAATCATGACCGATACGACGTCCAACCCGCAGGCCGACACAGCACGTGCGTCGGAACTCGGCGCGGTCGCCCGGTTCCTGAAGGCGACCGAGATCGATACCCGCATGCTCGGCATGATCGGCGCCCTGCTGATCATCTGGATCGGGCTGCATGTCATTTCCAGCCTGCGCCTTGGCGTCAATCCGCTCGATTTCGACAGCCGCACCTTTCTCACGCCGCGCAATCTGTGGAATCTGTCGGTGCAGACATCGGCGGTCGCCATCATGGCCTGCGGCATGGTGCTGGTCATCGTCATGCGCAACATCGACCTCTCCGTCGGTTCCGCCGAAGGCCTGATCGGCATGGTGATGGGCTTTGCCCAGGTGCATTTCCTGGTCCGGTTTGTCGGGCTCGAACTCGGCAATCCGTGGATCTGGGTCCTGGCATTGGTCATCGGCCTGGCGCTCGGCCTGCTGATCGGGGCCTTTCAAGGCTTCGTCATCGCATATCTCGAAGTGCCCGCCTTTATCGTGACGCTGGGCGGACTGCTGGTCTGGCGCGGTGCCGCCTGGTGGGTCACATCAGGCCAGACGGTGGCACCGCTTGACGCCACCTTTCAGCTCATGGGCGGCGGGCCATCGGGATCGATCGGCGCGACCTGGAGCTGGGTCGTCGGGGTCGTCGCCTGCCTCGCCGTGGTGTTTGCGCTGTTCAACGGGCGGGTGCAGCGCAAGCGTTTCCGTTTTCCGCTGCGTCCGATCTGGGCCGAGACGCTGCTCGGCGTCGTCACCTGCGCCGTCATCATGGGTGCGGTCTGGCTCGCCAATTCCTATCCCTGGCCGATCGGCATCGTGAACAGATATGCGGCCGCCAACAACATCACCGTTCCCGAAGGTGGCCTGTTCATCGCTCACGGCATAGCCATACCGGTGTTGATGGCGATCGCCGTCGGGCTGGTCATGACCTTCATCACCAACCGCACCCGTTTCGGCCGCTATGTCTTTGCCATCGGCGGCAATCCCGAGGCTGCCAATCTCGCCGGCATCAACACGCGCTGGATCACCATGAAGGTGTTCATGATCATGGGCGTGCTGGCGACGATCGCCGCCGCGATCTCCTCGGCCCGGCAGAATTCGGCGACCAACGTGCTTGGAACTCTGGACGAACTGCTGGTCATTGCCGCCGCCGTCATTGGCGGCACATCGCTCGCCGGTGGCTCGGGAACGATCATCGGTGCCATGCTTGGCGCGCTGCTGATGCAGTCGCTGCAGTCCGGCATGGTGCTGCTCGGCGTCGACTCGCCGCTGCAGAGCATCGTCGTCGGCGCCGTGCTGGTCATCGCCGTCTGGCTCGACACCGTTTATCGCAAGCGCGTCTAGGAGGCATGCCATGACTGACAAGACTGCTCCTGCAGCCACCGCGCTGATCGACATGAGGAACATCTCGATCGCCTTTGGCGGCATCCGCGCTGTCGACGACGCCTCGATCGATCTCTTCCCGGGCGAGGTCGTGGCGCTGCTCGGCCATAATGGCGCCGGCAAGTCGACGCTGATCAAGATACTGTCCGGCGCCTACAAGCGCGACTCCGGCCAGATCTTCGTCAATGGCGAGGAGGCATCGATCTCCAACCCGCGCGACGCCAAGAAGTATGGCATCGAGACGATCTACCAGACGCTGGCATTGGCCGACAATGTCGACGCCGCCGCCAACCTTTTCCTCGGCCGCGAGTTGATGACCGCCTGGGGCACGCTCGACGACGTCGCCATGGAGGCAGAGGCGCGCAAGGTGATGGGCCGGCTCAACCCCCGCTTCCAGCGCTTCAAGGAGCCGGTGATCAAGCTGTCGGGCGGACAGCGGCAATCGGTGGCGATCGCGCGCGCCATCCTGTTCAACGCACGCATCCTGATCATGGATGAGCCGACGGCAGCGCTTGGTCCGCAGGAAACGGCGCAGGTCGGCGAACTGGTCAAGCAGCTCAAGTCCGACGGCATCGGCATCTTCCTGATCAGCCACGACATCCACGACGTGTTCGAGCTCGCCGACCGGGTCTGCGTCATGAAGAACGGCCAGGTCGTCGGCACGGCCCGCACCACTGACGTGACCCAGGACGAGGTGCTCGGCATGATCATTCTGGGCAAATGCCCGCCCGGCGCCATTCCTGGACCGGGGGCGCTGAAGATCGCGGCCTGAGACCGCTGAAGATTGCGGCCCGAGGTCAGACCAGATCGCGGGTTGCCGATCACGTGATGTGCCAGCCGTCAGCATGGCTTGGCCTTGCCATTGTGTTGGCGCGGCGACTTGCCCATAAAGGTCTCAATTCGCTCAGGGACCACATCATCCGTTGAAGAAGCTTTTTCCAATCGTCGCGTTCATCGCCGTTGCGCTGATCAGCATGACGATGGCGGGGTTTGCCTATTTCGCGACGCAAGAGGCCGCCCGCATCAAGTTCGAAGCGACGGCCGACGACGCGCTCAACCGGATCGAGAGCCGCATCGACCTGCATTTGTCGCTGCTGCGCTCGACGCAGGCCCTGTTCGACGCCCGCAACGGCGATATTTCCGGCAACGAGTTCAAGGCGTTCTTCAAAGCGCTCGATGTCGACAACAATTTTGCCGGCTTGCGCGGCATCGGCTATGTCAGGCTGGCGAAGGCCGGAGACGAGGCGGCGGTCGAACGCGATATGCTGCGCGACCATGGCGTCAACCATCCAATCTATCCTGACACCACGCAGCCCTGGCGCACCCCCATCGTGCTGTTCGAGCCGCTCGACCCGTCCAACCAGGGTAGCATCGGCTACGACATGTTCAGCGAACCGGTGCGGCGCGCGGCGATTGAAAAGGCGATGTCGGATGACCACCAGCACGCCAGCGGGCTGGTGCAGCTGGGCCAGGACACGGGTGCCGCGCAGACGTTCACCGGCTTCCTCGTCTTCGTGCGGCTCAATGTCGAAACCGCGCCCGACGTCATCAATGCGTCCAGATCCTCCACGGCGGGTTTTCTCTATGCGGCCTTTCGGGCTCGCGACCTGTTCCAGACCGCGCTCAGCCGGTCGCCGCTGCTTCCGGTCAACACCGAAATCTACGACGGCGAGGGCGCGGTGAACGGCGACAATCTGTTGTTCCGCTCGGAGACGCCCCCGGCTTCGACCTTCGGGGACAGGCTGCTGGTCACCCGCAAGATCATGGTGGCCGGCCGGCCATGGACTGTCCTGTTCCGGCCGACGAGCGCCTTCTCGCAGCCGTCGTCGCGCGCCATTCCGGTGATGCTGGGGCTGTTCGGCCTGTTGCTGGCGGGCGCCATCGCGCTGGTGGCGCGGTATCAGGAGCGGGCCTATGAGGCGGCGTCGCGCTTGCACGAAACGACGGAAAAGAGCCTGCTCGAAAAAGACCTGATGCTGCAGGAGATGAAGCATCGCATCAAGAATTCGATCACCAGGGTGCTGGCGATCGCACGCCAGACGGCATCGCGGGCCACTGACGTCAACGAGTTTTCCGCATCCTTCTCGGCCAGGCTGCAGGCGATGGCGGCATCCCAGGACATGCTGACGCGCTCGCGCTGGCAGAAGGCCGATCTTGGCGATCTCCTGCGCATCGAGCTAGGGCAGGTGTTCGGCAAGGAGCTGCCCGATGAGCTGTTGTCGGGGCCACAGGTGCTGCTCGACGAAACCACGACGCAAGCGCTGGGCCTAACCTTCCACGAACTGGCGACGAATGCGCTGAAATACGGCGAAGCCGGCAATTCCGTTGGGGCGCTGAAGGTGGACTGGTCGGTCGAAGGGCGCGGGCGCGACAGGATGCTGGCTCTCAACTGGCGCGAAACCGGGCAGAAGAAACTCGAAGCGCCCGCCAAGACCGGATTCGGCACCAAGCTGATCGATCTCAACGTCACGCGCGAATTGCGCGGTACGATCAAGCGTGATTTCCGGGCCAATGGGCTGAACGTCGAAATCAAAATTCCCCTGGCAAGTTGACGGCGATCGTCAGGCGGCCAGGATCAAGCATCCAGACATAGAAAATCCGGAGGCCGGCAGGCCGGTCTCCGGATCGTTTCAATTATCGCCGAACTAGTTGCAGCGCGCCGTGTAGATCCGGCCGCGATGATCGCGATACTGGCAATAGCCATTGCGCAGGTTGCGCACCAGCAGGCCGGAACCGGCACCAACTGCCGCGCCGATCAGCGCGCCCTTGCCGCCGCCGACCAGGCCGCCGACACCAGCGCCGATCAAGCCGCCGCCAACCACGTCCTGCTCCGTCGAGGTGCAGCCGCTGACCGCGACCACAGCAACCATGGCAATAAGTATCTTCCGCATAGAGTCACTCCTCACTTTTTGTCCTCACTTTAAATAAGCTCCGACCGCCATTTAGCATGAAATGGCGCCCTTTGCCCGCCTGAATTTATTGTTGGCTAAGATAGTCTTTTTCGGGACGCGTCATGTTCGACGCAACCATGATATTTGAGATTTCCAACGATGCGTCAAGACTGCCGTCCCGACCAACCTTCCACACGACCTGATCGTAGTCATCTTCTAGCCCCGGGTCGACCGCAAGGCACTTGGCGACGATGTGCTGGGCTTGCCCCTGCACGTCACCCATGGCGAATGGCCGTTCGGCGACACATTGGTCGGCGGTTTCGAAAACACTGACAGGGACCTGAAGCTCACGGCAATCGGCCATCGTGTTTGAGCAGCCGATGACCAGCAGCAATGCGGCGATGTGTTCCATGGCGAAAACGTCCTCTCGCCACAGTAACGGTCCACATTCCGCAAAGTTCCTGCACTGCAAGACCTACCAGCGAATTAACATGGAGTGATCGGAGGGCCGCAGCGCGCGGAGGTCAGTAAGCCAGCTGGAAGAGGACGACCGCGACGACAAGCGCGGTTAGAGCCAGAGCGACAAGGCGCAAGGAAGCGTGAGGAACAGGAGGCAGCGGCGGCGCGGATGTCTCGGAGTCTTCAAACGCGCCCATGGAGATCCGAGCGGCCTGTTCCAGTCTGTTCATGTCGGCAACCGTCAAGGCATTCCTCCCGCACCATGCTGCAAGTCCTGCTGCGGAAATGTCCGACGGTGCAACAGGTTCCAGCGGTATCTGGGAAATACAGCATCGGCTTTTATGGTGAACAGCTGGTTAAGGACCTGGCGCAGATGCGGGTCGCTCAATCCGTCTCGAAATTGCCGTGTGGAACGACAAGGCGGTACTCGAGGCGACCAGCCGCGATTTCAAGCGTCGCCGTGCCATTCAGCGATGCCGGCACGACCCGTTCGAGCGCGACACTGCCAAAGCGCTTCTCGCTGCGCCTGTTGTCATTGGCTCCGATCGCTTCGGCCCACGTCAGCGACAGGGAGGTCCCGTTGTCGTCGGCGGTCAGGTTGGCTGTAACCTCGACGAATCCATCGGGCCGTGACAGCGCGCCATAACTCACCGAGTTGACGGCGAGTTCATGCATGGCAAGGCCGATGTGCAGGGCGGCGTTCGGATTGAGATAGGGGTTTGCTCCCTGAAAACGCAGGCTGCGAACCGGATCCCCGCCGTAGCGGCCGACCTGCCCCGATACCAGTTCGCGAAGTGCGGCACCTCGCCAGTTGGAAGAGGTGACGAGATCCTGGGACGAAGCCAACGACTGCAGCCGGCCGCGAAAGCGTGTCAGGAAATCACCGATGCCGTCGGAGTAGCGCCCGGTCTGGGTGGCTATGCTTTGAATGATCGCCAGCAGGTTCTTCGAGCGATGACTGACTTCGCGCAGCAGCGTCGTTAGCGTCTGCTCACGGCGTTTCTGTTCGGTCGTTTCGACCATCGTGGTGACGACGCCTTGCACCGTGCCGCCATCGCCGTGGTCGGCATCGATCCAGACTTGAAACCAGCGGATGCCATCCTCGACGGGAACGCTGATCTCGAGACGTTGTGGGTTGCCGGATGCGACGACGTCGCGCTTGGCCGCGCCGATGCGGTCGGCCTGCGCCACCGGCAGGATACCGTTGCTGTCGGCGGTGTCGGAAACCCAGGGCGCGCGCATGTTGCGCGCCCATACGGTTTTCATCTCGCGATCCTGATAGAGAACGGAAATACCGGCATTGTGCAACGCATGAAGGAGAGCTCGGCCAAGCTGCATGCCGCTTTCGGCAGGATGCAGGGCGATGACCTCATCGCTTTGCACGTCGTCCTTCCTATCTCCGGTTCTGGAACGCATCGGCCAATCTGTCCACCCAACTCAGGCTGAACGGCTCACGATTGAATGGGTTCCAAAAGAGGTTTCCCGAAAATCAGCCGCTAAAAAACGGTCCGCCGGACGGTGCCCTTTGCAGGATACCGCCCGGCGGTGGCTGGAAACCGTTTGAGGGGTGCGGCTTCCAGTGTTCGGTCGCCGTTCGTCCTCACGATGCCCGTTTGAACAGGCCCGCGAGAAGCGAAATGACCAAGAAAGCGAGGAAGATGAAAAACAATATCTGCGCGATGCCGGCAGACGTACCGGCGATGCCGCCGAAACCAAGCGCGCCGGCGATGATCGCCACGACGAGAAATACGAGCGCCCAGTAAAGCATGATCCATCTCCTTCGAATGGTGTGATGAAAACGTGGGTAGATGCGGTTTGTTCCACCCTTTGCCGAAAAAGGCGATGCTTGCAAATCGTTCGGAGCAGGAGGCGCGGGAATTTCGCCGACGACGGTTCCGGCTTGCGAAAAGGCCGCCCGATGTATCGCATCGAGCGGCCTTCAATGTCGTGCCGTGCTGTCAGGAGTGCTGCGAGCCTATGCCGCGGCTTTCGCCTGACGGTCGAAGAACAGCGCCTGGCTGATCAGCGCCTTGACCATGTCGGGATTGAACGGCTTGGTGACCAGGAAGGCCGGCTCGGGACGCTCGCCAGTCAACAGACGCTCGGGAAAGGCGGTGATGAAGATGACCGGCACCGATGTCGACGACAGGATCTCGTTCACGGCTTCAATGCCCGAACTGCCGTCGGCAAGCTGGATGTCGGCCAGCACCATCTTCGGCCGTGTCTTGCCGAACATCATCACCGCCTCGGCATGGGTGCGCGCCGTTCCGACGACGCGGTGCCCGAGGCTCTCGACCATTTCTTCTATATCCATGGCGATCAGCGGTTCATCCTCGATGATCAGCACGTCGGTTGCCACCTGGCGGGATATCTCGTTGCTTGCCTGGGCAAGCAACTCGGAAAACTCCTGGTCGCCGACATCGAGGATCTCGGCCGCCTCGTCCTCGCTGAAGCCTTCGACGGCAACGAGCAGGAAGGCCTGGCGCGGGCGCGGCGCGATTGCATTCAGATTGGCGGCGGCGCGCTGTTCCCATGCTGATTGCGCGTGCTCCTGGGGAACGCGGATGGCCACCGATGTGAACAGCTTGGCAAAAACCTTATACAGAGCGATGCGGTCGCTCGATGCTTCAGGAAAGATTTCGACATCGGCGATGATGGCTTCGAGCATCGCGGCGACCAGCGCATCGCCACTCTCCTGCGATCCGGAAACGGCCCGCGAGAAGCGGCGCAGGAATGGCAGGTTCGGCGCGATGGTGGCGGATAAGCTCATGGTAAGACGTCTCCCTCAGAATGACGTGATTGCATAGATTGCCGGTCAAGCTGATTGCAAGCCCGGTCAAACAACGCCGGTCTTGAGAAAAAGTTCCGGCCTTGATGGAACTAATGCGTGGGGACGGCGTTTGAGGTCGGGATGGGCAACCAGACGAGGGTGTCGCTTGCGTTGTGTTGAGTAATATTGTGAGCGGCTTGGGCGCTGGGAATACAAGGGCGAAATGAAGGATATGACGAAAGATATTCTGGCTGGCGCCGAGAGCAGGCGCCGGAACGGTTCCGGTGACGCCCTTGGGCCGAACTCCGAAATCGGGCGCAAACTCAAACAATATTACGACGAGCTGATCTCCGACGATGTGCCGGATCGCTTTTCCCAGTTGCTTAGCCAGCTGGAACGGGCCGAACCCGCACAGAAGAAGGACTGAGGCATGGCTGCGGTCTCCCAAGGCTTCAAGACAGATCTGCTTGGGGCAATCCCAAGTCTGCGCGCCTTTGCGGTGTCGCTGACGCAAAACGCCGACAAGGCCGACGACCTCGTCCAGGAAACGCTGGTCAAGGCATGGGACAAACACGAGAGCTTCCAGCCGGGCACCAATCTCAAAGCATGGCTTTTCACCATCCTGCGCAATGAATTCTATTCGCAGATGCGCAAGCGTGGACGTGAAGTGCAGGATAGCGACGGCATCATGACAGCTAGGCTTGCCGTTCATCCGGCCCAGCATGGTCAGCTCGACCTGAAGGATTTTCGCGGGGCGCTGGAGCAATTGCCGGAGGACCAGCGCGAAGCCATTATCCTCATTGGCGCGTCGGGTTTCTCCTACGAGGAGGCCGCCGAGATTTGCGGTTGCGCGGTCGGGACGATCAAGAGCCGCGTCAGCCGAGCCCGCACGCGCTTGCAGGAGATCCTGAAAATATCAGGCGAAGACGAGTATGGCCCGGATGCGATTTCGACCCAGGTAACGGGTTCTCAGGCCAGCTGACTTGCGATCGCCAGGCGCGATCCGCAAAGATCGGGATCGCGCTCAACCGGGAGAAGCGCGTCCGCAGGCCGCCGCCACCGCTTGCACGAGGTCTTCACCCGAATAGGGTTTGCCGACCAGCCTGACGCCCGGAAAGGATGCCTTGATTTCATCGGCATCCGAATAGCCTGACGCAAACACGAAAGGTACGCCTGCCGCGTGCAGCCCCGAGGCGAAATCGAGTGTCGAGGCGCCGCCTAGCATGAGGTCGACAATGGCTGCGTCGAATTGCGTCGCGACCTCCCGGCCATCGACCTCGGTCAGATCGCGGGCGATGACCACCTCACCGGCGCCATGATCACGGCAAAGCTGCTCGACATCCATGGCGATGAGAAATTCGTCCTCCAGGACGAGAATCCGCAATCCGTCAAGCAATGTGGGCACAGGCAACGACTCCTTGAAACGCATGGAGTCATGATCGCTAATTGGCGTGCTGTCATTTAAAAAAGACATGTGGCCGGTGGCGGAACCTCAATCCTTGAAACGCGTTGAAATGCAGCTCTTCCAAAGAGCGGGCTTTCGAAGAGGGGTCGAAATGTCAGCCCAGAACAGTCGCGCCTTCTCCAGCCGTCAATATCCTTGCGAGAACTGCCCGTTGCGGCCGTTGCCGATTTTTCGCGACTTCGAAAAACAGGAGCTGGCCTTCATCAGTACATTCAAGAAGGGCGAACTCGCCGTCGACAAGGGGGCTACCGTGTTGGTCGAGGGTAGCCACAGCGCCCATCTCTACACCGTTCTCTCCGGCTGGGCGTTCCGCTACAAGCTGTTGCGAGACGGCCGCCGCCAGATCCTCAACTATCTCATGCCCGGCGATCTGATCGGCCTGCAGGGCAGTGTGATGGGCGAGATGCAGCATTCCGTCGAGGCCCTGTCGCCGATGCTACTGTGCGTTTTCGAGCGTGAGTATCTGCACGAGCTCTACCGCAATCATCCAGGGCTCGCCTACGACATCACCTGGATCGCATCGCGCGAAGAGCGCATGCTGGATGAAAATCTGCTCAGCCTCGGGCGGCGCAGCGCGATTGAGCGCGCCGCCTATCTTATCGCCTTCATCGCCAGCCGGGCCAAGGTCGTCGGGTTGAACGGCAAACAGTCCATCCAGATACCGATCACGCAACAACACATCGCCGACACCCTCGGCCTGTCGCTGGTTCATACAAACAAGACGATCCGCAAGCTGATGGATCGCAAGCTGATCGTCTGGCGCGACGGCGGTTGCGAGGTCACCGACATCGAAGGACTCAAGCGGCTGGCTGGATGGGAAGGGCTGGGCGAAGCGCGCCGGCCGCTGATTTGACGAAGCGCCTTTTTGCCAGAGCCGTCGGATCGGGTGCGCGCGGATCCGTTTTCGGCTACTTTGTCCCCAATGCCGGAACCTTGAGGCGCACGGCGCGTTTGAAATCGAGCAATCACAAGGAGTTAAGCCATGGCAACTGCCGCAGGAAAGACCGCAAACGACGCCCGCGCAAATTCGGACCTGGAAGCCGACATCAGGCAATTGAAGGCCGACATCGACAAGCTCACCAAGCAATTGGCCAAGACCGGCGAGCACGGCTATGGCACTGCCCGTCGCGCGGCCACGGAAGGGGTCGAGCAGCTGCGCGCGCAGGGCGAAGCAGCCTTCGACAGTCTGCGCAGCAACGCCAAGGACATCGAAGCGCAGATGATGGCAAGCGTGCGTGAAAAGCCGGTGACGTCACTGGCGATCGCTGCCGGCGTCGGCTTCCTCTTCGCGCTCATCGCACGTCGCTAGTCGCATTGCAGATGGGAATGCTCGCATCCCTGATTTCGGGTCTCGCCTCGGGCGAAACCGTTGCCGCCATGCGCCGGGCGCGCACGGCGGCAATCGTTTATGGGCTCGCCCTGTCGGCAGCGCTGTGTGGTCTCGGCTTTCTGGTCGGCGCAGCCTATATCTGGGCGGCGGTGCGCTACGGGTCGCTTGCCGCCGCACTGGGCTTTGGCGCCGGTTTCCTGGTGCTTGCCGGGCTGATCCTGCTGATTTACCAGATATCCGCAGGCTCGCGCGCCCGGCGTCGGGCGCAACGCCGCAATGCCGACATGAAGGCGATCGGCATCACCGCCGCACTCGCCGTGCTGCCGACCTTGCTCAAGGGAAAAGGCGGTCTCGGCGTCATTCTGGGTCCGGCCTTGGCGCTCGCGGCTTACGCGATCTACCGCGAGAATGTGAAATCCGACGATCCGGATGAGAGCGACCGGAAATAGAACTGTGTTTCATGGCCGATCACTTCGACAGATCTTCCAGCGGCATCGATATTTCGGCAAACACCCCTTCCGGCCGGAACTCATGGGTCACTTCGCTTGAAATGACCTTGGCAAGGCTGCGGCGGATGAGGATCGAGCCGAAGCCGTGCCGTTCCGGCGGGGTGACCTGCGGGCCGCCGCTTTCGCGCCAGGTCAGCACAAGGCGCCGGGCACCCTTCCTGCCTTGCGTCTTCCAGCCGAGATCAACCTTGCCTGATACCACCGACAGCGATCCATATTGCAGTGCATTGCTGGCCCAGTTCATGCAGGATCAGGCCAAGCCCGACGGCCTGGTCGGGCGACAGCAGCAAGTCGTCGCCGGAGATCGTCATGCGCGGCTGCTCGGCCGTTTCGAATGGCCTGACCTCAATCTGGACGAGTTCGCGGATGCCGATGCCGCGCCACTCGCGGTCCGACAACAGATTGTGGGCGATGCCCAGGGCCTGAAGCCGCGCGCCGAAGGCCTCGAGGAACTGGCTCGGCTGGCGGGCATGGCGCACGGTCTGCGTCGCCAGCGCCTGGACGGTCGCCAGCGTATTCTTGACGCGATGGTTGAGCTCACGCAGCAGCAGCCGTTGCCGTTCGTCGCCTAGCTTGCGCTCTGAGATGTCGTAGTTGACGCCGAAGATCAGCGTCGGCTTGCCGTCGCCGTCACGCTCGATGACACGGCCGCGCGTGGCGAGCCAGCGCGGCGGATGAAAGCCCTTCACCCGGTATTCGCCGAAATAGTCGTCGCTGCCGGTCAAGGCGTCGCGAAAGCGGGTTTCGGTCTGGTAGACGTCGCGCGGATCGATGGCGGTGAGGATGTCGCGCGCCCGCAACCGGTTCGAGTGCGGCAGGTTGAACAGCTCCGCCAGCAAGGTGTCGCATTCGATGATGTCGGTGCGGATGTCCCACGCCCAGCTGGCGAGCGACGCCGCATCGAGCGCGATGGCGCGCCGTTTTTCCTCACGCGCCAGTGCGGCCTCGGCGATGGCGCCGCTGCGGGTCGCGTCCTTCAAGGTGAACAGGCTGGCGGCGAGGCCGGCGAGCGCCTTCAACTGGTCGAGCTCGGCACGGGATGGAAAGGCATGCGGCTTGCGGTCGAGCACGCAGAGTGTGCCGATGCGGGCACCTGCCACGACCATCGGCGCGCCGGCATAGAAGCGGACATGATGCTTGCCGGTGACCAGTGGGTTGGCCTTGAAACGTGGGTCCGTCGTTGCATCCGCCACCACCATCGGCTCTTCGCCGGCGGCAATCGCATGAGCGCAAAAGGAGATGTCGGTCGCGGTTTCGGTCTGGTCCAGGCCGAAGCAGGATTTGAACCACTGCCGCTCGTGGTCGACCAGCGTGACCAAGGCTATAGGCGCCTGCATCACCGCCGCGGCAAGGCTGCTGATCCGGTCGAAATCCGGGTCGGCCGCCGTATCCAGCATCTCCAGCCCGTGCAGCACGGCCAGCCGGTCTTCGGCACTGACCGCCAGCGCAACGTCAGCCGGCAGATCCGGCACTCTTTCCGCCTTGTTATTCACCCAGGTCCCCGTTGCCCAGTCTTGGTCTTCGTCGTCGCTTCGCCGGTCTGTCGATCCAGAACCAGCCGGCCGGCCGGAACCATCCTAGCGAGGAACCGTTACCCGACCATGTTGTTTTGCCGGACGCGCAACTGGCGCAAACCGATCCGAGGGCCGACCATGATCAAGATCATTCCTGAGGACAAAGCCCGTCAGGGGCGCTGGGGCCGGCATGGTCTGCGCATTCTGATCGCTGCGTTGCTGCTGGCCTTTGTCGCTTGGGGGGCGGCCGAGATTTATGGCGAATTGATCAAGAAGGACACGACCCAACAGGGCAGTGTTCCCAGCGGCTAGCTTGTCGGCGGCAATGGGTTCGAAACGCATCAGGCAGCCTTTGCCTCGGCGACGCTGGCCGGCACCAGGACATTGAGCGCGCCCGGCTGGATTTCGATCGTCGTTTCACGCTCAAGCCTGACCAGTTCTCCGTCCATCACGGCGCGAAACTTCCGGCTCCCCGAGTGGATTTTCAGGACCGTCCTACCCGCCTGATGGATTTCGACATGTTCGTTGTCGCGCCATTTGCCGCGCGCCACGTTGAAGAAGAACTTGACCAGTTCCGCGCGCTGCTGCGCCACCGTGACATAGACGCCAAGCACGCCGCCCACCGGGTTGTCGGCGTAAGGCAAATGGCCTTCGCCGAACAAATTGTTGGTGATGCCGATGCCGGTGATGCGGGCCGCCATCTCGGCTTCGCCGATGCTGAGCGTCACGTTCATCGCCGGTGGATTGTTGATCGTCGCCCAAGCCGCCCTGGCCGAGGCACGGATCTTTCCCAGGCGAGAACCAAACTCCATCTTCTGGCGCAGCTGCACCATCTTGGCATGCATGCCGATCGAGAACTGGTGAACGAACGGCCGGCCGTTGGCGGTCGCCATGTCAACCGCGATGATTTCGCCATCAGTGAAGGATTTCAGCGCGGCATCCAGGGACTGCGGAATGCCCAGCCCGCGCGCGAACAGGTTCATGGTGCCGGCCGGCAATATGGCAAGCGCCTTCTTCGTCCCCATCAGCCGGGCGGCCGCGGCAGAAATTGTCCCGTCGCCGCCGCCGGCCAGCACGACGTCGACGGAGCGGCGTGAAGCCACGCTGTCGAGCGTTTCCACGACATCCTTGCCGGCGACAATCTGGATGCTGAGAGAGTGACCTGCCGTCTCCAGCGCCTGGTGCATCTTGTCGGAGAAAGCGGCAAGGTCAATCGTCCGCAAGGTGCCGCCGTCCCGGTTCAGCACCGCTGCGAATTTCATGCCCCACTCCACTGTGTCAGCCAAAAACAGGCCGGGACGCGCCCAGCCGGAGGCTGAAACGCGGCGGCGGTAGAAAGGTTCCGTTGGCAAGCGGCGTCGTTAATCCGAACGATCAACCATCCCGTGTTTTCGTCTTGAGATCCGCAGGGCTTTTTGTCGGAACAACAGCATGGTCACGACGTTGTGAACGTGTAGATGCCGCGTCCGATCTCCCCAGCGACGGTTCAACCGGGCGCGGCGTGCATGAAGATCACGCACCAGGAGAGACTATCATGATCCGCAATCTTTTAGCCACGACCGCACTCGCAACACTGATCGCGACCGGCGCTTATGCGCAGAGCGCGACAACCCCAGCACCTGCGGATGCCCCTGCCGTGCAGGAGCCCGCCGCAGCTCCGGTGTCGCGCGCCGAGGGCAGCATCGTCACCAACATCATCGGTGAATCCGTCTATAACGGCACTGGCGATGATGCCGAGAACATCGGCAAGGTCAGCGACGTCGTCTTCGACAAGGATGGCCAGGCGAAATCCGTCGTCATCGGCGTCGGCGGCTTTCTGGGTGTCGGAGCGAAGAATGTCGCTTTCGACTATGACAAGCTGCAATGGGCCGAGAAGAACGGCGATCGCTGGCTGGTCGCCAAGACGACCAAGGACGAGCTGACGGCGCATCCGGAGTTCGACAGCAAGGCTTATGGCCCGGTCCCGGCACCTGCCGCATCGACTGACGCAGCAGCGCCGGCGGCACCCGCGACGACGGATACGGTGCAGAAGCCTGTCGACCTGAACGCCGCTTCGGCGGAACCGGTGAAGCGGGCTGACGGCAACCTTGCCACCAACATCATCGGCGAAACCGTCTACAACGGCACCGGTGATGACGCGCAGAACATCGGCAGCGTCAACGACATCGTTCTGACCAGGGAAGGCAAGGCCGAGTCGCTGGTCATCGGCGTCGGCGGTTTCCTTGGCCTCGGGGCCAAGAATGTCACCTATGATTTCTCCAAGGCGCAGTGGGCCGAGAAGAATGGCGACCGCTGGCTGGTGGCCCAGACCACCAAGGAAGAGCTGCAGGCGCAGCCGGATTTCAACCGCAAGACCTATGATCCGGTACCCGCGACAACGGCATCCAATGAACCGGCTGCCACCGCCCCGGCCGCTGTGCCGTCCGACGCTACGGCTCCTGCTGCCGCTCCCGCGGACAAGACGGCCGTGGCTCCGGCAGTGACGACCCCTGATGCCTCGGCTCCCGACCAGACGCAGACGGCAGCTATCGACAAGTCGACGCTGACGGAAATGCCGGTTGGCGAGATCCGTGCCGACGATCTGAAGGGCACCACTGTCTACGGCGCCGACGACGCCAAGGTCGGCGAAATCGGCGATGTCGTGCTCGCGCCCGACAACAAGGCCGACGCGGTGATCGTCGATGTCGGCGGTTTCCTCGGCATCGGCGAAAAGGAAGTCGCGGTCGGCGTGGATAATCTCAAATTCATGACCGACAAGGACGGCAAGAAGTACCTGTACACGACCTTCACCAAGGAACAGCTCGAGGCTCAAACCGCCTATGACAAGGGCAGTTATGCCGAGAAGCGGGACCAGCAGCGCTTGATTGTGAAGTAGGAAAGTAGGGCAGTAGGGTTGGACGGTCGTCTTACCGGTTTGATTTCCCTACTGCCCTATTCCCTTGCTGGCCCAGCCACGTGGCCGACAACGCCGTGCTCCGTAAGTTCAGCCAGCGCTAGCGACTGGTCAAGATGCTCAGCCCGCCAGGCGAGAAGCCGTTCGGCGAACTCCAGCCGCACGGCCAGATAAGCTGGGTGCTTGGCCAGGTTGTTCAATTCACCCGGATCTGTTTCCAGGTCGAACAGCAGTGGCGGCAGGTTGCCGCCGAAATGCACATATTTGAATTTTTCCGTGCGGATGACGGCGAGGTTGCATTGGCGTGAGGTGATGCCGAAATGGTGTTCGGCTTCGCCTTCAGCAATCGAGCGGAAATCGAACTCCCAATGCGCGGCATCGCGCCAGGCTGCAGGGCTCCGGCCGTTCAGGAACGGCTCCAGCGAATAACCATCGAGATGTGGTGCGGGGTCTTCGCCAAGCAGGTCGAGAAGCGTCGGCGCAATGTCCACCGCTTCGGTGAAGCGATCGATGCTCCCGCCGGCCGCCTGGCCGTGGCGCGGATCGCGGATGATCAGCGGAATGTGGTAGCTGCCGTCGAAGTAGCCGCCCTTGCCCAGCATGAAATGGTCGCCCATCATCTCGGCGTGATCTGACGTCAGCACGATGATGGTGTCGTCCCACGCGCCCGCGGCCTTGACCGCTTGCCAGACGCGGCCGAGCTGCGCGTCGACCTCGGAGATCATGCCGTAATAGATCGCCCGGATGCGGCGGAAATCGTCATCGCTCCAGTCATGTACCGTGCCACGGGCGTCGGGACGGAACTTGGCCTGCTTCTGTTGGCCAATGTCATAGGCGAGGTAGGGATGGCTCTGCGCCTCTTCCTGCCAGCTTGCCACGCGTCGGAAGGCCGGGCCGTCGGCAGGTTGATACATCGTGTTGTAGGGTTCCGGCACAATAAAGGGCGGGTGCGGGCTGATGAAGGAAAGATGTGCGAACCACGGTACGGCGTCGTCCTGCTCGCCAAGCCAGCGCGTGAATTCGCCTGTCAGGAAGGCGGCTGGAGTTTCGTCGCTGGAATAGACGGGCGGTGCGTTGCTGACAGTGCCGGCCTTGTCGCTGTTCACCGGTCGATGGATGTCGGGAGATCCGGCGCTGATATCGATACCCCGCTGCTTCAGCCAGGACAGCCACTGTTTCTGATGTTCGGGCAGCAACTGGCGCACCGTAAAGCCCGGCAGCACACCCTCATAGCTCTGCAGGCGCGGGTCGCCTGGCGCCAGCAGGCGTGGGTCGAGCGAGACGTCGGTGTAGCCGAACAGCGTCGGATCATAGCCGAGGGCGCGCGCGTGCAGCGCGATGTTGCCGTGGCGGGCATCGAGTGGCGTGCCATTGCGGCAGACGCGGTTGTTCATCTGGTAGAGGCCAGTGTAGAGGCAGGCGCGGGCCGGCGAGCAGGGCGCCGCACCGCCATAATGCCGCTTGAACAACACACCCTCGGCGGCCAGCGCGTCGGCATTCGGCGTCTTCACAACCGGATGGCCCGCGGACGACAGACAGTCTCCGCGCCACTGGTCGCATGTGATCAGCAGAATGTTAGGCCGCCTGGCTTTTCCAATCACGCGCGATACTCTGTCCCAGGATGGTCGAACGCCGCTCATGGAACCGAATTCTGGCGCCGGCGCAAGCCTGTCATGTGAGTCAATTGGTGAACAAACTGCTTTCCAGTGTTCACTTTTGCAGCACAGTCCATTCTGTGTTTGCCGCCTTTGCCTGGAGCGGTCGCGTCCTCATATTGGCGTGGACAGCGGCGAGGGCCGCACAAGCACCAAGGGAAGGAGCAAGACAATGCTCGACCAGATCAAAGGGCTGCATCACGTCACATCGATGGCCAGGGATGCCCGCCAGAACAATGAGTTCTTCACCAAGAAGCTCGGCCAGCGCCGGGTCAAGAAGACCGTCAATTTCGATGCGCCTGATGTTTACCACCTCTACTACGGCGACGAGGCCGGAACGCCCGGTTCGGTTATGACCTATTTCCCGTTCCCCGACATCGGCAAGGGCCGGCATGGCGTCGGCGAAGTCGGCACGACGGTCTACTCGGTGCCGGAAGGCACGCTCGCCTACTGGGAGAAGCGTTTTGCCGATGAGGGCGTCATCGGTGTTTCCCGCGAGGAGAGCTTCGGCGAGAAGCGTCTGGCCTTTGCCGGTCCCGATGGCGACGGTTTCGCGCTGGTCGAGGGCAAGGCTGACAGCAGAGCGCCATGGGCGAAAGGCGGTGTTCCCACTGATGAGGCGATCCGAGGCTTCCACTCGGTGTCGCTCCGGCTGAAGGACGGTGGCGCCACTGAGGAGCTGCTGAAGTTCATGGGCTATGAGGAAGTCGACAAGTCCGGCAACGTCAGGCGGCTGGCGCTGAAGAATGGCAACGGCGCCGATGTCGTCGACATCGAATCGCTGCCGGCTGCTGCCTTCGCCGATCTCGGCGCCGGCTCCGTCCATCACGTCGCTTTCGCCGTCGAGAATCGCGCCAAGCAGCTCGAAGTGCGTAAGGCGTTGATGGATACCGGCTATGGCGTGACGCCGGTGATCGACCGCGACTATTTCTGGGCGATCTATTTCCGCACGCCGGGTGGCGTGCTGTTCGAAGTCGCCACCAACGAGCCGGGTTTCGATCGCGATGAGGACACCGCTCATCTCGGCGAGGCGCTGAAGCTGCCGACGCAGCACCAGCACCTGCGGCCCTATCTCGAACAACACCTGCAGAAGCTGGAAGGCTGAGGCCATGAGCAAGGACGCTTACATCCACAAGCTGCTGCCCGGTTCGCCGGGCGGTCCGCTGCTGTTCGTCTTCCATGGCACGGGAGCCGATGAGAACCAGCTTCTGTCGCTGGGGCGCGATCTCGCGCCCCAGGCAACCATCATCTCGCCGCGCGGCGATGTGTCGGAACAGGGTGCTGCGCGCTTCTTTCGCCGCACCGGCGAGGGCGTCTACGACATGGACGATCTGGCACGGGCGACGGACAAGATGGCGGGCTTCCTCAAGGCCCATGTCGAGGCGGCCCATGTCGGGGCGGCAAAGCCGTCATCCGTGCTGGGCCTTGGCTACTCCAATGGCGCCAACGTCCTGGCCTCGGTGGTGTTTGCGGCACCGCTGCTGTTCGACGCTGCGGTGCTGATGCATCCGCTGATCCCATTCGAACCGCAGGTGAAGGGCAGCCTCGCCGGCCGCCATATTCTGCTGACCGCCGGCAAGCGCGATCCGATCTGCCCGCCGAACCTGACCACGCGGCTCGAAGCCTATTTGCGTGCCGACGGTGCCGATGTCACAGTGGAATGGCATGAAGGCGGGCACGAGGTGCGGCCAAACGAGATCGAAGCGGCGCGACTTTTCTTTGCCGGTGTCAGCCAGGGAGTATAGCGATGCCTGACCAACTGCCTGAGATCGAACTTGAGGATCGCGGTTCCAAGGGTCGCTATGTCCTGCGCGGACCCGGCGGTGCCGAGGCCGAGATGACCTTCACCAAGATCGGCGAACACCAGATCATCATCGACCACACCGAAGTGCCGGACGCATTTCGTGGCCAGGGTGCCGGGCTCCGGCTCGTCACCCGCGCCGTCGAGGATGCGCGCGCGGCGGGCAAGAAAATCATCCCGCTCTGTCCCTTCGCCAACGCCCAGTTCCGCCGCCATCAGGAATGGGCCGACGTGCTGAAGCAGTAGGATTTCGTCGCTCGGAAACGGCGCGGCAAGCGGCTGCCACCCCATCGGGGTGGCTTTGGCATTTGCGCGGGTGGCGCATCCTGCCTAAGTAGATATGATATATCTCAGCCCCTTGCCGACAAACGAACCGAATGATCCCCCTATGACCGAAACCGACCTCGTTCCCGTCTTCGACGGCCACAACGATACGTTGCTCAGACTCTACCAGTCAAAAGACACGGACGTCGAAAAGCTGTTCATCGAGGGGAAATCGGGCGGCCATATCGACCTGCCGCGTGCCAAAGCCGGTGGCTTTGCCGGCGGCATGTTCGCCATCTTCCCGCCGCCAGTCGAGAAATCCAGGCGCAGCGCCGTGCCCTTGGCGCCGAGCGCTGCCGAGCCGCTGCCGCCCGAGGTCCCGCGCAATGACGCGCTGACCTCGACGATCGCGATGGCCTCGATCCTGTTTAGGCTGGAACGGGCCGGAGCGCTCACCGTCTGCCGCAGTGCCGGCGATGTGCGCAACGCCATGGCGCAGGGTTCGATCGCGGCGGTGTTCCATATAGAAGGGGTCGAGGCGATCGATCCCGAACTCACCATGCTCGACGTGCTGCATGCCGCCGGCCTGCGCTCGCTCGGCATCGTCTGGAGCCGGCCTAATGCTTTCGGCCACGGCGTGCCGTTCCGCTTTCCGTCCTCGCCCGACACCGGGCCTGGCCTGACCGATGCGGGCAAGGCGCTGGTCAAGGCCTGCAACCAGCTGAAGATCATGATCGACCTCTCGCATCTCAACGAGAAGGGTTTTCGCGACGTTGCCGCGCTCAGCGATGCGCCGCTGGTCGCCACCCACTCCAACGTGCATGCGATCTGCGGCCATTCACGCAACCTCACCGACTGGCAGCTCGGCGCGATCCGCGAGTCCGGCGGCATGGTCGGGCTGAATTTCGCCACCGGCTTCCTGCGCGAGGACGGCCGCATGAATGCCGACACCAGCCTCGACATCATGGTGCGCCATGTCGATTCGCTGCTGCAGGCTTTGGGTGAAGACGGCGTCGGCCTCGGCTCCGATTTCGACGGCGCCATGATCCCGGCCGTCATCGGCGACGTTGCCGGCCTGCCGAAGCTGATCGATGCCTTGGCGGCGCGTGGCTTCGGCCGCGCGCTGATCGAAAAGATCGCCTATCGCAACTGGCTGGGCATGCTCGAGAAAACCATAGGTTAGAACGATCTATTGGAAGCCCATGCGCTTCAGCCAGTCCTTGCCGACGCCGCGATCGCGGATGATCGGCAGCGGATCTTCTGAATCGAGCCGCGCGCAAATGCGGTAGACTTCGAGCGTCTCGGCGCTCATCTCGTCGCGCTTGTAGAAGAACATGGCGGCGGCATAGCGCGTGCGGCCCGACCATTTCTCGCCGAGCGGCGTGTTGACCAGCTCCCACTGTTCGGCTGTTTCCCCATCTTCTCCAGGCTTGTCGGCTTCGTCGGTCATGGTCAGAAGTCCGCCGGTGGATTGGCGGTACGGCGGTCGAGCTTGATGAACGGCCGCGCCACCACCTTGGCCCGCTTCATCAGCTTCTGATACTGCAACTCGCGCATGGCGTAGATCTCGACCCAGAGGTCCTCGACCATGGTATCACCGTACGGCCGCGCCAGCGAGGCGATGGCGATGTTGCGCTTGGCCATCGGTGACCACATGGCGGCGCTGACCAGGCCAACCTCTCGGGCTTTCTTGTGGTAGACGATGGCGTGTTCGGCCGGGATGTTGCCCTCGATCTCCAGCCCGACCAGCACATAGCGCAATTTGCGTTTCGCTCTCGCCTCGAGGATGGCACGGCGGCCGTTGAAATGGCCCTTTTCCAGATCGATCATGAAGCCGAGCCCGATCTCGTCGGGCATGCGCAGGCGGTCGGCGCGGATGGCGTGCTCGGCGGTTGTGAAATCCGCATTGGCAACGATCAGCCCGGCCTCCAGACGGGCGCGGTTGAGCGCGGTGTAGCCGATGGCGCGGATGCCGCGCAGTTCGCCTGAGGTCATCAGCCGATCCCACAGGCTCAGCGCCTTGTCGGCCGACACGAACAGCTCGTAGCCGAGATCACCGGTAAAGCCGGTTCGCGAAATGGTGACTTGGGTGTTTCCCTTGGGGCCGCCATCATGCGGGAAATCGGCCAGGTCGAATATTTTCAGCCTTTCGACACCGGCGAAGCCGGCATCGCGCAGCACTGCAAAGGAGGTCGGCCCTTGCAAGGCGAGGCCTGCAACGGCTTCAGTCTCTTCCTCGACAACCACATCGAAACCAACGGCGCTGTCGAGCAGCCAGGGCAGATGCCGCTCCTGCGAACACAGGCGGAAGCGTGTCGGCGACAGGCGGAACAGCGTGCCGTCGTCGAGGACAAAGCCCTCGTCGTCACACCAGGCGGTGTAATGGACGCGGCCGGGTCTGAGCTTGGTGACGTCGCGCAGCGTGACACGATTGAGCAAGGCTTCGGCGTCCGGCCCCTCGATCCGGTATTTGGTCATTGGCGAAATGTCGAACAGCGCCGCCTGGCTGCGGATGGCGAAATATTCGAGCTCCTCGTCCCACAGCGAATGGGGCGCGCGGTAGCCGGCCCAATTGTACCAGTCCTGGGTTTTGGCCAGCGCGTCGATGCGCGGCTGGAACGGCGTGCCCGGACGCAGCGTCCGGAAATGAGATTGGGCGGCGATGCGAGCGGAAACAGCCGTGTCGACTCTCCTTGCGATGGGCTTTCTGGTTGCCTGGGCCATGGCTTATCCCTTCATCGCAATGATGCGCCGCGCGGCATTGAGGCCGGGCGCGCCGGAGACGCCGCCGCCGGGATGCGAGCCGGCGCCGGCCAGGAACAGCCCTTCGAGCGGCGTGTCGTAGCCGGACCAGCCGGTTACGGGGCGCGAGACCAGCATCTGGTCGGCCTGCAATTCGCCGTGATGCCAATGGCCGCCCGGCATGCGGTAGCGTGTCTCGATGTCGGCTGGCGTCAGAAGCTCGGCGTGGACAACGCTTTTGCCGATGCCTGGGGCGTGAGACTCGAGTTGCGCCATGATCGCCTTGAGGAATTTCGGCTTGCCGGCATCCCAACCCTCTTTCAGGGCATAGGGCGCGTATTGCACGACCGCGGACAGCACGCAGGCGCCACTGGGCGCGAGCGACGGGTCGGCGAGGCTTGGCAGCGTGATCTCCATCACCGGCTCGGGTGAGAACTCGCCATATTTGGATGGGTTGAAGGCGCGCTCGACGTGATCGGGTGAGGGCGCAATGACCAGCCGGCCCTTGTGGCCGGCGGCATCGACACCGGTGAATTGCGGCGGCCGGTCGAGTGCCAGATTAAGCTTGGCGGCATCGCCCTTCATGCGGATGTTTTTCACCTTGCGCACGAAGCCGGTGTCGATCTCGCGCGGTCCGACGAGGTCGAGGAAAGTCGTCGCCGGGTTGATGGCGGAGACGATCGTGTTCGCGCGCAACACCTCGCCATTGTCGAGCGCGACACCGACGACGCGGCTTTTCTCGACGATGATTTTTGCTACGGGCGCCGATGTGCGGATTTCGACGCCAGCCTTCTCCGCCGAGGCACGAATGGCGGCGACGACCGCGCCCATGCCGCCTTGCGGCAGGACTTGCGCGCCGGCCGCACCACCAGTCTCGCCAGCCAGACGATAGTAGAGGCCGAGCAGCGAGGTCGGCGAGCGCGGGCCGAGGTGGCTGCCCAGCGTCGCATCGAAAGCAAGCAGGCCTTTCAGCCTGATATCGGCAAGCTGTTCGTCGAGCAGGTCGGCAACGTTCATCAGCAGCACGCGCAGGAAGTCGCGCATATCTTCCTTGCCGAGCTTCTTCAGCGCCAGCGCGGTCTGACCGAGTGAAGCTGCTTCCAGCAGCGATATGCCGGCGAGATCGGGCGGCCGGCGGGACAGGAATGGTTTCAATATGCCGGCATAGCGCAGCAGCTGCCCGCGCAATCCCTTCCAGGCGGATTGCTCGGACGAACTGGCGCCAGTCAGCACCTCGCCATAAGCGCCATGCAGGACAAGTGGCGGGCCGTCTTTCGACAAAGCCACCGACGGCATGAAGTCGACGCGGCCGAATCGCAGGCCGTGCTTTTCCAACTCGAGCGTCTTCACCACATCGGGATGCAGCCGGTTCAGCAGATGGGCGATGGACGAGACACGAAAGCCCGGCGCGAATTCCTCGGTGCGCGCGGCGCCGCCGACTTCGGTGCCGGCTTCCAGCACCAGCACCTTGCGGCCGGCTCTGGCCAGCGTGGCGGCAGCGACGAGGCCGTTGTGGCCGCCGCCAATGACGATTGTTTCAAATGACGTCATGGGACGGGCTCATATGCGAGGTGGACTTGGCAAGATCGCGCAGGATTTCCGCCGCGGCGTTGCGGCCTGGGGCGCCCATGACGCCGCCGCCAGGGTGAGTCGAGGAGCCGCACATGTAGAGCCCACTGAGCGGCGAACGGTATTGCGCGTAGCCCGGCACCGGGCGGTTGAACAGAAGCTGGTCGAAGGTCAGTTCGCCCTGGAAGATGTTGCCCTCGGTGAGGCCGACCTCGGCCTCGATCTCGCGCGGCGTGCGCACCTCCATATGGACGATGCGGTCGCGGAAACCCGGCGAGTATTCAGCGATCTGCGCAATCACGCTATCGGCGAAGCCGTCGCGGTCGGCATCGGTCCACTCGCGGCCGCCGATCTTGGGCGGCGCGTATTGCACGAAGCAGCTCATGAAATGCTTGCCGGGTGGCGCCATGGTCGGGTCGAGCGTCGTCGGGATGACCATGTCGAGGAAGGGATCGGCCGACCAGCGGCCAGCCTTCCAGTCGTCATAGGCGCGCTCCATGCGCTCCACCGAATCGGTGAAATGCATGTCGCCGCGATAGACCGGCGAATCCTTCGGCAACGCCGGGAATTCCGGCAGCGAATCGAGCGCGATGTTGACCTTGCCGGAGGAGCCGCGGATCTTGAAGTTCCTGACCCGGCGCAGGAAGATGTCGGGCAGTTCCTTTTCCTCGACGAGCTTGAGGAAGGTGCGCTTTACGTCGGCATTGGAGACGACGAGCTTGCTGTAAATCTCCTCGCCGCCGGCCAGCACCACGCCCTTGGCTTTTCCTCGGCCGACCAGCACATGGTCGACCTCGGCGCCGATGCGGATGGTTCCGCCCGATGCCTTGAACGACGCGGCCAGTGCCTTGGTCACCGCGCCCATGCCGCCGCGCGCATAGCCCCAGGCGCCGACCGAGCCATCGACCTCGCCCATATAGTGGTGCAAAAGCACGTAAGCCGTGCCCGGGGACATTGGACCAAGCGCGGTGCCGATGATGCCGGACAGAGCGAAGTTCGCCTTGATGACGTCGGTCTCGAAATACTCGTCGAGGAACTCCGAGATCGACATCGTCCAAAAGCGCAGCGTCAGCGCCATTTCCTGCGCCGACAGGCCGGCGAATTTCTTGCCAAGATAAAGCAACTCGCCGAGGTCGCGCGGCCGCAGGCTGGTCGGGTCGGGCGCGGTGCGCATCAACAGCGGCTGGATGAAGCGGCACTGCCGCGTCACGTCGCGGGCATAGCGGTCATAGGCTTCGGCATCGCGCTTGGAGAAGCGGGCGAACTCGCGCCGGTGGGCATCGTGGTCGCGGTAATTGGCGAGATAGTCGCCGTCGCGCGTGAACACCGCGCCGCCCTCGTAGGAGATGACCTGCAGCCCGAAGCGCGGCAGTTCGAGGTCGCGCATGATCTCGGGGCGAAACAGCGAGCAGACATAGGAGCAGTTGGAGTAGAGGAAGCCCGGCGTCAGCTCGCGGCTGGTGGCGGCACCGCCGACCCAGTCGTTCTTCTCGACCACCAGCACGTCGAGCCCGGCGCGCTGCAGGTAGCAGGCATTGACCAGTCCGTTGTGCCCGCCGCCGATGATGATCGCGTCCCAAGCTTTCATTTTGGCCCAGTCTTCATTCTGACCCGCTCTTCATTTTTGCGTGATCTGTTCCCCGAATGCGCGGAATTTGGCACGGCACCAGCCATTCTGTCCAGCCATACTGAATGAATGTTCAACAAATGGTGTTGCGTTTTCTCATCCTTGGGATACGCTTTGCCGGCATTCCAAAGTGCTTAAATCGGCTGACGGGGACGACATCCGATGATTGAGACGGCAGATGCCGGGCCGGAGTATGACGACACTGCCATCCGCTTCCTCGAGGCGCTGTGGGGTGACGGTTATCTGTCGCCGGGCGGACCGGACGAGGTCGACCGGGTGGTCGAAGGGCTTTCGCTTAAGGGCAAGACGATCCTCGACATCGGCTGTGGCTCCGGCGGCATCACACTGCATCTGGTCGAGCGCCACGGTGCCGCCCACGCCACCGGCTTCGATGTCGAACAGCCGGTGATCGAAACGGCGAAACTGCGTGCCGCGGCGCGCGGACTCGCGGATCGTGTCAGCTTCATCCAGGCGCCACCGGGATCACTGCCTTTCGCCGATCGCTCCTTCGACGTCGTCTTCTCCAAGGATGCGCTGCTGCATGTGCCTGACAAGGATGCGCTGTTTGCCGAAGTCTTTCGGGTGCTCAGGCCGGGCGGCGTCTTTGCTGCCTCCAACTGGATGATCTCGCATGACGGCGAACCGTCACCCGAGATGAAGGCCTATATCGCGGCGGAAGGGCTGTCCTTCGCCATGGCGTCGCCGGCGCGCTATGCGCAGGCTATGCGGAGTGCCGGCTTTGCCGATGTCACCGTCAGGGACCGCAATCCCTGGTATCGCGACGTCGCGCGCGGCGAGCTGGAAAGGCTGAAGGGACCGCTCTATCCGACGGTCGCGGCCGCGGTTGGCGCAGCCTATGTCGACAAGAACATACGAACCTGGGAAGCCATGCAAAAGGTGCTTGACAGTGGTGAGCACCGTCCCACTCATCTTCGCGGTCGAAGGCCGGTTGAATAGCCGGCGATGCTGGAGAACATCAGACCCATGAAGACAGCAGTCGCCAAGGAAGCTCTCCTTGAATCGGTGCGGAAAAGCGAGGCCGAGAAGCGTGGACGCAAGGCCTCGAAGGAGGTCAGGCAGCTTCAGCTCATCGAGGCGACGATCGATTCGCTCGCCAAGCGCGGCTATTCGGAAACGACGATGGCCGATGTCGCCGATGGCGCCGGCCTGTCGCGCGGCATCGTCAATTTCCATTTCGAGAGCAAGGAAAAGCTGCTCATCGCGACCTTGCAGCATATGTATGACGAGTATTCGGCGCATTGGCGCAACGCCCTGCAGAAAGCAGGCGATGATCCCGCCGATCAGCTTCAGGCGCTGGTCTCCGCCGATTTCGACCGCTCGATCTGCAACAAGCGCAAGCTCGCCGCCTGGTGCGCCTTCTGGGGCGAGGCCAAGTCGCGGCCGACCTACCAGGCGCTGAGCAGCGCGCGCGACGCCGTCTATCAGACCATCTTCATCGACCTGTGCGCGACGCTCAAGCAAAGTGGCCTCTATGCCTATGAGCCGCAGGTCATGGCTCTGGCACTCAGCGCGATGCTGGAAGGGCTGTGGCTGCGGTTGATGATGGGGACCGAGGACACCACGCGCGAAACCGCCTTGCAGGCGGCCAATGAATTCCTGTCGGTGGCCTTCCCGAAACACTATCCGTCGAAGGCCGTCGGCGCGACAAAACCATAAGAACACCAGAACAGATAGAGGATGGAACAATGAAGAAACTGACCCGACGCCTGACATTGACCCTGGCGCTGACTGGTGCGCTGGCGGCTTCGGCCGCGGCACTTGCGGTCGCCGCCGACAAGGACCTGATCGTGTTCGACTGGTCCGGCTACGAGGACCCGAGCTTCCACCCGAAATATGTCGAGAAGAACGGCGACTCGCCGACCTTCGCCTTCTTCGGCGACGAGGACGAAGCGTTCGAGAAGGTTCGCTCCGGCTTCAAGGCCGATCTCGGCCACCCCTGCTCGCAAAGCGTGGTGAAATGGCGCGAGGCCGGCCTGCTGCAGCCGCTCGACACGTCGAAGATCACGGGCTGGAAAGACCTCAATCCCGGCATCATGGCGATGAAGGATCTTGCCACCACACCAGATGGCAAGGCGTGGTTCATGCCCTGGGACTGGGGCAACACCCAGCTCACCTACAACACCTCCAAGATCGACGCCAAGGACGTGCAATCGCTGAAGGCTTTCGCCGATCCCAAGTTCAAGGGCAGGGTGTCGATCGGCGACAATGTCGACGATGCCTATGCGCTGGCGAGCCTCGCCATCGGCGTCAAGGACTGGACCAAGATGACCGACGACCAGTTCAAGCAGGCGTCCGACTTCCTGCGCCAGGTGCACAAGAACGTCCGCTCCTATTGGACCGACACCACCGACGTCGTGCAGCTGCTGAGCGGCGGTGAGGTCGACCTCGCCTGGGCCTGGAATGATGCAACCGTGCAGTCGGTCGCAGCCGGCGTGCCGATCATGGCGAAGAAGGACACCGACGAAGGCATCTCGACCTGGGTCTGCGGCTATGTGCTGTTCAAGGACGCGCCCGGCAATATCGACAAGGCCTATGATTATCTGAACGCCGTCAACGATCCGGAGACCGCCAAGGTGCTGGTCAAGGATTGGGGCTATGGCCAGGCCAACGCCAAGGGCATGGCCGGCGTCGACCAGGCGGTGCTGAAGGAAAAGGGCTATGACGACGTGCAGAAATTCGTCGACAAGACGCTGTTCCAGTCGCCAGTGCCACCCGACCTCAAGCTCAAGATGATCGCCGAATTCGAGAAGATCAAAGCCGGGTATTGAGGCCTGTTTCGATTGACCGTTTGCCCGCCGACATGGCGGGCGGACGGGCTCGCCAAGTGAGCCGAATTCTCCTAACGTCGCAGCAGTTTTTTCGCGATGGGGGAGTCTCGCGCCATGACGTCAGTGTTACGCCGCCTTGCCCTTGCTGCCGCGTGCATGATCGGCGCCGGTGCGGTCCATGCCTTCGCCGAAGGCGGCGGCGATCTCGTCGTGTTCGACTGGTCGGGCTATGAAGATCCGCTCCTGCACCCCGCCTACACCGCCAGATACGGTGCCGAGCCGACCTTCGCTTTCTTCGGCGACGAGGATGAAGCCTTCGAGAAGATGCGGGCGGGCTTCAAGGCCGACATCGCCCACCCTTGCTCGCAAAGCGTGGTCAAATGGCGCGAGGCCGGCATGCTGCAGCCGCTCGACACCTCCAGGATAGCAGGCTGGAAGGACCTCAATCCCGGCATCATGGCGATGAAGGATCTCGCTACCACAGCCGACGGCAAGGCTTGGTTCATGCCGTTCGACTGGGGCAACACCTCACTGCTTTACCGCACCGACAAGGTGACGGCTGAAGAGGCGCAGTCGCTCAGGATCTTCGCCGATCCCAAGTTCAAGGGCCGCGTCACCATCGGCGACAATGTCGATGATGCCTATGCGCTGGCGAGCCTGGTGATCGGCCTCAAGGACTGGACCAAGATGACCGATGCGCAGTTCCAGGAGGCATCCGCTTTCCTGCGCGATGTGCACAAGAACATCCGCTTCTACTGGACCGACGACACCGACCTCAACCAGGCTTTTATCGGCAATGAGGTCGATCTCGTCTGGGGCTGGAACGAGACCTTTGTCACGCTCAAGGGACAAGACATGCCGATCGCCATGAACCGCGACACCAAGGAAGGGATTTCGACCTGGGTGTGCGGCTATGTGCTGATGAAGGACGCACCTGACAAGCTCGATGAGGCCTATGAATTCCTGAGCGCCGTCAACGCACCCGGCGTGTCGGACTACATGGTCAAGACCTTCGGCTATGGCCATGGCAATGGCGCCGGCATGGCAGCGATAGACCACAAGGTGCTGGTCGATCGCGGTTTCGACAATCTCGACAAGTTTCTCGACAAGACGCTGTTCCAGCAGCCGGTGGCGCCGGAACTCAAGCAGCGCATGGTCGCCGAATTCGAGAAGATCAAGGCCGGCTATTGAGGGGCGAACTGGAAAAAACCGATGTCGTCATCGTCGGCGCCGGCTTCACCGGCCTGTCGGCGGCGCTCGAACTGAAGGCAGCCGGCATCGGCTTTCTGTTGCTCGAAGCGCGCGACCGCGTCGGCGGGCGGGTGGAAGCCGTTCTGGACGGGCTTGGCGAGCGGCTCGACAGTGGAGGTCAGTTCTTCTGCGAAGACATGCCGGAGGTGATGGCGCTGGCCGGGGCACGTGGCAAGACCTTCGTTGAGACCTATGTGAATGGCGATTTCATCACCCATCCATCGATGTCGGTCGAACAGGCCGAGCGGACCTATCATGGCGCAATGGCAATCCGCGAGCGCATGAACAGGATCGAGCCGAACGATCCCTCGATAGCAAGGCTGACCGTCAACGTCTGGCTCGATCGCCAGAAGGACGCAACCGATGCCAAGGCGGCCTTCCGGTCGATGATCGAAGGCCTGTGGTGCCTGGCGCTCGACAAGATGCCGCTGTGGCACCTGATCGACAATGACCGGCGCATCACCAACGAGGTGCCGGAGCTGCAATACTTCCTGCGCGACACCATGCAGTCGCTGGCCGAGGATCTGGCCGGGGATCTCATTGGCCGGGTGCGGCTGAACGAACCGGTCACGCACATCGAACATGGACAATATGGTGTTCGCACAGTCTCGCTCAACGGCATTGTCGAAGCACGGGCGGCGTTGATTGCCGTGCCACCGGCAACGGCCGCGAAACTCGATTTCGCACCTGCCTTGCCGGCTGTGCTCGGGAAAGCACTTGGCGTGTGGAAAAGCGGAGCGGTGATCAAGATCCAGGTGCGCTATGCCATGCCGTTCTGGCGCGATCGCGACTTGTGCGGCATGGTGATGTGGCGAGATCTGCCCGGCCTGTTTGCCTGCGATGCCAGCAAGGATGCGGACCATGCCGCGCTTGTCGTCTTCGTCGGCGGTCCGCTGGCGCTGCGTTGGCATACGCTTGGCGAAATGGCGCTGCGCGCCGAAGTGACGGCAAGGCTGAAGGACGCCCTTGGCCCGGAGGCGGCAGACGTCCTGGATTTCAGCTATCGCGACTGGACGGATGATCGCTGGAGTGGCGGCGCCTACAGCGACCTCATCGTCGACGTGACGGCTGTCGACGCTGAGCGTACCATCCTGGCCGGCGCGCCACCCGTGTATTTCGCCAGTTCGGAACTATCACCGTCATTTCCGGGCTATGTCGAAGGCGCGATCGTTGCCGGGCGCATCGCCGCGCGCAAGATCATCGCCGAGCTTCAGTCGGCCATCGCGACCAGCGCTTCCGGATCGTAGGCGAGGCGGATCGAGGTGCCGACCGGGATGTCGTCGGCGCCGAAATCGTTGGTCTCGGTCACCGACAGGGGTTTCTCCAGGCCCGGTATCTCGACGATCAGATGGGTGATCTCGCCGAAATAGTGGCGTTCGACCACCTTGCCGGCGACCTCGAACTTGGCGGTCGCATTGTCCCACAGCACACGCAGCCGCTCCGGCCTGATGCCGAGCGTGGCACCGCTGCCATTGCGCACGAAAGCCTTGGGCTTGTCAGTCTTGATGCGGCCGAAGCCCAGCGTGTCGACGACCAGCGACGCGCCGTTTTCCTCGACGATCTGAGCCTTGACGAAATTCATGCCGCCGAGGAAGTCGGCGACCTGGCGGGTGACCGGCCGCTGGTAGATCTCCTTCGGCGAAGCGACCTGCGCGATCTTGCCGCCGAACATCACGGCGATGCGGTCGGACATGGCAAGCGCCTCATACTGGTCGTGGGTGACCAGCACGAAGGTGATGCCGACCGCCTGCTGCAAGCGGCGCAGTTCGACCTGCATCTGCTCGCGCAGTTTCTTGTCGAGCGCCGACAGCGGCTCGTCGAGCAGCAGCACCTTGGGACGCATCACCAGCGCGCGCGCCAGCGCCACGCGCTGCCGCTGGCCGCCGGAAAGTTCTGTCGCCAGGCGCTTGCCGAGGCCGGTCAGCGAGACCTGCGCCAGCGCCTCCTCGACCCGGCGCTTCTCCTCGCCGCCCTGCAGCTTCAGCCGCTTCAGCCCATAGGCGACGTTCTGTTCGACATTGAGATGCGGGAAGATCGCATAGCTCTGGAAGACCATGTTGGTCGGCCGGCGGTTGGCGGGGATGCCCTCCATCGGCTGACCGCCGACAGAGATCGACCCGCTGGTCGGATTGTCGAAACCGGCGATCATGCGCAACAGCGTGGTCTTGCCGCAACCGGATGGGCCGAGCAACGAGAAGAACTCGCCTTCCCGGATGGTCAGCGAGGCGTCGTCGAGCGCTTTGAACGCCCCATAGCTGCGGGTAACGTTCTTGATCTCGATCATGGATCGTTGCTGCTGCTCAGGCATAGAGGCCTCCCTCGTTCTGGGTGCGTCTGGCGGCGCGGCGACGCAGGATTTCAGCGACGGTCATCAGCAGGAAGGAGGCAACCAGAAGCAGCGTGCCCAGCGCCAGCACGCCGGGCAGCTTGGCCGCGAAGCGCAACTGGCCCCAGATGTAGATAGGCAGCGTCGCTTCAGTGCCGGTCAGGAAGAAGGCGATGATGAATTCGTCGAGCGAAATGGTGAAGCAGACCAGCAGGCTGGAGATGATGGCCGGCGCCACCATCGGCAGCGTCACCCGCCGGAAGGTGCCGAAGGCGCTTTCGCCGAGGTCGGCGGAGGCCTCTTCCAGGCTGCGGTCGAAGCCCTCGAAGCCGGAGGTCAGCACCGTCATCGAATAGGGAATGCAGACCAGCACATGGCCGAGCACGACGGTGAACAGCGACAGGCTGAGGCCAAGCTGCAGCATCACCAGCAGCATGGAGATGGCGACGATCACCTCTGGCAGCACCAGCGGCGCCATGATCAGCCCGTGAATGGTGCTGCGGCCGGGGTAACGATAGCGGGTGATCGAGCGCGCGGCGAGGATGCCAAGCAGGGTGGACAGGACGGCGGCCGACACGCCGACGATCAGGCTGTTCCAGGCGGCGTCGAGCAAAGCCGGCGTGCGCGGCAAATCCTCATACCAATGCAAGGTGAAGCCGGTGAGCGGAAATTTCGGTGTCGCCGCCGTGTTGACCGAGAAGATCGGCAGGAAGATCACTGGCAGATAGAGGAACGCGACGTAGAGAAACGCATAGGTCGCCAGCCAGCCGCCGGACAGGAAGCGCCGCACCGCAATCATCGCGCCAGCCTCTGCACGGCACGGATGATCAGCACCGTGGCGCCCGCCATCAACGTCACGATCAGCATGGTGGTGACGGAAAGCGCGGCACCCAGCGGCCAGTTGGAGGCCTTGCCGAATTGCGCCTGGATGGCGTTGGCGATCATGACGCCATCCTTGCCGCCGACGAGCTTCGGCGTGACGTAGTCGCCGACGGTCGGGATCATGACGATCAGCGCCGCCGAGATGACGCCTGGCGCCGACAGCGGCAAGGTCACGCGCAGGAACGAGCGCAACGGGCCGTCGCCGAGATCGGTGGCCGCTTCGACCAGCGTGCGGTCGACCTTCTCCAGCGAGACGAAGATCGGCAGGATGGCGAAGGCCGCCCAGGCATGGGTGAGCGTGATGATGACGGCGCTCGAATTGTAGAGCAGCGCGGTCGACGGCTCGTCGATGATGCCGAGGCCCATCAGGCCGGAATTGAGCACGCCGTTATAGCCGAGGATGACCTTCCACGACATCACCCGCAGCAGATAGCTGGTCCAGAACGGGATGGTGATGAGGAACAGCCACAGGCTCTTGTGGCGTCCGCCGTGGAAGGAAATGAAATAGGCGATCGGATAGGCCAAAAGGACGGTGAGCAGGCTGACCGTCAGCGAGATGTAGAGCGAGCGCCATAGCAGATCACGGTAGATCGGCTCGGTCAGCGCAACGCGGTAGTTTTCCAGCGTGAAGGTGCGGTCGATGGTCAGGTAGTGCTGCGTCCAGAAGGAATGCGCGATGACCACCAGGATCGGCAGCACCAGAAGGATGAGCGCGTAGATGAAGGTCGGGCTGATCAGGGCGAGGCCCTGTACGGGTTCGGACTGCAGAAGGGCATTTCGTCTGGCCCGCGTCATGCGCAACGGGGGCGACCCTTCCGCGGCCGCCGTCATTGCCAGGCTCCGGGGGGCAGGGCTCCGGGTGTGATCTCGGTTGCTGGCCTGGACTGTCCCGCCATGCGGTATCCCATTGTGCTGACGCCAGCTGCCTGTTCCCCTTGCCGGCTTTCTTTCATCATGCGCGCATCCTTGGATTGAAATCAAGCGCTAATTCTGCAATATTGATTGAACGGACATTCAAAATGAAGTGAAGAAAGCCGCTGTTTCCAATGCTTGGCATCTCACTTCATGTCCGATGAAAATTTGTGAAGCAATGTGAGGCGATGATGGCTGCGGCAAGGGACCTGAAGGCGACCGAGATGGCCGGCGCGGAGCCCGGCGACGATGCCGTCGAACTGGCCAAGCGCCATCTCATCCAGCCCTGGCCGTTCGCCGGTTCGGTCGGTGCCGAAGCACGCGCGCTGATCGGCGAAGGCGACGGCATCTACATCACCGACAGCACCGGCAAGCGGCTGATCGACGGGCCGGCCGGCATGTGGTGCGTCAATGTGGGCCACCGCCGGGAGGAGCTCGCCAAGGTGATGTACGACCAGGCGATGGCGCTGTCCTACAACACGCCGTGGTACACGATGAACGCGCCGTCGGCGGAACTTGCCATGCGCATCGCCGGCCACGCGCCGGGCGATCTCAGCCATGTCTTCTACACCACCGGCGGCTCTTCGGCCGTAGAGACGGCGCTGCGCTTCATGCAGTTCTACAACAATGTGCGCGGCCGGCCGGAAAAGAAGCTGATCCTGAGCCGCGGCGGCGCCTATCACGGCTCGACCTATCTGTCGGCCTCGCTCAACGGCCGCCCGCGCGACCGCGACTGGATGGACGGCGCCGACGAACTGGTCATCAAGCTGTCCTCGCCCGATCCGTTCCGCCGCCCGCACGGCATGAGCCTTGCCGCCTTCACCGATTTCCTGGTCGATCAGTTCCGCGACACGATCGCCCGCGTCGGCACTGAGCGGATCGGTGCTTTCGTCGGCGAGCCGGTACAGGCATCCGGCGGCGTCGTGGTGCCGCCCGACGGCTACCTCAAGCGTATCCGCGAGATCTGCCGCGACAACGACATCCTCTATGTGTCCGACGAGGTGGTGACGGCATTCGGCCGGCTTGGCCATGTCTTTGCCTCCGGCGACGTGTTCGGCATCGATCCTGACATGATCACTTTCGCCAAGGGCATTACCTCGGGCTATTTCCCGCTCGGCGGCGTCATCATTTCGGAGCGGTTGCTGGAAGAGCTGCGCCGCTCGAACCATCCCGACGCGATGTTCGGCCATGGCCTGACCTACACCAGCCATCCGGTCGGCTGCGCGGTGGCGCTGAAAAACCTCGATCTGCTTGAAGAGGGCGTGCTTGCCCACACGCAGGCGGTCGCGCCCTATTTTCAGGCGCAACTGAAGACACTGGAAGAACTGCCGCTGGTCGGCGAGGTGCGCGGGATGGGATTGATGGGCTGCGTCGAATGCGTGGCGGACCGCGAAAGCAAGGATCCGCTGCAGCTCGACAAGGATGTCGGCAAGCGCATCGACGCCCATTGCCACGAACTTGGCCTCTTGGTCCGGCCGCTGATCAACATGTGCGTGATGTCGCCGCCGCTGATCATCACCCGCGAGCAGATCGACGACATGGTCGGCATCCTGCGGGAAGGCATTTCAAGGACGATGGATGATTTGAGGAAAGAGGGCGTGTGGCGAGGATAACAGCCAATCTCCCCCCACGGGGAGATCGGCAGCTTGGCTACGACCGCGACCTCAGCGCATCGTTCAAATTCCACATGTCCTTCTCCTCGGGCGCGGTTTCCAGGCCCAGCACCGGCAGCATCTTGCGCAGATGGTCGTGGTGGGTGCGCACGCCATATTCGAGATCGGAGAGATAGAAACCCTCGAAGGCTTCGGACAGCATGGATTCGTTCGACCATACCGAGAGCTGCACATCTTCCGACATGGTGTCGCGGTCGATGCGGAAGGAGAGGTAGCGGGCGGCGGCCTGCTCGCGGCTTTCGTCGCGGTAGCGGTAGATGGCGCCGCGCAGCAGCGTCTCACCCGTCGACAGCGGAAACTCCTGATAGAACTGCACCGATTCCGGCATCACCGAAATGACCGCATTGGGGAAGATGCCGTAATAGACCCATGCCTTCTTCAGATAGTCGGGTAGATGCGTCGGCTCGGGCGCGATCTTGACGTAGTTCCTGACGCTCCAGCGCCGGCCGGCATGCGGGTTGTAGGTGGCGAAGGAGCGCGACACGCCGTTGATGAAGGGCTCGTCGAAATAGGTGGCGCCATAAAGATCCTGCAAGGCGGGATGCGCCATGGCGACGTGATAGCCCTCATTGTCGACGTCGCGCACCGACTTCCAGTTGACCGGAGTCTTCTGGTTCCAGATGCCCCAGGAGGGCACCATGTCGGCGGCGTTGTAATGCGCGAATTCGGGCTCGATCGGCTTCATCAGCTCGGCGACCGAAGGCTGCGGCCCGCCATTGCGGAAGCGGATGAAGATGAAGCCCATCCAGATTTCCAGATCGAGCGGCATCAAGCCGAACTCGGTCTTGTCGAGGTCGGGGAAGGAGCGCGGGCGTGCGGCACCACGCAGCGTGCCGTCGAGATTGTAGACCCAGCCGTGGAACGGGCACACCAGCGCGTTCTTGCAATTGCCCTGGCTGTCGGCGACGACGCGGCTGCCGCGGTGGCGGCACATGTTGTTGAAACCGCGCACGACGCCATCCTTGCCGCGCACGATCAAGGCGCGCTCGCCGACGACGTCCATGGTCAGATAGTCGCCGGCATTCGGAATGTCGGAGACATGTCCAACGATCTGCCAGTGGTTGCGGAAGACGTGCTCCTTCTCGAGTTCGAGAAGGGCATCGGAATGGTAACTCCAGCCCGGTAGTCCCCGCCGGTCCCAATCGTTGGGGATCGCCACGTCACGGAGGTGCGGGTTCATAAAACGTCTCTTCTTTTTATTGAATACTCATTCAATAAAATCATATTTTTCATTGAAATGCAATGGCTTGTGAAAGTATCGAACTTTTGCTCATCCGTGCCGAAGTCGATTTTCGACCGATGCAACTGAGGAAAATCCCGGAAATTCCGAGCCTTAACCTGGCTTGTGGAACGCGTGTCTTGGGCGAGGGGGCAGCGCTCGATGCTGACAAAATCTCACCCGTTTCCCGCAAAAATTGCTGCTTCCCTGTCCGGAGTGTGAGGTTGCTCATAGTTCGCGGGCCGAGGTTTGGGCTTTGCTGCCGGATATCGACGTTCCAGAAATATCCCGAGCGCGCGCATGAAACAGCTTCGCAATACAGACCAGCCTATGCGGCTGTGGCCGGTTTTGCCCGAATATGCCCGTTTCCAGTGTTGCGATGCTGTTACACGGGCAAGCTATCCGTATCATCCGCCCGTTACCAAGTGCGATTAAATTCGTTTCATCACTAAAAGAAACTCAGCGAAGGGGAAGGCAATGCATGCGAAAATCCAGGCGATCCGCGGCGAGAGCCGCCTTCAAGCTCCAGAGCGCAATGACCGCCGTCCGAAACTGGCGCTGCGCCAGCGGGCCAGCGACCACCCCATGGCGATGTTCATGGTGCTGGCTGCTTGCGCCTTCATCGGAATGGCGTTCACGCCGACAATCGGGCCAGCCTTCGCTTCGTTGAATCCACCGGCCAACCTCGTCGAGGGTGCGCAGACGACGACCAGGACCGCGCGTCTGCCGATGCCGATGACCGATTTTGCCTGCAGGGGGCAGGCCTGGGGCGCCGAGAGCATCGATTGCCTGCGCGCTATTGCCGAGCAGTCCGGAGCACACAAGAGCCGCGCAATCCGCATGATCGCCAATGCCGCGCCGTTAACCGGTACGCCGAACATTTTCTGATTTCTGTCGAAGCATGATCCCGAAAACCGGTTCCCTCTTTGGGGATCGTGCTCTGACCTCCCCGAGCGCCTCCAGCGCTCCTTTCGGCTCCCGCCGCGACATCGGTTGGGGGCCTCTTTTTTATCCTTTTATTGCCGCCTGTTCGGCAATGGCGGACAGCACACTGCGCACATCCAGCGTGCTGAACGGCTTTTCCAGGATCTGCGGCCGCTGCTGTGCCGGCAGGGCCTCGATTTCGGCTTTCGCGCCGATCAGGTCGCCGGTGACCAGCACGAAACGCCGCGCCAGGTCGGTCTTTTCGATGAGCAGTTCACGATAGATCGATATGCCGCTGATGCCGGGCATGCGCAAATCCGAAAAGACGATGTCCGGCGGCATGTGGCCGCTCAACGTGGCGGCGCCCGATTCCCAGACAGGGACGATCCGCGACTTGATGCCCATCAATTCGAGAATGTCGGAGAGCGAGCCGGCGACATCCGGCTCGTCGTCGATGATCAAGGCGTGGCGCAGGCCGCTCGATCGCGGCTGGTTCTCGCCGGCAGCAACAAGGCCGGCTACAATGGCGGGCAGTTGGACGACAAAACGCGCCCCTCTCGGTAGCACTTCCTCGAACCAGACACTGCCATTGTGCCGCTCGATGATCGATTTCGAGATCGACAGACCGATGCCGGTGCCCACGCCAACAGGCTTGGTGGTGAAATAAGATTCGAAGATGCGGTTGCGGATCGCTTCCGGCACGCCGGGCCCATTGTCCTCGACCGAGAAGCAGGGGTTGCCCCGGTCGCTGCGGAACGTCCGTACCTTGATCAGCCGGTCGCCGGCAATGCCGGCCAAAGCGTGCTGGCTGTTGATGAGGAAATTGGCCGCCACCTGCGTCACGTGGTCGGCGTCGGCCATGGCCAGCAGCGGGCCGGCGGCGAAGTCGGTGTCGATGATGATGCCGCTCGAGCGCGCGCCATAGGCGGTCACTTCCAATGCTGCACGGATCACCTGGTTGAGGTCGGTCTCGGCCTGTGCCGCAGGATGAAGGCGCACCATCGACAGGAAGCTCTTGACGATGCGGCCGCAGCGCTCGGCGGCGGCACGGACTTTCTCGGCGCGCACCTTGGTCTGCGGATCGGAGGCGAATTCGTGCAGCAGCGTCGATTGCGCCACAACCACGGCCAGCGGGTTGTTGAGCTCATGCGACACGCCGGCCAGCAACGAGCCCATCGCCGCCATCTTCTCGTTCTGGTGCAGCTTCTCGCGCTGGCGACCAATCTCCTCCTCGGCGCGCAGCTTGTCGCGCAGGTCGCGGATGGAGCCGAAGATCAGGCGGCGGTCGGCGACCCGCATCTCGGTCGCCGTCAGCTCGATCGGGAACACTTCGCCGGCGGCGTTCTGGGTCACCGTCTCGAGCCGCTGGCCGACCATCGGCGCCCCACGGCCAGACATGTATTCGGCCCCCGAAGCATAGCCCTTTCGGTAATAGATCGGCACGATGGTATCGAGCAGGTCCTTGCCGAGGATGTCGCTGCGCTGGAAGCCGAACATCTTCTCGGCGGCCGGATTGAATTCGATGATAGAGCCGGTCTCATCGATGACGACGATAGCGTCGAGCGAGGCCTGCAGCATGGTGCGGCGAATGACCTCGCTGGCATGGGCTTCGGATGGCGAGCGTTCGATGGCATCGCCGATGGCCAGCGCAATGATGTGCAGCGTCGCCTCTTCCTCGTCGGTCCATTCGCGCTCGTTGACGCAGTCATTGACCGCCAGCGTGCCCCAGAGATGGCCATGCGCGAAGACCGATACCGACAGGAACGACTTGATGTTCTGCTTTTCGAAATCGGTTCTCAGAAAGCCATCGAGATTGCGCGTATGGCCGGCGAAGATCTTGCCTTGCCGCTCGTCCTCGGCCAGCCGCTCCAGCAGTGGGTCCGAATTGACGATCGACTGCATGATGACCGTCGGTGACGCCAGTTCGCCGCCAAAGAGCGGGTCGATCCAGTAGGCGGCGACGGATTGGGCGAAGCCCTGGCCAGGCAATTCGCGCAAGCGAAACAGGATGCCGCGCTGGCAATCCATGGCTCGGCAGAGCGTTTCCAGGATACCTTCCATCTCGCGCTGCCAGTCGCCGGCCTCACGCAGCCGGCGAACGACACGCACGGCCGCCATCGCAGCGCCCTGCCTGAAACCCTGCATCTCCGTGCTTGCTGCTTCAGCGGTCATTGTCAGCCGTCATTCCAGAGGTCATGCCAATTCGATCGACGAGCAACGGCCCGAACCTGAAACCCTCTGGCCTCGCTGCTCAGTTGCCGTCGCCGGTCGGCAGCGAGAAGATATAGCCTTCGCCGCGCACCGTGCGCAGGAATTTCGGATTGGCCGGGTCGGTCTCGATCTTCTTCCTCAACCGCATGATACGAATATCGACCGCGCGCGACGATTCCGGATCCTCGGTGAAGCCGATCGCCTCGGAGATCGCGGCGCGGGTCAAAAGCCGGTTGGCGCGGGTCAGGAAAACCTCCAGCACGTCGAATTCGCTCTTGGCCATCTCGATCACCGCGCCATTGGCGCCGGTGACCAGCCTGCCGTCGAGATCGGCCTGGAAAGGGCCGAAGGCAACGGAACGGCGATCGGTCCTGGCCTTCTTGTCCTGAAGCTCCTGCGGTTGGGGAACGCGGCGCAACACGCTGCGCACCCTCGCCAGCACTTCGCGCAATTCGTAGGGCTTGACGATGTAGTCGTCGGCACCAAGCTCCAGTCCGACGATGCGGTCGAGCGCGGTGCCGGCGGCGGTGGCGTAGATGATGCCGATCGGCAGCTTCGAGCGCAGCCAGCGGCCGAGCGACAGGCCATCTTCGCCCGGCATGGCGATATCGAGAATGGCGAGATGGAACGACTGCGTTTCAACGAGGCTGCGCGCGGCGGCAGCACTTTCGGCGGTGACGACCTCATAGCCCGCGGCTTCGAGATATTCGGCAACCGCGTCCCTCAGGTCGGGCTCATCCTCGACGATGACAATTCTTGCCCGCACGATGCTCTCGCTCCCACTTTCAGTGGAAAGTAGATTGGGTATAAACATGATGTCCAGCACTCATCTCGGGATGTCTGTTGCAGGGTGGGAAAACATGGCCGCACGATCGATCATCGCGCTTGTTTCCGTTGCCGAAGTGGTCGCGACCGAACTCGCCGACCATCTCGAGCGGCGCGGTCACGATGTGCGTCAGGCGCGGCAGCCCTGGGAGGCCGAATCGCTGCTGTCGGGAAAGGGCATCGACGTCGTCGTCGTCGGTGACAGCCTCAGCCAGGCGGAGGGGCGCGACCTGCTCCGCCGCCATGGCGGCGAAGGCGGACCGGATTTCATCCTGATCTGCCGGCCGGCCGATCTCGTCGACAAGGTGCTGGCGCTCGAGCTTGGTGCGGCCGACGTCATCGAGAGCCCGCTCAATGTCCGGGAACTGGCTGCCCGTGTTGGCGGTCTGCTTTCGCGACGCGGCAGGGGCAACCAGGAACTGATCGTGCTGGAGAACGCGACCGTCGATCTGAGGTCGGCCATGGTCATGCATCGCTCCGGCACGGAGGAACAGCTCTCGCCCGGCCAGGTGGCGCTGCTCAGGCTGTTCCTGGCCAGTCCGCGCAAGGTGCTGACGCGCGACGACATCATTGCCGCGGCACCGGCGGAAAACGCCGACGCCTTCGATCGCTCGATCGATTCGCGCATCGTGCGGCTGCGCCGCAAACTCGACACCGAAACCATCACCACCATACGCGGCGCTGGCTACCGGTTCGATCCGCCGCAGCAATTCGCCGGCTGATTGCCGGACGCTGAAGAAGTCTCTTCTGTTGGGCATCGGATTTTCCATCTCTGGGCCCGATGCTCCTAGGGTCAGCGTACCAGCAGAAGCGATGGCCCCACCGGCATGTCGCTGCCCATGGTGATCTCGCTTGCATGGGCGCGATCCCTGAGCAGTACGGTGGCAAGGGCGGCAAAGCCGAGCAGGCCCTGCGCGTAAAGCAGTGCGGAAAGCACCGAAGCGGCAAATTTCGTTTTCATCGTACCAATTCCCCAAAAAGCCAATTCTTCAAAAGTGAATGTGTTGCGGGTCGCTTCAGGACACCCCCGAAGTGCCCGCGCCGCCCACGGAGCCCCCCGTCGCGGCGCGGGCCTTCGGTCCTCTCGGCAGCAAGTTGCCGGAGGCGCCGCGCAAACCCGTCAGCCTAAGGCCGACCCGCCAGAGGGCCTTTAGCCGGGCGATGCGCAGGCTGGAAACAATCCAGACCGTGGCGAAAAACAGTGCGGCATGCAGCGTCGAAACCTCACCCGACGTCATCGCACCGAGGCTTGTCAGCGGGGTGCCGGCAACCGTCCCGACGCCGCCGATGACCGCTGCCGCGATGCTGATCCTGAGGAGCCAGGACAGTGCGTTCGATTTCGTTCCCATGTTTCGTTGCCGGCTGTTTTCGTTACGTCAACTTTGCTTGCGGCCCGTATCCGGATCATGCCGCTTGAAGCCTCGCTTTGTTGCAGTTTGGTTTCGAGATCGCCGATCTTTCTTTCGTATGCTGCTAATTCGCACCTTCGTTTAGAGGCAGATACCCATGTTCCCTGACTTTGGCCTCGCCGGAAGGTCGAAGATCTGACTCACATTCGGTTCTATGAAGGGCTGCGCTTGTTAACCAGAGGAAACAGATTCGAAACACAAATGAGCATTTTGCGAAATCTCCTCGAAACATGACATTGGGATAAGCAGCCATCGAATTGGAGCCGGCCGGACCGGCAGAGAGAGGGGATTTCATCATGCATACCGCCATTTTCGCCAAGCTCATCAACATCACCGCCGCCGCGCTCACGGGTGCCGCCCTGCTGCTCGGCGCCGGCTCGGGTGCCGCACATGCCGCCAACAAGATCGTGGCACGCGTTTCGCTTTCACAGCAGATCATGGAAGTCTCGGTCGACGGCCGGCCGACCTTCGCCTGGAAGGTTTCCACCGGCGACCGGGCCCATGTGACGCCGACCGGCTCGTTCAAGCCGACGCGCATGCATGAGATGTGGTATTCGAAGAAGTACGACAACGCCCCGATGCCGCACTCGGTCTTCTTCAGCGGCGGCTATGCGGTGCATGCGACCTATGCGATCAAGCGTCTCGGCCAGCCGGCTTCGCATGGCTGCGTACGGCTGCATCCCGACAACGCCGCGGATTTTTACCAGCTCGTCGAAACGTTCGGGGCGACCAACACCAGCATCGTCATCGTCAAGTAGCAGGCTGGAAACGATGGCGTGTCGGCATGCTGCCGCGCCTCAAAGCTCCCACCGGAAAACGCTGCAGTATTGAGTACAGCTCAAACCGGCGGTATCGAGCCCAGCCAAAAAAGAAAAGGGGCCGGAAATTTCCGGCCTCTTTTCTTTTGTTTCCAACTTGTCTTGCGAAATTCCCAAGGGAAAGCGCTATGCGCTTTTCCCGGGAAAACCGTTACACAGTTTTCCTGGAATTGCTCTAGCTCGGCAGCGCCGGCATCAGCTTGGGATCCGGTTTCTCGGCCAGGTGAGGCAGGTCCTTGCTGGCGATGAAGGTGTAGAACATGGGCACGACGAAGAGCGTGAACATGGTTCCGACCAGGATGCCGGTGAAGATGACCAAGCCCATCGAATAGCGGGCCGCGGCGCCAGCACCGCTGGACGTGATCAGCGGCACCACGCCAAGCGCCATCGCCGCCGTCGTCATCAGGATCGGCCGCAGGCGCACCTTGGCCGAGGCGATGATGGCGTCGCGCCGCCGCATGCCATGCTTTTCGCGCTGCTGGTTGGCGAACTCGACCAGCAGGATGCCGTGCTTGGTGATCAGACCGATCAGTGTGATCAGGCCGACCTGCGTGTAGATGTTGAGTGTGCCGAGGCCCAGATTGAGCGGCACGATCGCACCGAAGATCGATAGCGGCACTGCCATCATGATGATCAGCGGATCGCGGAAGCTTTCAAACTGCGCCGCCAACACCAGATAGATGACGACAACGGCCGCCGCGAAAGCGATCAGGATGGTGTTGCCCTGTTCCTTTTCCTGTCGCGATTGACCGGAATAATCGACGAAGAAGGTGTCGGGCAGACTCTCCTTGGCGATGTCCTCCAGCGCCTTCAGCCCGTCGCCTGTGGTGACGCCGGGCAGCGGAAGCGCCGAAATCGTCGACGAATTCAGCTGGTTGAACTGCTCGATTGCCGCCGGCGCCGCATTGGTCGAAATCTTGACCACCGCCGACAGCGGCACCATCTCGCCCGTCACGCTGCGCACGAAGTATTCGCCGAGCTTGTCGGGGTTGTCGCGAAATTCCTGCGGCACCTGCGGGATGATGTCGTAGCTGTTGGAGTCGCGGTCGAACTGTGCCACTTCGGCGCCGCCGACCAGCAAGGTCAGCGTGCGGCCGATATCGGCGATCGGCAGGTTCAGCGCCGCGGCGCGGTCACGATCGATGGTCACCGTCACCTCCGGTGCGTCATAGGCCATCGAATTCTGCACGACGATGAAGCGGCCGGAGGCTTGCGCCTTGTTCTTGATCTGCTCGGCCACCTCGTACACTTCCGAGGAATCGCCGGTCGATCGCACCACCATGGAGATGGGCAGGCCGCCGCCGGAGCCCGGCAGCGTCGGCGGCGCGAAGACGAAGGCCTGGACACCCGCCACCTTGGCGATACGGGCCGTAATGTCGGCCTGCAGTTCCTTCGAATTGCGCTTGCGTTCCGCCCAGTCCTTGAAGGCGAAGCCGACGAAGGCGCTGTTTGTCGTGCCGCCGAAGGCGACGGCCGAGAACTGCGCCCGAGTTTCGGGAATGTCCTTCACCAGACCAAGAATCTGATTGACGTATGTCTCGGTATAATCGGAGGTCGCATAACGCGGCCCTGTCACAAGCGAGAGCAGAAAGCCCTGGTCCTCTTCCGGCGCCAGTTCGGTAGAGGTCTTGGTGAACATGAAACCGGTGACACCGACAAGCGCAAGCACGATGATCAGCGTCAATGGACGATAGTTGAGCGACCCGGTGACGGCCCGTTCATAGACATGTTCGACACGCGCGAAGGTGCCGTCGACAATGCGCTGGAAACGGCCCGGCGTGCCGGACTTCAAGAGGCGTGCCGACATCATCGGGGTGATGGTGATGGCGATGATGCCCGATAGCACCACCGAGCCGGCGAGCGTGACCGCGAATTCGCGGAACAGCGCGCCGGTCAGGCCGCCGGTGAAGGCCAGCGGTGCGAACACGGCGGCCAGCGTCATGGTCATGGCAACGATGGCTGACGCAATTTCGCGCATGCCGCTGAACGCGGCCTGCATCGGCGACATGTGGTCTTCTTCCATATGGCGATGGATGTTCTCCACCACCACGATGGCGTCGTCGACGACCAGGCCGATCGCCAGCACCATGGCCAGCAGCGACAGAAGGTTGATCGAATAGCCGACCGCAAACAAAAGGAAACAGACGCCGATCAGCGACAGCGGGATGGTGATGATCGGCATCATCACCGAACGGAAAGAGCCAAGGAACAAAAGGATGACGACGACGACGATGGCAACCGCCTCGGCGATGGTCTTGAACACCTCTTCGATCGAGGCGCTGATCTGTCCGGTCGCGTCGTAGACGACCTCGATCGTCATGCCCTTCGGCAGCGTCTCCTGAATCTGCGGCACCAGCTTGGTGAGTGCGGCCGCCGTGGTCAGCGGATTGGCAGCCGGCGTCGGGAAGATGGCGAGGAAGGTGCCGGGCTTGCCGTTGAAGCTCACCCTGGTGTCGGTGTTCTCGGCGCCGAGCTCGACCCGAGCCACGTCGCGCAACCGCACCACGTTGCCGTCGGTCGAGCGCAGCGGCAGTTCGGCGAACGCCTCCGGTGTCTGCAATGTCGAGCGCACGGTGATCGATGAGACGACATACTCGTTCTGGGTGTTGCCGGGCGCCGACAGGAAGTTGGAATTGTTGATCGCCGTCAGCAGCTCGGAGGCCGTCACGCCGCGCGCGGCAAGCTTGATCGGATCGATCCAGACGCGCATCGAGTATTCCTGGGCGCCGAAGATCTGAACGTCGGCGACGCCTTCGACCGTCGACATGCGCGGCCTGATGACGCGCTCGATATACTCCGTCAGCTGCTCCTTCGTCATGTTCGGATTCTGCATCGAGATGTACATCATCGCGAACTGCTGGCCGGTGCCCTTGACGATGACAGGGTCCTTGGAGGCGTCGGGCAAGGTGCCGCGCACGCCCTGAACCTTGGACAGCACTTCGGTCAGAGCGACGTCGGGGTTGGAACCGAGCTTCATCTGCACCGTCACGGTGCTGGAGGACGGGCGGCTGGACGAGGTGACGTAGTCGATGTTCTCGGTCGAGGCGACGGCGCGGGCGATCGGGGCGGAAATGAAGCCCTGGATCAGATCGGCGCTGGCGCCTGGATAGGCCGTGGTGATGGTGATCGCTGTTTCGTCGACCTTCGGATACTGCCGGATCGACAGGTTGAAGATGCCCTGGAAACCCAAGAGCAGGATCATGCAGGCAAGGACCGTCGAAAGGACGGGCCGGCGAATGAAGAGGTCGGAAAAGCTCATTGCTGGTCGGCCTGCTTGTTCGCCGATTTGGTCGGGTCGATGGTGTTGTCTACAGCGACGGACATGCCGTTGAAGAGGCGGTTCTGGCCGGCGGTGACGACCTCGTCGCCGGCCTTCAGCCCCTCGACGATCTCGACCATGCCTTGATTGCGGCGGCCTGGCTTGACGAACACCTGCGACAGCACCAGCGCGGGCTTGTCGCCTTCCGCCGCCGGCTTGGCCGGATCGGCAGGCTTGTCCGCTGGCTTTGCCGCATCGGCGGCAGGCTTGGCTACATCAGCCGGCTTGGCGTCTGCCGGCTTGGCGTCCGCCGATTTGTCGGCCGCCGGCACGGCGGGTTTTTCTCCCGGCTTGGCTGCCTGCGCCGGGGCCGCCTCGGCAAGCTTCGCCGGCTGCACCACGAAGATGTAGTCGCCATAGAGGCTTGTCGTCAGTGCCGTCTGCGGCAGCGTCAGCACGTTCTGCTCTTCGGGCAATTCGACACGCACCTGCACGAACTGGCCAGGGGTCAGCTTGCCGTCGGGATTGGCGACTTCCGCCCTGACATTCACCAGCCGGCTGGACGAGTCGATCTTCGGGTCGATGCCGCGAATGGCGCCGGCAAACGGCCTGTCCTCACCGCCGAAGCCCAACCGAACCGTCTGGCCGATCTTGAGCAAGGCGAGTTGCTGTTCGGGAACCGAGAAATCGACCCGCATCGTGTCGAGATCCTGCAGCGTCACCACGGCGGTGCCGGGCGCCAGATATTGGCCGATGTCGATTTTCGGAATGCCCACGGTGCCGCCGAAAGGCGCCGTCAGCTGCTTCTGTTCGAGCACTGCCTGCAGCTTGGTGACCTGAGACGCCGAGGCCGAGGCCGCCGCACGCGCCGTATCCAGCGTCGAGTCGGAGCCGACGCCACGCCTCGTCAGTTCGATGGCGCGGGCCAGCGATGCCTGATCGAGCGCGGCCTGCGCTTTCTGCGCGTCGAGATCGGCGCGCTCGACGGCGTCGTCGAGCTGCAGCAGAACCGCATTGTCAGCCACTTTCTGGTTGGCATGGAAAAGGATGTCCTTGACGATGCCGGTGGTCTCAACCGTCAGGTCAACACCGCGCACGGCCTTGACCGTACCGATCGCCTCGACGCCCGGCGTCCAGGTCGAAGGCTTTGCGATGGTCGTCGACACGGTTGCCGCCGGCGGCTTCATCGATGCGAAATACTGCTTGATGCCGTTGTCGCGCAGGAAGTTGAAGCCGACGATACCGCCGACCACGACGACGAGCACGGCCAGAACCAGAACGATGATAAAGATACGGAGTATGCGCTTGAACAAGGAAGTCCCCTCAGTCGAAATCCGGCGCGAAGCGCGGACATCGGGACACATATCGACTGCGGGTCCCGATTTCAAATAGTGGCGGTCTTACTGTACCGTCTGGACGGTCTTGTCAATTGGGCCTAAGCTTGCGAAGGGAGGCGCCATGAGAGCCCAACGAACGAACTCGCGCGAGAAAATTCTCGCTGCGGCGGCCGATGTCGCACGGGAATCCGGGCCCGGCAGCCTGTCGCTGGAAGCGGTCGCCAGCCGCGCCGGCGTATCGAAGGGCGGGCTGCTCTACAATTTCCCGACCAAGGCCAAATTGATGCAGGGTCTGGTCGAAGGCTATCTGCGTGAATTCGAGCACGCGCTGGAATCCGCCCGCACGAACGACAAGGACGAAAATCCGCTCGCCGTCTACATCAGGCTGTCGGCCAATGATTGCGAGGAGAAGCAGCCGTCCGCGTCCTGGATCTTCTCGGCGATCGCCGAGGACCCCGATTTCATGACGCCGATAAAGACATTCAAGCGGCAGCTTTTCGAGCGGCTGAAGGGCGAGACGCCGGACCTTAAATCGCTGCTGGTCTGCTACCTCGCCATCGAGGGATTGCGCAGCATGAACCTCTTCGATTCGGATGTCCTGTCGAAAGACGAGCGAGAGCTGCTGGTATCGTCCTTGCTTGAGATTGCCAAATAGGCGTCGACTGCCACGCACTTCGGCTGAAAACATCCGAAGACATTGCGTTCGACATCGTCACACAGGGTTCATTGTGCGGACATAGCGTTCATCCCGGTTCTTTGCTGCGATGCAATAGGAGTGGGACATGGTGGATATAGTTTCTAGCGAGGCGGGCATTCCGAGACCGGATCATCCGCTGGATCAATCGGGCAGCGCGAAGTGGTTCCTGCCGGCCTTCGGCGTGCTGGTGCTCGTCGGCATTGTCTATGTCGGCTACGCGCTCAGCCAGGACTTGGCGGTGGCCAAGACCGTGCCATGGATCTTGCTTGGCATCGCCTTGCTGATCGCGCTCGGCTTCGAGTTCGTCAACGGCTTCCATGACACCGCCAATGCGGTGGCGACGGTCATCTACACACGCTCGATGCCGGCCGAATTCGCGGTCATGTGGTCGGGCGCCTTCAATTTCCTCGGCGTTCTCACCTCCAGCGGCGCGGTCGCCTTCGGCATCCTGTCGCTGCTGCCGGTCGAGTTGATCCTGCAGGTCGGCTCTTCCTCCGGTTTTGCCATGGTGTTCGCGCTGCTCGTTGCGGCGATCCTGTGGAATCTCGGCACCTGGTTCCTCGGCTTGCCGGCGTCGAGTTCGCACACGATGGTCGGCTCGATCATCGGCGTCGGCCTCGCCAACCAGTTCATGGCGCCAGCCGGCAGCGCCACCAGCGGCGTCGACTGGTCGCAGGCGACCAATGTCGGCGTCACCTTGCTGGTGTCGCCGATCATTGGCTTCTTCGCCGCGGCAATCCTGCTCTATGTGATGAAGCTGCTGGTGCGCAATCCGGCGCTCTACGAGGCGCCGAAGGGCAACACGCCGCCGCCATGGTGGATCCGCGGCCTGCTGATCTTCACCTGCACCGGTGTCAGCTTCGCGCATGGCTCCAACGACGGACAGAAGGGCATGGGCCTGATCATGCTGATCCTGATCGGCGTCGTGCCGACGGCCTATGCGCTGAACCGCACCCCCGACATCAACTACCTCGAAGCCTATAAGTCGGCTTCGGTCAGCGTCGAAACGGCGCTGGGCAAATACGCCAAGCCCGGTGTCACCGTCGCTGATGCCAAGGCAGCCGTCCAGGACGCCGTGCGCACCAGGACCTGGAGCGACCAGACGACGGTCGCGCTGCAGACCTACATCCACAACACGACGGCGGGCCTGCAGCCCTATGCCTCGGTCGAAACGGTGCCGACCGACCTGGTCAGCAACGCCCGCAACGACATCTATCTGATCGGCGAGGCGCTCAAGCTGATCGACAAGAAGAAGCTGCTGCCGATGGAGGCGACCGACCTGAAGGCGGTGACCGACTATCACAAGGCCGTCGACAACGCGACGAAGTTCATCCCGATCTGGGTGAAGGTCGCGGTCGCGCTGGCGCTTGGCCTCGGCACGATGGTCGGCTGGAAACGCATTGTCGTCACGGTCGGCGAGAAGATCGGCAAGAGCCATCTGACCTATGGCCAGGGTGCGGCGGCCGAACTCGTGGCGATGGTGACGATCGGCATGGCCGACCGGTTGGGACTGCCCGTGTCGACAACCCATGTGCTGTCGTCGGGCGTTGCCGGAACGATGGCGGCGAACGGCTCGGGCCTGCAATGGTCGACGGTGCGCAACCTGCTGCTTGCCTGGGTGTTGACGCTGCCGTGCTCGATCACGCTCGCCTTCGTGCTGTTCATCATCTTCCGCCAGGTCTTCTGAGCGGGCGACAAGAGTTCTCAAACAAAAGGCAGCGCCGGTCGCCGGCGCTGCCTTTTTCTTCGTTGTTTTCTTTGTTGTTCATTTCCGATGCCTCGGCGGGACAGCACCCCCCTCTGGCCTGCCGGCCATCTCCCCCGCAAGGAGGGAGATTAGCAGTCCATGCGTCCCGCCAGCTTTGAGCTGTTGGAGATTGGCGAAGGCCCAGGTGGCATCGATCTCCCCCCTTGCGGGGGAGATGTCTGGCAGGACAGAGGGGGTGTGAAGGAACTCGGCGTCAGATGATCGACACCGGAGAAGCCTGACCTTAAGTCGGATCTTCGCGATGCAGGTCGTGGATGGCGACACCGTCGACATTGGTCGGCATGGTCAGCCACTGGCGATGGCGCAAGGTGCGCTGCGTGTCTTCCAATCCTGTCTCCCAATGCTCGCGCATCGAGGTGCCCGAGAACTCATAGTCCTTGGCGTGACCCTCATAGCCTTTGTGCTGGTAGATCAGATGCACGATGTTGACAGTGCCGGCGTCCGAATAGTCCTCGATCAGCGCTTCCTCGGCCGGCGTCCGCAACTCCTTCGGCACCCGTTTCAGCGCATCGAGCAGGCGCATCTTGAGGCCATGGATGCGTTTGAAATTGTCGGTGTTCTGCCGCGTGCGGCTCGAATACATGATGTCCTTGTGGCGCGACAGCACGTCCGGCATGCTGCGCGGCAGGACGCCGCGCGCGCTGAACAGGTCGACCTGGAAGACCAGCGAAGAACGGTCCTCTTCCTGGTCGAGCAGATATTGCAGCGGCGTGTTGGAGACGATGCCGCCGTCCCAGTAATATTCGCCTTCGATGCGGATCGACGGGAAGGCGGGCGGAAGCGCGCCGCTGGCCATGATGTGCTCCGGCTCGATGCGGACCTTGTCGGTGTCGAAATAAACGAAGTTGCCGGTCCGGACATTGACTGCGCCGACGCTCAGCCGCTTCTTGCCATCGTTGAGGATGTCGAAGTCGATCAGGCTTTCCAGCGTCTCCTTCAATTCGGCGGTGTCGTAGAAGCTGGTGGCGCCCTCGGCGCCCGGCTGCTCCATCCATGGATTGGGACTGCGCGGCTTGAAGAAGCCTGGCTGCCCCATGACCATGGTCATCCACGAACTGGTGCGATTGCGAATGTCGCGGTAGATGTCGCCTTCGGGCGTATAGGCCCAGATCTTGCGGCCTGAAATCGTCTGCCAGAATTGCTCGAGCCGCTGCAGCCGGCGGCTCGATTCATTGCCGGCGATGATCGCCGCATTGATGGCGCCGATCGACACGCCGGAAAGCCAGCTCGGCTCGCAGCCGGCGTCTGCCAGCGCCTGGTAGACACCGGCCTGATAGGCGCCGAGCGCGCCGCCACCCTGAAACACCAGCGCGATGCGGTCATACTGCGCCGAGATTTCCGCGATGGTGGCGGTGGCCTCCTTCTTGCGATTGCGTTCAAGCACGAATTTTCTCCGGCTGGTTTGTGCTGGCCGCGGACAGGCTGCGATCGCCGAGGTAGTCGTGAACCACCTCGCCCAGCCCCAGCGTCAGATCGGCTTTGAAATGAACGGCGGAGACGATGTCGAGCACCGGCAGCTTCGCCACGTCGGCCATGACATGGGGCCGCAGATCAAGTGCCGCGGGCGCCGTCCAGGCCTCCTTCAATGTGATGTCGGTAAGGTAGTAGCGGACCAGCTCGCAGATGCGTGGGCTTCCGTCGACATGCGGGATGATCTTGATCAGGAAGTTGGGAGCGGCCAGCGCGGCGAGCACGGAATCGTGGTCGGCCTTCCGATGCTTGTAACCCATGGTGCCGGTGGCGCACAGAACGCTGCCATAGTGCAGCGTGCCGACGATCACCTCGCCTTCATGGACGATCTTGGGGTTGGCGAGCTTCTTGGGAAAGCCCCACAGTTCGCGGCCGCCGGCGATCGGCGCGTCGTCGTCGAGATACATCGAATGGACGTAGGCGCCGTGCTCGCCCTTGTAGCGCACCGGGATGACCTGGCCTGTCTCGGTGTAGTCGCCGAAGCCGGTTGAATCCGGCATGCGGATGAATTCGTACTTGACCAGCGGCTCGTCGATTTCCAGCGGCTCCGGCACGACCGCCTCGAGGGCCTCACGTGTCGTGCGGTAGGTGATGATGACATATTCGCGGTTGAAGAAACGGTACGGCCCGGGCGGGAAGGATGGGTTGGTGAGCGGCATCGCATAGGCGCGCTTCACGACATCGGCGATTTGCAAGGCGGGTGCCCCATTCGGTTCAGGAATGACTGCGCGAATGCGCTCCGGATTATGTTGCACGGCACCATGACAATGCCGTGTCAGCCGCCTGACAGCCCTTCCAACAGGCCCGTGGGCGCCGTCGCCACCCTGTAATCGCACCGACATATGGCTGTGGCAGTGTCATGGTGCGGCGCACAAAACCGCCCCGTTCATCCCTCCCACCTCTTGCGAGATCATCATGGGTTTCCTGTCTTCAAAGAACGCCCTCGTCACCGGCTCGACCAGTGGCATTGGCCTGGCCATCGCCCGCGCCTTTGCCGCCGAAGGCGCCAACGTCACCATCAACGGTCTCGGCGATGCGGCTGCCATCGAGCAGGAGCGGGCCGGCATCGAGAAGGATTTCGGCGTCAGGTGCCGCTACTCCGATGCCAACATGATGGACGGCGCGGCGGTGAGCGCCATGGTGCACGAGGCCGAGGCCGCGTTCGGCAGTCTCGACATCCTGGTCAACAATGCCGGCATCCAGCATGTCGCGCCGATCGAGGAATTTCCGGACGACAAATGGGAAGCCATCATCCGCATCAACCTGCTCGCCGCGTTCTACGCAATCAAGGCCGCACTGCCCGGCATGAAGGCGCGCAAATGGGGCCGCATCATCAACACCGCGTCTGCGCATGCGCTGGTCGCGTCGCCGTTCAAATCCGCCTATGTGTCGGCCAAGCATGGCATATCCGGCCTAACCAAGACGGTGGCGCTGGAAGCAGCGCTTGACGGCGTTACCGCCAATGCGATCGCGCCGGGCTATGTCTGGACGCCACTGGTCGAAAAGCAGATTCCCGACACGATGAAGGCGCGCGGTATGACCGAGGAACAGGTCAAGCATGATGTGCTGCTCGCCGCCCAACCGACCAAGGAATTCGTCACCGTCGACGAGCTTGCCGCGCTGACGCTGTTCCTGTGCTCGGACTCCGCCAAGCAGATCACCGGCACGACCTTGCCGATGGACGGCGGCTGGACCGCACAGTAGAGCGTAGTCGAGGCGTTTCGTTTGCCGGCTGATGTCGCGGCGCGCCAGCAAGAGGTACTTCGGTCAGGTCCATGAAAATCATCCAGATCTCCGATCCGCATCTGATGACCCCGGGCGGTCTTCTGTACGGCTCCGACCCGCTCTCCCGGCTGGAAGCCTGCCTTGCCGACATCGGCACAAACCATGCCGATGCCGAATTGGTGGTGATCTCCGGCGATCTCACCAATGACGGCGAACGCGCCGCCTACGCCGCGCTGCGGGAGACACTGGCAGGGCTGGTTCCGCCCTGCCGGCTGATGCTCGGCAACCATGACGACCGGACGCTGTTTGTCGAGATGTTCCCGGAAGCAGTTGCGGAAAACGGTTTCGTTCAAAGCATCGTCGACAGAAGCGAGGGCCGTCTGGTCCTGCTCGACACGCTGGACAGCGGCCATGTCGAGGGCAGGCTGTGCGAGGCGCGCCTGCGCTGGCTGGACGAGAGACTGGAAGAGGCGCGCGACCGACCGGTCTTCCTGTTCATGCATCATCCGCCGTTCAGGATTCATATCCCCGAGCTTGACCGTGTCATGCTCACCGACGCCGATGCGTTGCACGATGTCCTGCTGCGCCACGGCAATGTCCGCCATATCTTCGCCGGACATGTCCATCGGCTGATCGCCGGCAGCTGGCGTGGCATTCCTGTCAGCACGCTGCGCAGCACCAACCATCAGACCGCGCTCGATTTTTCGCCGAGCTGGAGCCTTGGCCACGAGCCTCCCGCTTATGCCGTGATCCTGATCGACGCGGACGGGGTGGTCGTCCACTTCCACGACTTTCCCACCGGCGCGGCCGGGTAGCGCTATCGTTGTCGGCAGCGCCGGCCAGTTAATGCTGCGGGCACGACTTGTCGTGAGTGACCGCTGCCGTCGATCGCGCCGCAATCGTCCTCGTCAGTTATCTGGTACGCGTGCCGTCCCCGCCGAAAATCGATTCCGATTTCCGGAGCCATGGGCTACAACGACTTTGGGTTTTGTACGGGGTCGATATGTTCGCTACGGTCTTTCGCGCTTTCCGCGTCCTTTCCTTCCTCGTTGCCGGCCTCGCCTTCGCGCTGTGCACGCCGGCGCACGCGGTTGAATTCAAGGCGATCACGATCAACGTCGGTTACGGCGCCGGCGGGGGCTATGACCAGACGTCGCGGCTGATCGCACGCCACCTTGGCCGATTTCTACCGGGCAATCCGAATATCGTGGTTCAGAATGTGCCGGGGGGCGGCAGCCTCAAGCTTGCAAAGATGATGGTGGGCAGCGAGCCCGCCGATGGCAGTGTTCTCGCCTCGATCGGCGAGGCGATCGCCTATGCCCCTATCCTTGATCCGACAAACGCTGATTTCGACCCGCGCGCCCTGCAATGGATCGGCTCGCTCATCGACGATCCGGCCTATTGTCTGACGACCAAGAGTTCCGGCATCGACACGATGGAGAAGTTCCTGCTGTCCGATTTCCTGATCGGGGCATCGGGCAGGAGCAGTTCGACCTACATTTATCCGGCCCTGGTCAAGAACGGGTTGAAGGCGAAGTTCAACATTGTGACCGGCTTCGAAGGCACGGCGGACATTCAATTGGCCATGCAGCGTGGTGAGATCGCCGGCTTGTGCGGCGTTTCAAGTTATGTCCTCACCGTCAATCGCGATACGATCAACATCATCGGGACATTCGGAGACGCCACCGTCGCGAGTGGAGAAAAGCCGGAGAGTTTTTCCGAGACGATAAAGGACCCGACGATCCGACAGGCCGTCAGCCTTATCGAATCGAGCTTGCATTTCCATCACCCGCTAGTGGTGCCGCCGGGAACACCCGGCGAGACGGTCGATGCCCTGCGCAAAGCCTATATGGAGATGGCCAGGGACCCGGAATTCCTGGCGGACGCCAACAAGATCGGCGAAACCAACGTGAAGGCTACCAGCGGCGAAGAGATCAGCCGGCTTATCGCGCAGCACCTCAAATCCGATCCGGCGGTGTTCGAGGCTGCCAGAGACCTCATTAAATAGGGTTCCGCTCGGCGGTTTCGCCGCTTGCTCATTCCATGCTGCTGTCCAGCCTTCCTGCGACGGCAGTCGGACATACGCATCATCCCTGCTGAAAACCGATTCCGATTTCCCAGGTCATGGGTTAGAACGGCTGCGGGTCTATACGGGGTTTATACAGTGGCTACGATCTTTCGCGCGTTGCGCGTCCTTTCCTTCTTTGTTGCAGGCCTTGCCGCCGCCCTGTGCACGCAGGCGCAAGCGGTCGAGTTCACGACGGTTACCATCAAGGTCGGCTACGGCGCCGGCGGCAATTACGACCTGTCCTCGCGTCTGGTGGCGCGGCACCTTGGCCGGTTCTTGCCGGGCAATCCGGATGTCATCGTGCAGAATGTGCCGGGAGGCGGCAGCCTGAAGCTGACCAAGATGATGCTGGGCAGCGAACCCGCGGACGGCAGCGTCATCGGTTCAGTCAGTGAAGCGATGCCATTCGCGCCGGTGCTCGATCCGACAAATGCCGACTTCGACGCACGTTCCATGCAATGGATCGGGGCGCTGTCGGATGAGCCATCGGTGTGCGTCACCACGAAAAGCTCCGGCATCGACACGATGGACAAGTTCCTGCAGGGCAATTTTCTGCTCGGAGCATCAGGCAAGAGCAGCCTGACCTACATCTTTGCCGCGCTGGTCAAGAACGCCTCCCAGGCCAAGTTCGGCATCGTTACCGGATTTGAAGGAGCCGCCGACATCACCGTCGCCAGCCAGCGCGGCGAGCTCGCGGGCCTGTGCGCGCTTGCCTACTACAATGTTGCCGACAAGCTCGACGAGTTCAACGTCATCGGGACATTCGGGCCCGGCACCATCCCGCAGGCGCCGACGCTGCCGCGCTTTTCCGACCAGATCAAGGATCCGGTGATCCGCCAGGCGGCGCAGTTGATCGAATCCTCGCGGGAGTTTCACCTGCCGCTGATCGCACCGCCGGGAACGCCGAAGGAGACGCTCGATGCCTTGCGCAAGGCCTATGTCGACATGAGCAGGGATCCGGATTTTCTCGCCGACGCCGCCAAACTCGGTGACTTGACCATCAAGATCACAACGGGCGAGGAAATAGCGGCATTGGTCGCCGACAAGCTCAAAGCCGATCCGGTAGTGTTCGAGGCGGCCAGGAATCTCGTGAAATAGGCGTCTGACGGGAACTTCGGTTTGGATCTGATCCTCACGGCCATCGTCGAGATGGCGCAGCCCTTTCGTTTGCTGATGCTGATGGCCGGCGTCTTCGCCGGCCTCATCGTCGGCGCGGTGCCGGGCATTGGCGGCCTGTTCGGCATGGCCCTGCTCATCCCGATGACCTACAACATGGATGCCTACGCGGCTTTCGCGCTGCTGCTCGGCATGGGCTCGGTCAACACCACATCGGACACGATACCGGCGATCCTGTTCGGTGTTCCGGGCTCGGTCGGCGCCGCCGCGACGGTGCTCGACGGCCACGCCATGGCCAAGAAGGGCGAGGCGGCGCGGGCCTTCGGCGCGTCCTACTCGGCCTCGATGATTGGCGGTGTCTTTGGCGCGCTGGTGCTTGCCGCGGCCATTCCGATCATGCGGCCGTTGGTTCTCTATCTGAAGACCCCTGACTTCTTCGCCATCTGCGCCTTTGGGCTGTCCATCGTAGCGCTGCTCGCTGGCAGCCAGCCGCTGAAGGGGCTCGCGGCGGCGATGCTCGGCATGCTGGCGTCCTTCGTCGGCCTCGATCACATTGCCGGCGCCGACCGCTGGACCTTTGGCCAGATCTATCTATGGAACGGCTTGCCCATCGTTGTGGTGTTCCTGGGCCTGTTCGGCCTGCCCGAACTCGCTTCGCTTCTGATGCGAGGCTCGATCCAGGGCGATTCGGCAATCCCGACCTATTCCGGCATGCGGCAAGGCATGATGGATACGCTGCGCGAATGGCCGCTGGTCTTGCGCTGCAGCGCGATCGGCTCCCTGCTGGGCGCGGTTCCGGGTGTCGGCATCGCCGTGCTGGACTGGATTGCCTACGGCCATGCCGCGCGGCGGCCGGGACCTGGACCGAAATTCGGCGAGGGCAATGTACGCGGCGTCATCGCGCCGGAAGCCGCCAACAACGCCAAGGAAGGCGGCTCGCTGATCCCGACCATCGCCTTCGGCGTGCCCGGCTCGGCCTCGATGAGCATCCTGCTCGGCGCCTTTGTCGTGCACGGCCTGGTTCCGGGGCCCGACATGCTGGGCAAGAACGCCGCGGTCACCATGTCTATGGTGTTCAGCATCGCCGTCGCTAACATCATCGGCGCTGTCACCTGCCTGTTCCTGACGAGGCCGCTGGCGTGCATCGCCCGCGTCTCCGCGGCCGTACTGGTGCCGCTGGTCGTCACCTTCATCGTCGTTGGCGCCTTCCAGACCAATATGAGCGCCCTCGATTTCGCCTTGCTGATCCTGATCGGCATCACCGGCATGGCGATGAAGGAGCTCAACTGGCCGCGCTCTGCCTTCTCGCTGGGTTTCGTACTCGGGCCGAGCCTGGAAAACTACTTCTTCCTCGCCTACCAGATCTCGGGCTGGTCATGGCTGAAGCAGCCATTGGTGCTGATTCTGCTCGGCCTTTCCGTGGCCGGCGTGATCCGGCAATCGGTATCCTGGGTCACGGCGCGAAACAGCACCGGGGCGCTGCCGCCGCCATTGCCCGACCTGATCGCCAGCAGCGCGCTGACCCTGCTTGCCCTGGCGGCCTTTGTCAGCGCGGCGGCATGGTTTCCGTTCGAGGCCGGTATCTTCCCGATGATCACGGCTGGCCTGCTGGCGCTTTTGTCGCTGGCAATATCCGTACAAACGGCCCTGCGGCTGCGGCGGCAGACGCGAGACGGCCAGGCGCCCTTCGCGCCGGCGACCGCCAGCGGTGAATGGGCGCCCTCCGGTGATGGCGCCATGAAAGGCAATCTTGCCGTCATCGGGCTTTGCCTGGCGCTTGCCGTGCTCATTCTCTCGATCGGACATCTGGCAGCCACCTTCATCTTCGTGGCGGGTGCGATCTTTGTGCTCGGCTCGATCTCGCGGCGCTCGCCCATCCTGATTGCCGCGGGCACGACATTCATCGTCTTTGCCGTGTTCGACATCCTTGTGTCGCAGCCCTGGCCGACACCATGGCTGGCGAAGATCGCAGGCTTCTTCTAGGTCGGGGTAGACAGCGTCTCGACAAGGCGGCGCCGCAACAGCTTGCCGTTGTCGCTATAGGGCAGCGACGCCACCAGCCTGATCTCGCGCGGCCGCCGGTCCGGGGCGACGTTGGCGCGCAGGAACGCCCGGAATTCCTCGACAGTGCCATGTTCGGATACGATGAAGGCGGCGATCTCCTGTCCCATCGTGTCGTCGGGAAAACCGGCGACGGCGACGTCCCGAATCTTGGGGTGGCCCCGCAACAGCTTCTCCAATTCCTGCGGCGCGATGTTGACGCCGCCGCGCACGATCATGTCGGACTCGCGGTCGACGATCGTCAGGAAGCCATCGTCGTCGACAAAGCCGATGTCGCCCGGAATACCCCAGTCCGGACCCATGACGTCCGGGTCGACGAACAATCGGTTGCCCGGCAGCAGCACCGCCGAAACCATGGTCGAGGTCCAGGCCTTGATCCGTCCGGGCTCGCCCTTGCCGAGCAATTCTCCGTTCGGCCCCAGCACATCGATGCGCACGCCGGCGAATGGCGTGCCGGTGGTCTCGGGCTTGGCCAGAACGTCAGGCCCCTTCAAAGTCGTGATGTTGCCGGTAAGGCTCGTGGCGTAGCTGATCTGATAGCCGGGAGACAGGTTCCGGTAAGCGGCAATCTTGTCTTCCGCCCGAGCCGGTCCGCCGATGCTGAAAAGCACGTCGAGATCGGGCAAGATGCGGGTCGATCGCTCGCCTACTTCGCGCACCAGCCGTGAAATCACAGGCGGCGGCAAGGCGGTTGCGCTGGCCTTGAACGACAAAAGGGCCTCAATCAGCTCGGATGGCGTGAACAGCGGCGGGAACAAGCTGACCGTGCCGCCATAGAACAGGTATCCCAACATTTGGTGGCGTGTTGCCGAATAGGACAGCGCCATGGGGGTCAGCAGGCGCTTTGCAGTTCCTTCGAGCGCGCTCCGGCGTGCCGCGACCCGACGTCCGAGCGCCTCGTGAGACTGGATATAAGCCTTCGGATCGCCGGTGGTGCCGGACGAAAACATCAGGAAGGCCGGATGTACTTCGCTATCGTCGGCATCGATCGGATCGACGGGCGCCGAGGTGGCCTTCCAGTCGGTCTGGAAAATGGCATTGGGATAGGGGTGGTCCCCGGGCGGGCTGCGGCTCTCGAAAATCAGGGCGAGCCCGAAGTCGCGGGCGTAGCGCGCGCGCTGGATTCTTGGCGCCCGGAAATCGATGACGGCCGGCGTGGCGCCGATCTTCCAGCAGGCGAGGATCGAGAGCACCACGTCGATGTTATCGATCATGGAGAGGCCGACGCGGTCGCCAGGCCGCAGCCCCGATGCCCTGAAATTGGTGGCGAGATGGCAGATCTGCGCCAGGCATTGGCTATATGTTATCTGCTGACGGCCGCTGACTATTGCCACGCGGTCGCCATGGGCGGCGAAGGCCCCCAGTATGTCCTGGCCAAAACTCATTGCTGGTGCTGGACGTCGCGCGCTGCCGTGTTTCTCGCGGCGAGGAAAGCGATGATCTCCGCGTCGATCGCATCCATGTTGGCCTCGCGGAACTTGTTGTGCTCACCCGGCATGACGACGGTTTTCATGGTGGCCACGTCGGATGCCCAGCCCTTGTACTGCTCCACTGTCGTAGCACCCCATTCGGAACTGGCGAGAATGAGGATGTCGCAGGGATAGGACGAGGGCACGAATCCGGCTGCTGCCTGCAACAGCGCGCTCTTGAATGCCTTCTTGCGCAGATGCCGCCCCAACTGCGTCTGTCCAAGACCCACGGCGCTCAGCCCGTCGCGCAACAGGCGCCAGTAGATCACCTTGCGGGCGATCTGGCGGCGCCTGCTCTCGGTCATGCGATCGTCCGGCATCGGTTTCAGCCAGGCCGAGCCGGGCGACGGCGGATCGATGAGCACGAGTGCCGGCCGCTTGCCGGTCGCTTCATGGCTCAGCCGGCCGACCTCGATCGCCAGCAGGCCGCCCGCGCATATGCCGCCGATGACATCGGGATGCTGGCCGGTCACTGAGGTGAGCGCTTCAAAATAGTTGGAGCTGAATTCGGCCATGCTGGAATAGGGCGTCTCGCCGGGCTCGAGCCCCATGCCGCGCACGGCCAGGACAGCGTATTTCTGCTTCAGTCGCTTGCCGAAGCGATTGGCGAACAGGGCTGAGCCGGAAATGCCATGGATCATGGCGATCGGCTCATGGCCGACATTGCCGGATACCGGCACGATCAGCTGACGGGCAGGATGGACCGGCACCAGCGATGCGATCAGCCGGCCGAACTCACGCGGTGTCTGCGCCCCGAGCAGAACCGAGGTCTGCAACTTGACGCCGAACCGCTTCTGCACGGCCAGCACCAAAGTCTCGGCCGTCAGCGAGTCGCCGCCGAGATCGAAGAAGTTGTCGTCGAGCTGAACCGTCGGTATCTGCAGTTCCGCGGCAAAAATGCCGGCGATCGCATGCGCCGGGCCATCGCCCGGCAGCGCGGCAGGCCGCACCCATTGTTGAACGTTCATCGGAAAGCCCCTAACCGATGCCTCTCTATGCGCCTTTTACGCACTGACAGTCCAGCGAACAAGCCCCGGCTGCCTTTTTGCCGGAAGAAGAAGCGTCAAATCGCCTGACTCTTATGGGATCATCCGGGCCTGCGGTGAACCGCCTGACCGCGCGACATCGGGCTTTCCCCAGCGCTTTTTCGCTCCCGCCCGGACTGCCGGGAAAGTGCCCTAAAAGCACACGGATTTGGACATTAGTCTTGACAGAAATACAGATGTTCAATACCCGTCAAGCAATTGAACAAGCCTGCAATGTGGGAGGAATAAGCGGTATGGCTTCCAATGTTTCGTTGACGGGCCTTGCCCGCGATCTTGAGGAACGCGCCAAGTCGGGCAAGCCTATCCGCATCGGCCTGATCGGCTCCGGCGAGATGGGAACCGACATCGTCACCCGCGTCGCCCATATGTCGGGCATCGAGATCGGCGCCATTTCCGAACTGAACCTGCCCGCGGCCAGCAAGGCGGTGGATATCGCCTTCCAGGAAACCGGGCACGCGCGCGAAGTCTCGAACGCTTCGGCGATGACGGCGGCGATGGAGGCCGGCAAGGTGGCGGTCACCAACGATGCCAGCCTTGTCATCAACAATGACCTGATCGATGTCGTCATCGACGCCACCGGGGTTCCCGCCGTCGGCGCCGAGATCGGGCTGCGCGCCATGGAACATGGCAAGCATCTGGTGATGATGAATGTCGAGGCCGATGTCACCATCGGCGCCTATCTGAAAAGCGAGGCCGACCGACTCGGCGTCACCTATTCGCTGGGCGCCGGCGACGAGCCGTCTTCCTGCATGGAACTGATCGAGTTCGTCTCGGCCATGGGTCACCCGATCGTTGCCGCCGGCAAGGGCAAGAACAATCCGCTCAACATCGACGCCATTCCCCCCGACTATGAGGAGGAAGCCAAGCGCCGGCACATGAATGTGCGCATGCTGGTCGAATTCGTCGACGGCTCGAAGACCATGGTCGAGATGGCGGCGATCGCCAATGCCACCGGGCTGGTTCCCGACAAGGCCGGCATGCACGGCCCGGCGGCAACGCTTGGCGAATTGTCCAAGGTCCTGGTGCCGCAGAAGGATGGCGGCGTGCTGTCGAAGGTCGGCGTCGTCGACTATTCGATCGGCAAGGGTGTCGCGCCCGGCGTCTTCGTCGTCGCCGACATGTCGCATCCGCGCATCTCCGAGCGCATGGAAGATCTGAAGATGGGCAAGGGGCCGTACTTCACCTTCCACCGTCCCTATCACCTGACCTCGCTTGAAGTGCCGCTGACCTGCGCCCGCGTCGTGCTCTACGGCAAGGCCGACATGGTGCCGCTGGCCAAACCGGTGGCCGAGGTCTGCGCGGTGGCCAAGAAGGACATGAAGCCGGGCGAGAAGCTCGATGCGATCGGCGAATATTGCTACCGCGCCTGGATCATGACGACGCCGGAGGCGCGCGCCGCCAAGGCCATTCCCTGCGGCCTGCTGCAGGGCGGCTCGGTCACCGCGCCGATCAGGAAGGGCGAGCTCATCACCTACGCGAATGCCGCTCCCGCGGCCGGCTCCAAGATCGCCGAACTGCGCGCCCGCCAGGACAAGCTCGTCTACGGAACCGTGGAGGCGTGATCATGGCCGGAGCCAGCAAAGCCGTAGCGGGCAGTCGCGCCAACCTGCCTTTCGTCTATCGCCAGTACAGCGCCGAACAGCTGAAGCAGGTGCTCTACAAGATGTACCTCATCCGTCGCTTCGAAGAGGGTGCGGAGGACAGCTACACGCGCGGCCTGATCCACGGCACGATGCATTTGTCGATCGGCCAGGAAGCCAGCGCCATGGGCATCTGCATGCCGCTTGGCGAGGATGACCAGATCACCTCGACACATCGCGGCCATGGCCACTGCATCGCCAAGGGCGCCGAGGTGAAGCGCATGTTCGCCGAGTTCTTCGGCAAGACCACGGGCTACTGCAAGGGCCGTGGCGGTTCCATGCACATTGCCGACGTTGCCAAGGGCAATCTCGGCGCCAACGGCATCGTCGGCGGCGGCATTCCGATCGCCGTCGGCGCGGCCCTGTCCTCCAAGATGATGAAGACCGGCAAGGTCGTCGTCTCCTTCTTCGGCGATGGCGCCAACAATGAGGGCGCCTTTCACGAGGCGCTGAACATGGCAGCGGTCTGGAAGTTGCCTGTCATTTTCGTCTGCGAGAACAATGGCTACGGCATGTCGACGTCGACGGCCCGGTCGACCGCGGTCAAGAACATCGCCGATCGCGCCGCCGCCTATTCGATGCCTGGCGTGATCGTCAACGGCAACATTTTTTCGGAGGTCGCCGAGGCGTCCTACAGGGCCGTCGAGCGTGCGCGTGCGGGCGAGGGGCCGACGCTGATCGAATCCAAGACCTATCGCCATCGCGGCCATTCCAAGAGCGACCGCAACCGCTATCGCACCAAGGAGGAAATCGAGGACTGGATGTCGAATCGCGATCCGATCACCTTGTTTGAAAGCGAGCTCAGGGAATTCGGCTTCATCGACGACAAGGGCATCGAGGCCATTCGCGACGCCGTGGCGCAAGAGATCGCCGACGGCATCGAGTTCGCCAAGGCGAGCCCGTCGCCTGACGTTCGCGACACCGGCAATTATGTCTATACGGAGCAGGCGTGATGGACGCGATGGTGCGTGAACTGAGCTACGCCCAGGCGGTCCAGGAAGCCATGGCGATCGCCATGGACATGGACGAACGCGTCTTCCTGATGGGCGAGGATATCGGCGTCTATGGCGGCGCCTTCCAGGTGACCGGCGATCTGGTCGAGCGTTTTGGTACCGAGCGGGTGATCGACACGCCGATTTCGGAATTGGGCGGTGCAGGCGTTGCCGTCGGCGCTGCCCTCACCGGCATGCGGCCGATCTTCGAGTTCCAGTTTTCCGATTTCGCCACGCTGGCCATGGAGCAGATCGTCAACCAGGCGGCCAAGATGCGCTTCATGCTGGGCGGCGAGGTTTCGGTTCCCGTGGTGATGCGCTTTCCCGCCGGTTCCGGCACCGGTGCGGCGGCCCAGCACAGCCAGAGCCTCGAGGCCTGGCTCGGCCATGTGCCGGGCCTGAAAGTCATCCAGCCTGCGACGCCCTATGATGCCAAGGGCATGCTGCTGGCCGCGGTCGCCGATCCCGATCCGGTGATGATCTTCGAGCACAAGCTGCTCTACAAGATGAAGGGCCCGGTGCCCGAAGGCTATTACACCGTGCCGATCGGCAAGGCAGACATCCGCCGCGAGGGTCGGGATCTCACCATCGTCGCCACCTCGATCATGGTGCAGAAGGCGCTCGACGCCGCTGCCGTGCTGGAGAGCGAGGGCATCGACGTCGAAGTCGTCGATCTGCGAACGATCCGGCCGATGGACAAGCAGACCGTCATTGACAGCGTCAAGAAGACGTCGCGGCTGATGTGCGTCTACGAAGCGGTCAAGACGCTGGGCATCGGCGCCGAGGTCAGCGCCATGATCGCCGAAAGCGAAGCGTTCGACTATCTCGACGCGCCGATCGTGCGGCTGGGCGGCGCCGAGACGCCGATCCCCTACAATCCGGAACTTGAGAAGGCGACGGTGCCGCAAATCCCCGACATCATCACCGCCGCGCGCGACCTCGTGAGAGGGGTTCGCTGACCCATGCCGACCGAAGTCATTCTTCCCAAGGTCGACATGGACATGGCGACCGGACAGATCTCGCGCTGGTTCGCCGAGGAAGGCGCCAGGGTCAAGAAGGGCGACGTGCTGTTCGAGATCGAGACCGACAAGGCGGCGATGGAAATCGACGCGCCGGCCAGCGGCGTGCTGCGTGACGTGACTGGTAAGGAGGGCGTCGACATTCCAGTCGGCGCGCCCGTGGCGTGGATCTATGCCGACGATGAAAGCTATGCGCCTATCTCCCCCCTCGAGGGGGAGATGTCGGCAAAGCCGACAGAGGGGGTCGCCTTAGAAGGCACCGCCCTTGAGCCGCGTCCGGTCGAACCGACCCCACCCGACCGGCCTTTGGCCGGCCACCCTCCCCTCGAGGGGGAGGGGAAAACCCGCGCAACGCCTTTAGCCAGGCGTCTGGCCCGTGAGGCGGGCCTTGCTCTTTCCAATGTTGCAGGCACAGGCCCATACGGTCGAATTGTAAAAGCCGATGTCGACGCCGCACTTTCCTCCCCCCTTGAGGGGGAGGTGTCCGCGAAGCGGACGGAGGGGGTCGCCTCAGAAGGCACCGCCTTTGCGCTGAGTCCGGTCGAACTGACCCCACCCGACCGGCCTTTGGCCGGCCACCCTCCCCTCAAGGGGGAGGGGGACGTGCTGAAGCTCTTCGAGGACGGCTCCTACGACCTCGTCCCGCATGACAATATGCGCAAGACCATCGCGCGGCGGCTGGTCGAGGCCAAGACCACCATCCCGCATTTCTACCTGACGCTCGACTGCGAGCTCGACGCACTCCTGGCGCTGCGCACGCAGATCAATGCGGCTGCGCCGGTGAAGAAGACCGAGAAGGGTGATGCGCCGGCCTACAAGCTGTCGGTCAACGACATGGTCATCAAGGCGATGGCCATGGCGCTGAAGGCGGTGCCGGACGCCAATGCCTCATGGACCGAAACCGCCATGGTCAAGCACAAGCATGCCGATGTCGGCGTTGCGGTGTCGATCCCCGGCGGCTTGATCACGCCGATCATCCGCAAGGCCGACGAAAAGACGCTGTCCACCATCTCCAACGAGATGAAGGATCTGGCCAGCCGCGCGCGCAGCCGCAAGCTGAAGCCGGAAGAGTATCAGGGCGGCACCACGGCGGTGTCCAACCTTGGCATGTTCGGCATCAAGGATTTTGCCGCGGTCATCAACCCGCCGCATGCGACGATCCTGGCGGTCGGCGCCGGCGAGGAGCGGGCAGTGGTCAAGAACGGCGAGATCAGAATAGCCACAGTGATGTCGGTGACGCTGTCGACCGACCATCGTGCCGTCGACGGTGCGCTGGGAGCGGAACTGCTGGTCGCCTTCAAGCGGCTGATCGAGAATCCGATGGGCATGCTCGTGTAGGTCCTGTCGGGAGCCGGCGCCAGATGATACGCCGGCTTCCATCAGAAACGACTTGTCAGGCGCCGACCCTTGACCCATGTTCTATCTGGATTGCGATCCAGGGAGGCCAAATATGCCTGCATTCGACCCATCTGACGTCAAAACCCTGTTCGGCAAGGTCATGGGCGCGTCGCCGTCCGATATCAAGCTGGTGGCGCAGCGCCTGCACGACCACGCCTTCGAGCCGCGCATGTCGGCGCAGGAGACCAAGCAACTTGTCGCGAGTCTCGGCTATGACAGCCTGGATGCGTTCTGTGCCGACATCGGCCTTCCCATGCACATCGCCGAGCGCTGGAGCCGTTTTGGCGTTTCCGGCGAGATGAAGCAGGTGTTCACGCTGCTGGCGGCCCAGCGCAAACGGGTGGCCGAGGCGGTCGCCGAATTCGAATCCATGACCCATGTCGGCGTCGAGGATTATTTGCGCGAACGCGGCCTCATCTAAGGTATATTGATATTCAGGTGATGCCGGTCTGCAAACGGCAGCTTCCTGCGCTTCCGGTGCTCACGTACTTCAAGTACGCTTCGCTCCGGTTCTCGGAACCAGCCGTTTTCGACTCGGCCTGACCTGAATCTCAACACACCTTAAGTCTTAGCCGCCCTTGGCAAGAAGCGCCGTGGCGGTATCGCTGTCGGTGATCAGCACATTGGTGTCGACGGCTTTCAGCGCGGCGAGGATCGCCGCGACCTTGCGCTTGCCGCCCGCGGCCAGCACGACATTCGGCACTTGGCCGACCACATCGAGATCGATGGCCATGACGCGGCCGTTGACCTCGTGGTCGACCAGCCCGCCGGCGGCATCGACGAAATAGCACAGCATGTTGGCGACCGCGCCCTTCGCCTTCAGCGAGGCGATCAGCGATGACGGCACGATGCCGTGCCGGAAGATGGTGGCGTCCGGCGACATGTCGCCAACGGTGAGCAGCGCGATGTCGGCGGCGGCCGCGCGTTGGCGTACATCCTGCAGGGTCGGCTGCGCCCAGAGGAGATCGCGCAACGAGGAATCGTCCACCATCACCGGTGCGGTGATCTGGTAGCTGTCGACCTCGAAGACGTCTGCGACCTTGGCAGCAACGATGGAAGGATTGATCCATTGCGAGTGCGGCAGGCTGCCGACGAGCGCCACCACCGAGGCGCGCTTCAGTTGGCGGCGGGCAAGGAAACCCAGGCTGGCATGCAGCGTCGCGCCGCCGCCGATCGCCAGCGTCATGCCGTCCTGCATCTGCTCGCCGAGATAGGCCGCGACGGCATGGCCGATCGCCTTTTCCAGATGGTCATGCGCCGAAGGCGTCGGGATAACGACGGCGGCGTTGAGACCCCAGCGCTTTTCCAGTTCCCGTTCGAGTGCCACCTGCCCGGCGGTCGACGCGTTGATCATGGTGACGACGATGCCGTCGGCGGTGCAGGCGGCGAGCGTGCGCATGACCTTCACCCTGGAGACATCGAGCTTCTCGGCGATCTGCTCCTGCGTGAAGCCTTCGACATAGTAGAGCCACGCCGTCTTGACGTTGAGATCCGACGAGACCATCGACAGGCGAGCCGGTCTGGGTTTTTCCGTGGGCATCGGTCGTCGTCCTCATGAGCCATGGCCTGGCCGGGTTGTTCTCTTCGAAGAAACGGTGGCCGGATGTCAACTGATGCCGGATCTCCGGCGCGCCGATTGTCGCACAGTTCTGTTCATTTGTAATTGACATCGTACATATGAACATATTTTGTGGGTTTCACGCGCTGTGTCATCCACCAGTCATATGCGCCGTGCAGGGAGGAAGAGACGGGGAACTGGCCAGGGGCCGGACCGGTCATGCACAGACAGGACAGGAGGTCTCATGAAGACGCACATCATCAAGCTGCTGGTCAGCCAGCTGGCGCTCGCGGCAACTTTGTTTGCCGGCGTGGCAAGCGCCGAAACACTGACTCTCTACACGTCACAGCCGGAAGCTGACGCGGCCAAGACCGTGGATGCCTTCAAGAAGGCGCAGCCCGGCATCGACGTGACCATCTATCGCTCGGGAACGAGCGACATCCTCACCAAGATGGCGGCCGAGTTTGCCGCCGGCAGCCCACAGCCCGATGTGCTTCTGATCGCCGACGCGGTCAGCATGGAGCTGTTGAAGAAGGACGACCGGCTGCTGCCTTATCCCGAGGCCAAGCTCGATGGCATCGAGGCGGATGCCTATGACGCCGACAAGACCTATTTCGGCAGCAAGCTGATCACCACCGGCATCGTCTACAACACAGCGGCCGCCGAAAAGCCGGAGCATTGGGCCGATCTCGCCAAGCCGGCCTATGCCGATGGCCTGGTCATGCCGAGCCCGCTCTATTCGGGTGCGGCTGCCTACCTGCTTTCGGGCTTTGTCGGCGATGCCACCTATGGCTGGGATTTCTTCCAAGAAGCTGAAGACCAACAATACCGTCAGCGTGCGCGGCAATGGCGCCGTGCTGAAGTCGGTCGCATCAGGCGAGAAGCCTTATGGCATCCTGGTCGACTTCATGGCCATGAACGCCAAGAAGAAGGGCTCGCCGGTCGAGTTCGTGTTCCCTTCGGAAGGTGTTCCGGCGGTGACCGAGCCGGTTGCCATCATGAAGACGGCCAAGAATGTCGAAGGCGCCAAGAAGTTCGTCGACTTCATTCTTTCGGATGAGGGCCAGAAGCTGGCGCTGTCGATGGGCTATCTGCCGGCGCGCGCCTCGGTCGGCCGCCCCGAATGGCTGCCGGAAGGCGTCAAGGTCAAGGTGATGCCGTTCGACACCAAGGCAATCGTTGCCAAGACCGACGCCGACAAGGCGAAGTTCTCGGAACTGTTCGGCGGCTGAGCCGGCAATCCCGGCGGGATGCCGGCCCAACGGCATCCCGCCGGGCAAAACCCGATCGCAGCGGCCGATCGATCCCAGGAAACGCAATCATGTCAACACGGATCAGGGAAAGCCGAGGCCAGGAAATGGCCCTGACGGCGGCGGTAGCCATCGTCATCGTCCTGCTGTCCCTGCTGCCGATGCTGCGCCTGATCAAGGAGATCGTGGCACCCGGCGGCACCCTGTCGACCGTCGCGATAGAAGCCGGGCTCGCCAACCCGGCGACCTGGATAGCGACCTGGCACACACTGGTCGTCGGCGTCGGCGGCACCCTGCTTGCGGTGCTGTCGGGAACGCTGGTGGCCGTCCTCGTCACGCTGACCGACATACGCGGCCGCAGCGCCCTGGTGCTCTGCTACGTCATGCCATTGATGATCGCGCCGCAGGTGACGGCGCTAGCCTGGCTGCAATTGTTCGGCCCGGCAAGTCCGTTCCTCAAGCTCTTTGGCGCAGCACCCCCTCTTGGCACCAAAAACCCGCTCTATTCGACATCGGGCATCATCCTGCTGCTCGGCGTGCAGTATGGCCCGCTGGTCTTCCTGCTGGTGCGCGCCGGCCTGCGCAAGCTGCCGCGCGAACTGGTCGAAGCGGCGCGGGCGGGCGGCGCCGGCTGGTTTACCGTGCTGGTCACCATCGTGCTGCCTTTGATGACGCCGTCGATCATGGCGGCCGCCGCACTCGCCTTCGTCTCCTGCGTCGGCAATTTCGGCATCCCTGCCTTTCTCGGCATTCCCGCCAACTATCTCGTCCTGCCGACGCTGATCTATCAGCGGCTGGCCGGCGGCGGCCCGGCCGTGCTCGGCGAAACCGCGTTCCTGTCGGTACTGATCGGCGTCATCGCCATGGCGGGTATCCTCGCCCAGGAGGTCATGAGCCGCCGCCGCGACTATCGCATCAGCTCCACATCGCTGGCGGCCGAGCCCTATGAGCTCGGCCGTTGGCGACCCACCGTCCAGGCCGGCATGTGGCTGCTGATCGTGGTGGTGCTGTTGCTGCCGCTGTTCGGGCTGGTGCTGACATCGCTGGTGCCGGGCTACGGTATTGCGCTCACCGCCAAGACGGCAACGCTCGACAATTACCGCTTCGTGCTGTTCGAGCATGACGCGGCCAGCCGCGCCTTCTTCAACAGCTTCTGGCTGTCGATCGCTGCCGCCTTTTTCGCGGTCCTGGTTGCCGTGCCGATCGGCTATTTGATCGCCTGGGGCAAGCAGCGCTGGGTGCGGCTGCTTAACCTGTCAGTCGAACTGCCCTATGCCTTGCCCGGCGTGGTGCTGGCGATCGCCTCGCTGCTGCTGTTCCTGCGGCCGATCCCGCTGACGGGCATCCAGCTCTACAACACCGTCTGGATCATCCTCTATGCCTACCTCGCCCGCTTCCTGGTGCTGGCGCTGCGGCCGACCATCAGCGGCTATCACCAGATCGACCGGGCGCTGGAGGAGGCGGCCCAGGTGGCGGGCGCCGGGCTGTTCACGCGCATGCGCACGATCATCTTTCCGCTCGTCGCACCGGCGGCGATCGCCGGCGGCCTGCTGATCTTCATGACCGCGCTCAGCGAACTCACCGTTTCGGCGCTGCTGTGGTCTTCGGGTTCGGAAACGATTGGCGTGGTGATGTTCTCCTTCGAGCAGGGCGGCGATTCCAACTACGCGGCGGCGATGTCCGTCATCACCGTGGCGGTCACCTTCGTGCTGATGCTGGTGACCAATCTGCTTGCCCCCTACCTTCCCAGCGGAGTGCTGCCATGGCGCGATTGAGCCTGGACAATGTGACCAAGAGCTTCGCCAATTTCGACGCTGTGAAGGATGTGTCGATCGAGGTCGGCGACGGCGAGTTCCTGGCGGTGCTCGGTCCCTCCGGCTGCGGCAAGACGACGTTGCTGCGGCTCGTCGCCGGATTTGAGAAAGTGACGTCAGGCGAAATCCGTATCGGCAGCGAGGTCGTGTCGGGCAAGGGCGGTAGCGTCGCGCCGGAAAAGCGGCGCGTCGGTATCGTCTTCCAGAATTATGCGCTGTGGCCGCACATGACGGTGGCCGAGAACATCGGCTATTCGCTGAAGGTCGCGAAGCTGGACAAGGCGATCGCGCGCCGGAAGGTTGAGGACGCACTCGCCCTGGTTAACCTGCAAGGACTGGGCGACCGCAGGCCGGCCAATCTTTCCGGCGGCCAGCGGCAGCGCGTGGCGCTGGCACGTTGTCTTGTCGCCGCACCCTCGCTGGTGCTGTTCGATGAGCCGCTCGCCAATCTCGACGTACATCTGAGGGCCTCGATGGAGGACGAGTTCGCGTCCTTCCACAAGCGCACTGGAACGACCATCGTCTACATCACCCACGATCAGGCCGAGGCGATGGCGCTGGCCGACCGGATCGCGGTGATGGATGGCGGGCGCCTCGCCCAGCTGGCGACGCCGCGCGAACTCTATCATGAGCCGGCAAATGAAATGGTGGCCTCCTTCATTTCGCAAGGTATCCTGCTGCCCGCCGACGTGCTGAGCGCGGAGCAGGCGGGCCACTGCAAGGTCAGGGTTCTCGGCGCTGAACTGGTTGTCCGCTGCCGGCCAGGCGAGAGGCCGCGAACTGGGGCAAAGATCTGCTGCCGATCGGCGGATCTCGACGTGTCGCCGGATGGCCCCGGCTTCGACGGGCTGGTCAAGCGGGTGATTTATCAGGGCGGCTCGGCGCGTATCGAGTTCACGCCTTCGACCAGTCCCGACCTGACCTTGCATTTCGAACAGCCCGACCCGGTCATGCTGGAAAGCGGAGCCCAGGCGCGTCTGCGGATACGCTCCGGCTGGCTCATCCCGGCGGCGGGGGCAGCAGCGTGATGATGCTCGACCTGCTCGGCGGCTTTGGCGAAAAGGGCCGCACCAGCCTCACTGTCAGCAGCGGCGATGATCGCATCCTGCTCGACGTCGGCATCAAGGTCGGCGCCTCGGGGGCGGACTACTATCCGGCGCTGAACGGGTCGATCGCCGACATCGACGCGCTGTTCGTCTCGCATGCCCATGAGGATCATGTCGGCGCGCTGAGCTGGCTGTTGTCGCGCGGCTACGATGGTCCGATCTTCATGACGGCCGAGACCCGCAATGAAGCCCCAGCTACGCTTTCCGGTTATGCCGATCCCGGAGATCTTAGACGGTTTCCTTTTCCCGAAGATCGCATCGAGCTTTTCGAGCCGGGCGATGTGCTCAAGAGCGGCAATCTCGCGATCCGAACGGGACGATCGGGGCATGTCGTGGGAGGTGTGTGGTTTGCCGTTGACGACGGCGAGAACCGCGTCGCCTATTCGGCCGATGTGGTGCCGGACAGCAATGTGTTCGTCATGGACACGATCCCGCAATGCGACCTGCTCGTTCTCGATGCCTCCTATGGCGCCGATCCGGTGCCGGGGACGGAGCGCGCGCGCGAAATCTCGCAGTGGGTAGCGAGCCATTCAGACGGATGTCTTTTGCCGACGCCGCTCTCGGGGCGGTCGCTGGAGCTGATCGCGGCCTTGCCGGGACAGTTTGCCATCCATGCCGGGATGCGTTCGTCGCTGGAAGCGCAGATCGGCGCCACCGCATCCCTGTTGCCGGGTGTTTCAGAGCTCTTGTTTGCTCGCCTGCAAGACGCAGCCGACTGGACCGATGCCGATCCCCTACCGTCGATGCCGTTGCTTGCCGATGACGGCATGGGTGAGGCCGGCCCGTCGTCTCGGCTGCTGCCGCGTGCCGACCAGGCTGGTTTTCCGGTGCTGCTTACCGGGCATCTGCCGTCAGGCTCGCCTGGCGATCTGTTGCACAAGGCCGGCCGGGCGGACTGGGTGCGCATGCCGACCCATCCTACGCTGTCGGGCAATGTCGACATCTGGGAGAAGGCCGGGCGTCCCGCGGCACTCGGTCACTCCTGCGCGGCCGAGCTTCTCGGTGATCTCAAAAACCACATTCCGTCGCTGCGCACGCAATGCCGCACCGGCCAGCGCATCCCGGTGCCGGAGGCAAGAGAACGATGAGAATCCTGGTCTGCAACGACGACGGCATCGAAGCGCCGGGGCTTGCCCGTCTCGTCAAATCCGCAAGCGCGTTGAGCGACGATGTGTGGGTGGTCGCGCCCGACGGCAAGCGCACCGCTGCCGGTTCGTCATTGACGATCGCCAGACCGTTGACGATGCGGCATGTCAGGCCGGGCTGGTATTCCTGTTCCGGCACGCCCGCCGATTGCGTGGTGAGCGCGATGACGTGGCTGTTTGCCGACGCAGAGAAACCGGACCTTGTGCTGTCGGGTGTCAATGACGGGCGCAACGTTGCCGAGGACCTTGCCTATTCCGGCACGCTCGGGATTGCGCGGGAGGCGACCTTCTGGGGCGTGCCGGCGATCGGCTTTTCGCGTGTGAAGGATCCTGATTTCACCGATGGCGACGACCAATGGCTGGGAGCGCTGATTGCCTCGCTTTGGCAGTCGCGCGCCGACTGGTCGACGGAGGGCCATTGGCTGAGCGTCAACCTACCGACGGCGCTGCCGGCCGAAATCCGCCAGCCACACATTGGCCGCGACAAGATCGCCCGCAGGGCCGAGATCGTGGAGAGCGATGGCGAGCGCACGGTCATCACCGTGCCGCGCGGTCGGGCGCATGCAAGCGAGGCGGGGGATGAAAACGCGGCGATCGATGCCGGCTTCGTCAGCATCAACCGGCTGAACTGGTTTGGCGAGACACGGCTGGACGACCGGTTTCTGGACGGGATTCTGGGTTGATCTTCTGCGTGTGATCATCCAGATCACCAAGCTGTCAGCGGCCAAATTGCGCCAATCCAGTCCTTATGCTTGAAGCCGCCGCTATTTCATTCCACATCGGTCAGGATGAAGGACGAGGCACGAGAACGGCGTCGGAATCTGTTGTGGGGCATCCCCGCTTCGCTGATCCTGCATGCGCTTGTCGCGGCGCTCCTGGTATACGGCATACCCACGCCTCCCCAACAGCCGCAGGAGGAGCAGCCGGTCAATGTAGCGCTCGTGCCTCCACCCGAGCAGCCGAAACCCAAACCTGCTCCGGTACCACCGCCAAAGGAAGCCAAAGCCGAAAAGCCGCCGGAACCCAAGGTTGAAAAACCGCCGGAACCGAAAGTCGAAAAGCCATCTCCGCCGGAAAAGCAACCGAGCAAGCCGTCGCCAATCGAGGTGCTGAAGCCTGTTTTTCAGTTCGGCGAGAAGGATACCGGCCCGAGGAAATCCCTGGAAGGGGGCAGTGCTCAGGACAACTCGCCGTCGCCGACCAAGGATGACGCGTCGAAGCCGCCTGTCGTGCCGAAGCAGGCAGAGAACAAATCGGCCGAGCCCACACAGGATACGGAGAAGCCGGAAACTCCGACCCAGGAGATGGACAAACAGCAGGCAGACAAACAAGAGGCGGAAGCGCACGACGCCGACAAACAAGAGCCGGAAGCGTCACCAACGCCATTGGCTGCCGGCGAAGGTGAGATCGAGCTTCCCACGTCGGCAGAAGCGCCGAAGCCCAAACCCGCAAATACGCCGAAACCCGGCCCGTCAAAGGTCTCGAAATCCGGAAGCGGGGGCGCCGGGAAGCCAAGCTCGAAGGAGGTGGCCGTTGCCAAGTCGCGGACTTATTCCGGCCTTCCGGGTGTTCACAGACTCTATTCGCAAGGCGCGACGGGCGATACGTCGGCCACGACTTCGATGTCCGGTGTGCCTCGTGGCAAGCGGGCCGCCCAACTTTGCGCCAGCGCGTTGCAGCAGCAATTGCTGGACGCCTCCTATTTCCCCGAGTTGATCCCAAGTGTTCCGCTAAAGGCCGGCAATATCCTTGACGCTCCGGATGTCGCCTTCCGCACCACAACCACATGGTATCATCTGGGTTTTCGTTGCGAGGTCGACACCGATGCAACGAAGGTCTTGTCCTTCAATTTCCGTGTCGGACCAGTGATTCCGCCCGACCAATGGGTCCGCCTTGGACTGCCTGTTCGCTAGCAGATTAGGCGGGGACACCGAGCCCGGCCAATTGCCGGCTAACTTCATGCCAGTCGGCGCAGACGAAATCGGCACCGGCCGCCGTCAGCCGCGCGGCGTGCTCGGCATAGGTGTGGCCGCCACCGGTGTAGCCGATCGCCGTCATGCCGGCGGCGACCGCGCCCTGGATGCCGAAGGGCGAATCCTCGATGACGATGCAGTCGGCCGGGTTGGCGCCCATCTTGTCGGCCGCAAACAGGAAGATGTCTGGCGCCGGCTTGCCGTTCTTGACCATCGAGGAGCTGTAGATCGCGTCGCCGAAAAACCCTGCCAGTCCGGTCACGGCCAGGCTGTGGTTGATGCGCTCGACGGAGGATGACGAGGCTACGCAGCGGTCGCCGGCAAGCGTCTGCAGAAACGCCGTGATTCCGGGTGTCGGCTTCAATTCTTCGGAGAATAGCACCTTGGTCTCTGCCCAGATGTCGCTGTCCGCCGCCGCCGGAAACTGGTGGCCGGTCAAATCCCTGATCTTGGCGATGATATCGGACTGCTTCATGCCGATGCATTGGGCGATGATGCCGCCATGAACGCCGGGCATGCCGTGCTTTTCATAGACGCGCTCATAGGCCCGTGCGGCCAGCGGCTCGCTGTCGACGAGCACGCCGTCGCAATCGAAAATGATAGGCCTTGATCGCGCCACGCGCTTCCCCTTCGAGTCAATTTCGCACATCGCTATCGGCAAAAAGTCAAATGTTCAATAGCGCGAGTGCTTTTGACGGCTTGCGTCTCTGGAGTGCGAAACCCGGCACGTAGTCAGAGCTGGCGCAGCGCATCGGTCGCACGGGAGGACCCGAGAGCCCGCTGCATGGCCTGCCGGGACTGTGCGCGATCCGGCGTGATCCAGTTCGGTTCGGCGCCAAGGAAGCGGTCGAGGAAGGCCACCGCATAGGCAGGCATCTCGGTCACGTTCTCACGATACGACCACCAGGTGCGCAGGTCGTCGGCGCATTTGTCGATACCAGGTGCCGTGCCGAATTCCTGCTCGTGGACCGCCGAAATCACCGAGACGCAGTAGTTGGTGTAGAGGAAACCCTCCGGCCAGAAGCGGACGATTTCCAGCGTGCCGGCATTCGTTTCCGTCTCGATCAGCTGAGTGAGGCCGGAGATTTCCCTGGCCGGCGCCTGTTTTATCAGTTCGCGCAGCACGAGGCCGGCGGCAAAGACGATGAAGTCGGCGCGATCGATCGCGGCGAAGCGCTTCTGCGCCTCCATGATCTCGACCCAGTCGAGAAAGGCCCTGGTGAGCTTGGCCTCATCGATTTCGAAGCGCACGCCGAATGTGTCCGAGACCACCTTGGCGCTGCCGCGGAAAGTGGCGCGGAACCAGCGCAACTGCCGCAACCGATGGCGAAGGTCGGGCATCAAGGCCAGTTCGTCCCTGAAGGGCAGATCCATATTCCTCGTATCCTGTTTCCCGATCAGGCTAGCACAATGGGGCCGGCGCCGAAATCTGTCAGCGCCCCCTGTGGATGACGGCAGCTGAGGCCAATATCATACATATTGACATTCTCGGAAACAAATGTTCTCACTTTGCTGTTGTCACGCGCCGGTCCAAGGTGCGGGGCAACTGAGGCTTCGGGAGGAGAACCGAATGGCGATTTGGCAGTGGGGACTGCTTCTGCTGGTTATCGTGTGGGCGCTGCAGTCGCTCGGCGTCTGGCTGCAGATGCGGCACTATTCGGATGTCTTCAGGGGCGTCACCGACCAGTACAAGGATGGCTTCGTCGGAGCCGGCAATTTTCGCGGTCGATTGGCCAAGGGCACCATCGCGCTCGTCGTGGTGACACCCGATCTGGTCGTGCGCCGCCTGATGGTGATGAGCGGCCGTTCCGTGTTCACCAAATTCAAGAGACATGAAGAGTTCGAGGGCGTTCCCCTCGATCGACTCCGGTCCAACCCTGCAATCATGGGGGAGGGGGAACCCGGTGTGGCCGAGGCCGTGAAACGGGCGATCGAACAGATCGACAAAACACGGTCGGAGCCGGGAAAGAAGCCGGGTCTGTCCGGCTTGAACGTAGCAAGGGCCTAGAGGACGAGAGGACGCCGCGCACCGACTGGGATCAACCGGCGGGCGGCATAAGGAGGAGAAATGTCTGTATTTTCGTTGTTGGCGCAGCATGCCGACATGGCCGTGCACAATCTGCATGTCGCAGGTGCCATGGTCTCGGATGCTGCATTGCATGGCAAGCTCGCCGTCGAGCATGCCTCTGACCATCTCGTTGTCCTGGCGCAAGCGGACAGCGGACCGATCACCGTCGATCAGTTCAAGGAAAAGCTGAAGGACGTCCAGCAGGAAGAGCAGCTCGGCTGGCTGACCGCGATCGGCAAGTACTTCATCGGCATCTTCCAGAAGGGCGGCGAGGTGTTCGCAGGCTTCGTCACCGGCATCATTCCGACGCTGGTGGTGCTGATGACGGCCTTCTACGCCGTCACGGAACTGGTCGGTGAAGAGCGCGTGCATGGTCTGGCGCGCGGCGCCGGCCGGATCGCGCTGACGCGCTATACGCTTTTGCCGCTGCTGGCGGTGTTCTTCCTCACCAATCCGATGGCCTATACGTTCGGGTCGTTCCTGGAAGAAAAGCACAAGCCGGCCTTCTATGACGCTGCCGTGTCCTATGTGCACCCGCCGCTCGGCCTGTTCCCGCACATCAATCCCGGCGAGTATTTCGTCTGGGGCGGCATTCTCGTCGCGCTGCTGGAGCTGGAGAAGAAGGGCGTCGTCGTCGCCGGCTACCACGTCAAGGTGGCGATCTGGTACGCCATCGTCGGCCTCGTCGTCATCCTGCTCAAGGGCATGCTGACCGAACGCATCACCGCCATCATGGCACGCCGCCAGGGCGTCGAGCTGTAGGGCGGGGAGGACATCATGGCCAAGACATACAAAGCCGTAAGGATCTCCCAGGGCAAAACCGGCTGGGGCGGCCCGCTCGTCATCGAGCCGACCGAACAGCGCAGCAAGGTTGTTTCCGTCACCGGTGGCGGCATTCATCCGGTGGCGCAGCTCATCGCCGATATGACCGGTGCCGAAGCCGTCGACGGCTTCAGAGCGCCGCCGATCGAAAGCGAGATGGCGGTTGTCGTCGTCGATTGCGGCGGCACCGCACGATGCGGCGTCTATCCGCGCAAGCGTATCCCGACCGTCAATCTGACGCCGGTCGGTCAGTCCGGGCCGCTAGCCCAGTTCATCACCGAGGACATCTACGTTTCGGGCGTGAAGCCGGCCAACATCACAATGGCGGACGGATCCGAAACGGTCACGACTGCAGGGGGAGCAGCAGCGATGAGTTCGAGCAACAACAATGCGGCCGCGGCGCCACAGCCGCTGCCGAGCGAAGGTGGGCTGATCGGCCTCATCAGCACGATCGGCCGCGTCATGGGACGCATCGTCGGCATTTTCTTCAATGCCGGCCGCCGCACCATCGACCAGGTCATCCGCAACGTGCTGCCGTTCATGGCCTTCGTGACCATGCTCATCGGTCTGATCCTCTACACCGGCATCGGCGATGTGCTGGCGCAGCCGATGGGTCCGCTGGCCAACAACATCGTCGGCCTGCTGATCATCTCGGCGATCTGCGGCCTGCCGTTCCTGTCGCCCATCCTCGGGCCAGGCGCTGTCATCGCGCAGGTTATCGGCGTCGCCATCATCGGCCCGCAGATCGCCAACGGCACGATTTCGCCGGCAATGGCACTGCCGGCGCTATTTGCCTACAATACCCAGGTGGGCTGCGACTTCGTCCCCGTCGGCCTGGCGCTCGGTGAAGCCAAGCCAAAGACGATCGAAATCGGCGTTCCGGCAGTGCTCATCAGCCGCCAGATCATGGGCCCGGTCTCGGTGCTGATCGCCTGGGTCGTCAGCCTGATCGTATTCTAAGGAAAGCATGAAATGAGGTTCGCCATATGACGGTTCTTCTGAGAACACGGGTCACTGCCATCGGGCCCGAAGTGGCGGACCTTGCCGAAGGGGGCGTGGTCATCCTGTTTGCGGATGGCTCGCCGCCGGAGCTTGCCGAAGTTTCGGTGCTCCACAAGACGGAGCAAGGACCAAGTGACGGAGCGCCCGCCAAGGGCGCTTCGATCACCCTCGGCCCGGTTGCCGCTGTCATAACGGCGGTCGGCTCCAGCGCCTGGAGCAAGGTGCTCGAAATGGGCCATGTCGTCATCTCGTTCAACGGCGCCACCGAGGCCGAAAGGCCGGGCGAAATCTGTGCGTCGCAAGTTGACCCGCAAGCGCTCGTGGCCGCCCTGAGGACGGGCGCGATCATCACCATCGCCGCCTGACAGCATTCGCGCCACAACCTATATTGGGAGCGGCGCCCAAAACCAGAGTATTTGCCATGGAACGCTCGACCATCGTCAGAGTGCATGAAGGTTTGCACGCTCGTCCCGCGACGCGGTTCGTCAAGCTCGCCAAGGGTTTCGAATCCGATGTCGAGTTGGTCAAGGACGGCAAGGCGGTCAGCGCCAAGAGCTCGGTCAAGCTAATGCTGCTGGCGGTCAAGGAGAACCAGGAAGTCACGGTGCGGGCGAACGGCGCCGACGCCATCGAGGCGCTCGAGGCGCTGATCGGCTATCTCGAAAATCCGAGGGCGGGCCTGGATGATGAAGCGGAGTCGCAGAGCCCGGCGAATGATGCCGGGCAGGAAGTGGCACCCGCGCCAGCGCCCGAATCCGCGCCGGCGGTGCTTGGGCGAGCAAACGGCTTGCGCGGCGTGGCGGCAAGCGAAGGTTTTGCCATCGGCCCGGCCTTCGCGCATTTCCCGCCTGATATCGCCGGACAAGGCCGCATGTTGCAGGCCGAGGAGATCACCGGCGAGATCGACAGGTTCCGCACTGCTGTCCGCGCGGTCCAGGCACGCATGGACCATGCGTTGGCGCAGGACAGCCTTTCGGCTGGAGACCGCGGCATCGTCGCCGCGCTCAGGGATATTGCCGCCGACGACAGCCTGACCGGTGAAGCCGAGAGCCTGATCAGGGGTGGCAACGACGCGATTTCGGCCGTCATCACCGCCGCCTCCACCATCGCCGCCGATTTCAGCGCTGTCGACGATCACTATCTCAACGCGCGGGCGGACGACGTTCATGCGGTCGGACGGCAGATCTGCCTCGTGCTGCTTGGACAGGACGATGTCAGCCTCGAAAACATCCCCGAAGGGGCTATCCTGATTGCCGACGATATCGGCGCCTGGGATCTGGCGCGCGCGCCGCTGAAGCGGATCGGCGGCGTGGTGTGCGGCCATGGCGGCGCCACCTCGCACATCGCCATCATTGCCCGCTCGCACGGCATTCCGGCGGTGCTCGGCCTCGGCGATCAGGTCAATGCCTTGCGCACCGCGCGAGAAGTGGCACTCGACGGCAACGCCGGCCATGTGATCATCGACCCCGACGCGGCGACCCGCGCCGATTTCGCCGGGCGCGTCGAAGCGGCGGCAAAGGAGCGCGCCGGGCTGACCGTCTTCAAGACGGTGACGCCGAAGCTGGCCGACGGCAGGATCATCGAGGTCGCGGCCAATATCGGCTCGCTCGAGGAAATCGAGGCGGCGCAGGAGGCTGGCGCGATGGGCGTCGGCCTCTTCCGCACCGAGCTTCTGTTCATGCGCCACATGCATCTGCCCTCGGAAGACATGCAGGCGGAAACCTATGCGGCACTGGCCAAGGCCTTCGCGCCGTATCCGGTCATCGTGCGCACGCTCGACATTGGCGGCGACAAGCCGATCGCCGGCATCGAATTTCCCGACGAGGAGAACCCGTTCCTTGGTTGGCGCGGCATCCGCATGTGCCTCGACCGGCCCGACATCTTCAAGCGTCAGCTCAGGGCGCTGCTGCGGGCCGCCGTGCACGGCAACATCAAGGTGATGCTGCCGATGGTGTCCGATATTTCCGAAGTCACGCGCACCCGCGCACTGGTCGAGGAATGCGCCGCCGAACTGAAAGCCGAAGGCGTGCCGCATGCAACGTTCGATCTCGGCGTGATGATCGAGACCCCGGCTGCCGTGCTGATCGCCCCGGCGCTGGCCAAGGAGGTGGCTTTCTTCTCGATCGGTACCAATGATCTCACCCAGTACATCATGGCAGCCGACCGGCTCAACCCGACCGTGGCCAAGCTCAACGATGTCACCAATCCGGCCGTCATGGCGGCAATCGAAATGACGGCCAAAGCCGGCGTCGCCGCCGGCATCATGGTCGGCATGTGTGGTGAGGCGGCCGGCCGTCCCGACCTCATTGCGACGTTCGTGAAGATGGGGCTGACAGAGCTCTCGATGAGCCCGGCCTCGATCCAACGCGCCAAGAAGACGATCATGGCGATGGCTCTGGAGACTAAACCTGAGTGACCGCTACCGTCAGTTACGGCAAATGGGCAAGCAAGGTGGCGAAAACGGGTGTCAATTCAGCGATCGGGCTCGCCTTGGCGCAGGCCTGAACGATGCGGTCGTGACGGATATCCGCGGCCAGGATGGCGATCTCCAGCATGTCCGGCTCCGGCGCACCGTCCCTGCCGGTGGTTGCCAGGCCGCAGGCCAAAGCGAGCGGCGCCAGGCAACTTATGTCGAGTGCCCGGCCACCCACCACCGCCGGCGTTTCCGGCGCGGTCTCGACAAAGCGAACGGGACGCTGGTTGAGGCACTCGACCAGCAGCGCCGAACAGGTGGCCGCGATTGCCTGCAGTCCAGCACCCGGCGTGGCCAATGCGGCCAAAAGATCGCCATGCCGCTTGCGCATCGTGGCATGGACGGCCGCGAAATCGGCTTCGTGGATGCGGGCATTGTCGATGTTCAGGCCGGCAAGTACCGCTTTGGTCAGATAATACATATCGCGCCGGAACAGGCGCTCTGCATTCAGTTGGCGATCCTCGCCGCCGACCGGGAAATAGGTGCCGAGGCCCTTTACCGTCGTGCCGTCCACCTTGATCGGGCGCTCATGCGGGACGAAGGATTCGGCGATCGACAGCGCTTCGTCGACGGCACTCGCGGCATGGCTGAGCAGGTCTTCGATGCCCTTGCCCGGAAACGGCGGCAGGTGGCTGGTTGCTTCGCGCAGGACACTTGCGTCGCCGCTGCCGTCATGGCGGCTCCGGCGGATGATTTCGCGGACTTCCCGCAACCGGTCCTTCAGATTGACGCGCACATCTTCGGAGATTTGTCGGAGCATCGCGGATCGCCTCGAAATTGCTGCGGATGGCCACCAACCGGGGGCGGCCGCCACCTCTACATTGTTCCTATCGATTGGTAGATCAATAGGCGATACTAGACCAGCATGCAGAATCGGCGACGGCGCGCTCGTCCGTCGCTGCAGGGGGAGAGACAGGCGTGGGCAGGCGACGACAGGGCGAAAGCAAAGACGGCCGAGGCGAGGCAACCGAGCAGGTCGCCAGCGAAAGCCGGACGGATCGGCTCAGGATCCGCGCCGCCTGGATGTACTTCGTCGAGCAGATGACGCAGAACGAGATCGCCGATGTGCTCGGCGTCGGCCGCGTCACCATCGTGCGCATGCTGGCGGACGCCCGCGCGCGCAACGAGGTCAAGATCAGCATCGAGAGCGAATTGTCGGAGATCGTGCGGCTGGAGCGCGCACTGGAAAAGATGTTCGGGTTGCAGCAGGCGCTGGTGGCGCCGCTTTCCACGCCCGACGCCGATCCGATACCGGCGATCAGCGCCAAGACCGGCAGTTTCCTGTCGGACACGATGAAGTCCGGCATGCGGGTCGGCGTCGGCTGGGGTCAGACGCTGTTCTCGAGCCTGCCCTTCATCAGCGCCAAGTCGCTCACCGACTTCAAGGTCATTTCGCTGCTTGGCGGTGTCGGCGTCGTGCGCCGATACAACCCGGCCGAGTTCGCCTGGCGCTTCGCCCAAATCTTCCAGGGCGACGGCTATCTGATCCCGACGCCGGCCGTCGTCGACAGCGTCGAGACCAAGGTCGCGCTGGTCGAGCGCTGCGGCCTGCAGGAGGTTTTTGAAATGGCCAACGTGCTCGATGCCGTTCTGCTGAGCGTCGGCGGCATCGCCTCGGCCACCACCTTCTCTCGCGGCGGCTTTCTCAAGGAAGCGGATCGGGAGGCCCTGCTTGCGCGTGGCGCCGTTGGCGACCTTCTGTTCCATTTCTTCGACCGCAATGGCGATCTGGTCGACCATCCCGTCAACAGCCACGTGATGTCGGTGGATGTCGACCGTTTGCGCGCGGCGCCGATCCGCATCCTCACCTCCGGCGGTGCGGAGAAGACCGAGGCCCTGCTTGGCGCCATGACCCTGATCGCGCCGACGATCCTGATCACCGACGAGGAAAGCGCGCGGCGCATGCTGGAAGCGCACGGGATGGAAGCTCCGCAATAAGGCCGCGCCGGTTGCCGGGATCAGGGGCATCGGCTATCTGACCGTCAAGGCAACTGACGCCTGAATGACGAGCCATCAAACGGAGCCAGACTCATGACAGACCAAACAATCCTCAAATTCGGCGCCGTCGAAACAGCGGACGCCGGCGATCTGGCCGGCTGGATTGTCGTCGAAGGCAAGCCAACCATGCAAACCGCCGTCCAGCACACGACCGAGGATGGCAAGGTAATCTCGGGCACATGGCGGGCGACGCCCGGCACCTATCACGCGACCTACACCGACTACGAGTTCGTGCACATGATCGCCGGCCGCATCATCATCACCCCCGACGGCGGCGCCCCGGTCGAAGTCGGCCCCGGCGACGCCTTCGTGGTGGAAGCCGATTTCAAGGGAACCTGGAAGATCATCGAGCCGGTGACGAAGCATTTTGTCGTCAGGGTTGGCTGAACGGGCTGTTTCCATTTTGCGTGAAAATCACCCGCCATGGTTCGCCATGGCGGGTTTTTCATGTTGGCGGCGACGCCTTGAAGCGTGTCGCGCCTGAACGGATTCAAGCGACCCGCTTTAGGTCTTCGTTTTTATGCATGTCGCACTCCAGACACCGATCTGCCGGGTTTCATGGGGAGACGCATTTGCGGTGAATCAAAGCTCGCCTCGTCCCTTGTGACTACAAATGTCACGAACACTGGCCATCTGCGGCCGACGAACGAGGTCGCGCAGAGGTCATCAGGCGCGTGCGCAGGGCACTTGAGGACAAGGATGCATAGAGGCCGCGAAGCGATGAACTGAAAGCGCGCGAGCGCGTTGGTGTCCATTCGCTGCAGATCGACGAACACAGGCCCGTGTCGCAGTCCGGCGACAGGGCGCCAACAGGCGATGGGAGCCAGACATGACAGAGCACACGACAATACCAGCTTCCGGTGGCCTTCTGTCCGATCGCGAGTTGCACGATATCGACGCCTATTGGCGCGCCGCCAACTATCTGACGATCGGCCAGATCTACCTGCTCGACAACCCGCTGCTGCGCGAACCGTTGCGGCTGGAGCATGTCAAGCCGCGTCTCCTCGGCCATTGGGGCACGTCGCCGGGCTTGAGCTTCATCTATGCGCACCTCAATCGGGCGATCCGGCTCAGGGACGCAAATGTGATCTATGTCTGCGGCCCCGGTCATGGTGGCCCGGCAATGGTGGCGAACACCTATCTCGAGGGCACCTATAGCGAGGTCAATCCGGACATTGCGATGGACGAGCAGGGGATGCGCAAGCTGTTCCGGCAGTTTTCGTTTCCCGGCGGTATCCCGAGCCATGCAGCACCGGATGTGCCCGGCTCGATCCATGAGGGCGGAGAGTTGGGCTATTCGCTTTCGCATGCCTATGGTGCCGCCTTTGACAATCCGGATCTTGTGGTCGCCTGTGTCGTCGGTGACGGCGAGGCTGAAACGGGACCACTGGCAGCCGCGTGGCATTCCAACAAATTCCTCAACCCGGCGCGCGACGGGGCGGTGCTGCCGATCCTGCATCTGAACGGCTACAAGATCGCCAATCCGACCATTCTGGCCCGCATTCCCGAAGACGAATTGCGCGCGCTGTTTGCCGGCTACGGCTATGAGCCGCTGTTCGTGGAAGGCCACGAGCCGGACCTGATGCATGAGCGGATGGCGAGCGTGCTCGACGATGCGTTTGATCGGATCCAGGCCATCCAGCATGCCGCCCGCAACGGGCCCGCGGCGACCGCGTCACGACCAAAATGGCCAATGATCGTGCTGCGGAGCCCCAAGGGGTGGACGGGACCGAAAGAGGTCGACGGTCTGAAGACCGAGGGCTTCTGGCGCTCGCACCAGGTACCCTTGTCAGGTCTTGCGGAAAACCCCGCCCATCTCAAGCTGCTCGAGGAGTGGCTGAAAAGCTACCGGCCCGAGGAGCTGTTCGACGCAGCCGGCACTCCTGTCGCCTCGATCCGCGCCACGGCACCCCGGGCGACGAGACGTATGAGCGCCAACCCGCATGCCAATGGCGGCCTGCTGCGAAGGTCTCTCGATCTGCCGGCGTTGCATGACCACGCTATTGCGGTCGAGCGCCCTGGCGCCATCAAGGCCGAGTCGACGCGGGTTATGGGCGGCTTCCTGCGTGACGTCATGCACTTGAACGAGGCCGCAAAGAACTTCCGGATCGTCGGCCCGGACGAGACTGCCTCGAACCGCCTTCAGGACGTGTTCGAAAAGTGACCGAGCGTGGCTGGATGGAAAAGATACTGCCCGAAGACGTTCATCTGGGGCGCGACGGCCGGGTTCTCGAAATCCTCTCCGAGCACACTTGCCAGGGTTGGCTCGAAGGCTACCTGCTCACCGGACGCCACGGCCTGTTTTCCTGCTACGAAGCGTTTATCCATATCGTCGATTCCATGTTCAATCAGCACGCGAAATGGCTGGATGCCTGCCGCGATATCCCGTGGCGGCGGCCGATCGCATCGCTCAACTACCTGTTGTCCAGCCATGTCTGGCATCAGGAACACAACGGCTTCAGCCACCAGGACCCTGGCTTCATCGACGTCGCCCTCAACAAGAAGGCCGACATTGTGCGGGTTTACCTGCCGCCGGACGCCAACACCTTGCTCTGCGTGACCGACCATGTGCTGCAGACCTGGAACCGCATCAACGTCATCGTAGCGGGCAAACCACCATCGTGGCAGTGGCTGTCGATGGACAGGGCAATCGTTCACTGCAGGGCAGGGGTCGGCATCTGGGACTGGGCGTCAACGGACGATGGGGCAGAGCCCGACGTCGTTATGGCTTGCGCTGGCGACGTCCCGACCCTGGAAACGCTGGCCGCGGTGCAGATCCTCAGGCAACAGGTTCCTGATCTCAGGATCAGGGTGGTCAATGTCGTTGACCTGATGACTCTTCAGCCAAAGGAATATCATCCGCACGGTCTGTCGGATCGCGATTTCGACGCGCTGTTCACCACCGACAAGCCGGTCATCTTTGCCTATCACGGCTATCCCTGGACCATCCATCGCCTGACTTATCGGCGCACCAACCACGACAATATCCATGTGCGTGGCTATAACGAAGAAGGGACGACGACGACGCCTTTCGACATGACGGTGCTGAATGGCCTCGACCGTTTCCACATCGTCCAAAGCGTCCTCGACTGGGTTCCGCAAATGGAGCGCGTGCGCGTCGGCCTGAAGCAGAAGATGGAAGGCAAGCTGCTTGAACATCGAGCCTATATTCGCGCCCATGGGCAGGATATGCCGGAGATCCTCGACTGGAAGTGGAGGCAGGATCCTGATGCGGCGCCGAAGCGTCCAGATTGAGTTGATGCCCGTCAGCAAGCGCATAGGGACGGAAACATGTCGGATGGCTTCATGACCGATGCGATCCTTGTTTTGAACGGGGGATCCTCGAGCCTGAAGTTCGCCGTCTTCGAGGGACGTGAGCAACTACCGCTGTTGCTGCGCGGCAATGTCTCCTCCCTCGGCCATCGACCACGGCTGCGCGTCGAGGCCGCGGCCGGCAGGACCGAGATCGACAGGAGCCTGGGCGAAGCTCCGATCGATATGGAAAAGGCGTTCGCGACGGTCGCCTCCGTGCTCGTCGATAACGATCTCCTGCGTCGCATCGACTGGGTAGGGCACAGGATCGTTCACGGCGGGCGCGATTTCACCGAAGCAACGCGGCTCGACGAACGCACGCTCGAAGCACTGCGCTTGCTCGAGCGCGATGGCGCCCATCCACCAACGGATCAATCTCGAGATTGTCGCGCTGGCCACTGAACTCCTGCCGCAGGCCCTCCAGATAGGGTGCTTCGACACGGCGTTTCATTCGACCCGGCCGGAGCTTGCCAAAATCTACGGGCTGCCGCGGGCGATGACCGAGGCGGGCATCGTTTCCTATGGTTTCCACGGTCTGTCCTACAGCCATATCGCTTCGAAGCTGCGTGACCGCTACGGCGCCCGCGCCGGCGGCCGCACGATCGTCGCCCATCTCGGCAGCGGCGCCAGCCTGTGCGCCATGGACGCCGGACGAAGTATTGCCACAACGATGGGGTTTTCGACCTTGGATGGCCTGGTGATGAGTACGCGTTGCGGTGCGCTCGACCCGGGGGTCATTCTCCACCTGCTGCAGGAACGGCGGCTGTCCGGGGGCGAACTGGTCACGCTTCTCTATGAGCAATCCGGCCTGCTCGGTGTGTCCGGAATATCTGGTGATATGCGGACCCTCGTCGGCTCGGACGACCCTGCCGCCGCTCAGGCTGTCGATCTCTTCGTTTATCGGATCGGACGTGAGATAGGATCGCTTGCCGCTGCCATGGCAGGACTGGACACGCTGGTGTTCACTGCCGGCATTGGGGAAAACGCGCCGTTGGTCCGGGAAAGGATCAGCGCCGCCGCGGCCTGGCTTGGAGTCGGTCTCGACGACGAGAGAAACCGAAGAGGCGAGGAGGTGGTCAGCGCTGCGAATTCCCGCGTCGATGTCCTTGTCATTCCAGCGGATGAAGAACGCGCCGTGGCCACGGAGATGCTCATCTTTCGATCTGCCGCGCCCGCAACGGCCCGGGAGGGACCGCGATAGCTAACCGGCTGATCGCGATCCCAGCTCCCGCCGAACCAGAACAAGCGTCGCATCGTCGGGATCGGTCTTGACGGTGAAACCCATGTCGCGCTCGACCTCGATCGCAGCACGGTTTTCACGGCTCTCGATCGACTCGATCGCTTCGAGGCCGAGTTCTTCGGCATATTTCGCAACATAGGCGAGCAGTTCCCAACCGACGCCGAGATGCTTGCGATCCGCGCGAATGCAGATCGCGACCTCGCCGTTTCGATCGGCCGGATCGCTTGCCAGCGTTGCAACCGCAATCAGCATTCCGTCGGTCGAGAACGCAAGAAAATTATGGATATGGGCGTCGTCGGAACGCGTCATCGCCACCAGCCGCTCGTGCGAAACTTCCTTCACAGCGCCGAGAAAGCGGAAGCGCAGGTCGTCTGGCGTCACATGGGTGAAGAACTCCGCCAGAGTTGGTTCGTCTTCGGGCCGTGCAAGGCGTACTTCGAAGTGAAACCCGGTACGTGTGGTGATTGCGCTATTCGTCGTCATATGCAGATCTCTGATCCTGGGTTGTTCTGATCGGCCGGATGCAGCGGAGCCAAGGGGGATATGGCTTGCTCTGGTACTTCCGTGCCCGCCGTTCGACGATGCCTTGGTCATTCGCTCATGCAGTGGAGCGCGTCGTGCTTGACGATTTCGATGCTGCGCAGGCCGAGCAAGCGGATGACGCCCTTGTCCTTCAGCCGGGTGAAGACCCGTGAAACGGTCTCGATGGTGAGGCCGAGATAGTCGCCGATATCCATACGAGACATCGGCAATTCGACCTGGCGCAAGCCGCCTTGACGCTCCGCCATGTCGACCAGGAAGGCGGCGACGCGTTCGATGGCGTTCTGGCGGCCGAGAACCAGAAGGTGTTCCTGCGCACGGGTCAGACCCTTCAGCGCCAACGGCAGCAACTGGCGCGACATGTCCGCCCCGGCAGTGAGCCGCAAGACGCGGACAGCGGTGGCGTTGATTGCTTCCGCGAAGAAATGATGTGTCGCGTCTGCCTCAAAGCCGAATGTTTCTCCGGCGAGGTGAAAGGCGCTGATCTGCCGGCGACCGTCGGCAAGCAGGCGGTAGATGCGCACGGCGCCGAACTCGACCTGGTAGAAGGCCCCAGCCTTCTCGCCTTGGGCATAAATTTCGGCGCCAGCGGGAAAAAAGCTGATCGGCTGCAGCGGCGCCGGGTCGAATGCGTCCGGCAGGCTTGGCTGCACAGAATGCGACGGCAGTGAAATTCTGGGGCTCGTGTAGGCGTGCATGGCTGTTTTCCCGGTTGATCCGTGACACAGCAATCGCGCGAATCCGCAGATCGCGAAATTCGGTTATGTCCCTACGGGGAACTACCTAGTCAAACACGGAGGTGATCTTCAGTCGCCAAATGCGGCCACGGCCTTCGACGAGCGATTGCGCTAGCGTTGGACCAAATAGACGCCTACCGTATCAGCAACGTCTCCCTGAAGGAGGGATACGGTCATGCAGGATTCCTATCGCGAATATATACATCACGAAAATATCAGGCATTTCGGGCGCAAGCTGATATCCGAAACAGACCCGGACCGCCGCGCCACGCTTGAAAATCTGCTGGTCGAAGAATGGGCCAGATTTGCAACAATCAAAAAGAAACCAGTCGACTGATGCCTTGCCGGATTGATCCACGTCAAGCCGCCGGCCAATCCCGTGCCTATGATCCGGTCAGCTCTTGGAGTTAGCGATGGGGAGCCGATTCGAACTTGTGTCAGGTTCTGGAGCGGCTGATACGCAACGATGTATTTTCCGCAGTTTCTGGTGGGAATGTTTGTCACCTCGACCATCGTCGCGGCGTGGAGCTACGCGACAACGGGCTCGGTCTGGATTGCACTGGGCTGGGCGATTGCCGACTTGGCGATTCTGCAGGTCGGGTACTTCGCCTTTGTCATACGCATCGTTTCCAAAGGTGCGACGGTTGATGCTGAGGCAGCCTCGGCGTCTCTCAGCCATGTTGCGCCGCCCCAAGGAGACGGCACCTCGGTTTAGGCGTCCCCAATGATCGCGACGCAGCCATATCAAATCACTCGCGGCACGCGCCTTCATGTTTCGCCAATCTCTGGGACAAGGTTGAATGCGCATCGCGATCCTGTCTGACATCCATGCCAATCGCGAGGCGTTCGACGCGGTCCTTGAAGCTGTTTACGAACGCGGTGGCCCCGACGAGCTGGTGTTGCTCGGCGATCTGGTTGGCTATGGGCCCGATCCCATCTATGTGATCGAGAAGGCCGCTCAACTGGTGGCTCACGGCGCGCTTTGCATCATGGGCAACCACGACGAGGCAGTAGCCCGGAACCTAAGCAACATGACTGAGAACGCGCGGTTCGCAGCCCGGTGGACCCGCGAACACCTCGCTCCAGCGCATCTCGATTTCCTGGCGCGATTGCCGCTTTCGCTGCAATCCGAGGATCGTCTGTATGTGCACGCCAGCGCCGAGCGGCCGGGAAAATGGTCCTATATACGCGACGTGGACACGGCGGAACGCTGCCTCTCGGCAAGCGGAGCCCGCTTCGTTTTCTGCGGCCACACCCACATTCCCGCCATCTACTACGCGCTGCCCGGGCGCCGGCCGGTGCATTTTCAGCCGCATGACAATGTGGCTGCACCTCTATCCGAGATGAGGCGGCACCTGGTGATTGCCGGCGCGGTCGGCCAACCCCGCGATGGCAACCCGGCGGCGTGCTTTGTTCTTGTCGACACGCAGCGACACGAGGTCACGATGGTTCGTATTCCCTATGATCACGAGGAAACAGCCCGCAAGATTAGAGTCTCCGGCCTGCCTGGATGGCTTGGCATGCGGCTGAAGATCGGTCGCTAAGGAGACGTATTCGATGCAACGGTTTGAGGCAGGGGCAGTCATCGATGGTTTCGAGCTGGTCGAAAAGCTGCCCTCCGGCGGCATGGCCTCGCTCTGGCGGGCGACCAACCCCCGCTACGATTTCCCGCTTGTGCTGAAGATCCCGTTTCTCGACCCGGGCGGGGATGTTTCCGTCATCCTCGGTTTCGAGGCGGAGGAGCTGATCCTGAAACGCCTGTCGGGACCGCATGTGCCGCGTTTTGCGTCATCCGGCAGCTTGGCGCAGGTTCCCTATATTGCCATGGAGTTCGTGGCCGGCACCGGCCTGGCGGATCTCGTAGGCAACACGCCGCTGCCCGTGGACGAGGTGGCAAGGATCGGCACCGATATCGCAACGGCACTCGCCGCCCTGCACCGGCAGAAGGTCGTCCATCTCGATCTCAAGCCCGAGAATATCATTCTCGCCAAGCGCGGCGCGGTGCTCCTCGACTTCGGGCTTGCCCGGCATGCAGAGCTTCCCGATCTTCTCGGCGCGGAAAGCTCGGTGCCGATGGGTACCGCCGCCTATATTTCGCCGGAACAGGTGCTCGGAGAGCGATCCGATTCTGCAAGTGACCTGTTTGCACTGGGTTGCATCCTCTATCAACTGGCTACGGGGCAGGAGCCGTTCGGGCGGCCGGCGACTTTCGCGGGGATGAAGCGCAGGCTCTATCATTCCCCCAGGCCGCCGCGCGATATCAACGACGCCATTCCGCGGTGGTTTGAAGCCATCATTCTGCGATGCATGGAGGTGGACAGGTCTCGACGATATGTCGAGGCGGCGCACGTTCTGTCCGACCTGAGGAACCCCGACCAGGTGGTGGTTGTCGGCCGTAAGCCCCAGGACGAAGGGGTGTGGGCCGCGATCAAGAAGCTGTTTCGCAAGACGGATGACAGATCGCTTGTCGGCAAGCCGACCTTGGCGAGGACGCAGGCCGGACCGTCAATTGTTCTTGCCGCGGTCGATCTGGCCAATGGCAGCGATGCGCTGGCAGGCGAGGTTCTCAGCGAAACCGCCCGCGTGCTTGCCTCGCGCGAAGATTCCTGGCTGGCCTGCGTGACGGTCCTGAAGACCGAAATCATCGGCGAGACGCCGGCGACCGACGAAACAGGGCGCTCGGTCTACTTGAAGCGGCTCGTCGCGCTCAAGGATTGGGCCCATCCACTGCATCTGCCGGAAGACCGCATCAGCTATCATGTGCTTGAAGCGGTCAGCCCCGCCGATGCGATCCTCAACTATGCCGAGCACAATGACGTCGGGCATATCGTCGTTGGAGCCCGGGCATCCTCGGCAATCCGCCGCCATCTCGGCAGCGTCTCGACCAAGGTCGTGGCACAAGCCCTTTGCTCGGTGTCAGTGGTCCGATTGAAGGCAGTCGAGGAACAAGGGCGGCGGTCGCTTTGATGCGCTTCGATCAGGATTCAGGCCTGTCTTGACAAGGATCAATGATGGCTGGGCTCATTGCCCGTCAGATGGCTGATCAATTGAGGACAAGCCATGCAGACGAATGAAACCCCTCGATACGACACTAGCGTCAACACGACCGGTTGCTGCCCGAAGTTCAATCCCGAGGGCTGGGACGGTCAGGAACTGCATTTCAAAGGCAAGCGGTTTGTCAAAGCGAAAACCCACAGCATCATGCATATCCCGATGAACATGGGCAGCGTGTTCGCGCGCGTCAACAAGCACATGGAAGGCGCCGGCGCTTCCGACCCGGATCAGTTCATCGTTCTCAGCAAGGATGTCTCTCCCTGGAGTAGCGAGCATCTTTTTTCTGTGACCAGGCCTGTTCCGGGCGAGGAGATGACCACGCTGAGCGGCGACTTCCTGACGAAATTGTTCGAGGGCCCATACAGCCAGGCACGGAAGTGGCACGAGCAGATGCAACTGATTGCGCGCGATCGAGAATCAGAGACGGGCGATGTGTATTTCTTCTACACGACATGTCCCAAGTGCGCCAAAGCGTACGGCAAGAACTATGTCGTGGGCGTAGCGGCTGTTTCCTGAGGCCTCCGAAGCTCGATCGGTGAGAGCGGAGCGCTGGCTTCGAACCAGGTACCGCATGCCCCTCTGACAATGTTGACGGCGTCATCCAGCTTGCCGATCGCGGCTGGCCTGCCGGTCGCTGCGACAACTTCACCACCGTCGAAACCACGATGCCGAACTGTCTCGCGGCCGACCGGCGGCTCTGCTCTAGATTGCCCGGCATCCACGGAAGCTCAAGAAGCTCAAAGCGGCGTCAATATTGTGTCGCGCCGTATATGTCCGGTGGCTGTGCTGCATAGTAATTAGCAGCCTCTTCGATTTCCTCGCGGGTCATCGCTCGCGCGATGTTTCGCATCTGCTGACTGATATCGTTTCGACGTACGCTGTTGGCGAATGCCTGCAACTGCGCCTTCATGTATGCCGCCGACTGGCCCTCAAGCCATGGGCTGCCCGCCTTGTTATCCAGGCTGCCGTGGCAGGAACCGCACGGTGCAATGCCCCGCAAAGGCGCACCGTTTATCACTACACGAGGCGCTGGCAGATTTTCGACCGGGTGATAGGCCGGCAACCGAGGCAAGTAGCGATAGTAGGCCGCTAGGTCTACCATGTCCTGTTCGCTCAGATGGATGGCAAATGGAGTCATAACGGCATTGGTCCGTGCGCCTGATTTGAAGTCCTTCAGCTGCTTGTAGATTGCAGCTGGATACTGGCCGGCCAAATTGGGCGAGTCTGCCCGACTAACGCCTGTCGGACCGTGACAGATTGCGCACTGCTGAGCGAGTGTAGCACCACGCCCGATGGATTCGCTCGTCGGACGGTTCAGCATTGACGATGTCATGACGACTTCCGAGGTTTTGAAGCCCGGCGGCACCACAGCAGCGCTCGACCGCTGCTGTGGGATGCCTGCAGCACTGCATATCGCATCCCATAATCCGGTCAGCTTGAGATCCGGCTGTGCGTAGGGAAGCAGTATGAACCCGCCGAGTGCTGTGGCGACCACCAGCGCGGCCGCGATTCCGAAACTGGCTTTGAACCAGGAATTTTTCGTTGAGAACAGGCGCTCGGTTGGCATCACTGTGCTCCGATGTAGACCGCCGGAACCGACGTACCTTGGCGCAACACCAGTTGCGCGATCGGGAATCCGTAGTTGGTGATAGTGAGCCCGATCATCAGCGCAATCCAGAGGCCATAGCTGTTCAGGGCCAAGGGCACCGAGATTGGCGGATGGATGGCCGTGCTGAATCGGTAGTCTCCAGCTTCTGTTCTTGCCGCCCGCTGCCCTCGTATGAGCACGAGGATGAAGAGTGCTCCGGAAACCAGTAGAATGAATCCGCCGAAGGTCGACAACGTCACCGACAGTGCCTCCGAAGCCAGTGCCGGGTCCGTGTAGTCGAAATAGGCCATGCGGCGCGGCATGCCGAGGATGCCGACATAGTGCCAGGGAAAGGTGGTCACGATCATGCCGATGAACCACAGCCAGAGCTGCCAGCGCATGAGGCGGAAGCTATCAAGCGCGCGGCCGGTCAGGTGCGGCCACAGGTCATAAGCGATTGCAAAATACATTATGACGATCGCACCGCCGAAGATCAGGTGGAAATGGCCGGTGATCCATTGCGTGTTGTGAATGGAGGCATCGAGTTGGTAGCTCATGTTGATGAGCCCTCCGGCGCCGCCAAACCCGAGCAGGATGAAGGAGAACGCCGCGGCAAGCATGATCGGGTTGTCCCACGGCAGTGCCGCTATCCAGCCAAAGGGACCTCGGCCGCCGCGAAGGCGACCAGCGATCTCGACGGACGCGCAGATGGTGAAGACGGTGAGAAGGGTAGGCAAGGCGACAAGCGCCGTGAATGCCGAATGGATGAACTTGAAGCCAGCACCAACTTGCGGGTCGCCGAAGGTGTGGTGCATGCCGATGGGCATGGCAACCACCAGGAATAGGATGAAAGAGAGCCTGCCCATCGTGTCGCTGTAGAGCTTGCCGCCAATGGCTCGGGGTACGATGGTGTAGTAAGCGATGTAGGTTGGCATCAGCCAGAAATAGACAATCGCATGCAGGGTCCAGGAGAAGAAGATACGGGAAAGCCCCGCGTCGATGGTGGATTTGAACCCAAGCGCAACCGGCAATATTTGCAACAGCAGCTCAAGAGCCGCGCCTACCGCGGTCCAGGCCCAGAGATAGGCTCCTGCAACATTGGCGAACATAGCCAGAGGAACCGGGGTGCCGGGGTTGTTCCGCTTCCAGACGCGCAGGTTGATCGACATCAGCGCGACCCAGATCCAGGATCCGACAACAACCAGAACCACGCCAATATAGTAGAACGGGCTTCCGATCAGCGGCGGATAGAAAGTGTAGAGAACTGATGCAAGGCCGAGCGATACCGGCACCATCGCCGTAACCGAACCAATCACGATCAGCCAGAAGCCGGCCCACGCCCAACGCCGGCCAATGAGCGGTTGCTTGAGTGCGCTCTCGGAGATCGCGTAGCCAAAGCCCATGGCAACGAGTGTCGGGAAAACGTAGCCCATTACGGTCCCGTGAGCCGTAAGCGACCGGTAGTACCATTCCGGATTGGTAATCCAGGTATGCAGTGGGCTTCGGATGAACATCTGCCAGGCGCCCAACAGCAGCGCAAGGCCGAAGACGGCGAAAGCAAGCCAGAAGTGAGCAAGTATCAGGCGCCTGCTACTTAACACAGCTTATTCTCCCTTGCTGGGATGCCATCGCCGCGAAGGTGGCCTTGTCGATGACCTTGACCTTGCCCCACATGCCTTCGTGGCCAAAGCTGCAATATTCCTGGCACGGCATGAGGTATTCGCCAGGCGTGTGAAAGCGCGCGCTCTGCACCGATATGTAACCGGGGACCAGCATGGTGTTGACGTTGGTTCCTTGGATAAGCAGCCCGTGAATGACATCAGCGCTGGTGGCGCGAAAAGTGATTGTGGTGTCGGCGGGAATGAGAATGCATTGCGGCGTGAACGAGTACTGTTGCCCGATGGCGCGAACCGTCACCGACCCATCAGGCTCCAGAGCGCTACCGAGATTGGATTCGACAAACTCGCCTGTCAGATGCAGCGTGCTCGGGTCGGCCGTCTCGACTCGAGCTTGAGGCATGGTGGCCTGGTGAATGCCCGCGAACGCGGCCATGCCGGCAAGGAATACGACGATCAAGACCGCGATCGTTGCCCAGTTTCGCTCGGCACGGGCGGCCGCCGCGGCGTGGTCGATCTGATGCTCGCTCATCGCAATTTCCGGTCAATTACGGGGATGCATGGGGAAGGAACACGAACAGATAGAATGCCAACCAAAGGGCAACGACGATCGTCGTTGCGATCCCGGCCACGAGAAATGCGCCGCCTGGTCCGGAGCGCAGCACACGATCAAGAGCTTCCCCTTCGGTTTCGGCGGGATTTTCGGGCAGCTGATCAGAGTCGATCATATTTCCCTCAATTCAGCGGTGCGGAACGCAGTTCGTTCGCCTCGGAGGCACCGATTGCCGTGCCTCGATTTCCCCATGACGTTCGGATGTAGGTGACGACGGCTGCAACCTCGTTGTCCGATAGCACTCCGGCAAACGGTGGCATGCCATAGGGCATGGGATTGCCTGCCGTGCCGGGAGGATAACCTCCATTGAGGACCATGCGGATCGCGTTCACCGCGGATTCCATCTGGATGGACTGGTTGCCGGCCAGCGGCGGGTAATGGGGTGGCGCACCCTGGCCTTGCGAGCCATGGCAACCTGCGCATCGGGTGTCGTATACTGTCTTGCCGAGGCTCATCAGAAGACTGCCCTCGGTGGGCGGCACTGAAGTCCGGGGCGGCTCGGGTGCGCTGTCCTGGGCAATGCCCTTCAGGTAGACCGCCATGGCGCGCGTGTCATCGTCGCTCAGATATTGCAGGCTGTTGTAGACGACTTCGGCCATCGGACCGTAGACGGCGCCCCGGCTGGAAACACCTGTGCGCAACAGGTCGGAAATTTCCTTGATGCTCCAGTCGCCTAGCCCGGCTTCCCTGTTCGATGTGAGAGAGGGCGCATACCAGTTCTGCATCGGGATCAAGCCGCCCTTGAACTGCTCGGATTCCGGGCTCCCGCCAAGGGCATTGATCGGGCTGTGGCACATGCCGCAATGGCCCAGCCCCTCGACCAGATAGGCGCCACGGTTCCATTCCTCGGATTTGCTCGCGTCCGGTTGGAACTCGCCTTCGGTGAAATATAGGGTTCGCCAGCCCAGGATCAGAGATCGATTGTTATAGGGGAAGCTCAGATCATGAGGTCGGTTCTGCTGCCGCACTGGCTCGATGGATTTGAGGTAGGCGTAGATGGCGTCGCTGTCCTGGCGCGTGACCTTGGTGTAGGAAGCAAACGGCATGGCTGGGTAAAGCAACCCGCCGTCAGGGAACCGACCTGTGTGCATCATTCGGTAGAACTCGTCAGTGGTCCACTTGCCAATGCCCGTCTCGAGGTCCGGGGTTATGTTGGATGTGTACAAGGTGCCGAATGGAGTGGGCATGGCCCGCCCTCCGGCAAACAGTCGGCCCTCAGGAGCCGTGTGGCAGGCGATGCAATCTCCCGCCCGGGCAAGATATTCGCCCTTCAAAATGGTCGGCGAACCTACTGTTGGCGCCTGTTCCTGCGCGGACGCGCTAGTCTGACTAAGCTGGAAGAATCCGACTCCCGAAACGCAAGTTATCGAGAAAAGACCGATAAGGATTTTGACGTTAAGCATTGTCACCTCCTCAATTCGGCTGGCTTCCGCAATCAAAAGGCAGCGTGGAAGTGCCCTGTGGGGCGGGTGACGAGTTCGCCGGCGCGGGTAGCGTCGAAAGCCAGGCCGCTACAGCTTTCACGTCCGCTTCGGTTAGATGGCCGGCTACGATCTGCATGCAGTCCGGAGCAGGAGCCGTGCGGGTGCCATAACGCCAACCGCCGAGCTGTGCGCTCACATAAGCCGGCCGCAAACCAAGCAGGCCAGGTATGGCCGGTTCCATTCCGGTGAGAGACGGCCCGTGGCAACTCGCGCAGGCTGGTATCGAACGCGCCGAATCTCCATGCGCGACCAATTCCTTGCCATGCATCAAAATTTCCTGAGAGACTTCTGGAGTTGCGGGGACGGGAAGCGGCGGGCTTTGTTGGGCAAAATATTCGGCGATGGCCTTCAGATACTGCTCAGGCAGAAACTCCAGCAGGTAGTTCATCGGAGGATAATGCCGGCGCCCGTTCCGAAATGCGCGCAACTGGTTGTAGAGATACCCTGCGGGCTTGCCGGCCAGCCGGGGAAAATAGACGTCGCTGGTACCTTTGCCTTTGTCGCCATGGCAGATCGTACACGCCTGCACGCGAGCTTCCATGGTGTCGGGAGCCTGTAGCGGGTGCTCCTGCGTTAACGCAGGAACGACCATCCCCAGCACGATGACTGTGGATAGCATCGTTCCAGCGCGCGTGAGCACTTCTGCAATCTCCTCCGGTGCTGAGTTGGTTTTAGGGGACCCCCGTGACGCTTACAACTCATTACTTGGAGGAATGTTCCCTCCGTTCAAAAGACGCCAGATCACCTGCCGCTGATTGGCTAAGCTGCAAGCATGCCCCCCCGCAGCCGAACTGAGCTAAATACTGCCGCCTGACAAGAAGCTGTACGCCTCGAAAGCCGTTGTCAGGCTTAACATGGCAGATTGCGATGGCCGTGAATCCTTGGTGGCTATCTCGGTTGATGTGTCGCACAGCAACCACGCGAATTCACGACCGATTCAACCGGGAGGCAATTGAAGCAGCGCGGGTCGCGGTGACTGCCGGGCGGTACAAAGACTCAATGCATCAGACCGAAGCGCTGACTTCGAACCAGGTACCGCGTTCCCCTCTGACAATTTTGACGGCGTCATCCAGCTTGCCGATCGCGGCTGGCCTGCCGGTCGCTGCGACGAATTCGACAGCGGCACTGACCTTCGGTCCCATGGAGCCGGCTGGAAAATTCCGCCCCGATATCTCCTTGGGGGTCACGTGCCGAAGGGCATGAGCGGCTGCTGTCCCATAGTGGACATAGACGGCATCGACATCGGTCAGCATCAACAGCATGTCGGCCTTCAACTGGCGGGCAAGAAGCGAGCTTGCCAGATCCTTGTCGATAACCGCTTCCACGCCGCAAAGACTGCCGTCATCCTGGGCTATCACCGGGACCCCGCCGCCGCCGGTGCAGATGACGATCACGCCGCGCTCGACCAGAAACGAGATCACCGATGCTTCCAGGATTACCAGCGGCTTGGGCGAAGGCACGACGCGGCGCCATTTGTCGCCATCGGGCGCGATCTGCCAGCCGCGTTCGGTGGCAAGCTTGCGTGCGGTTACTTCATCGTAGACCGGGCCGATCGGCTTTGTGGGGTGAGCGAAGGCCGGATCGTGCGGGTCCACCGTCACCTGCGTCAGCAGGGTTGCGAACAGCCTCTGCTTGAGGAGGTTGCCGAGCTCCTGCTCGATCACATATCCGATCATGCCGGCGCTCTCGGCCCCGAGCACGTCGAGTGGGAACGCCCCGTCGCCCGGGCTGGCGGCGGCCTGGAGTGCGAGCAGGCCCACCTGCGGGCCGTTGCCGTGCGTGACTACAACCGAGTGTCCATCGCCGATGAGTTCCGCGAGCACGGATGCGGCGCGTTTGATGTTGGCGCGCTGGTTCTCCGCCGTCATCGGTTCACCACGGCGCAGCAGTGCGTTTCCGCCCAACGCGACGACGATAAGCATCTCAGTTGCCGATCGTGGCGACGAGCAGGGCCTTGATCGTGTGCATCCGGTTTTCGGCCTGGTCGAAGACGATCGACGCAGCCGACTCGAACACCGCGTCCGTGACCTCCATGCAGTCGATGCCGTATTCCTTCGCGATGAACGCGCCGATCTCGGTATCGGTGTCGTGGAATGCGGGCAGGCAATGCATGAATTTGACGTGGGGGTTGCCGGCGGCAGCCATCACATCGCCGGTGACACGATAGGGCGTCAAAAGGCGAATGCGCTCGGCCCAGCCCGATTTGTCCTCGCCCATCGACATCCAGACGTCGGTGTAGATGAAATCAGCGTCCTGGACACAGCCCTTCACGTCTTCGTCGAGGCGGAACCGGCCGCCGCTGCGTCCCGCCAGGTCTCTGACATGGGCGCAGAATTCTTCGTCCGGCCAGAGTTCTCTTGGCGAGGCGATGCGCATGTCGATGCCCACCTTGGCTGCTCCCAGTGCCAGAGATAGCGCGACATTATCCCGGCCCTCACCGACGAAGGCGACAGTCATGTCCGAAAGATGCTTGTGCGTGAATTCACGCATGGTCATCAAGTCGGCGAGGATCTGCGTCGGATGCGCCTCGTCGGTAAGACCGTTGTAGACGGGTACGCCGGCATGCGCGGCAAGCAGTTCGGCCTGGTGTTGGCCAAAGCCGCGATACTCGATCGCATCATACATGCGGCCGAGCACGCGGGCTGTGTCCTTCATGGATTCCTTGTGGCCGATATGGCTGCCGGTGGGACCGAAATAAGTGACGTGGGCGCCCTGGTCATACGCCGCCACCTCGAACCCGGTCCGGGTGCGGGTCGAATCCTTCTCGAAGATCAGAGCGATGTTCTTTCTGACAAGACGCGGTATCTCGTGACCGGCGAGCTTGGCCGCTTTGAGATCAGCGGCCAGCTTGAGAAGAAAGCGGATCTCGTCGGCCGTGAGATTGTCCAGGGTCAGGACGGAGCGGCCATGAAGATTGATCGACATCGGGATTTCCTTTCGGATCAAATCGGGTCGCGGGCAATCGGACAGGTCATGCAGTGCCCGCCGCCGCGCCCGCGACTAAGCTCGGCGCCTTCGACCGTAATCACTTCGATGCCTGCCCTGCGCAGAAGCGTGTTGGTGTAGACATTGCGGTCATAGCCGATGACCACGCCGGGCTCGACAGCAACGACGTTGTTGCCGTCGTCCCATTGCTCGCGCTCGGCCTCGTAGCGGTCGCCGCCAGTGGCGATGATCCGCAGTGACTTCAGCCCGAGGGCTTCGGCAACCACCGCCGTGAACGGCTCTGTTTCCTCCGTCACCTCGACCGACGCCTCTCCGTCGCCTGGCCGCAGTGAGAAGGTGCGCAGCCGATCGACCACTGGCGGGTACATGGTCACCAAATCGCGGTCGCAGAAGGTAAAGACGGTGTCGAGATGCATGAAACTGCGATCCCGCGGCATCAGCGCCGCAATCACGCGCGTCGCCTCGCCGGCCGCGAACAGGCTGCGCGCAAGGTCGCCCACGGCTTGCGGCGTCGTGCGCTCACCCATGCCGACGAGAACTGTTCCACCACCGATCGGCATGACATCGCCGCCCTCCAGACTGGTGCCTGTTCCCAAATCCGGCGAAACAAAGGGAATACCGCTGTCGCGAAAGCGGGGATGGAAACGGTAGACGGCGTCGACATTGGCCGCTTCCGGGCGTCTGGCGGGCCAGTACATGGAATTAACGGAGACCGAGCCGTAAATCCAGCAGGAGCTGTCGCGGGTGAAGAGCTGGTTCGGCAGCGGCGGCAGCACGAAATCCTGGGGGGCGAGCGTCCTTCCGGTCAGGCCTTTGGGCTCGAAAGGAAGCTCCGCCCGGGCAATGCCGCCGACCAGGTAAGACGCCAGCTGCTCCGACGACATCTCGTTGAGCCATCCCCGCATCTCGTCGACCATGTCCAGTCCGACGACGCCGGGATGAACCCGGCGGTCGAGAAGCCAGTCGCGGGCCTTGGTCAGGCTCATTGTCTCAGTCAGGAGCTCCCCGAAGGAATGCACCAGCACGCCGCGTTCGCGCAAAGCGTCGACGAAGACGTCGTGCTCCTGGCGGGCCCGCTTGACCCACAGCACGTCGTCGAAGAGCAGCGCCTTGCAGTTCTCCGGTGTCAGCCTGCGCAGGCTAAGGTCAGGACGATGGACCATCACCTCGCGCAGGCGGCCGACTTCGGAGTGAACACCCAAGCTTGTCATCGTGCCGATCCTTTCACAGCGGGCTGACGGCGCCGGTCCACATCTCGTAGACGGCGAGGATGGCGACAGCGATGAGGGTTCCGGCGAGGGCCGCTTCGGCAGGATGGAACACGCGCTGATTGGTTTCGCGGCGCGCCCAGATGTAGAAGATGATGCCGGGCGCATAGAGGATCGCGCACATGAACAGATATGCGGGTCCCGCCGCGTAGACGAGCCACAGCCCGTAGACCGTTGCCAGCAACCCGGCAAAAAGCGGACCGACGCGCTGCTCGCCGCTCTCGTAGCTCTCTCCGGTCAGCGCGAGCTTGGCAGCGTAGGCTCCGGAAAAGATGTAAGGCACCAGGATCGCGGCCGACGCGATGTAGAACAGCGCCTGGTAGGTGCTTTGCGCGAAGAGCGTGATCACCAGGAAAGCCTGGACGAGCAGGTTGGTGATCAGAAGCGAGATCGAGGGCACGCCGCGGTCGCTTTCGCGGCCGAAGAATTTCGGCATTGTTCCATCCTTGGCGGCGACATGCGGAATTTCGGCCGCAAGCAGCGTCCAGCTGAGGAAGGCGCCGATCACGGACACGACAAGCGCGATGTTGATCAGGATGGCGCCCCAGGGACCGACAACCGCTTCCAGCACCCCCGCCATGGAGGGGTTCTTCAGCGCGGCGAGCTCAGGCTGGCTGAGGATGCCAAGCGACAGCAGCGACACCAGGGCGTAGAGCGCGAGACAGGTGAAGAAGCCGAGCACGGTCGCCGTGGCGATGTCCTTGCGGCGCTCGGCACGGCCGGAAAAGACGCTTGCGCCTTCGATGCCAATGAATACCCAAAGCGTCACCAACATAGTGCTCTTCACCTGTGCGGTGATCGAGCCGAGACTGGCGTTGCCGAGCCCGGTGAAGTCGAGGGACCAGACTTGCAGTTTGAAGGCAACCGCGACAACCCCGACGAACAGGACGATCGGAGCGATCTTTGCCACCGTGACGATGAGGTTCACGACGGCGGCCTGCCGGATGCCGGCGAGAACCAGGATATGGATCAGCCACAGCAGGATCGATGCGCCGAGCACCGCCTGCCAGGTGTTTCCATCACCGAACGCCGGAATGAAATAGGACAGGGCGCTGAACACGATCACCGCGTAGGAGACGTTGCCAACCCAGGCACTGATCCAGTAGCCCCAGGCGCTGTTGAAGCCGATGAAGGGACCGAAGCCGGCCTTGGCGTAAGCGTATGGCCCGGCGTCCAGCTCGGGCTTGCGGGTTGCAAGCGATTGATAGACGAAGACCAGCGCCAGCATGCCGACCGCAGTGATCGCCCAACCGATCAGGATTGCGAGGGGACCAGCCCCAGCCGCCATGTTCTGCGGCAGGCTGAACACGCCGGAGCCGACCATCGAACCGATCACCAATGCGGTCAGGGAACCCAGTCGAAGTTTTGTTGGCGCCGCGGTCGCGACCTTCGGAACAGGGATGTTGAAATCAGCCGTAGTCATGATGCTCTCCCAAAAATTGAAGGCTCTGATGGGAGGCAATGAACAGGAAAAGAGGGCAGGCAGCTTTGATGCTGGTCAAATCCATTCATGGAGCAGCGAATGGTGGGCCCGAACCCAATCACTCCGAAGGACCGAGTTCGAGCCTTTGCGATCGTTCAGTTGCGCGCGTCGGATGACGCGATCTGGCCCGGACCAGCCATTGCGGCCGAGACGCGTTTGCCGGCTACTTGCGTTGATGTGGGTCAATGCCAGGCGACTACGGTCCTACTATCGTCACGGTCAGCAATGAGTTTGGAGACAACCGATGGACGAAGAGGTCAGAAACAAGATCTTGACGCTGTTGGATCAGCACCGGATCATGACAATTGCAACGCTGAGGCAGGACGGCTGGCCACAGGCAACGACCGTCGGCTACGTAAACGAAGGCCTTACCCTCTACTTCCTCTGCGGTCTGGATAGCCAGAAGGCGGCGAATCTGGCGCGAGATAATCGCGTGTCCTTGACCATCGATCACGACACGCCTCAGGTGATGGAAATCACCGGACTTTCCATGGCGGCGCGCACGCAGCCGGTGGCGGACCGGGCTGAAGCAGAAAAGGTCCTGCGGATGCTGCCGCTGAAGTATTCGGAGCAAGTCTCGCTCCCAGGCCCGATGCCGACTCCGGAGCAGGTCCGCATATTCCGCGTGATGCCTACAGTCATCTCCGTGCTCGACTACTCCAAGGGGTTTGGCCACACCGATCTCGTCATCTGCTGAGCGCGCTCCTTGCCAAGACAAGCTTTGGGTCATGCGGGAGCGAGGCCGCCAAATCGCCCGCAAGGTTTGTGCATTCAGATCTGGCGGCTAGCCCGCCAGCGGCGCAACGTGATCGTTCCGGCAGATGAGCCGAACGGCAATATTCACCTAAAGCGCTCGCTGGCCGAGCTTGCTCATCTGGCTGATCCACTTTTCGCGGGTCGCATCGCTGGCGGCGGCGACCATGCCGAACAAGGTCTCGCGCACCGGACTGATGCCGACAAAATGCAGGATGTTTCGCCGCATGCCGGCGATGCCGTGTCCGAGGAACCATAGGCGGTAGAGAACTGAGGGCATGCCCATCGTCACCACAACGCGCGCAGAGCGGCCGCGAAGCAGTGTCTTGGTGAAGCCGCCGCCCTTGTCCGGGTAGGCGAAAGCCGTCCCCGGCCGCATCACCTGTTCCAGAAATGCCTTGAGCAGAGCCGGCATGGTTCCGAGCCACAGCGGGAAGACAAAGACGATGTGCTCCGCCCAGACGATCGCTTCGGCTGCATCCTTCAACTCGTCGGGAATCCCACCGTGTTCGAACTCCTGCATTGTCCGCAGTATCGGAAAATCAAGCGCTGCCAGATCGACCCGGCGGACGGCGTGCCCCGCCTTTTCCGCGCCTTCACCATAGGCGTTGGCAAGACTGCGCCCGAGCCGGTCCGATGACGGGTCGGGATGACCGACCACGATGAGGATGCGTCGCGACATGGTCTGCTCCCAGTGAGCGTGGCGTTGCCGTGTCAGGGGCGCTCCACCCTTGCCACCTGATAGGTGTGCATGGCGCCGTTGCGTTCGATCGACACATACTCGCCGGTCACGAACCGTTCGTCGCCAAGATGAAAGCCGATCTCGTCGTCGCGATCGCCTTCGGCATAGTCGAAATACCACTGTCCGCCAGGCTTGCGCCTCAGCTGGCCGATCAGGTCTTCCTCGCCGGTGCGAAAGCGGCGAACACGGCAAGAGGCCCTGTGCGATTTCCACTCTTCCGCATCGATCCGGCCTTCGCCGGTCAACGGAGCGAGCACATCGTAGCCCTCTTCGCGATCACCTTCCGGATGGCCTTTTTCGCGGGCGAGCAGCAATCGGACATGGCGAAATTTTGGGGTGAGGTCCTTCAAATTGGTCATGGCGAACTCCTTTTGAGGAGTTCCATAGAGCCGTAGCTGGGCCTGCCCTTTGATCCGCATCAAAGTGGCTCAAGAACCGCGCCTTTATCCCGGACCAAGCAACAACATGGCGCCGTAGCCGGCGGTCGCAGCGGCCAGGGTTGCGCCGGCCAGCGGCAACCAGAACCTGATCGGACCGGCAAATACCGCCAGTGACAGGCGGCCGATCGCATTTGCCGCCAATGCCGCCAGCACCGCCTGACCGATAGTCTCGACAGGGACCGAATGCTTGACCAGCCGCAAGGCACTGAGCACCGAGACGTCGACATCGAACGTGCCCGCCAGCGCCGAGGTCGCCAGCAAGCCACGGCCGCCGAATTGAGCTGCCAACGCAGCGCTCGCGGTCGCGACAATTGCGAAGAGCAGGGCGAACAGCAGCAGTGGACCCAGTTCGAATGGGTTGCGTGCCAGCCCACCACTTTGAGGATTCCCACGATCGCGGACCAATAGGAGCGCCCCGCAGGCAGCGAGAATGAGCGCAGCAGCAATCGCCGGGATGCCGACCGATGCGAATACGCTTGGCTCGACAATCAGAACCACGGCACAAACGCGCAGCACCGAAACCATCGCCGCCAGCGAAGCCGCCCCGGCAAGCGGCAAAGGGTTGCTCGCCGATATGGCATTGCGGGCGAGCGCCAAGGTCACGGCGGTAGACGAGACGACCGCACCGGCGAGCGAACTGACGAGCAGGCCACGCGTGGTTCCCAGCACGCGGACGGCGACATAGCCGGCGAAGGATATCGAGGCCATGAGCACCGTCAGAAACCAGACCTCCCACGGATTGAAACCGCCCCACGGGTCCAAAGTTCGGTTCGGCAGCAAAGGCAGCACGATCGCCGTCATCACCGCCAGGATCAGCGCGGAACGAAGTTCGACCCAGGTCAGTCGCTTCAAAAGGCCGTGCAGGACCTCGCGGCTGGCCAGGATTGCCGCCAATGCCGCCCCACCGGCAGCAGCCGCTCGATAATCACCGGCGACGGAAAGCGCACCAAGCGCGAAAACGCCGAGGCCAGCGATCACGCCGGTAACGCTGAAATCCTCGTCATGGGCAGCCTCGCGCGCCTTGTACCAGGCGAAGACAGCGGCAAAAGCGATGAATCCGCCGACCAGCACCGATACCGCATCGAGCGCTTCGGCGAGTGCGGCCAGAATGCCGCCGAGCAGGCCGGATATGCCGAACGTGCGAATGCCAGCCGTGCGGCTGCGATCGGGCGCATCTCGCTCTTGCCAGCCACGCTCCAAACCGACGAGCAGGCCAATTGCCAGGGCCAGTCCGAGCCGGGCGATAAGCGGATCCATGGTGCGGCGACTTTCAGGCGGTGACCGTCGGCAGGCGGTCGCGAACCCACCTGACGATCTGGCCAGCCGTCATAGCACCCGATGTGCGCGCGATTTCGCGCCCGCCATCGAAGAGGATCATCGTCGGGATGCCGCGAATGTCGAGCCTTGCCGCGACGGCCTGCTCATTGTCAGAATTGAGCTTGATCAGACGAATATGCGGCTCCAACTCGTTGGCCGCGGCCTCATACGCCGGCGCCATCATCTTGCAGGGACCGCACCAGGGTGCCCAGATATCGACGACAACGGGCAAGCTGCTGCGCGCGATCTGATGATCGAAGATCGCGGCGTTGACGTCTTCGGGATGGCCCGAAAACAGCCTGATCCCGCACTTTCCGCATTTCGCCTCCCTGGCATTGCGGGCCGACGGCAGGCGGTTGACCCCACCGCATTTGCTGCAAACCACCAGATTCTGCTGTGCCATGACCATTCACCGATTTTGCTGTGGTCCACTATGCGCGCCCGAGACGTCCATCGCCAAGAGTGCGCAGAGCGTTGAGGATGACCGCCACGTCGATCCCTTCCTGAAGCAATGCACCTGCCACCGGCGTGATCTGCCCCATGGCCGCCGCAACCATTGCTACCGCCGAGAGCGCCAACCCGACAACGATGCTTTGCAGGGCAATCGAACGCGTCCGTTGGGCAATCCGCACCGCCTCGGCGACAGGCTCCAGCCGGTCGGCGAGAACGATGACATCCGCTGCTTCGGAAGAGGCCGTCGCCCCGCGGGCGCCCATGGCGACGCCGACTGTCGCGGCGGCAAGGGCAGGCGCATCGTTGATGCCATCGCCGACCATCATTGTTGGCGCTGTTGCTTTCTCGGCCTCGACCGTCGCGACTTTATCCGCAGGAATGGCATCGGCGACGATGACATCCAGATCAAGCATGGCAGAAATACGCTTTGCCGCAGCACCGTCGTCACCTGTCAGCATGACCGTGCGCGTGATGCCGGCCGAGCGCAGCTTGCCGAGGGTGTCGCGCGCATCGACACGCAGGGCGTCCCCGAACGTGAAAATCCCGGCCAGGCGTCCGCCGAGTGCTACGAAAACCCTGAGCACCGGCTCATCCCGGTATCGTTCGTCACCGCTTGTCGCCCATTTGGGCAGCGGCTTGTCAGCGAGCACGAGTGTCCGCGATCCCGCCGCGATCGACATGTTTTCGACCCGGCCCTTCAGGCCCGCGCCGCGATACTCGCGAACGTCATGCGGATGCGAAAGCATCAGCTGCCTGCTGCGCGCCGCCCGGATGATCGAGTCGGCAAGCACATGGTGCGAGGCCTGTTCCAACGATGCCAACAGCCGCAGCAGATGGTCGGTGTTGCGGCCGGGTGCAGCTTCGATTTCGATGAGCTCGGCGCCACCGATGGTCAAGGTGCCGGTCTTGTCGAAGATCGCGGTTCGAACTTGCGCGAGGGCTTCCAGCGCCGCCGAGCCTTTCATCAGGATGCCAGCACGCGCGGCGCGCGATACGCCGCCGATGAAGGCAACAGGAGCAGCAAGGATGAGTGGGCAAGGTGTCGCGACAACCAGCACGGCAAGCGCCCGGATCGGATCACCGGAGATATACCAGGCGGCACCCGAGACAAGCAAAGTGGCCGGAAGCAGGAACAGGGCGAAGCGGTCGGCCATGCGAATAAAGGGCGATTTCGCGGTTTGCGCCGCCGCGACCATGCGCACGATCGCGGCATAGGTGCTCTGCTCCGCCAGGGCAGAAGCCCGCAAGCTAAAGGCCTCGCCCGCATTGACCGTGCCGCTGCGTAGTGTGTCGCCGGCGCTGCGCAGCACCGGTAATGGCTCGCCGGTCACCGCCGACTCGTCGAGCGATGCCGAAGCATCGAGCAGGATGCCGTCGACGGGTAGCAGCTCGCCGGCGCGTACCAGAAGAGCGTCGCCGACAGCGACTTCTTCGATGGGAATGGTTTCTGTTGCATGCGTCGACTTGCGATGTGCGACACGCGGTGACCGGTCGGTGAGTGCCTTGAGGTTCCGCTCGGCACGACCGCGGGCAAAATCCTCGAGCACGGTGCCGCCGGCATACATGATCGCGACCACCACTGCCGCCAGCGGTTGACGGAGCGACAGTGCGGCGGACATCGACACCAACGCAATTGCATCGACTCCGAAGCGGCCGATCCAGAAATCGCGCAGAATGGAGATGGCGAGAGCCGCCACCACGGGCAAGGTTGCCACCGTCCAGATCGTGTCGGCCTCAACGGCGCCGAATCCTGTTCGCCAGACTCCGACGCCAATGGCCAGGCCCACGATAGCAATGACCAGCAATGCGCGTCGCAGGGCAGACTCGTTCATACGATGTCCTCAACCTTGATGGTCCTTGTGGCGCTAAAGTTCGCGGACCATCTCATCAAGCAAGCGCCGTACATCGTTGGCGACCTGCGCAAGCTCGCGATTGTCGATGGCGCCCATGGAGGCAACGGGATCCACCGCCGCGACCTCCACCCTTCCGGGCTCGACCTCGGCGACGATGACGTTGCAGGGCAGCATAGTTCCTACCTTGTCGTCTGCCTGCAGCGCGCGCCAAGCGAAGTGCGGATTGCAAGCACCCAAGATAACGTAGGGTTTGAAATCGGCACCGAGCTTGGCCTTCATCACCCCTTGCACGTCGATTGAGGTCAAGACGCCAAAGCCCTTGTTTGCGAGCTTGCTGGTCACGTGGTTGATCGCAGCGGTGAACGGCATGTCGACGGTCTTGCTGAAATAGTAGCTCATCAACTCTCCAATCCTTTATCGCAACCGCTCACGCCACTTCGCGAGCGACCGCCTCGAACCTCATGCAACTTTAATCGTGATCCCCAGACGAGGCTTTGATCCAAAGCAACGAACGGGCAAGATCGATTGTGATTATTGCCGCGAACGGGAGACACAAGGGTGACGATCCGAAATCTCGAACATGCTTTCGCCCCGAAGTCGGTTGCCGTTTTCGGGGCATCGGTGCGCGTCGGCTCGGTCGGCCGTGTCGTCTTCGACAATATCGTCAGCGGCGGCTTCGCGGGCGAGATCTGGCCGGTCAATCCGAGATATTCGCAAGTGTCTGGTCGGCAATGCTATGCCAAGGCGGCCGATCTTCCCGGTGTTCCAGACCTTGGTGTCATCGTCACGCCGCCCGGGACAGTTCCCGCCATAGTGCGCGACCTTGCTGAAAAGGGCACGCGGGCGGCGGTTGTCATCACCGCCGGGTTGACGCGCGAAAACGGCCTGCGTCAGGCGATGCTCGATGCGGCCAAGCCCACTGTTTTCCGCATCATTGGGCCGAACACGGTCGGTCTGATGATCCCGCCATTACGGCTCAATGCCGGATTTGCGCATATGGCCGCCAGACCCGGCAACATCGCACTGCTGTCACAATCCGGCGCCATCGCCACGTCGCTGATTGACTGGGCGGCGGACAACCATGTCGGTTTCTCCCAGATCGTCTCTCTGGGCGACATGGCGGATGTCGACGTGGGAGATTGTCTCGACATGCTGGCGGGCGACATGCACACGCGCGCCATCGTGATGTATCTCGAAACCATTCCCAATCCGCGCAAGTTCATCTCGGCCGCCCGTGCGGCGGCACGCATCAAGCCGGTGATCGCGATCAAGTCGGGCCGGCACGAGCAATCGGCCAAAGCGGCCGCGACCCATACCGGCGCGCTATCGGGCGCCGATCGCGTCGTCGATGCGGCATTGCTGCGCGCTGGCATACTGCGCGTCAAAGGCCTCACCGAGTTGTTCGATGCGGTTGAAACGACCGCTCGTTTCGTTCCGCTAGAACGAGCCCGTGTCGGCATCGTCACCAATGGCGGCGGCGCCGGCGTGCTTGCCGTGGATCAACTCATCGAAGGCAACGGGGAACTGGCCGAACTGTCGCCGGAAACGATCGCCCGTCTGAATGCCGTCCTGCCGAGCACCTGGTCCCACGCCAATCCGGTCGACATTATCGGCGACGCCCCGCCAGAGCGCTATCGGGCCGCGATCGAGGCCGTGGCGGCCGATGCCGGAACCGACGTCGTCCTGGTCATGAACTGCCCGACCGGGCTCGGCTCGCCGCTTGCCGCGGCAAGCGCGGTGGCGGCGCTCGCGCAGGACGGCAAGATCGGCGGCAAACCGATGCTGACCTGCTGGCTTGGCGAACACACGGCTCGCGAAGGGCGGCGTGTTCTGCAGGATGCCGGCATTGCCAGCTTCGAAACGCCCTCCGATGCCGCAACGGCCGTCTCCTACCTGAGCGAATGGTCGCGGGCTCAGCGGGCATTGATGCGCACGCCGTCGAGTCGCAGCGAGGACGCCAGAAGCGGCCGAGAAGCCGTGCTTGCCATATTCAGGCAGGTCGCAAAAGGAGGCCGGCGAATGCTGACCGAGCCCGAAGCCAAGTCGGCGATTTCCGCCTACGGCATTCCGGTGCCCGAGACGATCGTCGCCAGATCTCCTGTCGAAGTGGAAGCGGCTGCCGGCCGGCTCCTCAAGACGTCCGCGCAGGTCGTCGTCAAGTTGTTGTCCAAGGCGATCTCGCACAAGTCGGACATTGGCGGGGTCATGCTTGGCATTACTACCTCTGCTGCCGCGGGGGAGGCGGCACGCTCAATCGAGGCGCGCGTGCGCAAGTCCGCACCGCAGGCTGATATCGAAGGCTATGCTGTCCAGCCCATGGTGGTGCGGAAACAGGCGCAGGAATTGATCCTTGGTGTCAGCCGCGATCCGATCTTCGGGCCAGCCATCCTGTTTGGAGCCGGTGGCGTTGCGGTCGAGGTGATGGACGATACCGCGATCGCGCTGCCGCCGCTCGACGACGTTCTTGCCGGTGATTTGATCGACCAAACGCGGATCGGCCGTCTGCTCGCCGGGTTCCGCGATCGCAAGCCGGCGGACAGGCAATCGATCATTGCAGCGCTCAACGGCCTGTCGCAGATGATCATCGACTTTCCGTGCCTGGTTTCGTTGGACATCAATCCACTGCTGGCCGACGCCGAGGGCGTGATTGCGCTTGACGCCCGCATCGAGATCGAGCCGGAACGCGTGGAAGAGGCGGGGCCTAACCCGGCGCTTGCCATCAGGCCTTATCCGTCGGGTTGGGAAAAGACGTTTTCGGTGGGCGACACGCACTATAACATTCGCCCTATCAAGCCGGCCGACATCGTGCTCTATCCCGAATTCCTTGCCAGGATTTCGCCTGACGATCTGCGCCTGCGTTTTCTGTCGCCGCGCAAAAGCTTCTCCGACCAGATGTTGAAGCGGCTCACCCAACTCGACTACGATCGCAACATAGCTTTCGTTGCTCTGGAGACGAGCACTGGCGCGCTGGCGGGTATCAGCCGCCTGTCTTGCGATCCGGACCACGCTGTCGCCGAATACGCCTTGCTGGTGCGTACGGATCTGCAGGGTCATGGTCTGGGCTGGGAACTGCTCAGGCAACTCGTCGATTATGCGAAGGCCGATGGGATTGATCGAATCGAAGGGATAATGCTCAGCGAGAACACGAGGATGCTGGCCATGTGCCGCGAGTTCGGCTTCTCGATAAGGCGTCATCCAATTGAAACCGGCCTTGTCGAGGCAACTCTCGAACTCCGTTGAGGCCGATCGCCCTACCGCACCGGTCAGGAGGCTGTGCGCAGGGTTTCGGACGTATCGCTCTCGGAGAGCTTTCTCAATTCCGCGACAGTGTCGGCGAGTTTTCGATCGGCGTCGATCTTTTGCCAGCCAGACTGGGTGGCACTTCGCTGCAATTGCCGCGAGAGGATATCTATCGTGGCGTCTGAAGGCCCGCCCTTGCGTTCACTGACCCGCTGCCAAAGGACGAGCGGGTCCGCCTCCAACCAAAATCCGGAGAATGGGACATCTCGGTCGCGCGCGGCCTTCTCGATTCGTCTACGATCCGCCGGCCTGTCGAAAACGGCATCGGCGACGACAGAACCGCCCTCGGAAAGGATCAGGCCGCCCCGCCATGCCATTTCCCGGTAGACGCGGTCGGAGACCTCCGGCCGGTAAGCCTTGTCCGGCAGCCGCGTCTCGGCGGGCACGCCATGCATGGCCTTGCGGATACGGTCACTTTCGACAATACGGGCGCCGGGCGGTGCCCCGATACGGGCGGCGAGCGCCTCGGCTATGGTCGTCTTGCCGGAACCACTGAGGCCGCCGATGGCGACGAGCCGCGGAGGCGTTTGCTGGAGAAATGTTCGGGCAAGTTCGAAATAAGATCTGGCCTCGGCAATCAACTTGTCGGAATCGGCACTGCCTTCCTCGACTTGCGTTGCGGTGACGTGCGCGCGTATAGCGGCTCGGACCGCCATGAAAAACGGCAGCAGGATGAAACCGTCCTCATCGTCGGCTTCGTCGAGATAGCGGTTCATCACAAGATTGGCGAGCTGCGGAAAACCCCGGTGCCAAAGATCCATCAACAGGAAGGCAAGATCGTAGAGCACGTCGATGCTGGCGATCTGGTCGTTGAATTCGATGCAATCGAAAAGGCGGGGCTCGCCGTCGAAGAGACAGATGTTGCGCAGGTGCAGATCGCCATGGCAGCGGCGGACCTTGCCGGCGGCTTCCCGGCGGTCGAGCAATTCTGAATACCGGGCGAGAGCGGTGCGGAAGGCCTCGGCAAAGCTCGTGACCTCTGCTTTTGCGAAAACGTGGCTGGTGGCGAAGCCGGCCTCGTTGATGTCGAGCACGCCAGCCATATTGGACGACCCGCTGCCATTGTGGACCGTCGGCGCGGCTCGGTGGTATCCCACGATCATGCGCGCGACGGCGGTCATGAGAGCCGGCGTCAGGTCTCCTGCGGTCGCCATCCGATCGAGGAGCCTCGACTGATCGAAGCGGACCATTTCGATCGCTGCATCGACCATTTGGCCGGTGCCATCGAAAGTCAACTTGCCGTCGGCTTCGCGAGTGACGCGCCGCACTCCCAGATAAAGGCCGGGTGCCGTCTTCGAGTTGAGTTCCACCTCTTTCTCGCAAGCGGCCAGCCTCAGCGTCGGCGTCGAGAAATCGACATAGGGCAGCTTGACCGCCCGCTTCATCTTGTAGGCGCGTTCACCAGTCAGAAAAATGCGCGAGATATGGGTCTCGATCGCCTCGACCTGTCCGGTCGCACCATACGAGGCAGAATCAAGCAGGAACGTGGTAGCGGATTGCTGGTCGTCAACAACCATGGCCGGCCTCCTCGATGCCTGTGTCTTGCGGAGACTGTTTCCGCCATCTGCATTCATTGCTGTAACGTCTCGACATAACCGGCCAGATCATGGATCCGTTCCCTGGTGACGATTTCCCCGGCGTTCGGACCATATTTCTTCACGTCACCGGGAAGGAATTGCTGGCCCCAGACCGGCATGTCGCGATCGCCATGCTCCGGTACCATGGCGCGGCCGTCGATCACGGCAAAGACGCGCCAATAAGGGAATTCTCCGCCATTGCGCATGGAGAGGCGCGTCAGGTCGCTCGGCCGCTTCAACAGCTCGTCGCCCAACGGTCCATCGCCCTTGCCTTCAGGGCCATGGCAGACGGCGCATGAGTTCATGTATTCCGCCTTGCCGTCGCCGAGTTCCTGGGCGGTGGCCGCGTCAAAAGCCAATCCTGCCAGAGCCGCCGCGATCAGGAATTTCATCTGCGTTTCCCCGATTGATCTACCGAACCTACAGCCTTGGCTTGCACGCACGTTGATGCGGATCAAATGCTGCCGCAGTTGATTCAGCGCAATGAACGCACCTGGCGCCCTCGCTAATGACTGAGATCACGACAGAACCTTCACTCGAAATGAGGAGTTGCCGCCGTGACTTTCAGGACACTGCTTACGGTTACCGGACCGAACCAGGGCGACGGCGATCTGAAGCTCGCCGCTGACCTGTGCGAACAGATCGGTGCCCATCTCTCCGTGCTCGTTCTCGAACTGGCCGCACCGCCCTCAGGCGGCGAGTATGCTGCTGTCGTCTCGCCAGCTTGGCTGGAGGAACGTCAGGCCGAGCTGAAAAGGCTTGAGAAACGAATTTCGGACGTCGCCAGCTTTCTCTCCCAGAGCGCCGTATCGGCTGATCTGAGCGACGACTATCCCGACACGGGATGGGCGGATGATGTCATCGGAAGGCGTGCCCGCTACGCCGATCTGACCATTCTGGGGCCGGATTTGCTGGCAAGCCATACGCTGAAGGATAAGGTCATCGAGGGCATGCTGTTCTCATCGGGAAAGCCCATGCTGCTCGTTCCCGAGGGCTCGCGCCCGACGCTGATGCCGAAGTGCGTCCTCGTTGCATGGGACGCCCGGCTTGAGTCATCGCGCGCTGTCCGCGAGTCGCTCCATATGCTGAAAGGCGCCGATGATGTGCGCCTTGTCATCGTCGATCCAATAGAAGATGAGTTCCATCATGGCGAGGAGCCAGGTGCAGATGCCGCGGCCTATCTTGCCCGGCACGGCGTGAAGGTTACGGTCGACCGGCTGCCGAGTTCGAACCATTCAGTCGCCGACGTGCTTCGCCGGCATGCCGGCGACGTTGGGGCCGAACTGATGGTCATGGGCGCCTATGGCCATTCCCGGTTGCGCGAGCGCATTTTCGGTGGCGTCACGAAGTCGATGCTTGACGATCAATCGCTGCCGATCCTGATGGCGCGATAACAAATCCATGTCACGAAAGATGGGCCGGCGCTGGATGCGCGGGCCCATTCCATTTCCCGCAATCGATTGGTCGAGCGGCCTACTCGCTTGCTTCTCGTCCGGACACCTGCTCGATGAGGATCCGGAAGAAGACATGCGGTGCACTGTCGGCCGGTGGAGGAACGACCGGCTTGAGTGCACCCGGTTCCCACCAGTCCGCGTGCTTGCTCAACACCGACCAGGCATGATCCCGCTCAAGCTTGTGGCCGATCCGATCAGGCAACTCTTCGTATCGGCCGTCGACGACGACGCTTCTCCATCCTCGCCCTTGGCCATGTTCGTCCACCTGGACGGACACCAGCGGATTGGCGCGCATCCATTCGATCTTCTTGCCAGGCATGGAGAACCCGTAAAGATGAGCATCCGCATGGGCGTAGTAGAAGGGCACGACGTAGGGCTGCCCGTCCTTCGCGCATGCCAGGCGGCCAACACGATTGGCTGTCAGCATCTTGGTGCACTCCAAGGCAGAAAGCGTGCGGATTAGCATGGCGTGACCTCCTATTTCTCGCGGTTGTCCCGTGTCTTTGACTTTGTGGCAGCTTTTGAACCATGGCCAGCGGCGCGTTGCGCACTTCGATGCTGTCCGGCTTTTTGCGACCGAACAGCCTCGTCCATCGCAGCGGCGACATCGCTGTCGGAGAGTTGAGGAAACCGAAGGTAATGGTAACTCAGGGCATGGAACTGTCTTGGCTGACTGAGGCAAACCACACGATCCGCTTCCCGTGCCAGTTCGGCCACTGTCTCCTGCGGTGAAACAGGAAGAGCCACGATGATTTCCCGCGGTGACCGGCGCTTGAGAGCGCGAACCGCGACCTTCATGGTTGTACCGGTCGCTGCACCGTCATCCACTATGATCGCTGTCTTGCCGGCGATCGACGGGGGCCGCCGGTTGCCTCGATAGGCAAGGCACCTGCGTTCAAGTTCAGGACGTTCTTTGGCGATCAAGACACGAAGCTCGTCGTCGTCGAGCGCGTAAGCCTCGACGATCTCACGGTTCAACACGACGTCCCCAGGCTCGCCGTCGACGATTGCGGCAACAGCCAGTTCGGAATTGCCTGGGGCGCCGACCTTCCGGACGATGAGCAGGTCGAGAGGAGCATCGAGGGCCTTGGCCACTTCCACCGCGACAGGAACCCCACCTCGCGGCAATGCCAGCACGACAGGCTGGTGCAGTTGAAGCTTGCTCAACTCCATGCCGAGCTTCTCTCCAGCCTCTTCCCGGTCGCGGAACATCGGTCAATCCACCGGCCACAATTTTCGAAGCGACTTCTTCATCGAGTTTCTGACCTGCACAATTTCGCCATGCGAAATATGTCGGTCGAGAAGTTTGAAAACCGCGTTGATCGCCACGTCGAAATCAACGTCGTCATCATAGCCGAAACTGGTTCTGACGCTGAGGACAAAATCACTTTTCTTGCGCTCGCACGCAGGCACCGATGGATTCCAGCCTTCGAAGTAGATGCCACGAATCAAAACAGGCAGTTGCGCCGAGAGATCGGCCGTTTCCGCTAGCGACAGCCAGTCTCGCACCGTATGCAAAACTGACCTCAGGAGGCGGCACGCGCTCGGTTCGCTCCAGCAAAGCTCCCTGGCAAGCTCGTTGACCCACTGCTGCGCCTGCTGGGCAGCGTGGGTGAAGCCGGCAAAGGAGGTATGGGACATCTGGCTCATGACGTGCTCCTTGAAGTTCGATCTCCATCGTCAAACGTCGCGGGCGTCCGCGCATTGCGCCGGATCAATTGGCCCTCAACTCAGCGGTGCGCTATCTCAATTCGAGATGAGCCGATGGAACGACCCGCTCTGGAGTACCGAGCGCGTCACACCACCAAAAGTCGTTTCACGCACACGGCTATGACCATAGCCGCCGAGCACAATGAGATCGGCCGCAATCTCCCGTCCGATCTGGAGCAGGATTTCCGCCGGTTCGGAGCGGCGCGAATCCAAGACTTCCGATCGCGCCTTCACCCCGTGGCGTGTCAGGAAGAGTTCGACATCCGCAACATTTTCCCGAGGTGCAGGGCCTCCATTGTCCACGGTGGCGATCACAACATCCCTGGCATTGATCAGGAAGGGCATGGCGTCGACGACGGCACGTCGCGCTTCCCGCGTGTCAGTCCATGCAATCAGGATGCTTTCGGCCTTGATCGGGGCAGGGGTTTCCGGCGCCACAAGTATGGGACGGCCTGCCGCAAGGATCAGGCTTGCGGTGTCCAGGATGCGGTGATGATCGACCACCAGGTCGATCATCGGCGAGCCAGTTACGATCAGGTCGGCGGCACGTGCATTGAGCGCAAGCTGCCGGGTCGGATTTCCTATTTCGCCGCGCCACGAGGCGCGATTGCTACCGTTGACAACGCTTAGGAATTCCTCGCTCAAGCAGTTGAGGCGACCTTCTATCTCCTCCACCTGGGACCACATCGCCTTGGTCGCGGCCCTGTCGTCGGCGCCGGTTGGCATGACAAAATGCGGCTCGGCCGCACAGAAGCCAATCAGATAGGCCTCATGCCGTTGAGCGAGATCCCACGCCATCGAGATGAGCGGCGCGGCGATGGTGTCCACGTCCAGTTGAACCATGATCGTCTTGAAAGCCATCACTTCAGCCTTTTTGCCGTTGAAGCGAGCTAGCCACGAAGAAGGGACAAGGGCCTTGATGCGTGTCAAACACGGCAACGAGACCAGACGGCGCTCGATTGCCCATGCAGTCCGGCAAAGGTCATGCGCCTGTTGATCCTGATCAACGACCTGACGGCGAATGGCGGTAGCGTTGTCTGGCGGGCACTTTGTTTGCCGCCTCACAATGGAGTAACCGATGATGCAGACCTATCCACGGCCGTCGCAATTCGGCATGCAACCCTTGCCGACAGCGGAACATGGCCAGAAGCTCATCCTCGCTGCCGTGTCTCTTCAGGCGCACACCTTCAAGGCGATGATGCGCTATCAGATCGAAACGCTCGCGTTTCTGAAACATCGTTACGAGCAGGATGTTAAGCTTGCCGAGGATCTCATCGACGGTTCCGAGTTCAACGACGCCTTCGACATCTTCTCCACCTTCCTGCAGAATGCGGCATCGGAATACACTACGGAAGCCGGCAAGGTTGCGGCACTGACTTCCAAGCTCGCTTCGGAAACGGCCAGGCGCGTGCGCAAGGAAGCCAGAACCGCTATCGAGGACGTGGCGGCGAAGACAGTCGCGTAGATTGGAAATGCGGAGGCCAGCAACCATGAACGCCTGTATGAGCAGCGGTAGTCACGGGCGTTGTCTACGGGTTTCGGCGCTGGCAGCGGTGTTGCTTGGTTGCGTACTGCCAGCCCTGGCCGATGGGGTAACGGAACGCGGAAAGGCGTTGGTGGAAGTCAATTGCGCTCGCTGCCACGCCATTGGAGAAACCGACAAGAGCAGCCATCCCGACGCGCCCGCCTTTCGCACCCTGTCGAAGCGCTATCCGATTACGGATCTCGAGGAAGCACTCGCCGAAGGCATTTCGACCGGCCACCCGGACATGCCTGAGTGGGTTGCCAGCCCCGACCAGATCGAGGCAATCATTGCCTACATCAGCAGCTTGCAGCAACCGTGACCGAGGCCACGGAGACGGCAGGCGATCGAGTCTGACGGGCTCCGCAGGCCGATCGCGCCCCAGCGGCCCCAGACTGAGCTAGGGCAACATCCGGTCGGCGGCACGGAAGAACGTTCGTGCATGCGCGATGATCTGCGCTTCGGTGGGATGGTCCACCGTTTCAACGCCGATAATGCGATCCTTCAAGTGGGGATAGTGGTTGCGGATATGCTTGGCCAGTTCATCCTTTGCCGATCCTGGCCCCACGATCAACCATTCCCTCGCAGGCTGCAGGGCGCCGACGACGTCGTGGTAGAAGGGCTGGTTTTCCGGTGCACGCTTGCCGTCGACGGTGCCTGCCTTGTTGTGGGTCTGATGATGCGCAAGCGTGGTGGCAAGCCTCAGGCTCTCGGCTGTGTCACGATTGAAGAAAAACACCTTGGCTTCGCGATGGTCCAACCAGGCGACGGCATGTTGGGTCTGCATGTCTATGGATCCTTGAGTTTTGTTGAGGGGATGCGCGCAATCGACGCGGTGAAGCACCGCTTGCCTCACGCGGACTGAGACTGCAGCGTTGCCAGGATCGAGCCGGGTTCGATGACGGCATTCGCTGTGGCGACGATCGTCGCGCGGCCAGCTGCCGGCGCGACAATCTCGTGCAGCGCGTCCTCAATTCGGACTTCGGCTATTCGCTCACCGGCCTCGATATCGTCACCGCTGCCAATGAACCAACGCTCCAGAATGCCCTCGGGCAACATGCTGGACGCCCATAGCGCTTCGTCGACCTTGATATACTGCATCGCAATTCTCCTTATGGGTCGAATGATATTCCCGCCGCCGCGGCGGGCCTTGATCACGATCAAAGAGCAAACAGGATGCGAGCCCTCTCGAAGGCGGCCCGCAATCGGCGCGTGTTTGACCGGCATCAAGGCGTCGAGTGCCAGCAAGTGCACTTCATCATGCATTCGACCGCATCATCGAAAGGCGCCGGCTATGTCCTACAAGTCAATCATCGTGAACCTTGCCGTGGATTCACCTCCGGCGGCCATGGTGAAATTGGGGATCGAGCTCGCGGAGCGATTTGGCGCCCGTCTCATCGGTCTGGCGGCAGCGGATGTCCCACCATTGGTCGCGACAGGCGACGGCATGGTCTACGAAGGCGAGATCATGCAGATCCAGCGCACGGAAATCGAAAAACGGCTTGCCGAACTGCGTGCCGAGTTCGAGAGGCTGGTTCCTGCTTCGATCTTTAGCGAATGGGGGCAAGCCGTTTGCAGCCCAACCCGCTTCCTGAGCGTTTCGGCCCGAGCGGCCGACCTCATCGTTACCGGTGAGGCAGGAGACAATGTGTTTCGCGCCGTCGATATCGGCAGTCTGGCACTCGGTGCCGGCCGTCCGGTCTTGGTCACTGCAAACAATGTCGAACACGTCCTTGCAAAAACCGTTCTCGTTGCCTGGAAAGACACCAGGGAGGCGCGGCGTGCGATAGCTGATGCATTGCCTTTCCTGGCTACGGCCAACGAGGTTGTCATAGCAACGATAGACACCGACCGCGACGAAAGCACTCGTGACAGCCTCGACGATGTCGCCGTCTTTCTTGCAGGCCATGGCATCAAGGCGCGAACCGAGTTGATCGCTGGCGAGGCTGACGGCGATCGGTTGCTGACATTCGCACGTTCGATCCATGCAGACCTGATCGTCTCCGGCGCCTATGGCCACAGCCGTCTGCGGGAATGGGCGTTCGGCGGCGTCACCCGCACGCTGATCGAAGAGAGCAGCATCAACCGCTTCATGTCGTATTGATGATCTCCCGTATCGTACCCGGCGAAGTTGACCAGCAATCCGTCCCCGACGGCGGTGCCTATTGGTCGATCGAGACCAATGACCTCCTGCGACGCCTCGAGACATCTGCCTTGGGCCTTGCCACTTCCGAGGCCGCATCCAGGCTTGCAGAATTCGGCCGAAACACGCTGGCCTCGCGGTCCGGCACGTCGGCGTTGACCGTCTTTGTCCGGCAATTCCGCAGCCCACTGGTCCTGATCCTTATTTTCGCGGCCAGCGTGTCGGCCTTCGTCGGCGAGGGGCAGGAGGCTGCAATCATCGGTGCGATCGTGCTGGCAAGCTGTATCCTAAGCTTTACCCAGGAGTACGGCGCGTCGCGTGCCACGGAAGCGCTGAAACAGCGCATTTCGCGCAAGGCTGTCGTGCTGCGTGATGGTATTGAGTGCTCGGTTGCTGCCGAAGATATCGTGCCGGGCGATGTGATCCGCCTTTCGGCCGGAAACCTCATTCCCGCGGACGGTATCATCCTGGACGCACGCGATTTCAATGTCAGCGAGGCCGTGCTGACCGGCGAAACCTTTCCCGTCGTGAAGGCACCAGGACGGGCGTTGCCAGAGGCTTCCCTCGCACAGCGCACCAACGCGGTCTTCACCGGCACATCGGTCCGCAGTGGCACTGCAACCGTGCTTGCGGTAGCCACTGGCACCAGCACCGAATTTGCATCCATCGCCGCGGCCTTGGAGCGACAAATTCCCGAAACAGGGTTTGCCCAGGGTATCAGGCTGTTCGGCTATCTCATGACCGAGATCATGCTGGCGATTGTCATCCTGGTGTTCTTCGCCAACCTGATGCTGCATCGCCCACTGATTGAATCGCTGCTGTTTTCGCTGGCACTTGCGGTTGGCCTCACGCCGGAACTTCTTCCGGCGATCATCAGCGTGACGCTTGCTCGAGGTGCCCGGGCGATGGCGGCCAATGGCGTCATCGTGCGCCGTCTCGATGCCATCGAGAATTTGGGCAGCATGGACCTGCTTTGCACCGACAAGACCGGAACATTGACCGAAGGTGTCATCCACCTCGATGGATGGCTCGATGTCGACGGCAATCCGTCGACGGATATCCTGCTTTGGGCACGTCTCAACGCAACCATGCAGACCGGGCTGAAGAACCCTCTGGACGAAGCGATCGCTGGAGCGCCGGGCGAGGGCGCATCAATGGCCGCTTTCACCAAGGTCGACGAGGTCCCCTACGATTTCATCCGCAAGCGGCTATCCGTTGTTGTCCGGACCAAGGATGCCGAAAATCTCCTGATCACGAAGGGCGCCGTACAAAATGTCCTCGAAACCTGCAGCTTTGTCCGTACGGTGAAAGGGCTGGAGCCCCTCGATGAGACGCATCGTGCGGCAATCGATGAGAAATTCCGGCGCTGGAGCGCGGACGGCTACCGCGTTCTAGGCGTGGCAATCCGTCGATTTGAAAGCCGGAATGCACTTGGCAGGAAAGATGAGATCGATCTCGCCTTCGCGGGCTTCCTGCTTTTCCTCGACCCGCCAAAGGAAGGCGTCAGGGAGACGCTTGCAGCGCTCGCCCACCGTGGCATCGCGGTGAAGGTCATTTCGGGCGACAACCGTTACGTCGCCGCGCATCTCGCCGACGCGGTCGGGTTGCGAACTGACAGGATCATGACCGGTGAGGACCTGTCTAAGCTGACGAAGAGTGCGCTTTTCGCAAGCGTGCAGCATACCGATCTCTTCGTCGAGATCGATCCCAACCAGAAGGAGCGCATCGTTCAGGCATTCCGGAGCCGCGGCCATGTCGTCGGTTATCTGGGCGATGGCATCAACGATGCGCCCGCTTTGCACGAGGCCGACATCGGCATCTCCGTCGACTCGGCAGTCGATGTCGCCCGCGAGGCTGCCGACATCATCCTTCTCAAACAGGATTTGGGCGTACTCGTGCGCGGTGTTGACGACGGCCGCAAGACCTTCGCCAACACGATGAAATATATCTCCATCACGACCAGCGCCAATTTCGGCAACATGGTCAGCATGGCTGTCGCCTCGCTGTTCCTGCCCTTCCTGCCGCTGCTGGCAGCGCAGATCCTGCTCAACAACTTCCTGTCGGACATTCCCTCGCTGGCTATCGCCGGCGACAATGTCGACGCAGACCAGCTGCGCCGACCGCGTCGCTGGGATATCGGCTTCGTCAGGCGATTCATGATCGGCTTTGGTTTGGTCAGTTCGCTATTCGACTTCGCAACCTTCGCTTTTTTGCTGTTTGTTGCACATGCGACAGCGGCTGCCTTCCAGACCGGATGGTTCGTCGAGTCACTGCTGACAGAGCTCGCCATCGTGCTCATCGTGCGCACGCACAAGGCGTTCTGGGCGAGCCGTCCTAGCCTCCTGCTTGCAGGGCTTACGCTCGCAGTGGCGGCTGTTGCGATCGTCATACCTTACGTGCCCTTCGCCGTGCACTTCGGCTTTGTACCGCTGCCGCTGCCCGTGCTTGTCGGACTCGTCGCGATCACCGCGCTCTATCTGTTGGCCTCGGAGGTAACCAAGCGCTGGTTCTTTGACCATGAGGGCAGACACTCGCATCGATCGAGAGGAGGACGGGCCACCGCCAATAGAACCGTACCCCGTCCGGCCCATGCCCAAAGAGTCGCTCATGAGTGAGACTCCGGGCATGGCAAGACATGCAGCCATACAGCCCACTGCAGGCCATCGAAAGGCCGTGAGACCAGCCCATCGACGGTCCGCAAGTCAATCCGACACGTTAGCCGCCCATTGCGGTCCTGGAGACATTCACACCGAGATCGTAGACCAGCAGGCCACCGTAGTATGCTGTAGTGGTCACAAGCACTGCCCCTGCGATTTCGATCACAGGAACGGCGATAGCCACTGGCCCCAGCTCGCGATTGCGGACCCACAAGGCGAACCTGACGACGCCCCAAATCAGAAAGGCAAAGGCCGTGATGCCGCCAAGACTCTCGTGAATCTCCGCAATGTCGCTACTGAAGCCGGCCGCTTCGGCATGATCGAGAGCGAGTCCGCCATAGAACCAGGTTCCAATGGCGAAAGCCCCGGCTGCGAGCGCGACAAAAGTAGAAATCGTCCCCGCGCCAGAACGCCTTGTTACCGCGTTGCCGCGGGCGAGCGCCACAAGGTCGATTACCGCCAGTGCGTAGATGAGGACAATGGGAAAATGCACGAGCATGGGATGAATATGCTGGACGGGTATCATGATAGGAAAATCTCCGTAGGTCAGGCTAAAGGCACGCGGCCTTGCAGGACGAGGCGTTCGGTGGGTGGGCGGCGTCAGCGGCGCGGCGGCATCGATGAATGTCGCGAACAGCGGTTGGAAAGTTTAGTCGTCTCCAAGAGCGTCGCCCTCGTCCTCGCCGCCGAATGCGGCTCCGCCGAGGACATGGTTGTCACCGCACTCGTCATCGCCGACACCTTTGATGGCCTTAGGGGTGGTCGTGTCCTGCATCGGTATGGCCTCGAGGTCGATAGGCCCGGAAGGCGCTATGGAGGATGGCGCTCCGCACAACCCTTCGTCGGATTCAGCGGCCGCGGGCAGGGCAAAGCTCGCCAGGCCCGCGAGCACCGCTAGCAGAAGCATGGAATTGCGCATGGTTTCGATATCCTTCTCGGCGCGGCCATGATTGGACGCGACGATCCTGATAGAGGACCTTTGCTTGCTGGCGGCTGAGGACGATTGACAGCAGATTGAAAGCTTCGACGTGCGACATGCACCGTTCATGAGAGCCATTCTAAAGCACCTGGCAATGGCAGGTTTGGCCGGGCTTGTCCTGGCCCAGCCACTCGCCGCGCGCTCTGACGAGGACGACGATGGTGACCACGACCGGGCGCGGGACCTGTACGAGCATGGCGAAATAAGAGGCCTTTCCAATATCCTCGATATTGTTCGCGCGCAGGCTCCAGGCGACATCGTCGCAGTCGATCTGATCCGCAAGGCCAACAAATGGGTTTACCGGTTCCAGGTCGTCGGTGCCGATGGCCGGCGAAAGACTGTCGATGTTGACGCCGGCGCCGGTGTCATCATGCGCGATGGGGAGGGCGACTGATGAAGATCCTCCTGGCCGAGGACGAGCCCCGTATCGCTGCCGATATCGCGACCGCCCTCAAGGCGTCCGGAATGGCGGTCGATGTCGTGCGGGATGGTGAAGCTGCCTGGTTCGCAGGCGATGTCGAGACTTATGATGCCGCGATTCTGGATCTCGGATTGCCCAAGCTCGATGGCCTCACGATCTTGAAACGTTGGCGAGCCAACGCCCGCCGGTTTCCGGTTCTCATCCTCACCGCAAGGGGGATGTGGACGGAGCGTGTGGAGGGCATCAACTCCGGTGCTGACGACTATCTTCCCAAGCCTTTTGAAATGGAAGAACTGCTCGCCCGGTTGCGGGCAATCCTGCGGCGCTCGGCAGGGCAGGCGGCACCCGTTCTGAGGTCCGGCCCGCTACTTCTGGACACGCGCCAGATGCGCATTTCGCTTCGCGGCATTCCCGTTTCTCTTTCGCCGCTGGAATACCGGCTCCTCGCGTTTCTGATGCATCATGCAGGGCGGGTGGTGGCGCCGACCGAACTGGCTGAGCATCTTTACGATTCAGGCAACGACCGCGATCCGAACGCGATCGAGGTCATCGTAGCGCGGCTGCGCCGGAAGCTCGGCAGCGATATCATCGAAACGCGGCGCGGCTTCGGGTATTTGATGCCCGACGATCCAGCCTGATGGGCAACTCGATCCGCCTCAGGCTGTGGCTGGCGGCAACGATCTCGATCCTTGTCGCGCTTGCCATAGCCGGCGCCGGCTTGCGCTATCTGTTCGAACTTCACGTCGAGCGGCGCGTGGTGGGCGAGCTGACGGTCGACCTCAACGAGCTAATCGGTGCAACGACCTTTACAAGCGATGGTCGCCTTGTCGTGACCCCAGTGCTGACCGATCCGCGGTTTGCCAATCCACTCTCCGGTTACTACTGGCAGGTGGAGGACATCGCCACCGGCAGTCTCGAGCGCTCACGATCATTGTGGGACGCCAAGTTGCTCCTGCCTGCCCGGAGCGCAGATGGTGGGCTGCGAACGGTCGAGGAGTTCACGGGCCCGGGCGGAGAACTCAGTATTGCGGTCGAGCGTACGATCATCGATGCCGGAGGCCGGTCCTTTCGCGCCATCGTGGCGGAAGATCATCGAACCGTTGAGGTGTCTGTAAGCGAGTATGTTCGCGATCTCGCTCCGGCTCTCTTGATGCTCGCTGCAGTTCTCATGGCCGCGTTTTTCATCCAGATCACCATCGGCCTTGCGCCGCTGGTGACCTTGCGGGTCGCCGTCGGAAGCGTGATCGGGAAGCGAGCGGCAAGGCTCGATGTGGTGGCACCGAGCGAGGTGCAGCCACTCGCGGACGAAATCAATCGCCTTCTCGATGCCCAGGAGAAGGCTCTTGCGCGAGCTCGCTCGCGCGCCACCGATCTGGCGCACGGCCTCAAGACGCCGCTGCAAGTCCTGTCGGCCGACATCCGTGCCTTGCGCAAGAAAGGCGAGACGGATCTGGCCGACGAGATCGAGAAGAGCTCAGGAGCGATCCGGCGCCATGTCGAGCGGGAGCTCGCGCGCGCCCGCCTCGCGCCCGGCGTTTCCGGCGAGGCATCCTGCCTTGTATCGGAGGTCGCGGCTGGCGTCATTGCAGTCGTCAAGCGCACACCAAGCGGCAAGCAGCTTTCATTCAAGATGGAGGTCGCGGAAGACCTGATGGCGCCAATCGACGAAGGCGACCTGTCAGAAATCCTCGGCAATCTGGTCGAGAACGCCGCGCGCTACGCAAAATCGTCAGTCAGTGTCGATGCATCCTCGGCGGCTGGCGAGGTGATCATCGCTGTTACCGATGACGGACCTGGGATACCGGATGCGGATCGCGAATCCGCCTTGTCGAGAGGCGTCCAGCTCGACAGCAAGGGCGGCAGCAGCGGCCTTGGCCTGGCCATCGTTTCCGACATCGTTGAAGCCTATGGCGGACGCCTTGCCATGGCCAATGCCGATCCGGGTCTGGTCGTGACCATTTCCTTGCCGCGACACAGTTGAGCGCGCTTCAGGCAAAGCCCGGGAAATAATCGACCTTTATCTTCGAGCGGCGAACGCCCATGGCGCGCAGCTTCCGGCGCATCGCCTTGACCATCGCCTGCGGGCCGGAAATGTAGAAGGTGCGCTCGAGGTAGTCGGGCATAGCCAGACGTATCAAGCGCTCGTCGATGTATCCGGGATACTGGCCACGCTCACCCCCTCGCGCCACAGCGTGGATGGTCTTGATTCCAAGTTCCTGCCTTGCGGCGCCAAGTACGTCGCGATAGGCGATGTCCTGCTGGCCTTCGGTTCCGTAGAGGATGACGATCGGTCGCCGCTCCTTGCGGTCGAGGAGATATTGCAGCATCGACCGGAACGGTGTGATGCCGATGCCTCCGGCCAGGAAAGCGATCTTGGTTTCACGCCGGGCGGGCAGCGTGAAGTTGCCGGCCAGTTGCGCGGCGTGGATCGTGCTGCCTGGCTTCAAGGTCATTAATTCGCGTTTGAAGGCGCTTGATCGCGGATAGAACTTGACGCCGAGGCGGACCGTTTCCTCCGTAGGCGCCGAGGCTACCGTGAAATAACGGCGGTTGCCGCGATTGTCGGCACGATCGATGCCAAGCGTCCATTCGAGATACTGGCCGGCCTCAAAGGCGAGCTTGCGCGGCGACCGGAAGATGAAGTCAAAGCTGTCGACAGCCGATTGCTCGACGCGTTCGAGCGTCAGCACGAAACGTCCCTTGGGTCCTGTCGCATAAGCAAACAGGTTGCCGGCGAGCAGCGCCAGTTCCGGTGTGAAATAGAACGAGCCGATATGGATGTTGGGAGCAAACAGGAAGCCGACGATGGCGGCAAAGGCGATGCGCGGCCAACGCATCGTCGGTGCGGTCAGCGGCTCGGTCAGCATCACAAAGGCAAAGAACAGCAGGGGCGACGAACCAAGTGTCTCCGTAAGCGCGGTCCAGTACTGCGATGGGTCCGTGGTCGCCAGAATGGTCGCGAGCGCCACGATGACGAAGGTCGAGACAAGATCAAGCCGGCGCAATTTCCGGACAATGAGCATGCCGCCGACGAGCACGAGAGGAAGCAACGGCAGATTGCCCCCAACCCACCAGGTGGCCGGTTGGTCGAGCAGCAGCGCGGATAGCGCCACGCCCAATGTAGCCGGATTGAAAAGATGCTTCCTACCGATGGCGAGAATGAATTTGGATGAAATCGCCCAGACGGACACGAATACCACCGCCGCGATTCCCTTGATGTCCGTGGTAGCCACCGGATCGAGGATGAGCGCAAGGATGAGCGCGGTGATGTAGACGGACTCGTTGTTGGCCGGGACTGCGAAGACATGTGCGAAGACCTTGTTGGTGAGCCAGCAGGCGGCCAGCGCCAAAGCCGTCGTGAAGGCGAGCGCAATCGGATCATGTGGCACCAGCTTGACGAAGCCGAGCACGAACGCTGCTGTGACCAGAGCGATCAGATAGTAGAGGACCAGCCGGTACATGGTCAGGTGATCGAGAATTCGGTCGATGGTCTTGATCATGGCAGGCAAAGGGCTCCGAACCCGGTTGTCGGCGTGGCACGGCCATTGGCGTCAACGACATACCCTTCGAGGCCTGGCGTCTGCTCGATGAAGTGAATGCCGTCCCGCCCCATGGCGAAGGCCGCGGTGGCGAAACGATCGGCTTCGAGCACATCGGCGCCGATGACGGTCAGGCTGACGATGTCCTGGATCGGACTGCCAATTGCATGCGGGTTGTAGATGTGTTGACCGCGGACATAGGTGCCGGAGGTCGCCACACCGCGACCGCGGGGATAGACGACCTTTACGATCTCGTGCGCGTTGAATGGATTGCGGATGCCGATGCTCCAGTCATGACCCGAAGCATTCTTGCCGCGGGACTGGATATCGCCGCCCGCCTCGATGAAGAAATCGCTGATGCCTGCGCGTTGAACAATCCCGGCCGCATTGCGAATGGCCCAGCCCTTGACGATGCCGGAAGGATCGAGCGACCCGTCGGGCTTGCGAATATCGAAGTATCCGTCCGTCTCGTTTTTTGTCTGTTCGGCAATGGCCAGCACGTCCATCATCTCGCCGCTCCAGTCGACGACCGGAGCGTCGCCGCGGTTGATGGTCGTGATCTCGCTGTCGGCCCGGTATGTGCTGAAGCGCCGGTCGATATGCTCGAAATAGCCGAAGACCGTCTCGATCAGCTCACCGCTCGACGCGCCGCTGACGTCGACCGTAATGGGCATTCCCATCAAAACTCGCGTTTCACGCATGGACCTACGACGACGCTTTCGTCAGCGCGCCGCGCAGCGACTGGATGAAGGCCCTGCTGGTCAGCGTCGCGCCCGAAATAATGTCGACATTGGCGCTTTGGACGCTGATCGCTTCGTCGCGCAGCATGGGCAGCGCCTGCCTGTTGATGTTGATGGAGGTGCGGCGGTCGGATGGGTATTTCAGCACCTTCAGCGCCGTAAGCCGCCCACCTTGTACGAGGGCCTGAATCTGGATGATGCCGTAATAGGCATCGGCGGGCGGACCGGTGTAGACGCCGTCGGCATAACCGTGCGCGGCGAGCTTCATGCCGACCCGAACAACGCGCGCTGACGCGTCCGTGTATGCCGGTCTCGGCTGAGGGATGGGTATGTAGACGGCAGGCGTCACGGCGAATGACGGCGCTTGCAGCACGGGTGCGCCGACAACCGGCACAGCCGGCTGTTTCGGCAGCGTTGGTGGTGGCAAGGCGGCCGGAACCGCCGTTTGCATCACCGGAACATTCGGCCTTCCGGCAGCAGTTGCTATGCCAGCCGTCGTTTCCCGGGCAATCGGGAACCTCGTTCTGAATTGGGGCTCCCGCTGGGTTCGAAACATCGGCGAGGCGGCGGGTGCCGGCGCCACCGGTTGCGCGGCGGGTACCTCTGCCGTGTTGGTTGGCGGCGCCGAACCAAGCATGTCGTCGGCGGGCCGTATGCCGGCCTGATCCCAGACATAAGCGCCGGAGGCGGCGATCACGAGAAGTGACAGGGCAATCTGTTTCATCGGAATCGTGTTTCCACATTGAACCTTGCAGAGGCGATCCATCTGGTTCGCTTCAGATGCAATATCGCACGACCAAGCTGACAACTGGCTGTCAGCCGAGGTCGAGCTGCGAGGGCCCACGAAAGCTCGAGGTGGGGACCGCAAATGATTTGTCCTAGATCAAGATTGTCGCATAAGCAGCGAGGTAGGAAGGTTCTCTCAAGCGAGGTCGCTGCCGATGACTGTTGCCAACGAGCCGGCCGGATACACCGGAACCCAGATACTGCTGCACTGGACAATCGCGGTTCTGATCGTCCTGCAGCTTGTAATCGGTGAGGACATCAAGCCGGCTTACCGGGCGTTCTCGCGCGGCGCCGAGCCTGCGGCTGGCGACATCTTCAATGCGAACATTCATGTCTATGTCGGTTTGGCCGTTCTGGTGCTGGCGATCTGGCGGTTTGCGATCCGTCTCAGGCGTGGCGTGCCGGCTGCACCATCCGAAGAAAGCGCGGTGTTGAAGCGGATCGCCGCTGCCACCCATTTCCTGCTCTATCTGTTTATTTTCGCGATGCCGATTACCGGAGCGCTGGCATGGTACTTCAGCTTTCGAGCGATGGGTGAGATTCACGAACTCGCCAAGCCGGTGATTATCATTGTCGTCGGCCTCCATGCCGCGGCGGCGCTGTGGCAGCATTTCTATGTGAAATCGGACGTGCTGGTCAGGATGGTGCGCCCGGCGGCCCGGCGTATGCGGTGACACCGTGAGCCGCCTGCATGCTGAAAACCATCTCATATCCCGCATCGGCTGGCTGCGAGCCGCCGTGCTCGGCGCCAATGACGGCATCGTATCGACGGCGAGCCTGATCGTTGGCGTGGCGGCAGCCAACGCTGCGGCCGCCGATGTTCTCATCGCAGGTGTCGCGGGTCTGGTCGCCGGCGCGATGTCGATGGCGGCCGGCGAATACGTCTCGGTCAGTTCGCAATCCGATACCGAACAAGCCGACCTTGCCCGTGAGAAAGGGGAACTGGCGACGCAGCCAGACTTCGAGCGACAGGAACTTGCGGAGATCTATGTCAAACGTGGCGTGGAGCCAACGCTGGCCTTGCAGGTCGCGGACCAATTGATGGCGAAGGATGCGCTCGGCGCCCACGCTCGCGACGAACTTGGCATCTCGGAGGTGACGACGGCGCGACCGATCCAGGCTGCCTTGGCCTCGGCGGCGGCTTTTTCGATTGGTGCAGCCATGCCGTTGGCGATGGTCCTCGTTTCACCTGCCGCGTGGCTTGTCGCAATTGTGTCAATTGCCTCGCTTCTGTTCCTTGCGGTGCTGGGTGCCATTGGGGCAAAGGCCGGCGGCGCCAATGTGTTGAGGGCAACTGTTCGCGTCACCTTCTGGGGCGCGGCGGCAATGGCGCTGACCGCCGGCATTGGCGCCGTCGTTGGTACCGCCATCTGACTCGGTCGCCCGAGGCCGAGGGCCATAGCAGCTTCCGTCCGCAATTTCGCTGCGTCGAAAAACAGGCAAGGGTGATTGGGAACACTCGACGAGCTACCCATTTTGAGCATCGTAGCGCCCCGCTTCGCAGCGGATTTGGGCCGCTTCGTCCTTGGGGCATGCGTGCCGAAAGTCTGAAGGCTAACGAAATTCGCCGTACTTATTTCGCAAAAAAGTACGGAAGCATTTCGCTAAGTCCTTGAAATGCATGGTGATCCCGACAGGAATCGAACCTGTGACCTACAGATTAGGAATCTGCCGCTCTATCCTACTGAGCTACGGGACCACGCGGCCCGACACATAGCCGCTTCGGATCGTTTCGCCAAGAGGCCGGCCGAACGCAAATTCGACCGGCTCTTGGCACTGAAGGTATCAGGCGGCGAGCGCGGTTTCCGCCAGTTTCACCCAATAGCTCATGCCGTGCGGGATGACCTCATCGTTGAAGTCGTAGGCCGGGTGGTGGAGGCCGGCGGTGTCGCCATTACCGATGAAGATGAAGGCGCCGGGACGGGCTTCGAGCATGTAGGAGAAATCCTCGCCGCCCATCACCGGCTGGATGCCGCGATGGACATGGGCGTCGCCGGCGACACCGATGGCGACATCGCTGGCAAACGCCGTCTCTTCCGCGTGGTTGAAGGTCACGGGGTAGTTTGCCTGGTAGTCGACCTCGATCTTGGCGCCAAAGGCGGTCGCCAGCCCGTCGCAGATGGTGCGGATGCGCTCCTCGGACTTCTTGGCTATTTCCTTGCGCAAGGTGCGCACCGTGCCGGCGATTTCGGCCGTTTCCGGGATGATGTTGTAGGCGTCACCGGCATGGAACTTGGTCACCGACACCACCACGGCCTCGACCGGGTCGGTGCTGCGCGAGGCGATCGTCTGCAAGGCGCCGACCAGCTGGCTGGTGATGACGATCGGGTCGATCGTGCCGTGCGGCATCGCCGCGTGGCCGCCCTTGCCGCGCACGGTGATGGTGAACTCGGCGGTCGCCGCCATGATCGGGCCCGGGCGGATGGCGAACTGCCCGACAGGCAGGCCCGGCATGTTATGCATGCCGAACACTTTGGAGATGTCGAAACGCTCCATCATGCCGTCCTTGACCATCTCGTTGCCGCCGCCGCCGCCTTCCTCGGCCGGCTGGAAGATCACCGCCACCGAGCCGGTGAAGTTGCGCGTTTCGGCGAGATATTTCGCGGCACCCAGAAGCATTGCTGTGTGGCCGTCATGGCCGCAGGCATGCATCTTGCCGGGAATGGTCGAGGCGTAGGGTTTGCCTGATATCTCGTTGAGCGGCAGCGCGTCCATGTCGGCGCGCAGGCCGATGGTGGGGCCTTCGCCCTGGCGGCCGCGAATGATGCCGACCACGCCGGTCTTGCCGAGGCCGGTGACCACATCGTCGCAGCCGAAGGCTTTCAACTTCTCGGTGACGAAGGCCGCGGTCTTGAAGACGTCGAAGTTCAGTTCTGGCGTCTGGTGCAGATGCTGGCGCCAGCCGGCAACTTCGTCCTGCATTTCGGCGGCACGGTTCAGGATTGGCATGATGGTTCCATCTCGCTGTTGGGACAGGCGGGTGTTGTCCGCTGCCTTGCAATTGTGATCGCCAGGCACTTTGCCATGTTGGCGTCACATAGAGTAAATAGCACCGCAACAATGCGGTCCGGTTTTTGAGGGTCGGACCATATGCTGGCGATCGCGTAACGAAATCTTACGGAGCCAGGGGCGACTACGGCAAGAGGCGATTTCGGATTTGATCATGCGGCACAGGCATTTCCTCAAACTATTCTCGGCTGGCACAATCGCGCTGTCGGTCCTGGCTGGGCCGGCACTGGCCAATCCAGTGGTCGTGTTCGACCTTGGCAGCGGCAAGATCCTGCAACATCAGGATGCGTTCAAGCGCTGGTATCCGGCGTCGCTGAGCAAGCTGATGACCGCTTATGTGACCTTTCGGGCACTGGCAGCCGGCGAGGTGCAGCTCGACTCGCCGATCAAGGTGACCAAACACTCCGCCGCCGAGCCGCCAAGCAAGATGGGTTTCAAGCCGGGCTCGGTGATGCGGCTGGACAATGCGCTGAAGATGATGCTGGTCAAATCGGCCAACGACATCGCCATGGCCGTCGGCGAAAATGTCGGGGGTTCGCAGGCAGCCTTTGCTGAGCGCATGAATGCCGAAGCGACCCGGCTCGGCATGAACGGCACGCATTTCGTCAATCCGAACGGGCTCTATTCGCCAGACCAGTACACGACGGCACGCGACCTTGCCGTGCTGGTGATGGCGATCCGCCGCGAATTTCCGCAATATGTGCCCTGGTTCTCGATCGAGGGTCTTGCCGTCGGCAAGAAGGCCATTCCCAACTACAATCTCTTGATCGGCCGCTATCCCGGCGCCGACGGCATGAAGACCGGCTTTGTCTGCCCCTCCGGCTTCAACATGATCGGCTCGGCGACCCGCAACGGGCGCACGCTGGTCGCGGTCGTGCTTGGCGAGAAATCGGCGGTCACCCGTGCCGAGACCGCGGCAAAACTGCTCGACCAGGGTTTTGACACGCCGGCCAGCGGTTCGGCCACCGTCACCACGCTGGCACCCTATGGCGACACGGTCTCGCCCAACGACATGCATGACGAGGTCTGCAAGAAGAAGACGCCGCAGGAGCAGTCGGAGGCGCCGCCGGTCGCCGCCAAGGACGTGCCGAAATCGCCCTATCAGGAAAAGCTCGACCATGTGCCGACGCTGGTTGCCGTCGGCCTCGGCGGCGCCACAGGTCCGGCGCCGAAGGCCATCCTCGACCAGGGTGCGCAGGAATACGCCGACGTGCCGATCCCCAGCTGGCGGCCCGACAGGCCGGCGCCAGCCGGCACCGGTCCGAAGATTGCCGGCTCCGCCGCGCAGGGCGACCAGCCGGCCAAGGTTGCGAACTAACCGATGAGCGGCTTCCCGATCCCCGTCTCCGTGCTGACCGGTTTTCTCGGCGCCGGCAAGACGACGCTGCTCAACCGGCTGCTCAAGGATCCGGCGCTGGCCGACACGGCGGTCATCATCAACGAGTTCGGCGAAGTGGCGATCGACCATCTGCTGGTCGAGCAGTCTTCCGACGGCATCATCCAGCTTTCCGACGGCTGCCTGTGCTGCACGGTGCGCGGCGAACTGGTCGACACGCTGGCCGACCTGGTCGACCGGCTGCAGACTGGCCGTATCGCCCGACTTGCCCGCGTCATCGTCGAAACCACGGGGCTGGCCGACCCGGCGCCGGTGCTGCAGTCGATCATGGCGCATCCCGCACTGGTCCAGGCCTTCCGGCTCGACGGCGTCATCACGCTGGTCGATGCAGTCAACGGCAACGCGACGCTCGACGCCCATGTCGAGGCGGTCAAGCAGGTCGCCGTCGCCGACCGCATCGTGCTCAGCAAAGCCGACCTGGTCACCGATCCCGGCGATCTGGAAACGCTGCGGGCACGCCTGCGGCAGATCAATCCGGGCGCCGAACTGCTCGATGTCGCCGACACGGGGACAGGCGTGGCGGCGCTGTTTGACTGCGGCCTCTACAACCCGGCGACGAAATCCGCCGACGTGCGGCGCTGGCTTGGCGAGGAAGCGGCGCACGATCACGACCATCATGACCATGATCACGGAGATGGCCATGACCACGGTCATCGCCACGATCAGCGTGTGCGCTCCTATTCGCTGGTGCATGACGGCCCGGTGCCGTTTTCAGCCATCGAGATGTTCCTCGACCTGCTGCGTTCGACCCATGGCGAGCGCCTGCTGCGGATGAAGGGCGTCATCGAGCTCAGGGAAGACCCGTCACGGCCGCTGGTGATCCATGGCGTGCAGAAGATACTGCATCCGCCGGTGCAATTGCCGTCCTGGCCCGATGGCCAGCGCGGCACGCGGCTGGTGCTGATCACGCTCGACATGCCGGAAGATTATATCCGCAGGCTGTTCGCCGCCTTCACCAACCGGCCGTCGATCGACACGCCCGATCGCGCGGCGCTGGAAAACAACCCGCTGGCGATTGCCGGACGGTAAGCTCTACGATTGCTGCTCGCCGCGCTCGACCAGGAAGCGATGGCCGCCGGAAACCGCCGCTGTTTCAATCAACTGGTGGCCGCTGTCGGAGCAGAATGCCGGAATATCGATGACGGCAAGAGGGTCGGTGGTCTCCAGCCAAAGCCGGCTGCCCGGTTGCATGCCCGCCAGGCGTTTTTTTGCCTTGAGCACGGGCAAGGGGCAGTTCAGCCCCTTGAGGTCATAGACGGCGGCGCGATCAGCCACGGGTTAAATCAACCGCCGAACATGCCGAGCAGCTTGTTCTTCAGCTTCGTCACCCGGCTCTCGTCGGCGCTCGCCGCTTGCGTTTCGGCCACCGGCGCGGCTTCGGAAGGGGCTGCGATGGTCGCGGTGGCGACAGGGGCTTCCTTGGCGGCCTTCTCGGCCTCCTTTTCAGCCAGAGCCTGGGCCTTGGCGGCTTCCTTGGCTTGCTTGGCCGCTGCTATGGCAGCCAGCCGCTGCTCCTCCGCCTTCTGCTTGGCGGCCTTTTCGGCGTCGAGGGCGGCCATCTTGCGGCCTGCCGGCGAATCGATGCGGCCCATGCGCGCCGTCTCGGTGACCGAGCCGTCATTGTTGAGTGACGGCGGGTCGATCGGCACGCGTTCGCCGCGCGCCCGGCGCTTGGACCAGTCGGAGACGATGCTGGCTTCCTTGATGCCGGCGATGGTCGGCTTGGGCGGGGGCACGCTGGCCTTGACCGCGCCGTTGAAAGCCGCGTCATAGGTGCTCATGTAGGAATTGTAGGCGCTCTTCAGCGAATCAGGCTGCGTCGTCGCCGGGCAGGCGCCGGTCGGGTTGAATGTCTCGCCGTCGGCGGCAACCTGGTTGAAGACGTAGCGCTTCTCGCAGACATCGACCTTCGGCGGCACCTTGGTGATCTCGAAATTGTCGTAGCCGACCTTCAGCATCTTCCAGAATTCGTAATTCGGGTCGTTGCGATAGCGCGCCATGTTGGCGGCGGTCATGCGAAACGGAAAGGCCTCGACCTGGAACTCGGTCTGCCCGCCCTGAAACGCGTCGCGGCCAAAGGCATAGATCTGCTCGATCTGCGCATCGGTCATCGAATAGCAGCCCGACGACGAGCAAGCGCCGTGCACCATCAGGTTCTGGCCCGTGCGGCCATTGGCGCGATCATAGGCGTTGGGAAAGCCGATGTTGAAGGACAGATGGTAGTTCGAGCGCGGATTCATCTGCGACGGCCGCACCGTGTAGAAGCCTTCCGGCGCCTGGCGGTCGCCCTCGGTGTATTTAGGCCCCAGCTTGCCCGACCATTTGCAGATATCGTAGCTCGCCACCATGTCGTAGCGGCCGTTGGTCTTGGCCTTCCAGATTTCGAGCTTGCCCTCTTCCTTGAAGATGCGGGCCATCACCGAGGAGGTGCGGACCATGCCCTTGGCCCTCATGTCGGCGAGGATCTTGTCGGGCAGCGGCTTGTTGGCCTCCGGCGCAAAATCCTTCATCGACGAATTGTTACACCCGGCAACGCCGAGGGCGGCGATCAGGAGTCCGGTGCGGGCAAGCTTGACAAACATGGCTACGGATATCGTCTTTTCTCTGGCGCCGGGCGTTTCACGCCTTGGCTACTGCACTGCGCATCGACGGACCCTAAGCCCGTTAACCCTAATAAATTCCTTACCGCAAGTGTCGACGCGTCCCCTGACGGCAGTCCCATTGAGCCGAATGCAGCGGCATTTTTGTGGCAAAAATGCTCCGCGCCGCCACATTGTATCAGGCAAGGCTGCCCGTGGTCAGAGACTGCGGCCCATAGCCAGGTACTTCTCGCGGCGCTGCTCGCGGAAATCGGTGTTGGCGCCGGCAAATTCCTTCATCGTCCTGGCGATGAGGTCGCCGGTCGCGGCAATCACGGTTTCGGCGCCGCGATGCGCCCCGCCGAGCGGCTCGGGAATGATGGCGTCGATGATCTTCAGCTCCAGAAGATCCTGCGCGGTAATCTTCATGTTGGTCGCCGCGTCCTTCGAACGCGTCGTGTCGCGCCACAAGATCGAGGCAGCACCCTCGGGCGAAATCACCGAGTAGATGGAATGTTCGAGCATGTAGACGCGGTTGGCGGTGGCGATGGCGATGGCGCCGCCCGAGCCGCCTTCGCCGATGACCACCGAGATCGACGGCACTTTCAGGCCAAGACAGGCCGAGGTCGAACGGGCGATGGCTTCCGCCTGGCCGCGCTCCTCGGCGCCGACGCCGGGATAGGCGCCGGCGGTATCGACCAGCGTCAGCAGCGGGATCTTGAAGCGGTCGGCGAGTTCCATCAGCCGCACCGCCTTGCGGTAGCCTTCCGGCCGCACCGAGCCGAAATTGTGCTTCAGCCGGCTGGTCGTGTCGGAACCCTTTTCCTGGCCGATGATGGCGACAGGCTCGCCGCGAAAACGGGCGAAGCCGCCGACGATCGCCTGGTCCTCGCCGTAATTGCGGTCGCCCGCCAGTGGCGTGAAATCATTGAACAGGCCCTTGATGTAGTCGACGCAATGCGGCCTGTCGGGATGGCGCGCCACCTGCACCTTCTGCCACGGGGTCAGCGCCTTGTAGGCGTCGCGCAGGGCGTCGCGGGAGCGCTTCTCGAGACGGCTGATCTCGTCGCCGACGTCGACCGCCTCGCCATTCTCGGCAAGCTTCTTCAGCTCGAGGATCTTGCCCTCGAGGTCCTGCACCGGCTTTTCGAAATCGAGGTAATTGTACATGCGTGAGCGGACCGATACGTCGGAAGGCAATGGCTGACGGAACCCTTGAATACAAGGCTCCGGGCGGTGGAATGTCGTCCTCACATAGCGATATGAGGCCTAGTCGGCAAGCGGATGATGATCGTTGACCAACCGCACCAGCCGCTCTTCCAGCACATGGGTGTAAATCTGTGTCGTCGATATGTCGGCGTGGCCGAGCAATTGCTGCACGGCCCTGAGATCGGCGCCGTTCTGCAGGAGGTGGCTGGCGAAAGCATGGCGCAGCACATGCGGCGAGATCTTCGCCGATGCGATGCCGGCCCTTGCCGCCAGCCCTTTCAGGTCGCGCGCGAAGACCTGGCGCGAGAGATAGCCGCTGTCGGAGGCGGCCGGAAACAGGAACGCACTGTCGACGAAAGCAGGCACCTTGGCGCGGGCGGTAAGCCAAGTCTTCATCGCTATACGCGCCTTGGCCGAGAGCGGCACCATGCGCTCCTTGTCGCCCTTGCCGCGCACCATGAAGAAGCGGTCGTCGCGCTGCGCCACCGTCACCGGCAGGCTGACCAGCTCGGAAACGCGCAGGCCGGTGGCATAAAGCACCTCGACCAGCGCATGCAGGCGCAGTGCCGCCAGACTGTCACCGTCGCCCGACGAGACATCGCCGGCCTCAAGCGCCGCGCGGTCGATCAGCCGGCCGGTGTCCGCCTCGCTCATCGTCTTGGGCAGCGGGCGGCCCTTTTTCGGGCTGTCCAGTGTGCCGGTCGGGTCATCGCCGCGCAGGCCCTCGGCGTAGAGGAATTTGAAGAACTGGCGGATCGCCGACAGTTTGCGCGCCTGCGACGTGGCGGCAAAGCCGCGGGCGGCGACGTCGTCGAGATAGGCGCGGATATCGGCGGCGGCCGCGGTGGCGAGCCCGCCATCGATCTCACTTGAGGCGTCTTCGAGGTCACGGCGGTAGGAGGAAAGCGTGTTTTCGGCAGCGCCCCGCTCGGCGCTCATCATTTCCAGGAAGGCTTCGATGCGGGCGGCGCTGTTCATTCAGCTTTTCTTGTTCAGCTTTTCTTGGGGTTGAGCTTTTCCGGAGGGATGCGCACGCTCATTTCCCCCTTCTTGGGTTCGACGAACATCACCAGTGCGAACATCGTACCGTAGGCAATGCCAGCCAGAATCGCGAGCGTAACGACAAAGCGAAACAGTGTCGGCATCAATTTTCGCCCGTCTTCTTGTTCTGCGTTTCCAAACCCTGTCCCCTTATGGGACGCCAATCCGGCCAATTCAAGGAAGAAGCTGAGGCTTGTTAGCAACTTCTGATGCAGAGCCCTGCCGGCCATATCGGGCTCAAGGCGCTTGCCACGCTTGACGCAAACGGGCTTTTCATGTCGATACGCCGGCAAAGAGGGCCCTGGAAACATCCGATGAACGCGCTGCCAGCAAATCCTCCTGATGAGACCCACGCCGCGTTGCTTGGCCGGCTGGGCAGCCGTTCCATCGTCTTTGTCGGGCTGATGGGCGCCGGCAAGACGGCGATCGGCCGCAAGGTGGCGGCGATGCTGGCGCTGCCCTTCATCGACAGCGACCAGGAGATCGAAAGCGTCTCGCGCATGACCGTTCCGGAGCTGTTCGAGCGCTATGGCGAGACGGAATTCAGGGCTCTGGAGCAGCGCGTCATCCTGCGCGTGCTGGAAAACGGCCCACAAGTGCTGTCGACGGGCGGCGGCGCCTTCATGAACGCGCAGACACGCGAGGCGGTCGCCGCGCACGGCGTGTCGGTGTGGCTGAAGGCAGAGCTCGACCTTCTGATGGATCGCGTCTCCAAGAAGCAGAACCGACCGCTCCTGAAAAGTGCCGACCCGCGCGCCGTGCTGGAGCGGCTGATGGCGGAGCGCTATCCGGTCTACGCGACATCCGATGTCACCGTGCCGACCCGCGACGACCGCAAGGAGGTCATCGCCACCGAGGTGGTGGACGCGCTGTGCCGGCATTTCGGCATCGATGAGACTGCGGCGACTGGTGAGGTGGAATCGTGAGCGTCGATGCACCCGTTGTTGTAGAAGTCGGCCTTGGCGACCGGACCTACGACATCCTGATTGGCACCGGCCTGCTTTCGCGCGCCGGTGCCGAGATTTCGCGCCGGCTGCCGGGCACGCGCGCCGCCGTCATCACCGACGCCAATGTCGCGGCTGCGCATCTCTCTGCCCTTCAGGCCGGCCTCGAAACGGGCGGCATCAAGCCGGCCGTCATCACGCTGCCGCCCGGCGAGAAGACCAAGAGCTTTGCCCATCTCGAAGAGGTGGTCGACGGTGTGCTGGCTGCGAAACTGGAGCGCGGCGACATCGTCATCGCCTTCGGCGGCGGCGTCATCGGCGACCTTGCCGGCTTTGCCGCCGGCATCGTGCGCCGCGGCATGAATTTCGTGCAGATCCCGACCTCATTGCTGGCGCAAGTCGATTCCTCGGTCGGCGGCAAGACCGGCATCAACAGTGCGCGCGGCAAGAACCTTGTCGGCGTCTTCCATCAGCCGAAACTGGTGCTGGCCGACACCGGAGTGCTCGACACACTGCCGATCCGCGAATTCCGGGCCGGCTATGCCGAGCTTGCCAAATACGGGCTGATCGACCGGCCGGAATTCTTCGCCTGGCTGGAAGAGAACTGGGCAAAAGTGTTCGCCGGCGGGCCGGAGAGGGCGCAGGCCATCGCCGAAGCCTGCCGCGCCAAGGCCGACGTGGTTGCTCGCGACGAGTTCGAGACCGGTGATCGCGCGCTGCTCAATCTCGGCCACACGTTTGGTCACGCGCTGGAAGCCGCCACCCAGTATGACGGGGCCCGTCTCGTCCATGGCGAGGGCGTCGCCGTGGGGATGGCGCTGGCGTACCGGTTCTCGTCGCGGCTCAATCTGGCCAGCCCCGACGATGCGGCGCGCGTCGAGGCGCATCTGCGCGCCGTCGGCCTGCCCTGGCGCATGGCCGACATTCCGGGCGATTTGCCCGACGCCGAGGCGCTGCTGGCCTTTATCACCCAGGACAAGAAGGTGTCGCGCGGCGCGCTGACCTTCATCCTGACGCGCGGCATCGGCCAGGCCTTCATCGCCAAGGATGTGCCAGCCTCGGAAGTGCTGTCGTTCCTGAAAGAGAACCATCCCAGCCAGCAGGAAAGCCGGCTGAGATGAACGAGCCCGGCTGGATCGTCGTCGCCGTCCTTGCCGTCCTCATCCTGCTGCTCGTTGCCGTGCGCACCCGCCTGCTTGCCATGTTCGGATACGAGCTGTCGCGCATCGAGCCGCAGCGCTCGAGCCAGGACGAGTTGCGCGGCGCGGTCGACGATTTCCGCCGCGATGGGCAGGTGGTGCGCGAGGATCGCGACCGCGTCGGCGGCCTGTTCGATCTCGCCGAGCTCGAAGTCTCGGACATCATGGTCCACCGCACCAACATGCGCTCGGTCAATGCCGACAATGCGCCGGAAGCTGTGGTGCGCGAGATACTCCAGAGCCCGCACACCCGCATGCCGCTGTGGAAGGGTTCGCTCGACAACATCGTCGGCGTGCTGCACGCCAAGGACCTGCTGCGTGCCTTGAACGAAGTCGGCAACGACTTCTCCAGGATCGATGTGATGAAGATCGCGTCGAAACCATGGTTCGTGCCCGACACGACGACCTTGCAGGAACAGCTCAACGCCTTCCTGCGCCGCAAGGCGCATTTCGCCATCGTCGTCGACGAATATGGCGAGGTCGAAGGGCTGGTGACGCTGGAGGACATTATCGAGGAGATCGTCGGCGAAATCGCCGACGAGCACGATGTCGACATCCAGGGCGTCAAGCAGGAGGCCGACGGCTCCGTCGTCGTCGATGGCAACGTGCCGATCCGCGACCTGAACCGGGCGCTTGACTGGAACCTGCCTGACGAGGAGGCGACCACGATCGCCGGCCTAGTCATCCACGAGACGCAGTCGATTCCCGAGGAGAAACAGGCTTTTACGTTCCACGGCAAGCGCTTCATCGTCATGAAACGCGACAAGAACCGGATCGCAAGGTTGAGGATCAAGCCGGTCGCATAGAGGGGTATGTTACCAATCCTTCATTGGAACTTCGCGGCGCCTCAGCGCATTTTCCGCCGGGGCGGCCAGGAGAGAATGATGATCGATCGGCGAACCCTGCTTCTGGCCTCGATAGCGGCATTTCTGTCGACCGGCGCCTCCAGCGCATCGCGTGCGCCGTCGCCAAAGACCTTCGACTACGGGCCGGCCAAGCTCGACATCTATGCGCCCGATGGCGCAAGCGGCCTGCCGGTCGTGTTTTTCGTCCATGGCGGCACCTGGCAGTTCGGCAAACGCAGCCAGGTCAACGCCAAGCCGGCTTTCCTGCTCGCCAACGGCTTCTGCTTCGTCTCCATCGATTACCGCATGTTGCCCAAGGCCGATGTCGCCACGCAGGCCAGCGACGTCGAAAGGGCCTATGCCTATGTCAGGGCCAACATCGCCCGGCATGGCGGCGACCCTGACCGCATTGTCGGCATGGGCCATTCGGCCGGCTGCCATCTGACTGCATTGACCGGCATGCGCGGCGGGTTGCCGGGCGTCGCTGCGCTCATCCTCGATGACACCAGGGCCTATGATCTTGCAGCGCTTGCCAAAAATGGCGGCATGGTGCAGGCCTATGCGCGCGTCTTTTCCGACCCCGCGCAATGGGCGGCACTTTCGCCTGCCAGCTATGTCGACGGCCGCAAGCATCCACCGACCTTCATTGCCTATTCGCGGGCGCCTGGCCGCGGCGAGGATTCGAAGGCCTTTGCCGAGCGGCTGCGCGCCACCGGCACCAGGGTCACGCTGTTCGACGGCAGCGCCTATACGCATATGTCGATCAATCACGATTTCGGCGAGGACGGCGACGCGCTGACCGCTGCCGCGCTGGCATTCCTGAAATCGACGGTCGGCTGATCCCGAGTCTCCGAGGCAGCGCGACTGGATCAGATCAAAAGCACTGGCGGGATATTGCCGTGCGGGCGCTCACGGGTGCAATTGCTCTGCGATCTTGAGCGGGAGGGAATTGCATGAACGGCGCCGATGTCCTGTGTGACGTGCTTCTGGCCAATGATGTGACGGTCTGCTTCGCCAACCCCGGCACGTCCGAGATGCATTTCGTTGCCGCACTTGACCGCAAACCGCAGATGCGTTGCGTGCTCGGCCTGTTCGAGGGCGTGGTGACCGGTGCCGCCGACGGCTATGCGCGGATGACCGATCGCCCCGCCGCGACGCTGCTGCATACTGGTCCCGGCCTGGCCAATGGGCTGGCCAACATGCACAATGCGCGACGCGCCTTCAGCCCGATGATCAACATCGTCGGCGACCATGCCTCCTACCATTTGCCGCTCGATGCGCCGCTCACCAGCGATATCGAAGGCCTTGCGCGGCCGATGTCGAACTGGGTGCGCCGTATCGGTGGCCCCGACGATGTCGCGCCGGCGACCGAGGCGGCCTTGCACGCATCGCTGACACCTCCCGGCGTCACGACCCTGATCCTCCCGGCGGATGCCGCCTGGGGCGAAGTCGGCGCAGTCTCGGTTGGCAAGGTGAGGCTGGCGCCACCGCCCGCCGTCGACATGGACGCGGTACGCACGGTCGCCGCGGCGATCCGTACCGCTCCGGGTCGGGCCGGCATGGTGGTTCGCGGGAAGGCCGCACGAGCCGATTCGCTCGCCATCGCCGGGCAGATCTCGACGGGCAGCGGTGTCCGCCTGTTCAGCGAGGTCCTGATCGCGCGGATGCAGCGCGGGCGCGGACGCGTGGCGCCCACCCGCATCCCCTATCCGGTCGATGCGGCGACGGCCGTGCTCAGGGATATCGACGTCCTGATCCTCGTCGGCGGGAAGGAACCCGTTGCCTTCTTCGCCTATCCGGGAAAACCGGGACGGCTTGTCCGTGAGGGTTGCCAGGTGCTGACGCTGGCAGCTCATGGCGACGATTTGCATGCGGCGCTGGAGGCGCTTCGCGACGAACTCGGCGTAAAGCCGTCGCAACAGCAGGTGTTCGCGACCGCTTTTCCCGACGAGGCAACGCCGAATGGCAGGCTGACGGAAGATGCCATCGCATTGTCGGTGGCGCGAAAGCTTCCCGTGGATGCGATCGTCTGCGACGAAGCGGTCACCTCGGCGCGGCGTTTCTTCGCGCTGTCGGCCTTTGCCGCGCCGCACGACTACATGATGGGCACAGGCGGATCGATCGGCGGAGGCATCCCGATGGCGACCGGGGCGGCAATCGCCTGTCCCGACCGCAAGGTGATCAATCTCGAGGCCGACGGCAGCGGCATGTACACGGTGCAGGGATTGTGGACCCAGGCGAGGGAAAAGCTCGATGTGGTGACTATCGTCTTTTCCAATCGAACCTATGCAATCCTGCATGGCGAGATGAAGAATGTCGGCGTCGAGGCGATCGGCGAGAACGCCAGGCGTATGCTCGATCTCGACCATCCGTCGCTCGACTGGGTCTCGCTGGCCAAAGGCATGGGTGTGGAGGCAGCTCGCGCCGATACCTGCGAGCGCTTCGATGCGCTGCTGGACAGCGCCTTGTCACGGCGCGGACCGTTCCTCATCGAAGCGGTGCTCTGAGCGCTGGGAAGCGATCTACCAGCGGGTCTTTTCGCCGGGAGCCGCCGGTTCGATCGCCAGCGCGTGCACGCCGGCCTTCAGTTCGTCGGCTAGCAGTTCGTTGACGGCGCGGTGACGGTCGATGCGGCTCATGCCGGCAAAGGCGGATGCGACGACGCGGACGCGAAAATGCGTCTCGCCCGTGCCGTCATAGGCGCCGTGATGATCGGAGCCGTGGTGGTGATGGCCGGCATGGAGATGGCTCTCGTTGATGATGACCAGCCGGTCCGGCGAAAATGCCTTGTTGAGCTTGTCTTCCATGGTCGTCTGTATGGACATCGCCGTCTCCCTTCACCACATATGGCTGGCGCATCGGCCTTGAAACCGAGAATCGGTCCGTGCAAAGCCGCTGCCGCGTAAGAAAATCCGCCATTCGCCTGCTTTATGCCGCGATTCAGCGGTTAGGGCGATGATCGCGAAAATGTCAATTCTTGTTTCGCATCTGCGAACGCCCCATAAATGGGTTAGATGAAGCCGTACCCCAAATATTTCGAGAAGATTCGCGTCCGCCCCGACAAGGACGCGGAGCTGAAGTCGCACTCGCCGATTTGCCAGTGGGACGGCTGCAAGGAAGCGGGCACCCATCGTGCGCCGGTCGGGCGCATGAAGGAGGGCGAGTATTTTCGCTTCTGCTTCGACCATGTGCGCGAGTACAACAAGGGCTTCAACTATTTCTCCGGCGTGCCGGACACCGAGGTCGCGCGCTTCCAGAAGGAAGCGATGACCGGTCACCGGCCGACCTGGAAGATGGGCGTCAACGGCGCCTCGACGCGTTCCTCGCCGGATGTGGCGCAGATGCGTTCCGGCCGCGCCGGCTACTATAATCGCATGCGCGACCCGTTCGACCTGTTCAAGGGGCCGAAGGATCCACGCGAGGCGCGCGAGCGCAAGGCCAAGCCGCTTGAGGCCAAGGCGCTGGAAACGCTTGGCCTTGATACAAAGGCGACTGGCAAGGAGATCAAGGCGCGCTATAAGGAACTGGTGAAACTACACCATCCGGATGCGAATGGTGGCGACAGAGGTTCGGAAGACCGGTTCCGCGATGTGCTGCAGGCCTATCGCGTGCTCAAACAGGCGGGCCTGTGCTGAGCGACCATACGGTTCGTGTCGTTTTCCAACTTTCCATAAGGTTGGAAAAGGCTCTAAGACCGCCCCCGGACAAATTCGATTGCCGGCGAAATCAGGGGTTTCGCCCGTGGAGACGTTGAGAGATATGAACAAGGTCGATCGTGACATCGCCAACCTGCCCGACACAACGGTGTCGGTGAAGGAAAAATTCGGCTTCGAGTCCAAGATGGTGGTGCCGGCCTATTCGGTGACATCAGAGCATGTGCCCGACATCGATCCGGACTATCTGTTCGACAAGAACACGACGATGGCGATCCTTGCGGGCTTTGCCTACAACCGCCGCGTTATGGTGTCGGGGTATCACGGCACCGGCAAGTCGACCCATATCGAACAGGTCGCCGCCCGCCTCAACTGGCCCTGCGTGCGCGTCAATCTCGACAGCCATGTCAGCCGTATCGATCTCGTCGGCAAGGACGCGATCGTGGTCAAGGACGGGTTGCAGATCACCGAATTCCGCGACGGCATCCTGCCCTGGGCTTATCAGCACAATGTCGCGCTGTGCTTCGACGAGTACGATGCCGGCCGTCCGGACGTGATGTTCGTTATCCAGCGCGTGCTGGAATCGTCGGGCCGGCTGACGCTGCTCGACCAGAGCCGGGTCATCCGTCCGCATCCGGCGTTCCGGCTGTTTTCGACCGCCAACACGGTCGGTCTCGGCGACACCACAGGTCTCTATCACGGCACGCAGCAGATCAACCAGGCGCAGATGGATCGCTGGTCGATCGTCACCACGCTGAACTACCTGCCGCACGACAATGAAGTCGCCATCGTGCTGGCCAAGGCCAAGCACTATCGCGACGCCAAGGGCAAGGAGATCGTCAACAAGATGGTGCGCGTCGCCGACATGACGCGCTCGGCCTTTATCAATGGTGATCTGTCGACCGTGATGAGCCCGCGTACCGTCATCACCTGGGCCGAGAATGCTGAGATCTTCGGCAATATCGGCATGGCGTTCCGGCTGACCTTCCTCAACAAGTGCGACGAACTGGAACGCTCGGTGGTGGCCGAGTTCTACCAGCGCGCCTTTGGCGAGGATCTGCCGGAATCAGCGGCAAACGTGGTGCTGGGCTAAGCAGAGTCTCGATGGCGGGTCCGGGCGACAACACGCGCAACAAGTCGAAGACGGGGTCTGAAGCCGACAGCTTCAAGCGCGCCGTCACCGTCTGCATGCGCGCCATCGCCGGCGACAAGGAGCTCGAAGTCGGCTTCGCCAAGGACCGGCCGGCACTCGCCGGCAGTCGGGCGCGGTTGCCCGAACTGCCGAAGAAGGCGTCGAAGACCGACATTGCGATCACTCGCGGCCTTGGCGATTCCATGGCGCTGAAGCGCGCCTGCCACGATGTGCGGATCCACACCAAGCTGGCGCCGGAGGGCAAGGCGGCTCGCGCCATCTATGACGCGGTCGAGCAGGCCCGTGTCGAGGCGATCGGCAGCCGCGCCATGCAGGGCGTCGCCGACAATATCGGCTCGATGCTGGAGGACAAATACGCCAAGGCCAATCTCGTCGACGTCAAGGACAAGGCCGACGCGCCGATCGAGGAAGCGCTCGCGCTGATGGTGCGCGAGAAGCTGACCGGCCGGCCGGTCCCGAAGAGCGGCGAGCGGCTGGTCGAACTCTGGCGCCCCTGGGTCGAGGAGAAGGCCAAGGCTGATCTCGATGGACTGTCGGCCAAGCTCGGCGACCAGCAGGCGTTTGCCCGGGTCGTGCGCGAGATGCTCGCCTCCATGGAAATGGCCGAGGAGCTCGGCGACGACCAGGAGACGGAAGACTCCGAGGACAATGACGACAACCAGCCGCAAGGCGAGGAGCAGAGCGAGGAGGGCGGCGAAGAGGATTCCGGCTCCGAGCAGTCGCAGTCCGAAGATGCCGAAGCGTCGGCCGATGACGAGCAGTCGGCCGAGACGGAAGCCTCCGACGCCACCGCAGACGACCTGTCCGACGATGACGATGCGGATGCCGAAACACCCGGCGAGGCGCGCCGCAACGACAATCCCTTCACCAATCTGCCAAAGGAAATCGACTACAAGGTCTTCACCACCGCCTTCGACGAGACGGTCGGCGCCGAGGAGCTTTGCGAAGAAGAAGAGCTCGACCGGCTGCGCGCCTTCCTCGATAAGCAGCTTGCCAATCTGTCCGGCGTCGTTGGGCGGCTGGCCAACCGGCTGCAGCGCCGGCTGATGGCGCAGCAGAACCGCTCCTGGGATTTCGACCTGGAAGAGGGCTACCTCGACCCGGCACGGCTGGTGCGCGTCGTCATCGATCCGATGCAGCCGCTGTCATTCAAGCAGGAACGCGACACGAAGTTCCGCGACACGGTGGTGACGCTGGTGCTCGACAATTCCGGCTCGATGCGCGGCCGGCCGATCACGGTCGCCGCCACCTGCGCCGACATTCTGGCGCGTACGCTGGAACGCTGCGGCGTCTCGGTCGAGATCCTCGGCTTCACCACGCGGGCGTGGAAGGGCGGACAGGCGCGCGAGAAGTGGCTGAAGGACGGCAAGCCGCCGAACCCAGGCCGGCTCAACGATCTGCGCCATATCATCTACAAGTCCGCCGACCATCCGTGGCGGCGGGCACGGCGCAATCTCGGCCTGATGATGCGCGAAGGCCTGCTCAAGGAAAATATCGACGGCGAGGCGCTGTTGTGGGCGCATAACCGGCTGATCGCCCGGCCGGAGCAGCGCAAGATCCTGATGATGATCTCGGACGGCGCGCCGGTCGATGATTCGACGCTGTCGGTCAACCCTGGCAATTATCTCGAGCGCCATCTGCGCGCGGTCATCGAGCTGATCGAGACGCGCTCGCCGGTCGAATTGCTGGCCATCGGCATCGGCCATGACGTCACGCGCTATTATCGCCGTGCCGTCACTATCGTCGATGCCGAGGAACTGGCCGGCGCCATGACCGAGCAACTGGCCTCGCTGTTCGCCGAAGAAAGCGCGCGCGACACGCGGCGCGGCGGCATGCGGCGCGCCGGATGATCTTTTCGCGCGGCGGTTCAAGAGCGGTTCATCGTTTCACGGAAATGCCGAACCGCTCTAACTCCTTGTTTTGGCGCAATTCCGGACGGAAAACCGTTTCACACTTTTCCTGGAATTGCTTCAGGCAGACGCTTTTCGCCGCCATCGCCCTGCTTTCCGGCGTCGCTTCGGCTGAGTCCACCTCGGTCGAACCGGTCGAAGTCTCGGCCCGACCGATCGCCGACTTCCACATTGGCCACGCCGACAAGCAGTTCGGCCCGCTCGAATTCGTCGGCGGGCTGGAGATGACCTCGCCGGAACGCGATTTCGGCGCGCTGTCGGCCTTCCGGTTTCTGAAAGCCGGCGGCGATTTCATCGGCGTCGCCGATACCGGCTTCTGGTTCTTTGGCACGGTGGTTCGCGACGCCGACAAGCGGCCGTCCGGCATCCAGAATTTCCGCATGCAGCAGATGGTCGACGAGACCGGCCGGCCGATCGACAAGAAATGGGAGGTCGATGCGGAAGGCCTCGCGGTCAAGGACGGCATCGCCACCGTCGGCTTCGAGCGCAACCACCGCGTCGCCCAGTTCAAGATCGACTCCAACGACATGAAGGCGCCGTTCAGGCAACTGGATTTCGTGGTTCCGGCCTGGGAACTGCGCCAGAATCGCGGCTTCGAGACCGTCACCCATGCCAATGCCAACGGACAGCATCAGGGCGGGCTGGTCGTGGTCTCCGAGAAGAGCCTGGACAAGGCGGGCAACATCTATGCCGCCATCATCGAAGGGCCGCACAAGGGCGTCTTCACCGTCAAGCGCAACGGCGATTTCGACATCACCGATGGCGCCTTCCTGCCGGATGGGGATCTGCTGCTTCTGGAGCGCAGCTTCTCGATGGCCCGCGGCGTCAAGATGCGGCTGCGGCGTATCTATGGCGAAAGCGTCGAGAAAGGCGCCGTCGCCGACGGGCCAGTGCTGCTGGAGGCTGACATGGGCTACCAGATCGACAATATGGAGGGGCTCGACGTCTGGATCCGCGACGACGGCGCGCTGATGGTGTCGCTGATCTCCGATGACAACCACTCGATCCTGCAGCGCAACCTCTATCTGGAATTCATCCTGCATCAGGATTGAGCGACGCCGGCCTTACGTCTTGGCGGCGATCCAGATGACATGGCGCGCGCCGCGCTTGCCGTTGGCGCGCGTGTTGACCTCCTCGACTGAGAAGCCTGCCTGCTTCAGCCGCCGCGCGAAGCCGCTGTCGGGGCCTTGCGACCACACCGCCAGCACGCCGCCCGGCTTGAGGGCGCTGCGCGCAGCACTGAGACCCTGCAGGCTGTAAAGCGCATCGTTGGATTTGTGGACGATGCCTTCGGGACCGTTGTCGACATCGAGCAGGATGGCGTCCCAGGCTGCGGGCTCCGAGCGTATCAGCTGCCCGACATCGGTCTCACGTATGATGACGCGCGGATCGTCGAGACAGCCCCCAAAGACCTCCGCCATTGGGCCGCGTGCCCAGGCGACGACGGCTGGCACCAGTTCGGCGACGACGATGCCGGCATCAGTGCCGAGTTCAGCGAGTGCGGCGCGCAGCGTAAAACCCATGCCAAGGCCACCGATCAGGATTCTTGGCTGCCGGTGGCCGGCAATCCGCTCGCAGGACAGTTTTGCCAGCGCTTCCTCGGAGCCGCTGAGGCGGCTGTTCATCAGCTCGTTGGTGCCCAGCATAATCGAGAATTCGGTGCCACGCTGCTTGAGGCGAAGCTCCTGTGCGCCGTCGGGTGTCTTGGCAGAGTCTAGCTGAACCCAGGGAAGCACGGCTTAGGCCGCAACTGCCGGCTGGCTCCAGCGGACAGCGAGCAGCCGGTAGGGGATCAGTGCCACCACGGCGATGATCAGTTTAACACTGAGATCGCCAAGCGCCCAGGAAACCCAGCGCATGGCGTCGACATGGAAGACGCCCATCAAAGGTGCGGTTTCGAGCGCAAAGCTGTCGTTCGGACCAGCGAAGGCAAAGGCAGCCGAGAAAGCGACGGTGAAGAACACGGCGGTGTCGAACACCGATCCGACCAGCGTGCCGATGATCGGCGCCCGCCACCAGCTCTGCCGGCGCAGCCGGTTGAAGACGGTCACATCGAGCAGTTGCGCGCTGAGGAACGCCGCGCCGGACGCCGCCGCGATGCGCACCAGCCGGTCGGCGGCGGTCTCGAATTCGATCAGGCCGTGGCGGAACAGGAAGGGCGGGACAAGAATCGAGCAGACCACCGCCGTCATGAAGCCGACAAGGACGATCCTGCGCGCCACGGTGGGCCCGTAGCGGCGGTTGGCGAGGTCGGTGACCAGGAAGGAGAAGGGGTAGGTGAAAGCGCCCCAGGTCAAAAGGTCAGCCAGGGACAAGCCACCGATCTGACCCTGCATCGGGAATTGCACGAGAATGTTCGACGCCACGACGACAAGCGCCATGGCGGCCACGAACGGTAAATATCGCGAGAAGAAAGTCATTTTTTTATCCTGGGTAATGGAACCAGCGGAGCATCATGCCTTTTGGGCGATGCTCGCTCGTATTTGAGCACCGGATTGCCGAAACCTTGCGGATCCGATCCGATGCCTAGGCCAACAAGAGGTTGGCCAGAGGCCAACGAGAGGTTGGCCAGAGGCCAACGAGAGGTTGGCCAGAGGCCAACGAGAGGTTGGCCAGGGCGGTCGTCCCCCGCCTTTAAACGATGTCAGGCAGCAGGCTGCTCGGCGATCTTCTTGGCGATCTGCTTCTTCAGCAGACGGGCGCGCTGCGACAATTCCTTGACGTCGGCCTTGGCCAGGAAGGCGTCGAGGCCGCCGCGATGTTCGACCGAACGCAGCGCGTTGGCCGAGATGCGCAGGCGCACATTCTGGTTCAGCGCTTCCGAAATCAGCGTCACATTGACGAGATTCGGCAGGAAGCGACGCTTGGTCTTGTTGTTGGCGTGGCTCACATTGTTGCCGGACATGACTGCCTTGGCAGTGAGTTCGCAAGTGCGGGACATTGTTCTAACCTTCAGTTCTCGGGGTCTGCCAAACATTCAAGCCCACGCCGGGTGGCGCGCGGTTCTGGTCTGGCGGCCTTATGGAAAAAGTTGGCGTTCCATAGTTGCATTTCGCCGAGGCGTCAAGCTCCAGCTTCCCCACGGACGCGCCCGGCATTTTCATATTAAGGCCGGAATTCATCCTATAAGCGGTCTGATAGGGACATGCCAGACCGGAGTTGCCCGCCTCCGGCCGAAAATCAAGGACCCGATCCCGCCATGCTTCGTTCGTCACATGCCCTTGTCGCCATGCTTGCCATTGCCTTGCCGTCCGCCGCGTCTGCTGCCTCGCCGCAGTCGTTCAAGGGCGAGTACACGGTGTCGTTCCTTGGTCTTTCGATAGCGAAATCAACGTTTTCCAGCCGTTATGAGAACGGCGCCTACGCGATCGAAGGGAGCGTCAGCGCGGCAGGGCTGGCCAAGCTGTTCGACGATACGCGTGGCACGATCTCGTCCAAAGGCACGATTTCGGGCAAGAAGATGGTGCCGCAGGCGTTCCGTGCCGATTACACCTCCGGCAAGAAGGCATCGGTGGTCGATATCCGCTTTGCCAATGGTACGGTCACCTCGACGCAGGTCATCCCGGCGCCGGGCAAGCGCGATCCCAAGAGCTGGGTGCCGATCAGTGCCGGCGACCTGGCATCGGTGCTCGATCCGATGGCCGCCACCGTCATCCATGCCGACAGCCTCGACCAGGTTTGCGGCCGCACGGTTAAGTTCTATGACGGCGAGATGCGCGCTAACCTGGCGCTGACCTACGCTTCGAAAGGCACGATCTCGGTGCCGGGTTACAAGGGCGATACGGTCACTTGCCGGATGGGCTTCGAGCCGGTGGCGGGCTACCGCAAGGGCCGGAAGGCGCTGAATTATCTGAAGAACCGCAGCCGCATGATGGTGACGTTTGCACCGCTCGGCCAAACCGGCGTATATGCGCCGATCCACGCCACGGTGGGCACGCAGATCGGCACCTTGACCATCAGCGCCGGGCGTTTCGAGGCGGTGCAATAGGCTAGGCGCCCATACGCGCGCCACTGGAGACAGAATGGGGCGCGCAACACTGATCGGCTTCTCGGCGGTCGCCATGTGGGCGTTGCTGGCGCTGCTCACCGATGCATCGGGCCAGGTGCCGCCGTTCCTGCTGTCGGCAATCACCTTCTCGATCGGCACCGGCGTCGGGCTCGTCGCGCGGCTGTTCATGCCGGCACCCGACAAGAGCCAGAAGATACCGCCGCAGGTGTGGCTGATCGGCATTGCCGGCCTGTTCGGTTACCACTTCTTCTACTTCACCGCGCTGCGCAATGCGCCGGCGGTGGAGGCGAGCCTGATCGCCTATCTGTGGCCTTTGCTGATCGTGCTCGGCTCGGCGCTGATGCCGGGCGAGCGCCTGGCCTGGAACCATGTCGTCGGCGCGCTGCTCGGCCTTGCCGGCACGGTGCTGATCGTGACCAAGGGCGGTGGGTTGGCCTTCGACGCCCGCTACGCCTTCGGCTATGCCATGGCTGCCGTCTGCGCTTTGCTGTGGTCGTCCTATTCTCTGTTGTCGCGGCGCTTCCCGTCGGTGCCGACCAGCATCGTCACCTGGTTCTGCGCCGCGACCGCGGTGCTGTCGCTCGCCTGCCACCTGGCGCTGGAACAAACGGTGCTGCCTGAGGGCGCCGGCCAGTGGCTGGCCGTGCTCGGCCTTGGCCTGATGCCGGTGGGTGCTGCCTTCTATGCTTGGGACATCGGCGTCAAACGCGGCAACATCCAGGTGCTGGGTGCTGCAAGCTATGCGGCGCCGCTGTTGTCGACGCTGGTGCTGATCGCGGCCGGCGTCGCCGAGCCGTCGCTGCGCATTCTCGCTGCCTGCGTTCTCATCACCGGTGGCGCGGCGCTGGCGGCAAAGTCGCTGTTCCTGCGCAAGCCGGTCGCGACCGAGAGCGGAGCCGGGGCATCCGAAGGCGGAGCCCGGGCATGACGATGCCGTTTGCGGGCGGCATCGACGCCAACGCCAATGCGACACTGATCTTTTCGCTGGCGGCGGCAGTCATCTACGCTTTCACGCTTGGCATGCCGCCAACGCTCGCCCGCTCGGCGGCAAAGACACTCACTGTCGCGATGCTTGCCGTGCTGGCGGCGCTGCAGGGCGGCCCGTTGCTGCTAGTCGGCGCGCTCGCGCTCAGCGCCGTTGGCGACGCCTTCCTGTCGCGCGACGGTGAAAAGGCCTTTCTTGGCGGGCTGGCCAGCTTTCTCCTCGCCCACATCGTCTATGCCGCGCTGTTCCTGCGCAGCGGTGGCGGGTTTGAGTTGCTTGGCGCCGAATCGTGGCGCGGAGCGATCGCGCTCGCCATGGCGGTGTTTGCGATCGTCATGCTGGCGGCGCTGTGGCGCCGAGTCGGCCCCGGCCTGCGTGCCCCGATCACCGTCTATGTCGCTGCGATCCTGGCCATGGGCGTTTCGGCGCTGACGACAGGCAATATGTCGGTGATCGGCGGCGCCATCCTGTTCATGGCATCCGACGGGCTGCTCGCCACCGAGAAATTCCTGGTGGCCGCCATCTCGCCGCATCGTGCCTGGATGCGCTTTGCCGTCTGGGCGCTCTACTACGCCGCCCAACTCGCGATCACGCTAGGCTTCCTGCTAAATTAGGGTTCTTGCTGAGTTAGGATTGTCCGGGCTGCCAGCCGGGTGCTGCCAGTTCGAAGGCGGCAAACTCAAAGCCCGGCGCGACGGTGCAACCGACCAGCGTCCACTCGCCCAGGCTGCGTGCCGATTGCCACCAGCCCGCCGGCACGACGATCTGCGGCCGCTCACCGGCTGCGAGATCGATGCCGAGCACCTGCTCGATCACGGCGCTGCCTTCTTCCCACATCGCCAGCGCCAGCGGGGCGCCGGCATGGAAATGCCAGACCTCGGTGGCGTCCTTGACCCGGTGCCAGGCCGAAACCTGATGCTGTTCCAGCATGAAGTAGATCGCGGTCGAATGGCCGCGCGCACCGCCGGCGCCATCGCGAAAGGTCTCGGCGTACCAGCCGCCTTCCGGATGCGGTTTCAGACCGAGCGTCGCGATGATTTCGGCTGAGCTGTTCATTTGTTCCAGGTAGTCCCGTTCAGAAATTGTCCTTGCGCTTGCGGATCTCGGCAAACACCTCGGCGTCCGAAGCTCTCTCCAGCCCGAGATGCTTGCGGATCGCCGGATCGTGCCAGCGCAGGAAGGGATTGGTCGACAGCTCCTCGCCGATCGTCGTCGGCAGCGTCGGCTTGTTGTCGGTCCGCAGCGCCTCGATCCTGGCGGCGCGTTCCTTCAGCGCCGAATTGGTAGGGTCGACGGTCAGCGCGAAACGGGCGTTGGCGAGCGTGTATTCGTGGCCGCAATAGATAACTGTTTCAGCCGGAAGTGCAGCCAGCTTCTTCAGCGAATCGTACATCACCGGCGGCTTGCATTCGAACAGCCGCCCGCACCCCAGCGCAAACAGCGTGTCGGCGGTGAACGCCACATTCGACGCCGGCAAGTAGTAGGAAACGTGGCCGGCGGTGTGTCCGGGCGTGGCAATCACCTCGATCCGCTCATCGCCGAGATGAACGACGGAACCCTCTTCGACGGTTTCGTCGATGCCGGGAATCCTGGCCTTTTCCGCTTCCGGGCCGACGATGCGCAATTTGAAGCGCTCCTTCAGCGCCAGATTGGCCTCGACGTGATCGACATGGTGATGCGTGGTCAGGATCATCGTCGGCGTCCAGCCGGTGCGCTTGAGTGCGGCCAGGATCGGTGCCTCCTCGGGCGCGTCGATGATCGCGGTCTGGCCGCTTTTGGGGTCATGCACCAGCACGCCGAAATTGTCGCTGCGGCACATGAACTGTTCGATCTCGACCGGCATCGCATATCTCCATTAGAGCGCCGTGCGTCCAGTTGGACGCACAAAGGACGCTCTAACACTTTTATCTGCTGCATCGTGCTTTCCGAAATCGAAACCGATTTTCGGGCCGATGCAGGAGTCGCCGCAGACATAGGGCGCTGGCGTGCGCATGTCATCCCAGGATATTGAATGTCATTCCCTGAATGTCGGGCTCATCGAGGCCTTTTGTTGAAACCCGCCGATATCGCGGCTACATCCCTGCCATGCATTCCGACATCGTCGATCTTCGCTCCTTCTATTCGACAACGCTCGGCCGGTTCGCCGAGCGTTCGATCACCATGGCGTTGTCGTCGATATGGGCGGTTGTACCCAACGAGCGGCTGGTTGGTCTGGGTTACACCTTGCCCTGGCTGGAGCGCTTCGGCACCGATGCCGAGCGGGTCTTCGCCTTCATGCCGGCAACGCAAGGCGCCGTGGTGTGGCCGGCGACAGGGCCGACGGCGACGGCACTGGTCTTCGACGAGGAACTGCCGCTGGTCGATTCCTGCATCGACCGCATGCTGCTCGTCCATTCGCTCGAACATGTCGAAAACCCGCGGGAGACGCTGAACGAGATCTGGCGCGTGCTGTCGCCGGCGGGCCGGGTGGTCATCGTCGTGCCCAATCGGCGCGGTGTCTGGGCGCGCTTCGAGCACACGCCGTTCGGCAATGGCCGGCCTTTTTCGCGCGGCCAGCTTACGGAACTGCTGCGCGAGGCGAATTTCACGCCCGCCGCCTGGTCCGATGCACTGTTCTTTCCGCCATCGCGGCGCCGTTTCATGATGCGGTTCCACAATGTGCTGGAACGCGCCGGCCGGCGGCTGTGGCCGATCTTTTCCGGGGTCATCGTCGTCGAGGCACAGAAGCGGCTCTATCAAGGCGTGCCGGTCGCCCAGCGCGCCTCGCGCCGTGTCTTCGTGCCGGTGCTGTCGCCGCATGGCGCCACGCGGCTTGGCCGTCGCAATGAGGCCGGGGACACCAAGCCATCGGTTGCGCGGGTGACTGCTTCGTGATCGCGGCAACAGTGCCAGGCGTCGTTTCCCTGCCTATCTGTCGCAAGTGGACTGACAGCCCATTTGGCTGCCCATTTGAACGACGGATGCCTTCAAGCCTCTCCAACCGGTTTCAGCACTGAACGCAAGGACCTCGGCCATGGCTGATCAACCGGACAATGCCGCCGCCGCTCAACCGGTTGCCGTGGCGGTCGAAGCCAGCAGCCTGAGCGATCAGGTGGCGACGATCAGGCGGGCGCTGGCGGGATCGCCGGTTCGCAAGTGGTTGCTCTGGACATCGGTCGGTATCATGGCCGTGATCATCGCAACGTCGATCGGCCAGGTTCTGCTCAACCGCTGGAACCAGCCTTTCTACGATGCGCTCGCGCGCCGCGACATGACGGCCTTCCTGCACCAGCTTCTCGTCTTTGCGGCCATAGCCGGTGGGCTTCTGCTGCTCAACATCGGCCAGACCTGGCTCAACCAGATGATCAGGCTCAAGCTGCGCGAGGCGCTGACGCTGGACCTGATCGACCAGTGGATGCGGCCGGCGCGCGCCTTCCGGCTGGCCAATGCCGGCGCCATCGGCGTCAATCCCGACCAGCGCATGCAGCAGGACGCCGCGCATCTGTCCGACCTGTCGACCGATCTCGGCGTCGGCCTGCTGCAGTCGTGCATCCTGCTCGCGTCCTTCGTGGGCGTGCTGTGGGAGCTGTCCTCGGGCTTCGTGTTCCACATCGGCGGGACGTCGCTGGCCATACCGGGCTACATGGTCTGGGCCGCCATCCTCTATGCCGGCATCGCCTCCTGGCTGAGCTGGCTGGTCGGACGCCCGCTCATCCGCCTGAACAGCGACCGCTACACACGCGAAGCCGAGCTGCGCTCCTCGATGGTGCGCGTCAACGAGAATGTCGATGCCATTGCGCTGTATCATGGCGAGGCCGATGCCAGGCGGCGGCTTGAACTCGACCTCGGCACGGTGCTGGGCGCCATGCGGCGCATCTACACCGCGCAGATCAACCTGTCCTGGGTGACCGATACCTATGGCTGGATCACCGTCGTGGCACCCATCCTGGTCGCTTCGCCGGTTTATTTCTCCGGCGATATCAGCTTTGGCGGACTGATGATGGCGGTCGGTGCCTTCAACCAGGTCCACTCGTCCCTGCGCTGGTTCATCAACAATATCGGCAGCATCGCCGATTGGCGCGCCACGCTGATGCGTGTCGCCGACTTCCGCATCGCGCTCGATGAAACCGATGTGCTGCACGACACTGAAAAGCGCATCGCGTTCGGCGAAAACGCCAATGGCAGCCTGACTTTCGAGACGCTCGAAGTGGCTTCGCCGGAGGGCTGCACCAAGCTAGCCGACCAGCATGTCGAAATCCGTCCCGGCGAGCGCGTCATGATCACCGGCGACCGGGGCGCCGGCAAGACCTTGTTCTTCCGCGCCATTGCCGGCCTGTGGCCATGGGGAAGCGGGCGGATCGGCCTGCCGGCGGGCGAAACCCCCATCTTCGTTCCGCGCGTCCCCTATTTTCCGGTCGGCACGTTGCGCGAGGTCCTCGACCACCCGAACGGAGTTGCGCCGGCGAGCGATGCCGACATTTCGGCGGTGCTTGCCGAGGTCGGTCTTGAGCGACTGTCGTCGTCGCTCGACCGCGCCGGGCGCTGGGACCACGAGCTGGGCGATGACGAACAGCGCTCGCTGGCCTTCGCCAGGCTCGCCTTGCGGCAGCCGAAATGGGTGATCATCGACGAAGCGCTGGATGCGTTCGACGGCCCGTCGCTAAGGCGCGTGCTGTCGATGCTCGAGAAGCGTTTGCCGGGGACCGCGATCCTCAACATCGGGCGCGGCCTGCACAACAATCAGTTCTTTCCGCGCGCGTTGACGATCGTCAAGGATTCCGGTGCACCGGCGCTGAAGCCCGCCCGCGTCAGAGCCGGCGCGATCGAACCGCCACCAGTCGCCGCTCGCCGCAAGACATAGGCCGATGTCGGCTTGCTGATGCCAAGCTTTATTTTGCCGTGATCGCGAGGGAAGCTGTTCGGGAGAAACAACCTTGGCGACGGCCATGCTTGATGCTCTGCGCCTGCTTGCCTGTCTTGCCTGCGCCCAGGCCGCGCCCGCCGCCTCGCCGACGGATGCGCTGGCTGTGGACGTCGAGCTGGTGCTGGCGGTCGACATCTCGCTGTCGATGGACGAGAAGGAGTTCGCCCTGCAGCGCGCCGGTTATGTCGAGGCGCTGCGGCATCCCGACTTCATCCGGGCCGTCCGCGCCGGCGCCACGGGCCGCATCGCGATCGCCTATTTCGAATGGGCCGGCACGGTGCGCGACGACGCGGTCATCGGCTGGCAGATCATCGACAGCGCCGAGAGCGCCAACAGCTTTGCCGACAAGGTCGCGGCCCGCCCGTTCCGGAGTTTCCGCGGCACCTCGATTTCCGGTGCGCTGGCCTTCGGTACCGAGCTTTTCGATCGCACTTCTTTCGAGGGCGAACGCAGTGTCATCGATATCTCCGGTGACGGTCCAAACAATATCGGGCCGCCGGTCACAGCGACGCGTGATGAGGCAATCGCCAAAGGTATAGTCATCAACGGACTGCCGATCCTGATCAGCCCGTCGCCAACCTTCAGCCATCTCGACCGGTATTATGCGCAATGCGTGACCGGAGGGCCCGGTTCCTTCGTGTTGCCGATCTACGCGGCGGCCGAATTCTCGACGGCCATCCGGCGCAAGTTGATCCTCGAAGTAAGCGGCATCCGGGACAGGATCATTCCCGTCGATGCGGCCGCGCCGATCGATTGTCTGCAAGGCGAGCGGGACAGGCGCTTCTTGTCCGATCCGTATTTCCCGGAACTCGACCGGTGAGCCTTGCCGGACTTGTCGTTGTCCCAAAACCGCCGGACACTTTTGGGCGACATGCAGTTAAGCCGGCCGGGCGCCAAACTTGTCGCGGAATTCATTGTAGAGATCGCGGCGCCAGCGCCGGCCGTGGACATAGCCGTGCATCAGCTCCGGCAGCGAGTAGCCGAGCGTTTTCGACTCGCGATTGGCCATGTAGCCGTTGAATGCCTCCGGTATCCGGCCTCTGAGGATATCGGCGATGATCTGCCGCGAGATCATGTAGGGCGGAATGTGCGGGTAGGCGCGGGCGATGTGCGGGTGTTTGCCCATCAGGTTCGCATAGGCTTCGACATAGCCGTCACGGCGGCCCGAAATCGAGTTTTCCGAATTGTATTTCGTCCAGTCGATGTCCTCGGACAAGCGCGCGCCGTAGCGACGGGCAAGCCGCAGCAGCAACTCCCGATCCTGCATCCGGGTGATGTCGCTGTCATAGCCGCCAATGCCCAGCAAGGCTTCGCGACGGGCTGATATCGCGGAGCCGGCGATGAAGATCGTCTGCGCGACGAGCGTGCGTTCCAGCATTGTCGGGCTCACGAATGCATCGCGATTGACGCAGTTGGTGGCGCGGTTGCCCTTCAGGGAGACAAAAGAGCTGATCAGCACCTGAAGTGCGGGATTGTCATCGAACCAGGCCAGGGTCCGTTCAAGCCGGTGCGGCAGGTAGACGTCGTCCGAATCGAGGAAGGTCACCACCGGCGCCCGCGCACGCTCGATGCCGGCATTGCGTGCGGCATTGGCGCCTCGCCATTTTGCGCCGACATAAATGAGCCGCGGATCCTGGATGCGGGCCAGCGCCGCCTCGGTCCCATCGGTCGACCCATCGTCAACGACAATATGCTCGAGCCTAGGCATGCCCTGGGACAGCACGCTTTCCACGGCGCGCAACACCGTCTCGCGCCGATTGTGGGTCGGCGTTATGACCGTGATGAGAGGTGTGTCTTCGATGATTCCGGCCATGTCGTGTCAGCTGTTTCCCGCGCGGGACTGCGCGTCTATCCAGCACTTTTCGATTTTAAGAACGGTCGAATGGATCGGACTTTTCCTTTCCGGTCATCATCTTCGACGCGAAGCTACAAAAAACAGCTTCCTGTGTCACCCACCGTGCCGGTACTCAACCCGCGCGAGATAACGAATTCCCGTCGTTAGCGTTCCAATTGCAACAGCACTGCCGCGCAGACTCGCGAATCACCATGGAAGCGATTCGCCGTGACAGGATAGCATGCACTCCATTACCTCAGACGTAATCGCTTTGCGCTCGGCATTTGGTCAGATTGCCCTTGCGAGGCCGGCAACTCGGCTTCGATGACAGGGAGTACAGTCATGACTGCCTACGCCGTTGCCCATATGCGCCATGCCACGATGGGTCCGCAGATCATCGAATATCTGCACAGGATCGATGCCACGCTGGAGCCTTTCGGCGGCCGTTTTCTGGTTCATGGCGGCGATGTGGAGGTGATCGAGAACGACTGGCCGGGCCACCTGATCATCATCGAATTTCCCGACCGGCAGCACGTGCATAGCTGGTACAATTCGCCGGCCTACCAGGCGATACTGGCGCTGCGCACGGACAATTCGGAGGCCGATGTGGTGTTCGCCGACGGCGTCGAACATCCGCACAAGGCGACGGATGTCCTGGAATAGCGGGTGGCTACTATCGCTTCAGCAAGAACACTGCCTGCTGGCCGAAGAAATTCCAGAACCACCACGGCATCGACAGGCCGATCTTCTTGCCATTGGCGTCGAGCGCCGTCGCCTTCTCCACGGTCGCGCCGAGTTCGTCGCACAGATTGACGAAATCGCGGATGGTGCAGAAGTGGATATTGGGCGTGTCGTACCAGGAATAGGGCAGGTCCTTGGTCACCGGCATGCGTCCCTGGATGAACAGCGACAGGCGCACCCGCCAATGGCCGAAATTGGGGAAGGAGACGATGGCGCGGTTGCCGATCCTGAGCAGTTCGTCGAGCACCAGCTTCGGGTTGCGGGTGGCCTGCAGCGTCTGCGACAGGACGACGAAGTCAAAACCCTTGTCGGGATAGAATTCGAGATCCTTGTCGGCGTCGCCCTGGATGACCGAGAGGCCGCGCGCCACGCATTCGTTGACGCCGCGCTGCGACAGCTCGAGTCCACGGCCGTCGACCTGCTTGGTGTCCTGCAGCAGTTCGAGCAGCGAGCCGTCGCCCGAACCGACGTCGAGCACGCGCGACTGCGGCGGGATGAGGTTGGCGACGACCTCGAGGTCGACGCGCTGGTCGCGGTTGACACTCATGGCTTCGCCTCCTGCCTGGCGCATGATCCCGATCCGAAAAGTCTGCAATTTTTCGGGGTCATGCGCTGAGCCCTCTCGCCCGTGCGGCCGAGCCGATGAAGCCGTTGATGGCGGCAAACAGTTCCGGCTCATCGAGCAGGAAGGCATCGTGGCCACGGTCGGTCTCGATCTCGACGAAGGATACCGACGCGCCGGCCGCGTTGAGCGCATGCACGATCGAGCGGCTCTCCTCGGTCGGGAACAGCCAGTCCGAGGTGAAGGACACCAGGCAGAAGCGGGTTTTCGTGCCGGCGAAGGCATCGGCCAACCGGCCGCCATGGTCGGCGGCGAGGTCGAAATAGTCCATCGACCGCGTCATGTAGAGGTAGGAATTGGCGTCGAAGCGGTCGACGAAGGTCATGCCCTGGTGGCGCAGATAGCTTTCGATCTGGAAGTCGGCGTCGAAGCCGAACGTCAGGTGGTCGCGGTCCTGCAAATTGCGGCCAAATTTGCGGTGCAAGGCGGCTTCCGACAGATAGGTAATATGGGCGGCCATGCGCGCCACCGCCAGGCCCTTTTCCGGGCGTTTGCCGTGCTCGAAATATTTGCCGCCATGCCAGTCCGGATCGGCCATGACGGCCTGTCGACCGACCTCGTGGAAGGCGATGTTCTGCGAGGAATGGCGCGCGCCGGTGGCGATCGGCAGCGCCGAGAAGACGCGCTCTGGATAGCTCGACGCCCATTCCAGCACCTGCATGCCGCCCATCGAGCCGCCGAGCACGCAAAACAGTTTCTCGATGCCGAAATGGTCGATCAGCATCTGCTGCGCGCGCACCATGTCGCGGATGGTGATGATCGGCAGGTCGAGCCCATAGGGTTTGCCGGTGGCGGGATTGGTGGAGGCCGGTCCGGTGGACCCCAGACAACCGCCGATGACGTTGGAGCAGATGACGAAGAAGCGGTTGGTGTCGATGATCGTGCCGGGGCCGATCAGCACCTCCCACCAGCCCGGCTTGCCGGTCACCGGATTGGTGCTGGCGACGTGCTGGTCGCCCGTCAGTGCGTGGCAGACGAGGATGGCGTTGGAGCGAGCGTCGTTCAGCGTGCCGTAGGTCTGGTAGGCGATCTGGAACGGCGACAGCAGCGTGCCGGCGTCCAGTTTGAGCGGCTTGTCGGAGCCAAAACGCAAAACCGGGCTCGACGGCTGGTCGGCCTCGTTGTTGGTTTTGCGGGCGCGCAGAACGGCCATGACATCCATCTCACACTTTGAATCCACGGCACCGTGCTTTTCGAAAATCGATGCCGATGCGGGTGTCCGGCCGGCGCGGACAACAAAAAACCGGCATTGCAGTCGCAAAGCCGGTTACAGGATGCAAACGGCCCTTTAGCAAGTTGTTTAACGTGGCTGCAAGCCGACCGGCCAAATCACCACGGAAGTTCGCACCCCTTCTAGGGCTGTGGCGCGCCGGCGTCAACGGCCAGCCTTGGTCCAGAGCGGGGTCTCCTCTCGACATTGCGGGCCGTGGCTTGTATTTCCGCTGCGGCTTCCCTCAGGAAGCGTTCTCGACGGATTTTGCGACATGAGCCAGACACCGGACAAGGTACGTCCAACCCCGCGCACGGGCATTATGGACATCGACGCCTATGTGCCGGGCAAGAGCGCGGCGCCTGCCGGCGTCGCCAAGGTCTACAAGCTTTCGGCGAACGAGAATCCGCTTGGTCCCTCGCCAAAGGCGATCGAAGCCGCGCGCGAGATTGCCGGCAAGCTCGACATCTATCCCGACGGCACCGCCAGGCGGCTGCGCGAGGCAATTGCGGAGGTGCATGGCCTCAACCCCGCGAACATCATCTGTTCCAACGGTTCCGACGAGATCCTCGGCCTGCTGGCGCAGACCTATCTGGCGCCCGGCGATGAGGCCGTCATCACCGAACACGCCTTCATGGTCTACAAGATCTACATCCAGTCGGCGGGTGCCGTTCCGGTGACGATCAAGGAAACAGACGAGCGCGCCGATATCGACGCCATCCTGGCAGCCGTCACGCCGCGTACGAAGATCGTGTTCCTGGCCAATCCCAACAACCCGACCGGCACCTATGTGCCGTTCCAGGAGGTGCGCCGGCTGCATGCCGGCCTGCCCAGGCATGTGCTTCTGGTGCTCGACGCGGCCTATGCCGAATATGTCCGCCGCAACGATTACGAAGCCGGCATCGAGCTTGTCGGTGCTGCCCAGAACGTGGTGATGACCCGAACCTTCTCCAAGATCGGCCTCGGCGGCGCGCGGATCGGCTGGATGTATGCGCCGATGCACATCGTCGATGCCATCAACCGCGTGCGGGGACCCTTCAACGTCAATGCGACGGCGATCGAGGCCGGCATCGCCGCGATCCGCGACCGCGCCCATGTCGAGCGCAGCGTGGCGCACAACGAAACCTGGCTGGCCTGGCTGAGTGAACAGATGATCGGGCTTGGTTTGCGGGTGACGCCGAGCGTCGGCAATTTCATCCTCATTCATTTTCCCGAGGACAAGAAACATTCCGCGGCGGCGGCGGACGACTATCTGATGGCGCGCGGCTATATATTGCGGCGCGTTTCCGGCTATGGCTTTCCCAACGCGCTGCGCATGACCGTCGGCACCGAAGAGGCCAATCGCGGCGTTGTCGCCGCTCTCACGACATTCCTGAAAAGCTAGAACACCATGACATCACCGATGTTTGAAAAGATCGCGCTGGTCGGCATCGGCCTGATCGGCTCGTCGCTGGCCCGCGTCATCCGCCGCGAGGGCCTGGCTGGTCACGTCGCCATCTCGACCCGCAGTGCCGCGACGCTGGCGCGGGCCGAGGAGCTTGGGCTGGGTGATTCCTACACCACCGATGCGAAAGAGGCGGTCCGCGATGCGGATCTGGTCATTGTCTCGGTGCCGGTCGGCTCATCCGGCGCGGTGGCCGAGGAAATCGCGCCGGCGCTGAAGCCGGGCGCGATCCTCACCGATGTCGGCTCGACCAAGGCATCGGTGATCGCGCAGATGCAGCCTTATGTGCCAGCCGGCGTCCATTTCATTCCCGGCCACCCGCTGGCCGGCACCGAAAAATCCGGCCCCGATGCCGGTTTCGCCGATCTGTTCGACAATCGCTGGTGCATCTTCACGCCGCTGCCCGACACCGACCCGGACGCGCTGGAACGGCTGTCGGAATTCTGGCGCCGCTGCGGCGCCAACATCGACACCATGGATCCTCAGCATCACGACATGACGCTGGCCATCGTCTCGCATTTGCCGCACATCATCGCCTACAACATCGTCGGCACCGCCGATGATCTGCAGTCGGTGACCAAGTCCGAGGTGATCAAATATTCGGCTTCGGGCTTCCGCGATTTCACCCGTCTTGCCGCTTCCGACCCGACCATGTGGCGGGATGTGTGCCTGCACAACAAGGACGCCATCCTCGAAATGCTGGCGCGGTTCTCGGAAGACCTGGCGTCGCTGCAACGCGCGATCCGCTGGGGCGACGGCGAGAAACTCTTCGACCTGTTCACCCGCACCCGCGCCGTGCGTCGCTCGATCATCGAGGCCGGCCAGGACATCGACGTGCCAGACTTTGGCCGCCAGGCGGTCGAACACCCAGCGAAAACGTAGGCTGTTTCAGACTGGCCAGGTCGCGGCAACCATGGCCAGCGTCTCGGCCCTATCCGGCGCGCCCAGCCTGCCGCCGAAGCGCAGGCATTTGAGCGCGGCGGCCGCACTGGCAAACCGCAAAGCCTGCTCGACCGGCATGGCTTCCGCCAGCCCGACGGCGAAGGCGCCGTGAAAGACATCGCCGGCGGCCAATGTGTCGACCGCTTTGATTCTCGGCGCCGCGACATGGCGCACACAGCCTGCGGAACGGTCGTGCCACCAACTGCCCGCCGCGCCGCCGGTCACCGCGACAAAGGCGTCGGTGCGGCTGGCGAGATCGGCGCAAGCCGTTTCCGGATCGAGCGCCTGGCCGCAGACGATGCGCGTTGCCGGCTCCGAAGCGACGATGTGCGTGGCGAGCGGCAACAGCTGCTCCAGGGCCTCCAGCGGCGCGGTGTCGGCATCGAGGATAGCCGGCCGGCCCATGGTGCGCGCGGCCTTCAGGGCAAGTGCTGCTGCACCCGGCCAGCGGACATCGACCAGTACGGCATCGAATGCCATGAGGTCGGCGACCGGCAAGGCCTCGGGATCGGCCTGCGCAAGCCTGTCATAGAAAGGCACGATGATGCGCTCGCCATGCGCGTCGACCAAGATCGAGGCCAGCGCCGAGCGGGCGCCTCTGACGCGGCGCACAAAGGTGCAATCAACGCCTTCGGCCTCGATGCCGGCGATGAGCTGGTCGGCGACGGCATCGTCGCCGGCACTCGCCCACAGCGACACCTCTGCGCCCAGGCGGTGGGCGGCGCAGGCAGCGCTCGTGGCCATGCCCGAGGCGATCTGGACGCCGTCGGAGGCGATGAACTTGCCCTGATGCAAGGGCAGTGACTCGACACGCAGGATGGTGTCCAGCGTCAGTGCGCCAACACTCAGCAACCTCACGGGTCTTGCCATCGCAGCGCTATTCCACCGGCTTGATCTTGCCCAGCGGAATGAAGCCGAGCGAGGCCTTGCCCTTGACCACCTTCAGCGGCATCGACGGTTCGTTGCCGAGCACCGCCAGGGCAGCAAAGCCCTGCTCAATCTGGCTTTTCTGTTCGGGTATGGCGGCGCCGAGGATGGCCGCCACCGCCTTCGGGTCCTTCAGCCTGATCATCAGATCGGCATTGATAAGGCCTTCGGCATCGACCGACAGCGGGCCCGAAACGGTGATACGCGCCGTGCCTGACGACAGGTCGAGGTTGCGGATTTCGATCGCCTGGCCGCGCAGGCTCTTCACTTGCGCGCCGATCAGCGCGACGCCGTTCTTCAGCGTGACGTCGCCGCTGGCGTCGAGCGCCGGCAGCACGCGCCCGCCGATCGCATCGGGATCGATCTCGAGATCGCCAAAACTGCCGACATAGTCGATATCCCCACCGTTCGGCTGCAACTGACCTGATGCCTTGCCGGCGCTGAACAGTTGCACCGGATCGGTGTCGTCGGCCGGATCGGTCTGGCCGGACAGGCCGTCCGCCTCCAGAGAAATCCGCCGCGGCAACGGCCACCACAATTTGACGTTGGCCTGCAGATTGTCCCAGTCGATCCAGAGCGGCACCATGTCCGGAACGGAGGTCCTGAGCGGACCGCGCAGATTGGCCACCGGTGACAGAGGCTGGATGATCTGGGCGGCCGCGTTGAAGCTGCCGGCCGAAGCGGCGATGTTCCTGGCGTCGTCCTCGTAGGCCAGGTTGTCGCAGGAGACGGTAAAGCTCAGGGGATAGCCGCTGACCTGGAGGTTGGCGCAACCGGCCTCGACGCCAGTCTTGTTTAGCATGGCGACCGCCTTGTCGGCCTCGCTCCTCACCCGGTCAGCCAGATAGAACCAGCCACCGCTGTAGATGGCAAACAGCACGACGATGAACGCTGCGAGCCAGAACAGGCGGCGACGGTTGTTGCTCGGCTGGCGTTCGTCACTTGACGTCATGCTTTGGCTCTCTTTAACGCATGGATGTTGCGGACGGACAGTCGATTCCGCCAACAACAGGTAGACAGAGACGGATAGGTAGACAGAGACGGGCGGAAAAAACACCGATTCCCTGTGGTGCCGCCACTCTTTTGCAATCAGGCGCGGCGATATGGGCGATTTTTGGGTGTTTGGCTATGGGTCGCTGATCTGGCGGCCGGGTTTCGCGCATGTCGAGACGCAGCGCGCCCGCCTGCATGGCTACCGCCGGTCCCTCTGCGTCTATTCCTTCGTGCATCGCGGCACGCGCGAGCGACCGGGACTGGTGCTCGGCCTCGACCGCGGCGGCTCCTGCATCGGCTTGGCGTTCCGCGTTCCCGGCGACTTGCGCGACGAGGTCATCACCTATCTGCGCGAGCGCGAGCTGGTCACATCAGTCTATCTTGAGCGCATGCTCAAAATTCGCCTCGACGGCGGCGGAACGGTCGATGCGGTGGCCTACATCGTAGACCGCCAGCACGAGCAATATGCCGGCGCGCTCGACGCGGCGGATGCGGCGGCCGTGGTGCGCGGCGCGGTCGGCCAGTCCGGCAACAACGAGGACTACGTGCTCAGCACGCTGGAGCATCTCAAGGCGCTGGGCATCCGCGACCACTGGCTGGAGGATGTCGCCAGGCAGGTCGCGCCTTTGTGAAGCTGGCTCTGCGGAAAAAGGCGGCCAGGCCTTTGACCTCGATCAGGCAAGACCTAGGTTAGGCTCCGAACCTCAGCCCGCGGGCGTCCTTCGCCCGCCCCAGTCATCCCGGAGATCCGCCTTGCAGAAACGCCGTCTCGGTCGCACCGACCTGTCCATCGCGCCGCTGGTTCTGGGCGGCAACGTCTTCGGCTGGACCGCCGACGAGAAAACCTCGTTCGACCTGCTCGACCGTTTCGTCGGCGCCGGCCTCAACGCCATCGACACGGCGGACGCTTATTCGCGCTGGGTCTCCGGCCACAAGGGCGGTGAGTCGGAAACCATCATCGGCAAGTGGATGAAAGACCGTGGCAATCGCGACAAGGTCGTGGTGATCACCAAGGTCGGTTCGGATATGGGGCAGGGGCACAAGGACCTGTCTGCCGCATACATCGAAAAGGCCGTCGACGCATCGCTGAAGCGGCTCCGGACCGATGTCATCGACCTCTATCTGTCGCACTGGCCAGACCCGACGACGCCCTATGAGGAAACGCTCGGCGCCTACGAGAAGCTGCTCGCCAAGGGCAAGATCCGCTATGCCGGCTGCTCGAACCTCGACGCCGGTCAGTTGCGTGCCGCGCTCGATGTGGCGAGCCTGCGCAGCCTGCCGCGCTACGAGGTTCTGCAGCCGGAATACAATCTCTACGATCGCTCGTCCTTCGACGGACCGTTGCACGATCTGTGCGTGGCCGAGGGCATCGGCGTCATCACCTATTTCAGCCTGGCCAAGGGTTTTCTCAGCGGCAAATACCGCAGCGAGGCCGATCTCGGTCAAAGCCCGCGTGGCGGCGGGGTGAAGGACTACCTCAATGCGCGCGGCATGCGCATCCTTGCAGCACTCGACGCGGTTTCATCAAGGCATTCGGTCAAGCAGGCCGAGGTGGCGCTTGCCTGGGTTATCGCACGGCCAGGCGTCACTGCGCCGATCGCTAGCGCCACCAAGCCCGAGCAGATGGACAGCCTGATCAAGGCGGCGTCGCTGAAGCTGAGCGCCGCCGACATGGCCGAACTCGACAGAGCGAGCGGCTGACGTTTTCGGCGGCCGCTCCTCGCACGAACGTCCAAGACGATCCTCTCGTCTTGCCATACCGTCCCTTTGCACGGGGCAAGGCAGAGGGTGAGATGACTGAGCCGCTTCTTTCGCAGCCGGACCTTTGGCGTCAGCTGCTCACGCTGGTGCTTGCCTCCGCCGTCGTCATGGGCAGCCCGGGACCGGCAACGATAAGCGTCACCGCCGTTGGGGCGGCCTTCGGTTTGCGCCCCTCGCTGGGCTATGCCTGGGGGATCATCCTGGGCACGATCGCCGTGCTGTTGGTCGTCGCGACCGGGGTCATGGCGGTGCTCACGTCGGTGCCGAAGCTGGCGCCGTTGCTGGCTGTCGCGTCCGCCGCCTACATCCTCTATCTCGCCTTCAAGATCGCCACGGCGCCACCGCTGGCTGCGCGCGCCACCGAAGCTTCGCGTCCAACATGGCTGGCTGGGTTTCTTCTCGCGGTCGCCAATCCAAAGGCCTATGTGGCGATCGCCGCCGTGTTCGCCGGTGCTTCGTCGAAACAGGGCACCGCTGAGCTTGGTCCATGGCTGAAGCTGGCGGTTCTTGCCCTGATGATCGTTGCCATCCACGCTCTTTGGCTTGTCGCCGGGGCAGCTTTCGCGCGCTTCCTGCGCCGACCGGCGGCATCGCGGATCATCAATCTGGTCTTTGCCGCGACGCTGGTGTTGACCACCGCGCTGGCCGTGTTCGACTGAGAGCTGCCGGCCGGAGACTTCCAGTTCAGACTTTGGTTTTTGCGGCGTTGTCCAGTTCTTGCAGCCTTTTCACAGCTGTCGGCGGCAAGGCAGGTGGGTTCGGGCCGCGCGCCGCATCAATCAGGAACTGGTCGCAGGCGGCCTCGGTCTCACCGATCAGCCGGGCCATGAATTCGTCCTTGCCCAGTCCCGGTGGAATCGGCGGCAGGAAGCGCGCCTTGATGGTGCCGGGATAGCGCAGGAATTTGCGGCGCGGCCAATAGAGGCCGGCGACATGGGCCACCGGCACCACCGGTATGCCAAGCTGCGCGTAGATTTCGACGATGCCGTATTTGTAGGCCGGCTCGTCGCCCGGCGCGCGTCTTGTACCTTCGGGGTAGATGATAAGCTGGCGGGGGTTGCGGGCCATCTCCTCCTTGGTCGCGGCGACCACGGCCTTCAGCGCCTTCGAACGGCTGCCGCGATGAACCGGGATCATGCGCATCTTCATGATGTACCAGCCGAAGAACGGGATCCAGGTCAGTTCGCGCTTGAGGATGTAGAGCGGGTCCTGGAGGAAGGGGAAGAAGGCGATCGCGTCCCAGAACGACTGGTGCTTGGGCGCCAGGATGAAGGAGCCTTCGGGCAAGTTTTCCTGTCCGGTGATGTCGTTCCTCGTTCCGGCTATCTTGTCATAGAGCCACATCGAGGTGCGCGACCAGAATTTCGGCACGAACCAGGCGCGGTGACGGGGCGACAGGAAATAATAGGGGGTCCAGAGGATCATCTGGACGATCAGGTTGACGTAGAAGACGAAATTGAACGTCAGCGATCTGAAATAGAGCATTGGGGGGACCCGGTGAGGAGGTGAGCGTTGGTTACACCAAGCGCGGGTAAAAAGGAAATGGCCGCAGGTCGCTCTGATCGGCGAAGACGAGCGATCAGTCGATCGGTGAGCGGCCCCGGTTCCGCTACATCAGTCGCGCCAATCGCTCCTTCAGGCGTGGGGCGGAAAAATCGAGGAATGCGCGCAGCTTGACCGGCAGCAGGCCGTGGCCCGCATGCACCAGGCTTACCGGCCATGGCGCGGGCTCGAACTCCTGCAGCAGGACGCGCAGCGTGCCGGAGCACAGTGCGGCTTCGATCTGGTAGGAGAGCACTTTGGTCAGCCCGACGCCGGCAATCGCCGCATCGATGGCCGCTTCGGCGGTGTTGACCTGAAGCCGTGAGCGGACCTGAACCGGGATTTCGGCCTTGCCCCTGGTGAAGCTCCAGGTGGCGGCGGAAGCAAGTCCCTCGAAGGTGATGCAGCTGTGTGTTTCGAGATCCTCCGGGGTCGTCGGCGTGCCGTGTTCGGCCAGATAGGCGGGGCTGGCGCACACGACGCGGCGGATCGTGCCGACTCCGATGGCGACCAGGCTCGAATCGGGCAACTTGCCGATGCGGATGGCGAGGTCGAAATGATCCTCGACCAGCTGGGTTATACGGTCGGCCAATGTCAGGCGGATGTCCACGTCGGGATAGGCGGCGAGAAAGCCGGTGACGACCGGCAGCACGTGCAGGCGGCCAAAGACGACCGGCGCGGTGATGGCCAGTTCGCCGGTCGGAGCGCTGTATTCGCCGGCTGCCGTGCGTTCGGCCTCACCGACCTCGTCGAGGATGCGGCGGCAGGCGGCAAGATAGGCCTGGCCGGCATCGGTCAGCGTTAGCCGGCGCGTCGAGCGGTTCAGGAGGCGTGTGTTCAGATGGCGCTCGAGGTCGGAAATCTTGCGGCTGACCGTCGCCAGCGGAATGCCGAAACGGCGGCTGGCCGCGGAAAGGCTGCCGGCCTCCACCGCGGCGACAAAGAGCGACATGGCTTCGAGACGATCCATAGCTTCTTCCAGAAAATGGAAGGACAGGTTACGAATATGTCATCTGCATTTGAATGATGGAAGGCTTTATATTGCGTTTGTCGGCCTGCCCGCAGCATGGCCTCGCAAAGGAGTTGCCATGTCCGAAGCCCGTCCGCCGCTGCCGCCGTTCACCGCCGAGGCCGCGGCGCAGAAGGCGCGCATGGCTGAAGATGCCTGGAATTCGCGCGACCCGGCACGGGTCGCGCTTGCCTATACGACGGACAGCCGCTGGCGCAACCGTACCGAATTCCTGCAAGGCCGCGATGCCATCCAGGCTTTCCTGACGCGCAAATGGAGCAGGGAGCTCGACTACCGGCTGATCAAGGAGGTCTGGGCCTTCCACGGCAATCGCATCGCCGTGCGCTTCGCCTATGAATGGCGCGACGATAGCGGTTCCTGGTTTCGCAGCTATGGCAATGAGAACTGGGAATTCGACGAACACGGGCTGATGCGCCTGCGCATCGCCAGCATCAACGATCTACCGATCGGCGAGGCCGACCGCAAATATCACTGGCCGCTTGGCCGGCGGCCGGACGATCATCCGTCACTTTCGGCGCTCGGGCTTTAGCACTTTCCCGCAAGGAGGCTTTCGATGAACGCGCATGCTTTCACCAGCGACGTCGCCTTCACGCCGACTGTCAAGGCGATCCAGGCCCGCAAGGGCTCGCGCCAATCCTATGCCCGCGTCGAGGAGCGTGGCGGCTGGCAAGCTGTCATCACCCCTGACCTTGCCGCCTTCATCGAGATGCAGACCAGCGTCTTCCTGTCGACGGCCAATAGCGATGGCCAGCCCTACATCCAGCATCGCGGCGGGCCAGCCGGCTTCCTCAAGGTGGTGGATGAACACACGATCGGCTTCGCGGATTTTGCCGGCAACCGGCAGTTCATCACGCAGGGCAATCTGGCCGACAACCCGCAAGCCTTCCTCTTCCTCATCGACTATATGCACCGGCAGCGCATCAAGCTCTGGGGCACCGCGCGCGTCGTCGAGAACGATGCCAAGCTGATGGCGAAGCTGATGCCTCAGGATTACAAGGCGCGCCCCGAGCAGGTCATCCTGTTCACGGTCTCGGCCTGGGATGCCAATTGCCCGCAACATATCCCGCAACGGTTCGAGGCCGCCGACGTGGCGGCTGCGCTCGGTGAGCGCGACAAGCGGATCGAGCGCCTCGAACAGGAGATCGCCCACCTCAAGGGGATTTCGGGCACTGCCGCCAGGGCAGGCACCGCCGCGGGAGAATAGTGGTTCAGCCGCCGGCCGCGGTCTCGGCCAGCGCGATGCCGTTGGGCGTCGGCTTGACCGGCACGATACCGCGCGCCAGCGCCAGCAGATATTTGTTGTATTCGGTGAACAGCACCCGCAACGCCCGCGGCTTGGTCAGCCAGCCGCCATTGTCGAGGTTGGAATTGACCACCGGATAGGGCTCGAGCTTGGCGCCGTGCAGCAGCCGGCGCATCTCGAGCAGGCTGCGCGGCATATGATAATTGTTGGTGACGAGGATCACCGTGCCATAGGCGTGGCTCTCCACCCATTTGGCGCTTTCCTCTGCATTGCCGATCGTGTCGAGCGCGGCGCGGTCGATGTCGACGCAGCAGGAGAACAGCCTGACGTCGCCACCGGTCGCCGCCTGCAACTGGCGACGGCTGGCGGAAGGATGCACACCGCTGATCAGCAGCCGCTCGCCCTTGCCGGACGCCAGCAGATCCATCGCCGCATCGAGGCGGGACTGGCCGCCGGTCAGCACGATGATCGCGTCAGCCTTGGCCGGATTGGCAGGCGTCGTCAGATGGCTGACCTTGTTGGCGAACCAGCCGAAGCCGCCGGCAAACAAAGTTGCGAGGATAAGGACGGAGAGAGCGGATATGCGCAACGCGGCCCTCAGACGGCTCACCGTGCGGCGGTCATGCGAACGGGCAACCACCACTGGCATCTGCCCAGCCGTACCGGTCGAATCCCGCGCGTCCATAGCCATATGGTTAGTCCTGAAATGCGGCCTTGGGTAGGTAAAAGACGCACTTTGCGTTACGTGAATTCTCCATCCGTGATCACCCCGCATCCGGTTGGCGGACATCGATGTCGCTGAGATAGGCAACGACGGTGGCGTGGGACGTGGCAGCCGTGAGCCCGCCGATCACCAGCACCATCAAGACGACACCGAGATAGCCCGCCGACCCGATGGCGAAATTGCCGAACAGGGCTGTCGCCTGATCGGCCTGCGGCGTCGCCATGTTGCGCGACGACCACCAGGAAAAGACGATGAAGACGAGCACCGCCGCCGCCCCGCCAGCCGCCGCGCCCTTCATGCCGGTGACCAGGAAATGCCGGCGGAATTCGCGCGCGATGAATTGTGCCTCGGCGCCGACGAAATGCAGCACCTCGATGATGTGGCCGTTGCCGGCCATGGCGCCGCGCGTCGCGAACACCACGGTCAGCACCGTCGCTGACAGCATCAGCGCCAGCACGGCGATGCCGATGGTCACCGTGGTGCGGGCCATGGCCACCAGCCGGTCGACCCAGGTGCGATGGTCGTCGAGCGACGCGCTTGGCAATTTCGGTGTGATCGCGGCACGCATGGCGGCGAAATCGGGGGGGCTGCTCTCGTCGATGGTGACGATGATCAGGCGCGGCACCGGCAGCTCATCGATGTTGAGGCCTGAACCCAGCCATGGCTCCAGGAGCCTCGCGGTCGCCTCGCGATCGATGATGCGGGTTGCCTTGACGCCGGGAAATTCGCCGGCGATCTGCGAGGCCTGGGCAAGGGCTGCCTCCATGTCGAGGCCGTCGACCGGCTTGACCTGGATCGTCGCCTCGCGCGAAATCTGGTTCTCCCAGACGGAAGCCGTGTCGCGCACCAGCGTCACCGCGCCGAAGGTCAGGCAGGACAGGAAGGTCATGATGGCGATGACCAGTACCAGCGCCCGGCCAGCGATGTTCTGCGCCGGCACGATCGGCGCCATCCTGCGCTGGGCGCGCGGCTTTGCCTCGGTCGCCTCGGCGTCCTGTTCTCGTTCCACAAGATGGTCGGCGGACAGATCAGTCATAGATGTCCAGCCTTCCGCCGGCCAGGATCATGCGGCGCGCGTCGACCTGTTCCATCAGACCGAGGTCGTGGGTGGCGATCACCACGGCGGTGCCGAGACGGTTGAGTTCGATGAACAGCCGCAACAGGCGTCGCGCCAGCGGCGGATCGACATTGCCGGTCGGCTCGTCGGCCAGCAGGATTTCCGGCTGCTCGATCAGCGCACGAGCGATTGCCGCGCGCTGCTTCTCGCCACCGGACAGAACCGGCGGCAGCACATGCATGCGCTCGCCCAGTCCGACCCATTTCAACAGCTCGGTGACATCGGTGCGGTAGCTCGCCTCCTCGCGCCCGCGCACGCGCAATGGCAGCGCGACGTTCTCGTAGGTGGTCATGTGGTCGAGCAGGCGAAAATCCTGGAACACCACGCCGATGCGGCGGCGCAGATGCGGCAGTTCGGTACGCGAGATGCGTGAGCGATCCTTGCCGAAGATGGTGATCAGCCCGCGCGTCGGTTTCAGCGACATGAACAGCAGGCGCAGCAAGGTCGTCTTGCCGGCGCCCGAAGGCCCGCTGAGGAACTGGAAGGAGCGCTCCGGGATGTGCAGGGAGATGTCACGGAGGATTTCCGGACCCATGCCATAGCGGAGGCCGACATTTTCGAAACGAATCAATTTCGACGACCTGAATTTCTCGGCGGCAGCGAGCCGACCTGTTCTGGGTAAAGACCATCGGCCGGCATGGTTAACCGGCGGTTAATTCCTGGGCTCTTTCGGCTCGTCACGAGGGCTCCGGTGGGGAAGCGTTAACCATTTGTGTTTACGCAAAAGAAACGAAAAGCGAACACGTGCTGCAATGCTGGGGCCATGATGGCTGACGATCGAACCGCGCGCCCGGTTTCCGGCGAAATCATGACCGATCCGGCGGCAATCGCCGCAGCGGACCGGTTCATGCGTGGTTCCGCCGTCGACGTCGTCGATGCCGACTACGTGGTGATGCCGCGTCTTGTCCCTGCCGTGGAAAGCGTTGCGCCGTTGCCGCGCGCGATCGTCACGCCGCCCATCGAGGGCATGGACATGCTGCGCAAGCCCGAAGCCCCGGCGGAACGGCCACCGGCCTCGCGCGGCGGGCCGATCTTCTGGATCGCCGGCATCAGCGCCGCTTTGGCCGCCTTCTGGGTTTCCGGCGGACATGCGCTGGTGCGCCAGGCGTCGTTCCTGTCTGGTGCGCAGGCGTCGGCGCTCAGCATTTCAGGGATCACGTCACGTGTCGACCCTTCCGGGCCGAACCCCGCGCTGTTCGTCGATGGTGAGGCCGTCAATGACGGGGCGAAACCGGCGCAGCTGCCGCCGCTCGAAATCCGGGTGACCGGCAATGACGGACGCACAACCCGCTATACCTTGGGGACATCCGGCCGCGCGCTGGCATCCGGCGAAAGATTCGGCTTTGCCAGCCGGCTCGACGTGCCTAAGAACGGCGTAAGAACTGTATCGGTCACCTTCGCCCAATAGCGTGTGCTGATATTCAGGTGAGGCTGGCCTGCAAACGGCGGTTTCCGGTGCTCACGTACTTCAAGTACGCTCCGCTCCGGTTCTCGGAAACCACCGTTTTCGACGCAGCCTGACCTGAATCTCAACACACGCCAGGCGTGAAGCGTTCAGGTAAAAATCTCAGGGGGCGAAAAATGCCAATCGTACGCGGCAAGGACATCGAAGTCCTGTTTTCGGCATCGGCCATCGCGCGGCGCAATCTCGAACTCGCCAAGGAGATCGCCGGGCACGACTATCACGATCTGCTGGTGATCTCGGTGCTGAAGGGCTCGTTCATCTTCGCCGCCGATCTCATCCGCGCCATGCACGATGTCGGCCTGTCGCCCGAGGTCGAGTTCATCTTCATCTCCAGCTACGGCGCTGGCACCACCAGCGGCGAGGTGAGGGTGCTGCGCGACATCGACAATGAGGTCGCCGGCCGCGACGTGCTGTTGATCGACGACATTCTCGAATCGGGCAAGACGCTGAGCTTCACCCGCGACCTGATGCTGTCGCGGGGCGCCAAGAGCTGTTCCATCGCCGTGCTGCTCGACAAGCGCATGCGCCGCCAGACCGCACTCAATGCCGACTATGTCGGCTTCGACTGCCCCGACTATTTCGTCGTCGGCTACGGCATGGACGTTGCCCACGCTTTTCGCGAGCTGCCGTTTGTCGGCGTCGTCAAAGGGGATGTCTGAGCGACCTCAAAAATGCTTGGCGGTGCTGCGCGCTTTCAGGAAAAGTCAACTTTTCAGCGCCAAATATGCCGGCCATGGCAAAGCTTCTGATCGTTGAGGACGATGAGTCCGTCCGCACCCTGGCAGCCCGCGCGCTTGAACGCGCCGGGCACACAATCGATATCGCGGCGGACGGCGCGCAAGGGCTTTCGCTGATCCAGGCCGCGCGTGGCGGCTACGATCTTGTCGTCTCCGACATCCGCATGCCGGAGATGGACGGCATCGAGATGGCGATCGCGGCGGCGGCACTCTTCCCGGCGTTGAAGATCATGCTGATGACCGGCTATGCCGACCAGCGCGAGCGCGCCGAGGAGTTGAACGGCATTATCCTCGATGTCGTGCAGAAGCCTTTTACGCTGGCCGAAATCCGCTCGCGCGTCGAGCGCGCCCTGATCTGCTTCGCCTGATCAGGCTGGATCGGTGGCAGCAAGCACCGGCGCAGCGCTCTTGCGCCGTTCGGTGTTGAGCGCCAGCAGGCCGGCGCCGATGATCAAGGCAGCACCGATGATGGTCGTCGACCGTGGTACTTCGGCGAAGAACAGGAAACCCCACAGCGGCGACCACAGGATGCCGGTGTACTCGAAGGTGGCAACCCGGTTGGCCGGCGCCAGCCTGTAGCCCTGGGACAGGAGGATCATGCCTGCTGAGGCGACGAAACCGCAGGCCGCCATCTTGAGGAAATCCGGCAGTTTCGGCCATATCCAAGGCCGCACCAGGAATTCCAGGCTCGGGTGGACGGCATGGGTTATGCCGGCAAGGTGAAACGCGCCGGCCACCACGGCGGCGCCAACCAGATAGGCGCCGTTCTGATAGAAGGCCATGACGGTGGACGATTCGGTGTCGCCGATCTTGCGGGCCATCAGCTGCGAAAAACCATAGAACGCCGCCGAGCCCAGCGACAGCAGCGCCGCCCAGTCGAACAGTCCGGCGCCCGGGCGCAGCATCACGAGGACACCGAACAGCCCGATCAGCACGGTCGCCAGCGTCCGCCAGGATACGCGCTCGCCAAGATACGGTCCGGCCAGCGCCATGATGAACAGCGGCGCCATGAAATAGAGCGCTACCGCATCGGCCAGCGGCAAAGCGGCGATGGCCAGATAGTACACCGTATAGGAGGTGAACTGGATGAAGGCGCGCATCGTCAGCATGCCGAATCGCTTCGACAGGATCGCCTGCAAGCCGACATCGGCATGGACCAGAAAGATCAGGATCGGCAGAGCGACGATCGAGCGGATCGCCATCACCTCGGTCACCGGATAACCGCTCGACACGGCTTTGACGAGCGGATCCTGCAGTGAGAAGATCAGCACACCCAGGCACAGGCTCAGGATGCCGCGCACCATCCGGTTCTGCATAAGGGTTCCAGGCTCCAGTGCCGCGCCCCGCAAGCACGCTTGATGCAAGCTAAAAAGAACCCGCCACCGTTTCGGGCAGCGGGCACGAGTGAGGACTCTTGATTGGTCCGCGGCTGATTTCGCAGCCGCATATCCAATGGGTGAGGTCACTATCATCCTGCGTTTGACATGTTGCAAACGAATTGGAATGATACCAGCGATCAAATTTCCTTATGGCGGATTTCATGCGACCGACCCTCGACAGCGACCTCCTGCGCACCTTCGTGGCGATTGCGGAAACCGGCAATTTCACCAAGGCGGCGGAGCAGGCCGGCCGCACCCAGTCGGCGGTGTCGATGCAGATGAAGAAGCTCGAAGAGCTGATCGGCGACAGCCTGTTCGAGCGCGGTTCGCGCGGCGTCGCGCTGACGCGGCGCGGCGGCGAACTCATCGTCAACGCCCGCCGCATTGTCTCGCTGCTCGACGAGACATCGGCGTCAATGGCGGCAGCGCCGCTTGGCGGGCCGGTGCGCATCGGCATTCCCGAGGAATATGGCCACGCCATCCTGTCGCGCGCGCTCGGCGCCTTTTCGAAGCGTCACACGCAGGTCGAGGTCACCGTGCGCTATGCGCATTCGGGGGCGCAGATAGCGGCGCTTGCCGCCGGCGAACTTGATCTGTGCGTGGTGTTCGAATGGCAGGATCCCGCCGGCGGCGAAGTGCTGATGCACGATCCGACCGTGTGGGTGACGTCAACCCTGCACCACATGCATGAGGAACAGCCGGTGCCGATCGCGCTCTACAACCGGGCCGGCTGGTGCAAGGACTTCGCCATCAAATCATTGGAGCAACGCAATCTTGCCTATCGTGTCGCCTACACCAGCGACACCACCGGCGGCCTCAAGCTCGCCGTCACCTCGGGACTGGCGATCGCGCCGATTTCGCGCAGCAATATTCCTGACGGCTGTCGTGAACTGACGACCGCGGACGGGTTCGGCGCCATCGATTCCTCGAATGTGGTGATGCACCGCAACCCGAATGCGTCTGGCGAAGCGATCGACGGCATGCAGGAGGCTATCCGCGACGCGTTCGTCAACCGGCTGAATCAGCCGGCGGCATCCTCGTAGAAATGCAGCCGGTTGCCGAATGGATCGGCGACCGATACCTCGCGGGTCTTCCACGGCGTCTCTTCCAGGCCCGGCCTGGCAAAGCGGTATTTCTTGCCGATCAGTTCGCCATGCAGTGCGGCGATGTCCTCGACCTTGATGCGCACGGCAATGCCAGGCGCACCATCGCCGTGGTGCTCGCTGAGATGCAGGACGCAGCCGTCGCGGCCGACCGCCATGTAGAGCGGCGCGTTGTCGTCGAAGCGATGCTCCCATTGCACCTCGAAGCCGAGGAAGCCGACATAGAATTCACGCGCCTTGGCAATGTCGAAGATGCGCAGGATGGGCGTGACAGTGCCAAGTTTGGGCATGGTGGTGCAACCGTTCGAGAGGGTTTTCGGGCGGGGTGGAGGCGGGGCGGCAATCCGTGTGTTTTATCGCAATTCCGGACGGAAAACCGCTTCACACTTTTCCTGGAATTGCTCTATTTCAGCTCGAGCAGCCGTTCGAGATAGCTGCGCTCGATGTCGGGGCTCAGCGCATTGCCGAGCCGCTTGCGGATCGCTTCCAGAATCTGGCGGGCGCGCTGCACGTCGATCTCGTCGGGCACCTTCACCGAATCGCCGAAGTCGGGACCCTGGCTGGCGCGCGGCCGGCCGAGCGGGTCACGATCGGCGTTCTGCTGGCGGCCGCCTTCCTCGCTGCCGCCCTGGTCGCCCTGCATGGCCTGCATCTGCTTCATCATGTCCTTGGCGCCCTTGCGCAGCGCTTCCAGCGCCCGGCCCTGATGGCCGACGGCCTCGTCGCCTTCGCCTTCGCCGAGCGCCTGTTCGGCATTGCCCATGGACTTGCCGGCCTCGCCAAATCCTTCGTTGGGCTCCATGCCCATGCCTTCAAGGCCCTTCTTCAGTTGATCGAGGTCGCTTTTCAGCTGGCCCTGGCCCTGCTGCAGCTGCTTCAGCGCGTCGGCGAATTCCTGTGGCGTCATCGGCTTTTGCCGGGCGAGGGGATCTCGGTCCTCGCCGACCCCTGGCTTGTCCTCATCCTGGCCACCGCCTTCGCCGAGCTGCTCGTCGCGGTTCTGTCCGCGCTGGCGCTCGCCGCGCTGCATCTGGTCCATGCGGAAGGTGTCGTTCATCATCTCCTGCTGGCGCCGCAGGATCTCGCCGAGCTTGTCCATCTGCTGGCGCATCTCGCTGTCCTGCTGGCCGCCTTGCTGCTGGCGGCCGGCCTGGAGATTGTTCATCATGTCTTGCAGTTGCGACAGCAATTGCTGGGCCTTGTCGCGATCGCCCGACTTCGCCAGATTCTCGATCTGGTCCATCATGCGGTCGATGTCGCTCTGGCGCAGTTCCTGGCCGTTCTGCTGCATCTGCGGTGCGTTGGGGTTCTGCTTGGCGCGCTCCGCGAATTCCTGCAGGAACTGGTTCATCGCCTCGCGCAGTTCCTTCATCGCCTTCTCGATTTCAGCGTCGCTGGCGCCATTCTTGATGGCGTCCTGCAGAGCCTGCTGCGCCTGACGCAGCCGCTTTTCCGCGGCCGAGAGATTGCCTTCCTCGATGCCGAGCGCGATTTCCCAGAGATAGGCGACCTCGCTGCGCAACTGATCGTCGCTGTCGGCCATTTTCAGCCGGCTGCGGGCGCTCATAATGGCGAGATAGTGGGACATGTTGTCGAACGTGTCTTCCGGCCGCAGCGTGATGGCGTCCATCAGGTCGAGAACGCGGGGCTTGGCGTTGGCGTCGAGCGCCAGCAGGCGGCGCTGCTCGACCACCGCGCGCGCCAGCGGATTGGTGAATGGCCGCTCCGGCATCAGCAGCGTCTTGGTTTCGCTCGATGCAGTGTGCCCGGCATCGTCGGTGGCAACCAGCGTCAGCTTGATGCTGCTGCCGGCCCAGACATGTTCGGTCAGGTCCTTCGAGGTCCTGGCGGCGTTCGACTTGCCACCACGACGCGGCAGCGACAGCGGCATTTCAGGCGGACCATAGAGCGGATGTGCATTGGGCGCCTGCGGATCGGCGAGCGCGAACACCGCCTTGGCGGTGGCGGCACCATAGTCGTCGTCGATCTGGTAGTTGAGTTCGAAGGCGCCGTTGGCGGCGCGCTTCGGCTCGCCGACGAAGCGGATCTGCGGCGGCTTGTCCGATATGACAGCGAAGGCCCAGCGGCCGAGCTGGTCCTCGCCCGACGTCAGCGTCAGCGTGCCGTCGCCGGTCAGCTTGCCGGTGAACTGGCGTACCTTGGACGGCGTCGCCGGGTTTGCCGCCGGCTTGGCCGTCGCGGCAGCCTGCGGCCCGGCCGGGTCGATGGCGCGGGAATTGCCATTCTTGTCGGCATAGCCGAGCGTTTCTTCGCCTGAGCCGCCGGTCACGCGCAGTGAGACGTCGCTGCCTTCGGGAACAGTGAAGGTCGGCGTCGCCTGGTTGGCGTCGGCGGTCAGGAAGATCGGCGGCTTGCCGGTGTAGGCTGGCGGCGTCACCCAGGCGTCGATGCGCGGCGGCACGGCATCGTGCGCGCCATGGGCATTGAAGCCGTCACTGATCCTGCCGCCTGTCGGTCCGAAGGAGAAGGCGAAGGCGGTAACGAGCAAAAGTGCCGCCACCGCGCGCAACCCCCAGGGGTCGCGTTCCGGCACGCGTGTGCGCGGCAGGTCGGCGCCAAGGTTGTCGAGCTTTCCGGCCATGCGCTTCTGGTGTTCGCGCCACAGCGCCTGCGAGAAGCTGCTTTCCTGGCCGCTTGGTCGGTCTGTCTGCACCAACACCGGGCTGTGCAACAATTGATTGGCCGCCTCGATCCGGCGGTCAATTTCGACAGCGCCCGGCAGGCGGAAGAAGCGCAGCGGGTAGAGCGCGGCCAGTGCCGCGATGCCGAATACGGCGACAAGGCCGATGCGCGCCATGTCTGGCAGGCGGGAGAAGAGGCCGAGCCAGGAGACGCTGAGGAACAGGCTGGCGACGATGACGGGCGGAAGCAGCAACGGCCAGCCGCGCTCGACCATCATCGAGACCCGCGTCGCCAGCCGGCTCAAGGCAAGGCGCCCGGCCAGGCCGCGATCGCTGCTGAAGGTGGGTCGTTCCGTCATCGGCCCTTCCTAGAGCCTATTCCATCCCGAAAGAACCGGGATGGGGCTCTATCTCCTTGAGCATGATCTGTTCCGAAAACCAGATTCCACTTTTCGGGATCATGCTGTGGGTTGGACAAAATAGCCCAAGCCTCACGACTCGAAGAATACCAGCAAACACGGCAAAGGCGAGGCAGTTTGAAAAAACGTGAAGCCGGCCCGAATGGTTTCAGGTCAGAACTGCGCGGGATTTGCGTTGGCGCCGCAGACCAGCACGGCAATACGTTCGCCCGAGGACGGTGTGTAGCGGCCGGACATGATCGCCGCGAAGGCGGCGGCACCGCCCGGCTCGGAGATGATGCGCACACGGTCCCACAGCGCTTTTTGCGCGGCGATGATGTCGTCGTCGCTGACCAGGATCGAGCGTTCGACAAAGGCTTCGGCGATCGGGAACATCATCTCGCCGACGCGCTTTGGCGCCAGCGAATCGGCGGCGATGCCCTCGGCCGGCGCGTCGACGGGGTGTCCGGCCTCGAAGGCGCGATGAAGCGTCGGCGCGCCCTCCGGCTCGACGGCGATGATGCGGATGCGGCCGGCAAACCAGGCAGCAATGCCGCCGATCAGGCCGCCACCGCCGACAGCCACCAGCAGCGTGTCGATCTCAGGCAGGTCGCTCTCGATTTCGAGCCCGAGCGTGCCCTGGCCGACCAGCGTTTCTTCCTGGTTGAAGGCGTGGATCTGCAAGGCGCCGGTCTGCTCGGCGAAACGTTCGCTGGCGACCAGCGCCTCGGCATAGCGGGCACCGCCGACAATCAGCTCGGCGCCGTAGCTGCGGATCCGCTCCACCTTGGCCGCCGGGCTCACCTCGGGAACGAAGATGGTCGCCTTGTGGCCCAGCCTCATGGCGGCATAGGCGACGGCCGCGCCATGGTTGCCGCCGGATGCGGCGACGACACCGGCCTTGGGAACCGCACGCTCCAGCAGGTTGGTGAAGGCGCCGCGCACCTTGAACGAGCCGGAATGCTGCAGGCATTCGAGCTTCAGGTCGACCGTCATCGGCGCGCGGTCGAAGTCGGCCATGTCGACGCGCAGCACCGGCGTGTGTCTGATATAGGGGCGGATGCGCGGCTCCATCGCGGCAATGCGCTCGCGTGTGACGGTATTGCCGTTCGTCATGATTTGCTCCCTGTGAGGGGTAGGTGTGTTTCCAGCGCTTCTATGCGAGCCAGTCGGGTAGCGAATCCAGCCCGATCAGGTCGTCATAGGTCAGGCGCGGGCGCACGACGTGGAATCGGTCGCCGTCGACCAGCACTTCCGGCACCAGCAGGCGGGTGTTGTAGGTGCCGGCCTGCACCGCGCCATAGGCGCCGGCGGTGGAGACGGCAATCAGGTCGCCGGCCTTCAGCCTGGGCAGATCGCGATCGAGGCCGATATAGTCGCCGGTCTCGCAGACCGGGCCGACCACATCGACCATCATGCGCGGCGTGTCGGCCGGCGGCTGCACGACCGGACGGATGTCGTGGAAGGCATCGTAGAGCGTCGGCCGGATGAGATCGTTCATGGCGGCGTCGACGACGAGGAAGTTCTTGGCGTCGCCTTCCTTCACGAAGATCACTTCCGAGACGAGGATGCCGGCATTGCCTGATATCAGCCGGCCCGGCTCGAACATCACCTTCAACCCGAGCTTGGTGACATGCTTCCTGACGATCTGGGCATAGGCATCGGGCAGCGGCGGCGGGTTGTTGTCGATGCGGTAGGGAATGCCGAGGCCGCCGCCGAGATCGACATGCTCGATGGCATGGCCGTCGGCACGCAGTGCGCCGACCAGATCGACAAGCAGGGCGAAGGCATCGTCGAAAGGCTGTAGTTCGGTGATCTGGCTGCCGATATGGGTGTCGATGCCGGTGATCTTGATGCCGGGAAGCTTTGCCGCGCGGGCATAGACCTGAAGCGCCTTCTGCCACGGGATGCCGAACTTGTTCTCGGCCTTGCCGGTGGAAATCTTCTTGTGGGTCCTGGCGTCGACGTCGGGATTGATGCGCAGCGAGATCGGCGCCACCTTGCCAAGCGCCACGGCTCGCGCCGACAAAAGCTCGAGTTCGGGCTCGGATTCGACGTTGAAGCAAAGGATGCCGGCGGCAAGGGCAAAGTCCATTTCGCGCGCGGTCTTGCCGACGCCGGAAAACAGGATCTTGCCGGCCGGGATGCCGGCGGCCAGCGCCCGGCGCAATTCACCTTCCGAAACCACGTCGGCGCCGGCGCCGAGCTTCGCCAGCGTGCGCAGAACGGCCTGGTTGGAATTGGCCTTCATGGCGTAGCAGACCAGCGCGTCGAGCTCGGCAAAGGCCTGCGCGAACACCCGGTAGTGCCTGGTCAGTGTGGCCGTCGAATAGCAGTAGAACGGCGTGCCGACCTGTGCGGCGATATCGGGGATCGCCACGTCCTCGGCATAGAGCACGCCGTCGCGGTAGTCGAAATGGTTCACGAGAGTGGTTCCGGGAAGTTGGAGCACGATGAGATCGGGTTTGGACCAAACCCGGTCTCGGCGACTCTAGATCAGCGGGTCGAGGATGAACTTCTTGTCCACGACCGGTTTTTCCGGCTCCGGCGGCACGGGCTGGTGGGCCTTCGAGGCATCCTTGCGCGCTTGCACGGCCGCCTCATAGGGCGTGTCGAGACCGCCCCTCCTGCCGCAGGCCGAAACGGCCGCGATCGCAACCAGCAGCGTCAGCGTCACAAAAATCCTGCTTCCGGTCATCGATCCATCCGTCCGAAACGTTTGCCAGCCGCCGCTTTTAGCCGAGTTCTCAGCGCTTTGCACCCCGGATATTGCGGGTCGCAATATCGCCGGGATATTGCCGGTTGCAGTATCCGGCATCACGCTTTCGCCAGTCGCTTTTTCCAGGCGCGGATCTGCTTCCTCACTTCCGACGGTGCCGTGCCGCCGAAACTGGTGCGGCTCTTGACCGAGTTCTGCACCGCCAGCACCGAAAATATGTCCGCTGTGATACCTGGATTGATCGACTGCAAATCCTCCAGCGAAAGCTTCTCCAGCCCCACCTTCTTGTCTTCGGCCAGCGCCACCGCCCGGCCGGTGACATGATGCGCCTCGCGGAACGGCAGGCCTAGCGTGCGCACCAGCCAGTCGGCGAGGTCGGTCGCTGTCGCGTGGCCGGAGCCGGCGGCCTTCTTCATCGCGGCTGCGTTGATCGTCATGTCCGAGACCATGCCGGTCATCGCCGCCAGCATCAGGTCGAGTGTCTCGGCGGCATCGAACACCGATTCCTTGTCTTCCTGCATGTCCTTGCCATAGGTCAGAGGCATGCCCTTCATCACCGTCAGCAGGCCGACCAGATGGCCGGTGACGCGGCCGGTCTTGCCGCGCACCAGTTCGGCGGCGTCGGGGTTCTTCTTCTGCGGCATGATCGAGGAGCCGGTGGAAAACGAGTCCGATAGCCTGACGAAGCCGAACTGCGGCGTCGACCAGATGATGATCTCTTCGGCCAGCCGCGACAGATGCGTGGCGCAGATCGCCGCCATGCCGAGGAACTCGAGCGCGAAATCGCGATCCGAAACGCTGTCCAGCGAATTGCGCATCGGCTCGCGGAAGCCGAGTGCCTTGGCGGTCTGGTGACGGTCGATCGGGAAGCTCGTGCCGGCAAGGGCCGCGGCACCAAGCGGGCTTTCGTCCATCCGTTCGATCGCATCGCGCACACGCGACAGATCGCGCGAAAACATTTCGACATAGGCCATGCAGTGATGGCCGAAGGTCACCGGCTGCGCCGCCTGCATATGGGTAAAGCCCGGCATCACCGTCGCCGCGTGCTCCTCGGCCCGCTCCAGCAGTGCCTTGATCAGCCCCTTCAACGCCTCGGCGACGCGAAAGCACTCATCCTTGACCCACAGCCTCAAATCGACCGCCACCTGGTCGTTGCGCGAGCGCGCCGTGTGCAGCCGACCGGCCGGCGCGCCGATCAGATCGGCAAGGCGCGCCTCGATGTTCATGTGGATGTCTTCAAGCCGGGTCGAAAACTCGAAGCTGCCGGCCTCGATCTCTTTCAGGATCGTGTTCAGCCCGTGAGCGATTTTTTCTTGATCGGCCGCCGAAATAATGCCCGTTTGCGCCAGCATCTCGCTATGGGCGATCGAGCCTCTGATGTCCTGGGCATAGAGTTTGCGGTCGAACGAGATCGACGCGTTGATGGCTTCCATGATCGCGGCCGGACCCGAGGCAAAACGTCCGCCCCACATCTGGTTGCTGGTCTTCTTGTCGCTCATGGCTATAACCCGTGCTTCGGAGCAGTTTTGAGAAAATGGCAGACGGTAATAGATTCTTCCCGGCCCCGCGCCTGATCCTCGCCGCCTTGGTGGCGGGCGCGCTGGCCGGCGCGGTCGCGGTATATGTCAGCGAGAGCCGGTCTGGCAACAATGCACCGGCACAAGCTGCCGTCGGCGAGAGCAAGGACGACGTCGCCTGCGCCGCCAAGAGCGACCGTGCCAACAAGGTCGCGGCCTCGGCCACGGGTGAGGTCGCCGCGCTTTTGCCGGCCGATCCACCGCAATCCTTGAAGAGCCTCGCCTTCAATGGCCCGGACGGCAGGCCGATGACGCTTGCCGATCATGCCGGCAAGACGGTGCTGCTCAATCTGTGGGCGACATGGTGCGCGCCATGCCGCGCCGAAATGCCTTCGCTCGATGCACTGCAGAAGGAAAAGGGCAGCGACGCCTTTCAGGTGGTCGCCGTCAATGTCGATGCCGGCGATGATGTGAAGCCGAAGAAGTTCCTCAGCGATACCGGCGTCGCGACGCTCGGCTATTTCAGGGATTCGACGATGGCGCTGTTCAACGACCTCAAGACGCGCGGCCTGGCGCTCGGTCTTCCCGTCACCATGCTGATCGACGGCGAAGGCTGCCTGATCGCCCATATGAACGGCCCGGCCGAATGGTCGGGGCCGGATGCCAGGCGTCTGGTCGAGACGGCGCTCAAGCCCGACAGCCTCTAATAGCACGTCGTTGCCCCAAAACCGCCTCGCCCTTTCGGGCGGGCAAGCTCTGTTCAAACCGAGCGCGGGCGCGAAGGCCAGAACGCCCCTGTCGCGCAGGCTGGCGGTTTTGTTGCTGACAGTGGGTGCGACCACACTGGCATTTCATCCCTCCTTTAGCCGGGTAATCATGGCTGTTCTTCAGGGTCTTTACGTCCTCGGCTGCCGCCCTAGCTACCTAGAGCGCCGGCATGACATTTTCATGCCGGCGCAACCGCCGGAGGGGAGGAGAGACGGGCTGTCCACAGGCCTGAGAGGCCACAGCAGAACTGTCACATACCTTCTCTAAGAGAGCGGGCAAGGATTTGCGCAAGACCCTTGTCAACCGCCACCCAAGAGGGAAGAAACCATGACCATCATCAAGCGGGGCCTCACAGCCCTTGCCGCTGGCGCGCTCAGCGCAGCCCTTGCCATGCCTGCCGTCGCAGAGCCGGTAAAATTCGATTTCTGGTTCGGCCTTTCGGGCGACTTGGCCCGCGTCGTCGACACGCTGTGCAAGAACTTCAACGCCTCGCAGACCGACTATGAAGTCGTCTGCACCAGCCAGGGCAATTACGACGCCACGCTGCAGAACACGATCGCCGCCTTCCGCGCCGGCAAGCAGCCCGCCGTCGTCCAGGTCTATGATGTCGGCACCGCCACCATGATGCTGTCGGGCGCCTACAAGCCGGCCGACAAGCTGATGGAAGAAAACGGCTACAAGATCGATTACGCCGACTATTTCCCCGGCATCGCGCGCTACTATGCGACCTCGAAGGGCGAGATGCTGTCCTTCCCGTTCAACTCGTCGACCCCGCTGATGTACTGGAACAAGGACGCCTTCGCCAAGATCGGCAAGACCGAAGCGCCAAAGACCTGGGAAGATGTCGCGGCCGACCTGAAGGCACTGAAAGACGCCGGCTATGAATGCCCGATGGCGATCAACATCTCGGCCAATGAAAGCTGGCAGCTGATGGAGCAGTTCTCGGCTCTCCACAACCAGCCGATCGCCACCAAGAACAACGGCTATGACGGCCTCGACGCGCGTCTGGAAGTCAACAAGACCAAGTTCGTCCAGTACGTCACCGATCTCAAGAAGTGGTATGATGCCGGCCTGATCAAGATCAAGTCGAAGGACCTCGGCCAGGACATGGTCCAGGCCTTCGCTTCCGGCACCTGCCAGGTGATCCTGACCTCGGTCGGCGATCACGGCACTGTCGGCAAGACGCAGAAGGAAGGCATGAACTGGGATGTCGCCGAACTGCCGGTCTATGCCGGCACCGAGCGTAAGAATTCGCTCGTCGGCGGCGCTTCGCTGTGGGTGCTCTCCGGCAAGTCGGATGCGGAGTACAAGGGCGCTGCCGCGTTCCTCAACTTCATCCACGACCCCAAGACCGCATTGTTCTGGTCGACCAACACCGGCTACATCCCGGTGACCAAGTCGGGCTTCGACTACCTGAAGGCCCAGGGTTTCTATGACAAGGCGCCCTACAAGGGCCGTGAAGTTGCGATCGCCAGCCTGACGGCGTCCGAGCCGACCGAGATCACCCGCGGTGTTCGCCTTGGCAATTTCACCCAGATCCGTGCCGAGTTCGGCACCCAGATGCAGGCGATCTTCGCCAACAAGGTCAGCGTCCAGGAAGGCCTCGATACGCTGGTCAAGAATGGCGATGCCATCCTCGACCGCTTCCAGCAGACCTATCCGGGCAAGACCCTGCCCTAATCCCGGATAGTGGAACGGCCGTCCGTCGAGAATCGACGGGCGGCCATTTCACATCTAGTCTTCCGCTGAGAAAGCGGACTGGCGGTTCAACGGTATCGGCGGATCGATGGAAAAACGCGTCACTTTCAGCAGCTGGACGATCGGCATCCTTTTCGCGGTACCGCAGCTCCTCCTGATCTTCACGTTCTTCTACTGGCCCGCCGGCCAGGCCGTGTACTGGTCGCTGACGCTGCAGCAGCCCTGGGGCGGCGGCAACATCTGGGTCGGGCTCGACAATTTCCGCTCGATCCTGTCCAACGCCGACTACTGGAACTCGATCACCGCCAGTCTTGTCTTTGCCGGCATCAGCACTGGGCTTGCGATGTTCGTCGGCCTCGTGCTGGCCGCCTTGACCGATCGGCAACTTACCGGGTCGCGCTTCTACCGCGTGGTGCTGATCTGGCCCTACGGCATCGCGGCGCCGGCGCTGGCCATGGCGTTCCGCTTCATCCTGGCGCCGGAAGCCGGCTTCATGGCCGTCGTCAACCAGGTCTGGCCCGGCTTCTGGGATCCTGGCCTTGACGGCACTGACGCCATGGCCTCGATCATCATCGCCTTTTCCTGGAAATATGTCGGCTATAACTTCATCTTCTTCCTCGCCGCTTTCCAGGCCATCCCGCGTTCGCTGATCGAGGCGGCGGCGATGGACGGTTCCGGCGTCGTCAGACGCTTCTGGGATATCCAGTTCCCGCTGATCACGCCGACGATATTCTTCCTGCTGGTCATCAACATCACCGAGAGCTTCCAGGATTCCTTCGGCATCGTTGACATCATGACTTCGGGCGGACCGGCGAACGCCACCAATCTGATGGTCTACAAGATCTATTCCGATGGCTTCAAAGGCCTCGACTATTCGGGCGCCGCCGCACAGAGCATCATCCTGATGGTGCTCATCGTCGTGCTGACCATCTTCCAGTTCCGCTTCATCGAGCGGCGCGTGCACTACAGGTGAGGCCGACATGGTAGAGCGCACCCCGTTCCTCAATTTCTTCACGCATGTGATCCTGTTCGTCGGTTTCGTGCTTTGCATCGCGCCGTTCGCGGTCGTCGCCATCGCCGCGTCGCACAATCTCAGGGATGTCAACGATGTGCCGATGTCGCTGCTGCCGGGCAGCGACTTCTGGCTCAACATCAAGACGGCATGGACGACGGCAGACCTCGGCCCCAAGCTTCTGAACAGTTTCATCATGGCCGCCGGTGTCGCGGCGGGCAAAGTGATCATCTCGGCGCTCACCGCCTTCTCGATCGTCTATTTCCGCTACCCCGGCCGCACCTTCATCTTCTGGCTGATCTTCGTGACGCTGATGCTGCCGCTAGAGGTGCGCATCGTGCCGACCTACGCGGTCGTCGCCAATGTGCTGTCGCCCTATCAGGCCATCCTCGACGTGACCGGTCTGAGCTGGCTGATCGAGAAAGTCTCGGGCGTCCAGGTTTCGCTCAGCCTCGGGCTGCTCAATTCCTATTCCGGGCTGATCCTGCCGCTGATCGCGACCGCCACCGGCACCTTCCTCTACAGGCAGTTCTTCCTCACCGTTCCGGATGAACTGACCGAGGCCGCGCGCATGGATGGCGCCGGCGCCCTGCGTTTCTTCATCGATATCCTGCTGCCGCTGTCGCGCAACAACATGGCCGCGCTTGGGACCATCATGTTCCTGTGGGCGTGGAACCAGTATCTGTGGCCGCTGCTCATCACCACCGACCAGTCGCATGCCACCGCGGTCACCGAACTCAAGCAGCTCATCCCCAATGTCGGCGGTATCCCGGAATGGAACATCGCCATGGCCGGGACGCTTATCGTCATGCTGCCGCCGCTGATTGTCGTGGTGCTCATGCAACGCTGGTTCGTGCGCGGCCTGATCGCCACCGAAAAGTGACCTGAAAGGAGACGAAAGATGGCCTCCATCACCATTCGCGACGTCAAGAAGAGCTACGCCAAGATGCAGGTCGTGCACGGCGTCGACCTCGACATCGCATCGGGCGAATTCGTGGTCATTCTCGGACCATCGGGCTGCGGCAAGTCCACGCTGCTTCGGATGATCGCCGGGCTTGAAGACATATCCGGCGGCGAGATCGCGATCGACGGCACCGTGGTCAACAAACTGGAGCCGCGCGAGCGCGGCTGCGCCATGGTGTTCCAGAACTACGCGCTCTATCCGCATATGAGCGTGGCGCAGAACATCGGCTATTCGCTCAAGGTGGCAGGTGTTCCCGCCGCCGAGCGCCAGTTGCGCATCCAGGCGGTTGCCCGCACGCTGGAGCTCGAACATCTGCTCGACCGCAAGCCGATGGCGCTGTCGGGTGGCCAAAGGCAGCGTGTCGCCATGGGCCGGGCGATGATCCGCGAGCCCAAGGTGTTCCTGTTCGACGAGCCACTGTCCAACCTCGACGCCAAGCTGCGCGTGCAGATGCGTTCGGAAATCCGCAAGCTGCATCGCCGGCTGAACGCCACCTCGGTCTTCGTCACCCATGACCAGGTCGAGGCGATGACGCTCGCCGACCGGCTGGTGGTGATGAATGGCGGCCGCGTCGAGCAGGTCGGCACGCCGGCCCAGATCTACAGCCGTCCGGCCAGCCGTTTCGTCGCCACCTTCGTCGGCGCGCCGGCCATGAACATCCTTGAAGGCACGGTCGAACTCGACGGGGTCTCGCTGCTCGGCGGCAGCCGACGCCTGACCATGGCACGCGCGGGGCTGCCGGTCGGCTCGAAAGTAGCGATGGGCATCCGGCCGGAAGCCGTCCGGCTGGTGGCGCCGGGCACGGCAGGCGCGCTCAATGCGACCGTCGATCTGGTCGAGGAACTGGGCGCGGGCCGCGTCATCTATGTCGATCTCGACGGTGCGCCGTTTTCGGTGATGACGTCGGAGGCCGTCCACCCCGAGCCCGGCAGTGCGGTCGGCCTGAAGATTTCGCCGGAGGATCTGCATTTTTTCTCGTCGGAGACGGGAAGCCGTCTCGACGTCTTCAAGGCTTCCGTTCCGGAACCGGCACTCTGATTTCTGAAGCCAGCCAATGTCGATGACGAGGCAGGCGCCACCGGCAAATCGAAGAGACGCGCAATGAAAATTCTCCAGGTCACCGATGTGCATCTTGGCCGGCAAGGAGAGCGCCGCTATGGCGCCGACCTGCATCAGCGGCTGGCTTCATGCATCGCTCACATCAATGCGCATCACGCCGATGCCGCACTTTGCGTCTTCACCGGCGACCTGACCGAGACTGGCGCGCCCGAGAGCTATGCCGATCTAAGGACAGCCCTGAGCACGCTGTCGGTGCCTTGGCGGCTGCTGCCGGGAAATCACGACCGGCGGGCCAATCTGGTCGCAGCCTTTCCCGAGATTCCGGTCGATGAGAACGGCTTCGTGCAGTCGGCTCATCAAACGGTCGACGGGGTGCTGCTGTTTCTCGACTGCCTGGCGGAAGGGCGCATCGAAGGCGAATTGTGCGACAGGCGACTAGCCTGGCTCGAAGCCCGGCTCGAAGAAGCAGCCGGCCAGCCGGCTTACGTCTTCATGCATCATCCGCCGGTCGCGCTCGGTCTGCCGCAGCTCGATCCGCTGGCCCTTGAGCAGCCCGAACGGTTGCTCGGCCTGCTGCGGCGCCATGGCAATGTCCGCCACATCTTCTTCGGTCACGTCCATCGCGACATTGCCGGGACGGCCGCTGGCATTCCGTTCTCGGCGCAGCGCGGCCTGCATGCCAGGTTCGAGCTTGCGCTCGACAGATCGAGCCAGATCGTCGAGCAGGCGCCGCCTTCCTACGCGGTCGTCCTCATCGACAGCGCCAACGGGCACGTGGTCGTGCACGGTTGCGATTTTCTCGAACAATGGCCGATCTATTCGGGTGAAACCGGCGAACGCCTCACGGCGTGAACAGCACCGCCGCGTTGAGGCGTGGTGTGTCAGCGCCTTCGATCAATCAGGCGAAGACATGCGCCTTCCCAGATACGGTCAGCCGGACGATCTCGCCGACCGCCGGCGCGTCCATGCCCGGTTTGCGCAGGACCAGCGGCGTGTTGCCGATCGCGGCCGCATCGGGCGGATCGGCGCTGTTCAGTAGCCGCACGGCGATCGTGCACGTCGAGCCGGCGAATTCCGATTCCGTCACCTCGCCGAACAGCATGTCAGGAGTGCCCGACATGCCTTCGCGCGATGTTCTCTTCAAGGCGATCTGCTCCGGCCGCAACATGATGCGGGCAATATCGCGGCTGTCATTGGTGTCGACGGCGATGCGGCCGAGCGGCGAGTTGGCGAAGCCGCCCGATATCTTTGCCGGCAGGATGATGGCGTCGCCGAGGAACTCGGCGATCATCCTGTCCTTCGGCTTGAGATAGAGGTCGCGCGGCGTGCCGACCTGCGAGAACCTGCCGTCGCGCATCACCGCGACCTGGCTGGCGAAGGACAGCGCTTCGGCCTGGTCGTGCGTCACCAGGATGGTGGTGATGCCGGCGGCTTCCAGAAGCTCGGCCACCGCCTTGCGCATCGAGGCGCGCAGGCCGGTATCGAGCGCCGAGAACGGCTCGTCGAGAAGCATCAGCCGGGGCTTCATCGCCATGGCGCGAGCCAGCGCCACACGCTGCTGCTGGCCGCCGGAGAGTTCGTGCGGGCGGCGTTTGAGGATCGCCTTGTCGAGGCCGACGATATAGGCGAGCTCGACGATGCGCTCGGTGCGCTTCTCCTCGCCGCGACCCATGCCGAAACCGATATTGTCGCCAATGTTCAGATGCGGGAACAGCGCACCATCCTGCGCCACCACGCCGATGCCGCGGCGATGCGCTGGTACCGCACTGTCACCGTTGGCCAATATCTCGCCGTCCAGCGTGATGCGGCCCTGGTCCGGGGCCTCGAAGCCGGCGATCAGCCGCAGCAAGGTCGTCTTACCGCAGCCGGACGGACCGACAATCGCCGTGCGGCTGCCGCTGGCGACGTTCAGGTCGACGCCGGCAAGGGCGGCCACCGGGCCGTAATGCTTGTGCAGGCCGCTGATTTCGAGAAAGCTCATCGTCCGGCCATCCGTTTCGACTGGACATAGAGCAGCCAGGTCAAGGGAAGCGACATCGCCACCATGATGAAGGCGTAAGGTGCCGCCGAGGCATAATCAATCTCGCCGCTGTAGGACCAGAACGCCATCGCCAGTGTGCGGGTGCCGTTCGGCGCCAGCATCTGGGTCGCGGTCAGTTCGTTCATGATGCCGAGCGCCACCAGCGCCATGCCGGCAGCGGCACCTGGCGCCGACAGGCGGATCGTCGTCGACCACAGCGCTTGCAGCGGCGGCCGGCCAAGGCTGGAAGCGGCGCGTTCGAGTTCGACCGGCGCCTGTGCGATCGACGCCCGCAGGCTGACCAGCGCGCGCGGCAGGAACATCAGTGCATAGGCAACCAGGATGGTGAACAGGGTCTGGTAGAGCGGCAGCGCGATGCGCACGGTGATGGTGACCAGCGCCAGCGCGATGACGACCCCCGGCAACGAGCCGACAATGTAGTTGCAACCCTCCAGCAGACGCTGCAATGGCCCCGGCGCGCGGATCGAGATCCAGGCCATCGGCATGGCGGCGACCGTGGCGAGCAATGCGCCGGCGAGCGCCAGGAACAGCGTCTGGCCAAGCGCCAGGCCGATCTCGTCGAGGCGCCAGACAGCGGCACCGCCGGCGGCAAGCCAGCCGCCGATGGTGACGAACGGCACGCCGAGCGCCAGCAGCGTGGTGACGACAAGCAAGAGCAGGCTTGGGATGGTGGCGCGCCCGAGGCTTGCGCGCTGCTGATAGCGCGCCGCGCCTGAGCCGACACGGGCATAGCGCTCCTCGCCACGCACCAGCACTTCGAGGCCGAGCAGCACGAAGCAGCAGCTCACCAGCACGCCAGCCAGCATGTTGGCGGCCGGTCCGTTGAAGGTCGACTGGAACTGGTCGACGATTGCCGTAGTGAAGGTGTCGAAGCGGATGAAGACATAGAGGCCGTACTCGGCCAGCAGATGCAGGCCGACCAGCAGCGAGCCGCCGCAGATGGCGAGCCGCAATTGTGGCAGCACGACACGCCAGAACACGCGCCAGGGCCCGAGGCCGAGTGCGGCGGCGGCGTCCTCCAGGGCGGGATCGAGACGGCGCAACGCCGCCGACACCGGCAGATAGAGGAACGGGAAATAGGCGATCACGGAAACCAGCACGCCGGCCCACAGGCCGTGCAGTCCCGGCACCATGGTGATCCAGGCGTAGCTGTGCACGAAAGCCGGTATGGCGAGCGGCGCCACGCACAGCCAGGCCCAGAGCCGGGCCCCCGGCAGGTCGCTGCGCTCGGTCAGCCAGGCCAGCGCAACCGACAGTACGATGGTGATCGGCACGGAGAGCGCGACCAGCAGGACAGTGTTGACCAAAAGCTCGCCGACACGCGGCCGGAAGACCAGCGCCGAGACGGTTTCCCAACCGGTCTGCACCGCGATCCAGATGATGAAGGCAAGTGGCACCAGCGCCAGCAGCGCGACGAAGATGGCGGCGATGACCAGCCAAAGCGGCGCGCGTCGCCGAGCCCTTCGGCCTGTGCCCGAAGGCAGGCCGGAGCGCGCGAGATCGACCGCAGACTGCATCAGGTCAGACGCCGTGCCGTTGCCGTCCAGCGGCAGCAATTGAAGGACCGCGATCGCGGTCGGGAACACAGCGTGTCGTCATCGACGAATGCCATCTCGAAAAACAAAATCACTCCCGCGGAAGGCGAATTCCCGCGGGAGCGTGGTCGGTTGTCCTTTTAGGAGGAATGGCAACTAAAGCAAGCCGGCTGCCGTCATCAGGTCGGTGACCTTCTTGGAGTTCAGCGTCGTGGCGTCGACCTTTGGTGCCTGCAGATCGGCGAGCGGCACCAGCTTCGGGTTGGACTCCGCACCCTTGCCGACCGCGTATTCGAAGGAATCGCCGGTCTTCAGCACGTCCTGGCCGCCCTTGCCGGTCACCCATTTCAGGAAGGCCTGGGCTTCCTTCGGATGCTTGCTCGAGGCCAGCACACCGCCTCCGGAGATCGAAACGAACGCGCCCGGATCCTGGTTCTTGAAATAGTGCAGCTCGACATTCTTGCTGTTTTCACCGGTCTTGGCCTGATCGCCGAAGTAGTAATAGTGGTAGATCACGCCGCCTTCGATTTCGCCGGCATTGACCGCCTTCATCACCGTGCTGTTGCCCTTGTAGGCGGTGAAATTGGTTTTCATCGCCTTCAGCCAGTCCGCCGTGGCGGCCTCGCCCTTGAGCTGCAGCAGCGCGCTGACGATGGCCTGGAAATCGGCGCCCGACGGGGAGGCGGCCCAACGGCCCTTCCAGCTCGGATCGGCGAGGTCAAGCATGGACTTGGGCAGCTGGTCGGCGGTCAGCTTGGTCTTGTTGTAGGCAAAGACCGTGCTGCGCGCGGCGACGCCGACCCATTTGCCGCTGGCCGGCTGATAGTCCTGGGGAACCTGTGCCAGCGTGTCGGCGTCGACCGGCGCGAACAGGCCTGACGTCTCTACCAGCACCATGGCCGGCGAGTTTTCCGTCAAGAAGACGTCGGCCGGCGAAGCGGCGCCCTCGGCGACGATCTGGTTGGAGAAGTCGCTGTCGCCGCCATTGCGCACGGTGACCTTGATGCCGGTTTCCTTGGTGAAGCCTTCGGCCCACGCCTTGGTCAGGTTTTCATGCTGGGCGTTGTAGACAATGATGCCATCATCTTCCGCCATCGCCGGGCCGCCGATCAGGCTGATTGCCAGCGCTGTGGCGCCGACGAGGGTGGAAAGAGCGTATTTCATGGCATTGTCCTCGATCTCGGGGTCTTGCGTCTGTCACGGCTGCACCTATCGATACCTGACAGCAGTAGTCAACATTGTTGATGTGCTTCAATCGGTCGCTGAAGTGCCAAGGTCGGTGCCGAACGGACAATTCCGCGTGATGCTCACGGCTCGGCGGTGCCGCAAACTTTCGTGATTTGCCGATAGTTTGGCTTGGACATTATTTCGCCGGCCACGTAACAAATCAGCGCCGAGACGCGAAAATCGGGGGAGTAACTCTTGTGAGCGGCAAGGATGAGGCCGAGCTTTCCCGGCTGATGCGGGCCGCGATCGCGGGAGACGAAAAGGCCTATGCCGACTTTCTGCACCGGATTGCCGCGCTGGTGCGCGGTTTTGTCCGGCGCAAGATCGTGCAAGGCGGGGTCGATCCCGAGGATGTCGTGCAGGAAACCTTGTTGGCCATTCATGTGAAACGGCATACCTGGCGCCAGGATGCGCCGGTGTTGCCATGGATCTATGCGATTGCCCGCTTCAAGCTCATCGACGCATTCCGGCGGCGCGGACGGCGCATCGAGATCGACGTCGACGATATCGCCGAGACATTCGCCGAGCCGGAAACGGAGACCGTCAGCGAGCGCGACATCAACCGGGCATTGGACGGCCTGTCGCCGGCGCAACGCTCCGTGGTCTCGGCCGTGTCGGTGGAAGGGCGGTCCATCGGTGAGACGGCGGCAAAGTTCGGCATCAGCGAGACGGCGGTGCGCGTGTCGCTGCATCGGGGACTTGCCGCGATAGCCAAGCGATTCGGGCAGGGTCGGTTCGGGCGGGAATGACATGAGGACGGACGATCTCATCAAGGCGCTGGACGCCGATGCAAGCAGCAAGGCGATGCCGCTGCAATCGGCGTGGTGGATGGCCGTCGGTGCGGCAGCGGTGATCGCGGCCATTGTTTTCCTGCTGACCATCGGCCCGCGCCCGGACTTCATGGCGGCCGCGCACACGATGCGCTTCCTCTCCAAATTCGTCTTCACCATCGTGCTTGCCCTCAGCGCCTTTGCCCTGATCCGTGCCTTGTCGACACCCGGGGCTCCGACAGGCCGGGCGATGGCTTGGATGACCGCAGCGCCAGTGCTGGTAGCCGTGGCGGTGCTTCTGGAGCTTTTCATGGTGCCGGAGGCGCTATGGGGCACAAGGCTGGTCGGCAACAACATGATGATCTGCATGGCCTTCATCCCGCTGATCCGGCATTGGCCCGCTTGCCATCTTCCTGTGGATGCTGCGCTACGGCGCACCGACACGGCCGGTGCTTGCAGGTGCTGTGGCGGGTCTGCTCGCCGGCGGGCTGGCGGCGACCTTCTACGCCGCGCACTGCTTCGACGATTCGCCGCTTTTCGTCGCCACCTGGTACACGATAGCCATCGCAGCACTCGCGTTGCTGGGCGCGCTCGGCGGACGGTTTTTCGTGCGCTGGTAGCGTTCCGCCACGATCGCGAGCCTATGCATACCGATCCTTAATCATGCCGGCAATTGTTTGCCGGTTGGCGATGGCGCCGGTATGCCGGACGCAACCTTTCCTTAAAATCGACCCGTCAAGGTTGATGCGAGAACATGCGTTTGCGCACGGGGATGGCACGTATCGTGATGTGGCGAGGGTTGACCGGCCGAAAATCTCTCGGGCATGCAGGCTTGGCGTTGCTCGTGGCCGGCCTGTGCGTCGTGGCGGCCTCGATCCTTGTGTCGCGCCTGGACCTCGGCACCGAAGCCCTGAAACTCTGTCTGCAGATTTCGGTGGCGGTGGCGGCGGGCGCGCTGTTCCTCGCCGCCCTGTTCACCCGCCGGATCAGCGGGGATCGCCGGCAGATCGCGGAGAGCGAGCTGCGCTTCCGCCGTGCCATGGAGGATTCGGCGATCGGTATGGCCGTCGTCAGCGTTGACGGGCGCATTCTCGAGACCAATCCGGCCTTCGCCGCCATGCTTGGCTACAGCAGTGAAGAGATCGAGGCGCTGACCTTCTTCCAGATCACGCATCCCGACGATCTGCAGATCGGGCGGGAAACGATGGACGGTCTGAAAGCGGGCACGGTCAATTCCTTCCATTTCGAGAAGCGCTATCTCAGGAAGGACGGAACGCCCATCTGGGCGCATCTTGCCGGTTCGGTCATTCGCGACGAGAACAACGGCAGCCCGCTTTATCTTGTCTCGCAAATAGAGAACATCGACGCGCGCAAGCAGGCCGAGGCGCGCATTGCCGAAGCGGAAACGCGTTGGAATTTTGCCCTGGCCGGCGCCGGCCAGGGTGTCTGGGACCTCGACATGCGCAAGGGCGGTACGACCTATTCCTCGACCTGGGTCAAGATGCTGGGCTATGCGGATGGTGAGCTCGATGGCGACACCGACCGCTGGCTGACGATGATCCATCCCGACGATCGCGAGATTGTCGCCGAAGCGGATCGCGCCCATCTCGAGGGCAAGACGCCGTTCTTTGAAGCCGAGTTCAGGATGCGCCACAAGGATGGCCACTGGATGTGGATCCTCGACCGCGGCAAGGCCATCGAGCGTGACGAGGACGGACGGCTCATCAGGGCCATCGGCAGCCTGACCGACATCACCCGGCGCAAGGAGGCCGAAGCATGCCTCACCGTGTCGGCGGCAATGCTGGCCGATGAAAAGGAGCGGCTGAGGGTGACCCTGCAGTCGATCGGCGATGCCGTCATCTGCACCGATGCCGCAAACCGCGTCACCTTCATGAATCCGGTCGCCGAAAAACTGACCGGTGTTGCCGGCGGCGAGGCTCTCGGCAAAATGCTTGGCCATGTCTACTGGGCGGTCGATGAGGAGCCGGGGCACCGGATCGGCGTGACCCGACCGGCGATCGGCGGCCAGCCGCCCGCGGACCAGAACAGCCGCGCCGTTCTCATCCGGCGCGACGACACGCGCTGCAGCATCCGTCAGGTCGTGTCGCCGATCATCAACGAACGGAACGAATTCTGCGGGCTGGTCATCGTTTTCCAGGATTTTACCGATGCGCGCGCGCTGCAGCGCCAACTCGCCCATGCCGCCGCGCATGATGCGCTGACCGGCCTTGCCAATCGCTCGAGCTTCATCCGCGCCATGGAGGAGCTGGTCGGTCAGGCGCGCAAGGACGGTACGGCCGACGGAGGCGGCGGACATCAGTTCATGTTCATCGATCTCGACCACTTCAAGCTGGTCAACGATACGGGCGGCCATGCGGCGGGAGACGCGCTGCTGAAGCGGGTTGCCGAGGCCGTTCGCGGCGTGCTTGGTCCAGACGACATCGTCGCTCGGCTGGGCGGCGACGAATTCGCGGTCATTCTGAAATCCGGTTCGGCAGCCGGCGCCAAGATCGCGGCGCGCTCCATCATCGATGCGATCGGCGGCCTGGACTTCACCTGGGACGGTCGTCCTCACGTGATCGGCGCCAGCATCGGGTTGGCTGCGATCAACGCCAATTGCGGCGAGGCCGACGAGATCATCGCCAGGGCCGACGCGGCTTGCTATGCGGCCAAGGCGGCCGGCCGTGGCTGCGTTTGTGTCGCCCCGGACGGCGAGGGCATGGCCGACAGGGAAGAACCGCCCGAGCCACTGGCTGCCGCGTCCTGATCAGAGCCGAGCCTATCAGCTGACTCGGATCTGATCAGCGCGTCGGGACGGGATGCTCGCCGCGATAATCGTAAAAACCACGCCCGGTCTTGCGGCCGAGCCAGCCGGCCTCGACATATTTCACCAGCAGCGGGCAGGGGCGGTATTTCGAGTCCGACAGGCCGTCATGCAGCACCTGCATGATCGACAGGCAGGTATCGAGCCCGATGAAGTCAGCCAACTGCAGCGGCCCCATCGGATGGTTGGCGCCGAGCCGCATGGCGGTGTCGATGGCATCGACCGAGCCGACGCCCTCATAGAGCGTGTAGATCGCCTCGTTGATCATCGGCAGCAGGATGCGGTTGACGATGAAGGCCGGAAAATCCTCCGAGACCGTGATCGTCTTGTCGAGCTGCTTCACGTAGGTCTTGGCTGCCTCGAAGGTCTGGTCCTCGGTGGCGATGCCGCGCACCAGCTCGACCAGCTTCATCAGCGGCACCGGGTTCATGAAATGTATGCCGATGAACCGCTCCGGCCGGTCGGTCTGCGCGGCAAGCCGCGTGATCGAGATCGACGAGGTGTTGGTCGCCAGGATGGCTTCGGGATTGAGCTGGGGGCAGAGCTGGGCGTAGATCTTGCGCTTGACCGTCTCGTCCTCGGTCGCCGCCTCGATCACCAGGTCCGCGCCGGCAAGATCGGCCATCGCCGGGGCGGCCGAAATGCGGCCCATCGCGTCGTTGCGCACCTTTTCGTCGAGCTTGCCGGATCCCACCTGGCGGGCCATGTTGCCGCTGATGGTGGCGATACCCTTCTCGATGCGGTCGGGCGATATGTCGTAGATCAGCACCTTGTAGCCCGAAAGCGCGGAGACATGGGCGATGCCGCCGCCCATCTGGCCCGCGCCGATGATGCCGATCGTCTCGATCTTGCTCATTACACCGATCCCGTCAAAAGGCCTTTGCGGCCTGCTTTTTGTGCGGTGCAAACTAAAAGGGCGGGGCGACTTCGTCTACCCCACCCCTCACTATTTAATACGCTTTGGCAGAAAGCGTCAAAGCGCCTTTTGCAGCTCCGGCAGAATGACGAAGAGATCGCCGACAAGGCCGTAGTCGGCAACCTGGAAAATCGGCGCCTCCTCGTCCTTGTTGATGGCGACGATGACCTTCGAATCCTTCATGCCGGCGAGGTGCTGGATGGCGCCGGAGATGCCCACGGCGATGTAGAGATCGGGCGCCACGACCTTGCCGGTCTGGCCGACCTGCCAGTCGTTCGGCGCATAGCCGGCATCGACCGCGGCGCGGGAGGCGCCGACGGCTGCACCGAGCTTGTCGGCAACCGGCAGGATGACTTCCTGGAACTTCTCCGCCGAACCCAGCGCACGACCACCCGAGATAATGATCTTGGCGGAGGTCAGCTCCGGACGGTCGGTCTCGGACAGCTTGTTCTCGACGAAGGAGGAGAGGCCGGGGTTGGCCGCCGCCTTGACGGTCTCGACGGCCGCCGAGCCGCCCTCGGGGGCTGCCTGGAAGGAGGCCGTGCGGACCGTGATCACCTTCTTGGCGTCGCTCGACTGCACCGTCTGGATAGCGTTGCCGGCATAGATCGGCCGCTTGAAGGTGTCGGGCGATACGACTTCGATGATCTCGGACACCTGCGCGACATCGAGCAGGGCCGCCACACGCGGCGCGACGTTCTTGCCCGACGAAGTTGCTGGCGCGATGATGGTGTCGTAGGCGCCCGCCAGCGATACAACGAGTGCTGCCGTCGGTTCGGCCAGGCGCTCGGCAAGCTCGTCGGCCTCGGCCAACAGCACCTTGCTCACACCCTTCAGCTTGGCGGCGGCATCCGCTGCCGGCCTGGCGCCCTTGCCGGCAACCAGCACATGCACGTCCGAGCCGATCTGCAGCGCCGCCGACAGCGCCTTGGCGGTCTGGTCGGAAAGCGTTGCGTTGTCGTGTTCCGCGATGAGGAGAATAGCCATTTTTCTTGTTCCTTTCCCGATCGCTTACAACACGCCGGCTTCGTTCTTGAGCTTGTCGACCAGCTCAGTGACGCTCTTGACCTTGACGCCTGCCTTGCGGCCACTCGGCTCCTCGGTCTTGATGACCTTCAGCCGCGGCTTGACGTCGGCGCCGTAGTCGGCCGGGGTCTTCTCGTCAAGCTGCTTCTTCTTGGCCTTCATGATGTTGGGCAGCGAGGCGTAGCGCGGCTGATTGAGGCGAAGGTCGGCGGTGACGATCGCCGGCATCTTCAGTTCCACAGTCTGCAGGCCGCCGTCGACTTCGCGCGTCACCTTGGCCTTGTCGCCGTCGAGCACGATCTTGGAGGCGAAGGTGCCCTGCGCCCAGCCGAGCAGTGCCGCCAGCATCTGGCCGGTCTGGTTGGAATCGTCGTCGATCGCCTGCTTGCCGAGGATGACGAGGCCGGGCTGCTCGGCGTCGACGACGCCCTTCAGCACCTTGGCGACGCCGAGCGGCTCGGTCTGTTCGTCGGTCTTGACCAGGATGGCGCGGTCGGCGCCCATGGCGAGCGCGGTGCGCAGGGTTTCCTGCGCCTGCTGCGGGCCAATCGAGACGACGATGATTTCTTCCGCCTTGCCGGCTTCCTTCAGCCGGATCGCTTCTTCCACCGCGATCTCGTCGAACGGATTCATCGCCATCTTGACGTTGGCGAGTTCCACCGCCGAACCATCAGCCTTCACGCGAACCTTGACGTTCGCATCCACAACCCGCTTCACGGGCACAAGGATCTTCATTTGCCTGTCACCTCTTCACGCTAGTTGGGCGCGCTATAACAGCCTGCGCCCGTTCTGAGTTGTCGAAAGCCGACATTCCGGGTGGAAATTCGGGCCGAATGGAAATTCTGGTCTTTGACCGCCTTAAGCCGCAGCGGAGACGTTTCCGTAGTTGCGGCAACCCTGCACGTCAATACGCTGCAAGCCTCTCAAATCGGTTCAGTCCGAACTGGAAGCGTTTCCGCGCCCCCAACGCGGCGTCGCGGCGGGTGGCTCAGGCGCCACTGGTTCAGCAGTGGCCTGCGGCTGGTTGGGAGCGGCGACCGCGGCATCCTCGTCAGCGCCGGCAAAAAGCGGCACGCCGCGGCTGCGCAAGACGAGCACCAGCACGGCGCCGGCGATGATGCCGCCAATGTGGCAGGCCCAGGAAATCTGGTCCTCGCCGCCGGCGGCAAACATCACCACCTGGAACAGCACCCACAGGATGAGCGGGATGAAGGCCGGAATGCGCAGCGGGATGCGGGCAAAGGCCAGCACCCAGACCTTCACCCTGGGATAAAGGATCAGATAGGCGACGACCACGCCGGCGATGGCGCCGGACGCGCCGATCAGCGGCACCTGCGAATCCCAGGCGACAAGGCCCTGGAAGGCGGCTCCCGCAATGGCGCACAACAGGTAGAAAATGAGGTAGCGGATGTGGCCCAGCGCATCCTCGACATTGTCGCCGAACACCCACAGGAACAGCATGTTGCCGCCGAGGTGGAAGATGTCGGCGTGCAGGAAGGAATAGGTGAGGTAGCTCAGGCTTTCGGGGATGACGATAAAACGGGGATCGAGCTCGGCGGTGTCATGGACGACAGACGGAATGAAGCCGAGGCCAAGCACGGCGGCATTGGAGAAATTCTCGCCGCCGAGCGCGGTGGCGAGATAGACCAGGGCGTTGACCACGATCAGCCCGATTGTCACATATTGCAGGCGGATGTGCCGCAGTCTGTTGGTGTCGTAAAGCGGGATGAACATGCCCCAAGCCCTCTTCCGCTTTCGACAATCAGCGGTTCTTGCCGGGAACCCATAGCACGTCGGCGTTTCCGTTGTCATTGACCGCCCGGGCGGCGACAAACAGGAAATCCGAGACGCGGTTGATGTATTTCAGTCCGTCGCGATTGACGTGCTCGTGCGGGTCCTGGGCCAGTGCCACCATCAGCCGTTCGGCTCGCCGCGCCACGGTGCGGGCAAGGTGAAGTGCCGCCGCTGCCGGCGTGCCGCCATTGAGCACGAAGGACTTGAGCGGCTGAAGCTCCTTGTTGAGCAGGTCGATGTCCTTCTCGACCCGGTCGGTCTGCACGGCGATGATGCGCAACGGTTCATAGCCGAGCGGCTTGCCGTCGTCGGGCACCGCAAGATCGGCGCCAAGGTCGAATAGATCGTTCTGGATGCGCGAAAGCATGGCGTCTATCGCCGGGTGGGTCGCGGCCGTGTGGACCCGGGCGATGCCGATGCAGGCATTGGCCTCGTCGACCGTGCCGTAAGCGTCCACCCGCAGATCGGATTTCAGCCGCCGTTCGCCGGTGCCGAGGCCCGTGGTGCCATCATCGCCGGTGCGGGTGTAGATCTTGTTGAGCTTGACCATTTCGCCTCCCCGGCCGTCGATATCCTCACTTGCGGGTGAAATACACCGCCAGCAGGATCAGCACCAGCGCCACGGCCTGCAGCATGACGCGCGCCTGCATCAGCTTGTTCGAGGTGACGCCGGAGCCGCCGCGCATCATGTTGATGAGGCCGCGAACAAGTACGATCACCACGGCGACCATGACCAGAATGGCGAGGATGTTGAAGACGGTTGCCATGGCGTGTTCCCAGTTCGGTTGATTCAGGCGCGTTTGGCAAGGATGCGATAGAGCATCGATGCCGGCAGGATGCGTTTGAGCATCGCTCCGATCCTGGCCGGCACTGTTACCACATAGTGCGGGCGCGGGCGCCGCGACAGAAGTGCATGGCGCAGCGCCGCGTGAACCACTTCCGGCCCCGGCTTCAAGGCCGATTGGCTGCCGCCGGCCCGCAGCCGCTCGAGTTGCGCGGCATAGTCCACGCGGTGCACGGAATTCTCGTGGTCGATATTCCTGAGAAACCAAATGAGGCCATTGCTGGCGATCTTTGACTTCACCGGCCCTGGCTCGATCAGCGAAACATGGACGCCGCTGCCGGCCAGTTCCTGGCGCTGGCAGAGCATCAGGGCCTCCAGGGCGTGCTTCGATGCCGAATAGGCGCCGCGAAAACGCACCGGCGTCAGGCCGAGGATCGACGAGCAATGGACCATGCGGCCGTGACCCTGGCGGCGCATCACCGGCACCAGCCGGCGGGTCAGGTCATGCCAGCCGAAGAAATTCGCCTCGAACTGCTCCTTGAGCGCTGCAACGGGCAGATCCTCGACGGCGCCGGGCTGCGCATAGGCGCCATTGTTGAACAGGGCGTCGAGCCGCCCGCCGGTGCGGTCGAGCACCGCCGTCACCAGCGCGGCGATGGAGTCCGGCTCGCAGTAATCGAGATAGAAAGCCTCGATACCGTCGGCTTCGAGCGCGGCGATGTCCTGCGGCTTGCGCGCCGTTGCGAACACCCGCCAGCCTTCCGCCTTCAAGGCGCGGGCGCAGTACGCGCCTATTCCCGAAGATGCGCCAGTGACGATAATCGAGCACAATTCCTGCGCCGGGCTGTTCGTGGTTTCGCCAAGGGTTGCCATTTGCCGCAAACCCTTCCCATATTCCCGGCGTGGAGACAATTGGAGGGCGCGGTTCTTGATGCGGAAGATCGTAGCCCTCAAGCGGGTCCTCTACGACGCGCTTGGCCATTTCAACACCGATGACGGCTGGGCGATGGCCAGCCATCTGGCGATCACCTCGCTGATGGCGCTGTTCCCGTTCCTGATCTTTGCCACGACGCTGGCGAGCTTTCTCGGCGCGCAGGCGTTCTCCGACACGGCCGTGCACCTGGTCTTCGACACCTGGCCCGAACAGATCGCCAAGCCGATCGCGCGTGAAGTGCTCAATGTGCTGACCGTCAGGCGCACCGACCTTTTGACCTACGGCGTGGTGCTTGCGGCTTATTTTGCCTCGAACGGCATCGAGGCGCTGCGCACGTCGCTCAACCGCGCCTACCGTGTCTCGGAAACGCGCGGCATCATCTACCGCCGGGTGCAGAGCATCATCTTCGTTCTCATCGCCACGGCCGGTTTCCTGGCGATCAGCGTGCTCCTGGTGTTCGCGCCGCTGCTGGCGCGGCTCGCCGAAGCCCATATCGACGGGATCAAGCCCTATATGGGCACGATCACGCTATGGCGTTATGTGATCGCCTCGGCGGTCATTGTCGGCGGATTGTTTGCCGTGCATTTCTGGCTGCCGGCGGGCAAGCGCCGCTTCGTCTCGCTGGTGCCGGGCATCATCTTCACGCTGGCCGCATGGCTCATCGGCTCGACCATCTTCGCCAGCTATCTCGATCACTTCTCGTCCTATGTGACGACCTATGCCGGCCTGGCCTCGATCATGATCGCCGTGGTCTTCCTCTACATGGTCTCGGCGATCTTCATCCTCGGCGGCGAACTCAATGCCGCGATCAGCCGCTATCTGGAGGCCCGCGCGCGGGTCGGATGAGCGGATGCCGGGCAGATAGGGAAGAGGAATTGAAGAACTGGAGAATTGAGGAATTGAGGACCCCGAATTCTTCAATTCTTCAATTCTTCAATTCCTCTGTTCGGCCTCGCCGTCGCCAGGCCAACGCCGAATGTCGTGATGGCCATGCCGACAATCTGCAGCGCATTGAGCTGCTCGTCGAACAAGGCCCAGGCGATGAGGGCCGTCACCGCCGGCACCAGGTAGAACAGCGAGGCCACTTTCGACATCTCGCCGTCGCGGATCATCACCATCAGCAGGAAGATGGCGCCCAGCGACAGCACCAGCACCAGCCAGGCCATGGCGAAGATCAGTTCGCCATTGATGACGACGGTGTGCGTCTCGAAGGCCAGCGCGGCCAGGATCATCACAGCCGCGCCGCCGACATATTGCCACATGGTCGCCGCGACGAGATCGCCGCCGGAGGCGAAGCGCTTCTGCCAGATGGTGCCGGCGCTCATGCCGAGCACCGAGACCAGCGATGCGGTCAGTGTCGCTGCCGTCACGCCGCCGCCGAGCGCGCCGAGCTTAGGCCACAGCACGATGACGATGCCGATGAGGCCGATGCCAAGGCCGGCCCAGTGGCGCGGCAGGATCGCCTCGCCGAGAAACTTGCCGGCTAGCACCGCCGTGATCAGCGGCTGCAGGCCAACGATCAGGGCCGAAAAGCCGGCCGGCATGCCCCTGTGGATGGCCCAGAACACGGCGCCAAGATAGACGCCGTGCATCAGGATGCCCGCGCCGGTGGCATGCAATGCCTCCTCGCGTGTGGCTCTCTTCGAGCCCAGCACAAGCATCAGAACGGCCAGCAGGATGGCGGCGATGACGAACCGTGCGGCGAGGAAGGTGAAAGGCTCCGCCCATGGCATGGCGTAGCGCGCACCGATAAAGCCGGTCGCCCACAGGACGACGAAGGTGGCGGGAATGAACCGCTTGATGCTGTGCATTTTCCGGAGATCGCCGCGCTGGAGGGAGTTGATCGTGGCGCTGCTCTACTGCGCTTCAACCCGGCGCGCAAAACGAAACCATTGATCCATGCATCACCGGAATTCAACGGCGTCAAGTTCGACATGCGTTACCTTGGCCGCGCCGCGCTCAAAGTCCGACCAGTTGCCTGACGTCATCCGGTGATGCGCCGGCATTGCGCAAGGCGGCAAGGCCGGTGTCACTGAAGCTCTTTGACAGCTTTCGTCCATCCGGCCCGAGGACGAGGCGATGATGGAAATAGGCAGGCTGCGGCAGTCCGAGGAGTTCCTGGAGCAGGCGCTGCACGCCGGTGGCGGAAAACAGATCCTGGCCGCGCACGACATGGCTGACGGCTTGCAGCGCATCGTCCATGACGACGGCGAGGTGGTAGCTGGTCGGGATGTCGCGGCGCGCGACGATCACGTCGCCCCAGTCCCGCGGGCGGGCTTCGACCGATCGGGTCGCGGAAAGGCTCTCGTCGACGAATTCGTTCCATGAAAGCTCCTTGCCGACACGCGCCATGGCGGCGTCGACATCCAGCCGCCAGGCGAAGGGCGTATTCTCGGCGATGCGTCGCTTGCGTTCCTTGGCCGGCAGCGCCTTGTCGGCGGAGGGATAGAGCGGCACGCCGTCGGGATCGCGCGGCCAGTCGCGCCCGCGCCCTTCGCTGTCGGTGATGAAGGCGCGGATTTCGCCACGGCTCATGAAGGCGGGATAGACGAGCTCTTCCGCGATCAGCCGCTCGAGCACCGCCTGGTATTCGGCGAAATGCTCGGATTGGCGGCGCACCGGCTCTTCCCAGCCAAGCCCCAGCCATTTCAGGTCGGCAAGCACGCCGGCCTCGAATTGCGGCGTGCAGCGCGTCATGTCGATATCCTCGATGCGCAGCAGCAGGCGACCGTCCGTCTGTGCCGCCAGCTTCTGGTTGAGCAGCGCCGAATAGGCGTGGCCAAGATGCAGGTCGCCGTTGGGGCTGGGGGCGAAGCGGAATGTCAGGAGTGTCATCTCTGAGGCGGCAATCATGTTTTGCGGCGCTTCGCCAATTGCTACCCTGTCGACGGTCGAGGAACAAGAAAGCATGCAGCGTATCGTGACATCAGACGACATTGCCCGGGGGCTCGATGCGCTTTGCGTGATCGACCCGCGCCTGGAAAAGGTGCGCGGCATGGCCGGCGAGGTGCCGCTGCGGCTGTCCGAGCCGGGGTTTCGGAGCCTGGCGTCGATCGTCGTCTCACAGCAAGTGTCCCGCGCCAGCGCCGATGCCATCTTCGGCCGGCTGACCAAGCTCGTCGATCCGCTGACGCCGCAGGCGATCCTTGCCGCCGGCGAGGACATGTTTCGCGAGGCCGGCCTGTCGCGGCCGAAGCAGCGCGGCCTGATTGCCGTTGCCCAGGCCGTGGTCGACGGCCTCGATCTGCATCACCTCTGTTCGCTCGATGCCCAGGAGGCGATCACGACGATGACGGCGGTACCCGGCATCGGTCCCTGGACGGCGGAAGTGTACCTGTTGTTTGCCGCCGGACACCCCGACATCTTCCCCGCACGCGACGTCGCGCTGCAGAGCGCGGTCGGCCACGCGCTCGGCATCGAGCCGCGTCCGCCGGAGAAAACCCTGATCGCCTTGGCCGAATCATGGAGCCCGTGGCGAGGTGTCGCATCACGGCTTTTCTGGTCCTATTATCGCGAAACCAGAGGGCGGGACGCCGTGCCATCGGCCTGAATCCGCAAAAAAGAATAAAAATCATGCATTTTTGGTGCTTCAGCGACGCGACAATCCGCTTCACATCCCTGTCATGTCGGGCTTACAGTATCCGCGCCGTTCGGGTCTAGAACCAAGGAGGTAAACACGTGACGGTTGCCGTATCTCCGGATGGGCTTCCAGCACTGGTGCTGAATGCGGATTACCGTCCGCTCAGCTATTACCCCCTGTCGCTCTGGTCGTGGCAGGATGCCATCAAGGCGGTGTTCCTCGACCGGGTGAACATCGTCGCCGAATACGAGCACGCGGTCTCCTCGCCGACCTTCTCGATGAAGCTGCCGAGCGTGGTCAGCCTGAAGGCCTACGTGAAGCCGTCCAGGCATCCGGCCTTTACCCGCTTCAACGTGTTCCTGCGCGACCGTTTCCAGTGCCAGTATTGCGGCACGCCGGAGGATTTGACCTTCGATCACGTCATCCCCCGCCACCGTGGCGGTGCCACGACGTGGGAGAATGTCGTTGCCGCCTGCTCGCCCTGTAACCTCAGGAAGGGCGGCATGATGCCGGCGCATGCCAAGATGTGGCCGCTGCAGAAGCCTTTCCAGCCGACAGTGCACGATCTGCACAACAATGGCCGCCTGTTCCCGCCCAACCATCTGCATGAGAGCTGGATGGATTATCTCTATTGGGATGTCGAACTGGAACCTTGAGATCGTCCGAGAATTCGGGAGGCTGGCCGCCTGAAGCGATTTTCTGCGCTTCCGGTGCTCACGTACTTCAGTACGCTCCGCTCCGGTTCTCGAAAATCACTTCATCCGACTCAGCCTGCCGAATTCTTGAACGGTCTCGCGTCGGCTCAGTTTTGGTCGCGGGTGAGGGCGCCGCGGAAGGCGATAGCGGCGAGGACCAGGCTGGCGATGGCGTTCCAGCCGGCCAGCGACAGGCCGAGGATGCGCAAAGCGGCCTTGTCGCAGGACGGCGGCACGAATTTGTCGAGCGCGTCGAGCACGCCCTTGCCGCCGGTGTCGACCGGCCCGGCGCCCGCGGTGCAATCGGTCGGGCCGGCCCACCACTGCCATTCGACGCCGGAGTGGTAGACGCCGAGATAGAGGCCGTAGAGCATCAGCAGGCCGCCGACGCCCAGCAGGCCGCGCGTCAGCCAGCTAGGTGCGTGCAGCATCGATGCAATCACCGCCAGCACCATCAGCGGCACGCCGATATAGTAGGGCGTGCGCTGCTCCAGACAGAGGTGGCAAGGGATATAGCCGCCGAGATACTGGAAGCCGAGCGCCGAGCCGACGGTGGCGGCCATGGCGAGGGCGAGGAACAAGGCCGTGCGTGTCCGCTGGCGTCCAGTGTCGACATTCATGGTCGCTGTCATGGGTTTTTCGTCCGTTGAGTTCGCCGCCTGCTCAGAACGCGTATTTGACGACGATATAGAGCAAAATCAGGGCAGCCGCGCCGCCGCCGGCGATCAGGCCAAGGCGCTTTTCGATGAATTCGCGGATCGGCTCGCCATAACGGCGCAGCAGCCAGGCCAGCAGCAGGAAGCGGGCGCCGCGTGCCACGATCGCCAGCACGATGAACAGCAGCAAATTGACGCCGATGACGCCGGAAAGGATCGTCACCACCTTGATCGGCGGCAGATGGGCAGCCCCCGACGTGATCAGCATCAGGATGATGAAGCCGACACCCGACGAGGTCCGCAACGCTTCGAACTCGTCATATTTGCCGTAGAATTCCAGGATCGGCCTCGCCACCGCGTCATAGGCGTAATGGCCGATGAACCAGCCGGCGATGCCGCCCAGCACCGAGGCGACCGTGGCGATCAGCGCATAGCGGTAGGCGCGATCCGGCCGCGACAACGCCATCGGCAGATAGAGCACGTCGGCCGGCACCAGGAACACCGAACTCTCGACGAAAGCGATGAAGGCCAGCCACCATTCGGCGGATTTGCGGGCCGCCAGCGACAAGGTCCAGTCGTAAAGTCCGCGAAGCATCGGCACTCCTAATGCGTGTCGCCCAAAGGTGCGCAGCGTTTTCGGGACAATGGCGTGCACAAAAACCAGACCCAAAGCGCCCTATCGTCCCTCCAGACGTGCAGCACTTCGATGCGCCGCCTGTCTAGAAAGATTTTCCGCGCTGCACAATGGCAGCCCCGTCACGAAATCGAAAGGCGCAGTTTGGTCGCATCTTGAGGGCGCCGGAGAATTGGCCAGTTGACGAACGGGCCTCCAACCGTATAGTCCCGCGCCATCCAGGCCGCCCGGCCTGAGCCCCTATGGCGGAATTGGTAGACGCGCTCGACTCAAAATCGAGTTCCGCAAGGAGTGCTGGTTCGATTCCGGCTAGGGGCACCAATTCACTTTTCCGAGTTCGGAATCTGAATTCCGGCAGGGATCAGGACGGTTTGCAGAGGCCGTCCGCGGACACGACAACCGTTGGAGTGCATTTCAACGGCTCGGCTTTTTGGGGCTCGGTGTGCCAGAAGGCATTCCTGAATATGATCGCAAGGCCGATCAGCAGGGCGACCCAAGGGCCAGCTTGTCGCAATTTCCGGTTTGCATCGGTTAACCACCCAAGCTCGGGCTTTACCGCCGCCCCAGCAAGCTCTTCATCCGGTTGCGCAGCAGGCGGGCCATGTTGCGGGTTTCGCGGTAGAGGTGCAACTGCGAGGCGGCCTGGCGGGTGAGGCGGTCGGCGTCCGGCGTCAGGCCGATGACCAGCGTGCCCATCGGCTTGCGCTCGGCCCACAGCCTGCTCATTACCGGATGGTCGGGCACGGCGCAGGAATCGGTCATCATGATGTTGGGGTCGTCGAGATGCTGCCTGGTCACCTCGATCATCAGCAGCGTGCCGGGCGAATAGCTGGCCAGCGTCTCGTCATAGGCGGTCTTCCAGGTGTAGGCGACGCCGGCTTCGACGAAGACGATCAGGCAGGCGATGGTGCGGCCGTCGAGCGTCAATGAATGGATGCGACACATGTCCTGCTCGGCCAGCCGGTGCACGGCTTCGCGGGCAAAGGCGGCGCGGTAGCGGTCGATCGCCATGGCGGTGCGTTCGCGGCCTTTCCAGCCGGCCGCTTCCAGCGTCAGGAAGCTTTCGATGGCGTGGCGGATGTCTTCGGGGCCGCGCGCCACGACATGCTCCAGTCTGCCGAGGTCGCCAAGGCGCCGCTTCAGGCGGCGGAACTCGCGATAATGGTGCGAACGCAGCGACGCCTTCAGATAGTCATCGCCGTCGAGTTCGCTCTCCAGCGCCGGGCGCTGGGTCTGGCCGGTGGTGACCAGCGTCAGGCCGCGCGTCTCGGCCACGGTGGCAAGCAGGCTCGCCACCGGGCCATCGAGCCGGATATCGGCCAGGACGAACACTTTCGGCAGCTTGAGATGCGGGCGCGACAGCATCGAGAAGAAGTCCTCGATGACACCGACCGGATCGTCGCGGTCGACCAGCGGTGTGCCGAGCGGACCGAACGGGCTCGACCACGTGCGCATCACAGGGACGCCGAGCGGCACCACCGGCCGTTCCACGGAGAACGGTACCAAGAGGCGCAGCCGGTTGCGGTATTCGTCGCCGTCGCGGATGACCGCCAGCCGCACTTCTCGATCCTCCAGCCGCGGCATGGCGGGCGCCAGGAAGCGCGGGTTGAAGAACACGTTGGGCTCGACCGTACGGGCGCAGAGATAATCCAGTTCCTCGACCAGGTCGAAGCCGGCCGATGCCGGGTAGATGGCGAGCTTGCGCTCGGGCCGGTTGTTGGCGAGGATCTCGATATGGGCGGGGTCGGCGTCACGGGTCAGCCCGGCAAGGCCGGACACCATGGCGCCGGCGGTGCCGCCGCTGGTTTCCTCAAGCAACGGGATGGCGGCCATCACGCGGCTCCTTTCGCAGGCACGAAGATAAGCATGACGATGCCGAGCTTGCGCCACACCGTGAAGGACAGCGCGCCGGCTTCGAAGATCATGGCAAAGGCGGTGGCCATGGCCGCGCCCCACAGGCCGAACATCGGGATCAGCACCACGTTGAGCGCGATGTTGAAGGCCAGCGTCATGGCATAGACGGCGGCGCAGATGTTCTGGTTGCCGCTCATCGTCAGCAGGCTTTCGCAAGGACCGACGGCGGCGCGCGCCACGACGCCGAAGACGAGCAGGAACAGCAAGGGATAGCCACTGCTGAACTCAGGCCCGAACAACACCAGCATCGGCTCGCCGAGCGCCAGCACCAGCAGCGCCATCAGGAGCGAGGGCCAGAACGTCCATGACACCGTCTCGCGGGCAAAGGCGGCGAGCCTTTGCGGGTCGCCATGCGTGAATTGCGCATAGCGCTGGGCAACGCCGGCCTTGACGGCGAAATAGACGAAATGCACCAGCGCCAGCGTCTTCACCGTGGCGAAATAGACGGCGACGTCGTTGGGATCCATATAGGCACCGACCATCAGCACGTCGGCATTGGTGAGCAGGAAGAAGAAGCTCTCGACCAGGAAGATCGGCAGCGAGACGATGAACCATTGCGCGAAATGGACCTTCATCGGCCCGGCCGGGATCTGCCGTTCCATGCGCTGGGTGACTCCGATGAGCTGACCAAGCGTGGTGGCGTAGGTGGCGGCGATCGAGGCGAAGATCGCCGTTTTTGCGTCGGGGGCGTAGCCGGCCAGCAGCATCAGCGCCATGAACAGCAGGATCAGGATGGGTCGCACGAGATAGGTCGGCGACAGCGCAAACAGCGCCCAGCTGTTGGCGCGCGCCAGTCCCGACAGAAGGTCAGACATGGCGATCATCGGCAGGCAGATGACGCCGAGGATGAACGGGATCACATAGTAGTTTTCGATCCACGGTGCTGCCAGCCAGACGCCGAGCGCGCCGAGTCCGGCGATGACCGTGGAGGCGATCAGCACGAACAGGCGGCTGGCCAGCACGATGCCGCGCAGCTCGTCCATCAGGCCGCGCTCGCGGTATTCGGGAATAAACCGGATGACCGAGGTGTGGAAGCCGAGGCAGGCGAGGTTGCCGACGATGACCATCGTCACCCAGACGAGGACGAAGATGCCGTATTCGAACGAGCCCATCCAGCGCGCCATCAGCACCTGGCTGATGAAGGCGATGACGGCGCTGACGATGCGGATGGAGAAGGCGATGACCGACATGCGGCCGGCCTCGCCGCGCTCGTCGGCGGTGAACAGCACGGCGTCGATGCGGCCAAGCAACGGCCCCATGCGCAGCGCCAAACGCTGCGGCAGGAACCGCCCGGCTGTCGTGGCCGCGGAAAAGCGCACCCCGATTTCTCTCCGTTTTCCGCTTCTTTTCAGGCTTTGGTGTAGCCAAAACACATTAAGAAACGGTTGGGTGGGGAACGGTCCGCGCAGCGGACGAAAAGCCAACGATTTGGCTTTTCGAGTGACGAACGGTGAAGGCCCGGTCCGCCTTCGGGCGGATCAAAAGGTCCAGTGGACCTTTTGAAGGGGCTGAACGCCCGAAGGGCAGGGAGCCATAGCGGCGGGCCGGCGGGCGGGGGGTGCGCGGGACGCGCTTTCGTCGTGCCGGTGGCATGACGAAAGGCGAGCGAACGCCGGGAAGCTTGGGAGGCCGGGTCGGCGTTGCGCTCGCCCCTCCCCTCGCGAGGGGAAGGCCAGGCACCGGGTATATGCGGTGCCAGAGGTGTCACATGGGGAGTGTCACATCCCCTTCATCGCGTCGCAGGACACGTTCGGGTTCATGTCGGCGAAGGTGCCGGTCGGGTTCTGTTTCCAGGCCCAGACATGCAGCTCGTAGAACGGGCCGAGGCCATAGCGGTTGGGGGCGCTGTTGAAGTTGAACAGCTGTCCGCCGAGCGAGGCTGGGCCTTTCGAGGTGATGTATTCGACCGCCACCAGTTTCAGCGTCCCGTCGGCCATCGGCTCGTACATCACCGCCTCGGGCTTGGCGACGTCGACCGCGTCGTCCTTTAGATAGGCGCCATTGACGTAGTGGATGCCCATGGCGCCGCCGGTGATGCCGCTGGCGCAAGGGATCGGCGCATAGCCCTCGGCGGTTGCCGCCGCCACGTTCTCGAAGCGGTCGTTGGCCGTGCGCACCATGTCGGCTAGCATGTTGGCGTCGTGGGCGTGAGCGGTCGTGGCCGTGATCGACAGGAGGGCGGCGAAGCCCGCGGTCCAAAGCGTTTTGGTCATGGTCTTTCCGTTCGTTGTTGATGACGCGACAGGGAGGTCACGACTGGCGGTGGCCAGGCGTGTTTCACGCTGCAGCGTCTGGTTTTGCAATCCGGAACGAACCGTCCGTCCGGTTTGTACGGGCCGCGGTCAGGCGGCGGTTTTCGAAATGTCTTTCAGCGTACAAATGGCACCGCGAAATCAGTGGTCCCACCAGTAATATTGCCAATATTCCCGCTGGATATCGCGCTCCGACAGGCCGATGTCGCGCCTCAGATAATCGTCTTCCGGGGGCAATCGCCGCCGCCCGCCATACAGATGCGAAGGCAGGTTCGCCGCGAACCGCCATAGACGGCCGAGCACGGAGGTTGCTTGGCCGGCGTCTCCCACGACAGGCGCGGGTTCACCGACCGGCAGGCCAGCAAGCAGGTCGCCATTGCCGCGAAGGGCAGTTTGATGCTCATCGATTTGCCGATCATTTTGGGACTCAACGGTAGAAGTAAGGGTCAAGAACCCGCACCTCCATGATCTTGTCGACCGGCAGCGAATTCTTATGGGCCGCGCTGCGGATCGCCTCGGGCGAGGGGCCGTCGTAGATGCAGAAGCTATGCTTCTTGTCGAGCGACACGAAGGACTGCACCCAGGTGACGCCTTTTTCGGCGTTGCGCATGACGACGCCGCCGAGCGCATCGGCGCCGACTTCGGTGATCGGTACGTTGAGACCGTCTGGAAATGTGCGTTCCACCACATAACGAGGCATGGGAAGTTCCTTTTCGCATTGATTCACGCTCGATCTGAGCGCGACCGGACTATGATCACGTTCGACAAGAGCGCACATCGGAGCCATTCCCTATTTTTTGGCGGGACGATTCCCTATGTTGGCGACGTTATTTGTGGAGAGAACCACTGCAATGTGTGTAAAGTCACATCGCAATGCTCTCGCCCAGGGCTATCGTGGCGGCAGCCACCATGGTGGCCACCCCCCAATCTCGCGAGAGAATGACAATGCTTCTGGAACGGCAGACACAGCTGGAGCTACTGGACGGCCTGCTAATGGAAGCAGCACGCGGCCGTGGCCGGGTGGCGGCGCTGGGGGGCGAGGCGGGTGCCGGCAAGACGTCACTCGTCGAGGCCTTCATCGGCCGCGCGGCAGAAGGCACGCGCATCTTGCGCAGCGCCTGCGAGGATCTGTCGATACCCGATCCGCTCGGGCCACTCTATGATCTTGCCCGGGAGGCGCAATGGGCGCTGCCGCAAGCAATCGACCACCGGCAAGGACAAAGATTGCCGCTGTTTTCGGATGCGCTCGAGATATTCGAGACCAAGACGCAGCCAAGCCTGCTGGTGATCGAGGATTTGCACTGGGCCGACGACGCGACGCTGGATTTCGTTCGCTTTCTCGGCCGGCGCATCGTCAACACCCACATCCTGCTTCTGGTGACGGCGCGCAACGACCGCAGCGAGGCACAGATGCGCGTGCGCCGCGCGCTGGGTGAAATCCCGGCGGGCAATGTCGCGCGCATCGACGTGCCGCTGCTCAGCGAGGCGGCGGTGCTGTCGCTGGCCGATGCGGCGGGCCGCGATGGCGACGCCATTTATAGGGCGACGGCCGGCAATGCATTTTTCGTCACCGAATTGTTGTGCGCCGAAAATGAAACGACACCGCCCGCCAGCGTGCGCGACGCCGTGCTGGCGCGGGCCGAGCGGCTGTCTGCCGGCGCCCGCTCGATGCTCGACGCGGTGTCGGTGTTTCCAAGGCGCGCCGATGCGTGGGCGTTGCAGGGCCTGTGCGGCGTGGCCAGCGCCGGGCAGCTGGCGGAATGCGTCTCCGCCGGCCTGCTGGACGATATGGGCGACGGCTATGCCTTCCGCCACGAGATCGCCCGCCGCGCGGTGGAAATGATGCTGACGACGAGCCACAGGCGGCAATTCAACCAGCGCGCGTTGGCCGCGCTGCTCGAAAACAGCGATGTCTCCGCGGGTCGCCTGGTGCATCACGCGGTGGAGGCGCACAATCTGGAAGCCGTGCGCGAATTCGCGCCGCTTGCAGCGCGCGAAGCATCCCGCGTCGGCGCGCATCGTGACGCCGCAGGCTACTATGAGGTCGCCCTGCGGCATGCCGACAGCCTGCCGGCGGTGGACCGCGCCGTGCTCTACGAGAAGTATGCCTTCGAATGCCATCTCATTGGCCAGATCGAAGAGGCCATCGAGGCGCAGGGCCATGCGCGCCTCCTGCATCAGGCTCAAGGCAACAAGGCGAAGGAAGGCGACAGCCTCAGATGGCTGTCGCGCTTTGCCTATCTGATGGGCGACCGCAAGGCCGCTGACGTCTTCGGCGAGCAGGCGGTGGCACTGCTGGAAACCGTGCCTGCCGGCGCCGAACTCGCCATGGCCTACTCCAACCTCTCGCAACTGGCGATGCTGGCCGAGAGGCTGGACGAGGCCTTGCAGCTTGGCGAAAAGGCGGTCGACCTTGCCGAGCGCATGAACCGGCCCGACATCGTCTGCCACGCGCTCAACAATCTCGGCAGCGCCGGGCAGTGGCTGGATCTGGCGGCGGGGCGGCTGCACCTAGCCCGCAGCCTGGAGATCGCGCTCGAGCAGAATTTTCAGGAACATGCGGCGCGCGCCTTCACCAACAGCGCCTGCAGCGAAATGAACCAGCTTGGCTTCGACGCGGCACAGTCCTTCCTCGATCGCGGCATCAACTATTGCGTCGAAAACGATCTCGTCACCTGGCGTGACTATATGCGTGGCGTGCTGGCGCAGCTGCAGTTGCGCCAGGGGCAATGGGAAGAGGCCGCTACCGAGGCGCTTGATGTGCTGTCCAACGACCATGCGACCATGCTGGTCCGCTATCCGGCGCTGATTGCACTGGCGAGACTCCGGATACGGCGTGGCGATCCTTCACCAGAACCGCTTTTCCAGGAAATGAAACAGTTCCTGGAAAAGGGAATGGAGTTGCAGCGGCTGGCGCCCTATGCGGCCGTCATGGCCGAGCAGGCATGGCTAGGGCAAGGCGACGGGCAAGAGGCGCTGCGGCTGATCGATCTTGCCGAGAGCCTGTCGCCGACACGCGCGGTTTTCAGCGAGCTGGCGACATGGCGGCAGAAGCTGGCTCCGGATGCCGACCCCGGCGATACATCAGGCATGGCCGCGCCCTACCGGCTGCTTCTGGCCGGAGACTGGCGGGCGGCCGCGTCACTTTGGGCGGACCTCAACGCACCCTATGAACGCGGGCTTGCACTCGCCCAGGGTGACGAGGAAGCGCAGCGTTTGGCGCTGGAGATTTTCGAAAACCTTGGCGCCAGACCGGTGGCCCAGCATGTGCGCGAAACGATGCGGCGCAACGGCGTCAACATCGCACGGGGGCCGCGCCGCACGACGCGCGAAAATCAGGCCGGCCTGACCCAGCGCCAGATGGAAGTGCTGCAGCTGATCGAACGCGGCTTTTCCAACAAGCGGATCGCCGAGCAGCTAACCATTTCGCCGAAAACCGTCGATCACCATGTCTCGGCGGTGCTGGGCAAGCTGGAGGCCGTTTCGCGCGGTGAAGCCACTGCGGCGGCACGCGATTCAGGGCTGCTGTAGGAAGTGTGTTCGGGAGGACGGGATCAAAGGTCGGCGATCCTTCGCGCGCCGACCTTTCAAATGATCAGGCGAATGCCCCGTGGCAGTGCTTGTACTTCTTGCCGGAGCCGCAGGGGCAGGCTTCGTTGCGGCCGACCTTGCCCCAGGTAGCCTGATTGTTGGGGTCGCGGTCCTCGGGAGCGACGACAGCGGTTGTCTCCGGGCGGACCAGAAGAGCGGTCTCGCCGCCTTCGAAGTCATTCTCGCCGGTGGTGCCGTCGATATGGGTGCCGAACATGTCGGGGGCTTCCGGAGGCGGCGCTTCGGCGGCCTGGCGGACCAGTTCGACGCGCATCAGCTGCGCGGTGACGGCCTGGCGCAGATTGCCCAGCATCGCCTGGAACAGCTCGAACGCCTCGCCCTTGTATTCCTGCAGCGGGTCGCGCTGGGCGTAGCCGCGGAAGCCGACGACCGAACGCAGATGGTCGAGATTGACAATGTGCTCGCGCCACAGATGGTCGAGCGTCTGCAGCACCACCGAGCGTTCGACATAGTTCATCACCTCGGGGCCGAAGCGCTCGGCGCGCTCCTTGGCGGCGGCATCGGCGGCCTGGGTGATGCGCTCGCGGATGTCGTCCTCGGCGATGCCCTCTTCCTTGGCCCAGTCCTCGATCGGCAGGTCGAGATTGAGGAATTCGGCGACCTCGGCCTTCAAACCCGCGACATCCCACTGCTCGGCATAGGCGTTTTCGGGAATGGCCTTGGCGACGATCTCGTCGATAACGCCCTCGCGCATCTCGCCAATGGTTTCAGAAAGGCCTTCGCCATCCATCAGTTCGATGCGCTGCTCGAACACCACCTTGCGCTGGTCGTTGGAGACGTCGTCATATTTCAAAAGATTCTTGCGAATATCGAAGTTGCGCGCCTCGACCTTCTTCTGCGCCTTCTCCAGCGCCTTGTTGATCCACGGATGGATGATCGCCTCGTCTTCCTTGAGGCCAAGCTTCTGCAGCATGCCGTCCATGCGCTCGGAGCCGAAGATGCGCATCAGGTCGTCCTGCAGCGACAGGAAGAATTTCGAGCGGCCGGGGTCGCCCTGACGACCGGAGCGGCCGCGCAGCTGGTTGTCGATGCGGCGCGATTCATGGCGCTCGGTGGCCAGCACATAGAGGCCGCCGGCGGCCAGCGCCTTTTCCTTCAGCCGCTCGACGTCGGCGTGGATTTCCTTTTCCCGCGCCTCGCGCTCGGGTCCGGCCGGCATGTCACCGAGTTCGTCTTCAATGCGCATCTCGGCGTTGCCGCCGAGCTTGATGTCGGTGCCGCGGCCGGCCATGTTGGTGGCAATGGTGATGGCGCCGGGCTTGCCGGCCTGGGCGACGATCGCCGCCTCACGCTCGTGGTGGCGGGCGTTCAGCACCTCGAAATCCGTGAAGCCTTCCTTGCGCAGGCGATCGGCCAGCTGCTCGGACTTTTCAATGGAAGTGGTGCCGACCAGCGTCGGCTGGCCCTTGGCGCTGGCTTCGCGGATCTCCCTGACGATTGCCTTGTATTTCTCCTCGACCGTCCGGTAGACCTCGTCGTCCTCGTCAATGCGGATGACCGGCAGGTTGGTCGGAATCTCGGTGACGTCGAGATTGTAGATGTTGCCGAACTCCTCGGCCTCGGTCAGCGCCGTGCCGGTCATGCCGGAAAGCTTCTTGTAGAGGCGGAAGTAGTTCTGGAAGGTGACGGAGGCCAGCGTCTGGTTCTCCGGCTGGATCGCCACATGCTCCTTGGCTTCGAGCGCCTGGTGCAGGCCTTCCGAATAGCGGCGGCCGGGCATCATGCGGCCGGTGAACTCGTCGATGATGACGATCTCGCCGTTGCGGACGATGTAGTCCTTGTCCTTCTGGAACAGCCGGTGCGCCTTCAGCGCATTGTTGACGTGGTGGACGATGGCGACGTTCTCGACGTCGTAGAGCGACTCGCCCTTGAGCAGGTCGGCGTCGCGCAGCAGGTTTTCGAGCTTCTCGGTGCCTTCCTCGGTGAAGATCGAGGTCTTCTGCTTCTCGTCGATCTCATAATCCTGCGGCTGCAGCTGGATGATGAAGGTGTCGATGGTGTTGTACATTTCCGAACGGTCCTCGAGCGGACCGGAAATGATCAGCGGCGTGCGCGCCTCGTCGACCAGGATGGAGTCGACTTCGTCGACGATCGCGTAATTGTGACCGCGCTGCACCATCTGGGCGCGCTCATACTTCATGTTGTCGCGCAGATAGTCGAAGCCGAGTTCGTTGTTGGTGGCGTAGGTGACATCGGCGGCGTAGGCGGCGCTGCGCTCCTCGTCGGACAGGCCGTGGACGATGACGCCGACCGAAAGGCCGAGGAACTTGTAGACGCGGCCCATCCATTCGGAGTCGCGGGTAGCAAGATAGTCGTTGACGGTGACGACGTGGACGCCCTTGCCGGCGAGCGCGTTGAGGTAGACTGGCAGTGTCGCGACCAAGGTCTTGCCCTCGCCGGTGCGCATCTCGGCAATGCCGCCATTGTGCAGCACCATGCCGCCGATCAGCTGGACATCGAAGGGGCGCATGCCAAGCACGCGGCGCGCCGCCTCGCGGGCGGTGGCAAAGGCTGGCACCAAAAGGTCATCGAGCGAAGCGCCGTTGGCGATGTCCTGGCGGAATTTCGCGGTGCGGCCGACCAACTCCTCGTCGGAGAGCGCCCGCATCTCGTTTTCCATGGCGTTGATCGCCTCGACACGAGGCCGGGTCGATTTGACCCGACGGTCGTTGGAGGAACCGAAAACCTTACGGGCGAGACCGCCGAGACTGACCATCCAATGGTCCTTTCGATAGAATTCTCAATCTTGAGATGAGCGCCGGCCGGCCCCATCAATTCCACGTGAACGTGGACAAACACAAAAAGCGCCCGGAAAACGGTTCTGGACGCAAAGTCGTTGGACAGATAAGAGGGGGCTCAACTGATGTCAACGCCGCGCTGGCCCTGCCGGGCGCGCCAAATTCCGCCACAATCTGGCTGATCTGGAAGCCACCCCCTCCTCACAATCCCCACCGGAGTTATCTTATGTCCTTGTTGTTCCGCCGCGCGTCGCTCGCCAGCCTTGGCTTGGCCTTCGGCCTGTCGGCCCTTTCGCTGTCGCCGCTGATGGCGCAGCAAACCGCTCCCGCTCCGGCGGATGCGGCAGCACCGGCCGCGGCACCGGTCGATCCGAACACCGTGATCGCCACGGTCAACGGCCAGCCCTTGACCGAGGCCGACCTGGTCCTTGCCGAAGGGGAATTGTCGCAGCAGTTCTCGCAGCTGCCGCCCGAGCAGCGTCGTGCCGCCGCCCTTTCGGCTGCCATCGAAATCCGCGTCATGGCAGCCCAGGCGGTCACGTCGGGGCTCGACAAGGATCCCGACTTCCAGCGCCGCATGGCCTTCCTGCAGCAGCGCGCGCTGCATGGCGAGATGGTCGAGAAGGGCGTCGTCGACAAGGTTACCGACGCCGAGGTTCGCGCCCGCTACGACCAGGAAATCGCCAACACGCCGCCCACCAACGAGTTGCATGCCCGTCACATCCTCGTGAAGACGAAGGAAGAGGCAGAGGCCATCATCAAGCAGCTCGACGGCGGCGCCGACTTCCAGAAGCTCGCCAACGAGCACACCAGCGATCCGTCAGGCAAGACCAGCGGCGGCGATCTCGGCTGGTTCGGACCTGGCCAGATGGTGCCGGAGTTCGACAAGGCGGCCTCCGCGCTCGAGGTCGGCAAATACACCGAGCAGCCGGTGCAAACGCAGTTCGGCTGGCATGTCATCAAGCTCGAGGACAAGCGCACCAAGCAGCCGCCGGCCTTCGACGACGTCAAGGACCAGGCCAAGCAAGCGGTCATCCGCGACAAGTATTTCGCGCTGGTCAAGTCGCTGCGTGCCGGCGCCAAGGTCGAGATTCCCGACGCCAACCTGAAGAAGGCGGTCGATACGCTGGAAAGCGCCAAGTAAGCCTGAAAGTATTTTTCGAAAAAGGGCGCGGCAGCCAAGGGTTGCCGCGCCTTTTTTGTCGGCCAGCGTCGGCACTTTTTACCTTCCGGGCGCCGCTATGCCTCGCATCACGTAGTTGACGGCCTTGCGTATCGTCGCTTCGTCCTCGTCGAGCCGGTTGGTCAACAGATGCTTCCAGGCGAAGGAGGCGATCAGGTCGGCGACAACAGCTGAATCGATATCGACGCCGATTTCGCCCCTTGCCCTGGCGCGTTCGACCATCTGGCCGGTATGGGAGCGCCGACCCAGCGCATAGTCGGCAAGGGCAGCGGACGCCGCATCATCCGACTGCGCCTCGGCGATCAGCGACCGGAACACGCTGCCCGACGACGTCTCGCGCCAGTGGGCGAACAGGTTCTTCAGGAAGCCGACGAGATCCTCCTCCAGCCGCCCGGTATCGGGAACATCGACGCGTTTCTGGCGCTGGTAGACTTCGAGCAGCAATGCGGCTTTGCTCGGCCACCAGCGATAGATGGTGGGTTTGCCGGCGCGGGCGCGGCGCGCCACCGCCTCGATCGAGAAACCGGCATAACCGGCCTCGACCAGCACAGCCTCGGCGGCTTCGAGAATAGCATCGGCGCTGGCGGGGTTGCGCCGCGCACCGATCGATCTACGCGCCGGGTCGGCGTCCTCGGCCATGTCTGTCGTCCTCGCCAACAATTTCGCCGGAACTATAGGTGAGGTCGGGGTGAAACGAAACGGACCGTTTTCGACGGGATCGAAGAATGCGTCAGATGACGCCTATTGCATCGCTTGCGATGTCTCGGATTCGATGCGCCAGCCGCTGTCGGCCTTGACCAGGCCAAGCGTAACGCGCGCCTTGCCGGTCAGGCGTGCCGCCGACTTGTCCTTTGGAAGATAGTCATAGCGCATCGCAAAGACGGCCTCGGCGCGATCCTGGCCATCTGGAGTGACCTCCAGGCTGCCTGATACCAGGCCAAGCGACCAGGAGGCCCACTGCGCGAACCAGTCGGCCTTGACCTTGGCGATGGCATCGGCGTCGTAGCGGGTGCCGAAAATGGTGGCCGACGGGCCGTAGAGCCGCTTGACGGTCTCGCTCATCGCCTTGGTGTCAGGCGCCAGATAGTCCTGGCGCAGGAATTTTTCGATCGATCCCTTGTCGTCGCCCACCGAGCGCTCGAGCACGGCAATCTCGGTCGAGGGCGCCGGAGCCGCGGCCGGCTTCTGCGGCTCTGCAGATTGCCCGTCGGAGACGAATTCGAAACGCTCGAGCAGCGAGCCCTGCTCCCAGGGGCGCTGGGCCTCGCGGGTTTGCGAAACCACGTCGCGGCGCACCGCGATCATCATGTCGTTGATACTCTGGCCGGGTTCGGCGATGTGGCGCAGCAGGGCGGCGGCAAAAGGCGAGTTGCGCCCGCTCCCGTCCATGGCGACGGCACCAGGCGCTGTCGAGAAGGCAATGAACGAGCCGCGCGTCGAATCGAACTGCGCCAGCCCGGCCAGCGCCGTCGCCGAGCGGGTGGTGGCGGTGCGGCTCAAGCTGCGGGCAAACGGGTTGTTGCGGCAGGCATCGAGAAACACCAGGCTGACCTTGGTTTGCTGTTCCATGATGTCGAGGACTTCGTCGATCGGCACCGCTTCGAGCTGCAGCTTGACCGGCACGTCCAACCTGGCGTCGATCGGCACGATGTAGTTGCGCCCGTCGACCTGCAGACCGTGGCCGGCATAATAGAAAAGCCCGACGCCGGCGCCTTCGAGTGCGTCGGAGAACTCGCCGATGCTGCGTTCGAGCTCACGTTTGCCGAGATCATTGCCTTCGATGACCTCGAAGCCGATGGAGCGCAGCTTGTCGGCGATGTCGAGCGCGTCGTTGACCGGATTGGCCAGCGTGCCGGCTTCCGCGTAAGTGCCGTTGCCTATGACAAGCGCCACACGCCGTTGCGGCTGCGCATCCGCGCTCAGCAGCAAAAGTCCCAGAAATGCCCATGCGAGGATCGCAAGCCTGCCCATGGCCAGGATCATAACGCCATCGGCCCCGGCGGCGCCAACAGATTTGAAATGCAAGCTTAATCCCGAGTGGGCTCCCGCCCCCGGCAAGAGCGACGAAAACGCCCTTGCGCCGGCGCGGCGTATCGGGCAAACCGACCTTCCCTTGCGATTTTTCCCGCCCGAGGCCTCCATGTCCACGACGATTTCGCCGCTTGCGCCGAAGAAATACCCCAAGATGCCGGAAATCGAGGGGGTGCGCATCGCCACCGCCGAGGCGGGGATAAAGTACAAGAACCGCACCGATCTGCTGACCATGGTCTTCGATGAAGGCACCGCGGTCGCCGGCGTGTTCACGAAATCGAAGTGTCCCTCGGCGCCGGTCGATTTCTGCCGCCAGAATCTCGGCGCCGGCAAGGCGCGGGTGCTGGTCGTCAATTCCGGCAACGCCAACGCCTTCACCGGCAAGAAGGGCCGCGAGTCGACCGCACTGACCGGCGAGGCGGCGGCGAAGGCGGCCGGCTGCAAGGCAAGCGAGGTTTTCCTGGCCTCGACCGGTGTCATCGGCGAGCCGCTCGACACCAGCAAGTTCAGTCATCTGCTCGCGGGGCTGGTCAGCAATGGCAAGCCTGAGCTGTGGACCGAAGCGGCAAAGGCGATCATGACCACGGATACCTATCCGAAAGTGGCGACAGCCACCGTCAAGCTCGGCGACACCGATGTCACCATCAACGGCATCTCCAAGGGTGCCGGCATGATCGCGCCCGACATGGCGACGATGCTCTCGTTCATCGCCACCGACGCGCCGATTGCCGCCCCTGTCCTGCAGGACCTGTTGTCGCGCGGCACGGCCAAGACCTTCAACGCGGTCACCGTCGACAGCGACACATCGACCAGCGACACGTTGCTGATCTTCGCCACCGGCAAGGCTGCCAGGCGCGGCGCGCCAGCGATCTCTGATGCAAAGGATGCCCGCCTTGGTCCATTCCGACGGGCGCTCGGCAAGGTGCTGAAATCCCTGGCGCTGCAAGTGGTGCGCGATGGCGAGGGCGCCCGCAAGCAGGTCGAAGTCACCGTCACCGGCGCCAAATCGGCGCGCTCGGCCAAGCGCATCGCGCTGTCGATCGCCAATTCGCCGCTGGTCAAGACGGCGGTCGCCGGCGAGGATGCCAATTGGGGCCGCGTCGTCATGGCTGTCGGCAAGGCCGGCGAGCCCGCCGATCGCGACCGGCTGTCGATCTGGTTCGGCGACAACAGGCTGGCGCATGAGGGCGAGCGCGATCCCTCCTATTCCGAGGCAGCGACGTCGGCCTACATGAAGCGCGACGACATCCGCATCCGCGCCGATATCGGCATCGGCCGCGGCAAGGCGACGGTGTGGACCTGCGACCTCACCAAGGAATACGTCGCCATCAATGGCGATTATCGGAGCTGATGGTTTTGGGCTCCAGGCACCCGGCAAGCATGCTCGCGATCGTGCGCCGCTACGAGGCGGCCGGCTTTCGCGCCTGGCCGGCAGCCGCCGTCCACTATGACGGCACCTGGGTGGTGCGGCTGACCGCCGGCCATCCGGCCAAGCGTCTGAACTCGGTCAACCCGCTCGATCCCGGCGACACACAGCACATGGCCGACCGTATCGGCCGGGCCAGCCGGCGTTTCGATGCCTATGGCAGGCCGCTGACGTTCCGCATGTCGCCACTGTCGGGTCCGGACCTCACCAGCCATCTCGACCGCGAGGGCTGGAGCCGGTTCGACGAGTCGCTGGTCATGCGGCTGCCGCTGGCCTCCGCTCAACTCGACGCCGCCATGGACCAGATTCCGCTGAAGGACATCAGCCGCTTCATCGGCGCGTCGCTCAAGGTCAGCGGTTCGGATGTTTCGCTGCGGCCCGGCCTGTCCGAGATCATCGGTGCCATCCAGCCCGAGGCCGGACTGTTCGCGCTCGAAGATGGCGCCGAAGCGCTGGCGACGCTGATCTGCGTGCACGACGGCGATCTTGCCGGCCTCTTCGAGGTCGCCACCGACAAGTCGGCGCGCAACAAGGGCCACGGCCGCAACCTGATCCTGTCGGCGCTGAAATGGGCGCGGCTGCGTGGGGCGCGGGAAGCCTGGCTGCAGGTCGAGGCCGGCAATGTGCCGGCGCTGGCGCTCTACCATTCGCTCGGCTTCGAGGAAGTCTATCGCTACCACTACCGCCGGCCGCCTGGTCATGAATGAAGTGATGGCATGAATGATGTGATGCCATGAGTGACGGGACGACCGCCGGCAAGCGCCTGCTCCTGGTCGCCGCCTGCGCGCTGGTCGATGCCGACGGCCGGGTGCTGCTGGCGCAGCGGCCCGAGGGCAAGCAACTTGCCGGCCTGTGGGAATTTCCCGGTGGCAAGGTCGAACCCGGCGAGACGCCCGAACAATGCATCATTCGCGAACTGCACGAGGAAATCGGCATCGAAACCGACATTCCGTGCCTGGCGCCGCTCACCTTCGCCAGTCATTCCTACGACGACTTCCACCTGCTCATGCCGCTGTTCATCTGCCGCCGTTTCCGCGGCATCGCCCAGCCCAGGGAAGGGCAGGCACTGAAATGGGTGCGGCCAAAGCAGATGCGCGACTACCCGATGCCGCCGGCCGACGCGCCGCTGATCCCCTTCCTCATCGATCTTCTTTGAGGGCTCTCGCCCGGCCGCTTCCTGGCCGAGGCGTCGTATCAGCCAGCGTTAATGGAAGATTTATCTCGTCATGAAAAATTGAAGCATGGCCGTTTCAGGCCGCGCCGCGGATTCGCTGGGGAGCGACAGCATGAGCCTAGACAGGGATTGGGATTCGATCCGGCCCGAGCGCGGCTTTCGCGCCGCCGAAGCAGGCATGGGCATATTGCGCATCACGCTGCTGTTCGGTTCGGCCGCGGTGGCGTTGGCGCTGATCGCAACCCCCTTCCTCGACAGCCAGACACGCTCGCTGTCGGCCCGCGATGATTTTGCCGGCGGGCTCGACATGACGGCCACCGGCTCGGTCAGCCATCGCGAAACCTATACGCTGCGCCGCAGCGTGCTGCAGCCGCAACCCAATTCGGTCTGCATCATCAGGTCCAATGGCAGGAGCAGCGGCGACTGCTGATATGGTTAAGAGATTTCGGGAAGGCGTCGGTTTCACCGCCTGTTAAGCCTTTGCCGTTAACCTTTCTTAACAGATCGGCGGTAAGGTTCTGGCTAGAGGGGTTGAGGTCATGAAAGCAGTGCTGCTGCGTTTTCTGAACGACGAGAATGGCGCGACGGTCGTCGAATACGCCCTGATCGTCGCCGTGCTGTCGCTGACCATCATTGGCGGTGTCGGCCAGGTCTTCAATTCGCTCACCTGGCTGTTCAGCGACAACACCAGCAGGCTTGCGAACGCCTTCACACCCTGAGCTTCAGGTCTTTTTCATGCATGTCGTTCTCCCGAACCGGGGCCGCTTTTGGGCGGCATGCATTAGCTTTCCGTGCCCGCGGACAGGATCAACGCCCGCCGGGAGCCTCCAGGATTGCCTTCAACGAGACCTTGGCCGAACCCGGCTTAAGCGGTTTTTGCTGGGATGCGTCAGGCGCCCAGCCGGACATCCAGACGATCGAGAAACTTGCCCTCACGCGGCCGTCGGGGTCGGAAAACCGCTCGGCGTAGATTTCCGCCGCGCGGGCAAACAGTTTGCGTGAGCCCGGCCGCCGGCTGCGATCGGTGAGCGCATTGGTCTCGCCCATGGCCCGCAGATCCGCCATCAGGTTAAACAGGCTGGCATAGCGCACCGTCACCGTCTCGACGTCGGCGACCGGCAGAGCGAGACCGGCGCGCTGCAGAAGCGCACCGGCATCGCGCACGTCGGTGAACGGGATGACACGCGGGCTGGCGCCGCCGTAAAGCTCGGTCTCGGCCGCAAGCAGGCTTTCGCGCAGTTCGAAAAGCGTGCCGGCGCCGGCAAAGGCACCGAGGAAAAGCCCGTCCGGCCGCAGTGCGCGGCGGATCTGGATCAGCATGCCGGGAATGTCGTTCATCGCTTGCAGCGACAGAAGCGAAACCGTCAGATCGAGGCTCTCCGGCTCGAACGGCACGGTTTCGAGCGGTGCGATCAAGCCGGCGCCGCCACCGCTCAGGAAAGCCGTATCCGTTTCGACGCGGACAATATCGGCGACCTTGCCGCTTTCGGCGAGCGTTTCGGCTGCCGCCGAGGTCTGGCAAAACAGCACAGCCGCCTTGCCGAACCGCCGCTCGACGGCGCCCAGCCGGTCGGCAAGATCCTCGGCGGTGCGGCGCATGAGGAAGTCCGCGCCGTCAACCGGATGGGTAAGCGCGCGCCGCTTGTGCGCCAGCCACAGAGAGGTATCCATTATCGGCTGCAACGGGCAGATCCTTGTTTGTCCACGCCCTGATATAGTTGGTATACTTGGCACGGAGAACCAACCACGTGGCCGATCCGATGTCCAAGATCAAGCCCGGCGAGATCAAGCGCTTTGCCCGATCGGCCCTCGGCTGGCCGGCGCGCATCCTGTTTCCGCCGGTCTGCGCTGGTTGCCGCCGGCATGTCTCGCAGCCCGGCGTGCTGTGCGGCGCCTGCTGGCCGAAGCTCAGACTGCTGGAACGGCCATGGTGCCCTGTGATGGGCACGCCGTTCACCCACCATATGGGCGAGGGCTTTCTGTCGGCCGAGGCAATTGCCGATCCGCCGCCCTTCGAGCGGGCGCGGGCTGCGGTCGCCTATTCCGGCGTCGCCCGCCAGATGGTGCAAGGGCTGAAATACCAGGACCGCACGGATCTCGCGCCGTGGATGGCGCGCTGGATGGTGCGCGCGGGTGCCGATCTCATCGCCGAAGCGGATGTGGTGGTGCCGGTGCCCCTGCACTGGCGACGTTTCTTCAGGCGACGGTTCAACCAATCGGCGGAACTGGCGAGGGCAGTGTCGGTGCTCAGCGACTTGCCCTTCGCACCCTCGGCGGTGCGGCGTGTGAAACTCACCCGCCAGCAGGTTGGGCTGGAGCGGCAGGAGCGCGAGGAGAATGTGCGGGCCGCCTTTCGAGTGCCCGCCGAGGCGGAAATCGAGATTGCCGGCCGCAGGGTGCTGCTGATCGACGATGTCTACACCACCGGCGCCACTGTGCGTTCCGCCACCAAGGCACTGAAAAGGGGTGGTGCGGCCGCCGTCGATGTGCTGACCTTTGCCCGTGTGTTGCCGGGGGACTTTCGGGCGGACGAGTCCGCGACTATATAAGTCGGCAACGAACAGCGGAAATTCGTCATGGCCGATGTCACTATCTACACCCGCATGATGTGCGGCTATTGCACGGCAGCCAAGCGGCTGCTCGAGCGCAAGGGCGTCGCCTTTACCGAGCACGATGCCTCTTTCTCGCCGGAACTGCGCCAGGAGATGATTTCCCGCGCCCACGGCCGCTCGACTTTCCCGCAGATTTTCATCGGCGATACGCATGTCGGCGGCTGCGACGACCTCCACGAGCTGGAGGCCGAAGGCCGGCTGGACAAACTGCTCGCCAACGGCGCGACGATTTGAGGATATGACGATGGGCATTTTCAAGGCGGCTGCGATCCAGATGCGTTCAGGCGAGAGCCCCGAGCGCAACGCGGTCGATCTCGAACGGCTGGTGCGTGAGGCTGCAAGCCAGGGCGCGACTTATATCCAGACGCCGGAAATGACCGGCGCACTGATCCGCGACAAGCAAGCGCGCGCCGCCTCCTTCACTTCCGAGGACAAGGACATCATCGTTTCGACCGCACGCAAGCTGGCCAAGGAGCTCGGCGTCTTCCTGCATATCGGCTCGACCGCGATCCTGCGCGCCGACGGCAAGCTCGCCAACCGGGCGCTGCTGTTCGGCCCGGACGGCGCCACGCTCGCCACCTACGACAAGATCCACATGTTCGACGTCGATCTCGACAATGGCGAGAGCTGGCGTGAATCCGCCGCCTATGAACCGGGCACCGAGGCCGTCGTCACCGAAATCGAAGGTGCAAGGCTCGGCTTCGCCGTTTGCTACGATCTGCGCTTTCCGCAACTCTTCCGCGCCGAGGCACTGGCAGGCGCAGATCTGCTCTCGGTGCCGGCCGCCTTCACCCGTCAGACGGGCGAGGCGCACTGGCACGTGCTGCTCAGGGCGCGCGCCATCGAGAATGGCGCCTATGTCGTCGCCGCCGCGCAAGGTGGCTTGCATGAAGATGGCCGCGAGACCTACGGTCATTCGCTGATCGTCGATCCGTGGGGCCGTATCATCGCGGAAGCCGCGCACGACGAGCCGGCGGTGATCGTCGCCGAGATCGACCCGGCGCAGTCGCTTGCCGCGCGCAAAAAGATCCCCAATCTTAGGAATGCGCGGGATTTCGCCGTCAATGCCGGCTTGGGCGAGGCGCCGCGGCTCAGGGGGGCGGCCTCTTGATCCGTTTTGCCCTGATCTGCGAGCACGAGCACGAATTCGAGGGCTGGTTCCGCAGCAACGACGATTTCGACACCCAGAAGAAGCGCGGCTTTGTCGACTGCCCGACCTGCGGCTCGCACAAGGTGCAGAAAGCGCTGATGGCGCCGGCCGTCTCCACGGCGCGCAAGCAGGAAACGATAGCGCTCGCCATGGGCGAGGCGCAGAAGCAGGCTTTGGCGCAGCTGAAGGCGATGGCCGAGAAGGTGCGCGAGAATGCCGACTATGTCGGCGACAAGTTCGCCGAGGAAGCGCGAAAAATCCATTTCGGTGAAAGCGACGCGCGCGGCATCTATGGCGAGGCGACGCTGGAAGAAGCCAAGAGCCTGGCCGAGGACGGCGTCGAGTTCATGCCGATCCCGGTGTTTCCGGACGACCGCAACTGACCGGCTAGCTCAAGCTCCCGATCAATTTCTCAAGCAGCCGAGAGAGCGTTTCCCTTTCCGCCGGGGTCAGGCCCGAGAGAACCTCATGTTCGTTGGCAACATGGGCGGCTACGGCCTCGTCGATCAATGCGAGACCCTTTTCAGTCAGCCGCACCACAATGCCGCGCCGATCGTTTGGGTGCGGCCCGCGCAGGATCAATCCGGACGTTTCGAGCCGGTCGAGCCGATTGGTCATGGCGCCTGACGTCACCATTGTCGCTTCGTAGAGAGCGGTCGGCGTCAGCGCGTAGGGTGAGCCAGCGCGACGCAGCGTGGCCAACACATCGAATTCTCCCGACTGCAATCCATAACGGGCAAACACCGGCGCCAGGCGCTCGCGGGCGATCAGCGAGGAGGCCTCGTTCAGCCGCCCGAGCACGGCCATCGGCGAGACATCCAGATCGGGCCGCTCCCGCTTCCATTGCTCGATCGCTCTTGCTGCCCTGTCCAACTGTCTCACCATCATATATCTTGACGTTAAGAATCTTTCCATTATCTTACCGCAAGATGCAATGCCGGCCAAGGGCTGCGCGCGACAGGGTTCGATCATGAAATTTCTCTGGGATTCGGCGCTCGGTCTGCTGGTCGTCACCGGCGGCCTGCTCGGCCTGACGCTGCCGTTCGGCAAGCTCGCCACGGCTGCCGGCGTGCCGGCCATGGTCTGGGCCTTCGTCATCTCGCTCGGCGCCGGCGGCGTCTTGCTATGCGTGCTCTTGGCTCGCGGTCAGCGGGTCCGGCTCACCGCGCACAAATTGCGCTACTTTTTCGTCACCGCGGCGGTGTCCTATGCCGTGCCCAATCTCCTGATGTTCTCAGCCATCCCGCATCTTGGCGCCGGCTACACCGGCATCATGTTCACGCTGTCGCCTGTCATCACGTTGGTGTTTTCCATCCTGCTGCGTGTCCGGCGCCCCAACATGCTGGGCATTGTCGGCATCGCAGTCGGCTTTGTCGGCGCCGTCATGGTGGCGGTGACGCGCGGCGAGGCCGGCCAGCCGGCCGATCTGTTCTGGGTGGTGATGGGGCTGCTCATCCCGGTCAGCCTTGCCGCCGGCAACATCTACCGCACGGTCGACTGGCCGCAAGGCACCGGCCCGATCGAGCTTGCCGTCGGCAGCCATTTGGCGTCGGCGGCGATGCTGTTTGTCGGCATTCTCGCCCTGTTCGGCGTCAAGGCCTTCGCTCCCCTCGGCGGCGTGCCGCTGGTCGTCGTCGCGCAAATTGCGTCGGCATCGGCGATGTTCGCCTTCTTCTTCAGGCTGCAGGCAGTTGGCGGTCCGGTCTATCTCAGCCAGATCGGCTATGTGGCGGCGGCCGTCGGCCTGTTTGCCGGCACCATCTTCCTCGGCGAGCACTATCAGCTGCTGACCTGGGCGGGTGCACTCATCATCACCGCCGGTGTGTTCATCACCACCATGGCGCAAAGTCAGAAGGCGTAGAGGGCCTCTTAGAGGCCATCCGAATTACCTTGGCGTTTGAAGCGGACCTCACCTGAATTTGTATCCGGATTTGCTTTATCTTCCTGTTTGAGCGTGATCCTCTCCGAGAGCCGTTTCCGCTTTTCGGAATCGTGCTCTGGAGTTAGCCATGACCGAATCGAAGGCATCCGAGGGAAGTCCTGTCGGCGTTGCCGATTTTCGCGCCGCGATGCGGCTGATCGTCGGCAATGTCAGCGTCATCACCGCTGGCACCGGCGAGGACCGCTCCGGCCTGGTGGTCATTTCGGTCGTCTCGCTGTCGGCCGAACCGCCCAAGGTGATCGCCTGCGTCAACCGGTCGTCGTCGACCTGGCCGGTGATCGAACGCTACCGGCATTTCGGCGTCAACTCGCTTGGCCCCCAGCATCAGCACGTGGCCGAGCGGTTCTCCGGCTTTGGCGGCATCAAGGGCAAGGACCGCTATGAGGGCGCCAAATGGATGACGCTCAAGACCGGAGCTTTATTGCTTTCGGATGCGGTGGCCGCCTTCGACTGCAGCCTCGACGAGATGATCGATCGCGGCACGCATTCGATCGTCATTGGCTCGGTCGAGGCCGTGCGCACCCACGATGCCGGTCAGGCGCTGATCTACTGGCGCGGCGGCTACAGGGCGCTCGATTCTGAATAGGATCAGACCGAGCCTTTTTCCGCCAGGACCATGTAGTTGACGTCCATGTCCTTCGATCGCGACCAGCGGTCCGCAAGCGGGTTGTAGGTGACGCCGGTGCGGTCGATGATGGTCAGGCCGGCGCCGCCAAGCGCCTTTTCGAGTTCTTCCGGGCGCACCAGCTTGCCGAACTGGTGGGTGCCGCGCGGCAGCCAGCGCAGCACATATTCGGCGCCGATGATGGCCAGTCCGAGCGCCTTCAGCGTGCGGTTTATGGTGGCCACGAACATGATGCCGCCAGGCCGGACCATCTCGCCGCATTTGGCGACGAACAGGTCGATGTCGGCGACATGCTCGACCACTTCCATGTTGAGGATGACGTCGAATTTTTCGCCGGCGTCGGCAAGGTCCTCGGCTGTCGTGGCGCGATAGTCGACGCTGACATTGCCCTCGGCGGCGTGCAGCTTCGCGACTTCGATGTTTGTTTCGGAGGCATCCGCTCCCACAACCTCGGCGCCAAGCCGCGCCATCGGCTCGCACAAAAGGCCGCCGCCGCAGCCAATGTCGAGGATGCGCAGCCCCTCGAAAGGCCGTGCCGCGCGCGGATCGCGGCCGAAGCGCGTCGCTATCTGGTCGCGGATATAGGACAGCCGGACCGGATTGAATTTGTGCAGGGGACGGAACTTGCCGTTCGGGTTCCACCATTCGGCGGCAAGGGCGGAAAAGCGTTCCACTTCTCCGGCATCGATCGTCGATCGTCGGGGCTCTGGCATAGATAGGTCTCCTCGAACGCAAGGAAGTCGGGCGTGAGACCGCGAATGTCAAGGCAACAATTTTCGATGCTGCCAAAAGGGCTGACAGAGTGGCTGGGCTGGCAGCGTGGCCGGCCTACTTCGTACCCAGCACGTCGCGCAGTTTCGCCGCCAGTTGCTCGATGGTGAACGGCTTGGCCAGGAAGTTCACGTCATGGTCGAGCACGCCGTTGTGGACCACGGCGTTCCTAGTGAAGCCGGTGGTGAAGATCACCTTCAAATGCGGCATGCGCGCGACCGCTTCTTCCGCCAGTTTGCGGCCGTTCATCACCGGCATGACGATGTCGGTGAACAGGAGCGCGATGGCCGGGGTTTCCGCCAGCTTCTGCAAAGCTTCCTGGCCGCTTGCGGCATCGATGACGGCGTAGCCGAGTTCGCGCAAGGCATCGGTGGTGGAGGCACGCACACGGGCATCGTCCTCGACGACAAGGATCGTTTCGGAAACCGGTGCGGCGGGATTCTGGCCTCCCCCTGTGGGCATGGCAGGCTCCTCCGGGCCGAAGAATCGCGGCAAGTAGATCTTGATCGTCGTGCCCTCGCCGGGTTCGGAATAGATTTTGACGTGACCACCCGACTGTTTGACGAACCCGAACACCTGGCTCAGCCCCAGGCCGGTGCCCTTGTTGACCGGCTTGGTGGTGAAAAAGGGCTCGAAGGCCTTGGCGATAATTTCGGGGGACATGCCCGAACCGGTGTCGCTGACGGCGATCATCACATACTGGCCGGCCGCGACCTCGGCATGGGTGGCGGCGTAACTGTCATCGAGATGGCTGTTGGCGGTTTCGATGGTCAGCTTGCCGTCATCGCCCATGGCGTCACGCGCGTTGACGGCCAGGTTGAGAATGGCGTTCTCGATCTGGCTCGGATCGACATGGGTCTTCCACAAGCCTCCCGCCAGCACGGTTTCGATGCGGATGGTTTCGCCGAGTGCCCGCCGGATCAGGTCCGACATTCCGGTCAGCAGACGGTTGGCGTCGACGATCTGCGGCGCCAGTGGCTGCTGACGCGAGAAGGCGAGCAGCCGGGCGGTCAGATTGGCGGCACGGGTCGCCGCGTCGATCGCCGCTTCGATGAATTTTGCGATGTCGTGCTCGCCGCGCGCCAGCTTGCGCTCGGCGAGGTTCATGGCACTGATGATCACCGCCAGCATGTTGTTGAAGTCATGGGCGATGCCGCCGGTGAGTTGACCCACCGCCTCCATTTTCTGCATCTGGCGGATCTGGGATTCGGCCTTTTCCCGCGTCTGGATCTCATTGCCAAGCGCGATGTTCTTGCGCACCAACTCATCCTGGGCAACGGCCACCTCGTGGAAGCGGCGGCGCGATTCCCTGATCGTGTAGGCGCCAAGCAGGAAGATCGCCAGCAGCGCCGCCAGCGAACCGATCCGCAGCCAGGTTTCGACCTGGTCGGTATGCTCGTCGCGCGCGGCGACGGCGGCGGCGCCGATGCGTCGGATCGTATCCATGCTGGTCCGGATCTCCTCCATGACGGCCTTGCCCTGGCCGCTGCGGACCAGATCCAGCGCCTTCGTCGCATTGCCCTGGTCGTACAGGGCAATCGTCTCGGCCAGTTCAGCCTGCTTTTGCGAAAGCGCGTCCTTGATATGGTTGATCTGCTGGACGACCTGGTCGTCCGGGGCAGTCATGCTGTCGATGCGCGCAATTTGCCCCGGAATGGCGCCGACAGCCCGCCGATAGGGTTCGAGATAGGATTTCTCGCCGGTCAGCAGATAGCCGCGCTGACCGCTCTCCGCGTCTTGCGCCAGCGAAAGCAGGCCGGAAAGCAATTCCTGATATTCGATTGCCTCGCGCGCGGCGGCGCGATTGGCTCTCTGGCCCTCGACCAGTATGGCACGGCTGCCGACGATCAGCGCCAACACCGCGAAGCCGATGACAAGCGGGAGCGATTGCCATCGCATGGCGCGTCGAAGACGAGCAATCATCTGTAATACCGGACCAAAAGTAATTCCCCGCGGGCAGCATTTCGTAGGCGGCGGCGGAGCGGAACGCAATATGCCGTCTTCTTGAAGCCGGCAATCCGCCGCCAGCCTTGCGAAACCTTCATCATTTGGCTAAGGAGGCCGCGCATTCAACGGCCGGCGTCAGCCGGCCTTCCGCTTTTCGGGATTCCCGCTGTTTTGGCTGGAGTCCGGCTTCAGTCAAAGGCATTTCGCTCCCATGGCGCGCATCGTGATGAAATTCGGCGGGACCTCCGTCGCCGACATCGCCCGCATCCGCAATGTGGCGCGTCACGTCAAACGCGAGGTCGATGCTGGCCATGAGGTGGCGGTGGTCGTTTCGGCGATGGCCGGCAAGACCAATGAACTGGTCGGCTGGACGCGCGAGGCCTCGCCGATGCACGACGCACGCGAATATGACGCGGTCGTCGCTTCCGGCGAACAGGTCACGGCCGGCCTTCTGGCGATCACCTTGCAGAACATGGGCGTGCATGCCCGTTCGTGGCAGGGCTGGCAGATCCCGATCAAGACCGACAACGCGCATGGCGCGGCGCGCATCCTCGACATCGACGGTGGCTTCCTGATCAAGCGCTTCGGCGAGGGCCAGGTGGCGGTGATCGCCGGTTTCCAGGGCATCGGTCCGGACAATCGCATCGCCACGCTTGGCCGAGGCGGCTCCGACACCAGTGCGGTTGCCATCGCCGCGGCGGTCAAGGCCGACCGCTGCGACATCTACACCGACGTCGATGGGGTCTACACCACCGATCCGCGCATGGAACCCAAGGCGCGGCGGCTGGGCAAGATCTCGTTCGAGGAAATGCTTGAAATGGCCTCGCTCGGCGCCAAGGTTCTGCAGGTGCGTTCGGTCGAGCTTGCCATGGTGCACAGGGTGCGTACCTTCGTGCGGTCGTCCTTCGACGATCCCGATGCGCCCGGAATGGGGGATTTGCTCAATCCGCCCGGAACGCTCATTTGCGACGAGGAAGAGATCGTGGAACAGCAGGTCGTCACCGGAATTGCCTATGCCAAGGACGAAGCGCAGATTTCGCTGCGCCGCGTCGGCGACAGGCCGGGCGTCGCCGCCGGCATCTTCGGGCCGCTGGCCGAGGCCAACATCAATGTCGACATGATCGTCCAGAACATTTCCGAGGACGGCAAGTTCACCGACATGACCTTCACCGTGCCGTCGGGCGATGTCGACAAGGCGCTGGCCGTGCTCGAGCGCCTCAAGGCGTCGATCGGCTACGATGTCGTGCAGTCGGAAGCCGGCATGTCGAAGGTTTCGGTCATCGGCATCGGCATGAGGAGCCATGCCGGCGTCGCCGCCACCGCTTTCAAGGCGCTGGCCGACAAGTCGATCAACATCCGCGCCATCACGACCTCCGAGATCAAGATTTCGATCCTGATCGACGGTCCGTACACCGAACTTGCGGTTCGTACTTTGCATTCCGTCTACGGTCTGGATAAGCAGTAGCGAGAACGATTTGAGTTGTTGCGTGTGCGCCGGTCGCAGTGGAAACTGCGGCGGGAAGAATGCCCATTGGAGAAGAAGCCGCGATGCGTGATCAGGCCAGTGGCCCGCGCGTTTTGCTGAAACGGCTCCGCGAGCTCATGCAGGAGCCGCTGGAGCCGCAGGAGCGGCTTGACCGGATCGTGCGCGACATCGCCTCCAACATGGTCGCCGAAGTGTGCTCGCTCTATGTGCTGCGCGCCGATTCGGTTCTCGAACTCTATGCCACCGAAGGTTTGAACCCGAACGCCGTCCACCTGGCGCAGTTGCGGCTCGGGCAAGGCCTGGTCGGCACGATCGCGGCCAGTGCGCGGCCGCTCAACCTCTCGAATGCGCAGGAACACCCGGCCTTTGCTTACCTGCCGGAGACCGGGGAAGAGATCTACAACTCCTTCCTTGGCGTGCCGGTGCTGCGGGCAGGGCGCACGCTGGGCGTTCTGGTGGTGCAGAACAAGACCATGCGCCACTACCGCGACGACGAGGTCGAGGCGCTGGAAACCACCGCGATGGTGATCGCCGAGATGATCGCCACCGGCGATCTGGCGCGGCTGACCAGGCCTGGCCTCGAGCTCGATCTGCGCCGTCCGGTCAGCTTCACCGGCCTTTCCTTCAATGACGGCGTCGGGCTTGGCCATGTCGTGCTGCACGAGCCGCGCATCGTCGTCACCAATCTGTTCAACGAAGACAGCGAGGAAGAGGTCCGCCGGCTCGAAACCTCGCTCGGCTCGCTCAGGCTCTCGATCGACGACATGCTCGAACGCCGCGACGTCGCCTTCGAGGGCGAGCATCGCCAGGTGCTGGAAGCCTATCGCATGTTCGCCAACGATCGCGGCTGGGTGCGCCGGCTGGAAGAGGCGATCCGCAACGGCCTGACGGCGGAAGCAGCCGTCGAAAAGGTACAGAGCGACATGCGCGCCCGCATGCTGCACATGACCGATCCCTATCTGCGCGAACGGATGAGCGATTTCGACGACCTCGCCAACCGGCTGCTGCGCCAGCTGATGGGGCGCGGGCCGGAGGATGTCGCGGCATCGCTGCCGAAGGACGCCATCATCGTCGCCCGTTCGATGGGGGCCGCCGAACTGCTCGACTATCCCAGGGACAAGATGCGCGGGCTGGTGCTCGAGGATGGTGCCGCCACCAGCCACGTCGTTATCGTCGCGCGCGCCATGGGCATCCCAGTCGCCGGCCAGATGAAGGGCGCCGTTTCCATGGCGGAAAACGGCGACGCCATCATCGTCGACGGCGAAGAGGGCGTGATCCATTTGCGGCCGCAGCCCGATCTCGAGGCCGCCTATGCTGAAAAAGTGCGTTTCCGGGCGCGCCGGCAAGAGGTCTATCGCGAGCTGCGCAAGAAGCCGTCGACGACCAGGGACGGTGTCCAGGTCGACCTGTTGATGAACGCCGGGCTTGCCGTCGACCTGCCGCAGCTTGCCGAAGCGGGTGCGGCCGGCATCGGCCTGTTCCGCACCGAACTGCAGTTCATGGTCGCCTCGACGTTTCCCCGGGCCGAGGCCCAGGAAAAGCTCTACCGCGACGTGCTCGAGGCGGCGCGCGGCAAGCCGGTCACCTTCCGCACCATCGATATTGGCGGCGACAAGGTGCTGCCCTACTTCAAAGGCGCGATCCAGGAAGAGAACCCGGCGCTCGGCTGGCGGGCGATCCGCTTGACGCTTGACCGGCCGGGGCTGCTGCGCACCCAGATCCGCGCCCTGCTCAAGGCCAGTGGCGGGCGCGAGCTCAAGCTGATGCTGCCGATGGTGACCGAACTTGGCGAGATCGCCCAGGCGCGCGAGATCATCGACCGCGAAGTGCGGCATCTCTCGCGTTTTGCCCATCATTTGCCGACCAGCCTGAAGCTGGGAGCGATGCTTGAAGTGCCGTCGCTCCTGTTCCAGCTCGATGAACTGATGAAGGCGGTCGACTTCGTCTCGGTCGGTTCGAACGATCTGTTCCAGTTCGTCATGGCCGTCGACCGCGGCAACACGCAACTGGCCAACCGCTTCGACACTCTGTCGGCACCGTTCCTGCGCGTCCTGAAGCAGATCGCCGATGCCGGCGTCCGCAACCACACGCCGGTCACCCTGTGCGGTGAACTCGCCGGCAAGCCGATTTCGGCGATGGCGCTGATCGGCCTCGGCTTCCGCTCGATCTCGATGTCGCCGGCCTCGATCGGCCCGGTCAAGGCGATGCTGACGGAACTGCCGCTGGATGAGTTGGAGGCGTTCTTCGACGACAATCTGATGGCGCCGGCGCAGGGCTTGCCGATGCGGGCGCTGCTGCAGGCCTTTGCCGACGACCGTTCGATTCCATTGTAGCACCCTCATCATGGTCAACCTGCCCCGCGATCGTATGGATCAAGTCGTCAAGCGTTTCGAGATGCTTGAAGCACAGATGTCGGCTGGCCCGGCGCCGGATGCCTATGTGCGCATGGCCTCCGAATATGCCGAAATCCAGGACATGGTGGCCAAGGTCAGGGCACTGCGCCTGGCCGAGCATGAGCAGGCCGACCTCGAAGCCATGCTTGCCGACAAGGGCACCGATGCCGAGATGCGCGCGCTCGCCGAAGCCGAGTTGCCGGAGGTCGAGGACCGCATCGAGGCGTTGCAGAAGGATATCCAGATCCTGCTGTTGCCCAAGGATGCCGCCGACGACAAGAACGCCATCCTCGAAATCCGCGCCGGCACCGGCGGCGATGAGGCGGCGCTTTTTGCCGGCGACCTGTTTCGCATGTATGAGCGCTACGCTGCCGAACGCGGCTGGCGTTTCGAGACCGCCTCAGCCAGCGATGGCGATGCCGGCGGTTTCAAGGAAATCATCGCCACCGTCTCGGGCAAGGGCGTCTTTGCGCATCTGAAATTCGAATCCGGCGTGCACCGCGTGCAGCGGGTGCCGGCGACCGAGGCGAGCGGGCGCATCCACACGTCGGCGGCAACCGTCGCCGTGCTGCCCGAAGCCGAAGAGGTCGACATCGACATCAGGGCCGAAGACATCCGCATCGACACGATGCGCGCTTCGGGTTCGGGTGGTCAACACGTCAACACCACCGATTCGGCTGTCCGCATCACCCATTTGCCGACCGGCATCATGGTGGTGCAGGCGGAAAAGTCGCAGCACCAGAACCGGGCCAAGGCGATGCAGATCCTGCGTGCCCGGCTCTATGACCTGGAGCGCGGCAAGGCGGACGAAGAGCGCTCCGAATCGCGCAAGTCACAGGTCGGTTCCGGTGACCGCTCGGAACGCATCCGCACCTATAATTTCCCGCAAGGGCGCGTCACCGACCACCGCATCAACCTGACGCTCTACAAGCTCGACCGGGTGATGATGGGAGAACTCGACGAGATCATCAACGCGCTGATTGCCGATCACCAGTCCAAGCTGCTTGCCGACATCGGCATCGATGGCTGATCAACTGCCCGAGACGCTGGGGCAGTTGCTGCGGGAAGCGCAGGCTCGGCTTGCCGCCGCCGCTATCGATGATCCGGCGCTCGATGCGAGGCTGATCGTCGAGCATTTCTCCGGCACGACACGCACGCAAGCCATTGCGGGCTCCGAACGCAAGGTCGATGCTGGCGTTGTTGCCGAAATCGATGCCGCCTTAAGACGCCGCGCCGGCGGCGAGCCGGTGCACCGCATCCTCGGCTATCGCGAATTCTACGGCTTGCGCCTGTCGCTGTCGCCGGAAACGCTGGAGCCGCGGCCGGATACCGAAACGCTGGTCGATGCGATGTTGCCCTTCGTCAGGGCCGTGGCAGTCCGGGAAGGCGAATGCCGCATCCTCGATCTTGGCACCGGCACCGGTGCCATTGCACTGGCGCTGCTCAGCGCTGTGCCGACAGCTAACGCCACCGGCGTCGATCGGTCCGCGGGCGCGCTGGCGACGGCGGCCCGCAATGCCGGGCAACTGGGCCTTGCAGGCCGATTCACGGCGCTTCAGTCGGACTGGTTCGAAAAAGTTTCCGGTCGGTACCATGTAATTGCCGCAAACCCTCCCTATATACCTTCCGAAGACATTGGAAATCTGCAGGACGAAGTCCGCAATTTCGACCCGCGCCTGGCCTTGGATGGCGGCGCGGACGGTCTGAACCCCTACAGGATCATTGCCGCGGAGGCGGCAAGGTTTTTGGAAACTGAAGGCAAGATCGCGGTCGAGATCGGCCACACGCAGCACAATGAGGTCTGCGAGATATTCGCTGTAGCCGGCTACGTCCCGGGCGGTGTTTTTCGTGACCTCGGTGGAAACGACAGGGTTATTGTCTTTGAAAGGATAAAGCCTTGACGCAATGCAAAAAAGCGCTTGGCAATACCGGGGAATACGGCTAGGGTCGCCTTAACCGGATGAGACGAAGCAGGCAGTGCTCTTAGCGATTCGGTTTTCCTTGGAAATAGCTGCCTTCTTGCGCAAACGATGCCCAAGCTTCGTGCGGGAATCGTCCGGCAAGTGATGTAACCGGAACAGGATGGCACGTGGCGCCAACGCAATTGATGCGGGCGAACGCCGGTGAAGAGACGAAACGGCTGGCTGCATGAGCGCCTCCGTTCGTGAAGAGTTTTTCGAAAATTTCAAGATGAAGAGAGTTTGATGAGGCCACAACAGCAGAACAGGCGCATGCGCGGTCGCAACAACAATGGCGGCGGCGGTGGTAACAATAACAACAATAACAACAACAACCGCAAGGGACCAAATCCCCTGACGCGCAACTACGAGAGCAATGGCCCGGACGTGAAGATCCGCGGTTCGGCTCAGCAGATCGCCGAAAAATACGCCACCCTTGCCCGTGATGCACACAGCTCCGGCGATCGGGTCATGGCGGAGAACTATCTCCAGCATGCCGAACATTACAATCGCATCATCGCGGCCGCGCAGGCGCAGATGCCGATCCAGAACGCGCAGCAGAATCGCGATGATTTCGACGATGACGGCGACGATGATCGCGACGATTTCGACAACAGCGGCAACAACAGCAACACTGTTTCCGACGTCCAGGTGCCGGTGATCAACCATGGCGCCGGCCCGCAGCCGGTCATCGAAGGCATGCCGGCCGAGGTCGCGCTCAACCGGGAAGGTGGCCGCGACAATCGCGACAATGCCGGGCGTGACAATGGCGGGCGCAACAATGGTGGCCGCGACAACAATGGCGCACGCCATCGCGATCGTCGCCCCAATGGCGGTTACGGACAGAACGGCCAGCGCGACTTCGGTTCGCCTGCGGAGCAAGGTGGTCAGCCCCAGCGCAACGAGGCTCCGATAGAAGCCGAAGCCGCTTCGCCGACGGAATCCGTTGCAGCGGCCGAACCGGCTCCGTTGTTCGAGAACCTGTCGCCGGCAGGTCTTGCCGCCCAGGCCGAGCTCAACGAGGCGGCTGCCGAAAGCGGTGCTGCCCGTCGCCCGAGGCGTCCGCGCCGTCCGCGCGTCAACGCCGATCAGGTTGACGGCGGCGGCGACAATGCCAATTCCGGGGCCGATGCCGGTGAGGCTGCTGCGGCCCCGATCGACAGCGGCAATGCTGAACCGGTCATTGTCGACATCGACAACTGATCGAACGACATTTCAAGACGTTGAGCGGCGGGGAGAAATCTCCGCCGTTTTTGTTTTGCGCTGCGATGGAATATTATGCGTTGACCGACATCAAGGCGTCTTGAGACAGCATGGCCTATGCACCATATCTCGGCTGAACAGGATCCGGCTCGAACGGGCGGATTCGTCACCGCAATCTGATCCGGTGCCGCAAAGCGGGCCGGTGACGGAAGGAGACAGATATGAACCTTGAGAAATACTCAGAGCGCGTGCGCGGCTTCATCCAGTCCGCGCAGACCATGGCGCTCTCCCGCAACCACCAGCAGTTCACTCCCGAACACATCCTGAAAGTACTCGTCGACGACGACGAGGGCTTGGCCGCATCGTTGATCGAGCGCGCCGGCGGCAACGTCCGCGACGTCAAGCTTGGCGTCGAGACGGCGCTCGAAGCGATGCCCAAGGTCGAGGGCGGCAATGGCCAGCTCTATCTGGCGCAGCCACTGGCCAAAGTGTTTTCGACCGCCGAGGAACTGGCCAAGAAAGCAGGCGACAGCTTTGTCACCGTCGAGCGGCTGCTGCAGGCGCTTGCCATGGAGAAGTCGGCCAAGACCGCCGACATCCTGGCCAAGGCCGGCGTCACCGCACAGGCGCTCAACCAGGTCATCAACGACGTCCGCAAGGGCCGTACCGCCGATTCGGCGAGTGCCGAACAGGGCTACGATGCGCTGAAGAAATACGCGCGCGACCTGACCGCGGATGCGCGTGCCGGCAAGCTCGATCCGGTCATCGGCCGTGATGACGAGATCCGCCGCACCATCCAGGTGCTGTCGCGCCGCACCAAGAACAATCCGGTGCTGATCGGCGAGCCGGGTGTCGGCAAGACGGCGATCGCCGAGGGCCTGGCGCTGCGCATCGTCAATGGCGACGTGCCGGAATCGCTGAAGGACAAGCAGCTGATGGCGCTCGACATGGGCGCGCTGATTGCCGGCGCCAAATATCGCGGCGAGTTCGAGGAGCGGCTGAAGGCCGTGCTTTCGGAAGTCACCTCTGCCGCTGGCGGGATCATCCTGTTCATCGACGAGATGCACACGCTGGTCGGCGCCGGCAAGGCGGACGGCGCCATGGATGCGTCGAACCTCCTGAAGCCGGCCTTGGCGCGCGGCGAGCTGCACTGCGTCGGCGCCACCACGCTCGATGAATATCGTAAGCATGTCGAGAAGGATGCAGCCCTTGCCCGGCGCTTCCAGCCGGTGTTCGTCGACGAGCCGACGGTGGAAGACACCGTTTCGATCCTGCGCGGCCTGAAGGAGAAGTACGAACAGCACCACAAGGTGCGTATTTCGGATTCGGCGCTGGTGGCGGCGGCAACGCTGTCCAACCGCTACATCGCCGACCGCTTCCTGCCGGACAAGGCGATCGACCTGGTCGACGAAGCCGCATCGCGGCTGCGCATGCAGGTCGATTCCAAGCCCGAGGCACTGGACGAGATCGATCGCCGCATCATGCAGCTCAAGATCGAGCGCGAGGCGCTGAAGGTCGAGACGGACGATGCCTCGAAGGACCGGCTCGCCCGCCTGGAAAAGGAGCTCGTCGGCCTCGAGGAGGAATCGACCGAGATCACCGCCAAGTGGCAGGCCGAGAAGCAGAAGCTTCGGGCTGGCCGCCGATCTCAAGAAGCAGCTCGATGAGGCGCGCAACGATCTCGCCATTGCCCAGCGCAAGGGCGAGTTCCAGCGCGCCGGCGAGCTTGCCTATGGCAAGATCCCGGAACTGGAAAAGAAGCTGAAGGAGGCCGAGGCCCAGGACGGCAAGGTCGGCATGGTCGAAGAGGTGGTCACGCCAGACCACGTCGCCCATATCGTCTCTCGCTGGACCGGCATTCCGGTCGACAAGATGCTGCAGGGCGAGCGCGACAAACTGCTGCGCATGGAAGACGAGATCGGCAAGCGCGTCGTTGGCCAGGGCGAGGCGGTGCAAGCCGTTTCCAAAGCGGTGCGGCGCGCCCGCGCGGGCCTGCAGGATCCGAACCGGCCGATCGGCTCGTTCATGTTCCTCGGGCCGACGGGCGTCGGCAAGACCGAACTGACCAAGGCACTCGCCAGCTTCCTGTTCGACGACGAGAGCGCGATGGTGCGCATCGACATGTCGGAGTTCATGGAGAAGCACTCGGTCGCCCGGCTGATCGGCGCACCTCCCGGCTATGTCGGCTATGAGGAAGGCGGGGCGCTGACCGAAGCTGTACGGCGGCGGCCCTATCAGGTCGTGCTGTTCGACGAGATCGAGAAGGCGCATCCCGATGTGTTCAACGTGCTGTTGCAGGTGCTCGATGACGGCCGCCTGACCGACGGCCAGGGCCGCACGGTCGACTTCCGCAACACGCTGATCATCATGACGTCGAATCTCGGCGCCGAATATCTCGTCAATCTCGGTGAGGACCAGGATGTCGACCAGGTTCGCGACGAGGTGATGAATGTCGTCAGGGCATCGTTCCGGCCGGAGTTCCTCAACCGCGTCGACGAGGTGATCCTGTTCCACCGGCTGCGCCGGCAGGATATGGGCCGCATCGTCGAGATCCAGCTCAAGCGGTTGGAGAGCCTGCTTGTCGACCGCAAGATCACGCTGTCGCTGGACCAGGAGGCGATCGACTGGCTGGCGGCCAAGGGCTATGAGCCGGCCTATGGCGCGCGGCCGCTGAAGCGGGTGATGCAGAAGGAATTGCAGGACCCGCTGGCGGAGAAGATCCTGCTCGGCGATATCCTCGACGGCTCGACCGTCAAGGTGACAGCCGGTTCCGACCGGCTAAACTTCCGCTCGAAGCCTACGATCGTCGCGGCGGAAGCGGCAGCCTGATCCAAAGCCGCGCGTCCAGCTGGATGCGCGGCTTTTTCATACAAATGTGGGGCGCGGATGACGCTGGACGACTACAACAGCTTTTGCGCCTCGCTGCCCTCGACGACCCATGTCGTCCAGTGGGGCGGCGCCCATGTCTGGAAGGTCGGGGCCAAGGTCTTCGCGATCGGCGGCTGGGACCAGGGCCAGCAGCTCTTCGTCACCTTCAAATGCTCCGATATCGCCTATGATGTGCTCAAGGAGCAGCCGGGCCTGCGGCCCGCGCCCTACCTTGCCTCGCGCGGCATGACGTGGATCCAGCGTCGGACAAGCCAGAGCATGGATGATGCTGCGCTGAAGGATTATCTGCGCGAGAGCCATCGCCTTGTCGCCCTGAAGCTGACCAGGCAGGCACGCAAGGAATTGGGACTCGCCGCAAGCTAGCTAATATTCCTCGAGGCGCCGAAAAACCGCCATCTTCATGCCCGGTTCATGTTGGAACCATATGGTAGGTAACTGGTTTGCTGGCGAAGGGGTTCGCCTTGCAGGGACACTGCCGGGCGGCGGCAATTACGGACCGGAGAGTTTGGCTACCATGTTCCGCACGATCTTGACCCTTTCGGCCTTTGCAGCCGGGATGCCCTTTTCAGGCGCGCTCGCCACGCCGACACAGGACAGCGCACCGCCGATTGTCCGTGCCGCCAATGATGGCGGCATCCTGCTCGCCCAGGACGGCAATCTTGACATTTATTACGACGCCAGGGGCAACCGCGTCATCGTCGACGCCGATACCGGCAAGGTTATCGCCATCCAGCCGCCGCAGACCCGGCTCGACCGCCGCGCGTTGCGCCGGGAGACACGTCTGCGCGAGTTGGGCCGCGCCCCCGAGGGCGACGACCGCTACTATCTCGACGATCCGGAAGACATGGCGCGGTTCCGCCGCAAGCAGTTGGAAGAGGAAGGCCGGGTTATCCCGCCGCCGGCGGACGAATACGATCCCTACGGTGACAATTCCGTGGATGCCTATCCGCCGGCACCGCAGGACGATGGCAGTTACGACAACAATTATCCCGACGCGCCGCAGCCGGCAAAGCCGGGTACCATCAAGCGTCAGCCGCTGAACGAGGCCTCGATAGACCCTGCCCAGCCTGCAACTTCCACCGAAGAGGCGCTGCCCGCCGATCAGGCGGCGCTGCCGCCGAAGGCTGGCGACAAGACCACTGTTGCCCCGGCGCTTTCGCTGGGAGCGCGCCAGGATGTCGCCGCACTTCAGGTGCTGCTCGATCGCGGTGGCGCTTCGCCTGGCGTCATCGACGGGCGTTTCGGTTCGAATGTCGACAAGGCGCTCGCCGCCTACAACCAGATCACCGGCAGCAATCTGCGATCGACCGACGCGGTCGGCATCCAGGCGGCACTGGCGCAATCCGGGGGCGATGCCTTCGCCAACTACACCATCACACCGGAAGATGCGGCCGGTCCCTATGTCGCCTCGATCCCTGAAGACTACAGTCAGAAGGCCCAACTCGACCGCATGGCCTACACGTCGGTGACCGAGGCGCTGGCGGAGCGCTTCCACATGGACGAGAATTACCTCAAGGCGCTCAACCCGGACGTCAACTTCAATCGCCCCGGCACGATCATCAAGGTCGCCAATTTCGGCAGGCTGGTCTCGACGCCGGTTGCCCGCATCGTCGCCGACAAGGACAAGAAAGAGGTTTTCGCCTATGATGCCGGCGGCAAGCTGGTAGCAGCCTATCCCGCAACCATCGGTTCGTCGGATACGCCGTCACCATCCGGCACGCATACGGTATCGCGCGTCGCGCTCGATCCGAACTACACCTACAACCCCAGCATCAATTTCAAGCAGGGCCAGAACGACAAGGTCCTGACCATTCCGCCAGGCCCGAACGGCCCGGTCGGATCGGTCTGGATCGCCCTGGACAAGCCGACCTACGGCATCCACGGCACACCGGACCCATCGAAGATCGGCAAGACCGAAAGCCATGGTTGCGTGCGCCTGACCAACTGGGATGCGCGGGAACTGGCCAAACTCGTTTCGCCGGGTGTCACGGTGGAGTTTGTCGGCGGACCTTCAGCCGATGACCTTGCGCAGCAGTGAACTCCGAAGTGCGGCGGCATAGACCAACTGCACGGCCAGGATGAAGCCGATGCTGAGCAAGGGACTGACGAGTGAGAGTGCGGCGCCGAGCGCCCACAGGATCTGCGCCTTGACGATGCGCAGATAGACCGTGCGTTTGGTCTCCGCGTCGACATCCTCTGCCAGGAAGCCGTTTTTCTCCGCATAGCGCCAGCTGGCGAACAGCGTGACGCCGAGCATCAGCAGATTGAGCCAGTAGACCAGCACCGCGGTTCTGAACTCGAGGAAGTCGGCCAGCAGGTCGGTCGAGAACGGCAGCAGGGCGATGAAGGCGAGAAAGCAGAGGTTCAGCGTGGCAAGCCGTCTGTCGGACTTGGCGATCAGACCATGCTGCGCCTGCTGGCCGAACCAGAAGATGGTCAGCGTCAGGAAGCTCAAGGCATAAGTCAGGAAGCGCGGCGCCAGTGCAGCGATCGCGGCGAGCAGCTCGCGTTCGGAATGGATCGCCTCGTGCGCCGGCACCCTGATTTCGAGAACGATCAGGGTGATCGCGATGGCGAATACCCCGTCGGTAATGCCGACGATACGGCCGCGTCCCTCCGCTGATGCTTCAAGTGGCCGCTTCATCGATGTCTCCCCGTCTGCATCTTCCCGAAAACCTAGCACGGCTGCCGCCGTTTGCATCCGGATAGGGTGCGACCCTGGCAGTAGCCTGTTCCATCCCGATTTTCGGGATAGGGCTCCATTTCTTCGTTTGAGCATGATCTTTTCCGAAAACCGGTTTCCACTTTTCGGGATCATGCTCCAAATGGCTGGTTTCAAGGACAGCAAGCCACTGGCCGGTTGTTGCCGGTGCGCTGGGGGTCTAAGCAAGTTTCCATGCATTCACCGAGCGAAGCCGCCGCCGTCCCGCTGACCAGCCCGGTCACGAATGGAACGTTCTGTCCGCAGTCGCAGCGGCGATTTGTGCTGATCGCGGCAATCCTGGCCTCGGCGCTCGGCTTCATCGACGGTTCGATCCTGGCCATCGCCACGCCGGCGATCCGCGTCAACCTCGGCGCCAGTCTGGCCGAGGCGCAGTGGATTTCCAATGCCTATGCGTTGACGCTCTCGGCGCTGATCCTTGCTGGCGGTGCTGCCGGCGATCGATTCGGCCTGCGCCGCGCCTTCGTGGCAGGCATTGCGTTGTTCATTGTCGCCTCGCTTGCCTGTGCGCTGGCACCGAATGCGGCGGTGCTGATCGCATTTCGTGCCGTCCAGGGCATTGGCGCGGCGATCATGGTGCCGGGCAGCCTCGCCATCATCGCCAAGGCCTACCCGAAAAAGGAACGCGGCCGGGCGATCGGTATCTGGGCGGCGGCTTCAGCACTGACCACGGCACTTGGCCCGGTGCTCGGCGGCTTCGTGCTGTCGGCTTTCGGTGACGGCATCTGGCGGGCGATCTTCGCCATCAACCTGCCGCTCGGCCTGATCTCGATCTATCTTCTGCTGGCCAAGGTTCCAGCCGACGCACCGACGGAGAAACGCAGCCTGGATCTCGGCGGCGCCGCGCTGGCCACATTGGCTTTCGGTGCGCTCGCCTACGGGTTGACCTCGATGAGCGCCAGCGGCGAGGGCCACATGGCCGGGCCGAGCATTGCCGCCGGTGTGGTATTGCTGGCGGTCTTCATCGTCTTCGAGCTTCGGCAGCGCGAGCCGATGATCGACCTCAGCCTGTTTCGCGTCGGCGCTTTCGCCGGCGCCAATGTCGCCACGTTCTTTCTCTATTTCGCGCTGTCGGCCAATCTTTTCTATCTGCCGATGCTGCTGATCGCCGGCTGGGGACTGAGCACGGCCGAGGTCGGCTTCATCTTCCTGCCGCTGTCGGCGTCGATCGCCCTTTTGTCAGGACCGGTCGGCCAGCTGTCGGACCGGATCGGGCCGCGTTTTCCGATCGCTTGTGGCAGTCTCGTCGTGGCTTTCGCCTTTGCCGGACTTGCCTTGCTCACCCATGCCGGCATCCACAATTTCTGGACGGGAACGTTCCCGCTGATGGCGCTGATGGGGCTCGGCATGGCGCTGGTCGTGTCGCCATTGTCGACCGCGATCATGACGGCGGTGGAAGACAAGGACACGGGTGCGGCCTCCGGCATCAACAATGCCGTCTCGCGCATTGGCGGCCTGATCGCGGTGGCGGCGATGGGTTCGCTCGCCGCCTGGGTCTACGCGAATGCACTGGATGGCAATGCGATGTCCGGCGTGCCTGGCTTTGGCGAGCCGGCGACGGCAGGACTTGCGACCGCCGTCGATGCGGCAAGGCTCGCCGCCAGCGACGCTGCGTTTGCCGCCGTCTCTTCGGTGACCGCGCTGCTTTGCCTGCTTGCGGCTGTCATCGCCTGGACGACCATTTCCGGGGAACGGCTGCCATGGTCGCGGCGCGTCGAGAATCCGCAGGGCTGAGAAATCTAAAAAGCCCGACGGATCAACCGTCGATCTTGGCGCTCGCAACTTTCAGCGAATCGCTGTCTTCCTGCTTCAGCAGTTCGTCGATTCGCTCGCGTTCACGCTTGAAGGCGACGAGGTCATCGCCCTTGAGCACCTTGCCGACCGGCAGGCGGACCCGCATCGGATCGACCTTGGTGCCGTTGACGATCAGCTCGTAGTGAAGATGCGGACCTGTGGCGAGGCCGGTCTGGCCAAGGAAGCCGATGGTCTGGCCCTGGCGCACATGCACGCCCGGTTCGATGCCTTTGGCAAAAGCGCTCTGGTGATTGTAGGACGTCTCATAGCCATTGGCATGACGGATGATGATCTGTTTGCCATAGCCGCCGGCCCAGCCAACCTTCTCGACAGTGCCGTTGCCGGCGGCGATGATCGGCGTGCCGATCGGCGCGGACCAGTCGACGCCGGTGTGCATGCGGACATAGCCCAGGATCGGATGCTTGCGCGCGCCGAAACCGGAGCGGAATTTCCCGGCCGGCAGGGGATTGCGCAACAGGAACTGCTCGGCGCTCGAGCCGTCCTCGTCGAAATAGTCGGTGCCGCCATCCTGCATCTGGAAGCGGTAGAAGTTGCGCGTCTGGCCGCCGAATGTCGCGGAGACGTAGAGAAGCTCGGAGCTGTCCGAGGTCTGGTCATCGCCATCGGGCTGCGAGAACAGGACTTCGATGCGGTCGGAGGGGTTGAGGCGGGACTGGAAGTCGACGTCGGACGCCAGCAGCTTGATCAGCCGCTGCGTCATCGCCTTGGACATGCCGTAGGAATAGGCGGCGCGATAGATGCCGTCATAGACATTGGGCAGGTTGCCGCGCACCACCACCGGCGCCGACGAATCATCGAAGGCCGTCAGCAATTCGGGGTTTGGATCCGGCTCCTGCGCGGGCACATACTGGCCGCGGTCGTCGAGCGCGATGGTGACGATGTGCTGGGTCCGGTCGTAGACGCTGGTGCGCACGACCTTGGCGGCATCGCCGTGAACCTCGAGACCGACACGCAGCACGGTTCCGGCCTTGAGCGCCGTCGCGTTCAACAGCTTGGTGATCGCTTCGGCCATGCCGGTGGCATCCTCACCCGTATAGCCCGAATCAGCAAAAGCCTCAGTGACGTCGAGATCCTTGGTGAAGGGGATGATTTCCTCGGCGAAAGCCGGCGCCTGGTCGTCGGCGGTGGCGCGCGGCGCCACCGAGACGTTTTCAGGCACGATCTTGACGTCGTAGGAGCCTGCCATGCTCTCGGCAAAGGCTTCGCCGAATCGCTGCGGGTCGACATAGTGAAGTGAAGCGACCTGCACGGCGCCGTCGCTGAGGTCGGTGCCGGCTTCGCGCACCACCTTTTCTACCTCGTCGGCGGACAGGTCGCTCTTTTCGTCGAAGGAAGCCGTGTCGATC
>NZ_JBWCCW010000001.1:7630000-7633674 GCF_056279665.1 Mesorhizobium sp. USDA 3734
TGCGCCGAAAATGTAACGGGGCTAAAGCCATACACCGAAGCTTAGGGTTTGGTCCGCAAGGGCCAAGCGGTAGCGGAGCGTTCTGTAAGCTGATGAAGCCATACCCGTGAGGGGTGGTGGAGGTATCAGAAGTGCGAATGCTGACATGAGTAACGTAAGGGGAGTGAGAGACTCCCCCGCCGAAAGACCAAGGGTTCCTGCTTAAAGCTAATCTGAGCAGGGTTAGCCGGCCCCTAAGACGAGGCGGAAACGCGTAGTCGATGGGAACCACGTTAATATTCGTGGGCTTGGAGGTAGTGACGGATCATTGAGGTAGTCCAATCTTATCGGATTGAACGGGCTGCTGCGTGGTTCCAGGAAATAGCTCCTCCTTATAAACCGTACCCGAAACCGACACTGGTGGTCTGGTAGAGTATACCAAGGCGCTTGAGAGAACTATGCTGAAGGAACTCGGCAAATTGCACGCGTAACTTCGGAAGAAGCGTGACCCTTTTCTACGCAAGTGGAGGAGGGTGGCACAGACCAGGGGGTAGCGACTGTTTATCAAAAACACAGGGCTCTGCGAAGTCGCAAGACGACGTATAGGGTCTGACGCCTGCCCGGTGCTGGAAGGTTAAGAGGAGGGGTGCAAGCTCTGAATCGAAGCCCCAGTAAACGGCGGCCGTAACTATAACGGTCCTAAGGTAGCGAAATTCCTTGTCGGGTAAGTTCCGACCTGCACGAATGGCGTAACGACTTCCCCGCTGTCTCCAGCATAGACTCAGTGAAATTGAATTCCCCGTGAAGATGCGGGGTTCCTGCGGTTAGACGGAAAGACCCCGTGCACCTTTACTATAGCTTTACATTGGCATTCGTAGTGGCATGTGTAGGATAGGTGGTAGGCTTTGAAACCTGGGCGCCAGCTCAGGTGGAGCCACCCTTGAAATACCACCCTTATTACTATGGATGTCTAACCGCGGCCCGTTATCCGGGTCCGGGACAATGTATGGTGGGTAGTTTGACTGGGGCGGTCGCCTCCTAAAGAGTAACGGAGGCGCGCGATGGTGGGCTCAGAACGGTCGGAAATCGTTCGCTGAGTGCAATGGCATAAGCCTGCCTGACTGCGAGACTGACAAGTCGAGCAGAGACGAAAGTCGGTCATAGTGATCCGGTGGTCCCGCGTGGAAGGGCCATCGCTCAACGGATAAAAGGTACGCCGGGGATAACAGGCTGATGACCCCCAAGAGTCCATATCGACGGGGTTGTTTGGCACCTCGATGTCGACTCATCGCATCCTGGGGCTGGAGCAGGTCCCAAGGGTATGGCTGTTCGCCATTTAAAGCGGTACGTGAGTTGGGTTCAGAACGTCGTGAGACAGTTCGGTCCCTATCTGCCGTGGGTGTAGGAATATTGAAAGGATCTGTCCCTAGTACGAGAGGACCGGGATGGACGGATCTCTGGTGGACCTGTTGTGGCGCCAGCCGCATAGCAGGGTAGCTATATCCGGACGGGATAACCGCTGAAGGCATCTAAGCGGGAAACCCACCTTAAAACGAGTATTCCCTGAGAACCGTGGAAGACGACCACGTTGATAGGCCGGGTGTGGAAGAGCGGCAACGCTTGAAGCTTACCGGTACTAATAGTTCGATCGGCTTGATCGTTCTCATTCCTTGTGCCCATCGTGAAACACGGTGGATGGCACAACAAAGACCAGCGATAAGCTCCGAGAGAGCATCAGGATGGGGATCTCCCTATTCGCTACTCTCTCATTGCTATTCGCTCAAAAAGCTTCTCGAACAACGTGCGTTTTGCCGACCTGGTGGTTATGGCGGAGCGGCTGCACCCGATCCCATTCCGAACTCGGCCGTGAAACGCTCCAGCGCTGATGGTACTTCGTCTCAAGACGCGGGAGAGTAGGTCGCTGCCAGGTCTGCTAAACGCACGTTGAAATCTTCTCTCTACGAAAAGGCCCGCCAATCGGGAAACCACGGGCCGCGAAAGCGGCCCTTTCAGTTGGTAAGCCATCTACCTATTTGTAGGCCTCGGCTTACGTCCAATAAAGCAAGCAAGTGCTTGCCTAGGAACGCAAGCAAACGCTTGCCTAGAGGTGACGCGGGGTGGAGCAGCCCGGTAGCTCGTCAGGCTCATAACCTGAAGGTCACAGGTTCAAATCCTGTCCCCGCAACCAAATATCAAAACGGCCCGCCGCGTGCGGGCCGTTTTGATATTCGGCTGTGGTGGCCATCGATCTGCCCTGGCTCAGCGGCCCGCAAGCAGGCCAAGCCGACGCTGCGGGACAAAAACCAAATCCTGTCCCCCCAACCAGACTCAATAACAGCCCGCCTGGCACCAAGCCGGCGGGCCGTTTTTGTATCCAGCCTAACCATCCTCGGCCAGCCGAATATCAAACGCTCGTAGCGATGCCCGCGGGCGTTTGCATTCAGAGCGCCGGCAAGACCACCCCCGCGGATTGAAGCGCTCCAAGCGCCGGCAGCGCCGCATAAGCCAAATCCACGGCAGAGAAACAATGCAAGCCGATCTCGTGCCAGGCATCGGTGATGTCGGTGGGTGGCTTGCAACGAAATACGAAATGAATCTAGCGGGTGTTTTTTCTATCGGCCGGCTTTTGTGGCCAGCCACGACAGCGAGTGACGACCGGGAGTATCGGCTTGCGCATGGATCCTTGATCGCGCCAGCAGGCCGGGCGTGTCACGCGGCAATAGCCGCAAGTGCCCTTGTCAAGCGGCGTTAGGACGCTGAAGCGACGCCTCGATCATTCCGAATCAGACGACGGAGCGATTCTCCGAGATGAATGGCGACAAGGTATGGCAGCCGAATCAGCCAATATTGCTAATAGTTGATATCTATTGCTATGATCGCGGATCGCTCCCATATTCCCTGCAGGAGGTTGCCAATGCCAAATTACGCTTTGAATGACCACTATGAGAGCTTCATCAGGAAGCAGCTCGAATCGGGTCGCTACAACAATGCCAGCGAGGTTGTCCGTGCGGGCTTGCGCATGCTCGAGGATTTCGAGGCGGAGCGGGAGAAATGGCTGCGCGAGGAGATCCCGGGGCGCCTGGCTGAACTCCGGCAGGATCCGACGAAGGGCATCCCTGCCGACACGGTCTTCTCTCGGCTGGAGGCGCGTCAACGCTCCAAGCAGGCGAAAGCCAAGTAGGGGATGGAGTACCAGATTGTCTTCCACCCCAAGGCGGAGTCCGAGCTGGAGCAACTCTACGATGATATAGCCCGACGGGCGTCGCCGGCGATCGCCTGGAATTTCATTGCGGGTATCCGCGACCATTGTCTCGGTCTGTCGACTTTTCCACAGCGGGGCACCCAGCGGGTCGAGATCACGGCTAGGCTGCGGATTGTCGGTTACCGGCGTGCCGTCAGCATTGCCTTTGCCGTCGAGGGCGAGCGGGTGCTGATCTTGGGCATCTTTTACGCTGGCCGGAACATCACGCCGGAATTGCTCGAGGACCGGCTCTAAATGACGCTCCGGTAGGGAATTGCTCTGCGGCCATCGAGGCGCAACAGCTTTTTTCAGGCCGATGATGCACGCTCAGCGCCGAGATTTCGGGGCGTATCACGGGAATGGTTGGCGGCAGAACACCCTCACAATTCAGCCAAGCCAGCTCACGAATTTCGGCCCCGTGGATAACTCCACGAGAAATCGAAAAAACATCACT